>CAWADP010000010.1:0-693701 GCA_963780805.1 uncultured Alphaproteobacteria bacterium
GGCCGACGCCTCGGACGCTGGCGAGGCCTGGAGCGACGGCCAGATCGCCGAGGCGCTGGATACCAGCGCCGATACGATCGCCCGCACCCGCCAGCAACTGGTGGAGGGCGGCCTCGACGCCGCCCTGACGCGCAAGCATTCGCCCAACTCCGCCCGCAAGCGCATCTTCGACGGCGTCGCTGAGGCCAAGCTGATCGCGCTCGCCTGTTCCGCGCCGCCCAAGGGCCGGGCGCGCTGGACGCTCAAGCTGCTGGAAAGCGCCGTGGTCAAGATGGACATCGTCGACCGCGCCAGCGACAACACGATCGGCCGGACGCTAAAAAAAACATTCTCAAGCCGCACTTGCAGAAACAGTGGGTCATTCCGCCGCAGGCCAACGCCGCATTCGTAGCCGCGATGGAGGACGTGCTCGAGGTCTATCAGCGGCCGCACGATCCGAACTGCCCTGTCGTCTGCCTGGATGAGACCAGCAAGCAACTCATCAAAGAGACCAAAACGCCGGTGCCCGCCAAGCCAGGCCGGCCGGCCCGCCACGATTACGAGTATGAGCGCAACGGCACCGCCAATCTGTTCATGCTGTTCGCGCCGCTGGAAGGCTGGCGGCATGTCGAGGTCACCGACCGCCACGCCGCAGTCGACTATGCGCACCTGCTCCGGGACCTGTCGGACAAGTATTTCTCCAACGTACCCAAGATCGCGCTCGTGCAGGACAATCTCAGCACCCACAAGCCAGCGTCTCTCTATGAGGCCTTCCCCGCGCCCGAGGCTCGCCGTCTCGTCGAGCGGTTCGAGTGGCACTACACACCCAAACACGGCAGTTGGCTGGACATGGCCGAAGCGGAGTTGAGTGTGCTGTCCGGCCAATGCCTCGATCGGCGCATCCCCGACAAGCAGACCCTGATCGACGAGGTCGCCGCCTGGGAGAACGACCGCAACACCGACCACACCAAGGCCGACTGGCAATTCACCACCGCCGATGCTCGCGTCAAACTGAAGCGGCTGTACCCGGCAATATGAGTGACTCAGGGCACTAGCCCGAATTTCTCACCGAATTCGGGTGCATTGGGGCGCGGATTCTGAGAGAATCGTGTTGCGACCACGGCTTTTCTCGAATCCGCAGGAGGCCCCAGTGCCGACAGAGTGTAACCCCGCGCTGTTCGAATTTCCACCCGTCGAGGGCCGCCGCGTCGAGGCCAGCTTCGACGGCGGCGCGATCACTTCGGATGCCGGCGCCCTGCTGCTGGGCCAGACCGACCGCGCGATCCGGCTGACCGAGCGGTTCGCCGCCTGCTTCACCGACGTCCGTACCCCCGAACTGGTGGAGCACCAGGTCGAGACCCTGGTGATGCAGCGGGTTGTCGGCATCGCGCTGGGCTACGAGGACCTCAACGACCATGACACTCTGCGCCATGATCCGGTGCTGTCGGTGCTGGCCGGCAAGCTCGAGGCGCAGCGATCGGACTGCGCGCCGCTGGCCGGCAAGGCGACCCTGAACCGGCTGGAACTGAGCCGGGAAGCGGCGACCCGCTACCACAAGATCAGCCACGACCCTGCGGCGATCGAAGGCCTGTTCGTCGATCTCTTTCTGGACGCCCACAAGAAGGCACCGCAGCAGATCATCCTCGACCTCGATGCCACCGACGATCCGCTGCACGGCAATCAGGAAGGCCGGTTCTTCCATGGCTACTATGACTGCTACTGCTATCTGCCGCTCTATATCTTCTGCGGCCGTCACCTGCTGGCGGCGAAGCTGCGCCGCGCCAACGCCGACGCCGCAGCCGGCGCGGTTGAGGAGGTCGCCCGCATCGTGGCCCAGATCCGCCGCCGCTGGCCGCGCGTGCGCATTGTGCTGCGCGGCGACTCTGGCTTCACCCGCGAGCCCTTGATGGCATGGTGTGAGGCCAACCGTGTGGACTATGTGTTTGGCTTGGCTGGCAACGACCGTCTGGACCAGGCGATCGTCCCCGAGCTGATCGGTGCGACGATCGACAGCATCCGTAGCGGCAAGCCGGCCCGCCGCTTCAGCGACTTCCGCTACCGCACGCGCGACAGTTGGAGCCGCGAACGGCGTGTCGTCGGCAAGGCCGAAGTCACCAGCGGTGAGGCCAACCCACGCTTCATCGTCACTTCACTCGGGCGGGGCCAGGCCGGTGCGCGGTATCTCTACGAGGAAGTCTATTGCGCACGCGGCGAGATGGAGAACCGCATCAAGGAATGCCAGCTCGACATGTTCGCCGACCGGACGTCCACGGCGACGATGCAGGCCAACCAGCTCCGGCTGTGGTTTGCCTCGATGGCGTATGTATTGCTGTGCGCGTTGCGCCGCATCGGCCTGGCGTTCACGCAGTTCGCGGAGGCGACCTGCGGCACGATCCGGCTGAGGCTGCTGAAGCTTGGCGCTCTGGTCCGGGTCAGCGTGCGGCGGATCAAGATCACGATGGCGTCAGCCTGCCCGTGGCAGTACCAGTTCGCGCTTGCACAGGCTTTGCTGCGCAACGCCGCTGCCTGACACGAACCAGACGGGGCAGAGCTTCATACCCTCCCGCCAACGCCGCTGACAGAGCGGCGGAGGCGGCGCTTGCCCGGAATTCGGCGTTCCCGATCTTCAGGGTGGGAACGCACGCGAATTACGGTCCTGTACCGCAATGACTGCCGAACAGCTACTCGCCAGTATGAGAAATCCGGGCTAGGTTGTGTGGACGGAATCCCAGCCATGCGTAATTAGCGGATTCCCGAATTGGTATGTCATCGGATCACTGCGTCGCCGGCAAGGGAGGCCGGCGATGCTGACGCAGATGACCGACGAGGATTGGGAGATTGTGCTCACGGTGTTCGACGCCGCGCAGTCCAGGCGTGGGGAGCCGGGGCACGATGACCGCAAATTCCTGGAGGCGATCTTCTATTTCACGGTGCACAATATAACGTGGCGTGCCCTGCCGGTGGAATTCGGCAACTGGAACAGTGTCTGGAAGCGGTTCTGGCGGCTCAGCCGCAGCGGGGTGTTCGAGGCGTTTTTCCAGTTGCTGGCTGAGCAAAGTTCGACAGCGCATCTGGTGCAATTCTTCGACAGCACGGTCGTCCGGGCTCACGTTTCGGCGGCCGGCGCAAAAGGGGGCAGCAAAATCAGGCGCTTGGACTATCGCGCGGCGGGTTTTCGACCAAAATCCATCTCAAGACCGACCTCAAGGGCGATCCACTCGATTTCCACCTGACCGGTGGCGAGAAGAGCGACACAACGCAACTCGAAACCTCGTTTGATATCGGCCCAGACATCACGCCGCGCGTGGCGATCACCGACAAGGGATACGACAGCCGCGCCAACCGGGCAGCGGCCCGGGCGCGCGGGATTACGCCGGTTATCCCCCGGAAGGTCCATTCGAAGGAGCGGGGCCGCTTCTTTCCAAAGAAACTCTACAAGCTCCGGGCTCGTATCGAGCAGACCATAGGCAAACTCAAGCGCTTCAAGCGCATCGCGCTGCGTTGCGAGAAGACCGATATCTCCTTCAGCGTGTTGATCAGCTTCGCTTGCGGGATATTATTGATCAAATCCGTCCACACGGCCTAGTCAATTCTGGTAAGAGGGGCAAAAATGTGGGCACGCAGGTGCCGCACGCTCCGAACGCCAACGATCAGATTGGTGAGAGGAACGGTCGGATGCCGGTCAGGCGGGGCGGACTCGCGCTCTGACGTAATAGGCGAGCGGTTCAATGATCGCTGCCCCCACCACTTTGAGCCGGCTGCCCAGAAAATCCCAGACGGCGATGCCCAGCTTGTCACACGTCTTGGCGAGGCTCAGGAACCCGTCGCGGCAATCCCGGCCGATCTCACTGCGGGTTCCGGCGCTGATCTTCCGCCGCGTGACCTGACAGCGAATGTCGTTTTCCGAACCATTGGTGTGGAGCGGGATTTCCGGCCGTTCCAGCACCATCAGCAGTTCGGCCTTATTGGCATGCAGCCGCGTCAGCAGGCGATCCAGCGTGACGAAGCCGGTGCGGCGAAGGAAGATGCGGTCGAAGCGTGCGCGCAGCGCGGACGCCCGGCGTTTGCCGGGTTTCAGCTGGTACGCCTTGAGGTCCGCGTAGAAGTCCCAGATGAGACTACGAACCCGCGTCTGGGCGGCGCGATGCTGGTCGTTGAACGTATCCAGCTTATGCACCAGCCGTTCCGCGTGAACCCAGCACAGCGCATGCCGGCCGATGTTGAATTGCCCGGCGTCGTCGCTCAGAATCACGGCATCGCACAGAAATTCGTGCGCCTGAACGCTGCCCCACAGCGCCGCTTCGGTGGCGACCCTGGTCGGGTCCGGCGTGACCTTCAACGCGTTGAAGCCCAGCCGGTCGAGATGTGCCTGCCAGGCGGTCTGGTCGCCGAACCGTGTCTCCGGTTCAGCCTTCAGACGGGCGATCGTGGCCGCTGGCAGGCCTTGGTTTCGCATGTAGTCGTAAGCGGCGTCGTTGAGCACGTAGTCAGTGTGGCCGGCGCGGAGCAGATCGAGGAAGTTCAGCCGGCTCTTCGAGGACCGCGTGCGGAACCAGGTGAACCACTCATTGCCGATTTGCGTGCAAAACCCGTTCTTCCCGGCATGCCGCGCGCCGGTGTCGTCAACTGGGACCCAGGGCGATGTTTCCAGCCCCGCGCGCAGAACCTCGCGGGCTTCGGCGATCAACCCCTCATGGTTTTCATTCAACAGGCGAACCAGCTGCCGCTTTGAGATCGAAACCCCCACCGATCGCAACAAGGCCAGCAGCCGGGGCATCGTCGATTGACCCCGGTGGTATTGCACCAGCACGAAGCGGCGCAGTTCCGGACCAAAATGGCCTTCGATCCCCTGTGGCAATGGCGCCAGCATCGTCCGACCGTCGGGCGTTATCCAGCGTTCTCGCAGATAACAGGTCGCCTTCGCCGAAATCACCAGATCCTGGACCAGAAAGGGTTCATGACCTTTGAAAATCGATCCTGGCGGGATCTCGACCCGGATCACCTCTTCTTCGACTTTGACCCGGGGTGTGACCTTACCCCTGCCAGGCCGCTTCTCCGGTTTCCGGGGCGTCGGCGGCGCGGTTCCTTTTTCCATGCCGCTCGGCTTGATGTTCGGGCGGCCTTTCAGACCTTTCAACCGGGCGTTCTCTTCGCGCAGTTCCGCGACGGTCTGCTTCAGGATGGCTACCTCACCGTGCAGTTCGGCCAGCAGCGCTTCAAGCTCTGCACGGCTTAGCGCGGAAAGGGTGGCGCGCGGCGGCACATCACGCAAAGAATCCACCGCGCCGAATCGACGCAAGGGAAAAATGCGGGGTTACCCACACTTTTGCCCCTATTACCAATTCTGCCAACCACCCATTGAAATCATTGAATAACCTCAGAACTCCTACGCTGCGGGTCGGCGCCGCGCGTCAGCGGGACGGTCTCGGAACCCTCGCTCAGCCAGTCCAGCCAGGTTCAGCGGCCGGCAGCGGTCGGAGGAGAGGCAGAGGGTATCGCCCAAGCATTTGACGGCCCGGCCGTCTGACGGTCGGCAGGGGCGGGGCGGCGAGGATCGGCGATGACAGGGTGACGGAGTTGCCCGAATTTACCCGGCGCGAGCAGGGTGCCATGTCCCGTATCCACCCGAGGAGATCGTCATGCCACCAGCCAAAAAATCCACGGCCAGGAAAGTGGCACCAGCGAAGGCCGCTACGGCCAAGAGGGCTGCCGCGGCGAAGAGTGCGCCGCGGGCGACCGTCACGCTCAAGCAGATCGCCGCCGAGTTGGCCGAGAGCCATGAGCTACCGAAAAAGCAGGCGGAAGCCATACTGGGTGATCTCGTAGCGTTGTCCACCCGTCATCTCAAGCAGGGCGACAAAATCCGCCTGACCGGCCTCGGTATTCTGCAAGTTCGCAGTCGGTCCGCTCGGATGGGCAGGAACCCGGCGACGGGCGACGCCATCAAGATCAAAGCCAGTAAGAGGATTGCCTTCCGACCCGCGAAGGAACTGAAGGAGAGCGTGTAGGTTTGCGGTAAAATGAAAGACCGCGAGGAACTCTCTGAGATTATTCCCCGCCATCCATGATGGCCACTACCTGTCACGCCAAAAAACTCAAGGAGCATCCATGATTGACGATCCCCGAAAGACTGACTTGCTGATTTCGATGCTGACGGGTCGCTGCCGATTGAAGCTAATATCACGGGACATTTGGCTAACGAATTGATGAGAAAGTCACCCGATACCAAAATCCCGAGAAAATGCCACATCACCGGGGTCTTCTACACCGGGGAAATGGGAGGCATTCTCTGCGGCCTGGATATGGCTGGCGACGATGCCAAGACTGCTCATGTAGTATCTATAACTCACCTAGCCTTTGACCGCCGCGTTGCACTGTCCCGGGAGATAGAGGCGTATCAGCGCCACCGGATCAAGAAGCTGAAGCAGCAGCAGGGCCGTGGCTACTGATATTGCAGAGAGCCACCCGCACAGACCGCATCCGCGAGGGCTATGCAGCCGCAGACCGTCATACCAGATACGGTTGGTGACGGTGCTGTACGCGACCATCGAGACGGCAGCGGCAGACAGATCATGGCAACGGTCCCCAAACCTCGTTCAGCCACTCCTGGGAGCTTCAAGAGGCGGCGACGGTTGGGGCGACGCACTTTGCGACAGCAGCACAGGCGTCTAATTGCCGGAAGGCTTGGACGCCTTCTGGTGCGCCTCCTGGGCGAACTTCGAATGCTTGATATGGTACTTGGTCTCAAGGTTCACGATCGTACCTTCCTTCGCCCACTGTTTGACCATGGTGGACAGGTAGGCGGCCCATTCCGGCTGACCCTTGCGCACGGCGAGACCCCAGGGCTGCACCTCCCGCGACTCCAGCGGCATGTCGTAATCGCTCCACTCCGGCTCCAGCATGTCGCCCTCGATCGACGTGTCGTCAAACAGCAGCCCCACACAACGTCCTTGTTTCAGTGCCGCCAGGGCCTCGGCAGCGCCGGCGAAGGCCGTGACTTGAAGCCCGAAATCCGCCTCCGCTTCATCGTTGTAGTAAGCGCCGTCGATCCCGCATACCGGCTTGCCTTTCAGCTCGGTCCACGACTTCAGATTCATCGATTTCGGCACCATGACGTTGAAGCCCGCGGCGTAGTAGTAAGGCTTCACGATGTCGACCACCCGCCTGCGCACCCTCGTATCGTTCAACGTGGCGATGATCAGGTCGATCTTGCCCTGCTCCAGGAGTTCGATTCGGTTCGTCGCTGCCACCGGCACGAGTTCCAGTTTCACGCCCAGGCTCTTGGCCACCTCGGCGGCCAGGTCTGGTTCGATCCCGACGATCTCGCCGGACGGCGCACGGAATCCAAATGGCGGGTAATCCGCTTTCACGCCGACGACCAGCGTGCCGCGCTCCTTGATCGTAGCGAGCTCGTCAGCGCTTGCATGCTGTCCCTCAAGCGCAAACAAACCGGTAGCAAGAAGAATCCCTGCCAGCAGGCGCAGGATGTGATTCCGGACTCTCATGCTGCGCTCCTGGCCACGCTTGCGTGGGCGAACGGCACCAATGTGCCCAGGCAATATTCAGCCCGATCGTCCCGCGATGCCAGCCCCGACGTCGTTTCCTCCACCACCGCCTACACTGGCCATGCGGCTCCGGTCCAGGCCAGGACCACAGACCTCAGCGCTGGCCTGAATCGTCGCCTGGACCGTATGGGGAGGCTCGTCGGCAGAAGTGCAACGAGACAAGCTGAATGTCAAGGTATGTGCCAAGGTCTGATCGCAGAAGTCCCACAAATACTGGCATTATTGGCACTTCTGGTCGTCGAGCTTCGAATCCCGCCGGGGACGCCATCTTGAGACCGACCCCGATTTTCTGGATCAGCCCGAGCCGTGGTGCCGCCGCGGTCATCGCCGTGGTGCAGCACTGCTGCACGTGCCACAGCATGTCGGCCCGCGGCAGCAGGCGGTGCAACGCCGCCTCGTCGCCTTCCGGACAGATCGAGAGCGTCAGCCTCAACACCGCCGCCAGCCGCGCCGCCAGGTCGGACCGGGAGCACAATGGAATGGCACCTTCATCGCTTGCGCGAACGTCCCAGCACACGGCCGCCGGCGAAATCCGCCCGCGCGCCGAGCGCTTCCTCGACCCGCAGTGCTTCGTTCCACTTCGCCATCCGCTCGCTGCGGGCGAAGCTGCCGACTTTCAACTGTCCGACGCCCCACCCCACCGCGAGATGTACGATCGTGGTGTCCTCGGTTTCACCCGATCGCGCCGAAACGATGCCGGCGAAGCCGCATTCCTGCGCCGCCTTCCAGGCGTCCCAGGTCTCGGTCAGCGTGCCGCGCTGATTCGGTTTCAGCAGCACCGCATTGGCCGCGCCGCGCAACGCCGCTTCGCGCACCAGCGACGCCTGGCTGACAAGGAAATCGTCGCCCACGACCTGCACGCGGTTGCCGACCTCGCGGGTGAAGGCGGCAAAGCCCAGGTCGTCGTCCTCGGCCAGCGGGTCCTCGATCGACAGAATCGGATAACGGCGAACCCAGCCCGCGAGCAATTTCACCAGTCCTTCACTGTCGAATTCCTTGTCCTCCAGGGCCACTTTGTATTTCCCGCCGCGGCCGAATTCGGATGCGGCGATGTCGAGCGCGATACCCACCTGGCTGCCGGGTGCAAAGCCGGCATGTTCGATGGCGCGCACCAGCGTTTCCAGAGCCTGCTCATTGGTGCCGAAGGCCGGCCACCAGCCGCCTTCGTCGGCGACGCCGGCCAGCGTGCCAGCTTCCGCCATCAGCGCGCCGGCCGCACGATAGACTTCCGCGGTCCAGTCCAGCGCCTGGGCGAAATTCGCTGCCGCGGGACAGGTGACCATGAAGTCCTGGATATCCACCCGCCGCCCGGCATGCGCGCCGCCGCCAAAAATCTGAATCTGCGGCAATGGCAGTGTATGCGCATCCGGTCCGCCTAGGTAACGATACAACGGTTCGCCGGACGCCGCCGCCGCGGCATGCGCCGCCGCCATGGAGACCGACAGCACGGCATTGGCACCCAGCCGCGACTTGCTCGGCGTGCCGTCCAGGTCGATCAGCCGCTTGTCGAGCCCCGTCTGGTCGCGCGCGTCCATGCCGATGATCGCGCGGGCGATCTCGGTGTTCACATGCTCCACCGCGCGGCGGACGTCATAGCCGCCAAACGCCTCGCCGCCGTCGCGCAAGTCCAGCGCCTCGCCTGTGCCGGTGGAGGCGCCCGCGGGCGCGATGGCGCGGCCGACGCCGCCGCCTTCCAGCAGAATGTCGGCCTCCACGGTCGGCCGGCCGCGGCTATCCCACACGCGGCGGCCATGCACATAGGCGATCGCACTGTCTGTCATGCGGTTAATTCCCTGCTCCAGGCCTGGCGGATGTCCGCCAGGCGATGCGGCGGTTCTCGCAACAGCGCGCCGGCGGTGCGGCGCACCCGGTCCTTGTCCGCCTCGCGCGTGATGTACTCGACCGGTGATTTGCCATCCACCCGGGCGAGGAACAGTCCGGGCAGCAGGCGGGCGGTGCGGGCTTCCAGGTCGGGCGGCGGTTCCCAAGTTATGCCGGCGATATAGCGTGCCGCCAGCGTATCGAAGCAGGCAAGGAAGCCGGACGTGGCGGAAGGCGTCCACAGACATTTCAGTAACAGGTGATTGAGGCAGAACGCGAGATCGAACGCGGGATCGCCCCACCAGGCGCACTCGGCATCCAGGAACACGGGGCCGCGCGGTCCGGCGAGAATGTTCTTCGGGCTGACATCGCCGTGCACCAGCGCACGCTTGGTGTCCTGCGTCTGCGCGACCAGCGCTTCCAGCGCGGGTGCGAGCTCAGGGTGCGCGCGGCCTGTTGCGAGCAGGTATGGCTCCAGGCGGATGTCGAAGAAGATGCGGTCGGTTGGGAAGTCTGCGGCGGTGGCCGGGTCGGCGGCCGATACAGCATGAATGTGGACCAGCGTTGCCGCGACCTGGGCTGCGAAGGCGGGGGCCGCGTGGCCATCGCGAAGCTGTGTCTTCCACAGCGGATGGTCGTCCGGTGGGAGGTACTGCATGGCCAGTGTACCGCTGGGTTCGTCCTGGCCCAGCAGTGCCGGAGCACTGCCGGAGACGGCTGCGTTGGCGCGGCCCATCCAGGCGGCTTCGTAGCGGTTGCGTTCGACGGGCGCCTGCCAATTGGCGGCGACGCGCAGCTTCGCGAGTGCTCGCTTCACACAGATCGGGCGATCGTGGAGATCGATGCGCCAGATGTCGGACGAGACGCCGCCGGTCAGGCGCTCGCCCGGCGGCTCCGCGCAGTCCAGCAGGTGCATGCGGCGCAAAGCTTCGAGAATCTGGGTCGGGGGGGATTCACTTGGCATGGTCGGGGACATTCGTGCGGAGCGCGAAGGGAAACAAGCCTGTCTCAAGGATAAGAACATGCGGTCGATGAGGAGGGCATGCGGGTGATGAAGAGGGGACACAGGCGGATGACTGTTCTGTTGGCCTGCTATCGCCGGTGGTGCCACTGAATGTCTGACTGGTGCGGCGGGCCGTTGGCAAATTTATGCACCGAGGAGGCGGAGGCGCAGAGGGCGGGCGCAGAGAAGAAGAAGCAAATGTCCGTGCGAATAACGGCAACCGAGCAACCGAGCTCCCCAGGCATCTGTAAAAGATCCTTCTTCTGCGCCTCCGCTTCCTCCGCAATAAATTTGCCAGCCGCCTGCCCCACCGGGCCCCGCCTGACCAATGGCGAATCAGTCGTCGTTGAAACCGTACGCCACATCGAATGGTCGTCGCGCCCGCTCAAGGCACGCCTCCCCTCCCCCTCGCCTCATCACGCCACCATGCCCTATATGGCCGCAACGACAACGCGGCTCCGAGTTTGTTACCTCGAAACGTGCGCTCCGGGGGAGATCGATATGTCCATACGAAGCACCTTGCACCTGTTGGCGATCGTGGCGCTGGCCTTGCTGTCGCGCCATGTTCTTGCCGCTGACTATCCACCGCCGCAGCAAGGCGACTGGATCGCGCACGACTTCCGCTCCCACACCGGCGAGGTCATGCACGATCTGCGGCTGCACTACACGACCGTTGGCGCCCGCACTGGCCAGCCGGTGCTGATCATCCATGGGACCGCCGGTTCCGGCACCGGTATGCTCATCCCCGCCTTCGCGGGCGAATTGTTCGGGCCGGGACAGCCGCTCGATGCGCGCAAGTATTTTGTCATCCTACCGGACACGCTCGGCGCCGGGAGATCCGCCAAGCCGTCCGACGGGTTGCGCGCGAAGTTCCCGCACTACGATTACGACGACATGGTGCTGGCGGAATATCGGCTGTTGACCGAGGGATTGGGAATCCACCATCTGCGGCTGGTGCTCGGTAATTCCATGGGCGGAATGCATGCGTGGCTGTGGGGTGTCACGTATCCCGGGTTCGCCGACAAGCTGGTACCGATGGCGTCGCAACCGACGGCGATGGCGGCGCGCAACTGGATGCTGCGGCGCCTGATGATCGATACGGTGCGGCAGGATCCGGCCTACGACAATGGCAACTACACGGAGCAACCGCGCTCGCTGCGCTATGCCGCGGTGTTCTATGCCACGGCGACGAATGGCGGGACGCTGGCGTATCAGGCGCTGGCGCCGACCACGGCGAAAGCGGACGCGATGGTCGCTGCGCACCTGGCGGCGCCGTTCACCGCGGATGCCAACGATTGGCTGTACCAGTGGGATGCGTCACGCGATTACGATCCGTCGGCGAAGCTCGACCGGATCGCGGCCGATGTGCTGGCGATCAATTCTGGCGACGACGAGCGCAATCCGGCGGACACCGGCGTGACGCAGCGCGCCATGCAGCATGTGAGGCACGGACGGCTGTACGTGATTCCGCCCAGCGCGGAGACTCGCGGGCACGGCACGCCGATGATGGCGAAGTTCTGGAAGGCGCAACTTGCGGCTTTTATGCAGTGACAGGCAAGAAGTATCCCCCTCCCCTTGAGGGAGGGGTGCGGGCAGCCAAGGCCTATGTTTGTACGCACCCCTCCCTGGCCCCCTCCCTCAAGGGGAGGGGATGCTCCTAACTAATTCTGCAGATTCTTCAACGCCGCGTCGATCTCCTCGCTGGTCAGCCGCCAGGCGTTGTCCAGCTCGGCGACCACGTTGCGCATGAATGTCTCGGTCAGCGTCAGCGCGCGCTGCGGGTCGCCGAGGTGGTCGCACAGCAACGCCAGCGCGAGCTGACGGGGACCATCGCCTTCATAGGTCCATTCGAATCCCATTCGACTGAACCGCTTGATATCGAAACAAGGGTTCAACGGCGCGCCATCCACCGTCACCACCGCGCCATCCAGGCCGCGGCCGCCTTCATAGATCTTCATGGTAGCAGAACCACGCTGCGCACGGTCTCGCCGAGTTTCAATGCGGCGAAGCCGTCGTTGATCGCCTCCAGTGGAATGCGTGCCGATATCATCGCGTCCAGCTTTAGCCGGCCCTCGAGGTAGGCGCGTGCGAGCAGGGGGAAATCGTGCTGCGGGCGGGCTCCGCCATAAGAACTGCGGGTAATGTGCTTCTCCTGCATCAGGCTTCCCCAGCGGAACGCCACCTCCTGCTGCACGCCGACCTTGCCGAGCCACACCACCTGCCCGCCGGGACGCACCGCTTCGACCGAAAGGCGGAAAACTGCGGGGACGCCGGCCGCCTCGATCACCACGTCGGCGCCGCGGCCCTGAGTCAGCACGCGCGCGACGTCCACTGCTTCGCCGGGTTCCACCGCGTGCGTGGCGCCGAGTTCTTGTGCGAGCCGGCACCGCGCCGGATTCGGATCCACCGCGACGATCGTGCGCCGGTCATCACGCCGCAACCGAGCAATGCCGCGCGGTCGAACGGCATTGCGTCCGGCACGCGCACCGCGCTGACCGCGGGCACGATGCAGTATTCCGCGAAGCCGCCGAGATACATCAACTGATACACCGGCACGGCGTCGCAGGCCAGCCGCGGCCGCCCGTCGAAATGGAATGCCGCCGAGGCATTCGTCAGATACTGCGAGCACAGGATGGGCTGCGCATGCTCGCAATAGAAGCAGCTGCCGCAATGCGGATTCCACGACAGCACGACCCGGTCGCCTGGCTTCAGTCCAGTGACGCCGGGGCCCGTTTCGGAAACTTCGCCGGCGGCCTCATGCCCCAGCACGGCGGGCAGCGCGACGGCGAGCGTGCCCTCGATTGCTTCGAGGTCTGTGTGGCACAGACTGGCGGCGCGCACGCGCACCACCACGTCGCCCGGCGCAACCGGCCCGACCTCCGCCGTTTCGACCGTCATCGGCGCACCGATCTGGCGCAACACCGCTGCTTTGGCTTTTGGCATGCTGGGCGCCCTCCCGGGGATCTTATTCAGACCGACACGAACGCGCGAGGCCACTTGACTGCCGCCATTCGGCCACGCCGCTGCCTGGACTGTTTACCAAAACCTCACGGATGGAAAAGCGTTAAGCGCCAACGAAGCAGTAAGGAGAGCGACGATGCGTATCGGATATGCGGCAGCTCTGGCGGCATTCCTTGCGGCCACGCCGGCGATGGCACAGTTGACCATCACCAACAGCAACGACGAGTTTGCTCGGCACGAATATAATGCCAACCAGGATCACGCCGCTGGCCGGCAGAATATGGAGGCGGCCCACCAGGAGGCGGCGATGGGCAACTATGGTGCGGCGGCGCGCGACCAGCAGGCAGCGCATGAGGATTGGCACGCGGCGCACCATCAGCGGTACGACGCCAACCGTGACGCGAACAGCGGCGTGACTCTGCATATCGGCCAGTGATCACCGGATGAAGCGGACCCCGGGGCGCGGGCTGCCCCGGGATCATGCACCCGTCAACACAAGACCGCACGCGTCAATATAGGACCCAGGATTTGCTATCGCTGACGACTGGGTGCAGCGCCCGCTGTCACTGCGAGGGCTGTCGTGGTTCTCGGGTCAAGCCGATGGCCGCTATACTCCCAATGGCAGCGGTGGGCGGTGCCTGCCGCGGTGATACTCCCGCCCGCGCGATAATCTACCCGCCCGATCCCCATACCACCGCATTGCGCACGAGCCTCACGAAGTCGTCGCTGTCCCATGCGCCGTGGAAGGTGGCCGGTGTCGTGTCCGTGGGATCCGTCGAGCGATCCGCGCGGACGGCCGGGCTATGGCAATGCCCCAGCGCAAAATACGTCACGCCGCCCTTGCCGACACTCTTGGTATAGCCGAGCACGCGCGTCCGACCGTCGGCTTGCAGCGAGGTATCCGTGCCATAAAGCCGCTTGGTCACCGGCCATTCGCCGCTCGAACCATAATCGGCGGTCAACAGGATGTGCGTAGCGGCGGCGTCCTGAAGCTCAATGAAATAAGGCTCGTCCCAGACTTCGAAATGCCGTGAGACCTCGTAGGTGATCGGATGCACCGCGTCGCGCACGTCCACGCGAATGTCGCAGATCGGCGGGTGCGTCAGGAAATATGATCCGAGCAAGGCGTGATGCTCGGTCTTGACGGTGCGGCGATTGCGCGCGCCTTCAACACGTTCCGCCCGCCCGCCGCTGGTGCCGTGCAGGCCCAGCCAATGACCGCCCGCTTCGAGCCAGCCGCGCATGGCACGTGTCTGCACCGCGTCGGGATGCGGGCCCGCGACATAGGTGATCAGCAGCTTGCTGACTGGCAGCCATTTCTCGATATCGGCAAAGTCGTTGGCCACTGACGCGGGGATTTCTTCCTCCCCCAGCAATCCCAGCAAGCGCAAGCGGGCATAATCGTGGTCATGTCCCGCCGGCGCTCCGGGCGGAAAACCGCCCGCGATCACATGCGCCCGGCAAATCTTTTGTTCCGTCATCTGCTTCTCTCCCTGCCATTCGCCGTCGCGGACCATCGCCGGCGCGGCCGCCTGCGCGCCGACATTACCGCCGTCCTGTCGTTGGTGCATACTGCCGCGCATCCAGCAGGGGGAATTCAGCGCCATGGGAGCCGCCGGCCGTCAGATGCATCTCGGGGTCTTCGTCCTGGGCACCGGCAACCACATTGCCGGCTGGCGCCAGCCGGGCGCCTTCACAACCCACATGGAACTGCCCGCGATGCAGGAAATCGCCTGCATCGCCGAGCGTGGCAAATTCGATCTGTTGTTCATTTCCAATTCGATGGTGATGGATCCGACCGACCATCCGTCGTTCATGTGCCGCTTCGAGCCGGCCTCGCTGATCACCATCCTGAGCGCGTGCACCACGCATGTTGGGCTGGGCGCCACCGTCTCCACCAGCTTCTCCGAGCCGTTCAACGTTGCACGGCTGTTTGGTTCGATCGACCACATCAGCGGCGGGCGTGCGGCGTGGAACGTGGTCACCAGTTCCAACCCGAAGGCGGCGCTGAACTTCAACCTGGAAGAGCACCCGGAGCATGAACTCCGCTACGCCCGCGCCAACGAGTTCGTTGATGTGGTGCGCGGGTTATGGGACTGCTGGGACGACGAGGCTATCGTCGCTGACAAGGCGACCGGCCGGTTCATCGATGCGGCGAAGGTGCGGCCGCTGGGGCACAAGGGTCGGTTCTTCCGGGTGCGCGGTCCGGTCAACATGGCACGTTGCCCGCAGGGCCATCCGGTCATCATCCAGGCGGGCGGCTCGCCGTCCGGTCTGGAGCTGGCGGCGCGCACGGCGGACGTGGTGTTCTCGGTGGTGCAGGAGCTGGCACCGGCGCAGGCCGCCTATGCCGACTTGAAAGGACGCATGGCGAAATACGGCCGTGATCCGGCGACCCTGGCGGTGCTGCCGGGCGTGATGCCGATCATCGGCCGCAGCGATGCCGAGGCTCGGGAAACGCTGGCCAAGCTGCAAAGCTGGGTCACGACAACGAATGCGGTGACGCTGGTGACCAGCCGCATAGGCTACGACGTGTCTGGCCATCCGCTGGATGGCGCGGTGCCACCGCCGCCGGTCTCGCAAGGCAGCCGGACGTTCCACAGCGTGCTGTACGAGATGGCGCGGCGGGAGAACATGACACTGCGGGATTTGTACAATTTGACCGCCGCGGCGCGCGGCCATTGGGTGCTGTGCGGCACGCCTCAGCGCATCGCGGATACGATGGAGGAATGGTTCACCGGCGACGCCGCGGATGGCTACAACATCCTGCCGGCGTGGTTCCCCGGCGCGTTCGACGAATTCGTCGATCGAGTGGTGCCGGAGTTGCAGCGGCGCGGATTGTTCCGGCAGGGCTATGAGGGCAGTACGCTGCGGGATCATTTCGGTCTCGCGCGCGTGCCGGCGCCGCAGCGACGGGAGGCGATGGGCGCGGTGTGAGGGAACGCGTCGCGATCGATGATGCGTAACCGGTCGTGCGTAACCTCCGGTGTGTCACAACGGGTGTGTCCCCACGAGTTTGTCATTGCGAGGAGCGAAGCGACGGGCCTGACAAGAGTGCGCGTGATGCGAGTACGTGTTATGACAGTGCGCGTCATGACAGTAAGTGTCTGTCCAAGAACAAATTGAGTTCTTTGAGTTGGTTAGCGGTGGCCCCTTGAACCCGTTGATTCTGCTCCCATTTTATGTCCCCTGCGCAATTTCGGGGCACCCGGATGTGGACCAAGGAGAACCGCGCTCGCTACGACCGCAGCGGGCTGCGCTATGAGAGCGATCTGACCGATGAGGAGTGGGCGGAGATTGCGCCCTTGATCCCACCCGCCAAACCCGGCGGCAACAAGCGCACGGTCGAGCTGCGCGAGGTGGTCAACGGGCTGATGTACATCCTGAGCACAGGCTGCCAGTGGCGGGCGATCCCGAAGGGCCTTGCCGCACGCAGCACGATATACGACTACCTCGACCGCTGGAGTTGGGACGGGACGCTGGAGCGGATCCATCACGCACTCTACGTCAAATGTCGGGAGCAGGCCTTGCGGGAGGCCAGCCCGACCGCGGCGATCATCGACGCCCAGAGCGTCAAGAGTGCCGAGAAGGGCGGTGCTCATATTGATCCGCACGGCTACGACGCCGGCAAGAAGGTCAAAGGCAAGAAGCGGCACGTTCTGGTTGATACGCAGGGGCTGGTTCAGCATGCCATCGTGACAGCCGCGGACGTCCAGGATCGCGACGGCGGCGCCTGGTTGCTGGGCACCTTATTCGGCCTGTATCCATTCCTGCTGAAGCTCTATGCCGACGGCGGGTACCAGGGACCCAAGTTCCGCAAGGCCATCAGGAAGGTGCTGGCAAATGTCCAGGTGGAGATCGTCAAGCGCTCGGACCAGGCCAAGGGTTTCGCAGTGTTGCCCAAACGCTGGGTGGTCGAGCGCACACTCGCCTGGCTGAACCGTTGCCGGCGCCTGAGCAAGGACTGGGAGAATCTGAACCACAAGGCGCGGGCTTTTCTGCTGATCGCCTCCATCCGCTTCATGGTCAGGAGGCTATGCCGCGCCTAGGAATGTTCCCGGACAAACTCTTATGACAGTACGCGTCATGACAGTAAGCGTGGTGCGACTAACGCGTCGCTCGCGCCGACCAAAATACGCGCCCTCGCACCGATCACGCCAAATGGCAAGCGACGCGCCGGCCAGGATTGGCGGCCCGCAAGCCGGGCGGCTCCGTGGCACAGCGCGGCACGGCGTAAGGACAGCGGGTACGGAACGTACAGCCCGCCTCTTCCGCCGGCGTATCGCTCAAACTCCCCAGGATCGGCAGCGCCCCACGATCCTGCTCCACACGCGGCACCGGGACCGCCGCGATCAGCGCCCGCGTGTAGGGATGCAGCGGCGCGGCGATCAGCGACGCGGTCGTGCCTTCCTCCACAATGCGGCCCAGGTACATCACCGCCGCGCGTTCGCAGACATAGCGGATCAGTGCCAGGTCGTGACTGATATAAATCGCCGCCAGCCCAAGGTCGTCGCGCGCCTCCCGCAGCAGATTCAAAATACCGGCCCGCACCGACACGTCCAGCATGGACACCGGCTCGTCGGCGACGATCAGGCGCGGCCCCGGCAGCAGCGCCCGCGCGAGCACCACGCGCTGCAACTGCCCACCGGAAAGTTCATGCGGACGGCGGTCCAGCCACGCGGCCGTGGGGAGCAGGCGCACGCGCTGCATCGCGGCTTCGATCCGCGACGCATGTTCGTCGCGGGGGAAGCCGAAATTGCGCAATGGCTCAGTCAGCGAACGGCGGATGGTGAAGCGCGGGTTGAGCGCGTCGAACGGGTTCTGGAACACAAGCTGTGCGCGCGAGCGAAAATTCAGCAGTGCAGCGCCTTGGCGATCGGTGATGTCCTCGCCCAGGAAGCGGATGCGGCCGGCGCTCGGCTCCTCCAGGCGCAGCAGCAGCCGCGCGGTGGTGGTCTTGCCGCAGCCGGATTCGCCGACAATGCCCAGCGCCTCGCCGGCGCGGACAGCGAGGCTGACCCCCTGCACCGCATGTATCGTGCGGCTGCGCAGGTGGAAGGTCTTGGCCAGCGCCTCGCCCGCGATGACCGGGACGGGCTGCGACGTCATGACGCCCAGGTGGCAGGCAGTATCGCACGTGCGCTCAACGCCGACGCGGAGTCGCTGCGCCAGCAGGCGGCGAGGTGGTCCGGCGCCACCGTTGCCAACGGCGGTGGGGCGTCGCGGCAGGCGGGTTCGGCGAAGGGACAACGCTCGGCGAAGCGGCAGCCGAGCGGCGGGGAGAGCAGCGAGGGCGGCGCGCCCTCGATCGGCACCAGCGAGGCGGCATCGTCGCGCAGGTCCGGGAAGGCATGGGTCAGGCCCATCGTATAGGGGTGGAACGGCGCCTCCAGCACCGCCGTGACCGGACCGGATTCCACCACCTGCCCGGCATACATCACTGCCACGCGATCGCAGGCATAGGCGACCACCGCCATGTCGTGCGTCACCAGGATCATCGCCAGCTTCAGCCGCTGCTGCATGTCGCGCAGCACGTCCAGCACCTGGCGCTGCACGATGACGTCTAGCGCGGTCACCGGCTCGTCGGCGATCACCAGCGCCGGCTCCAGCGCCAGCGCCAACGCAATGGACGCGCGCTGCCGCATGCCGCCACTGAACTGGTGTGGATAGTCGTGCAGGACGCGCGGATCGAGCCCGACCATGCGCAATAGGGCTTCCGCACGCTTCAGCGCGGCAGTATGCGAGAGGCCGCCGCGATCGCACAGCACCTCCAGCATCTGCGCGCGCAGCCGCTGCACCGGGTCGAGCGCATTCATCGCGGTCTGCGGCACGAATGCCATGCGGCGCCAGCGCAGAGGTCGGCGCTCGCGTTCGGGCAAGTGAACAAGGTCACGGCCCTCGAATACGATGCTGCCGCTGGCAACACGGCCGGTGGCGGGCAGCACGCCCATCAACGCTCGGCCGAGCGTTGATTTGCCGCAGCCGCTCTCGCCGACCAAGCCGACGATGCTGCCGGCGGGGACTTCGAGATCGGCCCCGTCAACGGCGCGCACTGTGCCTTGCGTGGTGGTGTAGTGCACGTGCAGATCGCGGACGGAAAGGAGCGTCATGTGACGCGTAGGCCGGTTTGGACCAGCACGTGCGATCGTGTCTCGCGGGCAAGGTCAGAACAGGCCGCGGCATTGCAAGAAATTGGAACCACAGATGCACGCAGATGCACGCAGATGCCGTCGAGGCGTCCCGATCTTTTCAGCGAGCCTCGGGCAACGGATGGTTGTTTATGTTCTCTTGCGGCTCGCAGCATCGCATTATCGATGCGCCTGGCTACATAATAACTGGCAACGAAATAATCTATATGGTTAGTCCGTGCATAGCCGCCGGCATAGCGCTCGGCACGGCGCATCTGGGTATATCTCTGTGCATCTGGGGTTGTAATTTGTTGCTTGAACCCGCCCATAGCGACATCCTGCCGAGACATCACGCCAAGCGACTTGTGCACCCTCATGACTCTGCCAACTTCGGGAACAGCAGCTTCTCCGAACCACGCGAAATAAAGAACCCGGCCAGCACCATCAGCACGATCGCCGCTCCCGGCGGTGCGAACCAGTTCCACGCCCCGCGCCCCAGCGCCTGGTTGGCGTAGGCGTTCTGCAGCATCACGCCCCAACTGATGCTGTCTGGATCGCCGAAGCCCAGGAAGCTGGCGGCGGCCTCGGCCAGGATCGCCCAGCCGATCGCCACCGACCCGTACAGCGCCGCCAGCGGCAGCACCTGCGGTAGCACGTGCACGAACATGATCCGCCCGGTGGAGCACCCGGTGACGCGCGCGGCCTCCACCCAGGCTCGCTCGCGCAGCGACAGCACCTGGGCGCGGATCACGCGTGCGGTGTTCGGCCACAGCAGCAATGCGACAGTGACGATCACCACGCGCACGCCGGGACGTGGTCAGTGCGGCCAGCACCAGCATGAAGGGCAGGAACGGCAGGCCCAGCACGATGTCGGCGATGCGGGTAATGACCTTGTCGGTCCAGCCGCCAAGGTAGCCGGCCAGCAATCCAAGCAGCGGTGCCGATCGCCACCACGGCAATCGCGGCGGTCAACCCAACCTCCAAAGCCGCGCGGGCGCCGTAGACGAGCTGGCTGAACACGTCGTAGCCACCCGCGGTGGTGCCCAGCCAGTGTGCGCGCGAGATTGGCAGGTAGCGGGCGATGCGATGGCCTTCCCGCAGCATGGCGCGCGGGTCATAGGGGGCGAGCTGTGGCGCGAACACCGCGGCGATGGCGATGACGACGTAGATCGCCGCGCCCACGGCGGCGAATGGTTCGTGCTGGAAGAAGCGCAGGGACCGCAGGACGGCCGTTATCGCCGCGGTCGCGGGCGCACGGGCCGCATGGGTCCCCGCTTGCGCGCGGAGGACGTTGGTCACGGAATGATCCATGCGGGCCGTCTCCGCCTTCAGCGCCGCGCGCCGACGGAAACGCGCGGATCGAGCAATGCGTAGACCAGGTCGGCGACAGTGTTCATAGCCACCAGCACGAAGGCGATCACGATGAAGGCTCCTTGCGCCACGGGATAGTCGGCGCCTTGCACGGCCTGTACCAGCACGCGGCCGATGCCGGGCCAGGCGAACACGGTCTCGATCACCACGTTGCCGCCGATGCTGGCACCGAGGCCGAGCGCGAACGCGGTCACCACCGGCAGCAGTGCGTTGCGCGCGGCGTGCCGCATCACGATGGACCAGCGCGACAGGCCCTTCATGCGGGCCATGACGATGAACTCGTCGTTCAGTACCTCCAGCATGGTTGCGCGCATCAGCAGCAGTGGCAGGCCTTGCAGGAACAGGGTCAAAGTCAGCGCGGGCAGGCAAAGGTGCCACCAGAAATCCGCCGACAGCAGCCGCACGCCTAGCGAGCCGAGCGTGCCTCCGGGGCTGACCGCGCCATCGGTCGGAAACCAGCCGAGCTGGAAGGCGAACAGGGCCAGGACCAGCATGCCGAGCCAGAATTCCGGGGCGGCGCGGGTGGCGAGGGCGGCGGGAATGGCGACGGCCTCGGCCGGGCTGCCGCGATGGAAGGCGAGGAACGCGCCGGCGACAATGCCGAACGCGTAGGCAAGGCAGAGCGACACCAGCGTCAGCACGATCGTGTTCGGCAGTGCGGCCCATAGGATGTGCGAGACGGGCTCGTTCTGCAGGAACGACACGCCGAAATCACCGTGCGCGAGCTGGCCGAGATAAATCAGGTATTGCTGCCACAGCGGCTTATCGAGGCCGAAGTTATGGAGCAGGGCGAGACGGGTCTCTTCGGTGAAGCTGGGGGAGAGGAAATTCAGCGTCGGATCGCCGGGCATCAGGCGGAACAAGAGGAACGTCAGGGTGGTGACCGCCCACAGGACGAGCACCAGATGGCCGAGGCGATCGAGGATGAAGCGGGTCATGTGATAGTGATTGGGGGATGACGCAGACTGGACAGAGACACCCCGTCCCCCCAGCCCCCTCCCTCCCAGCCCCCTCCCTCAAGGGGATGGGGTGTCTTTCTTCTGCCGTTCGAAGTCACTGGTAGACTCCGGTCGTCTCCCTCACACCCGCCGGATAGTGCAGCTTGCCGCCCACCACGACATAGCCGGCCTTCACCAGGATTGCCTTCGCCCCGGCCAGGTCGCCGCCGGGCACGCGGTCGGTGATCCCCTTGTCGTGCCATACCGCGAGCGCCGACGAGATCCACGAATTGGCCGGCTCTGCCGCGCCGCCCCAGGCGTCCTCGGCAAGCAGCTTGCGGTCGATCACCGCCGACAGCGCCTCGCGGAAGGCAACGTCCTGGAACGGCGGACGGCGTTCATTATAGGCGATGAACTTGAACCCGAGGTCCAGCGCCTTGCTCTCCACGATGTTTGGATCGGACTTCGCCAGGTCGTCCAGAAGCTGCGGATCACCGGTGTAGTCAGCCAGGAAGTTGATCTCGCCGCTCTTCAATGCGCCAAGCGATGCCGCGATATTGGGCATGATGCGCATGATCCAGCGGTGCATCTTCGGGTGGCTCCAGTGCTGCGGGTTCGCCTCCAGCACGATCTCCTGGTTCAGCGAGGCGCGGACGATCGTGAACGGGCCGGAGCTGACCGGATGTTCCTCCTGGATGCTCTCCGAGGTCTGCGGCGTGCCCTTCAGCTTGTCGAAGATCGGCGCCCAGACGTGCTTCGGCGCCAGGTTCAGCTTCGACAGCGAGCTGACCAGGAACGCCGCGTCCGGGTGCTTCAGCTTGATGGTCAGCGCGTCGGGACCAGGGACCTCGACGCTGGCGATGTTGCGGACGAACGGTTTGTACATCGGCGCCTTGTCGCCGATATCGGGCGCGGTCAGGCTGAACGCGGCGTCCTCGATCGTCACCGGCTGGCCGTCGCTCCACATCATGCCGTGGCGCAGGGTGATGGTGACGGTCGTTGCGTCAGGCCGGTCCACCTTCTCCGCTGCCCAGGGGTGCGGCAGACCATCGGTGCCGACGCGCATCAGCCGGTCCCATACTATCTCCGCAGCCCACGAGCCCTGCTGCCCGGAGATGTTGAACGGATTGAGGTTGGTCGGCGGCGCCACCGAATTGAGGATCACGTCACGCTGTGCGCCGAGCGGGCGAATGTTGATCCACGTCCAGGTGTTGCGGATGCCGATGCCGGCCTGTGAGATCATGCTGGCCGGGTCCCAAACGGTCTTGTTGTAGGCGACGACGTTATAAGGATCGACCTCGAAGCCATAGGGCTGGTCGTGATTGATCAGCTCCTGCGCCTGGATGAGCAGCGCCTTGCGCTTGGTGAGGTCGAGTTCCTCGCGTTGCTCCTGTGCCAGCGTGTCGTAGGTGGGGTTCTTGTAGCCGACGAAGTCGTAGCCGTTGGCGGCGTTGGCGGAGACGAACAGGTTATAGGTGAGTTCGTCGGGATCGCTGCGCTCGGGGCGGCCGACCATCTGCCAAGTGGTGCAGTCCCAGCGCTGGCGTTGGTACCAGATGACCTGGTTGTACTCCTGGCCTGGCAGCGGACGGACTGTCACCGTCAGCCCCAGCTTGCGCCAGGCGTCGGCAATGATCTGCGCGGCTTGGTATTCCTGCGGTGCCGCGGCCTCGGGCTGGCTCAACAGCGTGACAGGGCGAATGGCGTCGCCGGCCTGTTGGGCAGACGCGGCGAACGCAGGCAGCACCGTCAATCCAACGGCCAGCAGAAATCGCTTCATCTCTCCACCCCGGATGCTTCCCTGTTCCGGGCATTCAATGCTGCGGCGCGGAAAGGTTCAAGGGCGATGTTGCGCCGGGACCGACCGCCGCGCGCAAACCGGCCGAAGTGCGGAACAGGGAAGCGCATCCCGCCAGCGCGATAGCGGAATGTCCTTCGCTGTTCCGCCCTACACTTTCTCCGCGCGGAACCGACCGATCTCGAGCGCGGCGAAGAAGTCCGCGGTTTGCTCCGCCTTCGCAGTTTCCAACGGGATACCGGTAGCGTCGGCGATGCGGGTGATGCCGTCGAAAGCACCGATGACCGCCGTCGCATCGATCATGGCCGCCAGCCCCAGCGAGGCCCGCACTGCCGCGCGCGCCTGCACCAGCGCGTCCGCATCGCGGCCCAGCGCGGCATCGACCAGCGCCAGCAGTGCCTCGCCGCCGGCCACGCCAGTCGCCGTGGCGCCGTCCATCACGCCATCCAGCGCGTAGTCCCGACTGTCATGCTGGCCACTCGCACGGAGCAAGGCCGCGTGACTTACCGTTCAATATTCACAACGGTTCAGCGCAGCGACGCGAGCGGCGAGCAGCTCGATCTGCGGATGCGTCACCGCGCGGTACTCGCGGGCGAAGTCACGCATCTCGCGGGAGGACTGGTACATTGCCTCCAGCAGGTCCCACCAATGCATCATGCCGTGCGGCACCAGGCTGAGAGCGCGCTGGATGTTGGCACCGTAACGTTCACGCGGGCCAGGGTGCTCGCGATAGAGATCGGGGTCGTCCGGCGTGACGTCTTCCGGCGCCAGGGTAGCGACCCAGCACAAGCCGGGACGCGCATTGCGTGGCCGATAGTGTGTGGGCTCGCCGCCGGCCGGCGAGGGCAGCGCCAAGGGCTCCAGCCCGGCGGCATGGCGGAAGGTATCGACCGCCGTCACTACCCCTACGACGGCGACCAACTCGACATAGGATTCCTCGGAAAGTCCGTTGTCGCGCAGCCGCTGGAACCAGGTCTCGCCGAGCCGGCCGGGATCGGTGCGGATGCGATGGATGGCCTCCGCCGCGGCGTCGGTCAGCGATGACTCCAGTCGTTCATGCGCGCCGGCCACCGCGAGCGGCGACAGTGCCGCAGCACGCGCGGCACAAAAGGAGCAATTGTTCGCATGCCGGGTCTCGGCGGCGATAGCTATGCGTTCAGCCCCGGACCACCACGTGCCGGGGGCTGCCAGGCGTTGCCAGGCCTGCGTCTGCGCGGTTGCCAGATCCTCGCGAATCATGCCTTCAGGTCCATTGGTAGGTTGGAAACGTTGCATGCTGCGGTGCGGCTCGTCAATGCGTAACCGTGCCAGGCAAGGGCGAACGCATTTGAATCGCCGGATGGCATCGTTTGCCGGGACAGTCCACCCAGCGCTGGTGCCGGCTAAGCCGTAGCGGAGGATTCAAATGCTAAGCCGGGCAGCGCCGGTGCGTCGGGCGGATGGCAAATTTATCGCAGAGGAAGCGGAGGCGGCAGAGAGCGTTGAGAAGAAGCAACGAATGCCCTTATGAATGTCGGCACCCATGTCGATTTGAAATCTTCGATAGATGCTGCTCTGCGCCTCCACATCCTCTGTGATAAATTTGCCAGCCATCCGCCGCACCGGCCCGACATTTCAGGCCGGTGCTGCCGCCGAAGACGCGTTTCTTCTTGCCTTCGAGTCTTCGTGATGAAATCTTGCTTACTTACTTGCCGGCGCGCGGGCGACATGCCTGCCAAGCCTCCCCGATCTGAATAAATCAGATGATCCTTCTCTCCCGCAATCCGCTGATCTCCGCGGCACTGTAGCCAAGCTCCGCCAGCACCGCATCATTGTGCTCGCCCAGGGCCGGAGCGACCCCGATCTTCGCCGGCGTTCTGGAAAACTGCCACGGCGAGCCGTGCACTTTCAGCCTCTTGCCATAGGCCGGGTAGTCCATCTCCGCGACATAACCGTTGGCTACCACGTCAGGATCGTTGGACGCCTCCAGCAAGGTGTTGATCGGCGCAGCGACGATGTCCGCGGCGCGCAACCGTGCGACCCAGTCGTTGCGCTGGCCGGTGGCAAACAGCTGGTCCAGCAGGTGCAGCAATGCGACGCGCTGCTCGTCCGACGCGACGATCACGCCCAGATCGCCGAACCCAGCTTGCTCGAGCGTCGCGTAGAAACCCAGCGCCGTCATGGCGGTGCGCCACGGGCGGCCGCCGCTCAACTGGAACACCAGCGGCTTGCCGTCGCGGTCGTTGAAGCTGGCGCTGACGCCGGGGCGCTCCGGTGTGCCGGTGACGCGCGCCTGACCGGTGACCGGGTTCTTTCCCCGCCACATCGTGGTGGTCAGCGTCCAGCCCATCAGCCGGATCTGCCCGCCGAGCAACGAGCAATCGACCTTCTGCCCGATGCCCGTGGCGCGCGCGTGGGTCAGCGCCGCCAACGCCCCGCCGAACGCCAGGATGGCGCAGGTCTCGTCGGCGACGGACACGACGCCGGTACGCAGCGGATGTCCCGGCGTCGAATACGCTTCCGCAATGCCACCCAGCGCCTGCGCCATCGAATCCGTGCCGGGCAGCGCGGCGTTCGGTCCGTTCGGACCGTAGCCGGAGATCGAGATGTAGACCAGCTTCGGATTGACCTTCCGCAGGTCCTCATAGCCGAAGCCGTTCTTTTCCGCCGCGCCGGGGCGGAAGTTCTGTCCGAAGATCTCGGCCCGTGCGACCAGCTTGTACAGGATCGCGCGGCCCTCGGGCGCCTTCAGGTTCAGCGTGACGCTCTTCACGCCGCGGTTGTTGGTTTCGAAATAGGTGCTGGGAAAGCCGGGCATCACCGTGGAGCCGCGGGAATTGTCACCGCCTTCCGGCACCTCGATCTTGATCACTTCGGCGCCGAGATCGGCCATCAGCATGTACGGCACCGTCCCCGCCTGCGCGGTGGAACAAGCGACGACCTTCACGCCTTGGAGCGGACCATGGGGCTGTGTCATGCGAAGCGGCCTTTCGAGTTAGCGGGCGACGGGAGCCGGTTCTGTCACCACGACCAGGTTCTGTCATTGGGAGCGCAGCGAAGCAATCTCCCGGAGGGTACGCACGTCACTGGCGAGAGTTGCTTCGCTGCGCTCGCAATGACAATCCGGGCCGGCACCAACCGTGAAAGTCGGAGCACCAGCAGGGCTACGCGGTGCAGACCTGCGTTCACGTGACTGTGTCAACCGGGGGTACCGCGCCGTGGTTAGCATCCGACGGCGTGGGGAGGAGAGCCAGCCGTGGATACATCGTTCTGCCGTCGCGCGGGCCGCCTTGCAGGACTTGCCTTTGGCGCGATGATAGTTTCCAGTTCGGTAATGGCGCGCGCGGACCAACTCACCCATGGCGAATATGGCACGTTGCCCAACGGTGGCACGGTGGATGAATTCACCATGACCAACGTGCACGGCATCACCGTCAAATTCCTCAGCCTTGGTGGCTGCATCACCGAAATTGATGTGCCGGATCGGAATGGCAAGCCTGGCAACATAGTTCTTGGACATGCTAACCTGGCGGGCTATGACTCCAACAAAGGCTATTTCGGCGCGATCGTTGGCCGCTACGCCAACCGCATTGCCAGGGGTACTCTTACGCTCGACGGCCACACCTATCATCTGCCGATCAACAACGGTCCGAATTCCCTGCATGGCGGAACCGATGGTTTCAACCTGCAAATCTGGAATGTCACCCCGAAAACGGTCCCGAATGGCGTCGCCGCGATTTTGACCTATACCAGCCCGGACGGCCAGGACGGTTATCCTGGCACGATGAAGGTCGGCGTCACCTATACGCTGGACAACTCCAATACGCTGCGGATCGACTACGAAGCGACGACCGACAAGTCCACGGTCGTCAATCTCACCAGCCACGACTACTTCAATCTCAACGGCAACGGCTCAGGGTCCGCGCTTGACCAGCTGATCCAGATCAACGCCGACAGCTACACGCCCACCGACGACACCCAGATCCCTACCGGACAAGTCGCGCCCGTTGCGAATACGCCGATGGACTTCCGCAGGCTGCGGCCGATCTCCCCCGGCATCCATGCCAACTTCCAGCAGTTGCTGCTGGCACACGGTTACGATCACAACTGGGTTCTCAATAAGCCGAGCCTTGGCGCAATGACCTTCGCCGCCCGCGCCTATGCACCGCTGACCGGACGCATCATGGAGGTTTATACGACGGAGCCCGGCGTCCAGGTTTACACGTCCAACTACCTCGTCGGAGCCATCGTCGGCTCCTCCCACACGGCGTATCGCCAGGGCGCAGCGTACACCTTTGAGACCCAGCACTTCCCTGATTCGCCGAACCGCCCGAACTTCCCGTCCACGGTCTTGAACCCGGGACAAACCTTCCACTCGACGACGGAGTTTCGTTTCCTGACCGACGGCGGGAAAGGCTGATACGGCCCGACGGGCCAACCTGACGCGGACGGTGCCCGTCACCGAGAGCCTACTCGCGCGCGCTCGGGTAGTCCACCACAGCGGGCATGCCCGCAACGATACAACCCGCAATGACACCCTTGGCGCGACCGTTTCCGCCTTCCATACTGCCGGCATGAATGACGGTGAAACGCCCGGCCCGGCCCCCGCCCTGGAGGACATCCTGGCCGCATGGGATGAGCAATTGGCTGGCCTGGAACGCCAAGCCGGGGCAACGTTGCGCGCCACCAAGCGGCTGCGCAAGACGGCGCATGAGGGCGCGATTGCCAGCTTCCCCACCGCCGTCGCGGACCTCCAGAAGAATGCGGCGGAGCTGCACGCCTCGCTCTGCCAGGTCGCCGCCCCGGACATCGACCTTCCCGGCGCATTCGCCGACGGGCGCTTCCTCGCCGAACTGGCCGCCGCCGCGGCCGCCCTCAACGTCACCGTGGTACAGCGCGACGCCCGGGTCAGCGTCTATCCTCTGGCGCTGCGGCTGGAGCCGCGCGCGCAGGGCGTGCGCATCGGCCGCCGGCTGGAGCGGCGCATCCGCCCCAGCTTCCTCGCCCGTCACCTGCGCGAACTGCAGCAGCGCCCCAATCGCTTCAACGCCCGCCAGTTCCTCGATCGCCTGTTCCGCGCCTATACGGCTTTGGCGGCGTCCCGTGACCCGGCATGGCAGGCCAACGGGCCCGGCGAAGGCCCGCTGGTCCCGCTTGCAGACCTGCACGACCTGCTGACCCTCCTCCCCGCCGCGGCCGCCGACTACCCCTTGGAAGAATTCTTGCTCGACCTTCTCCGCCTGGACCGCCAGCCGGACGCCCGCACCGGCCGCGGCCAAAGCTTCGAACTGGGCGGTTCCACCGGCACCAAGGGCGCCAAGCGCCTGTCCGCCTACGACGAGACTGGTGCCCAGCATGACTACTACGCGATCCGCTTCATTTCGGAGTAGAGCCCGATGGACGTGATCGACGTCCAGCCCGTGCCGCTGACCCGATGGCTGCAGGTCATTGAGCAAGAGTATTTCGCCCAATACCTTCCCGCCGGCGGGGCCGGGGTCAAATTCCTAATCGGCGACGAGGCCGCCATCGTCCACGTGCAGGACGCCGCGTCGAATTCTGGCGCAGCGCCACAAAATGCTGGCCCTGCACGTCAGCGCCGGCGAGGCGCGGCTGCACATGCTGCAGGACGTCTTCTTCGCCGTGGCCCGCGCCCTGCCCTGGGACCACCTGCGGCAGCGCTACACCGAGGAACTGTTCAACCACAACGGCTACGCCTGGCCGCGCCCCGGCGTCGCCCTGACCATGCCGGAACTGGCATCGGCTTTCGGCACTGCGGTGCCTCTGCTGGAGCGGCAGCGCGACCAATGGCTCAGCCGCGACCTATGGGCCGATGCCACCCTGGCGCAGGACTTCCGTTCGGCCCTGCTGGGCCTGTGCCTGGCGCGGCTGGAACCGGCCGGCGACGCGGAGGCGGGCCTGCCCATCCTGCAATGGCTGCGAGGCGAAAAAGTCGGTCTGACGCAATTGCGCCAGTTCGACATCGCCGCCCGCATCAGCCGCACCAATGCGCGCGCCATGCTGATCTCGCTGTGCCACTTCGTGCGCAAAGCGGGGGTGGGCGGGCTGGTGCTGACGCTGGACCTGCGTCCGGCTTTGCGCGTCCCCATCGCGGGTGAAAGTTCGCTACGCTACTCGCCCGCGGCGGTGATGGACCTCTACGAGGTGCTGCGCGAGGTGGTGGACGACGTGGAGCATCTGCCCGGTTTCTTCCTGGTGGTGCTGTCCGACCAAACGCTGCTCGCGGGCGATCGCCGTCGCACACTGGACATGTACAAGGCCCTGGAGATGCGCATCTGGCCCGACGTGCGCCCCGGCGACCGGCAGAACCCACTGGCACCCTTGGTCACGGTGAGCGGATGAACCTGGAAGCCCGCACCGCGATCGAGGCGCTGCGCGCCGGCGTGCCCAACCGCGCCGCCGTCCGGCTGATGGGCGGCGCCGAATCCGGCATCGAGCAAGCCTTCGACCACCTGCTATCCGCCGTCTGGGCTGAGGGCCCCGTGCCGCGCGGCCTTGGCATCGCCGGCGGCTTTGGCGCCGGCAAGTCACACATGCTGGCCTACCTCGCCGAGGTCGCTCGCACCCAGAGCTTCGTCGTCAGCCGCGTGGTCGTCAGCAAGGAAACCCCGCTCGCCGATCCCGGCCGCCTGTTCGAGGCCGCGATGCGCTCGGCCCACTTGCCCGGCCGCAATGACGACGCGCTGGCCGGCGCCCTGGCCGCCTTGCGCGCCACGCCGGAGCGGTTCGACGCGCTGGAAGCTGCGGTGCGCGACCCGGACAGCCATCTGGCCCCCGTCTTCGCCGCGGTGTTGTTCCTGCTGCGCCGCCCAACCGTCTCGGCCGAAACGCAGCGCCGCTGCGAGCGCTTCCTGGCCGGCGGGCGCATGGCCGCCACCGTGTTCCGCCAGGCGCTGGCGGGGGTGGGCGCGCCGCGCATGTTCGACGTGAAGCTGCCGCCAACCGCCGAGCTGGCGATGCAGCGCATCCGTTTCGCCGGCCAACTGTTCCATCACGCCGGGTATGCCGGGTGGTGCCTGCTGCTGGACGAAGTGGAGCTGATCGGCCGCTATACCCCGCTGCAGCGCGGCGTCGCCTATGCGTGGCTGGCCACCTGGCTGGGCCTGGAAGGCTCGGTGCCGTTCCCCGGGGTGGCGACGGTGTATGCGATCACGGACGACTTCGTCTCGGCAGTGATCGAGGCGCGGCAGGATACCGAACGCCTGTCCGAGCGCCTGCTGCTGAAGGGCCGCGAGCAGGAGGCGACGACGGCGGTGGCGGCGATACGGCACATCGAGGATGCGGCTCGGCGCCACCGCCTGCCTCTGCCGGGCGCGGAGGAACTGGCACGCGACTGCAACCGGCTGCGCGAGATCTACACGACCGCTTATGACTGGCCCGCGCCAATGCTGGAACCGGGGGAGCGGACGGCGACCCGCACCATGCGGCAGTACATCAAGGCGTGGGTTACCCAATGGGACATGCTGCGCCTCGGCAATACGGGCGGCACGATCGTCGCGGAGACGGTCCGGAGCAATTATGAGGAGGATGAGGGTCTGGCCGCGCCGCAGTCCGGGGCGGAGGACGAATCGGGGTAGAACGGGACGAGGGGCTCCGTGGGAGAGCGGTGCGAGCCACACAGATCCGCTTATGGCCCGCTCCTCCTCCAAATCCCCCTCCGTCAAAAGGCAGGCTGTGTACTCCTTTCGTCCTGTTTCTAACCCGACTTTCGCAACTCGACCGGAATCTCGTGAATTTTGAAGATTGGCGGATCGCCAAGTGCTTGATCGGCTTGGGGCGACCTTCGTGGGACGGCGGCGAAGCGTCTGCGGTGCCGACCAAGCATCTTGCGGCGCGACCAGCGGCCGGCGGAATCTGCCCGCATGTTTCTTCGCCACAAGATTCGCCGGAAGGACGGCAAGGAGCACCGCTACTGGAGCATCGTGGAGAACCGCCGGGTTTCGGGCGGTCGAACGGTGCAGCGGCACGTGCTGTACCACGGTGAGATCAACGATCCTCAGCAGGCTGCCTGGTGTCGTACGATCGAGGCGTTGGACGAGAACCGTCCGGACCGTCGGCAGATCGCGCTGTTCCCCGAGGACCGTGCGGCGCCTGCGCTGGATTGCGATGTGTGTAGCGCGACAATCAGGATGGTGGCATCCACCTTGATTGTCGCCCGACACGAGCCCGGCGGCGCTACCAGGCGAGCCATCGTGGCCGCCGCATGCATGCGGCCCGGATGAGCCGTTGGCGGGCGCGGCAACAGAAAGTGACGCATCACGGTTCACCCGCACCGCCTGCCAGTGATCTGGTGGCGCCGGCCGCGATGACGGCAACACGCGCCGCCGTCGCCTCGGCCGACCAAGCGAGGCTGCCCGGTCCGCACTGTCACTGGTGCGGCCGCTCCTGCCTGCCGCTGCTCCGCCAGGGGTTCCTGCGCCGCCGCCGGCGTCATCGCGGCCACCTTGCCCACCATCCGACGGGGTCCGCGCGCCATGGTGACGCCGCCTGACATCGAAGCGCAGATCCTGCGCTACTATCACGCCGAGAAGTGGACTGCCGGCACCATCGCTCGCCAGTTGCATGTGCACCACAGCGTGGTGCGCCAGGTGCCGGCGCAGGCCGGGCTGCCCAGGATCGGCGGCACCCCGCGGCCGTCACAGATCGACGCCTACCTGCCGCTGATCCGCGAGACGCTTGAGAAGTTCCCGACCCTGACCGCCAGCCGCCTGTTCGCCATGGTGCACGAACGCGGCTATCGCGGCAGTCCCGATCACTTCCGCCACCTCATCGCCCTGCACCGGCCGCGCCGTCCGGCCGAGGCCTATCTGCGGCTGCGCAGCCTGCCGGGCGAGCAGGCGCAGGTGGACTGGGGCCATTTCGGCCATCTCCAGATCGGCCGGGCACGGCGTCCATTGCTGATGGCGTTCGTCATGGTGTTGAGCCACTCGCGGCAGATCTTCTTGCGCTTCTTCCTGGACGCCAGGATGGAGAGCTTCCTGCGCGGCCACCTCGGCGCCTTCACCGCCTGGGGTGGCGCCCCGCGTGTGCTGCTCTACGACAATCTCAAGAGTGCGGTGCTGGAACGGCGCGGCGATGCGATCCGCTTTCATCCGTCCTTGCTCGCCTTCGCCGGGCAATATCGCTTCGAGCCGCGCCCCGTCGCCGTGGCCCGCGGCAATGAGAAGGGCCGCGTCGAACGCGCGATCGGCTACGTGCGCGGCGCGTTCTTCGCCGCGCGTCGCTTCACCGACCTTGATGACCTCAATGCCCAGGCCGATGACTGGTGCCGTGGCCTGGCCGCCGACCGGCGGTGTCCGGGCGAGCCGGACCGCACGGTGCGCGACGTGTTCGCCGACGAGGCGCCGCGCCTGTTGCCTCTGCCTGACAATCCCGCGCCGCTGCTCGAACGCGTCGCGGTCAAGGTCGGCAAGACACCCTATGTCCGCTTCGACCTGAACGACTATTCGGTGCCGCATACGCAGGTGCGGCGGGTGCTGACGGTGCTGGCCGACACGCATGAGGTCCGCGTCGTCGATGGCCTGCATGTGCTGGCCTGCCATCACCGCAGCTACGACAAGGGCGCACAGATCGAGCAGGCCGAGCACGTCGAGGCTTTGGTCGCGCACAAGCGCGCGGCGCGCCAGCATCGTGCCACCGACCGCCTCGCCCAGGTGGCTCCGGCCAGTCAGGACTTGCTGCTGCGCGCGGCAGAGCGCGGCGCCAACCTGGGCGCCATCACGACAGGCCTGATGCGGTTGCTCGATCGTTATGGCGCGGCGGAGTTGCAGATTGCCATCCGCGAGGCGCTCGACCGCGGCGTGCCGCATCCGAACGCCGTCCGCCTCACGCTGGAACGCCGCCGCGAGCAACGTGGCGAACTGCCTCCGGTCGCCGTCGAACTACCCGCCGCGCTCCAGGCACGCGATGCACCGGTGCGACCGCATGCGCTCGATACCTATGACCTGCTCAAGGACGTGGCCGATGACTGATCCCGACACCCTGCGCGCCCGTGCCGCGAGGCTGCATCTGCACGGGCTGCTGGCGCATTGGCCGGAGGTCACCGCCGCAGACTGGGTCGGGTCGCTGCTGGCCTGGGAAGAACAAGAGCGCCACCAGCGCAGCCTGGAGCGGCGCCTGAAGGCGGCGCGGATCGGCCGCTTCAAGCCGCTCTGCGACTTCGACTGGAGCTGGCCCAAACGCTGCGATCGTGCCGCGGTCGAGGCGCTGATGGCGCTCGACTTCCTCAAGGAGGCCGCCAACGTCGTGCTGGTCGGCCCCAACGGCGTCGGCAAGTCCACCCTGGCGCAGAATATCGCCCACCAGGCGCTGATCGAGGGCCACACCGTGCTGTTCACCAGCGCCGGACAACTGCTCGGCGATCTTTGCGCGCTCGACAGCGATTCCGCGCTGCGCCGCCGCCTGCGCCATTATGCCCGGCCGCAACTGCTGGTGATCGACGAGGTCGGCTATCTCTCGTATTCCAATCGTCATGCCGACCTGATGTTCGAACTGATCTCCCGCCGCTACCAACTCCGCAGCACACTGATCACCACCAACCGCCCGTTCGCCGAGTGGCGCGAGGTCTTCCCCAACGCCGCCTGCGTCGTCTCGCTGCTTGAGCGCCGAAGAGGCGATCAAGCCGCCTTGTGCACAACGCCGAAATCATCCCCATCGAGGGTGAATCCTACCGTCTCAAGGAGGCACGCGAACGCACCGAACAGCGCGCCCGCCAGCGCCGTGGTGGCAAATCATGAGCACACGCCCGATGCCGCCGGCTGCCGCTGTTCTCATCCCGGCCGCTTGGACGCCAGAGCAGGCGCTCGCCGTGTTCGAGCTGCTCGACGAGTTGCGCGACAGGCTCTGGGCCGTCCACGGTGATCAGATCCAGGCCCTGCTGCAACAGGAACAGGGCTTCGCCGCCGGCGACTTGCAATCCAACGAACCGAACCGGGACGACCGATCGTTCTGAACCGCGTCGCCGCCGCCGGCGTCCACCGACCAAGCCAGCCGCAAAACATGCGGCAGCCCCCGACACGCCAGGTTCCGAAATCTCCTTCCTCAAGTTCGGCCGTCACACCCCGCGGCCACGCGTTCAGGTGATGCTCGCCGCCGTCTATGCGCGGATTCTCACCGCCGCTGACAAGGCTGCGCAGCGACGCGTCGAAGACGCCGGGCTTGAGGTCGGCCCCGCCCTGAAAGACCACGCAACAGGCCGTCCCTTTTGCCGCTTCATGCGATGCTTGCAGACCCACCTGAGGATTGCATCGACGGCGCAAGCGGATGCTGGCGAGCCGCACCCGAAACCGGGAAGCCAGGAGAAACGGCCGTTGGGAATACCGGTCCCCGGGCTTGACCCAGCAGCCAGCCAGCAACCATGGGGTCGAGGCGCTTAAGGCCGCGCGCCATGGTTTTCGGACCAGCCGGCTTGTATCCTTTCGAGGTACAGCCGGACCAGCCGCCCATTCTGGCTGCGATCCAGGCGTACCATGCGAGCAATTTCGGGTCGAATGGGTTCTTCAGCTTTGCGGTCCTCCCCTCGAGCGTGGCATTGATCGCCCGCAGCGCCGCCACCTCGGCGGGATCGGCAATCACATTGGTCAGTGGCTGCCGGGTGCTGCCGTCGCGGCCGATCACCAACTGCATCACACGGACTGCGGCGATCAGCCCGACCGTCACCAGCTTCAGCAGGTTGTTGGGGGTGGTGATCTGCGAACTCTCCACCTTCACGCCGTCGGTCTTCATCGTGCGGAACACCTGCTCGATGGTCCAGCGCCGGCGGTACCAGCGCACCACCTGCATCGCATCCTCGACGCTGCTCACCGCGTGCGTGGTCAGCAGGCACCAGCGTACCCGTTGCTTCGGGTCGGGTGGGGCGACCTCGCGCACGTCCACCACGCGCAGGGTCAGCGTTGCCGGCAATGCCGTGTCGGCCGTGGTGGGCCGCGTTACAGCGACTTCGCCGAACCGCACCGCGACCACAGCGGTGCGCTCGGCTCTCTGCCCCTTGCCGGACCCGGCCAGCCGGGCCGGCACCGTGATGGTATACTGCGCGACCTCCGACCACGTGGCGCAGGTCTGGAACAGCTTGCGGCCAGATCCCACCGAACGGTCCTGCGCGGCGCGGACCAGCAGATGCACATTGGCTGGACGACGCGAACTGGTCGTAGATGTCGCCCTCGCGGTCCTCCACCGCAGTGATAGTCGCCGCCCTGGCCAGCAGGTCCTCTGCGACTTCCATCCCCGCCAGCCAGCGGCGCGATTCCTTGTCGTCGGCCGGGCGTTGCTTGTGGTCTTCGGCTCGGCCGGGGTCGCGATTGATCACCGCGGCGCTCACCAACCCGAGGATGCCGCCGTGATCGGCGTCCACCGCGATGACCGGGTGCACCAGCACGCCGATGTCCTTGCCGTTGCCCACCGTGCCGAAGCCCCGCTTGCTGGCGGTATGCCCGGCGAAATTCAACTCCGTCGTGTCCATCACCGCCAGCGCATGCCGTCCGGCAGCACGCTGACCGGTCAGTTGACCGGCGTGGGCCAGCATCTCGCGGCGGCTGACCGCCTCGTTGTCGAGGAAGTCGCTGAACCGACGGGTCTGATCCCGGCTCTCGCCCAGCACGTGCAGGCACATGGTCTGGTGCTTCTGCATCGCGCCCAGCAGGTCATTGCCGGTCGCGGCCAGGCGTTGGTCGCCAAATCGCCCGAGTTGCGCCTCTGCCATGCGAATCGCTCCCCCACACTGGTGCGGGGAGGGAGGGAGAGGTTGGTCTCATTGGCAACGGCACGGTTTCTGCCAGTCCCTGACTCGATTGAGGCAAAAAAAGCCAGGCAGGCTGCGCAACCGCAGATGCGCCTCGGCGGGACGGCGCGGCCGGTGTAGCGCGATCAGATGGCGGAAGTGATCGGGGCTGCCGCGATAGCCGCGCTCATACGCCATCGCGAACAGCCGGCTGGCGGTCAGAGTCGGGAACTTCTCCAGCGTGTCGCGGATCGGCGATAGATACGGATCGATCTGCGACGGCCGCGGTGTGACGCCGATCCGCGGCAGCCCGGCCTGTGCCAGCACCCGGCGCACCACGCTGTGGTGCACGTGCAACTGCCGGGCGATGGTGCCGGTGGTCCACTTCTCGGCGTGATAGTAGTTCTCGGCGTGATAGTAGCGCAGCACCTGCGCTTCGATCTCGGGCGGCGTCACCGTGGCGCGCTGGCCCCCCCCTCGGGTGGTCTGCCAGGCGGCAGCCGCGATGACGGCGGCGGCGGCGCAGGAACCCCTGGCGGAGCAGCGGCAGGCAGGAACGGCCGCACCAGTGACAGTGCGGACCGGGCACCCCGGACTTCTCGGCCGGAGCGACGGCGGCGCGTGTGGCCGTCATCGCGGCCGGCGCCACCAGATCACCACAGGCCGGCGCGGCTGAACCATGATCCTAATTCCGCCAGTTGGCTGATTGCCAATCAGTGCGAACTCGGCTCGGACCGAAGTGTTTTATATCAACCTGCTCACCTGAACCCAGGAACCCAGCCTCGGCCATCTTCCCCATCCTCGTGTACGTAGAGCCCGGCGCGACCCGATCGATCCCGCGCAGATGCCCGGGTCAAGCCTGGTCAAGTTCGGCCATGACGCAGCTAGGATTAAGACTGGTCAGGCATTGCCGGCGACGTAAGCCTTCAGACTGTCGACCTCGCTCTCCTGCTCCATGATGCGCGCCTTGACGACGTCGCCAATGCTGATCAACCCAACCAGCACGCCGTGATCCGTCACCGGAAGGTGGCGGAACCGTCCGGCGGTCATCATCGCCATCGCCTGCGGCACTGTGGTATCCGGATGCGCGACCTGGATTGCCCGGGTCATCAACTGTCCCGCAGTCATTTCCAGCGTCTTCGCGCCGTTCGCGGCCAGGCTGCGCACGATGTCGCGCTCGCTGACGATGCCGAGCAATTGCTCGGCCCGGTCCAGCACCAACACGGCGCCGATGCGCCGGGCGGAGAGGACTTCAGCCACATGTGCGATTAACGCGGTGGGGTCGACCGCAGTGATCTCGTATCCCTTATGCTTCAGGATGGCCGCTACGGTCGTCATACGCTGCTCTCCCCTAGGTTGGGGCAGGACGATGATCCGGTTTGCGGTCGAGCGGCGGGGTATCGAGGAGACGGTAAGGCCGGATCACGGGCCCGCGGTGATTTCCGCAGGTATCATGCGCGATCCGGTCCCCGGGTGCAAAACTTATACGTGCAGTGCAGCAAATTCCGCTACCATAAGGTACTGCCTGCCATCAAACCGGCGATGAGCAGTACCACGAAGATCACGATCGCGATAAAGAACAGGATGCGGGCAATGTCGGCAGAGGCGGCAGCGACGCCGCCGAACCCGAAGATGGCCGCAATGATCGAGATCACAAGGAAGAACAGAGCCAGCCGTAACATGGGTTTTGTCCCCCGGACTGTTGCTGTCGCTTAAGCTGGGACCGCACAAACCGATCCGCCAGTCACACTGGAATGAACCGTCCTGCCGGACGGCTGGAGGGGCGAACGTAGTCTCCCGGGCCCGAGCGTCGGCGGACTGCGTCCGTCCTGCGGCGCTGCGGTGCATCTGGCCGAGCCCCTCGAAGGGAAACGGGCGGTGGCACCGTCCTCCGTGTCATGCTGCGCAAAGCCGCACCACCCGCGTCTTTGCCCCTCGTAGTCCGGTGAAAGACATCGATGGTCCGCCTCCGCGCGCCATGACGAACCGGATCGGCGGTACGCTCCGGATCGGCTGTGCTCGCGCGAATTCGGCGGGGCGGCATCAACCGACCGGGTCGGATGCGCTAATCGGCCGCCATCATCTCCGGACGGGGGGTTAGCTGCGATTCCACCAAGGCGACGAATTTGCCGTTGCGGGCCAGCAGCTCGTTGAAGCTGCCTTGCTCCGCTATGCGGCCGTTGTCGAACACCAGGATCTCGTCGGCGTCGCGGACGGTGGACAGCCGGTGGGCGATAATGAACGTGGTGCGGCCGGCCATCAGCGTCTTCAGCGCCCGGCCGACCTTCGCCTCGGTCGCGGCGTCCAGCGCGCTGGTCGCCTCGTCGAGGATCAGGATCGGCGGGTCCTTCAACAGTGCGCGCGCAATCGCCAGGCGCTGGCGCTGGCCGCCCGATAGCGTCGCGCCGCGCTCGCCGATCATCGTCTCGTAGCCCTGCGGCTGGCGGACGATGAACTCATGCGCGTCCGCCATCCGGCAGGCCTGCTCGATCCGCTCGTCGGTCGCGTCGGGGTTGCCGACCCGCAGGTTGTCGCGGATCGAGCGGTTGAACAGCAGGCTCTCCTGGAACACCACGCCGATCGAGCGGCGCAGGCTATCCAGCGTCACGTGGCGCAGGTTCTGGCCGTCGATCAGGATCTGGCCGTCCGTCGGGTCCCACAGGCGCTGCAGCAGCGCCATCGTGGTGGTCTTGCCGGCACCGGTATGGCCGACCAGCGCCACCGAGGTGCCGGGCTTCGCCGTGAAGGACAGGTCGCTCAGCACCGGCAAGGTGCCGGGATAGCCGAAGGAGACGTTCTCGAACCGCACCTCGGCGCGCGGAACCCACAGGTCGCGGGCGCTCGGCTCCTCCGGCACCAGGCTGCGGGAATCCAGCACCGCGAAGTATTGCTCGACCTGCCGGCAGCTTGAAGAACAAGCGAGGACACGAACGACGCCGGCCGTCTCGAGCTTGCCGATCAGCAGCATGGCGATGCCCATGAAGCTGACGATCTCACCCAGGCTGGCTTGGCCGTGCATGTGCAGCCACGTGCCGACCACCACGATGGTGATCACGGCAATGGTGCTGGCGGCGCGGGTCATGACGTTGACCAGCGCCCACCAGTTCAGCACCGGGAACTGGTTGCGGATCAGCTCCCGGGCGATGTCGCCGAACATGCGCAGCTCGGCCTGCAGCCGGGTGAAGGACTGCACCACCATCACGTTGGACAGCGCGTCCTGCGCGGTGCCGGCGAGCGCGGAGTTATACCCCTCCACGCGGCGCTGCGCGGCCTCGGTGCGGCGCACCACGAAGGCGGTGACCGCAATGAAGACGCAGACCAGCACGATCAGCACCAACGCCAGCCGCCAGTTCAGGAACAGCGTGAGCGGCAGCAGCACGACCGCGGAGAGGAAGGTGGAAAGCTGGTCGCGGAAGAACACCAGCCAGGTCCCGAACAGGGCGTCGGTGCCGACCAGCATGGTCTTGATCACGCGGCCAGAATGCGATTCGCCGTGGAACGACAGCGGCAGGGTCAGGACATGGCGGAAATAGGCGCTCATGGCGCGGATGCGGTGGCGGTGGGCCAGGCGCTCGGTCTGCACGGAGACCAGGATGTTGCCGCCGATGCCGACCAGCCCGACGCAGGCCCAGATGCCGAGCAGGATTGCGGCCGTGATGCCAGAATGCCGCGTGCGGCATCTTGTCGGAGCGCGACAACAGGTTGACGACGCGGCCGAACAGGACCGGGTCCAGGAACTGCAGGCCGGCGACGATCAGGTTGGCCCCGGCCAGGAGGCCGGCAACGCGAAGGTCGCGGCCCAGGAACAGCAGGACCCGGGCATAGGTGCGAAGGAAGCGCATGCGATATCCCCGGCGGAGGTGATTCCTCTTGTCAGCAGGGAAGATCGCTCACGGCTGTGGCAACAACTTGGCAAATTAGCGGAAAGGCGAGGAAATCTCGTTACGACTTACCCCTTTTTGCCGCGCGGACCTGCCTTTTTGCCGGCGGCGGCCGGCGCCTTGGGGCTCGCGGCAGGCGCGGGGCGCGTTCGGCGTGGGCTGTGAGCGGGGGCCGGCGTCTGCTGCCACTCACCCTGATCGGCGAAGCGATCGGGGAATTCGCCCAGGTTTTTCTGGATTTCTGATTCCTCGACGCTGGTTTCACGCGCGGAGTCCGGATGGTTCTGCGGGTTGGTCAGCCGGCCGGCGTTGCCATTTTCCTCCATGGCGACCAGTTCGCGGGCGCGTTGCCAATATTCTACGTCCCTGCCATGCGGTTTGCCGTCCGCTTCCCACAGGTGGTAGGCGCGCTCGCGGACGCGTTGCTCGCGCCCCGGGTTGTCTTGCAGTGGGTTGTTTAGCATTGGTCCTCGCGAAGTACGACGGCGGATAGACGGCCCGAATCGCCTTGCGTTGCGGGGCGGGGCTGGCGGCGGTTGTAGGCGCACCGCGCGCAGTTTCGCCGCTCACGAAATCGCGAGGAACGCCCGCGGTATTCCGGCACGAGAAAAAACAAGTGTCTCCCCTTCAAAAAACGTTACTGCCCAGGTTCCGGACCCTACCTGGCCTCGGGGCTGGGGCGGCTGGCCGAGGGTTTGGGGGGTAGAGGCCGAAGCCGGGCGAACATTGTGATTGACACGGCTTCGGGGAGTTGATTCCAAGGAGTTGGTGGATCGCGCTGCGCTCAACCAGCTCTCGAAGGACGAACTCATCGCGCTGCTGCTGGCGCAGGGCGCGCATTGCCGAGTTGGAGCGCCGTCTCGGGCTGAACAGCAGCAACAGCGGCAAGCCGCCGTCCAGCGACGGACTGAAGAAGCCGCCGCGCGGTCAGCAGCCTGCGGGAACGCTCCGGCAAGAAGACCGGCGGGCAGAAGGGCCATCCCGGGGAGACGCTGCGCCGGAGCGAGACGCCCGATGCCGTGATCGACCATTACCCAGCGACCTGTGCCGGGTGCGGCGAGCCGCTGACCGAGGCGATGGCGACCGGCTATGTCGCCCGACAGGTGTTCGATCTGCCCGAACCGCAGCCGCTGATCGTCACCGAACACCGCGCGCACGACTGCCGTTGTGCGGCGTGCGGCAGGCAGACGCGGGCGGCGTTCCCCGACTGGGTGACCGCGCCGGTGCAATACGGCAAGCGGATCGGCGCCTTCGTGCTCTATCTGCTGCACTACCAGTTGCTGCCGGAGAAGCGTCTGGCCGCGCTGATGGCCGATCTGTTCGGCGTGCCTCTGGTCACCGCCACCATCGCCCGGATCAGCCAGGACTGTGCCGAGCGCTTCCAGGGCTTCGCCGAGGCGGTCCGCGACCACGTGGCCGCGGCACCGGTCAAGCACATGGACGAGACCGGCTTCCGGATTGGCGGCAAGACGCAGTGGCTGCACATCGCCTCGACCATGCTGCTCACTTTCTACCGCGTGTCGGCAAGCGCGGCAACGTCACGGCATTGTCGTGCATGACCATTGGAAGCCCTACTACACCTGACGGCGTGCTGCACGCGCTGTGCAACGCGCACCATCTGCGCGAACTGAAGGCGCTGGTCGAGATCGAGAAGGAGGACTGGGCGGGCGAGATGCAGCGGCTGCTGCGCCGCGCCTGCCATGCGGCGAACCTCGCCCGCGAGCAGGGCGTGCCGCTGAAGCCCGGTCTGATCGCCCTGATCGAGCGACGTTACGACGCCGCTCTCGCAGACGGCCTGGCGTTCCACGAGGCACAGCCCGCGCTGGCCAAGACCAGGCCGCGCGGCCGGCCGCCGCGACGGGTTGGCCACAACCTGCTGCTGCGTCTCAGCACCCGCAAGCAGGACGTGCTCCGCTTCCTCACCGATCCGCTGCTGCCGTTCACCAACAACCTGGCGGAGCGGGACGGGCGGATGATGAAACTGCGGCAGAAGATCTCCGGCGGCTTCCGCTCCGAGGATGGTGCCAAGGACTTCGCCGTCATCCGCTCGGTCCTCTCGACTGCCAGAAAGCAGGGATGGAATATCCTCGACACCCTCACCGCTGATCCGGACCGCCTGATCTCACAACTCCGGCTAAGCTGATCCGGTCGCCATACCTGGGCAGTTACAAAAAAACAAGGTCTACCCTTCCCTTGTGGGCTTGAGCCGCGAAGCAGACCAAGCCCACAAGGGGAGGTCGAGTTCTTCTCTGCTCCGATCGCCGATTTATTTGGATCGGCCTGCCATGCCGATCATGACACAACGGCAGCCCTACCCCATATTCCAGCAGTTGCATGGTCGGATCGGCATCTATGTCCTCATTGGCATTCCGCTCGCTATATCACCACGGCTTCGCCCGCGTCGCCGCGTGCACCACACGGACAAGCCTGGCCGATCCGGCCGCCAACGCGCAGGCCATCCTGAACCTGGCCGAGGACTGCCACTGCCAGTCCGTGGCATTGGCGGTATTCCCGGAGCTCGGCGTCTCTGGCTACGCCATCAGCGACCTGCTGCAACAGGTCACACTGCTGGACGGCGTGGAAGGCGCGATCGACACGCTGATCGCTGCGTCGGCGGATTTGTTGCCGGTGCTGTTGGTCGGAGCGCCCCTGCGGCACCAGGGCGCGCTTTATAACTGCGCGCTGGCCATTCACCGCGGGACGCTGTTGGGTGTCATCCCGAAGGTCCACCTGCCCAACTATCGCGAATTCTACGAACCCCGCCATTTCGTCTCCGGCGATGGCGTCGCCGGGGAGATCGCCGTCGCCGGACGCGGCGTTCCGTTCGGCCCTGACCTGCTGTTCTCGGCCGACGATCTGCGCGGCTTCGTGGTTCACGCCGAAATTTGTGAGGACGTGTGGGTGCCGATGCCGCCCAGCGGCGAGGCGGCTCTGGCTGGCGCCACCGTCTTAGCCAACCTCTCCGCCAGCAACATCACGATCGGCAAGGCGGAGACGCGGCGGCTACTGTGCCGCTCACAATCGGCGCGCTGCCTGGCGGCGTATCTGTACGCGGCGGCGGGGGTCGGCGAGTCCACCACCGATCTTGCCTGGGACGGACAGGCGTCGGTGTTCGAGAACGGCCACACCCTAGCGGAGACCGAGCGCTTCCCTGCCGACCATGCCGCGGCGATCGCCGACATCGACCTCGACCTGCTCGCGCAGGAACGGCTGCAGATGGGCTCGTTCGACACGAACCGCCGGCGCCATACGCGGCCGTTCCGGACTGTAGGGTTCAAGCTGGACCCGCCCGGCGGCGATGTCGGCTTTCGCCGCCGCGTGGAACGTTTTCCGTTCGTCCCGGCAGACCGCGAGCGGCTGGAGCAGGATTGTTATGAGGCGTACAACATTCAGGTGTCGGCGCTGACGCAGCGGCTGCGCGCCACCGGAATCAAACGTGCGGTGATTGGGGTATCGGGGGGCCTGGATTCGACGCAGGCGCTGATTGTCTGCGCCCAGGCATTCGACCGGCTGGGACTGCCGCGGTACGACATCTTCGCCTACACCATGCCCGGCTTTGGTACGTCCGATCTGACGAAACGCAACGCCGTGAATCTGATGCAGGCGTTGGGGGTGACGGCGGACGAGCTGGACATCCGCCCCGCGGCGACGCGGATGTTGCAGGACATCCGCCACCCCTATGCCAACGGCAAGCCGGTCTACGACCTGACCTTCGAAAACGTCCAGGCCGGTCTGCGCACCGACTACCTGTTCCGATTGGCCAACCATCATAATGGCATCGTGATCGGCACCGGCGATTTGTCGGAACTGGCGCTGGGCTGGTGCACCTATGGCGTCGGCGACCAGATGGCGCACTACAACGTCAATGCGGGGGTGCCGAAGACGCTGATCCAGCACCTGCTCCGCTGGGTCTTCAATTCACGCCAGTTCAAGCCGGAGGTGCTGGAGACGCTGGACGCCATTCTGGCCACGGAGATTTCCCCGGAACTGATTCCGGCGGAAGAGGGCGAGGCGCCGCAAAGCACGGAGGCGCAGATCGGCCCTTACGCGCTTCAGGACTTCACGCTGTACTACACGCTGCGCTACGGCTTCCCGCCGTCCAAGGTGGCGTTCCTCGCGCTGCAGGCCTGGGAGGATGCGGAGCGTGGCGACTGGCCGCCGCATTTCCCGCCGGAGCGCCGCGTTGCCTTCGACCTGCCGCAGATCCGCCACTGGCTCGAATTGTTCCTGCGCCGGTTCTTCGCGTTCAGCCAGTTCAAGCGCAGCGCGATGCCGAACGGGCCGAAGGTGAGCGCCGGCGGATCGCTGTCGCCGCGCGGCGACTGGCGCGCGCCGTCCGACGGCAACGCCAACGCCTGGCTGGCCGATCTGGAGGCGAATGTGCCGAAGAGTGCGGAGGCGATGGGGTAGGTTGACCGAAAGCAGCGAGTGCCGGGGCGGGACGGTTGCCCCCATGCGGCGGTCACTGTCCGCGGGCAGCAAAATGTTTTACGCAGATATGAGCAGATGAGCGCCGATGGACGCAGATTAAGATGAAACGTATCAGAGGCGGTTCACCACGCGTTTGATGTCCAGCCGTGCCCGGGCAAAATTGAGCAGGAGACCGAGCGCAGGCCGGTGTCCGAATTTCTGTGTGTGAGGCGTAGTTCAGTCTCACCCACCATTGGGCGAGCGACTGTAAGCGACCGGTGGTATTGACGGCAAGGCGAGACGCTTGCGCGAGGTTGTTCCTTGGTTCGATTGAAGCGCCTGTTCCTCCGTCCCGACCTGGCATTGTCCGGGCGCCGCACGCAGTCGGTGTCAAATCCGCCGCCGCTTGCGGCGGGACCGGAGCCACGCGCAGCCGCCGCTTGGCGGCGAGCATGGCGAGGACCCACGATTTGCCACCGCCTGCGCGCGGCGCCACGCTTGGCCAGGACGTCGTGGCGCGCCAATCAGTCACGGCCATAGCCGCGCGGCGGCTGCACCGCGGCAATGGCATCCAGATCGAGCTCGATGATCTCCTGCAGTGCCAGGGCGGTGGCGTTATCGCGCAGGCTTTCAGGCAAGGCATCGAACCATGTGGCACATTCGATCTGCACCGCGATCATCTCGGCCAACGCGGCGTTCCAGCGCTGCGTCCGGCTGCGCCGCGAGGGCCGGGGTTGTCTGATGGTGACCGGCGGTTGCGGCGCCGATCGCCGGTCACGGTAGCGGGCCTGGCGCTCGGCGTTGCTCAGTGCGGTGCTGGCTTCGGGTTCACGGCCTCTCGGCATGGCTGTTCTCCGTCACGTAACGACGGACCAAGGGATCAGCCGGCCGCGTTGAAGCGGTCGTCGTAGAGGATCGCGAACTGGTTCATCGCCTCCTTCCAGTGGTGCGCGGCCTTGCTCCAATCGGCGGTGATGTTGCGCAACGCCAGCCATATGAGTTTGTTTGCCGCGTCGTCGGTGGGAAAGTGGCCGCGCGTCTTGATGATCTTGCGCAGCTGGGCATTCACGCTCTCGATCGCATTGGTGGTGTAGATCACCCGCCTGATCTCGGGCGGGAACGCGAAGAACGGGATCACCTGGGCCCAGGCCCGCCGCCACGCGGCAACCACGGTGGGGAACTTGCGGCCCCATTCGCCGTCCGCAAACCCCTCCAAAGCCGCCGCTGCCGCCTCGGCATTCGCCGACGCGTAGATCGGACGCAAGGCTTTCGCCAGCATCTTGCGGTCCTTCCAGCTGGCGTAATCGAGGCTGTTGCGGATCAAATGCACAATGCAGGTTTGCAATGTCGTTCGCGGGAACACCGCTTCCAGCGCCGCCGGCATCCCCGTCAGCCCGTCGGTCACCGCGATCGGTTCGCGAAGCGAGCCGATGTGCCGGAAGGCGTCTGCCGCACCCAGGATGTCATTCACGCCGCGGGTCTTCAGGTCGTTGAACACCTTCATCCAGAACTTCGCGCCCTCGGTGGTCTCGATCCACAGACCCAGAATCTCGCGCGTGCCGTCCCGCCGCACTCCAAGCGCCAAGTACACCGCCTTGTTGCACACCACGTTGTCTTCCCGCGTCTTCACCCGCAGTGCGTCAAAGAACACCACCGGATAGACCGGCTCCAGCGGCCGCGCCTGCCACGCCGTCACCTCCGCCAGAACGCCGTCGGTCACCGTGCTGATCAGGTCATGCCCGACTTCGGCGCCGTAGGCCTCGGCCAGGTAGCCCTGGATCTCGCGCACCGTCATGCCGCGCGCATACAGCGCGACAATGCTGTCGTCGAAGCCGGTGAAACGCCGCGCGTGCTTGGGTAGCAGCACCGGCGCGAAGCTGCCGTCGCGGTCGCGCGGCGTCTCGATCCGCAGCTTGCCGTCGCCGGTCGGCACCGTCTTCGACGTCCCGCCATTGCGGTGGTTGGGGGCAGCTGCCGGCTTCTCCGCGCCAGGCGGGTAACCCAGGTGGTGACTGAGCTCGGCGTTCAGCGACGCCTCGATCAGCGCCTGCTTGAACGCAAGTCCCGCCGCGTTGATCGCTGCCTCCGTCATCGGACCGCTCAGGAACTGGTCCACCACCTCCTTCGGGATCGACGGCAGCTTGCTGACGACGCGGTCAAGCTTTTTGGCTCTGCTCGGCATAATACGCCTCCTTGGCGTTGGTTATGCCCCGCACACAGAATTACGGACAGGCTCGGCGGGTTGCTTTCAGGTAACTGACGCACTGTGCGCGGTGTGATTCGTCGAGAGCCTTGGCCACGTCAGCTCCACGATGACGCACTGCTCCACCATCAGGTCGACAGAGTACTCGCCAACCACTGCTCCGCGTTACATCACTTTGACACCGGCTTGCTGTGCAACCGCGTCGCGCAATTCGAAAACCAGAGCGTTCTCGTGCACCTTTTTCAAGGAACCCTGGGCCAAATGTGTTAAGCACCTTGCAGCCACAACCGACGATGCCCCGGGGACACCGCATTCAACCTGACGCTATCTGCGTCGATGCGTGCATCTGCTGTCATCTGCGTAAAAACTTTCTTGCCGGATGCCGCCCGCAATCTATTACCAAACGGTTGACGCACCGCCCCCATGCACAAGGCGCCCTGGCTCGCCCATGGATCCTTAGGCGATGCCCAACAATGAGCGAATCGGGTGGGCGAGCAGAGGGGCGAGTGCGAACGGGGTGGATTCCGGCGCGGACACGCAGCGGTTAGAATCGGCACATGGTCGACCCAGCAGCGATTCGCGAGCGGTTTGCCGCGGTTGGTCGCGGCCTGAATGAGCGGGCACGTCGGCTGTTCGCGGCGGCGGAAGCGCGAACGGCGGGCTATGGCGGCATCGCCGCGTCTTCGCGGGCGACAGGGGTCGCACGAAGTACCATCGGACGCGGGCTGAAGGACCTGGACGATCCCGCCTCGCTGTCGGGCGAAGTACGCCGGCCCGGTAGCGGCCGGCCGGCACTGACGAAGACGGATGCGACACTGCTGGAAGACCTGCGTCAGTTGCTGGAACCGGCGACCAAGGGCGACCCGATGCGGCTGCTGCGATGGGTTTCGAAGAGCCATGCGAAGCTGGCCGCGGCGCTGTGCGCAATGGGGCACCGGGTCAGCAAGAGCACCGTCCCGAAACTGCTGGCAGCGCTGCAATACCGCCGGCAGGTGAATCGCAAGACCTTGGAGAGTAGTCGCAACCCCGACCGGGACGCGCAGTTCGAGCATATCAACACCGCGGCGATCGCCATGCAGGCCGCCGGCAAGCCGGTCATCTCGATTGACACGAAGAAGAAAGAGCCAATCGGCCCCTACAAGAACGCCGGCAGCGACTACCGGCCGAAAGGCTGCCCCGAGCAGGTCAAGGTACATCGACTTCGTCGACGCCGAACTCGGTAAGGTCGTGCCGTACGGTGTGTATGATATCGCGGCCAATGCCGGCTGCGTAAGCGTGGGCATCGACAACGATACGGCGCAATTCTCGGTCAACTCGATCCGCCGCTGGCTGCACCTGATGGGCCGGGAGAGGTATCCGGACACCGACAAACTCATGATCACTGCGGATGGCGGCGGTTCCAACGGATCGCGCGTGCGGCTGTTCAAGGTCGAACTGCAAAAGCTGGCCGACGAAACCCGACTGGCCCTGCAAGTTTGCCATTACCCGCCGGGGACATCGAAATTACACCATTTCCCCCAGGCCGCCTTAACGCGGTAATTGTTGGGCGTCGCCTTATCCCACCGCGAATGTTTTCTCCACGCCCGCCATCTGCAGTGCGAGGTCCGCCATGCACGTGCACATCTCGTCCAGTTTCAGCCGGCCACTGGGACGATGCCACGTGTAGGCCCAGCTGATCATGCCGCCGATCGCCAGCGCCGCGAGATTCACATCGGCAATGTGAAATTCGCCTGCCTCGTTGCCCTCGGCCAGCAACTGCGAGAGCACGCGGTCGAACTGGCGGCGCAGCGCGTTGATCTCGGCCAGCGCTTCGGTCGTCAGGTTCTTTTCCTCGCGGAAGAAGATCGCGATGTTGGCCTGGCGCGACAGGATCACGTGCGTAAAGTCGACGATGGCGCGGTGCAACCGCTCAGTTGGGCGGCCGGACAGCTTCGCCGCATTCTCCACGGCCGCCAGCGACATCTCGATGGTCGGCGTGCAGAGCGCCGCCAGCAGTTCCACCTTGCTGCGGAAATGTGTGTAGATGAACGGCTTGGTGACACCGAGCTCGGCGGCGATGTCGTCGAGCGTGGTGCCGGTGAAGCCGCGGGCATAGAACAGTTTGACCGCCTCTTCGATGATCCGTTCGCGCTTGTAGGCGAGGATTTCTTCGCGCATGCACAAAAGCCGATTCGCTGCAAGGTCCTCACGATAGCGCCAAAACGACGGGGAAGAAAGCATACTCGCGGGTAGCCTCCCGGTAGTCGGACGCAGCCGACTTTGTCCGCCGGATCGACGGCCCGAGCGGATGGGGCTTATGCTCGGCACCAATCGGTGCCACCGGACAGGCGCGACGCCGCAAGCAGGAGGGAACCATGGCAGGAATTCTCGCGGGCAAGTCGGCGCTGATCACCGGCGGGGGCGGCGGCATCGGTCGCGCCACGGCGCTGGCGTTTGCGCGCGAGGGGGCGCGGGTCGCGGTTGCCGACGCCGCCAGGGAGACTGCGCAGGAGACCGTGGCCTTGGTGAACCAAGCCGGCGGCCAAGCGATGTCGCTACCGCCGACGTCACAGATACCGCGCAGGTGCAGGCGATGATCCGTACGGTGGTCTCGGCCTATGGCCGGCTGGACTGCGCGTTCAACAACGCCGGCATCGCGGGGTTCCAGGTGGATGCCGGCGGCAAGAAGACGCACGAATGGGCGGACGAATCGTTCGACCGCATGATCGGTGTCAATCTGAAGGGGGTCTGGCTGTGCATGAAGCACGAAATCCCGCAGATGCTGGAGCAGGGTGGCGGCGTGATGGTGAACACCGGCTCTATCGCCGGGCTGATCGGGCTGCCGACGTCATCGGCCTACGTCGCCGCCAAGCATGGCGTCCTGGGGCTGACCAAGACCGCGGCGCTGGAATACGCCGGCGACAACATCCGGGTGAACGCAGTCTGTCCCGGCTATATCGAGACCAGGATGACCGAGGACACGATGCGCCGTCGCGGCGAGCAATTGATGGCGATGGTGCCGTTCCGCCGCATGGGCAAGCCGGAGGAGATCGCCGAGATGGTGGTGTGGCTGTGCAGCGACCGCGCGTCCTATGTCAGCGGCGCCTGCTACAATGTGGATGGCGGCTACATGGCAACCTGAGGCACGCTCATGGCCAACGAAACTGTACGCCTCGCCGAATACGCGGCCGGCCTGCGTTACGAGGACATCCCCCCGGAGGTGGTGCAGCGCGCCAAGGACTGCATCATCGACACGGTCGCGGTCGTGGTGCAGGGCAGCACGCTGCCGTGGAGCCGCATCGTCGCCGGCTACGCGCAGCGGATCGGGGCAGGCCGGCGCAGCCGCATCCTCGGCATCCAGGGGCCGGCGGTGCAGGCGCCGGCTGCTGCATTGGCGAGGGCGGGACGCTGCTGCCGCCGGGACTCGCGGTGGCGCAGGAGCGTGGCAGCAGCGGGCGCGCGCTGATCGCGGCGGTGGTTGCCGGGTTCGAAGTGATGTACCGCATTGGCCACGCGACCAAGCACAGCAACGAACGGCGCGGCTTTCATGCGCCCTGCACCACCGGGCCGTTCGGTGCGGCGGTGGCGGCGGGACGCCTGCTTGGGCTGGATGCGGACGGCATGACAAACGCGCTCGGCATTGCGGGGTCGCTGGCTGGCGGGCTGATGGAATTCGCCCGTTCCGGTACCGGCGCGATGGTGAAGCGGCTGCATCTGGGGCGCGCGGCAGAAAGTGGCGTGTTGGCCGCCAGCCTCGCCGCCGATGGCTTCACCGGCCCGCGCAGCGTGCTGGAAGGCGAGGCCGGCTTCCTAAAGGCGTTCTGCACCGACTGGGATATTGCCGACCTGACGCGCGGGTTGGGCACCGACTATGCGACGATGCATCTGTGCCTGAAGCGCTTCCCCGTGCACATGACGGCGCATACCGCGGTTCAGGCGGTGCTGGAATTGCAAGCAGAACATAAGTTCGACGGCTCGGCGGTGGAACGCGTGACGGTGGCGGGCAACGAGCGGATGGCAACGGTGAACAACATCCACGATCCAGCCGACATCATGATGGCGCAATACTCCATCCCGTTCTGTGTCGCGCTCTCCCTGTTCCGAGATCCACGCGATCCGGCATCGTTCGATGACAGCGCATTGGCGGATGCGGCGATCCGGAACATGTGCGGACGGGTGTCGGTTGTGGCGGGCGAGGCCTCCATGGGGATCGGCGGCGCGGCGGTGGTCACGATCGTGTTTGGTGTGCGTGATCCGGTCGGGATCGCGATGGTCAGGAATGATCGCGGCCAATGGATCGATCAGGCCAAGCCGCTTGTCGGCACCGGCCAGCAGTAGAACACCGCCGTCGGAACTGATCCGACCGCCGTCGAGCGCTGCGGTGACCTTCTTCTGACAGATGCTTGGCAAGGAGAAGGGCAGAAGCGTATCGTCGTCATTGGCGGGCATGGCTGATTCTGTCCGGACGTTGAGACGGGTGTCAGCACCCAAATCTCTACGCGATTCAAGGCCGGTTGAACCATGCTCGTCAGCGAATCCCTGCCATGCGGTGAATAAGACGGGCTAGTGTCCGGTTCGCTGAGCTTCGGCGGCGCTGAAGCCGGCCTCTGAGGCGGGTTTCCTGCACAATTTGGCGGGTGTCGATCTGAACTCAGCGCGGGTCTGTCGGACGCTTTCCCCGGGAGGACTCGGGCATGAACACCGGCAAGACACTGTTCGCGCTGTTCGCACAGTTGATGGACTTCCTGCCGTGGAGCACCTTCAGTCGGATGGTCGCGCGCTACGGCGGCGACCAGACGGTGCGCACTCTGCCTTGCGCAGCCCAATTTGGCGTCATGGCCTTTGCGCAACTGACCTATCGAGAAAGCCTGCGCGACATCGAGGCTTTCCTGACGGCGCCAGCCGGCAAACTCTACCAGATGGGCTTCCGGGAGTTGGTTCACCGCTCCACGCTGGCGGATGCCAACGAGGTGCGCGACCGGCGGATCTACGCCGAGTTCGCACAGCGGCTAATTGCGCATGCTCGGCGGCTGAATACCGGGGATAGAGTTGGCGTGGACCTTCGCAATACCATCTATGCACGGGACTCGACGACCATCGACCTCTGCCTCTCGGTATTTCGCTGGGCGCACTTTCGTTCGACCAAAGCCGCGGTAAAGATGCGCACGTTGCTGGATCTGCGCGGCAGCATCCTGAACTTTATTCAAATCTCCGGCGGCAAGCTGCACGATGTGCATGCGCTCGATATGCTGCTGCCGGAGGCCGGAGCCATCTACGTGATGGATCGCGGGTATGTCGACTGCTGCTGCCTCCATGTACTGCCTCAAGCCGGGGCCTTCTTTGTGACCCGCGCCAAGTCCAACCTCGACGCCCACCGGGTCTAATCCGCACCGGTCGACCGGGCCACAGGCTTGATCTGCGACCAGAGCATTGCGCTTGATGGCGGGGAGCGCGCCGTAAGACGCGTCCCTACCGCGATTGACTTGCTTGCTTTGCTGCGGCTGCACGGAGACAGCGGGCCGCGAGCATCGCAGCGGAGCGGTTATTGTTGGGTGTCACCTCACGTCCCCATTGGTCAGCGATGGCCGGCGCGGCGACGCTTCTGCAGGTTGTCCAGGTACACCACACCGGCGATCAGCAAGCCTTCCGCCACCATTTGCCAGAATGAGCTGATCCCCAGAAGGTTGGCGCCGTTGCCGATGGTGGTGAACAGTACAGCGCCGATTAAGCAACCCACCACGGTGCCGCGGCCGCCGAACAGACTGGCGCCGCCTACGACGGCGGCGGCGATGGCCTGAAGCTCGGCGCCGACGCCGGCATTCGGATTGCCCATCGTCAGGCGCGCCACCAGCAGCATACCGCTGACGGTGGCGAACACCGCGGCCAGCGCATAGGCTGTCAGCGTGACTGCCGTTACGTTGATGCCGAGCCGCCGCGCCGCCTCGGCGTTGCTGCCGATCGCATACATGTAGCGGCCGAGGCGCGTCGCCGACAGGATGTATTGCGATACCGCAGCGAAGCCCAGCATGATCACGAACATGGTCGGGATGCCGAGCACCGCGGTCTGCGACACCAAACTCAGTGACGTCGGCATGCCGGCGATGGTCATGCCGCCGGAAACCAGCAGCGTCAGGCCACGGAATCCTTGCAGCCCGGCCAGGGTGACGATGAAGGGTGGGATGCCCAGGCGGTCGATGGCCAGCCCGTTCACCAGCCCGATGACCAGCCCCAACGCCAGCGCGCCGATCGCCGCCACGGCAATTGGGAAATGCGCCGACAGCATCATTGCGAAGACCACGCCGGTCAGGCCTGCGACGGCACCGACGGACAGGTCGATGCCGGCCAGGATGATGGCGAACAACTCGCCATAGGCGATGATCGCGTCGGTGGACACCTGGCGCATGATGTTGAAGACGTTGCCGGTGGTGAGAAAGTACGGTGACGCCAGTGCCAGCCCGATCCACAGCGCGACCGTGCATCCGGCGACCCAGGTTTCCATCGGCAGGCGATGGCGCAGGCCGAGCGCTGGCGCTTCAGGCGGGGGCGCGCGTGTGGCAACGGTGGTGCTGGTTGGGGCAGTGTCCATGCGGGGTCCTGGAGTTGGATGAATTAGACTCCGCCTCCCACAAAGGGAGGGGAGCTTTTCTATGGTTTTCGCTCTTCCCCCGTCCTATTCCCCCAGGAACGGCGACAGTTTGTACTTCTTCGGATCCAGCAATCCCGCCACCTGCGAGCTGTCGATATTCTTCTTGGTCACCACGCTGACACCCGAATCGACGTAACGCGGCAGCACCACGCCATTCGCGGCCGCAAGACCGTACCAAACCCCGGCGTAGCCCATCATGAACGGGTTCTGCACGATCAGCCCGTCGAGCGCGCCGCTGCGGACGAAGCCGATCTCCTGGTCCGAGGTATCGAACGCCACAGTGCAAAGCTTGGGCCCGAGGCTCTTCTCGTTGATCGCGACCCCGGCTCCGTCGCCTTCCACTTCGTTATCGGCGAACATGCCGACCAGGTCGGGATGCCGGGTCAGCATATCCTCGGCGTCCGACAGGGCACGCGCCGGATCATTGTTGCCGGTGCGGTGCTCCACGATCTTCAGGTCCGGATACTTCTTTAGCTCCTCCACGAACCCCTTGTCACGATCATTCAACGACTGCGCACCCGCCAGCGCCGTCAGGTAGGCCACCGGCCCTTCCTGCTTACCAGGTACGAGCCTTCACGCAGGCGGCCAGCTCATCGGCCGCTTTCTTCCCGCCGGTCTCGTTGTTGGTCGCCAGGAAGGTGACGTATTTGCTGGTGTTGGCATCGGAGTCGATGACGATCACCGGAATCCCCGCCGCCGTCGCTTGCTCTATCGGCCCCGCCAGCGCCGCCGCATTCGTCGCCGCTATGACAATGGCGGTCGGCTTGGTGGATATGGCGTTCTCCATGATGGAAACTTCACCGGCGACGTCGGTCTCCGCCGTGGCACCGAGCTTGGAGATCTGTACCCCCAGCGACTTCGCCGCGGCGTCGGCGCCGTCGAAAACCGTCGCCCAGTATTGCGACGTGGTCGCCTTGACAATGACCGGAATGCGCATAGTGGAAAAGTCCGCCGCACGGGCAGGCGCAGCCGACAGCATCGCCGCGGCTGCCAGCGGCAACATTCGGTGTTTCATGGTGGCTCCCTCCAGTTGGTTTGCCCTACGCCGGGTGTGGCTTCGCTTCGGTGAAGCCGGTCATGTACTTGATCAGCTCCTGCTGATTTGTCTCCGCCGCCGGCACGGTGTGCACGATGTGCCCGCGGAACATCACCGCGACACGGTCGGCGACTTCCAGAATCTCGATCAGGTTGTGACCGATATAGATCACGCCGACGCCTTCCGCGGCCAGCCGGCGTGCCAGTGCGATGACATGCTCGCGTTCCATTACCGCCAGCGCGGCGGTGGGTTCGTCCATGATTACTACCTTGGCCTGCCAGTACAGCGCCCGCGCGATTGACACCGCCTGCCGTTGGCCGCCGGACAGCCGCGACACAGTGCGTGCGTGGCGTGGTATCCGGCTGTCCAGACGTTGCAGCAGTGCGTCGGTTTCGTTCTGGATGCGCCCCTTGTCGATCACCGGCAGCACGCCGAGCCACCGGCGCACCGGCTCCCGGCCGAGGAAGATGTTGGCGCCCACCGACAGATCGTCGGCCAGCGCGAGGTCCTGATACACCGTCTCCACCCCCATGCGCCGTACTTCGCGCGGGTTTTCGCGCGGGATCGGCTGGCCATTGAGGCGGATCTCGCCGTCATCGGGGCGGTAGATGCCGGCGACCAGCTTGATCAGCGTGCTCTTGCCAGCGCCGTTGTCGCCCACCAGCGCGAGCACTTCGCCGGCGTGCAGCGTCAGGTCCACCCCGCGCAGCACGTTGATCGGACCGAAGCTCTTATGAATCGCCTCGACCTGCAGCAATGGTGCCACCGACCGGTTCCCTGCTCGCGAGCGTGTTCCTCGTGCGCGACGTTGCGGCGATTTCGCCTTGTGCCGAAATCACAGCCGCGTGGGCGCAGTTTATCGTGCCGGCTGAGGGTTCGATAGTGGGGCATGCAGTGGGACATGCAGGAATGGTAGGGTGGTCGGGTGAGCAGGAGCATGCTCGGTGCCTGCCCTGCGTGCTGCGCCCTGGCTGCATTCGGAGATTCACCCCAATCGACACCGATGTTGGCGCCAGTTTTGTCAGCACGGTAAATCATGCGGCACCGGCGGTCGGTCATCGCCGCGCGTTTCGTTCGGGCCCGGCTACCCGGGAGGCACAGCGGTGAGCTGGTCGCTCATACTATCGGCGCGTTCGTCTCGCGCACCAGCTTCTGGCGCATCGCCGCGGCAAAATCCGCATAGTCGTTGCACACCACGGCGAACGCACCCGGGCCACCGATCACTTCCCGCGTATAGGACTGCAACAGATCGGGCTCCTCATGCAGGATGCACAATCCGTTGATGGTGATGTTGGCCGCGGCCATGCGGTCGCGGATCGGGCCGGGCGGGATGCCCTGGTTGGAGCGGCCGTCGCCGATCACGTCCACCACGCTGCGCTTCGGCTTCGCCGGCACGTTCGCGAGCAGGGTCAGCGCGGCGAGCAGGGTCTCGCCGATCGCGGTCTCGCCGGGGCGGACGGTGCGGGGCATATTGTCCACGTCGTCGGCGAAGGCGCGGGCATCGGCGGCGCTGGCGACGCGGGTCCAGTCCGTCAGCACGTCATGCGCGCCGGCGCCGGACCACAGCAACAGGCAGGCATAGCTGGCCTTCGCCGGGCCGCCGATCAGGCCCTTGATCACCACAGGGTCGCGCAACGCGTCAGCCATACCGCCGGCGATCAGGTCGAACTCGTCATAGGTCACGCTGGCCGAGCCATCGACTGCCAGTACCAGGGCAAGATCCGCTGTCTCCATTCGGCGCAGTGAACCCCACGACGCGCCTCGCTGCACCCCCACTCTTGAGTGAGCAGCGATTGCGGCGGAATATCGCGGCCGCATGAAGGAGAAACCACAGATGCCGGAAAGCCCCGCCGACAAATCACTGTTCGCCCAATCCCAGACCCGCATGCCGCTGAACGGCCTGAAGGTGCTGGACCTGACGCTGGCACGCGCCGGACCCACGGCGGTGCGCCACCTGGCGGACTGGGGCGCCGACGTCATCAAGATCGAGCCGCCTCCCAGCGACGGCGAGGACATCACCGGCAACCGCCACGGTTTCGATTTTCAGAACCTGCATCGCAACAAGCGGGCGATGACCCTGAACCTGAAATCCCCCGAGGGCCACGCCGCCTTCATGCGTCTGGTCAAGGCCGCCGACATCATCGTCGAGAACATGCGCGCCCAGGTGAAGCATCGGCTGAAGGTGGACTACGACACCGTCAGCGCGGTGAACCCGCGCATTGTTTACGGCAGCATCAGCGGTTTCGGCCAGAGCGGTCCGTACGGCAAGCGCGCCGGCGTCGATCAGATCGCCCAGGGCATGGGTGGGCTGATGTCGATCACCGGCCTGCCCGGCCAGGGCCCCGTCCGCGTCGGCATTCCCATCGACGACCTGACCGCCGGCAACCTGCTCGCGCTCGGCATCATGATGGCGATCTTCGACCGCGAGCGCACCGGCGTCGGCCGCTGGGTCACCACGTCATTGCTCGAAGCGCAGATCTTCATGCTGGACTTCCAGGCGTCGCGCTGGCTGATGGCGAAGGAAGTGGCGCCGCAGGCCGGCAACGACCATCCGACTGGCATCCCAACCGGCGTGTTTCCCACCTCCGACGGGCATATCAACATCGCAGCTAGCTCCAGCCGCGTGTTCGGCCGCTTCTGCGAGGCGATCGGCAAGCCGGAGTGGAAGGACAAGCGGGAATGGAAGGACCAGAAGTCCCGCAGCGGCCACCGCAAGGAAATCAACACGGCGATCAGTGACGTGACGCGGCACAAGCCGTCGGAATACTGGATCGAGCTGCTGGAAGGGGCCGGCGTACCGTGCGGCCCGATCTACAGCATCGATCAGGTGTTCGCCGATCCGCAGGTGCAGCATCTCGGCATGGCGACGCCGATGCGCTCGCCCGAGGTGGGCGACGTGGAGGTCGTGGCGTCGGCGATCAGCATGACCGGCTTCGACAAGGGCATCCGCGTGCCGACGCCGGAGATGGGGTCGAGCACAGACGACGTGCTGGCGTCGGTCGGCTATAGCGCGGACGAGATCTCCGAGATGCGCAAGAAGGGAGCGATTTGAGATGAACGACATGCCGAGCGGCGGCATCACCCGCGAATACGCGGGCGGCAAGATGCTGGCGGCGAAGGATGAAGGCGTCGGGCTGGTCACCTTCAACCAGCCGGAGAAGCGCAATGCCATGTCGCTGGAGATGTGGACCGGGCTGGGCGAGATCCTCGACGAGTTCGCGGCAGACAATTCGGTGCGGGTGGTGATCCTGAGCGGTGCCGGCAACAAGGCATTCGTGTCGGGCGCGGATATCAGCCAGTTCGAGAAGAACCGCGCCAACGCCAATGCGCAGCAGGAATATGAGCGGCTGGCCGGCGTCGGGCGGACGAAATATGCCGCGTTCCCGAAGCCGATCATCGCGCGCATCCGCGGCTTCTGCCTAGGCGGCGGGCTGGCGATCGCGATGGGCGCGGATCTGCGCATTGCCGCGGTGGACAGCGAATTCGGCATCCCGGCGGCGAAGCTTTCGATCGCCTATGCGCCGGAATCGGTAAGGCGGCTGATCGATCTGGTGGGGCCGGCGCATGCCCGGATGATCCTCTACACCGCGCGGCGCATCAATGCGGCGGAGGCGGAGCGGATCGGCCTGATCAACAAGATGGTTCCCGATGAGGAGCTGAACGTGTACGTTTTGGACCTCGCCCGGACCATTGCCGACAATGCGCCGCTGTCGGTGGCGGCGTCGAAGCTGACGATCAACGAGATGCTGAAGGACGAGAGCAAGCGCGATACTGCCGCGATGGCGCGGATGATGCAGACGTGCTTCGACAGCGCGGATTATAAGGAAGGCCGCACCGCGTTCATGGAGAAGCGGGCGCCGCGGTGGCAGGGGCGGTGAACGTCGCCACCTCATCCCAAGACCGGTTCTGACCCACCCACACGGAGGAAGAGATGAGTCTCAAGGAGAAACTGGCCCCGCTGCGCGCGGCAACGGCAAAGCGCCTTGGACCCGAAACTCACGCGATCATGCTGAACGCGACCCGCCAATTGCGCGAATCGGGAATGCTGGACCGGGTCATCAAGCCGGGCGCCCATGCGCCCGACTTCACGCTGAACGACCAGAACAGTGCGCCCGTCGCTCTGGCCGGGTTGCTCGCCACCGGGGCCGTCGTACTGAGTGCATTCCGCGGCTTCTGGTGACCCTACTGCCGGCATGAGCTGGATGCTTTGCAAGCAGTACTCTCCGAGATCAAGTCGCTTGGTGCCAGCCTGGTTGTGCTGTCGCCGCAGTTACAGACCTATACGCGGCCAGGCGCGGAGAAGCAGGCGCTCGGGTTCCCGATCCTGACGGACCCGCACAACAAAGTCGGCGAGGCCTATGGGCTGGCGTTCCGCCTGCCGGACGACCTGATCGCGGTCTACAAGAAGATCGGCGTCGATCTGCCGCGCTACAACGGCGACGAAAGCTGGCGGCTGTCGATACCGGCGCGGATCGTTATGCGTCACGGCGGTATCGTGGCGTCGGTCGAGGCTGATCCGGACTACACGCACCGGCCGGAAGTCGAACCCACAGTTGCGGTGCTGCGTGATCTATAATTTGCGGTGCACGAAGAGATCGGCAATTTGCGGTGCGCGAAGCACTCGGCGCGGTCGGCATCGCACCCAACCCAACCGTCATGGCCGGGCTTGACCCGGCCATTTACTCCATCCGATCGGGCACGTTTTGATCGCGGCGACCCGATCGGCGAGGGCAGATGGCCGGGTCAAGCCCGGCCATGACGAAACTCGCCGAGACTCGCCGAGACGTGACACGCCATCACGCGCCCATCCAGTCAAGATCCGGCTCGCTCTCCATCGCCGCCAGCCGCTCGAACAACGCCCCTGCCGCGATGTCTCCGTAACCGGGTCAGCGTCACGAACTTCTCGCGCAGCTCCTCACGGCTGAGCGGCCGCGCCGGGGTACCGTTGAATTCCGCAACCTCGCGCGTGAACGACCGGCCGTCCCGCAATGGCAGACATTCTGCGCGCTCGCATCTTTGCCATTGCGTGCGGCTATCCGGATGCCGACGATCTGGACGATCTGCGCAAGGATCCGGCCCTCAAACTGGCATGTGCTCGTCTGCCGTCAGCGGCGGTGAAGAAGCGCGCGTAAACGGCGGCAGGCGTTGCCCGGCGGCATGGCTGTTGGTGTGACAGCCCGGTCTTGAGGGACAGTCACGTCGATCTCGGAGCGTGGGTGGCGCGATGCGCCGGAGGGTTTGTGGACGCCGGCGGTGACGACACGGATCAGAACGACGTGTCGTCGCGGTTCGGTTCGTTGGCTTGCAACCCAGCGGCGGCAAAGCCCCGCTCTTGTTGCAGCAGATCCTGGATGCGGCAGATCCTGGATGCGGCAGCCGTGGATGGCGCAGACCCTGTCGCGCGGCTCACAGAGTAGTTCGAATACGGCGAGCACCTGCTCTGGGGTCCACCAGTCCGGGATGAGAACGGCGGCGGCCGGCAGCTTCAGACGCGTGCTCATGATTTTCTGCCGCGGCGCTGGCGGGCGCGCTGTTCGGTACGCTCACGAGCCTCCTTGAGACGGTAGGATTCACCCTCGACGGCGATGATCTCGGCGTTATGCACCAGCCGGTCGATCAGCGAGACGACACAGGCGGCGTTGGGGAAGACCTCGTGCCACTCGGCGAACGGGCGGTTGGTGGTGATCAGCGTGCTGCGGGTCTGATAGCGGCGGGACACCAGCTCGAACATCAGGTCGGCGTGGCGATTGGAGTAGGAGAGGTAGCCGACTTCGTCGATCACCAGCAGCGCGGGGCGGGCATAGTGGCGCAGGCGGCGGCGCAAGGCGGAATCGCTATCGAGTGCGCCGAGGTCACCGAGCAATTGCCCGGCGGAGGTGAACAACACGGTGTGGCCTTGGATCAGCGCCTGGTGGGCGATGTTCTGCGTCAGGGTGGACTTGCCGACGCCGTTGGGACCGACCAGCACGACATTGGCGGCCTCCTTGAGGAAGTCGAGCGGCATCAGTGCCTCGACGGCGGCGCGGTCGCAGCGCTTTGGCCAGCTCCAGTCGAAGTCGCAGAGCGGCTTGAAGCGGCCGATCCGCGCCTCCTTCAGGCGCCGCTCCAGGCTGCGGCGGTGGCGTTCCTGTTCTTCCCAGCCCAGCAGTGACACGACCCAGCCGGCGGCGGTGACCTCCGGCCAATGCGCGAGTAATCCATGCAAATGCAGCGCGGCGGCGCGGGCGCGCAGGGGATCGGGGTTATTCATCGGCCGCATCCTTGAGCCGGTCGTAGGTGTCGAGCGCATGTGGCCTCACCGGTTTATCGCGTGCCTGCACGGCGGCGGGCAGAACGACGGCGACTGGCGGGGGTTCGCCGCGTTGCTCGCGGCGGCGTTCCAGCGCGAGACGGACCGCGTTCGGATGCGGCACGCCGCGGTCGAGGGCCTCGCGGATGGCGATCTGCAACTCGGCCGCGCCATAGCGATCGAGCAGCCGCATCAGGCCGGTGGTGATGGCGCCGAGGTTGGCGCCGCGTTCGGCGGCACGCAGCAGCAGCTCTTGGCTGGCCGGGGCAACCTGGGCGAGGCGATCGGTGGCGCGATGCTGGCGTGCGGCGCGCTTGTGCGCGACCAAGGTCTCGACGACATGCTCAGTTTGCTCGATCTGTGCCCCCTTATCGAAGCTGCGGGGATGGCAGGCCAGCACATGGGCACCATCGACGATGCGGACCTCGTGCGTGTCGGCGAGCACCGTCAGCACCCGCCGTACGTGGGTGTGCGGCACGGTATAATCGTTCAGGTCGAAGCGGACGTAGGGTTGCTTGCCGACCTTGACCGCGACGCGTTCGAGCAGTGGCGCCGGGTTGTCGGGCAGCGGCAACAGGCGCGGCGCTTCGTCGGCGAATACGTCGCCCACCGTGCGGTCCGGTTCGCCCGGACAGCGCCGGTCGGCGGCCGGGCCGCGGCACCAGTCGTCAGCCTGGGCATTGAGATCGTCCAGATCGCTGAAGCCGCGCGCGGCGAAGAATGCCCTGCGCACGTAGCCGATGGCGCGTTCGACCCGGCCCTTCTCATTGCCGCGGGCCGCCGCGACGGGGCGCGGCTCGAAGCGATACCGCCCGGCAAAGGCGAGCAGATCCGGATGGAACCGGATCGCATCGCCGCGCCGCTCCAGCACCGCACTCTTCAGATTGTCGTACAGCAGGACACGCGGCACGCCGTCCCAAGCGGTGAAGGCGCCGACATGGTCGCGCAGGAAGCTCTCCATCCGCGCGTCCAGGAAGAAGCGCAGGAAGATCTGCCGCGAGTGGCTCAGCACCATAACGAACGCCATCACAATGGACGCCGGGCGCGGCCGATCTGGAGATGGCCGAAGTGGGCCCAGTCCACTTGTGCTTGCTCGCCCGGCAAGTTGCGCAGCCGCAGATACGCCTCGGCCGGACGACGCGGCCGGTGCAACGCAATGAGGTGGCGGAAGTGATCGGGGCTGCCGCGATGGCCACGCTCGTACGCCATCGCGAACAGGCGGCTGGCGGTCAGGGTGGGGAACTTCTCAAGCGTCGCGCGGATCAGCGGCAGGTAGGCGTCGATCTGTGACGGCCGCGGGGTGCCGCCGATCCTGGGCAGCCCGGCCTGCGCCGGCACCCGGTGCACCACGCTGTGGTGCACATGCAACTGGCGAGCAATGGTGCCGGCAGTCCACTTCTCGGCGTGATAGTAGCGCAGGATCTGCGCTTAGATGTCAGGCGGCGTCACCATGGCGCGCGGACCCCGTCGGATGGTGGGCAAGGTGGCCGCGATGACGCCGGCGGCGGCGCAGGAACCCCTGGCGGAGCAGCGGCAGGCAGGAGCGGCCGCACCAGTGACAGTGCGGACCGGGCAGCCTCGCTTGGTCGGCCGAGGCGACGGCGGCGCGTGTGGCCGTCATCGCGGCCGGCGCCACCAGATCACCGGCAGGCGGTGCGGGTGAACCGTGATGCGTCACTTTCTGTTGCCGCGCCCGCCAGCGGCCCATCCGGGCGGCATGCATCCGACGGCCACGATGGCTTGCCTAGCCGGCCGCTGCCGGGCCGGCGTACTTCGCCCGACAGAGCGGATCGGCGCCTTCGTGCTCTATCTGCTGCACTACCAGTTGCTGCCGGAGCAGCGTCTGGCCGCGCTGATGGCGGACCTGTTCGGCGTGCCTCTGGTCACCGCCACCATCGCCCGGATCAGCCAGGACTGCGCCGGTCGGTTCCAGGGGTTCGTCGCGGCGGTCCGTGATCGCGTGGTGGCGGCACCGGTCAAACATCTGGACGAGACCGGGTTCCGGATTGGCGGTAAGACGCAGTGGCTGCACATCGCCTCGACCATGCTGCTGACCTTCTACCGGGTCGCGGCGAAGCGCGGCAGCCTGCTGGAGAACATCGCCGGCATCGTCGTGCACGACCACTGGAAGCCCTACTACACGCTGAAGGACGTGCTGCACGCGCTGTGCAACGCCCACCACCTGCGCGAACTGAAGGCCCTGCTCGAGATCGAGAAGGAAGACTGGGCGGTCGGGATGCAGCGGTTGCTGCGGCGGGCCTGCCATGCCGTGAACCTTGCCCGCGAAACCGCGCGGCCGGCCGCCACGACGGGTCGGCCACAATCTGCTGCTGCGGCTCAGCACGTACAAGCAGGACTTGCTTCGCTTCCTGACCGATCCGCTGCTGCCGTTCACCAACAACCTGGCGGAGCGGGACGGGCGGATGATGAAATTGCGACAGAAGATCTCCGGTGGTTTCCGCTCCGAGGATGGCGCCAAGGACTTCGCCGTCATCCGCTCGGTCCTCTCGACGACCAGGAAGCAGGGATGGAATATCCTCGCCACCCTCATCGCTGATCCGGACCGCCTGATCTCACAACTCCGGCTAAGCTGATCCGGTCGCCATACCTGGGCAGTTACGATATCGCGGCCAATGCCGGCCGCGTAAGCGTGGGCATCGACAACGATACGGCGCAATTCTCGGTCAACTCGATCCGCCGCTGGCTGCACCTGATGGGCCGGGAGAGGTATCCGGACAGCGACAAACTCATGATCACTGCGGATGGCGGCGGTTCCAACGGATCGCGCGTGCGGCTGTTCAAGGTCGAACTGCAAAAGCTGGCCGACGAAACCCGACCGGCCCTGCAAGATTGCCATTACCCACCGGGGACATCAAAGTGGAACAAGATTGAACACCGGCTGTTCTGCCACATCACCGAGAATTGGCGGGGGACGCCACTGACCAGCCAACTCGCGGTTGTCGAACTCATCGCCGCCACCACGACCAAGGCCGGCCTGAAGGTGCGGTGCGAGCTCGACACCCGGACTTACCCAAAGGGGATCAAGGTCAGTGAGCAGGAAATGGCCAGCCTAAATGTCAAAGGTGACGCCTTCCACCCGGAGTGGAATTATACCATTTCCCCCAGGCCGCCTTAACGCGGTGATTGTTGGGCGTGGCCTTACTCGACCGTTGGGTCTCTTTGCTGTGGTGGTGGTGCGTGTTCCACGAGAAACTTGTGGAGTGCGATCCGCCAGAGGCCGGCAAGCGGCGGTTCGGCCAATCGCGCGACCATCGATCGGCGGGAGGCGGCAAGGAGGTTGGAGACAGAGAGCTTCGAAGGCAGGTCACGTGAAGCGAGAGACCTGTGCGGCAGCAGGGTTCGGTGCCAATCCTGGCTGGAAGCTGATGGCCGACGTGATGCAGCTCGCCGGCCGATGCGTGGTGTTGCTCGACGAGCTGGTGATGTTCCCCCGCCAACTGACGGACGAGCGGTTCGAGGCGTTCCTGTCCTTCATCCAGTCGCTGACCAAGGCTGCCGCCGTTGTGCCGCACGCGTTGATCATCGGCTTGCTGCCCGAAAGCGACGCCGAGGCCCGCGGGGCGCGCGGCAAGGAAGCGCTTTTGCGGCTGGAGAAAGTGTCTGGCCGCGTGCAATCGCCCTGGCTGCCGGCCTCGGGCGACGAGACCTGCGAGACCATCCGCCGCCGCCCACAAGGACAATCTGTATCGCTGCCTCGACAAGCTGCTGGCGCACAAGACGGAACTGTTCAGCTTCCTGCAACAACGCTGGAAGACCCTGTTCGAGGCCGAATTCGAAGTCCTGCTCTACGATTTGACCAGCACGTATTTCGAATGTGATCCGCCCGAGGCCGGCAAGCGGCGGTATGGCTATAGCCGGGACAAACGCTCCGACTGCGTCCAGGTGGTCATCGCTTTGATCGTGACGCCGGATGGCCTGCCGCTGGCCTACGAGGTGATGCCGGGCAACACCTCGGACAAGACGACGCTGCGCGACTTCCTGCAACGGATCGAAGCCCAATACGGCAAGGCCGGGCGCACCTGGGTGATGGATCGCGGCATCCCGACCGAGGCGGTGCTGGCCGAGATGCGGGCGGCAGAGACGCCGACCCAGTATCTGGTGGGCACACCACGCGGGCGGCTCAGCCAGATGGAGCAAGGACTTCCTGGCCAAGCCCTGGGCGCAGGTGCGTGACGCGGTACAGGTGAAGCTGGTTGAGCAGGACGGGGAACTTTACATCCTGGCGCGCAGCGGTGCCCGCCGGGATAAAGAACAGGCGATGCGGCGGCGCCGGCTGAAGAAGCTGGTCAAGCGGCTGCATGAGTTGCGCCAGCAGAAGCTGACCCGGGACCAGTTGCTGATCAAGCTGGGCGCGGCCCGGAAAGAGGCTGGGCCGGCGGTCTGGCGGATCATCGACCTCCAGCTGCCCGAGCAAGGACCAGCCCGTCACACCAGAGACGTTCGGCTTTCAAGCTGAACTGGCAGAACCTGCGCGAGGCCCGCCGCCGCGAAGGGAGCTACCTGCTGCGGTCGAATGTGACGGGCGGCGATCCGGCGCAACTCTGGGCGTTCTATCTGCAACTGGTCGAGGTGGAGCAGGCGTTCAAGGAACTGAAGGGGGATCTGGCGATCCGCCCGATCTACCACCAGACCGATGAGCGCATCGAAGCACACATCTTTGTCGCGTTCCTGGCCTACTGCCTGCAGGTCACGCTGAAGCAGCGGCTGCGAGTCCCTGGCGCCGGGACTGACGCCGAGGTCGGTGCTGGACAAGATGGCGGCGATCCAGATGGTCGATGTGCAGCTGCCGACCACGGATGGCCGCACCGTCATCACTGTCGCGCTACACCGAACCCGAGCCGGACCAGGCGCTGCTGCTGCAGCGGCTGAAGATCAACTTGCCCGGCTCAGCCGCCGCCCAGGATCGCATCGCGCCGACGTTCCGAAGCAGAATGACCGCCCGTTCTGTGGTGCCGACCTTCCGAGCAGCACGCCCAGGGAAATCGACGCGTTTGGGGGATGCTTCAGCCGCGAGTTGCGAAAGTCGGGTTAGGCTCCGGCATACACCGGATTCGTCAATACATGATGGAGCGTGTGGTAGACGGGGGTCTTCCATTCGACGGGCCGCACACCGCTCCCCTGGACGATCGCCGGCAAGGCGATCTGCTGCTGCCGTATCCAGACGAGCGCCTGGCGGACGGTTTGCAGCTCGGCAAATTTCCGGAACACCAGGGCGATGGCTTCTCTCACCAGGGCAATCGGGTGAAGGAGTACGTGACAAACGGCTGAAGTGCTGAATCTATGCCTGTCCTCGATTCGCTTGATGGGGGACAGCCATGGACGAGACGAGACAGGACGACGGCGAGATTTTCGAGGCCGTAGGGTTCCTGAATCATTTCAGTGACCTGACGGATGGCCGGCAGGCTGGAAAGGTGGTCTACCCGCTCGACGAGGTGCTGCTTCTGGCCCTGCTGGCCGTGCTCGCGGGGGCCGAGACCTTCACCGACATCGCCCGCTTCGGCGAGAAAAAGCTGCTGCTCCTGCTGCGACGCTTCCGCCCGTTCAAGGACGGTACGCCGCCGCAAGACCGTCCGCCGGTCCGGCGGCAAGAAGGACGGCAAGACGCCGATCCACATGGTCTCGGCCTTCGCCGCCCGCCAGCGGCTCGTGCTTGGCCAGGTCAAGGTGGCGGAAAAGTCCAACGAGATCATCGCGATCCCCAAGCTGCTGACCATGCTCGCCATTGAGGGTGCGATCGTGACCATTGACGCCATGGGGTGCCAGCGGGACATCGCCAAGGCGATCCTCGACAAGAAAGCCGACTACGTCCTGGCCCTGAAGGGCAACCAGGGGTCGCTGCGCGAGGATGTCGAGGTTTTCGTCGCCGAACAGAAGGCCAAGGGCTTCGCCGATACAGAGGCCACAAGGGACACCACCATCGACGGCGACCACGGCCGGATCGAAACCCGGACCACGACCGTGATCCACGATGTCGGGTGGCTCCAGGACCGTCACAACTGGCCGGGGCTGAAGGCTGTCGTCGTGGTCGACAGCAGCCGCGAGATTAACGGAAAAACTGAGCATGAGACCCGGCTTTATCTCACGTCACTGATCATGGTGGCGGCCCTTCTCGGCCCTGTCGTGCGCAGCCATTGGGCGATCGAAAATAGCCAGCCTCCATTGGGTCATGGACATGATGTTCCGCGATGACGAATGCCGCGTGCGCACCGATCACGCACCGGCAAACTTCACGACGATCAAACACATCGCGCACAACCTGCTGCGCACCGCCACCGGCAAGGACTCGATGCGCCTGCGCCGCAAGGTGGCCGCCTGGGACGATGACTTCCTCGCAGGTCTAATCACGCGGTAAATTATTCACCCGATTCCCCTGGCTTCTCTCACCCGCCGGTCCGGGTCCATCTCGATCCGATCATCGCCGGTCTTCGTGTAACCGACGGCGACAGTGAGGAACAGTTCGCCGCGGCGCGCTTTCTGCTTCATCGCCTCCATGGAGCGCTGGCGGAACACCGAAACCTCCATCTCGCTCATCGTGCCCTTCATGCCGAGCAGAAGGCGGTCGTTAATCGAGCGGGGATCGTAGATACCGTCCTCGTCGACGATCAGCGTGCCGACCAGCCCGCAGAACTCCAGCAACGTGTGCCAGTCCCGGCCATTGCGGGCCAGTCGGGAAGCTTCGATCGACAGCACGGCGCCGACGCGGCGCTCACAGATCGCCGCCAGCAGTTTCTCCCAGGCGGCGACTTCCTCGACCAAGGTCTTCTTGTAAGGAATGCGTCGATCAAGACACTGACCTGACAAGACGCTGAGTTCGGATTCAGTCAGATCCAGCCAGCTGCCGTGTTTGGGGGTGTAGTGCCACTCGAACCGTTCGACCAACCGACGCGCCTCCGGGGCGGGGAAGGCTTCGTAGAGAGAAGCCGGCTTGTGGGTGTTGAGATTGTCCTGCACCAGGTACGATCTTGGCTGCGGGAAAGCGCGTGTCGGATAGTTCTTTGAGGATGTGGGCATAATCCACCGCGGTGCGCCGATCGGTGACCTCAACATGTCGCCAGCCTTCCAGCGGCGCGAATATCATGAACAGGTTGGCCGTTCCGTTACGTTCGTACTCATAATCGTGCCGGGCGGGGTGTCCCGGCTTCGCCGCGAAGGCACGCGCGTCTCGGCAATGAGCTGCTTCGATGACTCGTCCAGACAACAGCGCAATGAGGTCGTCCTTCGAGAGTTGGCTGAGGGCGGTGCGATCCACCGACTCCTTGGAATCGGCCCGTCGAAGGTTGGCGCAGCAGGAGCGCCACAAGGCCGAGCAGGCGGCGATGCTGGCGCGCGTTGCGGAGCTGGAGCGCCGGCTCGGACTGAACAGCTGCAACAGCGGCAAACCACCGTCGAGCGACGGGCTCAAGAAGCCCGTGCGCGTGCGCAGCCTGCGGGAACCCTCGGACAAGCCGTCGGGCGGGCAGAAGGGTCATCCAGGGGAGACACTGCGCCGGAGCAAGACGCCGACGCCGTGATCGACCACTACCCATCGACCTGTGCCGGCGTGCGGCGCGGCGCTGACCGAGGCGATGGCGACCGGCCATGTCGCCCGCCAGGTGTTCGACCTGCCCGAACCGCCGCCGCTGGTCGTCACCGAACATCGCGCCCATGACTGCCGCTGCCCGGCCTGCGGCACGCACACCCGAGCGGCGTTCCCCGACTGGGTGAACGCGCCGGTGCAATACGGCCAGCGGATCGGCGCCGTCGTGCTCTATCTGCTGCACTATCAGTTGCTGCCGGAGGAGCGTCTGGCCGCGCTGATGGCCGATCTGTTCGGCGTGCTCTGGTCACCGCCACCATCGCCCGGATCAGCCAGGACTGCGCCGACCGGTTCCAGGGGTTCGTCGCCGCGGTGCGCGACCGCGTGGCGGCGGCACCGGTCAAGCACATGGACGAGACCGGCTTCCGCATCGGCGGCAAGACGCAATGGCTGCACATCGCCTCGACCATGCTGGCTCACCTTCTACCGCGTCGCGGCGAAGCGCGGCAGCCTGCTGGCGAACGTCGTCGGCATCGTCGTGCATGACCACTGGAAGCCCTACTACACCATGACGGGCGTGCTGCACGCGCTGTGCAACGCCCACCACCTGCGCGAACTGAAGGCCCTGGTCGAGATCGAGAAGGAAGACTGGGCGCGCAGGATGCAGCGCCTGCTGCGCCGCGCCTGCCATGCCGCGAACCTTGCCCGCGAAACCGCGCGGCCGGCCGCCACGACGGGTCGGCCACAATCTGCTGCTGCGGCTCAGCACGCACAAGCAGGACGTGCTTCGCTTCCTGACCGATCCGCTGCTGCCGTTCACCAACAACCTGGCGGAGCGGGACGGGCGGATGATGAAATTGCGGCAGAAGATCTCCGGCGGCTTCCGTTCCGAGGATGGCGCCAAGGACTTCGCCGTCATCCGCTCGGTCCTCTCGACGGCCAGGAAGCAGGGATGGAATATCCTCGCCACCCTCATCGCTGATCCGGACCGCCTGATCTCACAACTCCGGCTAAGCTGATCCGGTCGCCACACCTGGGCAGTTACGGTTTTTTTAGCGTTCGCCCAATCGTGTTGTCGCTGGCACGGTCAACAATGTCCAGTTCCACGACGGCGGATTCCAGGAGCTTCAGGGTCCAGCGAACGCGCCCCTTTGGTGGGTCGGAACAGGCAAGCGCGATTAGCTTGGCCTCGCTTGCTCCATCGAAGATTCGCTGTCTGGCGGAAGCGGGCGAATGCTTGCGGGTCAGGACGGACTCGAAGCCTTCCTCCACCAGTTGCTGCCGGGTCCGGGCAACCGTGTTGACGCTGGTATCCAAAACGGCGGCGATCTCGCTGTCACTCCATCCATCGCCGGTCTCGGACGCATCGGCCTTCAGCAGGATGCGCGCCCTCACCAACTGGCTTTCGCGGTCACGATGCATCTCCGTCGTTGCGGAGCCATCGATTCAGAGATTCGCACCTAAATCAACCACATGGGGTACTGAGTGCGGATTTCCAACGTAAGGCGGCCAGGCATTCCGACCTGATCGCGGCCGGGGTTCCGATTTGATGGCGGCCACCATTCCAATTTGATCCCGGCCACCCTCTGCCAGACAGGAAGAGGGCTTCCGGGAAGAAGAGATCGTCTCGCGGGTCAGTGTTCACCGGGGTCCATGTTTCTCCATCGCAATCGATGGAGGGAACGCGGATGCCGACGGAGAGACTGTCCATGCGACGGATACGGCAGGTCCTGCAATTACACTTCGGTGCCCGCGCCAGCGCTCGGGTGATCGCCGGCGAGGTCGGCGTCGGCCGTAGCACCGTGCAGGATTACCTGGCACGGGCCGCCGCCACCGGGATCGGCTGGCCGCTGCCACCCGAGCTGACGGACGAGGCGCTGGAACGGCGCCTGTTCCCTGCGCCCAGCACCAGGCTGGGCGCGCGCCGCCATCCCGAACCCGACTGGGCTGCGCTGGTGCGCGAGATGAAGCGGCCTGGGGTCAGCCTGTCGATCTTGTGGGAGGAGTACCGACGCGGCGCATCCCGAGGGCTATGGCTACAGCCGGTTCTGCGAACTGTATCGGGCCTTCGAGCGCCGCCTGTCACCGACGATGCGCCAGACCCACGTCGCCGGGCACAAGGCCTTCGTCGACTATTCCGGCAAACGGGTCGCGATCGCCGATCCGTTCACCGGCGAGATCCGCATGGCGGAGATCTTCGTCGGTGTGCTTGGTGCCTCGAACCTGACCTACGCCGAAGCGACATGGACACAGAGCCTGCCCGACTGGATTGGCGCCCACGTCCGGATGTTTCGATTCTTCGGGGCAGCACCGCGCCTGCTGGTGCCGGACAATCTCAAAAGCGCAGTCAACAAGCCATCATTCTACGACCCCGAGGTGAACCGCACCTACGCCGCGATGGCCACGCACTATAATGTCGGCGTGCTGCCGGCGCGTCCGCGCAAGCCAAAGGACAAAGCGTCGGTCGAAGCCGGTGTCCGCTTCGCCCAGTCCTACATCCTCGGCCGGTTGCGCCACGTCACCTTCTTCTCATTGGCTGCATGCAACGCCGAGATCACCGTGGCCCTGGAGCGGATGAATGGCCGCGAGATGCGCCGGCTTGGTGTCAGCCGCCGCCAACTATACGAGACGATCGAACGGCCCGCCATGCAGGCGTTGCCCGAGCAGGATTATGAGTATGCCGAGTGGCGCGTCGCCCGCGTCGGCATCGACTACCACGTCGAGGTTGAGGGCTTTCTGTATTCGGTGCCGCATCCTCTGATCCGCGAGCAGGTGGATACCCGCGCCACTGCCCGCACCGTCGAAGTATTCCACCGCGGCAAACGCGTCGCCGCCCACGCCCGGCGTTATGGCGGACCGCGGCATGGCACCCAGCCCGGCCATATGCCGAGCGCGCACCGGCGATATGGCGAATGGACGCCCGAGCGCTTGCAGCAACAGGCGCGCCTCATCGGGCCGAACACCGAGGGCCTGATCATCGCCGTGCTGGCCCGCCGGCCACATCCCGAACAAGGCTTCCGCACCTGTCTCGGCGTGCTGCGCCTGTTCCGCGGCATCGATCCCGCCCGAGCCGAGACGGTCAGCCTGCGCGCCATCGAGATCGGCGCGCTGTCCTACGCCTCCGTCGCCTCAATCCTCAAGCACCGGCTCGACCAAACAGCGTCGCCGCAAGCCGCGGACGGCACGCCGTTGCTGCACGACAACATCCGCGGCCCCCGCTACTACCATTAAGGAGACCGGCTTTGCTCACTCATCCAACGCTCGACCTGTTGGCCGAGCTCGGCCTGCACGGCATGGCCAAGAGCTTCCGGGACATGGCGGACAACCCGGAGACCACTGCTCTCGGCCACGCCGAGTGGCTGGGCATCCTGCTCGAACGCGAGAGCACGCTGCGCCAGCAGAAGCGCTTCGAAAGCCGCGCCAAGACCGCCAAACTACGCCATCTGGCCGCGGTCGAGGATGTCGATTACCGCACGCCGCGCGGTCTCGACCGCACGATGTTCCTGAAGTTGGCCGGCTGCGACTGGATCCGCGAGCACCGGCACTGTCTGCTGACCGGGCCGGCCGGGGTCGGCAAGTCCTGGCTCGCCTGCGCACTTGGCTACAAGGCCTGCCGGGAGAATTTGTCGGTGCTCTACCAGCGTGTGCCGCGGCTGTTTGCGGCATTGGGGTTGGCCCGCGGCGACGGTCGCTACGCCAAGCTATTGAAGCAATTCGCCCGGGTCGATCTGCTGATCCTGGATGACTGGGGACCGGAACCGCTGCTCGCAGAACAGCAGCGTGATCTGCTGGAGATTGTCGAGGACCGCTACGGCACCGGTTCGCTGATCATCACCAGCCAGGTGCCGATCGATCGCTGGTACGAGATCGTCGGCAATCCGACGCTGGCCGACGCCATCCTCGACCGGATCATCCACAACGCGCACCGGATCGAGCTGCGCGGCGAAAGCCTGCGCAAGCCGCGGGCCGGCGGATGACGCGTCCTCTCCTGCCAAGCCACACCCCACTGCAAAGCGTTACGTAACGGAGATCAGACCATGCCGAGAGGTCAGAAACCCGAAGGCGAGCGCGCGATGAGCAATGCTGAGCGCCAGGCTCGTTATCGCGACCGCCACTTGACGCAGCCACCACCCGTCGTGATCCGGACACGCCGGCCGATCGACCGGCGCAGCCGACCTCAGCGTTGGGATGACGCGATCAACGTGCTGCTGGGGATCCAGGGCGAGTGTGTCGATTGGCTTGCGGCACTGCCCGACAGTCTGCGCGGCACCGCCATGGCCGAGGCGCTTGAAGCGATCGCCGATCTCGACCTCAGCGCGCTGACCGAGGTCAGACCCCCGCGAGGCTATGGGCGCGACTAAGTTCCAATGAAAGGATGAATACCAGGCGAGAGGTCAGCCCAAATGGCGCATCGCAGCTTGACCGGGCTACGACCATCATGACATCACCAAAACCGGCCCGCGAGACGATGCCAGCCTGGCCGCGATCAGATCGGAATCGCGGCCGCGATCAAATCGGAATCGGTGGCCTCACGCCTTCGTCGGAATACGCATACTAGCACGTAATAGGGGCAAAAGTGTGGGTAACCCCGCATTTTTCCCTTGCGTCGATTCGGCGCGGTGGATTCTTTGCGTGATGTGCCGCCGCGCGCCACCCTTTCCGCGCTAAGCCGTGCAGAGCTTGAAGCGCTGCTGGCCGAACTGCACGGTGAGGTAGCCATCCTGAAGCAGACCGTCGCGGAACTGCGCGAAGAGAACGCCCGGTTGAAAGGTCTGAAAGGCCGCCCGAACATCAAGCCGAGCGGCATGGAAAAAGGAACCGCGCCGCCGACGCCCCGGAAACCGGAGAAGCGGCCTGGCAGGGGTAAGGTCACACCCCGGGTCAAAGTCGAAGAAGAGGTGATCCGGGTCGAGATCCCGCCAGGATCGATTTTCAAAGGTCATGAACCCTTTCTGGTCCAGGATCTGGTGATTTCGGCGAAGGCGACCTGTTATCTGCGAGAACGCTGGATAACGCCCGACGGTCGGACGATGCTGGCGCCATTGCCACAGGGGATCGAAGGCCATTTTGGTCCGGAACTGCGCCGCTTCGTGCTGGTGCAATACCACCGGGGTCAATCGACGATGCCCCGGCTGCTGGCCTTGTTGCGATCGGTGGGGGTTTCGATCTCAAAGCGGCAGCTGGTTCGCCTGTTGAATGAAAACCATGAGGGGTTGATCGCCGAAGCCCGCGAGGTTCTGCGCGCGGGGCTGGAAACATCGCCCTGGGTCCCAGTTGACGACACCGGCGCGCGGCATGCCGGGAAGAACGGGTTTTGCACGCAAATCGGCAATGAGTGGTTCACCTGGTTCCGCACGCGGTCCTCGAAGAGCCGGCTGAACTTCCTCGATCTGCTCCGCGCCGGCCACACTGACTACGTGCTCAACGACGCCGCTTACGACTACATGCGAAACCAAGGCCTGCCAGCGGCCACGATCGCCCGTCTGAAGGCTGAACCGGAGACACGGTTCGGCGACCAGACCGCCTGGCAGGCACATCTCGACCGGCTGGGCTTCAACGCGTTGAAGGTCACGCCGGACCCGACCAGGGTCGCCACCGAAGCGGCGCTGTGGGGCAGCGTTCAGGCGCACGAATTTCTGTGCGATGCCGTGATTCTGAGCGACGACGCCGGGCAATTCAACATCGGCCGGCATGCGCTGTGCTGGGTTCACGCGGAACGGCTGGTGCATAAGCTGGATACGTTCAACGACCAGCATCGCGCCGCCCAGACGCGGGTTCGTAGTCTCATCTGGGACTTCTACGCGGACCTCAAGGCGTACCAGCTGAAACCCGGCAAACGCCGGGCGTCCGCGCTGCGCGCACGCTTCGACCGCATCTTCCTTCGCCGCACCGGCTTCGTCACGCTGGATCGCCTGCTGACGCGGCTGCATGCCAATAAGGCCGAACTGCTGATGGTGCTGGAACGGCCGGAAATCCCGCTCCACACCAATGGTTCGGAAAACGACATTCGCTGTCAGGTCACGCGGCGGAAGATCAGCGCCGGAACCCGCAGTGAGATCGGCCGGGATTGCCGCGACGGGTTCCTGAGCCTCGCCAAGACGTGTGACAAGCTGGGCATCGCCGTCTGGGATTTTCTGGGCAGCCGGCTCAAAGTGGTGGGGGCAGCGATCATTGAACCGCTCGCCTATTACGTCAGGGCGCGAGTCCGCCCCGCCTGACCGGCATCCGACCGTTCCTCTCACCAATCTGATCGTTGGCGTTCGGAGTGTCCGGCACCTGCGTGCCCACATTTTTGCCCCTCTTACCAGAATTGCAGAATTGCAGAATTGACTGCTCCGGTTGGCACATGACGCCTCGGCGGGCGATGAATTGCCAGCCGCCGGTTGCGTCCGGCTGCCATCACCCCAAACCTCGGCGTCCTGCGGGATACCTCCTTTCCAACGCGCGCCGTGCCAACCTGTCGCACCGGTCAGAACGGCGACCGGCCCGGCTCCGAGGACGATGTTCTCTACCCCGGTCGAGACCGCTGTCGCGTCCTGGACCTTTCGGAACTGTCAGCCAGAGGGTTCAGGACCATCAGGTGACCCGGCTACGCTGCTCCTCTCGGACTGGGAGCGGCGACTGGGGCGGCTTGTTACGGCTGGAGCGCCGACGGCTGCCCTCCTAAAGACATGCACCGGCGAACCTATGCGGCCATCTGCGACCGTCGGAGGCAGTAGAGATACTGTCGTTTCAAGGGCTGCTTTGCGCAGGAGTTGGAACCTGGGCTACCTTCCGGCTGAGCCAATGCCGGCTCATCAGGGGAGGTGATTGATGGATCAGACTAGGCGCCTTTTGCTCCTCTCGGCTCCCGCCTTGCTGGGTGCCGCCGTCGTGGCATCCAAGGAGGCCCACGCGGCCTCCTCGTCACAAATCAATCATGCGGCCAATCGCGCCGTGGCGCAGCTGTATGCCACGACGCCGAAGGCGCGCGCGCTCGATGCACGTGCCGTGGGGGTTCTTGTGTTTCCCAGGATCATCAAGGCGGGCCTGATCGTCGGGGGGCAATCCGGCAATGGGGTATTGTGGGTCGACGGCAAGACCACCGCGTTTTACAATCTGTCGGCTGCGTCGTTCGGCTTGCAGGCGGGCGCGCAAGCCTTCTCCTACGCGCTATTCTTCATGACCCGGTCGTCGTTGGATTACCTGCAAAAAAGCGACGGCTGGGCAATCGGAAGCGGTCCCAGCATCGTCGTTATTGACCAGGGCGCGGCAGCTAGCCTGACCACAACGACACTGACGCAGGATGTGTATGCATTTCCGTTCGGCGGACACGGACTGATGGCGGGCCTTGGGTTAGAGGGATCGAAGATCACCCGCATTCACCCCGGCCCGTAAGGTCATCGGCCCGCTGGAGCAACCCGACAGGGCATCGACGACGCGCAAGAGCCCGTTGTTCACGCAGTGCTGCATTTGTCGGGGTGGGATGTTTGTATGATCGCTCCGCCTTCAGAGGCTGGCGTCGAGGAAATAATTGTCGACCTGGTGCTATGGCTCAAGCTCGCCATCGAGGCGACGGGAGCACTGGTGATTGGCGCTGGTATGACGCTTGCGGCGCGGCGCTTCCTGCGCGGGTCATTCCCACCGAGGGTGGAGGATTTCATTGACGTCCGCCTGACGCTGGCACGGTTTCTAGCGATCGCGCTTGAGTTTCAACTCGGTGCCGACATTCTCTCCACTGCCGTCGCGCCGAGTTGGGACGCCATTGGAAAGCTTGGGGCGATCGCCGTGATCCGAACGGCGCTCAACTATTTTCTCAGTCGCGAGATGCAAGACCACCATGGCGGACGCAGCTAGTCCTCCCTGGGCCTCCCATCTGGGGAATGTCGGCTTGATCGAGCAAGCGCTCTTACAACCACGCCAAGCCCCTCTCGGCGGGCGCCCGTGTAAGCAGCGATTCTGACCGCCGCAGCCAACATCGCGTCACCGTCAACCGCTGCCTTCTGCCATAGGCGGACCAGTTCATCAGGCTCACCCGCGCACGTTCGGCGGTGACCCTTTCCAGCATGGTTTGGCGGCTGTGATCCACGGGGCGGCGACCAGATATGCCTTCCCCGGCTCACGCTCGCCGATCGATCGGATGAATTGATTGCGTCCCAGGACGGGCTGCACCGCCGCCGGAATGTTCACTCTGGGAACCACATTTGGAAGCGTTTGTCAGATGTGGCGGCTTGGCGACCCTCGGCATGCCTTGACACATACCTTGACCCATCCGCAAGGAGATGAACCGCGGGGGAATTCAATGGATTAGGTGATGGAAAAGTAAGAGGGGCAAAAATGTGGGCACGCAGGTGCCGCACGCTCCGAACGCCAACGATCAGATTGGTGAGAGGAACGGTCGGATGCCAGTCAGGCGGGGCGGACTCGCGCTCTGACGTAATAGGCGAGCGGTTCAATGATCGCTGCCCCCACCACTTTGAGCCGGCTGCCCAGAAAATCCCAGACGGCGATGCCCAGCTTGTCACACGTCTTGGCGAGGCTCAGGAACCCGTCGCGGCAATCCCGGCCGATCTCACTGCGGGTTCCGGCGCTGATCTTCCGCCGCGTGACCTGACAGCGAATGTCGTTTTCCGAACCATTGGTGTGGAGCGGGATTTCCGGCCGTTCCAGCACCATCAGCAGTTCGGCCTTATTGGCATGCAGCCGCGTCAGCAGGCGATCCAGCGTGACGAAGCCGGTGCGGCGAAGGAAGATGCGGTCGAAGCGTGCGCGCAGCGCGGACGCCCGGCGTTTGCCGGGTTTCAGCTGGTACGCCTTGAGGTCCGCGTAGAAGTCCCAGATGAGACTACGAACCCGCGTCTGGGCGGCGCGATGCTGGTCGTTGAACGTATCCAGCTTATGCACCAGCCGTTCCGCGTGAAGCCAGCACAGCGCATGCCGGCCGATGTTGAATTGCCCGGCGTCGTCGCTCAGAATCACGGCATCGCACAGAAATTCGTGCGCCTGAACGCTGCCCCACAGCACCGCTTCGGTGGCGACCCTGGTCGGGTCCGGCGTGACCTTCAACGCGTTGAAGCCCAGCCGGTCGAGATGTGCCTGCCAGGCGGTCTGGTCGCCGAACCGTGTCTCCGGTTCAGCCTTCAGACGGGCGATCGTGGCCGCTGGCAGGCCTTGGTTTCGCATGTAGTCGTAAGCGGCGTCGTTGAGCACGTAGTCAGTGTGGCCGGCGCGGAGCAGATCGAGGAAGTTCAGCCGGCTCTTCGAGGACCGCGTGCGGAACCAGGTGAACCACTCATTGCCGATTTGCGTGCAAAACCCGTTCTTCCCGGCATGCCGCGCGCCGGTGTCGTCAACTGGGACCCAGGGCGATGTTTCCAGCCCCGCGCGCAGAACCTCGCGGGCTTCGGCGATCAACCCCTCATGGTTTTCATTCAACAGGCGAACCAGCTGCCGCTTTGAGATCGAAACCCCCACCGATCGCAACAAGGCCAGCAGCCGGGGCATCGTCGATTGACCCCGGTGGTATTGCACCAGCACGAAGCGGCGCAGTTCCGGACCAAAATGGCCTTCGATCCCCTGTGGCAATGGCGCCAGCATCGTCCGACCGTCGGGCGTTATCCAGCGTTCTCGCAGATAACAGGTCGCCTTCGCCGAAATCACCAGATCCTGGACCAGAAAGGGTTCATGACCTTTGAAAATCGATCCTGGCGGGATCTCGACCCGGATCACCTCTTCTTCGACTTTGACCCGGGGTGTGACCTTACCCCTGCCAGGCCGCTTCTCCGGTTTCCGGGGCGTCGGCGGCGCGGTTCCTTTTTCCATGCCGCTCGGCTTGATGTTCGGGCGGCCTTTCAGACCTTTCAACCGGGCGTTCTCTTCGCGCAGTTCCGCGACGGTCTGCTTCAGGATGGCTACCTCACCGTGCAGTTCGGCCAGCAGCGCTTCAAGCTCTGCACGGCTTAGCGCGGAAAGGGTGGCGCGCGGCGGCACATCACGCAAAGAATCCACCGCGCCGAATCGACGCAAGGGAAAAATGCGGGGTTACCCACACTTTTGCCCCTATTACATGGAAAAATAGAATAGAGGTTGGCGTCCCCGGCGGGATTCGAACCCACGGCCCCAGGATTAGGAATCCTGTGCTCTATCCTGCTGAGCTACGGGGACCGTTCAATTTGCTTCTCCACGCGTCAGGCGGCGGCTGGCTGGGGCGGGAGGATTCGAACCTCCGGATGGCGGAACCAAAACCCGCTGCCTTACCACTTGGCGACGCCCCAATCCGTCCGCCGACTGAAATAGGCCCCTGCCTCCCGCGCGTAAAGCGCCATGCCGGCGGCACTTCCATGGTGGGCACGGCGGCTGCCACACGCGCCGGCGAGATCCACCGCCCCCAAAGGCCCCCTGGGCCTACCGCCGCAGCACCGTCCGGCCCGCATAGCGCGCCGCCGTGCCCAGCCCGGCCTCGATTCGGATCAACTGGTTGTATTTTGCCAACCGATCGCTACGCGACAGGCTGCCGGTCTTGATCTGCCCCGCGTTGGTCGCCACCACCAGGTCGGCAATGGTCGCATCCTCGGTCTCGCCGGAGCGGTGGCTGATCACGCACCGCCATCCGGCGCGATGCGCCAGCTCCACCGTTTCCAGCGTCTCGCTCAGGGTGCCGATCTGGTTCACCTTCACCAGGATGGCGTTGGCGGACCCCGCTTCCAGGCCGCGGCGCAGCCGTTCGGGGTTGGTCACGAAGATGTCGTCGCCGACGATCTGGATTTTCCCGCCCAGCTCGCGCGTCATCAGTGCCCAGCCGTCCCAGTCGTCCTCGGCGCAGCCGTCCTCGATCGACACGATCGGATACCGCCCGATCAGGTCTTCGTAGTAACGCACGATCCCCCCGGCATCGAGCGTCTTCCCTTCCCCCGCCAGCACATATTTCCCGTCGTCGTAGAACTCGCTGGACGCCGGATCCAGCGCGAACACCACGTCCTCGCCCGGCCGGTAGCCCGCCTGCTCGCAGGCCTTGGCGATGAAGCCCAGCGCCTCGTCGGCGCTCTTCAGGTTCGGGGCGAAGCCGCCCTCGTCGCCGACATTGGTGCTGTGACCGGCGTCGTGCAGGCCCTTGTGCAGCGCATGAAAAATTTCGGAACCCATGCGCACGCCGTCCGCCACCGTGCCGGCGCCGACCGGCATGATCATGAACTCCTGGATGTCGATCGGATTGTCCGCGTGCTTGCCGCCGTTGACGATGTTCATCTGCGGCACCGGCAGCGTGCGGGCGTAGGTGCCGCCGATATAGCGATAGAGCGGCATCTCCAGTTCCGCCGCCGCGGCCTTCGCCACCGCCAGCGACACCGCCAGGATCGCGTTGGCGCCAAGCCGCGACTTGTTCGCCGTGCCGTCCAGGTCGATCAGGATGTCGTCGATCTTCACTTGCTCTTGCGGGTCCATGCCGCCGATCGCGTCGAAGATCTCGCCCTCCACGTTCGCCACCGCCTGCAGCACACCCTTGCCGCCGTAGCGGGCCTTGTCGCCGTCGCGCAGCTCCACCGCCTCATGCGCGCCGGTGGATGCGCCGGACGGCACCGCGGCCCGCCCCATGGCGCCGCTGTCCAGCACGACATCGACCTCCACGGTCGGGTTGCCGCGGCTGTCCAGTATCTCGCGGGCGACGATATCGGCGATCGAGGACATGACAGAGCCTCCGTTGCTGGCTGTGGCCGCAGTCCGTACCACCTTGGCCGCGATGACGGTAGGCCGGAAAAGCCATGCCCCAGACGTGATCCGGGGGCAGCGCCTTCCGCCGTGGTTGCGAAACTGTGGTAGGTGCTGCCCCGGATTACGTCCAGGGCATGGCTTTTCCGGCCTACGCCTCAGCCAATAGCAAATAGTTAACAGCCATAGCCCGTGCGGTGCGCCAGCCGCCACGCAGCGGATCGGGCACCAGACCGGTCACATCCGTCACCCGCAGCCCCGCGCGACGCAGCAGTGCCGCCAACTCGACCGGCGTGATAAATTTCCGCCAGTCATGCGTGCCGACGGGCAGCCAGCGCAGCAGGTATTCCGCGCCGACCTTGGCCGACAGGAACGACCGCGCGGTGCGGTTCAGCGTCGAGAGGAACACCAGCCCACCCGGCTGAACCAGCGCCGCCAGCGTGCTGGCGAAGGCGGCAGGGTCGGCGACATGCTCTACCACCTCCAGCGCCATCACCACCGGGAAGCGCAGGCCTTCGGCGGCCAATTCCTCGGGCGCGCCGGTGCGGTAGGCCAAGCGCAGGATCTGGCCGGCGGCGTGCGCCTCGGCAGCGGCGATTGTGTCGGCGGCGGCGTCCAGCCCGAGCACGTCAAAGCCGCGCCGCGCCAGCGCCTCTGCCGCCAGCCCCGCGCCGCAGCCGACATCCAGCAGCCGCACCATCGCCGGATCGGGGAACCGCCGCGCGATGCGTTCGGCGATCCAGCCGACGCGCGCCGGGTTCATCTGGTGCAGTGGCCGCATCGGGCCGTTGGGGTTCCACCATTCGGCCGCCAGCGCGTCGAACCGCGCTACCTCCGCCGGCGAAACGGTCGTGCTGCCCATGACCATATCCTCCTGCCGCGCGGTGTTGTGCGGCCGGCGGGCGGAGGCTGGCAAGGCGATGCGCCGGCTCGTAACGAGATCGAGCGCCCCGTCGGCGGACCGAGCGGCTTGCTGTCGCCGAGATTCCGGCTGGCAAATTCCGGCTGGCAGCTTGCCGCACCTGCTTGTTTTGACCTATATGACCATTATGCCAAAGTCACCCAAGGTTGGTGCGGCGGCGGGACTCGACCCTGCCTGGTCGGTCGCCTCGGCGAAGGCGCGTTTCGCCGAGGTTATCGAGCAAGCCCGCACGCGTGGCCCGCAGACCATCACACGGCACGGCCGAAACGCGGCAGTCGTCGTCTCGATCGAGGAGTGGGAGCGTCGGACCGCGCGCCGCGGTAATCTGGCGGAATTCCTTGCCGCCTCCCCCCTGCGCGGCTCCGGTCTTTCCGTCGAGCGCCGCACCGATCGGCTCCGCGACCTCGATCTGTGAGTTTCCTTCTCGACACCAACGTCCTCTCCGACTGGGTAAAGCCGCAGCCTGATCCCGGTATGGCGCAGTGGATCGCCGAGGCGGATGAGGCCAGCCTGTTCATCAGTGTCATCACGCTCGCCGAGCTTCGCCGTGCCATCGAGCGCATGGCGCCGGGCCGGCGCCGGGACCGGATGCGGAACTGGCTGGATGCGGATCTGGCAGACCGCTTCGAGGACCGGATCTGTGACATCGACAGCGAAGTGGCAAAGGTTTGGGGGAGGATCACGGCGCAGCGCGAACGCGCCGGCCGACCGATTGGCCCCATGCATGCCTTCATTGCCGCCATCGCCGCTCAGCGTGGGTTCGCGGTGGTGACGCGGAACGTTGTCGATTTCGCCGACATTGCCGTCGAGGTCGTCAATCCCTGGTCCACAACCTGATCACTCCAGGCCCTGCGCCGTCCGCGGCATTCCGCCACGCTGGTGCAACGGTTGTGCTACCAGTGGTTGCCCCTCCTGCCGCGCGCCAGTATGTCTCGCCGCACCACCGCACCGCTGGCAACCGACCCCTGAACATGGCGCGTATTGTAATGAAATTCGGCGGCACCTCCGTCGCCGACCTCGACCGCATCAGCAACGTCGCCGCCCGCGTCAAGCGCGAGGTCGACGCCGGCAACCAAGTCGCCGTTGTGGTCTCCGCCATGGCTGGCGCCACCAACCAGCTCGTCGCCTGGTGTCAGGCGCTGTCGCCGCTGCACGATGCCCGCGAATACGACACCGTCGTCTCCACCGGCGAGCAAGTCACCACCGGTTTGCTCGCCATCGCCCTGCAGGAGCTCGGGGTGGAGGCACGCTCCTGGCAAGGCTGGCAGATCCCCATCCGCACCGATGACGCCCACGGCAAGGCGCGCATTCTGGAAGTCGACGGCGAGGACCTGATCCACCGCATGGAAAAAGGCCACGTCGCGGTGGTCGCGGGATTCCAGGGCATCGCGCCGAACCGCCGCATCACCACGCTGGGCCGCGGCGGCTCCGACACCTCGGCGGTAGCCTTGGCCGCGGCTCTGAAGGCCGACCGCTGCGATATCTATACCGACGTGGATGGCGTCTATACCACCGACCCGCGCATCGTCCCCCAGGCACGCAAATTAGCCAGAATCGCCTATGAGGAGATGCTGGAGCTGGCCTCGGTCGGCGCCAAGGTGCTGCAGACCCGTAGCGTCGAGCTGGCCATGAACGAACGGGTGCGCGTGCGCGTGCTGTCCAGTTTCAAAGACGGCGCGGCCAACGACACCGACGGCACGCTGGTCGTGGATGAGGACGAGATCGTGGAAAAAGAGAACGTCGCCGGCATCGCCTATTCGCGGGACGAGTCGAAGATCACGGTGCGCCGGGTACCGGATCGGCCGGGCATCGCCGCCACCATCTTCGGCGCGTTGACGGAGCAGAACGTCAACGTGGACATGATCGTGCAGAACGTATCCGCCGACGGTACCACGGACATGACCTTCACCGTCGGCAAAGCCGACCTGCCGCGTGCCCGCCAGGCGCTCCAGCACATCAAGTCCGCGATCAGCTACGCCGAGCTGCTCGAGGACCCCAACGTCGCCAAGATCAGCGTCGTTGGCGTGGGCATGCGCAGCCATGCCGGCGTCGCCAATACCATGTTTCGGGCGCTCGCCGACAAGGCGATCAACATCCAGGTGATATCGACCAGCGAGATCAAGGTCAGCGTGCTGATCGCCGCCGAATACACGGAACTTGCGGTGCGGGCGCTGCACACGGCGTACGGCCTTGATGCCGCCTGACATCGCACCCCCTGAGGCCCCCCCTGAGGTGGCCTCCCGTGAGGCGGCCTCCCCCGAGGCGCTCCCCCATGGGGCAGCCCCCGGTGGGGCAGCCCCCGCTGGGGCAACGCCCGACGCCGCCCGGCTCGCCGCACAGGCGGAATTGGACCGGCTGTGGGCGCGCGGAAGAACGTTCCTCGGCTGCCGCTACGCCCTGATGGGCGGGGCCATGAGTTGGGTCAGCGAACGCAATTTGGTCGCCGCCATTTCCAACGCCGGCGGTTTCGGCGTGATCGCCTGCGGCTCGATGAACCCGGACCAGTTGGCGGCCGAGCTCGCCGGCACCCAGAAGCTGACCGCGCAGCCGTTCGGGGTGAACCTGATCACCATGCACCCGCAGCTCGACGAGCTCGTGCGGGTGTGCCTGGAGGCGAAGGTTGGCCACGTCGTGCTGGCCGGCGGCATCCCTCCCGGCGCCGCGGTGCGCGCGGTGAAGGACGGCGGCGCCAGGCTGATTGCCTTCACTCCCGCGCTAGTGCTCGCGCGCCGGCTGATCCGCAGCGGCGCCGATGCCTTGGTGATCGAGGGATCCGAAGCCGGTGGCCATATCGGGCCGGTGTCGCTGAACGTGCTGGCGCAGGAGATCCTGCCGCATATCCGCGAAGTGCCGGTGTTCGTCGCCGGCGGGCTGGGCCGCGGCGAGGCGATCCGCGCATACCTGGAAATGGGGGCTTCCGGTGCGCAGTTCGGGACGCGCTTTGCCGCCACGATGGAATCGATCGCCCATCCCCGGTTCAAGCGGGCTTTCATTCGGGCCGCCGCGCGCGACGCGGTGCCATCGGTGCAACTCGACGAGCGGTTCCCGGTGATCCCGGTGCGCGGCCTGGTCAATGAGGGCACCAAGCGCTTCCTCCGCTTCCAGGCCGAAACGCGCGACCGCTTCATCGCCGGCGAGCTGGACAAGGAGGCTGCGCAACTCGCCATCGAGCATTTCTGGGCCGGCGCCCTGCGTAGCGCGGTGATCGACGGCGACGTGGAGAACGGTTCGATGATGGCCGGCCAGTCGGTGGGCATGGTGACGCAGGAGCAATCGGTGGCCGAGGTCATCGCCGAGCTGGTGGACCAGGCGGTCGCAGCGCTGGCCCAACGCGGAAGCCTGTCGCGTGGCGCCTGAGGCGCGCGGAATAACGTGGCAATCAACGACACCCCCTCCCCTTGAGGGCGGGGGATGGGGGGAGGGGTGCGGACCGCGACGGTCCACGGGCGCTCGCACCCCTCCCCCCATCCCCCTCCCTCAAGGGGAGGGGGTGTCGTTAGTGTGCTGAGGTCGACATGGCCTCCCCGCGCCGCTTGCTCGCCCGCCTTCGTTCCCTCCGGGCCTCGGGTGCTGCCCCGCTGACCGAGCTTGTCCATCTGGTCGCCGCCGAGCTGGTCAGCGAAGTCTGCTCCATCTACGTCCAGAAGCCCGGCGACGTGCTGGAACTCGCCGCCACCGAGGGCCTCAACCAGACCGCCGTCGGCCACACCCGCCTGCGCGTCGGCGAGGGCATCGTCGGCCTTACTGCTGCCACCGCCGCGGTGATGAACTTGCCGGATGCGCAGAACCATCCCGCCTTCGCCTATCGGCCCGAAACCGGCGAGGACCCCTACGCCTCCATGCTCGCGGTGCCGGTCCGCCGCGCCGGGCGCTCGTTAGGCGTGCTGGTGGTGCAGAACCGCAATCCACGCCACTACACTGACGACGAGGTCGACGAACTCGAAACCGTCGCCATGCTGCTGGCCGAGATGCTGCCCGCCAGCGGCGCCACCGACGGCGGAGCGGAAGGCGTCGCCGCCACCGTCCCGCGCATTTTCGCCGCGACCCCGCTGACCGGCGGCATCGCCATCGGCCCCGTCGTCCTGCACGGCCCGCCCCGCGTGCCGCTGCGGCTGCTCGCGGACAATCCTGACGCCGAGCTCAAGCGCCTCGACGCCGCGGTCGAGCAAATGCAGCGCGGCCTGGACGAGCTGCTCGCCAGTGGCGTCCCGCAAGGCGGCAGCGGCGAGGACGCCACCGCCTCGCGTGAGATTCTGGAAACCTACCGCCTGGTCGCGGCCGACGCCGGGTGGCTGCGCCGCGTGACCGAGGTGATCCGTGGCGGCGTTGCCGCCGAGGCCGCCGTCCAGCGCGTCGCCGGCGAACTGCACGACCGCATGCGCCGCATCAGCGATCCCTACCTGCGCGAGCGCCTCGCCGACATCGAGGATCTCGCCGGCCGCCTGCTCTCCACCCTTCTCGGCCGCGTCGAACCGCCGCCGCTCCCCGAAAACGCCATCCTGCTGGCCCGCCGCCTGGGTCCCGCCGAGCTGCTCGACTGGCACAGCCGCGGTATCGCCGGCGTCGCGGTGGAGGAGGCCAGCCCCGCCGGCCACGCCGCCATCCTGGCCCGCGCCCTCGGCATCCCCGCGGTCGGCGGCGCCCGCGGCATGCTGGATAGCGCCGAACAAGGCGATGAAATCGTGGTGGACGCCGACGAAGGCCAGGTCGTCCTCCGGCCGGAAGCGGAGGTCCGCCAAGCCTACCGCCGCGCGCTGGAGGTGCAGAGCGCGCAGCACGCCGGCTGGGCTGCGCTGCGCCACGAGCCCGGCGTGACCGCCGATGGCACACCCATCAGCCTGATGCTGAATGTAGGCCTCAGCCTGGAACTGGCCCAGCTCGACACCGTCGGTGCCGACGGTATCGGGCTGTTCCGCACGGAAATCGCCATGCTGGCCCGCGGCGGCGTGGCCGACGTAGCGGAGCAAGCGGCGATCTACTCCCGCGTGCTGGACGCCGCCGGTAACCGTCCGGTGGTGTTCCGCACCCTTGACCTGGGCGCCGACAAGCTTTTGCCCGGCATGGCGGCCGACGAGGAAAATCCGGCCATGGGCTGGCGCTCTCTGCGCATCGGCCTCGACCGCCCCGCCCTGCTGCGCCGGCAGTTGCGCGCTCTGCTGCTGGCCGCCGGCGGCCGCCGTCTCTCCGTGATGTTCCCCATGGTCGCCACCGTCCAGGAATTCCGCGCCGCCCGCGCGCTGCTGCTGGCGGAAAGCCGCCGCGTGCGTCCGGCTCCCGACAGGCTGGAGATCGGCACCATGCTGGAGGTGCCGGCCCTGCTGTGGCAACTCCCCGAACTGCTGCGCGACGCCGACTTCATCTCGGTCGGCTCCAACGACCTGATGCAGTTCCTGTTCGCCGTCGACCGCGGCACGCCTTCGCTCTACGGCCGCTACGACATCCTGTCGCAACCCGTGCTCGACATGTTCGAGCAAGTGCTTGCCCTTGCCAAGGCCGCGCGCGGCGGAGCAGGTGTCCCGGTGTCGCTGTGCGGCGAGGCTGCGGCACGCCCATTGGAAGCCATGACCCTGGTCGGGTTGGGCCTGACCTCGCTATCGATGTCCGCTTCCGGCTTGCTCGGCATAAAGGCCCTGCTGCGGCAAGTGGACCTGACCACCTTTCGGCCCGTTCTCGCATCGATCCGCCGTGGCTCGGGTGGCGCTGCCAGCCTGCGCGAACCGATTGCCGCCTGGGCTCGGGAGCACGGCATCCTGGTTTGAGGGCGTTCCGTGCGGATACCCACGCATAACGGGCGATGGGACGGCGGGCGCGTAGCTCGTTGCCGTTGCGGCAAACCAATATGCGCGGGCCTATGCCGGCGGGTATCGGCTGTCGGGCGAGGGCAAGCTCCCCCGCGGAGACGGTGACGCCGGTGCCTCAGCGTCTCGCCACCCCTGGCGGAGCAAGCGGTGCCACCGGCTGCTCCTCTCCTGCCCGTGCGGCGGGTCTCCAGGGTTTCGCTGCGGCGGGACAGGGCACAGGAGCGCCGCAGGCAGGCGGAACGACATGGCAATCCGGTACCACAACTCCTTCTATCAGTGCCACGATCCCGGCCGGCTCGGCGGGAGGCGCCACGTCCGGCGGTGCCGCGTTCGCCGCCCGCGCAGCCCAGCCCAGCGGTTCTCGCCCAGGCACCCAGTAGCCGCGCGGGAGGAAACACCCCATCCTATGAGGCGCCTGCCGGCGGTCCCCGCGGCGGGTGCGGCTGCCTGCAATGGAGAGGAATCCAATGAGCTATCGCCCCTACCAGCAGATCACCCGGCGCAAGTCGCGCCGTGTCTATGTAGGCAAGGTGCCGGTGGGCGACGGCGCGCCGATCACCGTGCAGACCATGACCAACACGCTGACCACCGACGTCGAGGGCACTGTTGCGCAGATCCGCCGCGCCGAGCTGGCCGGCGTTGACATCGTGCGTGTCTCCTGTCCCGACCGCGGGAGTGCGCTGGCGCTGAAAGACATCGTGCACGAGGTGAACGTGCCGATCGTCGCGGACATCCATTTCCACTACAAGCGTGCCATCGAGGCGGCGGACAGCGGTGCCGCCTGCCTGCGCATCAACCCCGGCAACATTGGCAGCGACGAGCGGGTGAAGGAGGTCATCAAGGCCGCCCGCGACCATGGGTGCTCTATGCGCATCGGGGTGAACGCCGGCTCGCTGGAGAAACACCTACTGGAGAAATACGGCGAACCCAACCCCGAGGCGCTGGTCGAGAGCGCGCTGTACCACGCCAACATCCTGCAGCAGCACGATTTCCATGACTTTAAGATCAGTGTGAAGGCGTCGGACGTGTTCCTGGCGGTGGCGGCGTATCAGCAGCTTGCCGAGGTATGCGACCACCCGCTGCATATCGGCATCACCGAGGCGGGCGGCCGCCGCATGGGTACCGTGAAGTCCGCGGTCGGGCTGGGATCCCTGCTCTGGGCCGGAATCGGCGACACACTGCGCGTCTCCCTGTCGGACGAGCCGGAGGAGGAGGTGCGGGTCGGCTGGGACCTGCTGAAGGGGCTGGGCATCCGGCATCGCGGCGTGAAGGTGATCTCCTGCCCGTCCTGTGCGCGCCAGGGTTTCAATGTGATCGAGACGGTGCGCACGCTGGAGGATCGGCTGGCGCATATCGAGACGCCACTGACCTTGTCGATCATCGGCTGCGTGGTGAACGGCCCGGGCGAGGCGTTGATGACCGATATCGGCCTGACCGGCGGCGGCAACGGCCGGCACATGATCTATCGCGCCGGCAAGACGGACCACACCATCGCCGCGGGCGACATGGTGGAGCATATCGTCGAACTGGTGGAGGCGAAGGCGGCGCAATTGGGAGCGGCCAAGGCGGAGCCGGAGAAAGTCGCGGCGGAGCCGGAGAAGGTCGCGGCGGAGTAGTCACCCGACGCGACCACCTTCGCAGATCTGGAAGGAGGTATCTCTCTGGCCGAGCAAGGCGGCGCAGAACGAGTTGACAAGGCGGGCACCGCGGCTCCTGGCGCAGGGCTCGACATCAGCCCGCTTGTGAACGCGGTGGCGCGGTTGCGGGAGGGGCTCGAGAGGTACCAGCGCGAGCCGGCGGACGACCAGATTCGCGACGAGCTGATCCAGCGGTTCGAGTTCACCTACGAACTCAGCCACCGAATGTTGTGACGCTACCTTAGGCAGGTTTCGGCGTCCCCTGCCTTGTTCGACCAGATGTCGTTTCAGGACGTGATCCGTAGAGGCAGCGAGCATGGTTTGCTGCGCGCCGATTGGCCGGCGTGGCGGCGCTATCGCGATATGCGCGCGAGGAGCAGTCACACCTGCTCGGCATCGGCTGCGGCCGAGGTGGTGGCCTGCATCCCAGAATTTCTTGTGGAAACGACGTATTTCCTCGATCGATTGGCGGAGCGCGTGGCGTGACGGCAACCCTGGATATCAACGAAGCGCATGCGGCAATCTTGCGCGACGTCCTTCGGGCGCATTTGCCGAGGGATGCACGGGCGTTCGTGTTCGGCTCGCGCGCCCATGGCGGGGCACGGCGGTATTCCGATCTGGACCTTGCGCTTGAATGGAGCCAGCCGCTTGGGCTGGATCTGATCGGGGCGATCGCGGAGGCGCTATCGGAGTCGGATCTGCCGTACCGGGTGGATATCCTCGATCTCTCGATTGTCGAGCCGTTGTTCCGCGACAGGATCGCGGCGGATTGTGTCCCCCTTACGATCGTCGCTGAGGAAAACAAGTAAAGTCTGGCGTGACAGGGATAGAAACAATCCAACAGCGCGCCGCCACGCGCTACCCCCCCATCACCACCTCGATCGGCGCCGGTGCGTCCACCACCGACAGTGGGGCGAATCCCGCCGGATCGCCGTCGGCCTGCGCCGGGGTCGCCCAGTTCCCCACCACGTCCACCCGCTGCGCCCGCAGGTGCTGCACGCCCGGGGCGCGGGCCAGCAGGTCGAGCGGCAGCGCGGCACCGTACATCAACGCCGCCCCCGCCCCATTGTGTCGGAACAGGGTGACAGAGAAGCCCGGTGCCTCCGGCTTCGCGTCAGGTGCGAGCAAATAGCGGCCGGCGTAAAAGCGGCCCTTGCTGACGATGACGCTGGCCGCTTGTGTCTCCTGCCCGTCCACCCGCACGGTGATCGGCGCGTAGCGGTACGACACCGTGTCGCGCAGCGTCTGCATCACGTAAGCTCCGCGGCCGAACACGCGCTTCAGCGGCACCGGCAGCCGGTGTACCACGTGCGCGTCGAATCCGACGCCCAGCATCTGCACGAACAAGCGCGCGCCATCGGCACTGCGCGCCAAGCCGGGCCACAGCCGGCGGGTGCGGCCGAAAGCCAGCGCCGCCGCCACCGCGCGTGGTGCGAACGGCAGTGCCAGTTCGTGTGCCAGCACGTTGGCGGTGCCCAGCGGGATCACGCCCAGGTGGACGCCACTCCCGAGCAATCCGTTGGCCACTTCGGCGATGGTGCCGTCGCCGCCCGCCGCGACAACCAGCTTTTCCCCGCGCGACGCCGCCTCACGCGCGAGGCACGCGGCGTCGCCGGAACATCGCGTCTCCGCCACATCCAACCGCACGCCGTTGTGCACCAGCACGTCCAGCACGCGCCACAACAGCGCGGCGCGGCGCCGGCCGGCGACCGGGTTGAACACGATTACCATCCTGGGCACCATGCCGGGCATGATGGCGAAGTGGGCGGATGCGGGCGAATCGGCGGAAATCCCACTGACGCGAGGCTACCTCAATGACAGACTTGCATGTCATTTGAATGACAGTCTTGTTTCTAATACCAGCCAACCTAAAGATTGACACATGCCCAGTTTCGGTGAGCGATCGAGTTCGATGCGTTCAAAGTCGCTGGTCAGGAAATTCCAGGCATCCTTGCAGGCGGCCAGGATGGCCTCGTAGCTGTCCCAGACCCGCGCACTGAGCCGGTTGCCGCGCAGGTAGTCCCAGATGTTCTCCATGGGGTTGAGTTCTGGGGAATAGGGCGGCAGCGGCAGTAGCGAGATGTTGTCGGGCAACCGCAATTGCTTGCCCTTCTGATGCCAGCCGGCCTGATCGCACACCAGGACCGCATGCGCGCCGGGTGCGACCTGGGTGGCGATCTCCGCCAGGTGCTCGTTCATCGCTTCGGTGTTGGCGGCCGGCATGATAATGGCGGCGCCGACCTGGCGCTGATGGCAGATCGCGCCAAACAGGTACGCCGAGTCGTGGCGGTTGTCGCGCACCATCCGGGGCCGCGAGCCGACCGGTGCCCAGATGTACTCCAAGCTGCCCTGCTGACCGACCCTGGCTTCGTCCTGGAACCAGATCTCAATCGGCTTACCAGAGGCCGTCTCGGGCAAAGCTTCAGCGACCAGGCGGGTGAAGTTCTTTTTAAAGTCCTCCTGCGCCGCGGCATCCGTTTTCGGATGCTGCGGCCGCGGCTCAGCCGGGTCATCTCGAGCCGATGCAGGAAGCGCCCCACCGTGTTCTCGTGAACCACAGCCAACCATCGAGCCGCAATCTCCTTGCGCAGGTCCGCACACCGCCAGCGTACCACGCCGTGGCGCTCCAGGTCCGGACCCGCCAACACCATTTGCCGCAGTTCCTCCATCTGCTCTTCGCTCAGCGCCGATGGCCGGCCCGGGCTCTGGCGCGAGATCAATCCCGCCACGCCATGCTCGTTGTACCGGTGCACCCAGTCCCGCAGCGTCTGTCGCTGCATCCCGTTGAGATGCGCAGCCTCTCCCCTGGAATGTCCCTCCAGGACCGCCGCGATGGCCTGAAGGCGGCGCACCACCCCGCCGTCCTTCGTGGTGCGGGCAATCTCACGCAACGCCGCCGGCGAGCGGTCCTTCCGGCTCACCTCGATTGGTCTGGCCATGGCTGGGCGCTCCCGTCCGAATCGTGCCGATCCGAACAGAATCCCAACACAGCCGATTCGGGAATCCCGCCGAGGTCAATGAGTCGCGCTTTTCGGGGGCTGGTATAAGATATTACTTTCACAATTTGAGCTAAAATTCGATTCCGTCACGGAATCTTAACCCTATCCACAAGCGAATCGGCTTATCTCCGCTGCGGCATGAATGCATCCACACCGGGCGCGCGGCCCGACTACCGCAGCGTCTTCATTTCCGACACGCATCTTGGCACCCGTGGGTGCCGCTGCGATTTCCTCGCCGATTTCCTCCGCCGTACCACCTGCCACCATCTGTTCTTGGTCGGCGACATCATCGACGGCTGGCGGCTGCGCAAGTCCTGGTACTGGGACGATCACCACGACGACGTGCTGCGCCAGATCGTCCGTCATGCGCGCAACGGCACCGAAGTCACCTATATTCCCGGCAACCATGACGAGATGTTCCGCGCCTGGCTGCCGCTGGGCCTGGAAATCTCCGGCATAAAGCTGCGGCGCGAAGCCGAGCATGTCACCGCCAGCGGCCAACGCCTGCTGGTGATGCACGGCGACGAATTCGACTCGGTGGTGCGTTATGCGAAGTTCCTCGCCCTGCTGGGCGACTGGGCTTACACTGCGGCGCTCAGCGTCAACCGCTGGTTCAATGCGGCGCGGCGGCGTCTGGGCTATCCGTACTGGTCGCTGTCGGCCTGGCTGAAGCGCCAGGTGAAGGAAGCGGTGAAGGCGATCGACCGGTTCGAAACCGCGCTCGCCAATGAAGCACGCCGACGCGGGTTCGACGGCGTTGTCTGCGGCCACATCCATCATGCCGAGATGCGCGACGTCGGCGGCGTGCTGTATCTGAATGATGGCGACTGGGTGGAAAGCTGCACGGCCTTGGTAGAACATCATGACGGGCGGCTGGAACTGGTGGATTGGGCGGCACTGAACGGACTGTCGTTCCTGGCGCCGCGGGCGCCGGTGGCACAAGCTGCCTGACGCGATCGCCCTGGACCTGGTTGCGGAGCCCATGCTGCCACCCGCGCCTTCGCATCGCATCATGATCGTGACCGATGCCTGGGCGCCGCAGGTGAACGGCGTGGTGCGCACGCTGACCACCGTGGCCGAAGAACTCCGTGCCCTGGGCCACGTGGTGGAGGTGATGGGCCCCGACCGCTTCCGCACCTTCCCCTGTCCGACCTATCCGGACATCGCGCTGTCACTGCTGCCGCGGCGGCGGCTGGTCCGCATGATCGAGGATTTCTGCCCTGACGCGCTGCATATCGCCACCGAAGGCCCGCTTGGCCTGGCGGCGCGGAGCTGGGCGCGGCGGCGCGGCATGGCGTTCACCACCGCCTTCCACACACGTTTCGCCGAGTACATTCACGCGCGCATGCGCCTGCCGGTGCGGCCGATCTACGCCTGGATGCGCCGCTTCCACGGCGCCGGGTCGGGTACCATGGTCGCCACCGCCAGCCTGCGTGAGGACCTTCTGCGCCGCGGTTTCCGCAACATCCGCCCCTGGACCCGCGGCGTCGACCTGTCCCTGTTCAAGCCGGAGCCCCGTGAGGACTGGGCCGTGCCGCGCCCGGTGTTCCTGTATGTCGGCCGCGTCGCGGTGGAAAAGAACATCGCGGCGTTCCTCGACCTGGACCTGCCGGGATCGAAGGTGGTGGTGGGCGGCGGCCCACAGCTCACGACGTTGCAACGCAACTATCCGCAGGTGTTGTTCACCGGTCCGCGCTATGGCGAGGCGCTGGCGCGCGCCTATGCCGGGGCGGACGTGTTCGTGTTCCCGTCACTGACCGACACGTTCGGGCTGGTCATCCTGGAGGCACTAGCCTGCGGCACGCCGGTGGCGGCCTTCCCGGTGACCGGACCCAAGGACGTTCTGGCCGATGCCGAGGGGAAGATCGGGGCGGTGAATGCTGACCTGCGGCTGGCGGCGCTGGAGGCGCTGAGCGCGGATCGCACCGCCTGCCGGGCGCATGCCGAGAGATTCTCCTGGCGAGCGTGCGCTGAGATATTCTTGTCGCACCTTGTGCCGCTGCGGGGGAACTGATGGCGGCGTTCGCGGCCCGGGTAATGTCTCTTACCAAGCGCCGTTGACGGCGACTCTCCGTGTCATGGCGGCGCTTGGCGGCTCGCGTATCGCCACCCGCGCAACATCGGAGAGACACATCCAGGAAGCAGTTTCGACCACATAGGCTTTTTTTCGGAAATAATTGGGAATATGTGCTTGAAGGGTTGATCGGCCTCCCTATGTTGGCGGCATGTTCCACGCGCACGGCACCGCTGACCCGCCTGCCCAACCCCCCCAAGGGGTTGGTGCGCGCGTTGTCCGCCGCTTCAGCGAATGGCGCGCCGCGCTGCACAACGCCGTCGCCCGCCGCCTGCGCCTCCGGCAACCCGGTCCCCGCGCCCGTGTTGCCCCGGACGCTGATAACCCGCCCGCACTCGTCCCGGCACGCACGCCGCGCCGGCTGCGTGCCACGCCTTCAGCGCCACCGCCCGGCCCGGGCTGCCCGGACTGGCTGGGCTGGCTGGCGCGCTTGTCCGCCCGCAGCCAGGCGGCGGCCAGCGTTCGGCAACGCCGCGAACGCCGCAGCGGCCCCCTGACCCTGGAGGAGTTCCCCGGCATCGCCCCGGAGGCGCTTGCGTTCTTCAACACGCCAATGGACGAATGCGATCCCGAGTTGCTGCACAGTGTGTTCGAGACGTTCGCCGAACTGATCGAGCCGGCGATGAGCGGCCGAAGCCGCGCGCCGGACGTGCAGCACGTGTTTCGCGCGCTGAGCAGCCGGCTCGCCGCCGTGCGGGCTGAGGCGCCGGACACACCGCCGGCTGCGCCACCGGCGCCGGCATCGGCGGATGCATCCCGGAACACGCCCGGCATGTCGTTTGATCCGTGGCCGGAGACCTCGCCCGAGCTTGCGAAGGCGGCCGTGATCGCTGCCACGAACCCACAGAAGACCACGCCGGACCTCCCCGACACGGCTTTGCCGCAGGACCCAGCGAGGCGGCGGGACCCAGCGCTGCCGCAACCCGACGGCGCCGGCGGCATCCAGTGTGCCGCCGACCCGGACACCGCGGCGCAAGTTCAGCCCAACGCGGCGCCGGCCGTGCTGCCGTCATCCGATCATTTCGTTAAAACAAGCGCGCCAGGGGCGCACGCGCCGGACCGCAGCGGCATCGCGCCGCGCCAACCGCGGTGCGCGTTGTTCCGCGGCGATCCGGGTTTCGGAATGCGAAACTTCGTATTGCCGCTTGGCAAATTTAAGTTCTCCGCTCGAAGTAACACTCGATTCGTGCCACGCCCGCCACGCCTCCTGTGTTATCCTGCCTGCGCAGGGCCTCCGGCGATCCTTGGCGCGCCGAACCGGCGCGCCATCCTGGCGAGATATGCACGGGGCCACCGCCTGGCGGTCCCGCTATGCCGATTCCTGCAAGGTGACCGTCGCAATCAGTGACTCTCCGCGACGGTGCCCAAGTGGGTGCCCAAGTGTCAGTTCCGCGCTGAACCGACGTAACTGGACGGGCAAACCCACCCCATCAGCCTGTCGCATGCTGCATCGACGGCACCTGCGCCGCGGTGCCAGCAGTACCGCGCACCTGCCGTTCGTACCGCCGCTGCCGCCACCGCAGTAGCCGCCATGTGAGCTTCGCCGCCGTGTCCCCCAGCCGTCCGCGAGGCTTCACGCCGACCGCCTTCAGCACCATCCCAACCCCGCGCTCGACATGGCGAAAACGGTAGAGCCGCATGGCCCGCGCCATGTAGGCGGCGGTACAATCCGCGCGCACGAACCGCTGCCCCTCCGGCGCGTTGCCGCAATGCCAGGCGAAGGCGAGCTCGTCGTCTTCGCTCTCGCCAATGCGGCCCAGCGCAATGCGCAGCCGCCGCGCCAGTCCGATATTCTCCCGCGCCAGGTAGCGGCGCATGTGGTCATAGAACAGTTTGTAGTGGCGGAACTCGTCCGCGGCGATGTTCTTGCAGATCTGCCGCAGCACTGGCTCCTGCGTCGCCTCGGCCAGGGCGCTGTAATAGCTGGACGTCCCGGTCTCCACCATGCAGCGCGCGATCAGTTCCCCGGTGCGGGAACCTCGCACCGATGCGGTCGCCTCCAGCGGCAGTTGGTACCCGGCACGGTAACGGGCGAACGCCGCCGCGCAGTCCCAACCCGGGTCGGCCAGCATCGCCCAGCGGCCGAGCGCGTCGCCGTGCTGCACCTCCTCGACGGCCCAATAGTCAGCGGCTTGCCGAAAGTCGGGGTCGTCGGCGAAGACACGGTTCAAGTATATGGCGTAGTCCGTGCCGTTCCGCTCTACCATCGCGGCAGCCTTCACCAGAGGCACCAGCTCGGGGTCCAGCTTGCCGGCATCGAACCGATCCCAGCCAACGTCGTCGATCCGCCAGTGCTTCATGGCCCCGCCGCATGCTCCCGCCGGCTGTAAGTCGGGCGCAACCCACTCCGGCTTCCCCGGTGACCCTATAACAGGATGGCAGCCGCGCGAAAGCGCCCATCCCCGCGCGCGCCGTAACATCCAGCGTCATCACCCCATAAAATCAGCGTCCCGATTTCCCCGTCTGCGGAAAACTGAAACCAGCGGGAAACCATGCCGACCCCACTATTCCGCCGCGCGTCTGTGTCGGGGAGATCAGAATGCGTTTCAATTACCAGGGCCGAAGCGCATTCTTCACGCTCCGCGCCAAGATATTGCTCGCCTTCTTTGGGCTTACGGCGATGACTGCCTGCCTCGGTCTCAGCGCAATCCACGGCGCCGTGGATTCCGGGCGGCTGCTCGTCCATACGTATGACGGGCCGTTGATGGCCATCGCCCATGCGGGGAAGGCCGAGGCGGACTTCGCCACCATGCGCCTCGTCCTCGCGCACCGCGATGCGGCGGCCGGTGCCGCCCTGCGCGAGCAAGCCGACCGCGAACTCGATACGCTGGCCCACCAGGTGGATACGGATCTCGCCGTCATGCCGGACCGCGCCGGTTCCAGCCGAGCTGCCGGCATGGCGCGAGCGGCGCTGGACGGCTTCAGCGCCTGGAATTCGCTTCGCCTGCAAACTGTGGGCGAAGCGGCCGATACCGCGCGCTCCGACGCGATGGACCGCCAGGCCCAGGTACTGCTGCGCAAGCTGGACGCGCTGCGTCAAACAGCGGTGGACGACAGCGCCGGCGATCGGGTGCTGACGCTGATATCGACGGGACACTATCGGCTGGTGGCGTTGGCCACCACCGTGGTGGCCTTGCTGCTGGGGACGCTCATTGCGGTGCTGCTGACGCATCAGGTGCTGAAACCGATCGCGGAGGTCTCCCGCGCCGCCAGCCGCATCGCCGCCGGCGAACTGGACGTCGAGATCCAGCCGGCCGGCCGCGACGAGCTGGGCCGGTTGCTCACGGCCGTGGCGACGATGCGCGACAACATCCGTGCCATGGTGGAACGCAAGCGCGCCGCGCGCCGCTCGGCGCAGGGCCGCCTGGCGAACGCGCTCGACGGGCTGAACGAAGGCATCGCGCTGATCGGCAACGACCGCCGCCTGATCCTCCGCAACGACCAGTTCGCCACGTTCTTCCCGGCGCATGCCGCCGATCTCGTCGAGGGTGTCATGCTGCCGCCGGGCGTCGAAGCGGCGCTGGCGGGCCCGACCGGCGAAATGCACATCAGCGATGGCCGCTGGCTGCGGCTTAGCAAGAGCGAGCGCTCCGACGGCGGCTTCGTGCTGGTCGCCAGCGACATCACGTCGCTGAAGGAACGCGAGGCGGCGCTGCGGGCGGCCAAAGAGCAAGCGGAAGCGTCCAACCGGGCGAAGACCGAGTTCGTGACCAATATGAGCCACGAGCTGCGCACGCCGCTGACCGCGATCATCGGCTTCTCCGAAATCATCGCCAACGAATCGTTCGGCCCGGTGGGGCAGCCCAGATACCGCGAATTCGCCGACGATATCCTGCACAGCGGCCGGCACCTGCTGGAGGTGATCAACGACATGCTGGACATCGCCAAACTACAGTCCGGGATGACGGAACTGCGGCTGCAACGCGTGCCATCGCACGGCATCGTGGAGTCGGCAGTGCGCATCGTGCGCAAACGGGCCGAGGAAGCGGGTGTGGCGTTGGAGCTGGCGATCCCGCCGGACATGCCGATAATCGAGGTCGATCATCTGCGCATGCGCCAGGTGCTGCTGAACCTGCTGTCAAACGCGATCAAGTTCACGCCGGAGGGCGGCAAGGTGTCGGTGATCGCGGAACGGCACGATGCCGCACTCGCGATTACCGTACGCGATACTGGCATCGGCATGGCGCCAGAGGATATTCCGCGCGCGTTGCAACCCTTCGTGCAGGTGGATAACAGCCTGGCGCGCCGTCACGGCGGCACGGGCCTGGGGCTGCCGCTGGCGAAACTGTTCGTGGACCTGCACGGCGGGCAGTTCACCATCCGCAGCGCATTGGGGAAGGGGACGTCGGTCACGATCCTGCTGCCGACCTCCGTCGCGACCGCCTCCACCATGCTGGCGGGAAAAATGGCCGCGTAGTGTTTCCAGGCTGACGGTTGGAGCCTGCGCCGGAGCGTCATTACGAGCGCAGCGAAGCAATCTCCTACGAGAGCGTGCACGTCACTCGCGGGAGATTGCTTCGCTACGCTAACAAGAAACAGAAACTCCTCTCCCGCACCCCTCCCCCAACCCCTCCCGCAAGGGCAGGGGTGTTCTTTCCGCTTCCGATCGCCATTTCATTCACGGCGGGTCGGCCGCCGGCCGGTGGTCAACTCGCAATGACACGCCGGGCCAGGCTCCGGCCTTAGAACCGGCGCGCAAGCAACCGGCCCCGACCCAGCGGTCTTCTGATCGTCCTCAGAACAGCCCTTCGATCTCGCCATCCTCGCGCAAATGAATCGCCTCGGCGGCGGGGGTCTTCGGCAGGCCGGGCATTGTCATGATGTCGCCGCAGATCGCCACCACGAATCCGGCACCGGCGGACAGCCGCACTTCGCGCACCGGCAGCACGAAACCCTCCGGCGCGCCCATCACCGTGGGGTCGGACGTGAAGCTGTACTGCAGTCTTGGCGATGCACACCGGCACCTTGCCAAAACCCGCATCCTCGAAGCCCTTCAGCCGCCGCGCCACTGCGTCCGACATCGCGATATCCGACGCGCGATAGATCTTCTGCGCGATCGTCCGGATCTTCTCGTCCAGCTTCATCTCCGATGGATACAGCGGTTGGCACGCCGCCTTGCCGCTGTCGATCCGCGCCATCACCGCTTTGGCCAAGGCCTCCGCTCCCGCGCTGCCGTCCGCCCAGTGGGTGCAGGAAATTGCCTCCACGCCCTGCGCCGCCATCGCATCGCGGATCACGCTGAATTCCTCCTCGGTATCCGAATTGAAGTGGTTCACGCCCACCACCACCGGCAGCCCAAAATTCCCAAGGTTCTCGACATGCCGTGCCAGGTTGGCAACGCCGCGCTTCACCGCTGCCACATCCGGCTTGCTCAACCCGGAGCGAGGCACGCCGCCATGCATCTTCAGCGCCCGCACCGTGGCGACGACCACCGCGCAGGACGGCGTCAGCCCCGCCTGGCGGCACTTGATGTCGATGAACTTCTCCGCGCCCAGGTCGGCACCGAACCCGGCCTCCGTCACCACCACGTCCGCCAGCTTCAACCCCAGCCGCGTGGCCATCACCGAGTTGCAGCCGTGTGCGATATTGGCGAACGGGCCGCCGTGCACGAACGCCGGAGAACCTTCCAGCGTCTGCACCAAATTAGGCGCCAGCGCGTCCTTCAGCAGCACGGCCATTGCACCGTCAGCTTTGATATCCTTCGCCGTCACTGCCTTGCCGTCGCGCGTCTGCGCCACGATCATCTTGCCCAGCCGTTCCTGCAGCTCCTCCAGGTCGCGCGACAGGCAGAACACCGCCATCACTTCCGACGCGACGCTGATGTCGAACCCGTCCTCGCGCGGGAAGCCGTTCGCCACGCCGCCCAGGCTGTTGACAATCGAGCGCAGCGCCCGGTCGTTCATGTCCAGGCAGCGGCGCCACGACACCCGCCGCGCATCGATCCCCAGTGCATTGCCCCAGTAGATGTGGTTGTCGACCATCGCGGCGAGCAGGTTGTTGGCCGAGGTGACCGCGTGGAAGTCGCCGGTGAAGTGCAGGTTGATCTGGTCCATCGGCACCACCTGCGAATAACCGCCGCCGGCCGCGCCGCCCTTCATCCCGAAGCTCGGGCCGAGCGATGGCTCGCGCAGGCAGATCACCGCACGCTTGCCGATGCGGTTCAGCGCGTCGCCGAGGCCGACCGTGGTGGTGGTCTTGCCCTCGCCCGCGGGGGTGGGGCTGATGCCTGTCACCACTACCAACGCGCAATCCGGTTTGCCCTGCTGCGCTTTGATGAAATCGAAGCCCACCTTGGCCTTGTGGCGGCCGTACGGCTCCAGCGCATCATCCGGAATGGTCAGCTTCGCCGCGACCTCGGCGATGGGGCGCATCTTCGTCTCGCGAGCGATATCCAGATCCGACTTCATCTAAGCTGCTCTCCTCCGGTTGATGCCGAGTTCGTTGAGGGCCTCAGCCATGGCGCCGACGGCACGGCGCATGTCGTCAGGCATGATGGCGCCGATGCAGCCGACGCGAAAGCTGGGGCCCGGTGTGTTGTAGAAATTGCTGATCAGCACGCCGCGGCGCTTCAGCGCATCGACGAAGCGCTGAAGGTCCCAGGCGGGATCGTCCGGCGCGTGCACGTTGACGATGATGGGCCCCTGGTGCTCGCGCGCGAGACAGGGCGTCAGGCCGAGGGCCTGCACGCCGTCATACAGCACCCGCATGTTCTCCGTGTAGCGCGCGAGGCGGGCCGGTTGGCCCTCTGCCTCATGAAAATCCAGCGCGCGGTTCAGCGCGTTGATCACCTGTGCCGGCGGGGTGAAGCGCGAACTGCCGGGGCCGGCGCGCAGCGTGTACGCGTGGATGCTGGCAAGGTCGAACGACCAGCTTCCGGCATTGCCCACGCATGCCTCCAGCCGGTCGATGCGTGCCACGGCGAAGGCCATGCCGGGCAGGCCCTCCAGGCATTTGTTGGAGGTGAACACCGCGGCGTCGATCTCCGGCTGCGCCGAGACATCCAGCGGCAGCGCGCCGAACGCGGACACCGCATCGACGATCAGCCGACGTTCGGCTGCGCGCACCACCGCGCCGATAGCGGCCGGGTCGTGCACCACGCCACTGCCGGTTTCCGAATACACAACGCCGACATGGGAGATGTCGGGGTCGGCCTTCAGCGCGGCGGCGACCGCTTCCGGCGGCGTTGGAGCGACGGGGGAAATCGGCAGACTGACCGGGATGCGGCCGGCCTCGCGCGCCAGACGGACCATGCGGTCGCTATAGGACCCGGTGTCGGGGATCAGCAGTTTCCTGCCCGCCGGGATGAACGTGCGCACTGCCGCCTCGGTGATGAAGTGGCCGCAGCCTTGCAATGGCAGCACGGTGTGCGTGTCCGGCGTGCCGCCGGCAATGCGCAGCAACCGCTGGCACAGGCCAGCGAGCAATGGTCGGAAGTCGTTGTCCCAGGGCGCGAAGTCGTGGGCCAGCGCGGCGCGCGTTTCGGGGCGCGTGGTCACCGGGCCGGGAATCAGCAGAAGCATGAGGCACCTGGGGTCGGGAGACGGCGAACGGCCGCAGGCTTCGCACGAAGGCGGGCGGAAATCCACCCGGTCGACCGGTGATGCCGCGCTCTCTGTTTGGGCCGGAAATGAAAGCGCCGACCGGGAACGAGCCCGGTCGGCGTTTGAGAGGGGACGCGATGGAGCACCCATCGCAGCCTCCAGCGGAACATTGCGGCGATTCTCGACCAGATGGTCCGATCGCCACCAATCCGAAGCAGGCGGGCCAGCCCTGGTTTTCAGTCCCGGCTTGGATTTGGGTTTACCAACTGTATCATTCCGGCGCAAGCCTGATTCGAGCACCTGATTCTGCTCCCGCTCCCGCGTTGGTTGTGGATGGATCGTTCGGGGCGGCCGGTGCTAGTTTCACCGTATGACGCTGCCCTTTGCCCTGCCCGACTGGCTGCCCTGGTGGGTGCCCCTGGTCCTGCTTGTGCCGGCGCTGCTGTACGCGCTCGCTTTCCTGTTCATGCCGTTCAGCGTGATCGGGGTGAAAAGCAGGCTGGACGTACTGGAGGCGCGGCTGGACGAAGTGCAGCATGAGATCCGCCACCTCGCGCTGCGGTTGCCCGAGATGGGGGCGCCTGTGGATTACGACGAGATCTACCACCCGGAACCTGCCGAGCATGTGCGGCGACCGCCGGTGATCACGCGTCCGCCGATCCCACCGGCGTCGCATGAACTGGAAAGCGGCGGTCCCGCGGCGGACCGGCCGGCGCCCTCGCCGCACACCAAGCCGGCGCGGCGGGAGCCAAGGTTGGACTGGCCACGGTAGCCGGAAACAATTTGAGATGAGGCATTACGGCTGGCAGCCGTTCCGAACGAGCCGACGCCACGGAACGGACCTCCGCGCCAAACGAGGCAATCACCCTGCCCTCGAGAGGGCGTTTCTTCCGTCGTGTCTGTACACCAAGCGGCTGGAACGCGGCCCCCTTCGTCTGGCTGGTGACCGAGACCGGCTGCGTCTCGCTGACGCCGACGCAACTGTCGATGCTGCTGGAGGGCATCGAGGCGCATGCCGCAGCGGGTGAAGCGCCGGAACTGGTGGGTTGAGCGTGACCCCTCGGACTTGCCCGGGTGGTTGAGCCGAGGGCGCGGCTGCTCACGAAAGATCCAATGGACCCGATCCGCAACGACAATTTAGCGTCGCTGTGTATTCGATGTCCCAACGACCCTGCCCGACGATCCGGCGGCCTTGCAGCAGATGCTGCGTGCGGCGCTCGCTGAAATCGAACGTCAGCGGCTGATCACTAACTAGCGCCGGAGAAGCGAGCAGACGGCACGTATCGGCTACTGGCCGGCCACGACGGCGGAGATGATGGCTTGGCCATGTCGCTTTTGTGCCGTTACCGTTCTCTTCACCAATCTGCTGTACATTGCGGCCGGTCAAAATTGGTCCGGTCAGAGGCATGCAGGTTCTTGGTAAGCCGTCCCGCAGCCACTCCATGGCGCGGGTCAACACCTTCGCCTTCTCCGGCATCGATGCAGTGCCGGTGGAGGTACAGGTGCAGATCTCCGCTGCCACCCCTGCCTTCCTGGTGGTCGGCCTGCCCGATAAGGCGGTGGGCGAGGCGCGCGAGCGGGTGAAAGCGGCCTTCAGCGCCATGGGCCTTTCCCTTCCGCCGCGGCGCATCCTGATCAATCTGAAGCCGGCCAACATCCTGAAGGAGGGCAGCCATTTCGACCTGCCCCTGGCGCTCGGCGTGCTGGCGGCGATGGACGTGCTGCCCCGCGACGAGATCACCGGCTATGCCGCGCTGGGGGAATTGTCGTTGGACGGCGCGCTGACCGCGGTCGCCGGCGTGCTGCCGGCAGCGATGGGCGCCTCCGCGCGCGACCTGGGGCTGATCTGCCCCGCCGGACAGGGTGGCGAGGCCGCCTGGGCCGGCCGCATCGAGGTGCTGGCGCCGTCCGACCTGCTGTCACTGATCAACCATTTCCGCGGCACCCAAGTGCTGACGCCGCCAGAACCCGCCGGCGTGGCGGAGGCCGAACGTTTGCCCGACCTGGCCGACGTGAAGGGGCTGGAAACCGCCCGCCGCGCGGTGGAGATCGCCGCTGCCGGCGGCCATAACCTGTTGCTGATCGGCCCCCCCGGTGCCGGCAAGTCGATGCTGGCCGCACGCCTGCCCGGGCTGCTGCCGGACCTTGCCCCACGTGAGGCGCTGGAGGTCGGCATGATCCACAGCGTCGCCGGTTTGCTGGAGGGCGGTCGCCTGGCCATGCGCCCGCCGTTCAGGGAGCCGCACCACTCGGCTTCGCAGGCGGCGCTGACCGGCGGCGGCCAGCGCGCCCGGCCGGGTGAGGTCAGCCTCGCGCACCGTGGGGTCCTGTTCCTTGACGAGCTGCCCGAATTCCCGCGGCCCGCGCTCGAACTCGCTGCGCCAGCCAATGGAAACGGGCCGCACCACCGTCTCGCGTGCCGGCGCGCATGTCACCTACCCGGCGCGGTTTCAATTGGTTGCAGCAATGAACCCTTGCCGCTGCGGCTATTTCGGCGACGCCGCGCGCGAATGCGGCCGCGCGCCGCGCTGCGCTGAGGACTACCTGAACAAGGTCAGCGGCCCGGTGCTCGACCGCATGGACCTGACAGTGGAGGTGCAGGCCGCCTCGGCCAACGAACTGGCCCGCGCCCCCGCGGGCGAAGGCAGCGAGCCAGTCGCCGCGCGGGTGGCACACGCCCGCGCGGCGCAGCGGGCACGCTATGGGGAGGATGGCCCACTATGCAACGCAGAGGTGGAGATGGCCGCCGTGCGGCTGGCGCCGGAAGCGCAGGCACTGGCGGGCCAGGCGATGGACCGGCTCCGCCTGTCGCCGCGCGGCTACACGCGCGTGCTGCGCGTGGCGCGGACGATCGCCGACCTGGCCCGGGCCGAGCCGGTGGGGCGGGTGCATGTAGCCGAGGCCCTGGCGTTCCGCCACCGCGTGCCGCAGCGGCGGGGATAGGGAGGCACGGAGGATGTGGTCAGGTACAAGAAAATGCCGACCCTGTGAAAGACTGAAAGACTGCGTCAACCATCTGTGACCGCTGACTTTCTTGCTTGCCGCGGCCGCGCCCATCTCGCCGGCGGCACCCCGCCAGCCTCGCACGGTCAGACGCCGACCATCACGTCGGAGGCCTTGATCACTGCAAAGGCCTTCATGCCGGGCTTCAGCCCGAGCTCCTCCGACGCTTCGTTGGTTATGGAGGCAGTGATGATCACCGCCGGCGAGACCTCAATGGTGACGTGGGTGGTCGTGGCACCGGGCTTCACGGTCTTGATCGTGCCGGCGATCTGGTTGCGGGCGGAAAGCTTCGTGCTGCGGTCTCCTTCACGGCTGAACGAGCAACAACGATCATCCCCCGCTCAGCCAGCGTGGGTCAGCCAGCCTCGACTTCTTCCGGGACGCGCGCTGCTTCCGTCACGCACGCTGCCCCATCCAAACAGGCCTTCAGCGCGGCGATCTGCGCCTCCATCTCCGCCAGGATGCGCTGGTAGCGCGCGGCTCGGGATTCCTTAGCCGGGGCCGCGGTTTTGCGTGCCAACGGTTTCCCGCCGGCTGCTGCGCGCCTGCGGCCGATCCGAGGGCCCATCATCTTGCGTATTGATGCTTTCACCGCGTTTCCGCTTCCCACCGAATGCCCCCACAGCCGCCACTTCGCCTGCCTCTGCACGCCGAAGGCTTCACCATGCCGGGCATATGGTTTCCCCGCCGCCGCGTCGCCAACGATCGGCACATCAATAGCGCGCGCAATCGTTGTCCGCCGGTTACCACAACCGCGCTACCCCGTCTCGATCCGAATCAGCGTCGGCGTTTCCAGCACCGCATCCAGCGCGGCAATGCGCGCCAGCGCAGCGGTCATGGCGCTCTCCTGCGTCTCGTGGGTGACCAGGACGACGGGCACTGCCTCACCCGGCGCGCGGCCATGCTGCAGCATCGATTCCAGTGATACGCCGAGGTCGCGCAGGATTGCCGTGACATCGGCGATCACCCCCGGGCGGTCCACCACCATCAGCCGCAGGTAGTACGCGCCGATATGCATGCTCATCGGCACGCTCGGTGCGTTGGACAGCGCATCGAAGGCCGCACCCCAGACCGGGGTAAGGCGGTTCCGTGCCAGGTCGATCAGGTCCGCCGCTACCGCCGACGCAGTGGGACCGGCCCCGGCACCCCGGCCCTCGAGCATCACCCGGCCGACGAAATCGCCCTCCGCCACCACAGCGTTGAACACGCCATCAACACGGGCGATCGATGCCGAGGTCGGCACCATGCACGGATGCACGCGTGCCGAGATGCCCGCCTCCGGCCCGCCATCGCCTTGCCGCGCGATGCCGAGCAATTTGATGCGGTAGCCGAGTTCCCCCGCGAAGGCGACGTCCAGCGCGGAGACGCGGCGGATTCCCTCCACATGCACCGCGCCGAACGCCACCGGTCGGCCGAATGCCAGCGCCGCCAGGATGGCCAGCTTGTGCGCGGCGTCGATGCCGTCGATGTCGAAGGACGGATCGGCCTCAGCGTAACCCAGCTTCTGTGCATCGGCCAGCACTTCGGCGAACTCCCGGCCGCGCTCGCGCATCTGGGTCAGGATGTAGTTGCAAGTGCCGTTCAGGATACCGGCGAGGCGGGAAATCCGGTTGCCGGCCAAGCCCTCACGCAGCGCCTTGATGACGGGGATGCCGCCGGCCACCGCCGCTTCGAAGGCGAGCGGCACGTTGCGTTCCTCCGCTGCCGCCGCCAGCATCGCGCCATGCACCGCCAGCATGGCCTTATTGGCGGTGACTACCGGCTTGCCGGCGGCGATGGCGGCTTCGGCCAGGGCGCGGGCTGGGCCGTCGGCGCCGCCGATCAGCTCTACAACGACGTCCACGCTCGGGTCGGCGGCGATCGCCACCGGGTCTTCGTACCAGCGCAGGCCGGTCAGGGAGACGCCGCGGTCCTTGTTGCGGTCTCGGGCGGAGACGGCCGTGACCGCAATCGGGCGGCCGGCTCGCGCGGCAACCAGATCGGCATTGTCGCGCAGCAGCTTCAAGAGGCCGCCGCCGACGGTTCCCAGGCCGGCGACCGCGACCGAGAGCGGGTGGGTCATGGGCGGGATCCTGAGCATGGTGAGGCGGGGCGGTCGGGCATGGCGCGTTGATCCTGTTGCGCTGCGGTCGCGGTGACCATAGCAGGTCGTCGGTCGCCATGCTCTACTGCCCGTAGTGTGGCGATCCGCCCCGATCTACCAACAGACCGACGCGCGCATCGAAGCGGCATACTTTCGTGGCGTTCCTGGCCTACTGCCTGCAGGTCACGCTGAAGCAACGGCTGCGGTCGCTGGCGCCAGAACTGACGCCGAGGTCAATACGGGACAAGATGGGCCGCGATCCAGATGGTCGGCCTGCACCTGCCGACCACGGACGGCCGCACCGGCCTGCTCTCGCACTACACCGAACGCGGGCCCGACCAATTACTCCTGCTCCGGCGGGTGAAGATGGAATTGCCGGCTCAGTCGCCACCCAGGAGCGCCTCGGCCGATGTTGCCGGCGCCGCATGGCAGCACCGCCCGTGGTGCCGATCTTTGGATCAGAACCCCAGGGAAATCGAGCGTTCGGGGGATTTCAGGAGGCGAGTTGCGAAAGTCGAGTTAAGCGAGATCAGATTGGGCCTGACCGGGCTTGGGCCAAGGCCGAGTTGGGGCCGGGTCGGGCCTATCAGGAGTTGCCGCTCCACGGCGGCGGCGGCAGCGTCAGGTCTCGCGGGTTGACAGTCGCGCCGGTGGTGGCGCCGACCGCGCCGCCGATCAGCACCCCCACGCCAACCCCGATAGGCCCACCGATAAGCCCAATCGCCGCGCCCGCGGCGGCGCCACCGGTGGCTCGGTCGGGCTGCTGGGGGCCACACGCCGTCAGAAGACCCAATGCGGCGAGGCCCGCGGTCGTCAGGATTCGAACTGCAATGATTCCTTGTACCTCACGCGAGCGTACAAGGCGGCGGCCGATCCTGGCGAAGCGGAATTGGCCGCGCCACGGGAAGTTGCGGAGAGACGCGCTGAGATTAGTGACTCATGTCCTGCGCGGCGTTCTGGCCAGCCTGGCTGTTGTCATGCCAGGGCGGCGGGCCGAGGTTGACCGCGCTGGGCTTGGTGGCCGCGCCGGTGGCACCACCCGCGGCACCGCCGATCAGCGCGCCACCCACCACGCCGACCGGACCGCCGACAACTCCGATCGCCGCACCCGTGGCCGCGCCGCTCGCCGCCCCGCCCTCGGCCCGTTCCGGTTCCTGTTGGCCGCAGGCTGCCACCAGGGACAGGCAGGCAACCGCGGCCACCATTGGGAGTATTCGCATGAGTTTTTCCTTCTGCTGAGGTCGCACAACACGCAGTCGGGGCGCTAACGCGGCCCCTCCGTGGCAGCTTCGCTCAACAGTCTGGGAGCGAGACAAATTCGCGCACGTGTTGCTAAGGACGGACAGCAGGGGACGGACAGCAGAGGACGGACAGCGGGGGCGGCAGCAGGGACACATAGCGGGGAGTGGACAGCGGCGGACGGACCAAGCGGATCGTGTCTCCTGTTGAGCAACGCCGGCCGGGGGGCGGCCGGGAGCGGCCGGAGGCAGAAAGAGCCAGCGTCGCCGCCCGTGCCGCATTCTCACATTCGGCGAACAGCGGTAGCCTTGGGTTGCCACAGTCCGGACGACCTGCCGTGTCGCGTCCTACCTTCGCGCTTTGCCTCGCCCTGCTGCTGCCTGCTGCCGCCGTCGCACAGCCGATCGACCAGGACAACGCCGGGGCGCTGCAGCATGATCTGCAATCCTGGTTTGCAGGATTGCTCGGCCCGCATTTGGGCGCCGCAGAGCAACGCCTGCGCGTCACGCCTAAGGATGATCATTTCCACGTGGTCCTGCCGTTTGCCGACGCCACCGGGCAGAACACCATCAGCGCCGACGTCCGCCCGCTGCCGGGCGGGCGGTGGTCGGTCGATGCGCTGCATCTGCCGGCCGCGTCCCGCTTCACCTTGAGCATGCCGCAACCCGGCAACCCGCCCGGGCCCCCTGTGCCGACGCGTTTCGACCTCCACATCGGCAGCCAGCAGGCGCACGCCCTGTTCGATCCGGCGTTGAGCAGCCCCTCGCGCCTCGATATCGACCTCGGCGATGTTGGCCTGGAAACCGACAGCGCCCGGCAACAGCAGCTCCAGCATTTCGACCGCTACACCCTGCACGCGACCTTGCAGCCGGAGCCTGGGCAGCCGGAGCCTGGGCAAGGGGAGCCGGGACAGCCGGAGTCGGGTCGGCCGGCTCAGGCGCGGCCGGGTCAGGCGCGGCCGGGTCAGGAGCGGTTGGACCTGGTGCAGCGTGGCACCATCACCGGCTGGCGCGCTGCCTCCCGCGTCGGGGACAAGCCGGCGATCGGGTTCGGCGCTGACAGCATCCAGGCCAACGGCCGGATCGACGGCATCGACCGCACCCATGCCGCCGCGCTGCTGACCGCTGCAAACGGCATGCTCGCCACACTGCCTCCGGCCGCCGCCGCGCAAGGCGGCCACATGGCTTTGTCAGCGCCCGCGCGGGCGGCGCTGCGGGCGCTGATCGAATCGCTGCGCAACGTCATCACCGGCGTGCAGGGCGAGGAAATCATCGACGGCCTGCACATCGCTGTCGCCGGACGGGGCGAGGCTACCGTGCATCGCGTCTCCCTGGGCCTGACAGGCGCGGCACCGGCTGGCATGCTGCACGCGACGCTGAATGTCGACCTGGATGGGCTGGCGGTGGCGGACCTGCCGCCGGCGGCAATCGCGCTGGTGCCACGCCACTTGGCCTTGCAACCCAGCGTGAGTGGGGTATCGCTCGCCGCGCTCACCACGCTCGCCTTGGCGGCAACGGATCAGGACGTGAACCACGCGCAGTTGCAGGCCGATACCGACGCGCTGTGGGCGCAGGGCCGGACGACGATCGGGCTGGACGCACTGGATATGGACATCGGCCCGGCCACGATGCACGGGCGCGGGCAGGTGCGGCTGACCGGCCCGCACGAGTATGACGCGCGTGGCCATATCACCGCGACCGGCCTCGAACTCGCTGATGCTGCAGGCGGCCGGCAACCCGGACCTGCAGCAGGCGCTGCCGGTGCTGGCGATGGCACGCGGCTTCGCCCGCCAGGAGGGCGACCATCTGGTTTGGGATATCGTGGCGAACCAGGCGGGCCTGACGGTGAACGGCGTGCCGCTCGGCGGGCACCCTCAGCCGGAGAAGCGGTAGAGCGTGACGAGCCGCTCGGTACGGTCCTCCAGTTCCAATGTGGTGGGGACGCGATAGCTGGCGAAGGCAGTCAGGCCCTCGCGCGGCAGGTAGGCACGTCCGGGATCGGCGATCCAGACCTCCGCGGTTTGGGCCATGGCGCGCAGCCAGGGCAGGATGTGAGCGGTCATCGGCGCCTCGTAGCACACGTCGCCGCAGAGGATCAGGTCCCAGCGGCAGGGGACGCCGACCACGTCGGCGGGTTCGGCGCGCACAGCGACACCGTTCGCGGCGGCGTTCAGGCGGATCGCGGCGATGGCGAGCGGGTCTATTTCCGCGGCTTCCGTGACGGCTCCGGCGCGCGCGCAGGCAATGCCGGCGATGCCGGCGCCGGCGGCGAAGTCCAGCACGCGTTGCCCGGCAACGGTGGCGGGATGGTCCAGGATGTGACGCGCCAGCGCCTGGCCGCCGGGCCACGCGAAGGCCCAGAAGGGCGGCGCGACGTTGCGTTGGGCCAGCCAGTCTTCGGTGGCCTGCCAAATCGGGGTGATTTCGCTGGCGAGATGCAGGGTGATCTCCGGCACCAGCAGCGCGTGGCTGGGCACCGTCTGGGCGAGGACGAACGCCTGCGCAGGATCATTTATCATCATGCCATGGTCTTTGGGTCTTTGGTCTAGGCCAACGAAATAAACAGCCGTGCTGTGGTGTCATAGTGTCAGATATTGTCGCACCAGGCGACGTCCCACCAGCACCCGATCGCTGGCGGCATGAGGTGTTCGATGTTCGGGCGGCGCCGGAGGGGTCGCGGCCTGTCCTCGGGTGGTGGGCCTGCGGCCCGTCCCGTGGACCGGCCATGACGCGCGAGCCGGCGTCGACGCTTCCTTGGACGACTGTTCAGAGGTTCTTTACGCCTTTGCCGCACTCTGTCCCGCTGACAGCGGAGACCGAAGATGCCCGACGCTATGCCACGCAAAGGCCTGCGAGTGCCGCCTGTGTTCTTTGGCATGCCCAAGGACACGCCTGGCATCGATGCTTTACGAACGCTCGCCGGCCTGGAGGACACCAGCGACCCGCGCGGTGCGTGGTTCATCGGCGACAATCTGGTCACCTACCTCCACACCCGCGGGTTCCTGACGGATCAGCGTTTCGTCGCCGCCGTGGTCGCGGCGCGTCCTCAACCGCATGAGCGAACTATCGCCTGGCGCACCCACACGCTTTGCTGGGCGGCGCAGAGCGCGCTGGCCGTGCCCGGCGACCTGGTAGAATGCGGCACCTACAAGGGCTTTTCTGCCGAGGTCCTGGTGCGTTTCACCGGCGGCCTGCCGGGGCGCCGCCTGTGGCTGTACGACCTGTTCGACCCGGCCGGCAACGAGGGCGAAGGACATCGCCTGCCCGATCACGCGCCGGACCTGGCGGATCAGGTGCGGGCGCGGTTCCGCGCCTGGGAGAACGTTACCGTCACGCAGGGCAAGGTACCCGACGTGCTATCACAGGTCGCACCGGCGCGGATCGCGTTCCTGCACCTGGATATGAATAATGCCGATGCCGAGCGGGGCGCGCTGGAGGCGTTGTTCGAACGGGTCTCGCCCGGCGGGCTGATCGTGTTCGATGACTATGGCTGGATGTGCTACCGCGCGCAAAAGGACGCGGCCGACGCCTTCATGGAGGCGCGCGGCCTGAGCGTATTGGAATTGCCGACCGGCCAGGGGCTGGTGGTGAAGCGGTAGTTGCGGACAGCGCAAGTCCTTTCGTAGCCCCACTGGCCTCACAGCCACCCCAGCAGGATCGCCAAACCCGCCGCAAGGCCGGCCTCCCGGTTGGCGCGGAACTGGCGAAGGCAGTTGGCGGGGTCGTCGATGTCCAGCGCGACCACCTGCCGCGCCAGCAGCGTCGCCGGCAGCGCCAGTGCCGGGTAGAACCACAGGCCTAGCCCGCGCTGCCAGCCAGCCAGCGCCAGCAGCAGTAGCGTCGCCGCGTAGCAGGCCGCCAGGAAGGGCTTCGTCCGCTCCCCCAGCACCAGCGCGCTGGAGCCAATGCCGAGCAAGGCGTCGTCCTCGCGGTCCTGGTGGGCATAGATCGTGTCGAAGCCCAGATCCCAAACGAGCGCCGCGCCGTACAGCAGCGCCCAGGCGGCATCCAATCGGCCCGACCCTGCCGAGTAGCCGAGCGGGGCGCCGAAGCCGAAGGTGAAGCCCATGGCGAGCTGTGGCCACCAGGTCACCCGCTTTGCCAGCGGATACAGCGCCACCAGCACCAGCGACGCCGCGCCCAGCGCCTGCGCCAGCCGGTTGAGCTGCAGCAGAATGACCAGGCCGATGGCCAGCAGCGCCGCCAGGAAGACCAGCGCCTGGCGCGGGCGCAACGCTCCGGAGGCAAGCGGCCGCCCGGCGGTGCGCGCGACACGGCGGTCGATATCGCGGTCCCACAGGTCATTCACCACGCAGCCGGCGGCGCGCATCACCAGGCTACCGACGCCAAACAATACGATCAGGCGGACCGCCTCGGCCGGAGACGGGCCAGAGAGCAGGATGCCCCACAGGCCGGGCAGGAACAGCAGCCAGGTGCCGATGGGACGGTCGAGGCGCGCCAGCAGGATGTAAGGGAGCCAGCCACGCGGCAGCCGCGCCACCCAGCCATGGGTCACGATATCGGTGTGTGCCGGCATGGGGCCGAATGTGCGCCACGGCACGGCGGGGTTCAATGAGCCGTGGCGGTGCGGCTGCCTTATCGTTATCAAGCGCAAATCGGCAATGGGTTCAGTGCGAGCAGCGAACAATACCCCCTTTCCGTGTAGAAGGGAGTTCCGAGCGTCTGCGCTAAAGGTTAGCGCCTATGAGCCTTCGCCCGCCCCGACGACGGACCGCCGCCAGAGTGTCAATTGCTCGGATGCCTAATTCAAGCGCGCGCTGTTACACAACCGTTGCGAGCATTTCTGTGTAAGAAGCGCGACGCAGACACCGCTGGTCGAGCGCGCCCGCTGGCTGAAGCACGCTGCGTTCTTCGTCGGGTTGAGCAGTGGCCTGTCCTGGCTCGCCTGGGCGGCGGGGACGCCGGTCGTGATGATCAGCGGCTTCACCCATCCGACCAATAATTCCTGCTGGAACGACCCGAGGGTGCTGTTCGACCACAAGGACTTCCTGTGGTGTCCGCGGCACACCGGCACCCCTCGGCAGTTCGAATGCACGCGACTGATCACGCCGGAACAGGTGATTGCGACAATTCGACACGTGCCGGCGTTCGCGGCGCACGCCGGGGATCCATCTGCTCTTCCTCATGAAATGCACGGGCGGAACCAGGCGATGACAGACTACAACGTCACGTATAACGAGACGAGTAGCGGACTTGTCATATCCAACAACGACTTTGCCTATGTCGCTTCTGGTGGGATCGTCAACGCCACGACCATCACCGGCGGCTACGTACTGGTTGCCTCCGGTGGCACAGCCGTCTCCACCACCGAAACAGGTGGCTATCTGGCGGTGTCTGGCGGCAGGACCAGCGTCACCACGATAGGCAACAGTTTCGCATCGATCTCGGCTGGGGGCATCGCCTTCAGTACGACAGTAACGGAAGGCGGCACTGAAGCGGTCAGTTCCGGCGGCCTGGCGAGCGACACCATTGTCAGCGACGGCGGCGTCCTGGAGGTGTCATCCGGCGGCGTGGCCGTCAGCACCACCATAGAGATGGACGGAATGGCGAACCTATACGCGTCCGAGCCCGTCGCGTTCACGGCGGAAACCGAACCTGCACCGCACCGCCGCTTACATCGTCGGCGTCGATCCGAAGGAAGAGCCGCCGCGTCTGTCCATTCCGGACGACACGCGGCCGATCGCCGAGCCCTATGACTGCATCGCGGTGCAAAGCTCCACCCAATGCAAGTACTGGAACAACCCACGCGGCTGGCATAACGTGGTGCGCTTCCTGAAAGACAGCGGCTTCCGGGGGACGACGAACGCGAGGCCAAGCCGGCATTCATCCGCCTCGCGCTACCGTCACTGGACGCCGGCGCGCGCGAGACGCTGGCGCTGATGGAGCGCTACAAACCCGACTGCCTGGTGGTGACCTACGAGCGGATGCTGCAGGCCCCGGTGGCCATCGCCGGCCGGCTGTTCCGGTTCCTGGGAGTTTCCGACAACGACGATGTGGTGGCATCGTGCGTCGAGCGGACCAGCTTCGCCGCCTTGTCGCGCGGACGCCCGGCTGGCGAGGCGCAGGAGGGGGCGTTCTTCCGCAAGGGCGTCGCGGGCGAGTGGCGCTCCACGCTGACGCCTGAAATGAACGCGCTGGTTATGCAGGAGCTCGGCTGGATGTTCCCGAATTTGGGCTGGGAATCATAACGTATAACGGAAGAAGGCGAGAAAAAGTTGCAATTGTTATCCATGACCGGCCCGCCGCCACGTCTCCGCGCTGCGCTCATATGCCCTGGACTGGCAGTGTCACCGAGGCCTAAGCAGGCAGCATAAACCATCAGCCGGCGCCGCTCGCTGCTGTCCGGCGGTAAGACATTGCACGACGAGGACTTACATTGGCGGCAAATCGGTTCGCGCTCACCAGCCTTCGACGTGGAGAGGGAGACCGACAAAATCTCATGGCGAACGCGTTCAGTTATCCCGCTGCAGGCCGCTGCAAACAGCACGGGAATGGGATGGTGGGCGCGACAGGGATTGAACCTGTGGCCCCTGCCATGTCAAGGCAGTGCTCTCCCGCTGAGCTACGCGCCCATCCGCCGCCGCCACTGGCACCGCATTCGGCGCCCCATCTGGCACGGTGATGCGTTTTCTAACCCGCCCATCGCGCTTTCCGCAAGCTTGCCGCGTGACACAGGGCCTCGGCGCCGCTTGAATAGGGAAATGGACCTGCCCGTCGCCCCCGCCCTGCCGCTCGAGACCACCCCGGTGATGGTCCTGCGTCCAGCGCGGCAGACGGTGCCGGTGATCTTCGCCTCGCCGCATTCCGGCCGCGCCTATCCGTCCGATTTCCTCGCCGCCGCCCGCCTGGACCCGCTGAACCTGCGCCGCAGCGAGGACGGCTTCGTGGACGAGTTGTTCTCGGCCGCCCCGGACTGCGGCGCTCCCCTGCTCGCGGCCACCTTCCCACGCGCCTTCTGTGACGCCAACCGCGAGCCGTGGGAACTCGATCCGGCGATGTTCGCCGATCCGCTGCCGTCCTGGGTCAACACCACGAGCGCACGGGTCGGCGCCGGGCTGGGCACCATCGCCCGCATCGTCGCCTCCGGCGAGACGATCTACCGCGGCAAGCTCTCGTTCGCCGAGGCCGAGCGCCGCGTCCGGCTTTTCTGGCGCCCGTTCCACGAGACGCTGGAGGCGCTGATCGCCGGCACCCGCGCCATGTTCGGCGGCTGCCTGCTGGTCGATTGCCATTCCATGCCGTCGCATGGCGGCGCCCGGACGGCGGGAAAGGCGGATTTCGTGCTGGGCGACGCCCATGGCACCACCTGCAACCCGCTGCTGACGTCATTCATCGAGCAGAAGCTGACCGCGCTGGGCTATATCGTCCGCCGCAACGATCCTTATGCCGGCGGCTACATCACGCGCCACTACGGCCGGCCGCGCGAGCATGTGAACGTGGTGCAGCTCGAGATCGCCCGGGAACTCTACATGGACGAGTCGCGGATCGAGCGACTGCCGCGTTTTCCGACCGTCCAGCAGGACATAACGATGCTGATCAAGGCACTGACCGGCGCCGCTGCCGGGCTCCTCCCCCGCTGATCCCCGCTCCGTGGCATGAGATGGGCGCGGGAAAAAAGATGGCGGCCCTTGTGGGGCCGCCAAGTTTAGGGAGGAAACGTCCAAGAAAGCAGACAGCACGGCCAAGGGCCGCATTGCTGCGACGCACAATCTAAGGATTTAGTCGTTCGTCTGCAAGCAGTATTTCGCAATGCAGCATTGCAAGCCGATGTGGGTCCGCGGCGAAGGCCTCCCGTGTGGGAGGGGTTAGGGGGGAGAGGGTCGAACAGAGGGCATCTTCCGACCCCACCCTCTGCCCCTCCCCAAGGGGAGGCGCAGAACTTGGCTCCCGCGGCGTTGCTTCTCAACGATCTGTTCATTTCTCCCCGCTACGCTGGCCGGCATGCCCCGCCTGCTCCTTGCCCTCCTGCTCTTTGCCCTTCCGCTCTGCATCCCGACTGCGGGCGTGCTGGCCGACCCTATCGGCGGGCCGCCCGACCAAGCCCCCGGCCTGCTGTGCCGGCAAGCCATCGCCACGGCCGCCCGTGCGCACAACGTACCGCCCAGCCTGATGGCGGCAGTCGGCCGGGTAGAGAGCGGGCGCCGCGACCCGGCGAGCGGGGTGTGGCACCCCTGGCCGTGGACGGTGGATGCCGACGGCCAGGGCGCGTTCTTCGACACCAAGGCGCAGGCAATTGCCGCGGTGCGTGCGTTGCAGGCGCGCGGCGTGCGCTCGATCGACGTCGGCTGCATGCAAGTGAACCTGATGCACCACCCACACGCCTTCGCCAGCCTGGACCAGGCGTTCGACCCGGCAATGAACGCGGACTACGCCGCCCGCTTCCTGGTGGAGCTGCGAGGTCAAACCGGCTCCTGGCCACAAGCGACTGCACTCTATCATTCCGCCACACCGGCCCTGGCCGCCGCTTATGAGCAGAAAGTGATGGCCGCCTGGCCAGCGGAGGAGCGACTGGCAGGCGATAGCCCGCCGACGGCCCTGGCGCGCAACTGGGGCAGCCCATTCGCTGCCGGTCCGCTGTCGCCGCCAGCGCGGCGCAACGCAGGCCTGCGCGTCGTGCCGCAGGCGTTGCCCGGCACCGCGCCGTCACCCGGCCGAGCGCTGAATGCCTACCGAGCGGCACCGATCATCCCAGGCTGGCGGCGGCGGAGCGGGTAACCGGCAGGGATCGCCGGCGGCAGACCCTGCTACAATGCCGGCATGTCGCCTCGCCGCTTCGGTCGTGCTACAGGCACGCCACCATGAACCTTTCCCAGAACCTATCGCCGGCTCTTTCCCCACGGGCGCTGAACGCCATCCTGCGGCTGGTCGATGCCGACGGCGCTACGCAGCGCCTCGCCATGGAACTCATCGGGCAGCCGCGTGCCCAGCGCGACGGCTGGATTCGGCGCCTGCGGGAAATGTATCGCGCCGGCATTGCCCGGTCCGGACAGTCGCCGCAAATTGCCGGGCGGCTGGCCGACCTGCTGGAAGCCCGCCTCCGCGACCGGGTGGCCGAGATCGAGTTGCGTGGCGGCGGAACCGTTGGTACGGCATGACCGTTCAACCGAAAGATACGCCATGATGAAGCCGTCGGACATCGCCCGTGTGGAAGCCTACCTCCACACCACGCTGGGCAGCGACCGTATCCGCATCGAGGCTCCCAAGAGCCGAGGCGCCTCGGTCGAGGTGCGTGCCGGCACGGAATTCCTCGGCACGCTGCACCGGGATGACGAGGACGGCGAAGTATCGTTCTCGCTGCACATCACGATCCTGGAGGAAGACCTGCCGCCGGCCTGACCTTGCATGGGGTGAGCATGGGCTGAGGGCGGTCAACGCGGCTGTGAAGCGGGCCGCGAACGCAGCAGCACTTGTGGCGCGTTCTTCCGACATGACCCTCCGCGGCAAGTCCGACCGCTAAGGCGATGCCCAACAATGAGCGAATCGGGTGGGCGAGCAGAGGGGCGAGTGCGAACGGGGTGGATTCCGGCGCGGACACGCAGCGGTTAGAATCGGCAGATGGTCGACCCAGCAGCGATTCGCGAGCGGTTTGCCGCGGTTGGTCGCGGCCTGAATGAGCGGGCACGTCGGCTGTTCGCGGCGGCGGAAGCGCGAACGGCGGGCTATGGCGGCATCGCCGCGTCTTCGCGGGCGACAGGGGTCGCACGAAGTACCATCGGCCGCGGGCTGAAGGACCTGGACGATCCCGCCTCGCTGTCGGGCGAAGTACGCCGGCCCGGTAGCGGCCGGCCGGCACTGACGAAGACGGATGCGACACTGCTGGAAGACCTGCGTCAGTTGCTGGAACCGGCGACCAAGGGCGACCCGATGCGGCTGCTGCGATGGGTTTCGAAGAGCCATGCGAAGCTGGCAGCGGCGCTGTGCGCAATGGGGCACCGGGTCAGCAAGAGCACCGTCCCGAAACTGCTGGCAGCGCTGCAATACCGCCGGCAGGTGAATCGCAAGACCTTGGAGAGTAGTCGCAACCCCGACCGGGACGCGCAGTTCGAGCATATCAACACCGCGGCGATCGCCATGCAGGCCGCCGGCAAGCCGGTCATCTCGATTGACACGAAGAAGAAAGAGCCAATCGGCCCCTACAAGAACGCCGGCAGCGACTACCGGCCGAAAGGCTGCCCCGAGCAGGTCAAGGTACATCGACTTCGTCGACGCCGAACTCGGTAAGGTCGTGCCGTACGGTGTGTATGATATCACGGCCAATGCCGGCTGCGTAAGCGTGGGCATCGACAACGATACGGCGCAATTCTCGGTCAACTCGATCCGCCGCTGGCTGCACCTGATGGGCCGGGAGAGGTATCCGGACACCGACAAACTCATGATCACTGCGGATGGCGGCGGTTCCAACGGATCGCGCGTGCGGCTGTTCAAGGTCGAACTGCAAAAGCTGGCCGACGAAACCCGACTGGCCCTGCAAGTTTGCCATTACCCGCCGGGGACATCGAAGTGGAACAAGATTGAACACCGGCTGTTCTGCCACATCACCGAGAATTGGCGGGGAACGCCACTGACCAGCCGACTCGCGGTTGTCGAACTCATCGCCGCCACCACGACTAAGGCCGGCCTGACGGTGCGGTGCGAGCTCGACACCCGGACTTACCCAAAGGGCATCAAGGTCAGTGAGCAGGAAATGGCCAGCCTAAATATCAAATGTGACGCCTTCCACCCGGAGTGGAATTACACCATTTCCCCCAGGCCGCCTTAACGCGGTAATTGTTGGGCGTCGCCTAAGTGGAATTGAAGCTGGCGGTCCAGGCGGGATCGGCGGGCACCATCCTGCATCACCCCGCCCCACGGCTGTCGGAACCGGATGCGGAACGGCGGCATCAGGTCATTACCTATTTCGACACCGCGGACCACGCGTTGGCGCACAGCGGGATCACCCTGCAGGTGTGCTGCTACGGCGCCGTCCACGTGCAGACTGTGAAGGCGGACCGCCGCGCCGATCTTGCCGCGGACCGTGCCGAGTGGGAATGGCCGATCGCCAACGATCGCCCCGACATGGGCCTGCTGGCGCAAACTCCCGTGACCGACCGACTGCCAGCAAGCCTCGACCTGCAACCGGTCCTGGCGACCGACATCACCCGAGCACGACGCACGCTGACCTTGGACGACGGCTCGCAGATCAAATTGCACCGTCGAGGCCATCCTCAGGCGGGTCTGCATGCATCGCATGAACCGGCAAAAAACGCGGCGGCAAAGGGGACGGCCCTTTCAGGGCGGGGCCAACTCGGGGCTTGACCTGGCCCCGCCCCGAAAGTGAGGCATCCATGCCGTCGAAGCCTCGCTCTGTCCTTTGCCCGGAAGCGGCGATGCGTGGCTGTACGGCTGCGGCCTCAGGGCAATCGGGTGACGGAAGAAAGGGCCAGGGGCTTTGCCCCTGAAGCCCTACCAAGGGGCTCTGCCCCTTGGAACCCCGCCAAGGGCCGAGCCCTTGGTACCCTTTACTTGGTTGGCGGCGGCAACGCTCCTGGCCTTCATCCGTTTACGATTGCCCGGGATGCGGCGTGTTCGCCGCTTGCACTGAACCGGATCGCGGCAGCAAAATCGGCGTGTATCTTATTTCCGTGTCTCAAGGGTGGGGTTGGTTCGCTCCACCGCCGACTGGTTCATCGTGCTGACCTCGTTGGACGTAGCGACGTTCTCCACTGATGTGCTGGCGCCGTATCGGCTGCCCTGGCGGATCGAACTCGGCTTCAAACGATTGAAGAGCGTGAACGGACTGCATGGTCCACCCGGCCTTCGCCGGCATGACGAAACGGGCGCCCCAATCGAGCGCGGCTAATATATACCAAGCGCGGCCATGACACGGAGAACCACCGTCATAGGGCGGTTGGTATAAATCGGCCGCCTGGCATTACGCAGCCGTTTCCAGCGCGAACGCCGCCGCCATCAGCGCCCGGGTATAGTCCTCGCGCGGCCTTGCAAAGACCGCGTCCGCATCGCCTTGCTCCACCACACGCCCCCCGCGCAGCACCACGATACGGTGCGCCAGCGCACGCACCACTTTCAAATCATGGCTAATGAACAGATAAGCGAGGCCGTGGACCTGCTGCAGCCGCCGCAGCAGTTCGACGATCTGTGCCTGCACCGACATGTCCAGCGCACTGGTCGGCTCGTCCAAAACGACGAAGCGCGGCTTCAGGACCATGGCGCGCGCGATGGCGATGCGCTGCCGCTGGCCACCGCTGAATTCGTGCGGATAACGATGCAAGGCGTCGGCCGGCAGCCCCACTTCCTCCAGTTCCGCGGCGACGCGCGCCGCCTGCTCCGCGCGTGACAGCCGGGGTTCGTGCACGCGCAACCCTTCCGCGACGATGTCGCCCACCGACAGCCGCGGCGACAGGCTGCCGAACGGGTCCTGGAACACGATCTGCGCCCGCGCGCGCAGCCGGCACAGTGAACCGCGGTCGAGCGCGGCGATGTCGGTGCCCAGGAACAGTACCCGGCCCTGCGCCTTCTCCAACCGCAATGCGGCAAGGCCCATCGTGGTCTTGCCGGAACCGGATTCACCCACCAGGCCTACGGTCTCGCCCGCGCGCACCGCGATGGAGACGCCATCGACCGCGCGCACCGCGCCCACCACGCGCCGCAGCACGCCGCGCCGGATCGGGAAATGCACCCGCACGTCGTCGGCCTGCATCACCGTTCGCGCATCACTGGTCAGCGGTTCCGGCGCGCCCTTCGGCACCGCCGCGAGCAACATGCAGGTATAGGGGTGCGCCGGCGCTGCGAATACGTCGGCCACGCGGCCGGCTTCGACGATCCTGCCGCCTTGCATGACGCAGACCGCATCGGCGTAACGCCGCACAATCTGCAGGTCGTGGGTGATCAGCAGCAGTGCGAGCCGGCGTTGTGCCTTCAGTTGCGCGAGCAGCTCCAGGATCTGCGCCTGTATGGTGACGTCGAGCGCGGTGGTCGGTTCGTCGGCGATCAGCAGCGCGGGGTCATTCGCCAGTGCCATGGCGATCATCACGCGCTGGCGCTGGCCGCCGGAAATCTGGTGCGGAAAGGCGTCGAGCCGATGTTCCGCGTCGGGAAAGCCGGCCTGCGTGAGGACCTCTATTACCCGGGCGCGCAGGCCGGTGCGCGGTCGCCGGCGGTGCAGCGAGATCGCCTCTGCCACCTGCCGGCCGATCCGATGCAGCGGGTTCAGGCTGCTCATCGGCTCCTGGAACACGATGCCGGCGATCTCCCCACGCGCGCGATGCAGCGTGGCGGAGCCGGCACCGATCATCTGCTCGCCGTGAAGTTCGATACGTCCGGTGGGGTTGGTGCCGCCGTGCGGCAGAAGCTGCAACAGGGAGAGCGCGGTCAGGGACTTGCCGGAACCGGATTCGCCGACGATGGCAAGGGTCTCACCACGGTCCAGGGTGAACGAAATGTCATCGACCACCCGCTTTTCGCCAAACGCGACGGAGAGATTGGAAACGGCGACAAGGGTCACAGGGAGACTCCGCCGTCGCGAACGTGGGGGTTCCCCATCTGCTTGATTTCGGGGCGCGGGGGGCGGGCGTCGTCCTGCGTCGGCCAACTCTTATGGCATCCACGCATCCGCGACCCTCATCCTCGCTGGAGCAGCGAGGTACCGCCACACATGGGGGCTGACCCTATCGACGCTAAGATGAGCGGGCCGCCAGTATCTCTCGTCGCCGGCACCTCTTGTCATGGCTGGGCTTGACCCGGCTTGACCCTATGGGCATCAGGATAAGGCGGCGCCAGAGAAGAATACTCCCCCTCCTCTTGTGGGAGGGGCGGCGGGGGACAGGTCGAAGTAAGGTCATTCTTGTGTTGCGCCCCCTCGCCCAGCCTCCTCCCACAAGGGGAGGGGGAGTTTCTTACTGCATGCCCGTTCCCCCGGGACGCACTCGAATTCCAGGGCGACCCGCCAGCCATTCCGCTCCCGTCGTTGTGATTGCCCAGGCCGCGGCTTGCGGCCAATCTCCTCACCCACAGCGTCGCCCTATGTCCAGGCCCATGCCCGCCACCCTTTGCTTGTCCCGCCACCGCGCCTGATGGCACTGCTGGCTCAGCCCTTGCTGCCGCTCTTCACTTCGGCCGCGGCACCGCCGCCCCTGACGCCGTCGCGCCTGCGCGAGTGCCATCATTGCACCCAGCTTCAGGTCGTGCCGCCAATGCCGCCTGCCGCGCGCGCCGTCTGCCTGCGCTGCGACGCCGTGCTGCGCCACACCCACCACGATCCCCTTGGCCTGCCGCTGGCACTCAACGTCGCCGCGCTGGTACTGTTCTTGATCGCCATCAGCAGCACGCTGATGCAGGTCAGCCGCGCCGGCCAGGTGCACATCGCCAACCTGTTCTCTGGCCCGATCGGCCTGGAGAACTACGGCATGTGGGAACTCGCGGCCGTCGTACTGTTCGCTACCGTCGCCGCGCCGTTGGCCAAGGTTTGCGTCACCACCACAGTCCTGCTCGGGGCGCACCAACAGCACCCGCCGGACTGGCTACGCGGACTGTTCGCCTGGGCAGAGCGTTTGCGGCCCTGGTCGATGATCGAGGTCTACTTGCTCAGCGTGTTCGTGGCGTTCGTGCGGCTGGGCACCGAAGTGCATATCGAGCTCGGCGCCGCGCTCTACGCACTCGCCGCATTGATGGTTGTCATGGTGGCCGCCGACTACACGCTGGACGCGGAGGCCGTGTGGGACGTGATCGGTCGCCACCGTTCGCTGGCGCTGGAGGAGCATATCGGCTCGCATCGCCGCGGCGCCCGGCGGATGGGCTGCGGCACCTGCCGCTACGTCACCCGCACGGTTCCCGGCACGCTCTGCCCACGCTGCGGCTTTCCGCTGCAGGCACGCAAGCCGAATGCGATCGCACGGACCTGGGCGCTGGGGTTCGCCGCGCTGATCCTGTACATCCCGGCCAACACCTATCCGGTGCTGACCCTCACCTCGCTGGGCGCCACTACCCCCAGCACCATCATGGGCGGCGTGCGCGAGCTGCTGGAGGCCGGCATGTGGCCACTCGCGGCGCTGGTGTTCTTCGCCAGCATCCTGGTGCCGGTGGTGAAGGTGATCGGGCTGACCATCCTGCTGGTTTCCACGCAGACCGGGTCCCGCCGCCGCTTGCGCGACCGCACCCGGCTGTACCGCATCATCGACAACATCGGCCGCTGGTCGATGATCGACATCTTCATGGGCTCCCTGCTGGTGGCGCTGCTGCAATTCGGCGCTGTGGTCTCGGTGCGTCCCGGGCCGGGGGCCGTCGCCTTCGCCGCAGTGGTGATGCTGACCATGCTGGCGGCCCAGGCATTCGATCCGCGGCTGATGTGGGATGCGGCGGACGTGCCGTCCGGGCAACACGGCCCATGACCGAAGCCGAGGCGTTGCCGCAAGTCCGTGACGACCGCCGTCCGAGAGCCATGAGCGGTCCCGGCCTATGAGCGACCAACCCATCCCGCCGCGGCATCCCAGGGCTGTGGTGCGCTCGCAACTCGACCATCGGCGGCGCCTGTCGTTGATCTGGGCCATCCCGATCGTCAGCGCGCTGATCGGTGCCTGGCTGGCCTGGCACACGCTGATGGAGCGTGGGCCGCTGATCACCATCCGCTTCGAAAGCGCCTCCGGTCTCGTCGCCGGCCAGTCGCACGTCGAGCACAAGGACGTGGACATGGGCCTGGTGGAGCATATCGCGCTGAGCAAGGACCTGCAGCGCGCCGTCGTGACAGTCCGGATGAACCGCGAGGCCGAGCCATTCCTTACCGACCAGGCGAAATTCTGGGTGGTGAAGCCGCGCTTCTTTGCCGGAGCGTTGAGCGGGCTAGAGACGCTGGTGTCCGGCAGCTACATCGAGATGCAGCCTTCGGTCAAAGGCGGCCCGCTGCAGACCGATTTCGTCGGCCTGGAGACGCCGCCGGTGCTCACCTCCGACGTGCCGGGGCATAACTTCCTGTTGCAGGCAGGCAGTATCGGCAACATTCAGCTCGGCTCGCCGGTGTTCTATCGCGACCTGGAGGTGGGCGAGGTGCTGGGCTGGGACCTGGGCAACATGGCGGAGAACGTGACCATCCACGCCTTCGTGCGGGCGCCGTTCGACCAATACGTGCACGACAACTCGCGCTTCTGGAATGCTTCGGGCGCTTCGGTGAAGCTGGGACCGAACGGCCTGCAGCTGCAGGTCGAGTCGCTGCGCGCGGTCTTGCTGGGCGGCATCGCGTTCGACACGCCGAACGAGGGCCGCGGCTTTCCGGCGAGCGCGGAAAACCACTCATTCCCGCTCTATGCCAGCGAGGACGCCGCGGATTCGGCGGCATTCCCGCGCCGCGTCCACTTCCTGGCGTATTTCAACGTATCCGTGGCGGGATTGTCGCCGGGGGCGGCGGTGACGCTGCGCGGCATCAAGATCGGCGACGTCAGCAGCGTGGGGCTGGAGTACGACAAAAGCAGTGACAAGGTGGTGGTGCCGGTGCATTTCGATGTGGAGCCGGAACGCATCGCCGAGTTGAACCTGCCCACGGACGGCGGCCTCGATCCGATGATAGCTGACCTGGTGCGCCGCGGCCTGCGCGTGGCGCTGGACACTGCCAGCCTGATCACTGGGCAGAAGCAGCTCGCGATGGACATCTATTCCGATGCGCCGCCGGCGACCGTGACCAAGCTGGGCGACACTTACGTGATTCCGGTGCTGCCGGGCAGTGGCGCGGACATCACCACTGCTGCCTCCACGCTGTTGGCAAAGCTGGAGGCCATCCCGTTCCAGCAGATCAGCGAAGAATTGAGCAAGACGCTGGCCGGTGCGAACGCGACGGTGAACGGGTCGGAGCTGCGGGGCTCGATCGCCTCGCTGCATACGACGCTGGACGATGCCGACACGCTGGTGCGGCACTTGAACACCGCCGCCAGGCCGCTGCAGGAGAAGTTGCCGGCGATCATCGCGGAGCTGGATTTGACGGCGCGGCGGCTGAATGCGCTGGTGGGCTCTGTGCAGACCGGCTACGGCGGGACGTCGCGGTTCAACCAGGATGCGAGCAGGCTGCTGGTGCAGCTTACCGACACGGCACGATCGTTCCGCGTGCTGGCGGACCTGCTGACACGTCATCCAGAGGCGCTGATCCGCGGCCGGACGGACCAGGGAACGCCGCCATGAGGGAGGATGACGGACCTCAAATCTCGGAAGAGCGCCATCATTCATCGCCGCGCGGGCTGCGACCTGTAGCCAACTCGACACGCAATGATACAGGGTGCGCCCCGCGTCTGTTCCGGCGTCGCATGCTGGGATTGCTGGCGTTGTTGCCGGCCGCGTGCACGTCGCCCAATCCGAATTTGTACACGCTGGCGGCGGTGCCTGGCCCCGTGCATGCGCGCGCGCCGGCGCGGATCGAGCTGCGGCTGATCGCGCTGGCGCACTATCTCGACCGCACGCAGATCGTGCGCTCGAGCGAGGATTTCCGGCTGGATGTGCTGGGCAACGACTGGTGGGGCGAACCGCTGGATTCGATGCTGAGCCGCGTGCTGGTGCAGGAATTGTCGCAGCGGCTGCCATCCAGCACGGTGTATGGCGAGAACAGTGCGATCACGGCCGCGCCGGATGCCTCGGTGGAATTGAACGTGCAGCGGATGGATGAAGACCGGAGCGGAGCGCTACTGCTCCTGACGCAGGTGGCGGTGACGCGGGCAGGGCAGGTGATGCAAGCTCGGAACCTGCACTTCGCGGTGCCGCCGCGGGCGGTCGGGACGGCGGGGCTGGTCGGTGCAATGAGCGTCGCGGTGGGGGATCTGGCGGATACGATCGCGGAGATGCTGTCGACCGCTCATCTGCGGCGTTGAGGCGCTTGCGGACGTCGATCGGCCTCCAAGCGAGTTGTGGCCGGGCCTTGTCCCGGACATGTACGCACACAGACGCGAGGATATACGACCGGATCCACCCGCCCGGCCACGACCAGAGGTGCCGTCGCCACCACAAAAACCACAAATGAGATTTTTTGCGGTCGGTATGAGTTACTCGAGAGTGCCGAGTTCTCGGCTACTTTCTGTCGGCTCGTGACGTGTGCTCATAGTCATCGAGCCACGGCTCGATGAGCCGGTCGAGTTCTTCAAGCTCACCCTCGGAGCAGGATTCCGGCGCGCAGCTCTCCAGCCAACCCAGCACGTGAGTTTCGGTCAGGTCGCGAGGCACGCCCGGATGCTCGGCCTGGATGCGCGCGACCGATTGCTCGATCGACAGCCGTGTCCCGTCGGCCCAGCCGATCTTGCGCTGCCGGGCGTCGACGCCGGCATGTTGCAGGGCGGCGAATACCAGATCGAGTGCCTCGATCGATTGTTGTCCCTCGGGTGCGTCCATCCATTCGAGAAAGCCGTCGATCACCGGGTTGTCCTCGAACGGGTGTTTTGCGCGCCGCTTGCCCATCGGATGACCATAGCACCGCAGCTCGCCGCCGTCGCGAAGTTCACGATAGATTTAAGATCGATCACAATAGATTTAACAGCATGACAGTGCCTCCCGGGATACGCACGTCACTCATCACAAACAGCAACGAGCAGGCCCGATGTCACTGTGGGTCCCCTGGTGGAACGCGATCTGGCAACTGCGCCCGGCGTTCTCCCGTCTGCGCAGCTTCCTCTGGTTCGCCACCGCCGTCGCAGGCTTCACCGTGCGCACCGAATTGCTCGGCGTGACCAGCCTGGTGCGCGCTCTCAAGCTCGACGCCCGCTTCTACAACAAGCTGGTCGATCACTTTCACAGCCCCGCTGTAAAGCTCGACCGCCTTACCGCGCTGTGGACCCAGACCGCGCTGCGGCTGTTCCCGCAGCCGCTGCGCATCAACGGCCGGTATGTCGTGGTCGGCGACGGCATCAAGGTGCCGAAGCGCGGCCGCAAAATGCCGGGGGTCAAACTGCTGCATCAGCAGTCCGAGTCAAACACCAAGCCCGAATACATCATGGGACACTCGATGCAGGCCATCAGCCTGCTGGTGCACGCCGCCACCAGCGTGTTCGCCGTGCCGCTCGCCGTGCGCATCCACGAGGGTGTCGTGTGGTCCAACCGCGACCGCCGCACCCTGCTCGACAAGATGCTCGCCCTCCTCGGCATCGTCGCCATCGCGCAACCCTGCTACTTCGTCGCCGACGCCTACTATGCCGCGCGCAAGATCGTCGCCGGCTTGCTCAAAAACAACAATCACCTGGTCACCCGGGTGAAGTCCAACGCCGTCGCCTACACCCCGTACCAGCAGCGCGGCCCGCGCAAGCGAGGCCGGCCCAAGGTCTATGACCGCAAGGTCAAGCTGAAATCCCTGCTGCAAGATCCCAAGGTCGTCCGAATACCGCGACGCCGTCAGGTGCAAGCTGCACGCCTACCATGTCTTCATCCAGGCGGCCGTGGTCTGCCAGGGACTGCTTCAGTACCTGGCCACAGCCTTCCCGCAGCGCGTCTGGGCCTCCTTCGGCTCCTGGCTGCGCACCATCCGGCCCGGCATCCCGCCCTCCGAGCTGGTGGTGGCCAATGCGCTGCGCCAGACCATGCCGGAATTTCTCCTGAATTCCGCCCCGGGCAACAGCTTCGCGAAATTCGTCATCGAGCGACAGGACAGCAATCAGATGCAGGCGTTCCGGCTCGCGTCCTGACCCGGGATTGGGCCAGAACTCTGGACTCGCGAGTGAGTTAGTGAACTAGCTCACTGCGAGACCGCCGCCTTTCCACCGACACTCAGGCCGCTAACCCAAGCCGCCAGCGAGCGGCAATCGCGCACTCGGCCGCAGTGAAGGGGAAAACCATGGTCGGTTCCGGTCAGGCGTCACTTTTGCCACTTGACGGAATGCAACCCGAGCTAGTGCGACTTGACACAGTGCTGAGCGCCGCGCGCCAGCGCCAGGCAGAGCACCTGCGCGGATTGCCGGTCCGGATATGGGCGACACAGGGCATGCCGAAATTCACGGCCGGTCTGGCGCGCTGGCTGGTGCTTGTCGGAGCAAGCGTCCTCTCCGCGGTCCTGGTCGCGCGTCACGGCCTCCACATCGAGACCACGATCCTCGCGATCGCTTTGGCATCCATGCTGTCCAGCACTGCGGGCTTCGCCTTCTCCGCGATTTGTGGTGCAATGCTGTTCCACCTTTCGCATGACCCCGTCCAGGTGGTGCAGATCATGATCACCTGCAGCATCGCCAATCAGGCTGCAATGACCTGGGCCATGCGCCGCAATATCGACTGGCGAGCACTGAGCGTCTATCTCGCGGGCGGCGCATCCGGCCTGATGATCGGGGTCTGGCTTCTCCTGCACGCCAAGCCGGCGCAGTATACCCAAATCCTCGGAGCCTTCCTGCTCCTCTACGGCCTGTACATGCTGCTACGCAGGCCAATGGTCATTCGCCGCCAGCACGTCGCGTTCGATGTGGTGGCGGGCTTTCTCGGCGGCATCACCGGTGGTGCGATCGGGTTCCCGGGTGCCACCGTGACGATCTGGTGCGGCATGAAGGGATGGGACAAGGCTCGCCAGCGCGCCCTGTTCCAGCCTTTCATCCTGATCATGCAGGTCGCGGCACTGCTGGCCATTAGCCTGGTCCGGTCCAGGGCGGGCAGCGCTGGCTTCGACATCGCCGATCTGCTGTTCATACCCGCCTCATTGCTCGGTACCGCGCTCGGTCTCGCCCTGTACCAGCGGATGTCCGACCCCCAGTTCGCCTGTGCCGTCAACATACTGCTGATCGTCTCTGGGCTTAGCTATGTGATGTGATCGGCAAATTACCGGAGCCGACGAACACGGCACACGCGCCGCGCCCTACGACCGGCCAAAGTCGGCCACCCACGATTTTGCATGCGTTCCCGCTGCATGCAAACTCGTGGGTGGCCCAAGGCTGCGCCTTTAGCGCTCGCGGCTGAAACTCCGTTTGAAGGATATGTCGCCCGCGTTGCGCGCCAGGCCGCCAAGGAACACGGCAATCGCCCCCGGCCCCGACTGCGGCGTGCCTGCCCTGCCGGCACGCTGCTCCGCATCGGGATTATAATTCGTATTGGTATTGACATCATAGACCAGCACGCGCTTCGCTGCATCGCTGATAAACTCGATGCCCGCCACGTCGATGCCGGTCGCTGACAGGAACCGTTCCAGCCGTACCCGCAGCGTATCGGGAATGCCATCGATGATGCTGAACTTGTGCCGTGGCGCCTCGCCCACCGGGCAAAACGCGTCGCCGATGGCACACGCATCGGCGGGGCACAGTTCGAACCCGTCGCTGGTGTCCACCTCCACCGCATAGAGGAACCGACCGCCGACGAACTCCGCGCGCGTGATCACCGGGCGCGGCGCCCGCACGTATTCCTGCAGCAGGCTCAGCCCGTCCACCGGCGGCACCCACGCTTCGCTTTCCACATAGGCGGTCAGGCTGTCGGTCGCTGGCGAAGAGCTGCACGCCAAGTCCCTTGCCGCCGCGGTTTGGCTTCAGGATCACCGGCTGCCCCGGGAAATGCTGTTGCGCGGCCGGCACGATGTAGCCACGCCCGGCCACCAGCACCGTGCGCGGCGTGACGACCCCGTACTGCTCCAGCGCCGCGTATTGCCGCACCTTGCTGATCTCGAGGTCGAGCGCACCGGGACCATTGACCACGCGTCGTCCCCAGCGCGTCAGCCAGGCCAGCACCGCGGCGGTGAGCTCGGCCGAGAAGCGATGGTCGCGCGTGTGCGACGAGGCGCTCATGCGGTTGTAGAACACGCCCTCGGGCGGTGGCGCGGCGAGGTCGAAGGTGCCCTCGTGCAGGAACCACTCGGTCCACGGCAGCCCGGCGCGGTCGAAGGCTTCGGCCAACGGCGGCAGCCAGGCGGGGTTTTCGTGTAGGACATGAATGCGGGACACCGGCTGGACTCCCCTAAAGATATCGCTCGTATGAAAGGATTTTTTTGTAGGCCGCAAGGGACGCGGAAATTTAGCGACATCGTGCTATGAAACGCCAAAATCAGGCGATTTTCTTCCGCATTCCTTGCACACGGCAGCACATTCGCCACCCTGCCTTGCCACCTCGGCGGCGGCTTGATTGACTGCCCGCATCCGACCAACCAATCCGGGGACCTGATGCACGCAGCCCGTCTTGCCGTCGATATCGGCGGCACGTTCACCGACCTCGCGCTGGAGCATGCGGGCCGACGCACCACCATCAAGGTCCTGACCACCCAGGCGGCCCCCGAGCAAGGCGTGCTGGACGGGGTGCGCTCGATCCTGGCGACCGCGCAGGTCGCGGCGGATGAGATCGGCATCGTCATCCACGGCACCACGCTGGCGACCAACGCCATCATCGAGCGCAAGGGCGCCCGCACGGCGCTGATCACCACGCAGGGTTTTCGCGATGTGATCGCGATGGGCAACGAAAGCCGCTACGACCAGTACGATCTGAACATCACGCTGCCGGAACCTCTGGTGCCGCGGCATCTGCGGCTGGCCGTGCCGGAACGGCTGGACAACGAGGGCAACGTCCTGCTGCCGCTGGACGAGACCGCGGTGCGCGCGCTGCTGCCGGTGCTGCGCGATGCCGGGGTGCAGAGCCTCGCGGTCGGTTTCCTGCACGCCTTCGTCAATCCGCAGCACGAGCAGCGGGTGCGTGAGATCGTGGCGGAGGCACTGCCGGAGGTGCCGGTGTCGCTGTCGTCCGAAGTGTCGCCGGAGATGCGCGAATGGGAGCGCTTTTCCACCACCGTCGCCAACGCCTATGTGCAGCCGCTGATGGCCCGCTACCTGCGCGGGTTGGAGGCGGGACTGCGCGGTCTGGGAGTCGCGGCGCCGGTGTTTCTCATGTTGTCGGGCGGGGGGCTGACTACGATCGAGACCGCGTGCCGCTTCCCGGTGCGCCTGGTGGAGAGCGGGCCGGCGGGTGGCGCGATCTTCTCGGCGTCGATCGCGCAGGGAATGCGGGCTGGAGAACGTGCTGTCGTTCGACATGGGCGGCACCACGGCGAAGATCTGCCTGATCGACAATTTCAAGCCGCAGACCGCGCGGGCGTTCGAAGTGGCGCGGGTCGGGCGGTTCCGCAAAGGATCGGGGCTGCCGCTGCGGATTCCGGTGATCGAGATGGTGGAGATCGGCGCCGGCGGCGGTTCTCTGGCGCACGTCGATGCGATGGGGCGGATTGCGGTAGGGCCGGAGAGCGCCGGCGCCGATCCGGGACCCGCCTGCTACGGACGCGGCGGGATGCAGCCGGCCGTGACGGACGCGAACCTGATGCTGGGACGCTACGATGCGGCGCGCTTCGCCGGCGGGTCGATGGCGCTGGACGGAGCGGCGGCGCGTCATGCGCTGGTGGCGGAGGTGGGCGCCAAGCTGGGCCTGACCGCGGAGATGGCGGCGCTCGGCGTGGTGGAGATGGTCGATGAGAACATGGCCAATGCCGCACGCGTGCACGCGATCGAATCGGGGAAAACCTATGCCGGGCGCACGCTGATCGCGTTCGGTGGCGGCGGGCCGGTGCATGCCTGCCGGGTGGCGGAGAAGATCGGCATTTCCCGGGTGCTGGTGCCATCGGGAGCCGGTGTCGGCAGCGCCATCGGCTTCCTGCGCGCGCCGGTCGGGTACGAAGTGGTGCGCAGCCTGTATCAGCGCTTTTCCACGTTCGATGTCGATGCGGTGAATGCGTTGCTGGCGGAGATGCAGGCCGAGGCGACGCGGGTGGTCGTCGCAGCCGGCTTCGGGGCCGGCGACGACGGAGACGCGCACGGCGTTCATGCGGTACGTGGGACAGGGACACGAGATTCCGGTGCCGGTGCCGGCGCGCGTACTGACGGTGGACGACGTGGCGGCGGTGCGAACGCGATATGATGAGGAATACACGAAGTTCTATGATCGCCCGGTGCCGGGTTCGGATGTGGAGATCATGAGCTACGCCGTCGTGGTGGCGAGGATCGTGGATGAAAGCAACCGCACTGCCCACGGTACACGCAGTACAGCCGTCAGAGGCTGCACCGAGCAACACGCGCCTGGTGCGGGATACCACCACGGGTGAAGAGGCACCTTGGACGGTGTTCGACCGAACGAGGCTGGCGTCGGGGGCACAGGTCCGCGGCCCGGCGATCATCGCGGAAGATGAGACCTCGACATTGGTCGGGCCCGGATGGACGGCAACGATCAACGGTATTGGATATATTGAACTCGAGCGTGCCTGATCGGCAAATTGCCATGGCAGACGCCGGATCGCCACGGATGGAGTGTTGAGCAGATGTCCCACGAAACCGCCGCCCTTGCGCAGATCCACCGCCAGGTCATGTGGAATCGCCTGATCGCCGTGGTGGAGGAGCAAGCGCAGACCATGATCCGCACGGCGTTCTCCACCACGGTGCGGGAAGCCGGCGATCTCTCGGCCGGCATCTTCGACCTCGGCGGCCGCATGATGGCGCAGGCGGTCACCGGCACACCGGGCCACGTCAATTCGATGGCGGAATCCGTAGGGCATTTCCTGCAGAAGTTCCCCGCCGACACCATGCGCGAGGGCGACCACTACATCACCAACGATCCATGGCTCGGCACCGGCCATCTGCACGACCTCACCGTGGTCACGCCCGCCTTCCATAACGGCCGCATCGTCGGATTGTTCGCCAACACCGCGCACGTCATCGACATCGGTGGGCTGGGTATGGGGCCGGAGGGACGCTCGGTGTTCGAGGAAGGCCTCTACATCCCGATCGTGAAATGCTTCGACCAGGGTAAGCCGAACGACACGTTCTTCGACTTCATCCGCGCCGGCTCCCGCCTGCCGGTGGAACTGGAGGGCGACATCTACTCGCTGTGCGCCTGCAACGACGCCGGTGCGCACCGGCTGGTGGAGATGATGGACGAATTCGAGATGGACACCCTGGACCCGCTCGCCCGGTTCATCTTCGACAGCTCGCACCGCGCGACGCTGGCGGAGATCGCCCGTCTGCCGCGCGGCACCTACCGGGGGGAAATCTGGTCGGACGGCTATGAAGAACCTGTCCGCTTGTCGGCCGCGATGACGGTGCTGGAGGACGCCATCGAAGTGGATTACGCCGGCACGTCCGGCCTGTCGTCGCGCGGCATCAACGTGCCGCCGGCCTATTGCCGTGCCTATTCCTGCTTCGGCATCAAGTGCGTGGTGGCGCCGGAGATTCCCAACAACTGGGCCAGTCTGGCGCCGTTCCGGATGAAGATCCCCGAGGGCTGCATCCTGAACGCACCGCGCCCCTATCCGGTGTCGGTGCGGCACGTGATCGGGCATCTGCTGCCGGACCTGATGATGGGCTGCCTGCATCAGGTGGTGCCGGAACGGGTCACCGCGGAAGGCGCCTCGGCGCTATGGAATCCGCCGTTGCGCGGCGGGTCGTCGGTGTCTGGCCAGGCGCGCGGCAACAAGCCGGTGCTGCCGGATTTCGAGATCATCACCTTCAATTCCGGCGGCACGGGCGCACGTCCCACGCAGGATGGGCTGAACGCCACCGCCTATCCCTCCGGCGTGCGCACCATGCCGGTGGAGGCGACGGAGAACGTCGCGCCGATCATCTTCTGGCGGAAGGAACTGAAGCCGGATTCCGGCGGCGCCGGGCGCACCCGCGGCGGCACCGGGCAAATCATGGAAGTCGGCGGCAAGGGCGATCTGGAGTTCTCGGTGAATGCCTCCTTCGATCGCGTCGCGCATGCGCCAAAGGGCCGCGAGGGCGGGCTGGATGGCGCGTCCGGTGCGGTGCATTTGAAGTCGGGCACCAACCTGAGGACCAAGGGACTGCAGATCATCCCGGACGGCGACCGCCTGGTGCTGGAGCTGCCCGGCGGCGCCGGCATGGGCGATCCGGCGGATCGCGATCCGGCGCTGGTGGCGCGCGACGTGCGTGACGGGCTGGTGTCGGCAGAGAACGCAAGCGCGCTCTACCGCGTGGCGGTCGATGCCGACGGTACGGTCGATGATGCCGCTACACGGGCTTTGCGCGTCGGAGCCTGATGCTCCGTAACAAAATGTTGCCACCGACCGGCTTTTCTGGCTAACGTCAAATCTCGTTAGCCAAGAAGGCCGGGGCCCCGTCAGACGGACGCCGTCCGGAAGACAACAGGGGAGCCTCCATGATCGCAGCCGTCGAACAATCGGCCATGCGCAAAATCTATCTGCGCCTGCTGCCATTCGCTGTTCTTAGCTACTTCCTGGCGTATATCGACCGCATCAACGGCAGTTTCGCCGGGCTGACGATGCGCGGCGACCTGCACCTGACCGCGACCGAGTTCGGCTTCGCCGTCGGCACGTTCTACTGGGGCTACTTCATCTTCGAAGTTCCCAGCAACATCGTGCTGGAAAAGATCGGAGCGCGCATCTGGATCGCGCGCATCATGATCACCTGGGGCATCTTTGCCGCTCTCACCGCGGTGGTCACCGGCACCAAGAGCTTCGCACTGATCCGCTTCCTGCTGGGCTCGGCCGAGGCGGGCTTCTTCCCCGGCATCGTGCTGTATTTCACCTATTGGTTCCCGCAGAGCCACCACGCCCGCATCGTCTCCGGCTTCCTGATCGGCCTGCCGGTCGCAGTCGCGCTCGGCGCGCCGGTGTCCACGGCGTTGCTGGGATTGGACGGTACCTGGGGCCTGCGCGGCTGGCAGTGGCTGTATATCGCCGAAGGCATCCCCACCATCCTGATCGGGCTGGTGACACTCCTCGTGCTGACCGACAAGCCGGAGCAAGCCCGCTTCCTCACCACGGAAGAAAAATCCTGGCTGATCGCCCGGTTGGCCTCCGAGCGCCAGGCCAAGGAAGCCATGCGCAAATTCTCCCTCTGGGAAGGCTTCCTGAATCCCAAAGTCCTACTGCTCGCATTGAACTATTTCGGCATCGTCGTCGCCAGCCTCGGTGTCTTGTTCTTCGTGCCGCAGATCCTCAAATCCTTCGGCCAACTCAGCAACATGCAGGTCGGCTGGCTCACCATGATCCCCTATATCAGCGGCGGGATCGGCCTGGTCGTATGGGGCCGCATCTCCGATCGCATGAACGAACGCCGCTGGAATTTGCTTGGTGCCTGCGTCGTTTCCACCATCGGTCTGATCATTGCGGGGATGACGATGGGCACGTGGTGGGCGATGGTTGGCTTGTGCATCGCCACCTTCGGGTTCTACGGCTCGAAAGGCCCGTTCTGGTCGATGCCCCCGATGTTGATGACCGGCACCGCGGCGGCAGCAGCAATTGCGTGGATCAATTCCATTGGGAATCTCGGCGGATTCTTCGGTCCCTGGTATGTCGGCGCGGTGAAGGACGCGACCGGCAGCTATGCCGGTGGGCTCTACGGCCTCGCCTTCCTGTGCCTGATCTCGTCGGTGGTCTGCGCATTATGGCTGCACATCCCCGACGCCGTTTCCGGTCAGGCGCAGGCGGCCGGTTCGCTGGCGGATTAGAACCCGGGCGCCCGGGGCGCCGCCGTATGGACATCGCGGGATCGCCGTGCTGAAGCGCAACTTTCCAGGTCAGGGAAGCGACGGCACATGAGCCTGCACTACGACACGATCTTCCGCGATGTCACCGTCTTCGACGGCACCGGTGCCCCACGCTTCACCGCCGGCGTCGGCGTGACCGGCGACCGCATCGCCGCCGTTGGCGACCTTGGTGCGGCCAGCGCCGATCGGGACATCCCTGCCAGCGGAAAGGCGCTTGCCCCCGGCTTCATCGATGCCCACACGCATGACGATCGTGCCGTGCTGTGCGGGCCGGAATGCATGCTGTGCAAAATGTCGCAAGGCGTGACCACGGTCGTGGTCGGCAACTGCGGCATCTCGCTCTCCCCCGTCCGCATGCGCACGCGTCCCGTGCCGCCACTCGATCTGCTCGGCGACGAGTCCTGGTGGACCTTCGACAGCTTCGGCGACTATGCCGAACGCCTCGCGCGCGATCCGGCGCCGGTGAACACCTATGCGCTGATCGGCCACATGTCGCTGCGCGTCGAGGCCATGGCCGGCGACACCCAACGCGCCGCCAGCGACAAGGAAGCCGCGCACATGCAACGCCGCCTCGCCGAGGCGCTGGCGCAAGGCGCGTCCGGCTTCTCCACCGGCCTCTATTACCCGCCCAACATGATGGCGCCGACCGACGAGGTGATCGCCGTCGCTGAAGCGTTGCGCGGCGCCGGAGGCCTCTACGTCACGCACATGCGCGACGAGGGTAAGGATGTACTGGTGTCGATCGAGGAGACCCTCGACATCGGCCGTGCCGTGAACGTTCCGGTGGTGATCAGCCACCACAAATGCGCGATGCCGGAGAATTACGGCCGCTCGGTCGAAACGCTGCCGCGTATCGAGGCCGGCGCGCGCCAGCAGCAGGTGGCGTTCGACGTCTATCCCTACCACGCCGGCTCCACGGTGCTGATGCCGCAGCGGCTGCGGCCGGATGTGCCGGTGCAGGTGACCTGGTCGGTCCCGCACCCTGAAGTCGCCGGCCGAATGCTGGACGACATCGCCCGCGACTGGAACACCACCCCGCGCGAGGCCGCCGAGCGCCTGCTCCCTGCCGGCGCGATCTTCTTTCAAATGGATGAGCAGGATGTGCAACGGATCATGCGGCATGAGCTGGCGATGATCGGCAGTGATGGATTGCCGCATGACGCGTACCCGCATCCGCGGCTTTGGGGCACGTTCCCACGCGTGCTTGGCCACTATGCGCGCGATCTCGGCTTGTTCAGCATGGAAGACGCGGTGCGCAAGATGACCGGCCATACCGCCGAAGTATTCGGTCTGACGGACCGCGGCGTGATCCATGTCGGCGCCTTCGCCGATCTCGTATTATTCGATCCGGCAACGGTGCGCGACGCGGCCACGTTCGGCGCGCCGACGCTGCCCGCGGAGGGAATACTGGAAACGTGGGTGAACGGCCGCAGCGCCTATGTCCATGGCTCGGGTGCGACGACAGACCGTGCGGGACGGCTGGTCACACGCAACCGCGGATGATCGGGGCGCCGCTCCAAACGGTCCGAGCGATCCCATAAGGCGGTAAAGCCTTGTCCCGGACGTGATCCGGGGGCAGCACTTTCCGCCATCTTATCGGCAGCGCACGGCGGCACCAGGGGAGCAACGCCACATGAAAATCGCCCGCATCGACGCGTTCCAGGTCCGCTGGTCTCCGGGCGAAAAGCCAGCCCATCACAGCGCCTTCGTGTTGGTGTACACCGACAGCGACCTGGTTGGCCTGGGCGAGGCGTCGCCGATGCAAGGCGGCTTGGCATCGCTGGCGATGATCAAGCACCACATTGCGCCGGCACTGCTCGGCCAGGACCCGCTGGACCACGCCGTGCTTCTGGATCGCATGTTGCACGGCCTGGTGAAGCTCGGGCCGGAGGGCGCGCTGACCGGCGCAATTGCGGCGCTGGACATCGCGTTGTGGGACGTGAAGGGCAAAGCCACCGGGCTGCCGATCTATAAGCTGATCGGCGGTGCGTGGCGGACCGCGCTGCCGTTCTATGCCTCGATCGGAGGCAACGGCGACCGCAGCCTGGACGACGTGCTGCGCGTCGTCGAAGCCCGCCTGAAGGACAAGCCCGCCGCCATCAAGATCCGTTTCGATAACGACCGAACTCTGCTCGATGCCGACATTCCGGGCGACATCGCCAAGGCGCGGGCGGTGCGCAAACTGGTCGGCGACGCGCTGCCTTTGGCGTTCGATGCCAACAATGGCTACACGACCGGTGGCGCGATCCGCGTAGGCCGCGCGCTGGAGGAACTCGGTTACTGGTGGTTCGAGGAGCCGGTGCAGCACTACCACGTCAAGGCGATGGGCGAGGTCGCCCGCGCGCTGGACATCACCGTATCGGCGGGCGAGCAAACCTACACGCTGCCGGCGCTGGCGGACCTGATCGATGCCGGCGTGCGCATGGTACAGCCGGACATCGTCAAAATGGGCGGTATCACCGGTCTGCTCCGCTGCGCCGCGCTGGCGCACGCCCATGGCGTGGAGCTGGTGCCGCACCAGACCCAGCCGACGATCGGTCACACCGCGAACCTGCACATGCTGGCGGCGCAATTGCACGCAACGAAACCGGCGGAGTGGAATGATCCTTCCACACGCACTCACGCCGTGTTCGAAAATCCCCCCCGGCCGGTCGACGGGCTTTTTCATGTGCCGGATGGACCGGGGCTGGGGTTGCGGCTGAACGAGGCGGAACTTGCGAAGCGGCGAGTGGAGGTGTGAAGACTCGGGCGAGCCCGTTCCGATGGTGCCACACGAGCCTTGTCTGTGCGGCTCGTCTGACCGCGGGATTTCACCACGAAGACACGAAGAAGAATTATCTTCGTGCCGTCGTGCCTTCGTGCCTTCGTGCCTTCGTGGTGAAATCTTGCCTTTGGATAGCGGCGTGCGGCGGGATCGAACGATGTGGGGCAATACGCAATCGAGCTCCGGCCTCATGCCACTCGTATCGCCACCTTCCCCACATGCTTCTGGCTCTCCAGATGCCGGTACGCATCCTTCGCTTGCTCGAAGCCGAACACCCGGTCAATCACCGGCACGATCTTGTGCAGTTCGATCGCCCGGTTCATCGCCTCAAACATCTGCCGCGATCCGACGTAGATTCCCCGCAGGATCAGCCCCCGCCGCATCGCCGTCGCTGGATTGCGCCGCGGGCGTAACGGCCGGTCACCACCATCAGGTCGCGAAAGTTCAGCGATGCGGCCCGCGTCCGCACCAGCACCTGGCCGGGGCCGGGGCGCGGCATCGGGTCTTCCCGCAGCACCAGGCTGTCGATGCCGGCGGGTTTCGGCAGTGTCCAAACTCGCATGACCAGGGCTCCTGTCAGTAGCCGCGTTCGATGTCGAACAAATTGGGCAGAGGCTTGCTGTCGCGCCAGGCAAGCAGGTTCTCGAGGAAGATGTCCAGGCTGCGCGGATTGTAGGTGTCCGGATCGTCCGCTGACGTATGCGGACTGATCACCAGGTTGGGCGTGGTCCATAGCCGGTGGCCGTGCGGGATCGGCTCCGGCGTGAACACATCCAGCACCGCACCTGACAAATAACCTCCGTCCAGCAGGTCGCACAGTGCGTCCTGGTCCAGCAGCTCGCCGCGCCCGATATTCACCAGCCCGGCGCCCTGCGGCAGCAGCGCCAGCCGCCGCCGGTCCATCAGCCCGCGTGTCGCGGCGGTCAGCGGGCAGGCAAGCAAAATCATGTCGGTGCGCGGCAGCACGTCATCCAGCCGATCGGTGCCAACCACTGCGACGCAGTCCGCATGTGGCGCGGGATGCGCCCGCACGCCGGTCACCGCCATGCCGAAGCGTGCAGCGTGCGCGGCAGTCGCGCCGCCGAGCGTGCCAAGCCCCACCACCGTCAGGCGTTTGCCACCCAGCACGGTGCCCCACAATTTGTGCCAGCAGCCGGCACGCTGGTGGGTCACCATCTCGGGCACGCGGTTGGCCAGCATCAGCACGGCCATGATGCCGAACTCGCCGGACTTCACCGCGTGCGTGCCGCGATTGTTCAGTAGTGCGACGCCGGGCGGCAGCCAGTCGAACGGCGCCAGTCCGTCGAGACCCGCATTGGTGACAAGCAACAGCTTCAGGTGCGGGGCAGTACAGGGAAACAGCGCGCGCACGACGCTGACGTCGCACACCAGCGCCTCGGCATCGAGCATGGCGGCGGCGAAGTCCGCATCGGTTGCGCTGATGGAGACGCTGTGGCCTTGGCCGATGTCGGTCGCGCGCGCGACGGCAGCGTCCCACATGGCGCGGGAGAATTCGAACAGTGGGTCGTCGGCCGGGTTCTGGATATGGATGCGCATGCGGCGAAGCGTGCCATGACGCGGCGCCGGCGGGTAGGTTGCCGCCCGATGATCCCCATCCTGTTCCAGGACCAGCGCTTCGTCGTGCTGGACAAGCCGCCTGGCCTGCTAGTGCATCCCGGCCCGCGCGGCGGTCCCAGCGTTGAAGCGTTCTTCCCACAATTGTCGCGCCGCAAGGACGGCCCCTGGCTGGTACACCGCCTGGATGCCGATACCGCCGGCTGCTTGCTCGTCGCCCTGCGCCATGCCGCACTGGTTGCCGCGCAGGCGGAATTCGCCGCCGGCCGCGCCCGCAAGACCTACTGGGCGGTGGTGCGCGGCGTGCCGTCCGCCGCCGCCGGCACCGTGGATGCGCCGCTGCGCCGCCACACCACGCGCGCCGGCTGGCGCATGGTCAGCGATCCGGCGGGGCAGCGCGCGGTGACCGACTGGCGGCTGTGCGGCCAGGACAGCGATATCGCCTGGCTGGAGCTGTTTCCCCGCACCGGCCGCACCCACCAGGTGCGCGTGCACTGCGCTTTGCTCGGCTGCCCCGTCCTTGGTGACCCGTTCTATGGCCCCGCGCCCGGCACGCTGCACCTGCTGTCGCGCGCCATTTCATTGGCGCTCAAGCCACCGCTCGCCGCCACCGCCGAACCGCCGCCTCACATGCGCGAAGCGCTGGTGCGCTGCGGCTGGAGGCCGTGAGGCGCTGCGCGTTCATGCACGGTTCACCGCTTCACGCCGGCGCAGTTCGCGGCGTTCTCCAAGCCGGGGTCGGAAGGGATGCGCGTGTTGTCGTGACCAGTCGCTGTTGCCGGGGGTTGTACCGGGCCGGCCGTCGCGGCTGTCGGTTGCCGTTGGTCTCACAAAGACGCAGGCAGCGCAACAAGCTTCACAAAATACAGACCATCAGGGCGGCTGGTATAAATCTCGCTCGTCGAAGTGTGTGCCGGAATCCAACTTCGCGGTTCACCCGTGGTTCGTCAATGTTGTGAGACGTCTCGCCACGTCGCGCATCTGCTCGATGTCCCTCAGGCAGCAGATGAGCCCACGGCAGCGTCTGGTGCGTGCCGGCGCAGCACCCGGGGCTATCGGCAAACGCTTTCTTAACCTTCGTCTGATCCAATGGCAGCATTCTGCGAGGAATGCCGCCCATGTTGCGCATCAGGCCGCTGACCATCGGCACCCGGCTGCGGCTATTGCTCACTGCCCTGCTGGCGTTGCTGGTCGCGGCTCTGGCCGTGCCGACATGGTCGTCCGTGCAGCAGAAACGGCAGGCCGCGCAGGAGGTTGCGGTCGCCCGGGCGGGCCAGGACGTTTTCACCGCCTTGCAATACCTCCGCCCGGAACGAGGCTCCGTCCAGGCGGCGCTCGGCGCCCCACAGCCTGCCGAAGCTGCCTTCCTGGCGAGCATCGATCGAGGCCGGGCCAAGGCGGCGCCAGCACTCGACGCAGTCCTGCGCGCCTGCGTGGCACTGCGCTGCGCTGACGACGATCCGCAGCTCGACGGGCTCCGGCAGAGCGCGGCTGCGCTGCAGGCCGCGCGGCGGGAAGCCGACGCCGCAATCCGCCAGCCGCTTGCCGAGCGTCCCGCTGGCCTGCGCGATGCGTGGTTCAAGACTGCCAGTGACATGGCCACGCGGCTCGATCGGCTGTCGGCGGCGCTGACCGAACGTGTGCGGCTGGTCGATGGGCCGATCGCCGAGCTGATGGAGCTGAAGCAGCTCGGCTGGCTGGTGCGCGACACCGCCGGGCTGCAGCGTAACATCTACAGCGACGCTATCAACACCGAGGCCTTGCCGGTAGCGGCGCAGATGCAGATCAGCCTCGACCAGGGACGGATCGAGGCGGCGTGGGGCGCGTTGCGCGAGCTGACCGCGCGGCATGGGGTCCCGGGTGCTGTGACGGCGGCGGTGCTGGCCGCAAACGACACGTGGTTCGGCAACATCGACAAGCTGCGCCGAACCATCCAGGCGACGGTGCTGGCCGGACAGCCACCGCCGGTCTCGCTCACCGATTGGCTGCGGATCTCGACGGCAGCCCTCGACAGCCTGATCGCGGTGCCGAATACCGCGGTGGCGGCAGCGGAACTCTATGCCGAGCAACGCGAGACCGACATCGACGCCCGCCTGCGGCTGCAAGCCGCCTTGCTGGCGCTTGGATTGTCGGTCGGCAGCGGCGGTTTCCTGGTGGTGCAGTGGCGCATCACCGGGCCGATCCAGGCCATCAGCGTCGCCATGCGACGTCTGGCCGCGCGCGAGATGGACACCGCGATTCCAGATGCGGCGCGCGGCGACGAGATCGGCGAAATGGCCCGCGCGCTCGTAGTGTTCCGCAATGGCATGATGGAAATGACGCGTCTCGCGGCAGCAAACGAGGCCGAACGCGAGCGCGGCACCGCGGAGAAGCACGCCGCGCTGATCGCCATGGCGGAAAAGATCGAGGCGGAGACGCAGGCGGTGCTGAACCATGTGAGTGAGCGGACGGCGGCGCTCGGCACGATCGCCGACGCCATGACCGGCTCGGCCGAGCGCACCGGCGCGGCTGCCGGCGATGCAGCGCGGGCGGCGGGCGATGCGCTCGGCACCGTGCGCGCGGTTGCGGGCGCCGCCGACGAACTCAGTGCGTCGATCCGCGAGATCAACGACCAGGTCGGGCGGGCGACCGATGCGGTGGGCCGGGCGGTGCGTGCCGGCGGCGAGACGCGCTGCACGATGCAGGCGCTAAACGAGCAGGTCGGCCGCATCGGTTCGGTCGCGGACATGATTGCCGAGATTGCTGCCCGCACCAACTTGCTCGCCCTGAATGCCACCATCGAGGCGGCACGGGCCGGCGACGCCGGCAAGGGCTTCGCAGTGGTGGCCGGCGAGGTGAAGGCGCTGGCGACGCAGACCGCATCCTCTACCGAGGAGATCACGCGCCACATTGCCAAAGTGCGGGCCGCCACCGGCAGTTCGGTCGTCGCGGTGCAGCATATCGAGACCTCCATCGCCGAGGTGGAGACCATTGCCTCCTCGATCGCCCGTGCGCTCGAGCAACAAAGTGCCGCGACTGCCGAGATCGGGCACAATGTGACGCAGACGGCCGATGCGGTCAGCGCGGTAAACGGCCGTGCGAGCGAGGTCTCCGGCGAAGCAGCAACGAATACGCGCCGCGCGGGGGAGGTGCGCGATACTGCCAGTTTGTTGAACGATACGATTGGCGAGCTGAAGCAAGCGGTGACGCGGATCGTGCGTACCTCGACCGGCGACGTGGACCGGCGCCGCACGCCGCGTCATCCGGAGGATCTGGCGTGCGAAGTGTCCGCCGCGCAGGGCACGTCGCATGGCCGAGCGAGGGATCTGTCCGTACGCGGTGCCTTCATCGATGGCGTCCACGGCCTGGTCGTCGGCAGCAGTGGCAGCCTGCGGCTGGACGGTGTGGGCATGCCGCTCCGGTTCACGGTGCGGGCATTGGATCAGGGGGGCGGCGTGCACGTGGCGTTCGATTTGGACGCGAGCGCGGAGAACGCGCTGCAACGGCGGATCGATTCACTCCCGGGTGTGCGCCACGCCGCCTGAGGCTTTGAGTCTGGGCGCCATCGCCCTACGCTCCCTGCTGGCCCTGAAGGGAGCGTCTTGATGTCGTTACGCGAGGCCGGCGCCGTCACCGGCGTGGGTGAAACCGAATACATGCGTGGCACCGATCGCACCGCGCTGTCGCTGCAGCTTGAAGCCAGCCTGCGGGCGATTGCCGATGCCGGGTTGAAGCCCACCGACATCGATGGGGTGATCCCCTATGGCTCGGGCGCGGTGGCGGAGGATGTCGCAACCAATTTCGGCATACGTGACCTGCGGTTCTCCGCCACCACGCCGATGGGCGGCGCGTCCGCCGTCGCCGCGATTCAGTGCGCAATGGCGGCGATCCACGCCGGCATCTGCCGCCACGTGCTGCTGTCGATCGGCCGCACCGGCTTCTCCGGCGGCCGCATCGGTGCGCGCGTGCAGCAGATGCCGCAGTTCCGCGTGATCGGCGAATTCGAAATGCCGTCAGGTGCGATTGCCCCGGCGCAGCTCTACGCCGTGATGGCACGGCGGCACATGGAACTGTACGGCACCACGTCACTCCACTTCGCCGAGATCGCCGTCAGCACCCGCAACAATGCCTTGCGCAATCCGAACGCGACGATGCGCCGCCCAATGACGGTGGAGGACCATCAGAATTCGCGCATGATCTCGGACCCGCTGCGCCTGCTGGATTGCAGCCTGGAGAGCGACGGCGGCGCGGCGGTGGTAATCAGCGCGGCAGAGTGCGCACGCGACACGGCGAAGCCGCCGGTGCTGGTGATGGGCGTGGCCGAGGGTCACCCCGACTCGCCCAGTGCCATCACGCAGCGGCCGGACATGACGACGCTCGGACTGGCGAAGGCGGCGCCGCATGCATTCGCCATGGCGGGCGTCACGCCGGACGACATCGACGTGGCCGAGATCTACGACTGCTTCACCTATAACGTGCTGTGCCAGATCGAGGACGCCGGCTTCTGCAAGAAAGGCGATGGCGGCCCCTTAATCGCATCGGGTGCGATCCGGATCGACGGCAGACTGCCGGTGAACACGCATGGCGGATTGCTGTCGCAGGCGCATATGGCCGGGATGAATCACATCGTCGAACTGGTGCGGCAGCTTCGCGGCGAGGCGGCCGTGCAGGTGCGCGATGCGGAGATCGGCGTCGTGACGGGATATGGCGACATGGGCGACGGCTCGATCGCCATCATGCGGAGGGCGTGACCATGGCCGAGTATGCCAAGCCGGTGCCGTCGCCGACCGCCGACACGCAACCCTATTGGGACGGGCTGAACGCGGGCCGATTGCTGCTGCAACGCTGTGCCGATTGCGGCAGGCTGCGGCACTATCCGCGGCCGGTCTGCGATGCGTGTTTTTCCCTGCGGGCCGAGTGGATCGAGGCGTCGGGCCGCGGGCGTGTGCACAGTTGGACGGTGACGCACCATCCGTTCCATCCAGGCTTCAAGCCGGAGCTGCCGCTCACGTTGGTGACGGTCGATCTCGACGAGGGCGTGCGGATGAACGCGCAACTTCGTAAGCTGGACGCGGGTGAATTGCATGTGGGGCTGCCGGTGCGGGTGGCGTTCGAGCGCGCGACGGAGGGGTTGACCTTGCCGGTGTTCGAGCCGGGAGGCCCTGGTACATGTCCGTGATTAAGCCGCTGCGCCGAGGGTGCGGCTGGATCCGTGGACGGGACTATGACCGCATGATCGCAGGCCATGCCATCAGCTCAAGCTGTGTGTTGGTCACGAACAATGCCGCCGACCTTCGTGATATTCCCGGACTGAAAATCGAGGACTGGCTCGCTGCCGGGTAGTCCTCACTGCGATTGTCTCTACGCAGCCTTCGCCTGACCCACGATCCCCACCAGCGCCTCCAGCGTATCGCGCGCGAAGCGCAGCCGCGCCGCCACGTCCATCTCGCGCGAGATGGCCAGCTTGTGGTCGGGGCGCAGCCGGACCAGGCCGCCCTTGCTCGACAGCCACGCCACCAGCCCCGCTGGGTTGGAGAACGCATTGCCGCGGAACGTCAGCACCATGCCTTTCGGGCCGGCTTCCAGCTTCTCCACGCCCGCCTCGCGGCAGGCGCGCTTCAGCGCCACCACGCCGAGCAAGTTGTCTACCTCCTCCGGCAATGCGCCAAAGCGATCGACCAGTTCGGCGGCCACGGCCTCGGTTTCTGCGTCGGACGCCAGGGCGCCGATCCGGCGGTACAAGCCCAGACGCACGGGTAGGTCGCGCACGTAGTCCTCCGGGATCAGCACCGGCAGGCCCAGCGAGATGTTCGGCGTCCAATCCCGTTCGTGCACGCCGCCGCGGCGACCCTCGCCCGCGCGGACTTCGGCGACCGCGTCCTCCAGCATCTGCTGGTACAGTTCGATGCCGACTTCGCGGATATGCCCCGATTGCTCGTCGCCGAGCAGGTTGCCGGCGCCGCGGATGTCCAGGTCGTGCGACGCAAGAGTGAAGCCGGCTCCCAGCGCGTCCAGCGTCTGCATCACTGTCAGCCGCTTCTCCGCAGCGACCGATAACCGCATGTTCTGCGGCCAGGTCAGGTAGGCGTAGCCGCGCTGCTTGCCGCGCCCCACGCGTCCGCGCAACTGGTACAACTGTCCCAGCCCGAACATGTCGGCCCGGTGGATCACCAGCGTATTCACCGCCGGCATGTCCAGCCCGCTCTCCACGATGTTGGTGGACAGCAGAATGTCGTGTTTGCCGTCGCCGAACTCGGTCATGACGCGTTCGAGTTCGGTCGGCGCCAGCCGCCCGTGCGCCTGCGCCAGCCGCGCTTCCGGCACGATCTCGCGCAGGCGTTCGCTGATGCGGGGCAGGTCCTCGATGCGCGGGACGACGCAGAATACCTGGCCGCCGCGGAAGCGCTCGCGCTGGAGGGCCTCGCGGATCACCACGCTGTCGAACGGCATGATGAAGGTACGCACCGCCAGCCGATCGACCGGCGGAGTCGAAATCAGACTCATCTCCCGCACGCCGGTCAGCGCCAGTTGCAACGTGCGCGGGATGGGCGTCGCGGTCAGCGTCAGCACATGCACGTCGGCCTTGAGCTGCTTCAGCCGCTCCTTATGCGCGACCCCAAAGTGCTGCTCCTCATCGACCACCAGCAGGCCGAGTTCGGCGAACTGGATGGTCTTCGACAGCAGTGCATGCGTGCCGATCACGATGTTCACGCGGCCGTCGGTCAGCGCGCGCTTCACCTCCGCCTGCTCTTTGGCGGGCACCATGCGGGAGAGCTGGGCTACCTTCACCGGCAGGCCGGCGAAGCGTTCGGAGAACGTGCGGTAGTGCTGACGCGCCAGCAGCGTGGTCGGCACCACCACGGCCACCTGCGCGCCGGACATGGCCGCGACGAAGGCGGCGCGCAACGCGACCTCGGTCTTGCCGAATCCGACGTCGCCACAGATCAGACGATCCATCGGGCGGCCGGTCGCCAGGTCTTCCAGCACGTCGGCGATGGCGCGGGCCTGGTCCTCAGTCTCGGCAAAGGGGAAGCGGGCGCAGAACTCGTCCCAGGTGCCTTCGCCGGGGACCATCACCTCGGCGTCGCGAATGCGGCGGGTGGCGGCGATGCGGATCAGCTCGGCCGCCATGTCGCGGATGCGGCTCTTCATCCGCGCCTTGCGGGTCTGCCAGCCGACACCGCCCAGCTTGTCCAGCGCCACGCCTTGTTGCTCGGAGCCGTAGCGTGACAGGATTTCGATATTCTCGACGGGCAGGTACAGCTTCTCGCTGCCGTCGTAGATCAGGCGCAGGCAATCATGCGGCGCGCCGGTGACGTGCAGCGTCTCCAGGCCGTCGTAGCGGCCGATGCCATATTCCTGGTGCACGACCAGGTCGCCCTCGGCGATCTCGGTGGCTTCGGCGATGAACTGGTCGGCGCGCTTCCGCCGCCGCGGGGGCCGGCTGATGCGTTCGCCCAGCAGGTCTTGCTCTCCCACCAGGGCGACGCGTTCCGCAACGAAGCCGCGTTCCACGCCGAGCGTGACCAGCGACACGGATCCCGCCGGCTTGCGGCGGATGGCGGCCCAGCTCTCCTCCTGCGCCGCGTCCTTGAAGTGGTGCTCCTTCAGCAGGTTGGCGATGCGCTCGCGGGAACCGCGGGTCCAGGCGGCGAGCACAATGCGGCGGCCTTCGTTGGCCCAGCGTTCCGCCTGGGCGCGCAACTGGTCGAACACGTTGATTGCCCTGGCAGCGTTGCCAGGGACACTGGCCCCGCCGCTGGACGCCAGGCCCCCTGAGGCGAAGATCGGGCCGGGTCGGCCGCCGCCATCGACACCGGCTGCATCCTCCGGCTGGCCAAAGGGGCTGAACGCCAGCACCGGGCCGCCGGCGAGCATCGAGTCCCAGTCGGCACGGTCCAGGTACAGGCGATCGGGGGGCAGCGGGCGGTACGGCACCTCGCCGTCGCGGGTAGGGCCGCGGCGGGCGGCGTAGTGGTCGGCGATCATCTCCATGCGGGCGGTCAGGACCTCATCCGCCTGGTGGTCCAGGCTGACCGATGCCTTCGGCAGGTAGTCCAGCAGGGTGTCCATCGCGGGATGGAACAGGGAGACCCAGTGCTCCATGCCGGGGTGACGGCGGCCGTCGGAGATCGAGTGGTAGATCGGATCGTCCGCCGCCGGCTGACCGAACAGGTCACGCCAGGCCGAGCGGAAGCGGGCGATGGCCTCGCGGCCCAGCGGGACCTCTGAGACCGGACGCAGGGTCAGGCGCTGACGGCGGTCGCCGCTGCGTTGGCTGGAGGGATCGAAGACGCGGATCGATTCGATGGTGTCGCCGAACAGATCGAGGCGGACGGGGTCGGGCTCGCCGGCAGGGAACAGGTCGATGATGCCGCCGCGCATGGCGTATTCGCCCGGCTCCATCACGGTGCCGGCGCGGCCGTACCCGTTGGCTTCCAGAAACTGCGCCAATTGCTCCGGCTGGATGGTGCCATTGACCTTCAGGTCCAGGCTGGAGCCGGCGAACGCGGCGCGGGGCGGCACGCGCTGCACCAGCGCGTTCACCGTGGTGAGGACGATGCGGGGGGCGCCGGCGGGTTCCAGCAGGCGCGTCAGGGTGGCGACGCGCTCCGACACCAGGGCTGCGTTGGGGGAGACGCGGTCATAGGGCAGGCAGTCCCAGGCGGGGAACCGCAGGATCTCGGCCTCAGGGAGGATGAAGGCGAGTGCCTCGGCCAAGCGGGCCATGCGGGCGTCGTCACGGGCGACGTGCAGGATGGGACCGGCGAACTCGCGGCGACGCTGGGCGAGAAGGAAGGCGTCCCAGCCCTCCGGCGCACCCCAGACCTGGATGGGCGCGGTCACGCGGACACCTCATCCCTCCGGTCATGGCCGGGCCCGATCTCCGCGTGGCTGGGCCTGGTCCCCGGATTTGACCCGAGGATCGCACCGCCGTCCGCGGGGGAAGACTCGGGCCCGATGCGGGGGCGGGGTCGGACCGGGACGGGGCCGCGGCGAGCACCGATGCCCGGATGCGGCGCAGCATCGGGGGTGAATCGGGCGGCAGGGTAACGCGGCCCGTCAGCCAGTCGGCGAGGTCGGTTTCCGGCTGTTCCAGCAGCGTTTCCAGGGCGTCGAGCTCTCCGGGGCTGAATTCCGCCAGATGGGCCTGCACGAAGCCGCCGATCATCAGGTCGTTCTCATGCGTGCCGCGGTGGGTGGCGCGGAACAACAGGCGGCGGCGACGAGGGTCGAGTGCGTCGGGGTCTGGGTCGGGCATGGGGCGTTCAGGTTCATATAACCGGGCGGTGGGCAGGTCCAAGGGGCACGGCACGGTTTCTGGCGAGGGCAGGGGTGAGGCAGAAGCATAGGGATCGTAACGAGATGCCTCGGCCATGAGGAGAGGTGGCGGCAGCGTCACGGCACGATGAGGCAGGTATCTCGGCGGTGGGCATCATCCGCCCGCGGTGACGATCTCCAGCCCCGCATACCGGAACGGCGGCCAGCTTCGCTGCCCCACCCCCAAGGCAAGCGGCAGCACCGCCACTTCAACCGTTTGGGTTCCCAGGGTCCTGACCGCCGCCGTTACGTCGAAGCGTGGTTCGGTATCCGGAAAGACCGCCGGGCCATGCGCACTTCCCATGGCAAGCGCGCCGACGCTGATCCACGATGCGGGATCGCCGGGACGTCCGCCGGGTTGTCCTATGCAAACCTCGGCCGAGAGTGGACGGTCCCCCGGTTCGACGCCACTGATGCGCAGGATGCAGCGCGCGAAGCCGGAGGGGACGCGCGCCAAGGCGCTTGCCAGTTTCCGTCCCGACGCATCGGACGGCATGGCGTCGTTGGCGGGAACGGCGCCCTCGCGCAGCACGGCAAGCGAGTCGTACACGTAGCCAAGCCGCCGCGTGTCGAGCACGTCCCGCATTGGCACGGATACGATGGTGCCGTCGATCCACGGGAACAGAAACTGCTTTTGGGTGAAGACGGGGTCGGTCGGCTCGGTTGCCTTGCGCGCCGGGTCCTGCCGCCAAACTTCCCACAGACGGTCCAGATTGCCGTGATGCGCATAGAACACGGGATCGACCGCGGCCGTGGCCAGCTCGGTCATGTCTCCGACGCTGCGATCGACTGCCTCGCCGCCCACGTAATTGTGGACGGCATTGTGGGGAATGGTTTCCATCCGGCTGCGCCCATGCCAACCGCCCGCGTTCGGCTTGGCGATGCCGCCGAAGCTCGCTGGGATTGCCGAGGGCGTGTGCACCACGAACGATCGCGCATCGAGCGCCGCGACACCCAGCTGTGCCCTTGTGGGATCGAACACCAGCCGGTCTACCTCGACCGCGCGCAGATCGCGGTCGGGCGTGTACCGCACCGCCTGCGCCAGAGCGCTGCCAGGCCGCGCGAACGTTGTGGGAATCCGTCGGTCACTGCTCCAGTTCCAGTACGGCAGAGCCAGCGTCGGATCGCCCGAGAGAGCGCGCAGCTTCCACTCTGTTACGGCGAGGAAGGCACGATGCCAGGGTAGGAACCACCAGCATCCATGCACCTGGCTGGGGTCGCCGTTCGATACTGTCGAGCATACGTCGGTATGGGCGAGAGCATTGACCCGCCAGCCCTTCGGATCAGCCGGATCGCGCTTCGACCGGCGCTGCATTTCGCCGATCGTCTCCTCCAGCAGCGCCAGGCGTGATGGTGGCAGGCGCGCGGTGTCCTGACGCACGGCGACCTGATCTGTGGGCGATGGGGCCGCGAGGCCAGTCGCCATAGCCGCGCCCGTGATGGCCAAACCGGACAGAACGCCGCGCCGCGGCAGGGAGCGATCGGAGGGGCCGTTCATGGTACGTTGCAGAAAATCAACGACGACCGACGAAAAAACCGCCGGCACCGTACTACCCTCGTCATGGCCGGGCCATGTCGCTGAACTTGACCGGGTGATCAACCGGCCATCTTCGCCCGCCGCTGATCGGGTTGATGGCTGGGTCAAGCCCGGCCACGACGAGAGGCGCGGGGGCTTTAGCCGATTTGCAATGCAGCCGGGCGTGCATGGCGTTACGCCTTCCGCACATTCCAGAACAATGCGTAGCCCTGCAGCACGTCGGTAATTTTCCGCTGGTACGCCCAGGTGGGAAGAATTTGCCCCAGCGGGATATACGGCACGTCTTCGAACACCTGCCGCTGGATATCCGCCGCGATCTGCTTCTGCGCCGCGAGATCGCCCGCCGCCAGCCACGCATTCCGCAGCGCCTCCAGCTTCGGGCTGGTCGGCCACCCACGCGCTGCCGCTGGGCCATTACCACGAATCCACACATGCACCGCCGGATCGAACTGATCGAGCCCCGACCAGTAGGTATAGAAGGCGCTCCAGCCGCCTTTCTCCACCGGATCGGTCTTGACCAGGCTCTGCAGCATGCTGCCCCAGTCGGTGTAGTTCGCCTGCAGGTTCAGCCCGGCCCTCTGCATCATGTCCACGCCGACATCGGCCAGTGCACGCAGGTTGGGAAAATCCGAGGGCACCGGCACCACCACCTTTTCCCCCGCATAGCCGGACGCGGCGACCGCGCGCTTCACCGCGGCCATGTCCCGAGGCCCGGTCAACACCGACATCCCCGCATCGCTTGCCATCGGCGACTGCGGACAGAACACGCCAACGGGCGTGTGCCAGTTCCGGTTATCCGTGCCGGCGGCGGCGATCATGAAATCCTGCTGGTCCACCGCCCCCAGAAGAGCACGCCGCAACGCCGCATTGTTGAACGGCGGCTGCAGGCAGTTGAAGCGCAGCCCACCGAGAAAGCCCAACGGAGTTGGCGCCGGCACCGTCAGGTTCTGCGCCCGCCGCAATAGCGGCAGCAGATCGAACGTCGGCGCTTCCCACCAATCCTGCTCGTCCGCCTGCATGGCACCGACGGCCGTGGCGGGATCAGGCAGCACGTGCCATTCAACGCGATCGACGTGCACGATCTTCGGCCCGGCGATGAAGCTGGGCGTGCCGCTGGGGCGCGGCACATAGGCGGCGTTGCGTTCATACACCACCAGCGAGCCGGCCACGCGCTCCTTCGCCACGTAGCGGAACGGGCCGCTGCCGATCATCTCCGTCACCTGCTTGAACGGATCGGTGTTGGCCAGTCGTTCGGGCATCATCACGCAGACATTGGAACCGGCCTTGCCAAGCGCCGCCGGCAGCAGGGGGAACGGACGCTTCAGGCGGAAGCGGATGGTGCGGTCATCGGGCGCGTCGAGCGCATCGGTCACGGCCATCAACGTCTGGCCGAAGCTGTCGCGCGCGCCCCAGCGGCGGATGCTGGCGATGCAGTCGCGCGCCAGCACCTTCTGCCCGTCATGCCACGCGAGGCCGTCACGCAGCGTGATCAGCCAGGTCTTGCCGTCGTCCTCGATGCGGTGGCCGGCGGCCATCTGCGGCTGGGGTTGGTACGTCGCATCCAGCCCGTACAGCGTGTCGAACACCATCATGCCGTGGTTGCGCACGACATAGGCCGCGGACCAGACGGGATCGAGCACCGACAGGTCCGACTGTGGGATGAATTTCAGCACGCGGCCGGACTGCGCGCGGACGATGTGTGGTGCGGCGACCGCCGCCGCCGATGCGGCGAGGAAGCGACGGCGCGGCAGGCGGGCAGCCGTTGACATGGACCGAACCATCGTGACCTCCGGCTGTGCCGCCGTCGCTAGTGTTGCGATCGTGACGCTTTGATGCCATCGGTCAATCTGTCATTGCGAGCGCAGCGAAGCAATCTCCTGGAGAGTTCGCACCTCACTCGGGGGCGATTGCTTCGCTGCGCTCGCAATGATACTTTCTGCGCCAGCGATGACACTTCGCTCGTTCGCAATGACACTGCAGGCCGGGCACCGACCGTCAGAATCGCAGAACTATTCCCCCACCAGCCCCCGCCACATCCGCCAGAATCCGCGGATCGCGACCTCCGTCGCCCGCGTATCCTGCGCCTCGATCCCGGCGCCGCCCATCTCCACCACGGACATCCCCCGCGGCGCCGTCGCCACGCCGCGTTCGACGAACCCGCCGATGCAGCCGTCTTCCATGGAGACGAAGCCTGCCGGCCCCGCCAGGTTCAATTGCCGCAGCCGCCGCGTCCGCATCTCAGGCGTATCGTCGGCGTAGCCCAGGTAAATCCAGTGCAGGTCGCATGCGTCCACCCCGCGCGGTACGAAATGCCGCACCGCCATGATGTTCTGCGTCCGCTGCATCACGAAGTTGGGAAACACCGACATGATTTGCTGGCGCACGCGGTCGCCATGCTCATCGGCGATGTCGATCAATCCGGGATCGCGCAGCTTGAAGTCGTTGTCCACCGACCGCATGCCGGCATACGCGTTATCCACCGCGTCGTCCGGCGCCAGCGTGGTGGAGACGTGGCAACTTCCGGCCTCGTTGATCTCCACGCCGCCGCCCTGGCTCAGCCGGTTGATCTTGAACGTTGCGAAAAACAAATGGAGCAGACTGGCGTGGTAGGTGTCGCGGACGTTCTCGGCGTAGAGCTTCCAGTTGTTCGGCAGCTCTTCCGTGAAGCGGCCGATGATTTCCAGCTTGCGGCTGGTGGCGATGCGCAAGCGGGCGGCAACGGCGGGGCCCAGGAAGGTTTCGAACTCCGGCGTGTCGGGACTGAAGGTGCCGAACACCAGGCCCTGCCATGTGATGACGCGGAGCTTCCTGGGGCCGTGGTCGGCGATCCGGAAGCCCTCCGGCATGCCGCCCTTGCCATTCACTCCGCGCTGGAACGCGACGGACCGCAGTGTGCCGTGCAGGTCATAGCGCCAGGCATGATACGGGCAGGTAAAGTCCTTCGCATTGCTGCCGCCGTCGTCGAAGCAGATCAGGGCGCCGCGATGGGCGCAGCGGTTCTCGAAGGCGCTGATTTGCCCCTCGGCGTCGCGCGCGACAACCACCGGCATCTGCCCCACCCAGGTGGCGCGCCAGTCGCCCGGGTTGGGGATCTCCACCTCCAGGCACAGGTAGTTCCACACCGGTCCTTCGAACACCGCCTCCTGCTCAAGGCGCAGAATGTCGGGGTCCTGGTACACCCGGAACGGTACGCGGGTCAGGCCGGCGGGCCAGGCGTGGTGGGCAGTCACAGGCGTGGTGGCATCCGGCATCGGGACCCTCCCGGATCGTGGCGACAGTCCAGTGAACTACCTGGTGGCGACGCCGTGCAAGGGAGGGACAACCTCCCGGACGATGTTGCCCCCGCATGGTCCCATGCGAAGGACAGGCTGGCCGGGTCCTCGCCGGTCAGGCGTCAGTACCAGTGGTGCTGTCGCCAGAAGGCAGCGGCATTGTCGGCGGTTCCGTAGCGGGCGCGGATATAGCGGATGCCGCCCTGGGCCTCCTCCACCGCATCGCCGAAGGAGGCAGTGCCGTTCGGGTTGTAGTGATAGTTGGCGGCGGTGAGCTGATACAGGCCACGCGCCGAATGGATTGGGCTGTGCACACCGACCCTGCCGCCGGATTCCTGCGCCATGATGAACGTCAGCGCGGGCTGCCATGAAGCGGGCACGGCCTCCTGCGCCATGGCTTGGCGGAGCGCCTGGGTAGACGCGGCGGGCAGGCTCGACGTCGGCTTGAACGAAGCGGCGGCCGGGACGCGTACCACCGCCCGGTGCACCGCGCCCATGAACCGGCCGGTCGCCGCTTTGCCCTGGAACGCGCGCAGCAGCACCTGCTGAAAGCTGGCAGGGCCCCGTGTGTGGGTGTGGGCATGGTGGCGCGCGCGGTGCCCGGCCGTACTGTCCGCGGCGCCGTCCGCTGCCCCCGACAGATGCACCGAGTCAGCCATCACGGCGGGATAAACCCCAACCCTTACCAAACGGTAAATGTCGCCCACCGTGGCGGTCCGGACGTACGGCCGACGCCTGCATTGTCCTGCCGAGGACCGGTCAAGCGCCAGTGGGGCAGGTTTCAGTGGCAGGTTCCGGTCGGCAGGTTCCGGTCGGCAGTCACGACTTTCCTTCGAGTGAGCAGGTCAGTCGTGCATGGCGGGCGTTCGCCAAGCCTTCGCTTGCCATCACGATGAACGCGGACCGCGAGCCGGCCGCTCGAGCGATTGTTCCTATTCCCGGCTCATCCGTGCCGACGCCGGGTGTCCGCCGACCTTGAAGCGCTTCCCCGTATCGACGACGTTGATGCCGTTCACCACCTTCAGAATCGAGAAATCCTCATCGGTGAAGTTGCCCACGTAGATGTAGCGGCCGTTGGGATGGAACGCGATCGCCTCCGGCACGCGCCCGACATCGATCTCCTTGATCGGCGTGACCTTCTGCCCCTGGATCCGCAGTACCGTGACGACGCCGGTCTTGTGGTAGAACCACACTGCCGGATTGTTGGACGCCTGCACGCTCGCGACCGCCGCGAGGTCGCCCTTCGGGCTCATCGCCATCCCCTCGGGCGCGTCCGGCACGGTGATATGCGCGATGACGTGCGGATGAGGCCATTCCATGTCGATCACGCTGACGTCGTCCAGGTTGCCGTCGGCGGCGCCGCCGCCGCCGTTATCCGCGGTGATCGCCAGTTTGGAATCCGGCGAGACGATGACGTTGTAGGGGAACAGGTAGGTAGGCAGCTCGAGCTTGTTGTAGGTGACCTTGTCGCCGTCAACGTCCAGGATCGCGACGTGGTTCTCCGGCAACTCCACTGTCAGGGCATGCTTGCCGTCCGGCGTGAATTCCACGGTCGAGATGCCGGGCGCCACCTTGACCGTGTCGGTCGGGGTGACCTGCGTGCCAACGATCTTCAAGACGCTGATGGTGTCTTCGCCGCGGTTGCACACCAGCGCCAGTTTGCCGTCCGGGCTGAACGACAGGCCCGATGGCTGCTTGCCCAGCGTCAGCGTCTGCACCAGCTTCGGCGGGTTGGCCTTCAGATCAATGACGAAGAGTTTGTTGGTGGGCACCATCTTGCGGGTGCCGTTGTCGTCCGCGATCGTCATCGAATCCGCCACCAGCGCGATGCTGTTGTCGGGCGCGATGGCGAGGTTCACCGGCGGCCCGACGATCGAGTTCTCCAGCGGCAGGGTGGCGACGATCTTCGGCTTCATGGGATTGGCAAGGTCGACGATCTGCACATTGTCCTTGCCGGTGGGCATGATGATCGGCTTGCCCTTGTCGTCCGAGAGGACCTTCTCGTCGTTGCCCACAATCATGTAGGGCGCGGCGCAGGCAGCCTTCGCCGCCAACACCAGGCAGATCATTCCGACGAACGCATGCCGCAGGATGATGGACGGCATCGTTTCCCTCCCATGGTTATTGTTGACGCCGGTCGAGTTTGGGCAGGAAACCGGCCGGATCGCAAGTCGCAGCCGACAATTCTCAAACCATGCGGCCCACGCGCCGGAGAAGGTCGGTAGCTCGCCCCAGTTGTCAGGGAGCCCCCGGCTGCGGGCGGCCCACCGTCTGGTTCCGCGTTGAAAAAAGCAACCGCCGCAGTCGCTCATGCGTGGCAAGCCTCCGGATGCAGCCAATTGCGGCACACATTTGGCAGGGCGCGCGGCTTGCTCCTGCTCACGCGGTTGCGCTGGGCGGGGCCTGCCGGTTGCGGAGCCTTCCAGCTTCAGGCCGTTGCAGTGCGAACGTAGCGTGACCGCGATGGTAATCTACGTCTTGCAATGCCTCACCTTTTCGGATAAGAACTGAATTTCTACTCCCCTGAAGGTTGTAATTTGTCCGCAAACTAGGACCCCGAAAACTGACGGAGCGCCGCTATCCTCGCATTCCCGCCCCCCGTGCCCGGTCCGCCAGGCCGCGCCATCGATGAGGCCGCGCCGCTGCTTCGGCTGTCGTTGTTCGGCCGCATGCACGCCTACGATGCCACTGGCCGCTCGATCCTGCCGCGCGGACGCAAGACACGGGCACTGCTGGCGATCCTCGCCCTCTCGCCCCACGGCACCGCCGCGCGCGGCGAGGCCACGTCCCTTCTGTGGAGTCGGCGGGAAAATCAGCAAGCGCGGGCATCGCTGCGGCAGGCGGTGCACGAGTTACAGCAGGCGTTGGGCTCTGCGGCGCCTCGCCTGCTGCGCACCGATCGGCACCACCTCGCGCTGGCGGTGCAAGATGCCTGGATCGACGCCGTCGACTTCATGCGTGCCACGCCCTCGCAGCCGGAACCGCTCGCGTTGTTCGCGCAGCCCCTGCTCGGGGACCTGCAGGGCCTGGACCCGGCATTCGACCAATGGTGCGCCCGGCAGGCCGCGCACCTCACACAGGTCGCGAGCAGCATCGGCGAGACGATCCTGGCCGCGCAGGCCGATCCCGCCGGTACGTTACGGGCGGCCGAACAAGTGCTGCGGATCGACCCCACGCAGCAGGCCGCCTGGCGCGCGGCCATCACCGCACACCTCACGCGGAACGACCACGTTGCCGCGCTCGCCGTTTATGAGCGCTGCCGCTCGGTGCTTGCGCAACATGGCGGGCGCGCCCCGGCGGGCGAGATCGAGGAATTGGGCGCCGCCATCCGCCGCTCCGTCGCGCCATCCCGAAACGGCCCGCGGCATCGCGTCGAAAAGGCAGCGACCGCGAGTGCAAAGTCGGCCGAGGGCGCGGTGCGTCTCGGCGTGTTCCCACTACGCCGGATCGAGCCGGGCGCCGACAAGGAGCTGGCGCTGCCGTTGGTGGAGGAGATCACCACCGCCCTGGCGCAATTTCGCTGGATCACCTGCACCGCCCATCGCGCGTCAGAACAATCGCCTTTCGGACCGCTGCAAGGGCCGGATGCCGATCCCGCCTGGGCACCGTGGCGCCCGCACCCCGAGCTCGATTTCATGCTCACCGGGACCATCCAGCGCAGCGGCGGGCGAGTCCGTGTCATCGTCCAGCTCAGCGATGTCCGCGCCGGCGGCACGGTGGTTTGGGGACGCCGCTTCGACCGCGATGCCGGCGATATCTTCGCGCTGCAGGACGAGATCGCGGCGGAAACCGCTGCGCAGATCGACACCACCCTGCTGATCTGGGAAGGCGAGCGGGCACGCACACGCTGCTTCGCCGACCCGGACGCGATCGAGTTGATGCGCGGGGCAATCCCCTCGATCTACCAATTGGAGAAGAGCCGCTTCCGGAAGGCTGGGGATTTGCTGGAGACGTCATTGACGATCGACCCCGGCAATGCCGCCGCACACGCCTGGCTCGCCTACTGGCATCTGTTCCTGGTCGGCCAGGGCTGGGCGCCCGACGCCGCTGCCGCGACCCAGCGCGCCGCCGAACTGGCCGAGCGTGCGGTCGGGCTGGATGCGCGCGACGCCCGCGCCGTGACGCTGGCGGGCCACGTCCGCGGCTTCCTGAACAAGCGGCCCGCGGAAGCTCTTACGCTGCATGACCACGCCATCGCGCTCAACCCCAACCTGGCGCTGGCATGGTGTTTCTCCGGTCTCACGCTCAGCTATCTCGGCGACCATGCGGAAGCGACGCGCCGGATCGATCATGCGCAACGACTGGCACCGCACGATCCGCACGGCTTCTTCTTCCATACCGCCCACATCATGCCGCACCTGCTGAACCGGGAGTTCGAGGCGGCGGTGGCGGTCGGCGGCCGCGCCATCGCGCTGAACCCTGCGTTCTCGTCGGCCTACAAGGGTCAGCTTTCGGCGTTGGGCCACCTCCGGCGACACCGCGAGGCGGCAGAGTTCCGCCGGCGCCTGTTCGAATTGGAGCCAGGATTCTGCATCAGGAACGCGATTGAACGGTCGCCTTTGGTGCGGGAGGAGGACGTCGCGCTCTACGCGGATGGGCTGCGTCAGGCTGGGCTGCCGGAGGGGTGATCGCCCCACGGGCGCCCCGGCTGCAACAGTCATGGCCGGCGTTGTTGTCCCGGCCATCTACCCCCGCAGATCGGGTCCGTTGGCACAAACGTGTTCCGACCGAATGTCCGTAGATAGCCGGGACAAGGCCCGGCCATGACAGTTGCGACAAGGTCGCCGCAGCAACCTCCCGCGCGTGTCCCTATCCAGTCAGCGCAGGCATTTGCGGCGGCGCCGTCTGGCTCGGCCTTCGCAAGCGGCTACCTGCGCTAACCGGATAGGGACGCCCGCGCGAGTGACGTGGGCAATCTCGGGCAGATTGCATCGCTGCACTCGGAATGACAGGCTCGCAGGCGGCATCGAAGCGTCAGGATCCAGCGCTGACAGCGCCGGAGGCTGCAAAACAAGGAAGCCTGTCATGCCCGATATCAGCCATCGCTTCATCCAAACCGATGCGATCCGCATCCACCTGGCCGAGTCAGGGACCGGCCCGCTGGTGCTGCTGTGTCACGGCTTCCCGGAATCATGGTATTCGTGGCGCCACCAACTCCACGCACTTGCCGCCGCCGGTTTCCACGCCGTTGCGCCCGACATGCGCGGCTACGGCCAAACCGATCGCCCGCAGCCAATCGAGGCCTACACGCTACTACATCTCGTCGGCGACATGGTGGCCGTGCTGGACGCGCTCGGCGAGGAGACCGCGGTCGTCGCCGGCCACGACTGGGGTGCGCCGGTCGCTTGGCATGCCGCGCTGCTGCGGCCGGACCGGTTCCGCGCGGTGATCGGCCTCAGCGTTCCGTATCGCCCGCGTGGCAAGGTGCGGCCCACGACGGTGATGCCGCGCACCGACACGGCGGTCTTCTACCAGCTCCATTTCCAGACGCCCGGTGTGGCCGAGGCCGACCTGGAGGCGGACGTCGCGGCCTCGATGCGCGACTGCTTGCTGCGCCTGTCGGGCGGCGTGACGCGCCCTCCCGGTTCCGATGGGTTCAGCATGGTGCCCCTCGCAGGCGGCCTGCGCAGCAGGTTGCACGACTATGCGGCGATACCGCTGCCGGGATGGCTGACGGAGGATGATCTCGCGTTCTATGTTGCGGAGCACCGGCGCACGGGTTTCCGCGGCGGACTGAACTGGTATCGCAACATCGACCACAATTGGGAATTGCTGGCGCCGTATGCGGGGGCGAAGGTGACGGTGCCGGCGCTGTATGTCGTGGGCGAGCATGATCTGGTGCTGCGGTTCCCGGGCGCGCGGGAACTGGTGGCGAATCTGAAGTCCTTTGTGCCGCAGCTTCGGTCGACGATCGTCCTGCCCGGGTGTGGCCATTGGACGCAGCAGGAACGAGCCGACGAAGTCAATGCGGCCATGCTCGCGTTCCTGCAAGGATTGTAATACCAACCGTCTTGATCAGTGACTCTCGGCGACGAAATGCCCAAGTGTCATTGCGCGGAGCGAAGCGGTCCTCGCAATGACAGGAGGGTGCTCCGTGCTCCCGCCAGGCGGGTCAATCGTTCGGGCACCGGGTATAATACCAGCCGCCATCGCAGCGCGCGCGTCGGTCGCCACCCCAGGCGTTCTCATTCGCCATTCCCGGCCGGTCAGGCGTTACGGCCGGCCAACCTGGTCAAACGATCGTAAACCGGGCGATCGACCATGATGACGCCCTCTGCACGACGTTGCTCGCGTTCGCGGAAGGCGCGCTCGGACGGGATGCGGATTTCGTCCACGCCAGGCTGGCGAGGCAACGACTTGATCGTTGCGATCAGGCGCGCCAGCTCCGCGGTGAATTGCGCGTGTGGCAGCAACAGGCCCGGGTCGAACACAATGAACAGGAAACCGCGGTCGATCGCGGTTTCGGAGGGGGTGATGCCGCCGCCGAGCAAGCCCAGGGCCTGAATCGCCAGCGACAGCCCAAAGCCTTTGTGGCCACCGAACGGTAGCACGCCACCGCGGATCATCTCGGCCGCCGAGTTGGTCGGGTGTCCTTCAGCATCGACGCCGATGCCATCAGGCAGGCTCTCGTTGAGATAGGACTTGAGCAAGACCTCGCCCCACATCGTGGCAGCGGTTCCCATGTCGAAGATGAACGGGTCAGGCTCGCCGGGCAACGCAATGGCAAGCGGATTGGTGCCGAGGAAGCGCTGCCTGGCACCGGGCGGCACCACGGCCGGTGTGCTGGCGACGGTGTGAATGGCTGCGAACCCGGCCCGCGCCAGCTTCTCGAGATAGTAGGCGTTGCGGCCGCTGAGCCAACTGTTATGCGCGCCGATCAGCGCGATGCCGCTGTTGCGCGCCTTGGCAAGCGCCAGTTCGACGCAGAAATCCATGGCGACGTAGCCGACGTGATTCCCACCATCCACCCGGGCGGAGACCGGTGTCTCGTATTCGATGGTAATGGGGGTGCGCGGCCGCCGGATCTCCGGGCTGTCGGCCAGTGCCAGGATGCGCGGCAGGCCGGCAAACCGATAGCCGCACAGCGAATTGTCGATGAGGTGGTCGACGACGCTGCGCGCCTCGGCACTGGTGAAGCCAATTCCCAGCAGCGCCGCGCAGCCCAGGTCATGCGCCTCGCCGATCGCCAACTGCACGACTTCCATCACGTTTTTCGCCCAGGCTGCACCATGCTTGTGCCGATCCTGCGCGATCCGCCCAACTGTGACAACGCGCCACGGTGACAACGTGCCGCGTGCGGTCAGGACTGCTTCGAGATGTTCCAGAACACCGGCGCCGGGCCTTTCAGCAAGCCGTGCAATTTCGCGCCCCATGCCTGGCGCAGCATGTAGCGTCCCATTGGGATGAACGGCACCGACTCGAATGCCGCGAGCTGGTAATCGCGTTCCAAACGCAACTGCTCTTGCGGATTCGCAGCATCCAGCCAAGCCGCATAGATCGCCTCGATCTTCGGATCGGACGGCCAGCCGAACCATGCGTCCTTGCCGTTGCTGCGGATCAGCGAGGCGAGCAGGGGATCGCGCGATTCCGGCACCGGCGTGACCGAGGTGAACAGCGACCAGCCGCCTTTGTCCAATGGCTCCCGGCTGCCGCGGCGTTGCAGCGTGGTGCCCCAGTCCATCACTTCGTCGTCCACCGTGATCCCGACCTTGCGCAGCGAAGCCACCACCACGGTCGAGGACGCCGCGTGGAACGGCTGGTCGGAGGTGTGCAGCAGGACCACGCGCTCGCCGTGGTAGCCGGCCTGGTCGAGCATGCGCTTCACATCGTCCACGCTATGCGGCGTGCGGACAAAATCGAGACCCGCTTCGTCCACCTGCCTATCGCCGGTGACCAGGAAGCCGACCGGCGTGACGAAGCCGCTCGGATCCCCGCCCATCACGGCCTGCATCACCTCGCGCTGGTCGATCGCCGCCATCATGGCGCGGCGGAACAACACGTTGCTGGTGGGGGGATTCAAATGGTTCGGACGCAACTGACTGATGAAGCCCCAGGTATCGAGGCGCCCGGTGACGACGCCCGGGGCACGCTCCAGCAGGGGCAGCAGGTCGGGGATGGGCATCTCGATCCAGTCGATCTCGCCCGCCATCAGCGCGTTGGCGGCGGTGCCGGGGTCGGGGATCATGTGCCACTCGACGCGGTCCACCAGCGCGCGGTGGGCGCCCGCGGTGAAGCTGGGTTGCTCGCTGCGCGGCACGTAGCGTTCGTTGCGCGCGAACGCGTCAAAACTGCCGAGCACATGCTCTTTCGCCAGGTAGCGGAACGGCCCGCAACCGATCGCTTCGGGAATCTGCTTGAACGGATCGGTGGCCGCGATGCGCGCCGGCATGATCACCGCGGCGGTCTGGAATTTCGACAGCGCCTTGGGAAGATGCGGGAACGGCTTGCGCAGCCGCCACAGGATGGTCCGGTCGTCGGGCGCTTCCAGCGCATCGACGCGGGCCTCGATGGTGGCGCCGACCGGATCGCGCTTCATCCAGCGGCGCAGCGAGGTGACACAGTCGCGCGCCAGCACCGGTTCGCCGTCATGGAAGCGCAGCCCGTCGCGCAGGGTCATGGTGCGGCGGTGGCCGTCGTCGTCGATGACCTCTCCCGCGAGCATGAGCGGCTGCGGCGTCATGGTCTCATCGCGCCCGTACAGAGTTTCGAACACCATCATGCCGAAGTTGCGCACCACCATGGCGCTGGTCCACACTGGATCGATGCTGGTGAGCGGGGCCTGCGGCACGAACCGCAACGGCTGCGTGTTGCCGGCAATGGCTGGCCGTGCCAGGGCGGCGGCGGCTCCCGCTGCGATGAAAGTCCGTCGTTGCATGCTTGTCGTTTCCCTCTTGTCGCGCCGCCCGTTTTGCGTGGGCGTGCTGATGTTCCGGCACAGGACCGATGGTGCGTATTCGAATGAGCGCGTCATTTCAACCGCTGACCTGCCAGGCGTGACCGGTCCTGACCACCGGTCTTGTCCTTCGCGGCCGCGACCAGAGGACGCCCGGATAACCTTTCAACGGGCCCAGCTTCTCGCCGCGGTAGGCCCACTCCGGCGACTCTTCGAGAGCGATGTGATAGCGCGGCTCCCGTCCGGTGCGGGTCTCGAACAGAGCGCGCGGGACGTCTATCATTTTCGCCGAGCGTGGCCGCTCGTAGAGCAGGGGCGTGCCGCATGTCGCGCAGAAGCTTCGGGTGGTGTGGCGGGCTTTGTCCTTGAAGCGGACGACGCGGTGACTGCCGAGCGTGATACGGACGCGACTTTTCCAGACTCCAACATAGGTGGCATAGGCGGCGCCATGCGCGTGCTGGGTCGATCGCGAGTGGTCGTGCCAGGCCCAGAACGCCGGGTAATCGATTTCCAGGCGCACCGCGCCACAGACGCATTGGCCGGATGCGGTCGCCGTTGACCCTGCTCGCAGCTTTGCATTCGCTGGCTTGTTCACGCGCTCCCCCGACGGTCTGCAGTCCTGGTCCGATAGTGCGGCAGGACGCGGCCGGTGGAAATTGCATCGGGGCCGGCGGGGTGGTTGTGAGCCTTTTTGTGGGCAACTATTATAGACCTGACCACTCGCCACAAAATGTTTGATTGGTGTGGTGGCCCGGCTACATATGGCGATCGCAACTGAATGGAGTCTGTCGTGCTTCGAGTTGTCATTGCAACCGACGGGAAGGGTGGCCAGCCCGTCCCATATGGAGTCGCCCACACCGATGAGCAGGTGAAGTCGCTGCTGAAGAAAGCTCGCAGGGAGGGCTTGCTCGCCATGGAATTGCGCCAGACGTGATCCGACGCGGTAGTGCACCAGGTATATGGTTGCCTCTTTTCTCGCGCTTTAGTACCTCTTTGTAATACCAAAAAGCCGCAAATTGCTACGACGAAGTCCAACCAATACTGACCTGGGTCTCTCTACAGAGAGCGGCGCGCTCCCCTTTTCAAACCGTCTACCCCCAAAATACTCGGTTTTCAGTCAGGCTCCGCCCCTGCTTCCGAAGCCGCGCCCCGCGCGGCCGTTCCCTCCCGCCACAGCAGCATCAGCGCCGCCATCAGCGCCGGCCCGACGAACAATCCCAGCAAGCCCCAGGTCTCCAAGCCGCCGAGAATCCCCAGCAACACCCAGATGAACGGCAGGCGTGTCGAACCACCGATCAACGTGGGGCGAGCGAAGTGATCCGCGACGAAGTTCACGATCGTGCCGGTCACGACCACGCCGATGGCGGCCAGCTTCGCGCCCTGCACCAGCAGCAGCGCCGCGGCGATCAACACCAGGACCACGGCGCCGAACGGGACCATCGCCGCCATCGCCGTCAGCAGGCCGAACAACGCCGGATGCGGCACCCCGGCGAGGGCATAGACGATGCCGAGCAAGATGCCCTCGGCTAGTCCCACCAGCACCAGCCCATCCACCGTCCCGTGCACCGACGCCACCATCTGCTCACCCAACGCCTCGCCGGAGGGACCGAACAGGCGGCGGCCGGCGCGGTGCATCTGCGCGACCAGCGCGTCTCCGTCGCGGAACAAAAAGAACAGGGTCAGCAGAGTGAAGCCGAACAACACGGCGCGGTGCGCGATCTCCGAGCCATACTCGCGGCTGCGCGCGAACAGGTCGGCCTGGGCGAGGCGGTGGAGCAGGTCCGAGGAGGCCTCGGGACTGCCGAGATTGTTCTGCCACCACGTCTGCGCCTGCCCGCTGCCCAGGGGCAGATGGGACAACAGGTCCGGCGGCGGGATGCCGGTCTTGCGCGCCTGCTGCACCCAAACGAACACGCTATGCGCGTCACTGCTCAGTGGCACGACCACCAGCACCAAAGGCAACAGGAACACCAGCGCCACGCCCAGGGTGAACATCGCCGGCACCAGCACGTTATGCCGCCCGGGTGCGAGGTGCGTGCGGACGCGGCGATAAAGCGGCCAGAGCGCGATGGCGAAGATGCCGGCCCAGATCAGCGCCGGAAGGAAGGTGTGCAACGTCCACAGGCCGAGCAAGGTCAGCGCGACGATCAGTGCCGCGCGGGCACTGCGCTGCGCCGGGGTGGGGGTGGGCGCGTTCATCGGTGCCTCATTGTGCGCATCAGCGAAGTGCACATCAGCGGAAATCCCGTGTTGCCACCTTGATGGCCTTGGTCTCGCGCGGATCGGGGCCAGCCGGATTCTTGAAGTGGTCGGCGTTGGTGAGCTGCAGCGGGAAATCCTCCCCCCGCTGGCCGACGCTGCGCAGGAGGGAGGAAAGGTCGGTCAGGTGGTCGGCGACAACGTGGATCACCTCGCCTTCACGCTGCACCTTGCCGCGGCAGGCCAACATGCTGGCGGTCAGCACGAGGCGACGCTGGCGGTCGAACACCGATGGCCAGACGATGAGGTTGGCATGGCCGGTCTCGTCCTCGATGGTGATGAACAACACGCCGCGGGCACTGCCGGGACGCTGCCGCACCAGCACGATGCCGGCAACTGTGAGGCGCTGGCCGTCGCGGGCACGGGCAAGTTCGGCGCAGCGGACGATGCGCCGGGCGGCGAGGTCGGCGCGGAGGAAGGACACCGGATGGCGGCGCAGCGTGAGGCCGGTGGCGCGGTAGTCTTCCACCACCTCACGCCCGGCGGCCATGGGGGGGAGATGGACGGCGGGTTCGTGGAGAGAAGGGGGAGAGGGAGAGGACTCCCCCTCCCCTTGAGGGAGGCGGCCGGGGGGAGGGGTACGCCCGGCCGAGGACAGAGGTTGTACCCACCCCTCCCCCCAGCCCGCTCCCTCAAGGGGAGGGGGTGTTCTTTCTCCTTCTCGTCCACCTCCTCCGGCCCCTTCTTCTTGAGTATCGAACAGCGGCAGTCGCGCATCCGACAAGCCGCGGATCGCCCAAAGCGCCTGGCGGCGGTCGAGGCGCAGCGCGCCGAACCCATCCGCCTCCGCCAGGCGTTCCAGCGCTGATACCGGCACGTGCGCGCGCCGCCAAAGGTCTTCCACCGACCGGTATCCCGCGCCGCGACGCTGCGCCACGACTTCGTCGGCATGCGTGCGTGCCAGGCCCTTGGCCATGCGCAACCCCAGCCGGACAGCCAAGTAACTTCCCACCCATAGCTTCCAACGTGCAGTCCCACTCCGATGCGTTCACGCACACTGGCCGCACCTCCACCCCATGCAACCGTGCGTCGCGCACGATCTGCGCTGGGGCGTAGAACCCCATCGGCTGGGCGTTCAGCAGCGCGCAGCAGAACACGTCCGGGTGATGGCATTTCAGCCAGGACGACGCATAGGCGATCAGCGCGAAACTCGCCGCGTGGCTTTCGGGGAAGCCGTAGCTGCCGAAGCCCTCGATCTGGCTGAAGGTCCTTTCGGCGAATTCCCGCGTATAGCCGCGCTCCACCATCCCGGCGATCATCTTGTCGCGGAAATGATGCACGCCGCCGGTGAACTTGAACGTCGCCATGCTGCGGCGGAGCGCATCGGCCTCGCTCGGCGTGAAGCCGGCGCAGACGATCGCCACCTGCATCGCCTGCTCCTGAAACAGCGGCACGCCCAGGGTCTTTTCCAGCACGCGGCGCAGTTCCTGGGTGGGGTAGTCGACCGGCTCGATGCCCTCGCGGCGGCGTAGATAGGGATGCACCATGTCGCCCTGGATCGGCCCCGGCCGCACGATCGCCACCTGGATGACGATGTCATAGAAGGTGCGCGGCTTCAGCCGCGGCAGCATCGACATCTGCGCGCGCGATTCGATCTGGAACGTACCCAGCGTGTCGGCATGGCGGATCATCTCGTAGGTATCCGGGTCTTCCGCCGGGATGGTGGCCAAATCGAGCGCCTTGCCGCGATGCTGCGCCAGCAGATCGAAGGCGCGGCGCATGCAGCCGAGCATGCCCAGGCCCAGCACGTCCACCTTCATGAAACGCAGCGCGTCGATGTCGTCCTTGTCCCATTCGATGACCTGGCGGTCTTCCATGCGTGCCGGCTCGATCGGGACGAGTTCGTCCAGGCGGTCTTCGGTCAGCACAAACCCGCCGGGGTGCTGCGACAGGTGGCGAGGGAAGCCGATCAGCGTGCGCGACAGGTCGAGCGTCAGGCGCAGGCGGCGGTCTTCCATGTTGAGGTTCAGTTCGGCGGCGTATTCGTCCTCCATGCCTTCCTCGCCCCAGTGCGAGATCTGGGTGGCGAGCACGCTGGTGACGTCTTCAGGGAGGCCCAGCGCCTTGCCCGACGTCGCGGATCGCGCCACGGCCGCGATAGCGGATCACCGTGGCGCAGATCGCGGCGCGGTGCCGGCCATAGGTGTTGTAAACCCACTGGATGACCTCCTCGCGCCGTTCATGCTCGAAATCGACGTCGATGTCGGGTGGTTCCTTGCGCTCGGCACTGACGAAGCGTTCGAACAGCAGGCCGGAGCGGGTGGGGTCGATGGCGGTGATGCCGAGCACGTAGCACACCGCGGAATTGGCGGCGGATCCGCGGCCCTGGCACAATATGTCCTGCGACTTGGCGAACCGCACGATGCTGTCCACCGTGAGGAAGTACGGCGCGTATTGCAGTTCCGCAATCAAGGCAAGCTCGTGGTTGAGTTGCCGCGTGACGTTGTCCGGCACGCCTTCCGGATAGCGCCGTTGTGCGCCTTCCCGGGTAAGTTGCTCCAGGGTCTGCTGCGCCGTCAGGCCGGCGAAACGCACCTCGTGCGGATACTGGTAGCGCAGTTCATCGAGCGAGAAGCGGCAGCGGTCGGCGATTTCCTGCGTCCGGGCGACCGCTTCCGGGTGGTGGGAGAAGAGACGCGCCATTTCCTCGGGCGGTTTCAGGTGGCGATCGACGGAGCGCTCGCGGCGGAAGCCGGCGTCGTCGATGGTGCAGCCTTCGCGGATGCAGGTCAGCACGTCCTGCAGGATGCGGCGCTGCGGCACGTGATACAGCACGTCGCCGGTGGCAACGGTGGCGACGCGCGCCTGCCGGGCGAGATCGGCGATCTGTTGCAGGCGGACCGCATCGTTGGGACGGCGGTGCAGGGTCAGGGCAACGTAGGCCTGGTCTTTGAAGGTCGATTTAAGAGTTCGAAGGTTTTCTGATGTGGGCGGGGTGCAGAGGATGGCGAGCAGGCCTTCGTTGTGCGTGGCCAGGTCGTCCCAGTGCAGTTCGCAGGCGCCTTTGCCGGCGCGACCCTTGCCGATGGAAAGCATGCGGCATAGGCGGCCGTAGGCAGGACGGTCAGTGGGGTAGACAAGGATGGACGTGCCGTCGACGAGATCCAGACGACAGCCGACGATCAGGCGGATGTTGACATCCTGTGCGCGTTGGTGGGCGCGGACAATGCCGGCAAGGGAGTTGCGATCGGTGATGCCTAGCGCGGGATAGCCAAGGACGGCGGCCTGGGCGAACAGCTCCTCGATGTGCGAGGCGCCGCGGAGGAAGGAGTAGTTGGTGGTTGTTTGAAGCTCTGTGTAGGTGGGGTGCATGGGAGGTGAAGATTGAAAGGTTGGGGGGGCGGTTAACTGTTTGGTAAGGGGGGTGGGGTTATATTGGCTCTTCACGTTGCGCCGGTGCGGGGTGAAGCAGCCAGATGTCTCACAAAGAAACAGGAGAGTTTAAGGCAAGCTTTCACAAAGAAGAAAGTGATTTCTGTCTGCCCGGGGACCGCACCGGGTAGATCATTGGGTGGCGATAAAAGTTCATCGAGCGCTGGGACCGGGTCTGCTGGAAGAGGTGTACGAGGAGTGTCTTTGCTGGGAGCTTGGGCAAAGTGGCCTGGCATTTGTTCGGCAAACGACCCTCCCTTTGATCTACCAAGGCGTCCGCCTGCCACGCGGCTACCGTGCCGATATCGTTGTGGAAGACACCGTCCTGCTCGAAATAAAGTCGGTGGAGCACCTTCTGCCGGTGCATGTATCGCAGGTGCTGACCTATCTCCGTTTGGGTGGCTTCAAGGTCGGCCTGCTGATGAATTTCAACACCAAACTCCTGAAAGACGGTCTGCATCGCTTCGTCCTGTGAACGCCCGTTCTTCTTTGTGAAACCCAGCCTTAAACCTTCCTTTTTCTTTGTGAGAAAATTTGACCGTCGCGAACCGCACAAGCCCCGCCCGAGAACCCCTACCACCCGCCAGCACACCCCTTCTCATCCATCTCCAAATCCTCAGAAGAATCCGTGCAGAAACCAGCGAAGATCACCGGTGGCAGCATCTTCCCCATCGCCTCGCCGGAACAACCAGAAGCGCCGCCCCTCTTCATCTTCCACCCGGAAATAGTCGCGCACCGAGCGCATCTCGCCCGACCGCTTCCACCATTCTCCCGCGATGCGCTCCGGTCCGTCGGCCCTTCGCACCCGATGGCGCACGCGGCGCCAGGTGAAGGCAACCGGCGGCTGGTCGGGCAGCAGCGCCATCGCATCCACCGGCTGCGGCGGGTCGAGCAGCCGCACCGGGCGCGGCAGGTCGGCCGGCCAACCTGGGCGCCGGGGCAGCGAGACGTTGCGAGGCGGCAGGACGCTGCGGGAAAGCGGGGCGCTGCGGGAAGGCACGGCGCTGCGGGAAGGCGGGGCGCTGTGGGAGGACAGCGCCGGCATGCGGTGCACCGCGCGCTCCGGCACGTCGCTTTCCACCGGGGCGGCGCGCCAGACCCGGTGCGTGCCCAGGCGGTTCTCCAGCCGGTCCACTAGGGGGGAGATGTCCTTCGCCCTTTCTATCTCGGACAGCGACGCCGTTGCCTGGGCGTAGGTCAGTGGCTCGGCTTGCGGCACCACCAGGTGCATTGCTTCCACGCCCAGGCCGGGATCGACACGTTCCAGCTTCTCCCCCAGCAGGCGCGCCAGATGTCGGGCGTCGCGTGCGGGGCGGGCGGTGCCGATGCGCAGGGACTGGATTGAGCCGTCCACGCGCTCGAACAGCAGGTCCAGGCGCCGGGCACCCTGGCTGGCTGTTTCCAATGCGGCGCAGACCGCGGCGGTGAGGCGGGCGATGACGGCGGCGAAGGCTTCCGCGGTCAGCAGCGGCTCGACGAAGGTCAGGCGAGCCTGGACCAGGTCGGGGGGGAAGACGGGGACGATCGGCTCGAACACCATGCCCAATGCCTGGTCCAGCCGCGTCGTCACCAGCGGGCCGAAGCGGCGGGTCAGCGGAGCGCGGGGGGTGGCGGCGAGCTGCGCCACGGTCTCGAAGCCGAGCAAGTGCAGGCCGTCGGTAATGGCGGCAGGCAGGCGGAGGGAGTCGATGGGCAGGGGAGTCACCGCCGCCGCCGTGTCGCCAACCGGCACCACGAAAACATGGACACCCCCTCCCCTTGTGGGAGGGGGGTGGGCGGAGGGGTGCGAGCCATCCGATGTCGCGATGGCTCGCACCCCTCCCCCCAGCCCTCTCCCACAAGGGGAGGGGGTGTCTTTTTTGCTCTCTCGCTCCTCGCCAAATCGTGCCACCGCGTGCGCGGCGCCGGGGGTGTCGGCGATGGCTGCTCGGGCGGCGATGCCTTGCGCCACCAGCCTCCCAACCAGATCGCGCAGCAGCTTCGCCTCGCCGCCGTGCAGATGGGCGCAGCCGGTGACGTCCAGCCAGATGCCGTCGGGGGTATCGGAGGTGGTCAGCGGCGCATAGCGCAGGCACCAGGCGGCCAGCCGGCGCAGCGCCGCTGCATCGGCTTCCGGATCGGCCGGCGGAGGCGCCAGGCCGGGGACTATCACCTGCGCCTGAGCCAGCGGCATGCCGGGGTGCAGCCCCAGCGCCGCCGCTTCCGCATCCACCGCCGCTACCACCATCCGGCGCCCGTCATGCGCCGCGGTGATCAGCGGCCCCTCAGGCAGCTTCCCCTCAGGCAGCTTCCCGTCAGGCAGCTTCCCGTCAGGCGGAGCGGCGCCATGCCGGCGCAGCCGATCCGTCGCCAGAGTCGGCAACCAGACCGAGACGACCCTCCGCATCGCATGCCTCCACGATCCAGGTTGATGGTTTGCCGCCGCGGCAGCGCGCCAACTCCAGCCGCCAGCGCTGCGGCCCCAGGCCGGGCGTCTCGGGCGCGTGCGGCAGCGGCGGGGGCGACGGCAGCGCGGCGATCCGCCAGCTTGTGACGGCGGCGGTCGGCGCCGTCAGCGCCGGGTCGTCGTGCTTGCGGCTGCGGCGCAGAGCGAGGGCCAGTGTGCCGGCGGCCTCGGCGGCGAGCTGCAGGCGGCGCGAGGCGGTCAGCGTCAGCTTACCGCCGATCTCGCCCACCACGCCGGCGAGGCCAGGCTGGCGCAGGCCTTCCTCCATGGCTTGCAGGACGGCGTCGGGCCTGGTGGCCTCGGCGTAGATCACCCGGTCGGGGTGCAGGCCGACGGCGGCCAGGCCGGGGGCAAACAGGTCGGCATGTTCCTGCACCCAGAGGACGGGGCCGGGCAGGCGGGCCAGGATGCCGGCAAAGAACAGGGCGACGGCGGCGCCATGCTCGGTGTCCGGGCCGGCGCCGGCGGCTTCGTGCAGAGCGCCGAGTGGCAGGCCGCCGCCGGGGAGTGCCGGGTCGATCGCCGGGTGCAGCGGCAAGATGCCGCGATGGGGGCGGGTGGGGCTGTGTTCCAGGCGCGCGATGCGGTCCCGCAGGGTCTGCAGGACGGCGGCCTGGGGTGGGGTGGGGATCGACAGGTCCATCTGTGTTCACCCGGCTGGAGGCAGGGGGAACAGGAACATATATAGAACCAAGGGGCCGAGTCGAGTCGGAAGCGCGGGAGGGACAAGGGGTAGGCGCCTTTGACATCGTAGCCTGGTGGCAAGCGGCGGAGGCAGGAGAAATCCACGCGCCCCACGAGACTTTACCAATCCGCTGCGAGAGTGGCGTGGCGGCGAGGCCGAAAGGCCGGCTACCACCCGCCTGCAAGTCGAGTACTTCGAGCGGACCCGGCCGAACCTGAAGACGTTCCTTCTGACGGGCGGCTACGCCGGCGAGGAGGAGGACGCATTCGATCGCGCCATGCAGCCGATCCGAGCCGAGGGCGGCGCCTTCCTCCGCCCGCGGCCGCTGGATCACCACGAGGAATGATCTTCGTTCTCGACATCAACGTCCTGAGCAATTCTGCCGAAGCGACCAGCCGGACGCGGTGCCGGCTCTTGCATGCCGCGAGCCGGGAACCTGCAAGTTCACTCCCCGCCAAATCCGGTCTTTGCTTGCTCTGCCGGGAAGGTCCGCTCCGGGTCGCACGTGCCTTATCGGAATCGGCTCTCCCGTAGGGTGCCTTACCGGAGAAGAGGTGAGACGATCGGGATAGCCCCAATGCAACCGGTCAAAGTTTCGTTGCAGAGGTAAGAGGTAATATGGCGCCCGGTTGCCAACTTTCCCGTAGCTGGCGCAACCATCCATTGCCCGTCCCCAACAACGCTTTCTAGCGGTACGCATCTCGTGTCGGGAGGATCCCTGGGCACCGACCAACATTTGGTTGTCGGGACCTACCCTCCACGAGGGTCGGGCCGCAGCTCGGGGCGTCCGGTCCCCCTGAGTGATGCGCTGATCGCACAGGTGCACACGATGGAAGAGAAGGGGTCCGACGTAAATCTGGGCGCCCATCTCCTCAACGACGCCTGGAAAGGACTCTTTGATGCAGCGGTGGTTATTTCCAACGATACGGATTTGGTCACGCCGATAAGGATGGTGACAGTAGAGCGGGGCAAGCCCGTATTCGTGGTGTGCCCTGGACGTTGGCAGATGGCGCCGCAACTCCAACGTGTCGCAACCTACCAACGACACATAAGGCGAGGAATGTTGGCTGCATCGCAGTTTCCGGACCCAATACCTGGAACTACGATCAGGAAACCGGCGACTTGGTAGCGCGCCAATCAGTCGGACGGCACTGTGAAACTATTCCGTCCCAACTTTGATACTGAGAGACTACCCGCCGCCGGGTAGAAGGCACTCTTCCAGCGTGTCAGTGACCGCATACGTGGCAGAGGCGGCATATGGCTCCAGGCCGACGAACAGATACCAGCGCCAGACCCATCCCTTGAACCACTCCGGGAAATAGCCACACGCTCGTCGCGGAGACGAGCGCCATCACGCCACCCGAAGCGCATTGCCGGGCTGAAATTCAAAACGATGCACTGCCTCAACTGGGGTAGCGAGACGGGCGGCCGGGCCGCGTCTCAACGCACCCCGCTCGGCCACAGCACCACGCGCAGCGTCTGCAGCAGGATCATCACGTCGAACAACACGGAGAAATTCTTCACGTAATACAGATCGTAGCTCAGCTTGGACCGCGCATCGTCCACCGACGCGCCATAGGGGTAGTTGACCTGCGCCCAGCCCGTCAGTCCCGCCTTCACCATGTGCCGCTCATTGTACAGCGGGATCCTCCGCGACAGCTCGCTGATGAATACCGGCCGCTCAGGCCGCGGCCCGACGAACGACATTTCCCCGCGCAGCACGTTCACGAGCTGCGGCAGCTCGTCGATCCGGGTCCGGCGCAGGAAGGCGCCGACCCGCGTGATCCGATTGTCCCGCCGCGCCGCCCACACCGCGCCGCCCGCCTCGGCATCCACCCGCATCGTGCGCAGCTTCAAGATACGGAACACGCGGCCGCCTTGCGTCACCCTGTCCTGCCGGTACAGCACCGGCCCAGGGCCGTCCCAGCGAATCGCCAGCATGGCCGCTGCCAGGGTGGGGGCGGTGGCCGCCAGCAAGACCGCGCTGAGCACGACATCCAGCGCTCGCTTCAGGAAACGGTCGAGGGCGCTGAACCGGAAACCGTCGGAAAACAGCAGCCACCCCAGTTCCATGCGCTTGATGTCGACCCGCCGTATCTCTTGCTCGACGAGGCTGAGGGTACTGCACCACCGGAAAGCCAGCCGTCTTGCATGCGAGCAATTGCTCCAGATCCATGCCGCGGCGTTCGTCGGGGGCGATGACGATCTGGTCGGCGCCGAGCCGGCGCGCCACCCTCAGCACCGCGAAATTCTCGGACCGCAGGATGCGCGCCGCCGGGTCCGCCGCCAGCCGCGCATCGACTTCGCCGAGGCGCGCATCGTGCAGGAAGGCGATGTCGTAGTGCAGGCTGCCGCCCTCCTTCGACAGCATGCGCAGCAGGTCCCAAGCGTGCTGCCCGGCGCCCACCACCAGCAGGCGGCGGCGCAGCACCTGGCGCCGCAGCAGCGCTTTCACCACCAGGCGGGCATAGAGAGCGCAGGCGGTAAAGCAGACGCACCCCAGCGCGAAGCCCACCATCTGGCTGCGGCCGTCAGGCTGCAAGAACAGGGTCGGGTCGAATGCCGGCAGGATGACCGACACCAGCAGTGCGAACGTCGCGCCCATGCCCACCGCCAGCGGCACGCGCCCCAGCGAAGTTCCGGTGCGCAGGACGGCGTCGCGGCGATACAGGCCCACGGCATACAGCAAGACCAGATCGGCCACCGGATACAGGATGCCACGCAGGTCCACAGGGGGCGCCAGGCGCGCCGCAACGGCCGGATAGGCGCCCCACAGCACCAAAGGCCAGAGCAACGCGATACAAAGCGCGTCCAGCACGAACAACACGCTGCCGGTCGGCAGCAAGGAGAGGCTGCGCCATCGCGGCGAACCACCGCTGCCCGGCGGCGGCACGCTCGGGGCGAACCGTCCCGCCTGCTCGCCGATCGATATCGGCGCAGGCGCGGCCGCGAAGCTGCGGGCAACGGCCGGGGTAGCTGCCAACCCCGACGTCACGACATGTCCTGCCATCTCATCAACCGCATCCCGCCACCAGCCGACAGTCTGATCGACAGTGGTTAATCAAACGTTCAACTTCGGGCGCAAAGGCGATGAGACCGCCAGCCCCGGCCGAACGTCGGCAGGTGGCGGCGGGTCATTTCGCCGCTCGCGCCCGGCAGCCTCAAGGCAATTCGCGCCCTGCTCCGCGCCAGCCGCTGTGACATGGCAGCCCTTTCTTGATCGCTTCACTTCCGTCGTGTCGGAACGACGGTAGCCGGCTTGCCCGGCCGCAACCCGCGTCATGGCGCGGCAGCGCGGACATCGGCGCGGTTGTGCCGCCAGGCCGTAGGCAGCCGCCAGCAGGACCGGCGGTTGCGTGGCCAGACTTTTCTACAGAACCGCTTCTCAAATACTGTGGCGGCAAATAGGTGGCAGCGGCTCACAAAAGCTGGCGCCGGGGACACGCTTCCCCTGCCGATTTATGCCAAGCGCCGTTGACGGTGGGCCTCCGTGTCATGGCCGCGCTTGGTGCGGCCAGGCCCGGTCGTGACACAGGGCTGATCGCCCCGCCGCCATGGGTCAGCGTCAAAGGCGGCTGGTATTAGAATCGCTCCACCCAGGGCCGCAGCTCGACTTCCCAGGTCCAGGCGCTGCGGGTCTGGGTCGCCACGTGCCAGTAGGTCTCCGCTATGGCGTCGGGATCCAGCAGACTGTCGGGCTTGTCGTTCGGATCGGGGCGCGCGGCGCTGCGAATGCCGCCGTCGATGACGAAATGCGCGACGTGGAGGCCCTGCGGCGCCAGCTCGCGCGCCATGCTCTGCGCCAGGCCGCGCAGCGCGAACTTGCCCATGGCGAAGGCCGCCGAATGCACGTAGCCCTTCACGCTCGCCGAGGCCCCGGTGAACAGGATCGCGCCGGTGCCTCGGGGCAGCATGTGACGGGCTGCCTGCTGGCCGACCAGGAAGCCGCCATAGGCCGAGACGGCGATCGCGCGCGCCACCGCATCCGGCTCCAGTTCCGCGACCGGGCCGCGGGCGCGGGCGCTGGCATTGTACACCACGATGTCCGGCACCCCGGCGGTGGCGACGACCACATCGAACAGGGCCGCGACCTCCTCCGGTTCCGCGGCCTCGCAGGCGAAGGTGACGGCGGCGGTCTCCTCCGCCAGCTTCGCCAGCTTGGCGGGATTGCGCGACGCCAGCGCCACCTGCAGGCCGTTTTTGGCGAACAACCGGGCCAGCGAGGCGGACAGCCCGCTGCCGGCGCCGACGATCAAGGCGGATTTCATGTCCATCAGTGGATCTCCCCGTGCGCAGGTGTGGTGCGACTCGTGTCATTGCTGGCCGGAGCGCGCAATCCCCGCGGGGCGCCGGACCGCAGAGCGGAGCGATGGCCCACTTCGATCGCCAGTCCCCGGGATTGGAGGCACTGTGCCGCGCTGAATGTCGAGTGGTGAATTCCGCCGACAAATATGGCGTGAGAGGCGACCCACATCTCACGGGCTATTTCAATCGGCACGCGGCGCGGCCGAGCTTTAGAAAGGGAAAGACTGACCCCGGGTCCGGCCCCCCGTCGCGTGGGACGTCAGATTGACGCCCCTGCGCACTCCGCGATCCCCACCCAGGGCAGCGGCTCCAGGCGAAGGCACGTCGTGCCCCGGGTCGGAACGGCCGGGGTCGTGATCACCCGGAAGCTCCGCCGCAACTGGTCCAGGCCTCTGTGCGGGGGTACTGTCAGGCAATGATCGCCGCCCCCATCCACATCGCCGGGGAACGCCTGATGCTCGATCCGGCCGGCGCCCTGCACTGGCCTGCCACCGGCACGCTCGTCGTGTCCGACCTGCACCTGGAGAACCGCTCGTCCGTTGCCCGCAGGGGCATGCTGCCGCTGCCATCGGACACGCACGCGACGCTCAATCGCTTGACGCTGTTGCTGCGGCGCTACCGGCCTCGGCTTGTCGTCGTGCTGGGCGGTCCGTTCCACGATGACGACGGCACCCCTCACCTGCCCGCGGCCGCGCTCGCCCGGCTGACCGCGATGACCGCCGCGCACCGCTTCATCTGGGTGCACGGCAACCACGGTCCCACGCCGCCCGCCGGCATCGGCGGCGAGCGCGTGGCCGAGTTCTCTACCGCCCGCCTGATGTTCCACCATACGGCGATCCCCGGGGCGATCCCGAGGGCGATCCCCGGGGCGACGGCTGGCGCCACCGGCGAAATCTGCGGCCGCTACCGCCCCCGGGCGAGCGACCCCACGCCCGGCGGCTCCGTATCGCGTCCCTGTTTCGTCGCGGACGCCCGCCGCATCCTGCTGCCGGCGCTCGGCGCCCAGGCGAGCGGCATGGACGTGCGCGACCCGGCGATCATGCGGCTCTTCCCCCGCGGCGCCCGAGTATTCCTGCTTGGCAAGGAGCGGCTGTGCAGCTTCGTTCTGGGAACGGAAAAGCGCTCCGCCGCCGGATGATACCCGCCCCGCCGCGCTTCCCAGCCGTCCGCGAACCGGGCACACTCCGACAGCGCCAAATCGCAACGACCGGCGCCTGTTCCTTACGGGAGACGTACTCGATGACGAAGTTTACCCGCCGTGTGCTGCTGAGCAGCATCGCGGCTTCACCGCTGGCCATGCCGGGCATCGTCCGCGCCCAGAGCACCTCGAAGCCAGTGAAGATCGGATTGCTGTCCGACATGGGCGGGCCGTACCGCGACGTCGGCGGCCCCGGCAATCGTGCCGCGGTCGAACTCGCTGTGCAGGATTTCGGCGGTTCCGTCCTAGATCGGCCGATCGAGATCGTGCAGGGCGACGACCAGAACAAGCCCGACGTCGCCGCGTCGCTGGCACGCCAATGGATCGACGACCAGGGCGTCGATGTATTGATGGACGGCGCCGCATCGTCCTCCGGTCTGGCGATCCAGCAGATCGCGCGTGAGAAGAAGCACATCTATCTGATCACCGGACCCGCTTCGTCCGACTTCACCGGCAAGCAGTGCTCGCCGTACGGCATCCATTTCGCCTACGATACGTATGCGCTGGCGCACGGCACCGGCCGCGCCTTGACCAAGGCGGGCGGGAATACGTGGTTCTTCATCACCGCCGACTATGCCTTCGGCTATGCGCTGGAGCGCGACACCATCGCAGCCGTGCAGGCCGCCGGAGGCAAGGTGCTGGGCAATGTCCGCGCACCGCTGGCCACGCCGGATTTCTCCAACTACCTGCTGCAGGCGAAGGCGTCCGGCGCCAAGGTATTCGGTTTCGCCAATGCCGGCACGGATTTGCAAAACTGCATCAAGCAGGCGGCGGAGTTCGGCATCTCGCAGAGCGGCACCCGTATGGCGACGCTGCTGATGGCGATCAACGACGTGCACTCGCTGGGACTGCAGACCTGCCAAGGGTTGGTGTACACGGATTCGTTCTATTGGGACATGACCGACCAGACGCGCGCGTTCGCGAAGCGCTGGGGCGCGAAGATGGGCGGCATGGTGCCTGGCCTGCTGCATGCGGCGAACTACTGCGCCGCGAACCACTGGCTGAAGTCGGTGAAGGCCGCCGGCACCACCGGCGCCGAGCAAGTGGTAGCGAAGATGAAGGCGACGCCGGTCAACGATTTCTACAACGACAATGTCAAGATCCGCGAGGACGGGCGAGTGATGCACGTGATGTATCTGTGGCAGGTGAAGACACCGGCGGAATCCAAATACCCGTACGACTACTGCAAGAAGCTGGTCACGATTTCGCCCGCCGAAGCGTGGCGACCGCTGAGCGAAGGCGGCTGCCCGTTGGTGAAGGCGTAGGCAGCGACACGCGGGGTGCCGGGGCGAGCGGGGGCGGGGTGGGCTGGGAGGACAAGGAACTCCCCCTCCCACAAGGGGAGGGGGAGTTTCCCTTCCTTCCCCACCCGTCCCTTTACCAACTCGCCCTCCTACGCAGTTTCCTCTCCGCACACCGCCCCTTATAGTGTTGCAATGCCATTCGACGTGCGGGACTTTCCCGGCGCTCCGCCGGAAGACCGGGCCGCCGGCCGACACAACCGTCGGCTGGTGGCGACGTGGCTGTTCTCGGTCGCCGGAATGATCCTGGTCATGGTCGTGCTCGGCGGCATCACCCGGCTCACCGGTTCAGGCCTCTCCATCATGGAATGGGCACCCGTCACCGGCATCCTGCCGCCGCTGAACCATGCCGACTGGGAGAAGTTGTTCCACCTTTATCAGCAGATCCCCCAATACGCCCTGTTGCACCAGGGCTTCGGCCTGAGGGGCTTCCAGCACATCTTCTGGCTGGAATACGCCCATCGAACTCTGGGGCCGGCTGATCGGCCTTGCCTTTCTGGTCCCACTGGTCTGGTTCTGGGCCACCGGCCGGCTGGAACGCCGCCTCCGCCCCTGGCTCGTCCTGTTGTTCCTGCTCGGCGGGCTGCAAGGGGCGGTCGGCTGGTTCATGGTGTCCTCCGGCTTCTTTCCTGATTCCACCTCGGTCGAGCCGTACCGCCTGGCGATCCATCTCGCCCTGGCGCTGGTGCTCTACGCCGCCATTGTCTGGACCGGCCTGACCGTGCTGAAACCCACGCCGATGCACCGGCCGCAGACCTTCCGCCTGCGCCCTCTCGCCTTCGCCTGCGCCAGCTTGCTCGCGCTGACCATCGTCGCCGGCAGCTTCGTTGCCGGTACCCATGCCGGCCTGGACTACAACACCTTCCCGCTGATGGACGGCCAACTCGTGCCGGACGATTACGCCCGGCTGACACCGTTCCTGCGCAACCTCACCGAGAACATCGCCGCCGTGCAGTTCGACCACCGCCTGCTGGCGACACTGACCGCCTTGACCGTCGCCCTCACCGTCATTGTCGGCTTCGCCGCCCCGACCCAGCTCGACGTGAAGCTGCCATTGTTCGGGCTCGGCCTGACCGCCGCCGTGCAATACGGCCTGGGCGTTGCCACGCTGCTGCTGGTGGTTCCCGTCGGTCTCGCCGCCGCCCACCAAGCCAACGCCGTGCTGCTGTTGACCGCCGCGATCGTGCTGCTGCACGCGCTGCGGCGCCCGCCTCCCGCCGCGACCGCAGCCTGACCCGACCATGCGCGGGCGCGAAACGACCCTGGAGGTGGAGGCGGTGTCGATCGATCCGGTGCTGGAAGCACTGCCGGTCGGCGTCGCCATCGTCGATGCCGCCAAGCGCATCAGCTTCATGAACCCGGCGTTCCACGCGTCGCTGGACCTGTCCCCCGGCAGCATCCTGCCCGGCACCCCGGTGGAGGACGCGGTGCGCGCCGCTGCCCATCGCGGCGTCTACGGCCCCGGCGACCCGGAGGCGCAGGTTGCCGCCGTCCTCGCGGTCGATCGCCGCACTCACGCCGGACGCCTGCGCCGCCGCACTTTCCACGGCCGCAGCTTCGACCTGCACAGCGCCCCGCTGCCGGATGGCGGCTACGTCGTCTGCGCACTGGAAACCACGTCGCTGGTCGCCGCCCGCGCCGAGGCCGAGCATGCCCTGACCCAGACCAACACGGCGCTGGCCACGCTCCAGCTCGGGCTTGCCGCCTTCGGCACCGCCGGCACCCTGCTGTTCGTCAATCCGCGCTTCATCGAATCGCTCGGCCTGTCGCCGGAGCAGGTCCGGCGCGGCATGCCGTTCCCCGCCTTGCTCGATCTGATGGCCGCTCGTGACGAGTTCGCCGGGGCCGACGGCGCGGCCTTCATCGCCTCCCAGCGCTCGATGGACCGCTCGCGGCCGGCAACGGCCCGCCGAGTCCGCAGCAACGGCCAGGTGATCGACGTCGCCTCCGATCCGCTGCCGGATGGCGGTTGGACCATGACGGTGGCCGACGTAAGCCCGCTGGTGCGTGCCGAGGACGAAGCCTCCCGCCGGGCCCGCGCGCTGGATGCGATCCTCGATGCCATCCCGCATGGCATCTGCGTGTATGGCGCCGACCACCGGGTGATAATGTTCAACCGTGCCTACGCGCAGGTGATGCTTGGCGCACCGCTTGCCGTCGGTGACCACCGGCTCGACGTCATTCGCCGCCGCGCGGCAGCCGGGGAGTATGGTTCGGGCGGCACCGAGGAGATCGCCGCTCAACAGGCCGCCTTCGAAGTGAACCGCCCGCAGATGCGCCGCCGCCGCCGGCCGAACGGCACGGTGGTCGACGTCCGCACCGCTCCGCTGCCGACCGGCGGCTACATCAGCGTCGTCACCGACATCACCCCGCTCACCCTGGCGGAAGCCGAGCTGTCGCGGCGCGCCGAGGAGATGGCGGCGATGCTGGCCTCGATCCGACATGGCGTTCTGCTGTGGGGCGCCGACCGGCGGCTGATCGCCAGCAATGCCGCAGTGGTAGAGCTGATGAACCACCCGCCGGGATTACTGACCCCGGGCCGCACGCAGGACGAAATCCTCGACAACATGGTGCGGCGCGGCGAGTTTGGCGACGATTCGACGGGACGCGCGATCGCCGACGGCCTGCGCGCGCGCGACCGGTCGATGACCTACATTCGCACCCTGCGCCTGCGCACCGGGCGCCTCGTCGAGATCCGCTCCGATCCCATTCCCGGCGGCGGCTGGGTTTCCACCTACTCCGACGTGACCGAGGCCCGCGCGGCGGAGGAGGAGTTGCGCCGCGCCATGGCGGCCGCGGAAACCGCCAACCAGGCGAAATCGCGCTTCCTGGCGACCATGAGCCACGAACTGCGCACGCCGCTGAATTCGGTGATCGGCTTCTCTGACGCCCTGCTGCGCGAGGCGCCCAACCCCGCGCCCGCCCGTGTCGCCGAATTTGCCCGCCAGATCAATGACTCCGGCCGCAACCTGCTCAACCTGATCAACATCATCCTCGACGTCGCCCGGATCGAGGCGGGCCGCTTCGATCTCGCCACCGACGTCGTCGATATCGACCGGCTGGTGCGCACCGCGGTGCGCCAGGCCGATGCCGGTGCCCAGGCGGCCGAGGTCACGCTGGTCACCGAGATGGCCGACCGCTTGCCCCGGCTGCGCGGCGACGAACGGCGGCTGGCACAGGTGCTGCGCCACCTGCTCTCAAACGCCGTGAAGTTCACCGAGATCGGCGGCACCGTCACCGTCGGCGCGCATCTGGAGCAGGATGGGGGGCTGCTGGTATTCGTGCGGGACACCGGGATCGGCATTCGGGCCGAGGACCTGGAACGGGTCTTTGAGCCGTTCACCCAACTCGAATTCGACGCTGGCGCGGCGCTACCAGGGGTCCGGCCTGGGCCTCTACGTGTCGCGTGCGCTGGTCGCGGGGCATGGCGGCCGGCTGACCCTGACCAGCCGTGCCGGCGAGGGCACCATGGCTGAAATCCGCCTGCCCGCCACTCAGTTGGTGGAAGATGCCGGCAAGTGATGGCGAAACCCGCCCCGGCACCCAATCTGAGTCCGACAACCGACGACTGAAGGCTGGCAACCGAAGACTGGCAACCGAAGACTGGCAACCACGAAAGACTGGCAACCACGAAAGACTGGCAACCACGAAGGACTGGCAACCGACATGACCCCGCTCGCCGAAACAGACAAGTTGTTCTTCGAACGCGCCGACGCCGCTCTGGACCGTGCGACGGCTGAGCATGTGCTGGGCGAGGCCCTGGCCGCCAGCGACGACGGCGAGTTGTTCCTGGAATACCGGGAGTCGGAATCGATCAGCCTGGACGACGGCCGCATCCGCAGCGCCGGCTTCGATACGACGCTGGGCTTCGGCCTGCGCGCGGTGGCGGGCGAGGCGACCGGCTACGCGCATGCCGGCGAACTGTCCGAACCCGCGCTACGCCGCGCCGCGGCCAGCGTGGCGGCGATCGCCGCCGGCCATTCCGGCACCGCGGCGGAGCCGCCGCGCGCCACCAATGCGCGCCTCTATTCCGACGCCAATCCGCTGGGCGCCGCGGATTTCCCAGCCCGCACCGCCCTGTTGTCGGAGATCGACATCTATGCCCGCGGCAAGGACCCGCGGGTGAAGCAGGTGATGGCCTCGGTCACCGGCGAATGGCAGGCGGTGCAGGTCATGCGGCCCGACGGCACGCGCGTCGCCGACCTGCGCCCGCTGGTGCGGCTCAACGTCGCGGTGGTGGTGGAGAAGAACGGCCGCCGCGAGACCGGCAGCTATGGTACCGGCGGCCGGTTCTCCTATGACAAGGTGACCGATGCCGCGACCTGGCGCGGCGCCGTTGACGAGGCGCTGCGCCAGGCGCTGGTGAACCTCGAAAGCGTGCCCGCCCCCGCGGGCGAGATGGAGGTCGTGCTCGGCGCCGGCTGGCCCGGCATCCTGCTTCATGAGGCGATCGGCCACGGGCTGGAAGGCGATTTCAACCGCAAGAAGACCTCGGCCTTCGCCGGTCTGCTGGGTCAGCGCATCGCTGTGCCGGGCGTGACCGTGGTGGACGACGGCACCATCCCCGACCGCCGCGGCAGCCTGACGGTGGATGACGAGGGCACCCCGACCAGCCGCACCGTGCTGATCGAGGATGGCATCCTGGTCGGCTTCATGCAGGACCGGCTGAACGCCCGCCTGATGGGCATGAAGGCCACCGGCAACGGCCGCCGCCAGTCCTTCGCCCACGCGCCGATGCCGCGGATGACGAACACCATCATGCTGGGCGGCAACGCGACGGCCGACGAGATGATCCGCTCGGTGAAGCGCGGCCTCTACGCGGTGAATTTCGGTGGCGGCCAGGTGGACATCACGTCGGGCAAATTCGTGTTCTCGGCGTCCGAGGCCTACCTGATCGAGGACGGCAAGGTCACCGCCCCGGTGAAGGGCGCCACGTTGATCGGCAACGGCCCCGACGCGCTGACCAAGGTGACGATGGTCGGCAACGACATGGAGCTGGACCCGGGCGTGGGCACTTGCGGCAAAAACGGCCAGGGTGTGCCGGTGGGGGTCGGTCAGCCGACGCTGAAAATGGCCGGGCTGACGGTGGGTGGCACCGCGGCGTGACGGTGGCGTGAAAAAATCTTACCCGATTCGTAAAAGATCGCTGGACAAGCCGGTTTCGTTGCGGTTCAACCCATGATTAATGATAATCGCGGCGACGTCACCGGTCCGGGTCGTTCTGTCTGCCTGCCTTCTGATCGGCGGCCTGACCCTCGCCCGCGCGGAAGCGCCGTGCCCCGCTGAGCCGACGTTCCCGATGCTGCATCTCCACAACCTGCGATCGGCCCTGGAGCAGGGAAAGGAAGCAGTGGTGGTGGCGATCGGTTCATCGTCGACGAAGGGCGTCATGGCGTCCGAGCCAGCGTACAGCTACCCGGCGGAGTTGCAGGCCGATCTGGAACGTGCCCTGCCGCGCATGCACGTCGCCGTGCTGAACCGCGGCATCGGTGGCCAGGACGCGCCGGAGGAACTGGCGCGATTGCAAGCGGACGCCATTGCGGTGCGGCCGCAACTGGTCATCTGGCAGGTCGGTACCAACGGCGCGCTGCGTGGCGCCGATCCCGCCACCTTCCGCAGCATGGTCACCGAGGGTGTGGGTCGCCTGAAGGCCGCCGGCATCGATGTTATCCTGATGGACAACCAGCACTCGCCGAAGGTGGACGCCGCGCCGGAGCATGGCGTGCTGGACGCCGTCCTTGCCCAGGTCGCCGCGGCCACCGGCACTGGTCTGTTCTCGCGCGCCGCGCTGATGACCGCCTGGGACGAGGAAGGCGCGCCGGAGATCACCTTCATCGCCGCGGACGGTCTGCATGAGAACGATCGCGGCTATGTCTGCACGGCGAAGGCGCTGGCGGACGCCATCCTGGACGGGCTGCGCGAGACACGAACGCTGTCCGCGCGGCGATAGTGCACGCCGGCAGGCAGGCCGGAGCGCTGCCTTCGGCCTGCGCTTCGCATCCGCGTGCGAGGGTGTCCGGGTCAAGCCCCATAGGCCCAGCCATGACGGGAGGCTGCGCATCGGCCGCACGCTCAATGCGCCGCCAGCCGGTATGCCGCCGCCACCAGGTCGATCATATCGAGCAATCGCGCCACGTAATGATCGTGCACCGCGAAGCCGGGCGCCTGCGGGTCGAGCAACTGCCGTTCCAGCGCACCGACCAGGCGGTGCAGGCGCCGCTGATGCAGTCCGAGGCGCCGTTGCACCGGGTCTGCAATGATCCCGGCGAACGCCGCCGCCACCGCGGCGCCGGTCATCAGCCCCCCAGTAAGCCCCGCCAGCAGCACCGCGGAGGGCGCTACCGGGAATGCCGCGTACCATAGTGACCCCAGCCCTGTGCCCAGCGGAAACGACGCCACCGCCACCTGCTGCGCCAGCGTCGCCGCCAGCGCAGGACCCAGCGTCATCGCTCCGGGTGTCAGCTTGCTCAGCGCCATGGCGCCGGTGCCCAGGCTGAGCAATGACGTTGTGATCTCCGCCGCGGCCGCGCGGGTTGTGGCGTAGTCGGCGATGGCGGTGCCGATGCGGGCACGCAGCGCCGGATCGCGGCCGGCCACGCCGATCGCCGCGAGCATCGGCCGCAGCGTGGCAATCAGCCGCGGGTCGGTCAGGATCGTCTCCGCCAGGGCATCCCGCGTCGCCACGCGCTTGCCGTCGCGCACCGGCAGTTCGAGCAATTCGGTGTGCACCCGCCACGCGATCTCGCGCGCCACCGAGGTCTGCTGCAGCAGGCGCGGCTTGCGCAACAGCCCGGCCAGGGCCGGCGCCCCCAGCCGGCGTGCGGCGATCGCGGTCACCTGGAGTCCGATCTGCGGCCCCGCCATCGCAAGGTTCAGCGGCGCGCGCGCGATGTCCCACCCCAGCGCGGCGCGATGCAGCCGCAGCGCGCCCGGCAGCGAGAAATGCCGGTCCACGAAGGCGTCCACCCGCGCGTGGCGCCCGGCGGCATAGCGCGCCACGCCGTCGCGTACCACCGCCCGGATCAACATTCCATCCGGCACAGGCTGCAGCGTGGTCCCCGAAGCGGAACTGTCCATTGCCACCGTAGCGTCGTCTCCCTTGCGCGGTTGCCTTCCTCGCGGGCCGTTCCTGAAGGATGACCGGGATGTTTGCATTCTGCCGGCGAAGGCCAAGAGAGGCGCACGATGGCGGGGCGTTCCAAAGTAACAGGAGAAAGGAATGCCATGGACACGGCCGAGCGCCATGTCGTGAGTATGTCGTGAAGCCAGTCGGAAAGCCGGATGCGGGAAATCCGCACCTCCGGAACTCCACCACGGCAGCCCAGATAATCGCAGTCCTGCGACAGCGCGAGGCGGCGTTGCGCGCTGCGGGCACATGCCGCCTGAGGCCATGAGGGCTGCTTGCGAACGAAGCCCAAGCAGTGGTTCATCTTGCGCGTTGTTGCTAGTTGGCAATTACTCGGATGCTGGACCGGCGCGTCCCAGTGGAGCGATTGCCACAGAGCCCGCGCGCGCGGAGCCCCACGTTTCTCCGTACCCGGCCCTGGTGTTTTCCACAGGGCTGAGGCAGGCTGTGCCGCCGGTCCGGGAGCGGCGATCAGAAATCCAGCAAAACGGGGGCAGTTCAGGCGATGCATCGTCGGGAGTTTTGCGGCATGGCGCCAACCACGCCGGCACACACGCAACCCCAGCCGGCTGTGCCCTAGAGCATGTTGGCCTATGCCATCCGGCGCATTCTGACCACCATCCCTGTCATGCTGGTGGTCGCCTTCTTCGTCTTCAGCTTGCTCTACATCGCCCCAGGCGACCCCGCCGCCATCATCGCCGGCGACCAGGCCACCCCCGCCGACATCGTGCGCATCCGCGCCTCGCTCGGTCTTGATCGCCCCTTCCTGGTCCGCTTCGGCGAGTGGTTGTGGCACATCCTGCACGGCGACCTCGGGACCTCCATCTTCACCAACCTGCCGGTCGCGCACATGATGGCGCAGCGTATCGAGCCGACCCTGTCGCTGATGGTGCTCACCATTATTTTCGCAATCGTAGTCGCCATCCCGCTGGGCGTGGTCGCCGCCTGGAAGCACGGCTCCTGGATCGACCGCGGGGTGATGATGATCGCAGTGTTCGGCTTCTCCACCCCGGTCTTCGTGGTAGGCTACCTGCTCGCTTACATCTTCGCTCTACAACTCGACTGGCTGCCGGTGCAGGGCTTCAACTCGATCAGCGACGGGCTGTGGCCGTTCCTCCGCACGCTGATCCTGCCGACGGTGGCGCTGGGACTGATCTACGTCGCGCTGCTGGCGAGGATCACCCGCGCCACCATGCTGGATGTGCTGAACCAGGACTACGTGCGCACCGCAAAGGCCAAGGGCGTGGGCCAGCGCGCCATCCTGTTCGTGCACGCACTGAAGAATGCGGCCGTGCCGATCATCACCATCATCGGCAATGGCGTCGCCTTGCTGATCGGTGGTGCGGTGGTGACCGAGAGCGTGTTCGCCATTCCCGGCCTCGGCCGCTTGACGGTCGATGCGATCCTGCGCCGCGACTATCCGGTGATCCAGGGCGTCGTGCTGTTGTTCAGCGTAACCTATGTTCTGGTGAACCTTGTCGTTGACCTGCTGTACACCGTGTTCGATCCGAGGATCCGCTATTGAGTACACTTGCTGCACGGCTCGGGTCGGTAACATGAGCACCGTCACCGGCACCGACCGCGGCTACCCGGAAGCACCCGCGCTGCCGGACGTGCTGCCACCAGTGAAGCGCCGCGGGCCGGTCGGGACCTTCGTTCACCGGCATCCCACCATCGTGCTCGGCGGCTCCCTGGTCGGCGTGATGATCTGCATCGCGATCTTTGCGCCCTGGCTCGGCACCGTCGATCCAACCGCACTGGCGCCGGCGAAGCGGTTGCGCGAACCATCGGCGGTCTACTGGTTCGGCACCGACATGCTTGGTCGCGACATCTACTCACGCGTCATCTACGGCTCGCGTATCTCTTTGCTCGTTGGCTTCTCGGTCGCCCTCGTCGCTTCCGCGGCGGGCGTCCTGGTGGGCGTGATCTCGGGGTTCATCCGCGCGCTCGACGCCATCCTGATGCGGGTAATGGACGGCCTGATGTCGATCCCGCCGCTGCTGCTCGCGATCGCGCTGATGGCGCTGACGCGCGCCTCCGTGCACAATGTAATCATCGCCATCAGCGTCGCCGAGTTCCCGCGCGTCTCGCGCCTGATCCGCGGCATCGTGCTATCGCTGCGCGAGCAACCCTATGTCGAAGCCGCCATAGCCTCCGGCACGCGTCTGCCGTTGATCATCTGGCGGCACATCATTCCCAACACGCTGGCACCGCTGATGGTGAACGCGACCTTCATCTGCGCCTCGGCGATGATCACCGAATCGATCCTGTCGTTCATCGGCGCCGGCACGCCGCCGACGATCCCAAGCTGGGGCAACATCATGGCCGAGGGCCGCGCGCTGTGGGAGATCAAGCCCTACGTGGTGTTCTTCCCCGCCGTGTTCCTCTGCGTCACCGTGCTCGCGGTGAACCTGCTCGGCGACGGGCTGCGCGACGCGCTCGATCCGCGGCTGGCAAAGCGGCTCTGACGCATGGCACTGCCGCCCAATCCGCGGAGCGGACAAACGCTTCCCAATCCGCGGAGCGGGCAACCCCTTCTCGAAGTCGAAAATCTGCAGACGCATTTCAACACGCCGGACGGCGTGGTGCGCGCGGTGGAAGGCGTGTCACTGCACGTGAACGCGGGTGAGACACTGGGGGTGGTCGGCAAATCCGGCTGCGGCAAATCGGTCACCGCGATGTCGATCCTGCGCCTGGTGCAGGAACCGCCGGGCAAAATCAAAGGCAGCATCCGCTTCGAAGGCCGCGACCTCCTGGCGCTGTCGGAGCAGGAGATGCGGGATATCCGCGGTAATGCGATCTCGATGATCTTTCAGGAACCGATGACCAGCCTGAACCCGGTGCTGACGGTGGGACGGCAGATCGGCGAGACGGTGCGGTTGCACCAGGGCGTCGGCGCACGGGACGCGGAGCGACGGGCGGTCGAGATGCTGACCCTGGTCGGCATTCCCGCCCCGGCACGGCGCGTGCGCGAGTATCCGCACCAGCTGTCGGGCGGCATGCGCCAGCGCGTGATGATCGCCATGGCGCTGGCATGCAATCCGAAGCTGCTGATCGCCGACGAGCCGACCACGGCGCTGGACGTGACGATCCAGGCGCAGATCCTCGATTTGATGCGCGACCTGAAGACCCGCGTGGGTGCCGCGATCATGCTGATCACGCACGACCTTGGCGTCGTCGCGGAGATGGCCGAGCGCGTGGTGGTGATGTACGCCGGACGCAAGGTGGAGGAAGCGCCGGTCGGCGAAATCTTCGCCCATCCGCTGCATCCTTACACGCGCGGGCTGCTGGGTTCGGTGCCGAAGCTGGGCTCGTCGCTGCAGGACGGCGGGCGTGGCAAGCTGGCGGAGATCGCGGGGCTGGTGCCGAGCCTGCGCTCGCGCATCGTCGGCTGTCCGTTCGCCGGCCGCTGTCCAATGGCAACCGAGCTGTGCCGCGAGGTGGCGCCGGCGTTTGAAGCCAAGGCCCCGGGACATCGGGCGGCGTGCCACTACGCCGAACGCGCGATGGTGCCGGCATGAGGCAGCAAGACTGCACCCCCTCCCCTTGTGGGAGGGGGGCCGGGGGAGGGGTTCGTACAGCCACGGGCCGCGCTTGTACGAACCCCGCCCCCGGCCCGCTCCCGCAAGCGGAGGGGGAGTATAAAGGGCGCCCACCATGACTACCCCGCCCCCGTTGCTGCAAGTCAACGCGCTCAAGAAGCATTTCCCGATCCATGGCGGCTTGCTCGGGCAGGAAACCGCGAAGGTCCACGCGGTCGACGGCGTGACGTTTGACATCAGCCGCGGGGAGACGCTCTCCCTCGTCGGCGAATCCGGTTGCGGCAAGTCCACCGTCGGCAAGGCCATCCTGCGGCTCTTCGCGATCACCGACGGCGAGGTCTACCTGGCTGGCGAACGCATCGACAACATGCCCGCGGCAAGGCTGCGCCCGTTGCGGCGGCGCGTGCAGGTGGTATTCCAGGATCCGTTCTCCAGCCTCAACCCGCGCATGAAGGTGCGCGACATCCTGGCCGAGCCGATCAGCAATTTCGGCCTGGCGCGCAACCGCGTCGAGATGAAAGACCGGATCGCCGAGCTGATAGACAAGGTGCGCCTGCCGCGCGACTCGGGAAATCGCTATCCGCACGAATTCTCCGGTGGGCAGCGCCAGCGCATCGGCATCGCCCGCGCGCTTGCGCCCGGCGCGGACCTGATCATCTGCGACGAAGCCGTGTCCGCGCTGGACGTGTCGGTAAAGGCGCAGATCGTCAACCTGATGGTCGACCTGCAGGACGAGCTCGGCCTGGCGCTGCTGTTCATCAGCCACGACCTGGCGACGGTGGAGCACCTGACGCACCGCGTCGCGGTGATGTACCTGGGGAAAATCGTCGAACTCGCTGACCGCCGCACGCTGTTTGCAAAATCGCATCACCCCTACACGCGCGCGCTGCTGTCGGCGGTGCCGGTGCCCGATCCCACCGCGAAGCGCCAGCGCATCATCCTGACCGGCGACGTGCCGAGCCCGATCCATCCCCCCAGCGGCTGCCGTTTCCACACGCGCTGTCCATTCGTGTTCGACCGCTGCCGGGTGGAGGAGCCGTTGCTGCGTACGGTCGGAGACGGCCATGTGTCGGCGTGCCATTTGGAGCATGTGCCGGGCGGACAAGTGGTACCGATGTAATACTGGCGAGAAACATCTCGTCATGGCCGGGCTTGACCCGGCCATCTACTCGAATCGAACGGGAACGCCCGGCACCGAGCGGCCCGATCGACATTGGGCAATGACGCTCGGGCCCACGTGTTGGCGCCGGCTATAATCTCGTCATCGACGAAACCTTTCGCATCGTATCCGCGCGTCCCTGTGGCAGGGTGGGCAGCCACAGGGAAACAGCCACAGGGAAACGCGGATCGCGGTTGCGTGGGCAGCCGCTTCAGGCGGGCCGGACCACGTAGCCGTACGCGGCATTGCTGCGTCCGCCGCCATTCTCGAGATAGGCTGCTTTGCGCTGCGATATGCCATCCTGCGGCAGGTCGTTGGCCGCAGCCTGCAGATCCAGGTGATAGTGGCGCGCCCCGTTATAGCCGAAGATCGCGCCTTTCACCGGCCCGTCGGCCGGCCCGAGCGGTGCGAACCCGTGCTTCTTCTGCATGTCGTCGGGAATCTCCAGCCGGCGGAATGCCTCGATCTGCCACTGCGGCGAGCCATACCAGACGGAGTCGGTCCCCCAGAAGATGTGGTCGTGCCCGAGGCCCTTGACCAGCGTCCCCATCATCGCGGCGCAGAACCGGGGATTGGTCACGGCTGAAACCGCGAAGCAGGTGCCGGTATCGGCGAACACGTTGCTGACGCCGTGTTTCTCGGGAATCCGCGCGAGGTCGGATGTCCACCGGATATAGTCGGTCTTTTCGAATTCAGCCAGATCGTCGTCCGGGTTCTCCATGAATGCCCGCAGTGCAGAGTGGTAGATGATGAAATTGATCTGCGGCCAGTCCTTCGCGGCCTTCGGGATGTCGTCGGCATCGGCGTAGCGCCAGGCCCCGCCGGGAATCGAAGTCTCGTAATCCTTCGGCAGAAGGCCCTTGTGAATGCAGACATTGGTGATGCCCGCCTTCACCGCCTTTTCGTAGAACGGGTACATCACCTTTTCATCGTCGAGCCGCCACGGATATTTCGTGGTTTGCGGCGATAGCGGGTCGCCGATCGTATAGCCTTTCCAACTCGTCGGCCTGACTTGTTCGATCACCCGGTCGACTTCGTCCATCCAGCCTGGCTGTTTCGGCGTAATCACCGAATGGAACAGCAGGCGCCGCGACTTGGCGATGCCGTTCACTGTCTCGCTCGCTTGCTTGATCTGATCGTTGGTCAGGAACCAGTGCGATGGATCGTCGAACGGCGCGCCGCTCAGCAGGCCGATGGTCGTGTCGCTGTCGAAGTACACCTCCTTCAGGAAATTCGCGAACTTGTAGCGATCCAGACCCATGCCGACCGGTTCCTTCCGCATGGCCGGGTTCCAATGCTCCGCGGCATATTGCGCAAGGCCCATGAGGCCTTCGAAGTTGTAGTCGTCGCGCACGAAGTGAAGCTGGTCGTCGAAGATGAACTGATGCGCCAGGGATGCGGCACGCGCGTCGGCCGCCTCCGGCTCCTTGGCTTCCGCCGGATCCACCTTGAACAGCGGGCCGAACACGTCATTCATCGCGAGGAATGCCGCGGCCATGCCGCAACTGGAGAGCAGGAACTGGCGCCGGTCCATGCCCAGCCTGCGTCCGGTTGCTTCGGCAAAAGCCTTCAGCCGACCTTCGACCTTGCGCTGGTCCGCGGTCTGCGGCAGCGGGTTGAACTCGCCGTTCGACACCATCTGTAGCGGCACTGGTGATGGAAAGGCTGCGGTCTCGGCTGGTACAAGCTGGTCAAGCTCCCGCTTGCTCAGGAAGCTGCCCATTGGTCCCTCCCTTTGTCGTTGGTGAACGCCACGCATCCACGACGCAGGGCAACGGGAAATCCGGTCGGACCCCGCGCTTTCATTGACTGTCGCAAGCGATGTCGCAACTGTCAAGCTGCGACCGACACGCGCCACCGGTCGCAGCCGCGGATGTCACACGCGTGCGGTCTTCGGCCATTTCCGAAACACGTCCTGTCTGGCATCGTCCATTCGGAAAGAAGCTTTCGATCCGCACTCCTGCAACGTGATATCCAGAGCACCGTGCACCGGTGCGAGCGACACCGTGTCGAGACCGTTCTCCCGCCACACGGGTGCATATCCCGCCGCGAGCAATAGCTCGCTGCCTTGGCGCAGCGGAACGTCGAGCCCTGACGACAGCCGCAGCACCATCTCGCGGCGTGGGCGGGCTGGCCGAGCTCCAGGAAGCTGAGGTGCCCTCGCGAGCAAGCTGCGGCCATCGCGAGTTGAAGCTGCGACAAGCCGCGCCGCTTACGCCACCAGCCCAGGCGCTCGGGAAATGCGGGTCGAGACGACCATGACTACCTGCCGAGCAGCCGCGCGCGCGATTGCCGATTACGACACCGGATTCAACAAGATCGAGGCCGATCTGCTGGTTCTGAAGTGGATGGCCGGTGGCATCGTGGCTGGCGTCATCTCGTTGGTCGTAAAGGCGTTTGTCTGACGGACAACCTCATCCGGCCATGACAGCGAACAACGCGCCGATCGCCGCCCACGCCAGCACCAGTGCGGATAGCGTGTAAGCGGCGTTCCATGCCGTGCTGACCGTCCATGGCGAAACCTGCGCCCAGCGCGCCGTGGTAATGGCGGAGGCCGACATCGGCGTCATGTTTACGCCCAACCCCCAACCGAGCATGCAGGCGAACGCCAGTACCGCCGGTGGCACACCGAACGCCGCGGAGTCCGGTATCGCGGCGCCGAGCAGTGCGACCACCGCGACCGGGTTCAGCCCGATCTGTCCGGTGGCAATCAACAGCACCGGAATCAGCAGCGGCACCGCGACTGGCGGCAGGTGGGCGATCAGCGGCGCCACGCCGCTTGCCGGCAGCACGCCGCCGACCGCGACGCCCATGAAGCCCGAGCCGGCCAGCACGGTGGCCTCGCTGCGGAAGCTTGGCACGCGTCGCAGGTACCGGACGGCGCGCCGTTGCAGCGCGGCACCCAGGCCCACCCGCGACCGCGCGGCCACGGCGCGCGACTGCACCGCGACCCAGCCCGCGCCCACCAGTGGCACCACCAGCGTGACGCAGCTCACCAGCGAAATGCGCAGCGCCACGCTGCCGAGTTCAGCCAGCGCCATCACCCCCACAACAAGGGCGATGACGCGCAAATGCACGGCCCAGCGCTCGGTGGTGTCCGGACGCACGGCGGCGCGTGTGGCGGCTCGGGCGGCGGAGATACGGTCCTCCAGCCAGCCGAGCGCCGCCATCCCGACCGACACCACGAACGCGACAGGCAGCAACAGCCGCATCGGCGCGGCAGGCACCGCGGTGGAGACCACGGCCGTCATCAGGTTGATCGGATTCCAGCAGTTCATCACGCAGAACCCGCGATAGATCGCCATCAGCATGCGGCGTGTCCGCAGCGCCTGCACCTGCGGCAAGCCGCCCGCGGCCTCGAGTGTGTTGGCGCGCATCACCATCGCGGCGAGCAATTCGATCGCGCCATAGGACAGGATGATGCCGAACACGTGGCCGCCCGCGGTCAGTGCGGCGTAGCGCCGGCCGGGCGGTTGCGCGACGAGGTGCCGGCCGCAGCGCCGGACCAGAGGCGACGTTTCGGCGGCGTCGCGCAGCGTGGTCAGGGCGAAGAAGAACGCGCCATAGGCCGCGCCGCGCCGCCAGCCGGCGAAGAACAACGCAGCGGGATCGGTGGCGCGGACCACCCCCAGCATGCCGATGCCGACCAGCGCCAGGAACAACACCTGCGCGTAACGGTGCTGGTTGCGGAACTCCAGCAGCAAGAACAGCAGCATGGCCATGCCGGCGACGTCACCCAATAGTTGCAGATGCAACAACGCGTCGCCCAGCGTGGCGACCCAGGCGAACGCGTAGCACCACGCACCGGGCGCGGCGTGAACGGAACGGGGCACGGTAAGAGACACGGCGGACCGGATGCGCGGAGGGGTCTCATTCTGGCGCGACGGCGGCGCTATGGACAAGGCGTGCTGAGCAGGCCGCTCTGGACAGAGATGGGGCCGCCGCGTAACGGTCGCCGCATCTCTGCACAACGCCATAGGAACCGCCATGCTGTTCGATGCCGTCGGAACGTCAAATGAGAACGTGTACAAGCTGCTGGTCGCGACCATCGGTCCGCGGCCGATTGCGTGGGTCACCACGCAGGATGTGGACGGCACGCTGAATGCGGCGCCGTTCTCCTTCTTCAATGCGATGTCGGGCAATCCGCCGGTGGTGGCGATCGGCATCGGCGGGCGTGGACCGGGCGACGTGAAGGATACCGGCGGCAACATCCGCCGCACCGGGCAGTTCGTGGTCAACCTGGTCAGCTATAAGCTGGCGGAGCAAATGAACGTCACGGCAATCGACTTTCCGAAATCGGTGAACGAGCTGGCGGAAGCGGGACTGGCCACCGCGCCGTCCACTCGGGTGAAGCCGCCGCGGATCGCCGAGGCGCCGGTGGCGATGGAATGCGAGCGGCTGGTGATCGTCGAGGTCGGCGTGGACCGCGCAGTGATCCTCGGCAAGGTGGTGGCGTTCCATATCCAGGACGACTGCGTGCTGGACAAGGACCGCTGCTACATCGACACGCCGAAGCTCGACCTGGTCGGGCGCATGCATGGCTCCGGCTGGTATGCGCGAACCACCGACCGCTTCGAGATGCCGCGCATCAACGTCAATGACTGGCCGCTGCGCAAGGCCGCCGAGTAGCCGGCCGGCACGCGCGGTCGCTGTTGGCGCGCGAGGTCGCGATTGGCGCGCTATTGGCGCGCGAGGTCGCTATTGGCGCGCTGTTGGCGCGAGGTCCTGGCGCCTGGCGCGCGGCGGGGGCCGCGGACGCTATGGCTTCAGGGGTTGCCGACCGGCCCAATGGGCGCCGCTGCTGCGTCGGTCTCGAGGACTGCAGCACGCTCTTCGTATTCCATCGCGAGGGAGAGCAACGCCTCCTCTGCCCGCTCATCAATAACATCGGCGGCTAGTCGCCTCAATCGCGCAGCCTGTGCCAGCAGGAAAGCTTTGTCGTCCATAAGCGACCCCTGTCAGGTTGCTGCGCGGATTTTGCGATCGTGCGCGGGCGAACGCATTGATGTGGATCAGGCATGCCTGCAGGGGGCGTGGTTCACGCGGGGCGTGGTTGACGCGGAGTGTGGGGCGGGATCATCGGTGCGCGACCGGCCGACGTTCCGGCCAGGCGGTTCGCGCTACACCTACTCGCGCTACCGCTTCCCCCCGCGCCCCAGCGCAGGATTACGCGTCTCGCTGCAACAACAACGCGCCGCTTCCGGTCACTTCCGCGGTCCAGCCGGGTGGCAGCAACGTCGTCGCATCGAGCTGTGTGATGATCGCTGGGCCGGCCAGTCGGTCGCCACGGCCCAGGTCCGCTCGGTGGTAGATCGCAGCCGAGACCGGGCTGCCATCACCCTGCCATGCTTCCTGGTTCCCGGCGGCAGCCGCGCCGGTGCCCGGTGGCTGCGCGGGACGGGCTGGGGCGGGGATCGATCCGTCCGCTTCCACCCGCAGTGTCACCAGCTCGACCGGGCTTTCCAGGACGAACCCGTTCAGCCGGCGATGGGCTTCGGCAAAGGCAGACCGTGCCGCGCGCAGTATCTCGGGTGAGCCGCCGCCGCCCATCTGATCCTGCGCCGGCCAAGTCACGGCCAGCTCGCCGCCCTGGCCGGCGTAGCGCATCAGCGCCATCCGGGTGATGCGCCGGTCGGGCACCGGCACATGCTCTTCGTTCAGCCAGGCCGCCGCCTCGCGCTCCAGTGCGACAAAGGCGGCTTCGATGGTGACGGGGTCTTCGGCCGTCCCGGCCAGGGTGCGGGAGAACTCGGCCTTCAGGCCGGCGGCCAACAGCCCTTCGGCGCACAGCACGCCCGGGGCCGGTGGCACCAGCACGCGCGTGATGCCCAGCAGCTCGGCCAGGGAGGTGCCGTGCAACGGACCGGCGCCGCCGAAGGCCACCAGGCAGAAGTCGCGCGGATCGTGGCCGCGCTCCACCGACACCACGCGGATCGCGCCCACCATGTTGGCGTCGGCGATGGCCAGGATGCCGCGGGCCGCGGCCTGCAGCGAAAGACCCAGCGGCGAGGCGACGCGGTCGGTGATCGCGGCTTCCGCCAGCGCCCGATCCAGCGGCATGTCGCCGCCCAGCAGCCCCTCCGGCAGATGCCCCAGCACCAGATGCGCGTCGGTGACGGTGGGTTCCGTGCCGCCCGCGCCGTAGCAGGCCGGCCCCGGCATGGCGCCGGCACTGGCGGGGCCGACGGTCAGGGCGCCGTCGGACAGGCGGGCGATGGAGCCACCGCCGGCGCCGATCGTCACCATGTCCACCATCGGCAGCGGCAGGGGCCAGGCGCCGACATGGCCCCTCTGGGTCAGCGCGATCCGGCCGCCCTGCAGCAGGCAGATGTCGGCCGAGGTGCCGCCGATATCCACGGTGACGATGTCAGCGATGCCGCACGCCGCGGCGGCGTCGCGCGCTCCCACCACCCCGGCGGCGGGGCCGGACAGCGCGGTCAGCAACGGTGCTCGGCCAATCGCGGCGCCGCCGGCCACGCCGCCGTTCGACTGCATCAGCAGCAACGGCGCCGCCACGCCGGCTTCCGTCAACCGCGCCGACAGGCGTCCAACGTAGCGGCCGACCGCGGGCATCACGCCGGCGTTCAGCACCGAGGCCAGGCTGCGTTCGTACTCCCGCACCACCGGCAGCACATCCACCGAGGCAGTGATCGCCACGCCGGGCAGCTCCTGGCGCAGGATCGCCGCCACGCGGCGTTCATGGTCGGGAAAGGCAAACGAGTGCAGCAGGCATATGGCGACAGCCTGCACGTCGAGGCGACGCAGCGCATCGGCGGCGTCGCGCACGCTGGCCTCGTCGAGCGGCACCAGGACGGCGCCGCCGGGGCCAACGCGCTCGATCACTTCCAGGACGCGCTCGGGAGGTACCGGGCGGCGCGGCTTCACCCAGGAGAACAGGTTGGCGGCGCGGGGAATGTCCTGGCGGCCGATCTCCATGACGTGGCGGAAACCGGCAGTGGTGACCAAGGCGGTGCGGGCGGTCTTGCCTTCGAGGATCAGGTTGGTGGCAACGGTGGTGCCGTGCAGGACGCGGGTGATCGCGTCGGGCGTGGCGTTGGCCTCGGCCAGCGCGGTGCGGACACCGGCCATGAACCCTTCCGAGAGATCGGTGGGCGTGCTGGGCACCTTGGCGCGCCAGGTTTGTCCCACGGCATCGGCGAGAGTGATGTCGGTGAAGGTGCCGCCGATATCGACAGCGACGGAAAGGGCGGCGGCGTTCGGCATGCGGACGGTATTCAGCCTGTGGGCCGAGCTGCCGGCAAGTCCGTCACCCTCCCTCCGACTGCTCGATCCGTGCCGCGACGGCTGCGATGAACCGTGCGGCAGTTTCGATCGTTGCGGCGGCGGCTTCGGGGGAGATCCGGGACGCCGGTTTGTCCGCATAGTCGGCTAATGACTTGAGGTTGTAGGCGTTGGCCAGGAATTGGGTAAAGACAGGGTCGAGCCGCGGTTCGTGTTTCGTCAGCCGCGAGAAAACAGTGCGAAGCCCGCTATGGGTTTTGACCGGACGCACGGTCCGATCGTGAATGAAGGCTTCAGCGGCGTGAAAGGCTGCGAGATAGGCCTCGCGTGCCGCAACGTGTGCGATCCGCAACCCGCGGATCGCCGCCGCATCGGACAAATGCTGCCGTGCCGTCGCGAGAGCTTCGGCGGCTTCTGGCGTCAAAGATCGATGCCCTCGCGGCGGATGTCCGCCATCAGCATCGTGCGGTCGCGGTAGCTGCCAGCCGGAAATGGTAAGACGGAGATCAGTGCACCGGTATCTTGCAGAATATCCGTCGTGATCTTGCCCAGTGGCTGCAGTTCCGGCCAAGCGCGCGTGTAGTGGTGCAGAAAGACAGCCACGTCGTAGTCGGACTCGGGCCGAGCATCGCCGCGGGCTCGGGAACCAAACAATACTGCGCGTTCCAATCGCTCGCCATACAGCGCGTGGAGCGCGGCACGAAAGCGGGCCAACACAGCGGCGTCGGCAACGCTGGCGTGTACACGTTGACCCATCACAGGAGGTTACCACGGCGGCGCTCGTGGCGCCATTTCCCTGCGGTCAGTACGGTCGCCGGTTGTTTCGTACCCTGCGTCCCTCCGGTATTGGGAGATTGCCGATGGCTGGTCGACCCTGAGCCATTCAGTTGGGCACTTCCCAAGGAACCCGCCGCTCGGTGACCGATGGATGCGATCAACCTCTTCCAGTCCTCGCGACCATCACCCCTCACCCGATCGCGTCGACGTAGTCTCGCCGATGGAACGCGCGCGTCTCTGGCCTGGAGGTACGCCGAGCGCCGGTGGCGGCTTCGTCCAGTATGCCATCCCGCACCACCACGCCGTATTCCCGCCGCGCCACCTCCAGGGATACGAAGCCATCGCGGATGTCCTGCGCCACTTGCTCGGCGGGGCGGTCGAACGGGTGGCCGTGACCGCCGCCGCCGCCGGTCTCGATCAGCAGCGTGTCGCCGGGCCGCAGCACGGTGCCGTCCGACAGCGCCGCCAGCAGGCGCTCCCGCGGCGTGCCGGGGTTGACGACCGCGCGGCCGGTGCCGCCTGCCTTGCCGCCGCCCACGCCCCAGGGCGGGTTGACCACGCTGTCGATCCGCATCGACAGCACCGCATGCTCTGCCAGCATCTCGTATTCACGCACCACGCCGCAGCCGCCGCGGAACCGCCCGACGCCCCCGCTATCGCGGTGGATGCCGTAGCGTAGCAGCCGGACCGGGTAGCCGAGTTCCAGGAACTCGACCGGATAGTTCTCCTGCGCCACGAAATAGACCGCGTCGATGCCATCGGCGTTGGGACGCGCGCCGTAACCGACGCCGAGGCCGTCCGACATCAGGAACGGTTTGCCCCCCGCGGTGCCGCGCAGCAGGATCACCACGTACGCCGAATGCGCGGCCGGCGCCTCGCCGCCGGCCACATTCACCAGCCCGTTCAGCACCGCCAGGAACCGCATCATCGTCATGCCGCGCAGCCCGAGCGGTGCCGGGAAGCGAGGCCATAACAGCGAGCCCTCGCGGATGCGGACCTCGTCCAGGGCACGCGGGCCGCCGGCATTGCAAACCTGCGCCGCGTCGCCGCCCAGAAAGAACAGTCCGAGCGCCATGCCGGGGACATCCGGGTTCATCAGGAAATTCACCGGGCCGGGAGCCTGGTCATCGGTCTCCGTGGCGTCGAGGACGAAGCGGTCGTCCACCGTGCGCGTCAGCGCGAGGCGGATGAAGAACGGACCGTTGCCATGGCCGTCGGAATCGATCGCATCAGCGAAGCGGTGGGTGCCAACCGGGAACGTGTCGCGAAGGCGGGCACGGACCAGGTTGCGGGTGCGGTCGAACAAGGCGCGAAAGGCGGCGGCGACCACGTCGGGGCCGAACCGGGCGAGGATCTCGGCGATGCGCCGTACGCCCAGCTCGACCGAGGCCATCAGCGCACGCGTGTCGCCGCGGCCGGTCTCCGGATAGCGGGAGTTGCGATAGAAGATTTCCAGCGCGGCCTCGTTGGTGGTGCCGGCGGAGATCAGCCTTGTGGGCGGGATGATAATGCCTTCCTGGAAGATGTCGGTGGTGTCGGAGCTGATGGACCCGGGACGCAGCCCGCCGATATCGGAGAAATGCGCCCAGCCCATAACGAAGGCGGCACGCTTGCCGTCGTGGAAGACCGGCGCGAGGAACACCTGGTCGTTGGAATGCGACACCGCGCCGCGCGAGGCATAGCAGTCGTTGTACCAGTAGAGATCGCCCGGCTGCATGGTCGATGGCGGGAAGCGGGCGAAGACCGGGCCGGTGATGTCGCCGAAGATCGGTACCATGGAGCCGACGACCATGACGCCCTCGGCATCGAACAGGGCGGTGTAGAAATCCTTCTTCTCGCGGATGAAAGCGCTGATGGCGGTGCGCTCGAGCAGCGCGTCCATCTCCGCCTGGGCGGCGCGGATGGCGCCGCGGATGATTTCCAGCTTGATCGGGTCGAGGGGGCTCTGCATACCGCCGATCAGGCAACGGAACCTCGGATGGCGCAAGGGGCGGCTTAGGTGGTTCAGAAGACGGGCGAGCAACAGGATCAGAAGCGGCGCAACTGAATGCAGTGCGGCTGGCGGCGACCGCCGCCGCACCGGGTAGCTCATCTGCCAGGCGGTCTGCCTATCAGCCGCAGCAGCACCAATGTATCGCCGGGGCGGCTGGCAATTTTATCGCCGAGTTTATACCAAGCGCCGTTAGCCCGGCAAACCTGGCCGAGAGCGAGAAGCTCGGAATACCGCACGAGAGCCTGGCGATCGGTTCTAGATCGCGAACACAGGCCCGTCGGCCTACGTATTCTACGTATTCATCGCATCGAAGAAGTCGTTGTTGGTCTTGCTGTACTTCAGCTTGTCCAACAGGAACTCCATCGCATCCACGGTCCCCATCGGGTTCAGGATACGGCGCAGCACCCACATCTTCGACAGCGTCGACTTCTCGACCAGCAACTCTTCCTTGCGGGTGCCGGACTTGGTGATGTCGATCGCCGGGAATGTCCGCTTGTCGGACAGCTTGCGGTCCAGGATGATTTCCGAGTTGCCGGTGCCTTTGAACTCCTCGAAGATCACCTCGTCCATGCGGCTGCCGGTGTCGACCAGGGCGGTGGCGATGATGGTCAGCGAGCCGCCTTCCTCGATATTCCGCGCCGCGCCGAAGAAGCGCTTCGGCCGCTGCAACGCATTGGCGTCCACGCCGCCGGTCAGCACCTTGCCGGACGACGGCACCACCGTGTTGTAGGCTCGCGCCAGACGGGTGATCGAATCCAGCAGGATCACTACGTCGCGCTTGTGTTCGACCAGGCGCTTGGCCTTTTCCAGCACCATCTCCGTCACCTGCACGTGGCGGGTGGCGGGCTCGTCGAAGGTGGAGCTGATGACCTCGCCCTTCACCGAGCGGGCCATGTCGGTGACTTCCTCCGGCCGCTCGTCGATCAGCAGGACGATCAGGAAGACCTCGGGGTGGTTGGCGGCGATCGCCGAGGCGATGTTCTGCAGCATCACCGTCTTGCCGGTCCGCGGCGGCGCGACGATCAACGCGCGCTGCCCCTTGCCGATCGGCGAGATCAGGTCGATCACACGTGGCGTGTAGTCCTTGGATGGCCCCTTCGCGACTGACTGGAAATTCTCCATTTCCATCTTCAGCCGCTCGTCGGGGTACAACGGCGTCAGGTTGTCGAAGTTGATCCGGTGACGCACTGACTCGGGTGGTTCGAAATTGACTGTGTCCACCTTCAGCAAGGCGAAGTAACGTTCGCCGTCCTTCGGTGCGCGGATCTGGCCTTCGACCGTGTCGCCGGTGCGCAGCGCGAATCGGCGGACCTGGCTCGGACTCACATAAATGTCATCCGGGCCGGGCAGATAGTTGGCTTCGGGGCTGCGAAGGAATCCGAAACCATCCGGCAATATTTCCAGCGTGCCTTCGCCGTGGATCGCCTGGTCGTTCTCGGCCAGGTTCTTCAGAATCGCGAACATCATGTCCTGCTTGCGCAGTGATGAAGCGTTCTCGATCTGCAGGGATTCGGCGTAGCTCAGCAGGTCGGATGGGGATTTGGCTTTAAGTTCAGCGAGGTGCATAGGGACTGCCTCGGGGGTGGTCACGACGGGGTGGAACGGGATGCGGGCGTAGAACGCCTGGAACCGGGGCAAGACCCTCCCGGAGCGGAAGGGCTGACTGGTATCCCGTTTAGAGAAGGAAATCCGGAGCGGCCGGCGGCCGGCTCCTGCGTCAGGGGGGTAGACAGACTTGTAGCCGCGCCATTCCCCTTACGTCAACTGCCACGTAGGTATCCGCTCCCAGAACGTCAAGGGTCAGAACGGCCGCACCACCACCATGATGACGATCAGCACCAGCAGCAGGGTCGGCACTTCGTTGATCGCGCGGTAGAATCGCTGCGACCGGGCGTTGCGGTCGCGCAGGAAATCGCGCCGCCGGGCGGACAGCATGCCATGAAAACCCGACAGCGCGATTACCGCCGCCAGCTTCACGTACCACCAGCCCCAGCCCCAGTTCAGCACCCCCGGGGTCAGCACCAGCAACAGGCCGAAGGTCCAGGCGGAGATCATCGCCGGCGTCGCGATCTGTTTCAGCAGCCGCCGTTCCATCACCTTGAACCGCGCGCTTTCCGCCGAGCCGGGCACCGTGTCGCAATGATAAACATAGAGGCGGGGCAAATAGAGCAATGCCGCCATCCACGCGACGATCGAGATGATGTGGAACGCCTTGATCCAAAGATAGAACGGCGTCAGGGCGCCGATCGTCATGGCGCGCTGGCCGGTGCAGGCAGAGGAACCGGCAGAGACACCGGCAAAGGAACCGGCGCGCGCAAAGCGGCCGATGGTTCCGGACGGCACGGACAGTCGCCGTATCGTCCGGGGCAGATCCGCACCCCCGCATGGCTGCGGACGCCCACGTCCGACGCTACCGCCCTGCTCACCATCGCGGCCAGGGCCGAAATGAACGCGGCGTCTGCGCCCGGCGTCGGCATACGGAAATAGCCGGGAACACCAAGCCGGTCGGCCAGATGACGATACTCGACATCGAGCTCGACAAGTGTCTCGGAATGTTCGGAGACGAACGCAATCGGTACTACAAGCAGGCCCACCTTGTCCCGCGCGGCGCGCTCGATCTCGGCAATGGTGCTGGGTTCGATCCAGCGCTGTGGCGTGGCGCGCGACTGGTAGCAGATCGCCCACTCGACCGAAGACTCGCCCCATGCGGCCAGCACCGCCGCGACCGTCTGCTCCACCTGCCACTGATATGGGTCGCCCGCCGCCACGATCGATACCGGCAGGCCATGGGCCGAGAACAGGACGCGCAGCGGTACACCAGCCGCCAACACGGCACGCGCTGCTGCATGGGCCTTCCGCAGTTGCTCGGTAACCGCAGCGATGAAGGCCGGATCGGTCGCATAGCAACAAATCGTATGGGTTGCCGCTACCAGACCAGCTTTCGCCGCAGCCTCGTGCCAGTCGGACACGGAGCTGCCGGTCGTGGTGCTGGAATACTGCGGATATAGCGGCAGCAGCACGACCCGATCCGGTCGCCAGGCCCGAACGGCCCGCGCCGCGGCCTCGCCAAATGGGTGCCAGTAGCGCATCGCCACGAAGCAACGCACCTGCGGCCCGGGCAGCGCCGACTGCAAGGCCGCGGCCTGGGCGCGGGTCAGGTCCAGCAGCGGCGAGCTGCCACCCAGCAAGGCGTAGTTGGCGAGCGCCGGCCGTACCCGAAATCCTGCGATTACCCGCGCCAACAAGGCCCGTATCGGCGGCGGCACGCGCAGGATGGCCGGATCGCGAAACAGGTTGCGCAGGAAGGGTCGCACCGCGGACGGGCGGTCCGGCGCCCCGAGATTGAACAACACCACCGCCACCCTGCCGGCCCCGTCACGCCGCACGCACTTGCTCCACGAGTTGCGCCACGTGCGCCGGGGGGGTCTGTTGCATAATGCCGTGGCCGAGGTTGAATACCGACGGGCAGCCGTGCATTGCTTTCAATACGGCGGAAACCTCGCTTCGCAGGGCCGCACCGCCCGAGACCAGCGCCATCGGATCCAGGTTCCCTTGCAACGCCACGTCCGACGGCAGTGACGATCGCACCAGCGCGACATCCATTCCGGTATCCAACCCAACGGCATCAACCCTGGTGGAGCGGACATACTCGCCAACCAGCAGCCCGGCGAGCCTTGGAAACCCGATCACCGGCACCCCCGGATGCCGCCGCCGCAGTTCGGCAACGATGTCGCGCGTCGTCCGCACCACATGAGCGCGGAACAGACCGGGCGACAGCACGCCCGCCCAGGAGTCGAAGAGCATCACGGCCTCGGCGCCGGCGACGATCTGCGCCGAGAGGTAGGCGACGGTGGCAGCGCTGACCGTATCCAGCAGGCGCGAGAACAAGCCCGGGTCGCTGAATGCCATGAGGCGAGTGGCCGCGAAGTCACGCGAGCCACCTCCCTCCACCATGTAACAGGCCACGGTGAACGGCGCGCCGGCGAAGCCGATCAGGCTGGTGTCGCCGAGGCCTTCGGTTTTCAGCATGTGCCGGACCTGTCGTACCGTTCCGAATACTGGCTCCAGCCGGTCCAGCAGTCCGTCGGGATTCAAGCCCGCCACGCCGGCGGCGTCGCGCAGCGGAGGCAGCACGGGTCCCTCGCCCTCGCGGAAAGCCAGTCCCTGTCCCAGCGCCCATGGCACCATCAGGATGTCGCTGAACAGGATAGCCGCGTCCAGGCGATAACGGCGGATCGGCTGCAACGTGACCTCGGCGGCGAGGTGGGGCGTGGTGGCCAAGGCGATGAAGTCTTTAACCCGGGCACGCACCGCCCGATATTCCGGCAGATACCGGCCCGCCTGGCGCATCAGCCAGATCGGCGGGGGCCACACGGCTTCTCCTGCCAGAACGCGCAGGAGGCGTTTGGCCGGCACCATCGGCAACTCAACCATAAGAAAGAATCTTAAAAGGATGATGTAGTGGTAGGGCCTGTGGATTGCGGTGTACCCCGCGCCGTCCGGGTTGTCGCGCTTTTGTCCACATCAGGGTCGTCCCGCAACCATCGCCGCCACCGCGATTTTCGGATGTCGTCCCGGGCCGGCGGAGAACTGCTGCCAGCTATCTCCGCGTTGCGCAAGGGCGGCATTTATCCCCGCTTTGCCGGATGATGCCGACGGCGGGCTGGTAGTCCCCTCTATCCCCGCTATTCTCGCCCCTATGGATAACCACCGCATCAACCTCCACCTGGTCTCGGACGCCACGGGCGAGACGTTGAACGCCATCGCCCGGGCTACGACGGTGCAGTTCGAGCATGCCGACATCATCCATCACCGCTGGAGCCTGATCCGCACCCGCTTCCAGCTCCATCGCGTGCTGGAGGGCATCGAGCATGAGCCGGGTCCGGTGCTGACCACGCTGGTGGACCGGGCCCTGCGCAGCGAACTGGAAACCACGTGCCTGCGTCTGAATGTGCCGATGGTGAACGTGCTCGATCCGGTCATGAATCTGCTCCAGGAGTCGATCGGCGAGCAAGCCGCGGCGCGTCCCGGCCGGCAGTACGCTCTGAACGCCGATTATTTCCGCCGCATCGATGCGATGCACTATGTGCTGGCGCATGACGACGGCCAGGCGGCCGCCGGGCTGGCGGAGGCGGACGTCATTCTGGTGGGCGTGTCGCGCAGCTCCAAGACGCCGACGTGTTTCTATCTCGCCAACCGCGGCATCAAGGCGGCGAACGTGCCGCTGGTGCCCGGCCTGCCGTTGCCGCTGGACCTGGAAAAGCCACATTGCCCGGTGATCGGCCTGACCCTGGATGCGGGTTCGCTGATCGATATCCGGCGCTTCCGGCTGCGGATGATCGCGTCGGGCGGCCCGACGGCGCCGGTGCGGCAGACCTCCACGGAGTATGTCGATGAGGAGGCGGTGCGCGCGGAATTGCTGTGGGCGCGCCGGCTGTGCACCAAGCGCGGCTGGCCGGTGATCGACGTGACCCGCCGTTCGATCGAGGAGACGGCAGCGACGGTGCTGCAGTTGATGGATGCCTGGCATGAGCGGCGGCGGGCCGCGGCGGAGAAGGAGAGCTAGAAGCTGCATTGGGTTCGACCGTTCAGCACCCATGGCTTCGGCTTCCGGCGCTCCCCCATCGCAGACACCCCAAGGGCCGACCTGACCACCTGCGATGCATGCGAGGCGGACATTAGGATCTTGCGCTGCCATCGAAAGGAGCGCCGGGATCATTGGATACGGCAGGCGGAGAGGCCCCTTCAGGGTTGCGGGCCGGCATCGGGCCGGGCTGCCGGGTCTTGCCGACAGCTTGCATCGAGAAGCAATCAGAGGCTCACCCCCGCCTCACCCCCGCCGCACATGACGGCAGACCGCCTCAACACCCGTCCGCACTCGCCGCCGCCCTTGCCTGCCGTTCCACCCCAGCCGATACAGGCGCCATGAGCGAGACTGTCACCAAACCGGCGGCCGAGGCGCCGCGCTACACCTTCCAAACCGCGGAGCCGAAATGGCAGCAGGCCTGGGCCGACCGCGGCTGCTTCGCCGTCGACGACGTGCCGACCGACGGCAAGCCGAAATACTACGTCATGGAGATGTTCCCCTATCCCAGCGGCAAGATCCACATGGGGCACGTGCGCAACTACACGCTCGGCGACGTGGTTGCGCGCTACAAGCGGGCGCGCGGCTTCTCCGTGCTGCACCCGATGGGCTGGGACGCCTTCGGCCTGCCCGCCGAGAACGCCGCGCGGGAACGCAATATCCATCCCGCCCAGTGGACCTGGGACAACATCGCCACCATGCGCGCCGAGTTGCAGCGCATGGGGCTGTCGCTCGACTGGTCGCGCGAGTTCGCCACCTGCGATCCCGCCTACTACGGCCACCAGCAAAAACTGTTCCTGGACTTCCTCAAGGCCGGCCTGGTGGAGCGCAAGGAAAGCTGGGTCAACTGGGACCCGGTGGACGGAACTGTCCTGGCAAATGAGCAGGTGATCGACGGCCGCGGCTGGCGCTCCGGCGCGCCGGTGGAGAAGAAGCAGCTTAGTCAATGGTTCTTCCGCATCACCCACTACGCCGAGGAGCTACTGGCGGCACTTGACCACCTGGACCGCTGGCCGGAACGCGTGCGGATCATGCAGGACAAATGGATCGGCCGCAGCGAGGGAGCGCGCCTCTACTTCGACCTGACCCAGCCGGAGGGCGGGATTGATCGCGGCGACGTCTACACCACGCGTCCGGACACGCTGTATGGTATGTCGTTCCTGGCCCTGGCGCCCGAGCACCCGCTGTCGGCTGCCGCGGCGGCACGCGATCCTGCGGCCGCCGCGTTCATCGCCGAATGCCGCCGGACCGGCACCAGCGAGGCGGCTATCGAAACGGCCGAGAAGCGTGGCTACGACACCGGCCTGCGGGTGCGGCACCCGCTGATGGGGGGCGTCACCTTCCCGGTCTGGATCGCCAATTTCGTGCTGATGGAATACGGCACCGGGGCCATTTTCGGCTGTCCGGCGCACGACCAGCGCGACCTCGATTTCGCCCGCAGATACGGCTTGCAGGTGACCCCGGTGGTGCTGCCGCCCGGCGCCGACCCCGCCACGTTCACCGTCGCGGACGAAGCCTATGTCGGCCCCGGCACGATCTTCAACTCCGGCCCCTTCGATGGGCTGGAGGTCGAGGCGGCCAAACGCGCAATCATCGCGGCACTGGAGGAAAAGGGCGTCGGCACCGGCGTGACGAACTGGCGGCTGCGCGACTGGGGCGTGTCGCGGCAGCGCTATTGGGGTTGCCCGATTCCGATTATTCATTGCCAGGCCTGCGGCGTGGTGCCGGTGCCGGATGACCAGCTCCCTGTGCTGCTGCCGCACGACGTGACGTTCGACCGCCCCGGCAACCCGCTGGACCACCATCCCACCTGGAAACACGTGCCCTGCCCACGCTGCGGCGCGCCGGCGCAGCGCGAGACGGATACCTGCGACACGTTCGTGGACAGCTCCTGGTACTTCGCCCGCTATTGCAGCCCACACGCGGACGTGCCCGTGACCCGCGCGGCGGTCGACCACTGGATGCCGGTCGATCAATATATCGGCGGCATAGAGCATGCGATCCTGCACTTGCTCTACTCCCGCTTTTTCGCTCGCGCGATGAAAGCGACCGGCCATCTGAGCGTCGACGAACCCTTCACCGGTCTTTTCACCCAGGGCATGGTCACGCACGAGAGCTATCGCTCGGCAACCGGCTCCAACGGCGTGTGGCTGTACCCGGAGGAGGTGGAGAAGCGCCCGGACGGCACCACGGTGCTGAGCGAAAGCGGCGAGCCGGTCGTCGTCGGCCGCGTCGAGGCGATGAGCAAATCCAAGCGCAACACAGTCGATCCCGGCGCCATCATCGCCCGCTATGGCGCCGACACCGCGCGCTGGTTCATCCTGTCCGACAACCCGCCGGAACGCGACATGGAATGGACCGAGGCCGGCGTTGCCGGCGCCTTCCGCTTCACCCAGCGCCTGTTCCGCCTGGCCGAGGCATTCAACGCGGCGACGGCGGATGAGCAGGCCGCGGCCGCCGGACCGGCGGCGCGACTGGTCGCGGCCCAGGGGGCGGCAGCGCAGGGGGAGGCAGCGCAGCCGGTTACGACCCAAGGGCCGGCGGCGCGCGCGCTGCGCCAGGCGACCCACCGCACGATCGCCGCCGTTACCACGGCGCTCGACAGTTTCGCGTTCAACGTCGCGGTGGCCCGGCTTTACGAATTGGCCAACGCCATTGGTGACGCGGAACGCGCACCCGAGGAACCCGGCCTGCGCCACGCCCGGTTCGAAGCACTGGAAACGCTGTGCCGCCTGGTCGCCCCCATGATGCCGCACCTCGCCGAGGAGATGCACGCCCGGCTGCGGGCCGAACTCGGCGCAACTGGTGGCGGAATTGCCCTGGCCTGAGGCCGATCCGGCGTTCCTCGCCACCGAAAGCGTCACGATCGCCGTGCAGGTGATGGGCAAGCTGCGCGGCACCATCGCCGTGCCGCCCGATGCCGCGGCGGCTCGGGTGATCGAAGAGGCGGAGGCGGAACCGAACGTGGCGCGGGCGCTACAGGGCAAGCGCGTGGTCAAGCGCATCCACGTGCCGAACCGCATCGTGAATTTCGTGGTGGCGGGATGACGCGGGGCCTGCCGCGCCGCCGGCTGCTGGCGCTCGGCGGCGCCGGGCTGCTGGCCGGCTGTGGCTTCCAGCCGGTTTACATGCCGACGGCAACCGGCAAGTCGGGGCCGGCGGAACGCAACCTTGCGGCCATTCATGTCAACCTGATCCCCGACCGCCCGGGCCAGGAGCTTCGGCAGTACCTGCAGGCTCGGCTCGGCAGCGATTCGGGCATGCCGGCTCGCTATAATCTCCAGGTGGGCTTCTCGGTGGGCGGCGAGGGGATCGGCATCCTGACGGATACCATCGCAACACGCGTGCGCCTCACCGCCAACGCCACTTGGACCCTGTCGTCGGCGGATGGGAGCCAGCCGCGCATCACCAGCGGCGCGGCACGCGCCTTGGATGCGTTCAATGTGCTCGATCAGCAGTATTTCGCCTCGGATATGGATAACGAGGCACAGCAACGGCTGCTGGCCTCCGACATCGCGGATCAGATTACGATGGAACTCGCCGCATACTTTCGCCGCCGCGACGCCGTGGCGGCACGCTGAGCGGGCGATCGGGCCCCGACTCTCCAGGTGGGATGGCGGCCCAGGTGGGATGGCGGCGATGAAGCTGGCACCGGCGCGTCTCAGTGCATTCCTGCAGAAGCCCGGCGACGTCCGCGTCGTGCTGCTGTACGGCGACGATGTCGGCATGATCCGCCAGCGCGCGGAACGCCTCGTGCGGGCGGTGGCCGGGTCGCTCGACGATCCGTTCCTGGTGGCCGAGCTGGCACGAGGCGGGCTGGACCAGTTGGCGTCCGAGGCGGCGTCGGTGCCGCTGACCGGCGGGCGACGCGTGGTGCGGCTGCGCGAGGCGTCCGACGCCGCGCTGGCACAGGTGCAGGCGGTGCTGACCGGGCGCGCCGAGGCGCTGGTGGTGCTGGAAGGCGCCGGCATGCCGGCCCGTTCCAAGCTGCGTGCCGCGCTCGACGCGGCGCCCGATGGCGTGGCGATCGGCTGCTACCCGGAGGAAGGCCGCGCGCTGGAGGATACCATCCGCCACGTGCTGCGCGCGGCCAATGTCGGCATCGATCCCGATGCGCTGTCGTGGCTGACCGGGCAGCTCGGCGCCGATCAGGTCGCCACGCATGCCGAGCTGGAGAAACTGGCGCTGTACGCCGGCCCGGGCGGGCGGGTGGACGTGGACACGGCCATGCACTGCGTCGGTGACGCCGCCGGCCTGTCGCTGGACGATGCCCTGTTCGCCGCGACCGTGGGCGACGTGGCGACCGTTGACCGCGCGCTGGAGCAAGCAATGGCCGAGGGCGCGACACCGGTGGGCGTGCTGCGTGCCGGGCTGATGCACTTGCAGCGGTTATACCGGGCGCGCCTGCTGATGGAGACCGGCATGAGCGCGGGCGATGCGGCCAAGGCGGCGCGCCCGCCGGTATTCTTCCGCCGGCTCGGGGCGTTCACCCGGGCGCTGAACCTATGGTCGTCGGCAGCCCTGGAAGCGGCGATGGCGGGGCTGAGCCAGGCGGAGCGCAACTGCAAGCGCACCGGCGCACCGGACCACACGCTGTCCCGCCACGCGGTGCTGACCTTGGCGCGGCGGGCCATGGCGGCACGGTGAGCGCGTGCTGGTCGTGATCCAAGGGTCAAACGGCTGAGCTTCAGGGCAGGACAAGGTAGAGACTGGCCGGGGTTATTTTGAACTCGCCTCCCCTTGTGGGAGGGGGTGGGGGATGGGCCCGAACCGTCAAGGCGGCGATTGTTCGCACCCCACCCCCTCCCGCAAGGGGAGGGGCCCGAACCGCCAAGGCCGCGGTTATTCGCACCCCTGCCCCAAGGCGAGGGGAGTTTTCCTGCTGCTCCCCGACCTGCCGCTCACGCCGCGAGCGGCACCGTGCGTTGCAACCCGCACTCCCTCGCCAACAGCGTATAGGACCGCCGGCGGGCTTCCGGATCATGCAAGGTGGTGAGAATGGCGATCTCTTCGATCCCATACGCCGTTGCCAGTTCCCGCAGCCTCGCCCCCGCGACGTCCGGCGTCCCGTAGATCGCGCGCGCGCGCAGGCGCTCGACGCGCTGTTGCTCGCCCGCACTGTAGGGATACAGCGCCGCCTCCTCCGGCGAGGGCAGTGCGGAATACACCCCTCGGTCGCGGCCCAGCCGCCACATCTCGCGCGAGCTGAAGAATCGGGCGGCTTCGTCCGGCGTGTCAGCGGCCATCGCCCAAACGCACAGCGCGGCATGCGGGGTGGGCCAGCGGTCGCTTGGCCGATAGCCTTCGCGGTAGATCGCCAGCGCTTGCTCCACGCCGCGGCCGTCGGTGATGAAATGCGCAAAGCAGAACGGCAGGCCGAAATACGCCGCCACCTGTGCGCCGTAGTCGGAACTGCCGAGAATCCATACCTCCGGCACTGTCGGGCCGCCGGGTTGTGCGAGGATCTCGCGGAACGGGTGGCCTTCGACCAGCGGCTGACCCGACACCCAGGACAGCAGGTCGCGCACCTGGGCGGGGAAATGGTCGGCCGCGGTCTCCGCCAGCGGGTTGAGCGCGAACGCGGTGCGGCCGTCCGACCCTGGCGCGCGGCCCAGTCCCAGATCTATGCGGCCAGGTGCGATCGCCTCCAGCACGCGGAATTGCTCCGCGACCTTCAGCGACGAGTAGTGCGGCAGCATCACCCCCGCCGTGCCGACGCGGATGCGGCTTGTGGTGGCCGCGATGGCACTGATGAGAATCTCCGGCGCGGTGCCGGCCTGGCTTTCGCTGTTGTGGTGCTCCGCACACCAGTAGCGGTGGTAGCCGAGCGCCTCGCAATGCGTCGCCAGGGCGAGGCTCTCGCGGATCGAGGTGTCCGGCGAGCGGCCGGTCACCACGGTGGATTGGTCGAGGACGGACAGGCGCAGCATTCAACGGGCTCCGCAGCGATGCGGGAGATTAGGGGATGGCCCGGGCGGAAGGCGAGGGGCGGAAGGTGGGGGGCGGAAGGCGACGGGCGGAAGGCGAGGGGTGGCGGTCTCGGCAGTCGCGATGCGCTGTGACAATGTTGCAAAACAACCGCCACCTTCCTGCCAGACTCGGTGCCGATATCGACGCCATCGAAGGAGAAAGGAAGGCTGCGATGGACACCCGATCAGCGCATTCGCCCGAGGAGCGCGCGCCGGTCACCGGCACATACGAATTGCTGAACCCGGTCGGCGGCGTGACATCCACGCCGGTGCGCGTGCCGGTGTTTCAGGGCACGGCATTCCCGCCAGTGCCGCCCGGGTGGCGGTGGCGGCTGGCAGGCACGCGGCTGCCGGCGGATTGATCGCGCGATCGCGGCGCTGCCTGGGGCGGCCGGGTGCGTCGCTCACCCGGCCTGATCGCGCCGGACGAATGCCTTCTCCGGTGCGTCGGCGTCGCATCGCGTTATTTCACTGCCCCGACCGTCAGGCCTCGCACGATCAGCCGCCGCGCCGCCAGCAGCAGCGCGAGGGCCGGCAGGATCGACAATAGCGCGGTGGCCGCCATCTGCGGGTATTGGATCTCGGCATCCTGCGCAAAGGATGCGACGCCCACCGGCACCGTCGCGGTGGCTCGCTGGGTGAGCGTGAGCGCCACCGGGAATTCGTTCCAACTGAAAATGAAGGCGAGCACGGACGCAGCGGCCAGTCCCGGCCGGATCAGCGGCACCACGATGCGCCACAGCATCTGCCCCGCCTGCGCGCCATCGATGCGCGCCGCTTCAAGGATCTCGCCAGGAATGTCGGCGATGAACGACAGCATCAGCCATAGCGTCAGCGGCAGGTTGATGGTCGCATGGGCGAGGATCATGCCGAGATAGCTGTTGTCCAGTCCCAACGGGCGGAACATCGCGTACCAGGCGGAAGCGAGCGTGATCGGCGGGACCATGTGGAATACCGCGGTCCAGCCGATCAGCACGACCGCGCACCAGGCCGGCCAGCGCATCCTGTTCAGCGAAAACGCGGCGAGTGTCGCGACCACCAGATCGAGCGACGCGCTGCCCAATGCGATGATCAGGCTGTCGAGGCACTGATGCAGATAGTCCGAGGTGCCCGAGAACAGTACGTCGTGAAAATTGCGCAGCGTGGGATGAAAGACGATCTGGCTGGTCAGCAGCGCGATCTGGGTCTTGAACGCAGCGAGCGCGATCCAGACGAACGGTCCGAGGAAGCACAGCGCGGCGAGGGCCAGCACGCCATGCGGCAGCAGCGTCCTCCGCAGGCGTCGGTTCATCGTTGCCGCTTTCTGCGGATCACGCGCATCGCCGCCAGCGTGACCCCGCCCAGGACGAGGAACGCCACGATCGACATTGCCGCGCCGCTGCCGGCATGATCCTCGATAAAGAAGCGCCGATAAATTGTCAGGCTCACGACCTCCGTCGATGTTCCCGGTCCGCCGGAGGTCAGCAGGTAGACCTCGTCGAACACTTTGAATGCAATGATCGCACGGAAGGCGAGCACCACCAGGATGGCAGGCGTGAGCAAGGGCAGGGCGATGAAGCGGCACCGCTGCCAGGCACTGGCGCCATCGATGCGTGCCGCCTCGAACACGTCGGCCGGCAATGACTCGACGGCGGCGTACAGCAGAAGGAAGCAGAATGGTGTCCAGTGCCACACATCGACGGCGACGATGGCGCCCAGGGCCAGGTTTGGATTGCCGAGCCAGTCGTGCGGCTGCAAATCGACCGCGGCGAGGCTGGTGTTGATGATGCCGAAATCGGGGTTGTACATCAGTGCCCAGATCGCGCCGATGACAATACCCGGCAGCAGGATCGGCAGCATGAAGGCCGCGGTGTAGAAATCCTTGGCCCGCCTCACCGCGCCCAGCGCCAGGGCCAGCGCCAGGCCCAGCACGATCTCGATGGCGACCGCGACGGCGGCAAACAGCAGTGTGTTGCGAACCGACGTGACGAACAGTGAATCGTGCAGTAGCGCGGCAAAGTTCGTGAGGCCGACGTTGGCAAGGACCGGCCGGGCGTTCCGCCATGTGACGCTGCTGACCGAAAGAAGCAGCAACTCCAGCAAGGGCAACAACGTCAGGCCGGTCAGCAGCGCCAGGACCGGCAGCATCATTGCCCAGCGCCAGATGTCCTCCCCGTTGGGTCGCCGCCGCGTGCGTCGAAGGCGCCCGATCGGTCGGCCGATGACGGTTGTGGCGGTTGTCGTACCAGGCGCCGAGAGTGCGGACGCACCCGGCGCTGAAGCACTGGGCGCTGAAGGTGCGGACGCACCGGGGGCTGAAGGTGCGGACGCGTCGGCCGGCCTTGTTGTCGTGGCGGGCGGTGTCATTCCTTCAGATCAGGAAGGATGCCGGTCTTGTAGCCGTCCTTCTCGAGGATATCCTCCATCGCATGCGCCGCCTGGTTCAACGCGGCGGCCGGCGACAGCTCCCCCGCCAGGGCCTGGTTGAGCTTCAGATCGAACACCGCAGCCAGTCCCGGCGCATCCTTGGTGAAGAACGGCTGACGCGCATCCCTCAAACCGTCGGCCAGCGCGTGCATCCAGCGGAAACGCGGTTCCTGCGCCAGGCTCGAGTTCAGCACGTCACGGCGCACCGGCGGCGCACCGGCGCGCGCATAATCCATCTGCGCCTTCTCGGTCTGGAACCACGCGAGGAATGTCAACGCCGCCGCTTGCTCCGGCGCCGGCAGATTCTGCGGGATGCCGCCGAGCCAGTGGCCGAGCGCCGGCGCGGACTTCTCGCCGGGGGCGTGCGGGGGCTCGGCGAATCCGATCTTGCCGACAACGGCGGACTTGTCCGGATCGTCCATCTGGGAGGCCGCCGCGACGGTGATCATGGCTTGCGCAGCGCGACCGGTGACAAGGTCCTGAATGACGTCGGCCTGAGTGACGGCGGCCGGGTTCGGATGACCGGCCTCATGCGCCAGGTTCACGTAGAACTGCAACGCCGCCAAAGCCCGCGTACTGTTCAGCACGACCGTGAAGTCGCCGGCTTTCTGGTTGCCAAGGATGTCGCCGCCGAACCCATAGAGATAGGGCAGGAAATCCCATCCGATGTTGAGCGTCCCGCGGTCGCCACGCTGCACGAATCCATAGATGCGCGGCGGCGCGTTGAGCGTCTTGGCATTGGCCAGGAGCTGGTCGAAGGTCTGTGGCACCGGCAGGTGATGCTGCGCGTAGAGATCGGCGCGGTAGTAGAGCACCGGAACATTGGGGTTGACGGGAACCGACATCAGGACTCCGCCGTCGCGTTCGCAGCGGCCGGCGGTCGGGTTCCAGAACACGGTGTCGTCGAAGGTATAGACCTGCGGGTCGAGCTGGAATTTCGGGTCGATGGCCGTGAGCGGCTTCAGGAAGCCCCCGGCATAGAACTCGACGAAATTCTGCACCTGGAAAATCAGCAATGCATAGGGGCTCTGGCCGGACCGGACGGCGGCGCGTTCCTTGGCCAGCAGGCCGTCGAAGGGGCTGACCTCCAGGTGGACGGTGTTGCCGGTGGCTTGCTGATATTCGTCAATGATTTGATGGAAGCCGCCGAACCAGGGTGTTTGCGGGGCGGCAATGGTGATTGGCGGTTCGGCCGCGAGGGCGGCGGTGGACAGGCAGGTGAGCAAGGCTGCTGCGAGCAGCTTCAGCATGGCGTTCTTTCCTCCCTTCGAGCGCGCCTGCGCGTGGCGGGCTGGTCTCGGCGCGCACGGCGCTGTCTTGTTTGGGCATCCGCGGCAGGCCCAGATGCCGGCGCCTGCGACCTTAGCCTGACCTTAGCCAGATTCTACGATGCGATTGTGTCGTGGGACAGGATAGCGCCGTCGGCAAGAGCGAATAGGGGGATAGGGAATAACCTGGGGTTATCGGTGCGCGCGGGGATGTCGGAGATCGGGATCGGCTGGTGGTTTGGCCAAGTCGGACGGCAAGCCACGCGCCCCGATCCTGCCAGGACGGCGCGCGGTGTCCGCCTGCCGTGCGCCCGTCCGCGCCGGTCGCCGTTGCTGGCCCGTTGCTGGCGCGGACTGTTGCCACCGCGCGCTGTTAGCTTCATCATCCGCTGGTCAGCCACGTGCACGCGGGATCCGTCAGGCATCGGTTCCGGCGGTTCCGTGGCCGACACTCAGCCAGCGCCGCACTGCAACGGACCGCGTGTCTCTTGGCGGCAATCACAGGGAGGAAACGGATGCCTGGGCGCTCGATCATCGCGGCACTTGGCCTCGTCATTGGCCTTGCCGCAATCCCGGCACGCGCGCAGGTGCTGGAGATCGCCACCGACCAATCGCCCGTGGGGCTCGATCCGCACGTCGCGACGGCATTCTCTACCACGATGGTGCTCAGCACGATCTATGAAGGCCTGACCGCGATCAGTCCGGACCTGCGCGCGATGCCGGCGCTGGCGGAATCCTGGAGCGAGTCGCCCGACGGCCTTACCTACACGTTCCGTCTGCGCGCCGGAGCGAAGTTCGATGACGGCAAGGCACTGACGCCCTCCGATGTCATCGCCTCGGTCGCGCGGGTGCGCGATCCGAAGACCGGCTCGCCGTTTGCGTCTCGTTTCGCCATGGTGATTCTGGTTGAGCCGGACGGCGACCGCGATGTGCGTTTCGTGCTGTCCGCGCCGTCGGCGTCGTTCCTGGTGCAACTTGCCAGCCTGGCGATCGTGCCCGCCGGCGCCACCGACCTGGCCAAGCAGCCGGATGGCACCGGTCCGTTCCGCTTCAAGGAATGGCAGCCCAACACGTTCATCGCGCTCGACCGCAATCCTGGATATTGGCAGCACGGCCGTCCGGTGCTGACTGGCCTGCGCTTCGAGATCGTGCCGGAGGCGACCACGCGGCGCCTCGGCCTGACCGGTGGCACGTATCAGTTCCTGCCGACGGTCGATGCCGCCACCGCCGCCGCTTTGAAAGGCGCGCGGGGGGTGCGGGTGCTGCAGACGCAGGACCTCGCTTACAGCCTGATCGGCATGAACGTCACCAAGCCGCCGTTCGACAAGCCAGCGGTACGCGAGGCGCTGAACTACGCACTGAACCGCGCGCAGATCGTGCAGGCGGCGTATTTCGGTCAGGCAACGGCGGCGGGACCGCTGTCGCCGGCGCTGAAGGATTGGGCGCTGCCGGTCTCCGATTATCCCTGCTATCGCCCCGATCCCGCGAAAGCCAAGGCCTTGCTGCAACAGGCGGGACTGACGCTGCCGGTGAAGGTGACGCTGAACGTGCTGGGCAGCCTGCCGGTCGTGGTCGATATCGCGCAGGTGGTGCAGGCGCAGGCCGACAAGGCCGGCTTCGACGTTACGCTGAACGTGCAGGAGGCCGGGCGTTTCATCCAGGACTGGCGCGCCGGAAACTTCACGGCGTTTGCCTCGCTCAACAGTGGCGGGCCGGATCCGGATGATTATTTTGGCCGCACGTTTCAGACCGGCGGCGCCACCAACGTTTATAAATACAGCGATCCGAAGCTGGACGAGATCCTGAGCCAGGCGCGCTCCGCCCCGGCGGCGCGGCGCAAGGCGCTGTATGACGAGGCGCAGCGCATGCTCGCCTGCGACGGGCCGGTGGCGCATCTCGCCTACGGCACGTTGTTCGCGGCCGAGCGGTCGAACGTGCAGGGCTTCCGGCTGAACCCGACGCGTTCGCTGCTGGGATTGCGCGATGTGACTTTGGCCAAGGGCGCGGCGAAGGAGTGAAGCGCGCCCGCTGTGGCCGCAACGAAACGCCAGCGCGTGGCCGCGTCGGGATTGCCGCCTCCAACGCGGAGCGCCGGAGCTGATCGTCTTCGATGTGCTGTCGCTCGTCGGGGCGGCGATCAAGCAGGACAGCGTGTCGATGCAGCCATTCCGGCGGGCACATGTCGAGTATGTGATTGCCATGTCGCCAGCAGTGCAGGATGAACTCCTGTCGGTCTTCAACCGCGCAAAATTCGATCGTTCCATGAGCCTCGCGGCGCGAGACCAACTAAGTCCCCGAAACCCTTGGTGCGCGCCGGTCTAACACAGAGGTTATTTTTATTGACACGGCCGTCCGCCTGTGGTAAACGCCTCACCGCTACGTGCAACCCGCCATGAAAGGCAACGCAAGGTCCGTCCCGCCATGATGTCCGATCCACTCACATTGCCGGCCGACGGCTATGCCCCCGATGCAGATCGGGCCGGCCCAGACGCGCCCGCGCGCCTGCCGGAGTGGCTCGTTCACCTCATCGCGCTGGTCATCCGCTTCGTGCTCGAACGCACCCTTGCCACACGCTCGGGCCGCTCGCCGCTACCCGCGTGGTGGCACGACCGGCCGGACCTGCCGCTCGGCTCGGCGCAGGCCCTGGCAGCGTCGAGGCGCGGCGCGTTCGGCAATGCCATTGTCTGGATGTGCCGCCGGCGCGGCATCGGGCCGGGTCATCCCGACTGGCCGGAGCTGTCCCGGGCCATCGTCGCGTTCGGCGGCAGCATCCACGGCTTCCGCCCCGGCCTCCCGGCCTGCGGCCTGCAATGGTGGGAGAATCCCGACATCGTGCCCGGGATGACCGGCGAGACGGCGGCGACAACGGCCGCCACCGCGCTGGCAGCGCTGGTCTCGCGGCCGGCGGTCGCCAATGCTCGCCCGTTGGCACCGCACGTCGTGCCCGCCGCAGCCCGGGCTGCCCCGGTGCCAGCCATCCCGCGGCAGGTTCTGGCGCGTACCGCCACAGGTCCGCCGAGGGGTCCGCCCACGGGCCCGCCCTCCGCCTGGAGCTATCGACCTTTTGCGTCTGACGAACGGGGCCAGCTCATGGCCGGCCCCGCCGTCCCGATTCGTGCCGACCGAACACCCGCGCCAGCCCCGGCACGGCTGCCCGCCCGGACGCTCAGCCTCATCGCGGCCTGATGCGCGCCTCTGGGCACCAGGGCGTTGGCCCGGACATCGCCAGGCCGATTGCCCAGATGGCCGGACGTTCCTTATGGGCTCCGGCACTCAGTCCGAGCCTTGCATGACCATCCTGGCCGCCCGGCCCATCGAGCAAGATACCCGCGCGGGTGCCACCAGCGTTTTTCCTCGCCACTCCCGCCGACAATCAAAGCCCCATCCCTGTCGTATTCTCGTACGGTCGGAGGGATTCGGCGGCTGTGGTCACCCCCAGTGGCGATCAGAGCGGCGGTCCGAGTGGCGTTCCGGCTGGCCATCGCCCTGGGCGCCGACGCCCGATGCGCTCACGCGGCGCGACATCGTCTCGCAGCAAACGAAACGAGACGCCTGCGAGACACCCCATCAGGCGAACTGGTGGGACCCCTTCAAGGGCAGGCTCATCCCACGCGACGCCGTATCATGGGAAACGAAACGAGACGCCGATGAGACTCGTCGGCCGAGGCCCCGTTGCATCGGTGCCCCCGACGGCCCGTGGCCGGTCAGCCCCTTGCCGAAGAGCAGGGCAGGTTTTCTCGCTACCCCGCCACCACCCGCGCTACTTCGTCCGGCGACTGCACCACCAGCGCGTCGTAGTCCTTCATCAGCGTCTCGGTGATCCGCCCTGGCATGTAGATCCGCCCGGCGATCTCCCGCACCGCCGTCACCTCTGCCGCGGTGCCGGCCAGGAAGCACTCGGTGGCGCCGGCGATCTCCTCCAGTTCGATCGGCCGCTCCACCACCGTCATCTGCCGGCGCCGCGCCAGGCGCATGACCGAGCGCCGCGTGATCCCGTCCAGGAAGCAGTCCGGCACCGGCGTGTGGATCTCGCCGTTCATGACGAAGAAGATGTTGGCGCCGGTCGACTCCGACACCCGCCCGCGCCAGTCCAGCATCAGCGCGTCGTTGAACCCCTGCTCCTCGATCTTATGCTTCGACATGGTGCCGATCATGTAGAGCCCGGTCGCCTTGGCCGCGGTCGGCGCGGTGTCCGGCGAGGGCCGCTTCCACTCCGCCATGCCCAGCCGGATGCCCTGCATGCGCTCGGCGCCGAAATAGCTCGGCCAGGGCCAGGCGGCGATCGCCACGTGGATCCTGGTCTGCTGCGCCGACACCGCCATCATCTCGGACCCGCGCCAGGCGATCGGGCGCACATACCCGTCGGTCAGCCCGTTGGCCGCCAGCACCTCGCGGCACGCCGCATCGATCTGCTCCGCGCTGAACGGAATCTCGAAACCGAGGATGCGGCCGGAATTGATCAGGCGGTCGGTGTGATCGCGCAGGCGGAAGACATTCCCGTTATAGGCCCGTTCGCCTTCGAACACGGCGCTGGCATAGTGCAGCCCATGCGACAGCACGTGCAGTTTGGCATCGCGCCAGGGGACCAGCTTGCCATCCCACCAGATCCAGCCGTCGCGATCGTCGAAAGGAACGAGCTCCATGACCGTGTCCTCCGCAACATTGTTACCGCCGAGAGCCCCACCGTATAATCATCCGCCAAATACGTCAACAAGGCTGACTTAATTTTGTCCCCATCCACGGAATGCCTGTCATGCCCGAAGCCAAGGGTCTTCCCAGGGAGCATCCCACAGGCCGTCCCGCGAGGGCCAGGGACAGCCATGCCGGCGTATCCGGCCTGCCGGCGACCCTGTCGGGCCGGACGCTGGCCACGTGACGCCTGGCCCGCCGAAAGCCGCCTCGGATGTGGCATTCCCGCGCGAGGAAGACATCCGGGTGGCGCAGGATTTACTGTTCTTTGCCTATCGCGACTTCACCAACGCCGCCGACGTGATACTGGAGGAGATGGGCTTCGGCCGTGCCCATCACCGCGCACTGCACTTCATCGGCCGCCACCCCGGAATCACGGTGTCCGAATTGCTCGGCATCCTGCGGATCACCAAGCAGTCGCTCGCCCGGGTGCTGGGCGCGCTGGTCGATCAGGGCTATGTGGCGCAGGCGCCGGGCCGCGAGGACCGCCGCCAGCGCCTGCTGATGCCGACCCCGACCGGTCAGGCGCTGGAGCGCCGGCTGTTTGAGCACCAGATGGCGCGCCTCGCTCCCGCCTATCGCGGCGCCGGTGCGGCGGCGGTGGCGGGCTTCCGTGCGGTGATGGAGGGCATCATGGACGACGAGGCACGCCGCGACATCGGCGAGACGCATGGTGAGCCCCACGGCGAGGGCCATGGCGAACTGCATGGCCTGCCCCACGCCGATCCCCCTGGCGCTCCCCCTGGCGCGCGCCACGCCGATCCCCCTGGCCCTCACGCTGGCGCCCCGCATGTCGAACGCCCTGGCGGAGACCGCACCTGATGGAGGACGCCCACATCCTGGTGGTAGACGACGACGCCCGGCTGCGCGGCTTGCTGTCGCGCTACCTCGCCGGCGAGGGCTTTCGCGTCACCACCGCCGACAACGCCGCCGATGCCCGCGCCAAACTGCGCGCCATCAATCCCGACCTGTTGGTGCTGGACGTCATGATGCCGGGCGAGAGCGGCCTGGACCTCACCGGCGCTCTGCGCCGCGAGCAAGGCCACGACCTGCCCGTTCTGCTGTTGACCGCGCGCGGTGCGCCCGAAGATCGCATCGCTGGCTTCGAAGCCGGCGCCGACGACTACCTCCCCAAGCCGTTCGAGCCGCGCGAACTGGTGCTGCGCATTCGCGCCATGCTGCGCCGCGCTCCGCCGCCGCTGCCGGAGGCGCCGACCGGCCCGCTGCGGCTCGGCGCCCTGACGTTCGACCGCGACCGCGGCGAATTGCGCGATGCCGACGGCACGGTGCGGCTGACCGGGGGCGAGGCGGCCTTGCTGGGTGCCCTCGCCGCCAAGCCGAACGAGGTCCTGTCGCGCGAGGACATCGCCGAAGCCCTCGGCATGGACGACTCCGGAGAACGCGCCATCGACGTGCAGATCACCCGCCTGCGCCGCAAGGTGGAAGCGGACCCGCGCGATCCGCGCTTCCTGCACACGGTGCGCGGCCGTGGCTACGTGCTGAAACCGGGGGTTTAGTGCCATGCACGCCCGCGTTCCCCTGCCCGGCGGGCGCCTGGTGAAGCGCATCCTGCCGCGATCGTTGCTCGGGCGCAGTCTGCTGATGATCCTGATGCCGCTGATCCTGCTGCAGGCGGTGGCGTTGCAGATCTTCTACGGCAGCCATCTCGACCTGGTGTCGCGACGGCTGTCCGCCGGCATCACCAACGAGATCGCCTACACGCTGGACCTGATGCACCAGTTCCCGGATGACGCCGACCGGGAATGGATCCTGCGCGACGCCAGCGGCCGCTTCGACCTGCAGTTCCGGCTGGACCAGGGCGCGATCCTGCCGAACGCGAAGGCGGTCAACATCCTCGGCCCGATGGACGACGACCTGACGGCGGCACTGAGGCAGGCTTTCACTGAACGATTCACCACTGACTGGCTTTCCGATCCGCAATCGGTGCTGATCCATCTGCAAATGCCGGACGGCGTGCTGACCGTCATCGCCCCCCGCAAGCGGCTCTACACCGGCACGATCTATCTGTTCGTGGCCTGGCTGGCCGGCACCGCGCTGCTGGTGTTCGGCATCGCCGCCCTGTTCATGCGCAACCAGGTGCGGGGCATCCGCCGGCTCGCGGCCGCGGCCGACGCGTTCGGCCGCGGCCGCGACATCGGCCCGATCCGGCCGGAAGGCGCCACCGAGGTTCGCAAGGCCGCCACCGCCTTCAACCGCATGCAGGAGCGCACGCGCCGCTTCCTGACCCAGCGCACCGAACTGCTGGCCGGCGTGTCGCACGACCTGCGCACGCCGCTGACCCGGCTGAAACTCGCGCTTGCGATGCTGCCGGCGCGCGAGGAACTGCGGCAGGACGTGACCGAGATGCAGGCCGACGTGGAGGAGATGGACCGCATGATCGGCGGTTACCTCGCCTTCGCCCGTGGCGAGAGCATCGAACAAGCGGAACCTGCCAACCTGAGCATGGTGCTGGAGGAGGTGGCGGCGAGCGCCCGCCGCTCCGGCGCCGACGTGACGCTGGATGCGCCGGCGGCGCTGACGCTGTCGCTGCGGGTGGATGCGGTGCGCCGCGCCATCACCAACTTGGTGGACAATGCGTGCCGCCATGCCCGGCACGTGGCGCTGGCGGCGATGCAGCAGGGGCGCGCGGTGCTGGTGACGGTGGACGACGACGGGCCGGGGATTTCGCCGGAGCGGCGGGAAAGCGTGTTCCGGCCGTTCGAAAGCAGCGAGGCGGGCGGGACGGGATTGGGGCTGACGATCGCGCGGGATATCGTGCGCGCGCATGGCGGGGAGATCGTGCTGGAGCAAAGCCCGCTCGGCGGGCTGCGGGCGCGGATCAGGCTGCCGGTGTAGATGTCTCCCTCGTTGTTCCCGGGTTCTGTCCTCAAGATTGGGCCGCAGCAGAACCCGTCCGGCGCAAAATCAAGGGATTCGGGCGCATGCGACATCTCGCCGGAGCGTTGTCGGAAGCGACCCCCGATGCTACAAACAGACACATGGACAAGATCATCCGCAAATACGCGGACTTCGACGAGATGAAGGCGGACGAGTACCGCTACTGGCAAAGCCGTCCCGTGCATGAGCGTGTGGCAGCGGTTTCCGAACTCACCCGAGAGCACTATGCGCTAAGGGGCGCGGTTCCCGATGTACCCAGACTTCAAAGAATTCTTGTCCGTCTTGAACGCGCATCGGGTTAAGTATCTTGTTGTCGGAGCTTACGCCGTTTCTATTCATGCACAGCCGCGAGCGACCAAAGACCTGGACATTCTGGTAAAGGCGGATGCGGAGAACGCGAAGGCGGTTTTCACGGCCTTGGCCGAATTCGGTGCACCGCTGCAAGACTTGACCCCCGCCGACTTCGCGGAAGCCGGCCCGGTTTTTCGCATGGGCCGTGCACCGGTCGGCGTTGATATCCTTACGGTGATACCAGGGGTTGAGTTTGACGCCGCGTGGCCGCGCCGGGTTGAGGACGTTGTTGATGCAGCGAGCGGCCTGAAGGCAAACTTCATCTCTCGCGATGACCTGATAGCCGCGAAACTGGCGAGCGGCAGAGCGCAAGACCTTGCCGACGTCGAGGCAATCCGCAAGGCGGCAGAGAGCCAACGGCCCGCTTGAAGCACTTCCCCTCGCGGGCCAGCCGGAATGAATATCAAGCGCCACCTCAAGGAAGGTCGTACGCTTTAATACCAACACTCGCAGTCAGTGACTCTCGACGACGAACACCCAAGTGTCATTGCGAGAAGCGAAGCGACGAAGCAATCCCCTGCCCGTGCAGCCGACAGCGGATCGTCACGCAGGAGATTGCTTCGTCGCTTCGCTTGTCGCAATGACACTTGATGCCGCGCCGGGAAGATCAATGGTTCGGGTGCCTCGTATAACAATGGTTTTCCGTCCTGTGCCGAACGTCACATCGAGTGCTTTGTTGACCATGTCCGGCTCGAGTTGGATCACATTCATCGCGGCTTCGAACAGTACGAGCTGTTCCGCGCCACGAACCGCCGGAACCAGGAATACGATGCTAGGGAGAAGCACGATGTCACGATAGCGGCCGCGGAATTCGATCGCGTTGTTGATGACGAGGACCCAATCAAAGCGGGACGACTTCCGCCCGTCCCAACTTTGATACCGAAATGCGACGGCCGCGCGACGGAAGACCTGTGACCTGCCAATCCCTCTCCGTCAGCGCGTCCCCTCCTCGTCCTCTTATGCGACGCCCGCCACCGCCAGCACGGCAGCAAGTCCGGCGGACATGCCCCGCAAGCTCGCCTCCGGTTCCACGTCGATCCATTCCTCCAGCGAATGCCCGCGGCCGCCGGAGCCGCCGGAGCCGATCTTGATCGCCGGAATCCCCAGGCTCATCGGGATGTTGGCGTCGGTTGACGAAGCCTCGCATTTCGGCGCGAACCCGTGCGCGGCCAGCGCCGCCTGCGCCAGCCGCACAAGGTCGGAATCCTCGTCGGTATGTCCGGCCGGCCGATCGCCGATCTTCACGATCTCCGCCGCCACCGCGCCGGTCCGCGTCGAGCGCGCCGCATTCTCCGCCGCCACCGCTTCCCGCACCAGCGCCAGGAACCCCTGCTCCAGCCGATCGAGTTCCTCCGGCGCTTCCGAGCGCAGGTCGAACTCGGTCCACACGCTGTTGGGGATCGAATTGATCGACGTGCCGCCGCCGGTGACCGAGGCACTGAACGTGGTCTTCGGCCGCGCCGGCACCTTCACTTGCGACAGGCGCGCGATAGTGTCGGCCATCGCGTACATCGGGTTAACCAGGCCGAACGCACCGTAGCTGTGCCCGCCCGGGCCGTTGAACGTCACGCGGTAGCGCTTGGAACCGACGCCGCCGGTGGCGATGCGCTCCATCTCCGGGCTGTCCACCGTGATGAACGCGCTGATGCGGTCCTTGTAGCGGCCGCGCAAGAACAGATGACGCATGCCGCGCAGGTCGCCGGGGCCTTCCTCGCCGACGTCGGCAACGAACAGGATGTCGGCGCGGGTCTGGATGCCGGCGGCGTCCATGGCGCGGAGCCAGGCCAGCAACACCGCCAGGCTGCGGGTGTCGTCGCCGACGCCGGGCGCCAGCAACCGCGTGCCCTCACGCCGCACGGTCAGGTCGGTGCCGGGCGGGAACACGGTGTCGAGATGAGCGGCGATGCAGATCAGCGGGCCGTTGCCGATGCCGCGGCGCAGGCCGGTGACGTTGCCCTCGGCGTCGGTCTCCAGCTCCTGCAAGCCGTGGGCGCGCGCCATGTCCAGAAACGCCGCGGCCCGCGTGGCTTCCTGGAAGGATGGCGCCGCGATCTGCGTCAGCGCGACGATGTCCCGCACCGTGCGGTCATGCTCCGCGCGCAGCGTGGCGCACGCCGTCTGGAAGGCGGGGCTGTCGATGATGCGGCGCACCTCCGCCGTGGCCTGATCGCTCACATTGAATCCCCTTCCGTTGCTGCCACGTTCTTGGACGTGCCGGCCGCGTTCGGCAAGATGGGGGGTGTGCGAGGGGAAGGGTTGCATGACGCGATGGGGAGGATAGCGTGACGCGATCAAAATGCTGCCCTGCTTGACGCCCGGCTGCCCGCTGTGACACGGACGAAGCATGACCAAATTAGAGCACCAAGATCGCCGCGAAGAAAGCCGAGCTTGATCGGCCGCATGCTCGGTCGCCGCACGGCTATCCGCCAGTGGCGGTGCGGCCGGAGGATCGTCCGGCCTACATCCGCGCGTTACAGCACGCGCAGGCGGGCCAGGGTGACGAAACATTCAACCAACTTCTCTGCAAGCGCCTGGACGCGACCCAGGAGGAGTACCTGATCGCCGCGCGCGAGGCGCGTTACACTCCGGGTCAGCCGCCACGAACGATCGCGAAAGGTGCGGTGCCGGCCCCGTGAATTGCTTGAGGCACTCTATGACATTTTGCGACCGGAGCTGCTGGACGCGGCGGTGTCCGCGCGCGATGTACTCGCCGAGGGCCAGTCAGTTATGAGAGGCCTGTGAGATGCCGTCGCTTCCTGACGAGGCCGAGAGGCATACGCACATCAGTACATCACGTCCCCGCCGTTCGGTGACAGGCAGGCGCCGACATAGAACCCGCCTTGCGGCCCGGCAAGCAACAGAGCCGTGGCGGCGATCTCCTCCGGGCGGCCGAATCGGTGGACCGGCAGCGCATCGATGAAGGCCTGGCGATCGGCCGGTTCCATGGTGGCGGTCAGGTCGGTATCGATCGGCCCCGGCGCGACGGCGTTGACCCGCACGCCGCGTGGCGCGGCTTCCCAGGCCAGCGCTCGGGTGAAGCCGATGATCGCCGCCTTCGCCGCGGAATACACTGTACTGTTCACCGCGCCCTTCAGCCCGCGCTGCGAGGCGACGTTGATGATGCAGCCGCGTCCGCGCGCCGCCATCGCCGGATAGACCGCCTGGGCCATGAAGAACATGCCCTTCACATGCACGGCGACGATGCGGTCGAACTCGGCTTCGCTGTAGTCTTCGAATTTCTTGCGGATGTTCATGCCGGCGTTGTTGAACAGGATATCGATTGGACCGAAGGCAGCGCCGGCTTCGGCGGCGAAGGCGCGGGTGGCCGCGGTGTCGCTCACGTCCAGCGAGCGGTGCATGGCTCGACGGCCGAGCATCTTGATTTCCGCCGCGGTCTCGTCGGCCTTCGCGTTATCGTCGAGGTGGCAGAACGCGATGTCGGCGCCCTCGGCCGCGAAGGCGAGCGCGGTGGCACGGCCGATCCCACGCGATCCGCCGGTTACCAGCGCAATCTGTCCCGCGAGTTGCATGGTGGTTCCCCGATAAATACTCCCCCCTCCCCTTGAGGGAGGGGGAGTCCGGTCTGATTTGAAATTACAACTTCGGCCCGGCGAACATTTCCTCCGCTACCTTGCGGGACTGCCACTTGCCGTCGGACAGCGCGCCCTTCCAGGTGCCGTTCTCCACCACCACCTTGCCGCGCAGGACGGTCAGGCACGGCCACGCTGCCATCTTGTGGCCTTCCCACGGCGTGTAGTCGGTTTCGTGCAGGTCCTCGGCGCGGATCACCCGCTGGTCGGCCGGGTCGAGCACGCAGATATCGGCATCGGACCCGGCTGCCAGCGCACCCTTGCGCGGATACAGGCCCATGATCTTCGCAGCGTTGGTCGAAACCAGATCGACATAGCGGGACAGCGCATAGCCGCGCTTGCCGACCATCTCGGTGTACATCAGCGCCACCCGAGGCTCCACGCCGGCATTGCCGCCGGTGGTGTCGTCGATGCGGGCGCCTTGCAGTTTCTTGGCCAGCGTGCAGCAGATCTCGTCGGTGGCGACGCAGTTGATGCAGCCATCCAGCGTGCCGGACCACAGCGCGGCCTGGTCCTCGGCGGATTTCAGCGACGGGTAGGTATGGTAAATCTGGCCGCGCGGCGTCTTGTAATCTTCTTTCGTCTTCAGCATGTACTGGTGCAGCAATTCGCCGTAGATCGGCACCCCGCGCGCCCGCGCCTCGCGAATCGCCGAGACGCCGGACGCCGCGCTGGTGTGCATCATGTATAGCGCCGTCCCCTGCACTTTCTCCGCCAGACGAATGACGCGACGGAAGCTGATGTCCTCCGACAGGGTGTTGTGCACGTCGGCCATGTTCTCGAAGCCGGTGCGGCCTTCGCGGATCAGCTTGCCGTACATGTGCATGACGATGTCGTTGTCCTCGGAGTGGATCACACCGAGGCCGCGATTCGCCGCCAGCACCTGGAACACTTCCCAGATGTCGCCGAAATCCACCATGCGCCCCTTGCGGCTGGGGGTGATGTCGGTCGTGAAGATTTTCACGGTGGGGAAGCCGGCCTGGATCGCTTCCGCGAGCTGCCCTGGAAGATCAATGGGCAGCGCGCCCTCCACCATGATGTGCTGCGCGTAGTCGCAGGCGCAGTGGCCGCGCCAGTCCTCCTCGCGCAAGGCGATGGAGTGCTGCAGCTTCGGCGCCTGGTTGGCGCGGGTGAAGTCGATGATCGTGGTGGTGCCGCCGTGCACCGCGGCACGGCCCACCACGTCCGGAGGATCGGTCAGGCCGGCGCTGCCGTCCGGATTGGGCAGGAACCACTTGCAGTGCACGTGCGGATCGATCCCGCCCGGCATCACGATCTTGCCGGTGGCGTCGATCAGCTTTGTGCCGTCGCTGAGTGGCAGGCTGCCATGCGCCGCCACCGCGACAATCTTTTCCCCGGCGATCGCCACGTCGAACGCGCCGACGCCCTGCGGTGTGACCACCATATCGCCGCGCAGCAGCAGATCGACCATGGTCTTATCCTCCCCCGGTTCGGGTCGGCATGCTTCCGCGCCTGGGGCCGCGAGGCAAGGGGCGACGCCACGGTAGTGCGAAACGCACGGTGCGGCGGGCGCGACGGCAGTGATGCCGGGTGTCATTGCGAGGAGCGAGGCGACGAAGACGCACGCTGCGGCCGTGCTGTTCCGCAGCAATGACACCTGGCGGGGAGAGTGCTTCGTCGCTCCGCTGCTCGCGATGACACTCGGAATGACACTCCCAATGACACTGGCAAATGACACTCGCGGTTTGCCGCCGCGAAGGATCAGCGCTTTCGGTGCCCGAGATGAGTTGCCAGTGCGCTGGTGCTATTCCGCCGCCGCCGCGAGTTGCCGCCGCGCCGGATACAGTTCGCGCACCCGTTCCTGCGTATAGAGGTCGGTCCAGTTCGACATCGCGCGATCGGTGACCTGACGCGGATCGTAGCCACGTTCCGGAATCTGCATGCGCTTGCCGCCGATGTGCACGTGGCGGATGCGGGTCTTGTCCTGCAGGATCGCGATGTTCTCCAGCGGCGAGCCGTCTACCGCAATGAAATCGGCGAACCGGCCGGTCTCCAGCACGCCGATCTTTGCTCCGTGGTTCATGAAGCGCGCGGTGACGGAGGTGGCGCAGCGCAGCGCCTCGGCCGGGGTGAAGCCGAGGTCGCGGACGAAGAGCTCCAGCTCCAGCGCGTGCCATTCGCCGTACGGCGTCACCGCGAAACCGCTGTCCGTGCCGGTCAGCATCGGCACGCCGGCCTCGCGCGCCTTGCGCAGGTTCTCGCAGGCGATGGCGTAGGCGCGTTCGACCTGCGCGGGGCGGCCCCTCTGGCCGGCCGGCTCATGCGGCTGAGTGAAGTCGATGATGTTGCGCTGAAAGGTCAGCGTGGGGCCGAGCATGCTGCCGGATCGCAGCATCGCCTCGATGCAGGCATCGTCGAGGTGGAAGGCGTGGAAGATCAGATCGACGCCGGCTCGGGCGGCGTACAGCACCGCCTCCCGGCCCATCGCGTGCGCCACGACCTTGCGGCCGAGGCGATGGGCCTCCGTCACCATCGTGGTGGTTTCGTCTTGCGTGAAGGCGGCGATCAGCTCGCCGTCCGGCCGCGTCTGGATGCCGTCCAGCGCCAGCTTGATGCAATCGACGCCGTTCTTGACCTGCACACGGATTTCCTCGATCGCCTCGTCCTTGCTGGTGACCAGGCGGCCGATCGACGTGTCCGGCACGCCGATCCACGTGGGATACCAGTCGGTGAGACCCTGCCGCGTGGTGAGGTAGCGTCCGGCGGCGGTGACTCGCGGGCCGTCGAACAAGCCGAAATTGATCGCGTTGCGCACCGACAGGCTGATCTGCCCGGCATCGCCCGGCGCGCAGATCGAGGTATAGCCGGCGGCGACCACCTTCTGCGCAAAGAACAGCGCGCGCAGGGCGCGGAATTCCATGGGTTGGTAGAGGTCGATGTCTTCCTCGCTCTTGGCGTTGCCGTAGGCGAGGTGGGTGTGCACGTCGATCAGGCCGGGCATCACGAACAGATTGGCGTAGTCTAGGACCGTATCGTGCACGGCGACCCGGGGCGCGGCGGTGGTGTCGCAGATGAAGGCGATTTGGTTGTCGTCGCCGATGCCGAGCGTGGCATCGCGGCGGGGGGAGGATTCGTCGCCGGAGAACAGCGTGCCGCAGCGGACATGGGTGGTCATGGGCGTCCTCCTGCTCGGGCCGATTGGGGGGTCGGCGGGGCTTTGGTTGGTGGTGGTCGTGGAGGGACGGTGGCACGAGTGGGGGTGGGTGCCAACTGGTTGGGTGCGGTAGGTGTGTTGTGTGGCGATTGGGGTTGGTACCATAAGGCAGGGGTTTTGACCGGTTGCCGGAGCCAGATCAGCAGCAGATAACGCGGATGGTTGGGAGCCTGCCCGCTGCAGCGGGGATGCTCACGACAGGCCTGCGTCAAGTGTCGCGGCCTTGCATGCCGGCCGCCAGCCCATCTGCGTGCATCTGCGTCATCGGCTGCTGATCTGCGTTTAATGCTTTCTTTGCCACCAACCCCACCGCGCATGCGGCACAGCCCCATGGCCGCAGACGCCGCACGCCCACGCCGTCTCACCAGCGAACCATTCGTCTCGCCAAAACGAAACGAGACGACCATGAGACTCGCCACAACGCGCGCCGGGCAAGCCGCCCTTCTGCGCCGCGTTGCGCTTCGCGCTGGTGGGGCGCAAGCGTCTTATCAAAGTCAAATCAAGACATCCATGAGAACTCGCCGCGACGCGCAGCCACCCCAGCGAAGCCCGGGACCCGATGACCCTGCGTGACGCGCAGTCGGCCCGGCGGTCAGACCCGATACAGCAGCACCTGGATGTCAGCACGAAAGCGCAGCAGAACGTCGATGTCGGCGACGTTGCCGCTGAGCAGGACAGCGCCATGCTCGGCGGCGCACAGAAAAATCAACGCGTCGTTCAACAGCCGGCGCCGGCTCTCACGCTGTTGCTCTGCCTCGCCAGGCGCCAGCGTAGTTCTGGGGCGCGCCAAGCAGAATTGGGTGCGCGCCAGAATGCCCGCTAGCATGCCGGCCTCGGCCCACGCGGCGGGGCCGGGGGCACGCATGTCCAAGGCGCTGATCCCGTGCAGCAGGTCCAGCAGAGGCGTACGGTAGCGCTCGGTGGTCGCGTGGGTTGGCTCCATGATCCCCGCGCTGACGGCAATCTCCGCGACTGTCACCGCACAATGCAGGACCGGCCGGGCCTCGACAAAGGCGTGGATCGGCGGCGGGATCTTGTTCTGCAGCCGGTGCACATAGACCGTGGTGTCCAGCATCAGCGGCAGGTCGGCCGGCAGCGCCGCCGGATCGAACGGCAGGGCGTTGTCGTGCCGCCTCGGGAACGGCCGGGCGTGGCCATCGGGGTCGTGCAGCGACGCCAGGGCCCCGGCGGTCAGGCGGCGCGCACCGGGTACCGCGGCGGCATGTGGCATCAGACGGCGAGGTCGAAGTCGTCCGGCAGCGTCGCGTGCGTTTCGGCCCACCACGCCTTGAACCGGTCCGGCGCCGCCGCGACCGCGAGCGACGCATTCACGACATCGGAGGCATTGGTCAGCCCGAGCCGTGCTCCGGCCGCGCGCATCACGCCGGGATCGACCCGCACGCTGATGCGCTGCGACCGTGTGCCCGTCACGGCACCAGCCAGCCGCAGCTCGGCGAGCGCCGCGGCGAGGTGCCGGTCGACGTGTTCCCCAGGGGTTTTGGCGCCGGCGCTCGCCTGGCGCCGGGTGGTCCGACCCCAACGGTTGGCTGTTGGCATGCCGCCCTCCTGATGTCCGACATCAAGCTGGGAGAATGTCTGACGTTTGTCCAGACGTCCTGCGCGCCCGCAACGATCTCCGCAACGTCCTGTCTGCTGGCCCCTCCGGCAGCAGCGTGCATCGAACCGAGGTCCGCTCTATCCTGCGCGGTCTCAGCCCACCCCGGAGGCCGGACATCGTGGACACCGCCATCGGCACGCTCGCCCCGCCTGCATCCGTCCTGCCGGACGACCGCGTGCACATCCTGAAGCAGCTCGAGCGCAAGCTGCTGTGGCTGTCCGCCTGGATGATCCACAACGCCAACCACATCCGTCCCAACCGCGACGGCCTGAAGGTGGGTGGGCACCAGGCGTCCTGTGCGTCGGTCATTTCGATCATGGCGGCGCTGTATTTCGAGATCGCCCGGCCGCAGGACCGCATCGCCGTCAAGCCCCACGCCGGCCCCGTCTTCCACGCCATGAACTACCTGTTCGGCCGCCAGAGCATCGACAAGATGGTGGCTTTGCGTGCCCTGGGCGGCGTGCAGTCCTATCCGTCGCGGGTGAAGGACGGTCCGGAGGTGGATTTTTCCACCGGCTCGGTCGGGCTCGGCGTAGCCATGACCACCTTCGCCGCGCTGATGGCCGACTACGTCCGGCTGCACGGCTTCGCCCCCGACGTGCCGCCCGGCCGCCACATCGCCATCGCCGGCGACGCCGAGCTGGACGAGGGCAACATCTACGAAGCCCTGCTGGAAGGCTGGAAGCACGACGTCCGCAACCTGTGGTGGATCGTGGACTACAATCGCCAGTCCCTCGACTCCGTCGTCCCCGACCGGCTGTTCGGCCGCATCGAGGGCCTGTTCCGCGACATGGGCTGGAACTGCGTCACCATCAAATACGGCCGCAAGCTGCAGGCCGCCTTCGCCCTCGACGGCGGCGAGGGGCTGCGCCGCTGGATCGATGACTGCCCCAACTCGCTCTACGCGGCGCTGACCTTCCAGGGAGGCGCCGCCTGGCGGCAGGCGGTGCTGGCGGATCTGGGACGCTCGCGCGGCGCGCGCCGCATCATCGATGGCCTGTCCGACGAGGACCTGGGCGCGCTGATGACCAACCTGGGCGGCCACGATATCGAGACTGTCATCGACACGTTGCGCGCCGCCGCCGCGGACGGCGACCAGCCGACCTGCTTCATCGCCTACACGATCAAGGGCATGGGGCTGCCCTTCGCCGGCCACAAGGACAACCACGCCGGCATGATGACCAAAGAGCAGATGGAGGGGTTCCGGGAGCAGATGGGAATTCGCCCGGGCCATGAGTGGGACCGGTTCGAAGGTCTGGATGTGCCGGAAGCCGAACTGCAAGCGTTCCTCGACGCCTGTGCGTTCGCGCGGAAGCTGACTCCGCATGGGCGGGCGCTGACCGCGCCCATGGTCTCGGTGCCGGCGGCGCTGCCGACGCCGAAGGTGGCGGGCCGGAAGGTCTCCACGCAAAGCGGCTTTGGCGACATCCTGGCGGAGATCGGCCGCGGCCAGGGCGAACTGAAGGACCTGGCCGAGCATATCCTGACGACGTCTCCGGACGTGACGGTATCCACCAATTTGGGGCCGTGGGTGAACCGGCGCGGCATCTTCGACCGGCACACCCGCAACGACGTGTTCCGCGACGCCAAGCTGGCGAGCGCGCAACGCTGGGGCATGTCGCCCAAGGGCCAGCACATCGAGCTGGGGATAGCAGAGCAGAACTTGTTTCTGCTGCTGGGTGCGGCGGGACTGGCGCCGGCAATGACCGGCGCGCGGGTGCTGCCGATCGGCACGGTGTACGATCCGTTCGTCAACCGCGGCCTGGATGCCCTGATTTACGCGCTGTACCAGGATGCTCGGTTCCTGCTGGTGTCCACGCCGTCCGGGCTGACGCTGGCGCCAGAGGGGGGACAGCACCAGTCGGTCAACACGCCGCTGATCGGTATGGCGGCGGACCGGCTGGCCTCCTTCGAACCCGCCCATGTGGACGAACTGGCGGTGCTGCTGCGGCATGCGTTCGAGACGATGCAGCAGCCGGAGGGATCATCCGTCTGGTTGCGCCTGTCCACGCGGACGATCGAGCAACCGTCGCGGGCGGTGGATGCGAGCGCCGTGGTGGCCGGCGCGCATTGGGTGGTGCCGCCGCGCGAGGGGGCGCGAATCGCGCTGGCCTATCAGGGGCCGGTGGCGCCGGAGGCCTTCGCCGCGTTCGCGGAATTGGCGGAGGAAGAGCCTGGGGCGGGGCTGCTGGCGATCACGTCGCCCGACCGGCTGCATGCGGGGTGGCTGGCGGCAATGCGGGCTCGCCGAGCGGGGGAGCGCGGGGCTTTATCGCATGTGGAGCGCGCATTGGCGCCGCTGGCAGTTGGCGCCGCGCTGGTCACGGTACTGGACGGGCACCCGGCGACGCATGCGTGGCTGGGGGCGGTGCGGGGGCAGCGGGTGGTGCCGCTCGGGCCGGACCGGTTCGGACAGAGCGGTGATATTCCGGATTTGTATCGGGAGTATGGGATCGACGCGGACGCGATCCTGGATGCGTGTGCCCAGGCGCTGCTGGCGGGACCAGCCATAGCTTAGAGTTCCAGCCATAGCTTAGAGTTATGGACGAAAGCAGAGCGCAACTGCGACCTGAACGGGAGTAGATACAGGGTCACCATCTCAAGTGTTGCCATACTTCTTTCGCTAGAGATCTCCCGTAATGGATTTCCACCTGAGACAGCGTGCCGATGGCCGACAAATACGCTTGCTGTCTTGCTGGGCCGGTGGGGTCCGCTGCTCCGGAAACCCTGGCGGTGAAATACTTCAGCCGCTCGATTGTGTGAGAGCTTGGAATCAGCTGCTTAATCAGCTCAACAGGATTGAGCCAACGGAACGGCGTGCCCTTAACCGCCCCGTAGTAGAGGTTGAAGCCGTCGACATAGACATAGGTCCGAATGGCTTCCCCCCAAATAGCAAGGGCCGCTCCGAGAAGCGGCCCCTGAGCCGACAGCACGCTGCCGGCGGGTATGTGGCCCAAAGTAGTGGATCGAGTCGAACGACGCAAGCCGCGTGTGGGCGGTCGGAGTCAAGAGAAAAATATGTGTGGTACAAAAGGCTCTATTCTCGGTGTGGCGTATGTACCACAGTCGCCCATCAGCCGACCGCCATCGCGTCGGTCGCTGGGCGATCGATCGATGGGCAGTTCATGCCCTTGTGATTATGGCAACTGCATATCGGCATCCTAGCTCCTACCGAGCCATACATCTAGGGAAATGGTGTTGCTCTCGAATCACCTGCGCGAGTAGGTTGGTGGCGCTTCCGTAGCTCAGTTGGAGTCCGGTAGGGGCCTAGAGAGCACCAGTCTGGTACACCGGAGGACGCGGGTTCGAGTCCCGTCGGAAACACCACCAATCCGTATCCTATCGACGGGCGACTTCCGCGTCGCCCGCTTTTTTGTTTTGCGGACCGACGAATTGGACTCGCGTTCCGCCGACATTGCTACGACATTGCCAAAGCAATGTCAAAGCAATGTCAAAGCAATGCCCAAGCAATGCCAAGCAATGCCCAAGCAATGCCCAAGCAATGTCAAAGGCAATGGCTAGTACACCTGGGCATACCTCATTTACGGTCACGCTGCCGGACGAAGTGATTGAAACGATGATGGATTTGCTACCATCCAAACTCTACGGCGCGAACCGGGCAGAGATCGCCCGTTCGTTGATCCAGGATATGCTGAAGCAACTGGCTGGAAGGGGACTTGTGCGAGTGCGGGGACTGCCGGGCGTCCCCGGCAGCGATCGGGCTTGGGCCGCCATCCCCATCTTCTGCCGCGCCTCCCAGTCCTCAATCACGGTCACGATGTCGCCAATCTCCCACAGCCGGTTGCTGACGCCTGCGGCCATGGCGGGGGTGCAGCGCAACGAGGCGTGGATGCGGACGAAGTTGTAATACATGAAGTGCAGCGCAACCGAATGCTCGTGGTTCGCCAGCTTCTTGCTGAAAGCGTTGGTCAACCGGGTAAACCGACGGGTGTGCATCCGGATCGTAAGGTTCTGGCGCTCGACATATGACGCGCTGATGTGCTTCGGGTCCGGCTTGCCGATGACCGGCTCTTTCGTCGCCCCGATGCATTCGCCGGGGCCGTACCGGCCAGCCGGTTCCGCCGCTGGGCCGTAGACTTTCACCAACTGGGCGTAGTCGACATCATCGCCGAAGGCGTCCTCAACCGCTTGCAGGTAGGACTTGTGCCCGTCGCTGGTAAACTGGACCCGCGCCAGCCGCGAGGCCAGATTGGCGATGAACTTGCCAGCGGTCTCGGCGCTACGGTCGCCGATCGCCCAGGACGGTACCAGCTTGGTCCCGGCATCGATCGCGCACCATGTCCACACATCCCGAGCCTCTTCTTGGCAATCTGGGACCGCTGCTCGGCAGCGAGTGTTGCAGCTCTAGCCGCGCCACCCTTCAAACCACCGCGCCGCCCGAGCGATACTGCGGCAGGGTCCTTGCTCGGATCGGGAGATGGAGGCGCTTCCTTCGCCGCGTTCCCGGTCTACAGGTCGACCATTAGTTTCCCGAGCTGGTTCGGGTCGCGGGGCGGCGCACCTTGGGATTTTATTCAAACTGAGACACTACCCGGCGTCGTCCTTATTTGACCTTTCCCCGCGCCGCGCCGAAAAGCCCGTCCCATGTCGGACGCCGCCGCGGCCCTGATCCTGAGCGAACCGCTGGCCGGCCTGCAGGCGCAGGCGATCGGCCTGGCCGAGGCCGCCCGCCTGCCGCATGAACTGCGCGCCCTGACCCCGCGGCCGCCCTGGAAATGGGTGGCGGCGAAGCTCTGGCCACGGCCGCTGACCGCGGTGGCCGATTCGCTCCGGGGCCCGCTGCCGGGGCTGGTTATCGCCTGCGGTGGCATGGGTGCCGCCGTCGCCGCCGCACTTCGCCGCGGTGGCCGAGCCGTGGTGCAGGTGCAGCACCCCCGCCTGGACCCGCGCCGCTTCGACCTGGTGGTGGTGAACCGCCACGACGGCCTGACCGGCCCAAACGTCGTGGTCACCCGCACTGCCCTGCACCGCGCCAGCCCGGAGCGCCTGGCCGCCGCCGCCGCCGCTTGGCACGACCGGTTCGCCCACCTGCCGCGGCCGCTGGTCGCCGCGCTGATCGGTGGCAGCAACGGCCGCTATCGGCTGGATGCCGCGGTGGCCACGCAGCTTGCCGGCACCTTGGCCGGAATGATGCAGCGCGACCGGGTGGGGTTGGCCGTCACGCCTTCCCGTCGCACCGACCCCGAAGCGGTGCGGGTGCTGCGCCGGACGCTGGAGCCGCTGGGCGCCTGGATCTGGGACGGCAGCGGGGACAATCCCTATTTCGGCATGCTGGGCCTGGCGGACGGGATCGTCGTGACGCAGGACAGCGTGTCGATGATTTCCGAGGCCGCGGCGACGGCCGCGCCGGTGATGATCGCTCCCCTCCCGGGCCGCTCCCGCCGCCAGGCACTCTTCCTTGACGGGATCCTGACCGAGGACCGGGCGCGCTGGTTCCATGGCCGCTTCGCCACCTGGAAGGTCGCCCCGCTGGACGACACGCCATTGGCCGCCGCCGAGCTGCGCCGGCGCCTGGGGTTATGACAATGGAAGGCCGCGCCACATCGGAAGGCCGCGCCACATCCCCATCGGCACAATCGGCGCCGGTTGTCGGGCGGAAAAACGTAGCACATTCCGCCGTCATGCATGGCCCACCGTTCGGCAGATTGCGCTGCGCTGATCCTCCCTGCAAAGGCGCCGTCCGCGGGATGACGACCCCGCGCCGCGCCTCACAACTCTGAAAACCACGCCATGCTGAACATCCAGACTTTCGACAACCGCTCCGGCGGCAACGTCATATACAAGGCCCTGGCGCATCCGTTGGCCGCCGCCGCCATCGCCACCCTCTACGCCGGCCTGTCGCCACCCGTCGCCCTGTACGACCCCGACGGCATCGCCGAGCCGTTGCTCGCGCTCTATCCCGGCCTGCCCGGCCTGGAGGCGTTGTTCATGCACGACGTCGCCCAGGTGGGCCAGTGCCGTGCCGGCCTGACCGCCCGCAAGCTGAGCGATCTGCCGCACTGCGCTGCCCGCAGCGTGCTGATCGCCGCGTTCGACGCCGGCCGCATCGCCGCCCGCATCGCCCACCTGCTGCCGCCGGGCGCCTCGGTGCACACGCTGGATGCCGCGAGGTTGCCCGAGGCGCTGCTGAGCAACCCTGTCCGCTACCTGGACAAGCTCAACTTTGCCACCAACTTCGCCTTCTTCCGCGACGCGGGCGGGCTGTCCACGCAGCTGGTCTCGGCCAACTACTGGGCCGGCTATGGTGCCCGCGCCATCCGCCTCTGGCTGCGCTTGTTCAGCGCGGACGGCACGGTCCTGGCGACGTGGGAGCAAAAGGTGCCGCCGGGTCCAGCAGGATTTTCGATTGACAGCCGCGCGGTGCGGGAGCGCTTCGGCCTGCCGGAGTTCGCCGGTCAGCTATTCCTGCACGCGGTGGGCGCAACCGGCCATGACGTGGTGAAGTACGCGCTGGACACCTACGCCTCGGACAACGGCGCATCGCTATCGTGCACGCACGACGCCAACGCCTGGCCGTCCGACCGCTATGCCGGCCTGCCCGCGCCGCGCGACGACGAGCATGTGGTGCTGTGGCTGCAGAACAGTCACGCGGTGCCGATCCCGGCGGGAGCGATGGCGCTGGACCGCATGGGGGCGGAGGACCCCGTGGCGCTGGACCGGTACGATCGCACCATTCGCCACACTCGCGCTGGATGTGGCGGAAGCGCTGCCCGGCCTGCGCTGGCCCGCGCAAATCGAGCTGCGCTCCGGCCGCCACGTGGTGCGCCCGCGCTACGAAGTGACCCGCGCCGGCCGCACCCGAATCGCCCACGTCAACGTGGAGCGCGCCGATCTGCGTCCCGACCCGGCCATCCCCGCGCTGCCGCCCGACCTGGGCCGCGGCTTTCTGCTGCCTTTCCCGATCCTGCCCCGCGACCGCTTCCGCAGCATCGTTCTGCCCACGCCGATGGCGGAGACCCAGGCCGACCTGCCGGTGCGGCTGGACGTGTTCGACACCGCGGGGCGCAAGGCGGCGGAACGCTTCCTGGGCCGCCTGCCGCGCGACCACGCGCTGGCGGTGGACTGCGCGGACTTTCCGATCGACAGCGGCCATGCCGAACTGGTCTACGACTTCCGCGACGGCGGCGGCGCCGACGGCTGGCTGCACGCCCTGTTCCGCTACGAGGACCGCCAGTCCGGCCACGCCGCGGAGTCCAGCTTCGGCGCCCACATCTTCAATACCGTGATGACCTGGCGCGACGAGCCGCAATCCTATTCCGGCCCGCCGCCTGGCCTTTCCACGCGGCTGTTCTTGAAGCTCGGCGACGCACGGCGGCGAAGCTTCGCGGTGCTGATCTATCCCGCCTCGGCGCCGTGGCACGCCGCGTCATCCACGCTGCTGCAACTGCACGACACCGCCGGGCACCAGATCGCCGAGGATCGGCTGTCCATCGCATGCTCCGGCTCGGCGATGGTTTGGCCGCATGAGGTCTTCGGCGCCGCCGCCCTGCGTCAGGCCGGCGCCGACGGCTACGTGCTGGTGCGCGATTCCACCTGCCGGTTGTTTGGCTATCACGGTTTGATGGACGACGCCGGCGGATTCTCGCTGGACCACATGTTCGGATTCTAATTCCAGCCGCCCTTGACGCGGGCCCATGTCGGCGAGGCGATCAGTTCTGTGTCGTGACCGGCGCCGATGCCCACCGTGCGTCCGTGAGCGTGCCTTGTCAGGAAGGTGCAAGTCCATCCTGGGCCTGCCGATCGAAGCCTGAAGCCGGAGGTAACGGCGTCATCGCGAGGTGGGGTGGGAAGCAACCCGAGGCGAAACAGCAATCCGTAGAATGACAAACTCGATTCGGCCGGATCGTCTGGCGAGCCTCCGGTGGTCGAGTCCGGCAATGACAGGTGTGGGCGCTACCACATCGCTCCCCGGATATAATGTGCCTATTGGTATTGCCCCACCCATCCCCAGGAGCACCCAATGCAGAAATTCGGTTTGGCCGCCATCGTCGCCCTGACCCTTGCGGCATCCGCCCACGCTCAGACACGCATCGATTCGATCAACACCAATTTCCGCTGGCTCGGCCCGGACGACAAGATCGTGGTGGAGCGTTACGACGACCCCGACGTCGCCAACGTCTCGTGCTACATGTCGCGCGCGACGACCGGCGGCATCAAGGGCGGGCTCGGTGTCGCCGAGGATCCCAGCCGTTTCTCGATTGCCTGCCGCGCGGTGGGCCCGGTCGGTCTGCCGCCGCGGTTGCCGCATTCCGCTGTCATCGGCTTCGCCTCGGCCTCCCTGTTCTTTAAGAGCTTTCAAATTCATCGCGCGATCGATCCGCAGAAGCACGTGTTGATCTATACCGTTGTCAGCACGCGGCTGATCAACGGCTCGCCGTTCAACAGCATCAGCGTGGTGCCGCTGGACATTCCCTAGGACGATACCGTACCGGCGCCTCAGCAACCCGCAATCACGCCCGAGTGAGCGGACGTTGGCGGATGGCGTTGCGGTCCCATATCAACGGCGCGCCTCCAAGCGGCCGATAAGCGCTGCCCAATTGCCGCACGGACGCAAGGTGCGGCAGCAAAAATGGAGATGCTTTAATGTTGATCTCAGATGTGCTGCACGGCAAAGGCCACGACGTGGTCAAGGTGCACGCAACCGACACGGTTGCAGCGGCCGTGCGCAAGTTGGCCGACCGCAATATTGGTGCGCTGGTTGTCGAAGACCGATGGATGAAGCTGGTCGGCATTTTCTCGGAGCGGGATTTTGTCAACGCCGTTGCCGACCACGGCGCCGCGGCGCTCGATCTTCTGGTGGAGACGCTGATGAGTTCGCCGATCGTGTCCTGCCGGTCCGGCGACCGCATCGACGCGGCGCTGGCCACCATGACTGTGGGACGTATGCGCCACCTGCCGGTGATCGATGGCGGCGCCCTGAAGGGCATTGTCAGTATTGGCGACCTGGTGAAGCACCGGCTCGACGAGAAGGAGTTGGAAGCGAACGTCCTGCTGGAAATTTCCCGCATGCGGGCGTGACCTGGACGACTTCCCAAAGCGCCGCCGCTGGTTCGATGTCATCCGGCAGCGGCCCGGCGGCGTGCGCGCGGCGGTGGGCGAGCAGGGCGAGAGCCATGAGCCTCGAAGTGAAACTCGCAGCCGTACGGGATGGCGCCGCGAAGCGGATTCCTGCAGAGCGGCTCACCGTGATGCACAACGCCACGGAGCAATTGCGCACTCCGGCATCCTGGAGCAGGTGATCGAGCCGGGCACGCAGGCGCCGCCCCCGCCACTTCGCCACATGTGGCGCCGTCTGCTGGGCTACGCGGGTGCCGACGTTGGAGTGTCATAGCGAGCGCAGCGAAGCAATCTCCCGCGGGTGACGTGCATGCTTTCCGGGAGATTGCATCGCTGCGCTTGCAATGACAGAGTTGGCGGCATTGACGCGTCGGGATCAACACTCGATCGTGGCAGCAAGCAAAACGGGAGGACGCCGTGGACGTCGGCATGATGATGGTCTTCGCGAGCTACGGCTGGGACAACTGTCCGGACGCGCGCGTTTGGGACGAGGAGATCAGGCTGGCCCGGCTCGCCGCGGATCTCGGCTTCGACTGTCTTTGGTCGGCAGAGCACCACTTCAATGACTATTCGTTCGTGCCCGACAACATGCAGCTCATGAGCTATCTGGCGGCACTGTGCCCGAATGTCGATTTCGGCACCGCCGCGGTGATCTTGCCCTGGCATGATCCGCTGCGTGTGGCGGAGCAAGCGTCGGTGCTCGACTACCTGTGCAAGGGGCGGTTCCGCTTCGGCATGGGCCGTGGCCTCGCCCGCCGCGAGTTCGCCGCGTTCCGCCTCAGCATGGACGAATTGCGTGCGCGCTTTGATGAGGCGGCGCCGATGATCGTCGACGCGCTGCGGACCGGCTTCATCGAGGGCAACGGCGAGTACTACAAGCAGCCGCGCGTCGAGATCCGTCCGCGTCCGCAATACAGCTTCGACGGCCGCATCTACGCGGTGGCATCCAGCGAGGATTCGGTGCTGTCCGCCGCAAAGCTCGGCGCCCGCATGGTGATGTTCGCCGACCGCCCGTGGGAACTTCGCCTGCCCACCATAGAGCGTGGGCGGGAGCTGCATCGTAAGTTCCACCACACGGAGCCGCCGCCGCTGATGATGACCGAGTTCTGCATCTGCGGCATGGACCTGGCCGATACCGAGGACGAAGCGCGCCGCTATCAGGGAAAATTCGTCGAGAGCAATTTCCATCACTATGAATTCCTCGGCGAGCACTTCAAGACGGTGAAGGGCTATGATTCCTATCAACAGAAGGCGGAGATCGCCCGCAAGGCAGGCCTTGAAGGGGCGGTGAAGGGTTTCATGCAAGCGGCGAGCTGGGGCACTCCGGACAAAATCCTGCGCGGTCTCGAAGGCCGCCGGCAGTTGCTCGGCCATTTCGAGCTGAATGTCGCGTTCCGCTTTGGCGGCACGCCCTATGAGGTCGCTGAACGCGGCCTTCGGCTGTTCGCCAAGGAAGTGCTGCCGGTGCTGCACTCATGGCGGCCGGTCGATGCCGGGAAAGCAGCGGCCTGACGTCACTGCCGGGCCGGCGCCTTTTTCACTGCGAGCGCCGTGGACCTGTCATTGCGCGCGCGGTGTACCTGTCACTGCGAGCGCAGCGGTCGCGGTAGGGACTGGCCTTGCGGCCAGCCCCCCGCGCAGATCCCGGTGTGCGGCTTTGCCGCAGCGGGCTCCTGTTCTTTGAGATTGCTTCGCTGCAATGACAGAATGACGTGTGCGTCGATTCTCTGAGCGGGCTTTTTCTTTGCGAGAAAAACAGGATTGGCCAACCAACCGCGCCCGCCCGCAACCATGCGGGCGGCGAACCTGTGCGACGTATCCTCGCCTCTTGCCACTCTGCGTCGGATACCCGATGGTCGAGCATCTGCCATTTCGTGATGTCATCGGAGACCAAACGCGCATGCAGCAGAGAGCGGCCGTGGTGGCCGGAGTCGGAACCACTGCTTACGGGCGCTTGCCGGAACATGATGCCTACAGCCTCGGGATGTGGGCACTGACCGATGCCCTGCACGATGCCGGCCTGACATTCGCCGACATCGACGGCGTCATCATCAACCGGATTCCCGACTACCAACGCTTCTGCGAGATCGCCGGGATCGATCCGCAATTCGTGACCATCACACCGGGTCATGGCCGGTTTGCCGCGATCTGCATGGAGATGGCTAGCGCCCTTGTGCTCAGTGGACGGTGCAAGACCGTTGCGCTCGTCTATGGCAACGACGGCCGGTCGGCGGGAGCAGCGTATGGCGGCGCGGATGACAGTTACGGTTCGGGTGGCGGTGGGTTGTGGTTCCCGTACGGCATGACCTCTCCTGGTGCGTTCCACGCCCTGATGATTCGCCGCCACATGCAGATGTTCGGCACCACGCCGGAGCAACTCGCACAGATATCCATCACGTTCCGCCGACCACGCAGGGCTCAATCCGAACGCGGTGATGCGCAGCCCGGTTGACCTCGACTCTTATATGGGAGCGCGCATGATCTGCGCGCCGCTGCGGCTGCTGGACTATTGCCTGATCAACGACGGCGGTGTCGCGCTGATCGTCACGTCAGCGGAACGCGCGCGCGACCTGGCCAAGCCACCAGTATACGTTCGGGGCGTCGCGTTGCAGACCGCGTTCGCCAATTCGACGTTTCCACCCGATGATTTTTGGTGCGACGCGCTGCGCAGCGTTACCGAACGCAGCATGACGGCAGCCGGCCTCACGCGGGACGACATGTCGGCCCTGATGATCTACGACAATTTCACTCCCACCGTGTTGTTCTCGCTGGAAGGCGCGGGATATTGTCCAGTCGGCGAGGGCGGGCGGTTCGTCGCGGAAGGGCATCTGGCTTTGGGCGGGCGCTATCCGGCAAACACCTCCGGCGGGCATCTGTCGGAAAGTTACATGCAAGGCTGGGCGCTCAACGTCGAAGCCGTGCGGCAATTGCGGGGCGAATGCGATGTGCGCCAGGTGCGGGATGCAGCCAACGTGCACTATCTGGCCGCCTCGCCGGTATGTTCCTCGATCGTGTATTCGCGAGATCCGTCATGAGCGATGGCGGCGTCACGTCTCGCCCATTGCCGCGCACCGACGGGCCCGAGCGCCCGTTTTGGGAAGGGCTGCTGGCCGGCGAGATCAGGGTGCAACGCTGCATCTGCGGACATTACCGGTTTCCGGCCGCCCGCTATTGTGGGGTGTGCCACAGCCCACAGCATGCGTGGGTGCGGGTAGAACCGAACGGGGTGGTGGAAAGTTTCTGTGTGTTCCACAAGCGCTACTTCGCCGGCCTGGAGGTGCCGTACGCCGTGGTCCAGGTACGGCTGCAGTGCGGCGTCCGCTTCTTCGCCAACATGTTGGACGTCGCAATCGATGACATCCGGATCGGCATGCCGGTGACTGCGGCGTTCGAGCAAGCGACCAGCGACATTACTCTGCTGCAGTTCCGCGCGCGGGAAATCGCCGCATGAAGGCCATGGTCGTCGATGCGCCAGGCGATCTGGACGTGCTGTCCTGGCGGACGATCCCGGATCCGGTGGCGGACGGCAAGAACGTCGTCATCAAGGTGCATAGCTGTGGCGTCTGCTTCCACGACATCGTCACGCGCAACGGCACATTGAAGGCCGGGGTGAAGATGCCGGTGATCCTCGGCCACGAGATCGCCGGCACGGTCGTGGCCACCGGCCCGCTGGTGCGCGGCTTCAAGCCAGGTGATCGCGTCGCCACCGCGCAGCGCTATCACATCTGCGGCGCCTGCGAGTTCTGCCGCACCGGCTATGAACCGCTATGCGAGGACAGGAAGTTCCTCGGCGACTGGGGGCTGGTCGGCGGCTACGCCGAATACGTCGCCGTGGAAGACGACAACGTCGCGTTGGTGCCCGATGGCGTGGCGCTCGACCAGGCGAGCATCGTCGCCTGCACGCTCGGCACGGTGTTCAACGCTATGCTCGACGTCGGCAACGTGCGAGCAGGCGAGACAGTGCTGGTGACCGGGTCGGGCGGCGGGCTGGGCGTGCATGCGATCCAACTCGCACGCTTGCAGGGGGCACGGGTGATCGCGCAAACCACGTCGCCGGCCAAGGCCGACATGCTGCGCGACCTCGGTGCGCACGAGGTGGTGGTGCATGCGCGCGGTGAGGACTTTTCCACCCAGGTCCGCGCGTTGACCAACGGCCGCGGCGTCGATGTCGCGGTGGACAACGTCGGCAGCGTACTGTTCAACCCGACGCGCAAGTCGATTGCCGTGCGAGGGCGCTGGCTGCTGATCGGTCAGTTGACCGGGGACTTCGTGCCATTCAATCCCGCGCAGCTATTCTTGAAGAACATCTCGATGCTGTCGGCAACGTCGACGACCCGCGCGCAGTTGGTGCACTGCCTTGATCTCGTCGCAACAGGCGCGATCGAGCCGGTGATCGGTGCGCACATGCCGCTGCGGCAGGCACGCGAAGCGCACCGGATGGTCGAAGCCGGCGCCGTCACCGGCCGGATCGTGCTGCAACCGGAACACGCGGACAGCGCCGCATGAAGCTCGATGCCGCCATCGTCGGTGTCGGCGCCTCGGCGTTCGGGCGCTTCCTGCCGGACAGCCAGCTTTCGCTCGCCGCGACGGCGTTGAAAGCGGCACTGGATGATTGCGGATTGCAGCGCGATGACATCGACGGTCTGTCCATCCACATGGGATCGCCGCTCGGTGTGGACTACGACCGCGTCGCCAGTGCGTTCGGGCTGAACATCCGCTACGTCAACCAGTCCTGGCTGCACGGACGTTTCGTGACCAACGCTCTGCAGCATGCCGCGCTCGCCGTTTCCGCCGGACTTGCCGATGTCGTCGCCTGCGTCACGGCCATAAGCTTTACTCGGGAACGCGAGATCCTTGGCGGTCCCGGCGACGCCGAAGGCAATCGCGAGGAAGGCGGCACGCACGGCGAAAGTCCGCCCTATGGCCTGACCGCGCCCGCCGGCGGCGCCGCGCTCAGCATGCAGCGCTACCTGGCGATCACCGGTGCGGACCGCGACAAGCTGGCCGCGGTGCCGATGTCGATCCGCGATCATGCGGTGCTGAACCCGGATTCCATCATGCGCCAACCGCTGACGCTTCAGGCTTATCAGGACGCCCGCACCATCGTCGATCCTCTGCGTCTGTTCGACTGCTGCCTGGTCAACGACGGTGCGGTGGTGGCACTGGTCACCCGGCTGGACCGTGCGCGCGACCTGAAGCAGAAGCCGGCGCGCCTTGTCGGCATGCAGGGCATCCGCACAGGACGCGACGAATTCATCTTCGCGCCGCCCGGCCTGGGCATCGCGCAGCAACCGTTGAGTCCCGTGCGCTCCCGTCCGGTAGATCTCGAAGTCTATGGCAGTGCCGGTGTGGATCGATCCGCGGTGCGGGCGGTTTACACCTACGATGCGTTCTCGCCGCTGGTATTGTTCGTGCTTGAACGCTTTGGGTTCTGCGGTGCCGGCGAGGCGATCGACTTCGTGCAGGATGGCACGATCGGACCTGGCGGACGCCTGCCGGTGAACACCTCCGGTGGGTTGCTGTCGGAAGCACATATCGGCGGCTGGAACCACATACGGGAGATGGTCCGGCAGATTCGTGGGACCGCCGGTCCACGTCAGATTGCCGGCGCGGACGTGCTGCAATGGGCTACCGTGTGGGGCGATTCCATCATCATGACCACGGCCTGAGGAAATCCTGCCGGTGAGCGCATCGGAACAAAAAGCTCGTCCGCGGATCGGACCGGATAGTGCGCCGTTCTGGGATGGATGCCGCCGCCACGAATTGCTGCTGCCGTTCTGCCAGGATTGCGACAAGCCGCATCTGCCGCCAGGCCCAGTGTGCCCGCATTGCTTCTCTGGACGGCTGGAGTGGCGCGAGGCAAGCGGCCGCGGACATATATCCACCTGGGTGGTCGTGCATCAGCCGTGGTTCCCCTCCTTCGCCGCGGAGATCCCGTACAACGTCGTGCAGGTGGAACTGGAAGAAGGGCCGCGCCTGACAGCGAACGTCATCGGGACAAACCAGTTGATGGTCGGCCAGGCGGTCGAGGTCGTGTTCGACGATATCGATGCCGGACTGACAATGCCAAGATTCCGGCTGGTGTAACAGTACCGCACCTTCTGTCCGTACCTTCGCGAGAAGCGCAGCGACGAAGCAAATCCCCCGCGAGAGGTTGCTTCGTCGCGGCGCTTCTCGCAATGACATATTTGATGACCGGGTGCGCGGTGGCGCGCCGCAATTCAGGGAGCCTGGGTACCAAAGCACGGTTCCGGCAGGCCAGCGACATCGACATCCACGCAGAGCAATGCCCCCGCCATCGGCTGCGCCTGCAGTTCGTCGGGGTGGAGACGGAAGCGGGCGGTCGTGATGTACAGCGTGCGCAAGTCCGGGCCGCCAAAGGTGACGTGGGTCGGGCGGGACACCGGCAGTTCCACCACTTGATCGACCGTTCCGTTCGATGCAAAGCGCAACAGCCGGCCGGCATCGAAACGCGCGTTCCACACAAAGCCTTCCGCATCGACGCTCGCGCCATCCGGCACGCCGGGCAATCCGGACGTATCCGCGAACAAGCGGCGATTGCTCGGCGTTCCGGTATCGAGGTCGTAGTCGTAGGCGAAGATCGTCTTGCGTGTGGCTGTCGCCGAAATACAGCGTCCGCCCGTCGGGACTGAAGCAGATCGCGTTGGGCAGCCAGATATCCTCATCCTGCAGCAGCGCCGCCCGCCGGTCGTGATCAATGCGCCACAAGCGGCCCTTTGGCGCCGACAGCATCCTGTCCATGCTGGCAACCAGGAAACGGCCGCGCGGGTCGCACCGCCCGTCATTGAGGATGTTGTCCGGACGGTCCGCCTCCGGCGTGGCCATCCGCTCGAAGCGGTTGGTCTCGGGTTGCCAGAGGGCAATGCCGCCACGTCCGGCCATCAGAATGCCGCCGTCGCTACAGAGCGCGTAAGAACCAAGCTTTTCCGGCGGGGTCCAGGACGTGGTGCGGCCGTTCGCGTAGCGATGCAGCGCCGGCTTCAGCAGATCGATCCAGGTGAGCGCTGCGTGCTGCATGTTCCATAATGGCACCTCGCCGAGCACATCCTGCGTCTGCGATACGATACTGCACATTGCCGACTCTGACTGGCATGATCTTCTCCCGGTCCGAGACCCGGCCCGACGATATCGGTGGCAGGTCCGTCGGACCAGTGTTGCGAACCTGATGCTATTGAGGGAGACGCGACAGCCGGCCAACTGTCATTGCAAGAAGCGAAGCGACGAAGCGACCTACCGCGTATCGAGGCGAGACCCATTACGCAGGAGATTGCGTCGTCGCTTCGCTGCTCGCAATGACAGTGGTCCGGCGTGCCCAGTCACGGCGGAAAGCCTTTAGCGTCCACGAGTTTAGAGCGTCCACGAGGCTGCAGCGTCTTCCAGGCCGTCGTCCCGCGCGCGATGTCGGTTTGGTAATCCGGCGGGGCAGGTCTAACCTGTCGTTGCCCCTGCCGTCTTCCCCGGTCCCGAGGAGCATTCTGATGCCGATGCCGTCAAGCCGCACCGCGCCCGCACTGCTCGAGGAAATGGCGCACCGGCAAGGCGACCATGAAGCTCTGGTCGGCGACGGCCGCCGCTGGACATATCGCGCGTTGCGTGACGACGTCAGGGCTTTCGCCAAGGGACTACATGCGCTGGGCATTACCCGAGGCAGTCACGTCGCGATTTTGATGGGGAACAAGCCGGAATGGATCATCGCGGACCTTGCCATCTGCTACCTTGGGGGCGTCATGGTGGCGGTCAACACCTGGGTCATCAAACGCGAGCTTGGCTATATCCTCAGGCATTCGGATGCAGACGCGCTGATCATGAGCGACCGCTTCCTGCGCTACGATTACGTCGCGATGCTTGGCGAGCTCGAACCGCACGCCGAAACATTGCCGCGGCTGCGCCAACTGATCCACCTCGGCGCGGAGGGATGCCCGGGCAGCCTGCCTTTCGCCACCGTGTTCGACGCCGGCAAGGATGTTCCGGACCACGTTATCGATGCGGCCGGCAGGCGGGTACGGCCATCGGACGTCGCGTACATGCTCTATACATCCGGCTCCACCTCCACACCGAAGGGCGTACAAATCCAACATTTCGGCCTGATCGAGAACATGTACAACATCGGCGAGCGGATGCATGTGACATCGGAGGACAGGCTGTGGCTCGCCGTGTCGCTCTACTGGGGTCTTGGTTGCGAAAACGCCCTGTTCAACCTTCTCACGCATGGCGGCTGCGTGGTATTGCAGGAGCATTTCGAAGCCGGCGAGGCGTTACGCATCATCGAGCAAGAACGATGCACCCTGTTCTACGGCACGCCGAACATGGCGCAGGCCATGATAGAGCATCCGGACAGGCCGCATCACGACCTTGCATCCTTGCGGTCCGGCGGGACAGTGGGGTCGCCCGAGCAAATCAAGCGGGTCATGGATCTCGGGGCGCATGAGATCTGCCAAATCTACGGGCTGACCGAAACATACGGGAATTGCGCCGTGGTCGACGGCCGGCTGGACCCGCCGGAAAAGCGGCTCACGACCGTCGGTCGTCCCCTGGATGGGGTCGACCTGCGGATCGTCGATCCCGACACGCTGAAACCAAAACCGATCGGAGAGCCTGGTGAGATTCAAGTGAAGGGTTACGTCACCGTCGGGTACTACAAGGACGAGGAAAAGAACCAGGCAGCCTTCACCCCGGACGGCTATTTCCGGACCGGGGACCTGGGCGTGCTCGACCGCGATGGATTTCTACTGTTCCGAGGCCGTATCAAAGAAATGATCAAGACCGGCGGCATCAACGTTGCCCCGGCGGAAGTCGAGGAAATTCTCATGGCTGCCCCCGGCGTCCAGATCGCACTGGTGGCCGGCGTACCCGATCCGGTGCGAGATGAGATCATCGGTGCTGTAGTGGTCGCTCGCCCCGGTGCGACGGTGACGGAGTCCGCGCTTCTGGAACACTGCAAGGGCCAGCTCAGCGCATACAAACTTCCGCGCATCTTCCGCTTCGTGCAGGAAGATCAGTTACCGCTGACCACGACGGGCAAAGTTCAAAAGAACAGGCTGGTTGACCTTTTCAGGTAGGCGGCGCCACGCCCGCGATGGCGCTTTGATGCACCGGCGGGCAGGTCGTTGTGGGCACTTCACGCGTGATCGCCGCCAGCACCGCCTCGGCATAGGCGCCGTGCGCGCCGATGGCGGCCCGCGCCTCCTGGCCCAGGCGCTCCGGCTCCCAGGTGGGCCACAGCAGGAATCCGGCCGCCATCGCGATGACCCCGCCCGCCGCCGTCAGCGCGAAACGTGCCCAGGCGATCGACCACTCGCTTGTGCCGGGCACGATGCTTTCCACCAACAGCACGACCAGCCGCGTCAGCGTGGCCGTGAACAACCCGAGGCTCACCGCCCGCACCGCGAAGGACGCGACGGCCAGCGGGAACATGGCGGCGGCGACCGCGAGCGGCGTGGTGCAGACCACGCCGATGCCGGCCGCTGCCAGCCCGCCCAGCGCCGTGCCGCCGACACGCTGCAACGCGCCCGTGTAGGTCACCGAGAAATAGGGCTGCATCGTCGCCACGATGCTGATCGTCAGCCAGTGATCGAACTCGTTGACATGCACCATGCTGAAGGCCAGCGCCGGCGTGGCCACGACGGCGATGCGCACCGCGTGCCGCAGGGCCGCCGACCGCCAGGTGAGGTTGGCGCGCACCGGCCGCAGCGCCCGCTGCCGCCATGGCGCGGGCCGACCGGCCGCATCGGTGCCGGGCAGGAAGTTTTGCGGCAGCGCCAGGGTATGGGCGATGCGCAGGCGCTCGATGATGCGCCGCGCGGGCGGGACCAGCGGGTCGGAGGCGGGCAGCGCTGCGGCTTCGGCGGCCATGGCATCGATCGACTGGCCGACACGGGGATTGGGTACGCCGTCCGCGGCCAGGCTGGCGCGGCCGAGCATGCGCAGCAGCGGGGCCAGTCGGCGCAGCAGCCGCGCCGCGGCGCGGTGTTCCACGAGCGTGCCATGCTCTGCCAGGTCGCTCAGCGCGATCAGGGCGCCGAAGATCTGGTCGGCGGCTTCCAGGCGGATCAGGTTGTTGCCGCTCCGCGTCGGGGCTGCGCCGCGGCCGCGTACCGTGTCGAATACCACGGCACGGGCGGCCTCGATGGTCTCGCGCACGGCGCGGCGATGCTCGCGGGCATGCGCCTCCCAGCGGGCGGCTTCGCCGTCCCCTGACAGCACCACGCGCAGATCGTGGGTGAGTTCGGCGAGGCGGCGATAGGCCTCCGCGACGCCGCGTCGGGCCGGCAGGAAGGGGTACACGCGCCAGATCACCAGCGTGAGCAACGCGGCCCACAGCCCGCCGGCGAGGAAGGCGGCGGCGACGATACCGGCCGCAGCGAGGCCAGGCAGCGGTCGGTCCAGCGCCAGGATCAGGGCGAAGCTCAGGATGCCCCCGAATTGCTGGCCCGCCTGGCCGTAAATGCGGGCGAAGGAGAGCGCGAATAATCCGAAGGCACCGAGGGGCAGCGCCACCGGCAGGCCGAAGCCGCGCAGCAGCCCGACCCCGGCGGTCAGCACCGCCCCGAATGCGGCGAAGGAGAGCAGGATGGGGACGCGGCGGCGGATCGCGCCGCCGGGGTCGCACAGGCAGGTCCATAGCGCGGCGAGCGCCGCTTCGCTCAGCGCGGGCCAGGCGAGGTACTCGTTGAGACCGATGATGACCGCAACCGAGAGCGCGGCGCGAAGGCCCTCGGCGAAGCTGATGGCGCGGAGGTTCAGCCCGATGGGCAGGCGCGCCAGGTCGGGGACGCGATAGCGGGGCCTGGCTGCGCGTGGCGAAGAAGACCGCGCGAGCGCAGTGTCGTCAGGGGGCGGCAGGAGGCTGTCCTTGCAGAAAATGGCAAAGGTCGCGCACCACCTCGCTGCGAAACGCTTCGGACACGCGCCCGAACGTCTTTAGCACCAGGTCTGTGTGCGGTGTGAAAGCATGGCTGGTCCGGGTCCGGCTTGCCAACCGCAGAAGGCTCGCAATGATATGCTCCGGGAGGGCATGCGGGCGGTCAATCCATCGCGGCGTTGCTCCAGATCTCTCATCCAGTTGGTCGTAGCAACGGCTCTCGCGCCGCATTCGCCAATCCGGATGGATCGCTTGCGGTTGCGTGTCGCTGGCGCCAATATCGCGGCGTCCAATCATAAAGAGGCGCCCATGCCGAGGATCATTCCGCGCAAATCGGCCCGCCCCGGAAACGTCCCGAACCATCGCACGGCCAACTCCCGCTACAGCGTCGCGGGCCTCGCATCGCTCTGCGCGATGTCCGCCGCCCTGTTCGCGGCATGCCCCGGTCCGGCGGCACGCGCTGCTCCGCCGGCGGGTACATGCGACGTGCAGGGCGTCGTCGCCCATGCGCTGCCGGCCATCGTCAACATCTCCGTCGTCAGGGTGCTGGGCGCCACTGAGTCCGGCAAGCCGACGCCCGAGCATTTTGAAGTATTCGTCGGTTCCGGTGCCATCATCGACCCGAGCGGCATCATCGTGACCAACAAGCACGTCATTCAGGATGGGGCGATCATCAGAGTGACCTTCCAGGACCGCTCGCAGGTGGGGGCCCAATTGATCGAGGCGGCCAACCTGGTGGACCTGGCGGTTCTGAAGGTGGACGTCGGGCATCCGCTGCCGACCTTGTCGTTCGGCAACAGCGACGCCCTGCGGATCGGGCAGCCGGTCATCGCAGTAGGGAATCCGCTGGGAGTCGGCACGTCGGTCACTACCGGCGTGGTCAGCGGAGTGAACCGCAACCTCATGCGCAGTGCCTTCGACGACTACATCCAGACCGACGCCTCGATCAATCCCGGCAATTCCGGCGGGCCCTTGCTCGATTGCACGGGGCATATCGTCGGAGTGGACACGGCACTGTATTCCAACAATTCGTTGCTCGGCTCGATCGGCCTCGGGTTCGCGCAGCCGGCGAACGATGTGAACTTCGTCGTCAGCATGCTGCGCAATCCCGCGATGCCCAGTCCGAACTGGCTTGGGCTGCATCTGCAGGATGTCTCCGCGCTGGTCGGCGTCGCGTTCGCCAGGCCCAACACCGATGGCGCGATCGTCACCGAGATCGATCCGAACAGTCCGGCGTCAAAGGCTTCGTTGCGGCCGGGAGACATCATCACCGCCGTCGGAAAAGAAGAGTTGCCGGATTCCCGCGCGATCCAGCGTGCGTTCCTCATGCGGCGGGTCGGCGAGCCGCTGGCGTTGACGGTCTGGCGCGGCGGCCACGAGACCACCGCGACGTTGACCGGAGAGCCATGGCCGCACATGGTGGCGCTGCGCGACCAGGTGCTGGCCAGTCCGGAGAACATCAGGCGCGCCGAGGAGGTCGGGCTGGGCCTCTACGTAAGCCAGATTACCGACGCCGACCGCCAGCGCTACGGTCTGAACGATGCCAAAGGCGTGATCATCGACCAGGTCATTCCCGGTTCGCAGGCGGAGAACATGAGCCTGGCGGCGGGAGACGTGATCGAGCAGGTGGGGGAACAGCCGGCGACCTCGGCAAGGGAGGTGGAAGACGACCTGATGATGCGCGCGACGGCCCCTGGCAAGCTCGTTGCCTTGCTCGTCCGCAGCAAATCCGGGTCGAAATGGGCCGCGCTGTGGGTTGGCCAGATTAATGAGAAAGATGTGGTCGCCGGGATTCCGCCGATCGGACCAGCCGGTGGGGCACGCGAGGTATCCGGTAAGCCGCGTTGATTCGGGGTGGCAGTAGCCCTTCATGCGGAGGCCAGGATCGGTGCATCGGCCGGTGTTGACAATCAGCACGGGGGACGGTCTAGCTGTCCACAACCGACCCCTGCGGACGACAGTCGCAGGCGCCGGTGGGGGGGCTGGACACACGCCAGCGCCTGCCCACGGCCAACAAAACATACGGAGCATGTGACATGAAGCGCATCATCATCACCAGCGTTGCCGCCATCGGTCTGGCGTGGTCCGGTGCGGCCTTTGCCCAGACGCAAACGCCGCAGTACAATTCCGGTGGCGCATCGGCACCGGTTGGGCAGCAGGTACAATTCGGGTGGCGCAGCGGCGCCGGTCGGACAGCAGTACAATTCGGGTGGGGCGTCGGCGGCCGTGCAGCAGTACAACTCGGGCGGCGCGTCGGCACCGGCCGGGCAGTACAACTCGGGCGGCGCGTCGGCACCGCAGCAGAAGCAGTAACACCGTGTTCGCATCGCTGGTGCCGCCACCCCTTGTGGGCTGTGGCACCAGCAATGACGTGTGCCCGTCGTCAGGTTGAATTGAATGACAATCGGCTCGATCCATGGTTGGTCGAGAGCGTGTGCGGCGTATCATCACCGATCACGGTGTCCCGTGTCTCCGCGACGGGCATAAACCGGCCACTTGGCCGGCCACGCGGATGGCCGGGCTCCCGCCAACACGAATGCAAAACTGACCGCGCCAGGGGCTGGAACCGGGTGGCTCCCTGATCCTCTGTCGCGCGTCTCTGCGCTGGAGGATTGCCATGGATATGCGGGTATTTGGCCGTTCCGGTATGCGAATCTCGCTGCTGGGCTTCGGCTGCGGTGGCGTCGGCGGGCTGATGGTGCGCGGCGCCCCCGCGGACCAGGACAAGGCGATTGCACGCGCGCTGGAAGCCGGGGTGAACTACTTCGATACCGCCGTGCAATACGGGAACGGAGAATCGGAGAAGAACCTCGGCCGCGTGCTCGCGACGTTGAAGCCGGCCAACGCGATCGTCGGCACCAAGGTGCGGCTGCCGTCGGCGGATTTCGGCCGCATCTCCGTCGCGGTGGCGGAGTCGCTCGAAGCCAGCCTGCGCCGGCTTCGCATGGAGCGCGTGGACATCTTTCATCTGCACAACGCCATCACCAGCGCCGGCGGTGGCGAGACAGTCAGCGTGCAGCAGGTGCTGGGCGAGGTGGTGCCGGCATTCCGGAAACTGCGGGAGCAGGGGAAGACGCGGTTTTTGGGGATCACGGCGGTGGGCGATACGCCGGCGCTGCGCCAGGTGATCGATGCCGGGGACTTCGACAGCGCGCAGGTCAGCTACAACATGCTGAACCCCAGCGCGGCGGGGGTCTTGCCGGACAACTACCCCGCGCAGGACTTCGGCCGGTTGTTCGAGCACACGCAGGCGGCAGGTGTCGGCGTGATCGGCATCCGCGTGCTGGCAGCGGGGGCGCTTTCAGGTGTCGCCGAGCGCCATCCGGTCGCCAGTGCGCCGCCGGACCCGATCGGCTCGGCGTTCAACTATGACGCGGACCTGGCGCGGGCGCGGCGGCTGATGCCGTTGGTGACGGAGGGGTTCGCGGGCTCGTTGGCCGAGGCAGCGGTGCGGTTTGCAATCTCTCATAAGGCGATGGGCACGATCCTGGTGGGGATGGCAACGCCCGAGCAATTCGAACAATCGCTGGCGGCGGTGTTGAAGGGCCCGTTGCCGCAGGCGGCGCTGGACCGATTGGCGGCGCTGCAACGCGGCTTCGCCGGCGAAACGAGATAACCGGCGCGGACAGACCGGACGGTCACCGCGACCGGACACCCGGCGCGTCACCCTACCCAGGTCCGGGAGCGGGTCCTATCCTGCGGTCATGACCCGCACTGCCGAATTGCGCGCCGCGCGCGAGGAACTGGAACGTCGCCTGGAGGCACGCCAGCGCGAAGTTGGTCCGGACGATCCGGAGCTGGCCGACGATCTGCGCGCGCTCGGGCGGCTTGCGCACGACCTGGGCGATTTCATCGATGCGGCCGCGCTGTTGGAACGGGCGCGCGTACTGCACAGCGCGGCGTTGGGCGACAATCATTGGGAGGTGGCGACGGACCTCAACCATCTCGGCCTGGTGCTGCACGACGCCGGCGACGTGGAGGTGGCGCACGCGGTGCTGGAACGCGCGCTGGCGCTGGACGAGGAGGCGCTCGGCACGGATCACCCGAATGTCGGGCGCGATGCTAACAATCTGGCGGGGGTGCTGCGCGACCTGGGCGATACCTATGGCGCGCGGACGGCGCTGGAATACGCGTTGGGCATCTACACGCGCGCGCTGGGCGAGGGCCACCCGACGACGCGGGCAGTGGCAGCCAATTTGGCGGCGATGCGGTAGTGCTCGGATGCTGACGGTTCGTGCTCGCCCGCCAGCGTCGTTGCTAACGCTGCGAAGCAATCGCCCGCGCGATGACGTGCGCAGCTCGCCGGGGAGTCGGCTATTCGGCCGGTGCGCGCGCTTGGTTGCCCCCCATGCTCGCAGACGCATAGACTGCATGTGGCAAAAAGATCGCGGGGCAGGTACGCAATGACCAGCCATTTCGAACTCATCCGACCGTTGCCGGACGCCACGTTTGGCGGCCGGATCGACTTGCGCGACAACGGCGGCGCACACGCACTCATCGAAGCGGCGGAAGCCGACCCCGTGGCCCTGACGCGCGCCCTGGCCGACAGCAGCGGCCTGCTGCTGCTGCAAGGCATGGATACCATGATCGACGCGCCCGATCTGCTGGTGCGCCTCAGCCGCCTGTTCGGCACCGAGGTCGAGGACTACCGCCACACCCTGACCCCGCGGCACATGGTGCATGAGAGCGTTCCGGAGATCTTCATCGTCTCGAACATGCCGCCGGCGAGCCGCCCGCCGCCGCGCCGTCCCGATCCGCCGCTGACCGCGGACGGCAAGCTCCCGGTGCAGTTCCCGCACCGCCGCGGTTGGCACACCGACCAGAGTTACCGCCGCCCGCCGCCCGACATCTCCCTGTTCCTGGCCGTGATCCCCGCGCCGCAAGGCCAGGCGCAGACGCTGTTCGCTGACGGCACCGCCGCATACGAGGCGCTGCCGCCGGAGCTGAAGGCGCGCGTCGATGCGCTGGACGGCATCCATGTCGGCCTCAGTGCCGGCCGCGGGCGCAACGACGTGCTGGAGGGAAAGACGCCGCGCCCCCTCGGCCCGCATGAGCAACCGCAGCGCCAGCCGCTGGCGCGCGAGCATCCGGTGACCCGCAGGCGGGCGCTGTATATGTGCGAATACGGCCAGATGGATTGGGTGGAAGGCCCGATCGCCGGCCTGGAGCCGGGACCGCACGGCGAGGGTGCGCGCCTGCTGGAGACGCTGGTGGCGCACGCCACGCAGCCTCGCTTCGTCTATGCGCACGAATGGACGCGGGGCGAGGTGCTGGTGTGGGACAACCGCTGCCTGATCCACGCCGCGACCTGGTTCGACGCGGACAACATCCAGCGGCTGATGTGGCGCACCACGGTCAGCGGCAATCCAGGAGCGCTGTACCGGGGCGAGAAGAAGAGCTGGATTCCGGAGCAGGTGGCTGCGGAATAAGCGGCGACACGGCAGGCACCGTTTCCTGATCGGGTCGTGCCGGTGATGTGGCGGGCAGCACGGCGGTGGCTGGAGGCGCCGCTCACCGCTGACGCAAGTCGGCGTGGAACGTGGCGCGATTTCGCGAGATCAACGACACCAGCACGATCAGCCCCTTCGGGCGAAACTTGACCCCCCATTCCCCCCTGCTACGTCTTCCTGCGGGAGGTCCGCCATGCCGCGCGCCCCGATCTACGAACCGGAAGCACGCATGACGCGCGAGGAATACCGTGCATGGGCGGAACGGCAGCCGTCGCACCGGTTCGAGCGCATCGAGGGCATCGTGGTCGCCATGGCCCCCGAGCGTGCCGCTCACAGCCGCCGTAATGCGTCGGCATGGAATGCCCTGCGCGTCGCGGTCCAGAGAGTAGCTCTGCCGTGCGAGGTCTTTCCGGACGGCATGACGATCGAGGTTGGCGACAGCGACTACGAACCTGACGCCGTTCTGCGCTGCGGCGGCCCCCGGCTGCCCGATGACGCCATTGCCGTGCCCGACCCTCTGGTGATCGTCGAGGTGCTGTCCCCTTCCACCAGCGGCGTCGACCGTGGCCTGAAGCTGCGCGACTACTTCCGCCTGCCGTCGGTGCAGCATTACCTGATTGTCTGGCCCGAGGCGCCGCGTATCGTTCGCCACTCGCGCACGCCGGACGGCGGTGTCGCAACCGAGCTGCTCACGTCCGGCCAGATCGTTCTGAACCCGCCGGGCCTCACGCTGGAATTCTCGGAGTTCTACGCTGACTGATCGCACGGGACTGCAATGGCAATCCGCCCGACGACTGGCCGAAGCTGCTCGCCGCAGCGCAGGAATCACCGCGCCGTCGGTTCGCGATACAAGCCGGTCAGGGCTTGGGCGTGACCGCTGCGAAGCGCTGCATCGCCACCGGGTGATCGACCGAACGACGGCGCCTGGTTCGTACCCGCGCGCACGGCAGTGCTTCCTCATCGAAGAGAGCCAATCGGTCAGGCGCCTGGAATTACCCGCCGCCCGCGCACCTTACCCGATAATCCCCCGCCGCTGAAGTTCCTGCACCACCTGCTCGGCCAGCGCTTCCGGTGCCAGTTCCAGCGTGCGCAGGCGGATTTCGGGGTCTAGCGGCTCCTCGTATGGCGCGTCCACACCGGTGAAGTTACGAATCTGGCCGGCGTCGGCGCGGCGGTACAGCCCCTTCGGGTCGCGGCGGCGGCATTCCTCCACCGGCGTATCGACGAAGATCTCCAAAAACTCCTCCGCCTCCACCGCCTCGCGCGCCAGCATGCGTTCGGCGCGGTATGGCGAAATGAACGATATCAGCACGATCAGCCCGGCTTCGACGAACAGTTTCGCGACTTCGGCGACGCGGCGGATGTTCTCCACGCGGTCGGCCTCGGCGAAGCCCAGGTCGCGGTTCAGCCCGTGGCGGACGTTGTCGCCGTCCAGCAGCATGGTGTGGCGGCCGACGGCGTGCAGCCGCTTCTCCACCAGGTTGGCGATGGTGGACTTGCCCGCGCCAGACAGCCCGGTGAACCACAGCACCGACGGCTTCTGCGCGTTCAGCGCCGCCCGCGCGACCTTGTCCACGTCGAGCTGGTGCCAGTACACGTTCTCCCGCGCGCCGCGCAGCGCGGTCACCATGCCGCAGCCGACGGTGTTGCGGGTCAGCCGGTCGATCAGGATGAAGCCGCCCAGCTCGCGGCTGTCGTTGTAGGCCTCGCACGCCACCGGCTGCGACAGCGACAGCGACACCCGGCCGATCTCGTTCATGTGCAGTTCGCGCACCGGCACTTCTTCCAGCGTGTCGATGTCCAGCCGGTTCGAGATGTCGGTCACCGTGCCGATCATGCTCTGCGTGCCGAGCACCACCTGATAGGCGCGGCCGCGGAACAGGGATGTGTCGTCCATCCAGACCACGCGGGCCTCGATGCGTTCGGCGAGCTCCGGCAGCGGGGCGGCGGCCAGCACGTCGCCGCGGGAGACGTCGATCTCGCGGTCCAGCACCAGCGTCACCGGCTGGCCGGCGCGAGCCACGTCCAGGTCGCCGTCCATGGTGACAACGCGTGCCACCCTGGCTTCCACGCGCGATGTGGCGTTCACCACCGCGTCGCCGGGCCGCAGCGTGCCGGCGGCGATCGTGCCGGCATAGCCACGGAATGTGTGGTCCGGACGGTTGACGAGCTGCACCGGCATGCGGAACGGCCGGGCGAACCCGTCATGCCCCGGCTCGGCGCTTTCCAGGGCGGCGAGCAGCGACGTGCCCTGGTACCAGGGGATGCGGGTGCTGAAGCGGGTGACGTTGTCACCGTCGCGCGCGCACACCGGAATGGCAGTGACCTGCAACGCGCGCAGATGCCCGAGCACGGCGTGGAAGTCGGCAACGATATGCTCGAATACCGCCTGGTCGAAGCCGACCAGATCCATCTTGTTCACCGCCAGGATGACGTCGCGAATGCCGAGCAAGGACGCAATGGCAGCGTGCCGGCGAGTCTGGTCCAGCACGCCCTTGCGCGCGTCGATCAGCACGATCGCCAGGTCGGAGTGCGACGCGCCGGTGACCATGTTGCGGGTGTACTGCTGGTGGCCGGGCGCATCGGCCAGGATGAAGCGGCGGTGCGGAGTTTCGAAATAGCGATAGGCGACGTCGATGGTAATGCCTTGGTCGCGCTCGGCGGCCAGGCCGTCCACCAGCAGCGCGTAGTCCACACCGCCCTCGACCGTGCCGAAGCGGCGGGAGTCGCGTTCCAGCGCCGCCATGACGTCGTCGGGGATGGTGCCGCATTCGAACAGCAGGCGGCCGATCAGCGTTGACTTGCCGTCATCGACGCTGCCGCAGGCCAGCACCCGCAAAAGGGATTCGGGCATCAGAAATATCCCTCGCGCTTCTTCTTTTCCATCGAGGCGTCCTGGTCCTGATCGATCAGCCGTCCGGCGCGTTCAGACACGCGCGTGGTGCGCATTTCCTCGACGATGTCTTCCAGCGTGGCGGCGGGGAATTCGACGGCGGCGGACAACGGATAGCAGCCCAGCGAGCGGAACCGCACCAGGCGGTTCGCCGGCTTTTCGCCCGGGTTGAACCGCATGCGCTCGTCGTCCACCACGATCAGCGCGCCGTCGCGCACGACGGTGGGGCGCTCGGCGGCGAAATACAGCGGCACGACCTCGATGCCTTCCGCGAGGATGTAGGTCCACACGTCGAGCTCGGTCCAATTGGACAACGGGAACACGCGCAGCGTCTCGCCGGGCGCGAGGTTGCCGTTATACAGATGCCAGAGCTCCGGCCGCTGGCGCTTCGGTTCCCAGGTGTGTCCGGGGCCGCGGACAGAGAAGACGCGTTCCTTGGCGCGGGAACGTTCCTCGTCGCGCCGCGCGCCGCCGATGGCGAGGTCGAAGCGGCCGTCGGTCAGCGCCTGCTTCAGCGCATCGGTCTTCATGATCCGGGTGTAGCTGCTGCCGTGGTCGAACGGGTTGATGTTCTGCCGCACACCGTCCGGGTTGGTGTGGACGATCAGCTCCAGCCCGTATTTCCGCACCGTCGCGTCGCGGTGGCGGATCATGGCGCGGAACTTCCACGTCGTGTCGATATGCAGCAGCGGGAACGGCGGCCGGGCCGGGAAGAACGCCTTGCGCGCCAGATGCAGCAGGACGGAGGAGTCCTTGCCGATCGAGTAGCAATAGTACCGGCCGCGCGGCCTGCGCCGCCACCTCCCGCAGGATGTGAATGCTTTCGGCTTCGAGCGCCGTCAGATGCGCGGGCAGCACGGTCATCGGGAAGCGTCCGTGTGATAGGTCGATAGTTCAGGCATCGTTGTTTCCGTTGGTTTGCAACAAAAGGGGCGGGGCGGGAGGGCTTGAACCAGGGGACACCCCTGGGGGGAGGCGGGCGCGGAGCCCCAGGCAGTTGGCTATACGCACCCATCCCCCCGGCCACCTCCCACAAGGGGAGGGGTGGTGTGCGCATTTCTTTCGGCCCCTACCCCTCCAGTTCCGGGCAGAGCGGCGCAAGTGACGTCTCCCGCACCACCGCCTGGATCCGGTGCTGATCCTCGGGTGCCAGCTCCTCGCGCCAGCGGTTCACCGCCGCCTGGGTGTTCTTGAACACCTGGTAGTAGCGGTCGCGTCCGCTGAAGGTGGTGCTGCGGCGGAGGAAGTCTTCGGTCTGTGGGTCCCAGTCGAGCGCGGCGAAATCGAACAAGGCACGGGCCTCCGGCAGCGGCGACGCGCACAGCGCCTGGTAGCGCAGCACCATCACGCCCGGGATTCCGGCCAGGTCCTCGATCGCCTTCTCGTTCAGGATCGCCCAGTTCCAGGCGAATTGCTCGACCGGCGGCAGCGCCTCGAACCGCGCCGCGGTCAGGCCGTAGCGCCTTGCGTGCCCGGTCATCAGCAGTTCCTGCACCGGCACCCGCTCCTCGAACTTTCCCAGCGCCGCCCCGCGCAGCATGGAGGCCACCTGGCCCCACGGGTCGCGCAGGATGAAGATGGTCTTCATGCCCGGCATCGCCTCGGCGAACAGCCGGGCGCGCCCGCGTGAGCTGACCGACTTCAGCACCAGACGCAGCCGCGGCTGTGCCGCCAGGTCGAACAAATCCGGAATCGCCACCGAGCGCAGCAGCCGCCTCGCGCCGCGCACCTGCTCCATCGCCCGCAGGCCATAGATGAACGCGGTGTGCAGGCCCGCGGCGCCGGCGCCAAGATACCGCTTCGGGAAGATCGGCAGCGAGCCGGCCGTCTTCAGCGTCGCGGTATCGAACAGGCGGCGCAGATAGGCACGGGCCGCGTCGCGGTAGGCCGGCACCTGCTCGGGCGGGCACATCCAGGGCAGGTCGTAGCTGCGCAGCACCGTGTCGGGCTCGTGCCGGTAGAGCACGTCCGGGTGGCTGTCGAAGATCTTGGCGAGCCAGGATGTGCCGGACCTGGGTGCTCCCAGGATCAGGATCACCCGGTCGGCGGGAAGGTCAGACGGTTTCATCTACGTGCGGTTCAGAATCCCGGCTTGGTCGCACGCAATATACCGGCTTCCGGGCGGTCCGGACCAGAAAAATGGACGGAAAAACGCCAGGGGGTGCCGCGAGTGGTGCTTTGGGGCGATGCCCCGAGTGGCCTGTCAGGCCGCGATCGGCTGCACCCGTGCGGCAATGTCCGCGCCATGCTCCGCCTCGGCGACCGCCAGGTCGTAGGCGGTCTGCAAGCCCAGCCAGAACTGCGGGCTGGTGCGGAAGCAGCGGGCCAGCCGCAGGGCCAGGTCGGAGGTGACCGGCTGCTGGTCCGCGATCAGCGGCGCGATTGTCCCGGGCGCCACGTCCAGGGCGTGGGCCAGTGCGGCTGCATCCAGCCGGAGCGGCTCCATGTATTCCTCACGCAGCACCCGGCCCGGATGCATGCGGCGTCCCGCCTTTGCCATTGCGGCACCTGTCCTGAAGGTTAGAACTACATACGGGCCGACCATGGCAGGACAAAGGCGGCCGGTCGCCACGGATGAAACCCTGCGCGGGTACAGGAAGTCTCTCCTTGTGAGACGGGACAGCAGGAGGGGTCGAACAAACTGTATGTTTCTACCCCTTCCCCCAGCCTTGGCCCGCTTCGCGGCCCAAGCCCACAAGGGCCCTCCCCGTCTTGCCTGCGGTTGGCCGCATGACGACGTGCTTCCCAGCGTCCGCCCCATGCGATAGTCGTAATGTTGGGTCGGCGTCGTGGCGTTGGCCTCCGGTGTCGCGTGCGGCGGAGCTGAATCGGCTTGTCTACCAATATTGAGATGCGCGAGGTGCAGGAGCGGCAGTTTCGCCGGGTTGCGGCCGTCCACCCCCAATGGGAGGGCGACCTGCTGCTCTCCGACATCGACAACACGCTGCGCCATGAAGCGCATGGCAGCCGGGGAACCTACCGTCTTTCGTCCGGAACGCTGCACATCGCGTGGGAGAGGTTCCCGGCGGAAGACTTCGTCGACATCAATGGTCTCTACGTGCATGAAAGCCTCGCACGCAACCTTCGACAGCGGCAGCCCGACCCCATGCCGCAATCGGGCCTGACCCGGGCTGGCGGGCTTCACCCGTTCCCGATCCAGGTCGTCAGCCTTCGCAGGACGCAAGGGCGCAGACAACAATTTGTCGCCATGAACCCTGGCGTCCATTTCGAGTTTTTCGATGCCGTCGATGGCTACGCGGTGGACAAGACCAAATTTTTCGACAGCCCGCTGGCCGATGGCGATATTCCGTACACCGCGGGGGCCGTTGGCTGTGCGCTATCCCATCTGGCCTTATGGGAAAAGTGCGCCGGCGCACAACGGCCGATGACGATTGTCGAAGACAACTCTGTTCTTCGGCTGGATTTCCCACAAAAGAGCCTGGAGGTGATCGCCCGGTTGCCATCCGACTGGGACCTGATCATGTGGGGCTGGAACTTCGACTCCCTGCTGTCGATCAATGCGATGCCCGGCATCTCCTCGGTCGTTCTGTTGTGCGACCAGGCCGCATTGCGGCAGTCCATCAGGCGGTTCCAGGTGCAGTTGCTCGAGCCTCGCATCTTTCCCTTGGACAAGTGTTTTGGCACCTGCGCCTATTCCATAAGTCCAGCCGGTGCCTCGAAATTCCGCCAGAACTGCTTTCCGTTGAAGAACGTGAGCGTTCGATTCCCCAACATCGCGCGGAAGCTGCCGAACAACGGCATCGACATTGCCATGAACCGAATCTATCCGATGACGAATTCCTATGTTTCCGTTCCGCCACTGGTGATCACTCCGAATGTCAACGCCGAGTCCCTGACCTTGACGCCGTGACTTCGCCCCCGCGCGTCCCATCCGTCATGGCCTGGTTTGACCCGGACATCTACTCGAACCGATCGGAAGCGCCTGCTACCGAATGACGGGGTCGCCATTGGGCAGATGGCCGGGTCAAGGCCGGCCAAGACGCGAAACGAAAGTCATGTTCGAGATAGCGGTTTGGGAAGGCGGCGTGCTTTGACCGAGGCGTCGAGGGCAGGAACTCGCACCCGACGTACTGCTTGCACCGGCCGCCGCCGCCGTGTTAAATGCGGATACGCAATCGCCCCCGGGTAAATGTCCGGGATCAGGCCGCCATTCGGGAATTTGCCAGGGCCGACGAGGCAAACATCACGACGCGGAGCCTGTCAGGATGCCGTCCCTTGAATTCACGCTTATGGTTGGCTGCCCGCTGAAATGCACGTTCTGTCCCCAGGACAAGCTGCGCAATGAATACGGCAAGGCGACCAAATATTTCAGCCTGGAGGATTTCAAGCAGATTGCCGCCAAGGTCCCCAAACATGTCCGGATCGATTTTTCCGGCATGGCCGAACCTTGGGCCAACCCGGACGCGACGGCGATGCTGCGGCATGTCCTGCTGGAAGGCTACAAGATCGCCATCTACACGACGCTGTACGGGATGGAGCGGGCCGATTGCGCCCAGGTGATCGCCATGCTGCGTCAGCACGCCCAGCAGGTGGAGGTGGTATGCCTGCATCTGCCGGACCGCAAAGGCAATATGCGCGGCTGGAAGTACAACGCCGACTACGAAGCCAACCTGCGGGATTTCATTCAGCTTGCGCTCGATCGCGTGCTGTCGAACTTCGAAGTCATGACCATGGATGACAGCGGCAAGCCGCACCAGGATCTGGACCACCTTGGCATTCAGCTCGCCCCATGGATCGGCCATAGTCGGGCCGGAAATATCGGGCCGGAAAACGTGCCGGGCCAGAAAATCTACGTCAAGCCGGAGCACAATAGCGCAGTCAGTTGCACGTTCACGCGCTTTTACGACCAGAATGTCTGCCTGCCGAATGGCGACGTCGTACTTTGCTGCATGGATTATGGGATGCAGCACAAGATCGGCAATCTGCTGGAGCAGGATTATTATGAGATGTTTGCCTCACCGAGCCTGGGCAAGGTGATGGCGGAGAATATGCGGCCGCGCTTCTCTCGCGATTCGCTCTGCAAGACATGCAATCGTGCCGCGCTGCACAGCCAGACCAAGGGGAGCCTGTTCTGGCAGCCCGGGTAACGCCTGCCGGTCGTGCAAGGCACCGCGCCCGCTAATCACCGCCAGGATCGCTACGCACCTCGCGATGACATCGGATGCCACGGTACTTTCGCTCCCACATGCGATTGACCATGGGACCGCACCGGCTTTAGACCAACGCGGTCAAGGACATGGGGGCGACGTGGCTGGCAGCATCCTGATCTTGCGCGGGACGAGCAGTGCGTACGATTTCATCGGCGGCATGCTGGGGCTGGTGGCGCAGGAGATGGAGGCGCTCGGCCAGCGGGTCGTTTCATTCAGCACGGACGAGTTGGGGTGGTCTCGCCGCCTCGCCGACCTGCTGCAGCAGGAGCCATTTGACTTCGCGCTGACCATGTCCGGTATCGGCGTGGCCGCGGCGCCGCCCGGCAAGGTCCTGATCTGGGAAGCGGCCAACGTCCCACTGTTCAACTGGAACTGCGACCACCCCTGCTACTATCCACCCCGCCACGGCGTTCGCAACCGCTTCGTATTGCATGGCTATGTCTTTCCCGACCATGCGCATTACAACATCCGCCACCTGAACCCGAACGGCATGGCGTTCGCCGTGCACATCGGCATGCCGCCGCGCCACCTCTTTCCCGGCGCGCCGCTGCCGTTAAGCGAACGAAACGGCCGCATCATCTTTAGCAAGAGCGGCCGGGACCCCAACGTCATCGAGGCGGACTGGCGCAAACGCATGCCACTGTTCCGCGACATCCTGTTCGCCGCGGGCGAGGAGTTGCTCCATCGCAGCACAGCCGACTTCGTCCCGGTGCTGCAGCGTATCGCAGAGCAATACGGCGTGTTGTTGACCGGCAACAGCGAACTCACGCTCAGCCTGCTGCAGGATCTCGATTCGTATGTCCGCTTTCGCCGCGGCGACATGGTGATGCATGCGCTGCTGAACCATCCGGTGGACGTGTTCGGCACCGGCTGGGACCACGTGCGCCGGGATGGCGCGCGGGCCGTCTTCCATGGCGCCATCCCGTGGCAGGCCGCCGCGATCGAACGCCTGCCGCACTATCTCGGCTGTCTCTCGGTCAATCCGCTGGTGGAGCTGTCGGTGCACGACCGGGTCTTCTTCGCGTTGGCCGCCGGGGTGACGCCGGTCAGTGACGGCAACGCATTCGCGCGGACTCTCATGCCGGGACTGCTTCCCTACAGCTTCGATTTCACCCCCGAGCGGATCGCCGCGGCGGCCGACGCCTTGCTGGCCGATCCCGCCGAAGCCATGGCACGCACGGAAGCGGCGTGGCAGGCCTTGTCTCGCGATTTCGCCATGCGGCGGGCCGCGGTGCAGATCATGCAATTCGCGACATTGCAGGAGGCGAATGCACGGTGTTCTGCATGATGCATGATCCTGCGATGCCGATGCTCCGACGATAACGGTCGGTGGCCGCTTGTGAGTGTCATTGCGAGCGCAGCGACGCAATCTCCCGCGCGTGAGGTGCGGTCTCTCCGGGAGATTGCTTCGCTGCGCTCACGATGACGGGTGCGCCGCCCGCAATGACGGGTGTGCCGCCCGCAATGACAGGGCGTCCGGATAGTAACACTGGCGCTGCCGGGGCGGGCGATGGATTCTCCGGCGCGGCATATCCCTCTTGCGCGCCGCCTGCTGACCCGCTGACTCTCTCGCGCCCGCTGCGACACCTGCGCTGGCAGCCGCGCCGCACTTTCCGGCAGCGCAGGACGGTTTAACAGAAGAACGGAGACACCCATGCCCCTACGCGCCCTTCCCGCCGTCTTCATGCGCGGCGGCACCAGCCGAGCCATCATCTTCCACGCCCGCGACCTGCCGGACCGCGCACAGTGGGACCCGATCTTCCTCGCCGCCATGGGCAGCCCCGACCCGAACGGGCGCCAGCTCGACGGCATGGGCGGTGGCGTCTCCTCACTGTCGAAAGTCTGCATCCTGGCGCCATCGGACCGCGAGGATGCCGACATCGACTACACCTTCGCCCAGGTGCAGATCCGCGAGGCGGCGGTGGACTACCGCGGCAACTGCGGCAACATGAGTTCGGCGGTCGGCCCCTTCGCGGTGGACGAAGGCATCGTCCGACCCAACGGCGACACCGCCATAGTGCGCATCTTCAACACCAACACGCGGAAGCTGATCCGTTCCACATTCCCGTTGCAGGACGGCCACGCCGCGACGGAGGGTGATCTGGCGATCCCCGGCGTCGCCGGCACCGGCGCCCCGGTGCGGCTGGATTTCCTCACCCCCGGCGGCGCCACCACCGGCAAGCTGCTGCCGACCGGTGCGCCGCTGGACCGGCTGGACGTTCCGGGACTGGGCCCGATCGAGGTTTCCATGGTCGATGCCGCCAATGCCTGCGTGTTCGTGCGCGCACGCGATCTCGGCCTGACCGGACGCGAACTGCCGGACGAACTGGAGCGCAGCGCGGCCGTGCTGGAGACGCTGCAAGCGATCCGCCGGGCCGCGTCGGTCGCCATGGGCATCGCGCGCGACGATACCGAGGCTGCGACCATCCGCGGCGTGCCGTTCATCGGCTTCGTCGCGCCGCCGATGGATGCGCCGACCCTGGCGGGAGAGCCGGTCGCCGCCGCCCAGGTGGACCTGACGGCGCGGTTCCTGTCCAGCGGCCAGCCGCATCGGGCGCTGCCGCTGACCGCGTCGTTGTGCACCGCGGTCGCGGCGCGCATTCCCGGCACGCTGGCGCACGAGGCGCTGCGACCGGGCGCCGGGGATTCGATCCGCATCGGCATGCCGTCCGGCATCCTGACAGTGGGAGCGGACGTCGCACAGGATTCCGGCGGCGCCTGGGTCGCCCACAGCGGTGCCTTCTTTCGTACCGCCCGGCGGCTGTTCGATGGCCGGGTCTATGTGCCGATGCCGGCGATGCGCTGACCCGCCGGCGCGCCCGGATGTTCGGCCCGGCCAGCGTCGCGGAGATGCACGCGGCGCAAATTCTCACCGGGCTCGCCATGGCACTGTTCCTCGCGGTCGGCCTGATTCCCGGCATCCGCACCTATGCGCGCAAGATCCAGGCCGTGGTCCTCGCCGTCTATCTGCTCGGCTGCGCGGCGTTCACCGTCTACGTGATACTGCTGCGGCCTTCGTAGGTCGTGCGGCCACCCACCTCACCCGCCAGGCGCTGGAAGCCGCCGGCGCCGTCCTGGTCCCGATCTGGGTCGACCGCGGCGGAGTTGCACGTCGCCGCGAGAACCGTTGCCGCGCCGCGCGCCCGTCTCGCGGAGGTAATCCCCGCTGGGCGTCGCGCTGACGCTGCCGCGGCGGTGGGCCCTGGTGGGTTGCTCGCGCGGCGTGGCCGCAACTCGGCTCCGGTGCCGCGTGTGGCTCATGCCTGGCGAGCGCCATATGGGGAGTCATTGCTACGTCAAGCGGACGCAATTCGTCATCGGAGCGCTGGCGGACTGCCCACACTACGACGCGCTGTGCAATGCACCTCCGGAAATCAATGCAATCTGAAAGCGCCGCGTTCGCCGTCCGTGCGACGTTCGATGCGGGAATGCCGTGACGAGATCCTTCAGTGCCGCGAGAAAGGCGGTTGCAACAAGGACCCGCCCATTGGTCGTCGGCGCCGAATTGGAATTCCAGGCGGGATGGATCGTCTCTTACGCGGCAATAACGATGAGGTTCGGCCACAGTCACGATGGGATCGGTATGACGGAGGCCCGGCAGCATGAAATCCGCAATAGCGCCGGGGTTCGCCCGCGGCTGAATCACGGCTGATTTCCGGCCCGCAAGCCGCTTGCATCGGGCCATGCTCAATTGCGCTTATCAGCGACCCTCGTGCGGCGCGCATTTTACTTTTCCGCCCCTCGAGCGCTGTGAGGATGTCGGAACGATCCCTCTCACCGCCAGAGTCAGCCCCCGCGGCAGTTCAGGCGGCGATGCCTGTTTTGAGGTCCGGCGGCCAGGCACGGGCCAGAGTGTCCAGGCACAAGTGTCCCGAATCGAGTCGATTACACAACTATACGGAGCTGCAATCGTGCTGATTCGGCTACGATGCCAATGAAATTCCTATAGCGTAATATTAATATCTCACTTTCCCGGCATCTTTTTCGTTGCATTGCGTAGGTTGCAACGATTACACATGCATTAAGATAAGCAAACCGAATTAGTAACGATACTGCTACAAGCTCAATGCCGACGCATCAACGGATGAGCGAAAAACAAATGATGTTCCGGGTTTCGCTATCGTATCGACGATCCAGGCCCGCCTCGGCTTCCGGCCGTGCGCAGCTCGCACGACGTTCCGCGGCGGCGCCGCGCGCCGCACGCGCGATGCTGCGGACAAGCGCTCACCGATGTTGCCGCGCCGCCGGCCGCGACGCCAGTCAGCATGTGGTGACGCGACGCCCGGTACGGCCGCCATCCGGTTGCCCGCCGCCCCCGCCCTGGTGACGTTCCGTCAAAATATCGAATCCAATCCCGGGCTGTAACCAGCCGCCATCAGCCGGTCAGCGCATGCGCTGCGCCGGGACGTCCGGTCTCGTTCGTTCACTACGACGGACCTGACGGGGACTCACACCCTGCGAGGCTTTCCATGTCCACAACGCCGACATTCGAAGATACCTTCTCCACGCTCAGCCTGTGGAACGGCTCGACCGGAAACTGGCAGCCGGCCTACGACTGGAGTCCGGATGGCTACACCAACAGCAGCATGTCGTCGTGGCTGGTGAACCCGGCCTATGGGCCGACCTCGGAAGCGGATGCCGACGTTTACAGCATCAACGGCAACGGCCTCAACATGGCGATCAAGCCGCTGCCGGCCGATGTTTCGGCCTCCGCGGTCGGTGGCGCTCAGTTCCTCTCCGGCCAGCTCACTACCGAGCCGTCATTCTCGCAGACCTACGGCTATTTCCAGATGACGGCCGAGCTGCCGACCGCAACGAGCGGCACCAGCGCCGCATTCTGGCTGCTGCCCGAAAGCGGCGCGTGGCCGCCCGAGGTCGACATCTTCGAGGCAGATGGTTCGCAGGGCGCCAGCGCCATCGAGACCGGCGTCTTCACCGGTTCCTCCAGCGACCCGCAGCAGACTTATCAGTGGGATTACAGCCTGCCGAACCTGACGACGAGCTACAATACCTTCGCGCTCGATTGGACCGCCACGACGATGACATGGTACGTCGATGGCAAGGAGGTCTATCAGATCGCCACGCCGAGCCAGATGAACCAGCCGATGTATATCCTGCTGGATGATCTGACCGACAACGCCAACTGGAATGGCACGGCGCCCGCCGGCTACACGGGCGATATGTCGATCAAGTCGGTTTATGTGTTCGACAACATGGCTGACGCCGAAACGGCTGGCGTGGTTCCTGGCGTCGCCGGCAGTTCCGGGAGCAGCGGTACCAGCTCCGGCAGCAGCGGCAGCAGCAGCGGGACCAGCAGCGGTAGCACAAGCAGCGGCAGCACCGGAACCAGTAGCGGCAGCAGCGGAACCAGCAGCGGCAGCACCGGAACCAGCACCGGAACCAGCACCGGAACCAGTAGCGGCAGCAGCGGAACCAGCAGCGGCAGCACCGGAACCAGCACCGGAACCAGTAGCGGCAGCAGCGGAACCAGCAGCGGCAGCACCGGAACCAGCACCGGCAGCACCGGAACCAGCACCGGCAGCACCGGAACCAGCAGCAGCGGCAGCACCGGAACCAGCAGCGGCAGCAGCACTGGAAGCAGCAGTACGGGGAGCATTAGTGGCAGCACTGGGACCAGCGGGAATACTTCTGGCGGCAGCAGCACTTCCGGCAACAGCACTTCCGGCACCACGACGCACACAAACCCCGCGCCGGTGACGGTGGGTACCGGCACCGATCAGTTGATCGTCACGATTTCCGAAGATCCCTACGTGAGCGGCGCGAGCAACAGCGATGCGGCGGGCGATGCGACCTTCACCATCTCGGTGGACGGCAAGCAAGTCGGCGGCACCTTTACCACCACTGCGATCAACGGCGACGGCGAGACCCAGCAATTCATCCTCAATGGCAATTGGGGTCTCGGCGCGCAGACCGTAGCGGTGAACTTCACCAATTACCTTTATGGCGGTCCATCCCATACGGATGTCAACGGTTCCTGGGCTCGCAATCTCTATGTCGATGCCATCAGCTATGACGGCGTGAACCAGAACAAGAGCGCGCCAGAATATGGCAACGGAGCAGTGAACTTCCCGGTTTCCGCCACGACGCCACCGGCCGTCGCATACGGTTCGGGGCCGAACACGCTGGTGCTGACCATGGCGGAGGACGCCTACGCCACATCGTATGGTGCCGTCGATCCGGCCGGCGATGCGACCTTCACCGTTGCGGTCAACGGCACGCAGGTCGGGGGCACCTTCATCGCCGAGGCCTCGCACGCGGCGGGCAAGTCGCAGACCTTCACGCTTTCCGGTTCCTGGGGCGCCGACCCGACCGTCACGGTCAGTTTCACCAACGATGCCTATGGTCCATCGGCGCCGGACGCGAATGGTTCGTACGACAGGAATCTCTATATCGACGGCATCACCTATGGTGGCGTGAATCAGAAAGTCAGCGCCGCGGAGCCGGGCGACGGGTCGCTGTCATTCACCATGGCCGGCACCGTGGCATCAACCATCACCATCGCGGCCTCCAACGCCAATCCCGTCGAGAACGTCAGCAATACCGCGATCACCGCTACCGCCGGCAACCACCTGGTGTTCATCGGCGGCACCGGCGACACCGTGACGCTGACCGGCGGCACGGAGACGGTGCAGGCGTTCCAGGGCGACAACACGATCACCACCGGCAGCCAGAACGACACGGTGCAAATCGCCGGCTCGGGTAACGTGGTGAACGCCGGAGCCGGTCAGAACACCATCGACGACAGCGGCAGCGGCAACACGATCATACTGCCCGCGGCGCAAAACGGCGATGACACGATCTATGGCTACGTGATACCGGACGGCGATACGTTCGACCTGCGCACGCTGCTGGCCGCGACGAAATGGAACGGTTCGCAGTCCACCATGGGCAATTTCATCCGCATGAGCACGTCGGGCTCCAACGCGGTGATCAGCGTGACGCCGACCGGCGCGGTGTCCGGCGGCAGCTACGCGGTGGCAACGCTGGAAGGGAGCGGCGCAGTGTCGTTGACCACGCTGCTGGCGCACGCGATCACCTGACGCCGGATCGCACTGACCCGGATCGCAGAGACCCGGATCGCGGAGACCGGGACAGGACAGGAGACAAGACAGGGGAGGGGACAAGGAAGAGAAAAACGCAAGATACTCTCTCCCCTTGATTCCTCTCCTGTCTCCCACTGTGCACGCGCGCTACGTCTCCTGTCTTCAACTCCGCGCTTCCGCTATCAGCGGCACGAACGCCACCGACAACACCGGCCGCGACCTCACGTTCCCCTCGGCATCCTTCCGGATCAGCTCCAGTTCCTGCTCAGCCCCCGGCTCGCCGACCGGGATCGCCATCCGACCACCCGGCCGAAGTTGCTCCACCAGCGCCGCGGGCACCTCGCGGGCCGCCGCGGTCACGATGATCGCGTCGAACGGCGCCCTGTCCGGCCACCCCAACGCCCCGTCGCCGGTCCGCAGCGCGATCCGCCCGTATCCCTCCGCCGCCAGCACCCTCGCCGCATGCTTCGCCAGCTCCGGGATGACCTCGATCGAACACACGGTGTCCGCCAGTTCCGCCAGCACCGCGGCCTGGTAGCCGGAACCGGTGCCCACCTCCAGCACGTGGTCCTCCGGCCGCAGATCCAGCAGCTCGGTCATCAGCGCGACGATGTAGGGCTGCGAGATCGTCTGCCCGCAGCCGATCGGCAGCGGCGCATTGACATAGGCGTTGTGCACCGCGTCCTCCGGCACGAAGGCCTCGCGCCGCACCTTGCGCAATGCCGCCACCACGCGCGGCGAAAACCGCTCCCGCCCCGTCCAGATCGCGGTTTCGCGTGCCTCCTGCTCCAGTTCCTCGAGCAGCTCCTGCTGTGTGGGCATGTCCGGCTCCCTGGCGTCACCCGAATCGCGCCCTGCGCCGCGGGGCCATTTTGCGCCCACGGTTCGCCTGGTTGTAAACCGTCCGGCATCATGTGCCGGAGGAAACGTCAGATGGATATGCAGCACCAAGGGGAGGCCGGCGCAACGGATAACCCCATCGGCCGCGCCCAGGCCCTGATCCCCTTGCTGCAACAGGCCGCACCGCGCATCGACGCTGCGCGCGAGCTGCCGCCGGACGTGCTGGACGGCATGTTCTCCACGGGCATGTTCTCCACGGGCATGTTCTCCACTGGCATGTTCCGCCTGCTGGTCCCGCGCTCCTGCGGCGGCGCCGAATTGGACCCGGCGACCTTCGTGCAGTGCGTCGAGGCGATCGCCATGGGCGATGCCAGTGCCGCCTGGTGCATGAACCAGGGCGCGGTCAGCATGATGGCCGCCGCCTACATGCCCCTGGACGCCGCCCGCGACGCGTTTGGTGGCGAGCGCGACGTGCTGGCCTGGGGTTACGGGCCGAACGGCCGCGCGATGCGCGTGGACGGCGGCTGGCGCGTCACCGGCAAATGGTCCTTCGCCAGCGGCAGCCGGCATGCAACCTGGCTGGGCGCGCATTGCCTCTGCGTCGAACCCGACGGCACGCCGATGCGCGGCCCGCACGGCCGCAACTGGGAACGCACCGCCCTGTTCCCGCGTGACCAGGCGGAGATCGTGGACGACTGGTTCGTACTGGGGCTGCGCGGCACCGGCAGCGACACCTATTCGGTGAAGGACCTGGTGGTGGACGACGCCCACGTCATCACGCGCGACTATCCCGAGGAGCGCCGTGAACCTGGCCCGCTCTATCGCTTCCATCAGATGCAGCTCTACGCGGCCGGTTTCGCCTGCGTGGGGCTCGGGCTGGCACGCCAGGTGCTGGATACCTTCATCGCCACCGCCAAAACCAAGGCGCCGGCGCAAACGCAAACGCTGCTGCGCGACAACAGCGCGGTGCAGCACATCATCGGATATTCCGACGCGAGGGTGAAGGCGGCGCGCGGTTCCCTGCTACGGTTGCTGGACCAGACGTATGCGGCGGCGGGCGGCGGGGAACTGACGCTCGACCATCGCATCGCAATCCGCCAGGCGAGCACCTATGCCATCCACGAATCCCGCGAGGTGGTCAACGCGATCTATCACGAGGCCGGATCGAGCGCGATCTTCGACAGTCAGCCATTCGAGCGCCGGCTGCGCGACATGAACGCCGTATCGCAGCAATTGCAGGGCCGGCGGGCGCATTTCGAGACGGTCGGCCAGCACTTGCTCGGCATGGATGTGAACGCGCGAAACATCTGAGGCACGCCGCCCCTGATATTGAGAGCCGAGCCCCGGCGGGTGGCGGCCGACCCGCCCTGAACCTGAATCCGGGAACCTGAATCCGGCAGTTGGCTGATTGCCAACCGCGCCGGGCGCTGGCGGAATAGGCTGCATAGAGCAATCTGGGAGGTGGCGATTCACCCTGCGGGTGACGACCGCCTTCTGCTCTGCTTCCTGCGTTGAGCCGTCGCTCCTCGGTCAGGCTCCTTGGCCGTTGTGTCCTCGCCCTTCCGCCCGCCGCCCCGCAGGCCCATATTCCCGCCATGTACAGTCAGGCGCTCAACACCCCCACTGCCCTCGCCGACACCAGTCCGGAAGCCGCCCGGTTCCAGGCGCGCATCGACGCCGAGGACCGTATCGAGCCGAACGACTGGATGCCCGAAGCCTATCGCCGCACGCTGGTCCGCCAGATCAGCCAGCACGCGCATTCGGAAATCGTCGGCATGCTGCCCGAGGGCAACTGGATCACCCGCGCCCCCACCCTCCGCCGCAAAGCCGCCCTGCTCGCCAAGGTGCAGGATGAGGGTGGCCACGGCCTTTACCTCTACGCCGCCGCGGAGACGCTGGGCGTCAGCCGCGAGGAACTGGTGGAGCAACTGCTGACCGGCGGCGCCAAGTACAGCTCCATCTTCAACTACCCAACGCTGACCTGGGCCGATATCGGCGCCGTCGGCTGGCTGGTGGACGGCGCGGCCATCATGAATCAGATCCCGCTGTGCCGGTGCTCGTTCGGGCCCTATGCGCGCGCCATGATCCGCATCTGCCGCGAGGAATCCTTCCACCAGCGCCAGGGCTACGAGATCATGCTGACGCTATGCCGCGGCACGGCGGAGCAAAAGGCTATGGCGCAGGACGCGCTGAACCGCTGGTGGTGGCCGTGCCTGATGATGTTCGGCCCGCCGGACAGCCAGTCGCAGCACTCCGACGTGTCGATGCGCTGGAAGATCAAGCGCTTCACCAATGACGCGCTACGGCAGAAGTTCGTCGATGCGACGGTGCCGCAGGGACGATACCTCGGCCTGGCCTTCCCCGATCCGGATTTGCGCTTCGACGAAGCCTCCGGCCATTGGATGTTCGGCGAGATCGACTGGGAGGAGTTCCGTCGCGTCCTGGCCGGCGACGGCCCGTGCAACCGCGAACGCCTCGCCACGCGCCGCCGGGCGCACGAGGACGGCGCCTGGGTGCGCGAAGCGGCGCTGGCGCATGCGGCGAAGCAGCGCTCGACCGAACGGGCCAAGGCCGCGTAGCGATGCGCGACGCGCCCACCCCACTCTGGGAGGTGTTCATCCGCAGCCGCAACGGGCTGGCGCACAAGCACGTCGGATCGGTGCATGCCGCGGACGCCACGCTGGCGCTGCAGGCGGCGCGCGACGTCTACACGCGGCGCGGTGAGGGGCTTTCGATCTGGGTCATCCCGTCCGCCGCCATCATCGCCTCGGATCCCGCCGACCGTGACGTACTGTTCGAACCCACCGGCTCGAAGATCTACCGACACCCGACGTTCTATGAGGTGCCGGATGAAGTGGGGAACATGTGACGCACATGCGCGTCCCCTCGGGCGCTTATGGAGACGCCCATGCATAGCCAGGACCATCCGGTCAAGCCGCACCACCGGACGCACACCAGCCCGCCCTACGTCACGGCCTTCATCGCGAAGCTGTTGCCGATCGCACAATCGGTAAAGCAGACCTGGGGAGTGCCGATCGCGGTCCTCATTGCGCAGGGCGCTTTGGAAACGGGCTGGGGCCAGCACGTCAAGGGTAACGCCTATTTCGGCATCAAGGGAAAGTCCGAAAGCGGCGGATCGGTCAGTTTCGCGACACACGAGGTAGTCGACGGCAAAAGCATTACAATTCACGACAGTTTCCGCGCCTATGCGAGCCTGCAGGAAGCGGCTGACGGCTATGGCGAGTTTCTGCGGAGCAATCCGCGCTACGCCGCCGCCTTCGCCTATACCGACCAGCCCGACCGTTTCGTCGACACAGCTGCGGCGGCCGGATACGCAACCGACCCCGACTATGCACACAAATTGAAAAGTATCATTCGGGCGCACGGACTCGCCGCGTACGACAAGACGGCTGCTCTGCCGTGATGCGGCCGACACCGTGGCTGCTTGCCGCGACGGTCGCCCTGTGCGCGCTCGCGGCGCCCGGCGGCGGCGCGGCGGCCGCACCGCCGGGGCTAGGACAGACGCCGCTCTACAGCCGGCTCACGCATGACTGCCGGACAGTCGACTTGGCAACTTGGACCCATCCGACCAGGCAGGTGCTGGCCAGGCACGGCGTCACGCTGGACAAGATGCAGATATGTAATAACAACCGCTATCCGATCTATACCGTTCGCTTCAAGTACGATCCAGAGGGCCAGACCTCGGACTATTTCCATCCGCTCTACGCGGACATGGCGAAGGCGAACGGCTACTGGCCGTTCTCCTTCGTGGATACGAGGGACGATCTGATCGTCGATGTCAGGCCGGACCGTCACGGCAACGTCGATCTCGATTACGAGCAATTCGGTCCGGTTGGTTCTGACTCAGGCGGCAAAAGCTGAATGGTCACCACGTCAATCACGCTCGCCGAATCTCCCCTTACCCGCGCCTTGCTCTCCCGCGCGGACGATGCGCTGGTCCTCGGCCACCGCTTGTCCGAATGGACCGGCCATGCGCCGCTGCTGGAGGAGGAACTGGCGCTCGCGAACATCGCGCTGGACCTGATCGGCCAGGCCCGCGCGCTGTACACCGAAGCCGGCACGTTGACCGGCCATGCCGAGGACGAGCTGGCCTATCTCCGCGATGGCCCCCAGTGGCGCAACGCGCTGATCATGGAGCTGCCGAACGGCGACTTTGCGTTCACCATGGCCCGTCTGCTGCTGGTGTCCGCCTTCGCCGTGCCGTTCTGGCGGGCGGCGGCCGGGTCGTCGCATGCGGGCATCGCGGCGATCGCCGCCAAGGCAGCGAAGGAGACCGAATATCACTTGCGCCACGCGGGCGATTGGCTGATCCGCCTGGGCGACGGCACCGCCGAATTGTACCGCCGCGCGCAGGACGCGGTGGATGCACTGTGGCCCTACACCGGAGAACTGTTCGCGCCCGAGGACCCCGATCTGGTCGCCGCCCGCGTGATCCCCGATCCGCCGTCGCTGCGCTCGGCCTGGGAGGCGGCGGTCGGCACAACCCTGGCGGCCGCGACGCTGACCCGCCCAGCTGACGGCTGGATGCAGTCGGGCGGCCGCGCCGGCCGTCATACGGAACATCTGGGGCACTTGCTCTCGGAGCTGCAGTTCTTGCAGCGAGCTTATCCTGGTGCGACATGGTAACGGCCAACCGCCTCGCGCTCGCGCGTGCGGCTGCGGCGTCGGTGCCGGACCCGGAGATACCCGCGCTGACGATCGAAGACCTGGGCATGCTGCAGGACGTCACGCTGGCAGGCGACACGGTCGAAGTGGCAATCACGCCCAGCTATCTCGGTTGCCCCGCGACGCTGCCGATCGCGCAGGACGTGGCTGCGGCGCTGGACCGCGCCGGTTTCCCCGGCGCGCGCGTGCGCACCGTGCTGGCGCCGGCGTGGAGCAGTGATCGGATCACGGCGGAGGGACGACGCAAGCTGGTGGAAAACGGTATCGCGCCACCGGACCGGGGCGTGCGGAAACCATCCTGTCCACGCTGCGGCAGCGGCGAGACCGAGCAAATCAGCGCGTTTGGCGCCACGCCATGCAAGGCCCTGCATCGGTGTCTGAGTTGCCGCGAGCCGTTCGAGGCGTTCAAGTGCCACTGATTGGGTTGGCTTGAGCCTCCGCCGCGGATGGGAGGAAACGGACCGACAACCCGTCCAGTCATCGCCAGCGGCACCAGCCCGCCCTCAGCGCGAGAACAGTGAACCGGGTACCAGTTTCTCCAGCGATCCGGCCAGTCCGTGCACCATTGTGCCCATGCCGCCTGCATCGCATCCCGCAACTGACGTGCCGGGTACGTTCGGGGCGCCGCATGCCGATGTTTGGCCATCGGTTGCCGCCGCGACCGGTGTCTTCGTCGCAACAACCGGCTGCTGCGCCGCCGGACCGCAGCCGGAGGCCGCGCCGACGGTCCCGGGCGCGCAGGATCCGGTCTGGCCATTTCCCAAACCCGGCACGAATTTCTCGATGGCACCTGCCATCTGGGTCATCCCCTGGTTACCCGCTCCCGAGGCGGCAAGTTCGGCAATGGGCACCACCGCGCATCCGCCCAGCGCCAGCAGCAACGGCGCAGTCATCATGGCAGCACGAAGAACGGGGGAAGAACGATTGGTGCGGGACATGCCACAGCATCCTCGGGGCAGGCGCTGCGACAGCATTGATGCTGCCTGGCACCAAGGTTGAGGGGGATGCCGTTCGCAGCGCTTTTCGATCCGATCCGGCGATGCGACTTTATCGGTGAGATACTGAAGGTTTCGTTAATCCCGTTGCGGTGTTGCCGCGTTCGCGGCCAGGATCGGCTGGCGCTATTTCCGGTGTGCGACTTGCCGACCGGATCGTCTCGGATTGCGCCGGGCCTTGCCGCGTCCCCCTGCTGCCGCGACACTGCGACTCCGCATCCGACAGGAGCCCATCATGGTCACAGGCGCGCGCATCCCGTTGACCGTCGATCTCGCCGGCATGCGGGTGGCTATCAGTGGCGGCGGCAACGGCATCGGCCGGGTGATGGCCGACAGCTTCGTCGATTGCGGTGCGCGGGTGTTTGTGTCGGACATCGACCCGGAGGCGCTGGCGTCCTGCGGTCATCCGGGCATGCGCGCCGATGCAGGCGTGCCGGGGGATTGCGAGACATTCGTCGATACCGCCGTGACCCATCTTGGCGGATTGGATGTGCTGGTGAACAACGCCGGCATCGCCGGCCCCACCGCACCGGTGGAGCAAGTGACCCCCGAGGCGCTGGATGCCACGCTGCGCATCGATCTCGCATCGATGTTCCATTGCTCGCGTCGCGCCATTCCGGCGCTGCGGGACAGCAGGGGCGGGGCCATCATCAATCTGAGTTCCGCTGCCGGCCGCTTCGGCTTTCCGCTGCGCGCCCCGTATTCGGCGGCGAAGTGGGGAGTGGTAGGCTTTACCAAGACACTGTCGATCGAGCTCGGCCCCGACGGCATCCGCGTCAACGCGATTTTGCCCGGCCCGGTGGATGGCCCGCGCATCCGCGCCGTTATCAAGGCCAAGGCGCAGGCGGCTGGGATCTCGGAGAACGAGATGACGGAACGCACCGTCGCCACAACGTCGCTGCACTGCTTCGTCAGCCAGCAGGACATCGCCAACATGGCGCTGTATCTGGCGAGCCCGTTCGGTGCCACGATCAGCGGCCAGGCAATCGCGGTCGATGGCGACATGCAGACGACGATGTGACCGGGGGTCGTCGCGGTCGAGATGGCGGGCGTGGTCCGCCGCAGCCGTTCGACGGCGGCACAACCCCTTGTGTTCGCGCTGCCGGACTGCTCAGTGATTCTCACAAAGTTGCAGGAAGCGAGGCAAGCTAACAAAAAAGCCAGTGCGTGGCCCCGGGAGCGAAAGCCGGAATTCATCTTCTTCGAGAATCTTCCTGGTCTTCCTGGAACTTTGTGAGAAATTCGACCCTGAAACTTTGTGAGAAATTCGACAGGGCGGTCCGCTCTGGTAGGGCCCGATCACCCATAGCCGATGCAGCTACGAAGTGCGCCCCCCGGCGGTCGGGAAAGGCCGGCCACCACAATGGCGGCCGCCGACAGGCCGCCGGGTGACGCGCTTCCTCATCCTTGCTACCTTGCCGCCTAAACGGACCGTGAGGAAGCCGATCTATGAGCACCACCGCCCTCGACTACGCCAAGCTGTACAGTGACGGATTGCCCGACCCGGCGCCACGGTGGGCACCCTTCCCGAAATACTATTTCGTCGGCGGCAACAATGACCCGGAGCAAATCCCCATCGAGGGCCTGATCGCCGCCGCCTCCTCCGTGCTGCGGCGTGAGGGTTCGAAGCTGGCCATCTACAATCTCGGCATGGGACCGCAGGGTTATCCCGGCCTGCGCCAGTTCGTCGCCGACAAGTCGAAGCGGCACCGCGGCATCGATGCACCGGTCGATGACGTGGCGATCGTCACCGGCTCCGGCCAGGGCATCGACATGATCAGCAAGCTTCTGGTCAATCCCGGCGACACCGTGCTGTGCGAGGAGTTCTGCTACCAGGGCGCGCTGAACCGCTTCCGCAAGATCGGAGCGAAGATCGAGGCGATGAAGCTGGACGCCGACGGCATCGTCATCGACGCGCTGGCGGGACAGCTTGCCGACCTGAAAGCCAAGGGCATCACGCCGAAATTCATCTACACCATCCCGACGATCCAGAACCCCACCGCCAGCATCCTGCCGTTGGACCGCCGCCACGCGCTGCTGAAGCTCGCCCACCAGTACAACGTCGCCATCTTCGAGGACGAGTGCTACGCCGATCTGCTTTGGCAGGGCGTGGAAGCGCCACCGGCGCTGTATGCCTTGGATTCGGGCGCCGTGATCCATCTCGGGTCGTTCTCCAAGTCGCTTGCCCCCGCGCTGCGGCTCGGCTTCATCATCGCACCTTGGGAGATCATGTCGCCGCCTGCTGCCACTGAAGGGCGACAGCGGCACTGGCGCGCTGGACCAGATGATCGTCGCCGAGTACTTCTCGAAGAATTTCGACAAGCACCTGCCGCATCTGAGTGGCGTGCTGAAGGGCAAGCTGGATGCGATGGTGGACGCGGTGGAGCGTGAGTTCGGCAGTGCAGCGGAATGCTGGATGCCGAAGGGCGGCATCTTCCTGTGGATCAAGCTGCCGGACCAGGTGGACACGCGCAAGCTGATGAAGCCCGCCGCCGAAGCCGGCATCATCTTCAACGAAGGGCCAGCCTGGGCGGTCAGTCCGAACAACTCGAAATCGCACCTGCGCCTGTGCTTCGCCATGCCAAGCAAGGAGACGATCCGCGAGGGCGTCGCCGCACTGGCCAAAGTCTGCTATGAACAAACCGGAATTCCGCTGCACAGCGGCAATATCCGGCGCGCCAGCTAGGAGGAGAGCCAGCAATGATGGACCCGATGCGCGGCAACAACGGTCCGCGCTACAAGCACCAGCCGGGCAACGAGGCGCCCTATGAGACGATCAGCGTCGATAAGCTGACACCGATCATCGGCGCCGAGATCGGCAGCATCGATCTGTCGCGCCCGCTCGGCAACCACCAGATGGCGGAAGTGCACCGCGCGCTGGCGGAAAACCTGGTGATCTTCTTCCGCGACCAGCACCTGACGCCGGATCAGCATCTGGCGTTCGGCCGGAATTTCGGCGAGCTGCACATCCATCCGGCGGCGCCGTCGCACCCGGACCATCCGGAGCTGATGGTCATCCACGCCGACAAAAATTCTCCTCGTGCCAACGGCGAAGGCTGGCACAGCGACGTTTCCTGCGATACGGAACCGCCGATGGGCAGCATCCTCTACATCAAGACATGTCCCCCGAAGGGCGGCGATACATTGTTCGCCTCTATGTACGCCGCGTACGAGGCGCTGTCCGATCGCATGAAGGCCTATCTGGAGGGGCTGACCGCGGTGCACGACGGGGAAGAAAACTACCGCGGCACCTACAAATATGCCGGCATGGACGACAAAGCGGCCTACCCGCGCGCGGAGCACCCGGTGGTGCGCACGCATCCGGTGACCGGGCAGAAGGCGCTGTACGTGAACCGCGGCTTCACCCGCCGCATCGTCGGCGTGCCGCGCGACGAGAGCCACGCGATGCTGAACTACCTATGGACGCACGCGGAGAACCCGTTGTTCCAGTGCCGCTTCCGTTGGCAGCCGAATTCGATCGCGTTCTGGGACAATCGCTGCGTGCAACACCGTGCGATGTGGGACTACTGGCCGCACACGCGTTCCGGATTCCGGGTGACGGTGGCGGGCGACCGGCCAGTGTAGCTGTCGGTCTGGTACAAGTACCCCCTCCCTCAAGGGCAGGGGGTGTTTTGATTTAGCTGCCTCCTACGCCTACGCCTGCACCACCGCATCCCCCAGCGCCCGCAACATAGCCGCCATCAACCGGTCCTTGCTGACCGGCTTGGCAACGAAATCGGTCATCCCGGCATCGCGGCACGCCGCCATGTCCTCGGGAAACGCGTTTGCCGTCATCGCCACAATCGCGGCCTGGCGCGACGGGCCCTCCCGGCGGCGGATCACCCGCGTCGCCTCCAGCCCATCCATCTCCGGCATGCGCATGTCCATGCAGATCATGTCGTATGCGGTGCGTGCCGCCTCGGCGACCGCCTCGGCACCGTCCTGCGCCACGTCAACCTTGATCGGCAGGCCCTTCAGCAGCCGGATCACCACGAACTGGTTGGTTGGGTTATCCTCCGCCAGCAAGACCCGCATCGGCCGGCCCAGCGCCGCCAGACGCGCCTGCAGTACCGCCGCCGCTTGCCGCCCATCCGCTGGCGGCGCGGACTCGCTGCCCCGCGGCAGGGCCAGGCGGAACCAGAACCGGCTGCCCTCGCCCGGCACCGAGTGCACGTCGATTTGCCCGCCCATCTGCGTCACAAGCTGCTTGCTGATCGCCAGTCCCAGCCCCGACCCGCCGAACCGCCGCGTGATCGAATTGTCGGCCTGCACGAAGGCATCGAACAGGGTGGGGAGATTCCCGGAGGCGATGCCGATGCCGGTATCGCGCACGCTCCACTCGACGGTGGCCGCCGCCGCGCCTTGCCGCGCGCATCTGACGGCGATGACGACTTCGCCGCTCTCAGTGAACTTCACGGCGTTGGCGACGAGGTTGTGCAGCACCTGCCGGATGCGCCCTGCGTCGCCCAGCAGCGTGGCCGGCACGTCGGCCTCGGTTTCCAGCCGGATTTCGAACCCCTTCGCCGCCGCGTGCGGGCTGTAAACGCTCAGCGCGTCGTGTGCCAGCGCGACGGGCGAGAACGGCGCCGCCTCGAACGTCATCCGCCCGGCATCGAGTTTGGAGAAATCCAGGATGTCGTTGAGGATACGCAGCAGCGTATCGCCAGAATCGCGGATCGCCGTGACCGCCTCGCGTTGCTCTTGCTTCAGGTCCTCGTCCAGCAGGCTGGAAGCCAGGCCGAGCACTGCGTTCATCGGCGTGCGGATCTCGTGGCTCATCATCGCCAGGAACGCGGACTTCGCCCGGCTCGCCTCCTCGGCGATCCGGCGGCGTTCGCGTTGTTCGTCGGCCTCCCGCTGCAGCTCCTCGGCGCGCTTGCGGTCGAGTGCGGCATGCTCTGCGGCACGACGCTCACGGATGTCGCGCACCGCGGTCACCTCGGCTTCGCCCGCGCGTAGCGACAGGCGGCGTGACAGCATCTCCACCGGCACCGTATTGCCGTCCGCGGCACGCAGATCGAGCTGCAACGGCTGGGCGCGGGCGCCGCTCTGGAACCCGGTCGCGAACTCGGCCAGCTCGTGGCCGGTCAGCGCCTCCAGCTCCAGGCCGACCAGGGCGCAGAAGGCGCCGTTCGCGTCCACCACGCGGCCGTCGCGGTGCACCACGATGCCCTCGAAGGTGCTCTCGGTAAGCTGACGCAGCCGCTGGTTCTCCCGCGTCGCGCGGGCGGCGGCCTGGCGGTCGACCGCCGCGCCCGCCCGCGCCAGCAGCAGCGTCGCGACAAATTCCGACGCAAACACCACGGTCAGCGGCCGCAGCGCCAGGGCGCCGGACGTCCCCGACACCGTCTCCCAGTCGGAGAACGGCAGGATGGCGATCAATGAGCCGAACTCGACCACTGGCAGTCCCGCCGCAACGATGGCCGCGGCGGCGATGGTCCCGGTGCGGCTGCGCGCCAGCTTCCGGCGCCACAGCCCCAAGGCGCCGATCGCGGTGCCGGCGACCATGGCCTCCAGCACCGTCACCAGCGCGTATCCCAGCACCAGCGGTGCCACCATGTCGCTGAGCGAAAAGAACAGGATGCAGGAGGCGGTGGAGGCCAGGATGGAGCCGGCCAGCAGGGCGGTGCGGGCGCCATGCTCCGCGAACACGGTCACTGCCAGCGCGGCCGTGGCGCCGAAGATCGCGAGCAGGATCGACAGGTCCTGCGGAGGGCCAGGGAACGTTTGCCGGCAGGAACGGGAAATAACCGGCGAGCGACAGGCGGAAAGCGATCCAGATCGTGGCGCCAAGCAAGGTGCCTCCGCCGATCGTCCGGCTGATGGAGGCGTGGCTGCGGGGCGTTCCGTGCGCCGGCAGCACATGGAAACAGAGCAAGGTGCCGAGGAGGCTCGCGAGGACAGCGGCCAGGAAGAAGCGGACGTCGTGCGCGGAGAGGAACGCGGCGAACATGGGGGGTGGACTAACCGGCAATCATTAACACACCGATAAGGCCTCCCGCCTTCGACCGAGGCAGCGGCCGACTTGCGGCCCAAGCCGGATACCGACGTTGGTGTTCACCTTTGCGCAAGGTCTTGGATGTATCATTGCCGCATCGGACCCGTAGATCGCGATGGAATGGGAGAAGCATGCGCATGCCGCATCGGTTGCCCGCCGGCGGCAAGGTGCCTGGCGGCGCGCCACGGCGGTGCTCGCCGGCGCCGCCGGGTTGCTGCTCGCCGCTCCGGCCGGTGCCGCATCCTTATCGGTACAGGAGCTGCTGACGATCGGCCGGGCGCTGGCCTTCATGCAGCCGCCGCCCACCGGTGGCAGCGTTGCTGTCGTTTATAACGCCGCCGACCCCGGCTCGCGCCAGGATGCCGAGGCAATCGTCAGCGAGATCGGCCGCGGTCTCGACGTGCGCGGCGCACGCCTGCCGGCGCGGCCGGTGGAAGCTGGTGCGCTTGCCGGCGGGGGATACGCCGTGGCCATCGCGGCAGCGGGGGCCAATGGGGCGGCGCTCGGTGCGGCGGTGCAGGCGGCGCACATCCTGTGCGTCACCGCGGAGCTGCCGGCGGTCCAGGCCGGCTTCTGCACCATGGCGATCAGCACCGACCTGCGGGTGCAGATCGTGCTCAACCATGCGGCCGCCGCGGAATCCGGCGTCAGTTTCGTCGCCGCATTTCGGATGATGATCCACGAGATATGAACTGAGGGCTGTGTGCTCCGATTGTGACGGATGGTGCCCGCCATTGCGTGTCATTGCGAACGTGGCGAAGCAATCTCCCGCGGGTGACGTGCGACCTCTCCAGGAGATTGCTTCACTGCGCTCGCAATGACAGACCCGCGGGCTCGGAGTGGTTCGTTCCGTTCATTTTTCGGCAAGGTCTTGCACCTAGCATCGCGCCATGAAGTTCTGCACTGCGACCGTGGCGGTCAGCCGGCATGCCGTTGCGTTCATTCTCCTTGTCCTACTGGCCATGCCGCGCATTTCGCCCCCCGCGCATGCCCAGTCGGTGGACTACGGCGCGCTGGAGCAATTGTTCGGCGAGCCCGTCACCACGTCAGTCACCGGCAAGCCGCAGCGTGCCGCCGACGCGCCTGCCAATGTCGAGATCATCACCCAGGACGACATCCGCCGTTCCGGCGCGACGACGATTCCCGACGTGCTGCGCTTCGTGACCGGCGTGGACGTGCGGGAGTACGGTCTCGCCAACGCGGAGGTCGGCATACGCGGCTACAACCAGGTGGCCGATCCGCATCTGATGGTGCTGGTGGACGGGCGGCAGGTCTACATGGTCGATTACGGCCGCATCGCCTGGGCCACGATTCCCGTGCAGCTCGACGAGATTCGCCAAATCGAGGTGATCAAGGGGCCCAATTCCGCGCTCTATGGCTTCAACGCGGTCAGCGGCGTTATCAACATCATCACCTATGATCCACTGCATGACCCGGTCAATGTCGCGACCGCGCGTGCCGGCAACCTCGACTATCTCGGCGGGTCCGCGGTCGGAACCGGGCGGATCGGCGACACGGCCGGGCTGCGCGTATCGATCGGCGGCTTCGAGTCGCACGACTTTCCATCGGGTCCACTCGGCCCGGATGACAGCGAGTCCCGCCATCCGCCGTCCACCGGAACGTTCAACGCGACCGGCCGCTGGCAGGTTGCCTCGGGCACCCAACTGTTCGCCGATGCCAGTGTCGGCAATACGCGTATCGCCCAACTGGAGCCGTCCGGTGGTTACGACACCCAGCGTCTGGTCACCGATTCAGTCCGCGTGGGGGTCGAGTCGGAAACACGATGGGGCTTGCTCGGTCTGTCAGCATACACCAACCAGGCGAACATAGCGCTCGAGGGCGTGGACGAGGATGTGCCCAGAACCTGGGGCGAATATCAAACCACCTATGTGGTGCAGGCCGACGACCTGGTGAAGCTGAGCCCCGCGCACACGTTGCGCTTTGGCCTGGAATACCGCGAGAACGGCGATGACTCGGGCGATCTGATGGAGGGCACGATCAGTAACGCGATCTATGCCGCCAGCCTGATGTGGGACTGGCAGGCGCTGCCGGCCGTGACACTGACGAACGCGGTGCGCGTGGACTACATGCGGCTGCATTATTCCGGCAACCTGCTGCCGTTCACCGGCCTCACCGAGTCGCAATACAGCAACACAACGCTCACCGCCCCGAGCTTCAATTCCGGCGTGGTTTGGAACGCCACGCAAGCCGATACGTTCCGCGCAACCATCGCCCGCGGCGTGCAACTGCCGACCCTGTTGCAATATGGGCTGCAGGTGCCGTTCGGCGTATTCGGGCCGCTGGCCTTTTTCGGTGTGCCTGATTTGCGTCCGTCGATCATCTGGAACGCCGAGCTCGATTACGACCGCCGGTTGCCGATGCTGGATTCGACCTTGCGAATCGCGCTGTTCGACACGCGGATCGACGACATCATTGCCTGGCCTTTCGGCGCCCCGATCAGCCTTGTTGGTCCGGGGGTGCCGACCTCCTTGTCGGCCAATGTCGGCTATAGCACCGCGGTGGGAACCGAACTCGGCATCAAGGGTCACAACCAGGCGGGCTTCCGCTGGAACCTTAGCTACGCGGTCACCGCCACCACCGATCATACCGTGCTCAACGACATGCCGCCGACGTTGAGCATCGTGGAGTACGGACACAGCACGCCGAATAACGTGGTGATTGGCGGCTTCGACTATAGCCGTGGCAAGTGGGAGGTCGATATGCTGGGACGTTGGCAATCGAGCTATCTCGACTTCCGATTCAACGCCAATCGCACTGTCGTACAGCCGATCGACATCGACAGCTACGTGACGCTGACCGCTCGCATCGGCTATCGGCTGACCGACAACCTGTCGCTGGCGCTCACCGCGCAGCAGTTCAACCAGTCCCAGTTGATCGAGACCGCCGGGCCGCCGGTGGAGCAGCGGGTGATCGCGAGCGTGACGGTGCGGCTTTGAACGTGACGGTGCGGCTTTCACGAGAACGTGGGCAATGCGCATTTTCCAAACCATCCAGGGCGAGAAGATCATAGCTGCCGCTGGTGTTCCAGAAGTGGTGTACGCAAGAGGACGCGGTGACGGCGCGGGGCCGCCGGACATGGCGACGGACGACCGTGCCGGTTGCGCGACGATCCGGCCGCGGTCCTGAAAGCGGGTCTCGCGGTGCTTGCCGGCACCAATGCCGAAACGATCGATCATGCTGCATTGGTGAACCAGGGACGCATCGACGTGAGCGAGCAAGGTCGCAGTCGTCTTGCCCCTTGCGACGCTGATCACTGCGTGCGAAGCCAGACAGTCTGGACTTAGGTCGCAATCATGCACAAATGGCAATTGCAGGACGCCAAGAATCGCTTCAGCGAACTCGTCCGCCGCGCGCAGGCCGAGGGGCCGCAGACCGTGACCGTCCACGGCAAGCCCGCCGCCTTTGTGCTGTCCGCGGACGCCTACGCTGCGCTGACGAGGCCACTTCCGTCGCTGACCGACTACCTGTTGTCGGGTCCCGCCTGGCCGGACGACCTGGTGGACCTGATCAATGACCGCGCCCGCGACACCGGCTGCGATCCTGACCTTTGAGCTAGTATGCCGGAAAGCCGCGACCTGTAGTGATCGTACAGGATGACCGGTTCGATACGATGGACTCCGTCACCGTGTGCCCGCTCACCACCGAATACGGGTCCACGTCGGCCGCCTGGGGGCTGCGGACATGGCACGGGTAACTCGTGCGCTCGTCGTGTTCCCGGGTATTGCCGGGCCGGCCAACGGCCAATCGGAGCCGGACGCCGCTGCTCATTGACAACGCGCGCCCCTCGCTCCTACCCCGCCCCGCCTTCTGGGAACACCCCGCCGCCATGCCTCGCCGCAAGCCGCGCGGCCGTCCGCTCGACGGCTGGCTGATCATCGACAAGCCGCCGGGCCTCACCAGCACCGACGTGGTCAACCGCGTCCGGCGCGCGTTCGACGCGCAGAAGGCCGGCCACGGCGGTACGCTCGATCCTCTCGCCACCGGCGTGTTGCCCATCGCCTTCGGTGCCGCCACCAAGACCGTCCCCTACGTCATGGACGGCACCAAACTCTACCGCTTCACCCTGAGGTTCGGTGAAGCCCGCGACACCGACGACGCCGACGGCCGGGTCACTGCCACCACCGATGCCCGCCCCAGCGACGCCCAGATCGCAGCGGCCCTGCCCGAATTCCGCGGCGACATCATGCAAACCCCGCCCGCCTTCTCCGCGGTGAAGGTAGCGGGCGAACGCGCCTACGACATGGCCCGTGAGGGCCGCGCGCCCGTCCTGGAACCCCGGCCCGCTCGCGTCGATCGCTTCGACCTGATCGACCGCCCGGACCTGGACCGCGCGGTGTTCGAGGTCGCCTCCGGAAAGGGCGTCTACATGCGCAGCCTGGCGCGAGACCTGGCGATCGCCTGTGGCACGCTCGGCCATGTCGAGACCCTGCGCCGCCTGCGCGTCGGCCCCTTCGCCGAGGCGCAGGCCATCGCCCTGGACAAAATCCGCTCCGACAGCGATCCCGCCCCCGCCTCACCGGACCTGCTGCTTCCGGTCGTGACCGCGCTGGCCGACATCCCGGCGCTGGCCCTGACCGAAGCGGAGGCCAGCGACCTGCGGCATGGCCAGGCCATCAGCCTCGTCACGCTCATGGGCCGCATCCCGGGCAGCGGCAACCCCGATGGCGGGCTGGTGCGCGCCATGGCGGGGGGCCGCGTGGTCGGGCTGGCCCGCCTGGAAGACGGACTGCTGAAGCCCGAGCGGGTGCTGTAGCCAACCCCGCGAAGTGCTTCTGCGGGACCGCCTCGAACATGGCGGCCTCGCAGACGTTTCTCGGGGCGGCACCCGGCTACCCAGAACGTGATCGCCAAAACCTTCGAGGACGGGTGGCACCTGGCTGCGTCCTGCATTCCATGGCTGGCGATCCTCGAGGCCCGGATCGTACAATCGATTGTCCCGGCGACTGTCCCGGCGACTGTCCCGGCGCAGTCCTCCCCTTCGGCCGCCCGGCGGCCCTTCTGCGGCGATCGGCGGACCCGCGGCAGTTACGAAGGCATCCAGGACGATACTGCCAGGCAGGAGGCGACGATGGCGGCCTATGACGCGATTATCATCGGAACCGGGCAGGCCGGTCCCCCGCTCGCGCGACGAATTGCGGGCCTGGGCATGAAAGTCGCCGTTGTCGAGCGCGGCCGCTTCGGCGGCACCTGCGTCAACACCGGCTGCACACCCACGAAAACGCTGGTCGCAAGCGCCTATGCGGCACATACGGCCCGTCGCGGTGCCGACTATGGATTCAGTGCCGGCGAAGTCAGGGTTGACATGAAACGTGTCAAAGCGCGCAAGGACCATGTCGTCGGTCTCTCCAATCAAGGCGTCGAGCGATCCCTCAAGAACCTGGAGAACTGTCGAGTTTATGAAGCCCATGCACGTTTTGTGTCGCCGCGCGAAGTGCAGGTCGGCACCGAGGTTTTGACGTCCGACCGGATCTTCATCAATGTCGGTGGCCGTGCGGCTGTGCCCGATATCCCGGGCCTGAACCAGGTCGATTACCTGACCAACAGTTCGATGATGGACATCGACTTCCTGCCGCGACATTTGTTAGTGCTCGGCGGCAGCTATATCGGCCTGGAATTCGGCCAAATGTATCGGCGGTTTGGCAGCGAGGTCACTGTTGTCGAGATCGGGCCACGCCTGGTACCGCGCGAAGACGAAGACGTGTCGGAGGCGATCGCCGGAATTCTGGCGCGGGAAGGTGTCGCTGTCCATCTGGCTGCGAAATGCCTCCATGTCGAGAAGCCAGGCAGCGACATCGTCATGACGATCGATTGCGGCGGCACTTCGCAACTCCACGGATCGCACCTGCTCATCGCGACGGGGCGCCGGCCCAACACGGATGATCTCGGTCTCGAACGCGCAGGCGTCAAGCAAGATGGACGCGGATATATCATTGTGGACGACGAACTGCGTACCAGCGTTCCTGGCATCTGGGCGCTCGGCGACTGCAACGGGCGCGGTGCCTTCACCCACACATCCTGGAACGACTTCGAGATCGTCGCCGCCAATCTGTTCGATGGCGATCACAGGCGGGTGACCGATCGCATTTCCGCCTATGCCCTGTACATCGATCCGCCTCTGGGCCGAGCCGGCATGACCGAGGCGGAAGTCCGAAAGAGCGGTCGTCCCGCGCTTATCGGCAAAATTGCCATGGAAGATGTGTCTCGTGCGTTCGAGAAGGGCGAGACCGAGGGCTTCATGAAGATACTGGTCGACAAGGAGAGCGAGGACATTCTGGGCGCGTCGTTCCTGGGCGTGAGCGGCGACGAGGTGATCCACTGTGTGCTCAACTCCATGTACGCGAAGGCGCCCTACACGTTGCTTAAGCGTGCCATGCATATCCATCCCACAGTCGCAGAATTCATACCCACCATCCTGGACGAGCTCGCGCCGCTACCCGAATCGGTAGCGGAATAGCCAGCAGCAGTAATGGGCCTCGAAATGCTGTCATTCGCGGGGTGCCGCATGGCGGTGCGGGCGGCTGTTGATATTTCCAGGTTGAAAGGTCTCGAAGCGAGCTCGAATGAAGCAGGTGATCGCTGATCATGCCGGTCATTGCGCTGGTCTGCGACCGCGGCGTTACTCAGCAGTCACCTCACGCACACTCGGTTGCAAACCGATCAGTTGCTCTACCGGCCATTGGCCGCTGGCGCCGCAGCCGTGGGCCGGCTGATATGCTGTCCGCGTTAGAGGAGAGGCGAGGCCCGACTGGATGTCCGCCACGGGCACATCAGACGGTCTCATTGCGGGACTCTCAAGCGGCCAGGCGGCCATACCAGCCCGGCCAGGCGGCCACACCAGCCGGACAGGCGGTCCGGTGAAGCGGAGCATGGCCCGGCCGCTCCAAATTGGCCTGCCATTGCGGGGCCTGACCAGGCCGCAGATCACTCAGGTAATCCCAGGCCCGGCCAAGCCTTCCGCCGCCTGCGCATTGGCCCTTCGCCAGGGGCGGGGGTGGGCGGGGGCCATCCCCCTGGACAAAATCCGCGTGACCAGCGATACCGCCCTCGCCTCACCGGACCTGCTGCTTCCGGTCGTGACCGCGCTGGCCGACATCCCGGCGCTGGCCCTGACCGAAGCGGAGGCCGGCGACCTGCGGCACGGCGAGGCGATCAGCCTCGGCACGGTCACGGGCCGCATTCCAGGCAGCACCAACCCCGATGGCGGGTTGGTGCGCGCCATGGCGGGGGGCCGCGTGGTCGGGCTGGCCCGTCTGCAAGACGGACTGCTGAAGCCTGAGCGGGTGCTGTCGCCCGCATCCGCGCGCGTCTTTCCGCAACCCAGACCCTCGGGCCACGCCCCAGGGTGAGCCCGGAGACCAGCACGATGTCGATTACCGCGGAGCGCCGCACGACGCTCATTGGCGAATACGCCACCGCCCCCACTGACACTGGCAGCCCGGAAGTGCAGGTCGCCCTGCTATCCGAGCGAATTGGCAACCTGACGGGGCATTTGAAGACCCACGCGAAGGATTTCCATTCGCGCCGCGGTCTGCTCATGCTGGTCGGCCGGCGCCGACGGCTGCTGGACTACCTGAAGGCCAAGGACAGTGCCCGCTACGAGTCGCTGATCGGCCGGCTGAACCTGCGGCGCTAAAGAAAACTCCCCCAGCCCCCCGCAAGGGGAGGGGAGACACTGGATTCTTGCGGAAATAGCCGACCCTTGCCCCTATATGGCAGGAAGCCGGCACCGACCCCCGACCCATGGTGGGACGGGGCAACGCCATGGAGGCGGGCTGGACGCCTCCCAACGCCGCGATACGCGGCGGACCGATAGACCGCCGATCCGGTGCAATCCCAAATGGTGTGGGAACCGCGACGGCGTTTCCGGCCACATGGCCGCGGCTGCGCCCAGCCATTGAGCCCCCGGCGCAGCCCCCTCCATGCGACCCGAGACGCCGCCTCCCGCCCCGCAAAGGAGCCAGGCCAGGATCGTCCGGAATTGCTGTCCGCCGATGCCGCGCATCTGTGTAAGGACGCATGAATGTTCAACTACTTCCGTAAAGAACTCGATTGGGGGGGCCGCAAGCTCGTCCTCGAAACCGGTAAGATCGCCCGCCAGGCCGATGGCGCCGTGCTGGCCAGCTATGGCGACACCATCGTGTTGTGCACCGCCGTAGGGGTGAAAAGCTCCCGCCCCGGCCAGGACTTCTTTCCGCTCACGGTAAACTACCAGGAGAAGGCCTTCGCCGCCGGCAAGATCCCCGGAGGCTTCTTCAAGCGCGAGGGCCGTCCCAGCGAGGCGGAAACCCTGAAATCCCGCCTGATCGACCGCCCGATCCGTCCGCTGTTTCCGGAGGGCTTCCGCAACGAGGTCCAGGTCGTCGCCACGGTCCTCAGCCACGACCTGGAGAACGACCCCGACATCGTCGCCATGATCGGGTGCTCTGCCGCCCTGACCCTCTCGGGCATCCCGTTCTTCGGCCCGGTCGCCGCTGCTCGGGTCGGCTACAAGGCAGGCCAGTACATCCTGAACCCCACCGCCGACCAGACGAAGGACAGCCAGCTCGAGCTGGTGGTGGCCGGCACGTCGGAAGGCGTGCTGATGGTGGAATCCGAAGCCCACGAGCTGTCGGAAGACGTCATGCTCGGCGCCGTCACCTTCGGGCATGAGAGCTTCCAGCCGGTGATCCAGGCGATTATCCAATTGGCCGAGCGCGCCGCGAAGGACCCCTGGCCGCTGACGGAACCGACCGAGGAGGAGCAAGCGCTGAAGGCACGCGTCGATGCGCTCGCCCGCGCCGGCCTGGCCGAGGCGTATCGCGAACCCGACAAGGGTGCCCGCCACGACAGGGTCGATGCCGTCCGCAAGCAGGTCATGGAGCCGTTGGCCGCCGAAGGCCTGAACGCGGAGAAGGTGCGCGCTGCGTTCCACGATCTGGAAGCGGATGTTGTCCGCAATGCCATCCTCGACACCGGCATGCGCATCGACGGCCGCGACACCAAGACCGTCCGCCCGATCGTCGCCGAGGTCCACGTCCTCCCCCGCGCCCACGGCTCCGCCCTGTTCACCCGCGGCGAGACCCAGGCGTTCTGCGTCGCCACCCTGGGCACCGGCCAGGACGAGCAAATCATCGACGCGCTGGCGGGCGAATACCGCGAGCACTTCATGCTGCACTACAATTTCCCGCCCTACTCGGTGGGCGAGGCGGGCCGCATGGGGTCTCCCGGCCGGCGCGAGATCGGTCACGGCAAGCTGGCCTGGCGCGCCATCCACCCGCTGCTGCCGGAGAAGGAGAAGTTCCCGTACACGCTGCGCGTGGTGTCGGAGATCACCGAATCCAACGGCTCTTCGTCGATGGCCACGGTGTGCGGCGGCTCGCTGGCGCTGATGGATGCCGGCGTGCCGCTGAAGCGGCCGGTGGCGGGCATCGCCATGGGCCTGATCAAGGAGGACCGCGGCTTCGCCGTGCTGTCGGACATCCTCGGCGACGAGGACCATCTCGGCGACATGGACTTCAAGGTCGCCGGCACCGAGGCAGGCGTGACGGCGCTGCAGATGGACATCAAGATCACGTCCATCACGCCGGAGATCATGCGCATCGCCCTGGCGCAGGCGCGTGAGGGCCGGATGCACATCTTGGGCGAAATGAACAAGGCGATCACCGGCCATCGTGACGACGTGGCCGCCACCGCTCCGCGCATCACCATCATCAACGTGCCGAAGGACAAGATCCGCGAGATAATCGGCACGGGCGGCAAAGTGATTCGCGAGATCGTCGAGACCACCAGCTGCAAGATCGACATCGAGGACGACGGCACCATCAAGATCGCCGCCACCGACGCGTTGCAGGCGCAGCAGGCGATCGACTGGATCCGCGGCATCGTGGCGGAGCCGGAGATCGGCGTGATCTACAACGGCAAGGTGGTGAAGACCGCGGATTTCGGCGCATTCGTGAACTTCCTGGGGTCGCGCGACGGCCTGGTGCATATCAGCGAATTGCAGCAGGGCCGCGTCGGCAAGACCACCGACGTGGTGAATGTTGGCGATCCGGTGAAGGTGAAGGTCATCGGCTTCGACGAGCGCGGCAAAGTGAAGCTGTCGATGCGGGTTGTCGACCAGGCCTCCGGCGCCGATATCACCGAGCAAGTGGGCGCCAAGCCGGGCCGCGGCGACCGTGACCGCGAGCAAGGCGACCGCGGCAACTTCCGCGACCGCGGTGATCGCGGCGAGCGGCGTGATCGTCACGACCGGGGCGACCGTCCGGAACGCCAGGAGCGTTTCGATTCAGCCCCCATGCCGCAGGACAGCGATCAGCCCGTGATCGGCGAGTAGCTCTGGCGGCGGAAACGATAAGCCGCCGGCGATGCCAGATTTCGTCATGCCGACGAAGAGCCTGCCCCAGCGAAAGCTGGGGTCGGCATCACGGCTTTTGCCGCCGCCGCGGCAAAGTCGTGGATGGCGGGCCTCCGCCTGCCATGACGAAGGCCGGCAGCTGGCGCGCCAATCCTTCTCGCCGCTGGATGTAACGGGAAAAAAACCGCGGTGGCGTCCGTTTTTGCGCGGTTGCACCTTGCATCCAGGCGGGGACGCCGCCTAACGGTTATGTGACAAGGAGAGGCGTCGACACTCAGGGGTGACGCCCGGGGGGGGAACCGCGGTGCGACGTACGAAAGGCAAGCTGCCATGAGAGCGATCAATGCGATCCGCATGGGGGGTATCGAGGTCCTGCCGCTGGTGGAAGGTGGCAAGGGCGTTTCCATTTCCAACGGCATCTCGTCCGGCAACTGGGCGGCGGCCGGCGGCGTCGGCACGTTCAGCGCGGTGAACGCCGACAGCTTTGACGACCAGGGGCGGCGGATTCCGCAGCTCTATCATGGCCGCACCAGGCGGGAGCGGCATGAGGAGCTGGTCGGCTACGCCATCCGCGGCGCGCTGACCCAGGCGCGCCGGGCGTATGAGCTGGCCTCCGGCAAGGGCCGCATCCACGCCAACATCCTGTGGGAGATGGGCGCCGCCGAGCGCATCATCACCGAGGTGCTGGAGCAAGCGAAGGGCATCATCAGCGGCGTCACCTGCGGCGCCGGCATGCCGTATCGCCTGTCGGAAATCGCCGCGCGGTTCAACATCTACTACTACCCGATCATTTCCTCCGCCCGCGCGTTCAACGCGCTGTGGAAGCGCGCCTATTCAAAGGCTGCGTCATTGCTGGGCGGCGTCGTGTATGAGGACCCGTGGCTGGCCGGCGGCCATAATGGCCTGTCCAACGGCGAGGACCCGACCAGGCCGGAGGACCCGTATCCGCGCGTCCTCGCGCTGCGCAAGCTGATGCGGGAGTTCGGGCTGCACGACACGCCGATCATCATGGCCGGCGGGGTGTGGTGGCTGGAGGAGTGGCAGGACTGGGTCGACAACCCGGAACTCGGGCCGGTGGCATTCCAGTTCGGCACACGGCCGCTGCTGACCAAGGAAAGCCCGATCGGCGAGGTCTGGAAGGAACGGCTGCGCACGCTGAAGGAAGGCGACGTGTTCCTGAACAGGTTCAGCCCGACTGGTTTCTATTCCAGCGCGGTGAACAACGGGTTCATCCAGGAGTTGCGCGAACGCAGCGACCGTCAGGTGGCGTACACGACCGAGCCGGTGGGCGAGCATGTGGCTGAATTCGGCGTGGGGCCGCGCAAACGCCTGGCGTACCTGACGCCGGCGGACCTGGAGCGGGCCCGTTCCTGGGAAGCGCAGGGTTTCATCGAGGCGTTGCGCACACCGGATTCAACTCTGGTCTTCGTCACGCCGGAGAAGGCCAAGGAGATCCTGGCCGATCAGGCAGGCTGCATGGGCTGCCTGTCGACCTGCCGGTTCTCCAACTGGTCGCAGCTCGAGGCGGACCATTCCACCGGCAAGCGCCCCGATCCGCGCAGTTTCTGCATCCAGAAGACACTTCAGAACATCGCGCATGAGGCGGATGAGCCGGGGGCGCTGGACGACAATCTGATGTTCAGCGGGCACAACGCGTTCAGGTTCGCGAAGGACCCATTCTATTCGAACGGCTTCATCCCAACGGTGAAGGAACTGGTCGAGCGAATTCTGACCGGGCGATGAGCGTAGCGAAAATGCACAGCGCATTCCGCCGTCGCCACGCCGGAATGCGCTGTGCTGGCGGAATGCGCTGTGCTTTTGAATGACCGAGGCGGAAGTGTCGGCATGAGCAGTGGGACGTCCGCAGCCTTGTTCGATCTCGCGAAGACCATCCGCAGCAAAATCGTCGGCGTCGACCGCATCACCTTCATCTTGATCTTCGCGGACCGCACGGCCTGCGAACCGATGCGCCGCAGCGGGGCGCGCCAGCCCATGGATATTCGGCGTAGCGCCGGAGCGACACCGGCCGCGTCGAGTTCGATCCTGTACTGGCCATCAAGTTCACTGTCCGCCGCATGCGCCCCGCGGCAGCCCAGTAGTACGTCCATCAATCGATTTTGAAATCCCGGGCTGACAGGAGATGTTTGCGAGCGCGATCGCAATCGGCGAAACCAAGCCATCGTTCTGACCTGGATGGATTTGGCCCGATCACCGCAACCCTGCTGGCAGAAGCCGCCGTCATGATGGCTCGCGGCACCGCCAGCTAACGGAGCGGGTCGGCGCATGTTGCGGCGCACAAACGACAGGTTTTCTGCTAAACCGCAAGTATCAGACCTCTGTTTCCAATCACAAATCCATGCCAATATCTCGCCAACCAAAAGCGTCCGGGAGGCTCCACGCATGGTGTCCGATGCAAAAATGCTGAAGGCAGATCGCTGGTCGCAGCTCTGGCTCGGCCTTGTCTGCATGATCCTTATTGCCAACCTGCAATACGCCTGGACCCTGTTCGTCAACCCGATGCACCAGGCCCATGGCTGGGGCATCGCCGCCATCCAGGTCGCGTTCTCCATCTTCATCGCCACCGAGACCTGGCTGACGCCGGTCGAAGGGTGGCTGGTGGATGCGTTGGGCCCGCGGCGCGGACCGCCGGTCATGGTGAGCTTTGGCGCCATCATGGTCGCGGTGGCGTGGGTGATCGATGCCTATGCGAGTTCGCTCGGCATGCTCTATGTCGGCGCAGCACTGTCCGGCATCGGCGCCGGCGCGATCTACGCCACTTGCGTTGGCAACGCAGTGAAATGGTTTCCGGACCGGCGCGGCCTCGCCGTGGGCATCACCGCCGGCGGGTTCGGCGCCGGCGCGGCGCTGACCGTGATCCCGATCCGCCTGCTCATCGAAAACGCTGGCTACAGCAGCGCCTTCTTCTGGTTCGGCCTGGGCCAGGGCGCCATCCTGCTGCTGATCGCGCCGATCATGCGCGCGCCAATGCCCGGCGAGATGCCGCAAATGGCGCCCGCCAAGGTGCCGCAATCGGCGACCAGTGCCAGCCCAGCCCAGATGCTGGCCACGCCGGCATTCTGGGTGCTCTACATCATGTTCGTGCTGATCGCCGCCAGTGGCCTGATGGCCACGGCGCAGATCGCGCCGATCGCCAAGGATTTCGGCCTGTCCTCCCAGGCGCTGCTGTTCGGCGGCAGCGCGCTGGCGGTGGCGCTGGTGTTCGACAACGTGATGAACGGCGGCGCCCGGCCCTTCTTCGGCTGGGTATCGGACCATATCGGGCGCGAACCCACCATGGCGATCGCTTTCGCGCTCGGCGGCTGCGCCTACCTGTTGCTGGGTTTCTTCGGTCATGGTCCGTGGACATTCGTAATCTGTGCCGGGCTGATCTTCTTCACCTGGGGCGAGATCTTCAGCCTGTTCCCCGCCACCTGCACCGATCTGTTCGGGCCTGGCTTCGCCACTACCAACGCGATGTTGCTCTATACGGCGAAAGGCACGTCAGCCTGGCTGGTGCCGCTGGCGAACGTACTGAAGGCTGGCACCGGCAGCTGGCAGACCGTGTTCCTGGTGGCGGCCGGGATGAACTTCATCGTGGTGCTGGCGGCGTTGTTCGTGCTGGGTCCGGCCCGGCGGCGCGCGGCGCAACGGCGGGCGGCGGTCGCGTAAGGGTCGCGCGGAAACGCGATGGGCACCCCTCTCCCCACAAGGGGAGGGGGAGTTCCACCCCACTTCTCCGACTTTCTTACTTATCCGTCTTATCTGCTTTCCACTGCATCGGCACAGCGCGCGCACAGCATACGATGGCCAGGCTGCTGGCCGACTTCTTCCAGCACGCGCCAGCAACGCACGCATTTCGTTCCGGGTGCGGGGCACACTCGGACGGCGCATTGTTCCGGCGTTTCCTCCGGGGTGCCTGCCGCTGCCGGCTCGATAGTCAACTTCGAGACAATGGAGATTTCCGTCCACTCGGCGGGCGTGAGCAGCTTCGCGTCACTCGCCGTCAGCGGCAGTGCAACTGCCGCCTGCAGCGACGAACCGATCTCACCGCCCTTCCGCTTCACTTCCAGCTCCGCGGTGATGCTGCGGCGGATGTCGCGAATGCGCTCCCACTTCGCCGCAACCACATCGTCGCGCCATTCCTGCGGCAATGGCGGAAACACCTGCAGATGCACGCTTTCGCCATCGCCAAAACGCGCCCCCCAGGCTTCCTCGGCGGTGAAGCACAGCACTGGCGCGAGCCACGTCGTCAGGCAACGGTGCACATGGTCCAGCACCGTGCGTGCCGCGCGGCGGCGCAGCGAGTCCGGCCGGTCGCAATACAGCGCGTCCTTCCGCACATCGAAATAGAACGCGCTCAGGTCGGCGGCGCAGAAGTTGTGCAGCTCGGGATACACACCGATCCAGTCATAGCTCGCCACCGCGCCGCGAATGCGCGCGTCGAGCATGCTCAGCCGGTGCAGCACCCAGCGTTCCAGTTCCGGCATGGCGGCCACCGGCACGCTTTCCGCGTCCCCGAATCCGGCGAGGCTGCCCAGCACCCAACGCAGCGTGTTGCGCAGCCGGCGGTACAGCTCCGCGTTCTGCTTGAGGATTTCGGCGCCGATGCGCAAGTCCTCGCTGGTGTCCGACATCACCACCCAGAGGCGCAGGATATCGATGCCGTACTGCTTCGCCACTTGTTCCGGCGCGACGACGTTGCCGAGTGATTTCGACATCTTGCGGCCACGCTCGTCGAGCACGAAGCCGTCCGTCAGCACCGCCTTGAACGGTGCGCGCCCGCGTGTGCCCACTGCTTCCAGCAGCGACGACTGAAACCAGCCGCGATGCTGGTCGGAGCCTTCCAGGTACAGATCCGCCGGCCAAGGCAGTTCCCGCCCCTCCAGCACGAACGCATGGGTCGAGCCGGACTCGAACCACACGTCCACGATATCCATCACTTGCTCGTAGTCGTTTGGATCGCGCGCCGGCCCCAGGAAGCGCGACGGCGGCGACGCGTACCAGGCATCCGCGCCCTCCGCGATGAACGCCTCGACGATGCGCTGCACCACCGCGGGATCGCGCAACGGCTCGCCTGTCTGCTTGTCCACGAACACCGTGATCGGCACGCCCCAGGCCCGCTGACGGCTGACGCACCAGTCGGGGCGGCCGGCGACCATAGAGCCGATGCGGTTGCGTCCCTGGTCCGGCACGAACAGTGTCGCGTCGATCGCCGCCAGCGCCTTCTCGCGGATGCGTTCCGGTCCGTCCAGGCGGATGAACCATTGCGGCGTGGCGCGGAAGATCAGCGGCGCCTTGGAGCGCCACGAATGCGGATAGGAATGCACCAGCGTCCCGCGCGCCAGCAGGGTGCCCGCCTCGTCCAGCGCGGCGCAAACCGGATCGGCTGCCTTGTAGACGTGGACGCCGGCGAACAGTGGCACGCGGCGATTGAAGGTGCCGTCGCCATCGACGGTTTCGGGCACTTCCAGGCCGTGGCGGCGGCCAAGGTCGAAATCCTCCTCGCCGTGACCGGGGGCGATGTGGACGAAGCCAGTGCCGGCCTCCGTTGTGACGAAGTCGCCGAGCAATACCGGCACGTCGTGATCGAAGCCGCGTCCGCGCAGTGGATGGGCGCAGACCACGCCCGCCAGCGCATCCCCCTTGAACACGTGCAGCACGTGGTGGGTGGCGATGCCGGTCTCCTTGCAAAACTGCGGCAGCAGTTCCAGCGCCACCAGCAGTTTTTCACCGATGCGCGCGTGCGATCCGTCAGCCAGGGTATCGACGTGGAGCAAGGCGTAGTCGATGTTCTCGCCGGCGGCGACGGCGCGGTTGCCGGGCATGGTCCAGGGCGTGGTGGTCCAGATCACCACCGCCGCGCCTTGCAATTCCGGTAGCGGCGCCTGGATCACCGGGAAGCGCACCCAGATCGTGGTGCTGGTGTGGTCGTGGTATTCGATCTCCGCTTCGGCGAGGGCGGTCTTTTCCACCGGCGACCACATCACCGGCCGCAGCCCGCGATACAGCGCGCCGTTCAGCAGGAACTTGCAGATCTCGGCGGCGATCGCCGCTTCGGACGCGTTGTCCATGGTGGCGTAACGGTTGGGGAAATCGCCCTCCACGCCGAGCCGGCGGAACTCCTGAGCTTGCACCGCCATCCAATGCGCGGCGGCGGCGCGGCATTCGGCGCGGAAATCCAGCACCGGCACCGCGTCCTTGTCCTTGCCTGCCTTGCGGTATTGCTCCTCCACCTGCCACTCGATCGGCAGGCCGTGGCAGTCCCAGCCGGGGATGTAGTTCGCATCGTAGCCTGCCATCTGGCGCGTGCGGTTGATGAAGTCCTTGTGGATCTTGTTCAGCGCGGTGCCGATGTGGATGTGGCCGTTCGCATAGGGCGGACCGTCGTGCAGGATGAACAGTGGGCGGCCGTGCGACGCGGCGCGCAGCCGGGTCCATAGGTGTTCGGCATCCCAGCGGGCGAGGATCTGCGGCTCTTTCTTTGGCAGGTCGCCGCGCATCGGGAAGGCTGTGTGCGGCAGGAAGACCGTGTCGCGATAGTCCGCCTCGGTTTCGGTCGATGCATCGTTCATGGAGGGTCCGTGCGGCATGCGCCGCGACTGGAGAGAAGGGTGCGATCGGAAATTCCCGGCGCTGCTAGCGAGTTGCCGGGCTGCTAATTCGCGTGGGCCGATGCACTGGTACCATGCCAGCATTATTGGGAGATGGCTCCGCGCGGGTCAAGCCGCGGGGAGTGTCCTGATTTGACACCTGGTACCGCGCCGGGCCCTCAGCGCCACGTTTGCCCGCCTCCGCGGCGAGTTGAAGGCGCTCGTTGCGCCCAGGTCACGACCCCCGCCCCGCACCGGGAGGCAACGCGCCCCCCCACCGCAGACCCCTAAATTCGCTGCTTGCAAGAAACAAAACTCCCCTCCCCCTTGTGGGGGAGTGCAGTGGGGGAGTGCATGCACGCAACGACCGCGGTCGTACGCACCCCTCCCTCCGGCCTTGATCCGCTGCGCGGCCCAAGCCAACAAGGGGCGGGGATGTTGTTTCCCGTCCGATCACCGCCTCATGCAAGGCGGGTCGGCCGATGGTCAACTCGCAATGACCAGGATTTCGACGACCGCGGGCGCGCGACGGGACCGCCGCGCGCCCGCAATGCCGTTATGCGGTTCGAGCCAGTACCCGATCCGCCGTTCGCCGATCCATTACCAGGCGTCGACCTCTAGCGGGTCATGTTGCCCGATCCGGACGACATGCTGCCATTGCCCATCTGACCGCTGTTCATGCCGTTGTCGCCGCTGCCCTCCGAGCCCACCTGGTAGGCATGGCCCTGGCGGGCAGCCTGCAGGCTCTCGTCATTCAGGTGGCTCACATCCCCGTTCTGCGAAGTGTCCGTTTCGCCGTTGCGCGAGGAGCGCATCGCATGGTGCGTCCAATGATGCTGGTTGTTGGCATTCATGCCGCTACCCGAGCCGTTGGCGCCGCCGTTGTTCATGCCGGTCGTCGATGTGCCGGCATTGCCCGAACCGCTGGTGCCATTGTTCATGCCGCTCATCGACCCTGAGCCGTTCATGCCCGCCGCCGACCTGCCGGCATTGCCCGAACCCGCAGCCCCGCTGCTCATTCCGTTGTGCAAGCCGGAGTTGTTCATGTCGGCGGTGGTCCCGCCGTTGTTCATCCCGGTCGTTGTACCCGCGCTCGCATTCGGGCTGGTCGTTCCGGTCGTCCCGCCATTCATGCCGGGACCATTGTTCTGCGTGGCGGCCTGGTTGGCCGAGGTTCCCGAGGTCATGTCCCCCGTGGTGGTTCCGGCAGCGAATGCTGGCACCGCGAAGACAAGTGCGAGCGCGCACACGGAACCCAAAAGACGTGCTTTACCCATTATTCTCCTCCTTCTAAACGCCTTTGCCCCGGCCGCCGCCGCCGCCCGGTACTACCGGCCGGCCGCGTCGAGCCAGGACTGGAATCAACGTGGGAAAGCACGGCGCGAGGCGCCCATCACATCCGGTTGCTTCTGCCGCTTGTTAGAGGACCAATTGTGTCTGTGTGACCTTTGCCACCAGCCGGCCGTTCTCTCCGGTGAGCCTGGTTTCCCAGACCTGCGTGCGGCGGCCGCGATGCAGCGGCACGCTCTCCGCGGTCAATCGGCTGCCGACCGGAGCAGCGGCGAAGAAATTCGTCTTGCTCTCCAGCGTCGTCGTCGATTGGCCTTCGTGCAGGTTCAGCACCGTGCCGATAGCGCCCAGCGTGTCGGCGAACGCCATGATCGCGCCGCCGTGAATTGCATGGCCGACCGTGCAGTGTGCTTCGGCGACCACCAACTCCGCCACCACGCGGTCCGGCTCGGCCACCGACACGATCATGCCAAGAAACCGCGGCAGGCCCAACGTGCCGAGCAATGCGATCGGATCCATGGTCCATGCCTCCCCGCAGCCTCTCCGGCGCTGCGCCATCCTGCCGCGTGCCGCCGGATCGTCCAAGACCATTGCAGCCTCCGACGAGGCGCCGCATGCGCGATCGGGCCGTGGCGGCAGTCCGCGACACGTTTGTTCCGACCAGGCACCGACATGACGATCCGCCGGGAGGGCACGCGCCTGCTTGCGCCGGGCATCGGTGACGACACAAGCAGCCTGGCGGTGCTGTCGCCGGTGTGATGGCGCCGCCCCGGTTAACCGTCGTGTAACACTCCTATCTTCATCATCGTGCCCGATCGCCGCCGCTTTCGGGTGGAGACTGGGCGCGACGTAGGATTGCGGGAGACGTGGCTCCAATGACGCAGGACGAGTACGCCAGGAAACTGGAAGAGCTCGACCATCTGTTGAATGATCCGGACGTGCCCATGGACCCGGCACGGGTTTGGTCATTGGTCGCCGACCTGTCGGCGCGCGAAACGGCGTCTGGAGCACAACCGCGCACACCAGCGAATGCGGTGCTGGCCGCAAGGGCGGCTAGCGGATCGGCGGATTGAAGGACAGATCTGCATCATTGCGCATGCACTCGCCTGGCCCGGAAGCGATCAGGCCTGACGCGATCGGTCATCAGGATACAGGAGCGGCGAGGAGGCTCCCGCCTATCAGCGGCGGATCTCGACCAAAACCGGCTCCATCCTCGAGGATAGCCCGCTCCCGCTGGAAAGATGGTTCACGGCGATCTGGCTCATCTCCAACTGCAAGAACGGCGTTAGCTCGTACGAACTTCATCGTGCCATTGGCGTAACCCAGAAATCGGCCTGGTTCATGCTGCACCGGATCAGACTGGCAATGGAGGCCGGAACCATTGAAAAGTCCGATGGCACCGCCGAGGCCGACGAAACCCTGATCGGCGGGCTGGCGAAGAACATGCACAAACACAAGCGAGAGGAAAAGATCAAAGGCACAGGTGCTTCTGGCAAGGCAATCGTCATGGGCGTTCTGAGCCGTGGTTCTGGCACGAACAAGAGTCGGGTCATCAAGGCGAAGCGCATCACCGATACGACCAAGGAGACGCTTCATGCCGAGATCAAAGCTGCGGTCGAGACCGGTAGCACGATCTATACCGACTCGCACGGCGGGTATGGTGGTTTGGCATCGGAATACGTCCATGAGGTTGTGAACCATGCCGAGGAATACGTGCGAGGCAAGGTTCACACGAACGGAATGGAAAATTTTTGGAGCCTGTTGAAACGGGCGATCAAAGGGACGTATGTGAGTGTGATGCCTCCGCACCTGGATCGGTATATTGATGAGCAGTCGTTCCGGTTCAATGAGCGGGACAAGGACGATGGAAGCCGCTTCCAAATCGTGCTAAAGTCGGTCACTGGCAAGAGGCTGACATACAGTGAACTCACGGGACACGACACCGCCGAGGCAACCTGACGAGATAGAGATCAGGGAAGATGGCTCGACTATGGACAGGTTTATGAACCTGACACGTCGATTGCTTGGCGTCAGTCGTGAGGAAGTTCGGGCGAAGGAAAAGGTGTTCAAAGCAGAACAACGTAAAAGACGAGCGATGAAACGAAAAGCTGGCAGTTGATTTTCGGGAAGCGAGTGTCTTACTATATGGCTATTGTCCGGTAAGGAGTAGCCCCAATTATAGTTCCAGGTTTTGGTTTCGGATGGACGCCGCTCGGCACGTCTGTAGAAACATCATCCAATGCTGTTATCACCATGAGAGAACATCAGTTCGGGTCGTTCAAAGCGTTTCTGAACGCCCACTGTATGCTCCTGGTAGCCCCAATGGGCAGCGGAAAGACGATCTCAATATGTTTTACATCTGCCGACAAAATGCGTCAGTACCGATACGCTCAGAACGATTGTCGCCGTCCCTCAGACTATCATCGGCAAAGGTTTTGCGGACATCAACCATGCTGGCCTCATGATGCCAGACGGAATCACTCAGGAATGGTCGCCTCGTCACAATCTGTGCCAGAATCTGATGATTCTCTCGATGCCAGTAAGACCACAGAGGTCATTGCTTTTTTGAGAGGGCCGCAAAAGCGTTTCAATGACCGCATTCTTATATGCACACATGCGACACTCGTTGCTGCGTTCCGACGATTAAAGGCATCTGACGAACTGCATTTGTTTCACGATCTACTACTTTGGATTGATGAAGCCCATCACATGAGGAATACGGAAATCGAAGGCTTCGAGGACGCCATTGACTCCAACGGAATCGGAGAGATTGTTCGGTCGCTGATCCAGAACAATCCAACGCTTAAGATTGGTATGGCGACTGCCACTCCTTTTCGTGGTGATAGATTGAGCATCTTTGGCGGCATGGAAGATCGCTTTGTTCAATTTTCCATCCCGTACGATGAGTATTTCAAATCACTGCGTTGGTTGAATTCATTTAACTTCGATTTCGTCCTGTCGAATGATTTTACCTCAGACATTCAAAACATCATGCGCCAATCCAAAAAGGACATCATCTACATTCCCGCTCCAAACTCTACGTGTTCGAAGAATTGGCTGGACGACAAGCTCAAACATGCTGAGGCTATCATATCTTCATATCTGTATTGCAACAGGTTCATGGTGGAGAGAGATGCGAAGAAGATGGCACCGGCCTGATTATTTTTAAGGGAAACGGAAAACCTGATTTCAAGATAGTGAATCTTGTTGATGAAGTTAGGCAGAAGCGTGGCAAGGATTACCTCAACCGAGTAAAGAATCGTGATGATCTGGATGCGATCATAGCTCTGGGGATGTTCAAGGAAGGAGCCAACTGGATTTGGGCCGAACGTGCTATCATCATCGGTGAACGCAACTCGCTGACTGATATCGTACAGATGAGTGGTCGCACGTTTCGAGACGCCGAGGGGAAAGAGCATGTTGAAATCATCCAGTTGTTGCCGAACAATCTACGAACAGTTGTAGATGAAGAAGGCTTTAGAGAAGGTCTTAACAATTTCTTGAAGGCCATCTTCGCTTCTTTGCTTTTTGAGAACGTCATCACTCCGATCAAACTCAAACTAAATGATCGAATTGAGGACGGCGTTGTTGACGCTCGCTCACCTCGAACGGACTGGCTTGGCTCTCTGGGAGAGAGGCGTGCCGAGATGATTGACGAAGTGTCAATCGAGCACATGGGTAAATCGGGAGGAAGGCCAAGACCTGTCTTAACTCCGTGATGAATATTTAAAGATTCTACCGGACATCCTCGAACGCTATGGTTTTTCGGAACACCACGAGGAAATCGGACAGCAGATTTGGGCGATGGGGACTCGTCGGACGCTTGCGTTGGAGGGGCTTGATGTCTCTAACATCGACTTCGACATTTTACAGAAGACGAACCCTCTCGGATTCATGCTGCACTACACCAGCGGGGCTTGTGGAATCAAAACATTTGAAGCCCTACGAGCAGCCATCGCAAAAGGATTCGATTTCGTCTCATATCAAGAAGCTCAAGAAACCGTAATGAAACATGGCTTTGCGTCGAAGCGGGCCTTTCAAGACTGGAAGAACAACCCCAACAATATCCCTGGCAGTCCCGATGCGACCTACCAGAATAGCGGTTGGATTTCATGGGGAGTGTTCCTGGGCACAGGGAACGTACATAAAAAAGACTGGCTCTCATATGAGGAAGCACAAGATGTAGTGCGAAAGGCTGGGATTTCCACTCAACCTGATTTTATGGATTGGAAGGAACGTCCCGACAACTTTCCGTCACAACCCAACAGAGACTACAAAGATGAGGGATGGGTCTCATGGGGTGAGTTCCTTGGCACGGGACGCAGAAATAATGCCGCCAAGTTCCTTCCATATGTAGAGGCACGCAAAGCGGTTATAGCGGCTGGTATCACGTCAACAAAGCAATTCAAATCTTGGCAACTTCCCACGAATATCCCTGCGGCCCCTCATTTGTACTACAAGGACAACGGATGGATTTCGTCGGGTGAGTTTTTCGGAACCGGACGAAAAATCCCTGGCAGTGACTTTCTACCGTACCAAGAGGCCAGCGAAGCCGTGCAGAAGGCCGGTATCACTACTGGTCGGCAGTTGCAAGATTGGAAGGAGCGACCCTTCAACATTCCTGCGGCACCGCATCGCATCTACAAAGATAAAGGCTGGGTATCGGCTGGCGTTTTCTTTGGCACGGTACATCGGAAAAGGCGATTGGCTGTCATACGAAGATGCTCGTAATGCTGTAAGAAATGCCGGTATCAAAAGATATGTCGATTTTGTTGCATGGGATGCACGCCCAACGAACATTCCTGGTAGTCCATCTGTTGTGTATGAGAACGAATGGCAAGGCTGGCCCAAGTTTCTTGGTACTGAAATCCAAGTTTTTTCAATATGACGATGCTTGCAATGCAGTTCGAAAGGCAGGTATTGATACTCGTAAATCGTTTAAGGCTTGGAGTCGGCCAGAAGGTATGCCGTCTAATCCAGCTACCCATTATGGGGTAACATGGGGAGATTTCCTCGGCACAGGCCGTGTGCGGAAAGCAAACACAAAATGAAGGTCAACGAGAAAGACTGGTCGAGTTTGCCGAAACAGGAGGCTCGATCACAGACCATCATAGCTCAATATCGAAGTTTGTTCGGTCAGGCCATTCCTGGTGACCGTCAGTATTGGACGATGGCGGGACAGTGCGCCAACGATGATGGAAGCCCACGGATAGGCTCCGAGGTCTCACAAATGTTCGATAGCGGATTGATCGTACCGGAGCAGTTTCACGGTGTTGAAATCAATCCAGACATTCATGCCTTGAACGTGAAGGCATACCCAACTCTCTCATGGCATAACGATGATTTCTATCGAGCTATGGTGAAGGCCGACGCAATGGATTCCTTTCGGCCAGCTATCGTCAACGCCGATCTCATTCATACTCCTGAAACCAGTATCGGATTCATATCAAAGATCGTTGCTCATTCAAAGTCTGATTGCTTCCGCACGGTATTCCCACAAGGGTGTGCCGGTCGGACATTCTGATCCCGCCCAATACTGCGCTACCCAGTCGTCAACGCCTTCTGGACGCTCTTGGGGCGTCTGAGAGTGGGCATGGGCGATCTTATGCCACCATGCCATGTCGCTGCGCTGTACGGCTCCTACGGGTTGCACGGCGTAAATGTGTGTGGTCGGTACCCCAAGCGCAGATACATCGTCTCGGCTTCGGGCGAAAAACACACATTGAGATCGTGATAGACAGTGCGCTGGGCGGTTCCGTTCAAGCATAAACTCGACACCGCTATGCCGAGGATGGAGAGGCATACGGAGATCGGAGCGAGTCACTTGGCCGGATGATAGTTCAACGTGGCTTCCGATATAGAAGCCTGATGTCTGAAATTCGTTAAGTCTCATTCACGTATTTAGGCAAGCTCCTTTAGTTTTGCCAACCACTCGTTGATGTCATGGACGGCATTTGCGGTCGCAATGTGAGCAAGAAACCGGCCAGATTCTGCCAAAGGAGTGAGATGTGGACGGGTTGGTTTAGACCTATCTTGAAGCCACTCTCTTGCATGATTGTAAGTCTCCCATGCAACCATATCTGCTCCTTGAAGTCCAACGAACTTGATCGACGGCAAAAAAGAAATACCCGTTAGCACCTCCCTGCCTACATTCATGTTCCGAGCTTCATGGTACATCGCAAACAACCGTTCGTTCACCTCTCTTTTTTCTTGTATGTCATCGAACACCAAGGCTACTTTTTCTGGTCCCAAAATATATTGTGATGTTGACCATTGTATGACACTGGACATGCAGTAAAACTCTGGGTCTTTGAGACCATCAAGCGAGCGAGACCCGACAACCTGATCCCAATCTGGAAGATGTACAGCGCAGGCATATCCATATAATCCAAAATCGAGAATGATTTGCCTGAAATCGTGAATGACAGCATCCCGTTCTGGTTCTGAGTAGTCGGAGAACTCCCCGACATTGGCCATGCAATCTGTCATGTGGAACCGTCGCAACGGCGGTTTGTTGACCTGTGGCAACGGATCAGCGAGTTTTGCCTTCCAAGCTGCATCGAATACTCGCCAGTGTTTTTCATCGTGGCCGATCAGACCACCGTACAGGACTATTTTGGAATCTCGGTGTGTTCCACTGTCGTCAAAGTATGCGGTGAGCATCGGTGCTGATCCAAGGTCGGAGATGGGTTTATCGTGTTAACTCCGTGTCATGAGACCGCTCACGGTGCTGGCAATGGGAACTCATTGCCACTATATCTTGCGATCTATCGAGATGTCAACCACAAATTAGCGGTAGTGCGTCAAGTATATCGTTACCGGAAAAAGAGCGATGACGCCGTCGCGGCGCCGTCATCGCTCGCGGATGCAATTCCCCGCCTCGAACACCACCGGTGGCGCGTCGGGATCGAAGCTGATGCCGGCAGGATCGCGGCCCTCCGCCACTGCACGTATTTGCCGCCGCAGCAGTCGCCGGAGCATCGCGATGCCGCGATCCGAGCTGGCGAGATGCTCCTCCGAATGCAACGTGAGCGGCCCCTGACCGACCTGTGCCTCGTAATCGCCCGGCATGGCGCGGTGCTCGGCCTCGGTCAGGTCCCACCAGAACTTTCCCGCGAATTTCGAGCGCATGCGGCCGATATCGCCGGCCTGTCGGACACGGCCGGCGACGTAGATGCGGAACGACGTGTCGTCGATCGGCAGCACCCAGCCGATCGATTCGACGCGAGCGAACAGCGCCACGCGCGGGTTGGGGACGACGCGCAAGGTGGGCAGCACCGCCTCGGTGACGCGATGGAACACGCGGCCTGCTTCGGCCGGACGCTGCGAACGCACCTTTATCGCGGTGTCGGTCGCCTCGAACACCACCTCCGGCATGGCGGCCATCGCCGTGGTGAACTGCGCGCCGCTGAAGCTGCCGTGCAGAACCGGCACGTGCAGCGGATCGACCACATTCTCGAAATGTTGCAGCCAGTTGCAGGGGATGATCGCGGGCCCACCGCCACCCAGCGAGCTGTCGTCGGCTTCCAGGAATTCGCCGTCGTCCATGACGTCCAGGCATTCGTAGCGCGGCAGGACGGGCTTGCGAGCCGGCGGGCCCATATAGGCGAAGATCAGCCCGTAACGCTCCTGCACCGGATACCACGGCTGGCGAATGCGCTCGCGCTGGCGGCCGCCCTCCGGCTCGCAGGGCTGGTCCAGGCAGTTGCCTTCCGCATCGAACAGCCAGCCGTGGTAGCAGCAGCGGATGCCGGCGGGTTCGACGCGGCCGTAATAGCAGCGTGGTGCCGCGGTGGCAGCAGCGTGCGTGCAGCAGTCCGGGCCGGCCCGCGGCGTCGCGGAACAGGATCAGGTCCTCGCCGAGGGCGCGCACCTGGCGCGGCGTGGAGCCGGCGTCGGCGGTAAGCCCGACAGGATGCCAGTAGCGGCGCAGCAACTCGCCCATCGGTGCCCCGCGCCGGACTTCGGTCAGTTCCGCGTCGTGGGACGGCGGCGGGAGCATATACGCGGTGCCCTCGTCGTGAGTCTGACCGGGTTCGGCTTCCATCAGGCGGGTCTCCATTGCGTCGGGACGTTTGCGGCGGGGGATATTACAGCGGCGGACGGCAGTGGCTCTCGGCAGTGGCTCTTATCGCGAAGGGTGGCAGGCTCTCATCGCGAAGGGCGGGAGTGGCTCTTATCGCGGGGGCAAATATCGCCGGGGGGAAATGAGGCGCCGTGAGTCGCATTGGGGCGAAATGACAGGACGCCTCCTTGATTAATGACCGACCGGTCAGTAAGTAAGCGTGCATGGCCACCGACACCGAAATCCCGCCCCGACGCCGCGCTCGCCGCAAGGAGGCCCGCCCGGGTGAAATTGTCGACGCCGCCCTCCGCCTGTTCTCCGAGCGCGGCTTTGCCGCCACGAAGCTGGAGGATGTCGCCGCCGCGGCCGGCATCGGCAAGGGCACGATCTATCTTTATTTTCCCACCAAGGAAGATCTGTTCCGCTCCGTTGTCCGCCAGGCGGTGCTGCCCAACCTCGAGGCCGCCACCGCTCTGCTGTCCGACCCGGACCGCTCCGCCGCCGACATCCTGCGCACCATGGCGGAGCGCTTTCTGCAACTGTTGGACACCGACCTGACAGCCATCCCCAAGCTGGTGCTGGCGGAATCCGGTAATTTCCCCGCCCTCGCCCGCTTCTACGCCGAGGAAGTGGTGCTGAAGGGCATGGCCCTGATCCGCGGCGTGCTCACCCGCGGCATTGCCCGCGGCGAGTTTCGCCCCATAGACCTGGACGGCGCCTTGCCCCTGTTCTCCGCGCCGCTGCTGTTGCTGCTGCTGTGGAAGCATTCGCTGGGCCGCCACACCGACGTTCAATTCGATCCGCGGGTGGTCGTCGCGACCCATCTCGACGTGCTGCTACGCGGTTTGGCCGCGGACCCACGGCCATGAAGCGCCTGCTTGTTCCTCTGGTCGTGCTTGCTCTGCTGGCGGCGGGAGGCGGGACCTGGTGGCGGCAGAACCGCGATGCGCCACCGCCCGGCTGGCAGGGCTATGTCGATGCCGACTACGTCCGCGTGGCGCCCACGCTGGCGGGACAGCTCGTCAGCCTGTCTGTGCAGCGCGGCCGGCAGGTCGCCGCCGGCGCCCCTTTGTTTGCGCAGGACGACACCGACGATTGCGCCGCCGCGCGCCCAGGCTGCCGCGTCGCTGGCCGAGGCCAAGGCCCGGCTGACCAACCTGGAGAAAGCCGGGCGCGAGACCGAGATCGCCCAGGCGAAGGCCGACATGACGGACATGATCGCCACACGGGACCAGATCGCCCGGGACCTGGCCCGCAACGAGATCCTGCTGCGTTCCGGCGCGGCCACCCGGCAGACGGTGGACCAGCAGAGCGCCCAGCTCGCCTCCGCCAGTGCCCACGTCAACGCCTCGCAGGCGAAGCTGCAGCAGATCGCAGGACCCCACCGGCCGCCAGTACGAGATCGCCGCCCAGCAGGAGGCAGTGGCCGGGCAACAGCGCGGCATTGCAACAGGCGGATTGGCGGCTGGCGCAGCGCGCACGTGACCGCCCCGATCGCCGGCGAGGTCGCCGACACCTACGCGGTGCCGGGCGAAATGATCGGCGCTGGCGCCCCGGTGGTGGAGCTGCTGCCGCCCGGAAATATCTTGGTCCGCTTCTTCATCCCGGAGACCGCGCTCGGCGCCATCCGCATGGGTGAGCACCTGTCGATCGGCTGCGACAACTGCGCGCGCGAGTTGAACGCCAAGGTCACCTTCGTCTCGCCGCAACCGGAATACACGCCGCCGGTGATCTATAGCGAGCAAACACGAGACAAGCTGGTTTACATGATCGAGGCGCACCCCGATCTCGACCAGGCGACGATGCTGAAGCCGGGCCAACCGGTGACCGTGCGGGTGGCGCCGTGACGGATAGGGACAAGCGCGAGGACGCAAGAACTGCCCCTCGCCTCGCCATCGACGTGCACGACCTGGTGAAAAGCTTCGGCACCAACCGGGTGGTGGACGGCCTCTCCATGCAAGTGGCGGAGGGCGAGGTCTGCGGGTTCCTCGGCGGCAACGGCAGCGGCAAGACGACGACCATCCGCTTGCTGTGCGGGCTGATGCGTCCGGATGCCGGCGGCGGCACCTGCCTCGGCTTCGACCTGCTGCGCGAGTCGCCGCAGATCCGCCTGCTGGTCGGCTACATGCCGCAGAAATTCAGCCTCTACGACGACCTGACCATCAGCGAGAACCTGGAGTTCGTAGCCCGGCTGTACCAATTGCCCGACCGCGACCGCGTAATGGCCAGCGTGCTGGAGCGCTTCGATCTCACCCGCTACGCCCAGCATCTCGCCAAGCAGCTTTCCGGCGGGTGGAAGCAACGGCTGGGGCTTGCGGCCTGCGTGCTGCATCGGCCGAAACTGCTGCTACTGGATGAGCCCACCGCCGGCGTCGATGCGAAGGCTCGGCGCGAATTCTGGGACCTGATCCACGAGATGGCGGCCGACGGCATGACTGTCCTGGTTTCCACCCACTACATGGACGAGGCGGAACGCTGCCAGCGCGTGGTGTACCTCGCCGGTGGGCGCCTGGTGGTGCAGGGATCGGCGCAGGAAGTGGTAAAAGCGGCCGGCCTCGTGGTGTTCCAGGCCACCGGTCCGGGGATCGAGGCCGCCGCACGCAAACTCCGCCGCCTGCCGGGCGTGGAAACCGCCGCGGTGTTCGGCGACGCGCTGCGCATCGCCGGCAAGGACCGCGCCGCCTTGCGCACGGCCACCGAGTCGCTGCCGGAGAACGGACTGGCCTGGCAGGAAGTGCCGCCGCGACTGGACGACGTGTTCATCCACATGCTGAACGAGCAGGAGCAGGGGCCATGAACGGGTTCTCCTGGGCGCGGCTGGCGGCGATGCTGCGTAAGGAATCGCAGCAGATGCGCCGCGACCCGATGACCATCATGCTGACCGTCATGCTGCCGCTGCTGCAGCTTTTCCTGTTCGGATTCGCGATCAACACCAATCCCCACAACCTGCCAACCGGCCTGCTCTCGGCCAGCCACTCGGAATACGAGCGCACCATCGTCAGCGCATTGCAGAACACCGGCTATTTCGACATTCGCACCTTCCAGACCGAGCACCAGGCCGACGCGGCGCTGGCACGCGGCGACGTGTTGTTCGTGCTGGAGATCCCTCCAGGCTTCGCGCGCGCGGTGGATCGCGGCGAACACCCGTCGGTATTGCTCGACGCCGACGCGACCGATCCGGTGGCGATCGGCGACGCCACCGCGGCAGTGGTCGCGCTGAATGCCAACGTGCTGCAGCGCGATCTGCCGCCGAACATGCAGACGCCGCCGGCCTCGCCGCCGTTCACGGTGGTGGTGCACGACCGCTACAACCCGGAGCAAATCACCGCCTTGAATATCGTTCCGGGGCTGATCGGCACGATCCTGTTGATGTCCACGCTGGTCATCACCACGCTGTCGATCACCCGCGAGCGCGAATCCGGCACCATGGAGCACCTGCTGTCGATGCCGGTGCGCCCGGTGGAGGTGATGCTGGGCAAGATCGTGCCCTATGTCGGACTGGGCTATGTGCAGGTGTTGCTGATCCTGTCCGTCTCCGCGCTGGCGTTCCACGTGCCGGTGCGCGGCTCGGTGCTGTTGCTGCTGCTGGCGCTGGGCGTGTTCATCGCCGGCAACCTGGCACTGGGGATCCTTTTCTCCACCATCGCGCGGACGCAGCAATCGGCACAGCAGCTTGCGCAGTTCTCGCTGCTGCCGTCGATGATGCTGTCGGGTTTCATGTTCCCGTTCCAGGGCATGCCGGGCTGGGCGCGGGGGATCGGCGAGCTGCTGCCGCTGACCCACATCCTGCGCATTTGCCGCGGCGTATTGCTGAAGGGCAACACGATGGCGGACATCCTGCCGAACCTGTGGCCGCTGGCGGTGTTCGCCGTGCTGGTCAGCGCGGTGGCGGTGCTGTCGTACCGCGAGACGCTGGATTGATGCGATCTCGAATGGTGGGCGCCGGCGTTGGACGTGGGGCGGAAAAGCGCAGCGCATTCCGCCGTTCAGGCCGCGGCGGAATGCGCTGCAGTTTTCCGCCCTACGTTGTTGCTCCGACCGTCATCACACCGAATTACCCCGAACCCACCGCGCCACGTCCCCACCCCCGTGCCATCGCAGCGACCGTCACCGCAAGGGGCAGCAGCGCCGCCAGCCGGAACACGTCCTGGAATCCGCCAAGGAACGCCGCCGTGTCGCCCATCCCTGACGCGGCCGCACGCATCCGGAACGTCTGGAATCCCAGCATGAGCACCGTGGCCCCGGTGACGATCCCCAGCGTGCGCGTCATCATCACAAGGCTTCCAGCGACCCCGCGTTGCTCGCGCGGCAGCGTTGCGGCGGCGATCTCGAAATAGGCCACCTGGAACAATCCCAATCCGGCGCCTTGCACGAACATCCAGATGCCGAAGGCCAGCAGGTCCGGCGCTGCGCCGGCGGTACTCATCAGCACCTGCCCCAATGCGGTCGCGCCCGCTCCCGCCAGCGCCAGGCGCCGCGGTGGCACCAGCGCCGCCAGCCGGCCCGCAACCGGAGCCACCAGGGCCGTGCCCAGGCTAGCCACCGCCAGCATCGCGCCCTCCTGCGGCGCCGCCAGGCCGGCCACGCGCGCCAGAAAGAACGGCGCCAGGAGCGGTACCGAAAACCCCGCCAGGCTGACCGCCACGTTGCCCGCGTTCAACAAGGCAAAATCCACGTCGCGAAAACAGCCCAGATCGATGATCGGGAACGCGGCGCGGCGTTCGCGCAGGATGAACGCTGCTCCCGCCAGGACAAACACCAGGAGGAACGGCAGGCCATCGCCCGCGTGCAGCCGATTTAAGCCGAGCAATAACGCGCCGGTCGCCAGGACCAGCAGTCCGGCGCCGGCGGCGTCGAAACGCTCGGGCGGGCCGCTGCGCGCCGCCACGGGCAGTCCCCATGCGCAGATGAACGCGGCGAGTGACAGTGGCGCGCGGAACCAGAACACCGAGGGCCAGCCGAACCACGCCACCAGCACGCCGGCGAGCAGTGACCCCGCCGCCGAGCCCGCACCGAAAACCATTGTGTACACGCCAAGGATTCGCGCGCGCTGCGATTCCGGATACAGCCCGGTGGCGAGCGCCGGCCCGCACGACAACGCCAGCGCTGCGCCCACTCCCTGCGCGACGCGCGCGGCCAGCAGCCACGCATAGGACGGCGCCGCGGCGCAGCCGAGGAAGGCGGCGGCGCTGCAGCCGGTGCCAAACAAGAACACGCGGCGATGGCCGAGGATGTCGCCCACCCGGCCGAACACCAGCATCAGCGCCGCATAGGTCAACGTGTAGGCGATGACGACCCATTGGATTGCAGGAATCGGCAGCGCGAAGGCTCGGATGATGGCGGGGAAGGCGACGTTCACCGCTGAGTCGAACGGGACGATCAGCGTGCCGAGACAAACCACCACAACGCCCCACGCGGGCGGCAAGACGGGCACCCGGCTCATGCTGAGCCGCCGTGGAGACGCGGTGCCGGCAGCACCGCGTCTGGGGTACGCAGAAAAAAGCCAGGCACGTTGCTCACGGCCTAGCGGGAATCGGCACCGCTGGCGGGATCAGACCGCCTTCTTCAGGGTCGGCGATGCCTTGAACCGCACCGTCTTACCAGCCTTCACCTTGATCGATTCGCCGGTGCGCGGGTTCAATCCCTTGCGGGCCTTGGTCTTGCGCACAGTGAAGGTGCCGAAGCTCGGCAAGGTGAACTTTCCCGACTTCTTCAACTCCTTGACGATGGCCTCCATCAGCGCGCCGGCGGTGCGGTTGGCCGCGGCACCGGTCAGCTCGGCGGAGTCCTGGATCACCTGGGCGAGAAAGGCCTTCGACATGTTCTCTCCTTATGTTCGCGGCGTCGTTGACGCGGTGCCCCCAACCGAGACCATCGCAACCGCGTCCCCTGGTCACGGCGCCACGCAAAGGTGGAGTGTCGGTCGATTCGCCGCGTCGATGCAACGGTTCTACCGATGTCAACCACGTTGCGCTAGCCTGTCAAATAGATTTTCGCACAAAAACGAGGTGGAGTCCCCAGTTTTCCGCACCCACCCTCCCCCGCGCTGCGAGGGAGGGTACGATGACGCCGCCTGTGGCCTTGCCTAAAGGCGAGCCTGAGACACGAACTTTGTCACCAAGTAGGCTTCGATGGCCTCCAGCCCGCCTTCCGAGCCGTAGCCGGAATCCTTCACGCCATCAAAGGGCACCTGCGGCAACGCCAGCCCGTGGTGGTTGATTGACATGATTCCGGATTCTACCGCCGCTGCGATGGCGGTCGCCGTCTTCGCCGAGCGCGTGTAGGCGCAGGAGGGCGTAGCGTAGGAGGCCAAGCCATACGGCAGCCGGTTCGCCTCGGCCATCACTTCGTCGAAATCGTGGAACGGCGCGATCACCGCCAGCGGGCCGAACGGCTCCTCGTGCATCGCCCGCGCTTCCTTGGAGACGTCGGTCAGCACCGTCGGCCCGAAGAAGTTGCCCGTGTTGCCGAGCGATTGCCGCCGCCGCGCACGTTCGCACCGTGCTGCACGGCGTCGACGATGAACCCCTCCATCGCCGCCACGCGCCCCGTATTGGCCAACGGCGCCATCACGGTGCCCTGCGCCAGCCCGTCGCCCACCTTCACCTTCTTCGCATGACCGATGAACTGGTCCACGAATTGCGCGTACACCTTTTCCTGGATCAGGAAGCGCGTCGGCGAGATGCAGACTTGGCCGGCGTTGCGGAATTTGCTGGCGGAGAGCAGTTGCTGGCGGTATCGACGTCGGCGTCATCGAACACGATCGCCGGAGCGTGGCCGCCCAGCTCCATTGTTGCCCGCTTCATATGCGCGCCCGCCAGCGCCGCGAGGTGCTTTCCCACCGCCGTCGATCCGGTGAACGGGATCTTGCGGATCACCGGGTGCGGAATGAGGTATTCGGAGATCTCCGCCGGCACGCCATATACCAGCTTCACCACGCCCGCCGGCATCCACGAAGCAGCGGATCAGTTCCGCCGGCGATGCGGGGTTTCCTCCGGCGCCGTGACGTTGATGGAGCAGCCCGCCGCGAGCGCAGGTTGAAGCCGTGCGCTGCAAGCAAGCGGTACAGCGGTTGCGCGTGCGTCCCGGGGTGACGAAGGTGACAGCGATGGTGCCGCGCCGCCTGGTCACGATTGCATTTTCTAAGAGTGCGGAAACCTTGCTAGGCGCGGCATAGCCTCCTGACCATGCGGCGGATGGATGCCATGAGCAGGAAAGCGCGTGCCTTGTGATTGAGGTTCTCCCAATCCTTGCTCAGGCGGGATGCGGCGTGTTCGCCGCTTGCATTGAACCGGATCGCGGCAGCAAAATCGGCGTGTATCTTATTTCCGTGTCTCAGGGGTGGGGTTCGCTCCACAATATACGAGAGAGACTTCTGTGCCTTAATCCGTGAAATTCGTGAAATCTGTGTTTCAAAAATCTTCTTGACTTCCGGGTTATTAAGGATTGGCCACAGTGCCTGGCATCGAGAGGGCTGCAAGTCACGGTGGTGCGGGCGCATCCGCAGCATGACGTAGGGCGGACGCAGTCCGCTGGTGGGCGGATTGAGCGCCAACTGGCGCAGGCCGCGCCCTGCTTGTCATGGCGTGTACCGCGCAACTGGTGGCGCGTCCGATTCACCTGTTTCCCGGCGCCGCGAAACCGGTGGCGCCCCCCTGCCCGGCCGCGCGACGCGATCCGTCCCGCCGGCGCCGCACATGAAAATATTCTATCCGACACGCGCGCACTCTGTTCTTTTATTCCGTTCGTGTCCGCCGCCCTACAGCTTCCGGTCTCACTCCAGCCCGACCCCAGTCCGGCTGACCGAGGCACCCCCGTGCCCGCTGCTCCCACTCCCCATCCCCCTCAACGCGGGGTGCTGCGGGCCGATGTTGCCGGCGCACGTGGTTCGCAAGAACATGCCGCCGCACGGATCAGCAAACGCTTCTCTGCGGCCTTTGCGCCTCCGCTTCCTCTGCGATGAGTTTGACAGCCGCCAACATGCTCAGGCCGAGCGTGATGCTGAAAGATCGGGATACGATCGGAGGCGGAAAACACAACGTCTGGTGTAGCGCGGCAACACGGGCAAGTGATCGGGAGCGGGATGATCGATGCCGACGACCGCTGTACCGTCCGACAACGCGGGAACGAGAGGAACGTCATGTCGAACAAGAACCGGCGACCAGCGAGCCTTGCCTGGCCGGACGCGGCGACCACACCGTTCCGCAGTGAAAAGGACACCAACTGGGAAGGCGCGTTCCGGGTGCCTGCGATGGTGCGCTGGCCGGGTCATATCAAGGCGGGTGAGGTTTCGACCGAGACATTCTCGGGCCTCGACTGGTTCCCGACGCTGCTCGCGGCCGCAGGCGACAGCACAATCAAGGATCGTCTACTTAAAGGAACAGAAATTGGCGGGACGGCCTACAAGGTACATCTCGACGGTTATAACCAGCTTGATTTCCTGACCGGCAAGGACAAAACCGGGCCACGTACCGACTTCGCCTATTTTGACGACGACGGCGATCTTGTGGCCGACCGTCATGGTAACTGGAAGGCGGTCTTCGAGGAGCAGAAGAAGCCGGGTGGCTTCCCGGTATGGTATGAGCCGCTCACCACCTATCGCATACCGAAGTTATTCAATCTCCGGATGGACCCGTATGAGCGCGCGGACGTTGTTTCAGACCAATATGACGATTGGCGGGTGAAGAACGCCTATCTGATGGGATGGATGAGCCTCAAAGCAGGAGCCTTCCTGGAGACCTTCAAAGAATACCCGCCGAGCCAGATACCGGCCAGCTTCACGATCGATCAGGTGCAAAAGGATATCGATCGCCAGATAGAGTAACTAACCGCCAAGTCGACGCCGTCGGACTGAGATTCCGATGACACGGAGGCAAATGGCCATCGAGCAGGGAGGCAACCCATGCGACATAAACGTTTGTGGATGATGGCAGCACTTTGCCTGGCGGCTTATTGCGCGCCAGCTTGTGCGGCCGTCACCGAGGATACGTTCCAAATCCGATCGACCGGTGACCTGGTTGATCTGTGTGCGGCCTCGCCGTCCGACCCGATGGGCACCGCCGCATTGAATTTCTGTCAGGGCTTCGGCGTGGGCGTCTATCGGGTGCTGGAGGAAATCAACCGAGGTCGCAAGCTCCCGATGTTCTGCATGCCTAACCCGATGCCGAGCCGCAATGAGACGCTGGCGAGCTTCGTCCAATGGGCCAAGGCCAATCCGGGCCAGCTTGGTACTGCTCCCCAGGACGGTATCGCCGTCTTCCTGTCGAGCCAGTATCCCTGCGCGCAGAAGAAATAACTTTGGGGGACGGATGCGATGAAGACGATCACATCACTTATGGTTTGCGCGCTCGCACTAACAGGTTGCTCAGGCATGACCGATACGCAGCAGCGTGCGCTGTCGGGGACCGCGATCGGCGCTGGGGGAGGGGCAATTCTTGGCGCCATCGGTGGCAATGCGGCACTTGGCGCCGTGGCGGGCGCGGGCGCTGGCCTGGTGGGAGGCCTGATCTATGACAGCGTCAAGAAGAATGAGCAGGCGTCGTACCAGCAGGGCTACAGTGCGGGCCGCCAGTCCTCGTCCAGTGGCCAATAACACCGCCCAGGCGAAACCTTACCGGGTCATGGGCCCCGGGGCTGATGCTCGCGGCAGACCGGAGCGGAGCGATGAAAAGATCCGCCCTAACTGTCTTCGCCTTCGTCCTCGTGATGGCATCAGCCTGCGCGCAAAAATTCACCGCGGACGACCTCAACCGTCGTACCATCGAACGCCGCGCGATCGCAGCCATGAATTGGGGCATGCCGGCGGTCAACTACGACCGCATGGTGCAGGCCATGCTTGGCGCAAACGGAGTTGGCGCCCGTCGTTCAGGTTGGCGCGGGTCGGCGCGGGGCACATCCGCAGCATGATGGAGGGGGAACGCCGCCGCCGGCGGGCCGATGAGCGCCAAACGACGCAGATCACGCTCTCCTGTCATGGCCTGTCGCGCGTGGCCGAAGGCGCCTTCGGTTCGCCTGGGCCCGGGTTCGCCGAACCGGTAGCGCGCCCTCTGTTCGCGCCGCATCCACGGGCGCGCGTTGCGCACACCGGCGCCCGCACCCGCATGAAAAAAATCTCTTGACCCGCCGACGGTTCTATGCTTTTATTCCCCTCGTGTCTACCACCCTCACCGCTCCCGTCGTCCCTACCCTCCAGCCCGATCCCAGTCGGGCCGACCGAGGCACCACCGTGTCCGCCGCGCCCGCGGCACAAGCCGCTCCCACCGCCCAGCCCGATCAGCCCGCCCCCACCCCCGCCACCGCCCCCGCCGAACCCAGCGGCATCGGCCGTGTCATCAGCATCGTCCGCTGGCTCATCGCCTATGGCACCCTGCTCGCCACCGCGGTTCGCGAGCATCCCGCCGAGCCGCTGGCCCGGACGCTCGTCTATTGGTTCCAAACCCGCGATCTCGGCGTGATCCTCCGCCGCCTCACCCGCGGCCTGATGCGCGCCGCCGCACTCGAAGCCTGGCTCCGCGAGCGTGCCGCCGGCGGCCATGAGCTGCGCGGTCCAACCGCCATTCGCCTGTCGTCCCCCGGCAATCCGCGCTCCGGCCCGCCGGCCGCCGGGGACGCCAAGGCCCCGCCCTGGTGGCACGACCCCAACCACGTGCCCACGATGGAGGAAGCCGCGGCCGAGGTCCGCACTCGTCCGGAGGGCGCTGTCATCGCCGATATCGTCGAGGATCTCCGCGTCCTGGACTGCGACTACGACCGTGCGACGTGGAACGAACTGAAGGACGCCATCAACTGCTACGGCGGCGACCACGTGCGTCTCTTGATCCGCGACATACGGTGGCGATTCAATCCCGACCTGTCCCCCGAAATATGGATGATGGAACCGGCGCCGCCTTGGCAACCGCCGCCATTTCCGGGGCTGACGCCTGCCTGCGCCCGCCCGCCCTGAACCTGCGGGCTGGACGCACCATCGCGATGTCGCGCACGGGGCCGGCGACGGCCGGTCCCGCCGTCGCGATTCCGCTCAGGCGGATGCCTGACAATCAGGATCTGAGGCAGGATAAGGGAATCATTCAGGGGCGAGGCACGCCCCTCCCCGCACCATCACGCGGAACGTTGCGACGCCGCCATTTGTCCGCTCCGAGGGCAGCGCGGCGCTCACGTGCCGCCAGTATCCGTTGCCTTGCGGTCCAGCCCGTCCTCCTGCCCCGCCGCCAACGCCAGCGCGCGGGCGTACACGACCTTGCGTGGCAACCCGGTCGCCACCGTGACCAGCGCTGCGGCATCCTTCACGCTCCCCTCCGCCAGAGCAGTACGCAGGCGTGCGTCCAGGGTCGCGGCATCCGTTGCCTCCGTCGCCGCGGGCCCCACCAGCACCGTCACTTCCCCCCGCACCGGCTCGCGCCCCGCCCACGCGGCCAGATCTGCCAGGCCTCCCCGCCGCACCTCCTCGAATCGCTTGGTCAGCTCCCGCGCCACAGCCGCTTGCCGGTCGCCAAATGCCGCCGCCATGTCGGCAAGAGTCTCTGCCAGCCGATGCGGCGCCTCATGCCAGATCAGGGTCGCTGCCAGCCCCGCGTGCTCTTGCGCGCGCAGCCGCCCGAACGCCGTACGCCGAGCGGCCGCCCGCGGTGGCGGAAAGCCCAAGAACAGAAACGGCACCGGAGGCAGGCCCGACAGAACCAGGGCAGTCAGGGCCGCGTTGGGCCCGGGCACCGCACTCACCGGCAGACCCTCCGCGATCACGGCCCGCACCAGGCGGAACCCGGGGTCCGACAGCAGTGGCGTCCCCGCGTCCGAAACCAGCGCCACACGCTTTCCCGCCCGCAGCAGCGCGAGCACGGCAGGGATACGCGCGTCCTCGTTATACTCGTGCAGCGGCTCCGTCCGTGCTCGCACGCCCAATGCCGACAGCAGCACCGCGGAATGGCGAGTGTCCTCGCACAACACGAGGTCACACCCCGCGAGCGTCTCACGAGCGCGCGCCGACACATCGCCAAGGTTGCCGATCGGCGTGGAAACCAGCACAAGACCCACGGGGACGGACGCGATGTCCGGCGGGTCAACAGGAGAAGCGGCGCATGCGTCGTCGGGCATTACTGCTCCTTGGGCCTCTGGCTCTGGCCGGCTGCGGCGAAGGCATGGGGGGATATTACTCCAGCGGCGGCTACGGCGCTGGTCCGATCGGCTTGGGGATGAACCAGCCGATGCCGCAGGGCGCACCCCGCAGCATGGTGATTGCCATCCTGGTGCCGCTCACCGGCCAATACGCCAACCTCGGCCAGGCGCTGCAGCAGGCGGCGCAGCTTGCCCTGGACGTGCCGGGCGCGCCGCAACTCGACGTGAAGGATACCGGCGGCACACCCGCTGGCGCCGCGGCGGCGGCTCGCGCCGCTATCGCGGATGGCGCAGGCCTGATCATCGGCCCGTTGCTCTCGAGCGAGACCGCGGCGGTGGCGCCGGTTGCCCGCACGGCCAGCGTGCCGGTGTTGGCTTTCACCAACGATCCGACCCAGGCGCAGCCGGGAGTCTGGACGCTGGGCATCACGCCCGGGCAGCAGGTGCGCCGGCTGGTGGCGGCGCTTCAGGCGCAGGGCCGCAACGAGATCGCCGCGCTGCTGCCGGACAGCGAGTTCGGCCACATCATGGGACAGACGCTCGGCCAGGCCGCGCAGGCGGATGGCCTGCCGCCCCCGCAGATCCAGTACCACGAGCCAGGCATGGGCTCGATCAACACGACCACGCGGGCTCTGGCCGACTATGCCAACCGCCGCGGACCGATCGACGCGCAGATCCAGCAGGCCAAGGCGCTGGGCACGCCAGCGGGCCGGCAGCAGGCAGCGGAGCTGGCCAAGACGCCGATTGCGCCTCCCAGCTTCTCCGCGCTGCTGCTGGCGGATACCGGCGAGGCGCTGGCAGAGGTCGCCGCCATGCTGCCCTACTACGACGTAAACCGATCCCGGGTGCAGATAGTCGGGCCGTCGCTGTGGGCATCGCCGGGCAGCGGCTCCGGCCAGATGTCAGGCGCATGGTTCGCCGCCCCCGACCCGGCTGCCCGCGCCGGGCTGGAGCAGAGCTATGCGGCGAAATATGGGGCGCCGCCGCCAATGCTGGCGGACCTGGCGTTCGATGCGGCCTCTATCGCGCGCGTGCTCGGCGCGAGCGGTGGCTATTCGGTGGGGGCGTTGTCGCAGCCAGCGGGGTTCATCGGGGCCGATGGCTGGCTGGCATTGCTGCCGGATGGGCAGGTGCGGCGGGGCCTGGCGGTGTTTCGCGTGGCGCCTGGTGGGCCGCAAATGATCGAGCCGGCGCCGCAATCGGCCGCGGCGCCCGGAAGCTGAGACCGTCCGCCCTGCAGCGACGCCGATTTCGTTGCTCTGCCGATTTGGTCGCCAATCTGCTTTCTCCCTGGCGTCCCCCTTGCAAGGTAAGATTGCGCCTGTGCGTAATGGCGCAATGCCGGTGCGAAGCTGCGCGTGCCCGCAAGCAGTTGGCGTCCGCCGAGCATGACCTCGATGCGCTTGCAACCAGGCTCTCGAAGGTGAGCTGACATGCCCGATGCCTCCATGGACGCCCCCCGCGAAGACCCCGGGGACACCCCACCGGACACCCCCCGGGACGCCATCTCCAAGTTTCGCATCCTGGTTAGCGGCGACATGGTGGTGGATCACCACTTCTATCAGGGCGAACGGCTGTCGCCGACGGAACGCAGCAGCCGGGGCGTCCGCCACATTCCGGAGCAAGGCGGCGCCGCGGGGCTGCAGCGCTTGCTCATCGAAATCGGCACGACCGCAGTCAAGAACGCCAGTGAGTCCTTGAGCGCCGCTGAGTCCCTGAAGGATCTTGTCGCGTACACGGCCAGTCTCGGGATCGTCCCGCCTGATTGCAGCGAGCCGCAGGCGGCGCACCACGCCTTCGCCATCTGGGAACCCTACCCGCTGGACCGCACCAAGCCCGACACGGAAAAGGTCTGGCGCGCCAATCTGAAAATGGGTTACGGCCACGAACCGATCGTACCGGCTTCGGGCGGCAGTTTCAAACTGCGAAGTATGGATTTCGATGGTCAGCCCGACCTGCTGATCCTGGACGACGCCGGCTTCCTGTTCCGCAATCAGGAGCACGCGAAGTGCTGGCATCTGCCGCCGCCGCCACCCGCGGATTGTCCCTGGATTCTGCTCAAGCTTTCCGATCCGATCGCTCAGGGCGACCTGTGGCGCGCGCTGATCGAGCCACCGGCCGGCCAACCCGGCCACGCGGACCGCCTGATCTGTCTGGTATCGGCGGACGACCTGCGCAACGAGACGGTACGGGTCGGCCGCGGAGGTTCCTGGGAAAGCACGCTCGAAGATCTTGCCCTCGAGTTCTCCCGCGCCACGCTGGCCCCGCTAACGCGTTGCCGCCATCTTGTGGTGGTGTTCGGTGGCGACGCGGTGCTGTGGATCGATCGCTACAACGGGAAGGCAGCGCATTTCTGTTTCGTGGCGAGCGCCGCGGAAGGCGATTTCGCCGCCGGGATCCAGGGCCAGGCGATCGGTTATTTGACCGCGATGGCCGCCGCGCTCGCCCATGGTCTGTCGCAAGGTGCGTTACGAAGGGATGGCGGTCTCAAGCCATGGATGGAGGCAGGGCTCCGCGCGATGCGCGACCTGCTGAAGCATGGCCATGGACCGGTGGCGGACGCACATAACGCGCAGCCGAACGGCTATCCCGTCGCACGGCTTGCCAAGACAATCCTTGGCACGGGCCTTGGCACGGGCCTCAGCACGGGCAATAACGAATTTGCGCATGTCGATATTGCCTGGCCGCCGCCCGTGCAGCCCTCCAGGCCGTGGATGATCGTGGAGTTGTCGCAGCGACCGCTGCATGCGATCGAACTGCCGACACTGGTCGGGCTGGCGGGCGAAGTGGTGAGGCGAGGCAAGGCGGCCTATGGGCGGCTGCCGCATGCCGGCTTCGGCGACTTCATCACCTCCGAGCGCACCGAGATCGAGATGCTGCGCGCCATCCGCAAGCGGATGCTGGATTACAAGCCGATCCCGAGAGCGAACGAGAAACCGCTCGCCATTGGCGTCTTCGGGCCGCCGGGCGCGGGCAAGTCCTTCGCGGTCCGCGAGATCGCCACGAACGTCTTCGGCAAATCTGCCTGGCTCGAATTCAATCTGTCGCAATTCGCCGGGAATGCGGAACTCACGGGTGCGCTGCATAAGGTGCGCGACAAGGTATTGGAGGGTGAAGTACCTGTCGTCTTCTGGGACGAGTTCGACACGCAGAATTTCAAATGGCTGCAGTACCTGTTGGCGCCGTTGCAGGACGGCCGCTTCCAGGACGGCGCATTGACCCACAACGTCGGCCGCAGCGTGTTCCTGTTTGCCGGCGGCACCAGCCGGACCTGGTTGGAATTCGGCCAGCCACGCAACCAGGAGGAGGAAGACCGCCTGAAACTGCTGAAGGTCCCGGATTTCAAGAGCAGGCTCGACGCGTACTATAATGTCAGCGGCCCGAATCCCCGCCGGCTGCCGGACTGCAAGAGCAATCCCACCCCGTTCGGAGGATCGCCGCGCATCGACCCGAACGATATCGGATACACGCTGCGCCGTGCCTTGTTGATCCGCGGCCAGCTCAGGCTGAAGCCGGAAGCCTTGCTCGAGATCGATACCGACCTGCTACGCGCGCTGCTGCGGGTGCCGGAGTATCAGCACGGCGCACGATCGCTGGAAAAGCTGGTGAAGACGCTGGCGGAAACGCACCCCGCAGCATCGCATGGCGTCGACACGCCGAAGGCGCTGCGGCGGTCGCCTTTGCCATCGCCCGACCTGCTGCGGATGAGCGTCGATCCTGATGAATTCCACAAACTTTTGGATGCCGGCCACGCTTTTGCCGAGAGCCGGTCGCTGGTGGAGATGGCCAAGAAGATCCACGAGGCCTACCGCACGAACGCACATGCGGCCAACCCGCCATGGCTGGTTCAGCCGCGCATCGACCGGCCATTTGATGAACTCGACGTCTTTTGGCAGGACGACAACATCGCAGCCGCTCGCCGGATCCCGTCGGTGCTAGCGCTCGCCGGTTTGGGAATCGAGCAGGCCGGCACTACGCCTTCGTCCGACGGGCCGGATCATGCAACGCTCGAGGCGCATCTAGGCCATAACCTTGAGCGCCTGGCCGAGGCCGAGCACGATGGCTGGTGGGAGTTCCGGCGCCGCAACGGCTGGACTCAGGGCGCGCCACGCTGCGACACGAAGCGCATCCACCCGCTGATGGTCCCTTACGCGGACCTCACCGGGGCGGCTCGCGAGCGTGACCGCAACACCGTCCGGGAGTACCCGAAGCGTCTGGACGAAGCGGGTTACCGGGCGGTCTGGCTGTAGTGCTCGGACTACTGACGGTTGGTGCACAGACCGAAGTGTCATTGCGAGGGCAGCGCAGTAACCTCCCGCCAGTGGCATGCGCACTAACGCGGAGATTGCTTTGCTTCGCGCGCAATGACGGGCCCGCCTGGAGGTCGTCGCTCTCGTTCTGGTCGGGCACTGTCTGGCGCGGACGGCATCGACAAAGCTTGTGGCTGCGAACGGTAGTGGTGGGATTTGGCAGGGATCGAGAGGGCGATGCAGCATTCCATGACACAAGGTTGGCCGCCATGCTGACACCAGCGCTCGCCAGCCGCTTGATGGCCGTCGCGTTGGGCCACGTGACGCGCGAGTACCCGAACAAGCTGGACCAGGTGCTGTCCGGCCCGGACGATCTGTGCTCGCCGCGCACGTTGCACCCGATCTTCTATGGCAGCTTCGACTGGCATTCCTGCGTGCATGCCTACTGGTTGCTCGCCCGCTTGAGCCACCGTTATCAGTCCCTGCCGGAAGCCGAGCGGGTTCGCGCGCTGTTCGCTGCCGCCTTCACTCCCGACAACGTCGCGGCCGAGCAAGCCTATCTCGCCCGTCCGGCGAGCCGCGGGTTCGAGCGGCCTTATGGCTGGGCCTGGCTGCTGATGCTGGCTGCGGAGTTGCGAACACAAGATGCCACCGGCCCCTGCGCATCGGCGCTGAAGCCGCTGGCGCAGGTATTCGCTCGGCGCTTCATGGAGTTCCTGCCGAAGGCCGCCTATCCGGTGCGCACCGGGGTGCACTCCAGTTCCGCCTTCGCCCTCGCGCTGGCGCTGCCCTACGCGCGGGCCTGCCAGGACGAGACTCTGGCCCGAATGGTGGCTGACGCCGCGCGCCGCTGGTTCCTGGACGACACCGACTGCCCCGCCTGGGAGCCCGGCGGCGAGGACTTCCTGTCGCCCTGCCTGATCGAGGCCGAATGCATGCGCAGGGTCCTTGCGCCGGCGGACTTCGCCCCGTGGTTCGACCGTTTCCTGCCCCGCCTGGTCCGCAGGGAGCCAAACACCCTGTTCCAGCCGGTCTCGGTCAGCGACCGCAGCGACGGCCGGATCGCCCATCTCGACGGTCTGAACCTGAGCCGCGCCTGGTGCTGGAGCAGTCTGGCCGCCACGCTCGCCCCCGCCGACCCGCGCCGCGCAATCATGCAGGACGCCGCCGCGCGGCACTTGGAAGCCGGCCTGCCGCACGTCGCCGGCGACTACATGGGCGAGCACTGGCTTGCCACCTTCGCCCTGCTCGCGCTGGAAGCCAGCGGGGATGCTGGAGTGGATGGCCTCCCTGGTGCCGCGTAGGGCGGAAAACCGAAGCGCCTTCGGCCGGGACGAAAACGGCGGAAGGCGCTTCGCTTTCCCGCCCTACGCCGCGGCCGTCTCCCGCGCGGCTGCCTCGGCGCCGGCGCGGCGGCGCACCAGCCGGAGCACGGCCAGGGCGCCAGCGGTAGCCACCAGCGTCGGCACCGCCGCGATCAGGAACAGTTGCGACGGGGCCAGTGCATGGCCAGCAGGATGCCGGCGATCGCCGGGCTCAGGACCCGAGCCGGTCCGTCCCGCGCCGAACCCCCAGCCCACGCCGGTGCCGCGCATGCTGGGTGGATAGACGTTGGCGCAGCTGGCGTTCAGCACGCTCTGCGCGCCGATCAGGAAGATACCCACGGCCAGCACCGCGCAGATCAGGAAGCCAAAGCCGCTGCCGCCGCTGCCCAGCACCACCATCGCCGCCGCGGCCAGCAGATACAGCAGGCTGGTGGTCAGGAACGGCGGCATCCGCACCACGATCGGCGCCGCGAGCAAGGTGCCGATGATGCCGCCGAACTGCAGCGAGGTGGAAATCACCACCACCTCCGTGCCCGACAAGCTGCGGCCGGACAGCAAGGTCGGCAGCCAGGAATTGAAGAAATAGAGAGCCATTCCCGAGGTGAAGAACGTCACCCACAGCATGATGGTGATCGGCGCCCGGCCGTCCTCGAAGAGCTGTGCCGGCTGGAACCCGGGCTTGTTCTCGCCGGCGACGGTGAAGCGGGTTTCCCGGGAGAAGTCGCGCGCGGGATCGAGCCGGGCCAGGATGGCACGGATCCGCTCGGCCGGGGCGTTGTGCATGACCTGGAACACCAGCGTCTCGGGCAGGCAGGCGAAGAACAGCGGCGCGAGCACGAGGGGCAGCACGCCGCCGATGTAGAACACGGTGCGCCAGCCGAACACAGACAGGAAGCCGTAGGAGTAGCCGGCCACCACGGCACCCAGAGCGAGGCTGATATACATGATCATGGTGACCGCGGTGCGCACGTGCCGCGGCACGAAGTCGCTGGCGATGGCAATGGAGATCGGGGTCGCTCCGCCCAGTGTCAGGCCCGCGAGGAAACGGTAGGTCAGCAGCGCAACCACTGATTGCGCGAAGGCAGCGGCCAGCGAGGACACACCGAAACCGATGCCGCACAGGATGAAGGTGCGCTTGGCGCCGAGCCGATCGGCGACCAGGCCAAACGCCACAGCGCCGATGGTCAGGCCGAACAACCCGGCGGAAAAGACCGGCGCGATCATGGCGCGGGTGATGCCGAACAGGTGGATGAATTGCGGCGCGGCGTAGCTGATGGCGCTGAGGTCGTAACCGTCCAGGAACACCATCAGGCCGCACAGGAAGGCGATCCAGAGGTGGAAAGCGTTGAAGCGGGCGTTGTCGATCACGTCCGACACGTTGGTGGCCATCGTTTCACTCCCCGGTGCGGCAGCCCCGCTTGTCTGGCGCCATCGCCTCGCGGCGATGGCATGGGCGGCAGAGGAGATCAAGCTGACCTCCGGGAAGAGCCTCCCCTCCCCTACTGGGAGGGGGCAGGGGGAGGGGAGGGGGCAGGGGGAGGGGTGTGGTCGGCCACGGGGTAGTGCCTATTCGAACCCCTCCCCCGAATGAGGGGGTGTTCTTTTCCCCTTCTCTCCCGCTCGTGCAATGAAACTTCCGCAACTACGGCACCAGCCCCTCGCCGGTTTCGCGCGCGAGCTGCGGCGCCGCGGCGGGGGTGGCCTGCGGCAGCCAGACACTGACCGTGGTGCCGACGCCTTCATCGCTCTCTATTAGCAACTGTCCGCGGTGGCGATTGACGATGTGCTTGACGATCGCGAGTCCCAGGCCGGTGCCGCCCACCGCACGCGAGCGTCCCTTGTCCACGCGGTAGAACCGCTCGGTCAGGCGTGGCAGGTGCTCGCGGGCAATGCCGATGCCCTGGTCGGCGACGGCCAGCACGACGCCCGGTCGGGCCGGCCACCTGTCCCTGGCCGTTGCCGGCTGCGCGGACAGCCGCACCGTGCCGTCCGGGCGGCCGTATTTCACCGCGTTATCCAGCAGGTTCTGCAGCACCTGGGCGAGCTGGTCGGCATCGGCCGTCACTGGCGGCAGATCCTGGGCGACGCGCATGTCGAGCGTTGCGGCGGTTTCGGCCAACCGCGGCTGATAGGCAGCCACCAGCCGTGGCAGCAGGGCGGCCAGGTTCACGTGGTCCGACGGCGCCTGGTGTTCGGTCAGCTCGATCCGCGACAGGCTCAGCAGATCGTCGATCAGCCGGTTCATCCGCGCGCCTTGCTCGGCCATGATCGCCAGGAAGCGCTGTTGCGCCGGGGGATCGTCGGCGGCCGGCCCGCGCAACGTGTCGACGAAGCCGATCAGGGACGCGAGCGGCGTGCGCAGCTCATGGCTGGCATTGGCGACGAAGTCGGCGCGCATGCGCTCGATGGCGCGCTCGCGGGTGCGGTCCGACAGCACGACGACCGCCCGGCCGCCATCGGCCAGCGGCGGGTCCATCGGCACCACTGTCGCATGCAGCTCCCGCTGCACCGGCACCGGCAGCAGGAGTTCGACCCCCTGCACGTCGCCGGAGGCAAAGGCGCGGTCGATTGCCTCCCGCAGCAGGGGATGACGCAGCACGGCGCCCATGTCGGCACCAAAGACCGTGCGGGCGGCGACATTCGCGCGCCGCACCGAACGGTCGGCGGCCAGCACGATCAGCGGGTCGGGCAAGCGTTCGACGATGGCGGCATCGGTGCGTTGCAATTGACCCACCAGCGCGGTGCGCGCGGCGACGCGGCGGGACAGGCGCTCGACCTCGTGGCGGAGGTCGTCCAGCGAAGCGACGGTGGGGCGGGCATAGGCCCCGGTCCCCGCATCGTCGGCAGCCACCCGGCGGATGACGGCCGTGAGGCGATCGATGTCGCGCGCCCACAGCAGGGCGAAGGAGAGCGCGGCGCCGAGGGTCAGCAGGATCGCGATCAGGGCTGCAACGGGGGACGCCCAATGGGCGAGCAACATGACCAGCAGCGCTCCGACCGGCGCCGCGGCAAGACCGAAGGCGAGGGCGAAGGCGCGCATTGGATGGCGTTTAGCCGGCCTTTGGACGGTACGCGAGGAATGTTAAGGGATTGACGAATGAGGAGTGAGCTTGGGCCCGTTTGGGCCGGTCTTACGGCCATGCGTGCAGGCGGGCTCCGTCGCCGGCGCGACCGGGCTGCTGTTTCAGTGGTGGCGTCAGCTTGCGGGGCTTGCTTCGCCCGATGTCACGGCCATGACCTCGCTCTGGATTGTCCGTAGCTGCACGAGCAGATCTTGCACCTGGTTTGATGACACGATAGCCGAAAGATCGCCATGCACCACCGCATTGCGCAGCTTTGCCATTTCACGCAATCGGTCGGCCACAGTGTTGTCGATATAGCCTTCCTCAGCCAGAATTTGGATCGCCTGAATCGGTGAAAAAGCTCTGGTTCGTGACGCCTCGCTATCGACCCTTGCCAGCCGCGCAAGTGCTTCCAACGCCGCCCAAGCCCTGACAAGCGCGGCGGCGAAATGTCCATCGCTGGTTAATGCATCGATTTCCGAGAAAGCGACCTGGAGTTGCTCGGGGGTCGGCTTTGCGATGGGAAGTACAGCATCCATAGGCTGGTTCAGGTAGATGACACGAAACTCCCAGCCTTCCTGGCGGGCAACTTTTTGGACAATTGCTGCAAGGCTCTTTCGGTTGCGGGATCTCTGCGCAACCTTGCCTCAATTATAATTCCACCTTTCGGTCCGAGAGCAATTGCGTCAGGCTGGTAGTCGCCCAGGAACCCAGGAACGACTTCGCGAGGCGGGCGCACGTAGAATTTCAACCCCTCCGCTTCGGACGCCTGCTGCAAGTTCCGTAAGGCATTGCTTTCCCAAATCTGTGTTTCAGACATCATGACACCTGCCTCCAGCCAAGGTCATCATCGATCCGAATGTAAATGACGGGTGGATCTGTTTCGACCGCCCGCTCCAAGGTCGGAGTCAGAGATCGAAAAACCGCCTCCATGCCCGGTTCGAACTTCTGTACGGTAATCCGCTCCAGCACGCGGTCATCCAGATGGATCACCGGAACCATCCCATCGACAACCAACTTGACGATATTGTCCAAGTCCCCGTCCATTTCCACCGGTGGAAAATAGAAGATAGTCGCAGCCAGTGGGCGTTGGTCAATGAAGCAGAATTCTCTCAGCGTCTTCACATGCGCATCTGCGATCTCGCGGACTTTGCGCTTCCAAAGCTCCTTCGCCTTCGCATTGGGTGACTGGTGGGAGCGCGGCGTGTCCCTGATCACGAACTCGATCGGAAACGGCAGGCTGATATCCGGCTCAAGCGGCGAATCACTCATGGCAGGAACGCGTCGTTGTCAGTCACCATACTACAGGTAGCTACGTTTGGGGGAAACCTCCGAGAACGCGTCTTCATGCGGTGTCATGTGCGACTGCTTTGCCAGCCAAGGCCAATTTGCCCGCCAGGGCCAAGCGTTCGCTGCAACCTTCGGGCGTCCCGCCCTACTCCACCCGCGAGTGGCGAGCCCGCACGCCGCGCTCGAGCGCGGCGGCGATCAACGGGTCGAGCTGCAACTCGTCCCGCACGAACTCCAGCATGTCGAACGAGGCCGGCTTCTTCCCCTGGTCGCCGGCGATCACCTCGCATGCCAGCGCGTAGGCCGTCTCCCGCAGGCGCGGGGTGAGCGCATCGCGGACCAGGCGGGCGGCATGCTTCAACCCGTCCTCCTCGTTCAGCAGGCTGACCGCGGCTTCGGTGACCTCGGCCAAGTGTTCCTTGGTGAAGTCGTGGAAGGCGGGGAGCGTCTGCATCTGGCCGGACATGGTGCCGATTTCGCGGTCGCTCATGCGGCCGTCGGCGGCGGCGACCAGGACCATGGTGAGCACCAGCGCCTCGGGCGCGGTCAGGGCGTCGCGGGAGCGCATGGATTGTCTCTCTGTGATAGTGGACGCCAACCCTGAGCGAAGCGGGGACCGAGATCAAGCGGTTGGTAGCGTCACCCAAGCAGAGTTCAGGAGGCTCGCGTCTGTTTCACCGCCTGGGCGAGGCCGAGGCGGCGCACCTGCGATAGTGGACGTCAAGCTTGAGCGAAGCGGGGACCGAGATCAAGCGGTTGGTGGCGTCACCCAAGCAGAGTTCAGGAAGGCTCGCGTCTGTTTCACCACCTCGGCGAGGCCGAGGCGGCGCACCTGCACCCCGGCCGGGAACGCCGACAGCAGCCGGCTGGGGGTCTGGCGGTCCAGCAGGACGAAGACGCCGCGATCGGTCGAGCGGCGGATCAGGCGGCCGAACGCCTGGCGCAGGCGCAGGCGGGCGATGCGGTCGTCGTAGCCCTTGGGGTCGCCGTTGCTCAGGTGGACGCGGCGCTCGCGGTGCAGGATGTCGGGACGCGGCCAGGGCACCCGCTCGAACACCACGAGGCGCAGGGCACGGCCGGGCACGTCCACGCCGTCGCGCATGGCGTCGGTGCCCAGCAGGCAGCTGGCTTCCTCGGTGCGGAAGATGTCCACCAGGGTGGCATTGCCCATCGCGTCCACGTGCTGGGCGTAGAGCGGAATGCCGGCGGCTTCCAGCTCGGGGGCGATGCGTTGGTGCACCGCCTGCAGGCGCCGGATGGCGGTGAACAGACCCAGGCCTCCGCCGTCCGCGGCCAGGAACAGGGCGCGGTAGGCGGCGGCGAGCTGGGCGATGTCGCCGGCCGCCACGTCGTGCACGACGAAGGCGCGGGTCTGCGCGGCGTAGTCGAACGGCGACGGCACCCCGGCGCGGATCGCCGGCGAGGGCAGGTGTGGCGCGCCGACGCGTGCTTCCGCCGCGGCCCAGGCGGATTCCGGATCGGCGGCGTTCCCGTCGCGCAGCGTGGCGGAGGTGACCAGCAGCCCGTGCGCCGGCGCGGCCAGGGCAGCAGCGAAGGGCACGGTGGGGTCGAGCCAGTGGCGATGCAACCCGACGTCGCTGTCGCGCCCCCCCTGGCGATGGTCCAGGCGGAACAGCAGGACGTAGTGGGACAGGGTGCCGGGGGCCGGCTCGGGCTCGGCGAGCAAGCGCAGCATGGATTGCCAGGCCGCGAGCGGATGCAGCGCACGCCGTTGCAAGGAGCGGCCGGTCGCCTCGATGCGGTTGCGCATGACGGCGTCCATCTCGTCTGCTTCGGCGTCCAGCCGGGCCAGCAGGCGTTCGCGCAGCGTGGCGAGCGGCTCGGCGATGCGGGCGAGCGCACGGGCCAGCCGTTCGGCGGCGGGCGGGATGTCGGGGGCGGTGGGGAACACGTCGCACTCGGCCGCGCCCCAGGCCGCAAGCCGCGATGGCTCGCCGTCGGTGCCCTCGATGCGGGCGAGCACCTGCTGGCGGATCAGACGCAGGAAGGCCTCGGCCGGGTTGGGGCGGCCGAAGTCTGGGACGGCGCCCTTTTCGTCATCCCGACGCCTTTCATCATCCCCGCGAAAGCCGGGACCGATGTCGCCAAGGTCCCGGCCTCCGCTCGAGGCGGGGGCCGGCTTTTTGCCGGGATGACGAGGCAGGTCGCCAGGGTCGCCGCCGCCGCGCGGGGCAGGGGCAGGGCCAGGGGCAGGCGCTTCGCTCGTGTATCGCGGTATGTCGAGTTCCGGCCCGACATCCCCCAACCTGCCGGACCATCCCGGTGCTGGCAGCGCGCGGGCCGCGTGCAAGGCGGCTTCCAGCGGGGTTTGCAGCTCGGGGCGGCCGGCGACCAGTTCCTCGATCCGGCGCGCCAGGCCGCGGGCACGCGACCGGCCGCCTTCCGCGCCCAGCAGCCAGCGGCGCAGTTCCGCGGTCTCGTGGCCGGACAGGGCGGCGGAGAAGGCAGAATCCGCGGCGTCGAACAGGTGGTGGCCTTCGTCGAAGACGTAGCGGGTGGGCACGGTGTTGTCGTCGAGGCCGCCCAACGCCGCCTGGGTCATGACCAAGGCGTGGTTGGCCACCACCAGCTCCGCGGTGCGGGCGCGGCGGATCGTGTGCTCCACGAAGCAGCGGCGCCAATGCATGCAGGCCGAGTGGATGCACTCGCCGCGGCGGTCGGCGAGGCCGGCCAGCAGGCCGGTGCCGAACAACTCGGCGAACCAGCCGGGCAGGTCGCCGCCTTGCAGGTCGCCGTCGTCGGTGGCCAGCGCCCAACGCACGATCAGGGCCAGCGGAATGGTCTGCTGCTGCACGAAACCGGTGGTGGCGGACCCGACCGCGTCTTCCAGGTTCAGCAGGCACAGGTAGTTCTCGCGGCCCTTGCGGATCACCACGCGGCGGCGGCGCTGGATCGGGTCGGGGAACAGGCGGGCGAGTTCGGCGTCGATCTGGCGCTGCAGGTGGCGGGTGAAGGTGCTGAGCCACACCGTGCCGTGGTTTTTCTGGGCCCAGACGCTGGCTGGGGCGAGGTAGCCGAGCGTCTTGCCGGTGCCGGTGCCGGCCTCTGCCAGCACGAAGGCGGGGTCGCCGCGGGTCTGGCGGGGGGCGAAGGCCGCCGCGGCGGCGCCCGCGTAGTCGGACTGGGCGGGGCGTTGCTCGGCGTCCGGGCCGAGCATGGCTGCGAGGCGGGCGCGCGCTTCGGCTTCGGTGACGGGCAGAGCCGAGGGTGGGGGCAGGGGTGCGGCGTCCTCCCATTCCGGCAGGCGGCGCCAGACTTTCAGGGCGTCGGTGGTGGGGACCGCGTCGGCGCGGTCCAGCGCGGCGAGGACATAGGGCGTCCAGCCCCAACCGACCGCGCCCATGCGCGCGGCGAGCGTGGGGGCGTCGCGGTTCAGCGGCGTGGCGCGGCCTTGCGCCAGGCGGTTCAACAGCGCGGCGGCGAGGTCCGGCAGGAGCGCGGCCTCGGCTTCCAGGCCGTTGGGTTGCATGGGGTGGTCGAGCGCCAGCGCCAGTCCGCGCGGGGTGGGGGCGGCAGTGCGCGCGGGCAGGACGAAGGCGAACAGTTCCAACAGGTCGAAGGCAGGGCCGGGGCGCAGGCCGAGGCGGCGGAAGGTGGCGGGGGCATGCAGCAGGAGCGGCGGTGGGAGGTTGCGCAGGTGGGCGGCGGCATCGGCGGCGGAAAGCAGGAGGAACTCGCCGTCCGCGGTGAGGATGGCGGCACGGCCATGCCCGGCAACCACGGCAGGGGCGTCTGGCAGCGCAATGCGGATGCTCATGCTTGCGAATGGGTAGAACGGAAGGGTGGTGGGGACAATCGGGAAGAGCGGGGGGAACTGCAAGCACGGTTGGAATTTTGAAGCCGGATTGCCGTGCCACGGGGCCGGCCGGCTGGTGAAGCCGATCAATTCGACGACCCGCACGGCCGATCGGGCAACAAGCGGGGGGTGCACGCCTCGCCCTTGCATGATTCGGTTATTTTGCCTCGAGCCCTTACCCTGTGGTGGAGGCAGGCCGCACCCGCGGTGAGTTCTCATGGACGTCTCGTTTCGTTTCTTGTGAGACGATCGGCGCTTCGGTGGGACGGTCGGTGCCGTTGTGGTGCGGAGTGCCCCACGGAGTAGGCGAACCGCACGGGCGACGAGTCCCACGAACGTCTCGTTTCGTTTTTCCTGAGATAATCGGTGTCCAGGTGAGACGGCCGATGTCGATGTGCTGCCGAGTACGCCACACGGTGGAGGCAAAATGCCCTATCGGGTCGAGCATCCGGTGGCAGGAAAGGGCGCACCGCGATGGCGGGAATGAGGACGGCGGGAAATCAAGACGGCGGGGCCGGCCATGCTCTGGCCCCGTTGCATCAGGTCCCGTTGGATCAGGTTTGGATGGTCCACGTCTTGTGTTCAGGGCATATGTTCAGAGCCTGCCACCGCGCTATGACCCGGTGGGCGGCCCCGTCGCGGTGGCGACGATGCCGGAACCCTCGGCCGTCCACTGGGTCAAATGTGGAGTGACAGGCTCTGGACGAAACGGATCGACCGGCGGCTCACCGACGAAGAATCCGAGCACGCGCCGAGCGCCCTCGCGTGTTTCCTCGGGCCATCCCAGATCAGGGTGCTTCCATTCTTCCGCTTCAAGCCGCTTCTCGCGCCGCCGCATCTCCCCGAGAAATTTGTGCAGGCTGCCGCGATAGCAGCGCATCGCCATGAAGAGCTGGTTCCAGAACGGGCTGGCGCACAGCGTCGGCGCGATGCCGAGGTCGCTGAGGATATTGGCGAGCGCGCGGCCGTGCGGCTGACGGCGCACCTCGGCTTCGATCTGCTCCATGCTGGGGAGGTTCGCGAGGGTGAGGGGCTCCTCCGGGACGCGTTGGCGAGTGGGCCGCAGTGGGGGTTTCTGTGCGGGTTCGTGCGCGGACGGAGCTTCGGCTGGTAGCGATGCCGCGGCCGATCCTGCGTCCGGTTCCGCCATGTCCGCGGGCGAGCGGTGGAGCAGTCGCTGGGGCGGCGCCCCGGGAATGCCCGCGCGGCGCCAGGATGACCAGATCGCGGCCGCGCGCGGCGCGTGCCAGCAGCACGCGTTCCAGCGCGACGGCGCGCATGATGCCACGCTGGATATGCGCGAGCATCACCGGCAGCGCCGCGGTGCCGAAGAACTGCGCGATGGTGGCGAAGCCACGCCAGATGGCGCGATGCTCGAGGGTTTCCGCGAGATGGCGTCCGTATCCGAGGAGGATCTGAACGATGTCGAGCATACCCTCGATACGCTCGGGTACGGGTTTGCCACCCTGATCCGGTTGGGGATCAGGTCGGGTAGCAAGGCCAGCAGTGGTGCGTGCGGTTAGCATAACGTTTGGCACTATAACTAACGGCGGCACAAAAATCAACAACTTTCTCAGGGGCTACCGGGCGAACAGAACCGGTCCCTGCGGGGCAGGGAACAAGGTGGCAACAAGGTGGCAACAAGGGTGGCCCGCTTGACAGCCGCTTGACCCTGGCCGCTGGTAGTGTCCTAATTAGGGCAACTATATACTTGACGCACTATCCACCAAATAGTGTAGCAAAATCAGCCGTATGACACAAGACATAGATCGGCTTTTCCTTGCATCCTCAACATGACGTGACCATAATAGCCGCCCCAGACGGTCTCCGGGGAGGATCACGATGCGATGGCTCTGCTGGGTTCTGTTGCTGGCCGGTGTTTGTTCGGGCTGTATGTCCGCCCAAGAGCGCAGTGCCGCTATTGCCAACAGTGATGATGCGGCCTGTCAGTCATACGGTGCTACGCCGGGATCACAAGAGTATTTTCAGTGTCGCATGATGAAGGATCAACAACGCCAGAATGCCAATGCGGCTGCGGCGCAGATACTCCTATCTCGACCACAGCCTGCTCCGTACATGCTTCCAATGCCACAGCATTATTAGATTTTGCCAAAGCCCTTCAATATCTGATAGAATGACGCTATGACCTCTAAAGCTGAACAATGGTTGCTCGACCATACAAAAGGGCTTCACATACGTATCGAACATGGAGATGCTATATACACCTCTATGCTTGCTCGGATCAATGATAGAACGTATCTCCTGACAGCAGGACACGCTCTTGAGGAGATAGATAGCTTCCGAAAACGGGGTATCAAAATCAAAGAGGCCACAATATTGCCTACAAATGGCACCGAGGCCATTCCTTTGATCGACCATTTGGAACAAACCGACCTTTACTATATCCATGAGGACGACTCCGCAGATATAGGCTTGATCCCATTGCGCCCATACTACGAAGCTCAGCTAAAGGGCGAAACTTTCATCACGGAAACACATTATACCGGCCTGCCGCCGCATTACACTGGATGTTTGCTCATAGGATTCCCAACGCAATGCGAGCGATTTGAAACTACCTTCGTAAATCTCAATCCGGCCTACGTGAGTGTAGCAAGGACGTGGCGACCATCAGATTTGACGGAAACGACGCCAGCAAGGTTCTACGGTCAAGTCGGAGTGTCGGAGAATTTCGACATCAAGGGTATGAGCGGAGGGCCGATTATGGGCTTCGTTCATGATCCAAACGAAGAAACGCTCAGATATTGGATCATTGCTTTGCAAAGTGGTTGGCGTCGCAAACGCCAACTCATAATGGGGACGAAGCTGCAACAGTGTATTCCGCTCTTATTGAAAAAGTACGGGCTGGGCTAAATATGCAGCATGAGGCTATACGAAGTCCTGAATACCAGCTACTACCTCGGTAGTCATCTTGGGCTACACGGTGGCCGGATCACTCGTGCCGAATTGCATATGCCGGAAGCAATTAGCTTATGAAGCTACGAACGGGTCTTCTTGCTAATCGCCAACCAATTGCGCTTTTGAGCTTTCCATTCAGAACCATATTGAGATGACCTCTGCGGGATGTGGTATTCATCGTTGGGTCAAAAGCTGACGAGCTGCTTGGTGTGCTCGACCTCGACAGCCCGGTGCTGGCACGGTTCGATACGGAAGATCAGGTTGGCTGTGAGCGGCTGGCGCGGATTGTGGTGCGGCACCTGACCGGGTTGTCGGAGTGAGACTGGCAGCTAACGCGCCGCCGTCGATTTCGTTGTCACTACGAGTTGACCGCCGGGGGGAGGACACCCCCTCGCCTTGTTGGCTCGGGCCGCTGAGCGGACCGAGGCCAGGGGGAGGGGTGCATACAACCGCCGTCAGTGCCTGCACGCACCCCTCCCCCAAGGGGAGGGAGTCTTGGTTTCTTGCGAGGGGCGAATTGCTCCTCAAAATGACAGGGGAGCCAATCAGCGTTACTTCGTCAGACGGAAAGCGCTCTGACAACGGCACGGCCTTCCGGCCGCACGATCAAGGTAACAGCCCATTCCTCATGCAGACTGCATCGCCGCGATCCCCACTCGCACTTCTTATACCAGCCCGCATTTACGCCGTGGCAACCGGCCGCGGCAGCAGAATCGCCTGTCCACCCAGCGCGCTGCCGGCAGCGGCATTCCAGATAGCGGCGCGGGTCGCGTTGCCGGACGCAGGTCGCCCCAGCAGGTAGCCCTGCACCGCCTGGCATCGCAGTTGGCAAAGCAAATCAAGCTGCTCCTCGGTCTCCACGCCTTCGCCAATAACATCGACCCCGATCGAGCGAGCCATCGTCAGAATCGCCTCCACCAGTGCCAGCGCATGCGGGTCACTGTTCAGCGAACGCAGGAAGCTGCGGTCGATCTTCACAACATCGAATGGAAAATTCCGCAGGTATCCCAGATTGGAATTGGCGGTGCCGAAATCGTCCAGCACCATCCGGGCGCCGGTCGCGCGAAGCTGTTGCATCGTACGGAGCACGCGTTCCTCGTCCGCCAGCAACAGCCCCTCCGTCACTTCAAGATCGAGCCGATCCGGCGCGAGACCGGTACGCGACAACACGTCCTCGATGGAAGCGACAAGGTTGGATTGACGGAACTGGACCGGCGACAGGTTGATCGCGACGCGCAGCGGCCTGGCCCAGGTCGCTGCCTCGGCGCAGGCAGCCTCGGCGACCCAGCGTCCCAGTGCGACGATCAACCCCGTCTGCTCTGCCACCGGAATGAATTCGCCCGGCGAGACCACCCCGCGTGTGGGGTGGTTCCAACGCAGCAGGGCCTCGTACGATATCGCCTCGCGAGTGACTGTGTCGCAGATCGGCTGATAGACGAGGGCGAATTGCCGCAACTCGACCGCGGCACGAAATTCGCGTTCCAGCAGCATTTGCCGGCGCTGCCAGAGTCCGTTCTCGCTGGCATAGTTGCGCCAGGAGCCGCGCCCAGTGCCTTTCGCCTCATACAGCGCGATGTCCGCGTTGCTCAACAATTGCTCGGCGCTGACACCGTCATCCGGATAAATTGCCACGCCGATCGAGACGCCGATGCGGACCGTCTCGCCTTCCAGATCGAATGGCATCCTGATCGACTCGATCAGGCGCTCACAGGTTTGCTCCGCGCCGCATCGGTTCGCTTCGGGGAGGATCATGGCGAATTCGTCGCCGCCAAGCCGCCCGACCACATCGCTGTGCCGCGATACCTCGCGCATTCGTTGCGCTGCCAGCAGCAACAGCCGGTCTCCGGCAGCATGGCCAAGCGTATCGTTGACCGCCTTGAAGCGATCGAGATCGAGACAGAGTACGGCAAATCCCCCGCCGCCGTGCAGCGCCACCGTCAGGATTGCGTCCAGCCTGAGACCGAAGCCGTTGCGGTTGACCAGCCCGGTCAGATCGTCATGCGTCGCGGCATGACCCAGCATATCCTCGACGGTGGCGCGTGCGGTGATGTCGGTATAGGTGCGCACCATGCCGCCATCCGACAGGCCGGCGGTGCGCACTTCGATGACCGCGCCATTGGGGCGCCGGCGCTCGTAGGCCACATTCTCGCCGATGGACGCATAGAGCTGGGCGTTTTCCTGCGGAGCAAATTCACCGCTGGCCCGCTGGAATTCGACGACCTCGTCAAAGCGAGGGTGCGCGGCCATCATCTCAGCGGGCAAATCCAGGATCTCCAGGACGCGACGGTTGTACACCACCACGACGCCGTTCGCGTCGGACATCAGCAGGCCCTGGTTCATGTGATCCAGCGTGGTCCGAAGCAGTACCGTTTGCTCCGCGAGGCGCCGTTCGCTCTCCTGGGTGGCGGTGGCCTGCGCCTGAATTTGCTTTTGTGAGGATTCGATAACAGCGATCTGGAAGCTCAGCGCCCGCAGGAGCAAGGTCAGGCTGATAGTGGTCAGCAGCGTACCGATCGCGATGGCGGCGGCCTGCCGCCACCAGCGCGCGAGCGCGGCGCTCTCCCGGCGCGTGACATCGACGACGATCGGGTAAAGGCGCAGGGGATGCACCGAGACGAAGCTCGGCCCCACCGTCGCGAACGCACCCGGCGAACGGTAATGGCCGCCGCCGGCCGCAACCGCTGCATGCCAGCCAACAGTCGGGGAAATTTTCGTTCCTGCGGTGATCCCCTGCGCCGGAAACCGCACAAGAACCGTCCCGCCATTGGTCAATATCGTTATACCGGTGCCGTCGGTCAGCCCGGCTCCGGCGAGGAACCTCTCGAAAAAGCTCAGCAGGACGGGACCGGCAACCACACCAAGAAAGGTTCCGTCCGGCGCGCTGAGCCGGCGGGCCAGAAAAATCGTGTGCTGCACCAGTGGAATGACTGATTCCAGGCGCGGAGATGTACGGGTCCGGATCCGGCGCGGCCGCGAAGTGACGGAAATAATCCTGATAGGCCAGAGAGTAATTGGGCGCCGGCCATTCTCGCGATCCGCTGACGATATGGCCTGTGGCATCGACGACCGTAAACGCTTCGGCCTGAGGCAGATCGATCAGCCGCTTTTCCAATGCATCATGAAACTCGCGGGTCCCAAACTGCTCATGCAGTGCGCGCAGATCGTGCACACCGCTGGCGCGGACCTTGTCCGACACATGATGCAGCACAAGGTCCACGGACTGCAGGGTTCGCGTCGTTTGCTCGGCGAGGATAACGCCAAGGCGGTGGTTGTCGTCCTCGGTATCGGCAATGGCCCCCTGACGGAGCGACCAGATCGCGATCGCGGAGGCCAGGGTCAGGCAGACGATGATCGCAATCGCCGCCCGCACCAAGGCGCGGCTGCGCGCGATCGACCGGAAAGCATGGGGCAACGGTCGCTTCATCAGGCCTGTCCGTCAGAGCATGGTCATTGCCGCCGCCCCTTCTCCCGCTTGTTTTCGCGAGCGCCCAGGATTGTACATTGGGGATGGTTAATCGCTGATGAACGATGCCGCGCCGACGAGGGTGCCGCGGGCTGCCGCCCCGCCGCCGCTTCTGTGCCCGGACCCGGGCGACGTTCAGCCGTCGGCGCGCAGCCACTCCATCAGCGCGTCGGGCTCGCGTTCTTCATTGCGGCTGCCGTCGGTGTGCTCGACCGCGCGGAAGCCCGCGAGCTGCGTAGAAGCGCAGGGCTGGCACGTTGCGCTGGAATACCCATAGACGCAGCGACACCTGCCCCGCCATGGCCTGCGTCAGCAGCGCCGTTCCCAGGCCTTTCCCGTGGCGCTCCGGGTGGATGTACAGATGGTCCACCCAGCCGGGCCGCGCGGCGCAGAAGCCGACGACTTCCGATTCGCCCGCGACCCACACAACGGCAGCAGGGAAGACGTGGTCGCGGAAGAACGCCAGGTCCTCGGCGGACGTGTGCAGGTCGGGGAGGTACGGCAGGCAAGCCTGGCGCACTTGCCGGAACAAGCGGGCGATGGGTTCGACGTCCGCGGGCGTTGCTGGCCGGATGCTGGTCATGGTCGTTGAAGTCAGCCTGTGCGGGACATTGTGGGCATGCTGGGTGGGCGTGCTAGGCGGGCATGCTGGCGATAGCGGCAAGGCGCGGGGCGGGTCGCCGCTGGCGGAGCAGCGGAATGCGCTTCGCTTTTACGCCCTGCGCCGTTCCGCAGCACCGGGGCACCTGACGCTGCATGCCGTTACCCGACGTTCATCGGCGTACTCATCGCGCAGCCATGCGTAGCGCGCCGTCCAGCCGGATGACTTCACCATTCAGGTACCGGTTCGCGACGATGTGCCCCACCAGCGCGGCGTACTCCTCCGGCCGGCCCAGCCGCGGCGGATGCGGGACACTGGCGCCCAGGCTCTGCTGGATCTCCGGTGGCAGGCCGGCGACCATCGGCGTTTCGAACAAACCGGGCGCGATGGTCACCACGCGCACGGCAAAGCGCGCCAGCTCGCGCGCGGCCGGCAGCGTCAGGCTGGCCACGCCGCCTTTCGAGGCCGCATAGGCGGCCTGTCCCACCTGTCCTTCAAACGCCGCGATCGAGGCGGTGTTGACGATCACCCCGCGTTCGCCGTCCTCCAGCGGGTCCAGCGTGCACATTGCCGCGGCCGATAGCCGGAGCAGGTTGAACGTGCCGATCAGGTTGACGCGGATTACGCGCTCGAATGCGTCGAGCCGGAGCGGCCCGTCGCGCCCAACGATGCGTCCGGCGACGCCGATGCCGGCACAGTTCACCAGCACGCGTTCCACACCGTGTGCGGCACGCAGTTCCGCCAGGGCGGCTTCGGCTTCGGCGGCTTCGGCTACGTCGCATGCCGCGCCCGCGCCGCCGATGCGGGAAGCGGTCGCCAGGGCGGCGTCGCGATTGATGTCGAGCACGCCGACGCGGCAGCCGGACGCCGCCAACAGCGCCGCCGTCGCCGCGCCCAGCCCCGAGCCGCCACCAGTCACCACCGCCGCCTGTCCCTGCAGCAACATCCGCATTCTCCCGTTCGGTTGTTGCGCCCCTCCTGTCATTGCGGGAGCGGGGAAGCAATCCCCTGCGGCGGTGCAGAGGTGGGCAGAGATAGCAATCCCCTGCGGCGGTGCAGAGGTGGGCAGAGATAAGGGACTCCGCTCCCCTTGCGGGAGGAGTTGGCGGGAGGGGTTGCAACGCACGAATCTTCTTGTTTCGACTCCTCCTCCGACCTCCTCCCCCTAACCGCAAGGGGTCTTGCTGCGCCGCACAAAACGTCGCAGCATCTCCAACATGCCGAACGATGTCCCGACCGACCCGGTCGCTGCACTCGCCCAGGATCTCCTGAGCCTCACCGCCCGCCTGGGCGCCCGCGCTGACGAAGACCCGTTCGGTAATCCGGTCCTGCTGGTGGCTCTGGCCATCACCCGCCGCATGGACCAGGGCGCGCTGGCCGGCCCGCAGATCGAGGCGCTGATCCGCCACTTGCGCGACGCCGCCTTCGCCGACCGTGCCGGCCGCATCGCTGCCTATGTCGGCGGCATCGATACCCACGCGAACGACGCCTCGCTGCTGCGCCTCGCGCAGCACCTGCTGCGGCCGGATCCGAACGACAGCCCGGTCCGCTGGGCGGAATACCGCGCCCTGGTGGAGCGCAGCCGTTTCGCCGCCGTCTTCACCGCGCATCCCACATTCGCGCTGCCCACGGCGGTCAACCACGCGCTGGCCAACGCCGCCTGCGGCCGACCAGCGCCAGGCTTTGCCTCGCACCGTCCGCCGCCCATCACGCTCGGCGAGGAGTTCGAGCAAGCCGCCACCGCGACCGCGAATGGCCGCGACGCGGTGGACCGGTTCAATGCCGCCTTGCTGACTGTGGCGCGCTCCGCCTGGCCCGACCGCTGGACCGAGCTGAACCCTCGCCCCGTGATCCTGTCCTCCTGGGTCGGCTACGACACGGACGGCCGCACCGACATCGGCTGGTGGGACACGCTGCGGCTGCGCCTGGAGATGAAGCGCCTGCAGTTCGCCCGCCTGCACGCGCAGCTTGTCGCACTGCCCGGCACCGACACGCTCGCCGCCCGCACCGCCGAGGCGCTGGACGCGGTCACCGCCCAGCACGCCGCCTGCCCCAAGACGCCGGACCCGCCGCGCGTCGCCGCCTTCGCCCGCACGCTGGTCGAGAACCGCGACACTGCTCTGACGACCCCGGATCCGCTGCTGCCGCTGTTCAGTGCCGCGATCGACGCCGCCACCGACGACCATGTACGGCTGGCGCTATGCGTCGCGCGCGCGGGGCTGGTGTCGCACGGCCTGTCGCTCGCCCACACCCACACGCGCCTGAACGCGGCGCAGTTGCACAACGTGGTGCGCCAGCGCCTGGGCATCGCCGACCCGCCCGAGGACCCCGCCCACCGCCGGGCCCTGTTCTCCAAGATCAACGCAGCGTTGGACACGGTGCAACCCACGCCCGTCGATTTCGGCGCCCTGCTGGCGGAGCAAGCATCGGCCGCCCGGCTGATGATGACGGTGGCACAGATCGTCAAACACGTGGATGGCTCGGTCCCCATCCGTTTCCTGATCGCCGAGACCGAGACCGGCTACACCCTGCTCTGTGCCCTGTGGGTAGCGAAGCTGTTTGGCGTCGACCGCAACATCGAAATTTCTCCCCTGTTCGAGACCGCGGACGCGCTGGAACATGGCGCGACGGTGCTGGAGGAAGCGCTGCGCAGCCCGCACTACCGCGCTTACCTGCAGGCCACCGGCAAGCTCGCGTTGCAGTTCGGTTATTCCGATTCCGGCCGCTATGTCGGCCAGCTCGCGGCCAGCTACCTGATCGAGCGCTTGCGCATGAAGATCGCCGCCATGCTGGAGCGCCACGGGGTGCGCGGCGTCGAGGTGATCCTGTTCGACACGCATGGCGAGAGCATCGGCCGCGGCGCACATCCCGGCTCGCTGGCGGACCGGCTGAAATACCTCTCCCCCACCGCGTCGCGCCAGGCACTGTTCAAGGCCGGTCTCGCCGTGCGCGACGAAAGCGCATTCCAGGGCGGCGACGGCTATCTGCTGCTCGGCACGCCGGAATTGGCGCTGGCCACCATCACCCGCATCGCCGAACAAACCTTCCATCCCGCGGCCGGTCCGATCGAGGACCCGGTCTATGCCGATCCCGATTTCGCTGCCGACTTCTTCGCCACGGTGCGCGCCGGGATGGAAGCCCTGGTGGAGGATGCCGGATATGGCGCCCTGCTGGGCGCGTTCGGTCCGGCCTTGCTGGACCGTACCGGCTCGCGGCCGTCAGCGCGGCAATCGGACGGCATGGCGGGGGCGTCGCGCATCCGCCATCCGCGTGAGCTGCGCGCCATCCCGAACAATGCAATCCTCCAGCAGCTCGGCTGGTGTGCGAACACGTTGCAGGGGATCGGCGCGGCGGCGGCGCGGCACCCCGAGGTGTTCGCCGACATGTTGGCGAACAGCAGACGGTTCCGCCGCGCCATGGATCTGGCGACGCACGGCCTGGCGCATTCGGATATCGACGTGCTGCGCGCGGTGATCGCCTCGCTGGACCCCGGCACGTGGCTGGACCGCGCGGCCCACACCCGCCTGCCAGGCCGGCGCGAGGCGCTGGTGTCGGTGGCGCGCGCGCTGGAACGGCTGGACATCTGGGCCGACGCGCAGTCGATGTTCCGCCGCATCCAGGCGGACCATCTGGCGCTGCGCGTCGCCTGGCCGGATGCGCCTCGCATGGCGACGCGCGAGGTGCTGCTGCACGCGCTGCGCCTTTCGCTGGTGCATCGTATCTGGATCCTGGCGACGGAGATTTCGGACTTCTCGCCGCGCCACGGCGTTACCCGCCCGGTCCTGGAAGCCGCGATCCTGCGACTGGACATGCAGTCGGCGCTGGACGTGCTGGCGGAAATCTTCCCCGCCGCCCCCGATCCGTCGGCCGAGCGCGACTATGCCGAACCCGCCGCGCCGCGTGCCTCCAATGCGTATGCGAAGGAGCATGCGGAGATCTTCGCGCCGATGCGGCAGTTGTTCGCGATGGTGCGGGAGATCGCGACGGCGGTGTCGCACGAGGTTGGGGCGTTCGGGTAAGCGGTGAGCCCTTTGGCGACGCGCCCGCTTGCGGGGATCGAGCATGGCCGGCCCAGCCGTCCTGATTCGCGGCGACTGAAAATCCCTTGCCAATGTGCACCAGACCCGCAGCAACCGCGTCCTGCGCGCGGCCATGCTACGCGAGCGTCCCGGGCGACAGGCATCACCGGCAAAATCGTGCCGGCAGTCGGAGCACTCGCTGCCAGCGTCTCTACCGCCGCACCGGCTCCCGCGTCACCGCCACGCCGTCGCGGGCGCTCAGCCGCACCAGGTTGACCGTGCCCGCCAAATCGGGCGATCCGGAATAATACGCCGGCACCACGCCGTTACCGACGCGCGCCGCGCGGTTCCAGTGGCCCAGCGCCAGATAGTCGGCGCCGGTGGCGGCGATCTCGGCATCGCTGATCAGCCACGAGGGGCGCAGCGGTGGCACGCCATCTGCCTCGTAGTGCCCGTGCGCCAACGCGACATGCCAGCGCGCCGCACGCGGACGTGGCGAGCGCAGTGGCACCATGTCGTCGTAGTGGTGATGTGCATGGCCCCAGACTTCCAGCTCATGCTCCGGAAAGGCCACCGCGATCTCGTGCGTCAGGCCGATCACATGCACATTTGGCAGCGCCGTGATCCCGCTCCGCCGATACACCGAATCCGGCGTCAGCGGATCGTGGTTGCCGGGCAGGATCACCACCGGCCGGCCGACATCCGCAAGAAGCTGCGCCGCGCGTTGCAGGATCGCGGCGCTCTGGCGATTGTTGTCGAACGTGTCGCCGACCAGCAGCACCAGGTCGGCCCGCACGGCGCGCGCGGTATCCAGCACCCAGCGCAACCCCGCGGTGCCGTCGTCGCCGTAGCTGACTTCGGCGGGCGTGTCGTCCACATGCAAATCGGAACTGTGCACCAGCACGATATCGGGCGTCAGGTCGTTCACAATATTGTCTTCCCGGATGAACCCCACGGTTGATGCCAGCCACTGCCGCGGCCCGTCAATGTTGGAGCTTCCGCCCCGGGTCCGCTAGGCTCGGTCGCGACAGATTACGGGAGAGAACCATGGCCGAGATCGAGTGCTTCTTCGATTGCTCCAGCCCGTGGACGTATTTCGCCTTCGAGAACCTGCTCCGCATGGAGCAGGAGATCGGGGTAACAGTGGCGTGGCGGCCGATCCTGGTGGGGGGCGTGTTCAACGCGGTGAACCCCAGCGTGCACAGCGCGCGCGAGAAGCCGGTGCCGCTGAAGCAGGCCTATGGCCACAAGGATCAGTTGGATTGGGCACGTTACCTCGGCATCCGCATGCACTACCGCCCTACGGTCTTCCCGGTGAACAGTGTGAAGGCGATGCGCGGCTGCATCCTGCTGGAGCCGGGGGAGAAACTGGTGCCGTTCGCGCGTGCCACGTTCGAGGCTTATTGGGGCGACGACCAGGACATCTCCCAGGTGCCGGTGCTGACGGAGATCTGCCGCAAGGTGGGGGTCGATCCGGACGCGTTCTTCGCTGGGATCGAGCAGCAACCGATCAAGGACAAGCTGCGCGCGACGACTCAGGAGCTGATGGACCGCGGTGGGTTCGGTTCGCCCACCATGTTCGTCGGCGGCGATGACATGTATTTCGGCAACGACCGCATGCCGCTGATCCGCGACGCGGTGCTGCGCCGGCGAGGGTGACAGCGGGGGTGCCCGTGGGGTGCCAGGGGGGTGCCGGTGGGATGATCGCTTCGCCTGCGTCAACGCCGCGCCAGGAGACTTTGCCGATGGCATCGGAAGAAGTGACCGTCACCCCGGGACCGGACTCGGGCGAGGTGGTGGAAGTTTGGACCGACGGCGGCAGCAAGCCCAATCCAGGGCCGGGCGGCTGGGCAGCGATCCTGCGCTACAAGGGCCATGAACGGGAGCTGTCCGGTGCCGAGGCCGCCACAACCAACAACCGCATGGAACTCACCGCGGCGGCGGCGGCGCTGGAGGCGCTGAAGCGTCCCTGCCGCGTGGTGCTGCATACCGACAGCGAATACGTGAAGAACGGCGTCACGCGGTGGCACCAGGGCTGGGTGCGCAAGAACTGGCGCAGCGCGACGGGCGATCCGGTGAAGAACATGGACCTCTGGCAACGCCTGCTGGCGGCGGTGGCACAGCACAAGATCGAATGGCGCTGGGTGCGGGGCCATGCCGGGGACGTCATGAACGAACGGGCGGACGCTCTCGCCACCGCGGCGCGGGAGGGGCGCAGCCATTGATTTGCGTCAGTCGCAGCCACCGGGGCGGCGATACAGGCAGACGCTGCGCTCGCCCGGAAGCGGTCCGCGGAAGCAGGCGGTAGGCGCGTAGCCGAGATATTCGTCCCCCCGGAATGCGATCATGGCATTGAAGCGACCGGTGTGCGCAGCGAGTTGGGCATTCGGATATTGCGGCACTGCTTTGCCGTGCAGCATGACGCTCAGCGGCAGTGCGCGAGGCACGCCCGTGGGGTGCTCTGCTTGCTCTATGCCTTCGAAGTACAGCGGCACCGGGCGATGCAGATAGGTGTAGCCGCCGGTGCGATAGACCCAAGGGATGCGCACGCCGACGCCGCAGACTGCCGCGTCGGCGTGCACCGCGAAGAAGGCCGCCACGGTGCTGGCGTCGCGATGCCAGGCATCGGCCGGAGTCGCCTGGCGCAGCGAGACGGACGCCTCGGCGCCGCAGAACAATAACGGCAAGAGCAGTACGGCGATGGTCCGGAGCGCCCTGCGGTTGGGACTGATCGCGTCGAGCAAGACAGCCGTGCCAATGCCGATCATGATCGGTGCGGCGGCAAGGGCGAAGTAGATGAAACGAATCTCCTTATGCGCCGCGAAGGAGTGCAGCAGCACCACGGAGACGGCAGCCAATCCGAGCGCCGGCACGCGGTATGCGCCGAGCAAGAGCAATGCGGCTAACACCGGCGCCCAAGGGCCGGTCGCAACCAGCAGGTACTGCGGGTAATAGCTCCACGGTTCGGTGCCCATGCCGGCGCTGACGCCTTGCGTCGCGTTACGCACGAAGTTCAGCCACACCGACTGGAAGGGCGTGCCCCAGGTGGTCGCGTCGAGCACGCCACTGGCCAACAGCACCACCGCGAGGCCGCCGGCGATAACCGGCATCCAGCGCCGCCGGTCGAGACCGCACTGCCAGATAACCGCGGGCACGAGTGCCGGCGCATATTGAAAGCGCAGGCACACCGCGAGGGCGAACAAGGCGCCGGCTGCGGCGAGACGGCGTGGCATGTTCGCGTCGTTTCGGTCGTTGTCGTCCGCGATGAGGATGGCCCATAGCGCGCAATACGTCGCCAGCGTCTCCGTCATCACCACGGGGGCAAAGTACAGAAGCTGGTACCACAGGGCGCAGAGCAGACCGGTGACGATCGCGGCTGGCAGGCCCAGGCGCCGCTGCGCCAGGCGGAAGCCGACATATGGCACGCTGAGCGAGGCCACGCACGCAGCAGGAACGAATGACAAACAGATAGACTTCTGGGGCGAGGAATAGAAGCCGGCGACCAGACGCATCAGCCCGGCCAGCACGCCGGGGAACAGCCAGGAGCGGATGCCGTCGTGATATTCCCAGGGGACGACGCCATACCCAAACGCAAGCCGATGTGCTTGCTCCAGGTACTGGAAGGTCTCGTCCGGGTGGACGATGTAGGTGTGGGTCAGCAGCAGGAACAGCCGCAGGGCCAGCGCGAAGCTTAGAATCCCGGCCAGCGCCAACGCGCCGGCATGTGTTTTGGTGCGCACGGCACTACGATCGCGGTATAGCGTGGTTTCGAGCGTCCGGGCTGCTTGCAAGTTCTCTGTCCCGCGGAGTTGCTTTTAAGCTACCGGGCGGGCGGTTTCAGGCGGGTGACAGACGGGACCGATGCGGCGATGCACGCCGGGCATGCCGGCCGGGAACCGCAGTCGTTGATTGCCCGGCGGATCGAACCGTGCGGCGATGCCTCAGGCAACACCGCCGCGTCATTTTGTTGCAATTGAGCAAAGCATGCCTGCCAGCCGATGGGCATGCGGCGCCCGGATGAGCCAGCGGTCCAGCCAGCGAAGCCAGCCGATCGCCAGCAGCATCGCCGCACGTATCGCGAGATACAGCGTACGGCGATCTCCCGCGACGCTGATCGCCACGTATTCGCTGGCGATGTTGATAAGGCCGCTGGTCGGTCCGTAATGCGGCTCGACGATGACGTGGCTGAAATCGCGCAGCAGATGACGCATGCCATCACGGGTGAAGTTGCAGTAGTGAGCGGGATAGCCGTGATACGGGAACAGAAACGGGTTGATGCACAGCAGCTTGCCGCCAGGCTTCAGGATACGCCGCACTTCGGCAACAACCGCATGGGGATTTGGTACGTGCTCGATCACGCTGTCGAGGATGGCGTAATCGACCGATGCATCGGCGATGGGCGCGTGTTCGATGTCGGCGGTGAGGTCGACGTTGGGGAATGGAAACAGGTCGATGTTGATGATCGACTCGCCTAGCCGCCGGTTTCCGGAACCGAATTCGACGGCGATGGCCTCGGCAGGGAGACCCGCGAGAAATTCGGCGCGATGATCATGCGGAGCATATTCGCTGGTTATGACGCGCTGACCCCAGTCATACATCCGGCCACGCAGGCTGCGGTGGTGCATGCGCTCCTGCTGGAACGCGGCGTCCTCGGTATGGTCCGCGGTGGGATAGGCGAACTCCGGACGCTCGTTGCCGCACGGATATGCGGTGCCGCACGCTGGGCAAGCGACGGCGGTTGCGGTCCAGCAAAGGTCGCCGTGGCAATCCGGACAACGCAGAATGGCCTTGAGGCGCTGCGCGCGGCCTGCCGCCGCCAACTGTCCAACCCTGTCATCGAGCACAGTCGTCATTGCGCGTTCCCCCGGCGCCTGAATCCAACGGCCGCATAAGGCTGTATAGCGCATCCGCCGCCGCGTGCCCCACGCGCCGGCGGCCGTGAAACCGGGGCCGCTGGTCATGGCGTCACCCCGGGTCGGATCGCCGGTAGACGTGCGGATTCCGATACACCTTGCCACCGAACGTCTTCAATACAGCGGTGCGCAGCGCGTTGTCTGCCGCCATGATCAGGTCGCCCACTGTGTCTCCCGGACGTCCGCGGAAGGAGGTGGCATGAAAATAGGCGTCCTCCTCCGGCGGCGAACACGAGAAATAGTAGTTGGAGACGCAGCATCGGCTGCCATCATGCAGTACCTCCGACACCGAATGCCAGGATGAGCGGTTGGTCACCATCAGCACCAGGCGATTGAACAGACTTGGAATGGGGCGCGGTTTTCCTTTCGGTCCCTGGTCCCACAATTCCAGGTTCCCGCCGTACTCCTCTCGCCAATCCGGCGTTACGTAGTAGAGCAAGTTTAGCACGCGGTAGCGCTTGCGGTCCCTGTCATGGGAATTGTCCAGGTGCGGCTTCAAGTAGTTACCTTGGGGCATGGCACTGATGCCCCCAGCGTATAAGTTGGAATCAGGTTCGACCCCTCGCAAGCCGGTGATATCGCCGACGATCCGCAGGACGCGCGGATCCTGGAACGCGAAGACAATCTCCTCCAGCAGCGGCGGATGCTGGTTCATCTGCGCGCTGACGTATTTGCGTTCCTTTATCGAATTCTTGAACATCATTCCGCCAACGGTCGGGAAGCTCGCGAAAATCCGGCGTGCCAGTGCATCCGGCAGCAAATCGTCAACCCAGCAGGACGGGACGCGTCCTGGAAAAGTGGTACTGCTGATGCATCGTTGCAAGGTTGTCCTGCAACCGTGCAACAATATGGGTTGCAATTTCCTCGCGCCGAGGTGATTTGCCGAGTTCCGCGCGCTGGAGAGAATCCTGGAGCATGCCTCATACCTCCCATAGGCCAATCTGCGACGGTAGTTCCACGACAGCGACTTGAGATCGAACAAGTCGTTTCAAACCGTTTTGCATAAGTTATCGCCCTCATCGAACTGCCGGCGTGTTCGGCCGAACGCCGACCGGCTGCGTAGCGCCCAGTGCGCCAAAGCGTAGTTCCAAATGTACAGGGTGACCGTGGCAACGGGCGTCGCCACCGCGACCGGCGCATGCAAGCCGGAGCAAAACCCGGCCATCACAAGGAAATACACCGGAAAGCCTGTCGCCCCGCCCCAGGTGAAGCGGACGAAGTTGTGCCACGATCGGCGAACGCCAAACGTGAAGCGCGTATGCAGCAGGTATCCAATCGGGGTCACGATAACGAATGCAAGACAGGAAAGCAGGACATAATTGTGACCCGTCCAACTGCCGAGGATTATAACGGCGTTATTGAACGCCGCACAGAATGCACCAATCAGCGTATAGCGTGTTGTGCGCTCGACGGCGCCATAGGCCGTCATGGCCGGACCAGGATGGCCAGATTATTGCGCCACGGGGCGAGCCGCGCCTCCGCGACAAGCGCGGCATCGCCAAAGCTGCGCGCGAGACGCTGGCGGATTTCCCCGCGCGTCATGTAGCGGACGCGGTCGCCGGTAAGCCAACGATCGGAAGCGTGGCAGAGCCAGTGGATCGGCGTGGTGTTCCGCTCCCACTCCTTGAACACGAAAACTCCGTCCGGCGACAGCGTCGCTCGGATCGCCGTGAGCAAGTCCTGCCTGGCGGGGAGAGGGACGTGGTGCAGCACGTCGCATAGCGCAACAAGATCGTACCGGCCAGGCTCGCGGCCGGCGATCTCCTGCGCAGTGCACTGCAGAAACCGTACCCGCTCAGGGGGCCCGGCATAGAGCCGCCCAAGACGAGGCGTAATGTCGATCGCCGTGATTTTGGCGTCCGGATATGCTTCGGCAAGCCGTCCGGTCACGGCACCCTCACCGCAGCCGACTTCCAGGATGCGGCCCGCAGCGGGCACCCACCGGCGCATCTGCGCCGCAAGCCCATCGACGCTGATGTATAGCTCACGATAGGCGTCGGTGATCCAACGCTCATGCGAGCCGAACATTGCCCGGATCCTCGGCCCGATGCTCATGGTCAAAGCGCACCCCTCAGGCAGGCCCGCACACGCGGGACCAACCGCTCCCTGATGCGTGAATCCCGGAGGTAACGGTACAGCCCGACCGGACCAAGGCACGCGAACCCTGCGATGGCCTGCCACAACGGGTCCATGGATCCGGCCGCCGCCGTTGCTAAAGCGGTATTTACCAGGATCGAGGTCCGTGCAGCGCGCTCAACGCTTCTCTCGCCGGCCAGACGCGGTAGGTGCCGATCCAGCACGATCCGCATCTGCTGCTCGAAGTCGGCGAGGTCGCGGATGCCGGCGATGGTCTGTGAGCCTCGGTGGATGCGGAAACCGGTGGTGACCTGATCGTGGTAGATGACCGGCCCGGCCGCCGCCAGCTTCAACCATACATCCCAATCCCCGGTATACCAGAGCTGCTCGTCCATCCCGCCGCAGTCCAACCACGCTTGCTTGCGGAAGACGGGTGCTGGCGCGGCGATGAAGTTTCTGCACCAGCAGTCGCCGCGTCACCGTGGCGGCGTCGAGTTCCCGGCTTGCCGGCAGGGGACATCGCCAGAGACCCAGCGACGCTCCGTCGCGATCGACGATCACGCTTGGCGCGAGGTGCAGCGCGGTGTCCGGAGCGGCGGCGATCCATTCGCGCACCGCCGCCGCCCGCCCGGGAAGCCACAGATCATCCTGATGCAGCCAGCAAACATGATCCGCTGCCGCGATGGCCACGCCGTGGTTCGTCTTCGCTTGCCACGCCGGAAGGTCGGGACGCGCAAAAACCTGAAGATCGAGCCGGTCGGCATAGCGCTGGGCGATTTCGGCTGTGGTGGGCGTCGGGCTGCTGTCCAGCAGCAGGACCTCGATGCCCGATGCCGCCTCGGCCGCGATCGATTTCAGCGCCGCGGCGATCCATTGTTCGCCGCACCAGCTCGCCATAACGACCGAAAGCCAGGGGCGACCACAGCGTTGCTGCTCGCCCGCGCACGAGACTCCGCTGATAGGGATGCCAAGGCTCATGGACAGGGTACCCGCACCATGTGGTTGGGCGCCTCCCAGCGAAACACCGCGCGGTCCGGCAGACGGCAGGCGCGCGCCACAGCATCCGGCAGGCCACCGCGGCCGTATAGGATGCTGGCGCTGTAGTTGATGTCATTGCGGGTGAAATCCGCGTCCTGTACGAAAAACTTCGGCCACCACCACCTTTGCAACATCCTGTCCGGCAGCAGTACCGACAGCTCGTGCCACGGGCGGCTGCACGTCGAACACCTCGCGGCGCGCCGCGATGTAGCCATGCGTCGTCGCCAGCAGTATGCAGAACGCCGCGGCGGCGTAAGTCAGGGCAGCGACCGCAACGCCTTGGAACGGGGTTCGCCGGCGGAACGCCGAAAGATAACCGGACGCGTCCACCAGGCCGGTAATGATCGTAAGCGTCCCCAGCGGCCAAGCCCAGAACCAATAGCGTGGCCCGTATTGATGGCCGCCACTGAAGGGGACGAAGGCGTAGAAGAGCACCGCGGCGGGCAGCAAGAAGTGAGTCAGAATCGGCAGGAACGCCGGCGCATCTTTGCGACAAGAGCGATCGCCGCCAAGATTATAATCGGCAGGCCCCCGAACTCGGCCAGGCCGCCCAGCCAGTACAGGAGCAGGTCGAGCTGCTGAAGGATTTGCTGAGTTGCATCCAACTGTGGGGATGGCGCTGAAGCCGCCCAGTTGGACGTCAGTTGCAACGCGCTGCCGGTGATCGCGGCGTTATAGGCCAACAGGCCAAGAGCGAACGGCAACAGGCCCAGCATCACCAGCAGGCCGTCGCGGATCGCGGCGAACCGGCGACGCATCAGCCGGTCAACCGCATAGGGTAGCACGGCGATGGCGAACACGTCGTAGCGGGCCAGCAACAGCACCCCGAACAACGCGCCGATCAACGGCTTGCGCCAGACGCGCGGTCGCGCTTCGTCGCTCAACTGCGCCCAGACCACGGCGGCAACCAAAACGGCCGCCATGGTCTGTGGGAACAGCGATCCGCCCAGGAACAAGGTGAACGGCGACAGCAGGACGAGGCCAAGAGCCGCGTTTTGCGTCGTCGGACGCGCGTCCAACCGGCGATAGACCCCAACGAGTGTAGCGCCGAGCGCTGACGTCAAGAGAGGATTGGCAAGCCACACGGCCCGCATCGCCCGAAATGGCACGAGCAGGGCGGGCCAGGCAGGCGGGTAGGGGCTGAAGGTCCGGCCGTTCTTGACCAGGACGTGGATCGCGCCGAACAACAGCGGATCCGGCGGCGGCGGATTCCAGAGGCGGCCGGCGCGGAAGGTATCAGCGAGAAAGACATAACTATATTCGTCGCCGGAGTTGGGCCACGACACCCCGCCCGCCCAGCCGGCGAGCAGGCAGCCGAAGAACGCCAGCAGGATGGTGGACCCGCAGTGCCGCCAGGGTAGCCGCCACGACTGGCTGCTGCCGTCCAGGGCCACGGCCAAGGCGAGGCTTCCCAGAAGCAGGCGCAACACATCCATCGGCGGCACGGGATCGCCGACGATGCTGGGAAATCGCATTTCGGTCAGCGCGGCGGCGGCACCGGCCGCCGAGATCAGCGCCACAGCCGGCCAAGGATTGACACCGACGGCATTGCTCTCCGCCGTAGCGGTCGTCATGCGACGCCGCCCAGGTCCAGGTGGCCGCGCCGGATCTTCAGCAGCGCCATGAATAGTGCGCCATTGGCGGTCTGCACCCCCAGCAACATCGCCGTGGCTGCCGGAATCACCAGGCGCATGATGTGCGACGGATCCACCGCGCCGAACCCGCGGCCGCCCCAGTCGAAGAAGGATTGAACGGCGATCGCGACGCCCGCCAGGAACACGGCCAGGCTGGCCAGCAAGGCACGCTCGAGCGTTATCTGCGACAAGGCGCGCTGGAACGCGGGATCGGGGGGAACGATGCCTTCGCGCATGCCGTGGATGGAAGCGCAGATCCAAAAGATGATCGACTGCCAGCCGATCACGGTCGCCGCGGCGGCATAGAGCAAGGTATTGATATCGAGTCCGACGCCGCGCACGACGATCGGTCCCAACAGCAACCGCAGCATGGCGGCCAGGCCGGCGCAGAACATCACGACGCCAGGGTAGAAGAACAGCCCGCGTGGGCTGAACAACAGCAGAAAGCGGAGATGGCGCCAGCCATCGCGCCAGCTCCGCAAGTGCGGCGGGCGGTCCCTGCCGTCCGGCGAGAGTGTTGTCGGCACCTCGGCGATGCGCAGATTGGCGAGTGTGGCCTTCACCACCATCTCGCTGGCGAACTCCATGCCGGCGGCGGCGAGGTCCAGGCCCAGGATTGCATCGCGGGCGAAACCGCGCAGGCCGCAATGGAAGTCGCGGCATGGACTGCGGAACAACGCGCGCCCCAGCAGGCTGAGCACCGGGTTGCCGAGGTAGCGATGCAGTGGCGGCATGGCGCCGGCCTGGATACCGCCGGCAAAACGATTGCCCATGACCAACTGCGCGCCGTCGCGCAGGCAGTCAAAGAACGCATCGAGGCGGCTGAAGTCGTAGCTGTCGTCACTGTCGCCCATGATGACGAAGCGGCCCTGCGCGGCGCGAATGCCAGAGATCAGCGCGCTGCCGTAGCCTTTCTCCGGCACCTCGACCACGCGCGCGCCGTGCCGCCGGGCCAGGGCCTGAGAGCCGTCGGTGCTGCCGTTGTCGGCGATCGAGCACTTCGCCGACGATTCCGGCACGTCTAAGGAAGCCGTGCGCCTTGTCGATACAGATTGGAAGGGTCCTCGCCTCATTGAGGCAGGGCATCAGGATGGTGAGGTCGAGCGGAGGCGCTGCCGCAAGCTGGTCAATGCGGCGCAGACGCAGGGTGGTTGGCGTGAGCAAGCCTTGGATCGGCGCGGCGACCGAGAGTGAACCTGGCGTTATGGGCATCCTGCGCCGCCTTCCAACCGACCGTACGCGGTTGCTGGCTGGTGCCATGCGAGGGTTTACGGATTGCTTTCAGTGGGCCGGAGCAGGGGTCGGCCAAACGGCCTAGTCCCCCGCACAATGGCTTTGGTCTTGACCGAAGAGCCCCGGCCGTCGCCTGCGATCGCCCTGGACGTATTTCGCACCCTGCCGCTGCCGGGGCCCCGCGTCCCGGGACGCGCCATTGGACAACGCGGAGCGACCGTCATAACCGGACTTTCGGATGACCGGACTTCCGACGAACTGCCGGACATCAGCGAACGATGAAAATGCAGCCGCTCGCCCCTGGTGCGCGACGGTCGGATGACAGGCGGACGGTCATGCCGGCGCAATGCTGGGTGTATGGATAAGCCGCCACGATCGCCTGGGTGACGGCGGCCCGATAACGGCGGTCGAAGAGGACCTGACCTCGCTGCCCCCAAGTGATGATGAACGCGAAAGCCCGGGCCGTGATCAGATCGATGATAGGACGTTCGTTCCAGCGTCCAGTGGCGGCCAGCTTGTCGAACCGTACCGCCAGCTACGCCACCTCGAACAACCCCGCCGCACCCATCCCCCCGCCGACGCACATCGTCACCACGACGTATTTCGCGCCCCGCCGCTTGCCCTCGATCAGGGCATGGCCGGTCATGCGGGCACCGGACATGCCATAGGGATGGCCGACGGCAATCGCCCCGCCATCCACGTTCAGCTTGTCAGGGTCGATGCCCAGCCGATCGCGGCAATACAGCACCTGGCAGGCGAACGCCTCGTTGAGCTCCCACAGGCCGATGTCGTCCACCTTCAGCCCGTGCTTCGCCAGCAGCTTGGGCACGGCGAACACCGGGCCGATGCCCATCTCGTCCGGCGCGCAGCCCGCCACGGCCATGCCGCGATAGATGCCCAGCGGGCGCAGCCCGCGGCGTTCGGCTTCCTTCGCCTCCATCAGCACCGCGGCAGACGCGCCGTCCGACAGCTGCGACGCATTGCCGGCGGTGATGCAGCGGCCGGCCTTCACCCGCTGCCCATCAGCGAACACCGGCTTCAGCGCGGCCAGGCCTTCCAGCGTGGTCTCCGGCCGGTTGCCCTCGTCCTTGCCCAGCGTCACCGGCTTGCTGCTCGTCTCGCCGGTGTTGCGGTCGGTGACCAGCATGGTCGCGGCCAGCGGCACGATCTCATCGTCGAACCGGCCGGCCTGCTGCGCGGCGGCGGTGCGCTGCTGGGAGCGCAACGCGTACTCGTCCTGCGCCTCGCGCGAGACCTTGTAGCGGTCGGCGACGATCTCGGCGGTTTCGATCATCGTCATGTAGAGCGCGGGAACCTGCTCCATCAGCGCCGGGTCCTGGGCGCGGCTGCGGTTCATCTGCTGGTTCTGCACCAGGGAAATGCTCTCCAGCCCGCCGCCGACCACGATCTGCATGTCGTCGTCGATGATCTGCTTGGCGGCGGTGGCGATCGCCATCAGGCCGGAGGAGCATTGCCGGTCCACCGTCATGCCGGCGACGCTGTCCGGCAACCCGGCGCGAAGGGCGCATTGCCGAGCCATGTTGAAGCCTTGCGCGCCCTGTTGCAGGGCGGCGCCCATCACCACGTCGTCCACCTCGGCGGGGGCGACGCCGGCGCGCTGCACTGCCGCGGCGATGACATGGCCGCCCAGGGCTTGCGACTGGGTGTCGTTGAACACACCGCGATACGCGCGCCCGATCGGCGTGCGCGCGGTGGAAACCAGGACGGCGCTGCGCATGGTCGTTCCCCCGTTGGGTCGGTGCGGGAGTGATGGCGCGGAACCGGGCTTGCGTCCAGGCCGCGGCGGCTGGACTCGTGCAGCGGTTCGCGCTTTGCCGCCGCAGCCATGCCTTGCTATGGCAAGACGGCTACACCGGAGCCAGCCGCAATGGGAACCAATATCCGTCTGACACCGGAACTGCAGGAGCTCGCGTGCGCGCCGGCCGTTACAACAAAGGTCGCGAGGTGGTGCGCTCCGCGCTGAACTGGGCGCCGGAGCGTTACCGCTTATCGCCGCCGCGCGGCTTTCCCTATCTGTCGGTATATGAGGCGGAAGCGCAGCCGTCCCGCGTTGTCCGTTTCGTTCACACTGCTCGCGATCCACCCACCATCCTCGGAGAGGACGGCGGCATATTGGAATGAAGTCACTCCACCGTTTGGAATGAGGTCACTCCACCGTTTGGAATGAAGTCACTCCACCGTCACTGACTTCGCCAGATTGCGCGGCTGGTCCACGTCGGTGCCTTTCAGCACCGCGACGTGATACGCCAGTACCTGCACCGGGATCGCGTACAGGATCGGCGCGACGAACGGATCGACCGCCGGCAGCACCACGGTTTCGCTCGCGATGCCGCGCAGCTTCGCCGCGCCCACCGCGTCGCTGAACACGATCACCTGCCCGCCGCGCGCCGCGGCTTCCTGCAAATTCGACGCGGTCTTTTCGAACAACGGCCCGGAGGGGACGATGGCGATCACCGGCACCGCAGGGTCGATCAACGCGATCGGCCCGTGCTTCATCTCGCCCGCGGCGTAACCTTCGGCATGGATGTAGCTGATCTCCTTCAGCTTCAGCGCCCCCTCGAGCGCGATCGGGAAGCAGTTGCCGCGCCCCAGGTAAAGCACGTCTCGCGCCGCCGCTAAACGATGCGCGATATTCTGGATAGCCTCGTCGTTTTCCAGGACCTCCGCCGCACGGCTGGGCACTTCCAGCAGAGCGTCGGTCATTGCCGCCTCCTCCGCGGCGGTGATCGTGCCCCGCGCCCGTCCCGCCGCCAGCGCGAGACACGCCAGAACGGAGAGCTGCGCGGTGAAGGCCTTCGTGCTGGCAACGCCGATCTCCGGACCGGCGACCGTCTCCAACACCGCGTCGCTCTCGCGCGCCATGCTGCTTTCCGGCACGTTCAGGATCGACAGCACCGTCTGCCCTTGCTCCCGCATGTAGCGTAGCGCCGCGAGCGTATCGGCGGTCTCGCCCGACTGCGACACCAGCAGGCCCAGGCCGCCCGGCGGCAGTGGCGGCGAGCGGTAGCGGAACTCGCTCGCCACATCGCCGTCGGACGGGATGCGCGCCATCGCTTCGAACCACCAGCGCCCCACCAGGCCGGCATAGAACGCGCTGCCGCAGGCCGACACGGTGATCCGCGGCACCGACGCGAAATCGAATGGCAGCTCCGGCAGCGCCACCGCGCGCGTCGCCGGGTTGACCATCCGATGCAAAGTGTCGCCGATCACCTGCGGGTGTTCGTGCAGCTCCTTCTCCATGAAGTGGCGGAAATTGCCCTTGCCGATCGCCGCGCCGGTCAGCCGCGTCAGCTTCACCTCGCGTTCGATTTCAGCGCCGCTCAGATCGAAGAACCGGGCGCCCTGCCGGTCCACCACCGCCCAGTCGCCATCATGCAAATAGGCGATGCGGCGGGTCAGCGGCGCCAGCGCCAGCCCGTCGGAACCGAGATACATCTCATCCTCGCCAAACCCCACCGCCAGCGGCGCACCATGCTGTGCGCCGATGATCAGCTCGGGATGGCCGGCGAAGATCATCGCCAGCGCATAGGCACCCTGCAACCGGCGGAACGCCGCCCCGGCCGCCTCCATCGGCGCCATGCCGCGCCGCAAATTCAAATCGACGAGCTGCGCCACCGTCTCGGTATCGGTCTCGGAGCCGAACTCCTGCCCCTCCGCCTCCAGCTCGGCACGCAATTCGGCGTGGTTCTCGATGATGCCGTTATGCACCACGGAGACGCGCGACGTGCCGTGCGGATGCGCGTTGTTCTCGGTCGGTGCGCCGTGCGTCGCCCAACGGGTGTGGCCGATGCCGGTGGTGCCGGTCAGCGGCGAGCGCTCCAATGCCGCCACCAGGTTGCCCAACTTGCCTTCGGCGCGGCGGCGGTCGATGTGGCCGTTCACCAGGGTGGCGATGCCGGCGCTGTCGTAGCCGCGATATTCCAGGCGGCGCAGCGCCTCCACCATCACGGCCGCCGCCGGCTGACGGCCAATGACACCCACAATTCCGCACATCAGCGCTTGCCTCCCTTCGCCGCCCGCATCGCCGCCGCGCGGCCGGGTTTCGTCACCTGCCGTCCGCGCGCAACAGCGAACGCGTCGGGTTCCACGTCCTCGGTGATCGTGCTGCCGGCCGCGATGAAGGCGCCGTCGCCGACCGCTACCGGCGCCACCAGCGTCACGTCGGACCCTATGAAACTGCGCGCGCCGATCTTCGTCCGATGCTTGGCGACGCCGTCGTAATTGCAGGTGATGGTGCCGGCGCCGATGTTGGTGGCCTCGCCCACGTCCGCGTCGCCCAGATAGGTCAGGTGAGGCGCTTTCACGCCCGCGCCGAGATGCGCCCCCTTCACCTCGACGAAATTGCCGATATGCACGCCGGCATCGAGCTCCGCGCCGGGCCGCAGCCGCGCATGGGGACCGATGATGCAGCCGGGGCCGATGCGGCAGCCATCGAGATGACTGAATGCGCGGATCAGCGTCCCGCTCGCCACCGTCACGCCGGAAGCGAACACGACGTTCGGTTCGATCGTCACATCCGGCGCGAGTTCGGTATCGGCACAGAGGAACACCGACGCGGGGTCGATCATCGTCACCCCCGCCTCCATTGCCGCCGAACGCAGCCAGGACTGCACCACCGCCTCCGCCGCCGCCAACTCAGCGCGGGAGTTGATGCCGGCCAGTTCCTCCGCCGGCGCTTCCACCGCGGCGACGGCCAACCCGTCTGCGACCGCCAGCGCGACCGCATCGGTAAGGTAGTATTCGCCCTTGGCATTGTGGGCGCGGATCGCCTGCAGCCAGCGCCGCATATCGGCGGCACCCGCGCAAAGCACGCCGGCGTTGCACAGGTCGATCGCGCGCTCTTCCTCACTGGCGTCGGCCCATTCGACGATGCGTTCCACCCGGCGTTCCACGCGGCGTGCCACGGGGTGCTCCATGGGGCGCTCGACCGGGCGCTCCATGGGGCGCTCGACGGGGCGCTGCTCGACGGGGCGCTGCTCGACGGCGCGCTCCAACCCGCCGTGGCGCATGATCACCCGGCCATAGCGCCCCGGATCGGCGGCACGGAACGCGAGCAATGCCAGGCGCGTGTCATCGCTCTGGCGCTGCTGCAGCAGGCGGCGCAGCGTGTCGGGGCGGATCAGCGGGTTATCGGCGTACAGCACCGCCACCTCGCCCTCGCCGAATTGCTCCGCGGCGGCCAGAGCGGCGTGCGCGGTGCCAAGTCGTTCGTGCTGCACCACGCAGGCATGCGGCGCCGCCTCGCGCTGCACCGCCTCCATGCCGGGACCGACCACGACGACGATGCGGTCGAACACTTGCTCGCAGCTTGCGAGCAGGTGGCGCAGCATGGAGCGGCCGGCGATGCGATGCAGCGTCTTCGGCAAAGCCGACTTCATGCGCGTGCCGAGGCCGGCGGCCAGGATGACGGCGGTTGCCTGCATGGCTCTCCTTTGCGACGGTTCCGGCGCGATCTTCCTGTTGGGCGTAGCGGTGCGGCCGCCAGCATGTCAAAGTTTGCAGCTGATGCTGCTGGTTCAATTCGCATTTCGGAGTGCAACAAACTGGCCCTCACCCTCTTGCTCGATCTGGACGGCACGCTGGTGGATACCGTGCCTGACCTTGCCGCGGCACTGAACCGGCTGATGGCGGCGCGCGGTTTCGCCCCGTTCACCCTGGCGGAGACCGCCTCGATGGTGGGGGACGGCGTGGCGAAGCTGGTGGAGCGGGCGCTGGCGGCACGCGGGGCAGTGTTCGACCCGGCGGCCGTTGCGGCCTTCTCCGCCGACTACAGCACCCATGTCGCGTTGCGCAGCGCCCTGTTCCCCGGAGTTGCGGAAACGCTGCGGGCCCTGGTAGCGGAGGGCTGGCGGCTGGCGGTGTGCACCAACAAGCCCCAACTGGCGACCCACGCACTGCTGGCCGCTGTCGGACTGGCGCCTCTGTTCTCGGCCGTGGGGGCGGGCGACAGCTTCCCGGTGCGCAAGCCAGATCCAGCGCACCTGCTGGCGACGCTGCGGGCGGCGGGCGGCGACCCGGCGCGGGCAGTCATGGCCGGAGACCATCGCAACGACGTCCTGGCGGCGCGCGGGGCGGGCGTGCCCTGCGTGTTCGCCGCCTGGGGCTATGGTCCGCCGGCGATGGCCGAGGGTGCCGCGGCGGTGGCGCGGGATTTTCCCGAGTTGGGAAAAATCGTGCGAACGCTGCTGGCGGCGGATGATCGGCCAACGGCCCGCGCTCCCCGAGACTGACCGCAACGCCCGGATGGCACCCTGCCATGCCCCGCGCCAAATTGCGTGACATGAAAGACACCCACACCATTGACCGGCTGCCGGACGAGCATCTCTGGCAGCAGGTCCTCACCCGCCAGCCTGGCGATTTCCTCTATGCCGTCACGACGATGGGCGTGTACTGCCGCGCGGGCTGTCCCTCGCCGCGGCCGTTGCGCAAGAACGTTCGCTTCTTCCGCAACCCCACCGAGGCCGAGGCCGCCGGCTTCCGCGCCTGCAAGCGCTGCGACCCGAAGGGGGAGCGCGCCGGCATCGCTCAGGCCGTGGTGCGCGACGCCTGCGCCGCGATCGAGGCGTCGGACGAGATCCCCGCCCTGGAGGCGCTTGCCACCCGGGCCGGCTACTCGCGCTTCCATTTCCTGCGGATGTTCCGCGACCACACCGGCCTGACCCCGCGCGCGTACGCCGAAGGCCTCCGCGCCCGCAAGCTGGGCGCCGCCTTGGCGGAGGGCACGCGGGTGGCGGACGCGGTAGCGGGGTCCGGTTTCGGATCGGAATCCCGCGTGTACGAGAAGACCGGCGCGTTGCTCGGCATGACCCCGGGTGCGGCCCGCCGCGGTGGCGCCGGGGAAGTCATCCGCACGGCCTTCGCCGACTGCGCGTTCGGCCGGCTGCTGGTGGGTGCTACCGACAAGGGCGTCTGCTTCATTGGGTTCGCCGAACCGGACGAGGCCCTACTGGCGGATCTGCGCCGCCGCTTCCCGCGCGCCTCGCTCGCGCCTGATGATGCGGCGCTGGCCGGCACGGTCCGCGCCGTGTTGCACTTCCTGGACGAGCCGAAGCAAGCACTCGGCCTGCCGCTGGACCTGCGCGGGACAGCGTTCCAACAGCTTGTGTGGCGCACGCTGACGCGCATCCCGGCGGGCGAGACGCGCAGCTACGCCGAGGTGGCGGCGATGGTCGGCAACGCGCGGGCGGTGCGCGCCGTGGCACGCTGCTGCGCCAGCAACCCGGTGGCACTGGCGGTGCCGTGTCACCGAGTGGTGGGCAGCGACGGCGCCCTGACCGGCTATCGCTGGGGCGTGCCGCGCAAGCGTGCGCTGCTCGCGCGGGAGCGAGCGGCTAACGTGTAGGCCGGACGCTGTCGGCCGGGTGCTGACAGCGGACCGTGAAGTTCGCCCCTTGTGGGATTGCCCTTGTGGGATTGCCCTTGTGGGATTGCCCTTGTGGGATTGCGCCGAGGTTGGCGCGCAAGGTGCTGCGGCCGGAGAGCGACGGCCGGCGGACCTGCGTTATGGGCAAGGGGGTGCGTACATCCGCTGTCCTCGGCCGCTGTCCTTGGTTGTGCGCACCCCCTCCCCTGACCTTGGTCCGTTTTGCGGCCCAAGCTGACCAGGGGAGGGGACAGCAATCAGTTTTTCGCCATCCGGGCCGACTGTCCCGGGGCGCCGCCCCTCATACCTTCAACTGATCGCCAATCGGCAGGCTGCGAATCCGCTTCCCGGTCGCCGCGAAGATTGCGTTGCACAGCGCCGGCGCGAAGGGTGGCAGCCCAGGCTCGCCGACACCGCTTGCTGGCACGTCCCAGCCCGCGGGCACGATATGCGTCCGCACGTCGAGCGGCGCTTCACCGATCCGCGCCACCACGAAGCTGTCGAAATTGTCTTGCTCCGGGCGGCCGTTCTTGAAGGTGATCTGCCCGTGTTTGGCCAGCGCAAGGCCCATCACCGCCGCCCCTTCGATCTGCGAACGGATCCGCTCCGGGTTCACGTGGAAGCCGCAATCGATCGCGGTGTCCACCTGGCGGATCGCCAGCGTGCCCTTGTCGTCCACCGCGACGTGGACGGCCGTGGCAACGTAGCTCAGGAAGCTGCGATGCGCGGCGATGCCGAGCCCCTCGCCCTTCGGCAGTGTCTTGCCCCATCCTGCCCCTTCCGCCGCGATCTCCGCCACCCGGCGCAGCCGCCCGGTCTCGATCGGATAGGTCGAGAACGGATCGCCGTAGTTCCAGAATTTGGTGACGTCCTGCGACTTGCTCGGATCGACGATGCGGTCGGGCCCGATCAGTTCCAGCAGCATCTCCTTCGGGTCGCGCCCCAGCGCGGCGGCGAGTTCGCCCACCATCGACTGCACGGCAAACCCGTGCGGAATATTGGAGACCGAACGGAACCAGCCGATCCTGGTATGCGCCTCGCACTTGCCGTTCTCACAGCGCAGGTTGGGGATGTCGAAGGGGTTGTCCACCAGCCCCATGCCGATCTCGAACGGCCCCTCGTAGTCCGAGCCTTTCGCGAAGGTGGACAGGATCGTCGGTGCCACGCTGCGATGCCGCCACGCGACCACCTTGCCGTTCGCATCGACGCCCGTATCGATCCGCTCGACCGACACCGTGTGGTAGAAATCATGCTGGATGTCGTCCTCGCGCGTCCAAACCAGCTTGATCGGAGAACCCGAGGCTTTCGACACCAGTGCGGCTTCCAGCACGTAGTCCCATTTGGACTTGCGGCCGAACCCGCCGCCCAGCAGCGGCACGTTCACGGTGACGTTGGCGACGGGAATCCCCAGCACATCCGCCAGGTCATCGCGACAGCCGCCGGGGCTCTGCGTCGCTGCATAGGCGACGCATTCGGTGCCGGACTTGCCGGCGAATACACTCACCACGGCGTTTGGCGGCTCCATGGTGGCATGCGCGAGGTGAGGCAGGTGGTACTCGGCGGTGATCACCCTGGCGGCGGACTGCAGCGCCGCATCGGCGTTGCCGTCGTTGCGCACCACCTTGCCGGGCTGCGCCGCGGTCGCCTCCATCTGCTGGCGGAATGCCGCGGAGTCGTAAGTTTCGTTCGGGCCGTTGTCCCACACGACCTTCAACGCGTTGCGCCCCTTGATGGCGGACCCGGTGTTGCGCGCCACCACAGCGACGCCGCCCACCGGCTTGAACTTCGAAGGCCACGGCCAGCCCTTGACCTCCACCACACGCTCCACGCCGGGAACCTTCAGTGCCTCCGAAGCATCGAACGACACCAGCTTGCCGCCGACCACCGGCGGACGCGCCACCACGGCGAACTTCATGCCGGGAATCTTCGCGTCGATGCCGTAGATTGCATGGCCGGTCGTGATGTCGTGTAGATCGACGATGCGGATCGATCCGGTACCGATATAGCGGAAGTCGCGCGGGTCCTTCAGCTTCAGGCTCTCCACCGGCGGCGTCGGCAGCGCGCTCGCTTGCCTGGCGAGGTCGCCGTAGCTGGCGATCCGGCCGGAGGCGAGATGCACGACCTTGTGGTTCTCTGCCCGCACTTCCGCCACCGGCACGCCCCAGCGCGTGGCCGCCGCTTGCTCCAGCATCATGCGCATCGCCGCGCCGCATTGCCGCATCGGCTGCACGAAATGCCGCACGCTGCGTGAGCCGTCGGTATCCTGGTTGCCGTACGTCTTTTCGTCGCCGGGCGCCTGCTTGACGTGGACGAAGGCCCAGTCGGCCTCCATCTCGTCGGCCACCACCATCGGCAGGCTGGTGCGGACGCCGGTGCCCATCTCCGAGCGGTTGGTGATGATGGTCACCTCGCCCGACGGTTCGATGGCGATGAAGACATGCGGATCGTTGACCGTGCCGCCCGGCATCTTGTCGGCGCCGGTAACCCAGTCCGCCATCGCGGTTCGCGGCAGGATGCTGGCGCCAACCACCAAAGCACCCGAGGCGACAATGCCCTTAAGCATGAAGCGGCGGCTTACATTGGCGATGCTGCCAGACTGGATCGGGCCAGACTGGATCGCGCCAGGCTGGGATTCGGTCGTGTCGAACATGTGGGTCATGGCTTACACTCCCGTCGAGGCAATGCGCACCGCATCGGCAATGCGCTGGTAGCAGCCACAACGACAGATATTGCCGGACATGCCGCTGAGGATCTCCTCGTTCGACGGCTTGGGCGTGGTCGCGAGCAAGGCCGCGGCCTGCATGATCTGTCCGGCATGGCAGTAGCCGCATTGCGGCGCGCTGGTCTCGCGCCAGGCGCGCTGCACCGGATGGTTGCCCTCGGGGTCGAGACCCTCGATGGTGACGATCTTCCGGTTGGAGACGTCGGAAATCTGCACCTGGCAGGACCGCACGGCGGCGCCGTCGAGATGCACGGTGCAGGCGCCGCACAGCCCCTTGCCGCAACCGAACTTGGTACCCGTCAGCCCCAGCTCGTCACGGATGACCCAGAGCAGGGGAACGTCGGCATCGCCGTCGTAGGAATGGCTTTGCCCGTTGACCGTTAGTGTAACCATGGCTCGATCTCCTTGACGGGACAAAAGAGGAGCGGGGCAGCCCCGCTCCTCCCGCGCCGCCGGTTTTAGACCAGTCCCTTCTATGGGCGCTGCCGCACGGCGAACACCCAGACGACGCCACCCTGCGGCACGGCGTCGGCATCGACTTTCATCGTCGTCTTCGACAGCGAATCCTGAATGCGCTGGGCATCGACGCCCCATCCGGATTGGACAGCGATGTATTCCGTATCGCCGACCTGATAGGCGACCGGCATCCCGATAATCCCCGAGTTGGTCCGCTGCTCCCACAGCAGCTCGCCGGTCTTGGCATCGAACGCCCGGAACATGCGGTCATTCGTCCCACCGGTGAACACCAACCCGCCGGCCGTGCTCAGCACCGAATCGAACAGTTGGTTCGGGAACGGGTAGGACCAGACGCGCTTGCCGGTCGCGGGATCCCAGGCCTGCAGCTCGCCGATATGATCGCCGCGCGGCAGCAGCTTCAGGCTGTCCGGATCCGCGCCAAGCCAAAGCTGGCCGACCAGAAGCTGCTTCTTCTCGCCCGCCATCTCGCCGCACATGTTGTCGTTGGAGGGGATGTAGAGCAGGTGCGTCTGGTCGCTGTAGGAGGTGGAAGTCCAGTCGTCGCCGCCCCAGAGCGAGGGACAGAACGTGACATTCTTGCCGGTGACCGGCTTGTGGTCGGCATCGTAGGTGGGGCGGCCAGTCTGCGGGTCGAGGCTCTTGAAGGCGTTCTGATAGACGAACGGCTTGCCGTAGATGAACTTGATGCCGTTGTCCGTCTGCTGCAGCAGCCACAGGTATCCGTCGCGCCCGGCATGCACCAGTGCGTCGATTTTCTGGCCGTCGCGGTCCATGCTGATCAGGACCGGGGGCCGGACTTCGTCCCAGTCCCACGAGTCGTTCCAGTGGTACTGGTGATAGCCCTGGATCTTGCCGGTGTCGGGGTCCAGCGCGATCGTCGAACTGGTATAGAGATCGTCGCCGGGATGCAGGTCACCGGGCCAGGGCGAGGCATTGCCGACGCCCCAATAGGCGATGTTCCGCCTGGGGTCATAGTCGCCGGTGATCCAGACCGAACCGCCGCCGGTCTTCCAGGCGTCGCTCTTCCAGGTATTGCCGCCGGGATCGTTCGGGCCGGGGACCGTGTAGGTCTGCCATAACATCTTGCCGTTATCGCCATCATAGGCGGCGATGAAGCTGCGCACGCCGAATTCGCCGCCGGACAAGCCGACCATGACCTTGCCGCGCACCACCAACGGCTCCAGCGTCATGTACTGGCCATGCTTGTAGTCGCCCACCGTGGTGTTCCACACTTCCTTGCCGGTGTGCGCATCCAATGCGATCAGGTGCGCGTCGACGGTGGCGAGGAAGACCTTGTCGCCCCACAGCGCAACGCCGCGATTGGTCGGATGAAGCTGGAACAGGTCGTTGGGAAGCTTCTCCTTGTAACGCCAGATCAGGTCACCGGTCGCTGCATTCAGCGCCAGCACCTGCATCTCGGGCGTAGTGACGAACATCACGCCGTTGTTCACCATCGGCGGTGATTCGTGCCCCTCCACCACGCCGGTCGAGAAGGTCCACACCGGCACCAGCCGGCCCACGTTTTGCGTGTTGATCTGGGTGAGAGGGCTGAACCCGTGGGAATCATAGGTCCGCCGGTAGAGCAACCAGTTGCCTGCTTCCGGGTTCTCCAGCCGCTGCTGCGTCACCGCGGCATAGTTGGGTACTTCGCCCGCCACTGCTCCTGTGCACAGTATGCACCCCAGCATGCCCGCGGCCATCGCCGTCAGGACGATCTTGGTTTTTTGTTGCATCAGCATTTCCCTCCACCAGGTTGGTCCGTTGTGTCGGCACCTGTCGTGGCCACTGCGCTACGCGGAGTGTTTGTCGCGTCAGGCTCCTTGCTGCTGTTCGCCGCCGACGCGGCTGGTGAACGGACCGGCGACGACCAGCACGTCATTGGCCGTTTTCAGCGGCAATGCGGGCAGCGGCCGCGGCGCCGGGCCGCCAACGACCTTGGCGCCATGACGCAGATCGTACTGCGACTGATGGCATGGGCATTGCAAAACCTGGGTTGATTTCAGCCAGTCAGTGACCCAGCACTGCTGGTGCGTGCAGACGGCAGAAAAGCCGACAATACCGTCGATCGCGAGGCGCTTTTCTCTGTCGCCGAGCGTGGCCGGATCGAAGCGCATCAGCAGGACCATGTTGAGCCGGGATCCGTCGCGCGGGACCTTCTTCTGCGGATCCCAGGCCCACGCCAGCACGAGGTCCCGCGGGTGCAGGTCGCTCGACTTCAGAGGTGGCGAGGCGGCATCGCCCCCCACGGCAATCAACTGGTCGCCGGGTTGCGGCAGCTGCAAACGGTCCGGGTCAGGTGTCTGGTCCGCTTGCGCTCCGAGGGACCACAAGCCTCCGGACACGAGCAAACAGCCGCCCACGGCCGTGCGGCGTGAGATGGGCGCGCCGGCCATTATTCCTCCCGCGTTATCTGACGACAGCGTCGCCGACCTGCGCCTCTAACCAGCCTGGGCACATGGCCAACATTTCATCCTGCCGCCATTCGCGGAAAACGTTGATCTGCACGATTCGCGAAGTCAAGCATCTTGTGAATCCGATGTGGCGTCGCGATGCTGCGAGGGTTCTGCAGCAGGTCAAATTCCGGTTGTCTGCGTTCTTAACTGCGCGAATTGTTAAGCGGGGACCGCTCCCTGAGAGAATGCCTCGCTATTTGCCGCCGATTGGTCGCGCCCGCACGCAATTGTGAAGAAGTGGCGCGCCAATGACATTCGCCGATGTCGCAGGCGCCGATGTCGCAGGCGTTGTCGCGCGATGACTTCCGGCTGTCGCTCGGATGCTCGCCAGCGAGTCTCGCCGGCGGTGGCGGGAAAAGGGGACGCCGCCGCCGCGCGGGGGGGACGTGCGGCGGCGGCATCGGGCGCGGCAAGGGGCCACCGCGCCACCGGAGAGGGCCATCGCGGCCACGCCCGGCAACTGTCGCGGCGGAAAACGCTGATCGCGCATCGGCCGTTGCCACCGAGTTGGTCACGTTGCGGTTGGCCTCGCCTGGTCCGAGGGACGCCGCGCAGATCGGCGGCAGGACCGCCTTGAATGAAACCGAGCGTGCGATGCAGCGAGGGCAGTGAGCAGGCTGAGGATGACACGCGACGGCGGGCATCACCGCCAGGGTCGGAACATCAGGCCGCCGCGACTTCCCATGCTGGCTCCGCCCCTGCGCGGGACCGCTTCCTGGGGAGCGTGTGCCCGATGTCTGCCCCAACCCCGATGTCTGCCCCAACGTGGAACCGCGCCGTCTCCACCGGTACCACGCAATGAGTCAGCCCTGCATACAACGCCGCGTAAGCCGCCGCCGGCTCCGTCCAGTTGAAGCGCCGCGCCATCGCGGCCCGCCGCATCGCGGTCAGTTGCGCCGCATCGTCGAACACATCGAACGCCCGGGCGCAGGCATTCACCAGGCCGTCGCGCGACAGGTCGGAAAACAGAAAGCCGGTGATGCCGTCCTCGATGGTGTCCGCGAGACCGCCGGTGGCATGGGCAATCGGCAGTGCGCCGTAATGCTGTGCCTGCATCTGCGTCAGCCCGCAGGGCTCGAACCGCGACGGCATCAGCGTGAAGTCGCTGCCGGCGATGATGCGCCGCGCCATAGGCTCATTGAATCCGACCAGCACGCCGATATCGTCACGGTGCTGGCGGGCGACCTTGCTCAGCATGTGTTCGATCTCGGGGTCACCCAGCCCGAGGATCGCGATCTGGCCGCCCAGCCTGACGATGTCGTGTGCCGCCTCGGCGAGGATATCCAGGCCCTTCTGGTGTACCAGCCGCGAGACGATGCCGAGCAGGGGACCGTCGGAAGGACGCAGGCAGAGGCTGGTACGCACCAGCTCGGCATTCGCCCGCTTGCCGCCGAGATCGCAGGGATCGAAATGGTGCGGCAAATGGCGGTCGTGGCTCGGGTCCCAGCTCTCGTCGATGCCGTTGACGATGCCGGAAAGTTCGCCCCGCGTGGCGCGGCCTTCAATCAGCCCGTGCAGCCCGCCGCCGGAGGCCGGCGTGGCGATCTCCCGCGCGTATCTGGGGCTGACGGTGGTGACGTGACCGGCATAGAACACGCCCGCCTTCAGGAACGACAACGCGCCGTGGAACTCGACGCCGTTGATGTCGAACGCCGCCTTCGGGATGGCTAGGCGCTCGCACTGGCTGGCGGGGAAAATGCCCTGGTGGGCGATGTTGTGGATGGTCATCACCGAGGGCAGTTCGGTGCCGCTCCAGCGCAGGTAGGCCGGGGCCAGCCCGCCCGGCCAGTCGTGCACGTGAAGCAGGTCGGGCGACCAGCCCAGCCGTCCGCGGCCACGCGCGATTTCCGCCGCCGCAAGCGACAGCCGGCCGAAGCGCAGGTGGTTGTCCGGCCAGTCGCGGCCTTCCGGCGTGCAATAGGGCGTGCCGTCGCGATCGTACAGCGACGGCGCGCCGACCCGATAGAGCGTTACGCCATTCGGCAGCAGCGTCTTGCCGATGCGGCAGCCCGGCATGCCGGCGTGGCCGGGCAACCGACCAATCCAGGCGACCTCTGGCAACTGCGCCTGCACGGCGCGGTAGGCTGGCATCAGCACGCGCACGTCGATGCCAAGGCGGCACAGGGCGGGCGGCAGCCCGGCCGCGACGTCGCCCAGCCCGCCGGCTTTGGCCAGGCCTGCATGCTCGCTGGTAACGAAGAGGACGTTCATCGGGGCGCGGGATTCCAGGTTCGAAGTGGTGGCAGCGAAGCGGACGGCACAATTCGAGGTTATTGCAACTGGCGAGAAATACAATCCATGCGGGCTTTGTCCGCGTTGCTGCACTTTTTGGGGACCCAACGATGATCGCCGCCGCGCGAGCAGGCGGCAAGCAAATCCTTCGTTATTCATTTGCAAGAACTTCTTAACGAAATATCAATGAAAAGGCGGCTCCGCAGCCTGCAAAATGCCGAAATGACGGGCACTAGCTCGCCATACGGGACGATTCAATGCGCTCTCGGGCCCGATGAAGGCACATGCGGTTGCTAATGAAACTTCGGTGAATGCCGCCGGCCAGCACCACGCGCCTGCCGGGGCGTGCCCCCGGCAGGCGCGATCGCTGCACTGGCTTGGACGTCAGCGCCAGGCCGGCGGTCCGAGGTTCACGTCATGCGGGTTGGTAACGGCACCGCCAATGGCGCCCGCGGCACCGCCGATCGCCGCGCCGACCAGCGGCGAACCGCCCGTCACCGCCGCGATTGCCGCGCCGCTACCCGCGCCGATCAGGCCCCCGGATGCCGCCCGGTCTCCCGGACTGTAGCCGCAACCGGCCAAACCGAACGCCAGGATTGCCAGCACCAGGCTTGTCGCCACCACGCGCCGCATCGGTCCTCGTACCTCCTCTGGCGTTCTCTGGCGTTCGTCTCTGCCGTTGGTTGCGGTTCAGCGCCTAATAGCGGGGTGCCGTAACCGCGCCGCCCACGGCGCCCACACCACCGCCGACCAACGCACCCGTGGCCGGGCGGCCGCCAGCCAGCGCCGACACGCCCGCGCCGGCGCCGGCGCCGATCAGGCCGCCGCTGACCGCGCGCTCGCCTGGCGTGTCACCGCAAGCCGCGAGACCGAGCAACATGCCGCTCACCAATGCGCCCATGACGATCTTGCGTACCATGTTTGGACCCTCCGTTTTCTGCTCCGCAAGTGAAAGCTGGTCCCACAACGGGGAAACCCGGTGACCGGATTGAGGCGAAGCCGAGGCCGGCGATCACCCCCTTGTTAACGAGCCTGCCCAGGGCTAAGCCCAGCGCCTTTCCCCACCAGAACAGTACGCCCAAAGGTAGCTTCTGAATGTTCTCTCGCATGCTCGGCTTCATGTCAGCCGACATGGCCATCGACCTCGGCACCGCCAACACGCTGGTCTACGTCAAGGGTCGCGGCATCGTGCTGGCGGAGCCAAGCGTCGTCGCCATCGCCGACGTGCGGGGCAAGAAGCAGGTGGTTGCGGTAGGGGAGGAGGCGAAGATGATGCTGGGCCGCACCCCCGGCTTCATCACCGCCAGCCGGCCGCTGCGCGACGGCGTGATCGCCGATTTCGAAGTCGCCGAGGAGATGATCAAGCACTTCATCCGCAAGGTGCACAACCGGCGCGGGTTTGCCTCGCCGCTGATCATCGTCTGCGTGCCGTCGGGATCCACCGCCGTGGAGCGCCGCGCGATCCAGGAAAGCGCGGAAAGCGCCGGCGCCCGCCGCGTGCAGTTGATCGAGGAGCCGATGGCCGCGGCGATCGGCGCCGGCCTGCCGGTGACCGAACCGTCCGGCTCCATGGTGGTGGATATCGGCGGCGGCACCACCGAAGTCGCGGTGATCTCGCTCGGCGGCATCGTCTATTCGCGCAGCGTGCGCGTCGGCGGCGACAAGATGGACGAGGCGATCATCAGCTATATCCGCCGCAACCATAACCTGCTGATCGGCGAATCCTCGGCCGAGCGGATCAAGATGGAGCTCGGTGCCGCCAGCCCGTCCGAGGACGGCGACGAGGGGCCATATCGCGAGGTGCGTGGCCGCGACCTGCTGAACGGCGTGCCGCGCGAGGTGGTCGTGAGCCAGCGCCAGATCGCCGAAAGCCTGGCCGAGCCGGTGGGCCGTATCGTCGAGGCGGTGAAGGTGGCGCTGGAGAACACGCCGCCGGAGCTGGCGGCGGACATCGTGGACAAGGGCATCGTGCTGACCGGCGGCGGTGCGCTGCTGTACCGCCTGGACCAGGTGCTGCGGGATGCGACCGGGCTGGCGGTGGTGGTGGCGGAGAACCCGCTGCAATGCGTCGCCCTGGGCACCGGCCGCGCGCTGGAAGAGCGCAAGCGGCTGAGCAATGTGCTGACCAGCATGTATTGAGGACGGACACGCGGGTGGCCATCGGCCGCGACCGGCGGTATTTTCCCCCTATGGCCGATCGCCCCTTCTGGAAAACCAAGCGGCTGGAGGAGATGACCGACGCCGAGTGGGAATCCCTCTGCGACGGTTGCGGCCGCTGCTGTCTGCACAAGCTGCGTGACGACAACACCGGCGCGCTGTCCTTCACCAACGTCGCCTGCCGTCTGCTGGACCTGCACTCCTGCCAGTGCAGCGACTATGCGCACCGCCGGCGGCGCGTGCCCGACTGCGTCCGCCTCACCCCGGCCGAGGTGCGGGAGATCGACTGGCTGCCGCCTTCCTGCGCCTATCGCCGCGTCGCCGATGGCAAGGACCTCGCCTGGTGGCATCCGCTGGTTTCCGGCGATCCGGAGACGGTGCATGAGGCCGGCGTCTCGGTGCGCGGCCGCGCCGTCAGCGAGCGCCACGCCGGCCCGCTCGAACACCATCTCGCCGATTGGCCCGGCCGGGTGCCGCGCCCGAAGCGGCCGTAGAAGGAGACCACCTCATGATGAAGGATGCCCTGTATGGCGGCGTGAATGCCGCCGTGCTGACACCGATGAATGCCGACCTGTCGGTCGATCTCGATCGCATGGCGGCGCATTGCCGCTGGCTAGTGGCGAACGGCTGCAATGGCCTGGCAGTGATGGGCACCACCGGCGAGGCCAACAGCCTGGGCATCAGCGAGCGCCTCGCCGTGCTGGAGGGTCTGGTGGCGCGCGGCATCCCGGCGGCGAAGATGCTGCCCGGCACCGGCACCACGGCGATCACCGATACGGTGCTGCTGACCCGCAAGGCGGCGGAGGCCGGCTGCCGCGGCGCGCTGCTGCTACCGCCGTTCTATTACAAGAACCCGTCCGATGACGGGCTGCTGGCGTATTTCGGCGAGGTGATCCAGCGGGTGGGCGACGGCATCAAGTTGTACCTCTATAATTTCCCGCAGCAGTCGGCGATCCCGTTCGGCGTCGACTTCATCGCGCGCCTGCTGGCGGCGCATCCCGGCGCGGTGAAGGGCATCAAGGACTCCAGCGGCAATTACGAAAACGGCCTGGCCTACGTGAAGAACTTCGCGCGCGATGGGTTCGAGGTCTATGCCGGCGACGATACGCTGCTGTATCCCCTGCTGCAGCAGGGCGGTGCCGGCTGCATCACCGCCGCGGCCAATGTGAATTGCGCGCTGGCGGCGCAGGTCTATGCCGGCTGGAATACGCCGGCGGCGGAGAGACTGCATGCGACACTGGCCGCGACGCGGAAGGCGGTCGTGTCGGTGCCGCTGATTCCCGGATTGAAGGCACTGGTGGCGCGCAACACCGGCGACGCCCGGTGGCACGCCATCCGCCCGCCGCACCTGAAGCTGACTGATGTGCAGCAGGCCGCGTTGTTCGCTGTATTCGATGCCTGCGGCCTGGAATTGGCCAAGGCGGCATAGCCGTTCCATCACCGCCGCCACTGGTCTTGTTATTCTTATGCTTCGATGCCGTCGCGCGTGTGTCATTGCGAGCGTAGCGAAGCAATCTCCAAGTGAGTTCGCACCTCACTCGCGGGGGATTGCTTCGCCCGCAATGACAGGCCGGGTCGGGCGCCAAGGGTCGGGGTCATAACACTGCTGTTGTGATCTTGACGTTTCGATGCCCCCTGCCAGCTTGACGTTTCGATGTCCCCCGCCACGTTTCGATGTCCCCTGCCGGTCTGTCATTGCGAGCGCAGCGAAGCAATCTCCTGGAGGGTGCGCACGGCGGGCGCCAACTGTCAGGCTCGGTTACTACCTCGCGTCGGCCAGCCCCTCGCCGGGTAGCGCATCAAGCTCCAGCCCCTCATAAATCTCACGCATGGTCAGGACGATCCCGATGACCGGCAGAGCAACCATCCCATCCGGCCCCCGGACTTCTTCCGGCCGAAGATTAAAGTCGCCGTGCGGACCACGGCTGTAGATATGTGCGAGCAGTTCGGCTTGCTCGATGAGCACGTAGTGCGCAATCGACGGTGTGGCATTGTAATCCGCCAACTTGAGTGTGCGGTCCCGCCGCTGCGTATCTTCCGAAAGGACCTCGAACACCACCCGGGGTTCCGGTGCGACCAGGTTCTCACCGCGCGGGCGGCCGCAATCGATGGTCATATCCGGATAGCGGCCTCGCCCGGTGCCCGTCCGTACCAGCATGTCGGATGTGAACGGCCGGCAACCCGATCCCCGCAGCTTTGGTGTGGCCGCCGCGATCAGGTTCGCCTGGATGATGTTGTGCGCCTCGCTGGCGCCCGCCATCGCCACCGGCTGACCATCGACGAATTCGTGCTTGAACTCCTGCCGGCGCTCCCAGTCCAGGAATTGCTCGAACGTCAGCGGGGCACCTGCAACTCTGGCATAAGCGTTCTCCGGACAGCGATCCTCATAGCAGGTCTCCCGCCGATGGTCATCGCCCGCTATCCTGCGCAAACGGGGTTGCGATGGGAGCGCTACCATCGTAGCTTCCGCGCGGATGCCATGTCGCACCCAGATGCTGCGGCATTGGGCCAGAGAGGGGGGAAACCAGCATGAACCGGATCGTCACCAGCCGTCGCACGATCCTCGGCGGCGCCGCCAGCCTCGCCGCCCTGGGCGTGGGCCGCGCCCATGCCGCAGCGGCGCCACCGCTGCCGACCTCGCCGGTGTCGCTCAACGTCATCGACGTGGCCGGCCAGTTGCAGCTCACGCAGGCGGCGATGGAGGCCTACGCCAAGGCGCAACCCCAAGCTGGTCTCGAACATCGCCTTCTCGCAGGCGCCGGCGCCGGAGCTGCCGGGCAAGATCAAGGCGCAGCAGGACGCCGGCAGCGTGGACATCGACCTGGTGCTGACCGGCACCGACGGCCTGTCCGCCGGCATCGACCAGAAGCTGTGGATTCCGATCGTCACCGACTACGCCGTCGGCGCTGCCGAACCTGAAGGAGATCTACCTGCCGGGCGCGCTGAAGATGCAGGGCCTGGCGCAGAACCAGGCGGTGTGCGTGGTGTTCTGCCCGGCCGGGCCGATCATCGAATACATGCCGGACGCGGTGAAGACGCCGCCGAAGACCGCGCAGGACGCTGCTGGACTGGACCCGCGCGCACCCGAAGCGGTTCATGTATGCGCGGCCGGCCAACTCCGGCCCGGGCCGCACCTTCCTGCAGGGCCTGCCCTACATCCTGAAGGACAAGGATCCGATGGATCCGAACGACGGCTGGGACAAGACCTGGGCCTATCTCATCGAGCTGGGCAAGAACATCGAATACTACCCGACCGGCACCGGCGCGGTGATGAAGGAACTGGCCGAGGGCTCGCGCGACATGATCGCCTCGCATCTCGGCTGGGACCTCAACCCGCGCATCCTCGGCGTGGTGCCGAAGGAGGCGCGAGGTCGGCACGCTGGAAGGCTTCCACTGGGTGACCGACGCGCAGTACTGGGCGATCCCGAAGGGCGTATCGAACGACAAGCTCGCGGTGCTGCTGGACATGACCCGCTACATGCTGAGCAAGCCGGCGCAGGCGATGACCTACGACAAGGGCTACTTCTATCCCGGCCCGGCGGTGAAGGACGTGCCGCTGTCGATGGCGCCGCCGGACAGCCAGAAGCTGATCAAGCGAATACACCCGCCCGTTCTATGCGAAGCTGATCGCCGACGTGCCGTCGGAGGTGCCGCTGCCCGCGGACAAGCTGGTCTATGCGTTCCAGCGCTGGGACCAGCAGGTCGGCGCGCGGGTCGGCAAGTAGCGCCGCATGGCGATCGTCTCGCGCGACTTCCGCGAGCTGCGGCTCGACAGGGGTCAGCCGCGACTTCGGCCAGACGCACGCGCTGCGCGACGTGACCCTGACGGTCAGGCGGGGCGAGTTCGTCGCCCTGCTCGGCCCGTCCGGCTGCGGCAAGTCCACCGCGCTGAACTGCATCGCCGGGCTGCTGCAGCTGACCGACGGGAGCGATCTGGCTGGACGAGCAGCGGCATCGACGAGATCGGGCCGGAGGATCGCGGCTTCGGCATGGTGTTCCAGAACTACGCGCTGTTCCCGCACATGACGGTGCGGCGCAACATCGGCTTCGGCCTGGCGACGCAGCGCCGGCCGAAGGCGGAGATCGCGCGGCGGGTGGACGAGGCGCTGGCGCTGGTGCGGCTGGACGACGCAGGCCGACAAGCTGCCCGGCCAGCTGTCCGGCGGCCAGCAGCAGCGCGTGGCGATCGCGCGCGCCATCGTGGTGGAGCCGCCGCTGGTGCTGATGGACGAGCCGCTGTCCAACCTGGATGCCAAGCTGCGCCTGGAGATGCGCGCGGAGATCCGCCGCATCCACAGCATGCTCGGCTGCTCCACGATCTACGTGACGCACGACCAGGAGGAGGCGCTGTCGCTCGCCGACCGCATCGTGGTGCTGATCGACGGCCAGGCCGCGGCAGATCGGCACGCCGGAGGAGCTGTACGCACGCCCGGCGAATCCGGACGTCGCCGAGTTCATGGGCTATCGCAACCTGGTCCGCTCGCCTGCCGAGCCGTCCGGCGATGGCGTTGCGGTGACGCATTGGCGGCGGCGCGTGCTGATCGGCACGCCGATCGGCGCCGGTCGGTGCTCGGCGGTGGTGGCGATCCGGCCCGACGATCTGCATCCGGTCGGCGATGGCCCGATCGCGGCGACGGTGGAGATCGCCGAATACCACGGCCGCGATTTCTATGCCGTGCGCGCGCGGCGCGGACGGCACGGAACTGTATCTTCCGTTCGCGACGTCAGCGCGGTCGACGCGCCGGGCGAGGCTGACGGTGCGCGCCTCGACCGCGCGCGCCCGGACGCGCGTGCCTGGTGCTATCGCCCGGCATGAGTAGCGGCGACGCCATGCTCGCTGCGCCGCCGCAGCTGCGCGAGCGCGGCCTCGACGGCGTGACACTGCTGGTGCTCCCCGGCGTGCTGTTCGTGCTGGCGCTGTTCATCTATCCGTTCCTGTACGGCCTGGTGCTGTCGTTCCATCCCAAAGCCGGCGGCTGGCTCGCGAACTACACGAAATTCTTCTCCGAGCCGTTCCTCTACGACACGATCAGCATCACCTGGTGATCGCCGTCCCGGTCACGCTGCTGAACGTCGTGCTGTCGGTGCCGGTCGCGCTGCGCGTGCGGCTGATGCGGCGCCAGCGGCTGCTGACCACCATCCTGGTGATCCCGATCACGCTCGGCACGGTGATGGTGGCCGAGGGGCTGCTGACCTATCTCGGCCCGCGCGGCTGGCTGAACCGCACGCTGCTGGAGTTCGGCCTGACCGACAGCCCGGTGCGGCTGATCCACAATTACTGGGGCGTGATGCTGTCGCTGGTGATCACCGGCTTTCCGTTCACCTTCCTGCTGACGCTGTCCTACGTCACCGGCATCGATCCGTCGCTGGAACAGGCGGGCGCCATGCTGGGCGCGCGGGCACGGCGAGCGGTTCTTCCGCATTCTGCTGCCGCTGCTGGCGCCGGGGCTGGCGATCACGCTGGCGCTGGCCTTCGTGCAGGCGTTCACCGTGTTTCCCTCGGCCATCCTGCTGGGCGCGCCGGCGGGACCGACGCGGGTGATCTCGATCGTCGCCTACCAGGCGGCGTTCGAGCAGTACGACTACTCGCTGGCCTCGGCGATCGCGATGCTGATGGCGGGCGTGCAGGTGGTGATCATCGTGGCGCTGCTGGCGCGCGCGGACGCTGGTGTTCCGCGGCCCCGCCAGCACCGGCAAGGGCTGACGCGCGATGCAGCGCAGCATCGGCGAGCGGCTGTGGGCGATCGCCGTCTGGGCGCTGGTCGGTGTTCTTCGTGCTCAACCTGCTGGCGATGATCGGCAGCGTGGTGGTGAATTCGTTCGGCACGCGCTGGTTCAACACCTGGCTGCCGGCCGGGCTACACGCCGCAATGGTACGCGCTGGCCTGGAACGAGTTCCAGCCTGCCGGACATCCTGCTGGTGACGGTGGAGGTGGTGGGCGCGGTGGTGCTGCTGTCCGGGCTGATCGGCGTGCCCGCCGCGTATGCGATGGCGCGGCGCAACTTCCCCGGCAAGCAGGTCGGTCATGCTGCTGTTCCTGCTGCCGCTGCTGGTGCCGCCGATCACCTACGGCATTCCGCTGGCGACGGTGCTGTACCAGGCGCATCTGGCGGGCGCGATGTGGGGCGTGATCCTGGCCAACCTGGTGCCGACGGTGCCGTTCGTGATCCTGATCATGATCCCGTTCGTCGAGCAGATCGATCCGCGCGTGGAGGCGGCGGCGCGCGTGTTCGGCGCCGGCATCGGCCGGCTGTTCGTGCAGGTGCTGGTGCCGCTGCTGACGCCGGGCATCCTGGCGGCGCTGCTGCTGGTGCTGGTGCGCACCATCGCGATGTTCGAGCTGACGTTCCTGACCGCCGGTCCGACCAGCCAGACACTGGTGGTGGCGCTGTACTACGCGGTGTTCGCCGCCGGCGTGCGGCCCGGCCAGTCGATCGACGCCATGGCCGTGGTCTACATGGTCACCACGCTGATCTGGCTGCTGATCGCGCTGCGCTTCGTCAATCCCGACGCCAGATCGTGACGCGGGCGAAGCAGTAGGGCGGAAAAGCCAGGCGAACGTGTCATTGCGAGCGCAGCGAAGCAATCTCCCGCAAGTGACGTGCGTACTCTCCAGGTGCTTCGTCGCGCTTGCAAGCTGGCATCCGGCGGTCCACTGAGCAATTCGAACCCGTTTCGGCCAGATTCCATCGCGCAACGGGTATATGGCACGAACACCCGCGTGCCCGGTGATGCGAAGATTGCTCTAGCGGCTGCACGCTGCTCCACCCAGCACGCAGAAGGAGGCGCAGAACGGATGGTTCAGCGCAACCGGCCGCGCGGCCTCCGCCAGCGTGCGCCCCAGCTCGAACTGTGGGTCGTAGGCCAGCAGCGTGCAGGCCAGCACCACCGGGTGCGGCGCATCCTTGCGCTTCACCACCATGCGCGACGAGGCGCACATCACGTCGTCCGGCGACTTGTGCAAAATCCCCCAGCACGCCGTCGTGATCTCCGGCACGTCCTTGTCCCGCTCCATTTCCGGAAACAGCATCAGGCGCACCGGATCGAACGCATCGATGGGAATGTCGAGTTCCGCGAACAATCGCGCATAGCCTTCGCGCAACGCTGCCTCCGGTTCCCCGGTGAAGCGACGGCCGGCCACGTCGAGCGCAAAGCCGTTGCGCGCCAGCCATACCAGGCCATCAATGGTCGGCGCCCAGCTTCGCCGCCCGCGCTCCGCCTCATGCACCGCCGGGACGTAGTGATCGAGCGACACGCGAAGGGTCAGGCGATCGCCATACGCGTCGCGCAGTGCCAACAGTTTCGGCCGCAGCTTGCGCAGCGGCGCCATGGCGTTGGTCAGCACCAGCGCGCGCAGGCCACGCGCCAGCACGTCCTCCAGCATGCCGATGATGTCGCGGTTCATGAACGGCTCGCCGCCGGTAAAGCCGATCGTGCCGGTGGGCAGGCCATCACGGGCGATCTCGTCCAGATACGCCCCCACCTCGGCGCGGGTCAGGTACGCGAGCCGGTCGTTGCGCGGCGACGACTCGATGTAGCAGTTGCGGCAGGTCAGGTTGCACAGCGTGCCGGTGTTGAACCACAGTGTCTGCAGCTCGCGCAGCGCGACTGTGGCACGCGTCTCGCCGCGCGCGGTCAGTGCGGGATCGCGGAACTTGGCGGGATCGAGCAAACGAACGATCTGGTCCATGGTGCCTTCCGGTGGTCGCTGGTGTTGTGATCCTGACACTTCGATACTGCGGGTCGATACTGCCGGTCCGGCAAGTCTGTCCGAGTCTGTCACTGCGATCGTAGCGAAGCAATCTCCCAAAGAGTACGCACGTCACTCGCAGGAGATTGCTTCGCTACGCTTGCAATGACACCTCTGGCTCACAATGCCACGCCTCGCTGACTGCCAACCGTCAGAGTTGGAACTCTAAGTCGGCCAGTTTCGCCGGATCGGGTCGCTGCCATCCCAGTCCACCGCCGCCGCGCGCACCGCATCGAAGATGCGTTTGCGCATCGGCGTGGCGTGCGACATCTCGATGACCGTGCCGGGATGGCCCTCCTGGCGGAAATAGACGAACCTGCCACGCGGCGCATCGCCCTCCTGGCACACCGCGTAACCATTGGCGAGCGCACGTTCGCACAGCTCGTCGTAGTTTTCCGGCCAGCTTGACCAGTGCTGCAGCCCGCCTTCCGGATGCTTCGCCAAAAATTCGCGCGCCATGCTGGGCGTGTTGCAGCGCTGCTGGATCAGCTCGATCTGCACGTCGCCCGAATTGCCCAGCGCGATCGACATGTGGATGTCGTCATAGCGCTGGCCATTATAGCGGAACATGGTCAGCGGCAGTTTGTCGGCGATGAACCACGGCCCGACACCGCACACGTCCACCCAGTGCCGCATCGCGGCCTCCACATCGGGAACGACGTAGCCCATCTGGCGCAGCGGGCCGAACAAGCGGCTCATGGTCGGGTCCTCCCCAGGTTGGGACACAGGCATAGCATAAGAGCAGGAGAATGGAGGCGAATGGGACTCTCCCCTCCCCGTGAGGGAGGGGTTTGGGGAAGGGTGCGCGTAGCGAACGACAGCGGCTATACGCACCCGCCCCCCCCGGCCCCCTCCCCCAAGGGGAGGGGGAGTTCTTTCATTCTTTTGGCATTGCCTTCTTTCGTTCCTTGCTTCCGTCACCAACATCAACCCGGCCGCGTCAGCGCCAGCCAACCATCAAGCAAACGCCTGCGGTCGGGGGCAAAACTGTCGGGCAGGATCGCGGCCGCCTCGATCCGGTCGGCGCGAAAATGCCGGTAGTCATCGCGTAGCTCGCACCAGCCGCAGACCAGCGTCGCTTCGACATAGTATTCGATCGCCACCGGCCGGATCACCCGCTCGCTCGCCGCACCGTTGCCGTCGCGATAGCGGATGCGCAGCTTGTTCGCCTCGCGGATCGCCACCCGCAATTCCGCCAGGCTGATGGCGCCAGGTTCGCGCGCATCGCCCTCGGATACGTGGAACGGCGGCGCGTCGAGCGTCCCGCGCAGCGGCTCCGGCAGCACCGCCGCCAGCTTCGACAACACGGAGTCCGCCGCCTGCTGCAATCCCGGATCGCGCGTGCGGCGCAGCAGCCGCATGCCCACCAACACCGCCTCCACTTCGTCGGCGGAGAACATCAGCGGCGGCAGGTCGTAGCCGCGGCGCAGCACATAGCCCAGGCCCGCCGCGCCCTCGATCGGCACCCGCCGCGCCTGCAATGTCGCGATGTCGCGATACACAGTGCGCGGCGTCACCTCCAGCTCGGCCGCAATCGCCGCCGCGGTCATCGGCCCGCGGGCGGTGCGCAGGCGCTGGATGATGTCGAACAACCGGTCGGCGGGGCGCATGGGATGATGCTACTGACAGGACGGTGTCAGTGGCCATGGTCGATAGTGTCCGCAATGAACCGCAGGAGACGCGCATGATCACGCTCACCGACGCACCCGATCCACGGCTGGAGCCGATGCTGGAGGACGGCCTCGCCGCATACAACGCGGAGAAGACCCAGCGCCGCGATTGGCGCGCACTGGCGGTCGCCGCGCACGATCCGGATACCGGCGAACTGGCCGGTGGTTTGCTCGGCCGCACATCCCTGGGACTTTTCTTCCTCGATCTGTTCTACCTGCCCGAACGCATGCGCCACAACGGCACCGGCAGTGCGATGATGCGCATGGCCGAGACCGAGGCAATCCGCCGCGGCTGCCTCGCGGCCACGCTGGTCACCGTGAATTTTCAGGCGCCCGAGTTCTATGCCCGGCACGGCTGGGAGGAATTCGGACGCATTGCCAGCGCGCCGGGAGTGGAGCGCATCTTCATGCGCAAAATGCTGGCCGGCTGAGCAGACACGCCGCGCCGTGGCGACAGCTCGTCTCGCACCCCGGCCTCGCAAACCCCGAACTCGCAAACCCTGGACTCGCAAACAAGCGTGCGCTCGCGACTGCGTGATGCATTTCGCCACAGTGTCGTAATGACGAGCCGATGCATCTTGTGGCAACACTCGATACTTGAAGCCATCGCCGCTCCCTGCCTGCGACTGGACCGGCGGCTTCACCACCAGGGCGGAAGCAGCGCGCACGATGGGCGATACATCGAAAGGCAGGGACGCGGCGCGCGCCTGGTACGGCTTCGCCGCCGCCGGCGTGCTGCTGCCGATCCTGCTGCTGGCGGGTGGCGGCTGGCTTAGCCAGCGATGGGTGGAGGACGAGCCCCCCGGTTCGGCGAGCGCGATCTGGTGGCACATGATGGCGCCGCCGCTGATGCTCGGCATTCCCGCGATGCTGGCCCTGGTCGCGCTGTGCCTGGCGGCCGCGCGGCAGGCCAGGCGCGAAAGCGTGGCTCAAGCGGCGCTGCAGGCCGAGACCCAACGCCGCCAGATCGCGGAAGAAGCGCTCCGCCATGCGCAGAAGATGGAGGCGGTGGGACGGCTTACCGGCGGCATCGCGCACGACTTCAATAACCACCTGACGGTGATCAGCAGCAACGTCGAGCTGCTGAAGCGCCGCCTGCCGCCCGGCATGCCGGAGCCGGCACGGCTGGCGGACGCCGCCATGCAAGGCGTGCGGCGGGCCGCGGCGCTGACGCAGCGCCTGCTCTCCTTCTCGCGCCAGCAGACACTGGACCCGGAGCCGCTGGACGCCGGTCAGCTTGTCTCCGGCATGCTGGACTTGCTGCGGCGCACGCTCGGGGAAAAGATCGCGATCGATACGGCATCCGCACGCGGTCTCTGGCTGACGCGCACCGACGCCAACCAATTGGAAAGCGTGCTGCTGAACCTGGCCGTCAACGCGCGCGACGCGATGCCGTCGGGTGGCAGGCTTACGATCGAAACCGCCAACCGGACTCTCGATGATTCACACGCTGCGGACCGCGCGGACCTGACACCCGGCCAGTACGTGATGATCGCCGTGAGCGACGCGGGCATGGGCATGTCACGCGAAATACGAGACCGGGCACTGGAACCGTTCTTCACGACCAAGCCGGCCGGCGAGGGCAGCGGGCTCGGGCTGTCGACGGTGCACGGCTTCGTCCGTCAATCCGGCGGTCTTATGCGGATCGAGACCGCGCCCGGTCGGGGCACAACGGTCCGGCTCTATCTGCCGCGCTTCGTAGTTCCGGCGTTGCCTCTGGCCGCGGCTGTCGATGAGGGCAACCGCGCGCCCGGCGAGACGGCGACAGTGCTGGTGGTCGAAGACGACGACCCGGTGCGCAGCGCCTCGGCGGAGGCTCTGCGCGAGATCGGCTACCATGTGCTGGAAGCGCCCGATGCGATGGAGGCCGTCCGTTTGCTCGCCGACCGCGGCGGCATCGATCTGCTGTTCACCGATGTCGGGCTGCCCGGCGGAGTCAACGGCCGCGCTCTCGCCGATGCGGCGCGCAACATCCACCCCGCACTGAAGGTACTGTTCACCACCGGCTACAAGCGTGACGCCATCCTGCGGCTGGGCCTGTCGCAGGAGGAGGAGCATTTCCTGCCCAAACCATTCAGCCTGGAGCAGCTTGAGGCAAAGGTACGGATGGTGCTGGACATGCCGGCGGCGGGCGGCGCGGTGAGTGTGCGGGCGGAGCCGGCTTCGTAACCAGAGCAAAATCCGAATCATTGGTTGCACGTTGCCCGGACGCGACGCGGACCTAAAATGGTCTCTCTCGCACCATTCGAGGCGACTGCGGCAAAGCAAGAAAGTCAGCGGTCACAGAGTTGCGCGATCCTCAAACCATACCAGGAGGGCGAAGCGTCCATCGTCATATGCGACGACCGGAGCGCCCATGAGGCCGCGGCTGTCACGCACCGCGGATCCACGCGGCGCCGGTGCCGACACTGTAGCCCGGTTCGTTCAGGAGCGCCCGCTGGTTCCCGAGGTACGATGGGCTGGAGCCGTCACCGACGTGTGCCACGGCGCCACCGAAATTGTACTGGAACGGTTGCTGAACCGGCACGTTGGTGCCGTCACCGACGAAGGCAGCGTGGAAGGCCATCGCGCTTTCTTGGTCGTACGGCCGGAGCAGGGCGCCGTTTTCCGTCAGGGTCGCCCGGTCGTATTGGGCGAACGGGCTCACCGCAGGCTGCGCAAGCGCCGTTGCGCTACCGATCGCCAGAACCATTGCGGGAACCATGGCATAGATTTTCTTGGTCATCTCAGCTTCTCCTGTTGAGCGCGGGTGTGGCAGTCAGATGGGACGTGCCCTTGGAACGCCATCCGAGGCAGACACTAGCTGGGATCGCATCAGGCCCGCTTCGCCGCTGCTTAAAATCGAATTTAAGCGCGATACCAGCGTGCGGTACTTCTTGACGATCGCCGAACCCGGCCGGGCTGTGACTGAGGCTTCCAGCACCTGGACCAGCCCTTGGTCGAACGACGAGACGCTGGTCGGAACCTTGCCTGTATCCTTTGCGGAAGCGGCGAGCGTGAGATGCGCAACCTGCCCTGCGAGGCCGAGTGGCTGAATATTCCGTATGCCGGTACCTGTGGGAACCGCGTCGGGAACATAGGTGAGAGCCTGGGGTGCCTGACCGATCGGTACGGTCGCAATCACTCTGTTGGTCAATGTATCGCCATGCCGCGAGCCACACCGAATCGCCGCGTGCCTGAACCGCTCGCTCCCGAAACTCACTGAATGGTAGAGACATCATGGGCGCCATATCCCAAGTTGCGCCCGTAACGGCCCTTCGCAGTCCGCTGAAATGGACTTTAGTCTTGCCGGTAAGATGGGCCGACCAGCGCAACCCTGCAGCCGGGATTTGCGTCGCTGATGCGGACCATCATGTCATGCAATCCAGCGACGGCCGCGACGAGCGCCAGTCCAAGCCCGCTGCCGGGCGTGTGGCGGCTTTGCTCCGCCCGGTAGAATCGGCGCAGTACAGCTTCGCGCTGGTCGGCAGGGATCCCCGGGCCGCTGTCCGAGACTTCAATTCCCGGGACGCCGTCGCTGGCAAACACGCGCACACCGACCCGTCCGCCGGGCGGGGAGTACTTAAGCGCGTTGTCCACCAGATTGCTGATCGCTTCGAACAGCAGGCTGGGATCGCCGAGCATCGTCACGCCGGCATCGCCCGCGTTCGTCAACGCGACACCCTTCTGCTCGGCGATCGGCTCGTAGAATTCAACAACATCGGCGGTGACCTGCGACAGGTCCAGGTCGGCGAAGCCGGCCCGCCGGGCACCGCTTTCCACCTCGGCGATACGCAACATAGCCGCGAACGTCTTCAACAGGGCGCGAATTTCCTGGGTGGCCTCGTCCACTGCCGCGGCGTAATCATCGACGGATCCGGCACGGCGGCTGGCACGCTCCAGGCCGGCGAGCAAGCGCGTCAGAGGCGTTCGCAGGTCGTGGGCCACGTTGTCGCAGACGCCCTTCACTTCCAGCATCAGGCGCTCGATCTCGGCCAGCATGAAGTTGATTTCCCGCGCCAACCGGTCGAGGTCGTTGTAATCCCCGCGCGTTGGCAAGCGGCCGGCCAGGTCGCCTCGGACAATGCGCTGAACGGCTTGTGTGATTCCTTCGATACGGCGCACTGCACCCGCGCCGGCCACGGCTGCCCCGACGAGGCCGAGGACGACAGTCGCCAGGCCGCCCCAGAGGCACGACTGCAAGAGCAAGCCGCGGAATTCCATGGCGCCTGTCATGTCCTGAGCCACGAGCAGATATTGCTTGCCCGGAAGGTCGCGGATCAGGCCAAGAAAATGCGCCGGCCGACCATCGCGCTGCAGCGTGAAATCGAAGGAGCGATCGGCTGGCCGGGTCAGGACGTCGAACTGTGGCGGCCCAAGCGGGCTGCCGGCAAGACGCTCGCCCGCAGCCCCAAACAGGGTTGAAGGCCGCTGCAGATGCGGATCCATGGCGATGTGCGCGGTGAGCAACTGGCGTAATTCCGCTGCACCCATGCCAACGAAGGGCGCTTGCTCAGTCAGCAGTGATTCGTTCGCGCGGTGGACCAGATAATTCCGTGTCTGCAAGAACACGAAGCCGCACAGCAAAACCGCCGCTGTGCCGAACAGCAGCAAGAACAGTACCGCCAGCCGAAAGCTGGTGGTACGGCGCAGATCATTCAGACGCACGAAGAATGTACCCGGCGCCGCGCACAGTCTCGATCATCGGATGGCCTCCATCAGGGTCGATCTTCCGCCGCAGCTTGCCAATGTGTACGTCGATGACGTTCGTGGGCTCGATATGATGGTAGTTCCAGACCTCCTCGAACAGCATGGTTCGGGTGACGACCTGGCCGGCACGCCGCATCAGGCATTCCAGCAGGCGATACTCGCGTGGCAACAGCTCGACGGGCTTGCCGGCATGGGTGACGGTGTGCGTCAACAGGTCCATCTCCAAGCGGCCGAACTCGTAGCATGGTCTCACGCTGCGGCACGCTGGAACGCCGCCGCAGCAACGCGTCCAACCGCGCGGTGAGTTCCAGAAAGTCGAATGGTTTGGCCAGGTAATCGTCGCCACCCGCACGCAACCCGCGCACCCGCTCATCCACGCCGGACAGGGCACTGAGGATCAATACCGGCGCTTCCACACCCGCGGTGCGCAGCGTTGCGAGCAGGCCCAGGCCGTCGAGTCCGCCAGGCAGCATACGGTCGAGCACGATGGCGTCATAGGTTTCGGCCGCAGCCTTCAGCAGTCCCTCACGGCCATTGCCGGCGGAGTCCACGGCAAAACCATGATCGCTCAGCGCGGCCATGATCTCCTCTGCCGTCTGAGGGTCGTCCTCCACTATCAGCACGCGGGTCATTTGTCGCACCTTGACATCGACTGCGCCGCATTATGACGTATTAGGACGCCACCAATGGGATCGTCGGTTATAATGGGTTATGACATCCGCCAGGCAAATCCTGCTTCGCCCGAAGATAAACTTCTGTTCATGACCGTGAGAGGGTCCTTATGCGCCTGCTCATCATCGAGGATGATAGCCGCGCCGCACGCTACCTGATGCGCGGCTTGAGCGAGAGCGGCCATGTCGTTGATCACGTTGCGGATGGCGAGACCGGTCTCGCTCTTGCACTAGAGGGGATCTACGACGCCCTGATCGTGGACCGGCGCCTGCCGGCGCTGGACGGACTGACACTGGTGCGTCGATTGCGCGCGGAGAAGGCCGAGGTGCCGGTGCTGATGTTGAGTGCGGTCGACAGCTCGCTGGACAAGGTGGCAGGCTTGCAGGCCGGCTGTGATGATTATCTGGCCAAGCCCTACGCCTTTGCCGAAGTGCTGGCGCGGCTGGAGGCATTGGCGCGCCGTGCGGATCGCACGCAGCGTCTGAGGGTGCTGCGCGTCGCCGACCTGGAACTGGATACCCATGCGCGCCAGGTCAGCCGTGCGGGTCGGCCACTACGGCTGCAACACCGCGAATGCCTGTTGCTGGAACAATTGATGCGCCACGCGGGGCAGGTGGTAACCCGATCGATGCTGATGGAAGCGGCTTGGGATTACGATTTCGAACCGCGCGGCAATATCATCGACATGCACATGCACCGGATTAGACAAAAAGTCGATCACGGGTTCGCTTACCCGCTGGTCCATACCATATTAGGAGCTGGGTACATGATTCGCGAGCCGGCCGAAGGCGAGAAGGCGTCCGGGCCATAGGGTCTCTCTCCGTCTGTAGCCTTGTACGCTACCTCCCAATGGGTCAGCATTCTTTTCCATTCAGCCAGTCAGGCGGCCAGCGCCGCCAGTGCGGCCCGCAGTTCCGGAATTCCCTCGCCGCTCTCGCTGCTGGTGGGCAGCACGTCCGGATGCGCCGCGGGATGCGCGCGTGCCAGCCGCTCCGCTTCATCCCGCTTGCGTGCCAGCGCCGGCGGCTTCACCGCGTCGATCTTGGTCAGCACGAGCTGGTATGCGACAGCGGCGCGGTCCAACAGATCCAGCACCGCGGTATCGGCCGGCTTGATCTCGATGCGCGCGTCGAGCAGCAGCATAACGCGGCGTAGCGTCGGGCGGCCACGCAGGAAGTCGAACATCAGGCCCTGCCAGTCTGCCTTCACGTCCTGCGGCGCGCGCGCGTAGCCGTAGCCCGGCATGTCCACCAGCGTCAGCCGGCCCGCCAGGTCGAAGAAGTTCAGCTGCCGTGTGCGCCCGGGCGCGGCGGAGACCCGGGCAAGCGCGTGCCGCCCGGTCAGGGCGTTCAGCAGCGACGACTTCCCCACGTTGGAGCGACCGGCGAAGGCGACCTCCGGTCCGGCAGGTGCCGGAAGGTGGTCGAGCGCCTGGGCCGCCTGCACGAAGTGGCACGCACCGGCGAAGAGGACGCGGCCGGCTTCGAGGTCTTCCGGGTCGGGGGCGGCGTGGGGGGCGGGAGGGGTGAGAATGGCAACACTGGCACCCTCTCCCCTTGAGGGAGGGGGCTGGGGGAAGGGGTGCGTGCCGCCGGAAGTTCGAGGGTTACGCATCCCTCCCTCCAGCCCCCTCCCTCAACGGGAGGGGGAGTGCTGTCGCCCTTGTTCCGCCTGTCACGTCCGTGCCAATCCGGGCCGTGCCAGGTGCGTGCGGCGCATGATGAGCCATTGCTGTCCGACCGAGCACAGATTGTTCCACGTCCAATAGATCACCAGGCCAGCTGGGAAGTTCGCCAGCATGAACATGAAGATCAGCGGCATGAACTGGAACAGTTTGGCCTGCATCGGATCGGGCGGGGGCGGATTCAGCTTCTGCTGCAGGTACATCGTGCCGCCCATGATCAGCGGCCACAGGCCCAGGTGCAGGTAGGGTGTGATCGTCGCAGGGTTGAACGGTATCAGTCCGAACAGATTGAACAGGTTGGTCGGGTCCGGCTGCGACAGATCGTGGATCCAGCCGAAGAACGGTGCCTGCCGCATCTCGATCGTGGTGAAGATGACGACATAGAGCGAGATGAACACCGGAATCTGCACTATCATCGGCAGGCAGCCGGACGCGGGGTTCACCTTCTCCGCGCGGTACATCCCCATCATTTCCTGTTGCAGCTTCTGCGGATCGTCCTTCAGCCGTTCGCGCAGCGCCTGCATCTTCGGCCCGAGCAACTTCATCTTGCTCATAGACCGGTAAGAATAGTTCGCCAACGGAAAGAACAGGATCTTGACGCAGGTGGTGAAGGCGATGATCGCCAGGCCGAAATTCCCCAGCAGGTTGTTCAGCCAGTCGAGGCAATAGAAGATCGGCCGCGCCAGCAGATAGAACCAGCCGAAATCCACCGCCTTGCCGAAGTTGGGGATCTGGTATTGGGCCTGGTAGCGGTCCAGCAGCGTCAGCTCCTTGGCGCCGGCGAAGGCGTGCCATCGCAGGCTGGCGGCAGCGCCGGGCGCCACCGTGGCTGGATCCTGCGCGATGAAGCCAACCTGATAAGCGCCGTCGCCTTCGTCGATGTAGCGGAAGGTCAGCCGCGCCAGCAGCGATTGCTGGGGCACCAGCGCGGTTAGCCAGTATTTGTCGGTGATGCCGCCCCAGCCGCCGGTCGACGTTTCGTCATAGGCGATCCCGTCCGCCTTCTTGCCCTTCGACTTAGCCGTCGCATAGGTCATGCTGTGCAGCGTGCTCTTGGTGACGCCGGTCAGTCCCTGGCTGACGCCGCCGTAGAGCGAGGTGAAGCCCTCGTTCTTCGGCGTGTAGTCGCGGCGGACGCGGGCCCAGGGGTACAGCGTCACCGGCTGGCCGGTCGCGTTCTTCACCGACTGGGTGACGCCGAACATGTAGTCGTCATCGACCGTAAGCAGGAGCTGGAAGGTTAGCCCCTGGCCGTTGTCCCAGGACAGGGTGATCGGATGGCCCGGGCCCAGCGTGTCGGCCGATGCCCGCCAGACGGTGTCGTTGTCCGGCACCTTGACCATGCTGCCCGGCCCTGCCGCCCAGCCGTACTGTATGTAGTAGGGCGTGGTCGTGGACAGCGGGTCCAGCAATTGCACATGCGGCGCGTTCGGGGCGAGCGTTTCGCGGTAGTCGTTCAGTGTCAGGTCGTCGATCCGCGCACCGAGCAAGCTGATCGAGCCGGACACGCTGGGCGCCACGATCTTCACGCGCGGCACATTCTTCGGCGCGCTGGTGGCGCCGGCCGGTGCGGCGGCGGCGAGCGTGCCTGCCGATGGCGCGGGCGTCCCCGGTGCGGCCCCCGGTGCGGCCTGATGGCTGGCGACTGGCGCAGGCGGCGGGGCCGGCGGATGCGGCAGATGCGGCGCGACCAGGAACTCGAAGCCGAGCAGGATCGCGATCGATAGCGCGATCGCGAGGATAAGGCGCTGCTGGTCCATCAAACCCTCATGTTGTCGCCCGCCGGCGCGGTGGCCGGCTTGGGGGCCGGCTTGGGGGCGGGCTTGGGGGGTGGTACCGGATCATAGCCGCTGTCGCACCACGGGTTGCAGCGCAGGATGCGGCGCGCCGCCAGCCCACTGCCGCGTAGCGCGCCATGGGTGCGGAACGCCTCGATCGCGTAGTCGCTGCAGCTTGGCCAGAAGCGGCAGTTGGCGCCGATCACCGGGCGGATGGTCCATTGATAGGCGCGCACGGCGCCGACCGCGACATGGGCCGCTGGCGTCACCGCACGCCCGCCTTGGCCAGCGCTTGCTCCAGGTCCGCCCGCAGGCTGGCGAAATCGCGCGCGCGGGTTGCGTCACGGCCGACCAGCACAAGGTCCACGCCGGTCAGCGCCCGTTCCCGCAGCAGCAGACGGGCGGCCTCCTTCAAACGGCGGCGGGTACGGTTGCGGATCACGGCGTTGCCGACCTTCTTCGTCACGGTAAAGCCCAGCCGGGCTGGCGTGTCATCGCCGCGCTGCAACGCTTGCAGCACAAGGCCCGGCATCGCGGCCCGCCGGCCCTTGGCGGCGACGCGCAGGAACTCGGGACGGCGTCGCAGGCGGCCAGCGGCGAGTCTTCCGGGGTCGCCCGTGGGGTCGCAAGTGGGGTCGCCAGTGGAGGAGCTGATAGGGCGGGTGGGCATGGCGGCCTCCTGTTGGTCGGGGCCGGAATCGCCTGGCCCGCCCGGGCTCAGGCAGACAGGCGCTTGCGGCCCTTGGCCCGGCGGTTCGCCAGCACCTTCCGTCCGCCGACGGTGGCCATCCGGGCGCGAAAGCCGTGCCGGCGCTTGCGGACCAGCTTCGACGGTTGATAGGTGCGCTTCACGAGGCTGCTCTCCGGTCGGGGGTCAATCGCGCGAACGCTACCGCGCCTTGGGGGCGGTTCGTCGCAGGCGGCGGCTTATAGGGGCGGGGCCCCAGGGCGTCAATGAGCAGGGCTCAATGAGCAGGGCGCAATGAGGTGGTGTAACACCGACCGTTGGATTGACCCATCTCGGCGAGGCGATCAGTTCTGTGTCATGACTGGGCTTGGCCGGCTTGGCCGGCTTGGCCCGGTCACCCGCGTCTTTGCCGCTTGCACCACCGCAGGACGTGGGTGGCCGCAGCCGAGCGCGGCCATGACACGGAGAATCACCGTTAACGGCGGTTGGATAAGTGACGGGGCGCAGGCGGCGGGACCGCAAATGACGTGGGGAGCGGCGTCGGTACGGCCAAGGCGCCGTGGACGTTGCCTGGGCGGCGGGCTTGCGGCATGACGGCGGCCCTGCATGAGCGACCTCCCCGTCCTCTCGATCGCACGTACCGACTCGCGCCGGCCTCTGGTGTTTTCCTGGGGGGTGTCGAGCTATTTCGGTTGGGGCGTCTACGGCCTTAACCTGATGCTGCACCTGGCGGACCACCCGGAGGTGGCGCCCTGCTGTGCCATTCCCTTCGGCCCCGCCGACGTCGCACTTGACCCGTTGCGCGAACGGCGCCTCGCGGCACTGGCCCAGGACTCGATGCCGCTATGGTCCGCGCTCGGCCAATCCGGGAGCGACTGGGCGAAGATCGATCACCCCCTGCTGGAGGGGCTGGGCATCGACCTGTTGCCCTCGACCAGCGCGCACGGAAAATCGCTGATCGGCCGTCCGTCGATCGGCGTGGTGTTCCTGGAGCAAGCGACGCTGACCCCGGAAGGGCGGCAGCGGGCGGACCGGTTCGCACTGATCGTCGCCGGATCGCGCTGGAACGAGCAGGTGCTGCGCCGGCAGGGCGTGCGGACGGTGACGACGGTGCTGCAGGGGGTCGATACGGCGTTGTATCATCCCGCCCCGCGCACCGGCCTTTTCCCCGGCCGATTCGTGATCTTTTCCGGCGGCAAGCTGGAGTACCGCAAGGGCCAGGACCTGGCGCTGGCAGCATTCCGCGCCTTCCGCCAACGGCATCCCGAGGCACTGCTGATCACCGCCTGGCATTCGCCCTGGACGCAGTTCGTGGCGCACGCGGTTGGCTATCCGGGTATCGTCCCTCCGCCGCGCGGCCCCGACGGCATTCCGGACGTGGTTGGCTGGGCGGTGGCAAACGGTATCCCGGAGGATGCCGTCATCGCCATCCAGCACGTCCCAAACCTGGTGATGCCGCAGGTGGTGCGCGAGGCGGACGTTGCCCTATTCCCCAATCGCTGCGAGGGCGGCACCAACCTGGTGGCCATGGAATGCCTGGCCTGCGGCATCCCGACGATCATGTCGGCGAACACCGGACACCTGGATCTTCTGCGGCACGACATCGCGCTTCCGCTGGAGCGGCAGGGACAGCCACAGAGCATGGTCTTCGACACGACCGACTGGGGCGAGAGCGACGTGGAGGAAATGGTCGAGAAGCTGGAGGCGGTGTGGCGCGACCGCGCCGCCGCCGCCGCGCTGGGCGAGCGCGCCGCGCGGTTCATGGCCGGAATGACCTGGACCGCGCAGTTGCACCTGCTGCTGCGAGCGATCGACCCGTTCATATGAAATCGGCGACGCGCATTGCCGGCAACGCGTGATGCCGTGATCATGACGCGTCGATGCAATCGGCAAACTTGTCATTGCGAGTTGCGCATCGGCCGGCGCGGCCGTCCCGCCTCGAATCACACGATGGCTGCCGATTGTCATTCTTTTTTGGTTACGCCGCTTCGAGTAATTCGAGCAGCTTCTCGCTCATCCTGATGTAATCTTTGCTACCGGCGATCGCCGCGCTGGTGGCTGTCACCGCGCGCTCTGCGCTCGCGGCGGGATCAATCCCGCTGAGTGCGGCGCTCTCTGCCGCCAGCGCCGCACTCTCCGCGCTCCAGGCCACGGCGTCCGGCAGGACATCGATGCCCGACACGGTGTGCATGGCAGCCCTCGCTGCTGATGCTGCGTGTTCGGCTGCGCTTACGTTGATCGGCCGACGATCGATTAGCGGCACCAACGTCTCGGCGCATCGGGCGACCGCAGCCTTGGTCAGGACGTGATCGAATTCGGCTAGCCCACTCTCCGTCAGCAGCCAGTGCAGGAACTGCCATCCGACCGGGGAAAGATCCCTTCCGGGAGCGATCGATGACAGGAACCGCTCCGGCCAGTTCTTCGCGAGCCTGTTGGGCAACCCTTCAAAAATCACATCCTCCAGCCATGCCAGCATCTGCGGGATGCCAAGCTCGCGCTCGAAACTCTCGTGGGTCTCTCCGTGGATGGTGCAGCCGACCGCGCAGCCTTTCCCGTTCTCCCAATATCGTCCCTTGACGATCTCATCTGCGTCGGCGTGACCAGCCACCCGCGCGAGGTAGTTCGCTTTGATGGAGGGGTCAGAGTGAAATGATAACATGATAATCCCTTGCTCGTTTCATCTACGTGGTGTGGTCGCGTGCACGCCGATTGAAAGCCTCAACTGAAATGCGAGATCTCCGCCATCTTGTTGCATAGATCGGCCCTTATTGGCAACAGCCGCTCGGCTGGGTAGCGGTCAGTGCTCACGCCTAGACCGTGGATTCGTTCCCGTGCCCTTCAAATTCAATGCCGCTGGGCGCGAGAGGAGGCCGCGGCGTTTTGCAATTGGAGATGGTGGCTGCAAAGGTCCTTTTGCAGAGGTGGCCGACACGTGGATGGCAGCCCCAGGGCCGGAACCGGGGTGGAAGGGCAGGGACCTGCGGCCGGGGATTCGCATGGTGGTGAAGGCGAAGGCGGGTGAGCCGAACCTGGCACGGACGATCCGGGGCTTGCGCACCCACGAACGGCGGGCTGAGGCGGGCCGCGCACCGCGGCGGACCCACTGATGGTCGCCGGCCGTTCCTCCGATGCCGGTGGCGGACAATTGTCCAACCAGCTTGAGGGCGGCCTGCGGCGTGATCGACAGGCTGTCGGCCAGGCCTGGGCGGTGACCGATTGTCATTCCCACGCAAGCGGGGACACATGCCCGACCGGCTTTTGTCGGTATGACGTTGCGGACCGCTTCTTGCGAGCACCGCGGGGTCTCAAGGTAAGAAAGTTTGCGTTCGGGAATTGATGAAGGACATAAGAGCAATCTCCTGGAGAGTTCGCACATCAGTCGCGGGAGATCGCTTCGCTGCGCTCGCAATGACACTGCTGGGCAAGCACCGACCGCCAGCGTCGGAACGCTAGGACATCAGCTTGCTGATCTCGGCCGCCATGGCGGCGGGCGGTTCATCCGCGCGCACCGGCGCGATGAACTGGCCGTTTGGTCCCATCAGGTAAATGATCGAGCTGTGGTCCATGGAGTAATCGTTTGGCCCGGGCCCGGTGACGTGTTTGGCGTAGTACACGCGATATTCCCGTGCCACCTTGGCGATCTCGTCCGGCGTGCCGGTCAATCCCACCAGCGCCGGGCTAAACGCCGCCGTGTACTGCTTCATCACCTGCGGCGTATCGCGCTGCGGATCGACGGTGATGAAGATCGGCGTCAGGTCCTTTGCCTTCGGCCCGAGCTTGTCGAGCGCCGATGCCACCGCGTTCAGCGTCGTCGGGCACACGTCGGGGCAATAAGTATAGCCGAAATAGACCAGCATATACTTGCCGCGGAACGTGCGATCGGTCACGGTCGTGCCGCTGCTGCTCTCGAGCGTAAACGACCCGCCGATCGCCGGCCCGCCGGTGGCACCTGTCAGCCAGAGGAACCCGCCGGCACCAAGCAGTAGCACCGCCACCAGCAAGCCCGCGACGGCGTAGAGGAACGCCGGCGTCGAACGATGGGGGGCCGATTTTGCCGTACTGCGTTCCGTGGTGTCGCCCATAACCGTCTCCTGCGCCGGTGCCGCCGCGATGTAGAAGAGTCGCGCCGGGGTCCGCAACCAGGCATATCGCACCGCGGGTATGGCAAATTGCGCAGCGGCGATCCGGTTGCGGCTATTTCGATCCGGAACCGCCCATCGGCATGCCCTGCATGTTCATGCCGCCCATGCCACCGGCGGCCGCGCCCGCTGCCTTCACCATCGCCATCGTCGTAACCGAGCCGCCCGTCGCGAAAGTCAGCGTCACGGGGAATTGCGTGTCGGCAACCAGCGCCTGCTTCAGACCCATCAGCATGATATGGTAGCCACCCGGCCGCAGCGTCGCCGGCTTACCGGGTGCCACCGGCAGACGCGCGACCGGACGCATCTTCATCACGCCGTTGTCGTTGATCGTCTCGTGCAGTTCCGCACTTGCCGCTGCCGGTGAGGCAACGCCGGTCAGCGCATTCGGCGCGCCAGTATCGGTGATGGTCAGGTAGACCACACCGGTCGCGCCGGCGGGCATCGCGCGGGACCAGACATCCTGCACCTGGATACCGGGTGGATCGGCCAGCGCGGCCGCCGACAGCAGAAGCAGTGCGGCGACGAACAGCAAACGCATGATGCCTCTCCCCTCGCTGCGCGGCCTCGGCATGCATCAGCGGCCGCACCTTCCAGGTCATCCACATCCAATACCAGGCCGCGAAGGGACTGACGCTTGACTTTATGGCGACGCCGCCCCGTCCCATCATGGCCGGCCTTGACCCAGCCATCTACCCCGGCACTTGCGTGCATAGATGGCCGGGTCCCGGCCATGACCGGAGGCGTTCGGGCGCCGTATGTCAATCTTTTCGCGGGTTGGTATGACGCTGCATCGCGCCAATCGCGGGCCAACCTATAGCGCAGCAGGGAACGACCCAAAACTTGCTTACTTTGTTACGTGCCAGACTGCCTTACGTTCCAGACTGCCTTACGTTCCAGACTGCCTTACGTTCCAGACTGCCTGCTGCTACGCCGCCGCGTTTACCAGTGGCAGTACCTTCTCCGCCATCAGCACCATCGATCGCCGCGCCAGCGGCGGATCGCGCCAGTCGTGCCCGGCATACAGCATGGTGCCGAACGGCCCGACTTCCTCGCGGAATGCGAGAATCTGGTCGGCGACGCTGTCCGGGGTGCCATGGATCACCAGCCGCTCGCATACGTCGTCAAGAGTCACACTGTCGTCCGGCAGGTTCGGATTGGGCTTGAAGATCACCGCACGCCCCGCATTCAGCATCTTCGCCAGCAACTGGCTGTAGTAGAACCGGTACGGGCTGCCGGCGCCCAGCGCGTAGTCCCGCGCCGTCGTCGCATCGTCCGCCACGAACACGCTCTTGGCCACCCGCCAGTGCGCCGGGTCGGCGGTATGACCGCGCGTCGCGCACCCCTCCTGGTATTTCGGCCAGTGCGTCTTCACCCACTGCGGCAGCAGGAAATTCGCTGAGATGATGTCCCAGCCTTGCTCGCCCGCCTGCACCGCGCTGGGCGAGTGCGGGCTGACCACCGTGGTGATGATCGGTGGATGCGGCCGCTGCAGCGGCTTCGGCAGCACGCCCTGGCCGATCTCCGGCATCAGCGTTTGCGCGGTGGACACGTTCCAGTATTTGCCGCCGATGTCGTAGGGCGGCTTCGACCGCCAGATCTCCAGCACCTGCTGGATGCATTCCAGGAACATCTCGCCGCGCTGCGACCCGAGATTGCCGTACACCTCGGCATCCGACGGCAGCCCGCCGGGGCTGATGCCGAAATTGAACCGCCCCTCCAGCAGGTGGTCGAGCATGGCGATTTCCGCGGCGATGCGGGCGGGGTGGGAATTTGGCAGGTTCACCGTGCCGGTGCCCAGCCGCATCTGCTTCACTTGGTCCACCAGGGTGGCGATGAACAGGGCGCAGGAGGTGATGTTCTCGGCGGCGTCGGTACTGTGTTCGCCGCAATAGGCTTCGGTGAAGCCGAGTTCGTCGGCCAGGATGAAGGCGTCCCGATCCTCGCGCAGCGACGCCCGCCAGTCCTTGTCCAGCGGGTGGATCGGCATGGTGAAGAAGCCAAGCTGCATAAGATTTCCTTCGGCCCCCGGTCCAGCGCTAGCACCTGCACTCCGCGCCTGCCAATGTGCCAGCACGCGACGAGCGGGGCTGCGAAGCAATTTCACGGTGAGTTAGCACGTCACTCGCGGGAGATTGCTTCGCTGCGCTCGCAATGACATCGCAGGCCTCGCCGGTCAGAACCGCGCGGAAACCTGCAGCGCGCCGTAGCTGAAGATCGAGCCTTCCTGGCCATGCCATGTCCTGGTCTGGAACACCTGCTGGTAGCTCAGCCGCATGCCCCAGATGATAACGGCAACACCGGCCTCGAACTCGCCGACCACCGGATAGATGTTCACGTGCGGGCTGGAGGAGAAGGTGTTGCCGTTCAAGAACAGATTGTGCGCGACAGCCTGGCCGTCGCCGCCGATGAAAAGGTACCAGGCTGACGGGCGCGGGATGAAGACCGGGCTGCCCTCCAGGCTCGGCGGCAGGCGGTTCGGACCGAAATCCGCGTCGAGATTCTGTCCGATGCGCAACACCGCGCCAGCCTCGGCATAGTCCAGCACGTTACCGACACCGGCCGAAACCGCCGGCAACACATCCGTGGCAAGGCTGCCGACAGCGCCGACCGGGATCCGCCATGTCCGCCCCCCCGAGATTTCCAGCGTCGGCTCGTCATGGAGCTGATAGCCCCAGCCTTGGTCCACATCCTGCCCGATCAGGCGATGGAAGGCATTCTGCACTTGCTCCCCCAGCGCGATCTCTCCCACCGCGCCGAGTTCGAGGGACAACGTGTTCTCCACGTTCGGTTGATCGTTGATCAGGCCGAAATGCAAGGCCAGGTAGCCGGCATAGGGACGCTGTTCCGGATTGGGCGGATTGGCAGCCGTGTCTTCCGGCGTGAAGATCTGCTGGAAGACGCCCAGGTTGATGCGATCGCTGCCAGGCCCCCATAGCCAGCGCGAGAACCCGGCCAGCGCGTCGGGCATTGCGCCGGGGGCCGAGGTCCAGTTGACACCCATGCCATTGGTGTAGTTGCGATCCGAAGGCGATGTGGGGGTGATCGAGGAATTCTCCAGCGAGAAGCTCCAGATCCCCGAGCTGTCATCCGGTGCCGTGGCGGCGCGCGCCGCCCGTGCGGGGAACAACAGGACCGCGAGAAGCAACAAGCGAAAGGGCGGTCGTATCGCCGCTGCCCAGGGCAGGGACATGGTGGTGCAGCCTGTTAGAGGGACCAAATGCGGGACGGGGAAGCCATCGAACGAACGCCGCGGCAGCGCGGCGTTGCATTCGTGTTACAACATACCGGTGCTGCACGGCAACGCGAGGCCGCGTCAAGGGGCTTCACATGCAGGTCAACGTACGGTCATTGCGCCAGCTCCACCGTCTTGAAGTCCGCCGGGACAATGATCTCTAGCACTTCGCAGTCGTCGGAATAATCCAGCACGGTGTGCTCGATCCCCGGCGGCTGCAGCCAGCAGCTTCCGGCCTGCATCAATTGCTCGCCGTGCCCTGCGAATTCGTTTTTCACCCAGCCCTTCAGAACATAAACGAGCTGCAGCTCGGTCTCGTGGTAGTGCCGCTTGCGCACCTCGTCAGTGCAGGGCCCGAGGAACCGGATCACATGCGCCTGGCACAGGCCGGTGGTGGCCGCCGCAATGCCCAGGTCGCGATACAGCGCGTAGGTGCGCAGGCCGTCGGCGATGAAATCCGCCTCGTGGTGGTGGCTTACGGTGAATTGCTGCTTTGCACGCTTGCGCGCGGCGAGCGCGGGCTTGACGGCGGGCTTGGCGCGACGCGGCACCTGCCTGGCGGGTGGCTTCTTCGCCGGCCGCTTGACGGCCTCCTTCGCCTTGCGCGCCGGGTTCGTCTCGCGTGCCACGTTCGTCTTGCGCGCGGCCTTCGTCTTGCGCGCGGTCTTCCGGCTGATTTCTTCCGGCTGGTTGCGGTCTTCCGGCTGGTTGCGGTCCTGGCCATGGTATCTCCCTGCAAAATTTGTCGCTTGTATGGTACTGCCGACGCTTCGCGTAGAAGCTGTCATTGCGAGCGCAGCGAAGCAATCCCCCGCGCGAGCACGCACGTCACGCGCGGGGGATTGCTTCGCTGCGCTCGCAATGACATTTGGAATGAGACTGCGAGACGGGCGCCGGCCGTCGGCGTCGGAGCATTGCGATTTGCCGTAACCTTACTCCACGGGGGTCAGCGTGATCGCGGAGGGGCTGCCGACGCTGATGCGCTGGCCTGCTGGCGCGATCTGCCCGGTCGCCTTGTTGACATGGAACGTGGTGATGTCGTCGTTGTCCTGGTTGGCCGAGAACAGAAAATTGCCCGCGGGATCGAGTGTGAAGAAGCGTGGCTTTTTGCCGCCGCTCGGCGTGGTACCGAGCAAGCTCAGCCGCCCGTCGCCGCCGATCGAGAACAAGGCGATGTCGTCGCGGCCGCGGTTCGACACATAGAGAAACCGTCCGTCCGGTGCGACGGCGATCTCCGCGGTGGTGTTCTTGCCCGCATGTTCTGGCGGCAGCGTGCTGATCACCTGTGCCTCGGACAGCGCGCCAGTGGCGGCGTCCCAACCATAGACGGTGACGGTCGAATCCAGCTCGTTGTTGACGTACAGCACCGGCAGCGACGGATGGAACATGCAATGCCGCGGCGCGGCGCCGGGACGCGATGCTACCGGCCCCTGTGCGGTCAGTTCGATGCGTCCCGCCGCGGCGTCGAAGCGGAACACGAAGGTGCAGTCGAAGCCCTTGTCCGGCACGATGATATAGCGGCCGCTCGGATCGAAAATCGCCGCGTGCGGATGCGACGACGCCTGCTGCACCGGATCCGGTCCCGGCTTCCCCGGAAGCGGGAAAAGCTGGTGCACGGGCAGCAGCCTTCCGTCCGGCTCCAGCGGCATGACCGCCACGCTGCCGCTGCCGTAATTGGCCACGACAAGATGCCGTGCATCGGGAGGCAGCGTCGTGTCTACCGGGTTGTTGCCCTGGCAAGGCATCTGGCTCAGCAGCGTGAGACGGCGGGTCCCGTGCATGATGCTGAACGCGCTGACATGATCGCGTCCGCCGTGCACGGAATACAGCACGCGGCGATCGGGCCGCAGCGTGAACAGGGACGGGTTGGCGAGCCCGTCCACGTGCTGAACATGGGTCCAGGCATGGCTTTGCGGATCGATGCGATAGACATGAATGCCGTCGCCGCGGCCGTCTCGGTCCGCTGTCGTATAGCCGCCAACATAGGCGAACATGCGTTTCCTCCCGAGCAATCAGACGTCGCGAGACCTGCCGGCATCGGCCGGGTCCCCGGCGAAGTTTGCGTCGCCATCGCCCGTCTCGCAATCACCGGGGGGCGGCGACCAGGCGGCGACCTGGTCCAGGATGATGCGCAGCATGGCGGGGTCGTCGCCGATCGTTCCCAGGTCGAGCAACGGCGCGCCGTCCGTGCCGCGTTGCCTTTGCTCGGCCGCCAGCAGCGCCGGCAGGTCCTCGCGCACATGGCGGCCATCGCCGGCGAAGAAGCCGAGCACTGCCACTGGCAGCGTGCGCCAGTCTTGCAAGGCGTCCGCGACCAGCGGGGGTTCTTCCAGGAATGCGGCGCGCACATCGGCGAAATTGCCGGCTGTGGCGAGTGTTTCCACGTGGCGGTGCAGCGCCATGGGGCGCCCGGGCGCCCGGGCCGAGCCATGCCCCACCAGTAGCACCGCGAAGCGCGCTGCATCGGCACCGCAGGCGCGCCGCAGGCGCGCCGCCGCGAGGGCGGTCAAGCCTGGATGCACGCCGACCGGCGGATGGTAGCGCAGGCGTTGGCTTGCCACGTCGCTTCGAGCGCATGTCACCGCGTCCCGTGATGGGCGTGGAATCGCGTCGGGCAATGCGCGAGGAATCGCCACCCGCACGAACCAGCCCTCCTCCATGAAGAATGGCACGACGTGCACGACAGGTGTGGCCAATCCTGCCAACGCTTCGGCTGCCGATGGTGTGGCGTTGAGAAATCCAACGGCCACTTCGGCAAAATGACCATGCTCGCGCAGCACGGCAGCGTGCGCGTACAACGCACGATCGGCGCCGGGATAGCGCGCCGAACCGTGGGCGATCAGCAATAGCGCCTGATCGGACCAGCGCGGAACGGGATCAGCTGGCGATTGCGTGGCGACCCTCTTGAGACGGTCTTTCCGTGGGATCTTGCGGCATGCGTGGACAGACTTCAATGCGAGCAAGAGCGGGAATGCTCATCCCTGTCATTGCGACGATCGAAGCGACGAAGCAATCTCCCGCATGACAAAGCGAGGCTCATCACGAGGGAGATTGCTTCGTCGCTTCGATCGTCGCAATGACAGCGTCGATGACAGGCTCAATGACAAGGGATTGGCCAGCGTCCTTAGTGGGATCGTAAATGCCCTACCCCGGCCGTGCCAGCGGATGGTGCGCCTCCACCAGCCGCTGCAGGCGCTCCGCCAGAACGTGCGTGTAGATCTGCGTCGTCGCGATGTCCGCGTGCCCCAGCAGGGTCTGCAAACTCCGCAGATCCGCACCGTGCGCGAGCAAGTGGGAGGCGAACGAATGCCGCAGCACATGCGGCGACACGCGCGCCGGATCCAGTCCCGCGGCCAGCGCCACGTGCTTCAGCAACAGGAAGAAGCCCTGCCGTGTCATCGCGTGCCGCTTGTCACGACCGGGGAACAACCACCGGCAATCCTTGCCGGTTTCCGTCACCAGCGCGGCGGCGGCGTGTTTCGCGGCCTCGGTCAGCGGCACGATACGTTCCTTGCCGCCTTTGCCGCGGATCAGCAGCAGCGCCGCATCGCCCGCCAGCGCACTGCGCGGCAGCGACAGCAGCTCCGATACGCGCATGCCCGTCGCATAGAGGATTTCCAGCGCCGCCAGCGCGACCACCCCCGGACGCCCCGCCTTCTCACCCGCCGCCTTCAGCAGCGCATCCACCTCTTGCTCACTCAAATATTTCGGCAGCGCGCGTGGCAGGCGCGGCGTGTCGAGCAAGCAGGTGGGGTCGTCCGCGCGGAGCGACTCGCGCAGCAGGAAGCGATGGAACTGCCGCAGCGCCGACAGCCGCCGCGCGGCGGTGCGGGCAGATAGTCCCGCCGTGGTCATCCCTGCCATATACGCGTGCAGCGTCGCGGCATCGGCGCCCGCCACCGCCTGGCCGCGCGCCGCGGCAAACGACGCGAAGTCCTCCAGGTCCGCCGCGTAGGCCGCGAGCGTGTTGCGCGCAGCGCCGCGCTCGGCGACCAGCATCTCCAGGAACGCCTCGACGTGGCGGTCCATGTCAGTGCGTCTTCTGTGGCTGTGGCTGTGGCTGTGGCTGCGCCGGCGGCTGCGTCTGAGTTTGCGCGGGCGGTTGCGTCTGAGTTTGCGGCGCCGGCATCTGCGCCTGCGCCGGCATCTGCGCCGGCGCTGGCGTCGGCGCCTGGGTTGGCATCGGCGCCTGGGTCGGCATCTGCTCCTGGAATTTGTCGTTTGGCAGCGTCTTCTCCACCGCACGCTGCGGCGGATTGGGCGGGAACATGCCGAGATAGACCATGCCGCCCGCCACTAACAGCACACCGAGCGCCACGACGATCAGAAACACGCGGATCATGGACGCGGCCCCCCGCTCCTCGAATCGTTGCGCGAGCAACCCGCTGGGCTGCCCGCGACGCGCTGTGCTACCCTTGCCGGACATGACGCGCAACACTGACGTGAAGGAAGCCGTTTCCCTGCCTCATGCGCTGGCCGGACGCAGCCTGGCCGGACGCAGCATCGTGCTGGTCGGATTGATGGGGGCGGGCAAGACATCGATCGGCCGGCGCCTCGCCGCGCGACTCGGCATGCCGTTCCGCGACGCCGACGCCGAGATCGAACTCGCAGCCGGCTGCACCGTCCCCGAACTGTTCTCGCGTTACGGCGAACGCGCGTTCCGCGACGGTGAGCGTCGCGTGATCCGCCGCTTGCTCGGGGCCGATCCGCTGGTGCTGGCCTTCGGTGGCGGCGCCTACATGGATCCGGACACGCGCGCCGCCACCCGTGCCGAAGCGGTCACCATCTGGCTGCGCTGCCCGTTGCCGACCCTGGTGCGGCGCGTGTCCGGACGCGAGCATCGTCCACTGCTGCATGGCGGCGACGCGGCGGAGATCCTGCAGCGGCTGGTCGATCAACGATACCCGATCTATGCGGAGGCCGACGTGATTGTCGATTGCGGCGACGAAAGCCCGGATACCACCACCAGCCAGGTGATGGACGCTCTGCTGGCCTGGCAGCCGCCACGGCGGCTGTCCGTGGTGCTGTCCTCCACCAGCTATGACGTGGTCATCGGCGACGATTTGCTGGCGCGCGCCGGCGCGCTGCTGGCGCAGGTGCTGCCACAGAAGCGCGCGGTGGTGGTGACCGACACGACTGTCGCCGAGCTGCATTTGCCTGCGCTGCAACGCGGCCTGGCGGAGACCGGCGTGGCGATGCAGCAGATCGTGGTCCCGGTCGGCGAGGCGTCGAAGAGCCTGCCGTCCTACCTGTCGGTGCTCGACCAGATGCTGGAGGCCCGGATCGAGCGCCGCACCACCGTCATCGCCTTGGGCGGCGGCGTGGTCGGCGACCTCGCCGGTTTCGCCGCCGCGACGGTGCTGCGCGGGGTGCCGTTCGTGCAGATCCCCACCACGCTGCTGGCCCAGGTCGATTCGTCGGTCGGCGGCAAGACCGCCGTGAACGCGCCGCAGGGCAAGAACCTGGTCGGCGCATTCTATCAGCCTCGCATGGTACTGGCCGATACGGCGACGCTCGGCACGCTGCCGGTGCGCGAACTGCGTGCGGGATATGCCGAGATCGCCAAGGCCGGGATGATCGGCGATGCCGCGTTCTTCGACTGGTGCGAGCGCTGCGGCGCCGGCGTGGTCGGCGGCGACCGCGACGCGCAGGCCCAGGCGATCCTGCGCGCCTGCGCCTTCAAGGCCGCGGTGGTCGGCGACGACGAACGCGAGGAAAAGCCCAACGACGGCCGCGCGCTGCTGAACCTGGGCCACACCTTCGGCCACGCGCTGGAGGCGGAATACGGCTACGACGGCGGCCTGCTGCATGGCGAGGGCGTCGCGGTCGGGTTGGGGTTGGCATTCAAGTTGTCGGCGCGGTTGGGGCATTGCTCGAGTGTCGACGCCGAACGTGTGGTGTCGCATGTCGCGTCCGTGGGGCTGCCGGCGGAATTGACGATGCTGAACAGGCGGTTCTCCGCCGCGACGCTGCTAGGGCATATGCGGCGCGACAAGAAGGTGCGGGACGGGGCTTTGAACTTCGTGCTGGCACGCGGTATCGGCCAAGCGTTCACCGCGAGCGACGTGCCGGTGGAGGCGGTGGTCGATTTGCTGCGAGATGAGGGGTGCGGGGTTTAACAGGCGAAGCGGCGGCAAGCGCCTGCCGTCATGGCCGGGCTTGACCCCATGGACGTCAGGATAGGGTGGCGCCGGAGAAGGCTACTCCCCCTCCCCTTGTGGCCCCTTGTGGGAGGGGGCCGGGGGGCGGGGTCGCAACTAGCGGGAACAGTAGTCCCAATACCCCTGGTTGTGGGCTGGGCTCGACCAGTACCAGCACAGGGCCGGTGACGGTGGGGGTGGTGGCGTTGCGGCAGCGATTACGGTGCCAAGTGCCACGCCCGCGACAACGGCACCGTAATAGGGTGCCGCGACCCATGGCCTGTAGACGGCGCCGGCATAAACCGGACCGCCATAAACAGGACGGCCATAAACAGGACGGCCATAAGCGGGTGGACGATACGCGGTTCCGCCATTCGGACCGACGGCGGCGGCGCCACCGTACGGGCCTCGCACAGCCGCCGCGCCATTGGGACCTTGCGCGTAGCCGGCGCCCCTTGGGCCGCGCGCCGCGGTGCCGCCATTCGGACCTTGCGCGTAGCCGCCGCCCCTCGGACCAGTAGTGGCGGTACCGCCGCGTGGACCGGTCACGGTTCCCCAGCCAAATACCTGCAATGGAACGGCAAAACCAATCAAAGCAGCGAGCGAGATCCAAATGAAGCGGTTCATTGTGGAGCTCCTGTGTCTTGGTCGCTGAGAGCTGTGCCGAAATCAATCTCCTGGGCTCCATTTGGTGGAGCGAAGGCAAAGTCGGCATCGGCCGGATGCACGTTGAAGTCCCAATCGGACATCTCGGCGATGAAGTTGGGCTTACCGGGCGAATCATTGTCGATGACGATAAGTCTTCGTGGCACGCCGCGATCCGCCTCAAGCCAAAGTTCCAGTTCGATGCCTGGCGGCTGGGAAAACACCAGGTGGACGCATGGCACGCCGTCGATCGTCACCTTGTTGACCTCACGGCCGGACGTGACGCCATGCAAGAATGCCTTGCCAGGCGCGTTGGTGAGAAAGTCGGCCAAAGGAAAGTCGAGCTTGAAGCGACCCATCACAACGTACATCATCATCGTGATGGTGTCGGGAACCGGCAGCCTCGCGTAGTGACTGCCGGCATCCATCGCGAGGACGACGGTCTTGCCGTCGTAGAACAGCTTGCGCGGTCCATCATCGCCGTTATCGTCGATCAGCAATCGATCCGGCCGGCGAACCGTGACCTTCAAGTCGTGTTCGACATGCAGCAGCACACCACTCTCGTTTGCAGAGGGCCGGATAGTCCTGGCCCGAAACGAGAATTCCTTGGCGAGCAGCGTCTTGCCCATCTGTGCTACAGCGGCGCGAGCGTCTTCAGTGATCGTTGGTTTCGGCGGGGTGGCGGCGACAGCCGACCAGCTGCCAAACATCGTCGTGCTTTCCATAACGCTCGCATACAGACCCGCGAGGGCCACCACCACCGTCCTGCGTTTCATGAATGCTTCTCCGGTAGTTCGCCACTGACCAATTTAGTCCTGCATCCAATTCATGTTCACAGCGCTATCGGGGAGCAACTCTGCGACAGCCCGCGGATCAACCTCGACATACGTACACCACCCTACAATCGTACGCCACCCTACAATGCGCTCACCATTGCGGCCAGCGCGTTCACCCGAGGCGGGAGCGTCCGTCATCTCTTCGATCGTCACCGCCGGTTGCCGAGGCTTGATGATGCCGCGTAGCGCGGTGACCGGAAGCTTCGGCAACAGGCCGACGCGGCGGTCGTCCCGCAGGAAGAACTTCACCCGGTCGCCCGGCCACAAGTCAAGATGCTCCCGAATCGCCTTCGGGATGGGCATCTGGCCCTAGGTGGTGATGGCTGAGGCCATTGGCCCTCTTGAGCATTACATTAACAGGACCCTAATACGACGCCCGCCAATCATCAAGCGGGCTCTGTTGCGGCCGCGTCCAACGCAGGCGTCTCGCCCGGGCCGCTCTCCCGGCCTTGCCGACCCATGCCGCGGTGAACCACAACGCTCCCGACCACGCGCATGCAGCCCGACCCCCTCGCCCCCCTGTTCGCGCCGCTGACCACGCTGAGAGGCGTCGGCGCCTCCGTGGCGACTCTGATCGCCAAGGCGGCCGGCGGCGAGCGGGTGATCGACCTGTTGTTCCACCTCCCGGAGTCCTACACGGACCGCCGCGCTCGTCCGGCCATTGCCCAGGCGGAGCCCGGCGTCGTGGCGACGCTGTCGGTCGAGGTCGTGCGCCACGAACCCCCCGCTAATTCCCGCCAGCCCTGGCGCGTCGTGGTGAAGGACGCGTCCGGCTTCGCCGACCTGGTGTTCTTCGTCGCCCACGAGAAGGCGGCTGCGAAGCGGCAGGAGCAAATGCCACCGGGGGCGAAGCTGCTGGTCTCCGGCAAGCTGGAATCCTTCAATGGCCGCATCACCCTTCCGCATCCGGAGCATGTGCTGCCACTCGCCATGGCCGACCGGCTGCCGGCGATCGAGCCGGTATGGCGCCTCACCGCCGGCCTGTGGCCGCGCCAGGTGGGCACCGCCATGCGGGAATCGCTAACCCACCTGCCCGCCCTGCCCGAATGGCACGATCCGGCCTTACTCCGCCGCGAGAAATGGCCCGCCTTCGCCGACGCCCTGCGCGCGGTCCAGGCCCCGGCAGAACCGCCGTCCGACCGGCCCCGCATCCGCCTCGCGTATGACGAGCTGCTGGCCGGACAAGTGGCGCTGGGCGTGGTGCGCGGCCGGGTGCGCGCCCGCCCGGGCCGCGTCCTGGCGGGCGACGGCACCCTGCGCCCCAAGGCGCTGGAACGCTTCGGCTTCGCCCCCACGGCGTCGCAGACACGCGCCCTGGCGGAGATCGACGCCGACCTCGGCGGCGCCCGCCGCATGCTGCGGCTGCTGCAAGGCGACGTTGGGTCCGGCAAGACGCTGGTGGCGCTGCTGACCATGCTGCGCGCGGCGGAATCCGGCGCCCAGGCGGCGCTGATGGCGCCTACCGAGGTGCTCGCCCGCCAACACCACCGCACCCTGTCGCATCTCTCGCCGGTGCCGGTGGCGCTGCTCTCCGGCGCGATCAAGGGGCGCGAGCGGTCGCGGCTGCTACGCGGCCTGGCGGATGGATCCATCCAAATGGTGGTCGGCACCCACGCCCTGTTCCAGGATTCAGTGGCGTATCGCGACCTCGCCGTGGCGGTGATCGACGAGCAACATCGCTTCGGCGTGGATCAGCGCCTGTTGCTTGGCGGCAAGGGGGAAACGACCGACGTGCTGGTGATGACCGCCACGCCCATCCCGCGCACGCTGCTGCTGACGCAATGGGGCGAGATGGACGTCTCCCGCCTGACCGAGAAGCCGGGCGGCCGGCTGCCGATCCGCACCACGCTGCACTCGCTGGGCACGCTGCCGGACGTGCTGGAGGGCGTCGTGCGCAAGCTGGAGGACGGCGCGCAGGTCTACTGGGTGTGCCCGCTGGTGGCGGAGAGCGAGGCACTGGACCTCGCCGCGGCAGAGGAACGTTTCGCCGTGCTGGCGGCGCGGTTCGGCAACCGCGTCGGCCTGGCGCACGGCCGCCAGACGTCCGAGGCGCGCGAGGCGGCGCTGGCGGATTTCGCGGCGGGGCGGGTACGGCTGCTGGTGGCGACCACCGTGGTGGAAGTAGGCGTGGACGTGCCACAGGCGAGCGTGATGGTGATCGAGCATGCGGAACGTTTCGGCTTGGCGCAGTTGCACCAGTTGCGCGGCCGGGTGGGCCGCGGCGCCGAGGCCAGCTTCTGCCTGCTGGTGCACGAGGACTGGGTTAACGAGACCGCCCGCCGCCGCCTGATGCTGCTGCGTGACACCGAGGACGGCTTCCTGATCGCGGACGAGGATTTCCGGTTGCGCGGTGGCGGCGATCTGCTGGGCACGCGGCAGGCCGGCGCGCCTGGGTTCAGGCTGGCCGACCCGGTAGAACATGAAGGCCTGCTGCACATGGCCGACCGCGACGCGGCTTTGCTGCTGGAGCGCGATCCCAAGCTGGAGAGCGAACGCGGCCGTGCGGTGCGTGTGCTGCTGCGGTTGTTCGAACGGACGGTGGCGATGCGCACGCTGCTGGCTGGGTGACGCCTTTGCCGCGAGGACAACCAGACCCGTCGCCCATGTGGCACCCCGTCGGAATACATTCGCTTCCAGCTTAGGACTGCGGGTCAGATCGCGCTTGCCATGTCAGGAAAGGGGTTGCCTGGCGTAAACGACTGAACCATCTCCTGTGGGGACCGCGATGGAGATCTCATTCAGGGACGTAGAGGCTGTGGAGGCCCGAGCGTTGGCGGAGGAACTCCGGCTCGCGCTCAACCAAGCCGGCCTGCCCATCGAGGCCGTGACGATCGAGCAGGCATCCGGCGAGGCTGTAAATCTTGGAAGTGTCCTCGGCGTTGACATCGAGCTCCCGCTACACGCGCTTGGCGCCGTCGGCTACATAGCCTGCTTCGAGAAGTGTATGTTTGAGCTGACACGAGGACGTGAGGCATCCGATCGCGCAACGCGAGTATCTACATTGCTACGGAGAGGGGTGTAGCGGTCATCCCGTCTGAAATCGGCCGAGACAAACTCGAGTCTGTTCTCTCGAAGCTTTACCAATTCTCGTTCGGTACAACCAATGAGTTGTCTAGGGATCTGTAGTGCGAAGCAGCCACCGCGCTCGCCTCACCCCCGCGCTGATTTCCGCGGACGCCCACCCTTCGCGCCGTTCGCCCGCGCCGCCGCCGCCTTCGCCGGAGACGTCGCCCATCCTCCCATCCGAGCCATATGGGATCTGGTCCCGAACAACCCCGCGAGCAAACCGGGCACCGACAGGTCGGCATCAAGCTCTTCCCAGTGCAAGCCGTAGCCACCACCCAGGATTTCGACCTCCGCCAGTTGGTTTTCGGTCGCCGTCTCCAGCCCTTGAGCCAGCCGTGGCGGAAAGCTGAATGTGCATCCGTTCGTTAGCTCGACGATCACTCGGCGCAGGTTTTGATCGTAGCGGGCAGACGCAGCGCGCGGTTCGTTAAAGGCGGCTTCCCTGCCGCGTTGCAGCGCAGCCTCGATTTGGGCGTCAGTCGGTTCGGCCATGAATGCTCTCCCATCGCGCCAACAGTTCCGTCCGCGCCTCGACAACGATCCGCACGGCGCGGCGGACCTCCCCTCTGGTCATGCGGTCGACCCAAATGAGCTCGGGCGTTCCACCCCGGCCGCTCAGGTTGATCTTCGCCTGTCCGTCACCAAACACGTGGACGTGGGCCGGATGGTGGTCGTCAACGAAGATGACCACGCGCAAGCCTTCGGCACGCAAAACAGTGACCATCGACGATGCTAACCCATCTGGATGGGATTTGCAAACCATCCCTTGGCATTCCCCGCCGGCCCCGTCGGCTGCTGGTGGCGACGACGGTGGTGGAAGTGCGGGTGGAAGGGCGGACGAGGATTTCCGGTTGCGCGGTGGCGGCGATCTGCTGGGCACGCGGCAGGCCGGCGCGCCTGGGTTCAGGCTGGCCGACCCGGTGGAACATGAGGGCCTGCTGCACATGGCCGACCGCGACGCGGCTTTGCTGCTGGAGCGCGACCCCAAGCTGGAGAGCGAACGCGGCCGTGCGGTGCGTGTGCTGCTGCGGTTGTTCGAACGGACGGTGGCGATGCGCACGCTGCTGGCTGCGTGAGGAGAAACAGCCAGACAACAGGCGGAGATCCAAGCCGCCTGTTCAAGGGACGCGTGGGTCGTCTTTCCGCCGACGGCAAGCCCCAAAACCAAGGGTAACGAACATGGTCGGCCCCCGTCATTTCACGGTTTCATAGCTGCGTCAGTAAGAAAATCGTCATTCCATAGTGGGGCGGACGCGGCCGAGCACTGCAGCCAGCGGTAGTCGGACCTGACATCGCGCCGCAGATTGCGCATCTCGGCAAACCCCTGCCGCATCTCGCCGCCTAGTGCGCGCATGTCCGTGCGCAGCTCGGCAAGCGTCTCGTGCGTCTCCTTGGCGATCTGCTCCAGCACCGCCAGCCGAGCACGTGAGTCATCGGGGCCGTCAGCCATGGCGTGGTCAGGCAGCGCGCATGTGTCGCCTGGCTTCCTCCAGATCATGCATCATCTGCAGGTTGAGCCAGAACGCGGGCGAAGTGCCGAATCGCTTGCCGAACAAAATCGCGGTCTCGGCAGTGATCGACCGCTCGCCCGCCACGATCATGGTCACCCTATTGGAGGCAACGCCAAGCTCCCGCGCCAGCGCGCGAGCAGACAGCCCGAGCGGGATCATGAACTCCTCGCGCAGCACCTGGCCGGGCGTGACCGGCCCAATGCGTTTCCGGGTGGCCACGTCCGAGAAGTCCAGCCCCAACATCGAATCAACCTCGATCGCCATACCCATCACGCTCCATGGTAATCCACGATCTCAACGTCGAACGCGTCCCCCGCTCGCCACACGAAGCAGAGCCGCCACCGGTCGTTGACGCGGATGCTGTGCTGTCCGGCGCGGTCACCCGACAACGCCTCCAGGTGGCTTCTACCGGCACCTCGGGTTCCGGCGGTTGGCGAGCGGCCCATCAAGCCTGTACTGGCCGGTGCGATGGTCCTCGACGTAAACGATACGGGTGTGCGAGCAAGATGGGATGGCCCCTCAGATTGCAATTTTCCTCCCCCGCACTGAATCGCCGACCGTGCGCATCATTGCAAAAACGTGCGTACTTCTCGCAAGAACAGGTCCAGCCGGTCGTGGTGCACCCAGTGGCCGGCGCCTTCCACGCCCAGCACGCGGGTGTCCCGGAAGAACTTCGTGCGGCCATCGCCGGCAGGGTCCGTGGCCCAGCTTTCCTTCCCGTACACCAGCAACACCGGGCAGGTAATGCGCGCCCATAGTTCCGCGATGGCATCGCGCGTCATGTCATAGGGGGGCCACACCGCCACGTAGTGGTCGAACTTCCAGCTATACGTGCCATCCTCGTTCTGGTTGACGGCGTGCTGCGTCAGGTGGCGCGCTTGCTCCGGCGACAAGTGCCGGTTGGCTTCCTGCATGCGCGCCAACGCATCCTCGATCGTGGCATAGCGTCGCTGCTGGCGGCCGGCATACGCACGCTGTTGCTCGATCCAGGCGCGCATGCGTTCGGCGATAGGCTTGCGTTCGCCCTCGCTCGCGGAACGAGGCCCCGGTCCCAGCCCCTCGATCGCCACCAGCCGGCGCACCGCTTCGGGATAGATACCGGTGTAGCGCAACGCGATGTTGCCCCCCAACGAGTGCGCAATGATCGACACGGGGGCCAGCTTCTGCTGATGCACCAGTTGCGCCAGGTCGTAGATGTAGCTGGCCATGGTGTAATGGCCGGACGCGGACCACGCGGAATCGCCGTGCCCGCGCAGGTCCGGCGCGATCACGTGGTACTTGTCGCGCAACCCGCGCGCCACCCAGTCCCAGTTCCGGCAATGGTCGCGCCCGCCATGCACTAACAGCAGCGGCGGTGCCTCGGGGTTTCCCCAGTCGACGTAGTGCAGCCGCAACCGCTGCGAGAAGAACACGCGCGACGTCGGCCCGGCTTCGATCATCCGATCGGCGGCTTGTGTTTGTGCCATGCCGTGGCTTGCTCATACGCTGCGGCGGTCCGCAACAGCGTCGCCTCGTCGAAATACCGGCCGACGAACTGCACCGAGAGGGGCAACCCGTTGCGTGCCAGGCCGGACATCATCGCCAGCGCCGGATGTCCGGTCACGTTGAACGGCGTGCGGGCCTGCCGCGAGTAGGTGCGGGCCGTCTCCGCGGCGTCCTCGATCTGGCTGGCGGGATCCATCGAGCTGGCGCACAGCAGGACATCCACGTCGCGCAGCGCGTCCTCGACCGCCGCGATCAACTGCGAGCGCCGCCGCTGTGCACCGACATAGTCGCCCGCGTTCATGAACGCGCCCGGCAGCAGGCGCCGCCGTGCCAACTGGCCATAATCGCCGGGGCGGGAGCGCAGCCACGGCGCATGGATCGACCACGCCTCACTGCACAGGATCACGCGATTGACGGCGGCGAATTCGGTCAGCGAGGGCAGCGCGATCGTGCGCACCTCGGCGCCTTCCGCCTGCAGCACGCGCACCACATCCTCCAGCGCCGCGGTCGTTTCGGGATGCGCCGGCATGTCGGTCTCGTGGAAATGCCGCACGAAGCCAATCCGCAGGTCGCGCACACCCCGGTCTGACATGAGTCCGAAGCGGTGGGCCGGGCTGGCCGCGCTTCCCGGGTCGGCCGGATCGTAGCCCGCGATGGCGTCCAGCATCACCGCGGCGTCGGCAACGGTGCGGGTCAATGGCCCGACATGGTCGAGCGTGAACGACAACGGGAACGCGCCGCGCCGCGACACCAGCCCATAGGTGGGCTTCAGGCCAACGATGCCGCAGGCGCTGGCGGGATTGCGCACCGATCCGCCAGTATCCGTCCCCAACGCGCCCGGAAACAGCCCGGCACACACCCCTGCTCCCGAGCCTGACGACGATCCTCCCGGATGGTGCTCCGGGTTCCACGGATTGCGCGCGGGCGGGAACGGCAGGTCGAAGCTCGGGCCGCCGATGGCGAACTCATGCGTGGACAGCTTGCCGACGATGATGGCGCCGGCCTGGCGCAGCCGGGCTATCACGGCCGCGTCCTGCTTCGCGACGTTGTCGAGCAGGATTTTCGAATGGCATGTGGTCGGCAGGCCGGCGACGTCGATGATGTCCTTCACGCCGATGGGCACGCCGTGCAGCGGACCGCGCACGCGTCTCGCGGCGATCTCCTTCTCGGCGGCGCGTGCGGCATCCATCGCGGCGTCGGCGTCCAGCCGGATGAAGGCGTGCAGCCGAGGATCAAGTCGCTCGATGCGCGCCAGCAGGCTGGTCAGCAGCTCCACCGGCGACAGCGACCGTTCGGCGAACGCCCGCGACGCTTGCGCGATACCCAGCCAGTGCGCGGCGGTCATAGCCCGGTCCCGGCGCGCATCGGCGGCCACGGTTCCGCGGCCGGGTCCTCCGGAATATGAATGCCTCGGGCGTTGTCGAGGGCCTGCGCCGCGGCCGCGGCGACATCCTCGGGCAACTCCGCGAGTGCTTTCTCCAGGCCGGCAGCGCGGGCCAGCGCCGCGACGAGGTGTTGCTCCATCTCAGCCCCCATTCCGCAATCGCGCGATCATGCGACGAGGGTGGTTGCGGCGAAAGGGGTCAGCCCAGGGGGTGTCGCATGGGCGCATGCGTTGCCTAGATACGGGCCGCCCGCACATGCCTCATACTGGTACCGCAGCGCAGGTACTGGTACCGCAGCGCAGGGGTTGTGATCGGTTGCCGGAGCAGTTCTTCGGTCTCAAGGCGCCACGCCGCCTCCCCATTCCCTAGGGGCGAGCAGGTCGCCATCCTGGCGGACAGGGATGCCGGGCGGCAGGCGATCGCGTTGCTGTTCGGGCAGGCGCTCGTCCAGACCGCCGACCCGGGCATTCTGGAGCGCGGCCGGCGCGTCGCGCTCAACTTCGCCGACGCCGTGACGCAACGCCCCGGGGCATGATGCTTCGCGACGATCATGGGGGTCCAGTAGGGCGGCTGGATGTCGGTTGAAAAGCCAATCGATTGGGTTAGACCACCCCGTGAAGCTCTTTCGGGTGCCGCGAACCGGACTGTATGTTGAGCTGCGGACGCGGGACGAGCATTGCCCGCCGCATGTTCACGTCGAGATCGAAGAGGTGCCTTGGGAAGCCCGGCTGGCGTTCTCCTTCATCGACAGCGTCGTCAGGCTGATGGACGTGGACCCGATCGAGGATGCGTCGAGCACGCGGATGATCGACCGGATTAAGACAGCCATCGCGAACGACCTGCCGAAATGCAGAGCTGTATGGTGGACCAGGGTCGGTACGTGCTGCGTCGATAACCGGTGGACCCAGGTGTGGCGGGACGGGACGGTAACCGTGCTGGCCAGGCGGGAGGCAAGGCGCCGTCCAGATCGGAAGGGCGAATTACGAACAGGCGGACCAGATGACACTGATCATGAAGGACGGGGCGAGCCTCGCGATGAAAGCCGGGGCGGGAGTGGAGCAACGGGAGCCTTGAAGGTTCCACCAACCACGGACGACGAGCTCAGGGACGCCATCGCGGCGGGCCAACGCCGCCGGGCTACGGAACGCCGGGCGGCGGGTGTGCGCTACGATCCCGACCGGGATGCGATCGAGATCGAGCTGACGGATGGCGCCGCCGTACGGCTGCCGCGCGCCATGGTGGCGGAATTCCGCGACGTTGCGCCGGCGGACATGGCGAAGCTGCGGGTTTCGCCCGCCGGCTACGGCATCAAGCTGGATGAGCACGACATCGACATCAGCGTGCATGGATTGATCGCCGCGCTTGCCACGCCCGGCGATGCGGCGGCGTCGCTGGGAAGGCTCGGTGGTGCGGCGCGGTCTGAGGCGAAGCGCGTTAGCGCACGCGCGAACGGTGCGAAAGGCGGCCGACCGAGGAGAGTCCGGGCCGCTTGAGCGTGCGCCGATTAGCTTAGCAGGGAGGCACGGCGCCATTGGGGCAAGTCACCACCGAACCCGGCGGCACCACCACTGTCGTATGGGTCGGAGGAGGCGGCGGAGTATCGCTGTAGCTGAAGCAGCCACCCAGCGCGAGCGGCACGAGCAGCGCAATCAGGATGCGGACCATGACGGTTTCCTTCGGGTCAAGACCGCATACCAACAAATAACGTCCCCACACGTTCCGCCTGCTCAACGCAACGTGCAGCACACCGCCGTTATCGTTCGCTCGACGGAGCGGGCGTCCCGCGCAGCAGATCGCCCGGTTCGCCGCGCATGACGTCGGCGGGCGCCGATGGTTCGCCGCAATCGGTGCGCGGCGCTTGCATCGGCACCGCGATCCAAGCCTTGCCCTTCACGCCGGAGGGTACGCCCGGCCGTCCCGCAAGACCGACCGTCACGGGGATGGAAGGACCTTGCGCCGGCAAGGTGGGGCAATCCGCCGGCTGCGCCATCGCACCCGACGCCGCCAAGACCAGCCCTGCCGCTGCCAGCAATCCCCGCATGGCGACGCATTCTGCGCCGGCAAGATTAACGATTGGTGTGCGAGGGCGTCAGGCTCGCCAGCAGCGCGGGCACGAACACCAGGCTTGCCAGCAGCGTGCAAGCGAGGCTGATCAGCAGCAGGTCGCCCATGCTCGCGGTGCCCGGATGTGCCGACAGCGCCAGGGAACCGAACGCCGTCCCGGTGGTCAGCGCGGAGAACACGATCGCCCGTGCCGTCGCGGAACCCAGCAACAGGCGCCGCCCCTCGCGCCAGTTCATGACGAAATAGATGTTGAACGCGACGCCGACTCCCAGCAGCAGCGGCAGCGCGATGATGTTGGCGAAGTTCAGCGGCAGCGGCAGCAGCACCGCCACCGTGAGGGTCAGCAGCGCCGACAGAATCAGCGGCGCCAGCACCAGCAGCACGTCGCGCGGCCGGCGCAGCGCGATCGCCAGGATCGCGGTGATGGCCAGCACGGCATAGATCGCGGCGTCACGGAACGCGTCGACGATGGTCTTGGTCGTTGCCACGATGGTGACCGCGGAGCCACCCGCGTCCGGCGAGATTTTCGTCACCTGGTCCACGAACTGCTGCAAGCCGCGGCTGCCCTTACCGAGATCCTTCGGCATCACCTGCACGCGCGCCCGGCCGTCCGGCAGCAGCCAGTCGCGCGACACGTCGGGCGGGATGGAGGCCAACGTCACCGGCTGGGCGTTCAGCACCGTGCGCAGGCGGTCCAGTTCCTCCGGCAGGAAACGAGTCAGGGCCACATTGGTGGCGATTGCTACCGAGTCGGGGGCCGTCTCCAGCCGGTGCAGGTCGCCGGCGATCTCGGCCAAGGGGTGGTTCGGGGGCAGCTTGGGCAGTGCCGGATCGATCTGCGCCAGAGCGGTCTTGGCGGCCAGGCGCACCTGGTCCGGCGTGATCGGAGCGGGCGGTGTCACCGGCGGCGCCATCGTCGGTGCCAGGATCGAGTTCGCATCGGCGATGATGGCCAGTTTCTGCTGCTGGTCGCCGGGGACGAAACTGTCGATGTCCCTCACGCTCGCCACCGTCGGCAGCGGCCGGGCCTTCGCGGCCACCGCGTCCGCCGCCCGCGCATTCGGGGCGAGGATGTCGATGCTGTAGGGATTGGTCACCGGATTGTTGATCAGGTCGCGCAGCGTCTCCATCGCCTCGGTGTGCGGGTTCTTGGTGTCGAGCGGATCGGAATCGAACTCCAACCGCGGCGCAAGCACGGCGGAGACCACGGCAAGCGCGGCGGCCACCACCAGGATCGGACGATGCCAGTGCACCACCAGCGGATCGAGCGGCGCGGCCCAGGCGAAGCCGACCAGCCGCCCCTCACCCGGTGGGTGGCACAGCGTTATCGCCGCCGGCAGGAAGGTCATGGTGCAGGCGAAGGCGATCAGCATGCCGCCGCCGGCGATCAGCCCGAGTTCGGCGACGCCCTGGAAACTGGTCGGGACGAAGGCCAGGAAGCCGGCCGCGGTCGCGGTCGCCGCCACCAGGATCTGGGTGCCGACGCGGCGTGCGTTCTGGCGCATCGCCTCGGCCGGATCGTTCGGGTTCTCGAACCGGCGCTCACGGTAGCGGACCGAGAACTGGATGGCGAAGTCCACGGCGATGCCGACGAACAACACGCCGAAGCCGACCGAGACCAGGTTCAGCGTCCCCACCGCCAGCGTGGCAAACAGCAGCGTGAGCGAGAGGCCGAGCACCAGCGTGCCCAGGATCGGCACGATCAGCCGCCAGGTCTTTGCGGCCAGGAACAGCCAGACGGTGATCAGGATGACGCTGCCGATCAGGCCGGTCACGGCACCCTGGGCGACGGAGGCGAACTCCTCGTCGGCCAGCGCCACCTGGCCGGTGATGCGCACGCGCGCCAAGCCGTCCTTCACGAAGGGAAGCTGGGCGATGATGGCACGCAACGCCTTGGTCGCGTCCCCGCCGGGTTCCAGGTCGCCATAATTCTGCTTCGGCTGCACCAGCACGAAGCGGTAGGGGCCCTCCAGGTTCGCCAGGCTGCCGCCGAGCAGGGTCTGCCAGGACAGCGGCTGGGGATGGCCGTCGATCGCGTCGGCAAGCGACTGGTGGAAGGCGCGCATCGGCGCCAGATAGGGCGTCAGGTTCGCGTCGCCATGCGTCACCCCCATGCCGAGCAAGGCGAGGGCCGAGAACAGACCGCGGGCGGTGGGATCGGCGACGAGCTGGCCGATGAACGGCTGCGCGTCGATGGTGCGGTTCATCAGGTCGGTGAGCTGTTTCGTGTCGAGAAACAGCAGGCCCTCCTGCTGCAAATAGGGCGACGCGTCGGGCCGGCGCACCGTGATGAAATGCGTGTGATCCGCCGAAACCTTGGCTGCCAGCTCGGCAGCGGTGGCGTCGGCTTCCTCGGGGATGCGGGCGTTGACCACCGCCACCAGCAGGTTGTTGAACTGCGGGAAGTCACGGTTGAATTCCATGGCGCGTTGCCGCCAGGGCAGGTTCTTGGAGAACATCGCGTCGGTGTCGGTGGTGACTCCCAGGCCGTGCGCGGCGACCCAGACGGCGACGCCGACGATCGCAAAGCATGCCAGGACAACGGCAAGGGCGTTGCGGCGGCAGAAGTCAGCCAGGCCGACGAGCAGGCGGGTCAGCATCGATGGGCGAATTCCGTCGGGAGGGGCGCCCCTGATAGTCGGTTCATGGGGTTGGGTCCATGCGGCGCGGCTCCGCGTGGAGGGCAATGGGCTGAACGGGACCAAGCTGGGCGCCCGCCGCACGTGCGGCGATTTGGCTGCATCCGGAGGCTCGCACCAAACGACATCGATGTTGGTGGCAGCTTGCTTTCAGCACGGATCCGGAACGGAAAGCCAGGAGAAATAGTTCGAAGGTTCCCTGGCAGTCGGGGAGCCTCCGACGCCGTGGCTCCCGGTGGTCCTCCGTTCTGTCGCCGTGCTGAAAACGCTGAATGATGAGGCACCCGCGGTCGGTATACCCTGCTGCCGGGCAGCGGCTTTGACGGCGGGTCTGCGCTGGGCGAACACTGCGGCGCCCGAGACTGCCGCGCTCGAGGGCGCCCGAGATTGCCGCGCTCGAGAAGGAGGGTCGTCCCATGTCCAGCTCCGTCACCCAGACCAGCGCCGAGGCCGGGCCTCGCAGCCGCCCGCCCTTCCGCGCCGATCAAGTGGGTAGCCTGCTGCGGCCGCGCGAGTTGGCCGAGGCACGCGCCGCGCACAAGGCAGGCACACTGTCGGCGGAGGCCTTGCGTGCGGTGGAGGACCGCTGCATCGAAGCGGCGATCCGCAAGCAGGAGGAGGTCGGGCTGCGCGCCGCGACCGATGGCGAATATCGGCGCGCGTATTGGCATTACGATTTCGTGTCCGGCCTGGACGGCGTGGAGATCTACGAGCCGGAGCAGAAAATCCAGTTCAAGGGCGCGGTGTTGCCGCATGCTCTGCGGGTGAACGAACGGATTGGCTGGTCGAAGCCGGTGATGGTGGATCACTACCGGTTCGTGGCGGACCATGTGCGGACGGCGGTGCCGAAGATGACCATTCCGTCACCCAGCGTGGTGCACTTCCGTGGCGGACGGCGGGCGATCGATCCGAAGGTGTATCCGGACCTGGATGGATTCTTCGCCGATCTCGGTGCGGCGTACCAGAAGGCGGTGGCGGCATTCGGCGCGGCCGGGTGCCGCTATCTGCAGATCGACGAGGTGAACATCGCGTATCTGTGCGACCCGGAGCAGATCGCGGGGCTGAAGGCGCGCGGCGAGCATGTGGAGAATTTGCTGGGTATCTACGCGGACCTGCTGAACCGGGCGATCTCGGGGCGGCCGGAAGGCATGGTAATCAGCATGCATCTGTGCCGTGGCAACTTCCGCTCCACGTTCGTGGCGACGGGCGGGTATGAGCCGGTGGCGGAGACGTTGTTCAATCGGATCAACTCCGATGCATATTTCATGGAGTACGATTCGGATCGCGCGGGCGGGTTCGAGCCGCTGCGCTTTGTGCCGCGCGGGCACAAGGTTGTGGTGCTGGGACTGGTCACCTCCAAGACCGGCGAGCTGGAGAGCAAGGACGAATTGAAACGGCGGATCGAGGCGGCGTCGAAATACCTGCCGCTGGAGCAACTCGCCCTGTCGCCGCAATGCGGATTCGCTTCGACCGAGGAAGGCAACCTGCTGACCGAGGAGCAGCAGTGGGCGAAGCTGCGGCTGTGCGTGGAGGTGGCGCAGGAGGTCTGGGGCGGGGTGTAGGAGAAGCAACACCCCGGGTTCGCGCATCCCGGGACCGGCATCGTGGCGCCAGCGCGTTAGCGCTTTATTTTTGATTCGCACGGAGGAAGGGCAGGGGACCAGTCGGTGGGGCTCCGGCGTCCTCTCCGGTCCCACCGTGTCCCGCCGCAGGGCCATCCCGCACGACGACGGTGGGCCTACCGTCTCATGCAACGGCTCCGTTCAACGCCGCATCGAAGATGTCGTAATTCCTGAGGCGCGGATGCGCGTCGCGCCAGGCAGGGTCGAGCGGCGCCGAGACCAGGAACGGGACGCGCTGCTCCGCGAGCCCCCCGTGCGAGCGGAGACGCTCGCCGGCGAGACCTGCAAGGTCATGCTCGGCCGCGCGCGCGCCCAGGGCGACACCGAGGCGCGCGATGACCGTCACGTCCCCTTCCATTTCTGGCAGAAGGTCGTACCGCGCACAGGCCTCCGCCCCGGTCAGCACCTGCTCTATCTCCGGCAGCGACGAAAGATACGTGATCACGGCGTCCGCCGTTGGGCCGCCTTTGGAGATATGCACGCGCACGAAGCCGCCGAGCGCACCGTGATGGCGGACGAAGGGATCGGTGATAGGGCAGATCACGCGGCAGGTGCCGGTGCCAAAGCGCGCATCCAGCAGATCGCCAACGAAGATCACATTGGGCGTGCCGTCCGGCTTCGCCATGTCGTGCATGCCGTGGTCGGCGGTGGCAGCGACGAGCGCGCCGAGTTCAATCAGCCGCCGAAGGCGAGCATCGATCGCGCGATGGAAATCGCGTGCCTCCGGTGCTTCCGGCGCATAGCGGTGCTGCACGTAATCCGAAAGCGAGAGATAGAGCAGGCGTGCCCGGCCCTCTTCCAACAGCCGCACGCCGGTATCGAGCACGAACAGGGAGAGATCGGCGGAATATTGATCGGGTTCTCCGCGCCCTACGAGACCGGGCAGATCGTCGATCCCATGCGTTTGCATCCGGGCCGCACCGGCATGCTGCGCGGAAACGGCGATGCCCATGGGTCCAATCGGCAGGCCCTTCGCGAGCGCTGCCCGAAGCTTGTCCTTTGCGGTGACGACGGCCGTGGGCACTCCGGCCTGGGCCATACAGGCGAGAATGGTGGGCGCCTTGAGCTCCTTGTCGCCCGTGACCATCACCGTTTCGCCGGTACGGCGGTCCAGATAGAAATTGCCGGAGACGCCATGCACCGAGGGCGGCGTGCCAGTGACAATGGAGCAGTTGTTCGGGTTCGTGAAGCATGGCAGGGCCGCACGTGCCTCCCCTGCAAATCCCTCCCGCGCGATGCGCGCGAAGCCGGGCAGTTCGCCCGCTGCAAGCCCGACGGCAAGATAATCCGGATCGAAACCGTCGATACAGATCACCGCAACGGGGTGCTGCGGCATTGCATAGGTGCGGTGGTTTACTACGACCTTTTGTGGGATGGAGTTGTCCAGCATTCTGTTCCTCCTGCGCTTTTCAGGTCCAGACATGAGCGCTACGCTGGCCGAGGTGCGAGCGATTTTTCCGCCGCGAAACGCGGCCAAAAATTCTCGGCACGAACCCGCAAAAGGGAGGCCAGACATCGTTCGGGATCGCAGACCACCGTTGCGGATGCTCGCCTGTTTCGAGGCGCTGGCCCGCCTCGGATCGCGCGAAATCGCAGCCGCGGAGCTGAACGTCACCGAAGGTGCGGTTGCCAAACAGCTTCGTGCGCTGGAGCAATGGTTGCGCACGCCGCTGTTCGAGAGCGGCGGACGGGAGCCGGCAATGACGTCGGCCGGACGGCGGCTGGCTCAGGCGATGACCGCGGCAATGGAGACGATACAACTTGGGCTGGATGAAGTGGGCCAGCGCCCTGTCGATAACAGGGAGCTCCGCATTCTCGTCCCGGCCACACTTTCCATGCATTGGCTTGTGCCTCGGCTGCCGCGCATCGAGCAGGCCGATCTGGGATTCCGTCTTCGTGTGCATACGACTCATACTGGCGAGGACTGGCTTTCGCTGCCCCATGACGCGGCAATCCGCCGTGACGGCTTCCTGCCGCCGGGGTACCGGCAGGAGCTGCTGTTTCAGGATGAACTGGCAGCCTATGCCAGCCCGATGCTGCTGGACCACATCGACCATCACGAAAATGCAAGCGATATTCCGCTCCTCGAGAGCCGCACGCGACCGGGTGAATTGGACCGGTGGCTGGCCGCGTGGCAAGTCAGGAAAACGAACGGGACACGGCGAACCTTCGCGCATTTCTATACCGCCTATGAAGCTGCGCTGGCTGCTGAAGGCCTGTTGGTCGTCCCCACGCTGCTTGCTGCCGAGGACGTTCGAAATGGTCGGCTCGTTGCCTTCAAGCCCGACGTCAGGCTCCAAGGCGCCCGGCACATGCTGCTCTGGCGGAAAGTCGACGATGCAGCCACGGCGTTGATGACGCTCGCAGTCTGGCTAAGGCGGGAAACGGTTTCACCATCCTCCGCTTAGGTTTGGTATCGCTGCCCGGCGTCGTCGCCTCTTGTGCTCAGCGCCGGAATCTCACGGCAGGCCGCACAAAGAATGACCTGCGGCACAGGCGCCTCTCTCGTCATGGCGGGGCTTGTCCCGCCCATCTGCGCACGCAGTGCGGGGGTGGATGGTCGGGACAACAAGTCCCGCCATGACGAGACGCCAGCGTCGCCCAGGCACCGAGAGGCGGTCTGTTCACGGGTTGGTATAAACACAGAACAAAACATTCCGGCGGCACCGCGCCTGGCTCCCCGCGGCAAGCTGCTGCGACCGGCATCCGAGTGCCAAAGCCCGATGCTTGCCCCATACCGCCGCGCCCATAGCGGCCGCGCGCGTCGTGGCCCCTTGCACACAGCAACGCAGTAGTGCAGGGACGAGCCGCGAACATGAGCCCTCTCGACATCTTCCGCTTGGCGGGGACGCCGGCGCTGCTCCGGCGGCCGCTGGTGTCCTGCCTGCCGTGGGTGCCGAGGCGGACTGCGCCGGCACATTAGTGCCGGCCGAGGCCAGGTGGGGGATAATGCTGCGAGTTGTTCTTGCCGCGAGCACGGCACTGGTGCTGAGCGGCTGTACGGTAGGGCCGAACTTCAAGGCGCCGAACTGGGCGTCGCCCGTCTCCTGGTTCAGCGGTCCGCACGAGCAAGTGCCGCCGGAGCATTCCGTGGCGGTCGCCGCGCCGGTCGATCCCGACTGGTGGAACCTGTTCCATGATCCGGAGCTGACCGCACTGGAAGGTCGCGTCGCCAGGCAGAACCTGGATGTGCGCACCGCTGCGACCCGGCTGGCGGAATCGGACTCCCAGCTTCGCGTGGTGCAGGCGGCGGAGTTTCCGACACTGAACGCCAACGCCTCCTATACGCGGCAGAAGTCCAGCGACGTCGGGCAATTTGCCACCATTCCTGACGCGCTTGGTGCCAACGGAGGCCAGGGAAACGGCGTCGGCGGCTTCCGCTCCGGCGATCTTTCGGCGTTTGACGTCTATCAGTTGGGACTCGGCGCTTCCTGGGAACCCGATCTGTTCGGCTTTGTCCGACGTTCGGTGGAATCGGCCAAGGCCTCGGTGCAGGTATCGGCCGAGGCGGAACGGGCGGTGTTGCTCGCCACGTTGGCCGAGGTGGGGCAGGACTACATCTCCTTGCGCGGCGTGCAGGCGCAGTTGCGCATCGCCCGCGACAACGTCCGCACCGCCCAGCAAAGCCTGAACCTGACGCAGCAGCGCGCGGCGGGCGGGGTGACCACGGACCTGGACGTGGCGAACGCGTCCGCGCAGGTAAGCTCCACTGCGGCGGAGATTCCGCGGCTGCAGCAGCAGGAAGCAGAGGACATCAACGCGCTGAGCCTGCTGCTGGCCGAACCGCCGAATGCGCTGCGCGCGGAGCTGGCGGTGCCGGAGCCGGTGCCGCCGGTGCCGCCGGCGGTGCCCGTCGGGTTGCCGTCCGAACTTGCGCGGCGGCGTCCCGACATCATGCAGGCCGAGGCCCAACTGCACGCCGCCACCGCCAATGTCGGCGTCGCGGTCGCGTCCTTCTATCCCTCGGTGACGCTGTCCGCGAGCCTGGGCCTGGAGGCGTTGCAACCCTGGCAGGTGTTCAATCTGAATGCCCGGCAATATGCGGCGGGGCCGGGCATCACCATCCCCATCTTCGAGGGCGGCCAGCTGACCGCAACGCTGCATTTGCGCGAGGCGCAGCAGCAGGAAGCGGCACTGATTTACCAGAGGACGGTGTTGCAGGCCTGGCACGACGTCGACAACGCGTTGACCGCATACAAGACCGAGCAAGCGCGGCGCGACCAGTTGATGCTCGCGGTCGAGCAGAACCACCGGGCCCTGGATCTGGCGCAGAGCCGGTATCAGCAGGGCGTCTCGGACTTCCTGACGGTGCTGGACGCGGAACGCAGCCTGCTCTTCACGGAGCAGCAGTTGGCGCAAAGCACGACGACGGTCTCGAACAATCTGGTGGCACTGTACAAGGCGTTGGGTGGGGGATGGGAGGAGGCGCTGCCGCGGCTTCCCACCACGGCGCCAGCGGCAGGCCCGAGGCACGCTTCGGGGACCTGAGGCGTCAGTGGCAAGGGCGTTCCCTGCGGCCGCGCCCGCCGCGGCGGCGCGTTGTGGGCGGGGCCGAGGCGCGGAACAAGGCCGGCGGGAGGGGTCACAACGCAGAGGAATCAGCTTGCTTCGAACCCTCCCCCAAACCTTGGTCCGCTTCGCGGCCCAGCCCACAAAGGGAAGGCGGAGTATAGCGACCCGCCCCTTACCCTCCGGCCGCCCCCCGGCTAAGCAGGGACGGAAGCCCTATCCCCTCGCAACGGATATGTAACATGGCCAACCGCAGTTTCCAGGCTGGTGAGGTTTGGCGTTCCGACGCGCAACGCGACTTTCTCGGTTATCAATTGCTCAGCCTGGCCCGCGCTCTGCTGAGCACTCATTTCGCGGATGAGTCCGAGGAGAGTGATTACGCCGACTGGCTGCAGGAAACATCCGACCGCAAGGGCGGTGCCGAGCGGATGCTCCTGGAAGAACGCCACGATCATCCGGAGCAGGGAACGTTGCGCCTCACCGCGTCGCCTTCCGAGAACACTTTCGCACTGCACGTGACGCATGCGGACTTTGCGGCGGAAGTCACCGTGACCTACGACATAGACCTTTCGGAACTCGACTCCGGCCGCATCCAGCGGTTCCGTGGCGACATCGCCAAGGCGATCGAGGCCGCGCGTTTTTGGGTGGACGAACTGACAGAGCTGGATCTCGACGACCTTGATCTCGACGACGCCGAGATCGACCGCATGCTGCAGGATGGCGGATCGGCGGACCCCGAGGATTCGCCCGATGAACCGCCCGAAGATACGCCCCAGGACGGGCGCGAGGTCCGCCGCATGGCGCACCACCTGAGCGACCAGGCGGGCGATGACGGTTCGCTGGCACTGGACGAGGAAGACCGCGTCTGGCTGGAAAACACGCCGCAAAGCCTGTGGCCAATCCTGGAAGGCGCCGTCGCCGCGGCCTCGGCCAAGGAACGCGACGACAACCTGGTGGCCGCCTACCTCATGCTGCTAAACGAGCAGCTGGAATTGATCCGCTACCGGTCCGAACGTGGCCGCGAGTGGGCGGACGACATGCTGGCCGACTACCAGGATCGCCTGATCCAGCTCGCGGCCGAGAAGACGCTGGAGCATCACGATATGTTCCAGCTCGTCACCGCGCTCGGCCATGCCAAGGTGGCGGTGAAGCCGGAGCTCAGCGAGGCGCTGATGAGCTCCGGACCCGGATTGCCGGACTCGATGCCGCCGGAGCAAGCGCTCAATCAGGCCGTGCGTCCGCTGATCGACGAACTGGCGAGCAACGTCACGTCGCCGTTCGAGGTCATGGCGGCGATGAACGAGACCGCCGCGGTGATGCCCATGGAGCTGCGCTGCTTCATCGCACACGAGCTGGCCCTGTCGCCGCACGCGGTGATGCGGGAGGCGGTGCCGCTGATGTTGCTCGACTCCAGTGCGGAGGTGCGGCGCGCAGCGGCGCTGGCGCTGGATCAGACCGCGGCGCCCGACACGCTGTCGCCGGTGTCATTGCGCCGCGCCATCGCCTTGCGCAACTGGATCCCCGAGGCGGATCGCGCCACGCTGGATCAGGCGGTTCGCAAGGCGCGCACAAAGGGCGTGCAGCCTGCCCAATGGGAACGCGCGTCGGAGCATGTGATCCGTGCTTCGGCGGTCGACGGCAGCGGCGCGCAGAGCGTCGTGTTCGCCAGCAAGTCCGGGCGATCCGGGTTGTTTGCCGGCCTGCTGCTGAAGTCGAATTTCGGCGTGCGCGACGCGTGGTGCAGCCTGGACACGCCGCGGCGGGAGATCGCCTCCGCCATCGCGGACCTGCAGCGAGACATGCCGGCACCGGAAGTCGAGCGTCCCTACATCGAAGTCGCTGTGCAGAATGCCATCGCTGCCGGCGTGACCCAAGGGCATCCGCCGGACGCGGCAGTGTTGCAGATCGCCGAGGCGGTGAACGGCGCGGACTGGAAGGACCGGTTGCTCGATGTCGCCGCGGAAGCGGAGCAGTTGTTTGGAGAGCTGCCGGCGGAGCAACGAACGGCCGTCGCGGTCACGGCGTCGCTGGACCGCAGCCTGGGCTGGATGAAGGGCAGCAACCTGACCGACTCTTGGTTCGAAGACGATGCGGACGTGCATGACTTGCTCGGGACCATGCGGCAGCAGGACCCCGACGTCGTTTCCCGCGCGCTGCTGGAGGGATTGCTGGCGCAGCGGCGCAGCAGCTGGGCGGAACGCTTCCTGCTGACGGCGCTATGGGCACGGGCGGTCAAGGCGGGGCAGCCGTCGCCGCTCGGCACGGGGGCGCGCACCATCACGTGGAGGGACCTGCTGGTGCTGGCGCGCGAGGTGCTGTCCGATCGGCCGCTGCGCGAGATCCCTGTCATGGCGGAGATCGCGGAACGCACGGTCCTCGCTGCGCGCAGCGGGCGGTGGTAGCGGGGCGGACCGGTCCTGCCTGTCGGCCGCAACGTCATGTCACACGGGTGCGGCGGCATCTGGCGAATTGATCGCAGAGTTCAGCCAGCGGCCGCTGCCCGCACCGCTATTGCTGAATACGCACCGGCCGGAGGAATTGACCGAAGACTTAACGACCGCCATCGCAGTTGCACTTGTCGGGAAACAGCCCAGACCAGAACTTCTTGGTTCGACGAGCCAAGGCTTCGATGAATAACGTATCGGTGCCGGCGATGCTGGCGCTCGGACTCTCAGGGCTGGTGCCCACCCAATCGTGTCGTTGCAAGCGCATCGAAGCAATCTTCCGGAGGGCGCGCGCGTCACTTGCGGCAGATTGCTTCGCTGCGCTCGCTATGACAGGTGGACCGACGGCATCGAAGCGCCAGGATCGCAACACTAAAGCGACAAGCCACGGGCATGCAGCGCCTTCAGGAAATTCGGCTCCGGCGCGGGCAACGGCGGAAGCTGCCAACTCCCCGTTCCGATCGGACGGATGTCGCGGTCAACCGGCACCTCGATCAGATACGGCGCGTTGGCGGCGATTGCGGTGGTCAGCGCGTCTTCCAATTCGTCGGCCCGCGTGACGGCGTGCGACGCGACGCCGAAGCTTCTTGCCAGCATCGCGAAGTCGGCGCTGCACAGCTCCCGCGTGCTGTCGTTCAGGAACCCGGTCGCCAGTTCCCGCCCCCCGAACATGCCGTGCTGAATATCGCGGATCGAGCAATAGCCGTGGTTGTTCCACACCACCCAGACCACCGGAATTCCATATTCGACCGCCGTCGCCAAGGCATGCGGCGTCATCAGGAACGACCCGTCCCCCACCACCGCCACACAAGGCCGGTCCGGAGCGGCCAGCTTGGCGCCGAGGATGCCCGAGCATGCAAAGCCCATGGCAGCGAAGCCCCAGGAATGGATCAACTGGCGCGGGCGAATCGCGTCGAACAACTGGATGATCCAATTGTGGTGCACGCCGACATCGCCGGCAACAATCGCATTCTCCGGCAGTGCGCGCGACAGTGCCTGCATCACCCGCTCCGGCCGCATCGGCATCTGGTCCGACGCCGCCAGACTCGTCTGGTACTCGCGCCAGACGTCCCGCCCATGCCGCAGCCTGCCGAGCCACGCTCCCTGACTGTCCCGCGCGCCGCCGAGGCGGGACGCCGCCAGGTCCCGGAGCTGCGCCAGACTCGATTTCGCGTCGCCGAGAATACCCAGTTCCGCCGGATAGTTCCGGCCGATCTCACTCGGATCTATATCGATTTGAATCAACCTGCTCGGCGGTATCGCCAGCGTGTAGCCATCGACCCAGGCACTGGTCGCGCGGTCGTCGAACGAAAAACCGAGCGCGAGAATGACATCGGCGTGCTTCGTCGCGTCATTCGCCGCGTAGGTGCCATTGCGGCCGATCGAGCCGAAGGCCAGATCGTGATGCTCGTTGATCGAACCCTTGCCGTTCGGGCTGGTGACGACCGGGATGCTGGTCAATTCCGCGAAGGCCTGCAGTTCCGGCGCCGCTTCCGAGAGCAGTACTCCCTGCCCGGCGATGATCGCCGGCCGCTCCGCCGCCAACAGCATATCGAGCGCGGCCGAAAGCGCGGCAGGCGCACCCGGCGCGCCGTTGATTGTCCGCGTGGAGGGCAGTGGCCCGCTGTAGTCGGTCTCCTCAACGAACACGTTCAGCGGCACATCGAGATTCACCGGGCCCGGGCGGCCTGACAGCATCAGGTCCCAGCCTTGACGCACCGCCAACGGCACCATGTCCGCTCGCGTCGGTTGGTAGCTGCGCTTCACATAGGGACGGATAACGGATGGGAAATCGCCCTGGAAAAAGCGTCCGGTCTCCTGGAAGGGGCCGCGGTTGAATTGGCTGGTTGGCACATTGCCGGTGATGGCGAAGAACGCCGAACTGTCCAGCATCGCCGCGGCCAGCGCGATCACCAGATTGGCCGAACCGGGACCACAGGACGTGAACGTGGCCACCGGCTCATGCCGCACCTTGAAATACGCATCGGCCATGAACCCGGCGGTCTGCTCATGGTGCACGGAGATGGTACGGATGCGGTTCTGCGCCTTGAACGCCGCATCCAGGAAACCGACATTGCCGTGCCCGCACAGGCCGAACAGGTACGGCACCTTCTGGCGCACCAGGAAATCCACGATGATATCGGCGCCATTCATCTGGGCGCGGTCGGTGCGATCCATGTCATTCTCCGTTAGAACATTCTCACCCCGGCCGGAAACGCCCGCCCTCGACCGTCCCCGCCGTCGCTGTCCCGCCCTCGCTGTCATAGCGAGGAGCGAAGAGGCTTGACCCGAGGAAGTAATCCCCCGCCTGGGTAGCCTCCGGCTCGTCGCGGGGGAGATTGCTTCGTCGCTTCGCCCCTCGCAATGACAACGCCAAGACAGGCCGTGACAGCCCGATCATCGAGGCCGGTCGGGCCGGCAAGGCGTCGTTTCACTCCGGCACCGTAGACCAGTGCCAAGCTGAGCGCACCAACGCGGAACCCATTGACCTGCACCTTCATTGCTTCGTGCTTCGTGGTGAAAATGCTTGCCTGATTTCCGGCGCGCCGCAGCGACAAATCGACGGCGCCCATGCGCGCGCCGCACGGATAGCGGTTTTTGCCGACGTGTATCAACCTTGCCTGAGGGTCATTCTGTTGCGTATACGTCGCTCGGCGCGCATCAACGCGGTGCCGGAATGATCTCCCCGGCATGCATGGGGAAATGCGTCACCTCGCCGGAGAACGGCGGAAAGTGCCGGTAATCCTCCCGCATCTCGTGCCGCACCGGCGAGTTCAGCGCCGCGGTCAACGCCGCCGGGTCGTCGAACACGACCTTGTTGCGCAGCATGGCATCGACACGCGGCCAGGGCAGGAAGCCACACCAGTCGAGACGCGTGCATACCTCGACCTCGCGGATACCCGGGAAGCGTGCCATCACCGTCGTGTGGCTCGCCACATAATGTGCGGTCCACGCGTTCAGGTCCTCCGCGGTGCCTTCGTAAGTCACCAAATAGGCACAGCGGCAAACGCCGGCCGCGACCGCGTCCGGCGCCCGAAACCCTCGCATCAGCATCGCCTGTTGCGTCACCGCCGCGCCGTGCAGCGACGGCAGCGCATCCAGCGCGGCAAGCGCCTGCAGATGGCCGCCGCGATCCAGCGCCGCCTCCAGCGCGGCGATCTCGGCGAAATAGAGCTGCAGTGCCAGCGCCGGCGGGCGGCCGTTATCCAGGTACGGGTCATGCGTCTGCGCCGGCGTATAGATCACGCCGCGCTCCGCACCGGGCGTCGCCGCCACCACCTGTCGCAGCCAGCCCAGATCGTCGCTGGCCACCGCACCGTCGTGACGGAACGTCGCAATCCAGGTGAGCATCATCGTCCCGCGCTCTCCGCCCAGCGCGCCATCCTGGTATTGGACGGCAGCGATTCGTCCAGCAGCTTGCGCGCGGTCTCCACACCGGCAACCGGCAAACCTTCAGTATCCAGCAGGCCAATCTGCGCCAGCACCGACGCCTGGTCCCAAAATATGTGCTCGTTATACAGCTTGTCGCCGCGGAACCTCACGATGGCAATCAGCGGGATCTCCACGTAACGCCCGGTCGGCTTCACGCCGGGCAGCATCCAGTCGATCTCGATGTCGTGGGTGAAGCAGAACACCATCTCATCCACCACGCGGTCGGCGCCGATGGTGCGGCTGATCGGAATCAGCTTCGTGTCCGCCGGAGTCCGCGGAATGAAATGGTGCTTGTAGAACCGCAGCAGCTCGTCATGCCCGACGCCGCCGGTCATCACCGGGATGTGGTTGACGTAAGGTTGCGCCACCATCGTGCGCATCGTCGCCTCCGCATCCCGCGCGCCAAATTCCAATGCAGTATGCTGCTCCCACAACGCGGACAGATCGTAGTGCGGGCCCATCGCCTGGCGCAGCGCCGCGATCGAGCGTGAGTGCGCCATCAGCGCCGCCGCCTTGTCGAAGCTTGGGCGGCCGGGATTGTTGAAAGCGTGATCGCTGCCGGGATAGACGAAGATCTGCACGCCGGGACGGCCCGCCAGCGCCGCCGCGATGGCATCGCGCGCCGCCGGCGGCACCAACGCGTCACGCTCGCCGAAATGCAGCACCAGCGGGCAGGCGATCGATGCGGCCTCGTCCAGGTATTGCTCGATCTTCACGCCGTAATAGCCGATCGCGGCATCGACGCCGCAGCGCGCGGCGGCAAGAAATGCCAGCAATCCACCCAGACAGAAACCGAGCGCCCCGATCTTGCCGATGCATTCCGGACGCGCACGCAGCACGTCGCGCGCGGTGGCGATATCCCGCGCCGCGTGCTCTATATCGAAACGTTCGTACAACGCCAGTGCCCGGGCCAGGTCGGCGTCGCTGTTGCCCAGTCCGGTGCCCGGCGCGATGCGCCAGAACAGGTCGGGGGCGACTACGACGTAGCCTTCCTCGGCGTACAGATCGGCGATGTCGCGCATGTGCGCGTTGACGCCGAAGATCTCCTGCAACAGCAGCAGCCCGGGGCCGGAGCCACATGCCGGGACAGCGAGATAACCGCGGAATCCATCGCGGATTTCGATCCAGGTGCCTGGCATGGGCGCCTCCCTCTGCTGGTTTCCCCTATCACCGAAGCGTCAGTTGCGCACTTCCGGGTCATCCGCAATCCGGTGACATTGCGCGGCGGTGGTCAAGCGGGCTGAAAAAGCGCATGTTATGCAAGGTGCGCAGTCGCCAACGGATGGCGCGGACGCTGGCGGCTGGCCGAGATCGAAAGCCTGGGGGTAATGGCGCTCGCGCGCCGCGATGGGCGCCCCGGCGTGAGCAGAGCGACGAACGGGCCGATCATTGATCCGGCACCGGCCCGGGCGCTGCCCATGCGCCCTTTGGCCACATGATTCGCACTCACCCAGCCGGGTGTCGCCCCAGCATCTGAGACATACTTCCTGGCCGATTACCGCGGGGTTACGTTCTCGCGGATGGCGACACGATCGCACCGCCGATCTTGAGCGGCATCATGCTCGGCTAGAACTGGCGGGTCATGTTCATCGTCACGGGGCTGGCCGGCGTGGTCACCGCCGGCCTCTGGTTCCTGATCTATCGTGACCCGAGAACGCAGGCGTTGGGACCGCAGGACGAGTCCTATCTGCGCAGTTGCCGCGCGTCTGCCAGCGCCCAGGCGCACGTTTGCGAGGTGCGCTGTGATGCCCCTCACACTCTTTGACTGCTGGGCCGGCTATAGTGTCGCTCGAAGTCAGAGGGAGAGAGAACACGGCAAACGATGACGTGGCAATCACCGAGTACAAGAAGGGCGGTTATTCAACCGCGGCCGGCTCGAGCGAGACCTATACTTTCTGGTGGGGCTGCCGGCTCAAACAATCCCAACGGATTTTTCGATGTCTTCGTGGCCCCCGAGAATGATCGTCGACACACGACAATTCAACCGCTAGTCGCGTAGTCGAAACAAACTGGCCACTACCGGCTCGTTCAAGGTGATTGTGTTTTTGACACTGCGCAATGGCAACGATTTCCAAGTGAATTTTGTTGCGAATCACATTCGGATTTATTCGGGTCAGGTCGTGGTCAATTAGTTCTCCGGCCTCCGGTTTATGGATCCGGAGCCTCATCGGTGAGCGCTTCGGGGTCGGCACCTTTCCCGTCCGCTTTTCGTAATGCGCCGGCGGGGCAGGAAAGACTCCTGCCCGCTTCGCTACCCTGTGGTTGCCACACCAACCAGAGGGCGAAGGGGATGCCGGATCCGGCGGAGTTGCCATGACGTCGCCATTGCGGTGACGGCTGCCACCCTGCAGCCGGAGCGCCGTTCAGCTTGCGGCAGGCTGCGCCGGCGGCGGTCTATTAGTAGCCCGCGAAGAGAAGTCGGTTTACTCGCGGGCTGGTATAAGCCGCCACCTGTCTGCACTCACGCCTCGACCGCCGCTGTCATCCGGCATACCGACACGCTCTCCGTCGGCAGCCGATCTGCAAGGCCAAGCAGGTGGCGGTGGTGGCTCAGCAGAATCACCTGCACGTTCTCGCTCAGTTGCACCAGCGCCTGCATCGCCGCCGTGGCCCGGTCGTCGTCGAACGTTTGCAGGATGTCGTCGCAAACGAACGGCAAGGGCGATGTCGTCGCGACATGATCCTCGATCGCGGCCATGCGCAACGCGAGAAAAAGCTGGTCGCGCTCGCCCTCCGACAGGTCTTTCACCGCCTTGCGCTCATCGGGGAAGGCGCCCTGCACGGCAATCAGTCCGGCAGAGCCGTCACTCTGCTCTTCGACCTCGATCCGCGTGTAGGTTCCACCGGTGATGGTGCGGAACAGGGTGGCGATGCGCGACAGCAGCACTGACGTGCCTGCCATCTCCACCTGCGTCAGCGCCGCATCCAGCAGCAGCGCCGAGAGATGCATCAGCGCGGCTTCCTCGGTGACGCGGCGTAATGCGGCGATCGCGGCCTGTTGATCGACCGCCGCCCTGGTCGCGCTGTCGGCGGCCTCCTGTTGCGCCATTTCGGCCTGCATCGTGGCTACCCGCGCTGCCACGGCCTGCGCTTCCGCGTTGGCAGCATCGCGCTCGCTTTGGGCCTGCCCGACCGCGCCGAGGATATCGTCGACCGGGATCGACCCGACCTCGTGGCGCAATTCGACCAGGCTGCGACCGTCGCCTTTCGCGTGCAGTTCCGTCGCGCTCTGCCGCAGCGTCTCGGTCATCCGCAAGCGTTCGGCCGCCAGTGTGACTTGGGCCTGCGCCGTCTCAATCGAATCGCCGCCGATGACGGCGAGCACTGTTTGCAGCTCGATGCGGCAATCCTCCTGCTGCTTCTGCTGACGCGCCAAAGCGGCGTCGGCCCGCTTCAGGGTCGCAACCAGGGTCTCATGTTGTTTCGCCAGCTCGCGTTGCTCCACCAGCCGCGGACGCAGCGACTGCACCGCCGCGAACGCTTCGGCGCCTGCCAGATCGGGCGCGAGTCGCGTGGCCAACTCGGCGGCTTCCGCGCGGAACCCGGCAATCTCCTCCTGCATCTCTTGCAGCCGATGCCGCAGCTTGACGGCCGCCTGATGCTCGTTGTCGAGTTCGTTGAGCAGATCGAGCAACTCGACGGTGGTGGCCGGGTCCTCGGCATCCGGTCGCTGTAGCGCCGTCCGGATCTTTGCCCATTGCAGCATCAGCTCGGCCAGCGCGGCCTCGGCGGAACGCAGCCGCTCCGCCTTGTCGTTCCGGTTCTTGCGCAGAGCACCCAACCGGTCTTGCAGGCGAGCCTGCCCGTCCGCGGCCCGCTTGTTCGCCTCGATGCAATCGTCGGCAAGCGTCAGCAGTTCGGCCAGCACACAAGCCGCTTGCATTGCCGCGCGACCAAGTTCGCCGGCAAGCCGGTCCACCCACGCAGCGTGCCTCTGGTTCAATGCGGTTTGGTCACGCGATTCGGCGGCGAGTGCCTCATCTGCGTCGACGACCCGCTCGCGGCCCACCAGGAAGGTGCGCAACTCGGCCACCGATGCGTCGCCCGGCAACGCCAGCGCGATGCAGGCTTCGCGCCATTTTTCCTGCGCGGCATCGCGTTGCGCCGCCGCCGTCGCGCGCTTCGTTTCGGCGGCGGCGAGCCACGCCTTCAGGTCCTCGATCCGGCGCGCCAGTTCGGTCGCCTGCGCCAACCGCTCGCCTTCGCGATTGCGCCGGTCCGCCAGTTCGTCGGCTGCGGCGATCGAACGTTCGAATGCCAGTGGCAGCGGCAGTTCCCGTGTCCATGACGCTTCCTGTGCCGCATCGGGCGGAGCGGCCGTGAACGCGCGGCGATAGATCAACTGCCACCCGGCGTCGCGATGCCGCCGTGCGGCTGCGATCACTTGCTGGTCCGGAATGGGCTGGTCGCGCACGATGACGGCCAGCCGCTGGCTTTCCGCCTCGATGGCGGCGTGGCATTCGCCGACGTCCCGATCGCTGGCCGTCGCCTCCGTCTCCGCCGCGCTGCACGCCGCATGCAGCCGCTCATAGGTCTCCGCCGGCAGCACGGGCAGCGCGATCAGTTCCTCCGCGTCCTGGCGCCAGGTGCGAACGCGCGACACCGCGGCGGCGAGTTTTGCCCGTCGGCCCTCCACCACCTGCGCCGCGTCGCGCGCGCGTTGGTCGGGATCGCCGGCACCGCGGATTTCCCGCAGCAGGCGCGCCAGGCCCCGCGTGTCGGCGACGGGAGGGAGCGCCGCAAGCTCGGCCTCGATCGCGGCGATGTCCTTGTCGCTTTGCGTCAGCTCGCACGGCAATCCGGCAAGCGTCGCGCGCAGTTTCGTGTGTTCCCCCGCAAGCCGGCGCGCCTGCACGACGATGCCACGCGGCGGTACCGCCTCGGCCGCCCGGGCGGCCGGCAGCGGCGACCCAAGCTGCCGCAGGAGTCCGCCGATATCATCCAGACTGCGAGCCAGCTCGGCCTCGCGTTTCGGCACGTCGAGCAATGCCTGACGCGCCACCGCCGCCCGTTCCACCAGCCGATCCACGGCGTCGCCCTGCGCGATCAGTGCCGCGTCGAATTGCATCGTGCCGAGTTGCTCCGCGACCGGTTCCCGATTGCGTCGCGCTTGCTCCAGAAGCTGCTCCGCGCGCAGCAGTTCGTCCCGTGCCTTGCCCAGCCGGTCGCCGATATCGGCCGGCAGTTGCGGCGCGTCCGGATGCGCGTCCAGCCAGTTCGTTGCCGCATCGTGGTCCGCCAGCACGCCGACCACACGGCGGATGCGTTCCAGCCGCGCAATGCGCTGCGACGCCGCGGCCGCGAGCTTGTTGCATCGCTCTTGCTCTGATTTGAGGTGCGCGAGCTCGATGTCCTGCTTCTCACGCATTTCCGGCTTCAGGACCTGCGGCGGTCAGTTGCTGCCGGGCATTCGTCAGGCGATCGAGCTCCTGATAGAACGGACGTGCCTGGGCGCGCCGCAGGGGCGCCAGCGCGTCGCGCGCTCCGAGCAATGACTGTTGCAGTTGTCGGGCATGGCGCAGCCCGCCGGCGGCCGACAACAGGGCATCGGCGAGCGAACCGTTAGAGGCAAGCAACTCGCGCCCGCCCTCGCGCAGGCGTTCGGTGTCCAGCGCGAACAGGCGCTCGACCAGAGTGCGGTCGGTCTGGCCGAGAATCCCGGCCAACGCCGCCGGATCGACCGCCGTGCCAGCCTCGTCAACCAGCGTGTTGCCGTTTCCCTTGCGGCGACAAAACGATACCGTCCGGCCGCGCGGATCGAGTGCCTCCGCCATCAGTCGCATGCGTCCGTAACCGTAGCGGAACCCCATTGGCGTCTGCCCGTGGATGCCGAACAACACGTCGCAGAAGGCGTTGCGCAGGATGGACTTGCCGGCGCCATTCGGTGCGATCAGCAGGTTGATGCGGCCGGGAGCAGGGCAGAATTCGATCCGCTGCGATTGGAAGATGCCGTAGTTTTCCAGGGTGAGGGCGGTCAGGCGCATGGCTGGAGCGTCCTCGGTCCGACTGGAAGCGTTGGCCGGCCCCTGTCATTGCGAGGAAGCCCTCTGTCATTTCGAGAAGCGAAACGGTCCTCGGGCTTGACCCGAGGAAGCAATCCCCTGCGAGCAGCGCTCGGACGCTCGTGCGTCACTCGAAGGAGATTGCTTCGTTGTTTCTCTCCGGGAAAGAAACATCCCGCCATGGCCGGGCTTGACCGGCTTGACCCGGCCATCTGCTCGAACCGATCGGGAGCGTATGCCACCGAGCGGCCCGATCGATATTGGGCAGATGGCCGGATCACGCCCGGCCATGACGGGAAAGGCATCGCTGCGGTTTCATTCACGGCGGATCGGCCGCCGTGCCGGTGGTCAACTCGCGATGACATGGGGGCGTTGGTTTCGGTCATGGGGGAAATGCTCTAGCCCTCTGCCAGCCGCGCCAGCAGCAGGTTGCGCGCGCGTTCGAGCAGGTCCGGCGTCGTGGACCCTGAAGCGGCCTGAACGACGGGATGGTCGTCGCCCAGTGCGTCGCGCAACAGCCGGGACCGGTTGAGCAATGTGGCGCAATAGGACTGCACTTGCGCGGCGAAATCGGCTTCCCTGGCGTTGTCCAGTTCGCGCACCAGCAGTCCCACGGCGTCGGAGCGCGCTCGCATCGCGGCGATGTCGAGCGCGGGGCGGGTGCGCACCTGGACGCTTTCGAGCCAAATGTTGCCGCCGATGCCGGCAGCTTCGAGGTGCAGCTTGTCGCGCGTTGCGCCCAGGTCGCGCACCAGCGCCGGATGTGCCGCTGTCGTGCCAAGCAGCACGACGCGCGCGGCAAGCAGGCGGTCACCGGCGGCGTCGAGCGCCGCGTCCAGGCGGGTACGCACCTTGGCAAAGGCAGCATCTTCGTTGTCTGAGCCTGTGAGATCGATCGGCAACAGCGCCCAGCGGACCACGTCGAGATCGTGATGTGCCACGTCCACGATCTGGCCATCGCGCACGGTGACGAGCGTTGCGCCTTTCGGGTCTGCCTCACGGATATGCCGCCCCTGCGTGTTGCCGGGGAAAACAATCCAGCACGGATTGCGGGCCAGCTCCTGCCGGGTATGCACATGGCCGAGGGCCCAATAGTCGTAGCCATGCGCGACAAGCTGCGGGACGGTGCACGGCGCGTAGGTCTCGTGCGTGCCATGGTCCGTTGCCGAAGTGTGCAGCATGCCGATGTTGAGATGGCCCGCGAGTGGTGGCGGATAGCGCGGCACCACGTTCTCCGGGACACTGCGCGCGGAGAAGCCCATGCCGTGAATGCAGACATTCAGCTCCGCGAGGCGGACCGAGTCCGGCTGATCGGTGGACAGCATGCGCGCCCCATCGGGCAGCGCGATGCGGGCGGTGACGACGCTCGCGGCGTCGTGATTGCCTCGGATGCAGAAGACACGGATGCCGGCTTGGGTCAGACGCGCGGTCTCGCGGGCGAAGAACTGGCCGGTGCGCCAGTCTTGCCACTCGCCATCGAACAGGTCGCCGGCGATCAGGACGAAGGCGACGCGGGTCTGCAGGGCGAGCTCGATCAGGTTGATGTAGGCGGCGCGGGTGGCGGTGCGGATGCGGTCAGCCGGGGCATCCGGCTCGATCTCCAGGCCGCGCAGCGGACTGTCGATGTGCAGGTCGGCCGCGTGGAGGAATCGGAAGGTCGCCATCCCCCAATTCTAGCGAATGTCGTAGGCGATTCGCCCGCAGAGAATGCCCGCAGAGAATAACGGGCGCTCTTATCGCCAAATCTGTTGGGAACAATCCTTTGCCACCAACCTCTGGCGGGGACCCGGCCAGCAGGAAGAAAATATTCAACCACAGATGCACATAGATCCGCACGGATAGGCATGAGTCTGGCATGGCAGTTCACGACGCGGTCATGGCAGCGGGTGCGCCACCTTGGCCGGTTGTCGCGCTGCTGGCGATTTCGACGGTGACGTTTCATAATCGGTGCAGTGCCACCGAGTCGCACGCTCGCGACATGGCACGACTGCGGATCACGGAAACGCTGGCTGGAATCGAGGCGATCAAGACACGCCATGGCGTGTCGCTAGGGTACCAACAATCGGACCTGCCGCTGGCGCGCGGTCGCATGACGCCTGGCAGCGGGGGAGCAGGTCGCGAAGGAACGCAACGATGACGCCTCTGGTCCAGGACCTGTCGCCCCTGCTCGCTGCCTTGCTAGTGGTAACCGTCGCCTGGTTCGTCCGCACGTGGGCCGGTGCCCGCTCACGGCGTCGTCTGTGGGAACTGCACGAGGCAGCCGAATTCCTCGATACCCATGCACGCGCGCTCGAGCGGTTTCTCGATGATCCGGCCGCGCCCACTGTGCTGAAGCGGCTCCTGCTCTCTTGCAGCGATACGGCGACCGATCGTGAAGCAGTTGGCAAACTGATCGCATGGGCCGCGTCGCGCCCGCTGGATCAGCCAGCGGACATGGAACAGGTCGGGGCGGCGAGCGACGCGCTGACACGTGTCGCAGCGCACCGTCCGGAACTGGCGGAGGATTTTGCCATCGCGGTGATGACCGCGGTTGCGGGAGGAAGTCTGCGCTGGCCGGAGAGCGCGGCTTTGGTTGATAGCGCTTTTATGCGCCTCGCCACGATTCCAAAACATGATGTCGCCATTGCGGTGACGGCTGCCAGCCTGCGGGCCGGCGCCCCATTCAGCTTGCGGCAGGCTGCGCCGGCTGCGGCGTGAAAACCAGAAACCCAGGCGCCCTGACTTCCGCCTGCCCTACTCCCCCCCTGACAGCTCGCGCCGTCGCCGGTCGAGCTCCTCGCTGTACCGCCGCAGCGCGTATTGCTCGGTCAGCAGGCCGATCACGTGCTTCGTTTCCGGGCCGTCCACTACCGCCAGCACGTCGCTTTCGGCGTTCTCGAACATGGCGACCGCTTCCTTGATCGTCATCTGCGGCAGCAGCATCGTATCCGCGTGGTGCACGATACTGCCGACGGTGTGCTCGTCCTCGGCGTCGGCATGGGCTTCGGGAGGGAAGACAATCCCGGCGTAGCTGTCTTCATCGTTCAGCACCACCACGCGCTGCGTCGAACCCAGCGGGAAGTCGCGCTTGAACGCCGCCAGCGGCGTGCCAGCGCGCACGGTACGCACCTCGCGGCGCATCATGCGGCCGACGGTCAGGTTGCGCATCCAGCCGATGTCCACGGCGCTGCGGATCACCTCGCCGCGCAGATGGAAGCGCCAGGTAGCGAAGGAGTATCCAAACGTCCGTCGCACCGTCAGCGAGGAGACGATGCACGCCGCCAGCACCGCGACGGTCAGCGGCAGGCTGCCGGTGCTCTCCAGCGTCAGGAAGCCCATGGTCAGTGGGCCGCCGATGACGGCGACGGCCAGGCCGCTCATGCCGACCAGGGCGCAGATCACCGGCGAAACGGCGTGGGCGGTGCTGACGATCGCCAGTGCGCCGCCGAATGTCTTGCCCAGCACCGCCCCCAGGAACAGCGAGGCAAAGAACAGTCCGCCGCGGAAGCCGGAACCGATGGAGATGGCGGAGGCGCAGGATTTCAGCACCACCAGCATGCCGACATAGGTCAGCGGATAGGGCGTCTCGATCACGATCCCCAGGTCGCCATGACCGGACGACAGCACCGCCGGGGTCACCAGTCCCAGCGTGCCGACCGCGACCCCGCCCAGCGCCGGGCGCAGCCAGGTCGGCACGCCGCTGCGGCGGAACAATTCCTCGGTCAGGGTGACACCGCGCATGATCGCGACGCCGACCAGGGCGCACACCATGCCCAGCGCCAGGATCGGGATGTAATCGAGCGGATCGACCACGGTGGGTACCCGCACCGACAGGTCGAAGATCTGGCTGCCGAACGCGTGCACGACGGAGACCGCGACGATGGCGGACACCGCCACCGGGGCGAATGTGGCCAGGGAGTAGGTGCCGATGACCAGCTCGAAGCCGTAGAAGGCGCCGGTCAGTGGGGCGTTGAACGCGCCCGCGATGGCACCGGCGGCACCGCAACCCACCAGCAGGCGCAGGTCGTTGCGCCGCACCCGGAACATGCGTCCCAGCCGGGAGGCCATCGCCGAACCCATCTGCGTATAGCCGGCCTCCAACCCGATGGAGGCGCCGACGCCGTTGGAGATGATGGTCTGCAGCATCACCACCACGCTGTCGGTCAGCGACATGCGGCCGCCGTACAGCGCGTTGGCCTCGATCGGGTCTACCGCGCGGCGCTGGCGGTACAGCGCGACGGCGAGCCCGAACAAGCCGAGGAAAAGGCCGCCGAACGTGGGCACCAGGACCGTGCGATACGGGTTCAGCGAGGGCATCGCACTGAGCCGCATGTCGGACGGGATGCGGAAGAAAGCCTCGTGGCAGAGTTGCGCCGCCTCGGTCATGCCAACGTCGATCAGGCCCGCACCGCAGCCGACGAAGGCGGACAGCGCGACCAGCCAGATCTCGTCGGCTCGTACCAGCGCACGTAGCGTCTGGGGCGCGTGCAGCACTGCTTCGCCAAGCGGGCGGCGATGGCGAGGAACCGGGGCGTGGTCAGCGGTGCGCGAGGAGTTCACGGCTCTCCCGGCGAGCGGGCTGGCAGGTGTGCCCGCGATGGTTGAATCGCCAGGGAGAGCCGACATCAGCGACGTCCATGGAAGCGAAGTGGGGAGGTCAAACGGAAGCCGATTGGTCAAGCCGAGCGGGAATCAGAGCAGAGCCCCCTTGTGGAGCGGCGCACTGCAGCATTCAACCGAACTGTGGCCGTTTTGCTCCCCGCTGTGATAAAAAAGTCAGTTCCAGTGCGAACTGGCGCGGGATGGCATCCAGCAAGGCAGCCTGGAGCGGGGCAGCTTCGGGCGAGCAGCGGAAGAAGCTTCCGGCGGTGGTTTGGCGGTGGTTTCAGGGCGGCGGCCCGCGCTCGGCCCTGGTCACGGCGAGGTCGTCCTCGATGAAGGCGCGGACCACGTCCGCCACCGGCTCGTGCGCGCTGAAGCCGAGGGTGCGGGCGCGCAGTGGCTCGAATGCCGGGGGCCACGTGCCGACGATGGCGGCAATGGTGGGGTCCACCACCCGGCGGACCAACGCCGAGGCGCCTGGCCGGACTTCCTCCAGCGCCTGCAGCAGATGCGCGATGGTGGTGCTGATGCCGGGCGGGTTCACGCTGCGGTCCAGTCCCATCGGCGTGGTGTCCAGGACCGCGGCGTGCAGCAGCCAGTCAACGGCCCGGCGCGGGCTGGCGACCCAGGCGGCGAAATCGTCCGGCACCGGTAAATCGGCTTCCAGCCCCAGGAGAGGCTCGCGGATGATCGCGGAGAAGAACGAGGAGGCGGCGCGGTTGGGCCGGCCCGGGCGGACAATGATCGTCGGCAGGCGCAGGGAGACGGCGTCGAGGAAGCCGCGGCGGGAGGCGTCGGCCAGGATTAGCTCCGCGGCGGCCTTCTGCGCACCGTAGCTGTTGCCGGGGACCTGTCGGGCGTCGTCCTCCAGGGCCGATTCCTGGGTGCCGCTGAAGCTGGCAACCGAACTGGTGAACACCACGCGCGGCGGCTTGCCGCCCGCCGCAACCAGGCGGCGGCAAGCATCCACCACCGCGTCGGTGCCGCGCAGGTTGACCCGGCGGCCGAGATCGTAGTCGGCCTCGGCTTGGGCGCTGACCACGGCGGCGAGGTGGAACGCCACATCTGTTCCAGGCGGGATGGCTTGCTCCGGCAGGTCCACGATGTCGCCCGCGAGGGTGGTGACGGGGAAGGCGGCGTTGGCGGGCTTAGGGGGCGCGGCGAGGTCGAACAGGGTCAGGGCGGTGACGGGCTGGGGGCCGAGCTTGCCACTGGCGGCAAGGCGGGCGGCGAGCTTGCGGCCGAGGAAGCCACCGCCGCCCAGGATGGTGATCTGCATATGCATGCCCTCCTGCTGCGTGACGGGAACATGGCGTGGCGATGCGCGGCGACCAAGGCCGGCAGGATTTCCGCCCACACCTCGCCACCAGGGGAGAGGGATGACTTTCCGATTTCTGCACAAATGATGTGCTCAGGCATCGGATTATCGTTTCCTGGATCGCAGGTTAAACCCGCCTAGTCAGGCAGACGGAACGCTTCCAACCGGATGACTGAAGCAATCAACGAAAGGATCCGCCCTCTCATCGGCGGGCCTGCTGAGACAGGAGTTCAGTCATGAAGAAGTTCATTCTCGCCGCTCTCGCCACTGTCACCCTTGGCATGGGTGTGGCCTCCGCGCAGGTGCTCGACAACGGCCAGAATCGCCTGCCTTCGCCTGCGTTCAGCTACAGCCCGACCAACGGCTGAACCGCCGCAACAGTCAGGACTGCAAGCAGGGCCGGGTCACGCCGGCCTTTCTTGCGTACAGAGCCCGGTGGGCCGGTGTTCTAGGTACAGAGGCTGGTAGCAGGTGTTCCGCTGGCGCCGCCCGGCGGACTCCGTGGTCGGGGCTATGTCGAACCACGGAATGCGGCGCGTGCAAGAAACAGGAACTCGCCTCCCCTCGTGGGAGGGGTTGCGGGAGGGTTGCCTGCATCGCGGTTGTACGCACCCCTCCCCCGACCCCCTCCCGGAAGGGGAGGGGCGTCATTTCCCCCTCTCGATCGCCGTTTCATTCAAGGCGGGTCGGCCGACGCCGGCCGGTGGTCGACTCGCAATGACCGGCCCCGATGCCGGAAAGCAGAGGACGTTCGCCATGCACGCGTCCGCATCCGTTGCCATCCAGACACTGCGCGCTGTGCGCCGAACAGCGCCGGGGGCGGGATGGAGGGTGGTTCAGCGCCTATGGGGGATGCCGCGCGGCGAGTGGGGGCGCATGATGGATCGCAGGACGGCGCCGGCCATCGTTCGCCAACGGGCGCCGCGGGCGGCGTGCGTACCAGCCGCACATGAGGAGGAACCAATGGATCTGAAGCTCACGGTCAACCAAGGGAAAGGGCTTAGCATCGTCGCCGACCGTGCAATGGAAGGCGGCATCTGCTTTGCGATCACGACGCAATGGGCGTTCATTCTGTTGCGCGGAGAAAGCTACGAGACCGAAGTGACCGTCGGCCAGACCTTCAGAAAGCAAAAAGGCGGCGGTTCGTTCAAGGCGCCGATCACCGAGGATACCAGCGTCACGGTGCAAAAAGGATTTTTTAGCCTGGTCGCGCTGCAGCGCGGCTACGACCTTGTGGACCTCAAGCTGGCCGACAAAATGAGCGCTGCCAACCAGGACAGCTTCTTCAAAGTCGCTTCGGAGTTCTCCGAAAAATACCTGAAGAGCCTCTGCCGGTCGAACGAGTGCAGCTTGAAACCGATGGCGACATACAAGACCGTGGCTGAATTGGTCCCAACTCTTTCATTCGTATCCGGAACAGTCGATCTCATCGGGATCTTCGGTGTGGACGACGGCAAGAACTGGGGGCATATCGTCGGTACCGGCGTGATGGGCAAGAACAAGTTTTTCGATGCGAATTCCGGCGAATGGACCTCCCCGGATGATGGAGTACGCACTGATATAATCGCATATCTAAACAAGTACTATGCCGGCATTCAAAACTGCGCAAGGTACACCATCGCAAAGTGACCCCGCGGCGGCCGCTTGACGCCCTGGCGGCCCGTTGGCGCTGCTCCGACGGGCGGTGCCATGCCGGTGCCGCCCGATTTCAGGGGGCACGTCGGCCCACCGGTTGTGGTATCGTCCGAGCCTGAGCAGAGTGCCGGCCAGGGCCGGGCGCTGCCACCCGGGATCATCCACCAGGAGAACGTTCGATGCAGTTCGGCTTATTCGGCGCCGCCACCGCCGCCCGCAGCGACAACCCGGACGTGGACAGCGCCGCCGGCTTCAAGGATTACATCGAGTATCTGATCGAGGCGGAGGCGCTCGGCTTCCACAGCAGCTTCATCGTGGAGCACCATTTCACCGGGTTCGGCCAGGTCTCCGCCACGTTGAACCTGATGACCTGGATCGGGGCGAAGACGCGCACCCTGCGGCTGGGCACCGCGGTGATTGTTCTTCCGTGGCACAACCCGGTGTTGCTCGCGGAGCAAGCGGCGACGATCGACCTGCTGTCCGGTGGGCGGTTGGATTTCGGCATCGGCAAGGGCTATCGGCACAACGAGTTTGCCGGCTTCCGCATCCCGATGGAGGAGGCGGAACCTCGCTTCGAGGAAGCGATCGACATCATCACCAAAGCCTGGACGTCGAACGAGCGGTTCAGCTTCCACGGCAAGTACTGGTCGTTCGACGACATCATCGTGGAGCCGCCCACCAACCAGAAGCCGCACCCGCCGTTCTGGCAGGGCGCCGGGCACGCGCACTCGATCGCCCGGGTGGCCGCGCGCGGGCACAATCTGCTGGTGGACCAGTTCTGCCCGATCGAGACCGCCGCCGAACGCGTCGCGCTTTATAAGGCGGAAATGGAGAAGAACGGCTTCGCCTACGATCCGTCGATGGCCGGCGTGGCGCGGGCGTTCTACGTGGCGCGCGACGCGGCGGACAAGGAGACGGCGATCGACCGCCGGCTCGCGGCGCAGCAGCGGCTGACCGCGATCAGCCAGCGTCCGGACGGCAACAACACTGCCAGCATCATGGCGTTCTCCGACACCCGCGCGGCGAGCGAGGCCAGCGCGATGTACGGCAGCCCCGACGACATCGCCCGCAAGCTGGAGAGGCTGCGGGACATGGGCGTCGAGTACGTGCTGCTGAATGGTGGCGGCACGTCGCGCGACAATTTGCGGCGGTTCGCCCGGGAAGTGATGCCGGCGTTCCGCACCGAGCCGCAGTACCGGGCGGCGGTGTAATACCAGCCCGCGACTGACTATGGCCCGCCGAACGCCTCCATAGGCGTCGGGATAGGGCGGCGCCGGAGAAGAATACTCCCCCTCCCACAAGGGGAGGAGGAGTTTCTAGCGTCCCGCGGCCCTATCCTCACGCCTGTGGGGCTCGACATGGCCATCTACGCACGCAAGTGCCGGGGCAGATGGCCGGGTACGTTGTCGCACGAGCGACGGCGGCGGGCGGTGGGGTTAGGCCAGCCCGGCCATGACGGGAGGCGCCGGCGTCGCCACAGCGTCAAGCGCCGGCTGAGTCTAATTCGGGGGAAATGCAAGGACACCCATCTTCACCTTTGAGGTTTGGAACATCCCCACCTGCTGCCTGGGATCGGAAGACTGCAATGCGCGGCTGCCCCGCGCCGCCTTCGCCGTCTCGATGCCGACAAACGGGCAGTTGCAGGAGGCGGGATTTTTGCTTCCCCCGAAAAATGTCGTATTCACCTGGAAGTCGAAATATCTTATGTCCCCGTTGACCTTGATCGCGTTCAGCCAATGGCTGACATCGTCCCCACTCTCCAAATCACCATCGGCCCAGATCACGAAAACCGTGTGGTCGGGTAGATTCTTCATAAATTCAGTCGCTTCGGCATAGCTTTTCGAAGGCATCGCACCACTGGCGCCGAACTCCACAAACGTACGGCCAGAGTGGCTACAGACGAATTTCGCAACGCGTTTCACCTGGTTGCCCCCCATTTGCACAGTGTCAAACAGCCCTGCGTAGTCGGCGGCCTTGGTAGACGTGAGGCGGGGTGCGGCGCCGGATGTGGATCCGGTATCGATGCGAGTGAGGTTGCCGGCCAGGTTCACTGCTCCTGCCGCGGCACAAAACTCACAATTGGCCTCCGCAAATTTAGGCCTCCCCGCCGTATTGACGTAAAACGGCGAGCTGCTGCTGTCCGACATAGTGGTGTCTCCCCCCTTTTTAGGCTAACGCTGAACGTTCCGTATCAGGAACATCGCCGCCGCAGCATTCTGAACGCTGAGTACACTGAACGCTGACGTCGAGTGCAGCGTAACCCGGGAGCGCCCGCAAAGCGACGCCGACACTGCCGGAGGCCGGCGCGGCCTTGACCGCGTGGGCGCCCGTGTCAGCCTCTGTCCCAGCACTATCGACAACCGGAGACCGACATGGATCAACGCGCTGCGATCGTGACCGGCGGGCTTCGCGGCCTCGGCCGCGCCATGACGCTGGGCCTGGCCCGCACCGGCGTGCGCGTCCTGGCCGTCGGGCACATTGAGGCCGACATCCCGGAAATGCAGGCCCTCGCCTCCAGCAACGGGGCCGCGGACAACATCGCCTGCCTGGTCGCCGACATCCGCAAGCCAATCGAGTGCGACCGGGTGATCGCCGCCTGCACCGACCGGTTCGGCACGCCGGAAATCCTGGTGAACAACGCCGGCCTGACCTTCACCACCATCGCGCCCGACCGCTTCCGCCGAGCCGCGCCGCAGAAGTTCTGGGAGATTTCCGACGACATCATCCAGGCCGTGATGGACACCAACTACGTCGCCGCCGACCACATGGCGCGGCGGGCGGCGCGCGCAATGGTGGCACGCGGCTGGGGCCGGATCGTCAACGTGACGACCAAGCTCAGCACGATGAACATGCACGGAGCGATGCCATACGGCGCCTCCAAGGCGGCGCTGGAAATGGCGACCGAGGTTTGGGCGAGGGAACTGGCCGGCACCGGCGTGACGGTGAACATTGTCAATCCCGGGGCCGGCGCCAACACGCTCGGCATGGCGCAGGAGATGCGCGACCGCAGCGCCGCCGGCCTCGTCCCCCGCCTGGTCGAGCCGGAGGAGATGGTTCCACCACTCCTGTTCGTCGTATCGCGCGCGGCGAACCGGATAAATGGCTACCGGTTCGATGCCAATACGTGGGATACATCTCTGCCCCCCGCCGAGGCGGCCCGCGCGGAGGGTCGTCCGGCCGGCTTCGAATTGCATGCGCAGGACCATGAGAGCTGGCCGGCATAGGACACGCCGCGCTTTGTGTGTTCCGCGGGCGCCGACGTTCCGCTAGCATGACGGGTGGGAGTGCATCATGATCAAGGCGATACGTGTCCGGCGGGATGGCTCAATCGATCTGCAGACCGTCGCATTCTTTGCCCTGCCGATCCTGGTTGCCTATGCGGCCTGGCTCACCTCGGTGGTGTTCTGCGCCAGCAACGGGGCACGCCCGCTGCTGATCGCCGACGCCACGTTCTTTCCGGTGGGGGTGGTGCATGGCATCGGATTGTGGTTGGGCGGCTGGTGACGCGGTAAAGTTGCAAAACGCCCGGTAATTCTGCTGCCTCGTGGCCGGCCCAGATTGGCCAACCACTCTCTTCCGCAGGCGCGATGACAAGCGGTGGGTGGCGAGCCCGCGCCCGCCATGACACCGTAGAACATGACACAGTAGAAGTGGGGCGGATAATCCTTTCCCCGGACTTGATCCGGGCCAATCGCCAGCCGCCGCTGAGGCGTCGCCTCGCATTGGCCGTACCGCGCGGGTTCAGAAGCGGCGCGGCACCGGCCGCTGGCACGCTCCGGGTCGGAAATTGGGTAAATCATGCGGCAACGGCGGGCGGTGATCGCGCACGGTCTCATTTCGACGGGGGTTCGCCGATTTGCCTGAGAACTCGCCCGTGGCCCTCTCGCTTTCTACGCGCATTCCGACTATCTAGCACCCGATGATGCAGTGCAGCGCACAGGCGCCAGTCGGCCCGCGCGCCGCCGCCCGATGAACCGACAGAGCCCCGATTGAGCGACACTCCCGACGACCCGGCGGCCCCGCCCCCTGGACCGCGCGAAGACACGCAGCCTGTGACGCTCGAGGAGGAGATGCGCCGCTCCTACCTCGACTACGCCATGAGCGTGATCGTTGCGCGCGCCCTGCCGGATGCGCGCGACGGGCTGAAGCCGGTGCATCGCCGCATCCTGTATGGCATGCATGACGGCGGCTACACGTCCGACAAGCCCTATCGCAAGTCGGCCCGCGTGGTCGGCGACGTGATGGGCAAGTTCCACCCGCACGGCGACGCCGCGATCTACGACGCCATGGTACGCATGGCGCAGCCATTCTCCATGCGCGTGCCGCTGATTGACGGGCAGGGCAATTTCGGCTCGGTGGACGGCGATAACCCGGCACACATGCGGTATACCGAGGTGCGGCTGGCCCGCGCCTCTGCCTTCCTGCTGACGGATATCGACAAGGACACCGTCGATTACCAGCCGAACTACGATGAGCAAGAGCAGGAACCGAAGGTCCTGCCGGCGATGTTCCCAAATCTGCTGGTGAGTGGCGGGAACGGCATCGCCGTCGGCATGGCGACCAACATCCCGCCACACAACCCAGGCGAGATCATCGACGCCACGCTGGCCTTGCTGGCGGAGCCGAACACGTCGCTCGAAGAGTTGATGCGCATCGTGCCGGGTCCCGATTTTCCCACCGGCGGCACCATCATCGGCCGCTCCGGCATCCGTGCCGCCTATGAAACGGGACGCGAGTCGATCACCCTGCGCGCGCGCTCCGACATCGAAGAGATGGCGCGCGATCGCCAGGCGATCATCTTCACCGAGATCCCCTATCAGGTGAACAAGAAGACCCTGCTGGAACGCATCGGCGAACTGGTGCGGGAGAAGCAGGTCGAAGGCATCACCGCTGTGCGCGACGAGAGCGACCGCTCCGGCATGCGCATGGTGATCGAGCTGCGGCGCGATGCGACGCCTGAGGTGGTGCTGAACCAGCTCTACCGCTTCACGCAGTTGCAGATCACCTTCGGCATCAACATGCTGGCGCTGGACAACGGCCAGCCGCGACAGCTTGGGCTGAAGGACGCGCTGCAGGTGTTCATCCGCTTCCGCGAGGAAGTGATCGAACGCCGTGCCCGGTTCGAATTGGAGAAGGCCCGCAAGAACGCGCACAACCTGGTGGGGCTGGCGATCGCGGTGGCGGACATCGACGAGGTGATCCGGCTGATCCGTGCCAGCCCCGACGCCGCCGCCGCACGCGTCGCCTTGATGGAGCGCGACTGGCCCGCCATCGACGTCGTCCCGTTGCTCGCGCTGATCGACGAGCCGGGCAATGTCGTCACGCCCGAGAATACCGTGCGGCTGACGGAAGAGCAGGCGCGGGGCATCCTCGAATTACGGCTGCAGCGGCTGACCGGGCTGGAGCGGGAGAAGATCCACGCCGACCTGACCAAGATCGCCGAAGAGATTCGTGCGCTGTTGGAAATCCTCGGGTCGCATCCCCGCCGCATGGAGGTGATGCGCGAGGAACTGCTGAAGGCGCGGGCCGACCTGGCGCGGCCGCGGCTGACCGACATCACCGACGCGATCGCCGACCAGGACGACGAGAACCTGATCGAACCCGGCCAGATGGTCGTCACCATCACCCGCGACGGGTTCATCAAGCGCACGCCACTGGAGACGTTCCGCGCGCAGAACCGCGGCGGCCGCGGCCGCACCGGGGCGGGGACGCGCGGTGACGACATCGTCACGCGCAGCTTCCACGCGCATACGCACCAGTGGGTGTTGTTCTTCTCGCTGGGCGGAAAAGTGTTCCGCGAGAAGGTGTGGCGCCTGCCCGAAGCCGGACCGAACGCAAAGGGCCGCGCGCTGGTGAACATGCTGCCGGAACTGGGCGCCGACAGCATCACCACCGTGCTGCCGCTGCCGCAGGACGAGACGCTATGGGATGCGCTGCACCTCGTGTTCGCCACGGCGCAAGGCAATGTGCGGCGCAACCGGCTGTCGGACTTCCGCAACGTGCGCTCGGCCGGGCTGATCGCGATGAAGCTGGATGAGGGCGACCACCTGATCGGCGTCGCCACCTGCCGCGACGGCGACCCAGCCGCTGGCCGCGAGGCCGATGACGTCCTGCTGGCGACGCGCAAGGGCCGCTGCATCCGCTTCCAATTGTCCGACGACACGGTGCGGGTGTTCGCGGGCCGCGATTCCACCGGCGTGCGCGGGATCAAACTGCTGAAGGGCGATGCGGTAATCAGCCTGTCAGTGCTGCGCCATGTCGAGGCAAGTATCGACGATCGCGCTGCGTACCTGCGCATCGCCAACGCGAAGCGCCGCGGCAACGGCAATGGCGACAGCAACGGCCACAGCGCGACCGATGAAGATGCTGCGCCGGCGACCGAACCCCCGGCACTGGAAGGCGAGGAGCCCGCCGCGGACGTGGCGCTGTCGCCTGAACGCTTCGCCGAACTCGAAGCCGCCGAGGAGCTGCTGCTGACGGTCAGCGACATGGGATTTGGCAAGCGGTCGTCGGCCTACGAATACCGTGCCACTGGTCGCGGTGGGCAGGGGATTGCCAACATCACGCTGGCGCCGCGTAATGGCAAAGCTGTCGTGGCAACCTTTCCGGTGCGCAGTGGAGACGACGTCATGCTGGTAACCGACGCCGGCCGTCTGATCCGTGTGCCCGCCGACCAGGTTCGCATCACCGGCCGCCAGGCCATGGGCGTCACCCTGTTCCGCGTTATCGCGGGCGAGCATGTGACCAGCGTGTTCCCGGTGGTCGAGGACGACAGCGAAGAGAACGGCGCGGAGGACGAAGGTTGATGTTGCCGATCGTGCCTTCTGTCCATCCCACCCCCCTGTCATTGCGAGGAGCGAGGCTTCCTCGGGTCAGGCCCAAGGACCGCTTTGCTCCTCGCAATGACACGGGGCCGGCGGCCAATGACAGGGGCTGGTGGCCCCGTCGTCCATAAGTGCAGGTGCCAACCACAATGCATGAACAACAAGATGCCTGAACAACAAGAAGCCAAATCCCGACGCGGCGCGACGGAGGCGGCGAAGCACCGGCGCATCGGCCTGTATCCCGGCACTTTCGATCCCGTCACCAACGGCCATCTCGACGTGATCGCCCGCGCGGCCCGCTTGCTTGACAAGCTGGTGGTCGGCGTCGCCATTAGTACCGGAAAGGGGCCGCTGCTGCCGCTGGACGAACGGGTGGAGCTGATGCAGGCCGAGATCGCCCGCATAGCAACGCAGAACGGCATGGTCATCGAGGTGATGCCGTACGACACACTGCTGATCGATTTCGCCCGCAAGGTCGGCGCTAACATGATCGTACGCGGCCTGCGCGCGGTGACCGACTTCGACTACGAATTCCAGATGGCCGGCATGAACTACCGCATGGCACCGGACATCGAGACGGTGTTCCTGATGGCCAGCGAACGCCACCAGTTCATCGCCTCGCGTTTGGTGAAGGAGGTGGCGATGCTGGGCGGCGACATCTCCTCCTTCGTGCCGCCGCTGACGCTGCAGCGCGTGCTGCAACGCATCCGCGGCTGAACCGTCGCGCCTGAACCGCGGCGGCTGAACCGTCGCGCCCGCCCTGCGTTTTCCGGAGACTGCTTATGCACCGTCGCACCCTGACCGTGTCGCTTCTGACTGGCGCCGCGATCGCAACCCTTGGAAGGGGACCCCTGATGAGCGAAACCGCCGAAGCGCAGCAGCCCAAGCTGGACCCCAACAACACGATCTACATGGACCTGAAATACGGCCGCGTGGTGATCGAACTGTTCCCCGACCTGGCGCCGAAGACCGTGGAGCGCGTCAAGACGCTGGCGGACGAAGGCTTCTACGACAACACGCCATTCCACCGCGTGATCGAGGGCTTCATGGCCCAGGGCGGCGACCCGACCGGCACGGGCACTGGCGGATCACCTCTCCCCGACCTGCCGGCGGAGTTCACCGACAAGCGCCACTTCCTGCGTGGCACCTGCGGCATGGCGCGGACGTCGAATCCGAACAGTGGGAACAGTCAGTTCTATATTATGTTCGCGCCGGCGCCGCACCTGGATGGGCAGTACACGATCTGGGGCCAGGTCGTACAGGGCATGGACTACGTCGACCAGATCAAGCGCGGGGCGCCCGGCAGCGGCGTCGTGCAGGATCCGGACCGCATCGTCCGCATGCGGGTGGCAGCCGACGAGAAGAAGTAACCGCCGAAGGGAAGTAACTCTTCGCAGCAACCACAAGGATGATCCGCAGCTTCTCCGACCACGCCGCGAACGAGCGGACCTTCCTCGCCTGGGTCCGAACCGCCATCGCCGTGATGGCGTTCGGCTTCCTGGTAGCGAAATTCAACCTGTTCTTGAAGATTGCCGCACAGTCGCTGGCGCGGGATGGGCATCCCGCCACCGTGCCGGGCGGCAGCTTCGGCGGCGTAGCGGGCATCCTGCTGATCATTGCCGGCACGGTGATGATCGCAATGGCGGCTGTTCGCTTCATCCACACCGGCCGAGCCATCGACAGCCCCGAGCAGAAGACCGACGCGGCGCGCGTGGATGTGATGCTGGCCGGGCTGATGGTGCTGTTGGGGATCGCGTTGGTAGTATACCTCGGCCACACGCTGGTGACCGGATTTTAGTATAAGGGTGTCATTGCGAGGAGCGCAGCGAGGAAGCAATCCCCTGCCCGCGAAGCCTACAGCGGCTCGTCAGGCAGAAGGTTGCTTCGTCGCTGCGGCACTCGCAATGACACGTGGCGCAATGACACGTGGCGCAATAACACTGGCATGGTTTGCCCGCTACCGCGGCAGCCGCCCGCAACGCAGGCGCCTCCGCCCATAACGCAAGCACCGCAGCCGTAATGCAGGCGCCGCGGCGTGCACCTGCCACGTCGGCAGCAAACCAGGGTCGCGTCCCCTGCCGGTTGCCTTGTGTCAGCGCGGATGACAAGAAGGCAATATGCCTGCCGACATCCACGCCGTGCGGCACGCTGCCGCCGGCCAACGAAACGTCCAAGATGCACCTGCCGATGTCGTCCGCATGCCGCATGTCGCGGCGCGGCGGTCGCTGGTGCTCGCCGCTTGCATCATGGCGACGTTCATGGCTGCGGTGGAAAGCACCATCGTTGCCACCGCCATGCCCACCATCATCGCCGACCTCGGCGGTTTCAAACTGTTCAGTTGGGTATTCGCGGTCTACCTGCTGACGCAGGCGGTCGCCATTCCGGTCTATGGCCGTCTCGCCGACCTGTATGGCCGCAAGACCGTGTTCCATGCCGGCGCCGGGCTTTTCCTGCTCGGCTCGACCTTGTCCGGCTTTGCCCCGAGCATGATATGGCTGGTGGCGTTCCGTGCGCTGCAAGGCTTCGGCGCCGGTGGCGTGCAGCCGATCGCCATGACCATCTGCGGCGACATCTACACGCCGTCCGAGCGCGCACGCGTGCAGGGATTGATCTCCTCCGTCTTTGGCGTCGCGGCGGTGGCCGGCCCGTCGCTTGGCGCTTTCCTGGTGGAACATGTCGGCTGGCGCACGGTTTTCTGGGTAAACATCCCGATCGGCGTCGCCGCCATCCTGATGATCAGTCTGTTCTTGCATGAGACGATCGAGCCCCGCGCGCACAAGGTGGACTACCTCGGCTCACTGCTGATGATGGTAGCGATCTGTGCGTTGATGCTGGTGCTTGTGCAGGGCAGCTTCCTGCCCTCGGCAATCGTCTGGACCGCGGGCGCGATCGGCGTGGCGGGCCTGGCCGCGCTGGCCATGCACGAAGCACACACGCCGGAACCGATGCTGCCGCTGGAACTGTGGCGCGACCGTGTGATCGTGATCGGCAGCCTGGGCGGCGGCCTGGCCGGCGCGGTGATGATGGGCGTGTCGGCGTTCCTGCCAACCTATGTGCAGGGCGCGCTTGGACGCAGCCCGCTGACGGCGGGGTTGGTGCTTGGGTGCATGTCGGTCACGTGGGCCTTCGCCAGCATCTTCGGCGGACGGTTGATGGTGCGCACGACGTATCGCCTGTCCGCCACGCTGGGCGCGCTGTCGCTGCTGGCCGGCAGCGTCATCCTGGTGCTGCTGACGCCGGAACGCGGCGTGCCCTGGGCCAGCGCCGGATCGCTGGTGATGGGCGTGGGCATGGGGCTGTGCAACACGGCGTTCATCGTGTCGATTCAGGCGGCGGTGCCGTGGAAGCAGCGGGGCGCGGCAACGTCCTCCTGCTTGTTCCTGCGCTTCATCGGTCAGGCACTGGGCGCCGCGTCGTTCGGCGCGGTGCTGAACGCGACGATCCAGCATCGGGCCCCGCAGGCGGTGGGGATGGTGAACCGGCTGCTGGAGCCGGGCACGCGGGAGTTGCTGACCGCGGACATGCGGGCACAGTTGGTCGATCTGATCTCGGACGGGTTGCACAACGCTTACTGGCTGGCGGTCGCAATGTCGGTGGTCACGCTGCTGCTGGTGCTGCGGCTGCCCGCGCGGCTGAGCCCGTCGCAGCAGACGCTGCGGTAATGAAGGCGGGGGCCGGCCACCCACGGCTTTCTGCAGCTCACCAAAGACATCGGTGCCCGGGCCAAGCCGGCCAGGACCGGGCATGACACGCGGGGGGGCAGCGGGCGCTGGCCGAATGTCAATCTTTATGCGGGTCGGCCCGGGTAACTGCTGACGACGCGGCAGGCGGAACCCTCGCGGCGCGGCGTGTACGCCGACCGATGGCTCATCCGCCCGGGACCCGATCGGAGGCCTGTCCTCGGGCTGCGACCCCGGGGGCGCACTTGCGTCATATGCTGCCGATCTGCGCTCCACTGTTTTCTTGGCCGCGAGCCGCAAGGCACGTAGCGCGGAAACCCCAGGCCCAGCGATGCCCCGCCCAACGCCACGTCACCACCATCGCGCCCGGATCAAGTCCGGGGCAGGCTCTCACCCGGCGAGCTGCGCCCGGCCTGTCGATCCGCGCGGCTCGCCCTTCCCTTCGGTGGGCAGGGGCGCCTTCGTGCCGCGCATCTCGGGCACCACGCCAAAGCGCAGCATGTAGTCGCGGAACTTCGTCCGCTCCATCTCGGCGTCCAGGCCGTGATCCTCGAAATGATAGGCGTGGGCGGCGTAGCCTCCGTTCGGTTGCGCCGCCACGAGCCGCTCAATCCCCCGTATCGCTGCCGATGGCAGTGCCAGCCCGAAATGCCCGTACACCTGCTCCAGGGTGGCGACCGGGTCGGAGACCAGGTCGAGGTAATGCACGTGGCATACTGGTTCCGGCAGCCCGGCCTCGTCGCCCACCGCCATCATCCGGCGCGTGCCCTCCTGCCAGCGCAGGCTTTCCGCCTGGCCGATCTCCTTCGGGTCCAGGCGGCGGGTAAAGGGCCGGCGCAGCACCTCGGTCAGGCGCGTGACCGACAGCAGCACCTTCACCGGATCGCGGTGCACGAAGACCAGGTTGGCGTCCGGATAGACCGCGCGAATCGCCTCCAGGGCGAACAGATGGTCGGGGCACTTCAGGACCCAGCGCGGCCGAGCGCTCGGGGTGGTCCCGGTGGGGGCCGCAACGGCATCCTGGTGCTGCAAATGCTGCAGGAAGCGGCGGTGGAACCGGTAGGCCGGCAAGTGGCTGCGGGGATCGGAATCCAGCCACGCCCGGTACGACGGAATGTGATAGTTGCTGTCGAAGCGAAGGCTGCGGAACACGTGCGCGGTGATCTCGGAGCATTCCTGCGGCGACGTCGATTCCAGCGGATGCAGGCCATGGAACTCGGGCGCCAGCGCCTCGAAGGTGCGGAGCTGGCTGGCCACCTGTGCCGCGCGCCGATCGCGCCGGCCGGGTGCCGGGGCGCACGGATAGATCGTCTCATATACCAGGGGCGCGCGGTTGGCGGGGTCTTCCAGCATCATGCGGTGCAGGAAGGTCGTGCCGCTGCGCGGCAGGCCGGTGATGAAGATCGGCTGCGCGATCGGCTCGTCCAGGATTTCGGGGCGCGCACTCTCCGCCGCCCGGAGCCGCAGCAGGTTGGACAGGAACCGCACCACGTCCCACTGCGTGGCGAGCCGGCCGACAAGGCTCAGGCGCGCCTCGGTCGTGCAGGCGTCGAGCAAGCGGCGCAATGGCTCGGTGATATCGACGTCGCCGAAATCCTCCGACCTGGCGCGGCGCCGCGCGGTGCGGATCAACCCGTCGATCGAGAACGGACGGTGCAGGGTGCCGCATGCGCCGGCGACGGCATCAGCCAGCCTGAGAACCTGCGTCGGAATCGGCAAAACGGATACTCCTTGCAGGGCCGGGTGAATGGCTGCACCCGGCCCAAATGATCCACGTCCACCCGAAGTCCTAGCCGCCGCCGCGCAAAGGTGACCCTCGCCCGCAGCATGTCGGCGCCCCCAGTGAACCGTGCTCGTGTATCGGCATTATTTCAGGCATCGGTGCGAGTTGACCAGCGGGTGCCGCCGCCTTAACTCGGCAGCGGCTCATGGGGACGCGTCGGGGAAGCCACTTCACGGTGAGGGGAACTGCCGGATGACGCGTCTTGCCTTCCATCGACGCAGGCTGCTGGGCGCTGCCTTGCTGGCTGCGGTGGGGCTGACCTTGCGGGTGAGCCCGGGCGACGCGGCAGCGGACGCCCCAGGGGGCGCATCGGACGCGCCAGGGGGCGGGGATGCGGCACCCGTTGTGGCGCCGATCCAGCAGCTCTGCGACGGGCTGCTCGCCATTATGCGTGCAGGGCAGGCGGTGCCGTTCGCGCAGCGCTTCAACCAGCTCGCGCCAGAGGTGGACAGCGCGTTCGACATGGATACGATCCTGCGGGTGTCGGTTGGGCCGAGTTGGCCGACGTTGCCACCGGACCAACAGGCGATGTTGGAGGCTGCGTTCCGACGCTACACCATCGCGTCCTACGTCAACAGCTTCGACGAGTATTCCGGGCAGCGCTTCGAGGTCTCGCCGCAGGTGCGCGCCTTGCCGAACGGCGAGCAGGTGGTCGACACGCGGATCGTCCCACGGTCGGGCGATCCGCATGAGCTGGCCTATGTGATGCGGGAGACGTCGCAGGGCTGGCGGGCGGTGGACGTGCTGTTGGATGGCACGATCAGCCGGGTGGCGGTGCAGCGATCTGATTTCCGCAACCTGTTGCTGCATGGCGGCGCGGCGGCGCTGGCGAAGAGCCTGCAGGAGAAGACCGCCAACCTGTCCGGCGGCACGGCGTAGGGGCTTTCCAAAGCCTCTGCGCCGGCTGGTATCATTAAAACGGGCCAATCTGGGGCTACGTCCGGCGGGCATTGCGGCAGATCATGCCATTGTCGGCAGTCCAGAATCCCTTGCGCAGGAGCAAGCCGGACGGTCCGGCGGCGCGCGGAGAGGGACCCGGGAGATACTGCGGCATGCGAAAGCCCATGAGCCGCCCCTGCCCGCCCCCTGCCCGGCTGTGGCCCGCCGAATGCCGCCTGCATTCCAACCGCCTGCCATGGCGCCGGAGGGCGTCAGCGGCGATCCGGCCTCGCCCCGCCTCGCCGGGCAGGAGGTCCGGGACCTCGCGGGGCACTACGCCGGCGAGCCGGTCCGCTCCGTCGTCTATGTGCCGATACCGCAGCAATGGGTCCACTGGCACACCTAACCCGCGCAGAGAAGGAACTCGATGATGCATCGCATTTTGCTGACCGTCCTGGTTGTCGGATCGCTTGGCCTCGTTGGCACCGCACAGGCAGCGGGAGACGCCGCGGCCGGCCAGGCGAAAGCCGCGAACTGCGGCATGTGCCATGGCCCTAACGGCCAGGGAACCTCGATGGGCTCCAAGCTTGCCGGCGAGGATCCGGCGAAGTTCATCCAGGCGATGAACGACTACAAGTCGGGCGCGAAAGATAACGCGATGATGAAAGCGCAGGCCGGCTCGCTCAGCGCCGACGATATCGCTAACCTGGCGGCGTACTATGCGTCGCTGAAGTGAGTGCCCGAACTGCTCTGTCATCCAGGCGGCGGGTCCAATGCCGCCCGATGTCCAGCAGGAGCGAATGGACGAAGCGTGCGATACTGACGGCGCTCATTGCCGGATCGGTCGGGTTTTCCGGCGCGGCACAGGCGGCGGGCGGCGCCGCCGGTAAGGAAAAGTCCGCAGCCTGCGCGATGTGCCATGGACCGGAAGGCCAGGGCACGCAGATGGCGCCGAAGATCGCCGGCAAGGATCCCACCTGGTTCGTGCAGGCGCTGAACGACTACAAGTCTGGTGCCAAGGACAATGCGATGATGAAGGCACAGGCCGCTCAGCTCACCCCGGATGACGAAGCGAACCTGGCTGCCTACTACGCCTCATTGAAATAGACGCCGTAGGGACTTGACAACCAGAAGAGACGTCACGCAACCCGATACCGAACCAGACGCAAGATGACCCGCGCGCGCAGTCCGGAGAGGGGCGTCGGCGCCGGGCGGGTACGCCGTTCAAAAAGGACTCCGCTATGAAAAAACGCTTTGCCGCCGTCTTGTCGATCACGCTCGCCGCGGGACCGCTGTCCGGCCTCGGGCTGCTGACAGGGTCACATCCAGCCATCGCCGCGCCAGAGCAAATGAGCTTCAAGGACGACGTGCAGCCGATCTTCAAGCTGTACTGCACGTCCTGCCACAGCGCGCCGGATGGCGAAGGCTACAAGGCGAGCGGGCTGGACCTGACGACGTACCAGGGCGTCATGAAGGGCACCAAGTACGGCCCGATGATCGTTCCCGGCAATGCGGAATACAGCAACCTGATGTGGCTGCTGGACTGGCGGGCAAGTCCGCAGCTTCGCATGCCGCATGGCAAGAAGCAGTTGCCGGCCGGCGAACGCGACCTCATTCGCGCCTGGATCAACCAGGGCGCCAAGGACAATTGATGCTGCCGGCCGGACCGCATCACGCCGCCGCTCCACCGGCTGACTGCGGGATCATTCATCCTCGTCCGCAGGGTCGTTGCCGATCATCGTGGCGCCACCGCTTTTCGTTACGATGCGCGGCGTAATCCCGCCGGCGTCGGCCAGAGCGGAAGCCAGTGCCTCGGAGTGCGTGACAAGCCAGACCTGGGTGCGCGCCGCGGCGCGCGCAATCAGCCGCGCCAGTGGCGTCAGCAGGTCCGGATGCAGGCTGGCCTCCGGCTCGTTCAGCGCGATGAACGCCGGCGGCCGATAGCCGAGCAATACGCCCATCAGAGCGAGATACCGCAGCGTGCCGTCCGACAGTTCCGCGGCGTCGAACACCCGATGCGGGAACTCGGGGAAGCGCATGCCGAAGCTGGCGGTCTGCTGAGGCAGCGGCACCACCAGCTCCGCGCCGGGAAAAGCATCCTGGATGGCATGGTCGAGATCGGCGGTATCCTCCCGCACATAGACCAGCGTGGCGAACACCGCGGCGAGATCGCTGCCATCCGATGCCAGCGTCGGCGTGGCGATCGCGAGGCATGGGCGACGGATCGGAGAGGCCGGATCGGTCCGCAGGTCATGATAGAAACGCCAATCGATCAACGTCTGGCGAACCACGTCGAGGTCGGGATAGCGCGCCGCGTCGCGCACCGCGGCCAATGCGGTTTCCGACGGCATCAGGTCCAGTTCCGGCTGCGAGCGCTGGCCCGACGCATCGGTCACGGTGAGCGCCGGGCCGCGCCGGTCCAACAGCATCACCGGACGGCGCTGACCGAGGAAGCTCAAACGCTCCTCCTTGATGCGCGGCTCCAGCGGCAGAGCAGCCTCGACCGGCGCCTTCATGCCGATTTCGACTGCGTAGTGGAAACGGCCGGGTGCGGGTTCGCTGGGGCTGAGGGTGACCGTCAGCCGCACGCGCGCGGGCGTGCGCGCGGATCGAGGACCGGCCCACAGCACCGAGGCCATGCCACCCTCGGATGCCAGGTCACGTGCCAGCGTTCCGGCCGCCGCCGCTTGCATGAGCTGCAACGCGCGGTAGAGGTTGGTTTTGCCGGCACCATTCGCGCCCTGGAAGACGCTCAGCCGGTCCGCGGGAAAGCGCAGACGCCGCAGCGAGCGGTAGCCTTCGGCCTCCATTTCGCTGACGACGAATCCCATGCCCGCCTGTGCCGCCTGGCTGGATGCGCTTCAGGCAGCGGATCAGGCTGTGGGCGGACCACCGACATGATGCGGTGGTCCGCCTGACTCCGGCTACTCCGTCGCGCGCTGAGCCTTATGGAAGCCGACCATGCCGCCCCAGATGCTCTTCTTGCAAGTCACGTTGGCAAAGCCGACCAGCCGGAGGATCTCCGACAGCTCTTCCGGAGTATAAAAGTTCTCGATCGCCTCCTTGAAGTACTCGCAGCAGTCACGCGACGCCTTGGTCGATTCGAACACCAGCGCGGTCCAGGCCACCGACCAGCGCAGGAAGCGCAGGTACATGGCCCGCACCAGCCGCGTGCTCGGTTTCAGCATGTCGCAGTGATAGAAATGCCCGCCCGGCTTCAGCACGCGCCGGACTTCGGGCAGCACCTTGTCCAACTGCAAATGCCGGGATGCCGCCTGCAATGTCACCACATCGAACGAATTGTCAGGGAACGGCAGTGCATGCACGTCCTGGATCACGCTGTCGATCGCCACGCCGTAGCTGCGAGCGCGGCTCTGCCCTTCTTGCTGCATTTCCTGGCTGCGGTCGATCGCGGTGACCGACAGGTTCGGCTGTTTTTGCAGCAGGCGGATGCCGATGTCGTTGGTGCCGGCGCAAACGTCGAGCGCGTGATAGCCCGATTCCAGTTTGATCGTCCGGACGAATTGCCAAACCCACAGTTCCCACAGACCGAAGCTGGCGACGACGTTGCCGATGCGGTAGTACTTCGGCACATCCTCGAACACCTTGGGAATCACCTCGCGCCAGGTGTGCGAGAACAGGGAGCGGCGATGTGTTTCCCTCTGGTCGAATGTCGCGAGAGTCATTGCCATGGATTGGGCGGTTTTCATGAGGAAGCCTCTATGTCAGCATTCTGCCGTTGCGTTTCTTGGATTGCGGCGGACCGTGCTGGCCGGTCGGCGGTCATCGTCTCCCATCCGTAATTATGCAGTACGGTCGCCTCGGAATCAACTTATTAAAAGGCCGGTTCGAAGGTCAGTGCATCATCGCCGACACCGTGCCTTCCGCTGCGCCGCACCAATTCCACGACCCGCCGGGCGATGGCATCCACCGCCGACCAGTCGGTAAACTCGGTGCAGCTTTGCAGATCGGTTGGCCCGCCGGTCAGCTTCATGATCAGCCGGATGATCTGTCGATCCCGCCAACCGTAGCGCCGATAGTCCAACCGGCCGGCTACGGCCGTGGCGAATGCCGGAGTCAACCCGTGCCGCGCGATCGATTTGCGCAGGTACTGATTGGTTTCGGCCGAGTCGCGATCCGGCTTGCGCGCGGTCAGGTTCACCGAGATGAACACCAATGGAGCTTGCGATGCCGATGCGCGGTATGCCGCCATCAGGCGCTCGGCTTCCGGAAGATGACGGCCGTAGCGCACGGCGGCCACCAGAACGACCAGCGGCACGGCGGCAAGTTCGCACATCACGGGAAGCCCCAGCGCCAGGTTATGCGGTGAGATCCCGATACCCTCGTCGGCCAGCCCCGAGGCGATGCGCGTCGCGATGCGCCGGGCCTGACCGTCACGGGTGGCGTAGAGCAGCAGCATGTTCGTTCGCGAATCCGAGGGATTGATGCGGGCGTCGCTGTCATTCCGCGCCGTCGGCGCCTTCGCCTTCCTCCAACTCCTCGTAGCCGTCCCACATCGCCTTGTAGTCTGCCAGCGGCGTGTGACCCATCGTGGCGAGGTAGGCGTGGAATGGAATGTAGAACAGGAAAACCGCGAAGATCAGCACGTGCACGGTATCGATGACCCGTACGCCGCCGAACAACGCCACGATGCCGGCGAAGCCGGTCAGGTTCCACAGAAGCAGACCCGTAACTCCCTGAATCGGAAGCACCAGAAGCATCATGATCTGGTAGGTCACAGCCTGCAGCGGATTGAACTGGCGGTACATGCTGACGTGGTGTGGATTGGGTTCTCCCTTGAACACGCCATAAGCGTAAAACAGCGACTGGCGCATCGCGCCGCGAAAGAATCGCACCAGGTGCAGATCGGGCAGGTAGTTTCTGATCTTGGGGGATGTCAGGTAGTAGAAGAACCACAGGAAGAAATTGGCGCTGATGACGAGGCCGATCGCGTTGTGCGCCATCACCACGATCCGGAACGGCAGCACGTTGATGGTGCCGATATAGCGGATCTGGATGCCGGTCAGCGCCAGCAGCGTGCAGCCCAACGCATTGGTCCAATGCCATATCCGCACGGGCAGCGCGTGAATATAGACCCTTTGCATCCTGGCTAACCTTTCCGTTGCTTGTACTGCTCGTGCTTAAGCAGCCGCCGAAAGAAGATCCGCAGCGATCCATGCACGATCGCGAAACCTATCCCGCCGAGCAGGGCAAGCACGACGATGACATCGAGGATGGTGATGCGCGTGCCGCCGATTGCGTAGAAGCCACCGATCGAGGCGATGGAGAACGCCGAGTTCAACACGTCCTTGTCGGCGTCGTAGCGGATCGGGATGCCGGCGGGGCCGGCGACGGAGATCACCACGCTCTGGAAGGCGTTTGCGCCGGCGCGGTGACAGGTGGCGCAATCGCTGATCGCCGAAGCGGCGGGCGCGATCTGGTGTACCTCGACCGCGGTGCTGACCTCCAGCCGACCCTGGATCACCGTCTTGTCCGCAACCCCCGGACGGTTCAGCGACCGTAACAGCGTGAACAGTGTCTGGGGATCGAGGCCCGGTCGCGCGGTCATCGACGAACCGTCGGGGCTTTGGAATTCGGGAATGCCCCGCTGTTCCGGCGTGACCCTCTGCGTCGTGTTGTTGAACAACACCAGGTTCACCCGGCGATGCGCGTTCGGCACGTGGCACGCGATGCAGGCAACCACGCTGAAATGCAGATCGACGTTGGGCAGCCACGTGTTGTGCGCCGTCACCGCGTCCTTGTGGCAGTTGAGACAGACATCCCTCAATCCCTGCACTTCCGAAGGCACATGCACGGCGTGCGCGCCATGGCAACTGAAGCACAGCGGCGCCTCGGTCACGCCGCCGCCGCGCAGCATGCCGTGCACGCTGCCGGAATAGGCGGTGAAGATCGTCGCATGGCAGACCTTGCAGGGCACCGTGTCCATCAACTCGGCGACGCCCTTCCGCACGACATGCGGGGCGTGGCAGTTGGTGCAGACCGGCGCCACCGCGTTCCCCCCGCGCACCAGCGCGGCATGGACGCTCGTGTTCCACTGCTGGAACTGCTGCGAGTGGCAGGTCTGACACACCTGCACCATTTTCAGCGAGAACTCGCGCCGGCTCTTGATGACAGGTATCGCGGCCGGATGGGTCGGCAGGCTGATATCGGTATGGCAGCCGGTGCAGCCGAGCGGATTATGGATCGAATGTTCGAAACTGTCGGCCGCGATGGTCAGCGGCAGCTTCTCCCCGTTTGGGAGCGGCATTTCGAGCCCGGGCATCGAATGGCAGGTCAGGCATTGCGCGTCCGGCCCAGCCGCGGCGGCCGGCTTGGCCGTCCAGGCAAGTGCCAGCGCGAAGGCGGCGGCAATCGCACCGATCGCGCCCACGCGGATTCCTGTCCCGCCGTGAAAGCTGGGCTTCGTCACATCGATCTCCATGCCTGCAACCGGTTTCCGCAGGAGCGGGCGGTTGCCCCGGGCGGGGCAACCGGTTCTGCATCAGATCGATCCCATCTGCGTTGATGTAGATCAGTGAACCGGCGCGATTGAAGCGTCAGAGGAGGGACGGCGGCGGAAGCCGCACCAATCCCGCATGTCGGCCGCGGCACTGTTCGCTTTACGTTCCTGCCAGCTCAACTGTTCCCAGCTCAACTGTTCCCAGCTCGAACTGTTCCCAGCTCAACTGTTCCCAGCTCAACTGTTCCCAGCTCAACTGTTCAAAGAGGTTGCTGGGCGGAGCGGCCAAGTCGCGCAATGCCTCGTGGCAGTGTGACGGCCGCAGCGGGCGCTGTGCGAGGCGTCGCAGATCCACCGCGATCCTATGGGCGGATTGTCAAGCGGCCGGCTTGACAACTGCCGAGAACGTCATTCCGATTGCGCGTGCGACCCCGAGCACAGTCGTTAATCGCGGATCGCCTTCTACGATCAGCGCCTGCCACGCTGGACGAAATAGAACCGGTACCCCGGCCCATAATCGACCCGCAACTCCGACACGCCCCCGCCGACGGGCCTTACGTCGCCCATCAGCCCAGTCTGCACCCGAACGATCCGCTAGGCGATGTGCTCTGCCGCACGATGGTCCGCCAAAGACAGCGGTCTGGCGGACTTCGATCATCTGTGAACTATAGATTACACAACCGGGGCACATCACGCGGGAACCCGATGCTCGGACCCCTGGGAACAGGCGAGCCTCCGCCCGGCTCGGCGTGACTCCGCGCGGCCCGCGCGCTAGGTACTGCGGCTTCATCCAAACCTCCAGGACCCCTCCCGCCCGCCATGGCCAGCAGCAACGACATCCGCGCCACGTTCCTCGACTACTTCGCCCGCAACGGCCACGCTGTGGTGCCGAGCTCGCCGCTGGTGCCGCGCAACGACCCCACGCTGATGTTCACCAACGCGGGCATGGTGCAGTTCAAGAACGTGTTCACCGGCCAGGAGAAGCGCCCCTACGTCCGCGCCACCACGGCACAGAAATGTGTGCGCGCCGGTGGGAAGCACAATGACCTGGACAATGTCGGCTACACCTCCCGGCACCACACCTTCTTCGAGATGCTCGGCAATTTCAGCTTCGGCGACTACTTCAAGGAACGCGCCATCCCCTTCGCCTGGGAGCTGGTGACCAAGGAGTACGGCCTGCCGAAGCACCGCCTGACCGTCACCGTCTATTCGGAAGACGACGACGCGGCCGAAATCTGGCGGAAGGTATCCGGCCTGCCGGGGGAGAAAATCATCCGCATCCCCACCGATGACAATTTCTGGCGCATGGGCGAGACCGGCCCCTGCGGCCCTTGCTCGGAAATCTTCTACGACCACGGCCCCCACATCCCGGGCGGCCCCCCCGGCAGCCCCGACGCCGACGGCGACCGCTTCATCGAGATCTGGAACCTGGTGTTCATGCAGTTCGAGGAAGGCCCGCCCGGCACCCGCGTTCCGCTGCCCAGGCCGAGCATCGACACCGGCATGGGGCTGGAACGGCTCGCCGCCATCCTGCAAGGCAAGCACGACAACTACGACATCGACATCCTGCGCTCCCTGATCCTGGCTTCCGCCGAGGCCACCGGCCAGGACCCGGACGGTCCGCACAAGGTGTCCCACCGCGTTATCGCCGACCATCTGCGGTCCAGCGCGTTCCTGATCGCCGACGGCGTTCTGCCCTCGAACGAGGGCCGGGGCTACGTGCTCCGCCGCATCATGCGCCGTGCCATGCGCCACGCCACGCTGATGGGGGCGCAGGACCCGGTGATGTATCGCCTGGTCCCGGCACTCACCCGCCAGATGGGCACCGCCTATGCGGAACTGGTGCGCGCCGAGCCGCTGATCTCGGAAACGCTGCAACTGGAGGAGACGCAATTCAAAACCCTGCTGGAACGCGGTCTGACTTTGCTGGCGGCAGAGACGGCAAAGCTCGATGAACTTGAACAACAATCCCCCGCCGCCGGGGCCTCGGTGGATTCCGCTCGGACCGTTACGATCGGCGCTGCCGCACCGGTGCCGCGGGCGAGCGTGAGGGCGGTAGCCAAGTTGCCAGGTGAAGTAGCTTTCCGGCTCTACGATACCTACGGCTTCCCGCTCGACCTGACACAGGACGCTTTGCGCGAGCAAGGCCGAGAGGTGGATCTGGCGGGGTTCGAGGTGGCGATGGCGGAGCAACGCGTCCGTGCCCGCGCGGCATGGGCCGGCTCGGGCGAGGCCGCCACCGAGCAAATCTGGTTCGAGATCAAGCAGGCCGTTGGGGCCAGCGAGTTCCTCGGCTACAGCACCGAAGCCGCCGAGGGGGAAATCGTCGCCCTGGTCGTGGACGGCGCACCGGTGCACAGCGCCGCGGTTGGCAAGGACGTCGCCGTGGTGCTGAACCAGACGCCGTTCTACGGCAAATCCGGCGGCCAGGTCGGCGACACCGGCACGATCTCCGGCCCCGACGGCCTGCGCATCACCGTCACCGACACCCAGAAAAAGCTGGGTGATCTGTTCATCCATCTCGGCCGGGTGGAGGCGGGCGAGGCGTGTGTCGGCACTCCCGTGGTGGCGGACGTGGACCACACTCGCCGCACGCACATCCGCGCGCACCACTCCGCCACGCACCTGCTGCATGAGGCGTTGCGCAGGCGCCTGGGCACGCACGTCGCGCAGAAAGGCAGCCTGAACGCCCCCGACCGGCTGCGCTTCGACGTCAGCCACCCCCGCCCGATCACCGGCGAGGACATCGCCATCGTCGAAGCCGAGGTGAACGCCCGCATCCGCGAGAACACCGACGTCGTCACCCGCCTGATGACCCCCGACGCCGCCGTCGAGATGGGTGCCATGGCCTTGTTCGGCGAAAAATACGGCGAAGAGGTCCGCGTGGTGATGATGGGCGGCCCCGAGGGCAACAAGACGGCCTGGTCGATCGAGCTGTGCGGCGGCACGCATGTCCGCCGCACCGGCGACATCGGCTATTTCCGCATCACCGGGGAAAGCGCGGTCGCCGCCGGCGTCCGCCGCATCGAGGCGGTCACCGGTCGCTTTGCCGAGGCCGTCGTTGCGGACATACAGCACCATCTGCACAAGGCGGCTGGTGTGTTGCGCGTGCCTCCCGCCGATGTGCCCACCCGGCTGGAGACGCTGGTGGAGCAGACCCGCCGCCAGGAGCGCCAGATCGCGGATTTGCAGAAGAAGATCGCCACCGGCGGCGGCGCGGCCGAGGTCGAGCAAGTGAACGGCGTGAAGCTCGCCGCCCGCAACCTGGGCGAGGTGCCTGCGCGTGACTTGAAAGGTCTCGCGGATGCGATCGGCAAGCAGATCGGCTCCGGCGTGGTGGCCCTGGTGTCCACCGCTGACGGCAAGGCGAGCATCGTGGTCGGCGTGTCCTCCGATCTGACCGGGAAGATCAGCGCGATCGATCTGGCGCGGACGGCATCGGCTGCGGTCGGCGGCAAGGGCGGCGGGGGCCGCGCGGATATGGCGCAGGCGGGCGGCCCAGATGGATCGCGGGCGGATGAGGCGCTGGCGGCGATCCGGGGGGCGCTCGCGAGTTGAGAATACCAGCAGATATTCAAGCAAACGACCCAACTGCCAGCGTGCGACCAGTGTGCGACGACACTTGGCGCTCTCCTGGCCGAAAACATCTTCTTTGTGGACCCTTGCCTTCCCCTTTTCTTAACTTTGTGAGAAATCCGGTAGGTCCGACCGTACAGGCATACCCAGAACGGCCGCGCCCTTCTAAAAATCAAATATTCAGCCGGTAGAACCGCGCCGCGGTGCCAGAGAACAGATCCGTCTTCTCCGTCGCGCTCGCGCCGCGCGCCAGCATCTTGCACGCATTCCAGAACGGCGCGTAGGCATACGACCCCTTATCGACCGGGAAGTTGCTCTCGAACATGCAGCGCGCCGCGCCGAAGGCTTCGATGCAGGTCTCGACATAGGGTTTCCACGCCGCGGCCAGAGCTTCGGATGACGGCGGATCGGCCTTTTCATGAAAATCGAAGCCGTTGATCCGCATCGCCATGCCGCCGACCTTCACCACCACGTTGGGGCACTGCGCCAGTGCTCGGATCGACTTCGACCATTCTGCGAAGACCGCATCGCGCTTGCCGGCATAGACACCGATGGCGAGCGGGCCGCCGACATGGTTCAGGCAGATCCGCGTGCCGGGAAACGCCTGCGCCAGCGCGGTCAGTTCGTCGATCTGCGGATGGTACAGCCAGGCATCGAAACTCAAATTCAGCGGCGCCAGGGTGGAGAAACCCTCGCGGAATGTCCGGTCGGCAATCAGGCCCTGCGGCGGTGCGTAAGCGGGGTTCATCAGCGTCGGATCGGTATCCCAGGCGGTGATGTGGCGGATGCCGCGGAAGCGGTTGCCGCCGGCGCGGATATGCGCCTCCAGCACGCCCCGGGCGCGAGTGCCCAGCCGCAGATCGACATGGCCGACGATGCCAGCACACGCCTGGGTCTTGCCGTACTGGCCCGAGGCGCTCATCGCCGCGACGCCATTGACGAACTCGGTCTCGCCGACCGGCTTCATTTCCTCTGGGCCGGTGGCGCGATGCATCGAGCGGCACTGCACGAACACGGTGGCGACTATGTTGTGGCCGCTGTTGGTGTCGGCGAGCAGCTCATCGAACATGTAGCGCCAGCCGGGCCGTTCCCACAGATGGTGGTGCGGATCGACGATCGGCAACCCGGGTTCCAGGATCGTTTCGGTGCGGCGGGCCAGCCAGTCGTCGCGGACGGGCAAATAGGGGCTGGGGGAGGTCGTGGTGCTCATCGGCGGTTTCCTCACGTTTCGCTTGTCTGGCTGGGCGGGCGGCACGTGCTGCGGCTCGTCCCCCGGAGATTGCTTCGGCGCCGCGCGCCTCGCAATGACAGGGGGCGCAATGACAGGGGGCGCAATGACAGGGCGGGCACAACGACAGGGCGGGCGCGGCCCGGTCAGTGCGTCGGATACGACTTCGGCCAGGTGATCTGGTCGGACGGTCCCGGCGGCGAAGGCGGTCCCTTCTTGCCACAGGCCGCGAGCGTGACGACGCAGGCCAGCGCACAAGCGAGCCACCCTATTCGCCTCATGCGGCACGCAATGCGGTTAGCCACCGCGCCGCCTCGCGCGCGACGTTGGCCGGCGCGGTGCCGCCATAACTGACGCGCGACGCCACCGACGCGTCCACTGTCAGCACCGAAAGCACCTCGGCCGTGATGCGTGGTTCCACCGCCTGCATCTCGGCCAGCGGCAGCCCGGCGAGATCGGATCCCAACGACTCCGCCCGCGCCACCAGTCGGCCGGTGACGTGATGCGCATCGCGGAACGGCAGATGCAGCACGCGCACCAGCCAGTCCGCGAGATCGGTCGCGGTGGCGAAGCCGGCGCTGGCGAAGGCGCGCATGCGGTCGAGGTCCGGCGTCATGTCGCGCACCATGCCCGCGGTCGCCGCCAGCGACAACGCCCAGGCGTCGGCGGCATCGAACACCGGTTCCTTGTCCTCCTGCATGTCCTTCGCGTAGGCGAGCGGCAGGCCCTTCATCACCGTCAGCAGCGCGACCAGCGCGCCGGTCACGCGCCCGGCCTTCGCCCGCACCAACTCGGCCGCATCCGGATTGCGTTTCTGCGGCATGATGGAGCTGCCGGTGGTGAACGCATCCGACAGCCGGATGAAGGCGAATGGCGCACTGGACCAGATGATGATCTCCTCGGCGAAGCGTGACAGGTGCATGGCGGAGATCGCCGCGGCGGACAGGAACTCCAGCGCGAAGTCCCGATCCGAGACCGCATCGAGCGAATTGGCCGCCGGCCGATCGAACCCCAGGGCCGACGCGGTCATCGCCCGGTCGATCGGAAACGACGTGCCGGCGAGCGCCGCCGCGCCCAGCGGCGATTCGTTCAGCCGGCGGCGCGCATCGGCCAGCCGGCCGCGGTCGCGCGCGCACATTTCGACATAGGCGAGCAGGTGGTGACCGAAGGTGACGGGTTGGGCGGTCTGCAGATGGGTGAAGCCGGGCATCGGGTCGGCCGCATGTTCCGCGGCGCGTTCGGCCAGCGCCAGCATCACGTCGGCGAGCTGCGCGTCCAGGCCGTCGATCGCATCGCGCACCCACAGGCGGAAATCCGTCGCCACCTGGTCGTTGCGGCTGCGCGCGGTGTGAAGGCGGCGGCCGGCCTCGCCGATGCGCTCCGTCAGCCGCGCCTCGATGTTCATGTGGATGTCTTCCAGCGCCGTATCGAACGGGAAACGGCCGCTGTCAATTTGTTCGGCGATGGCGTTCAGGCCGTCGCGGATCGCATGTTCATCTTCGGCGCTGAGCACGCCGATGCGGGCCAGCATCGCCGCGTGCGCCAGGGAACCGCTTATGTCCTGCCGCCACAGCTTGCGGTCGAAGCCGATCGAGGCATTTATCTCCTGCATGATCAGCGACGGACCGGCGGCGAAACGCCCTCCCCATGTCGGATTCCGTTGGGGACGTTGGCGGCGGCGTTGCGACGTTGCGGATCGGCGGTCAACGAAGGAGATCCATCATGGCTTTGATCACCCGCCGGATGATGCTGGCGGCGGGCGGGACCCTAGCGGTGGCGGCATGGCCGTGCAAACCGCGCGCGCAGGACCTGCAGACGCTGAGTGCGGCGTTGCACCCGGTCGATCCGCCGGTGCTGGCACCCGACATTACGTTCGTCGATGCCGGCGGAAAGACGCACCATCTGTCGGAGTTCCGCGGCCATGGCATGGTGATCAACCTGTGGGCGACGTGGTGCGCGCCCTGCGTCGCCGAGATGCCGTCGCTGGCCGTGTTGTCAAAGACGCTGGCGCCGGCGGATATCGCCGTGCTGCCATTGTCGTCGGATCATGGCGGCGCGGCGGCAGTGGAGGCATTCTTCCGCGCGCACGGAATCGCGGGGCTGCCGGTATTGATCGATCCGCAGGGAGCCGCCGAGCGGGCATTCGATGTGGAGGGCATTCCGACCAGCGTGATAATCGACAAGGCAGGGCGGGAACGGGCGCGCCTGGCGGGCTCGGCCGATTGGTCCGCGCCGGCCGCCGTGGCAACGGTGCGCAAGCTGGCGGGGTAGCGGTTATTTCAGCAGAATGGCCAGCGCGGCCAAGCCGCACGCATACGCCGTCAACAGCGCCGCCAGGATGCCCCACATGTACGTATGGCTTGGCTTCTCGGCGAGGTCGGCCTTGGTGGCGAGATGCGGCAGCGTCGCGTCCCACCTGGCATCCGACTCCGACGATCGGTGCCGATCCGACGGTGTCATTGCGAGCGCAGCGAAGCAATCTCCGCGAGATTTCGCACATCCCTCGCGGGAGATTGTTTCGCTGCGCTCGCAAGAAACCAAGGACTCCCCCTCCCCTTGAGGGGAGGGGGTGTTCTTTCCCCGTACGACCGCCGGTTTCATTCAGTGCGGGTCGGCCACCAGGCCGATGATCAACTCGCAATGACGGCTTCGCGCTACGCCGCCAGCCGTTGGTGCGCCGGCACCTCCAGCTTGAAGAACCGCGCCGCGTTCAGACCCAGAATCTTCGCACGCGCCGCATCATCCAAATCCGGCATCGTCCGCTCGATCGCCGCCGCCGAATGCGGCCATGTGCCCTCATGGTGCGGGTAGTCGTTCGCCCACATGAAATTGCCCGTCAGGTTATAGCGAGCCGCCAGCGCCAGCCCCGCCGGATCCTCCTGGAACGTAGCAAACCCATGCGCGCGGTAATAGTCCGACGGCAGGCCCTGCAACTTCGGCCGCACCCACATGTGGTGCTTGCGGTATGCCTCGTCCATCGCGTCCAGCAGCCACGGCACCCAGCCGATCCCCGCTTCCACCGTGGCGAAGCGCAGCTTGCGGAAGCGCTCCAGCACACCCGAGGCACACAAATTCGCCACGGGCTCGATGGTCGGCGACAGCGAGTGCGTGGCGTAGTTGATCACCGCCCCGCCATTGCCGCGTGCCGCACGCGGGTCGCGCCCGGTGGAGACATGAAAGGTGATCGGCAGGTCGCAGGCCTCGATCAGCGCCCACATGCGATCGAAATGCGGCAGGTTGTAGTTCACGTGATCGACGTCGTGCCCGCCCCAGACCGGCTTGCACGGCAGCGTCAGCACGCGATAGCCGAGCTTCGCCACGCGCTCGATCTCGGCCAGCGTGCCGTCCAGGTCGCCGGGCGCCAGCGCCGCCACCGGCAGCATCGCATCGGGATATGGCCCGAACACGTCCCAGGCCCAGTCGTTCCACACGCGGCACATCGCCAGCGAGAACGTGGGATCCGGCGTGGCCCACATCGCCAGGCCCTTGTTGGGGAAGATGATCTCCACGTCGATACCGTCGGCGCGGTTGTCGACCACCCGCTGCGCCGGATCGGCGCCAGCCTGGGCGCGCCGCCAATCCTCGCCTTCGAAGCTCATCACCCGCACGCGGTCGGGACGATAGCCTTCGCAATAACGCCACTGCACGCCCTTCTCGTCGGTGACGATGCGCGGGGCGCGCTCCCGATACTGCGCCGGCAGGCGAGTCGCCCACAGGTCGGCCGGTTCGTTGGCGTGGCTGTCGGTGGAGACCATGAAGTACTTCTTCGGATCGTCCACGCGCGCGGTGCGCTGCCATCCGGCATGGCCGGGGGTTTCCAACCGCCACAAATTAGGGGCGTTGATCGCGGCGTCGTTCATAGGGCTGCTCCTGGTGCCTCGCGTCTGTTGCTAAGCCTACCGGCAAGTAGCCTCGGGGCAAAGCCCCTTCGTGCCGCCCTCCCGGGCAACCGCGTTTGCGGCCGGCAGCGCATGCGGTTGGAGACGCTGGCGCTTGACAGGCACGGCGATCTCCTCAACGCCGCGGGCTGCGCGTGGCACGATCGCCATCCCCAACGCCTTCCGCACGGAGACTCCCCGCATGACCGTCCCGCTTCCAACCGCCACGCCCGAGGATGTCGGCTTGTCCGCGCCCGCCCTGGCCCGTCTCGCGCGCGCCCTCGAGGAACGGGTGGCAGCGGGACACATTCCCGGCGCCGTCGCGCTGGTTGCGCGTCACGGGAAAGTGGCGATGCATGAGTCATTCGGCCGGCGTGATCCGGCCGGCGGCGCACCCATGACATTGGATGCGATCTTCCGCATCTATTCGATGACCAAGCCGATCGTGTCCGTCGCCGCAATGATGCTGTGGGAAGAAGGCTGTTTCCTGCTGTCCGATCCGATCGCGAAATACCTGCCGAACTTTGCCGAAATGTGGGTCGCCGTGTTCAGCGGCGACACCATGGGCCGCACCGAAGCCGACCGCCCGATCACGGTGCAGGACCTGCTGCGCCACACCTCCGGCCTGACTTACGAATTCCGTGGCGACACGCCGCTGCACAAGGCCTATGCCGAAGCCCGAGTCGCGCGCCTGCGCCAGACCAACGCCGAGCAAGCCGCCACCCTGGCGACGCTGCCGCTGCTGCACCAGCCGGGGACGCAATGGGAGTACAGCCGCTCCACCGACGTGCTGGGGAGGCTGGTCGAGATCTGGTCCGGCCAGATGCTGGGCAGCTTCCTCGCCGACCGCGTCCTGCGCACGCTCTGCATGGACGACGCCGGCTTCGCCGTGCCGGACGACCATCATGGCCGCATCGCTGAGCCGTTCGCGCGCGACCCGGAGAGCGGAACCGAGGTAGCATTGCTGAACGTGCGCCGCCCCGCGATATTCGAATCGGGCGGCGGCGGCATAGTGGCCACCGCGATGGACTACGCCCGCTTCCTGCAGATGCTGCTGAATGGCGGCACGCTGGACGGCACACGATTGCTCGGGCGCAAGACCATCGAACTGATGACCGCCGACCACCTCGGCGACATCGCAGTCGCGCCGGACCAGCTGCCGCCCGGGCACGGCTTCGGGTTGGGCTTCGCGGTCCGGCTGGCGGCAGGGCTGGCACCGTTCCCAGGCTCGGTCGGCACGTACTATTGGGGCGGCGCCGCCGGCACCACATTCTGGGTCGATCCCGCGGAACGGCTGACCGCCGTGCTGATGATACAGGCTCCCGCCCAGCGGGAGCACTACCGCATCCTGTTCCGCGACCTTGTCTATGCGGCGGTGAAGGACTGATGGGTGAGTTACGTCGAGCGGCAGAGGCATTGGTAAGGCCACCGCCTCCGCTTGAGGGCGGGGGTATTCCTTCTCCCCCGTTCCGCCCTTACTTCTCGTTGGGGAGCTGACGCATGGACTGGCCAGAGATCGCCGGCGACCCGCGCTTCTTCCAGCGCAGCGGCCCCCACACCCTGGCTGCGGTGGCCGACGCCGCGGAAGCCGAGGCGCCGCCCCGCCGCCTGATGCTGGCCGGCGTCGCCCCGCTGCAGACCGCCGGCCCGGACGAGGTCAGCTTCCTCGACAACCGCAAATACCTGCCCGCACTGGAGCAATCGCGGGCGGGGGCGGTGATCGTGCATCTGGACCTCGCGGGGCGGGTCCCAGCGACCGCCGTGGCCGTCGTCACCTCCGAACCGTACGCCGCCTGGGCCCGCGTCGCCGCGCTGTTCTTTCCCCTGCCGCCGCTGGAAGCCGGCGTCCACCCCAGCGCCGTGGTCGCGCCCGACGCCGCGATCGACCCCAGCGCCGAGATCGGGCCGCTCGCGGTGATCGGCCGCGGCGTGGAGATCGGCCCGCGCTGCCGCATCGGCCCCCTGGCGGTGATCGGCAATGGCGTGGTGATGCGCGCCGACTGCCGCATCGGCCCCCACGCCAGCGTCTCCCATGCGTTGCTCGGCGACCGCGTCTACGTCTATCCCGGCGCCCGCATTGGCCAGGAGGGCTTCGGCTTCGCCATCACACCGGACGGCTTCCGCAGCGTGCCGCAGCTTGGGCGCGTGGTGCTGCAGGACGACGTGGAGGTCGGCGCCAACACCACCGTCGACCGCGGGTCGTTGCATGATACGGTGATCGGGGCCGGCTCCCGCCTCGACAATCTGGTGCAGATCGGGCACAACGTGCGCCTCGGGCGGAGCTGCGTGATCGTCGCACAGGTGGGCATTTCCGGGTCCACAATTCTCGAAGACCATGTCATGGTCGGCGGTCAGGCCGGGCTGGCCGGGCATCTCAAGATGGGCCGCACCGCTCGGATCGGTGCGCAGGCCGGAGTGATGGCGGATGTGCCGGCGGGCGCCGAGGTGGTGGGCAGCCCGGCGCAGCCGTTACGTGCGTTCTTCCGCGAGGTCGCCGTGATCCGCCGGCTGGTGCGCGGCGGTGCGAAACCGCCGGCCACACCCGGGAACGAGGCAGGGACGCGCAAGGAAACGGACTGAGCAGGATGGACGCGACCACAGCGCAGGCGGTCGAGACAACGGCGACACAGCATGCCACCGGCCCGACTGTGCCGCTGGTGGATATCGCGCGGATCATGCACGCGATCCCGCATCGCTATCCGTTCCTGTTGCTCGACCGGGTAGTGGACCTGGTGCCGAACGTGTCGGCAATCGGGGTGAAGAACGTCTCGGTCAACGAATCGTTCTTCGCCGGGCACTTTCCCAACCATCCGGTGATGCCGGGGGTGCTGATCATCGAGAGCATGGCACAGACCGCCGCCGTGCTGGTGGTGGAAACGCTGGGTCCCGAAGCCGCCGGCAAGGTGGTGTATTTCATGTCGATCGAGGGCGCGAAGTTCCGTCGCCCCGTGGTACCCGGCGACCAGTTGCGCATCCACGTCACCAAGGAACGCAAGCGCGGCAATGTATGGAAGTTTCGTGCCACCGCGCGGGTGGACGCGGTCTCGGTCGCCGAGGCGACGTATGCTGCCATGATCATGGATCGCGCGGCGCCGATCTAGTGCTCGATTCTGGCCGTGGTGCCACCTGGGACTGTCATTGCGAGCGCAGCGAAGCAATCTCCCGCGAGTGACGCACGTACTCGCGGGGAGATCGCCAGTCCGCCAGGCGGCAAGCTGGCGTTGTCCAGCCCGTGCAAGTCCAGCCCGTGCAAGTCCGGCCCGTGCAAGTCCGGCCCGGGTAAATTCGGCTGCGCGGGCAGGGGATTGCCCGCTCGGGTCAAGCCCGAGGACCGCTTCGCTCCTCGCAATGACAGCAGGTGCTCCGTGCCCCCGCTGTGAGGGTCAATGGTTTTGGACACTGGTATAATCTTTAGCGGACCCCGGTAGCGAGCGTTGCGTGGTCGTCCGGCGACGGCGGCTGTGAAGCGTACACCGCGATGCAATAGGGTGTGCCGTTGAGCCACGCCATCTCCAAGGTCGCAGTAGCCGAGACGGCGGCCAACCTCGAACGCAACATATGCGCTCCCGCCACCGCTGCGCTCGCGATGACACTCCGGCTTGGCACTCACCACCAGACGTACCGACATTGCCTGAGCAATAGCGCGAGGATGCTGCGTATTGCCATCCTGGATCAAAGCGGGCGATGACCTGCTGCGCAGTACGGGGCCAACATGCCGCTACCACGAATTGCCCATACCTTAGCCGAATTTGGCGTCGCCGCACGCGTGCTGCTGCCGCACTTGCTGCTGCCGCCGCCGCGTCCAGACAGCATCAGCGTGGCACAACGTCTCGCCAACCTGCCGCGCTCCGGCCTGCCGCTGCGTGGCGACACCACAATCCACTGGAACCAGCACCACGTGCCGTTCATCGAGGCCACGAACGACGACGATCTCGCAACAGCTTTCGGTGTGGTGCACGTGCACCTGCGCTGGACGCAGATGGAACTGATGCGGCGCGTAGCGCGGGGGCGGATGGCGGAATTGCTCGGCCCGCCGGCCGTCCGGCTCGACCAACTGCTGCGCACGCTGGACTTCCCCCGTGCCATCCCGGCGATAATCGCGGCGCTGCCGCCGGACACCGCGCGCTGGCTGGAGGCCTATGTTACCGGCCTGAACCACATGGTGATGCACGCGCCGGTGCCACCAGACTTCTCCACATTCGGCCTGGGACGCGACGCTTGGACGCTGGCCGACGTGCTGACCGTCGGCCGCCTCGCGAGTGCCGACGCGACGTGGCGAGTTCTGGCTCAATTTGCTGCCATGGCTCGATGATCCGTCCTTGGCGGCGCTGTGGCCGCATTTGCTGGGCACGGACGGAATAGCGGATGCCGCACCGCCGGATGCCGGTCCGGACACCGCGCTGTCGCGCTTCACCCGGCAGGCGAGCAACGCGCTGGCGGTGGCGCCGTCGCGCAGCCATTCGGACGCGGCGTGGCTCGCGGGCGATACGCATCTGCCGGCGCTGCTGCCCAATCTTTGGCTCATCGCGGGATGCCGTGCGCCATCGATGCATGCGGTCGGCCTGATGGTCGCGGGCATACCAGCCATGATGTTGGGACGCACGCCACACATCGCGTGGGGCGGCACCAACCTGCACGCGGCGAGCAGTGATGTCTATGACGTAACGGGTCTTCCGGCGGGTGAGATCAGGACGCGCCGCGAACTGCTGCGCGTGCGCGGGGCGCGCGACCGTACGATCGAGATCCGCGAGACAGCGTATGGGCCGGTCATCTCCGATCTGCCTGCGCTGCGGGGCAGTCGCCGCGTCGTTGCGCTGCGCTGGATGGGGCATCGGCCCAGCGACGAGGTCACCGCATTGCTGCGCGTCACCCGAGCGCGCACCTGGCAGGAATTTCGCGCCGCACTCGATCTATTGGCTGTGCCAGGACAGAACATGCTGTACGCCGATCGCGACGGACATATCGGTAAAACAATGGCGGTGCATCTGCCGGCGCGGCCGGACGAGCCGTCGCGGTCGCTGCTGCTGCCGCGGGCCGCCGCCACCGATTGGGAACATTGCGTCACGGGCAGCGACCTGCCGGCACTGTGCGATCCGCCCGAAGGCTTCGTAGCGTCTGCCAACGAAAAACCGGAGGCCGCACCTGTGCGCGTTGGCTGGTTCTTTTCCTCCGGCCGGCGCATCGGGCGCCTTAAGGAGCTGCTGGGTGCCACGGCCGCCATCGATTTCACCGCGATTGCCGCCATCCAGCAGGACACGGCGATGCCCTCGGCCGGAGCGATACGCGACCGCCTGGTGCCGTTGCTCGGCGCCCGGGCCCCGCGCGGTCTGACGGACGTGCTGCGGCATTGGGATCTACGCTACGATGCCGAACTCGAGCGGCGCCCTGGCGTTCGAACTCCTGCTCTACCACCTGTGCGTCGCACTGCAAGGCAAGCGCCGGCCACGTATCTACTCTGCCTCCTGGAACGCGCGCGGCTTGTTGTTCAACGACATCACACGCGCACCCGACGCCGCCATCGCGGCGGCCCTGCACCGCGCCGCGCCTCCAGCCGCGCGAGCGCTCCGCCGGTTCGGCACATGGGGTCAGATTCATCGCATCGAGCTGCGGCATTTGCTCGGTGCGGTGCCGGCGCTCGGCCGCCGCTACCGTTTCGCGGCCGCCCCGGCCCAAGGCGGCAACGACACGCTGCTGAAGACCGGCAACCCCCTTACCGCACGCCGCCACCGCTGCACTTTTGCCAGCACCGCGCGCTATGTCTCCGACATGTCGGATCCGGATGCGAACTGGTTCGTCCTGCTGGGTGGACAAGACGGCTGGCTGGGCAGCACCACGCTGGTTGACCAGGTGGCGCTATACCGTGGCGGCAGGTATATCCGCATGCCGCTGCGGCCGGAGACTGTCCGCGCCGAATTTCCCTTCCGCACCGTCCTTTCGCCATGATCGGCGTCATATGATCGACGCCACGCCGCTGCTGCATCTCTATGCACGCCGGCGTGGCCATCACCTGGCTGCCCTCGATGCCGCTGCTGCCCAGCAGCAACACTTACGGCGATTGCTCCGCCAGGCGCGTGACACGCGCTTCGGCCACAAACACGGCTTCGCTCGCATCGTCAGCGTCGCGGACTTCCAGCGCCAGGTTCCGTTGCGGCGCTATGAGGACTTCTGGCGCGACTATTGGCAGCCCGCCTTTCCTCGGCTGCACAACGTAAGCTGGCCGGGAGTCATCCCGTATTTCGCAGCAACCTCCGGCACCACCACAGGCGAAACGAAATACATCCCAGTCTCGCGCGCGATGCTGGCGTCAAACCGCCGCGCAGTATTGGACGTGTTCACGTTCCACCTGGCTGCCCGGCCGCACAGCCGCGTGCTGGGCGGCCGGAACTTCATGCTCGGTGGCAGCACCGACCTGACGCGGCACGCGCTGGGCATCTACAGCGGCGACCTCAGCGGTATCGTCGCGAATGAAGTGCCGTGGTGGGCGCGTCGACGCTATTTCCCGCCACGCGATTTGGCCCTGACCGCGGATTGGGACCGCAAAGTCGAATTGCTGGCACATGCCTCGCTGCGGCAGGACATCCGCACCATCAGCGGCACGCCAAGCTGGATACTGCCGTTCTTTGCCCGGCTGGCGGAGCTCCGCCCCACCCTGCCGCGCAGCAGCACGAGCTGGTACCCGCATCTGGAACTGTACATCCACGGCGGTGTGAACTATGCACCGTACCGCACGCAGTTCGATGCCCTGCTGTCGCGCGGCGTCGACCAGCGCGAAGTCTATCCGGCCAGCGAGGGCTTCATCGCCATCGCCGACCGCGGCTATAACGAAGGCCTGCGATTGCTAACCGACAACGGTCTATTCTTTGAATTCGTGCCGGTCGAAGACATCGACGCCCCCCAGCCCATCCGACATTGGCTAGGTACGATCGAAACGGGCGTCAACTACGCCGTGGTGCTGTCGAGCAATGCCGGCTTGTTCGGCTATGTGCTCGGCGACACGGTCCGATTCGTCGATCGGCACCCTCCGCGGCTGCTGATCACCGGCCGGCTGTCCTACATGCTGTCGGCGTTCGGCGAACACCTGATAGGCGAGGAGATCGATCAGGCCATGCTGCAAGCGGCAACCGCAATCGGAGCGGCCGTTGCCGAATACACAGTCTCGCCGGTGTTCCCCGCCACACCGGAGGAGCGCGGCGGCCACCACTTCATCGTCGAATTTGCCAAGCCGGTTCCCGAAGCGTTGACGAAGTTCGCCGGCGCATTGGATGCGGCGCTCGCCACGCAGAACGCCGACTACGCCGCGCATCGCGCGGCGATACGGCCGCCCACGGTTGTTTGCGTTCCGCCCGGGAGTTTCGCGCTATGGATGCGCCATCGCGGCCGCCTCGGCGGACAGAACAAGGTGCCGCGTGTCGTCGCCGACCCGGTATTGGCCAGAGAAATCGAGACGTTCCTGACGGGTAACAGCCGCACTTGACGCCATGCGCATCGCTATAAGCGGCCAGACGTCGCGCGAGCCTCTTGCGTCCTCCGGATCGCGCCCGGCGATACGACCGCCCCGCCGCGCGATTAACCGCGCATTAGTACTTCCCGCCTAGCCTCTGCCCAATGCAGCCCCTCACGATGCAACCCCCAACCATGCAGCCGCAACCATGCAACGAGGTGTGATCGTCGCCGATGACAGCATCATCATCCGTGACAACGTGCGGGCCGCGCTGGGGGAGCCGTGGCGTATCTTCCTCGCCGCCAACGGCGCCGAGGCGGTGGAGTACGCCCGCGGCATAAAGGCCGAACTGGTACTGCTGGACTTCCGCATGCCCCGGATGGACGGCCTCGACGCATGCTCCGTCATCCGCACCATGGCGAACTACGCCACGGTGCCAATCGTGCTGCTGACCGCGTATGACAACAGCGAGCTGCGTGGCCGCGCTGCCGGCGCCGGTGCCACCGCGGTGCTCGCCAAGCCGTTCACCACCGCCCAACTCCGGGAAGCCATACTTCCGCTGATCGCACTCGGGCGGGACGCGGCCGCCCAGCGCACGCGATCTGGCATGCCGGACGCCCTGACCGCGCCCAACGCCGAGGGTTTTGACGGCGCCCGCGACGTGCTCGCGGTCTACCGCAAGGTAGACCAGGCGGCCGAGCAACGCCGCTCCAGCAACTTCGCCGAGACCATGGCGGCCCGGCGGGCCAGGGCGCTGCGCTGACCAGCCAGCAAATCGTATACTTCCAGGACGGACATTTACACCAGGCAGCCATACGATTGACCTATCGGCATGCCATGGCGGGCGAGGGTCCTTGCACCCTTCTTGCCTGCAACGTGAGACCACCCTCGCCCCGCGCGGCAGCCCAAACCCGGCCTCCTGGGGCCGTTGCATTTGGCGTCGCCAGACCCGACCCGCTTCCCCGACGAGCAACGGCTATTGCCCGTTTGCGTCAATCCGCCCATCGTCGGACTGTCATTGTCTCCCGGGAGCACCCGTATGCCGCGCTTGAACTTTGGCGCCTTCCTCGCCCCACACCATCCGATCGGCGAGCACCCGATGCTGCAGTTCCGCCGCGACCTGGACCTGGTGGAGCATCTCGACAAACTCGGCTACGACGAATTCTGGTGCGGCGAGCACCATTCGTCCGGCTGGGAGATGATTGCGTCGCCCGAGATGTTCCTGGCGGCGGCGGCGGAACGTTCGAAGCGCATCAGGTTGGCGACCGGCGTGGTGTCGCTGCCCTACCACCATCCGTTCAACGTGGCGCAACGCATCGTGCAGCTCGACCACATGAGCGGCGGGCGGGCGATCTTCGGTTCCGGTCCCGGCGCGCTGGCGTCGGACGCGCATACGCTGGGCGTCGATCCTATGGTGCTGCGCGACCGCCAAGATGAAGCGATCAGCGTCATCCGCCGCTTGTTCAACGGCGAGCGCGTGACCTACCGCGCCGAGTGGTTCAATTTGAACGATGCGGCGCTGCAGCTTCTCCCGTTGCAGGAGGAGATGCCGTTCGCGGTCGCCTCGCAGATCAGCCCGTCGGGCATGACGCTGGCGGGGAAGCACGGGATCGGGATCATCTCGATCGGCTCACTGTCGCAGGAGGGGTTGAACGCGCTGCCGACGCAATGGGGGTTCGCGGAGGCGGCGGCGGCGAAGCACGGCACGACGGTCGACCGGAAGAACTGGCGGGTGCTGCTGAGCTGGCACATCGCGGAGACGCGCGAGAAGGCACGAGAGCAGGCGCGGGATGGGCTTTTCCGCCATCACAACGAGTACATCACGGGGACACTGCAGCGGCCGGGGGCGAAGCCGTTCAAGACTCCGGACCAGGCGGTGGAATTGACGGCGTATTCCGATGGCTCGGTGGCAACGATCGGCACGCCGGACGATCTGGTGGCGCGGATCAAGTCGGTGCTGGAGATGAGCGGCGGCTTCGGCACTGTGGTGGGGTTCGTGCACGACTGGGCGAATCCGGAGAACACGTTCCGCAGTTGGGACATGGTGGCGCGCTACGTGGTGCCGGAGATCAACGGGTATCTGGCCGGACTGCGCAAGTCGCGCGAGTTCGTCGCCACCAACCGCGAGTATTTCGAGCGGGCGCGCGAGGCGGTGATGGCGAAGATCACCGGGAACGAGGCGGCGGCAGCGGCACTAAAGGTGACGAAGTCGTCGATGCTGAGCGCTTCGGCGAGCAATGTGCCGGATCTGGACAAGGCGCGGGCGGCGGCGGAGTGACACCGCGCGAACACGGCTATCCATCAACCAGTACCGACGAGCGGGTCTGAGGCATCTCGAGATTTGGCAGTCTATAGTGGCGTCATGACCCAACGGCGTGTCCCTGCCGAGTTGCTTGATTCCGTAGTGGCCTACTTCCACCCGCGGCGGGTCGTCTTGTTCGGCTCGCTCGCCCGAGGGGATGCCCGTTCGGACAGCGACATCGACCTGCTCGTCATCCTTGACGACGATGCGCCGCGGGAAAAACTGACATTGGCGGCAGGCTATGCAGCAAGGCAAAGCTATCGCCATTCTGCTGACGTCATCCCGTGCCGGGAGGCAGTGTTCGAGCGAAAGCGCAAGATCGCCGGCACCTGACGCACCAGGCCGCCGCCGACGGCGTCGTGGTGCATGAGCGGCCCTGACCAGTCCGTTGTGATGGCGGAGCGGCGGCGCGAAGCCAGCGCGCTGGCTCGCCATTGCTGCGGACGATGCTCGAGTCGCGCGCGCATGCCTTGGGATGGCGCAGCCCGCATTGGGCATCGCCGCCTATCACTGTCAGCAGCAGGCCGGGGGAAGGCGGGGTTTTCGTTGACCCTGCCCGCCCTATAGACTGATGCGGATCATCGGGAGGAACGCCCAATCATGACAAACCCCTTCGCCGACGCCGACTTTCTCTCCGGCATCCGCATCGTCGACTTCACCCAGTTCGAAGCCGGCCCCTCCTGCACCGAGGCCCTCGCCTGGATGGGCGCCGAGGTGGTGAAGATCGAGAACCCGAAGATGGGCGATCCCGGCCGCCGCCGCCAGCCCGGCAAGCCCGACACCGACCCCTATTACTTTCACGTCTTCAACGCCAACAAGAAGTCGCTCGCGGTGGATTTGAAGTCCCCGCGCGGGCTCGCCCTGGTCAAGGACCTGCTGCGCAAAGCCGACGTCACCGTCGAGAACTTTGCCCCCGGTACGATCGAACGCCTCGGCCTCGGCTACGACGTGGTGCGGGAGCTGAACCCCGGCATCATCTATGCCTCGGTAAAAGGCTTCGGCGAGGGCAGCCCGTACGAGAAAAACCTCGCCTTCGACATGATCGCGCAGGCCTGCGGCGGCACGTTCAGTGTGACCGGCTATCCCGACGGCCCGCCGGCCCGACCCGGCATTTCACTCGGCGACACCGGCACCGGCATGCTGATGGCCATCACCGTCGCTAGTGCCCTGTTCAAGCGCCAGGTCACCGGCGAAGGGCGGCGGCTGCAGGTGGCGATGCAGGACGCGATCATGCACTACATGCGCATCAACTTCGCCACCCAGGGGCTGACCGGCAAGCCGGCCCAACGTGGCGGCGACAAGGTGCCGGGCGTGAACAACGCACCGATGGGCCTTTATGCGTGCAAGCCGGGCGGCCCGAACGACTACGTCTACATCATGACCAGCCGCGCCAATCCCGACCATTGGGACCGTCTGCTGAAGCTGGTCGGCCGCGAGGATCTGATCGGCGATCCGCGCTACGGGACGCCCGCGGACCGGGTGGAGCGCGAGGCGGAAGTTGACGCCATCATCGCCGCCTGGACCCGCCAGCACACCAAGCACGAGGCGATGAACGCCGTCGGCAGTGCCGGCATACCCGCGGGCGCGGTGCTCGATACAATGGAACTGCAGAACGACGCCACCTTCGAACAACGCGGCATCATGCAGACCATCCATCACCCCACGCATGGCGATTTCAAGATGCCCGCCTGGCCGGTGCGTATCGACGGCAAGCCGCCGACGCTGCTGACGTCTCCGGTGCTGGGCCAGCACACTGCCGAGGTGTTGCAATCCTGGCTGGGCATGAGCGCGGCCGAGGTCGAAGCACTGCGGGGAGACGCGATCGCGTAATGGCTGTGCAATAGGGGCACGATCTGTCATCGCGCAGAGCAGAGCAGAGCGGAGCGACCGGCCCTGGTGTCATTGCGAGGAGCGGAGCGACGAAGGAATCCCCCGCCCGAAGGCGCACGGACGACCCGTGTCGACTGAGGCGGGAGATTGCTTCGTCGCTTTGCTCCTCGAAATGACAGTGACATGGCAACGACACCGAACGTCCGCACCTACGTCTGCATCGTCTCCAATCCAAGATAGATGCGTTGCACATCGCGATCGTCGGCAAGGTCCGCGGCCTTCCCCTGCAGCACCGTGCGGCCGGTTTGCAGCACATAGGCATAGTCCGCGACTTCCAGCGCCAGCTCCACCGCTTGCTCGGCCAGCAGCAGGGTCAGGCCCTCGCCGCGCAGGTGTTGCAGCGTCTCGTACATCGCCTCCACAACTGCCGGCGCCAGACCGAGGCTCGGCTCATCCAGCATCAGCAGTTTCGGATCGCTCATCAGCGCACGGCCGGTGGCCAGCATCTGCCGCTCGCCGCCCGACAGAGTGCCGGCGCGCTGGCGGCGGCGTTCGGCGAGGCGCGGGAACAGGGTGAAGACGCGGTCCAGCAGCGCCGGCATCCGCCGCTTGTCGACCAGCACCGTCGCGCCGAGCCGTAAATTCTGCTCCACCGTCTGCTGCACGAAAAGCCGCCAGCCTTCCGGCGACAACGCGAGGCCGCGGGCAACGATGGCGTGGGCCGGCTGGCCGGTGACCTCCACGCCCTGCCACGTCACATGCCCCGATGCCGCCGGCACCAGTCCGGCGATCGCGTTCAGCGTCGTCGTCTTCCCCGCGCCGTTCGAACCAAGCAACGCCACCACCGAACCGGCGGCGACGTCCAGCGACACGTCGGCGATGCCGACCAGGTCGCCATAGCGCACCGCGAGAGCGCGAACGGATAGCAGCGGTTCGGTCATGGGGGCCATCTGCAGGACGTAGCGCAGAGCAATGGCCACAGCCATAGGCGGTGGATCAGCGCATGCCGCCACCCTGACCGCCAGCGTCGCGGCCGGGGCAACTCAGGCGTCCGGGGTGTGTTAACCGCCGAGAGACTAACGGAAACGCCGGAGGCATACCGCAGGCATACCGCCCATGGCCTTGGCCGGACGCTGCCACTGCGGCAGCAACGCCTTTGAGATCGACGGCGAACTGCCGGAAAGCCTCACGCGCTGCACCTGCTCTTTTTGCGCGAAGCGAGGGCATCTCTATCCCTATTTCCGACCGGACGAGTTCAGGTCGACGCAATGCGACAGCGATGCGATGTATCGCTGGAACACCAGGACGGTCATAAACCACTTCTGCGGCACTTGCGGCTGCGCTCTTTACGCTGACAGTCCGGATTTCAAACGGGATGGATCCTGGGACGGCAAGACTCGCCGCGTCGCCGTCAATGCGCGTTTATTCGATCATTTCGAGGCAGCAGATTGGCCGGAGACTGTGGTCGATGGGAAGCATCTCTGGTGAGATGTGAAAATGCCGGCTCGGCGGCCAGGCAGCGCAACGCCCGGAGTGCATGGATGTCATCGCCGCGCCCGCTTCATGTGGTGCCCCAGATACGCTGCCACCACCTCCGGATCCTCCACCACGTCCCGTGGGGCGCCCTGGGCAATGACGCGTCCCTGGTGGAACACCACCGCCCGTTCCGTCAGCGACAGGATCACTTCCATCACATGCTCGACGATGACGATGGTGATACCGCGCTGACTGATCCGGCGCACCAGCTCTATCGCCAGCCGAGTCTCGGCCGGGGTCAATCCCGCCAGCGCTTCGTCCAGCAGCAGAAGGCGAGGCTCGGTGGCGAGGGCGCGGGCGATCTCCAGCCGCTTGCGGCCGGGCGTGCCCAGCGATCCGGCGCGCGTTTCCGCCAGCGGTGCCAGGCCGGTGAAGGCCAGCACGTCCGCCGTCGCGCGGCGTGCATCCGTGCGGTGCGAATGGCGCAGGAACGCGCCCACCATGACGTTGTCGGCGACGCTCATGTCCTGGAATGTCACCGGCACCTGGAAGCTGCGCGCCATACCGAGCCGCGCATGTTCTTCCGGCGTCGCGCGCGTCACGTCGCGGTCGCGGAAGCGGATGGTGCCTTTGGTCGGCTCCGCATCGCCGGCGAGGCAGTTGAAGAACGTGCTCTTGCCTGCACCGTTGGGGCCGATCAGGCCGATGATCTCGCCTTCCGCCACGTCGAGGTCGGCGCCGTCCACCGCACGGAACGCACCGAACGCCTTGCTGATGCCGCGCGCTTCAAGCAGCACGGTCGAGGCTTTCGACCACCGCCGGGCGGCGTTGCAGCCGCAGGATGGTGTGGCGCCACAGTTCCGCCATGCCGCCGGGTTGGAAGCGCGTGATCAGCAGGATGATGGCGCCGTAGATGATGAAGGTGATGCCGGTGCCGCTGCCGCCGAACCAGGCATTCGTGGTTTCCTCCAGCGGCACCAGGATCACCGCGCCGACCAGCGGTCCGAACAGCGTGCCCGCGCCGCCGAGGGCCGCGGTGATCACCATCTTCACCGAGACCAGGATGCCCAGCACGCTGTCCGGATCGGCGAATCCGACCATCACCGCATAGAGCGAACCGGCGATCGAGGTGAACGTCGCGGACAGCAGCAGCGCGTAGATCTTGTAGCGCAGCACCGGCACGCCGAGGCTGCGTGCCGCTCGATCGCCGCCGCGGATGGCGGCGAGGTAGTAGCCCATGCGGCTGCGCTGCATCTGCCGCGTCAGCGCCAGCAGCACGATCAATACGCCCAAGAACAGATAATGGTAGGGCACCGGACTGATAAAGGACAGGTCGGCAACCGAACGCGGGATCGGTGGCCCCATGAGCCCGACCGCGGCGCCGACCAGCGGCCAGTTGGCTGCGAGGATGCGCAGCAACTCGGCCGCGGCGATCGTCGCCATGGAGAAATAATGGCCGCGCAGCCGGAAGGTCGGCGTGCCGACAACAAGGGCCAGCAGGCAGGACGCCAGGATGCCGACCGGCGCTCCGGCGATCGGCGGCCAGCCAAGTCTGGTGTAGACGACCAGCGAGGCATACGCACCGGCTCCGAAATAGACCGCGTGGCCGACCGAGACCTGGCCCGCATAGCCGCCCAGCAGGTTCCAGGCCGAGGCGGAGATGGCGGAAAGCAGGACCAGCGCGCCGATGCGTTGGTAGAACACGTCCTGCGTCAGCAGCGGCCACAGGAACAACAGCACGAAGCCGACGACGATGACCACACGTGCGATCGTCATTCCCGCAACAAATCTAACTCCCCCTCCCCTTGCGGGAGGGGGAGAACCTGGTTCTTCGCGGGGATGACGTTCAGCCTTGCGGTCCGACTCGCTCATACCGTGCCCATCAAGCCTTGCGGCCGCGCCCACAGCACGAGCAAGAACAGGGCATAAACCACCGCGTCCTGGTAAACGGCGCCGATCAGGTAAGCCGACAGCGCCTGGATCACGCCGATCGCCAGGCCCGCGACCAACGCGCCCGGCACCGAGCCGAACCCGCCGAGGCACACGACCACGAAGGCAATCAGCGCCAGCGATTCGCCAACCGTTGGGGAAATGTAAAAGAACAGCGCGATCAGGGCGCCGGCGACGCCGGTTGAAGCGGCGCCGACTCCCCAGGCCAGCGCCTGCATGCGGTCGGGGCGGATGCCCATGAGCATGGCGGCGTTGCGGTCCTCGGCGACCGCGAGGATGCGGCTGCCGAGCATCGTGCGCGTCAGCACCAGGTGCATGCCGATGGTGATCACCATCGCCAGCACGCCGCCGAGCAAGCGGGAGGCCTCGATGCGCAGGCCGGCCACCGCGAAGGTGCCGCCCACCAGGTTGTCGGGCAGCGACACGAAGTTGGCGGAGAACGCCCAGAACGCGGCGTATCGCAGCACCAGTGCGAGACCGAACGTGCCGAGGATCTGCGCCAGCATCGGGCCTCGGGCCATGTCGCGCACCAAGCCGAAATAGACCACCACGCCGAGGCCGAACAGCAGCAGGGCGGCGAGGGGAATGAATTCGAGCGGGCCGAGATGGAAGAGAGTGTAGGCGTAGAAGGCGACGTACATTGCCAGCATTACGAAGTCGCCGTGGGCGAAGTTCACCACGTTCATCATACCCCAGATGAGCGTGAGCCCGGAGGAGAACAGCGCGTACACCGCGCCCATCAGCAGGCCGCTGACCACCACCTGCAGCAGAATCACCCGAGGAAGTCTCCTAATTGTGCACTGCGGCAATCCTGGACGGTGGGCGGCGTGGTGGCAAGCGTTGGTTTTGCGGGCGTTGGTTTTGCGGGTACTGCGGGTGACGCCAAGGGCCGAGTGGTAGGGTGCAAAGCCGGACGGAATCCCGGGGAAGGGCACGCCGCCAGCGCCGGCTCGGCGGCTTACGCTGCGCTTATCCGCCCTGCGTCCCCGCGGTTCGACCCTCCACCTTTTGCTCCGCCTCTGCCAGCGCCAGCGGTTCGACCAGCAGGCCCTGCCGCTCGTACCGCCGCCGGGCGCGGCTGAAACGAACCACCACTGCCGAGCGGGCACTCTTCGCCTTGGCGCGGCGCGTGAGCAAGGCGTCGCCCGACCCCAGGAATTCCAGGTCATCCAGGCCGGCACATCGCAGGCATACCGGCCCGGGTGCTCCAAGATCAGCAGATCGCCGGTGCCGCCGCAGCGGTGGCATTTCCATTCCCGGTTCAACGGCTGGATCACCATCCGCTCTGGCGGCTGGCTCGCCTTGGCCGCGAGCCGCTCGCGCTTCGTCTCGGAAAGTTCCGGCGATACCCAATGCGTGCAGTAATTCGCTTCGATCTTCGGATCGCCGTAGCGGCTGAAGCGCAGAGCCTGCCGCTGCGGCGTTCGCGCGACGTAAGCCGTCTCGCTCGGTCGCAGGCTCTTTGCCTTCGCCCAGGCGCGGAACAGCTTCATAGCCTCGGAGATGCGCGGCAGGTTGGTCTGGATCGCCGCTTCCAGGCAGATAATCCGACCCTGCCGCCAACGCTTCTCCATACCCGGATCCAGCCAGCGTATGCCGGGCAATACGTCGATTGGGCTGACATATCCCTTAGCCGCGAGGGCCTCCTCGGCGGCCTTGATTACCCGTTCCGTCAGCCTGCGGCGATTGTCCGGCGTCATGGTGTGCGCTGTTTGATATGCTCGGTCGCAGCCCCTTGCAAAGACCGGCGTCCGGTCCTATTTCGTCCGTTAGTTTTAGTGACATATTTCCATGGGGCCCCAACAATGCCACGTATTATTAACGAATCCGGCCTTGCCCTCATCAAGCAATCCGAGGGAATGCGGTTGGAAGCCTATCCGGATGTGCACGGCATCTGGACGATCGGCTATGGCCATACCGGCTGTGTCACGCCGGGCATGACGATCACCCAGGACCAGGCCGATCAGTTGCTGCAGGAAGATCTTGACGGCGCGCAAAATGGTGTTGGCATCGCAGTCGGACAGGCTGATACCAGCGACAACCAGTTCGCTGCCATGGTGTCGCTGTGTTACAATATCGGCTTGGGCAATTTCCGTTCTTCGACCGTGTTGCGGCAGCACCTGACCGGCAACACCCCGGCCGCGGCCGACGCATTCCTGCTCTGGAACAAGGCGACCATCGACTGCACGCTACAGGTTGTGGCCGGACTGACCCGCCGGCGCACCGCCGAACGCGCGCTGTATCTCACCTGATACCGGCGTCGTCCGCAGGTTGCTGTTGTCATCCAGCGGCTTCGACGCCGCTGGTGAAGAACCTGTCATTGCGAGTTGACCACCGGCCTGGCGGCCGACCGGCCTTGAATGAAACGGCGATCGGCGGGGGAAAGAACACACCCTCGCCTTGTGGACCTGGGCCGCGAAGCGGACCAAGCCTGGGGGGAGGGGCGCGCGCAACCGCGGTCAGTGCGTGCACGCACCCCTCCCCTCAACCCCTCCCTCAGGGGGATCGGAGTTTCTGTTTCATGTTAGCGCGGCGAAGCAACCTCCCTGAGATCACGCACGTCACTCGCGGGAGATTGCTGCGCTGCGCCAGCAATGACTGTGTGGGTTGGGCACCAAGCGTCAGAGCCGCAGCGTTGGGCACCGCGGCGGTATTGTTTGCATGGAGCCCGTCGGTCACGGTGGCCGCCCCCTCGTCCTGCGCGGCCGCCATTGGGAAAACGCAGGCGAAAGTGCTGGTGGATCGCTGCCGGGAGGTATCGCCGGCGACGCACCCGCCCTGCAATGCGCTGAACTCCTGCGACCTGATCATCGACGAAATCCACCGTGGCTGCGCGTTCCTTCAGAGCGCGCAGCAACCGCGGTTCTGCGCGCAGTATCCTGACCATCCATGATCCGTGAAGCGAAGCCGCCGCTTGATTGACCGCCGCCATACCGGGCGGCACCATAGCGCACCAAAAGGTAACCACGGAGGGATCGCCGCCATGAAAGTCGGGATGGCGCTGAACATGCTGTGCCAGGCGGGGCGCCCGGACGCCTCGGTGGTACACGAGCACATGGCCATGGGCGACCTCGTCGAGCCGCTCGGCTTCGATTCCCTGTTCGCGCTGGAGCACCATTTCACCGGCTACGCCATGTCGCCGGCGCCGCTGCAATTGCTGGCGTACTATGCCGGCCGCACACAGCGCATCCAGCTCGGCACCGCAGTCATCGTGCTGCCCTGGCACGATCCCATCCGCGTCGCCGAGCAAATCGCCTTGCTCGACATCATGTGCGGCGGGCGCTGTCTGTTCGGCTTCGGCCGCGGCGCCGCCAGCGTGGAATACGAAGGCTTCCGCATCCCGATGGGCGAGGCCCGCCCGCGCTTCATCGAAGCCGCCCGCATCATCCAGCAGGCGCTGGCGCAGGAGACCTTCGAATTCCAGGGCGACTACTTCCAGATTCCCCGCACCGCGATCCGCCCGCGGCCAATCTCCCACCCCGAGCGCCGCTTCTACGGCACTGCGGTCAGCCCGGATTCGGTGGACGTGATGGCGAAGCTCGGCTTCTCCATGCTGGTGATCATGCAGAACGAGTGGCCGAAAGCCGCCGCCGACATCATCCGCTACCGCGAGGTCGCCGAGCGCGAGGGTTTCGCCCCGCGGCCGCCAATGATCCTGACCAACGTGTCGTGCGCCGAATCCCGCGCCGAGGCACACGACCGCGCCATGCAATGGCTCGGCAAGAAGTGGGACTCGATCGACAACCACTACCATTTCTCCGATGGCCATCTGACCGACGTCAAAGGCTATGAGTTGTATGAAAAGATCGGGCAAACCTACGCCAAGATGAAGGAACCGTCGCGTCAGGCGAAGGCGACCGAGTTCTATGTCAGCATCCAGGTGGTCGGCACGCCCGACGACTGCATCCAGAAGATCGCCGAACTGCACGCGCTGACCGGATTGGATCACCTGGTCGCCGAGTTCTCCTTCGGCGGCATGCCGCACGAGGAAGCCGAACTCGGCATGCGTCTGTTCGCCGACAAGGTGCTGCCGGTGCTGCAACGCGACGCGATGTTCTCAGCCCCTCGCGCCGCGCCTGCTGCTGCGCCCGAGGCGATGCCCGAAGGCGTGTTCGCCCCGGCGTAGTGTTCCGGATTGGCGGTTGGCGCCCGCCTTTCAAATGTCATTGCGAGCGCAGCGAAGCAATCTCCCGCCAGTGATGCCAGGCCGCCAAAAGACTGATTGATGGGCGAGGCCCGAACCCCACCCGTCATGGCCGGACCCGGCCATGACGGGTGGTGCCGGTGCCGTGTGTCATTCTTTCTGCAGGCTGGCTGCCGGCTGGTACGAGATGCGAACTCGCCTGGAGATTGCTTCGGTGGGCTGGCAAGAAACGGCCCTCGACGTCATCGCGGCGAGAGCCGGGACCCAAGCGGCATGGGTCGCCGCTTTCGCGGGGATGACGCCAGGACCATCCGCCGTTTCATTCACGGCGGGTCGGCCGCCCCGCCCGGTGGTCAACTCGCAATGACGTATCCCATTCGCTGCCGCCGAGCCGGGTCGTCTTCAAATCTGCAATGCACGGCCATCCGTAGCTCCGTCGGGAAGCCCGAGATGGCGCAAGATGGTCGGTGCCAGGTCAACGATATGCGCCGTGCCGAACCTGCGAGTGCCGCCGCTGAATCCCGCGCCTTCGATCATCAACACCGGTGATTGTTCGTATCTTCCCAGGCCGCCATGCTGGCCGCATCCCGGGCGGACCCTCTTGTCCCAGCGCGGCACGGCTATCAGAGAGCAACCGGGCACCCCGTAATCATTCACCGTCTCGTCCGCCTTCAGCGACACTGCGAACGCCAGCCCGTAAAGCGGTGCCTGACCGATCGTGCCGAGATCCTCGGTGTCCACCACGAGACCGGCCCATGGCTGGTCCTGGAGATATTTCTGCAGCCGCACGCGGCGGCTCTCGCGGCCGGGATCAAGGTAGATCAGCGATGACGTGCCATTCGATAATGCGAGCACATCGGTCGAATCGGGACCATCCTTCAGGCCAGCCGTGATCAGTTCGGCTTCAACATCGATCGCGCCGCTGACGGTTTCGTGCCCATGATCGGAACCGACTATCAACAGCACGTCGTCGCCCGCGGCGCGTTGTTGCTCCACGGCGGCCATGACGGCGCCGGCGTTGCGGTCGGCTTCGCGCAGCACCGCCAGGTGTTCGGGCGAACCAAGCGGCACGTCGTGCTGGATATGATCCGGCTCGCCAAGCCACAGCACGGCGAGTGCGGGCTTGCGAAGCAACGCTTCGGCGATAAAGCGGTCGGTCATCGCGCGGTCGCCTGTGGCGTCCAGCGTGACACGCAACGGATCGGCGAGCGCGGCGCCACCGGGACCCCGCGAAAACGTACGTTGGTAGATGTGGCCATGGGCGTCAGGGTCATGTGCGTTGGCCGCGCCCGGCGAGACATTGTTGAACAGAATGGCCCCGCCATGCGGCGCCACGCGTTCGGACAGCGTGGGCACCGCAAGCGCATGTCCGGTCACTGCCCTTTTGTGTGCCAGGAAGTCGGGCCGACCAACGTCGTGCGGAACCAGCGTGCCGTCTTCCAGCAGTGCCACGGCATTGCCCTGCAGGGTGTGCCGCGCCGGATGGCAGCCGGTGGCGAAGCTGGCCGAGACGGCACGGGTGGCGGAGGGGAAGGCGGTACTGAACTCCGGAAAGGACACTGCCTGCGCGGCGAATTGTGCGAGGTATGGCGTGCGGGCCGCGGTAACGAAATCGCGGCGCAAGCCATCCAGGATGACGACAACGGCCCGTTGCATGGTGTTCACCTGTCCCCGACTCGTGACTGCTGGAAGCCGCCCCGCTCTGTGGTGCGACTGCGACACCTCCCGTCATGGCCGGGCGTGACCCGGCCATCTACCCCGGCTTTCGCGTGCGAAGATGGCCGGGTCAAGCCTGGCTTGACCCGGCCATGACGGTAGACGCCTGGTGCATTGCGTCCTTTTCCGCCGCTCGCTTTCAGCCGGTCCCATTCAGCACGAAATCGAAAATATCGAAACCGCGCAGCCGATGCGTCTCCATACGGTGCCGGTACTCGTTCGTCGGCTTCGCCGGCTCGCGACATAAGCGCGAGAATCGCCATCATCTGGGCCTTCGTATGGCGGTCGCTGGTGCATGACAGGCCGGCCCAGGCGGCGTGGCTGTCCCCGGCGCAGCGCGAAACCATCGAAACCACCTTGCAGCACGAGCAACAGCAACTGCGGCCCGTGCCAAACTATGCGACGGCATTCCGCATACCGATGGTGATGCTGCTGACGGTGCAGTACTTCTGCTGGAGCGTCGGGGTCTATGGGTTCGTGATCTGGCTGCCCTCGATGCTGAAGGCGGGTCGCGCGGTCGGCATCGTCTAGATCGGCTGGCTGTCGGCCGCACCCTGGCGGGGTTGGGAGAAAACGCCGGCGATGTCGAGTGCTGCTGTTGCCATGCGAGGAACTTGCCAGAAAGAGAGGCGCCTTATAAACGCGACCTGTTCCGATGTCAAGCTATTTTTTCCTTTATCTGACAATTATCCTAGAAATGCTCATCCTCCTTCCGCCCCTGGCTTCGGCCGCAAAGCGGTAGGATTTGGTTTGGGGCGGCCGTTACCGCCGCTCGCTGTTGTTGCCGCAGGGCACCTCTGGTGCGCGGCCTTCCGCCGGAGCAATCTCGATTCCACGTGCGAGCGGCATTGGCGCAGACCCATCCGCCCGTGCGGGAACCGCCCCGGAGAGCCACTCATGCACACCCTGAAGATCGGCGACGTCACGATCACCAGCGTCATCGAGCGCGACGGTCCCTGGCGGCGCCCCGAGGACATGTTCCCCTCTTACGATCCGGAACAGGGCAAGCGGTATCTGGCGGAACTCGATCCGGTGGTATTCGACCAGGCGTCCGGCCGCATGGTGATCACCTACCAGACTTTCATCGTACGCACGCCGAAGCACACCATGCTGGTGGACACCTGCACCGGCGAGGACAAGGGCTATCCCGCGCCGATGGATTTCCCCAAGCAGCCCTGGCTCGACGGTTTCAGCGCCGCCGGCCTGCGCTTCGAGGACATCGACTTCGTATTCTGCACCCATCTGCACATCGACCACTGCGGCTGGAACACGGTGCTGCGCAACGGACGCTGGGTGCCGACCTTCCCGCGCGCGAAATACGTGTTCCACAAGCGCGAATACGCGGCGTGGGAGGAAGCGACGAAGCGGGGCGACAATCCTCCGGGCAATGTCTGGTCGTTCAATTGCCGGCCGATCGTCGAAGCCGGCCAGGCGCTGCTGGTGGATGACGACTACACGCTCGACGACACGGTGTGGCTGACGCCCACGCCCGGCCATGCGCCGTGCCATTGTTGCGTCAACATCAGGTCGGGTGGCCAGCGCGCCGTGGTCACCGGCGACCTGATGCACCATGCGCTGCAGTGCCGCGAGCCGGGGTGGTACACGATCTTCGACTGGGATGCGCAGCAGGGCGTGGAATCGCGCCGCAACTTCCTGCGCGACATCGCGGGCACCGGGACGTTCGTGCTGCCGATCCACTTCCCGCACCCGACGACGGGGCTGGTGGAGGCTGATGGCGATCGGTTCCGCTATACGTTCGTGAGGTAACACCAGCGCGGTCGCGAGCAAAGTGTGCTCTCGGCGGCGAGGCAACAGAGTTTCCCAAGCCCGCCCTGCTACCGCGCCCTGCCCCCCGCCGCTCCGCTGTTCGAATGAATCAGCGCCAGCCCGGCCGCCGCCTGGCACGGCTCGATCACCGGCACGCCGGCCGCGTCCTCGATCGCCGCGCGGTGATGCGCCATGCCGGTGCAGCCCAGCACCACGGACTCCGCCCCCGCTGTCACCAGCACCTTCGCCGCCGCGATCAGCCGTGCGCGGGCTGCCTCGGGCTCCAGCAACGTCTCCATCGAGACGTTCAGCGCCTCCTCGCCCGCCAGCCGCGCCTCCAGCCCCATCGCCCGCAGCGCCGCACGGTGCCGCGCCTTGGAGGCCTCGACGATCGCGATCACCCCGAAACGCTCTGCCCGCGCCACCGCCGCCGCCACCGCCGAGCGGAACACGCCCAGCACGGGCCGCCGCGTCACCGCCCGCGCCGCCTCGATGCCCGGGTCCGACGCGCACGCCACCACGTAGACATCCGCCGCCTCACGTTCGATCAGCCGGCAGACCGGCCCCACCACCGCATGCCAGTCGCGCCAGTCGTAAATGGCGGGCGGGCCCTCGGCCAGCGTTGCCACCTCGAACTCCGGCCCGCCCGAGAAGCGGAACGGCGCCAGCGCGGCGTCGATCCCGGCCGAGCACTCGGCCGAGCAATTGGGATTGATGACCAGAACGCGGGACATGGTGCGTCAACCGATGCGGGACATGACGCATGGCAGTGTCCGCCCCCTCGCAACGCCGATCAAGCGTGCCCAATTTCCTGTTGGCCAATTTCTTGTTGCAACGCAGCACGGGCAGGCGTAGCGCACCGCGCCGGACTGCCTCCGCGAGGAACCCGCCCATGCCCCCGATCCGCTGGCAGCCCGACCGATCGCCGAAGCTGCCGCCCTGGCCGCTGCCGCCGTTCGGCACCGCGATCGGCCGCGGCATGCTCGGCCGCTGCCCGGCCTGCGGCCAGAGCCACCTGTTCAACGGCTTCCTGCGCGTGGTGCCGGAGTGCCGGAACTGCGGCGCCCCCCTTGGGCTGGCGCGTGCCGACGATGCGCCGCCCTATTTCACCATCCTGATTGTCGGCCACATCGTGATACCGGCGATGCTGATCCTGCAGCGCACGCAGGACCCGCCGCAGTGGCTGATGTGGGTGATCTTCATTCCCCTGACGCTGGTCCTGGCGCTGGGCTTGCTGCGTCCGGTCAAGGGCGGCACCGTCGGGCTGATGCTGCGGCTCAACATGCTGAAGTCCGACGCCGACGGCGCATGACGCCGACGGACACCCAGGCGGCGACCCGGGTAACCCGGCTGTCCCGGGTGGTGCTGGAGGACGACGGCGCCGCCAGCCTGCCTCCGCTGATCGAGGCCGACCGCGCACAGGCGGTCGCCGACCTCGCGGCCACCAACCATTTCGCCTTGCTCAGCCCCAGGCGGGCCGGCGATGCCGACGGTCCCTATGCCCTGCATCTCGCCATCCGCGACGGCCGGCTGATGTTCGACATCCGGAATGACGACGATGCCCCGCTCGCCGCCATCGGGCTGGCGCTGGGGCCGTTCCGCCGTCTGATCAAGGACTACCAGATGCTGGTGGACAGTCATATCATGGCGGTGCAGGAGGGCCGCATGGAGCGGATTCAGGCGATCGACATGGGCCGCCGTGGCTTGCACAACGAAGGCGCCGAGCTGATGCGCGGCCGCCTGCAAGGTAAGATCGACATCGATTTCGACACCGCCCGCCGGCTGTTCACCCTGGTCTGCGTGCTGCACCAACGGACGGCAGCGCTATGAGGGCTGCGGGATGAGGATCGACGGCGTCGTCTATCGCAGCATCTGGCTGGACCGCGCGGACGGCTGGTCGGTGCACATCATCGACCAGACGAAGCTGCCGTGGTCGCTGGAGATCCTGCGCCTGACTGACCTGACCCAGGCGGCGCACGCCATCCGCGCCATGCAGGCGCGCGGCGCTCCGCTGATCGGCGCCCTGGCGGCCTACGGTCTGTGCCTGGCGCCTGCGGGCCGACGCGTCGTCGGACGCGATGGAGCGCGACGCCGCCCTGCTGGCCGGCACCCGCCCCACCGCGGTGAATCTGCGGTGGGCGCTGGACCGCATGCTGACCCGGCTGCGCAACACGCGCCCGGCCGAGCGCGTCGCCGTCGCCTACGCCGAGGCCGCCGCCATCGCCGATGAGGACGCGGCGCAGAACGAGGCCATCGGCCGCCACGGCCTGCCGCTGATCCAGGAAGCCGCCGCGCGCAAGGGCGGCGGGCGGGTCAACGTGCTGACGCACTGCAACGCCGGCTGGCTGGCGACGGTGGACTGGGGCACCGCGCTGGCGCCGATCTACACCGCGCACAACGCCGGCCTGGACGTGCATGTCTGGGTGGACGAGACCCGCCCGCGCAACCAGGGCGCGGCGCTGACGGCGTGGGAGTTGGGCAAGCACGGCGTCCCGCATACGGTGGTGGCGGACAATGCCGGCGGGCACCTGATGCAGCATGGCGAGGTGGATCTGGCGATCGTCGGCGCCGACCGGGTGACTCGTGCCGGCGACGTCGCCAACAAGATCGGCACCTACCTGAAGGCCCTGGCGGCGCGCGACAACGATGTGCCGTTCTGGGTGGCGATGCCGTCCTCCACCATCGACTGGACGCTGTCGGACGGCGTGGCGGAGATCCCCATCGAGGAACGCGGCGCCGCCGAGGTCACCGATGTAACGGGCCGCACGGCGGACGGGACGGTCGACCACGGTGCGGGTGACTCCGCTGGAGAGTCCCGCCGCCAACCCCGCCTTCGACGTGACCCAGGCGCGGCTTATCACCGGCCTGATTACCGAGCGCGGACGCTGCGACGCCAGCGCCGCGGGGTTGCGGGGGCTGTTTCCGGACCATGCGGCCTAGCTTGCATGGGTGGGGAGACGTGGGGCGAGTGAGAGTGGGTCGGTGGTTCGCACACCGCCTCCCCTTGAGGAAGGGGGCCGGGGGGAGGGGTGCGAGCAGTCGGCGGCGGCGGCGGTACAGACCCCTCCCCCCGGCCTTGGTCCGCTCTGCGGCCCGAGCCCTCAAGCGGAGGGGGTGTCCTTTCCGCAACCTCTCCGTCCGCTTCGCCTTCTCCCTCCCGCGCCTCGCCCTGACATGCGTTGCCGCGTTCCTCTGCCTCGCAGGATGCACCGTGCCGCAACCTCCTTCTGACGCCCGGGTGCCGCCCTTCGCGCGCGTGCCCTACGAACCCTTCTCCCGCACCTCGGTGGTCGCCATCGCCCTGCGCGAGTGGCGGCTGTTCGGCGAGCCGGTGGACGACGATCCCCCCGGCACCCGCCCCCGCCCCGCGCCCGAGGACAAGCCGGAGCGCGAGCCCGGCCTGTGGCAACGAGTCGGCGAATACTGGTGGCTGGGGCTGGACCCCGGTTCCCCCGAAATCCGCCTGGACGGGTGAGCATGACGCCCAAGGCCACGTCTTCCCCGCCGAGCAGGACGGCGAGTACGCCTGGTCCGCCGCCTTCATCTCCTACGTGATGCGCATCGCCGGGGCGGGGCCGCATTTCCCCTACGCCGCGGACCACGCCAAGTACATCAACATCGCCAAGCAGATGGCGACGGGCGCCGCCTCCGGCTGGGACGTCACCGCCGAGCGCCCTGCCGCCTATGCGCCGCAACCGGGCGATTTGATCTGCATGGGGCGCGGCCACGCTGCGTCGCTGACCTATGACGACCTGCCGGCGGGCATGTTCCCGGCGCATTGCGACTTCGTGGTGGATACCTCGGTGCCGGGGCAGATCGCGGTGATCGGCGGCAACGTGGACGACGCGGTGACCATGAAGCACGTGCCGGTGACAGCGGACGGCAAGCTGGCGGCGCCGGACGGAGTGATTCTGGACACGCGGTATCCGTGGATGGTGGTGCTGCGGCTGCTGGTGCCGGCCGTGCCGGTGGCGTAGCAGCCGCATCGGATCCGACCAACACTCCGCGCAGGCAGCCCCTGAGGGTGCATGTGAGGGTGCATGTTCGGAAACGCCATCTCGGAGGTGGACGGACGTGCGACAGGAATGCGAGAATTCCCACCGCCTTCGATTTTGCGTCGGCCCTTGCCTGCAAACCGGTTCAAACACCTGCAAAAGCCTGCTACAATCTGCGCTCTGCAGGATCAGTGTCCGATGTCCGACGTAATGGTAGAACGACGCCTCCCGCTGTCGATCGCGGCTTTCCTGCTCTTGCTTCTGGTGTTGGCAGCAGGTGCTGGGGCCATGGGGGTGGCCTCGCGGGTCACGACCCTCAATGAGGAGGCCAAGACCTTTGCCGATAGCGCGGTGTCGGGTATCGCCGAGGAATGGAGTGACAAGCAGTTGCTGGAGCGCGTCTCGCCGACCGAGCGTGAGGCGCTCCAGTCCGCGGATCTGCAGGGACTGTCCGACCTTCGTGCGAGGCTAGGTCATTTTCAAACAAACCTGGGCGCGACCGGCGGAGTGGACGCCCCGTACATTCGGTTGTTTGTTGGTCCGCTACAAGCCACGTACGATGCCAAGGTGATTTTCGTCAGTGGCATTGTCATGTTTCATCTTCGTCTGGCCAAGCTGGACGGGCATTGGACGATCGATGGCTATCATCTGGACGCACAGTATTACGGTCGGCCTGGAACCGGGCTTCTTTGAGGTAGCGGCCGGGCTCAGCCATTCACGGCACTGATGTCAACCGCTCTTGAGACTGACCCATCGGCAAAACGCACGCCCCACGGTCATCTCTGCGAAAACGGGGACCCAGGTGGCGTGGATTCCTGCTTTTGCGAGAATGACACTGCACGAGGCCATCGTCGTGCGTATCTCACTACGGGCGAAGAGATCTGCTGCATTTTCCTGGTCCAATGCGCGGTACGGGGGAGTGTTCAGTCTGGTTTCCCGCTGTTCGAGGCACAGCCGCAACCGGCAGAGCATCCGTTCGAATGGCCGTGGGTGCAGGATGATTTCAGCCGGCCCGCCGTGGCCAACGAAGACGTGGCCAACGAAGACGTGGCCAACGAAGACGTGGAGCCGCGACGGCGGGCACGCCGATGACCGGGCCAACGGCAGGCGGGACCGCCGTGGCGTCGTTCCAGCAGGCGCTCGCACTGCATCGCGAAGGGCAGACCGAGGAAGCCGCCCATATCTGCGAAATTGTCCTGCAGGCCGAGCCACAACACGCTGAGGCGCTGGTCCACCTCGGAGCGATTCGTCTCGCGCAGGGCCGGGCGATCGAAGCGGAGGCACTGCTGCGGCGAGCCGTGGCAGCCAAGCCCGTGCTGGCGGAAGCGCACGCCATCCTCGCCGCCGCACTCCAGACGCAAGGCCGTCTGGAAGAGGCGCTGCCGGTTTTCGAACGCGCACTCGCACTCGATCCCGACATGCAGGACGCGCGCCTTGCCTTGGCCGTATGCTTGCAGACGGCCGAGCGTCACGCTGAAGCTGTTGGCGGCTACGAAACGCTGCTGGGCGCCAACCCCGCGCACCCGGCGGCGAATTATGGCCTGGCGATGCTGCTGGCCCAGTTGGGGCGCACTTCGGAGGCGGCCGCGAAATACCGTGCTGCTGTGGCCGCCAATTCAAAGTTTGCCGATGCGCATTATGAGCTGGGCAGGCTGCTTGAAAACGGCAGTGCGACGGAGGCAGCGATGGACTGTTACCGCCGCGCGCTCGAGGCCGATGCAGAGCACACCGAGGCACGACAGGCCCTCGCAACAGCCCTGTCGGACCTTGGCCGGGACGACGAGGCAATCGCGGCGTTCCGTGCCGTGCTCGCCGCCGAACCGGACCATTTCGAGGCCCACCGCCATCTGGGTCGTCTGCTCGAGGAAAAGCGGGTTCACGCCGCCGCGGCCGGGCATTACGACATGGTCCTCGCGCAGCGCCCGGACGACGTCGAGGCATTGCTGGGTGCGGCAAGGACCAGGCGGAACGTGGGCCGGCGTACCGAAGCGCTGGAGCTTCTCCAGCGCTTAGAGGAGCTACAGCCGGATCTGGCTGCGGCCTTTAGCCTGCGCGGCGAGATCCTGGCCGAAATCGGATTGTTGGACGCGGCGGCCACGGAGTTGCGGCGCGCGGTCGCGCTGGCACCGGAGCGGGCAGAGTACCTCGCCTACCTGGTACAGGCGGCGAAGGTACGGCCGAATGACGGCACCCTTGCCACCCTGGAAGCACTGCGACCCCGCGTCGCATCTTTGCCGCTCGGCGAGCAATGCTTCCTGCATTTCGCGCTGGCGAAGGCATACAGCGACCTTGGCGAGCCGGAGCGCGGCTTTGCTCACCTTCTGCAAGGCAATGCAATCAAGCGTTCCGACATCACGTACTACGAGCAGCCCACCCTGGACATGATGGAGCGCATCGCTCGCGTGTTCAGCGCCAGGCTAATGGCGGCCCGCGCGAATTCGGGCGATCCATCCGAAGTGCCGGTGTTCATCGTCGGCATGCCGCGCTCCGGCACCACGCTGGTGGAGCAGATTTTGGCCAGCCACCGGGCGGTCTTTGGCGGCGGGGAACGGCGAGAACTGTCGGAGGCCGCATTCCGCCTGAGTGCAGGAAGGCTCGGTGCCGCGACGTTTCCGGAAGCCATTTGGACCATGACAGGCGAAGAGTTGCGCCAGATGGGCACGGAGCATGCCGCCGTGTTGGCATCGCTGGCTCCCGCTGCCGCGCGCGTCACCGACAAGATGCCGAGCAATTTTCTCTATGTCGGGCTCATACATCTGATCCTGCCACGCGCCCGGATCATTCATCTGTCGCGCGGGCCGGTGGACACGTGTCTTTCCTGCTTTTCCACCCTCTTCACGGAGGGACAAAGGTTCAGCTACGACCTTGCGGAGCTGGGCCGGTACTATCGATGCTATCAGCGCCTCATGGCGCATTGGCGGACGGTGCTGCCCGACGGCGCCGTGCTGGACGTGCAATACGAGACGCTAGTGGCGGATTTTGCGTCGCAGGTTCAGCGGATCGTGGCACATTGCGGCTTGGAGTGGGACCCGGCGTGCCTGGAGTTTCACAAGTCATCGCGGCTGGCGCTCACGGCAAGCATGAATTAGGTGCGCCAGCCGATTTATCGTACATCTGTAAGGCGATGGCGCCCCGATGCCGCAGTGCTTCGGCCGTTACTGGACGGCCTCGGCGGAGTGCCCGCATTGGGCGTCACACCCACAGAAGCGAATTGAGGTTCGGGATGGAATTGACCTGCTATCTGCCGCTGCCTGGATCGCAGCCGAACATCCGGCCGGCGGAGGCTACCCGTGAATGGATGGATGCCACGCAGCAATCCTACGCCTACCGCTGCCTGCCGCTGAGCATCGCCAATGCCCATGGCTGGGAAATTCTAAGCCCGGTCACCTTCGACGCCATCTGGAATGGCGGGCCGAATCTTGCGGACGTTGTCGTCGATGTGCCGCCTGGTACCCCTGCGAGCGACACACCGGTGTCGTTCTTCGGCGAAGGCGTCGTGACGTTCCATATCAATGGCGTGTTCCGTACCCCACCGGGCTGGAACCTTTGGGTGGGTGGCTCACCGAATCGCCCGAAGGATGGAATCTATCCGCTGACCGGCGTGATCGAGACCGACTGGTCGCCCTACACCTTCACTATGAACTGGCGGTTCACCAGACGCAACCATCGGGTGCATTTCGATGCCGGCGAGCCGATCTGCTTCATCTTTCCAGTCCAGCGAGCGGTGCTGGAAACGGTAGCGCCGCGTTTCCTGCCGATTGAATCGGAACCGCAACTGGCAGCGCACTATGCCGTGTGGGTGCAATCACGAGTTGGCTTCAACAAGATGCTGCGCGAGCTCGACCAGCGTCTGCCGACGGCGCAGCAATGGCAGAGACGCTACTTCCGCGGCCTGGATATGACTGAACAGCCGGTGGTGACGGACCACCTGTCGAAGCTGCGGACAGCGCCATTCGCTCCTCTCTCGCCGGGTGAACCGGCCGCGCCCGACCTGAATGCTGCGTTGAACTTGCAGACTGACACGGCCACGCTGGGGAAGGTGATCGGTGCACTGGCTGGCGCCATCGAGCAGAGGATCGACATGCCGGAGACGACGCGGAACGGATTGGTGCGGCAGCTCACGGCGCTGGGGATGGGCGAATCCGAAGCTGCGGAAGTGTTGTGGGCTGCGCTGGAGCACGTGGGCCAGGAGGTTGCCGGAGAATTGCGCGGTAGCAGTGCCTGACCAGGAGCCGTTCGACCTGGACGGCGCTGTCGCTGGCTGGCCTGCAACGACAAACGGCACTCCGAAGAGTGCCGCTGTCCTGAAGTCCTGAAGGGGGGATAGCTTACCTCTTGCTGCGCCGACGAAGCGTGCTGAGGCCGACCAAGGCGGTTCCGAGCAGGGCGAGAGACGCCGGCTCCGGGACAGAGGGCGGCGGCGGCGGGGAGGGCGGCGGGGGCGGCGGGGCAGGCGGGTTGGCCAGGGTGAAGGAGGAACTCCACGCCCCACCCGTGGTATCGTTGGCGCTGAAGGTCAGGCTTGTCCCGGTGGCACTCTCGGTTCCGCCGCCCATGGTGCCGAGGACATAGAGTGCCATACTACCCGATACTGTCGGATTATAAGTGTACGACACCGTGAGCACGCTGGCAGCGTCGAATGACAACGTATTGCTGCCGACCGTGACGGTCAGCAGTCCGTCGACAACTTCATCGTCCGTATGGCCCGCAGTTCCGCTGAACGTCAGGGTACCGCTGATGTCCCCGTTTGACGTTGCGTTGATTGCCGCGAGCGAGCCGCCGGCGGCGCTCCAAAAGATCGGCAAATCGGTAAACGTGATAGACGTACTGCCAACCGTGGTGTCGACCGCCGGGGTGCCGTTGACCTCGGCGCTTCCCGTCGCGGGGCCAAAGGCCGCGGCGTACGCAGCCGGCATCCCACCGAGCGCCAGCGCTGTCGTCCCGAGCAGGCCAACCGCGAATTTCACACTGTAGTGCACGTCGGAACTCCTTGTTTGGCATCAACTCCCGCGTACCGCTCATGGCCGCCCGGACTTTCTGACCCGGTCCACGCAGGGGTAATCGCCTTCGATCTGCTAATACGCAAGCGCCATGCCAGGCGAGCAAATGTCGCCGAATCAATAGCTTATGTGCAGGGCCGCCGGACGACTCCTGGGAAGCTGTAAAGAATCCCGACTCTTCGATTGCGATAATGAGTCCCAGCCAGCGCAAGCTGCTCCGCGGTGATACGGGACGGTGTCGGACGGACTCGCGCCGCGGATGTGCAGGCAACAAACGGCGCCAGGGCGAAGCACGGCTTGGTACGGCCGTTTTCGGCTCAGACGACATCGCAGGCGCCCAGGACTGGCGACGCGCCGCATCGAGACTGTATCCTCCCACCGTGCCAGCCCGATTCCCTGCCCCATGACCGAGTACCTCGCCCGCCTGAACGCCGAGCAACGCGAAGCGGTGGAAACCGTGGACGGTCCGTTGCTGGTGCTGGCCGGCGCCGGCACCGGCAAGACGCGTGTCCTGACCACCCGCTTCGCGCCACATCCTGCTGTCCGGCCGCGCCTATCCCAACCAGGTGCTGGCGGTGACCTTCACCAACAAGGCGGCGCGGGAGATGCGGGAACGGGTGGGCGCCATCCTCGGCCGCCCCGCCGAGGGGCTTGTGGCTCGGCACGTTCCACGCGTTATGCGCGCAGAATGCTGCGCCGGCACGCCGCCCAGGTCGGACTGTCGGGAAACTTTACAATCCTGAACACCGACGACCAGCTCCGCCTGCTGAAGCAGGTCATGGAGGCGGACCGGGTGGACACCAAGCGCTGGGCGCCCCCCGCGCTGATGGCCGCAGGTCCAGCGCTGGAAGGACCGCGGCCTGACCCCGGACCGCATCACCGCCGCCGAGGACACCGACTTCGCCGCGGGCCGCGCCCGGGCGCTGTATGCCGCCTACCAGGAACGCCTGCGCTCGGTGAACGCCGCGGATTTCGGCGACCTGCTGCTGCACATGACCGAGATGCTGCGCACCCAGCCGGACATCCTCGCGCAGTACCACCGCATGTTCCGCTACATCCTGGTGGACGAATACCAGGACACCAACCTGGTCCAGTACCTCTGGCTGCGGCTTGCTCGCCCAGGCCCACCGCAACATCTGCTGCGTCGGCGACGACGATCAGTCGATCTACTCCTGGCGCGGCGCCGAGGTGGAGAACATCCTCCGCTTCGAGAAGGACTTTCCCGGCGCGAAGATCATCCGGCTGGAGGCCAACTACCGCTCCACCGCGCCGATCCTGGCCGCCGCGTCCGGCCTGATCGCGCATAACGAGGGCCGGCTGGGCAAGACGCTGCGCCCCGGCCGTCACGACGCCCAGACTGGCGACAAGGTGACCGTGGTCGGCCTGTGGGACTCCGACGAGGAAGCCCGCATGGTCGGCGAACGCATCGAGGCGCTGCGCCGCGACGGCCACGCGCTGAGCGAGATCGCCGTCCTGGTGCGTGCCGGCTTCCAGACCCGCGCCTTCGAGGAGCGGCTGATCCTGATCGGCCTGCCCTACCGCGTGATCGGCGGCCTGCGCTTCTACGAACGGCAGGAGATCCGCGACGCCATCGCCTATATGCGCGCCACGGTGCAGCCGGCCGACGATCTGGCGTTCGAGCGCATCGTCAACGTGCCCCGCCGCGGCGTGGGCGAGGCCGGCGCTGCGGACCATGCACGAAGCCGCCCGCGCCGACGGCGTCCCGCTAACGGCGGCGGCGGCCAAGCTGATCGAGACCGGCGGCCTGCGCGGCAAGCTGAAGGAGCAAGTGGGGGACCTGCTGCGCGGCATCGGCCCGCTGGCGCGCCCAGGCGGACAGCGAGGGCCACGTCGTGGCCGTCGCCACCATGCTGGACGAAAGCGGCTACACGGCGATGTGGCAGGCAGGACAAGTCGCCCGAGGCTCCCGGCCGGCTGGACAACCTGAAGGAACTGGTCCGCGCGCTGGGGGAATTCGAGACGCTGGCCGGGTTCCTCGACCACGTCTCCCTGGTGATGGAGAACGACGAGGACGCTGCCGGCGACCGCGTCAACCTGATGACGCTGCACGCCGCAAAGGGCCTGGAGTTCGACACCGTCTTCCTCCCCGGCTGGGAGGAAGGGCTGTTCCCCAACCAGCGGTCGTTGGACGAGGGCGGGCTGAAGTCGCTGGAGGAGGAGCGGCGGCTCGCCTATGTCGGCCTGACCCGGGCGCGGCGGCGGGCGATCGTCAGCTATGCGGCGAACCGCCGGATCTACGCCAACTGGCAGGACAGCATCCCCAGCCGCTTCATCGACGAATTGCCGGAGGAGCACGTCGAACGCATCGGCTCCGCCGCGCTGGCGCGTGAGGCGAGGATCGCCGCGGTGGCCACGACGTTCTCCGGCCAGTTCCCGTTGGTGGCACGGCGGACGCGCGTGGTGGATGCGTGGGAGCAGCCGGCGCGGCCGGCGCGGACCGACGCGATCCCGGTGGGGGCGCGGGTGTTCCACCAGAAGTTCGGCTACGGCGTGGTGAAGGCGGCGGATGACGACAAGCTGGATGTCGTGTTCGACAAGGCCGGCGAGAAGCGCGTACTGGACCGGTTCCTCGAACCCGCCGGTAGTTCTCGCGAGGCGGGTTGAGACGCGATAGGGGTCGTTGTGAGTAGCGAGGTCTCCTCACTCTCGCCGGCTGGCGGGGGCATAGGGGGCGGGAAACCCGACGTTGCAGAATTTCTTGATTAGTGCGGTGCTGTCTCACCCTTCTCCGCGTCGACAGATTCCTGTGAATGCGATCCATCTGACGTCGGGGCAACAACTTCCGGTGTGGGCCGTAGCTATCGCTAACCGCCTCCGTCACGCATCCATCTTCAACGCCGCCAGGAAGGCCGACTGCGGAATCTCCACCTTGCCGAACTGGCGCATCCGCTTCTTGCCTTCCTTCTGCTTCTCCAGCAGTTTCCGCTTGCGCGTCACGTCGCCGCCATAGCACTTCGCGGTCACGTCCTTGCTCAGCGCACTGATCGTTTCGCGCGCGATCACCCGGCCGCCGATCGCCGCCTGCACCGCGATCTTGAACAACTGCCGCGGGATCAGGTCCTTCAGCTTGCCGCAGATCGCCCGCCCGCGCGTCTCCGCAACGTTTCGATGCGCGATGAACGACAGCGCATCCACCGGGTCGCCGTTCACCATGATCGAAATCCGCACCAGGTCACCCGGCGCATAGCCGTCCATCTGGTAGTCGAAGCTGGCATAACCGCGCGACACCGACTTCAGCCGGTCGTAGAAATCGAACACCACCTCGTTCAGCGGCAGCCGGTACACCACCATCGCGCGATTGCCGACATAGGTCAGGTCCACCTGTATGCCGCGGCGCTCGGTGCACAGCGACAGTACCGCGCCCAGGTAATCGTCCGGCACCATGATGGTGGCGCGGATCCACGGCTCCTCGATGTGGTCGATGTGCACCGGGTCCGGCATGTCCACCGGGTTGTGCAGCTCCATGACCTCGCCGTTGGTGCGGTGCACGCGATACACCACCGACGGCGCGGTCGCGATCAGGTCCAGGTCGAACTCGCGGGTCAGGCGTTCCTGGATGATCTCCAGGTGCAGCAGCCCCAGGAAGCCGCAGCGGAAGCCGAAGCCCAGCGCTGCCGACGTCTCCGGATCATAATGGAAGCTGGCGTCGTTCAGCCGCAGTTTGGCGAGCGACTCGCGCAGCTTCTCGAAATCGTCGGCGTCCACGGGATACAACCCGCACCACACCACCGGGATCGACGGCTTGAACCCCGGCAGCGGCGCGGCGGCGGGCGTGCGGTCGTCGGTGATCGTGTCGCCGATGTTGCAGTCCGCCACCGTCTTGATCGAGGCGGTGATATACCCGATCTCGCCCGGCCCCAGATCGTCGCTCGGAATCATCTTCGGCGAGAACACCCCGACTTGCTCCACCGAGTGCACCGCGCCGGTGGACATCATGCGGATCTTTTGGCCGCGCTTCAGGCGGCCGTCCTTCACCCGCACCAGGATCACCACGCCGAGATACTGGTCGTACCAGCTATCCACCAGCAGCGCCTTCAGCGGCGCGGCGCCGTCGCCCTTGGGCGGAGGCAGGCGGTGGACCAGCGCCTCCAGCACCGCGTCGATGTTCAGGCCGGTCTTGGCGCTGATCTCGAGCGCGTCGGAGGCATCCAGGCCGATCACGTCCTCGATCTGCTGCTTCACCCGCTCGGGTTCGGCCGCCGGGAGGTCGATCTTGTTCAGGACGGGGACGATCTCGTGGTTGGCCTCGATCGCCTGGTAAACGTTGGCCAGGGTCTGCGCCTCCACGCCCTGGGACGCATCCACGACCAGGAGAGAACCCTCGCAGGCGGCCAGGCTGCGGCTGACCTCGTAGGCGAAGTCCACGTGGCCGGGGGTGTCCATCAGGTTCAGCTCGTAGACTTGGCCGTTCTTCGCCTGGTATGTCAGCCGGACGGTCTGCGCCTTGATGGTGATGCCGCGCTCGCGCTCCAGCTCCATGGAGTCGAGCACCTGGTTGGTCATCTCGCGCTCCGTCAGGGCGCCGGTGACCTGGATCAACCGGTCGGCCAGGGTGGATTTCCCGTGGTCGATATGGGCGATGATCGCGAAATTGCGGATGTGGTCGATCGGTGTGTCGGTCATGGACCAGTCGTGGGTTGTCGGCCGCCGGTTGCCGGACGCCAGGGGGGGATGCCTGGTGCACGGCGGTTCGGGGAGGGAGATAGAGGCTCCGGAGGGCGGTGTCATCCGGAGTCGGGACGTGGCGGCAGTTGGTCTCGTGGGCGTCCCGTTTCGTTCAGCCTGCGATTCCGTCGCGCCGGATGCGACGTGGTCGGTGCAACGGCCAGGGGTCGGTGTGTCGCTCCTGCGTCTCGTGGTCGTCCCATCGTCCGCTCATTGTGCGCTCGACGCCGATGGTCAGACGCCGCGTTGCCGGGACGCACGGCTGGGGATGGGGTTCCGCCGCCGGTTCCGACAACCGGTGCGTGGGGCCGAGGCGGGTCCTCAAGATAGCTTGCGGGAGTTTTGCTGCTTTGCGCCGCGTGCCGGGCTGGGCGCGCGGAATGGCGCGCTGTTCTGGTGCATGAGGTTCCGGTCGCGGAGTTTCGCGGGTCGCGGGCGAGGCCGGGCTGTGTCCCCGGGAAGAGCAGCGTCGAAGCCGGCGTTTTTCCGCCGCCGTAAAGCGCCGGTTAACCTGGGCCGGCTATCCCGGGTTCGGTTTTGATCGCATCTCCGTCGCGCATTGTTAAGCCTCGGGTGTCGCACACCATGGCACTTCCGCCCCATAGCCCGCTTCCCGCCGCTCTGGCCGCTGTGCGGCGCCGGATCATCGCCATCGTTCAGGGCTCCGGGCGGCACGGCGGGACGATCCTTGGCGTGTGCTGCGCGGCGATATTGTGGTCCGGCATGCTGATCTCGCTGTCGGTGCAGAGGCAGCAGGTCATTCACGCGGCCATGCAAAACACCGCCAACCTTGCCCGGGCGCTGGAGGAGAACACGATCCGTTCCCTCACGATGATCGATCAGACATTGCTGCACGCCGCCGCCGCCCTGCAGCGCGATCCGGCCGGTTTCGACCTATCGCGATGGGCCCGGGACAGCGCGTTCCTGACCGATCCGACGTTTCAACTCTCGATCATCGACAAGGATGGATATCTTCAGGCGAGCACCGTTGACAGTGCCGCCGGCCGTCTCTGGCTCGGCGATCGTGCGCATTTTCTCGCGCACGCCAACGGCGGGCCGGATGCGTTGTTCGTCAGCCAGCCAGTGGTCGGGCGTGTCAGCGGCAGGTGGTCGATCCAGCTTACCCGCCGGATCGAGGCGGCGGACGGGTCGTTCGCGGGCGTCGTCGTCGCCTCATTGGATCCTGTCCGGCTGTCACGTTTCTACCGCGCCCCCGATCTGGGCCTTGAGGGCGTGACCCTGCTTGTCGGGCTGGACGGCGTCGTGCGCGCCCGCGCGGCGGCTGAGGGCATGAAGATCGGAATATCCCTCGCCGGCGGTGAGATGCTGAAAGCCCATGCGCTCGCGCCAACCGGCCATTATACCGTCGAGAGCCGGGTGGATGGCGTCCGCCGCATCTACGCTTATCGCGAGGTGAGCGGTTTCCCGCTGATCGCCGTGGTCGGCGTGAGCCTGGACGACATCCTGGCGGACTACTCCGCCACCCGGAGATGGTACATCGCGGTGGCCAGCGTGGTGACCGTGTTTCTGCTGGCCGTGACCGCGCTGACCGCCCGGTATCAGGCGCACCTGGTGCGCACGCGCGAGGCCTTGGGTGTGAGCGAGGCATTGCACGCGAAACAGTCGCTGCAACTGGATGTCACCCTGCAGAACATGGAGCAGGGCCTCATCATGGAGGATGCGAACCGGGTCATTCATGTGCTCAACCGCCGCCTGCACGAATTGATCGACTGGCCGGACGGCGCCGGCCTTCCCGGGCAGAACCTGCGCGACGCCATCCGGATGCTTTGGGAGAACGGCGAATTCGGTGAGCCGCACGCCGATTTCGCCACTTGGTTCGACCGGTTCGTACTCGCCGACGGCTTCGCGATGGAGACCCCTTACGAGCATCATCGGCCGAACGGACAAATCCTGGAGGTGCGCGCGCGCGCCTTGCCGGATGGCGGAGCAGTACGGACCTTCACCGACATCACGCGACGCAAGCAGGCCGAGGACACCCTGCGAGCCGCGCGCGATGAGGCGAACCGCTCGGCCCAGGCGAAGGCGGAATTTCTGGCAATGATGAGCCACGAGATTCGCTCGCCGATGAGCGGACTGCTCGGCGTTATCGAATTGCTGCGCGACACGTCTCTCAGCGCCGAGCAACTGAAAATGGTCGAACTGGTGCATGGGTCGGCCGCTTCTCTGTTGCGCATCGTCAATGACATCCTCGACTTCTCGAAGATCGAGGCGGGTGGTCTGACAATCAATGTGGAACCCACCGACCTGCGGGCGCTGGTCGCCGCGGCGGCTGGACCGGCGGCGATCTCGGCCGAGAGCAAGGGTATTCGCTTCGTCGCCGAGGTGGCTGCCTATCTGCCCACCTGGCTTGCTCTCGACCCCTTGCGGGTGCGCCAGATCCTGATCAATCTGTTGCACAACGCGGTCAAGTTCACCGCCGCCGGGACGATCCGCCTGGCAGTGACGCGGACCGACGCGCCGGACGGTGAGCCGGCGCTTGTCTTCGCGATCCGGGACACCGGGATCGGCATCAAGCCGGAGCAAATCGCCAGGCTGTTCGAGCCGTTCAGCCAGGGGGATGCCTCGACCACCAAGACCTTCGGGGGTACTGGGCTGGGGCTGAGCATTTCACGCCGGCTTGCCCGCATGATGGGCGGCGATATCACCGCGGAGAGTGGGACGGCGGAGAGTGGGACGGCGGAGGGCAGCGTGTTCACTCTCCGGCTTGGGCTGGTTGCCGCCGAGCCCGTTGTCGAGAGCGCGCACTCGGATGCCGGGCGGACGGGAGCGGGCGGGCTGCGGGTGCTGGTCGCCGAGGATCAGGAAACCAATCTCTGGCTGATCGAGCACCAGCTTCAGCGTCTCGGCTGCTCGGTCACCGCGGTGGCGGATGGTTGGGCCGCACTGGTGGCGCTCGAAACCAGCGTGTTCGACCTGTTGATCACGGACTGCCACATGCCGGGACTGGATGGGGTGGAGCTGACGCGCCGGATCCGCGAGATGGAGAACGCGAAAGGCCTGTCGCGCCTGAAGGTGCTGGCCCTGACGGCGGATGTCACGCGGCCGATGCGGGACCGCTGCCTCGCCGCCGGCATGGATGAGGTCGCCGCCAAACCCATCAACCTCGACCGGCTGGAGGCCGCTGTCGTCAGGCTCGTCGGCGGTCGCGCACCCGGGCTGCCGCCGCCCTCACGATGCGAACCCGCCAGCGGGTCCGGCGCGGCGGCGGTGTTCGACGCCTCGACCTATCAGCGGGTCTTCGGGGATGACGCATCCGAGGGCCTGGACTGGCTCGCGGACTGGCTGGCCTCCGCCGACGCCCAGCTCGCGGAAATGGACGAGGCGGCGCGCGACGGCGACCGCGCCGAACTGAAAGACGGGTCCCATCGGCTCGCTGGCACGTCGCTTTCGGTTGGCGCGACGATGCTCGGCGGGTTGTGCAGGGCGCTTGAAGCAGTGGCCATGACCGCTCCGAACGTGGAGATAGGGCGGCGGCTCGAGGCCCTGGCTGACGCCTTCTCGGAAGCGAGGACAGAAATTGGACGGTTCATGGCGGCCCAGACTTCCGTGCCGCTCGAGACCGCGCCCCCTGAGACCGCGCCCCCTGAGACCGCGCCCCCTGGGACCGCACCCCCTGGGACCGCACCCCCTGGGACCGTGCCTCCTGGGACCGCGCCCGCTGGACCCCCTGCGACCGTGGCGGGGCTGGCGGCGTGACAAACCTGCGCAACCTTCGCGTGCTGTTGGTCGACGACGAACCCTTCATGCGGCGGACGATCAAGGCGATGCTGCGGGTCATCGACCAATTCGTCATCACCGAAGCGGATGACGGTGAATCCGCTCTGCGACTGATCGCCACGAAGCGCCCCGACGTCGTGTTCTGCGACATCAACATGAAGCCGCTGGACGGCCCGGGCTTGGTCGAGCGTTTGCGCAACCATCCTGACCCGGCGCTGCGCGACGTGGCGGTGGTGATGCTGACGGTGGACGCCGGCGAGATCACCGTCCGGAACGTCGCCCACCTCAACATTCAGGGTTATTTGGTGAAGCCGGTCTCACCCAAGCAAATCGGCGACCGGCTGCACACTATCTTCCACGACCGCCAGCCGGTGCCCGGCGAGGACCTCGATGATTGAGATTGCGGGCACGCGCCCGCAGTCATGCTGGACGGTGCGTCGATCTGGCCGAAGAGCTATCCCGCCGGATGGCGATGCAGCGGGAACGGTCCCAACCAGACGTTGGACATGTGCGACGCGCCGTATCGCGATGTCTCGACCTACTACCGGGCAACCGATCGGAAAAGCGTGGTGTTTTATAGCTTCAATTATTGGGGCGTCCTGGTGTGGCTCAAATGCTCGCAGCTCGTCAATGCCGATACGCGGCTGACTGGCGACCTGAAGCTTCCCTTCTTTATTGCAGGCACCATGCAGGGCAACGCTGCATACTGCAACAAGCGGTTCGGCAGCCGTTTTGCCAGCCCGATCCCGACGGACGCGGTATCGAGCCCGGCACTGCTGCTCGATCACCGCCAAAAGCTATACGATGGACTGGGGCTTCCCCGACGGTGTGATCGTGACATCGTTCGAACACAAGTTGAAAACCCAAATGATCAGCGTCGTCGCGCCCTTTGGCCCGGAGTGGCTCGACTTCCTGTTGGCCGATCCGGTTCAGGCGCATGCCGCAGGACAAGAGACCGACCAGCGCATCGAGAACATGGTCAGCTTCGGGTCCAATGGAGAGGTGCCCAACACGAAACTTGAGCCGGATGTCGGACCGGCGCCGCCCCCTGCGGGGAACTAGCGTCGCGCCAGGCGGCGATGATGGCAGCGTCAGCGAGATGGCGTGAGACGCACTGCGCGGTCAGCGTTCGGGCCGGAAAGCACCTGGCCCGACCGCAGGTATCTATCTTTTCAGGACGACCGCTTTATCGTCCGCAGGCAAGCCAGCCAACGCGTCCCGCCCCCGGAGGAGACCCAAAAATGTCCGACACCCCCACCTTTGGCCGCTATGCCGAAATCCCCTACGACGCGATGACCCAAGCCCAGCAGGAGGCCTACAATCAGCTGATGGAAACCCGCGGCCGCCTGCCCGGACCCAACAAGATCTACGTCCACAACCCGAAGTTGGCGAAGGTGATGGCCCCCTTGGGCGCCTACTTCCGCACCGGCTATTCCCTCACCGAGCGCGAGCGCGAGATCGCCGTCATCGTCACCAACGCGCATTTCCACGCCGCCTATCCCACCAACGCCCATGAGCGCGCCGGCAAGGCCGCCGGACTGCCGGCCGACAAGGTCGAGGCCATGCTCTCCGGCCTGCCCGCATCGTTCGACGACGAGCGCGAGCAAGTCGTCTACGAGATGGCGATCGCGCTGATCCAGGCGCGCTGGGTCTCGAAAGGGCTGTACGATCGCGCGCTGAAGGCGCTCGGCCACGAGGGCGTCACCGATGTCACCTGCCTGATGGGCTTTTACAGCAGCGTATCGATGACGCTCGCTTTCTACGATGTCCCCGCCGGCGCCGAAGGGATGACACGCTGACTGGATACCCGTCCGCCGCATCGAAGAAGTGCGTGAGCCGGGGGGCGAGGCATCGAGTTTCGACCCGTTCCGCGACCCCTCCCACGATCCCTCCCCCTGGCTTGGTTCGCTTTGCGGCCCAAGCCTGCCAGGGGAGGGGACGGCTTGCTCGCGCCTACCGCGCGATTTCCTCCAATGCGAGCTGATTGGTGCGCGGCCCATAGAATCCGACCGCGCCGGCCACCACCAGCATGCAGCCGCCGATCAGCAGGAACACCCCCGGCACCCCGGCATTCTTCAGGAAGAAAGCCACCAGGAACCCGGTGAAGATCGCGCTGAACCGGCTCCAGGAATACACGAACCCCACCGCCCGAGCGCGAATCCGCGTCGGATAGATCTCCGCCTGGTAATTGTGGAACGAGAACGACAGCCAGGTCAGTAGCATGGTCTGGATCGTCCCCAGCACCACCAGGATCGCCGGCGAGGTCTGCATGGAGAACAGTACGCCGCACACCGCCATGCCGATCGACGCCAATGCCACCTGAGCCTTGCGTTCCAGGCGGTCGGCGAACGACACGCTGGCGACCGCGAAGATCGGATAGGCCAGCGCGATGATGAAGGTGTATTGCAGGCTCTTGGTCACCAGGATGCCTTTGGCGATCAGCAAGGTCGGCACCCAGTTGGCAAAGCCATAGAACCCGATCGTCGAGCCCAGGTTGACCACCAGCATCATGATGGTGCGGGACCGGTATTCCTTCAGATCCTTCGCGGTGATGACGGCGGCGAGGTCCTTTGCCCACACGTCCTCCCCCTGATATGCCGCAGGATCGGCCGGCTGGTCCGACGCGCCGTGCCCGCGCTGATCGTAGGCGACGATGCGGCAACGCTGCGCCAGGTCGCTCGCGATCTGGCGGTAGAAACACAGGTGGCATTGCGCAAAGCCGTGGATCAGCAGGATTTCCGGCCCGGCCGGATTACCCCACTCATAAACCGCGAGGCCGATGCCGTCCGGCGCCCGCACGACCTCCTGGCCGCCGGCGGCGGTCAGGATGTCGTCGGCGGTTCTTTCCGCCACAGCACGTTGCCTCCCCCAAGGTTCGCGCACCATGCCGGCGCGGCGGGTACCCTGCTCGCCGTCGCTACGGTGCGTTTGCCAGTCATCATGGCAGCGGGCGTCGCGTCAACCACTTGTAGTCAGGCAAAGCCCCGTCGCGAATCACGTCAGTCGGTCGGGCAGGGTGACTTTCCCTTGGTCGATATGAGTGATCGTCGTGCGGATATTGTCTGGGGCGCCCGCGTACTCCAGGAGAAACGAACGGAGACATCGGTGAGACTCGATCCTCGGCCTTGCTGCCAGGCGGCAGGGGTGGCACTGCAGGGCACGATGCGGCGCCTCCAAACCAAATCAGGACCGAACATGTTTGGCCTGCGTGGGCAGGCGCGTGGGCCTGCGACCGGCTCGTCAGGACCTGACGAACCGCCGGCGGGTGAAGCGGCGCTCGCCGATGTCGCGGCGGCGGCGCGGGCGTGCCGGGTGTGTGCCGATGTCCTGCCGCTGGGACCGCGGCCGGTGTTCCGCGCGTCCATCACGGCGCGGCTGCTGATCGTCGGGCAAGCGCCGGGGACCAAGGTGCATGCCACCGGGGTGCCGTGGAACGATCCCTCCGGCGATCGGCTGCGGCTGTGGCTGCGGATGGATCGCGACGCGTTCTACGACGAGGCACGCATTGCCATCGTGCCGATGGGGCTTTGCTATCCTGGGCGGCTGCCGAATGGCGGCGACGCGCCGCCCCGCCCGGAATGTGCCCCGCTGTGGCGCGAGCGGCTGGTGGCGGCGATGCCCGCCATCCGCCTGACCCTCCTCGTGGGGATGTACGCCCTGGCCCACACGCTGGGTCCCGGCCCGATGACCGAGCGGGTGCGGGCGTTCCGCGACCACCTGCCGCGCTATTTCCCGCTGCCCCACCCGTCCTGGCGCACCACGGGCTGGGAGCGCAAGAACCCGTGGTTCGGTGCGGAGGTGCTCCCTGCGCTGCGGGAAGCGGTGGGGCAGGCGCTGAAGTAAAGCGATGGGCAGGTCAAGAACAGTAGCGCCAGTCGTTCGCCAGTCGGCGGGACGATGGCCCGGTGCCGGGGCCAAGGCGGACCGTCGCAACCGCGGCCGGTCTCGCCCCGGGCACGAAAAGCAGGTTAGGTTCCGGGCATGCCGACACGCACGCACAACCCCGTCCAGGGCGACGAGGGCACGCTGATCGAGTCCCAGCAGCGCGTCTGGGACGGCCGCTTCGCGCTGGACGTCGTCCGCTTTCGCCACCGCCGCTTCGACGGCGGCTTGTCCGCTGTTCGCACCTGGGAGCTCTGGCGCCGTGGCCCCGCCGCCGCCGTGCTGCCCTGGGACCCCGACACCAACCAGGTGGTGCTGATCGAGCAATATCGCCTGCCTGCCCTGGCCGCCGGCCTCGATCCGGTGCTGGTCGAACTTCCCGCCGGCCTGTGCGACGACGGCGAAGTTCCGGAAACGACCGCCCGCCGCGAAATGCTGGAGGAGATGGCCCTCCCGGTCACCACCCTCCACCCGATCGGCGGTTTCCTGCTTACCCCCGGCGGCGCTGATGAAGTGTGCACGCTGTATCTCGGCCGCGTCGCCGCGCCCCAGGCGAACGCCGAGGGCATTGTCGGCCTCGCCGGCCTGGCCGCCGAGAACGAGGACATCCGCACCCGCGTCTGGCCCGCCGCCCGCGCGATCGAATACGCGCTGGCCGGACGCTTCCCCAACATCGTGACCACGCTCGGGCTGCTATGGCTGGCGGCGCGGCACGACGCCATGCGCGCCGCCTGGAGGACCCCATGACCGACAAACTGTTCCAGGACGACCCCCGCCTGCGCTCCGCTGCGGCAACGGTGATGGCCGCCGCGCCCGAGGGCATCGAACTCGACCGCACAGTGTTCTACGCCCGCGGTGGCGGCCAGCCCGGCGATACCGGCGTGCTGCGCTGGGACGGCGGCGAGACCCCGATCGCCGACACGATCAAGGGCGAGGGCGAGACCGTCCTGCATGTTCCGGCGCCCGGCGCATCCCTGCCGCCGCCCGGCGCCACGGTGCAGGCCGAGATCGACTGGGACCGCCGGCACAAGCTGATGCGCATGCACACCGCGCTGCACCTGCTGTGCTGCGTGATCAAGGGGGCGGCGGTGACCGGAGGCTCGGTAGGCGCGGACCGCTCGCGGCTGGATTTCGACCTGCCCAATCCGCCGCCGAAGCAGACGGTCGAGGCGGAACTGAACACGCTGATCGACGCGGATCACCCGGTGCGCATCGAGTGGGTGGATGAGGCGGTGCTCGACGCCAACCCCGACCTGGTGCGCACCATGTCGGTGCAGCCGCCGCGCGGTGCCGGAAGGCTGCGGCTGATGCGCATCGGTGCGGGCGGTGTGCCGGTGGATCTGCAGCCCTGCGGCGGCACCCACGTGACGCGCACCGGCGAGATCGGCCGCATGGTGGTGGTGAAGATCGAGAACAAAGGCAAGCAGAACCGCCGCATCATCATCGCGCCGGCGAGTGGGGTGTAGGACCAGCTCAGCCCAGCCGACATAACGTCTGGCACACGTTCGGCGGCCGCTGCCCCCCCGTGTCATGCCCGGGAACCTACGTCTGTGTCGCCCGGTGGTTTGCAATGTTACGACTGTCTACCGGGTAGTGGCCGCGTTGCAGTGGCATTGCGAGCGCAACGACGCAATCTCCCGCGAATGGGCTGCGCATCCCACCCACCTTGTCCTTCAGACGCTGCACACTCTTTGCCGACGGGCTTGCCCCGATGAACCACCGGCCTTTGCTGCCGGTGGCAATGCGGGCCGAAGCTGCGCATCCCCCAGGAGATAGCTTCGCTGCGCGCGCAATGACAGATTGGCGGTGGCATCGAAGCGTTAGGATCACAACGCTATCGCCGGTTCAAATGCTCCAGCAGCAGCACCGCGCCAGGCAGCTCCTCGCGCTTCTCCCACAGCAGCTCTTCGCCGCCGACGGCATACACCGCCGCCGCGGTCAGGATGTCGCGCAGCCGGCCCGGAGCGCTTGGATCGAACGGCAGCACGCATCCGCCCGTGCGGCGCGCGAGGTCGAGGAACACCTCCGCATCGCGCCGCGCGTCCCAGGCCGACGTGTCGTGCAGCACGATCAGCTTGATGCCGCGCGCACCGAGTTCGTCGGCCAGCTTCTGCCCGCGGGACAGGGATTCCTCGAATACGTCGCCGATATAGGTGACCACGCGCACGCCCGGCTCGCGCAGGCAGCGCGACAGGATCGCCAGCAGGCGCGTCGCTCCGGCGATGCAGCGGATTCCGGCGGCACGGTCTCGCAGAGCGTTGGCGTCCGCGGTGAAGGCGGTGAAGGTGTGCAGCAGTCCGCCGCCGTGCACCGCGAGCGCCACGTCCAGCTCGCCCGGCAGCACGCGCACCAGCGCGTCGGTGACGGTGCGTGCGGTGGCCCAGGCCGGCTCGCGTGACGCGGTGGCGTCGAAACCGAAGACGAGACGCGGGCGGCGCGGGATGTCATTGGTCGGCGCGATGGCGCGGCCGGAGCCCTGCGGCAGCAGCGCCAGGGCGAAGTGGCGGACGCGATCCAACAGCGTCTCGCGCGCCTGTGGTTTGGGCGGTGGTTCGGGCGCCGGTTCGGGCTCGGGATCCACCGGGACCAGAACGAAGTTCGGCTTGTCGCTCATGGCGTCCTCTCCGACAGCGACGCACCCGCGGGTCGCAGCATAAGCGAGGGATCGCGCGAGCAACAGGTGTGCGGACCGCCGCGTGGTCGCTCGTGATCTGTCCTGATTTTGTAGCTCGTGAAATGTCCGGTTCTTTGGCCCTCAACGAGAGGGGGGTTGGATGGGGCGGGCACGCATTCACGAGGGGATACGCCGGATGCGTTTCACTGGCGTGCTCGACCGCTCGGGGGGGTCGGAGCTGTACCGGTGAGCCAGGAAGGCCCGATGCTCCCGGCAGGGATTGCAGCCGCTCGAAGCAACCGGGTACGTCGGGGAAGCGAGAGAGGCACCGATGTTCCTTTGGCGGAAGAGCCCTCGCGTGCGGGTGCCACAAGACCGATGACCGTGCCCGCCCTACGCCCCGCCGCGCCGCCGCATGATCGCCGCCCCCAGCGCGCCCAGGCCGAAATTGATCGCGATACCTGCCAGCGACAGCAGCACCAGGGCGGCGAACATGCGAGCGATCTCCAGCCGGTAGCCGGCCTCCAGGATGCGATAGGCGAGGCCCGAGGCGAACCCGCCGGAGCCGGCGACAAACTCCGCCACCACCGCGCCCACCAGCGCCAGCCCGCCGGAGATGCGCAGCCCCGCCAGGAAATACGGCAGTGCCACAGGCAGCCGCAGCAGCCACAGCGACTGCCAGCGTCCCGCGCCATACAGCCGGAACAGATCCGCCAGTTCCGCCGGCGTCGCCGACAGGCCGGCGGCGGTGTTGGCGAAGATCGGGAAGAACGCGACGATGGTGGCGCACACCACTAAGGAGGCGAACGGATCACCTACCCAGACGATGATCAGCGGCGCGATCGCCACGATTGGCGTTACCTGCAGGATCACCGCCCAGGGCTGGATCGCCGCCTGCGCCAAGCGGCTCGCGGCCATCGCCAGCGCCATCGTGGTGCCGAGGAAGGCGGCGACCGCAAGTGCCGCGAACGTCACCGACAGGGTGGACCCGAGCGACAGCAACAGCCCGCCCGGATCGGCCAGGAACGCGCCGACGATGGCGACCGGGCCGGGCACCAGATAGACCGGCACGCCGGTCAGGCGTACCGCGGCCTCCCACGCGACCAGGGCGAGCAAGCCGAACAACGCCGGCGCGAAACGGAAGATCATTGCTCTTCCATCGCCGCTTCCAGCGCCTTGGAGATCTCCGCCACCAGCGCGGCATAGGCGGGATCCAGCCGTGTCTCCGGTCCCGCGCGCAGCGGCGACGCGATCTCCCGCTCGATGCGGCCGGGCCGCGGCGTCATCAGCACGATGCGGCGGGCGAGGAACGCCGCTTCGTAGATCGAGTGGGTAACGAACACCACGGTGCAGCCGGCTGACCGCCACAGCGTCAGCAGATCGGCCTGCAAACGGTGGCGGGTAAACTCGTCGAGCGCGGCGAACGGCTCGTCCATCAGGAGCAGGCGCGGCCGCGTTACCAACGCGCGGGCGATGGAGACACGCATGCGCATGCCGCCGGAAAGCTGCCGCGGGCGGGCGGTCTCGAAGCCGGCGAGGCCGACGCGGGCCAGGGCCGCGTGCACCTCGGGCAGTGCCAGCGCTGACGACGCGCCACGCAGACGCAACGGGAGGTAGACGTTATCCGCGGCGGTGGCCCAGGGCAGCAGCGTGGCGTCCTGGAACACGAAGCCGACTTCGCCGGAGGTCGGCTCGTGGCCTGCGTCCCAGTGCAGCGTGCCGGAATCCGGCTGGTCCAGCCCGGCGATCAGCCGCAGCAGCGTCGATTTGCCGCAGCCGGACGGGCCGAGCAAGGCCACGAAATCGCCGGCACCCAGGCGCAACGAGACGTCGCGCAGGGCCTCGACGCCGCCCGGGAAGCGGCGGCCGACGGCACTGACGGTCAGCATGGTCCTCCCACTCTCGATCAAGGCGCCCGCGTTGCAAGCCGCTGGCGTTGCGGGCCGCGCGGCGGCGCAGCAATGTGCCGTGGGGAGATAGCGTTCGCGCTTTGCTCCCCGCAATCACCATAGGTCCCGGAGAAACACATGGGTCACCGCATCGCCCTCGGCGGCTTCCTGCACGAGAGCCATTCCTTTGCCCCGCGTCCCACCACCTATGCCGACTTCCTGCACCCAGGCGGGTTTCCGCCGCTGCAGAACGGCGCGGGGCTGCTGGAAGCCGTGCGCGGAACTTCGGTCCCCAGCGCCGGTGCCATCGCGGTGGCCGAGGCGGCCGGCGCGACCCTTGTGCCGCTGGCCTGGGCGTTCGCCAATCCCGCCGGCCCGGTGCAGGACGAGGCGTTCGAGCGCATCGCGGCCCTGCTCTGCGCCCGGCTGTCGGAGGCGCTGGACGCCGCGCCGCCGGACGGCGTGTACCTGGATCTGCACGGCGCCGCTGTCGTGGAAAGCTTCCCCGACGCCGAAAGCGAGTTGCTGCGCCGGGTCCGCGCCATCGTGGGGGATTTACCGCTGACCATCAGCCTCGATCCGCACTGCAACCTGACGGCGCGGATGGTGGCGCTGGCGGATGCGGCCGTGCCGTTCCGCACTTACCCGCATATCGACATGAAGGACGCCGGCGCGCACGCCATGCGGCTGCTGCTGCAGCGGATCGCGCGCGGTGCCCCGTGGGCGCGGGCGTTCCGGCAGCTGGAGTTCTGGCTCCCGCTCGGCAGCCAGTGCACGCTGATGTCGCCGATGCAGGAGGTGATGCGAGAGCGGACGTCCCTGGCCGAACGGATGGATGCCGTCGAGCTGGCGTTCTGCTTCGGCTTTCCCTACGCGGATTTTCCTGACTGCGGCCCTGCGCTGGCGGCCTTCGCCGACACCCAGGCGAAGGCCGATGCCACGGCCGATGCGTTCGCCGCGCATGTCGCCGCGCGGGAGAGCGACTTCGTGCAGGACACGCTGCCGTCGGCCGAGGCGGTGGCGGAGGCGCTGCGCATCGCGTCGCGCGCGTCGCGGCCGGTCGTGCTGGCGGATACGCAGGATAATCCAGGCGGTGGCGGCCACGGCGATACGACCGAGTTGCTGGTGGAGCTGGTGCGGCAGCGTGCCAAGGGTGCGCTGCTCTGCCTGATCAACGACGCGGACAGCGCGGCGGCCTGTCACGCAGCGGGCGAGGGCGGGACTATTGCCCTGTCGCTCGGCGGCAAGTCAGACGGGATGCCGTTCGCCTGCACCGCACGGGTGGCGCGGCTGGGCGATGGGAAGTTCACGCTGACCGGGCCGATGGGCGCCGGGAACCCCGGCAATCTGGGGCCCTGCGCGCTGCTCGATATCGAGGGCGTGTTGGTGGTGGTGGTGTCGCAGAAGATGCAGGCGCTGGATCAGGCGATCATCCGGCATCTCGGGGTCGAGCCTGCTTCGTGCCCGATCCTGGCGCTGAAGTCGTCGGTGCATTTCCGTGCCGATTTCGCTCCGATTGCAGAGCAAATCATTGTGGCGATCGCGCCGGGCCCGGTGGTGGCCGATCCGGCGGTGCTGAACTTCCGGCACGTGCGGGCCGAGGTCAGGCGACGACCGAGAGTGCGGTAGGGAAGCGCCCACCATCCTTTCAGCGTACTACTCTCGCGAGTGACTCATGTTGGGGAGCACCACATGGAGCGCAGGGTGGACCAAGTCCGCCGTCGTTGCATCGGCGGATTGTCTCCGCCCCGCGACGCTATACAGCGCGACCATTCAACATTAACGACGTATGGCACTGCCTTATAAGCGTACTACTCGTATGTGGCTTTTTGGTCCGCAGCCCTCCTCGGACGACGTGACGATGCGGCGCAAGCCCGCGCAGCAATTCGCCGGCCGTGTCGCTCCGTGGGGTCGATTTTCTACCATTTCGAGTTTGAGGCCTGAGCGACGCCGAAGGTGGGGAAAGTCGGGCAAACCCTGAAATGACCGGGATCATGATCGGCCAGCAATTGACCGATTCGTTGCCGGACTGGTATATGACATTTCCCTTTTCCGAACCCCCTCATGTCGCGTCCGGGTCGTAAACTGAAGCTCCTTGTCCAACGTACGCTTCCAGAGCCGGTCAAACGGGTGCTCCGCATCGTCCGGCTTGCTACGGTGCCTGCGCCCTTGCCCGCACCGGATCTGCCGCAGGAGTTCGATCGACAAATGCCAATTCCTTTCCACGCGTATCGGCATGCTCGACCGAATGACCAAGGGCGGCGTTGTCGCCGAGCTGGGCGTGCTGCGAGGAGAATTCTCGCGCGAAATTCTTCTTCGCCTTAACCCATCAGCCTTGCATCTGGTCGATGTCGATTTCTCGATGCTACAGCCCGATGTCGCAAACCATAAAGCAGTGTGCCTGCATCGAGGGCTTACATCTGAGATCGTAGGAACGTTCGAGGATCAAAGCTTTGATTTTATCTACATAGATGCGGATCATTCTTACGAGGCTGTTCGCCAGGACATCCAGCTCTCCAACAAGAAGCTAAAACCGAACGGTCTTCTTGCATTTAATGATTTCGGCAGGATCGTGCGACCGGGCTTTGGGGTATTTGGCGTCCATCAGGCTGTATGCGAATTCGTCGCCGCCGAGCGATGGCAGGTCGTCTATTTTTGCTTCCAAGGGGAAGCGCTCTACGATATAGCGCTGCGCAAGCCGTTGCCCACGGCAATGCCCTGACACCCCAGCTGTTCTGAATCTGATGCGGAACGAACCAAACGTCTGAGAGGGATCATGGTTGCGGCAGCGCATATGTGGGTTTCGGCGGAGGGGCCTGTCCATCGTCGATGGGTCGATGGCGCCGATTAAGGCGAGCCACCGCACCTTCGGCGCCCACACACCTTCGCGGCGACCTGGCCCCGTGCAGCGATACGGCGACTTCGCGCGCCGCTTGTGCCCCCCGGGGCCACGCCTCTGGCGATGCGTCCGTCTTCGGTTTGGTTGGAAGACAGCGCCTTGTTTATGGATCGATTCGCGCCGTCGCCGAGCCGGTGACCACTTCCTTCCCGTCCTGGTTGGTTGTGGACAGCGTCAGATCGACAAACTGCTGCCCGTTTTCCTCGCGGATGGCCGCCACCGTCGCCGTCGCATCCAGATCGTCGCCCGGCCACACCTGGTTGGTAAACCGCACGCCGAACTTGGTCAGCCGCCCGTCGCCGACCTAGTTGGTCAGCATCTTGCCAGTCATGCCCATGGTCAGCATGCCGTGCGCGAACACGCTCGGGTAGCCGGCGTTCTGCGTCACGTAGACCTCGTCCGCGTGCAGCGGGTTGTAGTCGCCGGAGGCGCCGCAATACATCACGAGCTGCGTGCGCGACAGGTTTTCACAAATGCGCTCGGCGTGCGTGTCGCCGACCTTCAGTTCGCTTACTTTCAATGCCATGGCCCGATCCCCCTTCACCGCTGTTCCACGGGACGTTCCGTGGTCACGCCGACGCTGCGCGCGGTGACCACCAGCTCGCCCTTCTGATCGCGGTATTCGGTGATGCGTTCGCGGAACGTCAGCTTGCCGGCGCGTTTGCTCTCGCGTTCCCAGGTCTCGCCGGGGCGGCTCTCGACTGTCAGCATATCGCCCGGACGCAACGGGCGGTGGTATTCGAAATGTTGCTCCGCATGCAGGCCGCCGCCGCCGCTCGGCCGGTTGTCCACCCCGCTCGGAGTTTTCCCGGACCCGAACCAGGGCTGGCCCGGGCGCCAGCGCAGCGGATAGTCGGGGTCGAACTGCGCCACCGCCTGCGCGAAGGTCGGGGGGGCGATGATGCCGCCGGCCTCGGTCTTCTGCGCGGCTTCGGCGTCGTGATAGACCGGGTTGGTGTCGCCGATCGCGCGCGCGAACAGCATGATGTGGCCCGCTTCAACGGGGAAGGTGATCTTGGCCAAGCGTTTCCTCCTGTGCGTTCGGATACCGGAGAGTAGCAGCAGGCTCGGCGAACGGAACAGGGCGGGGTGATGCGGCGCCCCCGGCGCGTTGCGCGCGCGGCTTTGGCCGCCACCGAGATCCCCACCTGGAGCGGCGCCCCACCCGCCGCAGCCAGCGCCGATGCGCTGCGGTTTCGTGCCGCGCCGGGCTGGCTGCCGCGCGGGCGCCGTGTCTATGCGGTGGGCGACATCCATGGCTGCAAGGCGCAGCTCGTCGCGCTGCATGCGGCGATCGTGGCGGACCTGGCGGCGCGGCCGATCGATGCGCCGTTGCTGGTGCATCTGGGCGACTACATCGACCTGGGGCCCGACAGCGCGGGGGTGGTCGAATTGCTCGCGGCGGGATCGCCGGTGCCGGGCCTGTCCGTCATCAATCTGCGCGGGGATCACGAGCACATGCTGCTGCAAGCGCTGGATGGCGACCGCGCGGCGGCGACCGACTGGCTCTGGTCCGGTGGACGCGAAGCCCTTCCGGGCTGGGGCGTTGCCGCGGACCTGCCGCGCGAGGACTGGGCCGCCGCGTTGCCCGCCGCCCACATTGCGTTCCTGCGTAACCTGAAATGGTCGCACCGCGAGGGGGACTACCTGTTCGTGCACGCTGGGATTCGTCCCGGCGTGGCGCTGGCGCGGCAGGCAAAGGACGACCTGATGACGATCCGCCAGCCGTTCCTGTGGACGGAGCAAGCGCTGGGGGTTGTGGTTGTGCACGGTCACAGTACCAGTCCGGCACCGGTCGTCGCGGCGAACCGGATCGGACTGGATACCGGCGCGGGCAATGGCGGCAAGCTGACATGCGCTGTGCTGGAGGAAGATCGGATCGGGTTCCTCGCGGCCTGACCCCATGCAACTTGCGTGGCAGCTTATTGGTTCAATCGATCAGCGCCGAGCCGCTGCCCTGGTGCTCCGACTCTGGCGGGTAGTGCTCACCAATGGAGTGTCATTGCGAGCGCAGCGAAGCAATCTCCTGCGAGTGACGTGCGTACTGTCGCGGGAGATTGCTTCGCTGCGCTCGCAATGACAGATTGCCCGATAGCATCCAAGCGTTAGGATCACAACATGAGGACAGCCTGCGCTTTGCCAGTCCGCCTGCTACGATGCCCGACTGGAGGAATCCCATGTTGGACAGATCGATCAAGCGCTGAGCAAAAAGCCACGCCGCGGGATGCGCGGCTATCCCGTTGGAACCGTCGCCGCCTATGGCCCCGACGACAAGAGCGCCAGCAAGCTGGTGGCCAGCGTGAAGAATTCCGCGGCGGCAGATCCGGAAATGCGCAGATGGTTCCCGGACCAAGGGGATGTGCGCCATGATCCGACAATTGCCGCCGAGGTGCTGGCGTTCTTCGAGGAAGCGGGCGTGAAATCGGTCGCCACCGTCGATCGCATCATCGGGCTGCCCGCACGAGGAGGGTATAGACTACGAGGGCGAATATTGCCCGCAATGCACCTTCTGGATCGGTCGCGACCGCTGGACCGGCAAGATGGTCCGCTGACCCGCAGATCGGCATAAGGGGGGATCATGGAACTCATCCATCACGTCATCACGGGATATCGCCACCCCGCGATGGTGTTCGTGCATGGCTTTGGCTGCGCCCATGGCGATTGGGATGCGCAGGTGTCGCATATCTCGTCGCACCATCAGACGGTCGCGGTCGATCTGCGCGGACACGGCAACAGCCCCGGCGCAGCCACCGCATGCTCGATCGAACGATACGGCGCCGACGTGGCCGAGGTGATGCGCACCTTGAGCCTCCCGCCGGCGATCCTGGTCGGCCACAGCATGGGCTGCCGCGTCGTGCTCGAGGCTGCCCTGCAGGCGCCGGACCACACGGCCGCCGTTATCCTGGTGGATGGCAGTCAGTTCGCTCTCGAGATGGCAGCGGTTCTGCGGGAGCGCTTCGCGATGCCCGACGGCTATCAAACCTTGGTTAATGGGATGTTCCGGGAGATGTTCACGGACCGCAGCGACAGGTCAGCGGCCGCATCCATCATCGAACGCGCCAACCGCCTGCCGCGACCGATCGGCGAGAAGATGCTGGCGGACATGCAACGCTACGACGTCCACCGGCTTGCGTCGTCGCTGGCCAGTCTGCGCGTGCCGGTCATGGTGGTGCAATCCACCTACAGCAACGACAAGCGCGAACGGCGGCCGATGCGGCAAGGGCAGAGCACCCCTTACCTGGAGGTGGTCCGCGCCAGTGTGCCAGCGGCCCGCGTGGAGATCATTGCGGATACCGGACACTTTCCCCAGCTTGACGCCAGCGCCGAGACGAACGCCCTGCTCGAGAGCTTTATGACGACACTATCGGTTTAATATCGATGACAGCATCGTGGCATCGTGTGGTGGGAGCTTTTCGCGACGCTGGTCTATCTCCACGGTGCCGCCCATGCAGCGATCGTGCGACTGCCCGACCTGCGGACCGAACCGCGTATTGCCATGATGGCGGAGGTTCTTGCCCGTCACGGCGACGAGTTGGCGGACGCGATCGTCACAGTCCGCGGCCGTCGCATCCGCTTCTCCCGTCCGACCAATCGCCCCTGGAAGCTGGACCGGCACAACGATCGGGTGGACGATCTCACTGACCAAGGGGGAACCGCAATGCCAATAGAACGCATGCTGACCGAGGAAGAGCCCGTCGCCGACCTGGTCGGCCGCGTGTTGCAGGAAGCCGGCATCGAATACGTCTTCGGCATCTCCGGCGGCCACACCGGCCGCATCGTCGGCGGCCTGCGCAAGATTCAGAATTCGTTGCGCATGGTGATGGTGCGCGAGGAGTCGCTCGCCGGCGTCATGGCCGAGGTCTACGGCCGCCTGACGCGCCGTCCCGGCGTGCTGATCGGCCAAGGCCCCTGGGTGCTGGGCAACGGCATGATCGGTACGATCGAGGCGTTCCTCTCCAGTTCGCCCATGCTGCTGCTGACCGACTTCTCCGACGCGTCGGGGCTGCAATTGCACGCGCCGTATCAGCAGGCCACTGGAGATTATGGAAGCTGGGACGCGCGGCGTGCCTTCTCCGGCGTCACCAAGCAGGTGATGCAGGCGACCGATCCCGGCAGTGCGGTGCAGGCGACGCAACTTGCCATCAAGCACGCCGTATCCGGCCAGCCGGGTCCGGTGGTGGTCCTGTTCTCGCAGGATTCGCTCGCCGGAACGATCGGTCCGGAGTCGGTTCCGGCGTTGTATCCCACGCGCCACTACCTGCCGCCGATGCCCCCTCCCGCCGATGCGTCCCGCGTGACCGCCGCCGTCGACGCCCTGCTCGCGGCACGCAAGCCAGTGATCATCGCCGGCAACGGCGTGCGCATCGCGCAGGCTTATGAACCATTGCGCATGTTGGCCGAGGCGGCCGGCCTGCCAGTGGCCACCACCGCCGCCGGCAAGGGGTGCTTCGCCGAAACGCATCCGCTGGCGCTGGGTGTGTTCGGCACGTTCGGCACCCCCGCCGCCAACGCGACGATCGCCGAGGCCGACCTGATCCTTGCCATCGGCACCAAGCTCGGTCCGTCCGACACCGCCTGGGAAAACCGCAAACTGCTTGATCCGACGCGGCAGACCTTCATCCAGATCGACATCGAGCCACGCAACGCATCCTGGACCTTTCCAGCGGAGCATGTGTTGCTGGGCGATGCGGCCATCGTGCTGCGGCAACTTGTCGATGCGGTCGGCGCGCGTGGGGCTGGCCGGCGCGAGGCGGCCGAACGCCGCGTGGCCGCGTGGCGGGCAGAGAAGGGGTATTTCAGTGCGCCCGAGTACCAAGCCGACGATCAGCCGATCCTGCCGCAACGGGTGATCGGCGAGCTGATGCGCACTCTGCCGGATGATGCGATCGTCACCTGCGACGCGGGCGAGAACCGCATCATGATGACGCACTGGTATCAAACGAAACAACCGGGCGGGTTCCTGCAAGCGGCCGGCTCCGGACCGATGGGGTTTGCTATTCCCGCTGCGCTGGGCGCGAAGCTGGTGCATCCGGACCGGCCGATCGTCGCGGTGTGCGGCGACGGCGGCTTCGCCATGACGATGAACGGGCTGATGAGCGCGCTGGAGCAGGATATTCCGATCACGGTGGTGGTGTTCAATAACAATGCGCTCGGATGGGTGCTGCACGGCGGCGGCCCGTTCGCCGCCGAGTTCAACGATTTCGACCACGCGGCCATCGCGCGCGCCATGGGCTGCCGCGGCGAGCGCATCACCGATCCGGCCGCGCTGGGTCCGGCATTGCGCGAGGCGATCACCGCGCGGGTGCCGACGGTGCTGGATGTGCGGACGTCGCTGAAGGTGTCGTTCGCCGACATCACCTCACCGCTCGCGGTGGAGGCTTCGCCGCGGCGACGATAGCGGGGCAAGGCGATGCAGTGGAACAATGCGCCGCGGGGTAAAGCAGTGCAGTGGAGCAATGCGGGTAAAGCGGTGCAGTGGAGCAATGCCCCGCGGGTGCGTGTGCTCGCGTGATGCATGTTGCGCCCGCCGACCGCTGGCGCGACAACGCCCGCTGCTTCAACCGTGGGGAGGGTCCCGAATGAGCTACGCGGCATTGCGCAACGCCGATATCGATGCGGCGCTGACCGACGCGAAGGAGTCCTATGTCGCGCGCAATCCCAAGAGCTTCGCCCGCTACCTGGAGGCTACGGCCGTGATGCCGGGCGGCAATACCCGCACGGTGTTGTTCTACCCGCCCTTTCCGCTCGCGATGGCACGCGCCGAGGGCTGCCGCCTATGGGATATGGATGGCGCGGAATACGTCGACTTCCTGGGTGAATACACCGCGGGGCTGTACGGCCACTCGCATCCGGTGATCCGCGACGCGATCGACCGTGCACTGGACGGCGGCATCAGCATGGGCGCGCACAACGTGCTGGAAGCGCGCTTCGCCCGTGCGCTGTGCGACCGTTTCTCACTCGGTCGCGTCCGCTTCACCAACTCCGGCACCGAGGCCAACCTGCTCGCGCTGACCCTGGCCCGCGTCTTCACCAAGCGGCCGAAGCTGATGGCGTTCGATGGCGCGTATCATGGCGCGGTGTTTACCTTCGCCGGCGGCGGCTCGCCGGTGAATGCACCGTTCCCGTTCGTTCTGGCACCCTACAACGATACGGCGGCGACGGTCGCCCTGATCGAGCAGCAGGGACCGGAACTGGCGGCGGTGATCCTGGAACCGATGATCGGCAGCGGCGGCTGCATCCCCGCCGCGCCGGAGTTCCTGAACGCGCTGCAGAAGACCTGCACACGCGTCGGCGCCCTGCTGATCTTCGACGAGGTGATGACGTCGCGCCTTGCCCCCGGCGGCTTGCAGTCGGTGCGCGGCGTGAAGCCGGACCTGACGACGTTCGGCAAGTATATCGGTGGCGGCATGTCGTTCGGGGCCTTCGGCGGCCGGGCCGAGATCATGGACCTGTTCGATCCGCGCCGTCCCGATGCATTGCCGCACGCGGGGACGTTCAACAACAATGTACTGACGATGTCGGCCGGGCTGACCGGGCTGACGCAGGTCTATACGCCGGAGGCTGCGTTGGCGTTGAACGCCCGTGGCGACGCGCTGCGCGAGCGGTTGAATGCGCTGTGCCGTGCGGCGGATGCGCCGCTGCAGTTCACCGGCATCGGCTCGATGATCGCGGTGCATGCGATGCGCGGGCCGGTGCGTTCTCCCGCCGACGCGGCGAAGGGCGATGCGAAGCTGAAGGAACTGTTCTTTTTTGACATGCTGGCGCACGGCATCTGGCTGGCGCGGCGCGGCATGTTCGCGCTGTCGCTGCCGATCGGCGATGCAGAGTGCGATAAGCTGGTTGGCGCGGTCGAGGAGTTCCTGGCGTCGCGAAGGTCGGTGCTGGCGCAAACGTAACGGCCCTCAGCGTCGAGACGCGGGAGTGTTGTCGGCTCCCGTCCCCTGTCATTGCGAGTTGACCACCGGCCTGGCGGCCGACCACCGCGGCTGTATGAAAGACGCTTCTCTCCACCCGGCAGATCGAAACAAATTGTTTCTTCTTTCTTGTTAGGAGCGTACCGACGAAGCAATCCCCGTCGCATGGCGCAGCCGTCCGGTCACCACCCCGTGGGAGATCGCTTCGCCGCTACGCTCCTCGCTATGACAGGTGGCCGCAGGCAGCTGGACGTGGGCATCGGCATCCTTTGGTGCGCCACGCGTCCGGCCACTTCCCGCCTCGTGCCCTCCGGCGTAAGCTGACCGCGGCAGCCCAAGCTCGGGAGGAGGGCACACGCATGTCTCTATCCGGCATGACCACGGACCGCTCGGTCGCCTGGCCATCGAACGGCATCAGCGAAGTGCCGTTCCGGGTATATACTGAACCTGCCCAGTACCAGTTGGAGCAGGAGCGGTTGTTCAAGGGGCCGACGTGGAATTACCTGTGCCTTGCGGTGGAGTTGGCGAAGCCGGGCGATTACGTCGCCACCACCATCGGCGAGACCGCGGTCATCGTCGTACGCGGTGCCGACGGCGCGATCAACGCCTTCGTCAACCGCTGCGCCCATCGCGGCAACCTGCTCTGCCTGGAGCGCAACGGCAGCGTCAAGGAGTTCGGTTGCATCTATCATGGCTGGACCTATGACCTGACCGGCCAGCTCACCGGCGTCGCGTTCGAGCATGGCGTGAAGCGCCAGGGCGGCATGCCGCCCGAGTTCCGCAAGGACGAGCATAGACTGCAACGCCTGCGCACCGCGGAACTCGGTGGCTTGGTATTCGGCACGTTCAGCGACGCGACACCAGATCTGGAGACGTATCTCGGCCCCGACGTCACCCGTGGCCTGCTGCGCGTGATGAACCGCACGCCACGGCTGCTCGGGCGCAGCACGCAGGTGATGCCAAACAATTGGAAACTCTACTTCGAGAACGTGAAGGACACCTATCACGCCTCGATCCTTCATCTGTTCCTCACCACCTTCCGCATCAACCGGCTCAGTATGCCGGGCGGCATCTATATCAACCGTGAGGGCGGCAACCACTACAGCTACGCCAAGCTGGACTACGCCGCCGAGGATGCGGACTACAAGGCCGCCCAGCTCCGCGCTGACAGCGAGTTCCGGCTGCAGGACAACTCCGTGGTGGAGTTGGTGGATGAATACGGCGACCAGATCTCGGTGCAGATTCTGACCGTCTTCCCCGGCATGGTGCTGCAGCAGGTGCGCAACACGATCGCGGTGCGCGTGGTCCGGCCGCGCGGCGTCGACAAGGCGGAGCTGGAATGGATCCATCTCGGCTTCGACACCGACGACGACGCGATGACAGAGCGCCGCCTGCGGCAAGGCAATTTGATCGGTGCCGCGGGTTACATATCGATGGAGGACGGCTGCGTCGGCGGTTTCGTGCAGCGCGCGCTGCAATACAATGACGACGGCGCGGGCATCGTGATGATGGGCGGGCATGAGGCAGAATCTCAGACCTTCCGCGCCAGCGAGGCGGCGATCCGCGGTTTCTGGAAGCACTACCGCGCCCTGATGGGCGAATGACGATGGTCGGCGCTGCGGACGACCTTGCGCTGCGGCACGGCATCCACGAGCTGATCGCCGAGTACGCGGAATGCATCGACGAAGACCGCCTGGAAGCGTGGCCCGACCTGTTTGAGGACCCGTGCCGCTATCTGGTCACCAGCCGCGCCAACCACGAAGCGGGGCTGCCGCAGGGGGTGATGTATGCGGCGTCGCGCGGGATGCTGCTGGACCGCGTGTTCTCCCTGCGGCGCGCCAATATCTTCGAGCCGCACCGCTACCGGCACGTCGTCGGCCCGGTGCGGTTGAAAGGTGTGCAGGAGGGGACCGCCATGGTGCACGCGCATTTCATCGCCGCGCGCATCATGCATGACGGCACCACGTCGTTGTTCGCCACCGGGCGGTACCTGGATCGGATCGACGTGTCGGCTGCGCCGTTCCGCTTCCGCGAGCGAATCGTCGTGCTGGACAGCGACAAGATCGACACGCTGCTGGCGATCCCGCTATAGCGCCGCCCGCGGAGAGGATACGGAACTCCCCTCCCACAGGGAAGGGGAGCTCGTCACCAATTTGCCCGACCCGCCGTGACGTACTCCGAAGGAGACTCCCATGCCCGTCGTCGAAACCGAACGCCACGGCCAGATTCTGATCGTGCGCATGAACCGCCCGGAGCGGCTGAACGCGCTGAACCACGAGCTACGGTCCACACTCGCGGAGACCTGGACCGCATTCCGCCATGACAACGACCTGGAAGTGGCGATCTTCACCGGCGCCGGCCGTGCCTTCTGTGCCGGCGAGGATATGAAGGAATCCCTGCAGGATGGTGCCCCCGGCGGACGTCGCCCCACGATCGAGGACCCATTCATGTCCGGTGCCTTGGAAAAGCCGGTGATCGCCGCGGTGAACGGCTTCGCCATGGGCGGCGGCTTCATGCTGGTCGAACGCACCGACCTGCGCCTGGCGGTACGCGGCGCCATTTTCGAGGTCTCCGAGGCCAAGCGCTGGCTGCTGGGCGGCTACAACCACGGCCATCTCGCCAACCTGCCGTTCCCCATCGCCATGGAGATGGCACTGGGCTTCCGCTTCACCGCCGAACGCTTTTTCGAGCTGGGCTTCCTGAACCGCCTGGTGCAGCCGGACGAGCTGATCCCGGGTGCGCTGGCGATGGCAGAGCATTTGCTGACCCTGCCGCCGGCATCGCGGGTGAACACGGTGGCGATGATGCGAGCCATGCGTCCGGAGCCGACGTCACTGCAAAAGCGGTTGGCCGCGGCCCTGCACGAGCATGGCGCCAAGAGCGACCTGATGGAATCGCGCGCCGCGTTTGCGGAGAAGCGGCCGCCGCGCTTCAAGGGCTGGGACGATCCGCAGGATCGCTACCGGCTGCCGAAGCTCGACCTGCCGGCGGAATAAGCACCGCGGCGGCGCCGGCGTGTTGATGCTGGCGCTTCGATGTCGTGGGCGGACCGGTCATTGCGAATTGACCACCGGCCGGCGTCGGCCGACCCGACCTGCATGAAACGGCGATCCGAGGGGGAAAGGACACCCCCTCCCCTTGTCGGCTTGGACCGCGAAGCGGACCAAGGCCGGGGGGAGGCGTGTTGTACGACCGCCGTCAGTGCCTGCTCGCACCCCTCCCTCGCAAGGGGAGGGGAGACCTTGTTTATTGCCCGAGCTTGTTTCTTGCCAGGCCAGACCTTGGCTCTTGCCAGCTAGCGAAGCGAATTCGCGCGGGAGTTCGCACGTCATCCACGGGAGCTCGCTTCGCTGCGAGCGCAGTGACACGACGGGGTGGTGCGCCAACCCCCGAGGGCGGCGCACCAGCCCCCGATGTTCGGAAGAGTGAAGCCACGACGCGAAAGGCCCACTAGAAGTCCTTCATTTCTCAGTAGCTTCCGGGTTATAGTTGCGCCAGCGCCGAAGGTTCTGAATCGCATGTCCGCCCGTACATCCGTCGAAGCCCGCCGAATTGCCTCGCCCGCACTGCGGGCGCTGATGAGCCGCCGCACCGCGGAACTCGTCGCGCTGGTACTGGGCATCCTGGGGCTCGCGCTGCTGGTGGCACTGGTGACCTACGATCCGCGCGATCCGTCGCTGAACACCGCCACCGACCGGCACGTGGCGAATCTGGCCGGCAGCTTCGGGGCCAGCGTGGCCGACATCCTGCTGCAAGGCTTCGGTATCGCCGGCCTGCTGCCGGGAGTGGCATTGCTCGCCTGGGCGTGGGGGATCGGCTCGCATCGCGGCCTCGGCAGCGTGGCAGGTCGGATCGCGGCCCTGCTGGGGGCGATGCCGGTGCTGGCGGGCGTCCTGGCGGCGTTCTCCCCGCGGATGGTCGCATGGCCCACCGTGGCGGGGCCCGGCGGCGCCATCGGCTCGGTGCTGGCGGGTGCGGCCCTGGGCACGGGCCGCGGCTGGCTGGGACCGTTCGGCATGGTGGCGGCGTGGCTGGTGGGCGTCGCGATGGCAGTGGCGTTGGTGCCGCTGGCGCTGGGGCTGTCGGCCAGCGAGTGGCGCGCGGGATGGCGGTTCGCCGGGCGCTCGGCGCGCGTCTCGTTCGTGGGCGGGCGTGGTGCCGCCCGGATCGTGGTCCGCGGCGCGCACGGGGTGGGCAGCGCTTCCGGCTGGCTGACACAGACTCTGCGACGCAGTCCGGGCATGGACGCGCCACCCGCGCCCGGCACCGTCGTGCGGCGGGACCCGGACATGCCCGGTTCCCATCTGCCGCCGGATCCGGATACGCCGCCCGCGCCTGTTGTCTCGATCCGTACCACCCGCACACCGACCCCACCGCCGCGCCCGCCGCAGCAGCAGAGACTGCCGCTGCCGGACGCGGGCTGGCAGTTCCCTTCGCTCGACCTGCTGGCGCAGCCGCCGGCGCGGGCGAGCTCCGGTCCGTCCGAGGAGGCGCTGCAGGCCAATGCCCGCCTGCTGGAGACCGTCCTGTCGGACTATGGCGTGCAGGGCAGCATCGTCGAGATCCGGCCGGGGCCGGTCGTGACGCTGTATGAGCTGGAACCCGCGCCCGGCATCCGCAGTGCCCGGGTGATCGGGTTGGCGGACGACGTCGCGCGGTCGCTGTCGGTAACCGCGGTGCGGATCGCCACCGTGCCGGGGCGCAACGTCATCGGGATCGAGGTGCCGAACGCCAAACGCGAAACCGTGTTCCTGCGCGAGCTGCTGGCGTCGGAGGAGGTGCAGAAGAACCCGGGACGGCTGGCGCTGGCGCTGGGCAAGGACATCGGCGGCAAGGCGGTCGTCGCGGACCTGTCGCGCATGCCGCACCTGATGATCGCGGGCACCACCGGATCGGGCAAGTCGGTGGGCGTGAACGCGATGATTCTTTCCCTGCTGTATCGCCTGTCGCCCGACCAGTGCCGGTTGATCCTGATCGACCCGAAGATGCTGGAATTGTCCACGTACGAGGGCATCCCGCATCTGATGGCCCCCGTGGTGACCGAGCCGGCCAAGGCCGTCACCGCGCTGAAATGGACCGTGCGCGAGATGGAACGGCGGTACCGCGCCATGAGCCAGCTCGGGGTGCGCAACCTGACCGGCTACAACGACCGCGTGGCGCAGGCGCGGGCGAAGGGCGAGGTGGTGACCAGGCGCGTGCAGACCGGGTTCGATCCCGACACCGGCCGCCCCACCTTCGAGGACACGCCGCTGGCGCTGGAACTGCTGCCGCTGATCGTGGTGGTGGTGGACGAGATGGCCGATCTGATGATGGTGGCCGGCAAGGAGATCGAGGCCGCCGTGCAGCGCCTGGCCCAGATGGCGCGTGCCGCCGGCATTCATGTGATCATGGCGACGCAGCGACCTTCCGTGGACGTGATCACCGGCACGATCAAGGCGAATTTCCCGACGCGAATTTCGTTCCAGGTCATTTCGAAGTTCGATTCGCGCACCATCCTCGGCGAGCAAGGCGCCGAGCAATTGCTGGGCATGGGCGACATGCTGTTCATGCAGGGGGGCGGGCGGATTCAGCGCGTGCATGGCCCGTTCGTGTCGGACGAGGAAGTCGAGCAAGTGGTGTCCTTCCTGCGCGAGCAGGGGGAGCCGGCGTATGTGGAGGATGTAACGGAACCGGCCGAGGGGGATGGGCGTGGCGATCCGTTGTCCGGGCTGGGCGGCGATCCGTTCGGCGGGGACGGGGAGAAGGGGCTATACGACCAGGCGGTGTCGGTGGTGGCTCGGGAGGGAAAAGCTTCGACGTCGTTCATCCAGCGGCATTTGAATATCGGCTATAACCGGGCGGCCAAGCTGATCGAGCAGATGGAGAAGGAGGGGGTGGTCGGAGCGGCGAACCACGTGGGGAAGCGGGAGGTGCTGGTGCGGCGGACGGGCGGGGATGAGGAGGACTGAGGGTCGCTGGATGTTTTACACTGCCGGTATCCGGCGCGCGAGTCCTGCAGAGGACTGCATCAGGCGATTATCATTTGTCCATAGCGATTCGCATCGATGGTGTTGAGCACATGCAAGGTGGAGAGCATCGGGCATTTTCAACCCAAAGCTGGCTCGATTGCGTGCCGCCCGTAAAAACACTTGTTCCGGCATGTCCAAGGTAATGAGCGCGCTGAACAAGTCCATATAAGCGCGCTCCAGGGCTTGATCGTCCCGCTTGAACGATCCGACCAAACACTCGCATTTCACGAGCGGTGAGATGGCAAATAAAGTCTGCGGTATTCGCGCCATCGCATCGGCCGTTGGTTGTGACCAGACAGGATGGCGCTCGACCAAATAGATTACCAGGCATGCATCGAGATAGATCATTCCCAAGCATTCCGCTCGGCTTCAATAGCCGCGTCGATCTCCTCAGCGGAACGGCAACTTGCATTCGGCAGGGGGTGTTGCGCCAGCCACGCAAGAATGGTCGAGGCACGTCCCACCTCGGTGCCATCGGTCACGGGCCGCGATGCTGGAACCAGGCGCGCTATTGGCTCGCCATCCTCGACGATCACGACCTCCTCGCCAGCCTGGGCGGAGCGAATAAGCTGGGTCAGGCACCTGCTGGCGTCGGTGACGCTGAAACGCATATGGAAGCCCTATCGGTATGGGCCGGACCTTAGCATATCGGCCGGTAATCAGGGAGGCGCCGCAGCGTTGTGCTGGACTGCCACCATAACCTCCCGTTCATCCCGAGTCCCCGTCGCCCGGCGACCGCCCCCATTGCGCCCCGCGCCCGCCGGATATCCATCGGCCCCGTCGTATATCCAAGGCGGCGCGCCATGCAGATCGCCAAATGGGGCAACAGCCTGGCCGTTCGTCTCCCCGCCTCGGTCGTCGAGGCGCTGGAACTGAAGGCGGGCGACGACATCGAAATCCACGTCGCCGACCACCGGTCGTTCAGCATCGCGCCCAAGCCCGGCCGGGAGGAGCTATTGCGCCGCCTGCGCTCGTTCCGCGGCCGCCTACCGGCGGACTTCAAGTTCGACCGCGAGGAGGCAAATGCCCGGTAGCTTCTTCGACACCAACGTATTGCTCTACGCAACCTCGCAGGATACCATCAAAGCGGCGCGGGCCGAGACCCTGATCGCCGCCGGCGGCACCGTCAGCGTCCAGGGGCTGAACGAGCTCGCGAATGTCGCGCGCCGCAAGATGGGCGCATCCTGGGCCGAGACCTGGACGCTTCTGGCGGCGATCCGAGGTCTGCTGGTGGTGCACCCAGTCACCGTCGCGGTGCACGAACTGGGACTGGCCTTGGCAGAGCGCTATGGCCTGTCGGCTTACGACGGCATGATCGCGGCCTCGGCGCTGGAAGCGGACTGCGACACGCTGTGGTCCGAGGATATGCAGGACGGCCTGGTGCTGGATGGGCGGCTGCGCATCGTCAATCCGTTCGCGGAACGTCATCCATCAGAGCGCTTGGCCACAAGAGATCGGAGCAGAATGGTGCGGCGAAACCGTTGATCGTAGCCTGGCTGTGGAACTGGATGGCGTCCACATTTGGGCGCCTTCCTGCACCGGCTGTTCGAGGAATGCCTCGACCGGCCCAAGGCCCCACCTCACGATGACGTAGTTACCTCCGGCTTCAGGCCTGATCGGTGGGTCCAGGATGGACTTGCACCTTCCTGACAAGGCACGCTCACGGACGCACGATGGTCGGGCAGAGCCCGGCCATGACGGGAGGCGTTCGGACGCATTACGTCAACCTTTTCGCGGGTTGGTATAAGCGGGTGACGCATCGTTTATATCTGAGATCGACCGCTCATTCCCGCCCTGCCAGCCGCAGCAACAATCGTGATTGGGAAATCCAACGTACTGTGACGTGGCTCACAGCAAACGGCCGCCCGGACGCGCGATCAGAGACACGGGACATGATCCCAAGGTCGGCTCGCGGAGGAGAATGATGGTGTTCTCGACAGCCATGACGACTGACACGGCTTCTGCATCCCGCCCACAAGCACGGTCGGCCGCGCTATTGATCCGTCGGGTGCTGGAATGGGGACGCGCCTGCATCCGCCGCTCCCAAGAACGCGCCGAACTTCGCCAGTTGGACCTACGCGAACGCCAGGACCTCGGGCACAGCCGGGTCGGCACGGAACTCAGCAAACCCTTCTGGAAGTCATGAACCTGCACCGACGTTGCGGATGAATGCGATGATTGAACCTATATGGGGAAGGCACATTTTACCCCTTCCTCGCCTTTCCTTGCAGGCGACCGCATGAGGATTGGACGGTGAGATAGTGTAGATGTTCAGACGCCGCGGGCCGCTTTTGGCACATGTGGCGAAAATCGACGCTATGCAGAAAACCCGTCCGCCGGAGACCGTTGGGAACCGGCAGAAAGCCGCGATTCCGGGATTCCTGCAGTTGACGTGCCGAAGCCACTCGATTTCCGCATACACCCGCGCCATGGCGGAATGCGCTCCGCTTTTCCGCTCAACGCCTGTTCCCCACGAACGTACGCTTCCCGATGAACATCCGCACTACGAATGCGGCACCTGCCAGAACACCCCCAGGCCGTCGATGTCCCGGATCGGTGCGGTGATTCCGTGCGCCGCTCTGAAATCCGTGATCGCCGCGCGGCATGCCGCCACCGCGCCGTAGTCGTCCACGATCACGAAACCTCCCGGCGACACCTTGTGGTACAACGCCGTCAGCGCGTCCATCGTCGAACCATACATGTCCCCATCCAGCCGCAGCAGCGCCAACTGCTCGATCGGCGCTTTCGGCAGCGTCTCGGCGAACCATCCTTGCAGGAACACCACCTGATCATCGAGCAAACCGAACTTGCGAAAATTCTCTTGCACGGTTTGCAGCCCGATCGACAGCTCCGGAAAGCTGTGGTGCCGGTCGCCGCTGTCCTGTACGTGCCGCGGATCAGGCGGCGGCAATCCGGCGAAGGAATCCGCCACCCATACGCGCCGGTCGCGCATTTCATAGGCCAGCAGCAGGCCGCGCATGAAAATGCAGGCGCCACCGCGCCAGACGCCGGTCTCGATCAGATCGCCCGGCACGCCGGCGGCAACGATCGCCTCAAACAACCACCGGATGTTGTTCAACCTGGCGTCACCGATCATCGTCATCGCCTGCGATGGCCAGTCACGCCCGAGGCTACGGGTCTGTGCGTTGAACAATCCGCCCGACCAGTAATCGAATGGCGCGTCGCCGTAGATCTGGTTGGTCAGGCATTTCGCCAGCAGATCGAGATAGCGTTCGCGCATCGCTACGGCGTGGGTGGCGCCAACCGGCGCCAGGACCGAGGGCGGCGGCCTCGGTGCGGTCAGCGCGGCACGCAGGATGGCGACTTCGTCGCGCTGCCGGAACGCATCCCATCCCGCTCGCTCCAGCCGCCGGCGCATGTCGCCGTCCTGCACCAACGCGCGGCAGGCATCGACGAGCTGTCCGTAAGTCACGCCGAACAGCCCGTCGCGCAGATCGGCATCGATGTCCTCTGGCGCGTTCGCCTCGCACACCACCGCCTTGCGGTTGGACAGCAGGTAGGCGATGCGGACGATTTCGAATCCCCAGTCGTCGTACGCGTGCAGGTTCAGCACCACCTTGGCGCGGGCGATCAGCGCGTCGCGTTCGGCGCCATAGACGCGGAAGGCGACGACCAGCTTCAGGCTCGCGGCAGCCAATGCCTGGAAGATCGCCTCCCGCCGCGGCGTCATGCTGCCGTAGAATAACACGTCGATATCCTGCTCCGGTGCGGGCGCGAGGCGAGTCAACTGCGGCACGTAGCCGATCGGTACGTGATGCACGTCGCTGTGACCGGTCGCTCGAGCGATCGCGGCGACGTTGGTGGCGTCGAAATCCCAGACCGTGTGCCGCGACAGCAGCCGCAGATAATCGGTACGCGTTGCCCAGGCGCCGGGACGAATCTGTTCCAGGTTGTAGATGATCGTGCCGACCGGCAGCCGCAGCGTGTCCTCCAGAGGAAGCCAGTGTGCCGCGAGCAGGATAAGGGGGACGCCGAAGCGCACCGCGTTGCGTCGGATCTGGGCATCGTAACAAAGCGCGTGCAGGCCGTGCTGCAGGGTCTCAGCCACCTCGACGAAGACACCCGCATCGGGGAAGTCGGCCGGCTGAACCGGCACGATGTCGACGGGCTCCGGCGGGCCACCCGGTGACGGCCGGAACAAGGGCGCAGTGACGATCATCGACTTCCCGGTTTTTGCGAGCGCCATGGACTGCCCGCCACCATGGCTGCGCGTGGCAGGAATGACCAGATGGAAACCGGAAGATGCATGGCTAGGGCGCAACGGCGGGAACGGCTTGGTTGCTGTTTTGATCTAAATCAACGACGGAACCGGCCGGGTGTGTCATACGCCGTCGTGCGAAGCATTGTGGGAGCCCGCCATGAATCGCGAAATGTCTGAGATCGTCCGCCATCAGGATCCGCTGAAGCTGCCGCCCGACGCGACGGTGCAGGAGGCCTGCAAGCTCATGCACGCCCGCAAGGTCGGCGCAGTCCTTGTCACCGATGCGGGGGCGCGGCTGCTGGGCATCTTCACCGGCCGGGACGCGGTGCGGGTGCTGGCGCAAGGCAAGGACCCGGCGACGAAGCTCAAGCACGTGATGACGAAGCACCCGGCCAGCATGCCGCCGCGCTCCACGGCGATCGATGCGCTGCGGCTGATGCGCGACGGCGGATTCCGCCACGTGCCGGTGGTGGAGGCGGAAGTCGTGATCGGCGTGGTATCGCGCGGCGACTTCCGCGGCTTGGAACAGGACCGGATGGACGAGGAAACCGGTATCGGGGAGCGGATGCGGTAGGGCCAACATCGGCGTGACAGACGATGCCACCTGCTCGCGGTCCCGCCGCGGCGGGACCACGTAAGCCTTGAAGGCCACTGATATCAAGCGCCGAAACGGCTGCCTCTTGTGGTGCATACGCGCTCTTCCGGCGCGTAAGCAGTGTCCGTCGCGCGTAGGCAACGTCCGTCGTCAACCCCGCGAAAGCGGGGGCCCATGCGTTTTGGGTCCCCGCTTTCGCGGCGTTGACGAACCGGCCAGTGTCTACCCTAGCTGTTTACCCCAGTGTTCACCTGGGTCGCCGCAGCAGATTGATAGCCGTCCGCACAGCAGGCACCAGGATGCTCGACAGCGCGACGCTGGTGGTGGCGTTCTCCAACGCGCGGCGGCGCACTTGCAGCGCCTCCAGCTCGACGCGGCCGGGACGCGACACCAGGGTCATAAGCCCGAACACCAGCGCCAGCACGACGTCAAAGCCGACGAGGGCCATCGCCGACCACGGTGTCGTCCAGCCGGCCCACCGACGGAAGGCGAACCAGATGAACATGTGGAAGCAAGCGAGCGCGGCGCCCGCGAAGCCCAGCGCGATGATGCCCATCACAAGGCGGACAATCATGCGTTGGGCCTGCTTGCGTAGCCGCAGAGCCTCCGCTTCGGCTGCGATCCGCGCGAGGCGGAGGGTCCGCATCGTTCAGCGCATCGCCCGGCCGAGCACGAACCCGATACCGGCGGCGACCAGGATCGCCACCAGCGGCTGATCGCGCACCCGGCCGGAGATCGCCTCCGCCTGGTCGCGCACCACGCCGGCAGCGCCATACACCGCGGTTTCGGCGCGGCCGGCCACCTCGGCGACCGCCGGGGTGATCCGGTCCTTCATCAGCACCTCGACCTGCTCACGCAGACGCGCGATCTGCGTGCTCGCGTCTTCCATCTTGCCCTTGGCTTCGTCGGCATAGGCCATTGGAGAAATCCTTTCGGATACCAGGCTGGCAGTACACGCTACGTAAGTGGCAGAAATCGGTCAGTCCACGCGGATTGGCCGCACGCTTGCGCGAGGACGGCGCTTCGGGGCCGCGCCTGTTCCGGCTGACGGATTGGCAATCAAACCGCCGTTCTCGGCGCTATTCCTGTGTGCACTCGGCGCAACTCCGTGACCGCTGACTTTCCTGCTTTGCCGCGGCCTGCGACACCGGGAGTAAGACCATTCCCGCCCGCTCTGGGTTAGCGTCAATAATGATCTCAAGCATTCGGGATTTTGCTCCGGAACACCGGCAGCTCGGGCAGCGGAACGCCGAGCCACTTGCGACAGATCGCAGCCAATTCGCCGTTGTTCTTGATGAAGCACACGAACGCGTTGGCCCATTGCAACAGGGCCGGTCTGCCTCCGGCGCAGCGTGATGCCGGTGGGCGGTTGGCGGGGCACGAAGCTGGAGTCATAGCCGGTCGACGGGTTCATCGTCGGGAGCTGCCTGCCGGTAAACGTGTTCGCCCCAATCGCATCGATCCGGTTGGACGGTAGCCGCCGCGGCGTGGTGGCATCGAACCGGCTGCAATGTTCATTGACGCAGATCAGCCGGAACCGGGGGAGCATCCGCGGCATGAGGAACACGGCGGCGAAGAGACAAGGAAATGAAGGAACGCTCGCCTTGCGGGGAGGCGTTCATACGAATCGACTATTCTTCGTGCGTTGGTGAAATCAGCATGGCCCCGCGAAGTACTACGCTTGCCAATGTCGGATACCTCCCCGGTTCCGGCAACCCAGACGAGACTCGGCCCCGGTACTTCGGTTCCGGGGCCTTTTTGTGCGGGTGGGCAGCAGGCGAGGCGCCGCCGCCGCCATCGTCATACTGCCGACAGTGACTCATTTTCCTGGTGACACATGTCAATAAGTCAATAGTGGAGGCAGCCCAATCCGCATGAACTGGGAGCGACCGTTGCGGTGCTTCTCGTCATGGTCTTCCTGAAGAATTGATTGTTCAGGCATACATCTTTGGTGCGAGGGGTCGCGTCTCGCTCAGGGGAGGCGTTGCAGCCCATGCCCGACCACGCTGCGACCGCGAAGCGGTACGCCGAACTCGCGGCACGCGCTACGGACCCCCAGCTTGCGGAAGCCTATCGCAATCTCGCGCAGGGCTATGAGCTGCTGGCGCGCGGCACTGAATTGCTGCGCCAGCGAGGCACGCCATCAGACGAGACCAGCGCCACGACCAGCTGCTGACCGCGGACACCGCATCCTGGCGCCGCCCATGACGCGGCGATCCATGCAACACTGCGGTTGGCCGGCATTTCCTCCGGCGCGATTCCCCGGTGACGCATTGTATGGCCTTGCTCGAAATCAGCCGCCTGACCCGCAGCTATTATGGCGTGCACGCCCTGCGCGGCGTGGACCTGAGCGTGCAGGCCGGCCGTATCACCGGCCTCATCGGGCCGAACGGTGCCGGCAAGACGACATTGTTCAACTGCATCTCCGGCTTGGTGCCGCCGGACGCCGGCAGCATCCGCTTCAACGGCCGGCCGATCACGCGCTGGCGGCCGGACCGCATCACCGCCGCCGGCCTTGTGCGCAGCTTTCAGATAGCGCGCGGTTTCCCGCGCCTGACCGTGCTGGAGAACCTGTTGCTGTACGGCCAACACCAGCCGGGTGAGGGCATCCTGCCCGCGCTGCTGCGCTCCCCCGCATCCCGCCGGCGCGAGGCCGAGCTGCGCGCGCGTGCCTACGCCATCGCCCAGCGCCTGAACCTGACGCGCGTGTCGCACCAGCGCGCGGCCGAACTGTCCGGCGGGCAGAAGAAACTGCTTGAGATCGGCCGTGCCCTGATGGCCGAACCCACCTTGCTGTTGCTCGATGAGCCCGTGGCCGGCGTGAACCCCACGCTGGCGCGCGAGATCGGCGCGCACCTGCGGTCGCTGCGCGACGAGGGCATCTCGGTGCTGCTGATCGAGCATCACCTCGACACCATCGCCGCGCTCTGCGACCCCGTCATCGTGATGGCGGAAGGCCGCCATCTGCGCGAAGGCACCTTCGCCGAGATCGCCGAGGACGAGGCCGTGCAGCTTGCCTACATGGGCCGGCGGCGATGAGAGCTGTTGGTCGGTACTGTGTCATGCCCGGGTCATGCCCCGCGCAGGCCGGTCGGCCACGCCTTTTGCACATGCGCGAAGACAGAAGCGGTTGTCGCGCCTCCCCCTCCCTCCGAACCACCCGGCTTCAGGCTTGATCGGTAGGCCCAGGAATGGACTTGCACCTTCCTGACAAGGCACGCTCACGGACGCACGGTGGCCGCGCCACGTCCGGCCATGAACACAGGAGGATCAGGCGGCGCCGATGACCTTGCCGGCCGCAACCGAGGCGGCGAAGACCTTGCTGGCCGCGAGCGACCTCGTTGCCGGCTATGGCCGCGGCGACGAGATCCTGAAGGGCGTGTCGCTCTCGGTGAACGAGGGAGAAATCGTCGCCATCATCGGCCCCAATGGCGCCGGCAAGTCCACATTGCTGAAGACGATCGCCGGCCTGTTGCGCCCGACCCGCGGCACGATCCTTCTGCGCGATGCGCCGCTGCACACGCTGTCGCCGCGCGAGATCGCCCGCCGCGGCGTTGCCTTCGTGCCGCAGGAGGCCAACGTCTTCCCCACGCTTTCGGTGCGCGAGAACCTGGAGATGGGCGGGTTCATCGATCCCGCCCATGTCGCCGCGCGGCGCGACGCGGCGTTCGCCCGCTTCCCCATGCTGGCCGAGAAGCGCCAGCGCGCGGCGCGGACGCTGTCGGGCGGACAGCGGCAGGTGCTGGCCATGGCCATGGCACTGATGGTGCAGCCGGTGCTGCTATTGCTCGACGAACCTTCCGCCGGACTATCGCCGATCGCGGCGGAAGAGTTGTTCTCCACCATCCGCGCGATCAACCGCGAGGGCATCGCCATCGCCATGGTGGAGCAGAATGCGGCCGAGGCGCTGGAGATCGCGCATCGCGCGACGATCCTTGTCGATGGGCGCAACAACCGCGATGGTGACGCCGCGGCGATGCGGGCCGATCCGGAGATCCGGCGGATCTTCCTGGGCGCGCATCCCGCGGAACAAGCGTAGAGGGGGCTTCGCATGATCTGTCTGACTCGCCGCGCGCTGCTGGCAACCGCCGCGGCCGGCATCGCCGCGCCAGCCGCCGTCCGCGCCCAGGCAGGAACCACCGATCTGGGCGTGCTCACGCCGCTGACCGGCGCCGGCAGTTTCGACGGTCCGCGCATGCTGAAGGCGATGCAGGCGGTGACTGACGAGATCAACCGCAACGGCGGCTTGCTCGGCAAGCCGATCCGGCTGGTGGTGGAGGATACTGAGACCAACCCCGAAGCCGCGGTGCGCGCCGCGCACAAGCTGGTCGACGTGGACAAGGTGCCGGTGATCATGGGCACCTGGGCGTCGGCCGTCACCACCGCGGTGGCGCCGGTGTGCTGGGAGAGCAAGACGTTCCTCACCACCGTATCGGGCGCCGACAGCATCACCCACCTGCCGCACCAGGGTTACTTGATCCGCACCCAGCCGAACAATCAGTTGCAGGCCACCAAGCACGCCGAGTTCATCATCCGCCACGGCGCCAGGCGGGTCTTCATCATGGCGATCCAGGCGCCGTTCGCGGCGCCCACCAGGCATTGGCTGACGACGACTTTGGAACCGAAAGGGGTGCAGGTGGTCGGCTCGCTGGTCTACGACAAGGACAAGACCAGCTACCGGTCGGAGGTAGACGAGGCGCTGAACGCCAAGCCCGACTTCCTGTATTTGAACGGCTATGCGCCGGACGTCGCGGTGATCCTGCGTGACCTGTATCGTGCCGGCTATGACGGGACGAAGTTCTGCCAGTCCTATGCGCTGACCGACAAATCGGTGCAGCAACTGCCGCATGAGGTGACGCAGGATGTGATCACCGTGCAGCCCTCGGCGGACCTGGCCTCGCCCGCCTATGCGGCCTGCGCAAAGCGGCTCGGTATCGCCGCGCCGGATTCGTATGAGGCCCAGGCGACGGACTGGATCAGCATCGTGTCACTGACGATCGCCAAAGCCGGCCAGGCCAACGGGACGGCGATCCGCGACACGGTGCGGCAGATCACCAACAGCGACGCGGGGAAAGTCTACACCGCGGTGGAGGGCCTGCCGTTGATCAAGGCAGGCAAGACGGTGAAGTACAGCGGCGCCTCCGGCCCATGCGCGTTCACTGATATCGGCGATATCACCGACTGCAAGTTCCGCTACAACCGGGTGGATAACGGAGCATTCAAGTTCATCGAGGTGGGATGACGCCGCGCACCCGCAGCGCGGCGGCCAGGCCGCGGCCGACCGCCTTCGATTGCGACGATCGCGCTCGGCTCACTCCGCACTCGGGTTGCTGGTGCCGGGAGGCAATTCGGAATAGCTGCCCGCGGCGCCGGGCTCGCCAACATTGGGGCCAGGCACTCCAACGAAGCCACTGGCGTCTGGCGCCAATTCCGCGGTCGGCAACCCTCCTGAAGAGAAGGTTACCTGCGGACCCGGCGAAGCAGCGCAGGCGGCACAAGCCAGCAGCAACAGCATGGTCCCGATCCGAGCAATCATCTTCATCATCTCCACGCGGTCGAACAACTGCATCGCCGAGCAGCCGCGTCCGTCGCCAGTGGTGGCGGAAGCACGACGCCAAGCGGAGCCAAAGCACCCGGGCACCCCGCCGCGTGGCACCACAACGAGCGCGGTTGCCGCGCTATGACCCGGCTTGATGGCCCGGCAACGCTGTGGCCACTGGCGGCGACTCTCCACTTGGCACATGTCGTGACGCTGCGCGGCAGCGCAAGGCGTGATGACTCAACGGTATACAGCGAACCATCATGAGTATCGCGACGGTGCTGCAACTGATCCTGAATGGGCTGATGTCGGGTGCCATCCTGGCCGTACCGGCCATCGCCTTCACCGCGATCTACGCCGTGCTGCGCTTTCCAAATTTCGCGATTGCGTCGCATGCCACCATTGGCGCCTTCGCCGGTTATATCGCCAATACCGCGCTGCATCTCCCGTTGGTCCCGTCCGCCCTGGCCGCCTTCCTGGTTGCCGGCCTGTTCGGCCTCGCCAGCGACGCGCTGCTGCTGCGGCCTTTGCGGCGGGACAGCCTGATCACAGCGACCATCGCCTCTGTCGCGCTGACCGTCGCGCTCGAGAACCTTGTGCGCTTCGCCTTCGGCAACAGTCTGCGCGACTACGACCTGCCGATGGCGCGCGACTGGAATCTGGGCGGACTGCGCGTCGGCCCGCAGGCGCTGGAAGACATGCTGATCTCCGCCGTCGCCGTGGCGGCGTTGTTCGGCTTCCTGCACTTCACCCGCATCGGCAAGGCGATGCGTGCCGTCGCCGACAACCCGACGCTCGCCGCGATCAAAGGGATCGACACCAATCTCATCGGCCATATCGTCAACTTCGTGGCGATGGGGCTGGCGGGGCTGGGCGGGATGTTGCTCGGGCTCGATACGTCGATCGATCCGCTCACCGGCTTCCGGGCCATCCTGGCCATTTTCGCCGCCGCGGTGGTGGGTGGGCTCGGCAGCATCCCCGGCGCGGTGGTCGGCGCGCTCGCGGTCGGGGTGGCGGAGGAGCTGTCGCTGCTGGCGCTGCCGCCCGACTACCGCACGGTGGTGGGGTTCCTCGCGATCCTGCTGGTGCTGACGCTGCGTCCCCGCGGCATTCTGGGCGCACGGGCGTGGTAGCGCGGGGGGCGGCACCGTTGCGTCGCCGCCCCTGTCGTTGCGAGTTGACCACCGGCCTTGCCGACCCGCCGTGAATGCGGCGACGCGATGGCGGATTGCGCTCCGCTTATCCGCCCTACGCCTCCACCCCCAGCTTCGCCAGGTCGTCGATGATGGCCTGCTGCCGCGCTGCCAGTTCCTCCAGCGCCAGTTGCCTGAGCCGCGCAAGGAACGCGAGCGTCGCCGAAAACCCGCGGTAATGGGTGGATTCCGCGCCCTCGGCCGACATCTCGATCGACGTGTCACCCGGCCTGTTGATGTACAGCTTCATGTCGGCAGGCTCGGCCCGCTCGGTCAGGCGGACGAGTTCCTTCACCGCGTCGAGTTCGGCGATCAGATGGTTCACCCGGTCTATGTCCTTCAGCTTCATGGCATCGCCACCCGCAACCACGGCGACCATCGTTGCACATCGCGGCAGGGTTGTCGCCACCGCGAAGCGCTGCAACACTGATTCGCCCGACGGGAGAGCGCCATGACCGACCCGCAGCTGCTCAAATCGACCATCAAGGTCTGCATGTTCGACCAGTACGGCACGGTGGTGGATATGCAGTCCGGCCTGGTCGAAGCCGCCACACCGTTTCTGAAAGCCAAGAACTGGCCGGGCGATCCCAACAGCTTCGTAACCTGGTGGCGCCGCACGCATTTCGAGAACTCGATGATCGACGCGTTGCTCGGCCGCGACCACACCCCCTATCGCGAAATCGGCGAGCGTGCCGTCGCCTTCGTGATGGACCGCGCCGGCATCGCCCATATGCCGGAGGAGGTCCGCGCCCTGGTCGCCGCCATCGAACGCCTGAAACCGTTTCCCGAGGTGCCTGCCGCGCTCGATCGCCTGCGAACGTGCTACAAGCTGGCGGTGCTGTCGAACGGCGATCCAGACATGCTGGAGGCGGCGCGTCCGCACCACGGCATCGTGTTCGATCGGATCATCTCCGTCGCGGCAGCCGGCGCCTTCAAGCCACACCACCGTACCTATGAAACGGCGGCGCAGTTGATGGGCGCGGCGCGCGAGGAAGTCTTGTTCATCGCCAACCACGCCTTCGACTGCATCGGCGCGAAGGCGACCGGCATGCGTACCGCGTTCATCGACCGCCGCCGCCGTCCATTCGGCGCCACGCCGCTCCAACCCGACCTGATCGTGCCCAGCATGACCGATCTGGCCGTGATGATCGCCTGATCGCACCTGACATTGCGAGGGGCGAAGCAACCAAAGGCCGAAGCGACCCTCTGTCATTGCGAGTTGACCACCGGCCCCGGCCGACCCGCCTTGAATGACACGGCGGTCGCAGAGGGAAAGGACACCCCCTCCCTTTGTGAGAGGGGGGAGGGGTCGAACAGAGGGCATCCTTCGACCCCTCCGCCCAGCCACCACAAGGGGAGGGGGAGACCTTGTTTCTTGCTTCGTCGCGTCGCTCCTCGCAATGACACGGCGTTATGACGGGTGGCGGGGTCAACGTTTGACGGACTACGTACTTCTGACTAAAGTCAGAGATATGGACGAAACCGCCATTGCACTGACCCGCGCTTTCAACCGCACTGCCGCCGAGCGCATTGGCGTCCTGACGGACCAGTTCCTCGGCCGTGAGCGTCCGTTGGGAGAAACCCGGGCGCTGTGGGAAATCGGGCCGGCGGGCCTGGAGGTGCGCGCGCTGCGTGCCCGGCTGGGGATGGACTCGGGCTATGCCAGCCGCGTGCTGCGCGCGCTGGAACGGCAGCGGCTGGTGACCGTCACGACAAGTCCGGACGATGGACGCGTCCGCTGCGCCCGTCTGACCAAGGTCGGCCTCGCCGAATATGCCGAGATCAACCGCCGGTCCGATGCGGTGGCATGGAGTTTCCTCGAGCCACTCAACGACAATCAGCGTACCCGCCTCGTCGCCGCGATGACCGAGGTGGAGCAGCTTCTGCGCGCATCCATGATCGTTCTGGCGATCGAGGATCCCGCCACCCAGGACGCACAACGCTGCCTGACGCGCTACTTCACCGAACTGAACACCCGGTTCGAGACCGGCTTCGAGGCTGAGTCGGCCCTCGCAGCCGCGCTGCACGACCTGGCCGCACCGGCGGGCATGTTCGTGATTGCCCGGTTGCGCGGAGAGCCGGTGGGGTGCGGCGGGCTGATCCTTTATCCCGACGCACCGCTGATCAAGCGCATGTGGGTCGCCCCGGAGGCGCGTGGTCTTGGCCTGGGGCGGCGGTTGCTGGGAGAACTGGAACGCCTGGCGCGCGAAACCGGTGCGGCGAGCATCCGGCTGGATACCAACCGTGTGCTGAACGAGGCGCTCCGCCTCTATCGCAGCGCCGGCTACCGGGAGGTGGCGCGGTTCAGCGACGAACCCTACGCGCATCATTGGTTTGAGAAGCCGCTGCAGGTTCGGGACAATCGCGTGTGAGCGAGCTTGCGGGGGCAATCAAGCAAGGAAGCAAGCAAGATTTAATCACGGAGTCTCCGAGAACAATGAAGCCATAGAGGCCGCAGAGACATTCATACCGTGACGCAGGATGGCGCGGACCGTTGCCTTAGAAATTTGCTCGCGAGCTCTGGGGCTAAACTTTCTGTTTCCCGAGACCAAGGAGCCCAACCTTGCTTGCTTTGCCGCAATGCGGTCGACGTTTCATAGTCGTTCCATAGGTGCGCCCCGGCAATCCAGACCGAGGAGCAGGCCAAGGGGCTTCCAAGTGCGCTTCCCCTGGTTGGCCTTCTTGCCCCGGTTGGCCTGCTTGCCCCCGGTCGGCGCCACCCTGTAGTGGCAGGGTATGTCCGCGTATCTGACCTCGATCGCCGTCACCGCAGGCATCTATGCGCTGATGGCGCTGGGCGTGAACCTGACCTGGGGATTGGCGGGGATGATCAATCTCGGCCTCGCCGGGTTCTTCGCTGTCGGCGCCTATACCACGGCGCTGCTGACCAAGGCCGGGTGGCCGATTCCGCTTGGCGTCGCCGCGGCAGCCGGCACCGCCGCCGCCACCGGAGCGCTGGTCGCGCTGGTCACCGCCCGGCTGCGCAGCGACTATCTGGCAATCGTCACTCTTGGCTTCTCCGAATCGGTCCGCATCGCCGCGGCCAATGAGATCTGGCTGACCAACGGCTCGGACGGCATCGCCGGCATCCCCGGCCCCTGGCGCGGCGCCGTGTCCCCGCAGGTGTTCGAGCAACGCTTCCTCCTCATCGTCCTGGTGGTGTTGGCGGTGACGTTCGTGCTGCTCCAGCGCCTGTCGCGCTCGCCGTTCGGCCGGGTGCTGCGCGCGGTTCGCGACGACGAGGACGTCGCCGCCGTCGCCGGCAAGCACGTGCTGGCCTTCAAGGTGCGGGCATTTGCGCTCGGGGCCGCGGTGCTGGGCATCGCCGGGGCGCTGTATGCGCACGACACGTCCTATGTCGCGCCGGACATCTTCGCGCCGCTGCTGACGCTGAACATCATCCTGGCGCTGGTTGCTGGTGGGTTGGGCAACAACGCCGGCGCGGTTCTGGGGGCCGCACTGATCGTCGCCCTGCTGGAAGGCACGCGCTTCATCGCGCCGCTGCTATGGTTTCTCGCCCCGGCGCAAGAAGCGGCGATGCGCGAACTGCTGATCAGTGTGCTGCTGCTGGCGATGCTGCGGGTGCTGCCGGGCGGCGTCGTCGCCGAACGCGCGGGAGAGACGGCGCGCTGACCGGCAGCGCGTCACGACGTGCTGACCGGCAGCGCGTCACGGGGCGCCATCCAGGATTTCACGCAGATAGGCCACATGCTCGGCGAACGCGCGACGCCCTGCCGGGGTCGCGCGAACTCGCGTCTGCGGCCGCCTGCCGACGAAGAGCTTCTCAATCGCGATGTATCCCGCCTTCTCCAGCGTATCGAGATGGGCGCCGAGGTTGCCGTCGGTCGTGCCGGTCAGTGCCTTCAGCCGCACGAATTCCAGCGCCTGCGCTCCATCGACCGCGTTCAGCGCCGCCATGATCCGCAGCCGCGCCGACTGATGGATGATCTCGTTACTGCTCATGGCATCACAGCGCGCGACGAAACCATAGCTCCGCCACGATCATTCCGCCGCCGAACACCACGGCCAACCAGGGCAGCAACCAGGGACCCCGTGTGAAGAAGCCTCATGGAACAGCTCGAAATGGCCCGTGAGCCGCTAGATCGTGAGCGCGGTGAGGTTCAGTCCGACCATGGACAGGGCGAGCGCCCGCCCTGCCGACCCGCCCTGCCGGGCAGTGGTGGGGCGTGCTCTTCGGCCGCAGCAGGTTCCAGGCCCCGGTCACCAGGGCGATGAAGGCAAGGTGTGGATCCAGCCGTTGACGGCCATTGGCGCCTCCCTCGGTTGGAAGAATACTCTGTGGTACTGAGTTATCTGCCAAGCGATTTGTCGCCATCAACCTCTGGTCGGCCCTACCTACGGGCGCTTCGTCGCCCTGAGCGCGGCAAAACGAGGAGCGGATCGGGCGGCCCAGCCCTTCGAGGCGCACCAGCCACAAGGAACAGCCTCCAAAACAGGCATATTGTCATGTCAGGGGTTGCATCCTGACCTACCGCCCGCCCCGTGTTTGTCTTGCACCGCAGCGTTTGTCTTGCACCGCCGCCCGGTTTGCTTCATGGTCCCGCCCGCTCCGGCGACGCGATCGGGGGGCTGCAGCCGCTGCGCTGTCCCCTGCCCCACGGAACGCCTGTCTCACGCGCAGGCGGCAGTGGGGGCCGAACCGGTGGGCACCGTGATCCGTCGGCCGGCCGGGCGTTCAGCCCTGGCGTTTGCCGATCGGGGGAAAGGTCCGTGCCCGCCGAAGCCGCGCCGCCGCCCGTCGCGCGCCTTTTGTTCGGCGCGCCGGGGCTGATCCAAGGGCAATCCCGGAGCCAATCCGGGCCGAGGCTCAGCCGGTACTCGATTCACACGGGGCGGCGTTCCCCTGGGGAACGCACCGCGCCGACGCTGGAGACCGTTCATCGTGCCAGTCCTTCCCGCAACGGAAGCCCCGCGCATCACCATTGGTGGCGCGGCTGGCACGCGTGTCGCTGCACCTTATCTCCGGCAGGCCGGGCCCAATCCCGCAAACCTATCAAGCCGCCCCAAGCCGCGCGCCTTATCCATGACCGCGGCATCCAACCGGGCGGTGCACCGGAGTTCAGGACTGAATGACCAAGCGCATGCTGATCGACGCCACCCACGCGGAAGAAACCCGCGTGGTGGTGCTGGACGGTAACCGTCTCGAGGATTTCGACGTCGAGACATCCACCAAGCGGCAACTCAAGGGCAACATCTACCTCGCCAAAGTGGTCCGCGTGGAGCCCAGCCTCCAGGCGTGTTTCGTCGAATATGGCGGCAACCGCCACGGCTTCCTCGCCTTCAGCGAGATCCATCCCGACTATTATCAGATTCCCGTCGCCGACCGGCAGCGCCTGATCGAGATGGAAGCGGAGGAGGCGCGCCGCGAGGAGGAAGAAGCCGACCGCGAGATGGAAGGCTCGGTCGAGCCGTGGTCGCCGCCGGCGGCACGATCGGCCGAGGAGGCGTCGGAGGAGACCGGCGACGAGACCGGCGCCGCCGCCGGGATGCTGCGCGACGCCGGGCCGGAACCGCCGCCGCCGTGGGAGGCGCCCTCGCCGGGAGCGGCACCGGAGGAGACCGGCGAGGAGTCCAGCGCAACCGCCGGGATGCTGCGCGACGCCGAACCGGAACCGCCGCCGCCGTGGGAGTCCGCCGCACCCTCGCCGGCAGCGACACCGGTGGAGACCGGCGATGAGTCCGGTGCAACCGCCACCCTGCCGAACGATAGGGGAGCGGAGCCTGCGCCCCGGGCCGCGGCGGGCGATTGGATGCCGGAGGATGCCGCGCCGAGCGAGGCAGCGGCCGCATCGCCTGAACCGGCCGAGGGCGTGACCGGGGCGCTCGGCAAGATGCCGGTTGCGCCTGTCCCGGCGCAGCCGACCCCGGCGCAGGCCGCCCCGGCGCAGGCCGCCCCGGAGCAGTACAGCCCGGAGCAGACCATGCCCCCACCGGCCGAAAGGGCGTCCATGGGGGTGCCGACGGATGCCGCGCCGTCCGCCGCTTCCGCGCCGGCTGAAGGTCCGGCGCCGGACAGCCTTCCGACCGAGCCGCTGACCGAATCGCCCGCGCACAGCGGCGCGCCGGAGAACCCGCGCAGTGCCGCGCCAGAGAACCCGCGCGGTGATGCGCCGGAGAATCCGCAGAGTGCCGCGGCAGAGGATGCGCACGATGCCGCGCCGGGCGAAGATCCGGTTCCACCCACCCGCCGCGCGCAGCCCATGGTCATCGCATCGGACACGCTTAGCGGCCCGATCGAGAGCGAGGCGGCGGATGACGATGTCGAGGACTCGCAGCCCGTCATCGCCGACAGTCCCGATGCCGATATCGATAACGACCGCGACTTCTCGCCCGACCACGACTTCATCCCGGAGGCCCCGCCTCCCGAAACCGTCGGCGGCGAGCCCGACAGCGCGGACGAACAACGCGAGCGCCGCATCCAGCCGCGCTTCCTGCGCAACTACAAGATCCAGGAGGTCATCCGCCGCCGCCAGATCCTGCTGGTGCAGGTGGTGAAGGAGGAACGCGGCACCAAAGGCGCGGCGCTGACCACCTACCTCTCGCTTGCCGGCCGGTTCTCCGTGCTGATGCCGAACTCGCCGCGCGGCGGCGGCATTTCCCGCAAGATCACCTCGGCCTCCGACCGGCGCCGGCTGAAGGAGATCATCGCCGAGCTCGACATGCCGAAGGGCATGGGCCTGATCGTGCGCACCGCCGGCGCCAACCGCCCCAAACCCGAGATCAAGCGCGACTGCGAATACCTGCTCCGCCTGTGGGACGACATCCGCGAGCACACGCTGAAATCCGTCGCCCCCGCGCTGATCTACGAAGAAGCCAGCCTGATCAAGCGCGCCATCCGCGACGTCTATTCGCGCGACATCGACGAGATCCAGGTGGACGGCGAAGAAGGCTGGAAGGCGGCGCATGAGTTCATGCGCATGCTGATGCCCAGCCACGCCAAGAAGGTGCAGCTCTGGCGCGACCCGACGCAGCCCCTGTTCGCCAAGTACCAGGTCGAGGCGCAGCTCGATGGCATGCTGCAGCCGACGGTGCAGTTGCGCTCCGGCGGCTACCTGGTGATCAACCAGGCCGAGGCGCTGGTGGCGATCGACGTCAACTCCGGCCGCTCCACCCGCGAGCGCAACGTCGAGGAAACGGCGCTGCGCACCAACCTGGAGGCGGCCGACGAGGTGGCGCGCCAGTTGCGGTTGCGCGACCTGGCCGGACTGATCGTCATCGACTTCATCGACATGGAGTCGAAGAAGCACAACAGCATGGTCGAGCGCCGCATCAAGGAGGCGCTGAAGAACGACCGCGCGCGCATCCAGGTCGGCCATATCAGCCATTTCGGCCTGCTGGAAATGAGCCGGCAGCGGCTGCGGCCGTCGCTGGCGGAGACCAGCTTCATCCTGTGCCCGCATTGCGGCGGCACCGGCCATGTGCGCAGCACCGAAAGCGCCGCGATCCACGTGCTGCGCGGCATCGAGGAGGAAGGCGGCAAGCGCCGCGCGGCGGAGATCGTGGTGCATGTGTCGACGCCGATCGGCCCTGTACATCCTCAACCACAAGCGCGACCGGCTGCGCGAGATCGAGCTGCGCTACGGCATGCGGGTGACGGTGCTGGGCGACGATACCCAGATGACCTCGCAATACCGCATCGACCGAGTGCGCCCGCAGATCGCACGGGAGGATGTGCCGGCGGTGATCACCCCCGACGCGCCGCAGCCGTCCTGGACCCCGCCGGAGCCGGAAGCCGAGGAGCCCGAGGACATCCTGGTTGAGGACGAGCCTGAAACGGAAGACACCGGCGAGGAGGACGAGGCCGGAACGGAAGCCGTGGACTTGGAGGGGCCTGCGGCCACACCCGAGGAGAACGCCGAGCAAGCCGAACACCGGCGGCGCCGGCGGCGCCGGCGGCGGGGGCGGCGCGAGGACGGCGCTCCGCCCGCCACAGCGGAGGCACCAGCGGTTGTTGAGATGCCGGACGATGACTCGCCGTTCGGTCCGGAGGCATCGGATGAGGAATCGGTCCAGAGGCGTTCGGATGAGGAATCAGACGCCGCCACCGATGAGCCGGCGCTGGCTGCGGAGGCGGTCAATGTGGAGGGCGTACCGGAGCATATCGAGCCGGCGGGCGATGATGATAGCCGTCGGCGCCGGGGTCGTCGGGGCGGCCGCCGCCGGCGGCGTGAGGGCGGTGACGGCGAAAGCGTCGCGGTCGCTGCCCCGCGGGCGGAGCAACCCGATCTGCCGCCGGTCTATATCGGGCCTACACCCGCCAATCCGTTCGGTGGCGAGGCGTTCGACATCTTCGACGTGCTGGAGCAAGCGGAGGCGAATGCGGCCGCGGCGCGGGTGGGACCGGCCGAGCCGGTCGTGCGGCAGTTCGAGCCAGCGCCGGCAGCCCTGTCCGGCGGCTTCGTCCCCGAGGTTCCCGGTGGGGCGCCAGATGGGGTGCCCGACGGGGCGCCCGGTGGAGCACCAGAGGCGGCAGAGCCGGGACCGGCACAGGTGTCCGACGCACGGCAACCTGATCTTGCCGAGGCAGTCACGCCGCCCGCCGAACCGGACGTCGCCCGCGTGCCGGACTTCATCAACACGGCCGCTCCGGAACCGGTCGCAAGTGAGCCGGTGGCCGACGCGCCCCAAGCCGAGCCTGATCCGCAGGCCGCGCCGCCAACGGATGCTTCCGCGGCGCCGGAACCAGAGCCCGAGGTAGCCAACGACGTGGCGCCCGAGCCGGCGATCCGCCCGATCCTGGTCGGCAGCGGTGGCGACGCAGCGGCGGAAAAGAAGCGCGGCTGGTGGCGGCGGTAAGAACGGGCGTCCGACGGTCAGGGAAGAGCCTCGGACGGTTCGCACCGTTGCTAGGGCGTCATTGCGAGTTGACCCCGGTCGCCGACGGCCGACCGGGAGGTTCTCGGTGCGCGACACGGTGGATTGCGAGCGGAGGTCGCCGTGTTTGGGCAGCCGCCCCATCGCCGGTTTGAACAGTGGATCGGCGGGGAAGCTGTCGACGTCGTGCTGGTAGCCCGCGGCGAGCATCAGCGTGCGGAAGGTATGATCTCATCCAGGCCATGCACGATGCGCTCCATCGCGCGCGGGTCGCTGATGCAGGCGGCGAGGCGCCGGTTAATGCCCAGTCGACGCTCGATCTCGCGCAGCACCAGCAGACCGCCGTCCGAGGACATCCGCACGGCGTCGAATCGGGCCTCGCGCGCGACGCGGTGCGTGCCTTCGCGGCCCGCGCAATGCGCGGACGACGGCTCGCCTGCGGCCTGATTTTCGAGCCGATCGGCCCCGAGGTCGAAAGCACCCGCTTGAACTACCGTCGCGCCATCGCGCGGGTATTCGAAACCATCATCCGGGAGGGCATCGCCGCCGGCGAGTTCCGGGAGGTGGACGTGGAACTCGCGGGCGCCTGCCTTGTCGGCGCCTTCAAGGAGGGCCTCGTCGGCTCGCTCGCGCCGCACGCCGGCGGGATTCCGGCGCGGACCGACGCGCTGACGCTATCGCGGATCTATGTCTCGCGGCCGTGGCCAGGCCCGGACGTCGCGTTCTGAACCAACCCTCCATCGACGAGGGCGCAACGACGCCGATCGCGCTGCGGCAAAAAATCTAACGGGAGGTACTCGATGAGCACCACTGCGGCAAGCGCGCCGCCTCCGCCCGATTACGTCTCCAATGCACCGGGCTATGCGACCCACGAAGTACTCAATCAGCCCGGGGCCCTTGTCGACTACAACGCATTCGCGGGCGACGTCGCCTTGCAGGAGTCGGTCAAGGTCTTCGGCGCCGATTGGGCAGATGGGCTGCTGCGGCGGACGGGGTTGGTCGTCGGCAGCGAGAAGGTCCAGCACCTCGCACGCCAGGCAAACCGACACCTGCCGGAACTCAAGACGCACGACCGCTTCGGCAACCGGGTCGATCTTGTCGAGTTCCACCCGGCCTATCATGAACTCATGAGCCTCATCTTCGGCTCGGAGACGCACTCCTTCGCCTGGACGCATCAGGGGCGCCCCGGGGCCCATGTCGCGCGGGCGGCCTTGAGCTACCTGTGGAATCAGGGCGAGAACGGCATCTGCTGCCCAATGGGCATGACGTTCGCCTCAATCCCGGCGCTGCGGCACGACCCGGCACTCCTCGACGAGTGGTCGCCACACATTCTCAAGGCAGCGTACGACGACCGCCCGATCTACGCGAAGGAGAAGGCGGGCGTGACGGTCGGCATGGCTATGACCGAGAAGCAAGGCGGCTCCGACCTCCGCGCCACGATCACCACGGCCCGGCCCGCCACCGCGCGGCGCGGTTCCGGCGCGCCCTACCTGCTCACGGGCCACAAATGGTTCTTCTCGGTGCCAATGAGCGACATTTTCCTGACGCTCGCGCGGACCGGGAAGGGGCTCTCCTGCTTTGTCGCCACGGGCTGGCTGCCTGACGGATCGCGCAACCGCCTGAAGATCCAACGGCTCAAGGACAAGTGCGGCAACAAATCGAATGCCTCGTCCGAGATCGAGTTCTACGACCTCTACGCCACGATGCTGGGCGAGGAAGGTCGCGGCATTCGCACCATCATCGAGATGGCCCACGTCACGCGGCTCGACTTCGCAGTGGGTTCATCCGGCCTCATGCGCCAGGCCCTGAGTCAGGCGATCCACCACACCAGCAATCGCCGTGCCTTCCAGCGTTCTCTTGTCGATCAGCCAATCATGCGCAACGTCGTGGCCGACCTCGCTGTCGAGTCCGAGGCGTTCCTGTGGCTCTCGATGCGCCTGGCCGCGGCGCTGGACAACGAGCACGAGGACCGGGCGGAGGGACTCCTGTCCCGGATCTGCACGCCGGTGGCGAAGTACTGGGCATGCAAGCAGGCACCGCAATTCGTCGTGGAAGCGCTCGAATGCCATGGCGGCAACGGATTCATCGGCGAGCACCTCATGGAACGTCTCTATAGAGAAGCGCCGCTCAACGGCATCTGGGAAGGGACGGGCAACGTCATCTGCCTCGATGTGCTCCGCTCGATGCAGCGCGAGCCTGAGACGGTCGATGCCTTTCTGACCGAGGTGCGCCTTGCCCGGGGCGCTGACGCGCGGCTGGACGCCTTTACCGACGGCCTGGAGCGTCGTCTGGCCAATCTGCCCGAGCTCGAGCCGATAGCTCGCCGCGTGATCGAGCTGATGGCCTTTGCCCTGCAAGGCAGCTTGCTCGTCCGCTACTCGACGCCCGGGATGGCCGACGCCTTCTGCGCGACGCGTCTTGACGGCGACTGGGGCCGGGCTTTTGGCACGTTGCCGAACGGGTTCGACACGCAGGCAATCGTTGACCGCGCGCGTATCCGGGCAGTTTGATCGACGCCATTGGCCGCGAGGAGGCTGATGGTTCGGCGGTGGACGGCCGACCAGGGAGCGTGACGGTCGACCGTCCTATCGTGCTCGACTGCGCAAGCCGTGTTCGGTCGGTGCTGGGTGAAGTCAAAGGCCTGCCCCCAAAATCATCGACGTGGGGCACCAGTCCCGCTCATTCGGCCACGCGCTCGAGCTTGCCGACCACGAAGATGTAGGAGAGTGCACCGAGCAGTGCGATGCAGGCGATGAATGTCAGCGGCCGCGTGAAGTCGCCGCCGCGCAGCAGCAGACCGATGACGATCGGGGCGCTGATGCCGGCGAGCCCACCGATGCCGTTGAACACGCCGCTGGTGAGGCCGATCAGCCGCTCGGGGGCAGTGGCCGACACCAGCGACCAGTGGATCGACGCCAGGCCATTGGCGAAGAATGCCAGTGACAAGAACAGGATGATCAGCGCCGGCTGGTTGACGAAGTTCGCGCCGACAATGCAGGTGGACAGCGCGAGGCCGCCGATGATCGGCGTCTTCCGCGCGAAGCCCAGGCTGAAGCCGCGGCGATATAGCCAGTCCGACAATGCGCCGGAACACAGCACGCCCAGGAAGGCGCCGATGAACGGCAGCGAGGCGTAGAACCCCGCCTTGATGAAGTCGAGATGCCGGTAGGTGACCAGATAGGTTGGAAACCACGTCAGGAAGAACGTCGATGTGGTGCCCCAGGCGAAGTGGCCGAAATAGATGCCCCACAGCTTGCGTCGGCCGAGCACGATGGAGAGGTCGCGCCACAGGGAACCAGCCCGTTCCCGGTGCCGGGTGGCAATGCGGTGCGACAGATCGGGAATGCCGCCGCTGGAACGGATCAGGTCGATCTCGGCCTCGTTGACGCCCGGAAATGCCACGGGGTCGCGATAGGTCCGCCAGAAAACGAAGGCCCAGGCAATCCCAAGTATGCCGGTGAAGAAGAAGACCGCCGGCCAGCCGAACGTCACTTTCAGCCAGGCGAGCAACGGCGTCAGGAAAGCGAGCCCGACGAACTCGGCCGAGGTGTAGACCGCGATGCAGGTCGCGCGCTCGCGTTCGCCGAACCATGTCGTCGCGATGCGGTTGTTGATCAGGAAGCTGGGGACCTCGAACAGGCCGACGGTCATGCGCAGCACGATCAGGATGACAAGACCTGACGATAGCCCGAGGCACAGCGTCGCAATTGACCAGAAGAAGATGGTCAGCGGAAACAGCACACGGGGATGCAGACGGTCGACCAGCCAGCCGCCTGGAATTTGCAGTGGGGTGTAGGTCCAGCCGAATGCGGAGAACACGACGCCAAGCTGCAGCGGGGTCAACCGGAACTCGGACGTGATGCTGGGCGCCGCGATGGATAAGTTGCTGCGGTCGAGGTAGTTGATCACCACCGTGACGAACAACAACCCCATGATCGCGAAGCGGCGTCGCGACGCCACTGTGGAGACGAGGTACTTCTCAGGTACGGACATTCCGGTCAGTGACATTGTGCACCGTTGGGTTGGTGGGGTGTTTGGTTGGGCGGCCGCGCCCGCGGCCGGCGGCGGGCAATGGCCGGGACCACTCGTCATGGAATCTACCCCCGGAGACAGGGTGGCGTGTCGCGCCACGACCCGATCGATCTTTCGCGGATGATCGGGTCAAGCCCGGCCATGACGAGATCGGCGCAGATGGCGGGGTCAAGCCCCGGCCATGGCGAGATGGGCGACGAGATCGGCGCAGATGGCGGGGTCAAGCCCCAGCCATGGCGAGATTGGCGTGGATGCCGACCTTCGTCGGCATGACGCGGCGCGATCACGCATCGCTGCCCCCTACATATCCACGACGGAGCCGTCGACATGCGGCCGCATCCGGATCGGGCGCGGCTTCTCGGGGAACCGCCGCTCGATGTCCTCCACAAGCTGAAGTCCGATGCCCGGCGCCTCGGGGATGGCGATAAAGCCGTTGACTTGCTCGGACAACCCGGTGGCGAGGTCGTTGCCGAGCAACGCTTTGCCGCCGTCGATCTCCGGCGTGCGCGACGGATATTCCTGGATCGCGAAGTTCGGGATGCAGGCGGCGATCTGCAGGCACGCCGCGGTGCTGATCGGAGACAGCGGGTTATGCGGGACGATCCATGCATCGTGCGCCTCGGCCAACGCGGCGATTTTCTTGGCGCCGGTGATGCCGCCGCACAGGCAGACATCGGGACGCAGATACTGGACAGCGTTGCGCGTCAGCAGCGTCTGGAACTGGTACAGGCTGGTGAAGCGCTCCCCGGTGGCGATCGGGATGTCGATGTGCTCCGCGACCAGCGCCATCGCATCGAAACTGTTCGGCCGCAGCGGGTCCTCGAAGAACATCGGCGTGTATTTCTCGATGCCCCGGCCAAGCGCGATCGCCTCCGGCGGCGTCAGGCGGCGATGGATCTCGATGCACAGATCGACGTCGGGGCCAACCGCCTCGCGCAGGCGCCGAACGTTGTCGATCGCCGTTTCGATCTTGTTGGCGTGCGACTTGTAGTACGGCGTGGTCTCCTCCTCGTCGAGCAATGGATTGAGGTGCCCGAGCGCGGTGAAGCCCTCCGCCTTCAGCCGCTTCGCCTCGCCCAGCAATGTCTCGATCGAGCGGCCCTTCACGTGGCCGTAGATCCGCGCCTTGTGCCGCATCTTGCCGCCGAGCAACTCATAGACCGGCACGTTGTAGAGCTTGCCCTTGATGTCCCACAGCGCGATGTCGATGGCCGAGACCGCGCCGGTGATTGCTCCGCCGGTGAAGTGGTTAGCCCGCAACATCACGTTCCAGTGGTGCTCGATCGGGCGCGGATCCTTGCCCACCAGATATTCGGCGTATTTCTTGATGGACGCGGCGCTGGCTTCCAACTGGCCCCAGGCGCCGAACTCGCCGATCCCGGTGATGCCGGCATCCGTTTCGATACGGACGAGCAGAAAGCGGTCGACCAGCAGGGGCTGGACTTTGGTGATCTTCATGGTGTTGGTCCTTTCGCTTGCACGATGCGATATGGCGCGACCGCGCCCTTATTCGCGACCGCGTCCTTATTGGGGTGGATGCCGAAGCATTGCGGGTGTCGGTAGGCTTGCCGGTGTCGATTCCGACGCTTCGTTTGGCACGCGCACGGTGCCATCGCCGTTGCCCGCCTGCAGGTGTCATTGCGAGCGCAGCGGAGCAATCTCCCGCAAGTGACGTGCGAACTCTCCGGGAGGTTGATTCGCTGCGCTCGCAATGACGGGGTTCGCGATGACGGTGTTCGCGATGACGGGGATCGCGATGACGGGGTTCGCAACGACAGGTTGCGCCCCGCCGCCAATGACAGATCGGCCAACGGCATCGCATCGTCATGATCGCAACACTACCGACCTACCTCTTGAAGGTCCTCGGTCCCGGTTGGATCGGCTGCCGTATCGTCCAGATAGTCTTTGATCGAGGCCTGCAGATGCGCCCGCGTCGCCGCCCGCGCACGGTTGGGGTCGCGCTCGGCGATCGCGCGCAAAATCAACTCATGTTCGGCCACGCGCGTTGACCGCATTTGCCGGCGGGCGTCGAGCCTGGCCCAGATCGGGCCGCGGTTGGGCAGCTCGGCCCAGATGGCATCGGCGAGTTTCAGCAGCATCGGATTCTTCGCTGCAACCGCAAGGGCGCGATGGAACCGCTGATTGGCCGGCTTGGTCGGACGCCCGGCCTGCGCCGCGAGACGCATTTGCTCGATGGCCGCAGCCATTTCAGCGAGATCTTCCGCGCCGGCATTCTCTGCCGCGGCCGCCGCGCTCTCGCCTTCGACGGCGAGGCGCGCGGCCAGGATATCGAACGGCCCGATTTCCGAGGAAACGGCATCGGCGCCCGAAGGCTGCACGGGAGACGGTCGATGCCGGACGTAGACCCCGCTGCCGCTGCGCACTTCCACCAAGCCGGCAAGTTCGAGCGCGATCATCGCCTCCCGGATCACCGGGCGGCTCACGCCCAACTGCCGCGCCAGATCGCGTTCGGTCGGCAACCGATCGCCGGGGCGATACTCCGCGGTCCGGATCAGCCCGGCGATCTGATCGGCGACGGCCTGGTACAGGCGTCGGGGCTCGACGGCGTTGAGCGGCATCCTGGAGTCCGATCCCCAAATCGACGATCGCAGGATGGGCCAAGGCTGGTCCGGCCACAAGGTGGCCTGACCAATTTGTTCAGACAACTCCTCCGCCGCGAGGCGTTGCGGCGACAGCGTGGCAATTCGGAACGGGGGTACGCCTTACGCGGGCTAGATCAGAATGCGGGTCAGATCAGATCACGCACAACGCCGCCCAGGTGGCGACAAGGCCGGCAGCGATTCCGGCGGCGGCCAGGTAGGACGCCAGCGCCTCAAGTGGGCGAGGCGGAAACCGATGGGCCAGTGGCTTCGAATTGTCGGTCCGGTTGGCCCGGCCGCAGGCCTCCTGGCCGAGCACCGAGCCGGAAACCGCCGTCATGGTGGCAGGCGCGACATCATAGTCGACGACCGACTGGTGCATGGCTCACCGATTTGTCCGCGGTTATGGCTGAGTGGCGTCCTGCCGAAAAAGCCCCCGCCGGGAACAATTGGCTTCCCGGCGGGCTAGTTTGGGGAGGAAACCAAGGGCTGTTTACCTCGCGGACCCGTGAGCAAGCAAACAAGAAATCACTAAATCGCGATCACGATTTGCGCCGCCATTCGTAATAGTCAGGACAGAGTTCACTACGAAACAAAATCCGGGTGCTGTTGTCGCCATCGCGGCCCATCCAGCAACTTTATTCCGGTAACACCTCGATCGCGTCGCCAACGGCGAAGCGGCCGCCCTCCACAACCTCGGCATGTACGCCGAGCTCGATGTGGCCGTACAGCGAGCGCAACTCCTCCACCGGGTCCGCGTCGCGTTCCGCCGTCAGCGGGTTCACCTCGGTTGCGGGGCAGCGGGTGATCGGCTTCACCACGCGCAGCACCGCGCGGCCGAGCTGGATCGCTTGGCCGACCCAGTCCCGCTCGCTCCAGGCGGAGGCGCCGGAGAACCAGATATTGGCGCGGAATCGCCGCCGGTGGCGCCGCGCCCCGACGCGCGATTCGAAGTCGCGCAGGCTGGCAATGTTGATCAGGCTGACCACCTTGTTCCTCTGATCGCAGAAGCTGTGGCCGGGGACGTAGTGGAACCGCGGGGCGCCGCGCGCCTCCTCCCCCAGGTACTCGGTCAGGAAGGCGGAGATGCGGTCGCGGCCGGCCTCCGTCAGGGCGTTCTCCACCGCGGCCGCGCCGTCCGGGGCGCGGATCGCCAGCATGCCGGTGCGCGGGTCGAAGAAGGAGAACAGGGAGGCGATGCGGGCATTCTTCATCAGGCACATGAAGTTGGCCTTCTGCCGCCAGGCCGGCGCCGCCGGGTCGAACCCCGAGTCGCCCTGCGCCAGGGCGAAGGCGCGGTCCCAGGGAATGCAGCCGCCGGCCTCGACCTCGGTCCACTCCAGCGCTTCCGCGGTCAGACCCTTCACCGGGTAGCGATACAGGTATTCGATGCGCATCTCGCACTCCCCCTTGAGCAGTAGTCTGTTCCGCCCCACCTGGATTATTAAAGGCTCACGTTTCCGTTGCCTATCGGAGGGGCGGAGGACAAGGCCAGTCGCCTACGTACAGGGACACGACAGATGGATATAGAGAAGTTCACCGAGCGCGCGCGGGGATTCCTGCAGGCGGCGCAGACTATCGCTATCCGCGACTTCCACCAGCGGATCACGCCGGAGCATTTGCTCAAGGCGCTGCTTGACGACGAGGAGGGCGCCGCGGCCGGGCTGATCCGCACGGCTGGCGGCGACCCGAAGCAGGCGGCCGCGGGCGTGCAGGCCGAGCTGGCGCGGCTGCCGAAGGTGCAGGGATCGGGCGCGGGACAGCCGCAGATCACCCCGGAACTGGTGCGCGTGCTGGACGCCGCGGAGCAAGCCGCGACCAAGGCCGGCGACGAGTACGTCGCGCAGGACCGGCTGCTGGTGGCGCTGGCCGCGTCGGATACACCCGCCGCCCGCGCGCTGAAGGCTGCGGGGGCTACGCCGCAGGCGCTGGAAAAGGCGGTGAACGACATCCGCAAGGGCCGCCGCGTCGATTCTCCCAACGCCGAGTCGAACTTCGATGCCCTGAAGAAATACGCGCGCGACATCACCCAATTGGCGCGCGACGGCAAGCTGGACCCGGTGATCGGCCGCGACGAGGAAATCCGCCGCACCATCCAGGTGCTGGCCCGCCGCACCAAGAACAATCCCGTGCTGATCGGCGAGCCCGGCGTCGGCAAGACCGCCATCGTCGAGGGCCTGGCGATCCGCATGGTCAACGGCGACGTGCCGGAGGCGTTGAAGAACAAGCGCCTGCTGTCGCTCGACCTTGGCGCGATGGTCGCGGGATCGAAGTACCGCGGCGAGTTCGAGGAACGCCTGAAGGCCGTCCTGAAGGAGGTCGAGGCCGCGCAGGGCGAGGTCGTGTTGTTCATCGACGAGCTGCACAACCTGGTCGGCGCCGGACGGGCCGAGGGGTCGATGGACGCCTCCAACCTGATCAAGCCGGAGCTGGCGCGCGGCACGCTGCACTGCATCGGCGCCACCACCCTGGACGAGTACCGCAAGCACATCGAGAAGGACGCGGCGCTGGCGCGGCGATTCCAGCCGGTGTTCGTCGGCGAGCCGTCGGTCGAGGACACCATCTCGATCCTGCGCGGCATCAAGGAGAAGTACGAGACCCACCACGGCGTCCGCATCACCGATGGCGCGCTGGTGGCGGCGGCGACTCTGTCCAACCGCTACATCACCGACCGTTTTCTGCCGGACAAGGCGATCGACCTGATCGACGAGGCGTCGAGCCGGTTGCGCATGGAGGTGGATTCGAAGCCTGAGGAGTTGGACGAACTCGATCGCCGCGTCATCCAGTTGAAAATCGAACGCGAGGCGTTGCGGAAGGAAGGCGATGCGGCGTCGCGTGAGCGTTTGCAGCGGCTGGAGAAGGAACTGGCGGAACTTGAGGACCGGTCCAACGCGATGACCGCCGCCTGGCACGCCGAGAAAGAGCAAGTGACCGACCGGCAGAAGCTGAAGGAGCGGCTGGACCAGGCGCGGAGCGAGGTCGAAGTGGCGCAGCGCCGCGGGGACCTGGCGAAGGCGTCGGAGCTGCTCTACGGCGTCATCCCGGACATCGAGAAGAAGCTGGCCACCGCGTCCGACGGCAAGCTGGTGAACGAGGCGGTTACCGAGGAAAGTATCGCCGCGGTGGTCTCGCGCTGGACCGGCATCCCCGTGGACAAGATGCTGGAAGGCGAGCGCGCCAAGCTGCTGCGCATGGAAGACCAGTTGCACAAGCGCGTCATCGGCCAGGACGAGGCGCTGCCGTGCCGTGGCGAACGCGGTACGTCGTGCCCGAGCCGGCCTGCAAGACCCCAACCGCCCGATCGGCAGTTTTCTGTTCCTTGGTCCCGACCGGCGTCGGCAAGACCGAGCTGACCAAGGCGCTCGCCGAATTCCTGTTCGATGACGAGCGGGCCATGGTGCGCATCGACATGAGCGAGTTCATGGAGAAGCACAGCGTGTCCCGTCTGATCGGCGCGCCTCCGGGCTATGTCGGTTATGACGAGGGCGGTGTGCTGACCGAAGCGGTGCGCCGGCGCCCCTACCAGGTGATCCTGTTCGACGAGGTGGAGAAGGCGCACGAGGACGTCTTCAACATCCTGCTGCAGGTGTTGGACGATGGCCGCCTGACCGATGGCCAGGGCCGCACGGTGGACTTCAAGAACACCATCATCGTGCTGACCTCGAACCTGGGGTCGGAGATCCTGGCGGCGCAGCCGGAAGGCGAGGCGACCACGATGGTGCAGGGCCAGGTGATGCGCATCGTGCGCGCTCACTTCCGTCCGGAGTTCCTGAACCGGCTGGACGAGATCATCCTGTTCCGCCGTCTGCAACGGTCGGATATGGCGGCGATCGTGGAGATCCAGTTGGCGCATCTGCGCAAGCTGCTGGCCGATCGCAAGATCGGGCTGGAGCTGGACCGCAGCGCGCTGGAGTGGCTGGCGAGCGAAGGCTACGACAGCACGTATGGTGCGCGGCCGTTGAAGCGGGTGATCCAGCGCGGGCTGCAGAACACGCTGGCCGGGCTGATCCTGGAGGGTTCGGTGAAGGAGGGCGAGACCGTGCATGTCTCGGCCGGCGCGGAGGGGCTGCGGATCAACGGGCAGTTGGCCGAAGCGGCGTAGGCACTCTGCCGCTTCATGCGAGGCCGCCAGCCGGGTGACCGGCTGGCGGTTTCGTTTGTAACGGTTGCCCCGCTACTGCATTACCTGCGCCGGCCAGCATTTCCGGGCAGGTCCCGACGTCGTCAATGCGTCATCAGAGGGCACCATCGTGGTGAACGTGTTGCTTGCGCTTGCCGGTTTGGTCTTCGGCAGCGTTGCGGCGGCCGCTGCGGATGCCCGCCTTCTGCTGCCTGCACTATTGACCCGGCAACTGCTGGCACTCTGTCGGCCGGTCGTTTGATCGCACCGGCGGCACTGCTCCTGCTGACCGCAGTGGTCATGGTCTTTGCCGGAACGGCCATTGTACGCCTCCGGCCAACCATGTCGCTTGTTCAGGGATGCATCGTCAGCCTGCTATTCCTCGGCCTGCAAGTCGGTGGGACATCAGGGACCGCCCGGTAACACCGGTCGTCGTGGTGAATGTCCCGCTTCTCTGGGCTGCGCCCTGGCCGACGGCGCGGCTGTGGTAAAGGATACGGGCCGGGAGGCTAATCGCCAGGCGGTCCTGGCTGCCGCCGACCGGTTGCGTGCCGATCCTTGCAACTCGGCGGCTTACTTCGGCCTCCACCGGGCGCTGCTGACGTTCTTGCACGCCAACCTCGAGCCATGGCATCACGGCATCCTGGAAACGGTGGCCGCCGACGGACGCACAATCGACGTGTCAGCGCAACTGGACGCGCTGTCCCTGCAGGTATTTCGGTTGGCACTGGCAGCACAAATTCTGCAACCAAACGACTTGCCGGCCGCTGCACCACGTTACATTATTGCAGCGCAGATTTCACCACGAAGACACGAAGGCACGAAGAAGAATTGTCTTCGTGCCTTCGTGTCTTCGTGGTGAAATCTTGCCTTTGGATAGCAGCGTGCGGCGGGATCGAACGATGTGGGGCAACACGCAATCGAGCTCCGTGGGGCAATACGCAATCGAGCTCCGGCCGCGTTCCATGCGGTGACCGCCGCGCAGGATAGCGTGGCGCCTTCCTCGAACGACAAAGGCATGCTCAATCCGGCAGAGAAGGGTCGCCAGCCGGGCAACCGCTGGCGGCAACCTTGCGGGGTGGGTACAGTGATGATCTGGTGCAGGCTGGAGGGATGGCTATGCTTCCTCAACCTGTCAACCTCGTCGGGACCTGGCGCCGGTTTGGGTCTGTCGGGCCGGTTTATGGGATCGTCGGCGCTGGCGCGGAACTTGCTGATGGTGACCGGATGATGCGTGTACGCGTGGTGGAGACCGGCGAGGAAGTCGATTATCGCTTTACCGACATCCTCGATGATCCTGTGGAGCGCTAGTGTTCGCCATCGCATTTCGGTCTGGTTGTCGCTGATACGGCGCAGCATCACCCAAAAGGCGTGTCGCAGGCTCATGCCGACATTGGTGCCGCGCTTGCGAATTTCGGATTCAATCGCGTGCAGGGAGCCTCTAGGCCACCAACTCGGAAGATCTGGCCAAGCTGTTTGCTGCGATAATGGCACTAGGGCGATGCCCTGGTTTCCGCTTGCGGTTCGCAATATCCATGCCTTTCGGTTTGAGTATGGTCGGATTTCACCAAATTGGTAAAGAGCTAAGGACCGATAAGGTATTGCTATGTCTCGATCCATTAGAGTGAGTGCAACCGCCATTGCAAGCCGCGCCTGCGCATGCTGCTGGCCGCTCGCAAGGTCGGGCTGGCGCTGGATCGCAGCGCGCTGCAGTGGCTGGCGAGCGAAGGCTACGACAGCAGGTCTCGACGACGAACTCCCAAGTGTCATTGCGGACGAAAGCCCAACTGTCCCCTGCCCGTGCAGCCGACAGCGCCTCGTCAGGCAGGAGATTGCTTCGTCGCTGCGCGCCTCGCAATGCCAGTTGGGGTGGCCATGCCCCGCCGGGAAGGTGGGGGTCCGGTAGCAGCGGAACCGAAAATGCAGTTCGGCCGAGTGAAGGAGATCAATTAGCTGGCGGGGGGCGCACGACGGCTACTTCGGACTTCGGACCCAACCAAGTCATTGGAGAACAGAGAGCCGATCCTGAAAGCAGCCATTGGTCCGTCACTCGGCCTTTGCAGGCAAGAAGTGCAACATCGGCGCCGGTTCGAAACTGGCGGCGGTATTCCCGGAGTAGACGCGGCCGCCGGCCATCGTGAGTTTTTTCACTGGCGCACCTTCCTTCAGATCCAGGTCGGAAAGCTTGACCCAGAACGTGTTCGGGCTGGTCGCGGAATCGAAGAAGTAAACTTTATTGGTCTGGTCGGCCACGCTGCGCCAGATCGTGGCGGAAATGTTGGGCTTGTTCGGCGTGATGATGCCCAATGGAACGCTGACGCTGCGGATCACGCTAAGCACACCGGCCACTGCCTGGTTGCCGAAAGTGCCGCCCGGCACGGCCTTGATGTAGGCGGGGGCAATGGTTTTCGGGATCGCGTTCATCAGGAACGAGGCACGCGCGAAGCGGTCGGGTGCCTGGTTTGTTCCTGGAAGGAATGTGAAGCCGATACCCTCCCAATACGCATTCAATGCCAATTGGTTGTCGTAGCGCGGCGAGTTGGTCATCACGCGGTACTGCTTGCCATGATGAATGATCAGCTTGCCGCCAATATACTCGAAAATCGCGGAATCGCCGGTAGGGTCCGAGATCGCCAGATGCAACTGCGCCGGCGATCCGTTTGGCATCGAGGGCGCCAATATTGCGAACGGCTCTTGGCGCAAGGCGTCGACGGCTTCGGTAACGGTGGCGAAATTGTCGAGCACGTACTGCGCCCACAGGCTGATCGACATCGGTGGCTTGCCATTGGCCGGCTTGCCATAATCGGACTAAGCCAAATACAGCATATTCGCGACAAGGCCCGTTTCGTTCATGCCGTCTGCGATGCCGGCCTCGTAACCGGAAATCCCGACACTGCCATACCGCGACGTCCATTCGATTGATCCGGGACCCGCCGCGCCGTCGCGTTTCATGCCGCGCGGCATCGCCCACATATTTGACTGCATGTCCTCCGACCAATCCATCGATCGGCCGGTGATGACCGTCCCATCGTCGCCGACATACAGCGCGCGCGTGCAGGCCTCCACGGACGGAACGACAACGACCCCGCCGCTCAGAAGCATTGCTATGCTCAGGGCCACTGGTCGAAACTTGGACGTAATAGACATAGGTAATCCTCATGGAGCCTCGGCATGCACCCGATTTGGGGTTTCCCGGCCAGGCACTGATTTCATTACTGACACCGCTGCTGCGATGCGGCAATTGCCGACCTGATGGGTGCAGGCGAGTGTCCGCAATTTGACGGTGGAGATGCAAAGCAGACCGCATTGCGAGCGCAGCAAAGCAATGACACTGCAAAGGCGGCACCAACCGTCAGAGCCCGAGCAACCGAAAAGCCCGCTACGCCGCCTTCGCCATCCCGCGCAGTACATAGTGCAGGATGCCGCCGTGACGGTAGTAGTTCACCTCGTCCGCGGTATCGATCCGGCAGCGCACCGGCACCTGGTCCGTCTTGCCGTCCGGGCGGTGGATCACCAGCGTCAGGTCCATGCCGGCGCGCAGCCCGTCCAGGCCCTCCACGTCGATGATCTCCTCCCCGGTGATGCCGAGCGACGTGCGATCCATTCCGTCCTTGAAGGTCAGCGGCAGCACGCCCATGCCCACCAGGTTCGAACGATGGATGCGCTCGAAGCTCTCGACGATCACCGCCTTGACCCCGAGCAGCATGGTGCCCTTCGCGGCCCAGTCGCGCGAGGAGCCAGTGCCGTATTCCTTACCGCCGAAGATCACCAGCGGCACGCCTTCCTTCTTATACCGCATCGCCGCGTCATAGATCGGCATCTGCTCGCCGGACGGCAGGTGCCTGGTCATGCCGCCTTCGACGTTCTTCAGCATCTCGTTGCGGATACGGATGTTGGCGAACGTGCCGCGCATCATCACTTCGTGGTTGCCGCGCCGCGCGCCGTAGCTGTTGAAGTTCGCCTGCGTCACCTGCCGTTCCAGCAGGTAGTCGCCCGCCGGCGAGGTCTTCCGGATCGAGCCGGCCGGGCTGATATGGTCGGTGGTGATCGAATCGCCCAGCTCCGCCAGGATGCGCGCGCCGTGCACGTCCGCCACCGGCGGCGGCTCCATGGTGATGCCCTCGAAATACGGCGGATTGCGCACGTAAGTTGACCCGTCGGTCCAGCGATAGGTCTCGCTGTCGGCATCGACCTGGATGGTCTGCCACTGCTTCGGGCCTTTGAACACCTCGCCATAGCGCCGTAGGAACTGCTCGCGCGACAGCGACGTTGCGATGACGTCAGCGATCTCCTTGTTGGTCGGCCACACGTCCTTCAGATACACCGGCTGCCCGTCGGACCCGGTGCCGAGCGGTTCCGTGGTGATGTCCACTGTCACCTTGCCCAGCAGCGAATACGCCACGACCAGCGGCGGCGACGCCAGGTAGTTGGCCCGCACGTTGGCATGCACGCGGCCTTCGAAATTGCGGTTGCCGGAGATCACCGCGGCGCCGACCAGCCGGTTGTCCTCGATCGCATCGACAATCGCATCGTCGAGCGGACCGGAGTTGCCGATGCACGTGGTGCAACCATAGCCGACCGTTTCAAAGCCGATCGCGTCCAGGTCCTTTGTCAGGCCCGACTTGTCCAGGTATTCCGTCACCACCTGCGAACCCGGGGCCAGCGACGTCTTCACCCACGGCTTCGGCTTTAACCCCTTGGCGTGCGCCTTCCGCGCCACCAACCCGGCCGCCACCAACACCGACGGGTTCGACGTGTTGGTGCACGACGTGATCGCCGCGATCACCACGTCGCCATGCGTCAGTTCGTAGTTCTTGCCTTCGACCTTGACCGAGACATTGGCTTCGTTCTCCGGCACGCCCAGGCCCTTGGTCAGGTCCGCCGCGAACGATGACGACACGTCCTTCAGCGCCACCCGGTCCTGCGGCCGCTTCGGTCCCGCCATCGACGGCACCACGCTACCGAGGTCCAGTTCCAGCGTGTCGCTGAACACCGGGTCCGGCATGCCCGGCTCGCGGAACATGCCTTGCGCTTTCAAATACGCCTCGACCAGCTTCATCCGGTGCTCGTCGCGCCCGGTCAGGTGCAGATAGTCTGAGCGCCACCTTGTCCACTGGGAAGAAGCCGCAGGTCGCGCCGTATTCCGGCGCCATATTGCCGATCGTGGCGCGGTCGGCGAGGCCCAACTGATCCAGTCCCGGCCCGAAGAATTCGACGAACTTTCCGACGACGCCCTTGCGCCGCAGCATCTGCGTGACGGTCAGCACCAGGTCGGTGGCGGTCGCGCCCTCGGGCAGCTTCCCGGTCATGCGGAAGCCGATCACGTCCGGGATCAGCATGGCGATCGGCTGGCCGAGCATCGCCGCTTCCGCCTCGATGCCGCCCACGCCCCAGCCCAGGATGCCCAGGCCGTTCACCATCGTGGTGTGGCTGTCGGTGCCGTACAGCGTGTCGGGATACGCGAAATTCGTGCCGGCGTCGGTGGAGGTCCACACGCACTGGCCGAGATATTCCAGGTTCACCTGGTGGCAGATGCCGGTGCCGGGCGGCACCACGCTGAAATTGTCGAACGCTTCCTGGCCCCAGCGCAGGAAAAGGTAACGCTCGGCGTTCCGTTCAAACTCGATGTCGACGTTCTTCTGCAAAGCATCCGGGCGGGCATACACGTCAACCTGTACCGAGTGGTCGATCACCAGATCGACTGGCACCAGCGGGTTCACCTTCTCCGGGTTGCCGCCCAGCTTGACGATGCCGTCGCGCATGGCGGCGAGGTCCACCACCGCCGGCACACCGGTGAAATCCTGCATCAGGATGCGGGCGGGCTTGAACGGCACCTCCTTGTCGGAATGGGCCCCGTTCAGCCAGCCCACGATGGCCTTGGCGTCGTCAACCTTGTAGCTGGACCCGTTCTCGAACCGCAGCACGTTCTCCAGCAGGATTTTGAGGCTGACGGGAAGGCGGGATATATCACCCAGGGTCTTCGCCGCTTCCGGCAGCGAGAAATAGTCGTACTGCTTGCCGTCCACCGTCAGCGTGCGGCGCGCCTTGAGGGAGTCCTGCCCGATCGTGGTCATGCTCTGCGTTCGTCCTGTGTTGGCAGGACGCCTCTGTCGTTGTGCAGCCCCCAGGGTGGCAAGGTGGCGCGCGGTGGTGGCGGGGTTCAGCGCGCGGGCCGCTTGCGCAAGTATCCCGGCGATGGGGCTTTAACCATACCAGCCCGGGATCGTCCACCGGCCGATAAATAGGAGCGTCCTTGCTGCAAGCCGAGGGACTGGCCGCTTTCCGCGGCGAACGGCTGGTCTTCCGCGACCTGAGCTTCAGCGTGGCGGCAGCCGGCGCTCTGGTGCTGGTGGGCGCCAACGGCTCCGGCAAGTCCACGCTGCTGCGCTTGCTGGCGGGGCTGGTGCGGCCGATCGCAGGCCAGCTTCGGTGGGATGGGGAGGACGCGCTGGCCGATCTGGCGGCGCATGCGGTGCGGGTGACCTATGTCGGGCATCTCGACGCCGTGAAGCCCGGGCTGACAGCGGCCGAGAACCTGGCCTTCGCCGCGCGCATGGGCCGAGGAGCGGTGGGTGACGCGCTGGAGGCGCTGGGGCTGGACGACCTGGCCGAGGTGCCGGCGCGGTATCTCTCGGCGGGACAGAAGCGGCGGCTGGCGTTGGCCCGGCTGGCGCTGAGCGCCGCGCCGCTATGGCTGCTGGACGAGCCAACGGTGGGGCTTGATATCGCGTCGCAGGAGCTGGTGGGGGCGGTGCTGACGGCGCACCGCGCGCGGGGCGGCATAATCGTGGCGGCTACGCACGTGCCGCTGCCGCTGGAGGGGGTCGAGGAGCTGCGGCTGGGATAACCTCTATGAGCAAGGAGAGGTCGGTTGCGGGGAAAGATCGGACCGTGTACGAATCAAACAAATCCCGTCCGTCCAAGGTCAGGTCGATCAGGTTGCCAACGAAACTTGTACCGGTTCGTCAACCGCTCACCGGCGCCCGCCGCTTGACCCCCCCCTCCGGGCTTGCGGGACGAATTCTTTCAAAACCCATGACAGGAGCGACACCGATGGCCATTGGGCCAGCCCCCGCCGCGGAGGTCGCGCCGGCACCAGCGCCGGTCCGCCGCCTCAACGTCTGGCTCGTCCATGGCACCTGGGCCCGCGGCATCTTCGCGGCGGCACCGAACGCCGAGAGCGCCGCGAAACGACCGATCTGGTCCGATCCGAAGTCCGCGTTCCACAACGCCCTTGCCGAGAAACTGCAAGAGGAGGGCTTTCATGCCAGGATAATTGCCTTCGCATGGTCCGGTGCGAATACTGTCCGGTTGCGTGACGGCGTCGCCAGGGACCTGGCGCGCAGCATTGAGACCTCGACGGAAGACGGTACGCTCAACGTGGTCATCGGCCACAGTCATGGTGGCACTATCGCCCTCACCGCGGCAGCGGAGTACCTGACAACACCAATCGACATTCTGGTCGCCACCCTCGCCACGCCGTTCATCGACATGTTTCCGAAAATCGACAAGCGATCAGACAGGTATGGTGCCGCACTCAGCGCGCTGCACCAGGAGCAGTTGACCAAATTGCGCTTCGTCAGCTTGCTCTTTCAGTCTGCTTTTATGCTTCGCAATCAGGCCATTCTCCGGCGAGAATTGGGCGTATGGAATCGCCTTCGTCGTAGCGCTGCTCTTCAATCTTTTCCTCAACACGATTTACGGACGCTATGGCGACAGCCTGAACAGCGTGCCGCCGCCTTACGGCAACATGGCGCGAATCGCCGCCGTGCGCCTGTTGGTGCTGCGAGGCATTGATGACGAGGCCGCGCTCACCATCGCCGCCGGCGCGATCCAATCGCTGATCACCGCCAAGCTCGCTCGCATCTTCACATTTCTGCTCGGGGTCATCGGGCTGCTCTGGTACACGCTATTATACAGCCTGCCCCGCTTCTGGGGCGTGGGCATCGACGATATCCTCGTGGGCCTTGCAGTTATCGCGGCGGGTTACGTCGGCATTTCCCTGTTGCAGGCGATCGGCCGATCCGTGCTCGGCCGCGAGTTCTTCTTCACCGGTCAGATCTACGACGTGAACGTGAACTCGGTTCCCGACCTTGCCGGCGACGTGACCATCCGGACGCTCGCCGGGCAGACCGAGGAGAAAATAACACCGCTGCGCGCGGGAGTACAAAGCATCAAGAGCTATACCTACCGCCGCCGCCACAGCTTGTATGAACACAGGGATTGCATCGACCACATCGTGACCTGGATAAGCCGACAGACCGGCTGATCGACTGCCCGACGCCATTGGCACTCACATCTTAGCCGTCGACCTTGCGGCACGATGCGGCACGTCGCACTGTGGACGCGTGACGTTCTCGCGAATCTTCTTCTGGCGCCGGCCGCGCATCAACGTCGTGGAACTGCACGGCCTGATCGCGCCGCGCGCCGGCATGTTGTCGGCCAGCAGCGCCAAGCCACTGATCGACCGCGCGTTCCGCAGCGCGGGCCGCCAGCCGGTGATCCTGGACATCGAAAGCCCGGGCGGCTCGCCGGTGCAGTCGGACCTGATCGCCTCCCTGATCCGCCGCCGCGCCGAGCAACACAAGGTGCGCGTGGTGGCGGCGATCCGCGAAGTAGGTGCCTCCGGTGGCTATTGGCTGGCCTGCGCGGCCGACGAGATCCACGCCAACCCGATGAGCATCGTCGGTTCGATAGGCGTGCGTGGCGGCGGCTTCGGCTTCCCCGACCTGCTGCAGCGAATCGGTGTGGAGCGGCGGCTGTATACGGCGGGCGATAACAAGGCCCGCCTCGATCCGTTCAGCCCCGAGGACCCGAAGGACGTCGCCTTCGTGCAGGAGCTGCTGGACGCGCTGCACGTGCAATTCAAGGACTGGGTGCGCACTCGCCGAGGCGACCGTCTGAAGGACGACGAGGCGGTACTTTTCGATGGCAGCTTCATGTTGGGCGAGCAAGCGCTGCAGGTCGGGCTGATCGACGGGCTCGGCGACGTGGATGCGCTGGTCCGCAAGCTGGGAGGCGAACGGGCGGTGGCGCGCCGGTTCGCACCACGCCGGCGTGGGTTATTGCGTGCGCTGCCGAGGCTGGCGGTGCATGCGCTGCTGGATGCCGTGGAAGAGAGGCAGTGGCGGATCGGCTTATAGCCAACGAACTGAGAACACCTCTCCCCTCGTGGGAGAGAGCCTGCCCCGGACTTGATCCGGGGTCGGCGAGCGGGATCGAGCCGGGTGAGGCGGTGATCGGGAGGGCGTGAAGAGCATAGCTTGCCGAGCCGGGTGAGGCGGTGATCGGGATGGCGTGAAGAGCATGGCTTGCCGAGCCGATCACCCCTCACCCTCGGTGCTTCGCACCTCGACCTCTCCCAGAAGCGGAGAGGTCGTTCTTTACCCCCTGCCCAAAAACGGCATCTTCGTCGCCATGATGGTGACGAACTGCACGTTCAATTCCAGCGGCAGGTTGGCCATGAACAACACCTGCTGCCCGACATGGTTCACGTCCATGCGCGGCTCGACGGCCATCTGCCCGTAGGGCTGCAACTGCCCATTGGTCGACCGCGCCGTCATCGGGGTCGCCGCATTGCCGATGTCGATCTGCCCGGAGCAAATGTCGTATTGCCGCCCGTCCACCCCGATCGACTTGGTCAGCCCGGTGACCGCGTGCTTGGTGGACGTGTACGCCACCGACCCCGGCCGCGGCACATGCGCCGAGATCGAGCCGTTGTTGATGATCCGCCCGCCTTGCGGCGTCTGGTCGCGCATCATGCGGAACGCGGTATTGGCGCACAGGAACATCGCGTTCAGGTTCACCTGCACGACGCGCAGCCACATCTCGTAGGTGAAGTCGCCGAAGTTCGTGGTTGGCGTGCCGCCACCGGCGTTGTTGAACAGCATGTCGAGCCGGCCGAACTCGGACTTGATGCGCGAGAACAGGTGATCGACCTGCGACGGCTCGGTGACGTCGGTCGGCACTACCAGGGAGCGGCCGCCGGTCTTCATGCCGGCGGTCTCCTCCAGCATGTCGGCGCGCCGGCCGGCCAGCGCGACGGACCACCCGTCGTTCATCAATGCCAGCGCCGAGGCGCGCCCGATGCCGGTGCCCGCGCCGGTAATCACGGCGAAGCGGTCTGCCATGCGATAACCCTCCCCAGTCGATTGCGTGAGTCGATTGCGTGTCGCTGGGGGCATTGTGGACCTGGATCGCCGGATGGGGAAGATAATGGCCAGGAGAGAGCGGGCCGCCCGCGGGAGATCATTGCCATGCCACGCTTCGCTGCGATCGGGCTTGACCACCGGCATATCTACGACCTGACGCAGGGCTTGCTCGACGCCGGCGCGGAGTGCGTGGGCCACAACCCCGACACCACCGATCCGCGCGTCCTCGAGGGTTTCCGCAAGCGTTTCCCACAGGTTCCCGCCAGGGAAACCGCGCGGCTGCTGGATGATCCAAGCATCGACTTCGTCGTGATCGCCGCGGTGCCGCGCGACCGTGCGGACCTCGCCATCGCCGCGATGCGGCGCGGCAAGGACGTGATGGTGGACAAGCCCGGCGTTACCACCGCCGCGCAGCTTGCGGCGGTGCAGGCGGCGGTGGCGGAGACCGGGCGCTTCTGGTCGGTCGCGCTCGGCCGCCTGGCCTCGCCGGCGCAGCTTGAAGCGCTGCGCGTCGTGCGGTCGGGCGAACTGGGGCGGCTGGTGCAGACCACGTCGCTCGCGCCGCACCGGCTGAACCGCGCGCTGCGCCCTGCGTGGTTCTTCGATACGCCGGCCTATGGCGGCATCATCAATGATATCGGTGTGCATTCGATCGACACGTTCCTGGCGTTCGCGGATGCCGCCGACGCGGACATCACACATGCCACGATCGGCGCGTTCGGCACCGAACCTCCAGGATTCGAGGATTTCGCCGAGCTGGTGCTGACGACGCCGTCAGTGCGAGGCTACGTGCGGCTGGACTGGTTCACGCCCGACGGCTTGCCGACCTGGGGCGATGGCCGCTTGTTCGTCGTCGGCACGGAAGGCACGCTGGAACTTCGGAAAAACCTCGATATCGAGGGCCGCCCCGGCACGGATCACTTGTTCGTCGCCAACCGCAACGGCACGCGCTACGTGGACTGCAGCACGCTGCCGGTCACTTACTATCGCGACTTCATGACCGGCGTGACCCGCCGCAACCACACCGTCATGCCGCAGGCGCAGGTGCTCTCGGTCTGCCGGCTGGCATTGCGGGCGCAGGCAATGGCCACCCGCTACGCCGCGAAAGCGTCCGCATGATCGGCATCGCCGTCATCGGACTTGGCAACGCCTTCGAGCCGCATGCCAAGGCCTTGCTCGACCTGCGCGACCGCGCCCAGGTCGTCTGGGCCACTGCTCCTCGCGATGCGAGGCCGCAGGCCGTGGCGCAAAAATTCGGATTCCCGACAACAACCGATATCGCCAAGGCGATGGCGGACGACCGCGTCGACGCGATCCTGGTGCTGACGCCGACCAACGCGCACCTGCCGATCGCGGAAGCCGCGTTCGCCGCCGGCAAGCACGTGCTGTGCGAAAAGCCGCTGGAAGCGTCGCTCGAACGCGCGGAGAGCCTGATCGCGGCGGGCCGCCGCGCGGGACGCAAACTCGGCGTGGTGCTGCAACTGCGCTTCCGTGCCGGCAGCCAGCGCCTGAAGCAGGTGCTGGACGACGGCTTGCTTGGCGCGGTGCAGGCCGCATCGATGAGCGTGCCGTGGTGGCGGCCGCAATCCTACTACGATCAGCCGGGCCGCGGCGTGAAGGCGCGCGACGGCGGCGGTGTGCTGATGATCCAGGCGATCCACACGCTCGATTTGTTTCGCTGGTGTTTGGGCGTTTCGCGCGTCGAGGCAGCGCAAGTGCGCACCACCGCGCTGCACCGCATGGAAACCGAGGACTACGTCGCGGCGCTGGTGCGTCTCGGCAACGACGCGCCGGGGACCATCGTCGCCACGGTGGCTGCCTATCCCGGCAGCCCGGAACGCATCGACGTCATCGGCACGCTCGGCACAGCGCGGCTGGAAGGCGGCAGCCTGCGTCTGTCGTTTCTCGATGGCCGCGAAGAAATGATGGTGGACGACAGCGGTTCCGGCAGCGGCGCCAACGTGATGGCGTTCTCGCATGAACCGCACAAGGCACTGATCAGCGACTTCCTCAACGCGGTGGAGCAGGATCGGGATCCGGCGATCACCGGGGAGGATGCGCTGGAGACGCAGCGCCTGATCGAGGCGATTTTGGCAAAAGGAGGACCGTGACATGCAGACATTGCTGCCGTTGGCCGACAAGCTCGGTGCCCGGCTGAAGGCGCGGGGCGAGACCGTCGCCATCGCGGAATCGTCCACCGGCGGGCTGATCTCCGCCGCACTGCTGTCGGTTGGCGGCGCGTCGGCGTATTTCCGCGGCGGCAGCGTGATCTACACGGCCTATGCACGCGCGGGCTTTCTCGACATTCCGAATCCGCTGCCGGCGCCGATCGAGCGCGCCTCGACCGAGCCGTACGCGCTGCTGCTGGCGAATACCGTGCGGCAGAAGTTGGATTCCACATGGGGCCTGGGTGAGACCGGGGCGACCGGCCCGACCGGCAACCGCTACGGCGACGCGGCGGGCCACACCTGCATCGCGGTGGTCGGGCCGGGTTTCTCGCGCGCCATCACGCTTGAAACGGGCAGCGCGGATCGCATCGCCAATATGCGGGCGTTCTCGCGGCGCGCTCTGGAGTTGCTCGCGGAGGCGCTGGGGTAAACCGCAGGGCGGAAGAGCGAAGCACATTCCGCCGCCCCCAAATGGGGGAATGCGATTCGCGTTTCCGCCCTACGTAATTGCGCCGCACGCGATGGCGCAGCGACGCGGCTAAGCCGCTTCCGCCAGCACAAGGCGGCGGCGCGGAGACGGCTTGACCGGCAGCGCGGCGTACACGTCCTTCACTGCCTCGGTTACGATCAGGCCCGCCATGCCCGGCATCAATCGCCGTCCCGAACGTTCAAACAGTTCGGCACTGCGCAGTACCAGGCGGCGCTCGACGGGCGGCACCCAGAGCACGGTGTCGCGGCGCTCGACACGATAGAGCGAGGCCGCCAGCAACCGGCCGAGCTGACCGAAGGAATAGGGCTGGCCATGGCCGAACGGGGTGCGCTCGGAATAGGCCCACATGCCGGTGCGGTTCGGCGCCACCACAAGCAGCCGGCCGTCGTCCTTCAGCACGCGCCAGATCTCGCGCAGCAATCGCCGCGCGTTTTCCGCCGCTTCCAGCCCATGCACCAGCAGCACGCGGTCGAAAGTCAGGTCGTGGAACGGCAGCAAATCTTCCTCGGCGGTGCAGGCGAGGCAGGGTTGCCCGAGCGGCCAGCGCGTCACCCCCATCTGCGCCGGCGTCACCGCGATGCAGCGGGCCGCCTGCGGACGCCATAGCCGCAGATAGGGTGCGGCAAAGCCGACCCCGAGCACCGACTGGCCGGTCAGATCGGGCCACAAGGCCAGCAGCCGCTCGCGCAGCAGCCGGGCGGCCACCGCCCCGCGGGTGGTGCCGTAGAAGTCCGCCGCCGCATGTGCGTCCGCCGCCATGGCGGGTTCCTATAGCACCATCCTCGCGGGATGGCTCACGCGGCGTCAGCCCAGGCGGCGTCAGCCCCGGCGGCGTCAGCCCCGGCGGCGGCGGCGGCGGCGCAACGGCACGGTGGTCGCCAGCCCGACACCGAGCAAGGCAAGGGTGGCGGGTTCGGGCACGATCTCGGTCGCGGTGGGATCGAGGCTGTCGAAATTGGTGATGACAAGCGTGCCGCCACCCACCAGGGACTCGGTGAATGGGGAGGGCTGCTGATAGGTGGCCAGGTCGGAATACACCGTTTGAATGTTGCCGCCGGCGGTGACGGTGGTTGTCGCGGCATCGAAGAACACGTTCAGCGGACCTGTCTGCGACGGGATGGAAACGCCGTAGATGCCCAACCCCACGTCGATGGGCGGGGCGATGGTGACCAACATCAGGCTTGAATTTGGCGCCACCACATAAGTGTTGCTGTCGATGATGAATGTCAGCCCCGGATCGGCATAAGCGCCGTAGCCGCCGCCCGCGAGATTGGCCGACGGCCTGAAGCTTGCGATCACGGTGAACGGGGTGTTGTCGGCCAGCGATATACCATTGACCGAGCCGTCGATGGTACCGGCGAGCGTCACTGTCGCCGGACCGGCCTCGGCGCGTTCCGTCATGCCGCCAACCAGCGCAAGCGCCAGCAGCGCCCCGGTGCAAGCGGCCGAAATTGCCCGTTTGATCATCCCGATCCGTCCCTTTAACAGCGTTGTAATGCGTATTTGACCCTTTTACGTCGGTGTTTCTTTCGCCCTGGTATCGTCGCGCCGCCCGTTTGCCGTCGCCCGGCATGGTGCTAGGCTGGCGCCATGACCATCACCGCAGAACCCGTCCCCATCCTGTCCGACAACTATGCCTGGCTGCTGCGCGATAGCGCGACCGGCGCCGTGGCCATCGTCGATCCCGCCGAGCCCAAACCGGTCATCGCCGCGTTGGAGCAGGCGGGCGGCCGGCTCGACCTGATCCTGCTGACGCACCACCATGCTGACCACGTGGCCGGCACCGACGAGGTGCGAGCCCATTTCGGCGCCAAGGTGGTGGGCGCCGCGGCCGATGCGCACCGCCTGCCGAAGCTGGACGTGGCGGTGCGCGAAGGCGACACGGTGCCGTTCGGCGGTACCGCGGCGCGGGTGATCGACACGCCTGGCCACACCCGCGGCCAGATCAATTTCTTCTTCCCCGACGGCGAGATCCTGCTGTCCGGCGACACCCTGTTCAGCCTCGGCTGCGGCCGGCTGATCGAGGGCAACGCGGATGAGATGTTCGCCTCGCTGCACAAGCTGGCGCTGCTGCCGCCGGGCACCAAGGTGTGCTGCGGCCACGAATACACCGAGAGCAACGCACGCTTCGCGCTAAGCGTGGATGGCGGCAACGCCGCGCTGGTCGCACGCACGGCGCAGGCACGGCAGCAGCGCGCGGCGGGGCAGCCGACCGTACCCTCCATGATGGCCGACGAACTGGCGGCCAATCCCTTCATGCGCGCGCCTGATGTGGCCAGCCTGGCCAAGCTGCGCTCACAGAAGGACGTGTTCCGCGGCTAGCGCGCCGTGAAACTATTCTTTTCGCCGGCCAGTCCCTATGTGCGCAAGGTGATGGCCTGCGCCACCAGCCGCGGCATCGCGCAGCGGATCGAGAAGGTGTCCGTCAATCCGAACCTGTCGCCACCGGAACTGCTGCTGTGCAATCCGCTGTCGAAAGTGCCGTGCCTGGTGACGGATGACGAGCTGTCGTTGTTCGACAGCCCGGTGATCTGCGAGTACCTCGACAGCGTGGGCGACGCGCTGCCGATGTTCCCCGAACATGGCGCACCGCGCTGGCGTGCGTTGCGGTTTCAGGCGATGGGCGACGGGATTTTGGATGCGTCCGTGCCGCGGCGGTGGGAAATGCTGAAGCCGCGGGAAGGGGGGCGCGACGCCTGGATCGCGCGGCAGAAGGCGGCGGTCGATCGCACGCTGGACATGCTGGAACTGGATCCGCCGCATCGGATAGTGGATATCGGCTCGATCTCGGTGGCCTGCGCGCTGGGATATCTCGATTTCCGCTTCGCCACGGAACCGTGGCGGCCGGAATGTCCGCGGCTGGCGGCGTGGTTCGCCGGGTTCGCGGAGAATCCGGAGATCGCGGAAACCGCGCCGAGGGAATAGCCCCATCGGGTCGCGGAAGCAGCAGAACGCTTCGACATTCGGCGAATCGGTCATTGCAAGCGCAGCGAAGCAATCTGCTGGGCGCTCGCAATGACACTCGCGGGCCGACACCGTCCGCGCCTCCAGTCCGACAGTTTGCCAGGCAGCGAAGACGAAGCAGTGTCTCTCAATCTACTCGATCCAGCGCAGCGCCGCTTCCAGCCGCGCCATCTCGGCCTCGAACGCCACCAGCCGTTCGCGGTTCTCGGTCACCACGTCTTCCGGTGCGCGGCGGATGAAATCGACATTCTCCAACTTCTTTGCCAGCTTTGCGGCTTCCGCCGCCGCCTTGTCACGTTCGCGTGTCAGGCGCGCGCGTTCCGTATCGACGTCGATCGTGCCGGCCAGCGGCAACACCACCGTCGCCTCGTCCACCACCGCCTGCGCCGCGCCCTTCGGCATCTCGCCCGTCAACGCGCGCACCTCGGAACCGCGCGCGAGGCGGCGGATCGGCTCGATCCAGCATTCCGCCCGCGCCAGCGTCGCCCGGGATGCATCGCGCAGCAGGATCGGCACCGTTGCGCTCGGCGGCACGTTCATCGCCGTCCGCACCGACCGCACCGCGCCGACCAGCCGCACCACCCATTCGAGTTCCTCGCGCGCCGCGGCTGCCTCCGGCACCGACGCCGGCTCCGGCCACGCGGCGCGGATCAGGCTGCACGGCGCGCCGTAGCCGAAATGATCCCATAACTCCTCAGTAACGAACGGGATCGCGGGGTGCAGCAGCCGGAGCAGTCACGCCCAGCACATAGGCCGCCGTCACGCGGATTTCCGCCGCGCCGTCCAGGCCGCCTTCCAAGACTGGTTTGGCCAGTTCCAGGAACCAGTCGCAGAACGTGTTCCAGGTGAAGCGGTAGCAGGCGGCGGCGTATTCGTCGAAGCGGTACGCCTCCAAAGCTGCATTCGCTTCCGCGACCGCGGTGTTCGTCGCATCCAGAATCCAGCGGGTCAGCGGCAAATCAGCCTGCGACGGGTCGAACGATGCATCGGGTGCAATGCCGTGCATTTCGCAAAAGCGCGCCGCGTTCCACAGCTTGGTGACGAAGCTGCGGTAGTCCTGCACGCGCGCCGCGCCCAGCTTCACGTCGCGCCCCGGACCGGTCAGCGCGCAGATCGTGAAACGCAGCGCGTCGGCGCCGAAGCGGTCGATCAGCTCCAGCGGATCGATGATGTTGCCCTTGGACTTGGACATCTTCTGGCCGCGCTCGTCGCGCACCAGGCCGTGGATATAGACGGTGCGGAACGGCACATCGCCCATGAAATGGATGCCCTGCATCATCATGCGGGCCACCCAGAAGAAGATGATGTCGAATCCCGTCACCAGCACGTCGCCGGGATAGTAGCGTGCCAGTTCCGGCGTCTTCTCCGGCCAGCCCAGCGTGGAGAACGGCCACAGGCCGGAGCTGAACCAGGTGTCCAGCACGTCCTCGTCCTGCACCAGCGCCTCGCCGGGGTGGCCGTAATGCGCGTCGGCCAACGCCTGGGCCTCGGCGTCGTCGTGCGCGACGAATACCGTGCCGTCCGGGCCGTACCAGGCCGGAATCCGATGACCCCACCACAATTGCCGCGAAATGCACCAGGGCTGGATGTCGCGCATCCAGGCGAAGAATGTGTTCTCCCACTGCTTCGGCACGAACTGGGTGCGGCCGGCTTCCACCGCCTCGATCGCCGGCTTCGCCAGGACCTGGGCATTGGCGTACCACTGCGTCGTCAGCCGCGGCTCGATCGGCACGCCGCCGCGGTCGCCGTGCGGCACCTGGAGCGTGTGGGGTTCGGTCTTTTCCAAGAGTTCCAGCCGTTCCAGTTCGGCGACGATCGCCCTCCGCGCCACGAACCGGTCCTTGCCCGCCAGCGCGAGCACGAACGCCGGGTCCGCCACACCCGGCACCGGCGCCAGCGCATCCGCGATCTCCTCCAGCGTCACGCGCGCCTCGCGATCGAGAATGCCCGGCATCGGCAGCCCATGCCGCCGCCCCACTTCGAAATCGTTGAAGTCGTGCGCCGGGGTGATCTTCACCGCGCCGGTACCCTTCTCCGGATCGGAGTATTCGTCGGCGACGATCGGAATCCGTCGCCCGACCAGCGGCAGCACCGCGAATTTCCCCGGGAGGTCGCTATAGCGCGCGTCGTCAGGATGCACCGCCACCGCGGTATCGCCAAGCATCGTCTCCGGCCGCGTGGTCGCCACGATGATGAACCGCCCCGGCTCGTCCGCGATCGGGTAGCGGAGGTACCACAGCGATCCACGCACCTCCTGGTTCTCCACCTCCAGGTCGGAGATCGCGGTCTGCAGCTTCGGATCCCAGTTCACCAGCCGCCGGTCGCGATAGATCAACCCCTCGCGGTAGAGCGTCACGAACACCTCGCGCACCGCGCGGGACAGGCCCTCGTCCATCGTGAATCGCTCGCGCGGCCAGTCGAGCGACGCGCCCAGCCGGCGCAACTGCCGGGTGATGGTGCCACCGGATTCCGCCTTCCATTGCCAGACGCGCTCGATGAACGCGTTGCGGCCCATCGCCCGGCGATCGACGTTGCCCGTCTCGGCCAGCAGCCGCTCCACGACCATCTGCGTGGCGATGCCGGCATGGTCGCTGCCCGGCTGCCATAGCGCGTCGCGGCCCTGCATGCGGCGCCAGCGGATCAGCACGTCCTGCACCGTGAAGGTCAGCGCGTGGCCCATGTGCAGGCTGCCGGTGACGTTCGGCGGCGGAATCATGATGGTGAACGGCTGCGCCGGCGAGTTCGGATCGCAGGCAAACGCCCCCGATTGCTCCCAGCCTTCATACAGCCGAGGCTCGATCTCCGACGGCGCGTAGGTCTTTTCCAGCATCTGGCTCTCCTGCGGCCTCATGCCGGATGCCGCAGAAGGTCGCGCGTGGCAAGGGGACCGCGACCACCTCTGAACTGCTGCCGTGGCTTCCATCGGCACGATGCTGTCGCCGATGATAGCGGCGCTGCAATTGCACTGGCCACCGGTCATTGCGAGCGCCTGCGAGCGCCGATGTCATAGCGCGCGCCGATGTCATTGCGAGCGCCGAGAATCAACCTCCCGAACAGTTGGCAAGTCGTCGAAACATGCCTTCTGCTCGACCCCTCCACCTGGCCCCCCTCCCGCAAGGGGAAGGGGAACTTCCTTTGCCGCACGCGCCGTTTAATCCACGGCGGGTCGGCTGCTTGCCGGTGGTCAACTCACCCGGTGGTCAACTCACCCGGTGGTCAACTCACAATGACCCTCCGCGTGGCACCGACTATCGGCGCCGCAGCACTACGGCACCGCCCGGTGTACCACCCGTTCGATCTCCGCCCGCACCAGACGCTCCACCAGATCGGGGAGGTTGGCATCGAGCCATTGCTTCAGCAGCGGGCGCATTTCCTCGCGGACGATATCCTCGATCGTGGGGCCGCCGCGATGCACCTGCAGGGTCCGCTCCGTCGCCAGCGTGCGCACCAGCGCGCCAACCGAGTGGCTCGCTGCCGCCGCCGCTGCCGGGCCCAAAAGGCCCTCCGCCGGGTCCAACGGCCCCTCGGGAGGTAACACTTCGGCCGCCAGCACCGCCAGCGGCGGGTCTGCAACCGGGGCTGGCGGCGGCTGCACCGCCTCGGGCTCCTGTTCTTCCTCCGGCACCAGCATCGACGAGTCCAACACCAGCACGTCGTCGGATTTGTCCGGCGGCGCGGCTGGTTCGGCCGCAGCGGGGGTTGCTGCGTGCACGGGCTCCGCCGCCGCGGGCGGCTCCTCCTCGCTCAGAATCCGCCGGATCGAGGCAAGGATGTCCTCCATCGAGGGATCGTTGGACCCGGCGCCTCCTTGCGGCGGCGTTTGCGAGGAACTCATGCGGCTAATGCTCCGACTCAGGCAGTTGCGGCCCGTCCGGGAGTGTCATCGCGAGCGACGCGAAGCGATGTCCCGCGGGGGACTTTCGTATTCGCCAGGAGATGGCTGCACCGCGCTTGCAGTGACAGAGTCGCCGGCGGCTTCGAAGCGTCCGGATCACAGCACTAGCGGCCCGGCTGGCCCGTGGCGTAGTCGCCCAGGCCGACCCACTTGTTCTTCACCGCCTCGTAGTACGCCGTGTCGTCATACAGCGGTACCGGCAAATGCAGATCGCGCGCGGTCAGCCGCCCGATCGCCGACGCGACGCCATACGACGCGGTGATAAGCTGCGCCAGGTTCTGCACCAGCGTCACCCGCGAGTTCAGCAGCGCCTGCTGCGCGTTCAGCACGTCCAGCGTGGTGCGCGACCCCACGATTGCCTCGCGCTCGGTGCCTTCCAGCGCCACCCCGTTGGCGCGGATCTGCGAGCGAGTGCTGGCCGCCGCGGCGGTCGCCGCCACCAGCGTCTCCCAGGCGTTCACCGCCTGCTGTACGGCAGTGCGCTTGGCGTCAGCCACCAGCCGCGCCGTGTTTTGCTCGGACTGCTTGGCCTGGCGCACCGCCGCGTATTCCGCGCCGCCCTGATACAGCGGCACCGAGGCCTGCAGCACTACCTGATAGCCGTTGATTTCGGCACTGCGCGCCCCGGCGTTTTGCTCCTCGAACGTCTGCGCCTGCAGGCTGAGCTGGGGCAGAAGCTGGGAGAACGCGACGTCCACCGCATCCTTCGCGGCCGAATCGTTGAACTCGGCCGAGACCACGTTGGGATTGTTGGCGCTCGCCATGGCCGCGGCGTCTGTTTCGGTGCGCAGCCTCAGATCGAGCGGCTGTGGCTCCACAAGATTCGGTGGTGCCTCGTAGCCGATCACCTGCACATAGGTGGCGCGCGCGGTAGCGAGGTTGCCCTCCGCGGTCTCGCGCTGCGCCTTGGCGCCGGCCAGCGCCGCCTCGGCCTGCGCGACGTCGGTGCGGGTGATCTCCCCCACCCGGAACCGGTCATTCGTCGCTTCGAGCTGCTTCGCCAGCACTTGCTCGTTGTTGATGTTCAGCGCCAGCAGGTCCTGGTTCTCGATCACCCCGACATAGGCGCTCACCGCGTTGGTGAAGCTGGTTTGCTCTTGCGCGAGCAGGGTGGCGCGCTCCGCCATCACCTGGTCCTTGGCCTTGTTGACGTTCGCCTGGGTCCGGCCGCCGTTATAGATCGGCTGCGTCAGGGTGGCCTGCGCCGTGCCGATGTCGCGCTCGGTCGGCAACTTCTCCCAGCCTGCAGCAGGGAGTTGTAACTGCGGCTGAGGCCGTTGCCGTAGCCCGCGGACCCCGCCACCACCACCGTCGGCCGCCAGCCGGAAAGCGCGGCGGGCACGTTCTCATCGGTGGCACGCAGCGTGGCGCGCACGGCCTGCAAGGCGGGCTGGTTCGCATAGGTCGCGGCGAGCGCCTCGGCCAACGTGTGCGGCGCCCCGGCCGCCGACATCACGCCCCGCGGAGCAGGCGGCGTGGCTGTGGCGTTGGGGGAGTTTTGTGCCGCAGCCGGCACAATCCCCGCCAGGGTGATGCCGATGCCGAAAGCCAGCGTCTGACGCAAGTCCATGCGCAACCTCGTTTTTCAGCGGAGCGGTGCGCCGCTTCTCTGCCACAAAGCAACGGATGCGCCAAGGCCGATCACAGCATGCCGCGATACCGCGCGGAAGACAAAGGCGATACCGCGCGGAAGACAAAGAGAGATTCGAGGGACGAATTCAGACGGTTGAGGGCGCCGGCGAAATCCCCGGGGGGCGAAATTCCCGGGGGGCGAAATCCTGGGGGCGAAATCCTGAGGGGCGAAATCGGCGGGGGTGAAATCGGCGTTCAGGGGCGAACTCGGTCAGAAGACGAAGGCAGGGGCGGGGCGCAGCGAGGGCAGGTCCGGTGTGGCGCAGTCGAACATCGGCTGCGCCCGCAGGCCGGCGGCGGTGGCCTCCGCCAGCACTGCCTGGCTTGTGCGCCCGCCTGTGCTGATAACGGCGGCGAGGCGCCCGCCGTCGTTGCGCAATTGCTCCGCCACGGCGGGCGGGATCCGCTGCACGGCGCCTTGCAGCAGGATGATGTCGTAGGGCGCTTCGCCGGGCCAGCCGGCGGCGAGCGGGCCGGAGACGAGGCTGACCTTCGGCGCCACATCCGGCAGTACGCGCCGGGCGATCGCCAGCAGCGCCTGGTCCTCCTCCAGCGCCGTGACGCGGGGGCCGCAGGCCGCGAGCAAGGCCGCGCCGTAGCCGGTACCGGCGCCGACGACCAGAGCATGCTCGCCCTGCAGCGGGGCAAGGAGCTGCACCAGGCGGGCGATTGCCATCGGTTGCATCATCACCCGGCCGTTATCCAGCGGCACGTCCTGGTCGGCATAGGCCAGGGCGGCCAGGCTGCCGGGCAGGAAGCGCTCGCGCGGCAGGCGACGCATCGCGCCGACGATGCGCGGGTCGACCACACGGTTGGGCCGGACCTGGCTGTCCACCATCCGGTTGCGCGCTTCGTCAAACAGATCGTCGGGCATGGTCAGGGCATCGGGGGTTGTGGTGGGCAGGCGAGCGTCGGTCGGCCAGACGTTACTACACCGTCCGGCGGGCAGTGGCCACTGATCGGCGGCGTTCTGGCGAGGGCGGCGGCCACTTGACCGGCCCGGGGACGCGCACGATATAGCGCGGCTCGCTGCGACGGGGTCCGGTGGCAGAGTGGTGATGCAGCGGACTGCAAATCCGCGTATGTGGGTTCGATTCCCGCCCGGACCTCCAGCCTTTTCAATAGCTTGTTACGAACGTCACCGTTTCTTCAAGGCGCCTCGGTTTTCTTCAATGGTCCTGCGGTGGGCGTCAGCGGTCGCTGCCGTTGGTCATGGCCCCGCCATCTGCCGCCGAGGCGGTTGTGCGCTCCTTGCCAAAGATGCGAAGCCGCCCAAATAGGGGGCGTCATAGTCGGAGACGAATGATGTCCACGTATGCCGTACAACCTGTCGGTGATGACCGCTTCACGATTTCTATAGTCGGGCGTGACGGACGGGTAGAGAAAGGCCCGATGGGCGGAGATGATTTTCAGGGTCTAACCGACGCGGAGACACGCATATATCTGAGGGAACACGGTTGGCCGGAGACCGAGACTTAGGAGCGCATCGACGCTGCGAATAGACGCCGTTCAGGTATCGGCTAAGCCGAGGGTTCCGGCTCGATAGTCTGCGTCTTCGTGCGTGAAGGACGGCCAGGTAGAGCCTTTTCGTGAATGTAGGCTGCCTCAAAGCTGCTCCATTCTTCAAAGTCCAATGGCTCGGGAAACCCGGGAACCACGTCAGGATGCTCCCTTAGATAAGCCTCACGGCTGGCGACGTACCTGAGGTACTCCATCCTCTGCTGCCACCAAGTTGTGTAGTCCTGTCTCCGTTTTCGGTTGTCGGTGATCAGAACCAAATGTGAGACGGTCGGCCCGGAGCCGAATCCAAGCAATCGGCGGCTGTCATGATAGTACGCCTGGTCAAGAGCTTCTGCTTTAGATGTCGCTGGGATAACCCAAAGTCTGGTCTCATATTCGGTGTACTCAGAGCCATCCATATACGAATTTGGGTAATCCAGCCATGGTGACGGACCCTCATTGGGATAATGCTCCCTCGAAACAGCATCATACATAGCTTTCGCCGCTTCGAAACCATCGAAGGCATACGCCGAATCCAGCGTGTCGGGCTTCAAGTCCCGCCTCGGACCCTTCAGAATGTTCCACTTGTAGTTGGCGTCAATGACGACGTAGAAATCCCGCTTGACCCCCGTCGTCGGGGTATTCTTGGCCTGTGCTTGGAGCATTTGCAAAGCCACGCCCAACCCGTTGAGATTGACGGCGATAAGCACCAGCAACGTAACCACTAGGGAAACCTCGAAATACCGTGCGACTGCAAGCCACAGCACAACTGGCAAACAGATTTTAATGTATCCCGTGGCATACGCCAGGAGGTACAAACAGGTCAGCTTCACTCGTTCCCACATTTCGCAATCCCTCCCCGCCGATTCGGCTTGGGTGAAATGACGATCCCACCCGGCTTCCGATGCGCTGCTTTACTGCGCCGATTCCATCGGGAGGGCATCAGCGTTCCTCTTTGTCTTGTACACGCTCTACACCCTTGATTTCCGACATAAACTGAGAAAGCTGCCATTGTGCTTGAGCTTCGGTAAGTTGACCATTGTCGATCTCTTCCATCACGACCCGACGCTTGGCCGTAAGCAAATGGATCAAGTCCATATAGCGATACCCTGCGTCTTGATATGCCCCAATGATTTGCGGAGCGGAGCAATCAGCGGAGGCGACATAGTTGGGCAGACGCCCAGCGAGTTTCTCACTCCTGCATTCCATGATCGCGGCACTGGCTTTCACACCCGCCCCCTTCATGGCTTCCGGACTATTCGGGAGAGGAGCCAGCGGGCGTGACTGGAAAGCGGGAGCGACTGGGATGGGGCGCGGCTGCCAGGGCTGTGCTTGCTGTGCCCCCGGCGAGGTTGGGGCTGGCCGTATCCCGCCGAGCGCCAGGGCAACGCACCGGCCTGGATTTAGTTGCCCGTATTGGGCCGCAAGCAATCCGTCGATTGCCGCATCAGGCAAAGTGGAGGCAAGGAACCCACCGAAGCCGCCTTGTTTGGCCGCTTGCTCCCGGACCTCAGCCCGCACGATTCCGCATGGATCAAGCGTCCCGAATCGGGCCAGCACGAGAACGAACGGAGCGGCGAGCAGGGCGAGGAGAAATTTGCTCATCGGGCGGGTTTCCAGAGACACGCCGACGTTACCAGAAGTTCTGGTTTAGCATCAACCTATGCTTCCGCTACAGAAACCCTCCTAAAATCCCTGATATGCCAGCGCTATCGGCCCCGTCCGATTATTTTTGCATATCCGTTCCTATCCGTCCGTATCCATCCCGTGCATGTTTCGCTAGCCCGCGCCGGACGGCCCCAGGCCGCCACTCGCTCCGGTGCCGTGGCTTGATGTGCCAATCGGCCCCCCCAATGCCACCAACGCAGCCCACAGCCACTGCCCACTGCCACCGCCGCGGTGATCGATCGTCCAGAAAAGCAGAAGGCCGCTCCAGTGGGGCGGCCCTTACCCTTTTGAGCCCACGACGGAGATGCGCCCCGTTGGGCCAGCGGCGATCCCTCAGCCGTTGGGGCCGCCGCCCCCGTGGCTCAGGTATGTCGATGAGGAACCGTCCCCGACATACGCGGCATTGGTGAATGCGGCCTGGCCGTACTGTGCGGTCGCAGCTGCCGGGGTCTGTGCGAGTGCCAGTCCCGTGCTCAAGACAAGAGCAGTCGCGGCTGCACCAGCGATGATACGCAGCTTCATGTCCTGTACTCCAATCCAGTTTCACTCAAACACGAGGTGGGTGGTGCGGGGATTGAAACAATGCCCTGCCTTTGCACAGCATCTGTTCGCCGATCAAGCGGGTGCAGCGAATAATCGCTACTGTCCCAAACTCCGGCCCCGTCAGCAACGTCGGGGCCGTTTTCGTGCTGCGGGAGCGGCGGCACGTGGCGCGGGGCGACTGCCGGCGCGCCCCGCGATCCCGCGCACGCACGTGGTAACCGCCGCCTCCAGCCTACTCATGGCCGACCCAGCGGAGGAAGCGTCCGCCACTACCTTTCGGATACCGGTCTCCGAATGCTTGAGAGCGCATGCTACCTGCCGGGAACCGAGACCCACGACGGCTTGCCTGGACGGATGCATCAAATTTCGCTGGCCCGATCGGATCGTGCCAAACCGGACACGCGGGGCTGCGACATACGGGTGCTGACCGGCGTGCGTGACCCCTTGGACTTGAGCCTTGCTGCATTCTTTCAGAATGTATCGATGTATTGCCGTTCCGCGTCTCGCTCTACCGGATGGAGCAACTCCCTTGGGGGATCAGGCCGCTGCTGCGCCAGCTCGGCCTTGCGCCACCAGTCAGCATCGAGAGCCGCAATGTCGGCTTACGCGAGGAATATGCGGGCCTCTACAACGCATTCAAGCAGCGGTTTCGGCCGACATCATGCATGCTGAACTACTATTAAGGCGCGCGGTTCTGGTCGCATTTCTATGCGGGCAAGGGCGTTGCGTTTGTGCCTGCATGACGGCCAAAGAGGACGGGCGCGCCGGAATACTGGGCAAGGCGGGCGCGAACACAAAAAAAGGACACACGCATCCAGGTGGAAGGTGAGGCGCCTCGCCAGGCGCGGCCCGCTCCTATGAGACTCGCGCGGATCACGGCCGATATGAGACTCGCGCGGATCACGGCCGGCGAGCCAACTGACGGCCCCGTCAGTCATGTCGGGGCCGTTTTCTCGCGGCAGGGCGGCGGCTCGCCAGGGGCGGCGGGGAATCCACGGTTGCCGCATGGTAGATTCGAGCGCCGTCCTTCAGGGCCGCCAGAGCTTCGTACCGCTCCGCCAGCCGCCGCGACACGGCCGCCTGCGCCTCGGTTCGCTGCTTTGCCGCTTCGCGATGCCGTTGCGCGATCTGCCGAAGCTGCCCCGCCGTCCTGGCGGAGAAGGGGGTGGATTCAGGCATGTGTCCGATTGCCGGCGAGCCGTTACAGTCACTTGAGTTACCGAACGCACCACAAAGCGCGAGGTTGCAAACCATCATGAGCCGCTCCGCTATAACCGGGCGGCGGCGGGATGACGCCACTGCTGCCTTACGGTGAGCGACAAAAAAACGCGCCGCGGGGAAGTGCGGCGCGCCAAGTTTGGGAGGATCACACACTCACGCTGGGCCGTAGGGAGAGAGCGGCCTGGCAGGAACGGAGTAGTCCGCAAATCCTTACACCATCGTTGCATGTCATCGGATTGTCTGCCGATGTCACCTTTTGTCGCGCGCCAGGTTGTCGCGCGCCAGGCCAGGCCCGATGCTCTCCCGCTGCAGGCGGCATCGCGGTCCGCGCGTGGGGTTGCGGCGGCCGACAAAATCGTGCGCGAACCGCATGTGTCCCGGCGCGGACGAGAGCAGTGGCGCCGCATCTTGAGTGTCAGGCCTGCGGACAACCCTGCTGCGGCCTGACTGGGCAAAGCCTGCGGCTCGCGGGGATCGCATTTTCTCACAAAGTTGCCAGCAAGGGCAGAAAGACGCACAGAGCATGTCCTGGCGATCCATCCGTCGGTGCGGTGGCCGATGGATGGGTTCGCCCCCTTTATGAATCTTGAATCGCTCCCTCTGTGAAAAAAACAACGGCCTTGTTGATCGAGCTCGAATTTGCAGAAAAGATCGAATGCAAATTACCAGCGGCTGATAGCCTGCAACTGCGCCAGCGCGGGGACGTCGGCGCGCAAGCGGGATGTCCGCCTTGGCGGTGAGGCTATCGGGACCATGGGTGCAAACCAACTCCGCGACACCATCTTGCGCCCCCCAGTCTTGCGCCCCCCAGTCTTGCGCCCCCTAGTCAGTCGCGCCATCGTATCGACTATGTCCCCGCTCAAGCTGCCGCCGGTCACGCTCGGCCGCTTCGCCGGCGGCGTCGGCTTCCATTTGCGCCGCACGCACGAGGCGGTGCAGCAGCACATCGCGGCCGCCCTCGCGGATATCGGACTGCTGCCGATCCACGCCGAGGTGCTGGCCTTCATCAACGATAATCCCGGCACCACCCCCTCGGTGATCGCGGATGCGTTGGGGCGCGACCGGTCCAGCGTCACCGGCATCCTGCGCATCCTGTTGGACCAGGGGCTGATCGATCGCACCCGCAGCAGCCGTGACCGCCGCGCGGCGCTGCTGGGCCTCACGCCCACGGGCGAAGCCATTCTCCCCCGGTTGCTGCAAAGGACCACCGCAAGCGAGGCGGCGCTTGACCGCGTCCTGGGGCAGGACAAGCCTGCCTTCCTCGAACACTTGCACCGCGTCACCGTGGCGCTGGCAGAGAGGGATCGCTCCCATGACACAGGCGACGACCTATGAGCAAGCGTATGCCGCCTGGCAGCGGGATCCGGAAGCATGGTGGGCAGCGGCGGCCGAGGGCATCGCATGGGACACGCGTTGGGACCGCGTGTTCGATCCGGCGCTCGGGCCGTACGGGCAGTGGTTCGCCGGCGGCCGCCTGAACACCTGCCATAACTGCATCGACCGCCACGTCTCCGCCGGCCGCGGCGAGCAAGCCGCGCTGATCTGGGTCAGCGCGATGACCGGGCGCATCGAAACCTTCACCTATGCCCAGATGCAGACCCGCACAGCGAAGTTCGCCGGCGCGCTGGCACGGCTGGGGGTGGGGCGCGGCGACCGCGTGGTGATCTACCTGCCGATGGTGCCGGAGGCCGCGGTCGCCATGCTCGCCTGTGCGCGGCTGGGGGCGATCCATTCGGTGGTGTTCGGCGGGTTCGCCGCGGCGGAGCTCGCCAGCCGCATCGCCGACGCGCGGCCGAAGGTGATCGTCTCCGCCTCCTGCGGCCTCGAACCCGGCCGCGTCATCCGTTACAAGCCCCTGCTCGATGCCGCCATCGCGCTGTCGCCGCACAAGCCGGACGCCTGCCTGATCCTGCAACGCGAGCAAGCGCTGTGTGCACTGACGCCGGGGCGGGATTTCGATCTGGCCGAAGCCGAGGCCGCCGGCGAACCGCAGGATTGCGTGCCGGTGGCGGCCACCGATCCCTTGTACATCCTCTACACGTCGGGAACGACAGGACGGCCGAAGGGCGTGGTGCGCGACAATGGCGGACACGCGGTGGCGCTGTGGAACTCGATGCGCATGTTGTACGGCGTGGACGCCGGGGATGTCTATTGGGCCGCGTCCGATGTCGGCTGGGTGGTCGGCCACAGCTACATCGTTTACGCGCCGCTGCTGCGCGGCTGCACGTCCATCATGTACGAAGGCAAGCCGGTCGGCACGCCCGATGCCGGCGCGTTCTGGCGGGTAATCGCGCAGCATGGGGTGAAGGTGATGTTCACCGCCCCCACGGCGATGCGCGCGATCAAGCAGCAGGACCCGGACGGCAAGTTTCTTGCGCGGCACGATCTTGCTAAATTTGAATCCCTGTTCTTGGCCGGCGAACGCTGCGATCCGTCGACCGCGGAATGGGCGGCGGCGTTGTTGCAACGGCCGGTGGTCGATCACTGGTGGCAGACCGAGACCGGCTGGGCAATCACCAGCGGCTTCCGCGAATTTGGACTGTTTCCGTTCCATCCCGGCTCCGGCGGTCGTCCGTGTCCGGGCTACGACCTGCAAGTGCTGGACGACGACGGCCACCTGATGCCGCGCGGCGAGACCGGGAACCTGTGCGTCAAGCTGCCGCTGCCGCCGGGCTGCGCCCCGACGTTGTGGCAGAACGACGACGGCTACCGCGCCGCTTACCTCGGCGATTTTCCCGGCTGGTATCGCACCGGCGATGCGGGCGTGATCGACCCCAATGGCGACGTGTCGGTGATGGGCCGCACCGACGACGTGATCAACGTCGCCGGCCACCGCCTGTCCACCGGGCAGATGGAGGAGGTACTGGCCGCGCATGCAGATGTGGCGGAATGCGCGGTCGTGGGTGCGACGGACACGCTGAAGGGTCAGGCGCCGATCGGTTTCGTGGTGTTGAAAGCGGGCGTGAACCGGCCGGAGGCGGAGATCTGCGTCGAACTGGTGGCAATGGTGCGCGACCGTATCGGGCCGGTGGCGGCGTTCCGCGACGCGCGGGTGGTGCCGCGGTTGCCGAAGACACGATCAGGCAAGATCCTGCGCGCCAGCATCCGCCTCATCGCCGATGGGGAGAGCGTGCCGGTGCCGCCGACGATCGAGGACCCCGCGGCGCTGGATGAGATCAGGCGCGTGCTGGGGCGGCCCTGAGCAGCAAATCCGAAATCACTGCACCCTCAGCCGGCCGGAGGGCATGCCTGGGCCAGCTGTCATTGCGAGCGCAGCGAAGCAATCTCCCCGAGAGTACGCACGTTACTCGCGGGAGATTGCTTCGCTGCGTTCGCGATGACATGCACGATACATTCCAGGCACGCCATGACGTGCGCCATTGCGTTCGAAATAACGCTCACATCGACAGTCGGACGCCAATCCTCAAAGTCGAAGCATTAGTGAAAACGCGGCATGACCTCCTGGCACAGCAACCGGGTAGCCGCCATCACCCGCGCATGCGGGATCTTCCCGCCGCAATTCAATTCCAGCAGCACACCGTCGAGCCCCAGATCGTCCTGCAACGCCTGCAGTTGCGCGCTGACCGAATCCGGCGTGCCGATGAACACCGAACCGCGCACCGCCTCGTCATAGGTCATCGTCGCCAGCCGCTCGGCGGTTGCGTTGCGGCGATCCGCCGCATCGACGCCGGCGCGCCTCGCGGAATCCGCCAGCAGCCGCGACTGTGCGCGGTAGTAATGCAGCAGGCTGGCCTCGGCATCATCGCGGGCTTCTTGCGGCGTGGTGCCGATATAGCCCGGGGCGCGCAGGAACACCTGGCCTCGCCCCGCATGCCCCGCCGCGGCATAGGCTTCCCGATACGCCGCGATCTGCGGCGCGAACATCCGTGCATCCTCGTGCCGGACGGCGAGGAAGATCGGCAGGCCCTGCCGCCCGGTGGTAGCGAACGTGTCCGGACTGGTTGCGGCGATGCGGATCGGCGGCAGTGGCTTCTGGTAAGGCTGCGGCGTGACGGTGACATCCTGGAATGAGTGGAAGCGGCCCTGGTAGGAGATCACCGGCTCGGTCCACGCCTTCAGAATGATGTCCAACGTTTCCGCGAAGCGCTCGCGGCTTTCGGCATAGGGCACGCCATACGCTTCATAGGTCTTCGCCACCCCGCTGCGGCCGACGCCGAAGATCAGGCGGCCCTGGCTGATCTGATCGACCGTCGCCGCTTCCTCGGCGATGCGCAGCGGATTGCACAACGGCAGCACCTGCACCGCGACGCCGATCTTCAAGCGCCGGGTGCGCGCGGCGATCGCGCTGGCGATGCACATCGGCGACGACAGCACGGAGCGTTCCGGATCGAAATGCAGCTCCGCCAGCCAGATGGCGTCGAGGCCCCAACGCTCGGCGCCGTCGATGATCTCGAAGGCTTCCGCGAAGGCTTCCGCGTCCGGTCGGCCGGGCAATGATGGAAACTCGTGAAAGATACCGAACTCCATGAACGCCGCTCCTCCAGTTGCGCCGGATGATAAGCGGCCAACGTTCGGGGCGTCCACCGGGCGGGAGTAGGGGAAACGGGTGAGCAGGAGCGCGCTGATGCCGGCACGGCGTGCGGCGATTTGGTTGAATGCCAAGACTGACTGGTTGGATACCGAGACTCACTCGAACCGAGATCGATGTTGGCGGCGCCGCTTTTTCAGCACGGAGGAACGGCGGAGAACCACGGTGAACACGGAGTTGGAGGGGTCCCGGCAGCCGGAGCCCCTCCGACCCCGTGTTCACCGTGGTTCTCTGCCGTTCCTCCGTGCGAAAATATGGTGAATCGCGCGGCACCGTCGGTGGGTCATCCCGCCCGGTTTCGTCCAGCCCGTGATTCACCGATTGCCCCCCCGTCACCGCGGAGTCACCGCGGCGTCCCGCGTTGACGCCCCCCACCCCCGCGCCTAGCTTCCGCCTCCCTCTTGCAACTCCGGGGAAACACCCAATGCCCAACAAGCTCAAGACGCGCATCGCCGCCGGCAAGGCGTGCGTCAATGGCTGGCTCGCCATCCCGTCCGGCTTCTCGGCCGAGGTCATGGCCCAATGCGGCTGGGACAGCGTCACCGTGGACATGCAGCACGGCGTGCAGGACTACCAGTCGATGGTGCAGTGCTTCCAGGCGATGGACCGCCATCCGATCACCCCGCTGGTGCGCGTTCCCTGGAATGAGCCGGGCATCATCGGCAAGGCGCTGGACGGCGGCGCGTGGGGCATCATCTGCCCGATGGTGAACAACAAGGCCGAAGCCCAGGCGCTGGCCTCCTACTCGCTGTATCCGCCGGCCGGCAAGCGCAGCAACGGCCCGATCCGCGCCGCCATGTACGGCGAGGCCTCCAGCTACCAGACCATCGCCAACGACGAAGTGCTGGTGATCCCGATGATCGAGACCCAGCAGGGCATCGACAACATCGACGAAATTCTGCAGGTCCCCGGCATCAGCGGCATCTATATCGGTCCGTCGGACATGGGATTCTCGCTGGGCCTGGTACCGATGCTCGACCGCGAGGAGCCGCTGATCCTGGGCATCTATGAAAAGCTGCTGGCGAGCTGCCGGAGGCACGGCAAGTTCGCGGGCATCCATAACGGCACCCCAGCCTACGCGGCGCGCATGATCAAGATGGGCTTCCAGTTCGTTACGATCGCCAACGACAGCGGCTTGATGGCTCGCGCCGCGCGCGAGGCGGTGACGGCCACCCGCAAGGCGGCAGGGGACGTGGCGAACTAGTGTTCAGACTCTTACGGTCGCGGTCCGCCCCGGAGCTGTCCTTGCGAACGAAGCGAAGCAATGAGAGCTCCGCCAGCGGTGTCGAAGCGCCAGGATAGCCGCGCCGGAGCATTTCCGCCCTCCCTCGACTTCCCTGTCATTGCGAGGCGCGAAGCGGACGAAGCAATCTCCTTCAAGTGGCGCTCGAAGGTTCATGCTCCCGCTGATGGAGATTGCTTCGTCGCTATGCTCCTAACAAGAAACACCTCCCCTTGTGGGAGGGGGAAGCCGTCTCCTCTCAAATTGTGCTCGCATGGGCTTCCCTTCGCGGCCTCGCCCGCCGCACAATGCCCCCCATGTCGCGACGCGTGGTGGAGATCACGGCGGACCTGATGCTGCGGGCCTATCGCCACGGGCTGTTCCCCATGGCGGAGACCCGCCGCGGCGACCGGCTGTTCTGGCTCGACCCGGAACGCCGCGGCATCCTGCCGCTCGACCGCTTCCACCTGCCGCGCCGGCTGCGCCGCACGGTGCTGTCCGATGTGTTCGAGGTCTCCGCCGACCGCGACTTCGCCGCCGCCATCGCCGGCTGCGCAACCCCCGTCCCCGGCCGCGAGGACACCTGGATCAATCCGCAAATCGAACGACTTTTCTCGGAACTGCACCGCATGGGCCATGCCCATTCGATCGAATGCCGCCAGGCCGGCGCGCTGGTCGGCGGGCTCTATGGCGTGGCGATCGGCGGCGCCTTCTTCGGCGAGAGCATGTTCAGTTTCGTCACCGACGCCTCCAAGGTGGCACTGGTGCACCTGGTGGCGCGGTTGCGGCTCGGCGGCTACCGATTGCTCGACACGCAGTTCGTCACGGCGCACCTCACGCAGTTCGGCGCCATTGAAATCCCGCGCGAAGAGTACCGGGCGCGCCTTGCCGTTGTGGTGGAGGCCAAGGCGCGGTGGCCGGCCGATCCTGACCCGGCTATGATCCGCGGCGAAATCCGCGCGATTGCGCAACATTGACTCCAGGCTGTCGTGCGCGGCAGTTTTGGAGGATCAGCAGCCAAAGGGGCCGGAACGTCATGACGCGGATACAAGCCTTGCTTGTCACCACACTCGCTTGCGCCGCGGCTGTCCCGGCCGCGGCGCAGGACCATCCGTTGTTCCATCCCAGCCACGACGTGATGGTGGAATACCACGTCGTCAACACGCGGCCCGGCGACCATCGCTCCGACACGGTGCGCATGTATTTCACCGATGGCGGCATGAAGATCCGTATGGAGCCGGTGGGCCAGCCCGGCTACTCCATCATCGACCGCCACGCCAACCTCATGCTGATGGTGATGGTGCCGCAACATATTTATGTGGAGATGACCTACGATCCGAAGCGGATCATGGCCTTCGATGAGACGGATGCGACCCTGACCCGCAGCGGCTCGGATACCGTCGCCGGCATCGGCTGCACGGTCTATGACGCCGAGCGGCAGGGCCACCGAGGATTGCTCTGCATCAGCAGCGATGGCTTGTTGCTGCGCGCCAGGAGTAATGATCCTGGCGCGCCGAATGGTGGCATGGAGGCGACCAGTGTCACCTATGGCCCGCAGCCCGCCAGCTTGTTCGTGCCGCCACCGGGGTTTCAGCGGATCGATCCTGCCGCCATGGGCCATGGCATGCCGCCCCCGTCCTCGCGATGAGCCTTGGGATTCGGTAACGGCGCGCCCGACCATGAGATGAAAACTCCCGTCCCCTTGTCGGAGGGGCGGGGGAGGCGCCAACAAGAGGATTCTCAGGTTCGACCCTTCCCCCAACGGGAGGCGAGTCCCTTGCGTCCGCCCCAGCCCCTTTTCCTGACGCCTATTGGGTCAAGCCCGACTATGACGGGGCGGCTGATATCACACCCGCATCGGCATCAGCACGTACAGCGCGCTGGCGTCCGCGGCGTCGCGCACCACCGTCGGGGCCGAACCGTCGGCGAAGCAGAATTCCACTTGCTCATTGATCTGGTCGGTGATGTCGTTCAGGTACCGCGCCTGGAAGCCTATCTCCAGCGGCCCCGCCTCGTATTTCACATGGTCCGCGTCGAGCTCCTCGGTCGCCGTGCCTTGCTCCGGGCTGGAGGCCGACAGCACCAGCAGGTCGCGCGCCAGCGACAGCTTCACCGGACGCGAGCGCTCGGACGAAATCGCCGCCACCCGCCCCACCGCATCGGCGAAATCCTTCTTCCCCACCCGCAGGATCTTGTCGTTGCCGCGCGGGATCACCCGTTCGTATTCCGGGAAGGTGCCGTCGATCAGCTTGCTGGTCAGCAGCACCTGGTCGGCATGGAACTGGATGCGCGTGTCGGACAGCCCGATCTCCACATTCCCGGTGACCTCGTCGAGCAATTTGCGCAGTTCGTTGACCGTCTTGCGAGGGATGATGACGCCGGGCATGGCGCCGGCGCCGTCCGGCAGAGGCTCCTCCACGCGCGCCAGGCGATGGCCGTCGGTAGCGACGGCGCGCAGCACCTTCACGCCGTCGCTTTCGGTGACGTGCAGGTAGATGCCGTTGAGGTAGTAGCGCGTCTCCTCGGTGCTGATGGCGAAGCGTGTGCGATCGATCAGGCCGCGCAACTGCTGCGCCGACAGGTTGAACCGGTGCGGCAGGGCGCCCGCGGTCATCGACGGGAAATCTTCCGTCGGCAGCACCACCAGGCTGGTGGCATAGCGGCCGGAACGCAGCGCCAGTTGGGCGTCGCCGCCGGGATGGTCCAGTTCGACCTCGGCGCCTTCAGGCAACTTGCGGACGATTTCGTACAGCGTGGCCGCGGGGGCGGTACAGGCGCCGTTGCGGGTGGTGGTGGCGGGCACGTCCTCGACCACCGCGATTTCCATGTCGGTGGCGGTCAGCGCCAGGCGACCGTCGCGCACCGCGATCATGACGTTGGCGAGGATCGGGATGGTATTGCGGCGTTCCACCACGCTCTGGACGTGGGCCAGGGCCTTCAGCAGGGTGGCGCGGTCGGCCTTCAGCTTCATGACGGCAATTCCTACCAGGGTCCGGCCGCCGCTTCTTGACCCGCGGCGCGGGGAAGCAAGCGAATCGCCACCGCACTGTAGCAATTGCCGCCGCGCCGCGCCAAGGACTGACACACGTATTCCCGTCAATGTAACGACGTCACCTGCGGTGCGAATGGGTCGGCCGCTGCCCCCCCTTGCTGCCGTCGCCGCGAGGGGCCAGCCGCGTCGGCCGTCGCTCGGGCGCCGTTTCACCATGTTTTGCCCGCGTTCGGCGCGGAAACCGCATCGATCGCGGCTACAAGAGGCGCCCGGGATCGATCATGCCCGGGATCGATCATGGGAGAATCGGATGCGCCTGTACCAGCTTCTGCGCACCACGGCCGTGGTGGCGTGCCTCGCTGCGCCGGCCCACGCGGACGTCACCGTATACTATCACGCCGGCGGCTGGGATGCGTTCGACGGCCAGGACGATCATGGCCAGCCCTTCTGCGGCATCGGCAGTCGCAATCCCATCGACGGCCGCACCTTTTCCCTGCGTTTCATCATCGGAGGCAATGGCGTGACGTTCACCGCCAGCAAGCCGAGCTGGAATATTCCCGATCACACGCAGATCCCCGTGGTCATGCAGGTCGGGCTGGAGCGTCCCTGGACGGAGCAAGCCGCAGGCGGCGCCCAGGCTGTGCAGTGGACGCTGGACCGCGGCACCGCGCAGGCGTTCGACGCGCAGTTTCGCCAGGCCTCGTCCATGACGTTGACATTTCCGTCCGGCAATGAGCCGCCGTGGATCATCTCGCTCGCCGGCTCGACGGCCATCAGCAACACGATGGGACGCTGCGTGACCGCGATGATGCAGCGTGGTCCCGCGCCGGCAGCCGGGTCGTCCGCGCCGGCGCCGCAGGCAGCCACGCAGCCGTTCGGGAGTGGCGCGAGCACCCCGCCGCCCGGCGCGAGCCCGGCGCCGGCCGCGCCAGCCACGCCGACTGCACCCACCGCGCCGGCCGCGCCCGCCTCCCCGGCCGCGCCCACCGCGCCGCAGAACCAGCCCACGCAACCCAACACTCCCACCAACCCGACGCATTGATCGCGGCTTGAGCCGGAGCAGCGTCCGTGCGGTAATCAGCGGCATGCGAGGGGAGGCAGCAGCCATGAGCGATGTCGCGAAACGTCCGGTGGCGCGGCACGGGCTCGCCTGGCTTGCGCTGCAGCAGGAGATCGCTGATTTTCTTTATGACGAGGCCGATCTTCTTGACCAGCGCCGCTTCAAGGACTGGCTGGAACTGCTCGCCGAGGACCTGGTCTATTTCATGCCGGTCCGCCGCAACGTGAAGTTCGGCCAGCAGGCGGAGCGCGAGAACACCCGCCAGGGCGAAGGCATAAGCTGGTTCGACGAGGACAAGTGGACCCTGACCAAGCGCGTCGAGCAAATCCTGACCGGCGTGCACTACGCCGAGGAACCGCTGTCGCGTGTCACTCACATGGTCAGCAACGTGCGTCTGCTGGACGTGTCCCCGTCCGCGGAGGAGGCGCGGGACGTCACGGTGGGCTGCCGGTTCCTGGTGTATCAGAACCGCGTCGAGTACGAGAACACCACGTTCATCGGCCGCCGCACCGACACGCTGCGTCGTGCCGGGGATTCCTGGCAGATCGCGCGGCGAGAGTTGTTGCTAGAGCAGAATGTGCTGCTGGCGAAGAATTTGAGCGTGTTCTTCTGACGGAGGCGGAGAATGATCGAACTGATCGGCATCGAGCCCGGTTCGAAGCTGCGCGTGGTGGGGGGTATCACGGCGGAGGTGGTCGAAGCGATCAACGACGAATGGGTGCGCGTGCGGCTGGTGGAAGTGCCCGAAGGGCGTGGTGAACCCGGCACCGAGGAATTGTGCCACGCTACCGACGTGATCGAGATCGTGGGCTGATGCTGCGCATCGGCTTCCTGCCCAGCGACTTCAACCCGATGCTGCTGATCCTCGGCGAGCAGGAGGATTTGCGCGCTTTGGGGGGTGTGCTGCGGCAGTTCGCTCGGGACGGGAAGACGGTGCGGTTGCATGAGCTGACGTTCTGTGCGGCGGGACGTACGCAGTTGGTGCTGACGGGGGATGATGGGCCGGCGGGACTGCACGCCGTGGCCGATGCTGCCGGCGCATTCGTGTGGCGCCTGGATGCGCCGTGCGCCGCGGCGTTTGCCGAGTTGGTCGAAGGCCTCGCGGTGGCCTCGCGCAAGGCAGGGTCGGAGATGCTGGAGTGCGGGATCGAGGAGGCGGAGGAGATTCCGGTTAAGGTGTCTCGCGGGGAGTACACGGAGGCATTTCTCGTCTGTTAGAGGGCATCGGTTCGGTGGCGTAATTACAGCGGTTCACTCTTCGCATTGACAGGGATTCGACGAGTCCGTTCATGGTGTAATCCACTGACAACGCCTGCCTCGAAGGGTGGATGGCCGGTGAAGCCCCGCCATGTCGGCCAGGCCACTTTGATGCGCCGCCAATGTAATGACCGCTGATCCCGATCTGTCGCCGAAACGCCGCGATGTCCTACTGCCACGATGTCCTACTGCAACGTACCCCACCGCGCGATAGCCGGCTCCGCAAGCGCCCACTTCCAGCGTTCGGTATCGCGGCATGCATCGGTCCTGTACCAGTGCCGTGTGGCCGCCTTGCCGCTCCCCGACTCGACCGAGAACACCAGCGCCTTGCATGGCGCCAGGGCGTTGGGGATGTCCCGCACCACCACCACCTCGCCATGCTCGTCGCCGATCGGGATGACGTGGTTGATCTTCCACGGCCGCTGCTCGCCCGCCTGCATCGTCGCCACTTCGGTGGCGATCGCGTCTTGCTCCGCCTGTTGCCGCTTACGCTGGATATAAGCGAAGCTCGCGTTGATCCCGGCATTCACGGCGACGCCCACCGCGATGCCCACCGCCGGATTGGCCGTCGCCCCTGCCGACGCGCCGCCCGCCGCGGCCCCTACCAACTCTCCCGTCAACTGGCAGCCACAGAGCAGCAGCAGGGGCAGTAGAAGAGCCAGCCGAGCGGAAGGTGTCACTGCAACGCACCCCATCGCTCGGTTGCCGGCTCGGCGGTGGCCCATTTCCAGCGCGTGCCGTCCTGGCAGACCGTGGCGGTGTAGAAGGCTTGTTCCAGCCCGTGGTCGCCCTGCTGATCGATCGAGAACACGATCGCCTTGCAGGCGAAGCCCGGCCCGCCGATGTCGCGGTCCACCGTGACCTCGCCGTGCTGGTTCGCCTCGATCGGGATGTCGTGCACCACTTGCCAGTGCGCCACCGCGCCCACCGGCAGGGGTCCCGCCACCGCCGCGATGCTGTTTTGCTCGGTCTCGTGCACCCGGCGTTCCGCGTACCTGCAGGCCTGCCTGCGCCGCCGCCTGAACGCCGAGGCCGATCCCGGTGGTGACGCCGGCATTCTTGGTCAACGACCGCGACGCCGCCGCGCCAACGATGCCGGCGCCGGCCGCGGTTCCCTGGGTCAGCAGGTCAGTGCAGCCACCGAGCCCGGCTACGACGCAGACCAATACCAGCACCGGAGCCAGATTCTGCCGCGCCGTCATGCGTTCACCGATCCCAACCCGCAACTTCGGCAGAACGCCGGCTGCGTTGCGCAGTTCCGCCCGTGCCGGAGTGGTGAGGCAGGGCTGCGGCGGTCCCGGCGCCGGCGACCATCACCCGATTTCCGTCGCCATCTGCCTCGCCCTCTGCCCCCCGTCTGGTAGTGTCTCTGAGACACTACCCCCCATCTTCGTCGGGATTCTTCGCCCCCGTCTTCGCCCTCATCTTCGTCGCGTACAGATTGCGGCAGCGCACAGATAACGATTGACAGGTCACGGCGGGCAAAGCTGTTGTGTTCGCATGTCCTTTCCGCTCGTCTCTCGCCGCCTGGTGCTTGCATCGCTGTTGCTGCCGGCGTGTGCGGACCGGACGGCCGCGCAGGCCGTTGGGCTGGTGCAGAGCCGCACCTTCGAAACCAGCGACGGCGTGCGGCTGCACTATCTGGAAGCCGGCCCGCGGGGCGCGAACGTTCTGGTCTTCATCCCCGGCTGGACCATGCCCGCCTGGATCTGGGCGCCGCAGATCGCCGCCTTCTCCCTCCGCTATCGTGTCGTGGCGTTCGACCCGCGCGGCCAGGGCGATTCCGCCGCGCCAGGGTGGGGCTATGACCAGAACCGCCGCGGCCAGGATATCGCCGAACTGATCGAGCGTCTCGAACCTCAACCGGTCGTGGTGGTGGGGTGGTCGCTCGGGGTGCTCGACACGCTGGCCTATGTGCACAACCATGGCGACCGCCGGCTGGCCGGCCTCGTGCTGGTGGATAACTCGGTCGGCGAGGAGCCGGCGCCGGTCTGGGTGCCGCCACACGCGCACCGCCCGCTGCCACCGCCGCTGTCGCACGAGGCGGCGATGCGGCGCTTCGTCCGCGGGATGTTCCGCCGGACGCAGCCGGCGGCGTATCTGGACCGCCTCACCCAGGCGACGCTGCACACGCCGGAAGCCGCCTGCCGCGAGCTGCTGTCCTATTCCGTTCCGCGCACCTACTGGCGCGAGGCGATCTATTCCACCGCCAAGCCGGTGCTTTACGCCGTGCGTCCCGGTTTGGAAGCGCAGGCCGCGAACCTGCAGCGCAACCGTCCGAACACGGAAACCGCACTGTTCGCCGATGCCGGCCACGCGTTGTTCATCGACGACGCGGCGCGGTTCAACGCGCTGGTGGCAAGCTTCCTCCAGCGCCGCATCTGGCCGTGAGGCGCACGGGTGGAGGACAAGCCAAACATGACGCCCCCTCCCGCTTGAGGGAGAGGGCCGGGGGCAGGGGTGGGGCAGGGGTGCCAACAGCGGAGGCCAGCGGCGGCACGCACCCCTCCCGCCAACTCCCCTCCCCCCAACCCCCCCTCCCGCAAGGGGAGGGGGCGTCCTAGACAGCACTCCCCGCCCTAACCTATCGACCGCGTACGCCATGACCCTCTGGCCGCTCTTCCTCGTCTCGCTCGCCGCGGTCGGCTACGAAACCGCGCTCACCCGCTATTTCGCCGTCGCCACCTGGTCCGAGTACGGCTACTGGGTGATTTCCATAGTCATGGTCGGCTTCGCGCTGTCGGGCGTGGTGCTGGCGCTGTGGCGCGACGCCTTCGCCCGCCACGGCCAACGACTAACCGCCACCCTGCCGCCGTTGCTGGTCGCCGCCGCCGCCATCGGCTTCCATTTCGCCACGACCAATCCCTTCAACCCGCTGCAGCTCCAGAACCCGACCACGTGGCACGACCAGCTCTGGAACATCGCCGGCTACTATGCGGCGCTGCTCCCGTTCTTCTTCCTGGCCGGCCTGTTCGTCAGCCTGAGCTTCGTGCTGAACGCCACCCGCATCGGCACGGTCTACAGTTTCGACCTCACCGGCGCGGGCGCCGGCGCCGCGCTGATCCTGGCCGCGATGTTCGCGGTGCACGCGTTCTTCCTGGTCCCACTGCTGCTGTTTCCCCTGGCCGCCAGCGCGCTGTTCCTGCCGCGCGCGTACCGCTGGCGCAGCCTCGCCGCCGCCGCGCTCGTCCTGCTCGCCGGCGAGGCCCTGCTGCTCCTCGACAACCAGGCGCAGGTGAACCAGTTCAAGGCGATCTATGCGCCATTGCACACCCAGGGCGCCCGCACCCTGGCGCAGGTCTTCTCTCCGCGCGGCGACTACACCTTGCTCGACGACTTCACCGAGCGCGTGGACACCGATATCTCCAACAACGCCGGCATGATGGGCATTGCCGGCCCGCCGCGCGCCTTCGGCCTGTATCGCGACGGCAACCGCATCGCCGCGCTGCCCTGGCCGCAGGGCCCGGTGGCGGCCTACGCCGCCTCGGCGCTGGACGCGCTGCCCTACACGCTGGTGCCGCACCCGCATGTACTGTTGGCCGGCGCCTCGGGCGGCTTCCGCATTGCCGAGCTGCTGGCACTCGGCGCCGCCCGGGTGCGCGCGCTGGAACCCGAGCCGGTGCTGCACCGCGCGCTGCTGCATGGCCTCGGCCCGTCGCCGCCCTGGCGGGTCGATCCGCGCGTGACGCTGTCCGACGCCGGACCCCTCGCCGCCGTGCGCGCTGGCGCGCTACAGGGTCGGACCTGGGACGTGATCGACCTCTCGTCGGACTTCCTGGATGCCGCCGAAGCGAACGCCACCGCCTTCAGCGTCGAGGCCGTCGCCGCCGACCTTCGCGTCCTGGCGCCAGGCGGACTGGTGTCGATCCCGGTCTCGATCCGCGACTTCCCGGTCTATGCGCTGCGCGTGCTGGCCACCGCCCGGGCAGCGCTGCAACGCACCGGCATCGCCGATCCAGGGGCGCATGTCGTGCTGTATCGGTCGGCCTGGGGCGCGCGGGTGCTGCTGTCGCGCGATCCCTGGTCCGCCGCCCGCATCGCAGCGCTGCGGAAGTTCTGCGACGACCGTTCGTTCGACGTCTCCTGGTATCCGGGCATCAACGTCGCCGCACTGCGCGCCGATATTTACAACGACCTGCCAGCGGTCTCCTTCGCCAGCGGGGAGGTGCGGTCGGGCGATGGCTCGGACGACTCCATCGCCGACGAGGCCGGCGCGGTCCTTGCCGGCGCCGCAACGCCCTCCGATGCGGCCTTCAACCTGGCGCCGGTGACATTGGACCGACCGTATTTCTACGCCGTGCTGCGATTGGACCAGCTCGGCACCTTGCTGCGCCGGCTGGAGATCCTGCCGCAGGCGGAGATCGGCGCGCTGGTGAACCTTGCGGTGCTGGCGCAGGCGGTGGTGATCGCCGTGCTGGTGCTGCTGGTGCCGCTGGCGGCGCCACGCCGGCTCCATTCCGACCGCGCCGGGCTGCTGCGCGCCGCGATCTATTTCCCCGCACTGGGTCTCGGCTTCCTGTTTATCGAGATCGGACTGATCGAGCATGCCAGTTTCTGGCTGAATGACCGGACCAGTGGGTTCGCGATCGTGTTGACCGGCATGCTGCTGTTCTCGGGGGTCGGCAGTATGGCGGCAGACCATTTGGCCGCCGCTTCGCGAGCCACGATGGCGGGGGTTGTCCTGGCGGTGCTGGTTTGGACCGGGGTGATGCTGGCCGGCCTTCAACCGTTGACGCTGGCCACGCTGGCCTGGCCGTGGATGGCGCGTGTCGGACTGCTGCTGGCGGTGCTGGCGCCGGTGTCGCTGGCGCTGGGCCTGCCGTTCCCGCTCGGCCTGTCGCGGCTGGGCAATGGCGGCGCGCTGCCCTGGGCGTGGGGGCTGAACGGCGCTTTCTCGGTGGTGGCGACGCCGCTCGCCAACCTGATCGCACGCGAGGCAGGAATCAGCCGCCTGCTGCTGGCTGCGGCGTTGCTATATGCGCTGGCGCTGGCCTGCTTCCCGGCCGCTCGGAGGGTCCACGACGTGGCGGGGCTGAGCAGGGCGGGGGAGCCGGTGTAGCGGGATAGCGAGAAAGACGGCGGGTTCCCTGCGGCTTGCTACGTTCGGGCTGGGACACCCTGCCGGCTAAGTTGGCGCGCTTCGAGGGTTGAGCAGCCGCTTTCGGTGGGGGCGGACAGGACATGCGCCGCGTGCAGGCGACGCGGCGGCTCGGCGCCCATCTCGGTCCCTTCCAGGCCACGTCGCCGTCACTCAAATACAGACGTTCGACCAATTGTTGCAGTACAGTCGACCTACCTCTGGCACCCCTTGCATCAGGGTACCTCGGAGAGAACAATGCGCATTGAAGCAATGAAATCGCGGTTACGCCGCCAAGGGGAGAGAATGCCATGGACCTCGGATTGCAAGGCAAGCATGCCATCGTGACTGGTGGCAGTCGGGGCATCGGCAAAGCCATCGCGCGGGAATTGGCGCGCGAAGGCGTCGATGTGGCGATCGTGGCGCGCGGCAGGGAGGCCCTCGAGGCGACTGCGCGGGAGCTGGGTGCCGAAACGAACCGGCGCATCCTGCCCCTCGCGGCCGATGTCACAAGCAAAGAGCAAGTGGACCGCATGGTCGCCGAGGCAGCACAGCAATTGGGCGGCCTGCATATCCTGGTCAACAGCGGGTCCTCGCCAGGCGGGTCGACCACAGCGACCGGGCCGATCGATACGGTCGTCGACGAGGATTTGATACAGGACTTCAACGTGAAGTATGTTGGAGCGCTGCGCTGTTGCCGCGCTGTCATTCCTTTCATGAAGCAGGCGGGCTGGGGCCGCATCGTCAACATCAGCGGAGCCAACGCCCGCAACGCCGGCAATCTCAGCGGCGGCGCACGCAATGCCTCGCTAGTGCACCTGACCAAGACGCTGGCGGTGCAAATGGGCCGTCATGGCATCACGGTCAATTGCATCCATCCCGGCACGACCCGCACCGAGCGCACGCCGAGCTTGCTCGCTGCCCGCGCTGCCCAATTGGGCGTAACCCCGGAAGCAGCCGAGCGACAGGATTTTTCCCCCGACTCGCCGCGCGGCAATGCCATCTGCCGCATGGTGGACGCCTCGGAGGTCGCATTCGTCACGGTCTTCCTGGCCTCGGACAAGGCCTGGGCGGTGTCCGGCGAGTTGGTCGCGGCAACCGGTGGAGCCGGACGGACGGTGCATTACTGGTACAGCGTTTCTATGGAACGACTCCTATCGGGGCCATCCGACGGCGGCCCGGCGACTCGCGGTGGGGCCTCAACCATAGGTGCGGTTTCATGGAATCGCTGGTACCAGGTCGCCACTGAAGCACTCAAACCCGCGGCCGGGCCGGTGGTTAGACCGGCTATCGACTCGCCCAGTCAAAACCTCCGTGCCGACGGCCTAGTAAAACACCAACGTCCGAACCTCGATGCTCTCGCGCGGCGGAGCGTCAGCCGGCGTTTGCGGGTCATCAAAAGCGCCGTGCGCCGAGAAGCGCGCCGGGCCCGAGCGCGCTGAGTCGAAGCAGCGGATCAGCACCGCCTCGTCTGGCTGCATCTTGGGAAAATAGTACCATCGCTGGTTCGGATTGTAGGTGATCGCGTAGGTCTCGCCGGCGCGGTCGGGATAGCGCAGCTCGGAGGCGACAAGATTGTCGGTCTCCAGCGTCTCCGCGTCGCACAGGGTCAAGGGCGAGCGCAGCAGCGGGCCGGCGATCGGCCGCCAGACATTGTTGATGGCAAAGCGGTGCATCAGCAGTTCCTCGGCCTCGCCGCCCATCAGGTCGCGAACGCGCTGTGGCGCCGACCAGGCGGTGTAGTCATTGTGGACCCGCCCAGCCGGCATCTTGATACCGCTGCCTTTGACGGCGGCCTTGGTGGCATTGCGCACGATATGGTCGAACGCGACGACCCGCCTGGCTCCGGTTGCCTCTTGCATCAGCCGCTCGCATTCGGGGTAGTAGACGGAGGCGATGGTCGTCTCGTCGTACAGATCGGTTGCCGCGGTCTGGTGGCGCAGCAGGACGAAGCCCTGGCGGTCGAGCGACAGCGCGTCGTTTATCGGGCGAGCGTCTTGGACGGTGATCTTGTATTCAATCATCTGCCCGTTGCGGACTGGCACGCCCGGCGGCGGGTCGTAATTGTACGAATAGGGCTTCTCTGCCATCGGTACCATGAAGTTCAGCGGCGCCACGACGCCTTGCAGATCCACGCGTGTCATACCATCCATGGCATCCTCCGTTGGCGAACCGTTGCCGTCCGCAATTTCACCCGACCCGAGGGCATTTCTACACGCTCGACGGCTACTCCGGAAGCCGGCGAGCCGAGCGTATCGTCGGCGGTGATCTGAAACATGCAGGTGATACAAAGCCCCGTTGACGGTGACTCTCCGTGTCATGGCCGTGCTTCGCGCGGTCACCCACGTCTTGCGGTGCTGCGCGCGGCAAAGACGTGGGTGACCAGGCCAGGCCAAGTCCGGTCATGATACAGAGCTGATCGGCCCGCCGACATGGGTCAGCGTCAGGGGGCGGTTACTATGACACACCTGCGGATGGTGGATAGTCGATCACGCCACGCTGCTCGATGAGGCACTGAACCTCGCGTAGCATCGAGCTCACTTGCTGACTTGCGCACCGGCCTCGCGCGCCACGCCGCCTCTCCTCTTATGTCGCCGCGTCGCCGCCGCGTCCCCGGCCCTGCTTGCCATCCCCACCTCGCCGGTCTCATCCACAGCGCCGGAATCTCACCGAAAACGAAACGAGACATCCGTGAGACCCACCCCGACGCGCATGGGACCGCCCTCGCACAATCCTCTGCGCCAAACCAGTGGCGGCTGCGCCAAACCAGTGGCGTCGCCCGCAACCGTCTCATAGGAAACGAACATTGAGACAGTCGTGAGACTCGCAGCGGCGCCCGCCCCACGGCCATCACGGCACTGGCGGCCGGCCAAGCCTGGCGAATCCGCGCCGCCCGAACCGGCACCACCCTTGACCTTCCAGTGCTGGTAAGCCCCATCTGCCCGACGAGCCTCGGAGCCCTGTCGCTATGCCTGCCCCAACCCAACGCCTCGCCATCACCGGCATGACCTGTGCCGGTTGCGTCAACGCCGTCCGCCGCGTGCTCGTGCGGGTTCCCGGTACCGCCGATGTGCGCGTGGCCCTCGAGAGCGGCCGTGCCGAAGTCGCTGGCACCGCCGTTCCCGAGGCCTTGCTGGCCGCCGTTCGCAAGGCCGGCTACGGCGCGGAAGTGCTCACGGCCTGACATGCACCGATGAACGCGCCGGTCGCCGCCCCGCCCCGTCTCGCTATGGCTGACACCCCAGCCGCTCCGGTCTCGGGGCAGCATGTCCGCCTGCCCATCGCCGGCATGACCTGCGCCACCTGCGCCAGCCGGGTGGAGCATGCGCTGAACGCGCTGCCAGGCGTCACCGCCACGGTGAACCTGGCCGCCGAGACCGCGGACGTGCTCTTTGATCCGTCCAGGAGCGCGCCCGCCGAGCTGGCCGTCGCGGTAGAGGACGCCGGCTACGGCATCCGATCGGAGCGTCGCGAACTGGCCATCCACGGCATGACCTGCGCGACCTGCGCCGGAAGGGTGGAGACGGCGCTCGCCGCCGTTCCCGGCGTGCGCCGTGCCGAGGTGAACCTGGCGACACAGCATGCCTCGGTCGAAGGTTCGGCCGGCCTGCTGCATCCCGCCGCACTGATCGCCGCGGTACAGGACGCGGGCTACGGCGCCGAGCTGCTGACCGGCGACGCCGCGGAGCAGCGTGCCGCAGAGCATGCGGATGCCGCGCGCGGGCATCGGCTGCTGCTGCGGGTCTGCGCCGCCGCCGCGTTGAGCCTGCCGCTGCTGCTGCCCATGGCCGGCCTGCCCCTGCCGGTCTGGCTGCAGCTCCTGCTCGCCACCCCGGTGCAGTTCGTGATCGGCGCTCGCTTCTATGTCGCTGGCTGGAAGGCGCTGCGGGCCGGCATCGGCAACATGGACCTGCTGGTCGCGCTCGGCACCTCCGCGGCCTATGGCTACAGCCTGTTCCTGGCCGCGGGCGGCGCCCACTACACTTATTTCGATGCCGCCGCCGTCGTCATCACCCTGGTATTGTTCGGCCGCTGGCTGGAGGCCCGCACCCGCCGCGCCACCGGCGCCGCCATACGCGCCCTGCTGGCGCTGCGCCCGGAGACTGCCCGCGTCGAGCGTGACGGGGGGGAGGTCGTCCTGCCGGTCGCCGCGGTGGCCGAGGGCGATGTGGTCGTGGTACGCCCCGGCGAGCGTTTCCCCACCGACGGCCGTGTCCTGTCCGGCCATTCCCAGGCCGATGAATCGCTGCTGACCGGCGAAAGCCTGCCAATTGAAAAGCACCCGGCCGACCGGGTCACCGGCGGTGCGATCAACGGCTCCGGCCTGCTGCGCGTGCAGACGACGGCGGTCGGCGAAGACAGCACCTTGGCCCGCATCATCGCCCTGGTGGAGGGCGCCCAGTCGCGCAAGGCGCCGGTGCAGCGGCTCGTGGATCGCGTGGCGACGGTATTCGTGCCGGTCGTGCTGGGCTGCGCGGCGGCCGCCTGGCTGGGCTGGTGGCTGATCGGCGGCAGTTTTGCCGCCGGCGTCCTGGCCGGGGTATCGGTGCTGGTCATCGCCTGCCCCTGCGCCCTCGGACTGGCGACCCCCGCCGCGCTGATGGCCGGCACCGGTGCCGCCGCCCGCGCCGGCATCCTGATCCGCGACGCCGAGGCGCTGGAGCAAGCGCGGGCAGTCGATACGGTGGTGCTGGACAAGACCGGCACTCTGACCGAAGGCCGGCCGGAGGTGACGGAGGTGCTGGCCCCATCGTCATGGCCGGGCTTGAGCCAGCCATGTTCGCCTCATCCTGATGCGCATGTGGCTAAGCCCGACTACGACTGGGACGACAAAGACGCCGCCGCGCATCTCCTCGCCCTCACCGCCGCGGCGCAGGCCGGCAGCGAGCACCCGCTGGCCCGCGCCATCCTCGCCCGTGCAGCCGGCCTGACCCTCCCGCCACTCACGGACTTCGAAAGCCTGCCGGGCCGCGGACTTGCCGCGACGGTCGGTGGCCAGCCCATCATCATCGGCAACCGCGCGCTGATGCGGCAACACGGCGTCACCATTGCCATGGAAGCCGACGCCGCCGCGTTGGAATCCCAAGGCCGCACCGTCATGTTCGTGGCCGAGCCAGCGCCGCGGCCCCGCTTTCTCGGCGCCATCGCGGTGATGGACCCGGTCCGGCGGACCGCGCCGGCGGCAGTGGCGCGGCTGCACGCGATGGGCATCCGCACGGTCCTGCTGACCGGCGACAACAAGGCCACCGCTGCGGCGGTCGCAGCCGGCCTCGGCATCCGCGACGTGCGCGCCGAGGTGCTGCCCGACGGCAAGGCTGCCGAAATCGCCCGGCTGCAACGCGAGGGCCATCACGTGGCCATGGTCGGCGATGGCGTCAACGACGCGCCGGCGCTGGCGCAAGCCGACCTCGGCATTGCCATGGGCGGCGGATCCGACGTCGCGGTGCAGGCCGCCGGCATCACCCTGATGCGCGGCGACCCGTCGCTGATCGCCGACGCCATCGCCATCAGCCGCGCCACCCGGCGCAAGATCCGGCAGAATCTGTTCTGGGCCTTCGCCTATAATGTCATCGGTATCCCGCTGGCCGGACTCGGCCTGCTGTCGCCCGTGATCGCCGGGGCGGCGATGGCGTTCTCCTCGGTCAGCGTGGTGGCGAACGCGCTGCTGCTGCGGCGCTGGCGCCCAGGGCAAACGGGGGCGGACACATGACGGACGCTAGGGCGGACAGAAGGACGGACAGAAGGACGGACACACCGACGAACACCAGGACGGACACAAGGGCGGACAGAAGGACGGACACACCGACGGACACCGGGACGGACACAAAGACGGACGCAAGGGCGGACAGAAGGACGGACACACCGACGAACACCAGGACGGATGCAAGCGCCGACACAAGGGCGCACACGACGACGGACGCAAGGGGCGACGCCCCGGCGGTCGCGACGACGGCCACACCAGGGGCCACACCAGGGGTCACACCATGAGCCTGACCATCGGCGAGGCCGCCATCCGGTCCGGCGTCCCCGCCAAGACCATCCGTTACTACGAGCAGATCGGGCTGATCGGCGCGGCGGCGCGGGGGGCAAACCAGTACCGTGCCTATTCTGAGGCAGACGTCGCCATCCTGCGCTTCGTCGGCCGGGCGCGGCGGCTGGGCTTCTCGGTGCAGGAGCTGAAGCAGCTCGTCGCCCTGTATCGCGACCGCGGGCGCGCCAGTGCCGACGTGAAGACCATCGCCCTCCATCATATAGAGCACATCGACCGCAAGCTGGCGGAGCTGCAGACGGTGCGTGCTGCCCTGGCCGATCTGGCGGCGCGTTGTCATGGCGACGCCCGGCCCGACTGCCCGATCCTGGACGAACTGGCCGGATCAGCGGCTGCCGCGGTTACTGCTGCGGTCTAGCGACTGCACGGTAACGTGCAATCAGGTACCCAGCGACCACACTTTCACGCGAGCCCGCGCGCGTGTACACTCCTCTGTAGGTACGATCCAGCGCCGGAGCATGCACGCATGGCGGGCAGCCTGCCGGGTTGACGGCTGACCAGACGTCTATAAAATTAGGGAACACCACAGCCGTAATGATACGGCGCCGAGAGATCGTGAATAAAGCAACAAAGTGGCTTCCGCTGCCTGATCTTCGTCCATGAACCATGGCGGCTGGTTCAATGACGGTGATTCGCGACCAGTGAGCCCGGGGGATCGAGGTCGGTGGACCGCCTGACCAGCATGACGGTGTTCTCGCGCGTGGCTGCGACCCGCAGCTTCTCTGCCGCCGCGCGCGAACTGGGCATATCGCAGGCGACCGCCAGCAAGCATGTGCAGACGCTGGAACACTGGCTCGGCATCCGGCTGTTGAATCGCACGACCCGCCAGGTCGGCCTGACCGACGCCGGGCTCAGCTTCTACACCCAGTGCCTTCGCATCCTGGAGGACATGGAGAACGCGCGGCAGGCGGGCCAGACCGTGGCGAGCTTGCGGGGCAACCTGCGCGTCTCCGTGCCGGTCGGGTTCGGCAGCACGCGTCTGACGGCAGGTACCTGGTCGATTTCATGGCGGAGAATGCCGAGCTCTCGGTCACCATCACCGTGAGCGACCACGCGGTCGACCTGATCGAGGAGGGCTACGATCTGGGTCTCCGCGCCTGGAGCCGTCCGCTCGAGGACCCGGGATTGGTCGTTCAGCCGCTGCTGCCGGTGCGGTACGGGGTTTTCGCGTCACCCGCCTATCTGGTGGTGCACGGCACGCCCGAGGTGCCGGCCGACCTTGCCCGCATGGTCTGCCTGACCGACCTCCGGCGTCCGGGCGACGTCTGGCACTTCGTCGGCCCTGGGGGTCAGGTGGAGGTAACGGTCAACGGCCGCCTCAAGACGGATAACAGCATGCTGCGCCGGGCAGCCGCGCTGACGGGCGCCGGCATCTTGCTGGCTCCGGATATCCTGGTGGAGGACGACGTTGCCGCAGGGCGGCTGGTGCGCCTGCTGCCGGCCTACGTTCCGCCATCGACGCGACTCGATGCGGTCAGTCCGGCACATCGGGCCGACACGCCCAAGGTGCGTCAGTTCGTTTCCTTCCTGGCGGCGAAGCTGCGGAAGTAGGGCCGGCGCCGATGGCGCGCCACCGGCCGGGATATTCAGCGAACGGCGAACGCCGCCCGTATCAACGACATGATCCCGCGACGCCCGGCATCGGCAGGGAAGCAGTGAGGGGGTGGCGTGTTGTACCAAGCCGCATAAAGATTGACATACGGCCACCGAGTGCTGCCCCCCCGTGTGATGCCCCGTGTCATGCCCGGGGCTTGGCCCGGCAACCCCACGTCTTTGCTGCGCGGCAACCAGGAAGCCGTGGGTGGCCGGCCTGCGCCGGCCATGACACCGAGGCATCCGTCCGCCCGAAGAGTCAATCGTTTGGCGGCCTGGTTGTGACACCCTCGTTCTCCGCAGGCGTGGCAGGACGGACAGGTGATTGAGCGCCGGCTTCGCATCCGCAATCCGTTCATGTCGGCAGACATGAGGGCACGGGCAGGCCAACCGTCACGCCGCCCATGAAAAAATTCATTTGACACCGGCCGCAATATGTGCTTTTATTCCCCTCGTGTCTACCACCCTCTCCCTTCCGGTCGTCCCTACCCTCCAGCCCGATCCCAGTCGGACTGACCGAGGCACCACCGTGCCCGCCGCGCCCGCCGCTCCCACCGCCCATCCCGATCAGCCCGCGACCGCCACCGCCCCCGCCACCGCCCCCGCCGAACCCAGCCCCATCGGCCGTGTCATCAGCATCGTCCGCTGGCTCATCGCCTATGGCACCCTGCTCGCCACCACGGTTCGTGAGCACCCCGCCGAGCCACTGGCCCGGACGCTCGTCTATTGGTTCCAAACCCGCGATCTCGGCGTGATCCTCCGCCGCCTCACCCGCGGCCTGATGCGCGCCGCCGCACTCGAAGCCTGGCTCCGCGAGCGTGCCGCCGGCGGCCATGAGCTGCGCGGTCCAACCGCCATTCGCCTGTCGTCCCCCGGCAATCCGCGCTCCGGCCCGCCGGCCGCAGGGGACGCCAAGGCCCCGCCCTGGTGGCAGGACCCCAACCACGTGCCCACGATGGAGGAAGCCGCGGCCGAGGTCCGCGCTCGTCCGGAGGGCGCTGTCATCGCCGATATCGTCGAGGATCTCCGCGTCCTGGACTGTGACTACGACCGTGCGACGTGGAACGAACTGAAGGACGCCATCAACTGCTACGGCGGCGACCACGTGCGTCTCTTGATCCGCGACATACGGTGGCAATTCAATCCCGACCTGTCCCCCGAAATATGGATGATGGAGCCGGCGCCGCCATGGCAACCGCCGCCATTTGCGGGGCTGACGCCTGCCTGCGCCCGCCCGCCCTGAACCTGCGGGCTGGACGGGGTCATCTAGGTGTGACGCGCACGGGGCCGGCGACGGCTGGTCCCGCCGTCGCAATTCGGTACAGGCGGATGCGCGACCCGAGGCATTGGGCTGTTGTCCGGAGATCGCGCCTGCCTGGCCGTGGCAGCCTCTCGGCGCCACGGGAATAACGGCGGATCGCCCTTGGGCCACGTTCCCCGATACTTGGATAATGTCCCTATCCGGTTAGCGCAGGCCGGTGTGGCGCCCTGCTCTGCCACGCATCATCTGCTGACCCGGCCTGTGCTAACCGGATAGGGACATCGGATAACGGTAGGAGTGATCCGCTGAGGTATGTTCATGGCGGCGCGCGCGCCGTGTCCGAACCCAACCTGCCGTCACACCTCCGTCGCCGCACTGTTCTCGATGAACTCGCCAATCCATGACGCCCGCGTCGCCTCCAACCGCCACGCCGACAAGATCGCGCGCGCCACGCAGCGCGCCTCGGCGGTCAGCCGCAGGCCCGAGCCGCGGCCGAACAGCCGCACATAGCCCTCGGCCGGAGCGAAATCGCCCGCCAGCCTCATCGATGCCGGCAACTGCTGCGCCAGCAGGAACGTCGGCACCCCATCCGCCGGAGGCAGCCGCAGCAATGACGCCAGCGCCGTCTGCCGCGGCGCCAAATGGATCGGCGCCGCCTTGCCCGGGAGCGCCGCTACCTTGGTGCGCCCAAGCGACAAGTGCTCGCCCGCCGTGCCCCAGCGCGAGACGATGATCCACTCCCAGGAGGCTTTCCCCTTGGCGGTGGTGATGGCGGCCCGCATGGCTACGACGAAGCCGTTGCGGGTCGTGCTGGACGTCATTGGTTTCATCATCGCGTTCATGGCGGCGATTGACGCTCGGGTAGCGTGATGCCAGCGTAAGTCGATCATCGAATTGCGAAGACCCGAGCGATGCGACCGCGCCCCGACCCGGACATGCAGGCGCTGGCGGACACGTTGCGTGCCGCGGCAGCCATCCTGCTGGGCGCCGCCCCCGCCGACGGCCCCCCACGCGACCTCCTGCTCCGGCTGGGTTACCACGACGATGCGCCAGGGGACGCGCCCGGGGACGGGGACGCGCGCCAGGGGACGGACGCGCCAAGGGACCCGCCCGGGGACGCGCCAAGGCAGGCGCCGCACCGTGCCGCGCTGCTCCGCGCCGCTGCGGGCTTCCGGCGCATCTTCACGCTGGCGGCGGAGGACGCGCCGGGCCTCGTCGCCCTGGGCGCCGAGGTCGATCCGGCGTGCCTCGGCCTCGCGGGCGCGCCGCTGGGCAGCGTCTCTGGCACGGGCCTTACGTTTCGCCAGGCATTCGAGCGGTGCGTCGGCGAGGGCGTGGAATACCTGTCGCAGTTCGCCACCCCGGGCGATCCGATCGAACAACTCACCGACGATGAAGCGCTCGCGGATGGGTCACCTGCGGTGCGGGCGTTGTGGCGGGCCCTGCTGCCGTTCCGACGCGACCCCGAGGCGGCACGAACCGGATGGACAGTCGCCGCCGATCTCGCTGATGGCTCGCCGCTGCGCTTGCCCGCCGACATCTGCTTTCGGCGCCCGCCGGAGGTGCGCAACATCGACCTGCCCTGGCCGTTGAGCAACGGCTGCGGCGCTGGCCCCGACCATCTGTCCGCGACGCTGCACGGCTTGCTCGAACTGATCGAGCGCGACGCGGTGGCGCTGTGGTGGCGCGGCGGCCGGCGCGGCCGGATGGTGCCGCCGGGGACTGGCGCCTCGGCGCTGGCACAGCTTCGCGGCGGCTCGCAAGGGCGGCACACGTGGTTGCTTGATATTACCAGCGATGTCGGCGTGCCCGTGGTGGTGGCGGCGTCGTGCACCGGCGACGGCTTCGGCCTGTGCTGCGGCCATGCGGCGGGCACCACGCTCGACCGCGCGGCCGATGCGGCAGTGCGCGAGATGGCGCAGATGGAGTTGGCCAGCCGCCTCTCCGCCATGAAGCGCTCGGTGCGCGGCGAGGCAGCGTTGAACGACGTGGACCGGCAGCATTTGCGGCGATTCACCGCCGTGGACGTGGCGGCGACTCCGGCATTGCAACCGCTGGCGCCACCGTCGCCACCAAGCAATCTGCCGCCACCTGATCTGTCGCCACGTGATCTGTCGCCACGTGATCTGCCGCCACGTGATCTGCCGGCGCACGACAAGCTGGCGACGCTGGCAGAAGTGCGACGGAGGCTGGCAGCGGTCGGTATGATGCCCTGTGCGCTGAACCTGACTCGGGCTGCGTTCGGCATCCCGGTGACACGTGTGGTTTGCCCCGGGCTGGAGCAGTACATGACGCCCCCTCCGGGCGCCCGGCTGTGGGCGTCTGCGGCGTTGGCGGGTGTCGATCCCACCGGTGTTGCTCCATTGTGAAGAACGGCGGACACTGGCACCAATGATCGACACGCTGCGCCCACCAGATATGGACGCTAGCGCGACGCGGGGGGCGGCCGATCCCACGCCGGTGCTGCTGGTCTCGGTGATTGGCGGCGCAGGCTTCACGTATGGCGGGCGCGAGATCCGCCTGCGTAACCGCAAGGCTCGCGCGATGCTGGCCTACCTCGCGCTCGGCGAGACAGGCGAGGAATCGCGTGAGCGACTCGCTGGCATGTTCTGGAGCGAGACCAGCGAGCAGAATGCACGTGCCACGCTGCGCCAGGCGGTGCATGAGGTGCGGGAGGAGATGGTTGCCGCCGGCTGCCCGTCCCTGATCGGCGCCCGCATGACGGTGGGCCTGCGGGCCGGCTCGTACCGCGTCGATCTGCATGAGGTGCTGGACGCGGTGGCCGCTCGGCAAACGCCGGATGCGCTGCTGCGGCAGGGCCGGCTGGCGGAAACATTGCTCGAGGGATTCGACGACCTCGATCCGTCCTTCCATGGCTGGGTGACGGCGCGGCGGCAGACGGTACACGACCGGCTGATGCGGGGCCTGGAGGACGGCTACCGCGACGCGTCCCTGCCGGGCCGGCAACGGCGGCGGCTGGCTCAGGCGGCGCTGTTGCTCGATCCGACGCATGAGGAAGCGTGCCGCGTGGTGATGCGCTGCGCCGCCGAGGCTGGCGAGATCAGCGTGGCACTGCGGGCCTATGACGAGTTGTACCGGTTGCTCGGCGAGGAGTATGACCAGGAACCGTCGGCGCAGACGCTGGAACTGGTGGCGGAGGTCAAGCAGGGTAAGCTCGACAGCGTGGCTCCGGATGCCGATGGCGGTGCCATGTCGCTCGCCGAGGTGAGCCAGGCCATGGTAGCGCCGCGGGACACAGCGCCGCCCACCCCGGAGCCGGCAATACAGCCGCCCAAGCCCGCGCTGTTCATCGCACGCTTCGCCGTCAACGGCGTCGATGCGGACCGCGTCCATCTGGTGGAGGGATTTCGGCACGATCTGATCGCCTGCCTGGTGCGATTTCGCGAATGGTACGTCGCGGGCAACGACGCAGAGGTGTCGCACGACCATCCCGGCGCGCCAGTGGCCAGCCGCTACCGGCTGGCGACCACAGCCTATCAGGCTGGCGCGGCGATCAACGCCGTCATGGTGTTGGAAGAGCAAACCACCGGCCTTGCCATCTGGAGCGAACGTTTCGAGTTGCGGATCGATAACTGGTCGGAGGCGCAACAACTCGTCGTTCGCCGCATCGCGGCGGCACTGAACGTCCAGTTGTCTATCGAGCGGCTGACGCGTTTGGCCGGGGTGCCTGACATTTCGCTGGAAGCGCACGACGCCTGGCTGCGCGCCCAGTCGCTGTTGCGTCATTTCAGCCCGGAGAACTGGAACCGTGCGGTGACGATCCTGGCGGAGGCCGCGGAACGCTCGCCGACCTACTCGCCTTTGTACAGCAGCCTCGTGCAGATGCACAATTCGGTGCATATCGCCCATCCCGGCGTGCTGCGTGAGCAGACGAAAGCAGAACGCACCCTGGCGTTGGCACAGCGGGCGGTCGCACACGATCCTCGCGATTCGCAGGCGGAACTCTGCCTTGGCTGGTCGCTGGCGATGAACAAACGTTACGGTCAGGCCGAGGTGCATATGGGCATCGCCTGCGATCTCAATCCCTATGATTCCTGGACCTTGATTTCTGCCGCGCTGTTTCAGGCATTTTCCGGCTACGTCCAGCGGGCGCAAATCATGGCGGCGCGGGCGCTCGAATTGACGCTGCTGCCGAACCTGCGGGATTGGACCTATTACGCAACGGTCTGCTTTCTGTGCGGCGACGACGAGAAAGCGGTCGCGGCTGCCGATCTGGCTCAGGCGCTGACCCCGACCCTGCTTGCGTGGCGCGCGGCGGCACTATGGCGTTTGCAGCGGGAGGATGAGGCGCAGGCGGACGCGCAGCGCTTCCTCGCGCTGATCCGGACGAATTGGTTCGGCAAGCAGCCACCGACTGACGCCGCTATCGGCCGGTGGTTACTGCATCTGTACCCGATCGGAGACGCCGCGACCTGGGAGCTGCTGCGAGGTGGCGTGACGGCAGCTGGTATCCCCGATGGCGGCATGACCCATCACGGGTGGTGAGTCCGCGCGCTATTGGCATAGACCCATGCTGTAGTCACCAACACGGTTGGCGTGAAGCTGCATGATGCCGGCCCGATCTGTCGGCAGCACCTCCTTGGCCGGGTTGGCGAGAGTGCTCGGGTCGCGGAATAGCAAGTTGTAGAAATCGGGGATGCCGTACTGGTTCCCTGGCTGCAGCAACTGCTGCTCTGACTGCTGAATCCGCAGCTTGGGCGGTAGCCGTAGCACCATCGTCGCGTTGTCGCCCTGCACGATCACCACGTTCGTCGCGTTGCTGGGGTTGGTGATGGTCCCCATCGGAAGGACGTTATTGGCGTTGTGCAAAATGCCTTCGAAGGTGTTCCAGCTCATCGCCACGGCACTGACGGTCGCGGGTGTGGCGCTACCCGGGATGGCGACATGGATCGACCCCATGGGCGGCAACGCCCAGGTGGCCGTGGCCGAGATCGCCGTGGTAGGCGGCTGTGCCTCCAATGGGGTGGTGACATAATCCAGCCCTGTAGCCCAGCTTTTGACCAGGCGGCCGAATGATTCAACGTTCGACACCGGACTCTGCACTTGGTTTCTCCCGTGTTGGATTTTGCACGTGTGCCGTATCTTGGGGTTTAGAGGTTTGCCGTCAGATGAACGGCGCTTCGGCGCAGGCATCGAGCCCGCCGAACTTTGCAACGAACTGGATCAGCGCTGGCATCGAATCGATGCCACCGACGGTCCGCGCCAGTTCGTCCGGGAGCGCCGTTTGCGCCGCGGTGCGCAGCATTTCCAGCCGCATCCGTTCCATGGCCAGGCGCTTGAAGATCACCTCGGCTACCACGATCGAGCCGAGCACGCCCATGCACCGGCCCTGCAGGATCGGGTCCAGCCCCGTCTCCAGCAAACAGAACAGCGGCAAGGGTGGATCGTCGCTCAATGCGGTGATGTCGTTGTCGGTGAGGCAGTTCATGACGGGCCTGATCTTCATCAGCCACTGCGCGATGGCGGAACGGCGCTGAGTTGAATCGGCGAAGGCCCAGCCGGGCGGGATCAGCGCCGGGCTTCGCTCCATGATCGTGCGGATCATCGCGTCCACCGACCACATGCGGGCCGCCGCCGCGCTGAGCAGATCACGGAAAGTGATACCGTCCGACGAGGCCTGGCCCGAGTTGGGGAACAGGTCGCGGAAGTCGAGACTCGACCGGGTGGGGCCAATCCGCCGGCTGTAATTGGGCGTGGCGCCGAGGCAGAAGAAACGTGACCACTGCACCAGCCAGTTCGCTTCCATCGGTGTCCGCAGCCCGCCGCCGAAGCTCTTGTTGTGGTTGAGCACGTCGGTCACATCCTGCTGGTCCAGCTTGTTGTTGAGGATGTAGCTGGATCGCACCATCGCATGGCCGACCCGGAATGCGCCGTGGGAGAACTCCAGCGGCAGGCCGGTCCCCTGCCACAGCCAATTCTCGCTCGCGGCGCCGCGCTCGTTCATCGTCCGCCAGACCGCGGGATGCATGAGCCGCGGCAGCAGGTCGCAGCGGATGATGCCGTGATAAATCGAGAGCATCGCGGCACGCGCGTAGGCGAAGCGTGCTTCCGCGCGCACCGGCTGCACTTTTGCAGCGATGATGTTGTGGGCGAGTGAGAACAACACCGTGAGCTGCGACAGGATTACGCTGTCGTCGTTGCGCTCGTCGGCGATCTCAATGGTGTGGGCGCTCGGGAAATTCACCGAGTCGGAGTCGCCGACGATCGACACGCCGAGCGGGCGGCTGCTGCCGGTGAAGGGCTTCTCCACATTCACCCGTGCCAGGTCGCGGAATGGACAAGCGGTGGTGATGCCGGGCGCATCCGCGATGCGGCCGAGGCGCAGGAAGGTACGGTCTTCATCCTCGTTCGCCGAGTCGCCGGGGGGTGGCTCGAAGGCCGAAGGGCACGCCACCGGGCCGCCACCATAGAGCGCATCCAGCATCATCCCTTTGCTGCGGCAGTTGGCGCTGTCCACGCCGAGGTCTGCCGCGGCCCAGAATGGCATTTCGGACTGCACGAGGTCATGCGCGACGAACTGCAGCAGGTAGGTGTAGCCGGCCGGAATGAAGGGGTTGTCGTCCAGCGCCACGCCGGGCTTCAGCGAGGCGGTCCAGCCGGGGTCGCCCGGCATGGCCTGGGCCAGCCGGGCCATCACGCCGCGCGAGGCGCCGAAGTCTTCACCCCATCTGCTGCGCTGAGATGGCTGCGGGTCGCCGAGCAGGTAGCTGAACCCGGCAAAGCCTTTGGGATCGATTGTCGCCTGCGCCTGCGGTTGTGCGTTCACCGCATCGATTGTGCGTAGTCCGCCACCGTGCCCCATGGCGCCGCTCCCCGTTTCGCAAGGGGTTACTGAGACAAACGTGAACCCAGCGTGAGTCGGTCATGCGGCGCCGTCCGATTGCCCGCCGCCCACGGTCAGATGAACGGCAGTTCGGTGCGCGCACCGAGGCCGCCGAACTGCGCGACGAACTGCACCAGCGCGGGCATCGAATCGATAGCCGCAACCGCCGCGGCGAGGTCGGCGGGCAGCGCGGTGTGGGCGGCGGTCCGCAGCATTTCCAACCGGTCGCGCTCCATCGCCAGACGCTTGAACATGACCTCGCCCACGATGACCGAGCCGAGCATGCCGAGGCAACGGCCGCGCAGGAGCGGGTCCAGTCCGGCCTCCAGCAGGATGAACAGTGGCAACGGCGGGTCGTTGGAGAGCTGCAAGATGTCCGCATCGGTCAGACTGCTCGAGCGTGCCGCGATCTTCGTCAGCCATTGCGCAATCAGCGAGCGGCGGCGGACCGGGTTGGCGAACATCCCGCCGGCGGGGATGAGGCCGGGGCTGCGTTCCATGATCGCGCCGAGCATGGCATCCACCGACCACATGCGTGCCGCTGCGGCGCTGAGCAGATCGCGGAAGGTGACGGCATCGGGGAAGGAGGTCTCGTCGGCGGGCAGCAAACCCCGGAAGTCGAGGCTGGAACGCGTGGCGCTGATGCGCCGGCTGTAGTTGGGTGTCGAGCCGAGGCTGAACAAGCGGGACCACTGCACGACCGAATCCGCTGGGGATTCCGTTGGCAACTCCGCTGGCTGCGGCATGCGCGGCGCACCCGTCGCGCCCCGGTTGCCAGTCATGATCTGCGCGACAGTCCATTGCTCTTGCCGGTCGTTCAGGATGTAGCCGGGCCGCACCATGGCGTGGCCGACGCGCAAGGCGCCATGCGAGAGTTCCAGCGGGACGCCGGATTGCTGCCAGAGCCAATCCTCACTGGTGAGTGCCCGCTCGTTCAGCGCCCGCCAAATCGCGGGGTGCAGCAGGCGTGGCAGCAGATCGCAGCGGATGATGCTGTGATAGACCGCCTGCATAATGGCTCGGGCGTAGGCGTGGCGTGCCTCGGGCCGCACCGGCTGCACGTTGTCTGTAATTATGTTGTGGGCGAGCGAGAACAGGCCGACGAGCTGCGCAAGGATCGGGTTGTCGTCGTTGCGCGGATCGGCGGCCTGGACAGCGGGGGCGACCGGGCAGCCTGCATGTTCCGGCATTCCGGGTGCGTGCCCGGATTGGCGGGCACCGCGCGGCAGGTCGCGCGCGGTGCCCGGGCCTGACCCCGTGGCGCCGGCGATGCGGCCGAGACGCAGCGTGGTCGGGCTTTCCGTGTCGTTCGTGTTGGCGGCGGCGTGTTCATAGGCTGTCGGGCATGTCGACGGACCGCCGCCATAGAGCGCATCCAGCATCATCCCCTGGCTACGGTTGTTGGCGCTGCCGATGCCTCGCGCGGCGGCGTCCCAGAACGGCACGGCGGTCTGCACGAGATCATGCGCGACGAACTGCATGAGGTAGGTGTAGCCGGACGGGATGAAAGGATTGTCGTCCGGCGCGATGCCTGGCTCCAGCGGAGAGGTCCACTCGGCTGTGGCAGGCAGCGCCTGGACCAGGCGGGCCAGCACGCCGCGTGCGGCGTCGCGATCGTCGCCCCAGCGGCTGCGCTGCCAGGGCTGCGGTAGACCCAGCAGATAGCCGAAGCCGGGAAAGTCCTTCGGGTCCGCCGCAACCGTTGATTGCTGCTGCCCCTGCACGACAGTCATCTGCCGAAACCGTGTTCCGTGCCCCATCTGACTGCTCCCCGTTTTCCGGGAGGCTGGGCGGCGACGCGTTAGGGCAGCGTGAATCGATCGTGGAGCGATGGCGATGAACGGGCACGACAGGTCGGGCTGTCGTTGCGAGGCGCGCGGCGGCCGACGCCGGTTGGTCGATCCGCCCGTCGAGCGAGCAGCGTTGTGATGCCGACATGGCTGTCATCGCGAGCCAGTGTCACGGCGAGCGAATGTCACGGCAAGCGAATGTCTCTGCAAGCGAGTGTCGCGGCGAGCAACTGTCATTGCGAGCGAAGCGAAGCAATCTTCCTGAGAGTTCGCACGTCACTCGCGGGAGATTGCTTCGCTTCGCTCGCGATGACAGTTGCTCACGATGACATTCGCTCGCGATTGCGGCTAGGCAACGGTCAGAGTCGGAACACTAGTTCCGCGTCTTGTCCACCAGCGCGTTCTTGGCGATCCACGGCATCATCGCGCGCAGCTTCTCGCCGACATGCTCGATCGGGTGCTCTGCCAGGCGGCGACGCATGGCCTTGAAGCTGGCTTGGTTCACCTTGTTCTCCAGCATCCAGTCGCGGGCAAACCTGCCGCTTTGGATGTCGGCCAGAACGCGCTTCATCTCAGCTTTCGTTTCGGCATTGACGATGCGCGGGCCGGACACGTACTCGCCGTATTCCGCCGTGTTGCTGACCGAGTAGTTCATGTTGGCGATGCCGCCTTCATAGACCAGGTCGACGATCAGCTTGACCTCGTGCACGCACTCGAAATACGCCATCTCAGGCGCGTAGCCGGCTTCGACGAGGGTCTCGTAGCCGGCCTTCATCAGCTCCACCAGGCCGCCGCACAAGACGGTTTGCTCGCCGAACAGATCGGTTTCGCATTCTTCCTTGAAGGTGGTCTCGATGATGCCGGCGCGGCCGCCGCCGATGGCGCTAGCATAGGACAGCGCGATTTCCAGCGCGTTGCCAGAGGGGTTCTGTGCCACCGCCACCAAACAAGGCACGCCGCCGCCGCGCTGGTATTCGCTGCGCACGGTATGGCCGGGGCCTTTCGGCGCGATCATGAACACGTCCAGGTCCGGTCGCGGATCGAGCAGGTTGAAGTGCACGTTCAACCCGTGGGCGAAGGCGAGCGCGGCGCCCTTCTTCATGTTGGGGCCGAGCTTCTCGCGATACAGGTCGCCCTGGCCTTCATCGGGGGTCAGCACCATCACCACGTCGGCCCATTTGGCGCACTCGGCCGGGTCCATCACCTTCAGGCCGGCGTTTTCCGCCTTCGCCACGCCAGCCGAATTCGGGCGCAGGCCGACCGCGACCTGCGTTGCTCCGCTGTCCTTCAGGTTGTTGGCGTGGGCGTGGCCCTGGCTGCCATAGCCGATGATGGCGACCTTCTTGCCCTTGATCAGGTTCACGTCGGCGTCGCGGTCGTAGTAGACGCGCATGGTGTGGGTTCCTTTCACAGCGAGATTAACGGACGGAGCAGGTTGGGACACGAATTGACAGGGTCATCCATTGGCCGGATCCGGGTGAGGCGGAAGAGGCGGACGTACGGCGTGCGGCACGTTCGCGAGGCGCCTTACGCCGTCGCAGAGTTTGCCGAAACTCGGTGATACGTTGTTCTCCGGGTAAAGCAGAGGCCCGATCCTTTCTGCCCACTCGTGCTTGACCTGACCCGGCAGAGGCCACCCTCCTTGTCGGATCGCATGAAGACCACCCGGATGGATTGCTTCCGCCAGGATCTCCCACGTGCCGCAAACCGAGTCTTGAACGTAGCCAGCGAGAGCCCGTAGCCGCGCGTTCGGATAGGCGCGGACCAAGGCAAAGCGGTCGCCAAGGTACCATGCCTCCACCTCTTCAATCGCAAGGCGGAATAGTGTGAGGTGGGAAGCGCCACAGGATGCGGCCATCGCTTGCAATTCGGCGATGAAGGTCGCGCAGTTCCGATCGTCTGCGTCGAGTACGACGACGACTGCGTCGATGCCCGGAGTCCGAACATAGCCGCGCAGCAGGCGCGGCAACTGGTCCAGCAGAATGCGCCGGGATGGATCGGACGCAGGCGACAGGTGCGCCGGGATGCGGCCGATGCCGCGATAGGGATGCAGTCGCCAAGTATGAGGTTCGCCAAATGGTCCGATCAATTTGGGGACAAGATGCTCAAGCAGGTGTTGGCCGGAACTATCTTCTGTGAGGATTTCGAGATGCATGGCTACCTCGGGCCGAGGTAGTCGCTGTACCAAAGGCCGCCCAACGGCAGACCCTCGGCGACCATGTTCCGGACGACCTCGATTTCCGACACGCGGCGGATGCAAGAAAAGCCGTCAGATCCCTTTTCGAGTACCCAGACTTCCTGAGGTGCGAGTGCATCGACGAAATAAGGCTGATGCGTCGTGACGAATATTTGCGGCGCGTTCCGTCGACCGGTGGCATGGGCGCGGAATTCCCGTGCCAATGTCTCCAGCAGCTTGTGATACAGGCCGTTCTCCGGCTCCTCGATGCAGATGAACGGCGGCGGATCAGGGTCTTCCAGCAGCAGCAGATAAGCAAATACCTTGAGGGTGCCGTCGGACATCTGCTGGGCAAAAAACGGGTCGCGAAATCCCGCGTCGTTGAACCGCAGCAAGACACGCTTGTCCTCGGTGACATGCGTGTCGATGCTCGTGATGTTCGGTATCCGGTCGGCAATCCGCCGCAGGATCGTCGCAAAACGATCGCCGTGTTCGCGCTGCATGAACTGCACGACATTGCCGAGGTTGTCGCCGTGCACGTTCAGATGCCGCTGCGGGCCGGCGGCGGGCAGGCCGCGTGCCGCGTCCGGGGTGAAGTATGAAAGATACCAGCCTTTCAGGAAGTCCCGGAACCGAGTGATACGAGGGTGGTCGCGCAGAGTTCCAAGGGTCGCGATCCCGAGTTGGCGCGTGTCGGTCAGCGCGACCGGCAGTCGTGCGTTGGACTCCTCACCGTCCGTCTCGAGCGCATCCTCTCCTGCCCAGACCTCGCCGATGCCGCGCGACAGGCGAAGGAACGGAAACGGCCGACCGGAGCGCTGGTCTCGGCGTCGTTGCAGCAATGCCTCGGACGCCACGAACGGGCGCCCGGAGCCGTCCAGGTCAATCGCCAGCTCGTAGGTGATCGGGCGATGGTTCGGCGCTTCACGATAGTACACCTCGAACCTGATCGGCTCCCGGACGCCCATCGAGCGCAGCCGTTCAAAGCCTCCCCGCTGCTCCCGGTCGCACGCGGCTTCCACGCCGATTGTCAGGCAGTCCGAGACAAACCCGAAGGTGTCGAACAAGGCGCTCTTGCCGGCGCCGTTCTTTCCTATGACGACGGTCAGAGGCGTAAGGGCGTCCGCGTCCGGATGACCTGACAACCGGCCGAGCGTCACGTCTCGCAACGACCGGTAGTTTTGCACGCGGAAGCCTTCGATCAGAGCCATGACAGAGCCATTCGCAGGACGAAGATCTGGTGCTCCGGCGTGCCGCGTCGGCGCGGCTCATGCGCCACGTCGGCCGCCATTCCCCATGCATGCTCTGTGTCCGCGATGCACGCTTTGACCTGCCCCAGTCCGGTTTCGATCAAGCCGAGAATCTTCGGCAGTTCGACCGCCAGGGACGAGGCGAACAACGTGGTCATGATGTCATTGTACTTGATGCAGCGGCCGATGCAGCGCTGCACCTCCGGGCCGATCGGTTCGCCGAGCAAGTAAATTCGGGCACCATGGCACGCAACGCATCGGAGACCGGGACCAGCAACCGCTTCGAACTCGTTAGCGAGATCGCTGCCCGCGATGGCGGCATCGGCCAAGCCACGCGCGCGGTTGGTGTGAGCGGTCAATTGCGACAGTCGCGACCGGATGCGCCGATGGATCGTGCGGATGTGCAGCAGGTCTGGATAAATCGCGATGGCGAGGCTCTTGGCGCGCAGCTGCCGATCGTCGTCGCGCTGCTGCCGCGCGTGGCGTGCCTGCAGGGCGGGCACCAGGACGGCGGTTGCCACGGCGAGCGTTGCCCCGATCGCCTGTACCCAGGCCGCGGCAGCGGAGTGATGCTCGATCCAATTGCCGATGCTCGACAACCAGTCGTTCACGTTGGCATCGCCGCGATGGTGCGCTTGCCGCGGGCCAGGGCGGCAACGCCGGTGCGTGCGACCTCGGCGAGGCCCAGGTCGCGCATCAGCTCGATGAACGCGTCGAGCTTGTCGGTGGAGCCGGTCAGCTCGAACACGAAGCTTTCGGTGGTGGTGTCCACCACGCGGGCGCGGAAGGTATCGGCGATGCGCAGCGCCTCGACGCGCGTTTCCCCGGTGCCGACCACCTTCACCAGCGCCATCTCGCGCGCGACGTGCGGACCTTCGCGGGTCAGGTCGGCAACCTTGTGCACGGGCACCAACCGGTCGAGCTGCGCCTTGATCTGCTCGATCACCATGTCGGTGCCGGACGTGACGACGTTGATGCGGCTGAGCGTCGCGTCACGGTCTACGGGCGCGACGGTCAGGCTGTCGATGTTATAGCCGCGCCCGGAAAACAGCCCGACGACGCGGGCCAGTATGCCGGCTTCGTTGTCCACCAGGACAGAGATCGTGGCACTGCGGAGCGTGGTGTCGGGCATGTTTGAAAGTCCATCGTCATGGCCGGCTTGACCCGGCCATCGCGCACCACGGCCGGGGGTGGATGGCTGGGTCGACCCCGGCCATACGGTACGGGTTAAACCAATACCAGCCCCTCGTCGGTAATCCCCGCCGCGGTCGCTTCATGCTCCGGGCCAAGGATCATCTCGTTATGCGCGGCGCCGGAGGGGATCATCGGGAAGCAATTCTCCTTCGGGTCCACCGCGATGTCGGCGATCACCGCGGTGTCGGATGCCAGCATGGCGCGGATCACGTCGTCCAACTGATCGACGCTCTCGGCACGCAGGCCCTTGGCGTGGAAGGCGTCGGCCAGCTTGACGAAATCCGGCAGCGCGGCGCTGTAGCTTTCGGAATAGCGGCCGCCGTGCAGCAGTTCCTGCCACTGGCGCACCATCCCCATGTACTCGTTGTTCAAAATGAAGACCTTCACCGGCAGGCGGTACTGCGCCAGCGTGCCCATCTCCTGGATGTTCATCAGGATGCTGGCCTCGCCGGCGATATCGATCACCAGCGCATCCGGATGCGCGATCTGCACGCCCATCGCCGCCGGCAGTCCATACCCCATCGTGCCCAGCCCGCCACTGGTCATCCAATGGTTCGGTTGCTCGAACCTGAAGTGCTGCGCGGCCCACATCTGGTGCTGGCCGACTTCGGTCGTGATGAAGATGTCCTGCTTCACCGAGCGGGTGATCTCATACAGCCGCTGGATGGCGTATTGCGGTTTTATCACCGCGCCGGGCTTCATGTCCTGGGTGAAGCGCAGGCTGTCTTTGCCGCGCCACCCATCAATCTGCCGCCACCACTGAGCGATCGCCTGGGTGTCGGAGTGCGCGGGGTTGCGGTTCCACTCGGCGATCAACGCTTCCAGCACGCGGCCGGCGTCGCCGACGATCGCCACGTCCACCGGAACGTTCTTGTTGATCGAGGACGGGTCGATGTCGGCATGGATCTTCTTCGACCCCTGGCTGAACGCGTTCAGTCGGCCAGTGACCCGGTCGTCGAAGCGCGCACCGATGGCCAGCAGCACGTCGCAGCCGTGCATCACCAGGTTTGCTTCGTAGGTGCCGTGCATGCCCAGCATGCCGAGGAATTGCGGGTCGCTGCCCGGATAGGCGCCCAACCCCATCAGCGTGTTGGTGACCGGGAAGCCGGTCATCCGTGCGAACCTAGTCAGCGCGCCCGACGCGGCGGGGCCGGCATTGATGACGCCGCCGCCGGTGTAGATCGCCGGCTTGCGCGCTTGCTTCAGCAGCGCGACGGCCTCGGCGATGCGGACGGGGTCCGGCTCCGTGCGGGGGCGGTAGCTGGGATGCAGGCGCTGGGCATCCGAATACGGCGCCTTGCCGATCACGATGTCCTTCGGCAGGTCGATCACCACCGGACCGGGGCGGCCGGACCGCGCCACATAGAACGCCTCATGCACCACGCGGGCGAGGTCTTCGGGGCGTTTGACCAGGTAGTTGTGCTTGGTGGCTGGGCGGGTGATGCCGGTGGTGTCGGCCTCCTGGAACGCATCGTTGCCGATCAGGTGCGTCGGCACCTGGCCGGTCAGGCAGACGATCGGGATGCTGTCCATCAGCGCATCGGTCAGGCCGGTGACGGCGTTGGTCGCGCCGGGGCCGGAGGTCACCAGCACAACGCCGATCTTGCCGGTAGAGCGGGCGTAGCCCTCGGCGGCGTGCACGGCGCCGCCTTCCTGGCGGACCAGGATATGGCGGATGGCGTTCTGGTTGAACAAGGCGTCGTAGATGGGAAGGACGGCGCCGCCGGGATAGCCGAAGATGGTGTCCACGCCCTGGTCTTTCAGGGCCCGGAGCAGGATTTCAGCACCGGATTGAGTCCATTCAGCGGGCATTGCATCAGTTCCTTGGGCGGCGGTCCATGGGTCGGAAAGTGGCGGCGGGAAAGGGGCAGCAGTAGGGGGAATGTTGCGACGCGTCAACCCACCGCGTGAACAAATGAGATAATTTCAGCTAGATTACTTTCCGAAAGTTGCGCGAAGCCCGCATAACGCGCATGGATCGTATGCGAACACTCGGCCAGAGGATGGTGACGGAACCACGTTGCCTGCCGCTTGGTGTACTGCCCGGTGACCAGTTCCGTGCGGCGACCGGCCTCTTGCAAGGTGATCTCGCCGCGCAAATGGGCCGATAGCTCCGGCACGCCGTGGGCGCGCATTGACGGGAGGGTGGGGTCCAGGCCCTGCTTGAGGAGGCCACGCACCTCGTCCAGGGCACCTTGCTCGAGCATGGCCTGGAAGCGGGAGGTGATGGCGGCGCGCAGTTCGTCCCTGGGGGGATCGAGCAGTACGGCGGTGAAGCGCCAGGGCGGGGGCGTGCCGAGCTGCGCCTGCCAGGCGGCGAGGCCGGTGCCGGTGGCGCGCCACACCTCCCAGGCTCGGGCGATGCGCTGGCTGTCGTTGGGGTTCAGGCGGGCGGCGGTGGCGGGGTCCTCGGAGGCGAGGCGGGCATGCAGTTCCGGGGCGCCGAGTCGGCCGAGCAACGCACGCGCCTCCGCGCGCGCCTTCGGGCCAGGGTCGGGGATCTCGGCGAGACCCTGCGCCAGCGCGGCGAAATAGAGGCCGGTGCCACCGGTCAGGATCGGGAGGCGGTCCTGCCGGCGGGCTTGTTCCATGGCGGTGAGAGCTTGTGCGCGCCACCACGCCGCACTGCCAGGCTGCGCGGCGGGACGGATGCCGTAGAGGCGGTGGGGCACGCGGGCTTCCTCCTGCGGCGTCGGGCGGGCGGTCAGGACGCGCATTTCCGCATACATCTGCATGGAGTCGGCGTTGATGATGGTGCCGCGGAGGCGCTCGGCCAGATCGAGGGCCAGCGCCGACTTGCCGCTTGCGGTGGGGCCAGCGACGAGAATGGCGTGGGGGAGCGTCATGCGGCGTCGGTCTGGCGCATCGGGTTTTGCCGGTGGATTTGAAAAACCTGTGTGTGCTCCAGGGCGCGGCCGTCGCGGGTCGTCTCACCGACGTCTCGCTTCGCTAGCCATGAGACCGGCCTCCCGGGCACGAGGCCAGCGTACAGGTGCAAGGGGTCCCGGCAGGGGATTTGAACGACGGTCCGGTCGCTTCTGGTGCATGGGGTTCTGGCGCGGATTTTTCGTTGGGCAGCCTGCGGGCTGGTTCGGCGCTCGAGGCTGCACTGGTGCATACGGTTCTGGCGCACCGCGTCGAATTCCTCGGGACGCGCGACGCAACGTCGGTCTGACTGGCTGCAACCGCGATCGGCCGTTCTGGTGTATGGGGTTCTGCTGCAAGCAGTATCTGGGCGCGTGGATCGTCGGCGGTGGCAGCCAGCGCTTCTGGTGCATGGGCTCTTGTCGTCGTTTTCCGTAATGCTCGAACGGCGGGGTGCTGCGGCAGGCATCGTGCACAGCGCGAAGCCGGTGCCACGGCAGGCAACGCCAGCGGCTGCCGCAATCAAATTTTCCAGCACGGAATTAGCCAGCGGCCGGTGCCGCAGCGCCATGGCAGAAAATGACGGGCGCGGTGGAGTCTGTCATCCCCGCGGGAGCGGGGACCCATGACCCATGGGTCTCCGCTTGCGCAGGGATGACGCGTCGGCGTTCCGGGTGATTTTGATGGCAGACAAGGTGGAGAGCCACCGAGCGCCACGGACACCGCGTGCCTCCCCAACAGAGCGGGCGGCACGTGGTCTCCGTCGCGCTCCGTGGCTCTGCGCCTTGTCTCAGTGCTGAAAGATTCAGTCGTTGTGCACGCCCCCAAGCCGGAGGCAGCTGCCTCCGGCTTGGCGCTCGGGGAAGGGAATGAATGCCGCGGATGGGAAGAAGTGCGTCCATGCTAGCCTGAATGGGGACGCTCGGAGTGGGCGGCAAGATGACAACGACCGGAGGTTATCAGGCGCTGTCGCTTTCAATGCGCAGCAGGACCAAGCAGCCACAGGATCAGCCCGCCGGATAGATCCGGCACCGCGACGGCGCGGGCGGCCCGTGCGGTGAGATTAGCGCGCCAAGAAAGTACGTTGGTGTAAAGCACCACCCGCGTCAGGTGCGCCGCGCCCACTCCAGAGCTTCGTCGATGGCGGACTCGATCGACTCCGGCGGTACGCGCAGATTGTGTGCCTTCGCTTGCTCGGCTTCGAGTTCGAGGATGCGAACCTGCACGGCCTCCTCCACGAATCGCGACAGCGCACCCTTGCGCGCCTGCCCTTGGCGACAAGCAGCCGGCACAAGGCGTTATCCGTGCGTCGCGACGATCGGGTTCGAGCGGGCGGAGGCTGACATGCGTGGCAAATTAGGCGCCCGGATTCCGGGATGCCAGTGCAGCCGCCGAAGGGGCGCTAATCCCGCAAATGTGCCAGGAGGCGAGGCAGGAACAGTGGCAGCAGCAGGCCGATCACGACATAGAGCAGGAACCCCTGCGGCCAGGACACCGAGCAACGCACCGAGGAACACCTGCCAGGTCAGCACCAGCGCGATCCAGTCGCAGACCAGCCGTCGCGGGCTGATGGCGAGCTCGCAGCGACAGCGCCGCCACCGCAACGACCCGCCAGGATCACGACATCACGGACGCAATCCGGCGGAGCCGACCGTCTCCTCCACATCGCGCAGGCGGTCCTTGCCGAAGAAAATCTCGTCGCCCACGAAGAACGTGGGCGACCCGAACGTGCCGCGTTCCACCGAGCGCTGGGTATTCTCCAGCAGCTCGTTCTTTACTTCCGTCGTTTGCGCCAGTTCCAGCAGCCGCTCCGCGTCCAGGTGCGACTCAATCAGAGCGGTACGCAACACGTCCGTATCGTCCATCTTTTTCGGCTCGGCCCACATGTGCCGATAAACTTCATCGACGTATTGCTTGAACACGCCAAGCCTGCGCGCCGCGATCGCACCCCGCATCAGCACCAGCGTGTTCACCGGGAAATACGGATTGGGCATGAACCGCGTGATGCCGTAACGCTTGATGAAACGGGCCGTTTCCAGCTTCTGGTATTCCGGCTTGTTCTTGATCCCGGCCAGGCTCTCGGCCGGCGACCGGTTGTTCGTCAGCTTGAACACGCCGCCGAGCAATACCGGCGCGTATTCGAAATGTGCGCCGGTGCGCTGCTCGATCCCTGGAATGACAAGATGGCTAAGGTACGCGTTGGGGCTGCCGAAGTCGAAGTGGAATTCGACGCTGTTCATGATCTTACCATTTCTCGCCGAAGGGACGAATTTCCATCTCGGACGACCAGGCATCGCGCGGCTGCCGGTACAGGTGCCAGTAGGCATCCGCGACAGCCTCCGGCTGCATCAGCCGCCCGGGATCGAGGTTCTTCAAGGCGTCGTCGCCTTCCCGCTGCCGGATGCGCTCCCGCACCCAGGCCGTGTCGACGCCGGAGTCGATCACCAGGTGCGCGACGTGGATGTTCTTCGGCCCGAGCTCGCGTGCCGCGCTCTGGGCCACGCCGCGCAGGCCGAACTTGGCGGCTGCGAACGCCGCATAGCCCGCGCCGCCGCGCAGGCTGGCGGTGGCGCCGGTGAAGAAGATCGCGCCGCAGCCACGCGGCAGCATCAAGCGGGCTGCCTCGCGCCCGGCGAGGAAGCCCGAATAGCACGCCATTTCCCATACCTTGCGGAACACCCGCTCGGTCGTCTCGATCAAGGGGAAATTCACGTTGGCGCCGATGTTGAAGATGCACACCTCGAGCGGCGCTTCCTTGTCCGCTGTCTGCAGGAAGGCCGTGATGTCTTCCTCCTTCCGCGCGTCCAGCGAGCGGGCGAACACGCGGCCGCCGGCAGCCTCGATCTGCTGCACCAGCGGCGCCAGCTTGTCGCCGTTGCGGCGTCCGGCAAATACTGTGAAACCTTCGGCCGCGAACTTCTTCGCGATGGCGCCGCCGATGAAGTCGCCGGCGCCGATCACGGCTACCGTTGCATTCCTGACAGTCACGTCGGCTCCTCCGTCACTCGCGCCGGGCGAACTGGCCGAAACTGCGCGGTGGCAGCGCCAGCGTCCGATAGCTGCATAGAGCATCATGCTCGACGCTGCCACAGACGAGCAGGTTCGTCGCGGCCGGCTGCTGACCTCCAGTGGCGCTCTTGGCGGCGCACTCCGGTTCCTTATCGCATGGCCGTCTCAATCATGCAGCTCAACGCCGTTGCGCGGCGGATTGCCAATGCCGGCACGCTCCAGAATCTCAACGCCTGCCCGACATCACTGCGCGCGCCACGCTCGCGGAGGTAACTCTCCGTCCGCAAGGCCAACGGCTTCTCCGCCACCCGCGACAGGCTGTAGCGGAACAGGTGTCGCGAAGCACTGACAGGCTGCGGCACCAGCCCGCGACAGCCAGCAGTTCGAGGCCGGCCTCGAACTGCTGCGCAAAGCGTTCGGCGATGGCGGTCGCCTTCGTCTCACGCCCGGCGGAACGGCAATACAGCCGGACTTCCGCGCCATCCTCGCTTAGAAGCCTTGGTGGTCTTTGTCCGAGTTGCGGCGGAAGGACGTTGCTCAGGGGCGACGCTGCTTCCTTTTGTCACTCCACCACGATCCGCGGCCCGCTCCGTGGAGCCGCCGCCCCCGACAGCTTCCCCCACACCGCCGCCGCCACCGCGGCGAACGCCTTCGCCGCCTCGCTCTCCGGCGCCGCCGCCACGATCGGGGTGCCCGCATCTGACGCCGTGCGGATATCAAGCAGTAGCGGCACCTCGCCGAGGAACGTCGTGCCCAGCCGCTCCGCCTCCAGCCGCGCGCCGCCGTGGCCGAACAGTTCGGCGCGGTGGCCGCAGTTCGGGCAGCAGTAGTAGCTCATGTTCTCCACCAGCCCGAGCACCGGCACCTGCACCCGCTCGAACATCCGCACCCCGCGCCGGGCGTCGATCAGCGCGATATCCTGCGGCGTGGAGACGATCACCGCCCCGGTCAGCGCCACCCGCTGCGCCATGGTCAGTTGCGCATCGCCGGTGCCGGGCGGCATGTCCACCACCATCACGTCCAACGGCCCCCACTCGGCCTGGCCCATCATCTGCTCCAACGCGCCCATCACCATGGGGCCGCGCCAGATCATCGGGGTCTCCTCCTCGACCAGAAAGCCGATCGACATGCAGGACAGGCCCCAGGCCTGCAGCGGGATCATGCGGTCCCCGCGCACCTCCGGCTTGCGGTTCAGTCCCAGCATGCGCGGCAGGCTCGGGCCGTAGATGTCGGCGTCGAGCAGCCCGACCTGCAGCCCCTGCCGGGCCAGCGCGACTGCCAGGTTCACCGCCACCGTCGATTTCCCCACGCCGCCTTTGCCGGAGGCCACCGCGACGATCGCCTTCACATCCGGCAGCAGCAGCGACGGCCGCTGCCCACCCGGCTGCCTGTGGCCGTGCCCATCATGCGCGCCCTGAGCCGCCCCAGGTGCCGCGCGCGCGCCATGCGCGGCCTGCGCCGCACCGGGCCCTCCACCGGCCGCCCCACCCGCCGCTGCCGGCCTCGGCATGGTGCCCGCCGGCCCGGCATGGTGCGCCGTCAATACCGCCGTTGCGTTCGTCACCCCGGGCTGGCGTGCCAGCAATGCCTGCGCCTCCTGCCGCACCGGCTCCATCGCCGCCGCATGCGCCCGGTCCGTCAGCAGCGACACGTGCAGCAGCCCGCCGCGTTGCTCGATGCCCTCCACCAGCCCGGCGCTGACGATGTCGCGGCCGGACGCGGGGTCCTTGATGGCGCGCAGTACCTCGCGCAGGGAGTCCGGTGTGACGGCCATGGGCGCAATCCCTCCGCTGCGGGCGCGCAAGCAACCGCCGCCCGAGATATGTTGCAAACGTCTCGCGGGAGGTTGATAAGCAGCCCGCCGAGACGTCGGTGCCATCCGATATGGCGCGGGACGCAGGTTCCGCCAACGGTCCCAGAGGATGGCCGCTGGGCCGGCGGCGCACCAGGAAGCACCAGGACAGGAGCCATACAGTCTCGATGAACAGTGGCGGCCCCACCGTGGTCCACAGCGGCCAGGGTCCCTGGGGATTTCCTCCCGGCGGCTCGGGCAACGGCTCCGGCCGTCCTCCGCCGGGCGGTGGGGGCGGTCCATGGGGTGGCGGCGGTCCCGGCGGACCACGCCCGGGCGGTCCAGGCGGTCCACGTCCGGGCGGTCCCGGTCCAATCCCCGACCTCGAAATGCTGATCCGCCGCATGCAGGCGGCGATACGACGCATGCTCGGCGGCGGCGGTGGCGGCAGTCCGCGCATGGGCTTCACCCGCGGCCGCCCTCTTGCCCTGCTTGGCATTGCGGTCGTGCTGCTGTGGGCCGCCAGCGGCTTCTACCGCGTGCAGCCGGATGAGCTCGGCGTGGTGCTGCGCTTCGGCGCCTATAGCTACCGCACCGATCCCGGACTGCATTGGCACGTGCCCTGGCCGGTCGAAAAAGTCCTGCTCCCCGCCGTCACCCGCATCAACCGCACCGAGATCGGCTACCGCTCGGTCAACCCGCAGGAATCGGAAAACGGCGCCGGCATGCGCGACGTGCCATCCGAAAGCCTGATGCTGACCGGCGACGAGAACATTATCGACATCAACCTCACCGTCTTCTGGAAGATCAGCAACGCCGAGCAATACCTGTTCGACGTCCGCGATCCCGACAACATCGTGAAGGCGGTGGCGGAAAGCTCGATTCGCGAGGTGATCGGCCGCACCCCGATCCAGCCCGCGCTGACCACGCTGCGGGCGCAGATCGAGGACGACGTGCACAAGCAGACTCAGGCCATCCTGGACCGCTACGGCGCTGGCATGGAGATCACCCAGGTGCAGCTCCAGCGCGTCGATCCGCCGCCGGCGGTGATCGAAAGCTTCCGCGACGTGCAGCGCGCCAACACCGACGCCGAGCGCATGCGCAATGAGGCCGAAGCCTACCGCAACGACATCGTGCCGCGCGCCCGTGGCGACGCCGCCCGCATCGTTGCCGCCGGTGAGGGCGACAAGCAGGCCCGCGTCGAGCTGGCCACCGGCCAGGCGCAGCAGTTCGACGCGGTGCTGAAGGCGTACCAGGCCGCCAAGGACGTCACGCTGCAGCGCATGTATCTCGACACCATGCGCGACATCCTGATCCATGCGCAGCCGCTGGTGGTGGACGACAAGCTGAAGGGGCTGCTGCCCTTCCTGCCACTGAACCTGCCGCCGCCCGGCAAGGCACCGCCGCCGCTGACCACCGCGCCGGCGGGACCGCCGGCGTCACCGCCCAGGACAGCGGCGTCCGCGCCCTTGTCCGACCAGTCGCAGTCCGCCGGCCAGTCGCAAGGCTCGACCCAATGACCCGCAGCGTCATCGCGCTGATCGCGCTGCTAGTGGTGCTGCTGGTCCTCAGCGACGCCACCCTGTTCACCGTCGACCAAACGCAGCAGGTGCTGATCACTCAGTTCGGCGACCCGGTGCGGGTCATCATCCAGCCCGGCCTGCACGTGAAGAAGCCGTTCGTCCAGGACGTCATTTCGTTCGACAAGCGCTTGCTCGGCGTCGAATTGCCCGGCGAGGAAGTCATCCTTGGCGACCAGCGCCGGCTGATTGTGGACAGCTTCGTGGTGTACCGGATCAAGGACCCGCTGAAGTACTACCAGGCGGTCGGCAGCGGCGATTTCGCCATCCAGGGGCGGCTGAGCTCGATCGTCACCGGCAGCCTGCGCCGCGTGCTGGGCAACAACACCCTGCCGCAGGTGCTGTCGTCCGACCGCGACCGTATCATGGCGACGATCCGGAATGAGGTGAACGCCGAGATGCCGGGCTTCGGCGTCTCGATCGAGGACGTGCGCATCCGCCGCGCCGACCTGCCGCCGGAGAACACCCAGGCGATCCTGCAGCGCATGCAGTCGGAGCGGCAGCGGATTGCTGCCCTGGCCCGCGCGGAAGGCGCCGAGGCATCGGCCAAGATCCGCGCCGACGCCGACCGCGAGCGGACCGTATTGCTCGCGGAGGCCAACGCCACCGGCGACCGCCTGCGCGGCGAAGGCGAGGCCGGCGCGACCGGCATCTACGCCAAGGCGTTCAGCCAGGACCCCTGGTTCTTCGGCGTCTGGCGCACGCTGCAAGGCTATCGCGACGCCCTGGCCAACGGCGCCGCCCGGTTGGTGATCACGCCGGACAACGCCTATTTGCGCTACCTTCAGGCGCCTCCCGCGCCACCCCAGCCGTGACCTGCACCCCGCCGCCGATTACACTGCGGCCGCTGCGTCACCCGCTCGTTGCCGTCAGGCGCCCGGCGGGGCATATGCGGCGTTTCCGCCAGGAACCTTGACCATGCGTCTCCCTCGCCCCGTTACCCCCCGCGCTGACATCTCTGGTGCTGACACGCCTCGAGCTGCCGTTCCTCGCACTGCCACTCCCCGTGTCGCCACCCCCCGCGTCGCCATTTTTCGAGCGGTGACCTTCCGAGTCGCCCTGCTGGGCGCTTCCCTGGTGGCCGCGCCGCTCGCCGCTGGCGTGCCGCTGGCGACGCCGGCTTTCGCGCGCGATGCGCCCGCCAGCTTCGCCGACCTCGCCGCCAAGCTGCTGCCGGCGGTGGTCAACGTGTCCTCCACACAACTGGTGACGGCGCAGAACGGGGGACCTGGGGTTGGGCCGGACATGCCGATGTTCCCGCCCGGCTCGCCGTTCGAGCAATTCTTCAAGGACTTCATGAACCGCAACCACCCGGGCGGCCAGAACGGCCAGCCGGAGCCGGAGCGGCGGATGCAGAGCCTCGGTTCCGGCTTCATCGTTGATCCGTCCGGGCTGATCGTCACCAACAACCACGTCATCGACGGCGCCGACGAGATCACCGTGACGCTGCAGGACAACACCACGCTGAAGGCGACGGTGGTGGGGCGCGACGAGACCGGCGACATCGCGCTGCTGAAGGTGAAGCCGGACAAGCCGCTGCCGGCGGTGTCGTTCGGCAATTCGTCGAAGGCGCGGGTGGGTGACTGGGTGCTGGCGATCGGCAACCCGTTCGGCCTGGGCGGCACCGTGACCGCGGGCATCGTCTCCGCCCGCGGGCGCAATATCCATCAGGGGCCGTACGACGACTTCATCCAGACCGACGCGCCGATCAACCGCGGCAACTCGGGCGGCCCACTGTTCGATATGGACGGTGAGGTGATCGGCATGAACACCGCGATCTACTCGCCGTCCGGTGGGTCGATCGGGATCGGGTTCTCGATCCCGTCCGACATGGTGAAGAACATTGTCGATCAGTTGAAGGAATACGGCCATCCGCGGCGCGGCTGGCTGGGCGTGCGGATCCAGCAGGTGACGCCGGACATCTCCGAGAGCCTGGGCATGAAGAAGCCCACCGGGGCTATGGTAGCCGGCGTGAATGACGGCGGCCCGGCCGACAAGGCACAGATCCACAACGGCGACGTGATCCTGAAGTTCAACAATCAGGACGTGCAGGACATGCACGCCCTGCCGCGCATCGTGGCGGATTCCGAAGTTGGCCAGTCGGTGCCGGTGCTGCTGTGGCGCAACGGCAAGGAAGTGACCGTCCAGGCCAAGCTGGCCGAGAAGCCGGACGACACGCAGCAAGCCGCTGCCACCACCGAGGTGCCGGTCACCAAGCCGCCATCGCCGGTCAGCATCTCCGGCCTTGGCATCAAGCTGGCGCCGATGTCGCAGGCGATGAAGGACAAGTACCAGCTCGGCGCCGACCAGAAGGGCGTTGTCATCACCGATGTCTCGCCCAACGGTCCCGCTGCCGATCGCGGGCTGAAGGCCGGCGACGTGGTGGTAGAGGTGCAGCAGGGCGAGGTCGGCTCGGTGGCCGACGTGCAGAAGCGTGTCGACGCGGTGAAGAAGGAAAACCGCAAGTCCGTGCTGCTACTGATCCAGCGGCAGGACGGCCTGCAATGGGTACCGCTGCCGCTGTCCACCGATCAGGACAAGCAGCCGGGGTGAAGGTGCTGGCGGTCCCGGGAACGACGGGTGTTCCGTTGCCGCTGCGCAACCCCGCGCTCCGCGGTCGCAGGAAGTCCGGGGTCGCGGGAAGTGCGTGCGCCGCCCGAGGATCCAACAGCGCGGGCGCGATGATCCAGGCGATGGAGCGCACGCTTCTGGCGGCATTCCCATTTGGTTGTAAGGGAACAGTCGATGAAGTGGCACGCGTTGTCTTGTTCTGTGCCGGCGATCCGGCCGCGTTCATGACCGGGTCGTGCGTCCTGGTGGATGGCGGCACGGCATCAAAGTGGGGACTGCGGGCATCGTAGGCGGAAAAACGCAGCGCATTCCGTCGTGCCCGATGGAGGAATGCGCTGCGCTTATCCGCCCTACCCGATGGAAGGTTGCGAGACGGCGGTTTATGTCGTGGCCGTTCATGCGATGGCCGTTACGCGACGAGCGATTACATTATGCGACGACCGGCTTCACCTCGCGCAGCCGCGGCGCCACTTCACGCGAGAACAGTTTGATGCCTTTGACCGCTTCATCGTGCGTCATGAAGCCGGAGCGGCCGATCATCGCCAGGTGGCCGAATCCGCCGACCTTGTCATGGAACTCCATGATCTGCCGGTACACGCTGTCCGGAGTGCCGCAGAACAGGATGCCCTGCTGCATCGCCTCGTCGACGCCGAGCGACATCAGGCGGCGCGCATTCTGGCTGGCGGGCACGACACCTTTCTCGGCGTTGGTCATGTCGGGCGCGGCGGCCGCGGGCGATGGTGCCGTGCGATAGACCTGCGGCGCCAGTTCGGGCGGGATCGTGCCCGGCAGGAACTTCGACATCTGCGGCGCCGATTTCAAACTGGTGTTGAGGAACCACAGCAGCTTTTCGCCACCGGCGCGGCCTTCCTCCTCGGTCTCGCCGGCATAGACGAACGCGGCGTAGGCGAAATTGCCGGTGGGCGCGGGTGGCAGGCCTGCCTCGGTGCGGGCGCGGCGGTGCGCTTCATAGGCGCGCTTCGTGCCGTCCGGACCGCGCAGCACCAGCACGTGCACCATGCCGCGGCGGCCGACTTCCGCCGCGGTGTAGGGATCGCCGGTCGCCGACCAAAGCCGCGGATGCGGCTGCTGCCAAGGGCGCGGCCAGATGTTGACGTGGCGGTGGGTGAAGTACTTGCCCTCCCAGGAGAACGGCCCTTCGTTATGGCTGAGGGCCTTGCGGATCAGGTCGATTGCTTCCCAATAGCGTTCCAGGTTGCCCACCGGATTGGTGTGGTTGGACGCCATCTCCGTGCCGCCCGACTTCACAAACCCGATCTCCAGCCGGCCGCGCGACATCACATCGGCGGTGGCGTATTCCTCGGCGATGCGCACGGGGTCGGGACGCAGCGATACCAAAGTTCCCAGGCTGAGGATGCGCACCTTGCGCGTCTGCCGCGCCAGGATGCCGACAAACATCGGGTTGGCGCCCATCAGCGAGTTGATGCCGGCATGATGCTCGATCGCCAGCACGTTCATGCCTTCGTCGTCGCACAGCAGGAACTCGTCGAGCACCTCGTGATACAGATCGGCGGCGATCTTCGGATCGCACCACTGGTTCGGCAGCGTGGCGCGCACGGAGTCCGTCGCGTCCAGCACGTCCTTCGGCACGAATGGATAGGGGATCTCGCACTGCCACCAGGATTCCATCGCTCTTGCTCCCCTCAGCCGATGAAGCGGGACACGTGGTCGACAAACGCTTCCGGTTGCTCGATCTCCGGATGATGGCCCGCGGTGTCGATCAGCGTGAAGCGGGCGCCCGGGATTCGGTCGGCATAGATGCGGCCGTAGCTGGGGGTGACGATGCGGTCGGATGCGCCCCACACCACCATTGTGGGCACCGCGATGCGCGCCAGCCAACGCTTGAGCTGCGGATTGTACATGTAGGGTTGGAAGCCATACAGGCACAGCGCGTCGCGGCTGCGCGCGTAACGCACCAGCGCGGCGTCGTCCATCGCATTGAAGTCGGGGGCGAAGAGCGTCGGGTCGTGCCATTCGCAGGCGCGGACCGCATCCGGGCTGGTGTTGAACACGTCGACAATGTCGGGTGTCTCGCGGTCGCTGATCTTGATGCCGAACGGATCGACCAGGATCAACCGGTCGATGCGATGGCAGCAGGCGGCGGCCATTTCCGCCGCCAGCCAGCCGCCGAACGAGAAGCCGAGCAGGGTCACCTTCTCGTGCGGCAGCAATTCCAGAAGGTCGAGATAGAGGTGCATCAGGTCATACACCGTATCGAAATCCGCCGGACGTGGGGAATTGCCGAAACCGGGGTGCGACGGGGCGATGATCGCGGCATGGCGGCCCAGCAGGTCGAGGAAGCGCGCAGCGGGGTCGATCGGCTGCAAGCCGTGCAGCGCCAGGATCGGCTGGCCCGCGCCGCGGCGCACGACCTCCAACGCGATGTCGCGGACCGTCAGTGGGGCCGCCGGTGCGGATGCATCTGCCATGTCTGTCTCCCTGCATCGAAGCAGACCACGGATTTTTGCATCACCGCAAGGCGCGTGGATGGGGGGCGAAAGGTTGGTGGTGTCGACGCCGACCATCCTGCTGTCATTGCGAGTTGACCAGCGGCCGGCGACGGCCGACCCGCCTTGAATGAAACGGCGACAAAGGATTTCTCGTCATGGCCGGGCCTGACCAGGCTTGATCCGGCCATCTGCTCCCGGCCATCTGCTCAATGTCTGTCGGGTCGCTCGGTGCCAGGCGCTCTCGATCGATTAGAATCGATTAGAGTGGATGGCCGGGTCGAGCCGGTGAAGCCCGGCCATGACGGGATGCTTCTTGCGAGGGGCGCAGCGACGAAGCAATCTCCCGCGGGGATTGCTTCGTCGTCGCTGCCCTCCTCGCAATCACAGCGGGACGGGCACCACGTCGCGAAATCTGTAACGGAGGAAACCCATGAAGGACATCGCGGGCAAGGTCGCATTCGTGACGGGGGCGGCGAACGGCATCGGGCTGGGCATCTGCGGCGCGCTGGCCCGAGCCGGGGCTCACGTCGCCATGGCCGACATCCAGCCGGACGCATTGGAACGCGCACGCGCGCAGATTGCCGAGACCGGCGTGCGCACCATCGGCCTGACGCTGGACGTGTCGGACGCCGATGCGGTTGCGCGCGCCGCCGACGCCGTGGAAACGGCGTTCGGCAAGGTCCACATCGTCTGCAACAACGCCGGCATTTCGCTCGGCAATGTCCGCTTGCTCGACATGACCCGCGCGCAATGGGATTGGATCTTCGGCGTCAACCTGTTCGGCGTCGTGAACGGCGTGCAGATCTTTGTGCCGCGCGTCCAGCGGCACGGCGAGGGCGGGCACATCGTCAATACCGCCTCCATGGCGGGATTGCAGGTCAATCCCGCGATCCCCGGCATCGGTGCCTACGCGATGACAAAGCATGGCGTGGTCGCGCTGTCGGAGGCGTTGGCGATGGAACTGCAAGGCAGCGGCATCGGAGTTTCGGTGCTGTGCCCGGCGCAGGTGGATACCACGCTCTACAACTCCGGCCGGCGGCGCCCGGAACGCTTCGGCGGCAGTTACGCACGCGCGGATGTCAAGCAAGCGCGGGAGCGTTCCGCCACTGGGCTGTCCGCGGATGCGGTCGGAGAGATGGTGCTGCGCGCGATCCGTGACGACCAGTACTTCGTGTTCACGCATCCCGAGGCGCGTACCCGCGTCGAGGAACGTCATGCACGGATGATGGCCGGGTTCGATGCGTTGTCCTCCCCCGCCTAAGCGGAGAGGTTGCGCAGTGCGATCGCCAGATCATTCAAACCGTACGGCTTGCGCAGCCGTGGCCATTGCGCACCGGCCAGACCTTCAAGTTCCGCGAACCCGCTGGCGATCAGGATCGGCAACAACGGCCGCAGCGTCCTGGCCTGCGCTGCGAGCTGTGCACCGGACAGCCCGGGCATCATGTGATCGGTGAGCAGGAGATCGTAGCTGTCCGACTGCTGAAGCAGGGCCAGGGCCGCCTCGGCTGACGCGACGGCGCTGATCGCGGCGTGACCGAGTTCCTCCAGCATGTCTGTCGTACTTGCTATGACCAGAGGGTCGTCATCCACCAGCAGAATCCGCAGACGACGTCCGGCAGGTGTCTCGGCCGAGGTTGTCGCGGCACAGCCGACGATGGATTGCGGTACCTTTTCGTCAGTGCGTGGCAACCAGAGCTCCACGGTCGTACCAGTGCCAAGCCGGCTGGCCAGCCGCAGTGCTCCGCCCGATTGCACTGCGAAGCCGTGCACCATCGACAGTCCAAGGCCGGTGCCCTTGCCTGGCCCTTTTGTTGTGAAGAACGGATCGGCCGCTCGTGCCAGCGATGCCTCGTCCATGCCGAAGCCCGTGTCACTCATGGTCAGCACTACGTAGTCGCCGGCTGCCGTAACCGGCTCGCCGGTAAAGCCGATGAAGCCGCTGGTATTCGCGGTCACGGATGCGTTGCGCGCGATGAGGCTCAGACGGCCGCCGGCCGGCATCGCATCGCGCGCATTGGCCGCAAGGTTGAGCAAGGCCAGTTCGAGCTGGCTGGGATCGGCGCGAATATTCCGAAGATCCGCGGGCAGGTCTTCTTCGACCTGGATCTCAGGCCCCAGCAATTGGGCCAGCATCGGGCGCAGGGCCGCCAGCACCTTGTGCGGATCGAGCGGACCTGGCGTCAGTTCCTGCTGACGCGCGAAGGCCAGCAGTCGCGTGGTCAGCGCGGCTCCGCGCGTGGTTCCCTGCAGCGCAGCATCCACCAGGCGCGCGGCGCGGCGATCCTCGGACGGCAGGCGCCGCGTCAGCAACTGCAGACTGCCCTGGATGATCATCAGCAGGTTGTTGAAATCATGCGCGACGCCGCCGGTGAGGCGGCCCAGAGCTTCCAGCTTCTGCGTCTGCCGCAGCGCGGCCTCGGCACGGTTGCGCGCCGTGATGTCGTTGATCACGGTGAGGCTATGCAGGAACAGTCCGGTCAGCGGATCGCGTTCGGGACGCGCGGTCAGGACGACGTCGGCGATCTCGCCGGAAGCCTTGATCAGGCGGTATTCAACCGAGCGGCTTTCGTTAACCGGCACGTCGGCGATCAGTTCCGGCACCGCCTTCATGCGGTAACGTGAGGCGGAGGCCGGCTCGAGAAATTCCGCGAAGGAGCGGCCGATCGCGTCACTCCGATCGTAGCCGGTATAGGCGACCCAAGCTTCATTCAATTCGATCAGCCGGCCATCCGGCCCCATGGAATGGACAGGGATCGGAATGCGTTGGAACGGCAGAAAATAGGCGGTGTCCACGCGCGCCGACGGCATAGCAACAGCCAACTCGCGAGGTACCTGCATCTTCGCGGACCACCGGCGATCGGCTCTGAACCAACAAATCACCTCGCTGCGCATTTTCCAGAGCACAATGTGTGGCTGCGACGAGATGATGGCCAGACGTCACAACCCAGAGGTGAGACAAAGCAGCTTCGGTTACCGCTTCCTCACCTTGATTTGAAGGATTTGCCTCATCAGTCAGCAGTGCGAGCGCAGACTGATTGGTTGTCAGGCCTCGGCTGTGATGACGGTAGCGGCAAGGTCGCCACTGCCATATCAAGTTGCAAGCGGAGTGTAGCGGTGTAGCACTCCTGCGCTTCGCTGCCGCTGACTGGGTTTTTGCAAGCGCAGCGAAAGCAATCTAACGGAAAGTTCGCACGCCGCTCACGGGAGATTGCGTCGCTGCGCGTGCAACCGAAGCTGCACTCGCACTGACACTCGCCGCGTTTGCAATGATACTACACAAATGACATTCCACACACGACACTCCGAAGAGAGGGCCAGGGCGAGGGTGCCGCCTACGTCACGGCCTCGCTACACTCCCGGTCATAACGAGAGGAGACGCCGGCCATGAGTGACATTCTGCCGACCGCCACCCGTGTTGCCGATCCCGGCATCCGAGCATTGTATCGCCTGGAGAATCGCTGGCAGGCGTGGCTCGACGTGGAAGTCGCTCTGGCGCGCGCCCAGGCGGGTCTTGGCATCATCCCGCACGAGGCTGCCGAGGCCATCGCCCACGCCGCTCGCCTGGAACTGCTGGATCGCGCCCGCATTGATGAAGGCTTCGCCCGCACCGGCCACACCATCGTGCCGCTGGTCTGGGAACTCAGCCGCGTGGTGGGTGAAAAGCATGGCGGCTGGGTGCATTGGGGTGCCACGACGCAGAATATTACCCAGACCGGCGATCTGCTGGTACTGCGCCAGGCGCACGGCGTATTCCTGAAACTGATCGGTGAGGCGCTGGCCGCCATGGCCGACCTTGCGGACCGCGGCGCCGACATGCCGCTGCCGGGCCGCACGCACGGTCAGCACGCGGTGCCGGCGACGTTCGGCTACAAGGTCGCGGTGTGGATCGACGAGCTGATCCGGCATGTCGAACGTTTCCGGCAGGTAGCGCCTCGGATATTTGTCGCGATGCTGGGCGGCGGGGCGGGGACGTTTGCGTCGCTGGGCGAGCAGGGGCCGCCGGTGCAGGCGGGGATCGGCAAGCAGCTCGGCTTCGGCACCATGACCGTCCCGTCCCGCGCGCTGAGCGACCATCTGGCGGAGAACATCTGTCTGCTCGGCATGCTGGCGGGGACCTGCGGCAAGATCGGCCGGGAAATCTACACGCTGATGAAGACCGAATTCGGCGAAGTGGAGGAACCGGTGCCGCCGGGCACAGTCGGTAGTTCCACCATGCCGCAGAAGCGCAACCCGAAGCTATGCCAGGACATCATCGCGGCCGCCGCGGAAGTGCGTGCGACGGTGCCGCTGGCATTGGAGGCGATGCAGACCGAGCATGAGGCCGACCGCGCCACCAGCCTGATCATGGATTCCGCCGAGGCGCGCGCCTGCGTCGCCACCGGCGACATGTTGAGCAGGCTGGGGGAAGTGATGCGCGGGTTGCGGTTGGATCCGCGTCGCATGCGGGCGAATTTGGATCTGGGCGGTGGGCTGATCATGGCGGAAGCGGTGATGCTGGAACTCGGTGCCGTGATAGGGCGGCAGCACGCGCATGACGTGGTCTACGAAGCGGCGCAGAGCGCTTTCACGGAGAACCGTTCTTTCGCCGACTTGCTGGCTGCCAACCCGCACGTTACCAGGCACTTGAACGCGGATGCGATCAGGGCGTTGCTTGATCCGACAGCCTATACCGGGCTCTGCGCCGACATGGCACGCGATGCCGCGGTGCGGGCGCGGGCTGTGGCGGCGGAGATCGGCACAACGTAGGGCGGATCAGCGCGGCGCCATCCGCCATGTGCCACAGACGGCGGAATGCGCTGCGCTTTTTCCGCCCTGCCAATCAGACTCAGCTCACCAGCACGGCCTTGCCAATCACCTTCCGCTCGATCACCGCCTGCAGCGCCTCCGCCGCTTGCTCCAGCGGGAACCGGTGCGAGATGCGCGGACGCAGCTTGCCCTCCGCCGCCAGGCGGGTCAGTTCGCGCATGTTGGCGATCGCCAGCTCCGGAGCGGCTTCGTTCAACCCGCCGATGCGCACGCCGATCGCGTCGATGCCCTTGATGAGCAGGTAGTTGCTGCGGATGGTGGCGGGGCCGCCGCCGAGGAAACCCAGGATCAGCAGACGCCCGCGCCAGGCGAGGCAGCGCAGCGACTCGTCGGTCACCTGCGCCCCGATCGGGTCATAGACGATGTCCACGCCGCGGCCGCCGGTCAGGTCCTTCACCGCGTCCAGGAATCCGCCAGCATAGCCGATCGCATGGTCGGCGCCTTCTTCCAGACAGGCGGCGCGCTTGTCGTCGCTGCTGGCGGTGGCGATGACCTTGGCGCCGAACACTTTTGCCACCTGGATGGCGGCGATGCCGATGCCGCCGGCGGCGCCGTGCACCAGCACCCACTCGCCGGCCTGCAACCGGCCGCGCTGCAGCAGGGCATGATAGGCGGTGGCGTAGGCGCCACGGAACACTCCGGCCGCTTCCAGGCTCATGCCGTCCGGGACCTTGTCGCACAGCTCCGCCCTGGCATTGCCGAGCTCGGCGAAGGCACCCAGCGTGTGGCGGCTCATGACCTGGTCGCCGGGCCGGAACACGGTAACGTCCGGGCCGACGGCGACCACCTCCCCTGCTGCCTCGCCGCCCGGGATGAAGGGAGGCTCGGGGCGAAACTGATACTTGCCCGCCAGCATCAGCACGTCCACGTACTGGACGCCACGGGCGCGCGATGCGCACCGCGATCTCGCCGGGGCTGGGCGGAGGCGGGTCCGGCACATCCCGCAGCGCCAGCACCTCCGGACCTCCGAACGCCTCGCAGACCATCGCTTTCATGTCGCAGTCCTGCCGATGTGTGGGTACCAGTTAAGCGCAGTCGGGAGCGGACCCCAAGATCGCGCGCTGCCCGCTTGTTCGCCAAGCCGGCCGCGCAGTGGCGGGACAAAATCTCGTGACAAAGCGTGTCGGGAAGCCAGCGCATCGGCCAGACCTGGCCTGCAAGACCGGGCACAACGGTCGTGCAACGGCCAGCCGTCTGCGGTTCGCTTTTCCTACGAATTCTTAGTGGAATCCGGTATGTGAGGGGAAACCCGACATCGAACGAACGGCACAGATTGTTGCAGCCGAAAGCGGCCTGAAACGGCTGCATATCGTGGGTCTGTCCATAACATGCACGTTTCGTAATGCAACAAAATCACCAATGGTCTTGATCGAGGTCAACCTCCATCGGTATGCGTGCCTATCGCAAGCAGGTGTCACCATGTCCGTCACCGCGTTTCGGCCCGTCTCGTCCGCCCCCGTGTCCAGCCCGTCCCACTTGCCCGATCTGCTGCGCCTCACGCCGCTCTTCGAGAACCTGGAGGACAGGCTGATCGAGCGGCTCGCCGCCATTACGCAAGAGGCGCGGCTGCCGGAGGGCACCGAAGTCTGCGGCCAGGGTGATCCCGCGCTGCACCTGCACGTGCTGCTGGAGGGTCGCGTCGCATTGTGGGCAAGCGCCCCCGATGAGTTGCGCGCGGCGGTGGAGGTGGTCCGTCCACCCGGCTACTTCGTCCTGGCGACGGTGCTGACCCGCCTGCCGCACCTGATGAGCGCCCGGACCGTCTCGGCTGCGCACTTGCTGCTGATCGACACCGAGGGCCTGCACGCACTGCTGGCGAGCGAAGTCGAGCTGGCCAACGCCCTGCTGCATGCGGAGGCGCTGAACTTCCGCGCACTGGTGCGGCAGGTGCAAGACCTGAAGCTGCGGACGGCAGCGCAGCGGCTGGCCTGCTATCTGCTCGCCCTCAGCAATGAGACCGAGGCCACCACCGACAAGTTCCGCCTGCCCTTCGACAAGCGCCTGCTGGCGGCACGGCTCGGCTGCCGGCAGGAGAACCTGTCGCGCGCCTTTGCCGCGTTGCGCAGCGCCGGCGTGGAGACGCATGGCGCCCGGGTGATCCTCCACGACGTCCCCGCGCTGCGGGCGTTCGCGGTGCCGGACGAGAGCGTCGATCCGGGGCTGCCGTTCACCGGGTAGCTCACACGGCCACGGGTCCAGGTTGAAAGGGGCTGCCGCGCGTTCAGCAGCCGGCTCCTGTGGCACGCGCTGGCAGCCATCGTCATCCCCGCGAAAGCGACGCGAAAGCGGGTTGGTTTCATGGGCAACTTGGAGTTCGCGGGACCGCGGGTGATAGGGTTCGTCTCGAACCCGAGATCAGGACACCCGCATGACCCGAAAGTGGCTCGCCGGCCTCGCCGTCGCGTTCGTTGTTGCCTGTAGCACCGCCGTGGCGCAGACGGCACCGAAGGTGCTGCGCGTGGTGCCGAGCGCCGATCCCGCCGAGCTTGATCCGACCAAAGGCATGAACCTCATCGCGCGGATCTACTCGCAGATGGTGTTCGATACCCTGTTCGCTCTCGACAGCCACCTGGTGCCGCGGCCGCTGATGGTGGAGACAGAACAAGTCAGCGCCGACGGCCTTACCTATACCTTCACGCTGCGGTCCGGGCTGAAGTTCCACGACGGCAGCCTGATCACCTCGCGCGACGTGGTAGCGTCCTTGCAACGCTGGATGAACGGCGTGTCGATGGGACCGCAACTCAAGGCACGCACGGCGTCGCTCGACGTGGTGGACGACCGGACGTTCCGGCTGGTCCTGAAGCGGCGCTTCGGACTGGTGGAGTTCATGCTGGCCGGCCCTGGTGCGCCGATCGCCGGCATCATGCGCGAGGCCGACGCGAAGCGCCCGCCGGACACGCCACTGACGGCGCCCATCGGCTCCGGCCCGTTCCGCTATGTTGCCAGCGAGCGCGAATCGGGACACCGCGTGGTGTTCGAGAAGTTCCAGGACTACCTGCCGCGCAATGAGCCGCCTGACGGCCTGGCGGGTGGACGCGTCGTGAAGGTCGATCGAGTCGAGTGGATCATCATGCCGGATGCGATCACCGCGGCGAACGCGCTGATCAAGGGCGAGGTCGACTTCTGGGAGCAGGTGACGCCGGATCTAACCGGGATGCTGCGCCAGAAAGGGGTGGTGGTGAAGCGCATCGCCGCGCTGCCGACGGTCGCGTTCATCCGTCCCAACTTCCAGCTTCCGCCATTCAACGATCTGCGGGCTCGCCAGGCACTCGCTTATCTCTTCGACCAAAAGGAAATGATGGAAGCGGCGGCGGGCAACGGCGTGGGTTGGCAGGAGTGTTACTCCTTCAGCGTGTGCGGCGGGCCGTATGGGACAGAGGTGGGATCGGAGCCTTATCGGAAGCCCGATATCGCGAAGGCGAAGGCGCTGCTGAAAGAGGCCGGCTATAAGGGCGAGAAGATCGTCCTGCTGGGCACGCCGCAGCTTCCGGCGATCAACGCGATGACGCTGGTGGCGGCGCAGCGGCTGAAGCAGGCCGGCATGAACGTCGATGTGCAGATGACCGACTTCGCGGTGATGTTCCAGCGCATGCAGGCGGCGAACAAGCCGTTGGACCAGGGCGGCTATAATCTGTTCGCCTATCATGCGACCGGGAATGCTTGGTTCCATCCGCTGATGAACCTGTCGGTGGATTTGTCCTGTAACGGGAAGAACTGGGCTGGTTGGCCCTGCGACCCGCAAGGCGAGGCGCTGCGCCAGGCTTTCCTCGAAGCGCCCGACGACGCGTCGCGCAAGGTGGCGTTCGTCGCGTTCCAGAAGCGGCTGTGGCAGTTCCTGCCCTACATCCCGCTGGGGCAGTTCGACGTTGTCGCCGGCTGGGGGAAGGACGTGACGGGGGTGCTGAACAGCTACATCACGACGTATTGGAATATCGATAAGCCGTAGCGCGAGGGCGCCCTGGGGAACCACATGCGCATTTGGCTCTGATGCCGGAAACGAATGTCTATATCCGCAACATGGCCGGCACGCTGCCATCTTGATGTTGGAACACTGCACGTTGGGACACTGCTCGACAATGCCACGCAATGGCACTGCTGCGTCTGTATCGCCGAGATCGCCACTCGCATCGCCAGCTACAACCCTGCCGCGGGAAACTGGCGCCGCGTTCGCCGACGATATGGAATTCTGCTGGGGGGCGATTCCAGATACGCGGTTGTTGGTGCCCGATGCGGATACCTGGCATCTCGCGGGAGCAATTTCCGGGAGGCTCGCTTGCATTCAGAGTTTTCAGCCGTATCAACGGAAGGAATGTCTAAACGATGCGCTGATCTATGTGACTGCCGCCAAACGCGGGCTGCCAGTCGTCACCGCCAACCGAGCCGAGTTCGATCTGATCCAACGGATCGCCCCGGGGCCTTCTTGCATTTCTGACGCACCACAGGTTTGGGATGGACCTCTGCTCAAATTTCCGGCGGTCGGTCCTGCCATCCAAGCAGTTTCTCCAGCAACCCCGCTACCTCCAGGAGGCGCTGCTCGCCGAACCAGGGGCCGATGAGCTGCAACCCCACCGGCAGCCCGTCCTGCGTCATTCCCGCCGGGACGGACATCGCTGGATGTCCCGAGAGGTTGAACGGATACAGCGGCGCTGCCCATTCAGCATAAGCCTCCGTGGCGATCGATCCTTCCGCATCGAGCCGCTTCGGTGGTGCGGTCATCGTCGGCGTGGCGATGACGTCGTAGCGCTCGAACAGGCGCTGCACCGCGCGGAACAGCGTCGTGCGCCAGTCATGCGCGCGCAGCCAATCCATGGCGGTGTAGCGCTGGCCATTCACGATGCTGGCCTTGATCGACGCGCTCATGCGGTCGCCCCATTGCTCGACCAAGGGACCGTAGCGCGTCGCATGCGCCGTGGTTGCCAGCACGATGTAGCGCTCGAACACATCGTCGAAGCAGGCGTCGTGCAACTCCTCAACCATCGCCCCTTCGCTGGCCAGCGACACCACTGCGTCGCGCGTCAGCGCGGCCACCGTTGCGTCGGTGCGGTAGCGGCCGAAATGCTCGATCCAGCCGATGCGCAATCCCTGCGCCGCGGCCTCCACCGCGCGCGCTTGCGGTATCGCCACATTACCTGCGGCGATGCTGAACGGATCCCCCGCGTCACTGCCTGCCATCACCGACAGCAGCAGCGCCGCATCGCCGACGCAGCGCGCCATCGGCCCGATGAAGGAGAAATTGGCGAACCCATCCGGCACCCGCTCGGACGGGACCTGCCCGAGCGTCGGCTTCAATCCGACCACGCCCGTGCAGGATGCGGGGCAGCGGATGGAACCGCCGCCATCCGTGCCGACCGCCAGCGGGGCCACGCCTGCCGCCAGGGCGGCACTCGCCCCACCGCTGGAGCCGCCGGGCGTGTGTTCCAGGTTCCAGGGATTGCGTGTCACGCCATAGACCGGACTGTCGGTCAGCACCTTGTGGGCGAACTCCGGCAGGTTGGTCTTGCCGATGATGATGGCGCCGGCCGCCCGGATGCGGCGCACCACCGCGGCATCCGCCGCCGGCACGAGATCGGCGAAGGCGGCGGAGCCGTTGGCCAGCGGCAGCCCCGCGATCGGCACGTTGTCCTTGATGGTGATCGGAACGCCATGCAGCGGCCCGAGCGTGTCGCCACGCATCACCGCGGCCTCGGCTGCGCGCGCCCGGGTGCGCGCCGCGTCGGCCATCGGCAGGGCGAAGATGTTCAGCGCCGGCCCTACTTGCTCGGCCCGCGCCAGCACGGCTTCGGTGACGGCGACGGAAGAGACCTGCCGCGTGGCGATCAGCCGCGCCAGGGTGGCCGCTTGCGTGAAGCAGAGATCGTCAGTTGGCGTGTCGGTCAATGATCTTCCCCTGCAACGGATGCCCGATCGTGCCGGCCGGTCCGGCACTGCGCAAGGCCGCGGACTTCGCCTGGCAAGGCCGGCATGCGACGCCGGCCGTTCCCGGTGCGCCGCATCCGCGATAGCGTTCGACAGGATTGGCAAAACCGGAGGAGTTCGGCATGGCGAGCCTCGAGGCAGCGGCAATTCACGCGGCAATGGCAGCGCAGCGGGATTTCGCTGCCCTCCTGCTGGACCGGCTGCGTCAGGACGGGTTGGACGAACCCGGCGTGACCCGTGACCCCTACGGCCCCGGTGAGCAGCGTGCGCACGCGACCATCGCCGAGGCGGCCCGGTCGCTCGGGTTGGCGATCGAGCATGACGCCAGCGCCAATCTCTATATGACGCGCCCCGGCATGACGCGCCCCGGCACGACGCGCCCCGGCGCGACGAGCACCGGCATAACGCACCCCGGCCTGGACCGCGCGGCGAAGCGGGTGGTGATCGGCTCGCATCTCGATTCGGTGCCGCACGGCGGCAATTTCGATGGTGCCGCCGGGGTGGTGGCGGGACTTGTCGGGCTATCCGCGCTGACCAGGCTGGGGCTGACGCCTACCTGCGACGTCACGGTCATGGGCATCCGCGCCGAGGAGAGCGTCTGGTTCCAGGTCTCCTATATCGGCAGCCGCGGCGCGTTGGGCACGCTGCCCGACGGGGCGCTGGACGTGCGCCGCATCGACACGGATCGTACCCTGGCTCACCACATCGCCGAGTGCGGCGGCGACCCGGGGGCGCTGCGGGCGGGGCGGCGCTTCCTCGATCCGGCGGACCTTCGTGCCTACCTGGAACTGCATATCGAGCAAGCGCCGAGCCTGGTGGAAGCCGGCCGGCCGGTGGCGATCTGCACCGGCATCCCGGGCAATTTCCGCTACCCCGATGCACGGATCGAGGGCAGCCATGATCACGTCGGCCTGCCTCGCCGCTTCCGGCGCGACGCCGCCATGGCCGGCGCCGAATTTGCCATGGCGATCGACCGGCTGTGGGAGGAGTATGAGGCGCGCGGCATCCCGATGGCGGCGACGATCGGCCGCTTCCACACCGATCCGGCCGCACATGGCCTGACCATCGTCCCGGGCGCCTTCCACTTCAGCCTGGACGTGCGCGCGTACCGATGAGACGGTGCTGGCGGAACTCGATCGCGCGGTGGACGCGATCATTCCCGGCATCGAGCAACGGCGCGGGGTCAGGTTCCACCGCGGCGCTAAGGCGCGGGCCGCGGTCGGGCTCGTGGACCCCGTGATTCGGACGGCGTTGACCGAAGGCGCGGCGGCGCTCGGCATCCCGACGCTGGACCTGGGCAGTCCGGCGTCGCATGACGCTGCGGCGTTCGCGGCGAGCGGCGTGCCGATGGGCATGATCTTCGTGCGCAATGCCAACGGCAGCCACAATCCGCACGAAGCGATGACGCTGGACGATTTTCTGGCGGGAACAGCGGTGCTGACGCGGTGGCTTGCCGAGACATTGTGCTAGCCGAAACCCGCCGGATTTGACAAGATTGATAACTGCCAGTCTGTTCGGCCGCTGAAGCCAAGTGCCACAAGTCGCGCCCCTGTCTGCGTTTGATCATTCCGTCCTGCTGCCCGGACCACGTTGGCGCAAGTGGCTCGCAGGCTTGATCTTTCTTGCCTGCGCCGTCGCCTTTGTCGCTGACCTGACGCACGACGTCCCGTGGGCGTTTGGAGTCTTCTATCTCCCGCTGGTTTGCACCGCGACGTTCTTTCGCGATCCGCGTTGGGCCTGGTGGCTGGCAGCCGGCGCGATCGTCATGGTGTTGCTGGGGAGCGCGTTTCCCGTTTTGGACCTCAGCATCGTGCCGCTGGTGAACGCGGGCTTGTCGGTCGGTGCAATCCTCGCCACTGCGGCGCTGCTGCGGCAGGAACGGCACAGCCAGGATCGCCTCGCGCAGCAGACCCAGGGGGCTCAGGCCGCCGATCGGCTGAAGACGCAGATCCTCGGCAGCCTGAGCGACGAATTGCGGGCGCCGGCCGAGGCGATCGTGGCGCTGTCTGAATCGCTCGTGGCGGCCGTCCGTCCGGAGCAACGCGGCATTCTCGATCAACTGCGGTCCGCCGGCGAACGTCTGCTGATGAGCATCGCCAACCTGCTCGACCTGGCAGCCGCGAGCGACCGCACTGTCCGGCTGGACACGCTGGATATCGCCTTGATCGTTCGCCAGGCGGTCGATGCGGTACGCCACAGCGCGGCGGAAAAACACGTCTGGCTGGAGAGCAATACCGGCGCGGACCTGGCGCCGGCGATCGCCGATGCCTGGGCCGTGCGGCGTATCGTCGATAACCTGATCAGCAATGCGCTGAAATTCACCCCGCCCAGCGGCCATGTCCGGGTCGGCGTGGAGGCCGTGCAAGACCGCGTTGCGATCGTGGTGGAGGATACCGGCCCGGGCGTTCCCGCGGAGACGTTGCGTCACCTTGGGGAGCCGTTTCTGGCCGCCATGAACGGCATCAGCCGGCCGGGCCGGGGCCTGGGCAACGGTTTGGCGCTGTGCCGCAAGCTGGCGGACGTGATGGGCGCGACGCTCGCTTTCAGCAGCGAGCCCGGCCAGGGCACGCATGTGCGGATGACCCTTCCCACGGCCTGACTTTGCCTGTCCGCATTAGCCTGAGGCCGCACTCGCGAACGATGCGGGAGGATCGTCCGCGGCATGAAAGCCGTTGGGGCAGTCCTGCCGGTCCAGCGAGGCAAGATCCGCGCGAGCTTGCGCCAGCAGGCTTATCACGGTTTCCGTCTGCTGCCGGTCGAGCCGGCCGCCGCACAGAAGTGTCTCGAAACGCTCAATATTCTCGTTGGCGATATAGCGGCGATGGTTGAGCATAGCGCCACCCCATTATCACGTCGCTGTGAGTTGTATGACGTGACTGATTTTCGCGCAATAGCACGTATGATGGGCCTGGGTGCTCTTGGCGGTATTCTTATGGCGCGATCGCGGAGCGGGGTGGCCATGCCGCCATCGCCGCCAGCATCGCCACCGCCGACAGCGCGGCGAAGCACTCCAGCGGCAGGTCGTAGGTGCCGGTGCGGTCGCGCAGGATGCCGGACAGCAGCGGGCCGCTCGCCTGCGCCAGGACCTGGATGGTCAAGGCCAGGCCTCGGATCGCGCCGAAGCTGCGGCGGCCGTAGTAGTCGGCCCAGGCGAGGGGCAGCATTGTCAGCAGGCCGCCGATGCCAGCGCCGAACGCCGAGGCCGCGAGGTAGGCCTGTGGCGGCGTGTGCACGCCCAGCATGATCAGCACCCCGATGAGTTGCAGCATCGCGGTCAGCACCAGCGCGTAGCGGATCGGCCAGGCACGCGGGAAGAAGCCGAATGCGAGGCTGGAGACGCCGGACATGAAGGAGAAGGTGCTGATCACCGTCGCGGCGACGGCGGGGGCGATGCCGCGCTCGATCAGGAACGGAGCCTGGTGCAGGCTGACTCCGGCCTGCACCGGATAGGCGAACAGGGTGAAGAGGGAGAGCAACCAGAAGGCCGGGGTGCGGAGGGCCTCGGCGCGGGTGAAGGCGGGTTCGGGCAGCGGCGGGGTGGCGGTGGCAGTCGGGGCGATGTGGCGGTCGGGGACGAGGCCGATGTCCTCCGGGGCGCGGACCAGCAGCAGCCAGGTGGGGACGAAGCCGACCGCCAGCACGGCGAGGCCCACCGCCAGCCATCCGGTGCGCCAGCCGCCATGGGCGATGCCGAATGCGGCGATCAGCGGCAGGCAGACCAGCCCCACGAACTGCGCCACCGTGGCGATCGCGGTGGTGAGGGTGCGGCGGGTGACGAACCAGTTGTTCACCGCGCCGTAGATGCCGAGGTCGAATGGCCCGGCGAAGTTGGTGCGGGCGATGGAGAAGAGTACATAGAAGGTGAGCAACGAGGTGGTGGCCGAGAGGGCCACGTTGGCCAGGCCGGTGAGCAAGACCGCCCAACACAGCACGGCGCGTGCGCCCTGGCGGTCCAGCAGGCGGCCGAGGGCAGGGGCCGTCACGGCGGCGAGCAAGCCACCGAGCGAGACCGCGCCGGAGATCGCGGTGCGCGACCAGCCGAACTGCTGGGTCATCGGCTCGACGAAGATGGTGAGGGTCGCGACGGCGCCGCCCTGGCGCGAGAAGCCGGCGCAGCAGACGCAGCCGAGGATGACCCAGCCATAGAAGAACGGCAGACGACGGGTGAGGAGTAGAGTGAGCGCACGGGCGGCCATTGCGTGGGCAAGGCTGGCGTTAGTGGGGGATGCTGGCAAGCCGCGCGATGGTCGGAGGAGTGGTGGGCGGGCAGTCAGGCAATTTTTCGGCTGTTAGCACGTGCGACTGCCCGTACAGCGGTGCGGTTGGCTTGGCACGAATCAGGATGGCGGGACCGCCATGCGGTGGCCCCGTGATGATTTCTGAAGCTGGCGGTCAATCTTGCGGAGCGCAATCGACAGAGCCTGCCACCGGACATGACCTGGTGGGCGGCCCTGCCTGCGCATTAGCACAGCAGCGGCGGCGACAGGAGACATCGCCGTTCGTCGCGCGAACCGACGTTGAAAGCGCGGCGCCAGCAAACGAAGAGGAGGCGATAGCAGTGCGAAAGCGATCGGCCGCGGCGCAAAAGAGACGTTCTACCAAATAGGAATGATTGGCTGCGGTGGAAGCCTTGCTGCCGCGGGACGGCGGTGGCCGGCGTGGTGTTGACCGCTGTGATGGCAGCGATTGTGACGCTATCCGCCAGGGTCGGCGCTGGTGTCTCACGCAGCGGGTCCGGCGACACGGGCTTCGCGTCGCGCCACGCCGTCGCGAACAGGGCTAAAAAAGCCTCCGGCAATGTGGGCGCCGATATGAGCGGTGCGTCGGGCTGTGAATTTACCGGCGTGGCCGGATTGGTATGCGGTGGGGCGTCGGTCCCCGCGACCGGGGCCAGGTCATCCGTCGATGCCACGAATGCTTCATCCGTCACCGCCGTCGCCGCTGCCGGCGCCAGCGCATCCGGCGTTGCATCCGCCGGCGCGTCCGGTGCGGCATCGATTGCGGTCGCCGGCACTGCATCCCCCGAGATGGCGAGCGCGGGGTCCGGCGCCTCGGTCGGCGGAGCATCCGGAGTGGGCGCATCGAGCAGGCCTCCCAAACGAGCCCGGATCACCGCATGCACCGTTTCGGCACCGGGAAAGCCCGGTTTGGATGACATCAGGCCGACAAGGTACTCCTCGAGCGCGGTGAACAGCGCCCGCACCATGGCAGGATCACTGTCCCCGATCGGCGTGTTGAGGAAGTGGCACATCTCGGGGGTCAGTTCGGGGCAGTCCTCCGGGGTGAAGGGCGTGTAGTCGTCGGGATACGGGCGGCGGCCGCGCCTCGCGGTCCGGCGGTGCTTGCGGTTGACCAGGCGCAGGAGCAAGCCGGACCGGGCTGCTTCGGGCAGCGAGACGGGTGCGGCGGGGCGCGGCCGGCGCGGGGCGCGCGGCGTGCTGGGTGGGATCGGCGCTTGCGGCTTTGCGGCTGCTCGAGGGTCGTGGGTTGCGCTCGGCACGGCTGGGCGCCGCAGGCTGCCGGCAAGAGCGACACCGCTGGCCATGACAGTGCGCACCGCGCCGCCGAACCGACGTGCGAAGCGCGCAGCCACCCCTTGGTGGGGCGGGGAAGCAAGGCCGGAGATGTCGAGTGCTGTTGCCATGTGAGGAACTTGCCAGGGGAGAGGCGGCTATATAAACGCGGCGGGCCTGCGCGTCAAGCTTTTTTTCCTACTGGGGTTCAGACAAATGTCTGCAACCGTGCCTGGCCTCCTCCCCGGGCTTCGGCTGCAAAGTGGATCGTGGCCTTGGAACGGCTGGGCTCGGGCCGACTGGTGCTCGTCATGGCCGGGCTCGTCCCGGCGATCTTCCGGCGATCTTCCCTGGCACCTTCATGCGCAGGTGGCCGGGACAAGCCCGGCTATGACGCGTAGCGTCGGCGCCGTGGGGGTAGCGCTCCTGATTGCTGCACAACATTGCTTTCTGAACCAGATCGAACACTTGCCTTACCGTTTGTCTCGTCCCGGGGCGAGAGCCGGGTCTATCCAGCTGCGGCTTCAAGCAGCAGGCCGGAGCGACTCCCGTTCCGCCCCCACACCATCCATCTCACCCAGCCAGCGTTACCGTCGCCCGCAGCCCCCGCCCGGCCCGGTTCGCCAGCACGATCTCCCCGCCATGCGCCTGTATGATCGACAGCGCGATCGACAATCCCAGCCCCGCCCCACCGGTCTCGCGGCCACGCGATTCCTCAAGGCGGTGGAACGGTTCGAACACGCGCAGCAACTCCGCCTCGGGGATGCCTGGCCCATCGTCGTCGATGGTAATCCGGGCCATTCCGGCCAACGCCTCGATCGCCACCCGCGCTGCGCCACCGTACTTCACCGCGTTATCGATCAGGTTGGTCAGAGCCCGCCGCAACGCACCGGGCTGGCACGACAGGACCACCGGCCCTGCCGGCTCCAGAGTCACCGGCAGCCCGGCATCGGCCATGTCGTCCACAATCGATGCCAGCAATGCACCGACATCGGTGCGACGCCACGCCTCCGCCCTGGCTTGGTCGCGCGCGAAAGCCAGTGAGGCACCGACCATCGCGTCCAATTCGTTGATCGTCGCCAGCATGCGGTCGCGGTCGTCAGTCTCAGCCAGCGACTCGGTGCGCAGCCGCAGCAGGGTAAGCGGCGTGCGCAGATCGTGCGACAGCGCCGCCAGCATGCGCATGCGATTATCTAACAGCCGGCGGATGCCGGCCTGCATCTGGTTGAATGAATGCGCCGCCTGGCGCATCTCCGTAGAGCCGACCTCCAACAGCGGCGGCGCATTCACGTTGCGCCCCAATTGCTCGGCCGCCTGCACCAGTACGCGCAGCGGTGTGGTCACTCGCCGCACCGCCCACACCGTAGCCACCACGACGATCACCGCCATGCTCGCCATCGCCGCCACGAAGGACCAGGGCGTGGCTGGTGCGGCATCCGGCAGCGCGGTGGCGAACACCAGCCACTGTCGGTCGGACAGTTGCATCGCCGCTTGCAACGACCGCAGCGCGCCCGCCCCGAGCATCCAAGGCGGCGAGAAGGGTGGAGGTGTACCCATCGGCATCATGCCCGTCATGCTCATCGGGCCGTCCATTGGCATGCCGGGCGCAAAACCGCGAAAGAAGCCAGGCGGAGGCGGAAACCCGCCCAACCCCGGTCGCGCGGCGGACACGGCGACCGCCAGCTTGTTCGCCAGCGTCGGCGGCAGTTGCGCGGCCAGATAGCGCCGCACCGTAGCCGAATCGCTGCCGTCGCCCGCCGCAGCAAAATCCGGCGGCCGCGGCGACAGAGCCACGCGTAGCGTCGCGTCGCTCGCACCGGCGGCGATGCGCGCCCGCCAATCCGCCGGCGCCGCATTGATCAGTTGCGCCAGGTTGGCAATGCGCTGGGTTGCAGCGTAGGCACCGATCGCCCGCACCGCCCGCGCCCGGTCGGCGACGAAAATCAGCGTCCCCAGCACGTAAGACACCAGCAACCCGGCCAGCAGGATCAGCAGCATCTGGCCGAACAAACTGCGCGGCACCCAACGGCTCATGGCGTCCGGGTGACGGCGGCGGCAAACATGTAGCCGCCGCCCCAGATCGTCTTGATGATGTGCGGCTCGGCCGCATCCCGTTCCAGCTTCTTGCGCAGCCGGCTTATCTGCGTGTCAATCGCGCGGTCGAAGGCGTTCGCTGCCCGCCCCCTCGCCAAATCCAGCAACTGGTCCCTGCTCAGTATGCGCTGCGGGCGTTCAACCAGAGCCAGCAGCAGCTCGTATTCGCCCGTGGACAGCGGTACTGTTACGCCGTCGTCGCGCTGCAGCTCGCGCATATCCGTGTGCAGTTCCCAGCGGTCAAAGCGATAGCGCGGCGTTGCCGGTGGCGTATCGGCTGCCGCGTGCGCGTGCTGGCTGCGGCGCAGCACGGCGCGGATGCGTGCGGTCAGCTCACGGCTCCCGAACGGCTTCGGCAAATAGTCGTCCGCGCCCATTTCCAAGCCGATGACACGGTCCACCTCCTCGCCTTTGGCGGTGAGCATGATGATCGGCACGTCGCTGTCCGCACGCAGGCGGCGGCACAGCGACAGCCCGTCCTCGCCCGGCAGCATCAGGTCAAGCAGGACCAGGTCGATATGGGCAGCGGCCAGGGCCTGGCGCATGGCCTTGCCGTCGCCCACCGCCGTGACGCGGAACCCCTCGCGAGTCAGGACGCGGCACACCAGTTCGCGAAGCTCGCGATGGTCGTCGACGATCAGGATGTGCGGCGAGGCCTCCATGCGCACAGCATAGGCGATCGGTGGCGGGTCTCGGACAAGGAATGTGTGACGGGCTGTGGCAGGCGGCGGGTCTGACACATCCTGGCACAATTTCGCTCCGGTACGACAAAGCGTGGTGACAAGTGCGGTCCAAAAGAGCGGCGGCGGAAAAGCGGGCCGTCTCGGATTGGAAGGACCAAGGCGATGAGGAAGATCGGCAAGGTGCTGGCGATTGCAACTACCGCGGCAGCGCTTGGCGGTGCGGGGCTGGCGATCGCGCAGACCGGCGGGCCGGGATCCGGCCTCGGCTATGGGATGATGGGCAACGGACCGGGCGGCGGCGGGACGGGATGGATGATGGGCAACGGTCCCGGCGCCGGCTACGGCCCCGGTGGGATGCATGGCGGCTACGACTCGGGTTCCATGCGCGGCTGGGCTGGTGGTCCTGGTGGTTTCGCGAGCGACCCCAGCGCGTGGCTGGACGCACTGAAGGCGGAGCTGGATGTCCGGCCGGACCAGCAGGCAGCGTGGGACGCCTACGCCAAGGCGGTGGAGGATGCCGCGTCACAGGGCCAGGCGACCTGGCGCGGAGTGGATTTCGATAAGCTGCGCGCTATGGACTGGCAGCAGCATCAAGCCTTGATGGCGAAACTATTCAACCAGCGCGCCGCAGCGTTCAAGACGGTGCAGGACGCCGGCATCAAGCTGATGGCGGCGCTGGATGATTCGCAGAAAGCACGGCTGTTGACCGCGGGCCCAGGCTATGGCGGCCCGGGCCGGTTCGGCGCGCTGGGAGGCCTGCCGTGCCCGGGGTTTGCCTATGGCATGATGGGCTCGGGTCCCGGCGGCGGACGCTGATCAGAAGCTTCATCCCAGGGAGCGGCGGAGTTCCCCCAACCGCTGCCCCCTGCGAGTGGCGTGCAGCGACCACGAAGTTCAACGATTGCGTACCTGCAGCAACTACAATCGTGGCTCATAAGTTTGAATTATGCACGCTTGATTAGCCCAAGGTGCGCTTGGGCAGCGGCGGCGGCGGATAGCGGCCCATGACGGAATTCCAGTAGGCCCATGAGCGTGGGTCGATGATGCCGGGCGGTGCTTTGTCGGGCGCTTCGTGGAAGTCGTCGTCCGACACGTAGCGGCGCAGCACCTTCATGTCGTCATGGGTGGCGTGCTTCATCGCGTAGGCCACGAAGCGGATCGGGTCGTCGAGCGCTTCGGCGGGCGGCTCGAACCATACAACCCGGCGCGCAATCGCTTGCGTCTCGTCGTTGAGCGGGATCGGCTTCATTGCGACGGCCCGCCGTTTCCGTCGCGCGGCTGCGTGGGTCGGGCTATCGTCGGCAAGCGGTCAAGGTCAGCCTCGCGCGCGGCTTTTGCAAGGCGGTCTTTGATCGCCTTCGGAAGCCGCCGCAGATTCCCATCATCGAAAAACGACAGGGCTTTAAGCGTGATCAGCGGATTGAACTGCGCGCCATAAATCGCCTTCGCGCTCGCCAGTGCGGTCGGGAGGTCGATGCGTCCGTCGCGAAGAATGGCGTCGATGTCGGTCTAGTCCTTGGCTTCGGCGCGTTGCTGCACCACGGATGCTTTTGTCCCGGCGAGGTCGAGCAAGCTTGCCACCTGCAAGCCGTTTCGTGCTCGTCGTGACCAGTCAACGAAAGGGGCGGCCGCCTTATGCCCGCCCCCTCTGTTGTGCCTCGGAATCACACCCCGGCGTATTCAGCCGCGATGCCCTTGTTCGTGTAGTCGGTCAGCAACGAGGTCGCGACGATGCCGATGACGGCGCAGATCAGGATATACACCGCGATCGGCCAAGCCGAATGATAGGTTGCGAACAGCCACGTCGCGATGAACGGCGAGGGTCCGCCGGCGATCACCGACGCAAGCTGGTAGCCGAGCGAGGTGCCGCTATAGCGCAGGCGCGGCGTGAAGCTTTCCGCGATCAAGGCCGCCTCCGGTCCGTACTCCGTCATCACCGGCAGCAGCGAGATGGCGATGGCGAGGAAGATCACCCACGGGATGCCGGTGTTCAGCATGGCGATGTAGACAAAGCCGAAGATGCCCATGAACACGCAGCCGATCATGAACATCCTCTTGCGGCCGACGATGTCCGACAGGTAGCCCGCGATGACCACCCAGATGAAGCCCAGCACCGTCTGGCTGATGACGCCGAGCAACAGGAAATCGCGCGACATTCCCAGGACGGAGGTGCCGTAGCTGAAGATCCACGCGCCGACGATGTAGCCGGGCGCTTGCTCCGGCAGCCGCAGCAATGCGGTCAGTGCCACCTGCTTGGGTTGCCGCTTCAGCACCTCCCATACCGGCACGCGCTCGATGCGCTGCTCGTCGATGATCTTCTGGAAGACGGGGGTCTCCAGGATGCCGAGCCGGATCCACAGCCCGACGGCCACCATGACGGCGCTGAGGAAGAAGGGAATGCGCCAGCCCCAGGCCAGGAACTGGTCGCCGGAGAACCAACTGAAGAACAACACCGCGCAGTTCGCCAGGAACAATCCGGCGGGGGCGCCGAATTGCGGCCAGGCGGAGAGGAAGCCTCGGTTCTTGTCGGTGCGCGCCCACTCCATGGCCAGCAGAACGGAGCCGCCCCACTCGCCGCCGACGCCGATGCCCTGGACCAGGCGAATGACGGTCAGCAGGATCGGGGCCCAGATGCCGATGGCATTGTAGCCTGGCACACAGCCGACCAGCACGGTGGCGACGCCGGTGATCAGCAGCGTGACGATCAGCGTTGCCTTGCGGCCGATGCGGTCTCCCCAATGGCCGAAGATGGCGGCGCCGATCGGTCGGCCGACGAAGCCAATGAAAAAGATGCTGAATGCCTGAAGCACGCCGACAACGGGCGACGCATGCGGAAAGAACAGTTTGCCGAACACGAGCGCCGTCACTGTGCCGTAGAGCAGGAAGTCGTACCACTCGATGGTGGTGCCGACCGTGCTGGCAATGACGGCACGTCGCAATTGTGCTCGATGCTCTTCGGGAGACAGGCCCCCGGGGCGGTCGTTATCGCTCATTGGAGTCCTCCGTCGTTTTGTTGATTGCTTCCGCGACTTGCAGTCAGCGGTAAGGCACGTTCGGAGCAGGACTCATGGCTGGCCCAGGCAGTGCGAGGAGTCAGCCATTGCAGGAAACGGCAGACACGGACGGCATAGTCGCTGGGAGCGGCGAAACGCTACGACCAAACGTCCGCTGATCGCAAGACGCGGGACTTGCGCCAGATCAATGATCGAGATCAGGGTCCACGCGGCCGCGGCGGGGACCGCGCATCCATCGCCCTTGAGGCCCACACGTCGCCAATGCCAACCGCGTCATGCAGAGCCGATGATCAGCCGCCAGCCGTCATCCGTGATTGCGAAGAACGGCTTCGACCCGAAGGTGTCCGGTTGTTGACCGCAATGTCGAACTCGCGGGCCACGCGCCCGTGCATGATCGCCGCTTCATGTGCCTGAGCGCCAACGCACGCGCAGAAGATACTGCCCGCCGCGTGCGATGCCAGCGATAATATGGTCGTGCGCGAGACGCGAACCTGTCGCGCTAGCCGAGGTACTTTTCGACCACTTCTGCCGGACGCACATGCGCCTCGGATGGATTTTGCCCAAACTCCCGCAAAGCGCGCCGCTGGCGCAGCAGATCCCACGCCTGGTCGAGTGCAACGTTCAACGTCCGGAGCCGCTCGCGTTCGGCATCCGAGTGGAAGCCTTGACGGTATAGCCCCTCCTCCTCCGTCACGAGGTGCTGGATGTGGTCGAGAACCGCCTGGTCGGAGATCGGGTCCGTCATGTTTCCCTCGCTTGAAGCTGCGGCAGCGAGCGGTCATGTCACCCGAGCAGAAAGGCGGCGTCAATGCAGGCGATTTGACTGTCCGTGGTCACAGGTCACGCGGGCATGGCTGCGCGTCACAGGGGCGCCGCGCTTTGGCCAATCAGGTAACCGACCTGCCGCTGCCGGGGGGGTCGGACACGCTGCTCTGCACGCAACCACGTCAGGCTGCCACCGTCACGCGGCAGGCACCGCCGCCCTTGTCGCGGGACCGTTCAGCCGAGAGTGCCCAGCACTTGCTCGTCCGAGGGGAACTCGCCGGTCGCCTTCTTGGAATAGACCAGCCGTCCGTCCACCGTGATCTCGAAGACCCCGCCGCCGCTCTTCCGCAGGCTGACCTGCGCCGCCGGCTGCTTCTTCAGGATCATGTCCCGCGCCGCACGGGCGCGCGGTTCATAGCCTCACATGCCGCAATATTCGATCTCGACCTTCATGGCGGTGACTCTCCTGTGTGGTGGCACCGTCCCCAGGATGGCAGGCTCCGCCTGCTCCGGGCAAGAGCGTGGCTCAGCCATTTTGGGGAATAGGTGCCGTTGCCGTTTCTGTGGCGCAAACCTGTCGCTTCGGGCACAATCCGGAGCATGCAAGAGCCTCGAATCATCCCCGTCATTCTCTCCGGCGGGTCCGGCACGCGCCTGTGGCCGGTCTCGCGCGAGAGCTTCCCGAAGCAGCTTTGGCCGCTGATGTCCGACCATACCCTGATGCAGGAGACCGCGTTGCGCGCCCGCGGCCCGTGCTTCGCGCCGCCGATCGTGGTCTGCAACCAGGAGCACCGCTTCCTGATCGCCGAGCAATTGCGCGCCGCCGGCGTGCCCGACGCGCGGCTGGTGCTGGAGCCGGTCGGCCGCAACAGCGCCCCCGCGATCGCCGCCGCTGCTCTGCTGGTGGCCGAGCACGATCCCGACAGCCTGCTGTGGATGCTGGCCGCCGACCATGCCATCGCGGATGTCCCCGCGCTGCACCGCGCCCTTCGGGTCGCCGCGGCGGCCGCCCGCGCCGGCCGTTTCGTCACCTTCGGCATGCGGCCCACCGGGCCGGAGACCGGCTACGGCTATATCGAGCGGGGCGATCCACTGCGCGACACCCCGGGCGTGCACGCCGTCGCCCGCTTCGTGGAGAAGCCGGACGCCGCCACCGCCGAACGTCTGGTCGCGGACGGCCGCCATTTGTGGAACTCCGGCATGTTCGTGTTCACCGCCCGCACCTTGCTGGCCGAGCTGGAAGCGCACGCACCGGACGTGCTGGCTCCGGTGCGGAAGGCGGTGGAAGGGCGGCGCGACGACCTCGACTTCATCCGGCTGGAGGAGGCGGCGTTCGCGTCCGCGCCCTCGATCAGCCTGGACTATGCGGTGGCCGAGCGCACCCGCCACGCCGCAGTGGTGCCGGCGGATATCGGCTGGTCCGACGTGGGAAGCTGGAGCGCGCTGTGGGAGCAGGGGCGGCAGCGACGCGGCGGGAAATGTCGCCGTGGGCGACGTGGTGCTGGAGAACGCGCGCAACTGCTACGTGCGCAGCGACGGCATGCTGGCGGCGGTGGTCGGGCTGAATGACGCCGTCGTGGTGGTGACCGAGGATGCCGTGCTGGCGATGCACCGCAACGACGCGCAGGACGTGAAGAAGGTGGTGGACCGGCTGAAGGCCGCCGGCCGGCATGAAGCGGTCGCGCATAACCGGGTCTATCGCCCGTGGGGCTTCTACGAAAGTCTGATCCAGGCCGAGCGCTTCCAGGTGAAGCGCATCGTGGTGACGCCGGGAAACCAGCTATCGTTGCAGAAGCACTACCATCGCGCCGAGCACTGGGTGGTTGTCAGCGGCACCGCGCGGGTGACACGCAACGACGAGGTGCTGATGGTGCACGAGAACGAGAGCGTCTACTTGCCGATGGGATGCGTGCACCGGCTGGAGAACCCGGGCAAGATTCCGCTGACGCTGATCGAAGTGCAGTCGGGCGCCTATCTGGGCGAGGACGACATCGTGCGGCTCGAGGATTCATACGGACGGAGCTGAGCAAGCTGCCTCAAGCCCCTATTCCACGGCGCACACGCCCTTCGCGTTCTCGCCGGGGTGCTGGCCAGCCACCGGACCCAGCTCAATGTTCCCGAACGACGGATCATTATTCGACGGGAACGGCTTCGCTCCCGCAGGGAAGCAGTTGGATGCGAGCAGGAACGCCATCACATCGGCATTGTCCTGGGGGGAGAGGGAGGCCGGCGAATTGCGCGGCATCAACTGGAACACGATGTAGCGCATGATGGCGAGCGTCCAGCCGTTGTGATTCGCCGTCGCCAGGAAATCGTTGCCGGCCACGGACGGCGCGGCCGTGCCCTGCAGATTGGCCCCATGGCAGGCGACGCACTTTGTCGCGAAAATCTGCATGCCTTGCGCGGCTTGCGCTTTGGTATAGAGCGCCGGCGGCGCGCCCCCAGCCGAGCCAGGTGCCTGCGTCGGATGTTGTGCCGCCGCTGTCTGCGCTGCTACTGCCTCCCCCATTGCAAACTGCTTCGTCGCTGACTGTTCCGTCGCCGCCTGCCCCGTCGCCGCCTGCCCCGTCGCTGGCTGCCCCGTGGCTGGCTGCCCCGTCGCTGGCTGCCCCGTCGCTGACTGCCCCGTCGCTGACTGCCCCGTCGCTGGCTGCCCCGTCGCTGACTGGCCCGTCGCTGACCGGCCCGTCGCTGACTGGCCCGTCGCTGACTGGCCCGTCGCTGACTGGCCCGTCGCTGCCTGCCCCGTTGCCGAGCGCCCGGTTGCTGACTGCGGATCGGGTGGGTCGGCCTTGGCGTGCCTGGCGCAGGCATCGGCGACCAGCTTCGCCGCGGCGGTCGGCAGCACGATCATGCCGCCCTGAACCGACAGGCTGGTGGCACCGGAGGCCTCGGCGAGCTCGTGTGTGCCATCGCCGGCCGGCAGAGCCACCCAGGCGATGTAGCCGCCATGGGTGCCGTAGCCAGGCGCGGCGGCGGGCGGATGGCAGGCATCCTCCTGGCGAGCGCCTGCCGGAATGCCGAGATCGGTGTCGGCCAGCGCACCCTCCAGCCCGCCGAACACGCCGCTCTCGTTCGGACGGCCGCGGGCCACCTCCAGATAGGCCAGTGCGCGCGAGGCGGCGAGCACATAGTCCATCAGCTCGTCGGCCTTGGCGGCATCCTGCAGATGATTGACCGCGGCGCGGGTGTTCGCCTCGGCGCTTTGCAGCGCGCTGGCCCAGACCGGGGTCGCGGTACGGTCCAGCAGCGAGTCGATGTGGCCGATCGCTCCCGCCGGGTCGCCCGGCGTGCCGGCACTTGCCACATAGCCTTCGTTCTGCGTGCCGGTGAGGGCATTGATCGCTCGGTGTGCGGCGCGATGGTAGACGTTCGGGTCGGCCGCGTAGGTGGCATCCGCCTGCACCAGCTCGGCCACCGCGGCCTTCACGTCGGCCAGCGCCGCGACGGCTTGCTGGTGATCGTCAGCCGTGGCCACCCCAGCCATCACTGCGTTGGGCGCAAGCAGCCACGCCAGCGCGCAGACCATCGCCAGCATTCGGGGCATCAGCATTCGGGGCATCCCCAGCACGCCTGGCACCACGCCCGAGGCCGGCCCGGCAAAACGCGCCGGCCTCACGGTTCCTAACGGACGATCGCGCATGCGGCCGGTTTATCGCACCGTGAACACGTTGATGGCGTTCGGCCTCGGCGGGTTGGTCGGCAGTTCCGGGATCTTGGCGTTCCCGGCCTCGCCGGATGCGACGACGACGTACTCCTTGCCGTTCACTTCGTACGCCTCGGTAGGCGCCTGGATGTAGCCGCCGGTATCATAGCTCCACAGGATGGTGCCGCTCTTGGCGTCGAACGCGTTCTCCGTGCCGCCCAGGTTGCCGGAGAACACCAGGCCGGACGCGGTCACCAGGGCGCCCCCGTAGTTTGGCAAATCGAAGTGGTGGCGCCACGCGAAAACGCCGTCGGAGACGCTGATCGCGTTCATCTGCCCGGTATTCGGTCCGACCAGGGTCGGGAAGGTGCCGCCCAGATAGAACTCGCCGGCGATGTAGACGGCATCCTTGGTTGCCTTCCACCGGCCGCATTCGTTCTGGCTGGGGACGTAGAAGTTGTTGGTTGCCGGGTCGAACGCGCCGCCCTGGTATTCCACGCCGCCCAGCGTGTTGGGGCAGGCGATGTTGCCTTCCAGGCTCGGCGCCGAATTCTGGCCTTTCTGGAAGCTCACGGCGGTGTGGTCCACCAGCTTGCCGGTCCCGGCATCCAGGATCCAGAAATTACCCGCCTTGTCCCCGGCCGCGACCAGGCTGCGGCTTTCCCCATTCACCTTGCCGGTGAAGAGTACCGGCTGCATTGGCGGATCCCAATCGTGGGTATCATGCGGGATGAATTGACGGTACCATTTGAGCTTCGGCTTCGCGCCCGAGATGTCCAGCGCCACCATCGAATCGGTGTAAAGATTGGCGCCCTTGCGCACCGAGCCCAAAAAGTCCGGGCCGGGATTGCCGAGGTCGAGGTACATCGTGTGCGTCGCGGTATCGATGGTCACGCCGCCCCACGCCGAGGCGCCGCCGCGCTTCCACGAATCGCCGCTCCAGGTGTCGTGGCCGGGCTGGCCCGGACCGGGTATGGTTTCCCAGCGCCAAATCACCGCGCCAGTCTCCGGATTATAGGCCGCCATGTTGCCATTGCCGCCCCAATCGCCATCCGACACGCCCAGGAAAAGCATGTCCTGGTTGGTCTCCGGGTCGTGGTACGGAACAGGCGCCATCGTGTAGAAGGAGTTGGCGGTGTCATCGACCGTCACCTTGTCCCACACTTTCTGTCCGGTCTTGGCGTTCAGCGCGATCAGATGGCCGTCCAGCGTGGCGATATAGACGTTGCCGTCAAGCAATGCGATGCCGCGGTTGGCGGCGAAGGCGATCACGTGCGGGCTGTCGGTGAACGACCATTTCAGCTTGCCGGTCGCGGCATCCAGCGCATAGACGTGGTCGTGCGCCGAGGTGACGTACATCGTGCCGTTGTAGACGATGGGCGAGACCTCCACTGGGCCGGTATCGTCGATGGTGAATTTCCAGGCGAGACTCAAGTCGCCCACATTGGCCGGCGATATCTGCGCGGCCTCGGTATAGTGGTTGCCGGTATAGCTCTTGGCCGGCAGGATCCAGTTCGCCGTGTCTCCACCGGCGTTGACGAAGTCCTGGCCGGTGGGCGTGGTCTGCGCGCAGGCGCTGCCCCCGATGGCGATCGCAGCAACAAGCCCGAGTGCCGCGGATGCGAAAAGGCTTGCTCCGCCCTTTAATTGCTGGCGCAATGTCATGGTTGTTTCCTCTCCCGTCATCGGTTGACGCGTTGGTGGGATTTTTGCAAACCCGCCAGCGTGCACATGTATGCCGGTGCGCAGCCTGCCGTTGTCTCCTGTCCGATCTATCCGTTTCGCAGGAAACGCACACTGCTCCCTTTTCTGCCATTCCAGAATGGGCCGGACTTTTACGACCGTGATGCGAATTTCGCCGCATCACGTTCTGTCGACCAAGACCGCGGTGTTTGCCGCATTCGACCGATCGATGGCCGCGCCGTGAGGAACGTTTTATAGTTGAGCAAATTTACGAATGCGCAGGTGATCTGCTGACGCGCAATTCGCGGGCGATTCGGACGCGATTTGCCGGATCGCAAACGCTGCGGGCCGGGGGGCGGCTTCGGTCCGTGTGGGTCATAGCGCTGGCCGTCGTGTCAAGTCATCGTGACAGTGCTGCCGCGATGGCGTCGGGTCGATTCGCCCGCCCAGCTACCGTCCCGCCCAGCTGCCGTCCCGTTCAGCTACCGTCCCGCAGGGCGCACCGCTTTAAGCTGCTTCAGCGATACACCTTGGCGAAGACCGTCTCGCACCTCATGGCACCGGCTTGGCGGCGGACGCGACCAGCACCGGATTGGCGCGATAGAGATCAGGAAACAGGCTTTGCAGTTCCCGCAGCTTCGGCAGGTCGTAGGCGGCGATATACGGGTTGTCCGGATGCTGGGCCAGGTAGTCCTGGTGATAGGCCTCGGCCGGATAGAACGTGCGGCCAGTTTCGATGCGTGTGACGATCGGGACCGGGAACACGTGCGCCTTGTCGAGTTGTGCGATATAGGCGGCCGCCACCTGCGCCTGCCGCGCATTGGCCGGGAATATCGCCGAGCGGTACTGCGGACCGTTGTCCGGCCCCTGAAAGCTAAGTTCGGTCGGGTCGTGCGCGACGGAAAAGAAGATCTGCAGGATGCGGCCATAGCTGATGCGCCGTGGATCGAAGGTCACGCGCACGGATTCCGCGTGGCCCGTCGTGCCGGTGCTGACGGTCATGTAGTGCGCGTCGTTCTGGCTGCCGCCGGTATAGCCGGAGACGGCATCGATCACGCCATCGACATGCTGGAACACGGCCTGCACGCCCCAGAAGCATCCACCCGCAAGTACCTGTGGTTTCGCTGGTGGCGCTCGCATCGTGCTCGTCTATCGCGGGCAGCGGAATGACGCGCGCCGCTTCGGCAGGGTTGCGGGGGAGCAGCAGCCCCACCGCTGGAAGCAGAACGGCGGCAAGCAGAAGCGCGCGGCGGCGTAGCGGTCTCGGCACCGGTGTCATGTCATGGCCCCCTCGCGGACGGCGGCACAATATCCGATACGCCGCAGCCGGTGAAGCTGGCGGCAAGCGCGACAGGAGTGCCACGGAGGCAGGCGCTACGCCGCCAGCTCACGCATCACCGAATAGAGGTCCGACTTGCCCTCGAAGCCAATCCCCGGCAGTTCCGGCAACGTGACGATGGAGTTCTCCACCCGCGTGCCATCCGGGAATCCGCCATACGGCTGGAACACATCCGGATAGCTCTCGTTCCCACCGAGCCCCAGGCCCGCCGCGATCGCCAGCGACATCTGGTGCCCACCATGTGGAATGCAGCGCTTCCAGCTCCAGCCGGCGTCCTTCAGCATTTGCAGGGTTCTCTTGTATTCGCACAGGCCGTACGACAAGGCGCAGTCGAACTGCAGCCAGTCGCGGTCCGGCCGCATGCCGCCGTAGCGTATCAGGTTGCGTGCGTCCTGATGCGAGAACAGATTTTCGCCGGTTGCCATGGGCGCGGGATAGAATTCCGCCAGCGCGGCCTGCAATTGATAGTCGAGCGGATCGCCGGCTTCCTCGTACCAGAACAGATCGTATGCGTGCAGCATTTTGGCATAGGCGATGGCGGTTTCGAGATCGAACCGGCCGTTGGCGTCCACCGCCAGCCGGGCCTTGCCGTTCAATTCCTTCAGCACGGCCTCGATGCGCCGGCGGTCTTCGCCGATCAACTCTCCGCCGATCTTCATCTTCACAACGGTATAGCCGCGATCGAGGTAGGACCGCATCTCGCCACACAGTGCAGTGTCCTCCTTGCCTGGATAATAGTAGCCGCCGGCGGCATAGACGAACACCCGCGGATCGGCCTCCCTGCCGTACTGCTCTGCCAGCAAACGGAACAGGGGCTTGCCGGCGATCTTGGCCACCACGTCCCACACCGCCATGTCGATCGTGCCGACCGCCACCGAGCGATCGCCATGTCCACCCGGTTTCTCATTGCGCATCATGCAGGCCCACACACGATCGGGGTCGAGGTTCTCGCCCGTCGCATCCAGCAGCGAATCCGGATCGGCTTCCATGATGCGCGGTGCGAAGCGTTCACGGATCAATCCACCCTGCCCGTAGCGGCCATTCGAATTGAAGCCGTAGCCCACGACCCGCTTGCCGTGGCGCTCGATGTTGGTCACCACCGCGACCAGGCTCGAGGTCATCTTTGAGAAGTCGATATAGGCGTTGCGGATCGGCGAACTGATCGCCTGCGTGATTTCCCGCACGTCGACGATGCGCAGTGGCATGATTGCTCTTCCTTTCGGACAAGGCCGCTCCTTCGGACAGGGCCGCTCCTTTCGGACAGGGCCGCTCCTTTCGGACAGGGCCGCGATATCCGCCAAACGGGCGCGTTGTGCAACCGGTCGCGGCGGTCGCGAACGGTGTTCCGCAAACGGTTTTTCGTTGTCAGCCGCGCCCGGCCTGGTGCATGGTGACAGCGAGAGGTATGCGGGAGCCTGACCATGCCGGAGCAAGTCGTGACGGGCGCGATGATGATGTGCACGTTCGGCGCCGCCCCTGCGGCGCTCGTCGCAACGAGTGCTCCCACCACGATGGTAGGTGGTCCGCCCGCGGCCACCATCATGGACTTCGCACCGATGGATAACATCCCGACTTTCGGTATGTGCATGAGCATCGCCAACCCCGAGGTCGCCTCGGCGACGGCGGCGGCCCTCGGGGTGCTGACGCCGATGCCATGCATTCCCGCCACGGCCGCCCCCTGGGTGCCCGGGGCGCCAACGGTCACAATCGGCGGCTTCCCGGCCCTGGACAACACATCCAAGTGCATGTGCATGTGGGCCGGTGTGATCAGCATCACCGTGCCCGGCCAGTTCACCACGATGATCCCGTAGGCAGACGAGGACACGGACGTAAGGCGGAAAAGCGCAGCGCCTTCCGCCGTCGTGGGGCGGCGGAATGCGCTGTGCTTTTCCGCGCTACACGTGTGACAGCAGCGCAGACACCCGCTCGACCAGTCCCTTGGCATCGGCCGGCGCCCGCATGTTCATGTCGTTGTCGAAATACACGCGCACGTCGCGCTGCCGTTGGTGACCCGCGAATTCGTGCCCGACAAGTTGGTGACCGGCGGATCGCACGTCCGAGGCATTCCATGCGTGGCCCGTCACGCCGCGAACGCCGGTAGCGCCACCAACTCCCATCCCGACACTTGCTCCACCGTGCGGCCGACGCGGAACACCATCGCCTCGTCGAACGGCCGCCCGACGATCTGCACCGACAGCGGCAATCCGCTGGGCGCCAGCCCCACTGGCACGCTCATCGCCGGATGGCCTGTGACGTTGAACGGAATCGTCTGCATCGGCGACGCCAAGGACAGCGCATCGACCGGCGCATCGAACCGCGGCGCAGTCGCCAAAGCCGAGGCGGTCAGCAGCGCATCGTACCGCCCCAGCGCTGCATTCACCGCATCGGTCAGCTGCCGGCGCGCACGCAAGGCGTTGATGTAGTCGGCGGCGGTGATGGCCGCGCCGAGCACGAACCGGTTGGCGGTGATCTCGCCATAGTCCTCCAGACGGTTCTGCATGTCGGCCTGGTGGATGGCGAACGCCTCCGCCATCAGGATCACCCGCCCGGCCGCAGCGAACAAGGCATAGTCGGGAAGTTGGACGTCCTCGACGCTGGCGCCGGCCTCGCGCAGCAACGCGATGGTGCGATCGATCGCCCCCAGCACTTCCGGCGTCGACGCCGGTGCGGTGGCGAAGAATGCGCGCGGCACGCCGATGCGCAGCCCGGCGACGCCGCGCCCCAGCCCGGCGCGATAATCCGGCACCGCAACGTCGGCGCTGGCGGCGTCCTGCGGATCGTGCCCGGCCAGCACCTGCAACGTGATCGCGGCGTCCTCCACGCTGCGGGTCAGCGGGCCGCAATGGTCCAGCGTCCAGGACAGCGGGAATACGCCGCGCCGCGACACGCGGCCATAGGTCGGCTTGATCCCAACCAGCCCGCACCATGCCGCCGGCCCCCTGATCGAGCCGCCCGTATCGGACCCCATGGCCATCCGCACCATGCGCGCGGCCACCGACGTTGCCGAACCCGACGACGAACCGCCCGTGACATGCGCGGTGTTCCACGGGTTGCGCGACGGCGGAAACGGCAGATCGAAACTTGGGCCGCCGATGGCGAATTCATGTGTCGCCAGCTTGCCCAGAAGCACGCCGCCGGCCGCGGCCAGCTTTGCTGCCGCCACACTGTCCTGCGACGGTACGTTGTCCACGCGCAGTTTGGAGTGACAGGTCGTGCGGATGCCCGCGGTGTCGTAGATGTCCTTCAGCGCGTAAGGAATGCCATGCATCGGCCCGCGGTCGCGGCCGGCATGCAATTCCTGATCGGCCCGCCGCGCATCCTCCAACGCGCGCGATTCCGTTACCAGAACGAAGGCCTGCAGCGCCGGATCCCGTGCCGCCACGCGAGCCAGCGCGTCGCGCGCCAATTGCTCGGCCGAGACGGTGCCGGCGCGCAGCGCCCGGCCCATCGCGGCAATCGACAGATCCTGCATGTCCATCACTTGCTCTCCACCGGCGACAGGCGGAACACGTTGGACGGCTCAGCGGCGGCGGCGTAGCGGCCGTGCAGCAGCGCGAGTTGCTCGCGCAGGTCGGCATAGGCGGTCAACACCGTCGGGCGGCGCGACGCCGGGACGGTGATGCCGGCGCGCGCCATCAGCATGTCGAACTCGGCGGCCAGCGCCTCGGGTGGCGGCATGTCGGCCATGGTGGCTTCTCCGTTTTTGCCCTGCGGCGATTATGCACCGCTTCGGCGCCACGGCTACATTGCGGCAGGCCGGGGGCGTCGGCAGGTGCGGCAGTAAAGGCCGGTGGGTCCGGCACCGACGATTCCGATCCGAGTCCGCACCCGTTTGCCTGCCTCCCTCTGCTGCATTCGAATGGCATCGAGTCCATCGTGTTGGAGGCGCGATCGCGCGACTACGCGGAGAACCGCATCCGCGCCGGCGTGCCGGAATACGCGGTGGAGAAATTGCTGACCGACTCAGGCGTCGGCGCGCGCATGGCGGCCGAGGTGCTGCCGTACAAAGGCATCAACGCCGGACACGGAACCCAAAGTTCAATTCAGCGAGTGTTGTGATCCTAATTCAGTCCGCAACGGTTGCTATCCTAACGCTGCGAACCAGCCGACGAACCTGTCATTGCGAGCGCAGCGAAACAATCTCCCGGAGAGTACGCACATCACTCGCGGGAGATAGCTTCACTGCGCTCGCGATCTCCTCGCGAAGACACCCCTCGCAATGACACTCCCAGGCGGCCGCCACCTATGAGCCGCCGATCACCGCATCCCGCCGCAGCGCCCCGAGCGCTTCGCCATCGAGGCCCAGCCACGCGGCCAGCACTGCCTCGCTGTGCTCTCCCAACAGCGGCGCCGCCGAGACCGGCAGAGTCTTGCCGGCATAGCGCACCGGCCAGCCGCTCATGGTGTACGGCCCGATCTTCGGATGCTGCATGGTCTGGCGGATGCCGCGCATTTCGAACGTCTTGTCGTTCGCCAGCTCCATCGTGTCCATCACCGCGCCGGCGGGGATGGTGGCGCCGCCGACCAGGCGCATCGCTTCGTGCTTGTCGTGCTGGCGGGTCCAGTTGGCGACGATCGCGTCGACTTCCTCGCGATGCTCCGTGCGGGCCTCGGGCGTCGAATAGTTGGGATCGCCGTTCAGGTCCTCCCGTCCCATGACCTTCAACAACCGTGTCCAATGCTCGGGATTGGCGCGGCTGGTATAGATATAGACGTAGTCGTTCGGCCCGCCGCCCTGGCACGGATAGACGCCGATCGGCGGATTGCCGCCGCCCACCGTCTTCGAGCCCGCGCGTGGCGCCGGCTTGCCGGTGCGCTCCATGTAGGTGAAGGAGTTGCGGATATAGTGCAGGATGGAATCCTGCATCGCGAGCTGCAGATGCTCGCCCTGCCCGGTGCGCAGCTTGCGCACATAGGCGCCCAGCACCGAGATCGCCATCAGCATGCCGGTGCCGGTGTCGCCGATCGTCGCGCCGGGCTTGCAGGGCGGGCCGTCCTCCTCGCCGGTGATGCTCATCAGTCCGCCGGCGGCCTGCGCGATCATGTCGAACGCGAGGTTCTTCTCGAACGGGCTGCCTTCGCCGAAGCCCTTGGTCTGGCAGTAGATGATGCCTGGATTGATGGCACGAATGACGTCAGGGCCAAGACCGAGGCGTTCGATCGCACCGGGGGCGAAGTTCTCGCAGAACACGTCGGCCTGCTTCGCCATTTCCTTCACCAGCGCGACGCCGCGCGGATCCTTCAGATTGATCCCGATCGACTTCTTGTTGGCGTTGTATTGCAGGAAATAATACGCGTCCTGGCCCGGCTTGCCGCCGGCGGTGCGGCCGGGATCGCCGACCTTGGGGTTCTCCACCTTCACCACCTCGGCGCCCATCCAGGCGAGCGCTTCGGTGCAGGACGGGCCGGCCTCGAACTGCGTAAGGTCCAGGACCTTCATGCCGATCAGGCAGGTTTCGGGGCCGTTGCTCATGCTTGGACACTCCCGTTGCAAGGTTGAGGCGAATCCTACGCCATATTTTCGTGTGGCGTAAACGTCGCACCGTCCGGATCACGCAATTCACCGACCGCCGGACCGACGGATCAGCGGATCGCCGCGACCCGCGACGTCTCATCCACGCTGACGAACAGCCGCCGTGTGTCGAAGGACAGCCAGACGCGCCGGCCGCGCAGGAAGTCGCCGCCGAGCAAGGCATCGCCTATGGCGGAAGTGCGCGGTACCACAGCCAGCGTGGGGTTTTCGACGCGCGCGGCGCCAACCAGCAGTTCGCGGAACCGATGCACGTGCACCGCCAGCGGTTCCGGCGCGGCGCCGTGCGCCATGATGATGTGGTCGGTGGCCAGCAGTGGCTCGGTCAGGCCGAGCCGGCGGGCCATCGCCATGCCGATCGTGGTCGCCTGGGCACCGGTGTCCAGGATTGCCATGCCGGGCACGCCATCGAGCGCGATCGGCACCAGCAGACGGTCGCGGTGCGCTTCCAGGCCTTTGATCTCGATGGCTGACCGGTGCCAGGGCGGCCGCGCGTCGGCACAGCGGCGCGCGCGGTACAGCGTCAGGCGATGGTGCGGCGCGTCGATATCCACGTCGAAGGCGAGCAGGATGTCGGCGCCGAGCAAGCCATCGGCCCGCGGACCGCCCGTGTGGTCCATCGAAAAGTCGCCGACCGCGACGCGGTAAACCGGGAAGCGGGTGTCGCCCAGGGTCAGGCCGGGTATGAAGGCGTCCCAGTTGGCGCTGGTGCCGCCGATGCCGAAGCTGCGGGTGATGTGTTGCGGATCGTGTGGCAGGGCCAGTTGGGCGACGGCAGCCTCGGTGAGGATGGTCCGTTCGGCGCCGGTATCCACCAGCAGGCGCACCCGCTGGCCGCCGATGCCGGCGGTGACGAACAGCAGGTTGTTGCGCGTCTCCAGTGGCATGGATGCCAGCGGCACCAGCGCGCAGGAGTTTGGGGCTGCGCAGGCGGCCAGACCGAGGAAAAGCAGTAGCAAGGGGAGGAGGCGGCGCATCGGACGGCAGTGTGGCCCCTTCGGGTGGGGGAGGGCCAGCACAACGATGCGCTCGGGCAAAGGGTGAGGTGAACTCGGGCAAAGGGTCAGGTGAAAGGGTCAGGTGGCGGTGCCGCACGTGCCGGGGAATTGCCGTGCGGATCGTGCAAGGTGGGCGGCGCATGTCGCAACCCGCCGCACTTTTCGTCACCCCCGCGAAAAGCGGGGACCTATGTGGCCTGGGTCCCCGCTTTCGCGGGGATGACGATTGGGACAGCGATCGTTGCCTCAATCAATCGCCGATCACGTCCCCCAGATTTTCCGGTAGATGCCCTGATAGCCGTTCTCCGGGTCGTAGATGTTGTTCTCACCGCCGTCGCGGTCGATGTTGGCGTTGATGAACAGATGCGGCGGCGGGATGAAGCCGCTGGGCTGGTCGCCGGCGAACGCGCGGTTCAGTTCGTCGATGCACATCCACCCGTGCAGGTGCAGCGGTTCGGCGACCGTGCCGATCTGGTAGTGCTTTTGCCGGATGCGCTGGAATGCCGGCACCGAGCCGTCGCCGGCGGAAATCTGCCGCGGATAGCCGACCGCGGGATCAACCCCGGCGGCCTGCAGCGACGGGGCCATGAAGTCGAACCAGAGATCGTTCACCGCGATCGTGTAGGTCCACTTCTTGCCGAACCTCGCCAGCAACGTGGTGGCAAGCTGCGGCATCCGGTTCGCGACGTCGGCGATCGGCGTGTCCTCGAACGCCAGCACCGTGCAGCCCTTGCATCCCTTGATCGCGGCGATCGCGGAATCGGTCTTGACGGTGCTGATCGCGTAGAGGTTGTCGCCGATCACCACGGCTTCGGCGGTGCCGTTCGAATCCACCACGGCGTACAGCGCGGCCAGCTTGCCGACCTCCGTCGGATCGGTGGTGATATTGGTGATCACGGGCGGATCCTTCACCGGGCCTGGTTCTCCGGCGCAATGCCAGCCGACCACCTTGATGCCGAGCTTCACCGCATGCTCCACCACCGGCGACTGCTCCTTGGCATCGATCGTTCCGAGGATGATGCCATCGGGCTTCAGCGCGATCGCCTCGTTCAAGGCCGACGTGTGCTGCGCCACCGAACCCTGGCCGTCGATGATGCGGTAGTCCCATCCGATCGCCTTGGCCGCTGCCTGCGCTCCGTCGCCGACACCCTGGGCACCGCCGTTGCGCTGGTCCTGGGAGACATAGATCACCAGCTTGTGGGGCTGCGCCTTTGGCCCGGTCGTCGGGCCGGTCCATGGCGCGCCCGGCTGCGTCGCCTTGGCGATATAGGCCCTGGCGTTCGTCAGATAGTCATCCTCGGCCCGGGCGCCGGCGGTCGCTGCGGCCAGCGCGCCTGCCGATGCCAAAAAAGCCCGCCTGGGCATGCGAATTCCGGACATCGTCTGGTCTCCTCTCTCCCTTGATTGGCAGCTTCGACACGCGCGGCTGCCTTGCGCGCTGAAGGCACTACGCGGCGGGCGGTCCGGGCTTTGCCGCCTTGGACACCGTGACCGACCGGCGGCGTTGCGCGAAGCCGGCGAGCGCGATGGCGACGACGAGGGTGGCGCCGTTGAACAGCGGCTCGATAAAGAAAGCCCCGCCAAGCTGCTGGATGCCAGAGATGCCGATCGCGAGGATCAGCACGCCGACAATGGTGCCCAGGACATTCACCCGGCCTGGCTTGATCGTGGTGGTGCCGAGGAACGCGCCGACCAGCGCCGGCAGCAGATAGTCCAGGCCGACATTCGCCTGGCCGATCTGCAGCTTCGATGCGAGCACGCAGCCGGTAAAGCCGGCGACAAGGCCGGAGCCGACGAACACGCCAATCACATTGGCGCGAACCGAGATGCCGTTCAGCGCGGCAGCCTTTTCGTTGGCGCCAATCGCATAAAGCTGGCGCCCAAGCGGCAGCCGTTCGGTGATGATCCAAAGCAGTGCGCCGAGCACGATCACATAGACCGCCGGCATCGGTATGCCGAGCGGTGACAGCGCGTTGACGTCGATGAAGCCGGGCGCGAGGATGTCCCATCACCTGCCGCCCGCCGCTAAGCCACAGCGCCAACGCGTAAAAGATCGTGCCGGTGCCCAGCGTGGCGATGAAGCTGTCGATCTGCGCCACTTCGACCAGCAGGCCGTTGACCACCCCGGCCAGGCCGCTGCACAGCAGTACCAGCAGGATCGCCAGCGGCCACGGCACGTTGTACCAGACCTGCAGGCTGATCGCCAGGATGTGCCACATGACGATGCCGAACCCGATGGTCAGGTCGATGCGCCCGGCCATCATCGGCAGCATCGCACCGAGCGAGAGCAGCGCGATGATGCCTTTGTCGCTCAGGATCGAGCGGACGTTGAGCGCGGTCGGAAACGAATCCGGCAGCAGGATCGAAAAGAAGACCGCCAGCGCCAGCGCCAGGATCGGCAGGCCGTAAACCGGCAGAATCCGCGCCGCGACCCGCCAGCGCGTCAGCCCGGCCAACTCCGAGCGGGTAGGTTCCAGCGCGGTGGATTTAAGCGATTGCATGGCCGGCCCGATGGGATTCGATATCGGGTTCGATACGCATCAGCGCTTCCTCCACCTGGCCGATGCTCGCGGAGGCGGCGGCGAGCAAGTTCTCGGCCGACATGTCGCCGACTCCAAGTTCGGCGACGACCCGCCCGCGGTCGAACACCAGCGCGCGATGGCAGACCTTGCCGACTTCCTCGAAGTCGGTCGAAACCAGCAGGATCGCCGCGCCGCGCTGCAGTGCGACATCGAACAGACGGTAGATCTCCGCCTTGGCGCCGACGTCCACGCCAGCAGTCGGGTCCTCGAAGATGTAGACCTTGCCTTGAAGATGCAGCCAGCGGCCGAGCACGACCTTCTGCTGGTTGCCGCCGGACAGCCACTCGATCGGCAGGGCGGGATCGTTGGGACGCAGCCCGATCTCCTGCCCGAGCTGGAGCGCGGCATGATGCTCGCGGGCCGGCCGAACGAAGGCAGGCGCCCGCGAACCGGCGGCGCGCGGGTTAAGGAACAGGTTCTCCCGCACGCACAGGTTCGGCACCACGGAGTCCGCCATGCGGTCGGCGCAGACCAGGTTGATGCCCGCCTGCATTGCCTGGCGCGGCGTGGCTGGGCGCGATGCGTTGGCCGTCCAGCAGGATGCGGCCGCGGGTGAGCGGCGCGAGTCCGAACAGCGCGCGCCCAACGGCTTCCTGGCCCGCGCCGCGCAGGCCGACCAGGCCGACGATCTCGCCGGCGTGCAGCCGGAAGTCGATCGGCCCGACATCGCCGACGGTGAGCCCTGCCAGCTCCAGCCGCGCCGAGCCGGTGCGCTGCGCCGGCCGGCGGAACACCTGGGACGGTTCGCGGCCGACGATGAGCAGGATGACTTCCTCGGGGCTGGTGCCGGCGGCCGCGCGTTCGCCGACGACGCGGCCGTCGCGCAGGACCACGATGCGGTCGGCGATTTCGAACACCTCGTCCAGGCGGTGCGAGACGTAGATCATGCCGACACCGCGTGCGCGCAGCCGGCGCAGGGTGGCGAACAGCCGCGCTACTTCATTGGCGGGCAGGCTGGCGGTTGGTTCGTCCAGCACCAGCAGCTCCACCTCCGCCGCCAACGCGCGGCTGATGGCCACCAGCGATTTCTCGGTGCGGCTGAGCGCGTTTACCCGCGCATCGGGGTCGATATCGGCCCCTACCGCCGCCAAAGCGTGCGCCGCCCGCCGCCGTGCCGCATTCCAGTCCACCAAGCCCAAACGGCGCGGATATCCTAGCGCGAGGCAGATGTTCTCCGCCACGGTCATCCACTCGATCAGGCCGAGGTCTTGATGGATGAAGGCGATTGGGTGCGGTGCAGGCCGTCGGACGCATCACGCCCGCGATAGCGGATGCTGCCGGCGTCGAGCGCATGCACGCCGGCCAGCGCCTTGATCAGTGTGGATTTCCCCGCGCCGTTCTCGCCGAGCAATGCGACGATTTCACCGCGGCCGACCTGCAGGGAAACATGATCCAGCGCCCGGGTCGCGCCGAACTGCTTCGAGGCGTCGACAACTTCGAGGAGCGGCGAAGCGGCTGAGCTGGCCGTTATCGACGCGATCTCCGCCTCGCCGTCTGGAGTCACGCGTACATCTCCCTGGCGCCGTTCTCTGTTCTTTACTGATGCTTGCATGAGGGCACGATTTGGCGGCCATGCGCAAGCCCCACGCAGCGTGGTTGTGTCCACCGGTAGCGTTCGCACGATCGACACCGCGGCACGTCAGGTCTGGTGATTGCGGTTTGCAAATTACGAACACGCGCGAGTCGTGCCGGCTATTTGCAGGCCACACGCCACCCGTTGCCTGACGTCAACCGGTGTACTCCATGATATAGAGCCCTGCGGAGAAGTCCGTGCAGTACACGACGCCGTTCCTGTCCACGGACACGTCGGCCGAGTGCAGCACCTTTGGCCGGTTTGGCCGCGGATCGACCAGTTTCGCGGGCGGCGGCGGAACGCAGGCGCCCACCTCCACCGGGCGAAACTTGTCGCGGATATCGTAAACGCGGACTCCGGCATTCTGATACGTCGTGAAGATCAGCTCCTCGCTGACGAACTGGTCGGGCCGGTTCTCATACACGTTGTGTGGCCCGAAATGCCCACCGACCTTCAGATAGTCGGTATCGTTCGGCTCCGGGAACGTGGCTATGCTGATCGGATTGGACTTCACGCGATTGTCGAACACCCAGATCGGCTTCTCGCCGTCCTCGCGGTTGTCCAGCACGGTCTCGTCCACCACGATGAGCAACTCGCGGTTCGGCAGCGGCAGCGCGTTGTGCGTGCCGCCACCAAACGGGGGTGCCCACATCTTGTGCGTAATCAGCCTGGGGGCCGTGCGGTCGCTGACATCCACCACGGCGAGACAGGCATCGCGCCAACTGCAATAGGCGATATCGCCGTGCACGATGCCGTGATGCAGGCCGAAGCGGCCGACCTCTGTCGGCCAGTGCGCCACCTCGCCGGCGGCAACGTTCATGCCGGGCAACCAGAACTTGCCGGCAAGCACTGGCTTCGAAGGGTCCGCCATATCGATGGTGATCAGGATGTAGTCGGAGAACCCGTCCAGCAATGCCGACGCATAGGCCCATCGGCCCCCGTTGTACCAAAGGCGGTGCAGTCCGCCGCCCTGCACCGGCATGAAGCCGATCTGTCGCGGTGCCTCCGGCTTGCTGACGTCGTAGACCGCCATGCCGGCCGACCAGGTTTGCTCTGCTGCCGGCGCATCGGCGTGGGAACTGATCTTGCCCTTGTAGTAGTTCTTTTCGTCCGCCAGTTCCGGCTGTGCGAACATGTCCTTCGCATGGATCACCAGCAGCAGGTCGTTGAATTGCTGCAAGTGGATCGACCAGGTGTTCGGCGGCGCCGCGACGTAGGTCACCGGCCTTGGCTTCGTCGGATCACGCACGTCGATTACTGAAAATCCCCCGGAGAATATGTGGCCGACGAAAGCGTGACCCCTGTGGATCATGATCTGCACGCCGTCAGCACGCCCACCACCCTGGTCGGTGTGACCGATGATCCGCATATTGCGCGCGTAGGTGGGCGTCATCAGGTCGCTCATCGGGCGTCTCCCACTGGCCTTCCGATTATTCTAGACCATGCGCGGTGCCTGTCGAGGAGGCGGACAGCGATGCCACTGTTCGCATCGGAGCGGAACGATCCGCTGGTTATCCGCCATCGTGGCAGGTGCACCGGTACGATAAGGATGGAGCCCTCGTGGCAGCGCACGCGTTATATTCGCCGGAGGACGAAGTCCCGCTGCCGCGTTTGGTCGTGGCGCTGAGCGTGGCGCGAGTATATCGCGCGTGGAATTGCCTTCGCGCCCGCATCTGGCGTCGGAGGCATGACAAGCGTGGCGGCCGTCCCTGCCCCAGCCCACAAGGGAAGCGGGAGATTATTCCGGGAACGGCCCGACCTTCAAACCTGCACCGAACCTACCGCCGTCTCCAGCTCCTCGAAACTCGGCATGTGCTGATTGGGCACCATCTTGCGGCCGGACTCCACGCTCACCTGCGGCGCGTTGCCATGCAGGTGCGTCACCAGCACCGCACGGATCACTTCGTAGTACTTCGCCTCCTCCTCGACCACGCCCTTCAGACGGCTGGCGAACGGCCCCACCATGCCGTAGGCAAGCAACACGCCCAGGAAGGTGCCGGTCAGCGCGCTGGCGATCATCGCGCCCAGCACCGCCGGCGGGCGGTCGATATGCGACATCGTCTTGATCACCCCCAGCACCGCCGCGACGATGCCCAGCGCCGGCAGTCCATCCGCCATGGTCTGCAGCGCGTGTGCGCCGTGCAGCTCCTCGTTGAGCGTCTTTTTCAGTTCGCGCGCCATGACGTCCTCGATCTGGTTCGGGTCGTCGGCGTTCATCCCTACCATGCGCAGATAGTCGCAGATCGTCTCGGTTGCAAACTTGTTAGTCAGGATGCGAGGGAATTTCTGGAACGCGGCGCTCTCCTGCGGCTTCTCGATATGCGGCTCGACCGCCATGTTGCCCTTCGTGCTGGCGAGCCGCACCAGATAGTACAGCAGCGACAGCAGGTCGATGTAGTCCGTCTTGGCGAATGCCGCGCCGGTCAGGATCTTGCGGAACTTTCCCAGCGCGTGCTTCACGTCATGCAAACTGTTGCTCATAAGGAATGAGCCGATCGCGGCGCCGCCGATAGTCCACATCTCGAACGGCAGCGACTCGGCCAGCGGCGCCACCGCTCCGCCCGAGGCAAGGTAGCTGCCGAACACGCAGCCAAGCAGGAAGACCAGGGCGCCGAGCGCGAGCATGGCGTGCGGCTACCGCGCCGGCATCCCGGCAGCGTTCGTCGCCGGGGGGACCGTCGGCGGGGTAGCAGCTGCCGGACCTGGCTGGGATGGCGCCGGCGAAGCCGGCCGGGATGGCGCTTGCGGAGCCGGTCGGGATGGCGCGGGCGGAACCGACCAGGATGGCGTTGGCGAAGCCGGCCAGGATGGCGCTTGCGGGGCCGGCGGCGACGGCGCTGACAGGTCTGGCGTTGGCGGAGCCGGCCTGGATCTCACTTGCGAAGCCGGCAGGCCTGGCGACGGCAATGAGGCCGGCGCGGACGACACGGGCGCCGGCGGCACAGGCGCCCCGGTACCGCGCAGCACGATGATGGCGATGCGGCGGTTGGCCGCCGCCAGCGGATCCTTCGGCAGCAGCAGGTCGCGGTCGGCGTTGCCGGTCACCGAGCGGATGCGGTTGTCCGCCAACCCTTCCTCCACCAGCAGCCGCCGGGTGGCGTTGGCGCGCTCGCTGGACAGCTCCCAGTTAGTACGGTCCGGGCCGGGAAATGGCGCGGCGTCCGTGTGACCGGCGATCGAGATCGCCTCCGGGAGCCGGAGCAGTACCGGCGTGACCTTCTCCAGCAGCAGCTTCGCCCGCTCGTTCGGCTCGGACGAGCCGAACGGAAACATCGGCCGCTGTTCGGCATCCAGGATCTGGATGCGCAGTCCTTCCGGCGTCATGTCGATCATGAGCTGGCGTGCCAGCGCCGCGAGCGCCGGATCGCTGCCGACGGCATCGCGGATCTCCTGCGCGGCCGCGGCAAACTCGGCCTTTTCCCGGCGTTCCTGTGCCGCACGCAAGTCGGCGTCGGTCGGGTTGCGGGGCGACGCGGCGGGGGAGGCCGCCGCCAAGCGAGGCAGTGCGGTTGCGGTCGGCAGTTCCGGATTGGCCGAGGGCTGCGCCACGGCCGCGAGGTTCGCGCCGATTCCAGGCGGCGGAGGATGCGGCGGGGCGGCGGCAGTGGTCGTCGGCCCTGCCGGCGGCGGCGGCATCGGAGGTGCCTGCTGGTCCGCGCCCGGCCCCTGGTCATCGTCGGAACCCGCATGCTCCGGCGTGTCCGGATGGGCGTCGGCGTCCGACGGATCCAACGGCGTGGGGCGGGTGCCGGCCACCGCCTGCACCGCGCCACGGTCGGACACCAGCGCTCCCTGATCGAACGCGGTATGTCCCCCGAACGGATCGCCGGTCCCGGACGAGGCATGGCTGAGCTGACTGTTCGGGCTGAAATAGTCGGCGAGGCCCTTGCGCTGATCCTCGGTGGTGGCGTTCAGCAG
>CAWADP010000011.1:0-186301 GCA_963780805.1 uncultured Alphaproteobacteria bacterium
GTCATCACCGACGGGCGGCATGCCGCGATCGACATGCGGCTGGTCTGGCACGGAAGCGACGACGAACCGGCGAACAAGCTCAACAAGCTGATCGACAACGTCCATCGCATCTGGGCCGAGACCGCGGCGCAGAGCTACCTCCGGCCCGACGGCACGCCGTATCCGATTCCTGGCGCCGGACAGATGATCTTCTCCGACCTCGGCACGATCAGCGTCGAGGCGACACGCGGCTTCTCGGCCTATCGCTGGATCAGGCAGCAATTGATCGCCCGCGGCGTTCCCGCCAGCCAGATCGCGTTCATGCAGGACTACAAGCGCTCGGCGGACAAGCAGCGGCTGTTCGCCGACTTCCGGGCCGGGCGCGTGCGGGTCCTGATCGGCTCGTCGGAGACGATGGGCACCGGCGTCAACGTGCAGCAGCGGCTGAAGGCGATGCACCATCTCGACGTGCCGTGGCTGCCGAGCCAGATCGAGCAGCGCGAGGGCCGCATCGAGCGGCAGGGCAACCAGCACGACGAGATCGACATCTATGCCTACGCCACGCTCGGCTCGATGGACGCGACGATGTGGCAGAACAACGAACGCAAGGCGCGGTTCATCGAGGCGGCGCTGTCGGGCGACCGCACCATCCGCCGCATCGAGGATGCCGGCAGCCAGGCCAATCAGTTCGCCATGGCCAAGGCGATCGCATCGGGCGACAGCCGGCTGATGCGAAAGGCGGGGCTGGAGAGCGAGATCGCCCGGCTGCAACGCCAGCGCGCGGCGCATGTCGACGACCAGCACGCCATCCGGCGGCAGATCCGCGACGCGACGGCATGACCAGGCGCATGCCGAGGGGCGGATCAGGGCGATCACGGCCGACCTGACGCGGCGGCAATCGACCCGCGGCGACGCATTCACCATGGAGATCGAGGGAAGGACGATCACGCAGCGCAAGGCGGCCGGCGCTTCGTTGCTGACGAAGGTCCGTCTTGCCGCGCGGGAACGCACCGAGCGAAGCTGGACGGTCGGCCGCATCGGCGGCTTCGACCTGACCTGCGACATCCGCGCCGGCCGGCATGACGCGCGGCTGGAGCCGCGACCTCGCGCTGGAACGGACGGATTATGCCCAATCGATCGACATCGACGGCGAGACGACGCCGGTCGGGATCATCGCCCGGCTGGAGCACGCCCTCGACCGGATGGACGCCGAGCTTGAAGAGCATCGCCGCCGCGTCACCGACGCGAAGGCCCGGCTGGCCGGCTATCGAGCCGCGCCTGGGCGAGACGTTCCCCTTGCAGGGCGAACTGGACGACAAGCTCGCCCAGCTCGCGGAGATCGAGGCGGACCTCGCCGGCACCGAGGGCGTCGGTCAACGCGAACCGTCCGGCACAGCCAAGGGCCATCGCCGCCTGAACGGCATCAGCCTTCGCGTAGCCCCCTGCCCTGCCACGCCGCTCATCCTGATCGCAACCGTCGGAAAGCAGGCAGCGAAGAGCGAGAACTCGAACAGAAGAGGGAATGGAGAAGAGAGCGGAGAGCAGGAAATGGCTGCCGCATCGCCGTCCGCCGCCGCAAGGGTGCGTCGCGCTGTGCGCTCCCGTGCTGCGCACGCCCTTGCCCCGTCGGGCCGGGATGCGCCGCGCGGGAGGGGTCTTCCCGAACAACAGGGAGGATGAAACCCCAACCACAGGAGCCAGTCATGGCCGAACTTCGCAGCGTCGATCCCCGTACTCTTCAACCCAATCCGAACAATCCCCGCACGCACGCCGGTGCCGCCGGCGATGGACGAACAGCTGCTCGCCTCGATCAAGGCCGTCGGCATCATCCAGCCGCCTTGCGTGACCCCGAAGGACGACGGGCTGATGATCGTCGTCGGCAACCGCCGGGTGAAGGCCGCGATCAAGGCCGATCTGCCTGTCATCGACGTGCTGGTGTGCGATGCCGACGAGGCCGCCGACGCGATGCGCTCGGTCGCCGAGAACCTGATCCGCGCCTCGATGTCGAGCGTGGACATCTGGCGCGCGATCGAGCGGCTCGAAGCGCAGGGCTGGAACGAGCAGGCCATCGCCGACGCGCTCGCGTTGCCGGTCCGCACCGTCCGCCGCCTCAAGCTGCTGGCGCATCTGCATCCGCGCGATGCTCGACGTGATGGCGCTCGGCAGCATGCCGAACGAGGAGCAGCTGCGCACGATCGCGGCGGCCACGCGCGAGGAACAGGCGCAGGTCTGGAAGAAGCACAAGCCGAAGAAGGGCCAGACCGACGTCGCCTGGTATGAGGTCGCCCGCGCGCTCGCCAAACGCCGCATGCCGGCCTCGGCCGCCAAATTCGGCGACGATCTGGCGAAGGCGTACGGCATCGTCTGGGAGGACGACCTGTTCGCCCCGCCGGGCGAGGACAGCCGCTACACCACCAACGTCGAGGGGTTCTTCGGCGCCCAGCAGGAGTGGCTGCAGAACAACCTGCCCGAGCGCGGCACGCTGCTGCCGGTGGACGAATACGGCCAGCGGCCAACTGCCGAAGAAGGCCGAACGCGTCTACAGCAAGCCCGGCAAGACCGATCTGGTCGGGCACTACATCGACGCGCGCACCGGCGAGGTGGAGACCATCGCCTACCGGCTGCCCGAGCCGAAGAAGGCCGGCAAGACCAGCGGATGGCACCAAGACCACGACCGGCGCGGCAGGCGACGGCGATGATGACGACGCGCCGACCGCGCGGACCCGGCCGGACGTGACGCAGAAGGGCGTCGCCATGATCGGCGATCTGCGCACCGATGCGCTGCATCAGGCGCTCGCCGACACGCCGATCGAGGACGATACCCTGTTCGGCCTGCTGATCCTCGCCTTCGGCGGCGACAACGTCACCGTCGACAGCGGCAGCGACCTGCGCGGGGACGACCGTCAGGCGATCTGCCGCGACGCTCACCGAAGGCGGCGTGCTGACGGCCGACCGCGATCTGCTGCGCCAGGCCGCGCGCAAGATGCTGATCGGCGTGCTGTCCTGCCGGGAGAACCGCTCGCAGAGCGGGCCTTTCGCCCGGATCGCCGGCGAGGCGATCGGCGCCTCGCTCCTGCTGCCGAACATGGCGACGGAAGAGTTCCTGTCGTGCCTGTCGCGCGGCGCGCTGGAGACCGTCGCCAGGGCCGAGGGTGTCAACATCGCACCCCGCGCGAAGGACACGCGGGCGCGCATGGTCACGCGCTTCAAGGACGGCACCTTCGTCTATCCGGCGGCGCTCTTCCGGCTGACACCGGAGGAGCTGGCCGCGTCGGCGGAGCAGCGGCACGGCGCGTTCCCGGCTGGGTCGGTCCGGCGACCGGAGACGACGGTGAAAGCGGCGAGCGACGAGGCCGACGCCGGCTTCGACAATGACGACCTGGGGGAGCGTGAAGCCGCCTGACCCCGCAGTAGCACCTGCCCCGGTCCTAGCGCCGGGGCAGGTGCGCTTATCCCGAGGACATCGTCATGACCCCCCTTTCTCCGGATGGCGGAGCCGTGCCGCCGACTCATTCTCAGTCGCCAGGCGCTGGACGTGCAGATCGCCCGCCGCCGCGCGCGTCTGGCTGAGCTTGAAACCGAGATGATCGCCGCCTGCGAGGCGGCGGCCCTGGGCACGCGCCCACAGACGAGCGCGACCTCCGATCGCGAGCGCTGGGATCGAACGACATGGCATCGCTACCTCGCCGCAGCCATGCGCCTGGAGGCGACATACGGCCCGCGCATGTGCCGACTTCGCCGGGAAATCGGTCAGCTTGAACGGCTGATGACTTTGCTGATCGCCGCCTGATCGGTGGCTGCGTGGCCCTCTGCCGACTCGTGACGTACCCGGCTGCTCGGCCAATGGCGCTTGCTGCGACCATTCGCAGCACGACCCGGGCCGGTTCTGCCCCCCGATGCCCGCCTCAATGGAAGCAGGCACGGGGATCGACACCCTGGGGTCTTCCACCACCAGCGAGAACGGAACCGCGACCGCCTTCGCCCCGCCATGGTTCGTCATGCCGCCTGGAAGGCAGCCATATCGACGGCGTTGGAGCGGCGTTCCGCCGTGGCAGCCGGTGCTGTGGGCGCCTCGAGGAGCTCGCGGTTCTCGCCGGCTATGTCGGCGTGGGCCGCGATCGCCCCCTCGGCCGCAGCCAGCCGAGGCAGGGAACTCGTAGGGTCATCTCGGCGGCGACAGCCGGGCACGCTCACTCTTGCTACCGAACCCGGCCGGACCGTCGGGTTCCTCGCCGCAATCATCGTTGAGCCTCCGACAGGTGAGCTCCGACGTGGCCGACTTCTTGGTGCCGTATGACTCAGCGGCCCTCAAAGGCGGAGCTGACGAAGGAACCCGCGATCCGTTGCGGGTGTGCCCACAGGGGCCTCTGGTTCGACGCCGTTCTGAATGCCGGGAGGCGTGGGTGATGTGCTCCTGGGTCGCGTCGCGGGGACCATCGTAGTCAACGAGTTCGGCACCAGAGGTGCAGCCAAAGGCACGGACAAGATTGTCGGCGTGGCCCTGATGCAGAGCGAGGCGGGCGTCCAGCTCGAAGGTGACCGACTGCGGATCTGTCCGGCCGCAGGGAGTGGGGCCTCGCGTTTGTGGAAGTGAGTTTCCCTGTCATGGACCTTCGATCGTTTCCCTGCCGGGCGGTAATTGCCGGTGCCGTGTCGGCGTCACCCCCTCGGATGCGTGCGGTTTAGGCCGGGCGTCGGTCGCTGCAAGCCCCGCTCCGCAAGTGGCGGAGCGCCTCCGGTTCAGCCGGCACCGGGTCGCTGCGCTCCCGCACCACTGCCGTCTTCAGGGCCCTCCGCTCCCTCCTATGCCCGGCCCAAGGAAACCGCACCCGAGGGGGCGGACGCCGGCACAACGCCGGCGGCACCTCCCGGGCAGAGAAAAAGGATCGAGAGCATGACCCGTAAATCCACCCCGACCAACGCGAAGCCCACCACGTCCCGCAGCCGGACCGGACCGCCAGGCCGTCACCCTCGAAATGGTCGCCCGTCTCGCCCCGCATCAGGGCCTGACCGACAACCTCGTCCGCACCTTCGGCCTCGAACCCGTCGACTACGACGGCATTCGCGATGCGACCGCAGGAGCACATCGCCCGCGCCGCCCAGGCGTTCGGGACGGCGCTGAACGAGAAGGCCCTGCAGATCCACCTGCAACGGATCACCGGTGCCTTCGTCAGCTCCGCCTTCGGAGCCGCGCAATTCTACGGCACCAAGAAGTCGGCCGCGATGGAGCTGACCAGCAAGCTGCTCAACGACGACCGCGACGAGGACCGTGACGGTCCGCTCGGCTTCGAGAGCAAGGCCGAGCGCGCCCGCCTGTTCGCCGCCGAGATGGCCCTGCAGTCCTTCGCCCTGATGGCCGCCGCCGAGGGGGCGATCGCCGCCTACGCCGACATCACCGGCGAGACCTGGAAGCCCTACGAGGCACCCACGGCGCCGGCCGCCACCGTCTCCCGCAAGTCCGCCGCCGCCGAGATGGCCGCCTTCCAGGCGGCGTGACGGACCACGGCGGGGGCGGAGCCGGTCGCGGTTCCGCCCCCCTGGTGGTGGAAGACCGGCGCAGGGGTTTCGATCCCTGCGCCATCTTCCACTGGCAGTCGGCATTGGGTGGCGCGGCCGGCCTTCGCTGTACCTTCCGTGACCCCACGCCGGCGTCACGTGCACGGCAGGACATAGACCTTCCCCTGATCCTTCGCTTCTACCGCCGGCCAGGATCGGGCCACGTCAACACCGCCCCGCCTGACGGCGCCCCGCGCACGCGGTGCGCGGGCGCACTGACGACGCCCAGGACGCACGCAAATCCTCGTCCGCGCGTCCCCTTTTGAGCCGCGGAGCACTATGACACTCGCTTCTTGGTTCCGCCGCGCACCCTGTTCAGCCCCCTGCCCTTTCCGCTGGCAGATGAAAGCATCGAACAACGAGAACCCTGGAGCGCGCCCCGGCACCCGGTGCGTGACGGGGCACGGGGGGAGCCCAGCACGATTGCAAGAAAGCCCCTCCTCTGACCCTTCCATCGTAATGCCGGCCGAGGTCGGACCGTTTCAACCCCGCCTGCGGCGCCGCGCACCGCGCGGTTGAGGCACGCGAGCTATAGCGGGGCCAGGCTGCGTCCGGCGCAGGCCTGAAGAAGGCCCGCGCCCGCCGCAGCCCGACCCCGCCCGCTCGCGCACCTCAAGGGTTGAGCCGATCCGAGGGCCGGCATTCCCGCCGCTCATCAGCAATCGGGCTGATCCAGAGCACGGGAGTTTCCGCACATGAAAACCATTCGTCCTACACTGAACCTGCGCAAGTATGACGTCCGCAGGCTCACGGCACACGGCTACGAAATCCTGCATATCGAAACCCGGCACCGCGACGATGGCGATGAGACGGAAATCGTCTGGACCCGGGCGCCACGGCCGGACGAGATCCCCGAACACGAGCTGCCCTACTGACGAAGAGACGGGCCGGACCCAAGCAAGGTCCGGCCTCCTTCGCATGTACCATCTCCATCGCGAACGGACCGCGGGCAGCGATGCACGGATCGACATCCGGTGCTCAAGGAGACCGGGAGACGCGACGGAAATAGTGAGGCGATCGAATGGGAAAATGGAATTGGATCAGTCTTCGGCCGTGCCGTCGCGTCCTCTGATGTCGCTGCGGCCTGAACCCGCCATCGGACCGCGTCAACGGGTGGGTCCTCACCATGCTCGACCTGCGGCCCGCCGCTGCGCGGCTCTGTGCGTGGCTCTGGTCCCGTGCAGAGCACGCCGTTGTCCCGCTCCTCCGTCAGGTTCCCAGGGGCCGCACACCAGAGGACGCTGACGGCACTGGCCTGATGCCTTCTCTCGGTGAAAGAGAGAGACAGTGACATGGCTGGTTCAGTGAACAAGGTCATCCTCATCGGCAACCTCGGCAAGGACCCGGAAGTCCGCACGACGCAGGCGGGCAGCAAGATCGTCAGCTTCACGCTGGCCACCAGCGAGACCTGGAACGACCGGGCATCAGGTGAGCGCAAGGAACGCACGGAATGGCACCGCGTCGTCGTGTTCAACGAGGCGATCGCTGACATCGCCGAGCGATTCCTGACGAAGGGCGTGAAGGTCTATGTCGAAGGCCAGCTGCAGACCCGCAAGTGGACAGACCAGGGCGGGCAAGAGCACTACACGACGGAGGTCGTGCTGCCACGCTTCAAGGGCGAGATGACCATGCTCTCCCGTGCCAACACCGGCGAACGTTCCGAGGCTGATAGCACGAGTGGCGGTGGTTATCTGCCTCGCGGCGGAGCAGGCGGCGGTGGTCCGGATGATGAGATCCCGTTCGCACCACAGGTGCTCTGAAACGAAGGAGGTGCGGACGGTTTCACGCACCTGACACCACGAGGACAACACCGCAGCGAGGCCGTCGGTCCGGCAGTTCGGCCGGCGGGCTCGTTTGCCTGCTTTCGGGAGGAGGGAGATGATCAGGCAGTACAAGGCGCATCGCAGTCGGGGCGGCTATAATCCACTTGGCGTCGGCGTGATCGCCATTGGCTCGATCTACTACCTGCAGGATCGCGGTTTCTTCCATGACCGATTTGGCGGCCGGGCAATCTGTCGCAATCCCTGGATCGTCGAAGCCTTTCTGAACGGGACCCTCGCTGCCGCGAGACGCAATCGCGAGACAGGTCGCTGGGAAGACGTGGTCGTCAGCGGCCGCTCCGATATAGCTATGGTCCGGTCATTGCGCGACGGTCGGCGGGCGACCGTCGCTGTTCGATTTCTTCAATTGCATGATGATCTTTGCCTGACGAAGCAGCCGACGAACTACCCGAGCTTTCCAGAGCTACGTTTCTTTTGAGGTCACGGTCGTTGATACCGTAGTCATCAATCGTTTTGGGCGATTGTACGGCGCAGGCAGACGCATACCAGCCCATGACCACCGCCCTCTAGTCTAGTCGATAACGAAGGACGGCTGGTAAGTCTTGCAGCCACGCCGGTCAAAATCGAATTCATAGACGATGCAAGGCGCGATGCTCTGGTGATGCTGCCCGAGGTAAAAGAGAAGGGCATTAGGGCACGCGGCAAATATGTGCACCATCGTATCCGGGGCATCGGCTTTCAATTCGCGCCCCTGGTTTGAAATCTGTTCGGCCAGCATGGCGGCATGACCGCCTCCAGCCACGCTTTGCTGGCCGGGACCTGTTGGCATAGCAAAGGAAAGCAGGCGTCCCACATGCGGCAGATGCGCGGTTATATAGGCTCGCGCTTGAACCGTGACGGACTGAGAAACACCGATTGCGATTCCGAGGTCCGCGCCCGGCCCGAGGGCCTCGTGCGCGATCGTCAAGGACTGACCACTGGTGACCGAGCCATCGTCTGCACGCCAGACCCGCGCCCCTACTCGGCCCTTTTGAACGAGCGTTGTTTGCACGCTCGATTTTATGTCCAATACCGCCCCTGCCAGAAAGGCGATCGACGCGTGCGCATCGAGTATAAGCCGAAGCGATGCGGACTTCCTGACGCTGTTGCGCAAGAAGGTTTCCACCTCAGGGCGGATATCGCGCTGCCAGTCGCGGTCATCCCGCAGGTAGCGTTGGCGAAAATAGTCGGTGAGGAGCAGTGTGTCCTCAGGCGCCGCGCCAACGATGTCTGCTGCAGGACCGAGGAAGCTTCGGATGGCGACCGGCAACGCCGGGTCAGGTTCCGCCACCTTGGGAACCAGCAGACCTTCCTCCCGGCAGATCTGCAGCAGTGTATCACGGGTCAGCTTGTTGAGCTGTCCGTACCTTCAGTTGCCGCGCCAGTTCATCATACCGGAAATCGGAGTCTGCGGCACTGCAGGCAAGGACGCCCACGATTTGGGCTTTGAGGTTAATCTGCGACGCAATTCGTCAAGGGACCGATATCCCTCGAAAATGCGCAGACCCATGATCAGCTGCTTCAGCTCGTCATCGCTCGATAGCTTGAAGGTGCTCGCGCCACAGCTTGCGCACCCTCCCCATGCGGCTTCGGTCGGTCGTGCCGTCAAACAGACGCTCCACGAGCACGGAGCCGTCATGGCCTGAAATGAGCATGCCGAGCGGATCGTCATCTTTGATCCGATAGGTCGTCAGGAAGGTAAAGCACGCCGATGATGGCGCGGTCTGCCGTGCCTGCTGTAAGCGCTGAAGCAACGAGACCGACTGCGCGCCGATGAACTCAGGATCGACTAGGTCGGCATAGCCAAAACGGCCACCGGTCTGGACATGCCATTTGACCTGATGATAATCCGCCGTGATCCGCTGCGGACCCGAACTCGCGATGGCTGGCTCGTACTTCACCACCACATCGTCGAACGCCTTCGGTCCGTCGGCCTCGAACGTAACTTCAACGACGCACGTGTTGGGCAGCAGAAGGTTGAACGCGTTCTCCCAGAAGATGCGCGCTTGGTAGTTGTCGCCGTGCCATCGCGGCATGACCGCGTCAACCATGCAGTGCCTCGATCACGACAGTGGAAACTTCGTGCCAAAGAGAGCACGCCAGGCCTTGAGTGCTTCGCCGTTACGCCCACGCCGCGCATGATCGATGGCCAGCGTCGCTTCCCGGCTCGCCGCCATCAGCAGGTCACGCGCACGCTGTTTGCGGGCCGCATCCATGTCATTGCTGATCGGAGGTCCCAGGCCGGCGGGATCTGGCCATAGGTCGAAGATCCGGGCGGCAAGAGTTGAAAAGAACGCCTGGATTTCGTAATCGAATCGCCCTTGCCAACCGCCATGCAGGCACTCCAGCGCCATGACCTCGATCAGGAAGGACGGCTTGACCGGCTTCTCGGCACCGTGGCGCGCGTTGTTGTTCCAGTATTTGACCATGCGGACCAGTCCTTTCCATTCATTGGAAAAGGCCTGATGCGCCGCCGTGGCCTTGCTGGCATGGATTTCCGGGTTGGTCTTGATCCACGCCGCTGTGCCATCGTCCGGTATCTCGTAGTCGTCTCCTAGCGCGAACGAGCGGGACTACATCGACGCTGACGATCCGGTAGTCGGTGTTGTCGTCGGCATCGATTACCACGCCAAAATCGACATTAATGGACCGGCTCTGCCTGCGCACGGCCGACCTGCCGTACTGGTCGACCAGCGCACTGTAGAAATCGCCGAGCACAACGGACGGCGCCTTCGACCGGTAGTGCCGCTCGCTTTCCTTCAGCTGGAAAAAGATGTCGATGTCCTTGAGTGGCTTCGTCTTGGTGTATCGCGCGTACGACCCCGTCAGGAAACTGCGGTCGATACCAAATTTCGTGACGAGATACTCGCGAATTTCGTTATGCCGAGCTGATGCGTTCTTTTGCTCGCGATCGTTCAGCTCAAGCCGACGCTTGAATTTGCGGAAGGCTTCGTCGATCGTGAGCATCAGGACGCTTTCCTCAAGTAAGATGTGTTGGCTCCGAGCCCGCTATGCTCGATCGTGGTGCCAGAGACTCTGGCGGGCCATTCCGCCCGTCGAACGATATGTTGTGGAGGACCAGCCGGGCACGTCCGGGCGGCCGGGTTTGTTCTCCAGGAGGAAGCGGTATCTCGCGTTGATCGGCGCTACGCCAGCCTTCCGGATGGCGTAGCGAAGCTGATCGGTGTCGGTCCAGAAGCTTCCGTCACCGCCAGACGACCATCCATACGCGATGCCGATATCCCACCGCCTGATGAGCCCGTCCGACGCCGGATCATAGATCTCCAGCACCACTTTCAGCAGGTCGCCGGACTCCAGCCAAGTCCGGGTGGCCCTCAGATTCGACTCCCATTCGCCAATGAAGTTCGTCGGATCAAGGCCGCTCAGCCGGATAATGTCCTTCAGGCTCTTGAGGATGTTTTCGGCGACATACGTGACCGAATGCGTATAGGTGTTGACGACGACGCTGGTCATGAGCCGAGAAATCCCTTGATGTCGACAACCAGGCCCTCAACCTTCGTGGCGCTCTGATCTGCAGCGACGGTCTCCTCAGAGCTGCGCGCGGTAATGCGGCCGCCGTGTTTTTTCAGCGCGGCCTGCACCCAGGCCAGGTCGTCCTTCGGGCAGGGCAGCGACATGCGCCAGTCGCCCTTGAGAGGGTCGAAGCCCAGGGCGTCTTCGTTCGCGCCGGAACCGTCGATCGCATCGTCATCGTAGGTGCAGTAGATCCGCGTGCGCGGCCCATCGCACGTGACGACGATCGCCTCGTTCTTGGGCGTCTGTTCCGCGATGATGCTGGCGGCGATGCCGGCGACGGCCAGCAGTTCCGCCGTGGGCGCCGCGCATTTGCCCTGAGTCAGTAGCTCCGTGATCGCATGCCACGTCTGCGACGTGTCGCGATGCGGGCTGCTGCGGAACGTGCGGCTCGCTACGGTCGTCATGCCATCCCTCCCTCGGTGCGAGCGGTCTTCGCGGCCTTCGCCGCGTCGATCAGGTTCTCGATCGTCATGCGCTCCGGGTTCAGCGCCGTCTGTGGACTGCTCGCGAGAGCCGTCGCCACCATCTTGCGGATTGCCCGCCCATCGAGGCCGACGCAGGCTTGCGCGCATTCATTGAAACGAGTGCTACGCTGGAGCTTCGCCAGCTCCGGATAGGTCTGGCCAAGACCGGCGAGACAATCCGCCAAGATCTGGCGGCAGGCGTCCCGCTCCGGCAACGGGATCGGCAACACCAGGTCGCAGCGGGACGTAAAGGCCGAGTCGACCGCCTCAGGGAAGTTGCTGGTTGCCACGAACAGCAGGTTGGTGTGCCGCTCTGCCAGCACATCCAGCTGAACCAGGACGGCGTCGGTCGCGCGGTGAACGTCGATAGGATTGGCTTCCAGGCTCATCTTCGACCGATCGGCCGCCAGCGTCTCGACTTCATCGAGCAGAACGATTGTCGGCCCTCCCGCTGCGGCCTCAGAGATCGACTGCGAGAACAGGTCCGAGACGGCGCGTTGCGTCTTCCCCATATGTGAGCTGGTCAGCATGTGTGGGTCGACTTCCAGCAGCCGGAACTTCCCGCCGCTGAAAGACTCGGCCGTGCGGTGCGCCACGCCGCGGGCCAGAGAGGTCTTGCCCGTCCCCGGCGGCCCCACCAGCAGGATGACCCCATGCAGCGGGATAACACTGCGGTCGATTTTGCCGCGCAGGGTGAAGTTCAGCACGGCTTGCGAGAGCAGTTGCGACTTCAGGGCCTCGTCGACGACGATGGACTCCCACAGGACGCCCAGCTTCGCGTCAGGGAGACGGCGAATTCGCTGAATGCCCTTCGGCAATATCTCCTCTTCAAGCGGTTCGGCTTCAGCGGCTCTCATTTTCGATGCCTTCAGTCGGAATGCGCGTTATATTGCGCCAAGAAGGTGCCTCCACATACCATATGTGGAGCCTCGCCCGGAGTGGCACAAACCCATATACCGCTACTCCGAACACCATGACGAAGGCGCATATGTCTTGTCAAGCAAGAAATATACCTCTACTCTGAACACGAATTTTGACGTTCGACGAGGTGCATCGCTTGGCAACGCCAGTGGGTGAAAAGATCAGGAAGCTCCGGAAGGAAAAGGGGTTCTCGCTCGAGAAGCTTGCCGAGCTCTCGGCGTCAAGCAAAAGCTACATCTGGGAGCTGGAGAACAAGAACCCGCCGCGCCCGTCGGCGGAGAAGCTGGCGAAAATCGCCGTTGTCCTTGGCGTCACCGGCGACTACTTGATCGGAACGACCGAGAAGGCGGGTGTCGAGACGGCCACCGACGAGGCTTTTTTCCGTAAGTACCGGCGGATGGACGCGGCGACAAAGGGTAAGATCCGCAGGCTGGCCGACCTGATAGGTGAGGATGAATGACCGCCCCACTGTCGCCGCAGCGGTGGGCCATTCGAATCCACCAGGTCCTCGACGCGGTGTTCGGGAACCACAAGTTCCCGATCGACGTCACAGCCATCGCAAAGGAATTCACCGCGCAGATCTGCCCAGACGATCCGATCATCAGCGTGCGCGGCGACGATCTCCCCGGATTTGACGGCGCGCTGTTCCGTGCGCCCAAGGGCCGGAAAGGTTGGGGAATCATCTACAACGACAGTCTGAGGTCGAAAGGACGAATTAACTTCACGCTTGGCCACGAGCTCGGTCATTATCTGATGCACCGCGAAGCCCATCCTAGGGGGCTTCAATGCGGCGACGGGGATTTCCTCCCCTGGGGATCCGAGTATCGCCAGATCGAGCACCAAGCCAACGTATTCGCTGCCAGCCTGCTAATGCCCTACGACGACTTCCGCAAGCAGATCGATCCAAAAGCGAGCGTCGATCTGGACATGCTATCCGAATGTGCCGCGCGCTATCGAGTGTCTCTCGTCGCTGCGGTGCTGCGCTGGCTGAGCTATACCGCCAAACGCGCGGTCTTGGTCGTATCGCGGGACGGCTTTATCGAGTGGGCGCGTTCCAGCGACCCCGCGCTCAAGACTCTGTGCGTATTTCAAGACATCCGGGACACCCATCGAATTGCCGGACCGTTCTCTGGCTGCGCAGCAGGACCTGCTCCTTGGCGACTTCGGCAGCGTGAAGCATGACGGGGGTGTCTGGTTCGCTGAACCGGTGCATGAGATGAGCCTTTACGCTGAGCAGGACCAGTTCGGCCTGTCGCTCCTGCTGCTTGAAGACGATGTGGACTGGCGGACATTCGGCAGCGAGCACGAGGACGACACGTATGACCGGTTCGTGCCACCCCAGCAGCGCCGCGAATGGTAACTGGCGCCCGTCCGCCGTCCGGGCAGCAATGTTAGGCCGGCGTCTCTCCATCAGGATCAAACGCCGGACAGTCGCCTGGCCGCGTAGCTTTTTCCATTCCCCGCGGAATCCGCACGACGGACAGCAGCCGTGCAATGTGCAGCGTTTTGAAGCACGAGCAACGCTTGGCGATGACACCTGCGGAGCTCGTTCACGACGACTTACGAGGGTGGTTCCAGGATCTGATGCCGAGCTCTCATTGCAGTGAGCCAAACGATATCCGACACCAGGGACACAACTCCAATCGATATAAGGCTCGCTTCCCTAACCCTGTCGAAGAGCGCAACGGCGACCTCATCGGAATTGTGCCGACATCGATACTCGATGCCGTCTGGCTCCTCTGGGTGGGCGTGGATAGCGTTCGACCAACGACGCGCCAAGCTCTGCGGTCCGACACCAATCACCCCGGTCGCGCCGAGCGCCCCAACCGCATCGCCACCATGTAGATCAACTAGCCGCAGGTCCCTGGATAAAGCCAACGTTGTCACTGCTAGCGCAGAAAGCTCATCATTCGATCTGAAGCTCCCAGGCTTCCTCCCTACGGCCTCGGCAAAGGCCCCGTCACGGCGGGCCCCCGCATACAGCACGCCGTAGCTGCGATCAGGCGCATCAAAGCGATTGGTAGGTGGACGAAACTGCCGGGTTACGGCGTTCCATCCGAACCAGACAGCGCCGTCCGTCGCTCGATGAATACGCACGTATTGCGTGCCCGCCGGCCTTGCCACCAACGGAAGCTTTCGCGCAGCGATGTCCGCAGGCGGCTCCGGCAGGGCATCGGCATCGTCGACAACTGAAGAACTCACGCCGCCCCTTGCGTATCCGCGTTCCGCGCAACCTCAAGCGCAGCATCGGGATCCGTTTCGAATGCCTGGACCGGTGATCGGTCATCGAGTCCAGGATCTGGCGAGAGGAGAAAGGACAGGCGCGACCATCCGTTCGTCAGTGGTAGCACCGCCACGAGTTCCCTAATACCAGGAACAATCTGGCCATTCTTGAACTGAAACGCTGGATAGAGATTGCGGTCTCCTCGGGAGATCGCCAGCAGCTCATTGCGACGCGCTTTCGCCGCTACGCTCTTGGGGCTGATGGAAAGATACTCGCCAACCCATTTGGCATCCTTGAGCCCGCCCGCCCGTTGAATCAGCGCGTCCTCGGCGTCCAGCGATGCGATGCTGCCCCCAAGCTGCGGATCGATGTCCTGTTCCGCAGAGAGCAGGGGGATGGTTGACCGCAAGAACTCCACGACGGCGCCAATGTCGGTCGGCCGCTCCAAAGCTTTGTAGATCAGGTCCTCCCCAGCGATCGTGGCGGCCCGACTAAGCGCTCGCCCAAACCGTGCAATCAACGCTGTGACGGCTGTACCCCCTGCTCTCAGAGGAAGAGCTGTGTCAAAGGCTGAGGCGACAAGGTAGGTGAGCAGATGATCAAGCGACGTATTGTGTGCCCCGCTGCCCGGTCGCGTGCCGGAAGCTTCGTGAAGAAGCCAAGCCCCCTTGATCTCGGCGGCAAGCACCGAAAAATCCCGGTTCTCACCGACGACCACAATCTTGATATCGGCTCGTGCATGTCGTTGCGCGCCCTCGCCGCCGGTGCGTCCAATCTGCGTGAGCGCTTCCCTGGGCAACAGGGCCAGCAGGTTCCCGTCTGTCTCGAAGGCAGGCACCTCGACGGACATGGGCTCGGAATTAGGGGCTGACTGTCTCATCCCACGTATATAGCCCAAAGCGCCCTGCATTTCGAGGGGCGATTTGGGCTACCGAAAGTGCGCCAGTCGCCTTCACGGAGCGAACCGCATCCCGAAGACAAGCCCGCCCGGAGCCTGGCAGTTCTAGGTGGACTGGCGCCGTCTCAAGGCGTCGAGACGCACAAAGGACGGGTCGCTGCGCAGGCTTGGGTCGGCCGCCACGCATTGGTCCAAAACAGCTCCAAGATCGGGGGGAATTGCCTCCCTCTCAGAAGACAGCACGGCATCGAGCAGCCGCAGGAACGCGCGTGGATGCCCGGTCGTGGCCTCTTGGTGGGTCGGTTGCCCCTGCAACCACCCCGCGATCGTCACGACCTCGTAGGGCATGACGACATCGCGGATCGCCTCCACGGCGTCCGGGAACGCGTCGCCGCATTCCAGCGCCATGAACACCAGGTTCCGTGAAGTGTCTGGATCTCTTGCATTCGCGTCGAGCGGCCAGATGCAATCGAACACCCGCCCGACCTCTAAGCGCCAGCGTTCGGCGTGATCGAACGTCTCGCCTCTCTCTCCGGCCATCCGTACCCAGAACACCCAAGCGGTGCGCTCCCGCAGTTTGGGGGAAGCGGTCGCGAGCGCTGCGCGCACTTTTGGAAGCAACGAGGCAAAGACGCCGGTCGGTCGATCGCCCATCTCGAGACCTGAACGAGGTTACATGCAAGGCCATCGATGTTCTCGCTCGGTCCCGCGCGGCGCGACGCCTCCGGAAAATCATCGATCAGGGTGGTGAAGAGGCTCGGCCGCCCGGTATCCCGGCCCGCCCGCCCGCGCCAGAGTGGCGGGGCCTCCGCGTGCGTCCAATGCAGCCGCGGTATCAGTTGCCGAGAGACCCATGCCGGGTCGATAGTTTCAAGGAAGGCCAAGTCGCGGACCAAGATCATGCGACCCTGAAGCCCGGCGAGCAAGTTCGGACATCACTACGCTATCGAGGCGGCTCAGGAATGGCTCATCGAAGCCCTCATCCGCCGCCCATGACCGTTTGCTCATGAGCGCGCCGAGCGCGATGGCGAGCATCCCGCCTGGCGACGCGATCGCGGCGTCGACGGCCAGGCCAACGATCTGCAGGGCCTCGCTGGCCCTCGGCGTGTACACCACCCGGGCCAGGCGATCCCAGGCACGGAGAATCCCTTCGTCATCCGATTGGGTGCTGCGCTTAGCTCGCTCCCAGACCCACCATACCGCCGTCGCTGCGACGTCAATCACGTGATCAGGGGGGAGGACTGCGAGAAGATCACCGATGCCGCCCTGCAGTTCCGCATCGTCGGTCTCGCGCGCCACGTCGAGAAGCGGGGAAATGACCTCCGAGCGCCACCGGTCATCCCCTTCCGCCGCGAGAATCGCGTGCAGCGCCTGCCGAGGGCTCGCCTTGCAGAACTGACGCCAAACATCACCATGCCGAATCCAGTCTGACTGCCGGATGCGCAAGGCAGTTGCAACGACCTGATCGTCTGGCAGTTCCGCCAACACGGCAGGATCACCACGCAGCCCAATAAAGGCTGATCCGGGCAAAGGAGTTGGATCGGATGGCAGCGCAAGGGCACCTTCGGGATAGCGGCCGCCGATCTCTGCGAGGAGCTGCAGGGAGGCTGCGGACAGGGGCAGTTCCGCCTTCCTGAGCGGTTCGAGATGCTGGAAGACAGAGCTGGTCCCAGACCATCTGCCAGACCTGTTCAGTGACCGACTCATCCTGGCGAACAAGTCTCTGGATGAGCGCGACGCCGATGATCCCGGTGGTCTTGCGATGGCCGCCGCCGATTATGCCGATCTGCGCTGGGTCCACGGACAGAAATGTCCCGAGGCGGGCAACCCACTGGTCAAGCAGCTCGCGACGATGGACGAGCACCAGAGTATTGCATTGCCGCTGAGCAATCAGCGCCGCCGCAACCACGGTCTTCCCGAACGCCGTGGTCGCCGCGAGCACGCCAAAATCGTGCGGGACCAACGCTTCGAGGGCCTCCTTCTGCACGCCGCGCAACTCGCCCATGAACCGGACGTCGGGTGGCAGGGGGCTGCCGGCGTGGCGGAGGTCCTCAAGGTCGACGCTAATGTTGTGCGATCGCAGCAGCGATGTCGCTTCGTCAAGGCAGCCACGCGGCAGTCCGACATGGCGCGGATTGATTTCCGCGCAGGAGATGATGCGCGGCTTGTCGAAGGTCGACAGCCGCATCGCCTGCGCCCGGTAGAATTCCGGATTTTGGAACGCTGCCAGCCTGACGATGCGTGCCGTCATTGAAGCCGGAAGCGCCGAGCGGTCGACGTAAACCTGGTCTGCGAGGACGACCCGCACCGTGGCAGGCAGCGGACCAGTAATCGGAGCCTCGTCGCGCCTGCGCGACGGCGGCATATGCCAAGGCTCGTCGGCATTCTCGTCCTCCACCGGCAACCGCACGCCGCCGAACAGCCCGCCAGCGACCTTGGGATCCATCATCCGTGCCGCGAGGTCTGTGGGGTCCATTGCCGGAACCGAGGCGAGATACGCCCACTGGTCCTGGTAGGGACAGAGCTGGTCATCGACGAAGACGCTGTTTCCCCGCGCCCTCGCCTGTGACTGCAGCGGCAATGCGATCAGGTTGCCGAAGCCGCCGAGCGGCATGGTGTCCTGGCTCGGAAAGAAGCGGTCGTACGACGCGAAGCCAATCTCGGGACGCCGCTCCATCGTGCGCGTGACCAGCCACGCGCCCACCGCCGTGCATCGCGTGCCGGAACCGGCGACGCGAAGAAGATCCAGACATGACCCCCCTCCCCCGACCGGGAACGTCGAGGGCAACCGGCACGCCCTCGGCGCGACATGTCTCCACGAACGCGCGTGCGTCATCAGCCCATGACGCACCGTCGAAATCGACGGCCAGGAACCAGCAGGTCTCGTCAGGCAGCAGCGCATAGACCCCCATCACGAAGCCGCTGCCAGCTTCCCCGTGCTGGCCCCTTTCCACGGTCAGGTGGCGTGCGATGACGGCGTCGGACACCGGGATGAAGGCCTGGTTCGGGCACTCGCCGCACTTCACTTGCGGTTTGCCGCAGATCCCCTTCACCCATTCGTTCGCACAGGCCGGGGCATAGCCGGAGCGCTGGGTCCGAACGTTCTCCCAACGGACGGGGAAGACGTCCGGCCGGCCGGCAAATCGTCGGCGGAACAGCTCGATTTTCCGGGCCGGGGGCGAAGTCGCCGTTACCGCCACGGATATGGCCGCCGCGTCCACTTGCGGCGGCGAAAGGCTCATCGATTCCTGCCGGGCGCGCTCCAAGCCCGCGAGCCGGGAGACGAGTTCGGCTCTCTCCGCCTCCAGGCTTGTCAGCCGGTTGCGGATGCGGGCGATCTCCGGGTCCAGATCTGGGTCGTCCATCGGGCTGCGGCTCCGGTCAGCCAACCATAACGCAGCGGAAGAATGGTTACCCGCCGACCAGGCGGCAGCGCCCTCCCCTCGTTTCACAAGTCACTTTGACCGCGCACTCTGCCCAGTTACCTTTCTGCGGTGGACGAAGATATCGCCATCGCGCCCGAAGCGCTTCAACTCCACCTGGAGGGCTTCGAGGGCCCGCTCGACCTGCTGCTCGACCTCGCACGGCGGCAGCGGGTGGACCTCGCAAAAATCTCGATCCTGACCCTGGTCGATCAATACATCGCTGCGGTGTCGGCGGCGGACCGGGTCAATCTTCCAAGGGCCGTCGAGTGGTTGGTGATGGCGGCCTGGCTGACCTGGCTCAAGTCCCGGCTTTTGCTGCCGAAAGAGATGGAGGGGTCCGACGAGGCAGAACAAGCCTCCGGAGTCCTTGCCGATCGCCTGGCCGACCTCGAGCGCGTCAGGGCCGTGACCGACTGGCTTGAGGCGCGACCGCAACTGGGTCGGGACATGTTCGAGCGGGGCCGGCCGGAGATCGCCCCGGGGCCGATGGTCGCTGCGGACTTCGTCTCGTTGTTTCAGGCCTGCCTTGATGTGCTGAGAGGGCAGAGCGGGCAACGGTCTGAAATCTATCAGCCGCCACGCCGTCTGCTTTGGACTCCGTGACCAGGCCATCGCTCGGATGCAGGCCATCCTTGGCAAGACGCCTGAGGGCGGTGATCTGCTCGGCTTCCTGCCCGAGATCGCCGCCGATCTGCCGAATTGGACGAGCCACCTGAGGGTCGCGATCTCCAGCACGTTGATTGCCAGCCTCGAACTCGCCCGCAACGCCCAGGCCGATCTCGAGCAATACGAGGCATTCGGCAGGATCACGGTTCGGAGCTTGGCCTTGGCCTGCGGCGCCATGGAGGACCAGGCGACGGTTGTTTAGCAAGACACTGAGCGCCGCATACGCGCCAATTGTAACTGTGGCGCAATCACCCTCGGCCGATCCTCGGCTCATTGCGCATTCTGGTCGGAATATCTTTGCGACCAAGCACTGGCAGGCCGTGACATGGAGCAACGCCTCGTCGCTGGCATCGAGGTCGAGCATGCCGGCCGACGCTGGCGTGTTCATCGGCCGCTCGGGCCGGATGCCGTGCTGCTCCGTAACGACACCGGCGAAATCGTGTCGGCGGCACCTGCGCGGATTGGTTTCCCGCTGACGAAAACGTCGGGCGTCCGGCAACGCGGGTGGTGGATGAGCGAGGTTTCAGCGACGCGCAGTGGGCTGAGGCCGCGCGCCGGCGCGATCTTCTCGCGGCGCTGGCCGGCCGAGCGGCCCGCAGCCAGGCCGATGTGGACGCCGTCGCAAAGGAACTCGGGATCAAGGGCCGGCGTGTATGGACGTTGCTGCGGCAAACTGCGGCCAGCGACCGCGATATCGCAGCCTTCCTGCCGAGACAGGGCACGCCAAGGGCGAAGCGACTGAGCGCCGGCATTGAGACAATCGTCGCGCAGGCAATCGACCAGCATTACGCCCAGGCCAACCGTCCGAGCATCGCGAGATTGCAAAAGGAGGTTGCCGAACGCTGCAAGATCGCGGGGGTACGATCGCCGTCATATCGCGCCGTCGCGGCCCGCGTGCGCGACCGCGATCAAGCCTGGCTGGTGCGTCGGCGCGAGGGCCCGAAAGCCGCACGCGCGCTGCGCCTGCTGACCGGCGCGCATCCCGGTGCCGGCGCACCCTGGGAGCGGGTCCAGACCGATAGCACGCCGTGCGACATCCGGCTGGTGCGCGAGACCGACCGAACCGTCATCGGCCGGCCAACGGTGACCTTCGCGATCGATTTGTACAGCCGCGTCGTGCTCGGCTTCTCGGTGTCCCTCGAAGCGGCCTCGACTGTCACCGTCGCAACCTGTCTTGTGCACGCGTGTCTGCCAAAGGACGATTGGCTTGTCCGGCGCGACCTCACCGGCATTCATTGGCCGGTCTATGGCCGGCCGGGGACGCTGGAATATGACCAGGGTCCCGAGAACGTCGCGCGCGGCATTCAGCGCGGCCTACGGCGCTACGGCGTCGCCGCCAAAGTCCGGGCCACGGGACATCCGGAGCAGCATGGCACGATCGAGCGGCTGATCGGCACGATGATGCAGGCCGTCCACGCGTTGCGCGGCACGACGTTCAGCAACATCAATGAGCGCGGCGAGAGCGAGCCGGACAAACGGGCCTGCCTCACTCTGCCCGAGCTCGAACGCGTGCTGGCCCTCACCATCGACAGCTATAACCACACCACCCACGCCAGCATCGGCGAGCGACCCATGGACCGGTATCTCGCCTACTACCGGCGGCCTGATCTGCCAGACGCCGAGCGTACCCCTCCCCGCCTTCCGGCCGAACGCTGGTTGCTCGATTTCCTGCCATACGAGGCCCGGGCGCTGACCCGTTCCGGAATCCGGCTGCTCCGCGTCGATTACAGTTCGGTCGATCTGCTGCCGCTGTGGCGGCGCGACAATCAGCATCGGGTCAAACGCATCGTCGTCTACGACCCGCGCAGCTTGGCGCGGGTCTGGATCCTGGACGAATTCACCGACGATTACATTCCGATCCCTTACCGCGTGCCGCATCCGGACATGACGCTGGCCCAGAGCGCCGCGGCGCGGGGTGCTCTGCATGCGTCAAGGGCACGCGATCGAACGGAGCCCCGGCTGTTCGAGAACCTGTCCGACATCCGGACCATCGAGGCCACGGCCAAATCGGCAACCGCCCGACGCAAGGCGGAGCGCACCAGACAGGCAATGCAGAGCGCCCGAGACGGCGCCACGCCGTCGCCGACGGCCGATGCCATCAAACCTGCGCCGGATGCGGCGGCCCCGCTGCCGCCCGCCTGGGCAGGGACCGTTATCGCGCCGTTCGATGACGTCGAGCGTCTGTAGTGCGCGATCCTGACGGCGCAACACATCTCGACACCACTGCGCGGCGCATGCTGCGGCTTGATGACGCGCAGCGTGTCGCCGGCATCGATCGCGATTTATGGATCGGTTACAGCCGCGCGCATGACGCGCACGAACGGCTTGAGCGGATCCTGCGGTCCGAGCGCCGCATGCGGCCGGATAATTTGCTGATCGTCGGCGCCAGCAACAACGGCAAGACCGCCATCGCGCGCCGCTTCTTGTCCCGCCACACCGTGCCCGAAGACCCAAAGGCTGAATGCGCATCATTGCCGGTTGCCCTCGTGCAGGCGCCCAACGGCCCGCGAATCCCGTTGCTCCTGGCGGCGATCCTGCAAGCACTGGGACGCGAACCAGGTCGGCGCAGCACGACCGCCCAGCTGCGCAGTGAGACCTATCGCGCGATGCACGACGTCGGCTTGCGCCTGCTGTTGATCGACGATCTGCACAACATCAGAGGGTCGGGAGTCGGCAGCGCGCTGGTGGAACTGCGCAACATGGGATCGATCACCGGCGTTTCGCTCGGTGGCTTCGCCACCAAGGAGATCGCCTATGTGCTCCGGCAGGACGAGCAGATGGCCAACCGCTTCGAACTCCTCACCCTGCCGCGATGGAAATTCGACGACCTCGACTATGCCAGGCTGCTGGCCACGTTCGAGCGGCAGCTGCCGCTCTGGCAGGCGTCAGGCCTGACGGACCCCGATCTGGCGCGGCACATCTTGATGGCGGCGGGTGGCCTGATCGGCGGCATCGTCGCGCTGCTCCGACAGGCCGCGGTCGAAGCCATCCGGACCGGCCACGAGCGCATCGACCGATCCATGCTCGATCGGGTGAGCGGCGCCTCCCCGGAGCGTATTGAGGCCGTCGCCCACGCCCAGGACCTGTAGGGGGTGCCCCAGAGCGATCCGGCCAGCGACGCCGAAAGACGGCTGGCCAGGGCCGCCGAGGCTTGGTTGCCGGCACAGGATCGCGATGCGCGGACGCTGATCCTGGCATTCTTGTGGGAGGTGGAGGAGGCCGGCGCCGATCCCATCGCCGAGCTGCGCGACGGCACGCGGCGCTGGTTCGGAGCGCGCGCGGCGTCGGCACTCCCCGCACCGCGCCGCGAGCACGCGCAAGCCGACAGCGACACCGTCGCACTCGAACCCCTGTCTCCCCTGCGGCACCCGACCATGTGGCCGCAACGGCCCAAGCGTCTGACGGACGAGCTCTTCAGCAGCTGGCTCTGGCGGACGGCGGTCGCCGCCGGCGTGCCGCCGTGTCGTTTTGCCCGGGACGTACTGGGCACGCCGGGCGACGACGTCGACCGCGACGTGGCACCGGCGACTCTGCGGCGTCTGGCCCAGCTGTCCGGTCAGACGTTCGAGCATCTGGCCGGTGGCACCTTATCGGAGACGGTGATCGTGACCCAGGAGACACCGGCGGGCCTCGCAGAGGATGCGCTGCTGCGCGACGGCCGATTTCTGCTGACCGGGGCAAAACCCGATCGGCTGGGCCGGGCTCGGCCGGTGCTGCAATTTTGCCCGCGCTGCCTGGAGACGGACGCGCGGCCACATTTCCGGCGGAGCTGGCGGTTCGCCCATGCGGTGGTTTGTGTCGGCCATGGCTGCCGCCTGTACGATCGATGCTGGGCGTGCGGCGGCGTGATCACACCGCTCGCCAGCCGTGTCGTCGATGCACGGCCGCGTTGCCGTTCCTGCGATGCCTGGTTGGGCGGAGCACCACTGGTCGATGCCACGCGTGCGCAACCGCGGCAGCGGGCGCTACACGCCATGCTGTTCTATCTCGTGGCCCGCATCGCACCCGATGAGCGCCGTCTGCATCTCGACACGCTGTCGGGATGTCTCAGCAACAGCGCAACGACCTCGATCGTGCAGCGTGAACGAAGCCTTCTCGGCCTCCGCGCCTCGGCCCCCGACGGCTGGTTCGGGCAGCCAAGGCGCGCCGAGCACGCCGCGTCCCTGCGTATGTTATCCATGGGTGTGATGTTCGACCGGCTGGCCAAAACCGCGGCGCTGCGACAGCGACGCGCACGCATCCGGTCGCTCGGTGGTGACCAGCCGCCCAGCGACCCGACGAAAATTCCTGATCAACCCGCCGCTACTCGTTGATGCCGAGGACTTTGACGTGCAGTGCCAAGGCCGGCCATCGGGTCCGCACCGTGGCCAGTGCTCGCCAGGGCGTCCAGTCGGCGGACCAGAACCGGTAGCTGACCCCCTCATGACCGGGGGGTACCAGAACCCCCGCGCGGCCGACCGGCGCCAGCGCGACATCGCGCAGCATCCAGGTCGTGCCCCAGTTCTCCCACTGCCAGGCGAGCACGGCCGGGTCCTCCGGTCCGAGCCTGAGCAGTTTGTCCGGCACCGGGACGAGTGTGTTGAGATCCAACGGGCAGTTTTCGTCTCTGGCGTGATCGGCCGCCCGTATTTCCAGGACCTCGATCAGCGCACGCATCTGACTGGCGACAGTCCGCGCGCCGTGCACCGAAATGCCGCGATCCGCAGGCGGTGGGGCGAGCAGCGTGTAGACCCAGTCCTCTTCCAACCGGGCGTAGTCGCGCTGCCACGCAATGGTGCCGGGACCGGCGGCGGCCTTCCGGAACGCCGTCAGCGGCTCGGATGGTCCGGTGACGGTGAGGAGGTGCGGCAGCCATTCCGGGTTCGGCAGGCAGAGGATTTCTCCCGCGCCGCCGCCGGCCGGGTTGGACAGGCCGGTCCCAGGCTGTACGCGCCCCAGGACGAGAGTTTCGTCCGCGATTGCGCCGCGCGCACGCCGCTGGCCGCGATCGCTACCGGCGACGAGATGCGCCAGCCGCGGCGGACGGCCGCGCGCGGCAACCTTGGGCTTCGCCGGTTTCTTGCCGCGTCGGTTACGATGTTTCTCCAGGACGCCCTCGCCGACGCCGGCAGGGCCTCCCTCCCCCTTGCGTCTGGCCATCGATCAGAGGCCCAGCAGCTTGGCCGGACTGTCGGTGACGAGCTTGGCCCGGCGTACATAGCCGCGCATCGTTCGCAGATCCTTCTGGCGCGTGTGGTCCATGATTTGCTCGTCGCGCGCGCCGTTAATATAGGCCTGGGTGATGAAGCCCGCCCGCAGGCCGTGCGGGCTGAGCCGTTCGCCCCGGGGCAGCACCAGTCCGGCCAGGGTGGCCCGCTTGCGAAGAATCTGCCGCACGGCATCCGGATGCAGGGCGCGGCGCTCGATCGCGCCACGCACGGCGATGCCGCGAAACACCGGCCCGTGCTGGCATTGGGAGGTTTTCAGCCAGACCTCGAGCGCTCTCACCGGGCAGGTGTCGGGTGTGCTGCCCCGCGGGATGCCGATGCTCACACCTTTATTCGCCTGGTCGCCCTTGGCGCGCGGGATCAGCAGCCGGAGTCCGTCCTTGTCGAAGGTGATGTGCTCGTACTCGATCGCGACAAGCTCGGAGCGGCGCAGCGCACCGGCATAGCCGAGCAGCAGCAGCGCGCGGTCGCGCTGACCGACCGTCGTGTTCTCGCAGGTTGCGACCAGGCTGCGCACCTCCTCGGTTGCCAGGGCCGCCGCCTGGCGTACCGGCCGGCCGAATTTGCGCTGGATGCCGCGCAGCGTGTTGCGGATCGCCGGATCGGCGGCCGGCCATGGCTGACGGGCAAGGCGATGCGCGCGGCTGAGCGCGGCGAGACGCCGCACCAGCGCGCTGCTGGTGTGTGTCTTCGCCAGCGAGGCGAGATAGGCGGCGACCGTGGCGGGCGCGGCCGGCAGTGCCGCCCAGCCGGCGGCGCGGCACCAGGCGCAAAAATGCTGCCAATCGGCCCGGTAGGCGCGTAACGTCGCCGGTGCCAGCGCCTGGCCGGCGAAGTCGATGGCGGCAGCGAGGGCCGCCAGCGCGTCCGCGGAGACCGGACCGGCGCCGGCCAGCGCGACGCTGGTGCCATCCGGCGTGTCGCCGATGGCCTGGATTGTGCCGGCAGCGCCGGCGGCATCCGCGGGCGAGAAAATGGAATCGGTCATCGGTGACGGTGGAACCCCTTGGTTGCGCTGGACTTTGGCGGGGAATAAGGCAAAAGTCCAGAGTGCGTGATAAGGCACACTTATCGCGTGTCACGGAGCCGTGATAAGCCCACAGGAGCCTCCCAAATAGAACTGAGTTCTATATCTAAGGCGCCATGCGAGCGCTTCTCCACACCGAATTCGCCGCCCTGCTGGCCCGCGCCGGCGTCAGCCAGGCCGCCTTCGCCCGGCTCTCCGGCTACACGCCGCGTCAGGTGAACAACTGGTGCCGCGGGCGAGCCGCGGTCCCACCCTGGGCCGCCGCCCTCGCCGCCTCCTGGACCAGCATTCCCCGGACGCCATCGAGATGATGGTCGACGAGGCGCTCTTCACCTGGCACGAAACCCTCGGCGTGCCGCCCGCCGCCGACGCGGCCGCGGTCCGGCGCGCCATGACCAGGCTGGCCCATCGCCTACCACCCGGACAAAGGCGGCACGCAACAGCAGATGGCCCGCATCAATGCCGCCTACGAGCAGGCGCGCACCAACCTGGAGAACCGTTCGCCGGCCCGGAAGCCCCCTCCCCGGCCCCGGCCGCCGAGTCCTTCACCGAAGCGCTGAAGGCTGACTGACGCGGGAAACGGAGATCGACACCAGCGCCCAGGATCGCGAGCGGCGCTCAGGGCGACTCAGGGGCTCACCATCGCCATCCTGCTCGACCCCGGCGTCCTCACCGTCCTCCAACCCATCGCTCCCCTGCCCTGCCCCCGACTGCCGAACCGGCCGAGAGGAAAACAGGTCCGAGCCCGGTAGGTCCCGCAGGCTCCGAAGGCCGAATTGCGCCAGAAACCGCGGCGTCGTGACCCACAAGGTCGGCCGCCCCTGGACTTCCCTCCGGCCCCAGGGCTGGATCAGGCCGGTCTCCAGCAGGACGTCCATCGACAGCTGGGACAGGCTGACGCCGCGGATCTGCTCGATCTCGGCGCGGGTGATCGGCTGGTGCAGCGCGATGATCACCAGCGTCTCCATCGCCACCCGTGGCAGGCGGCGGGTTTCCGTCAGTGCCGGCTGGAGCTTCGGCGCCAGGTCCGGAGCGGTCCGAAACGTCCACGCACCACCCATCTCGACCAGGATCACGCCTCGGTCGGCGCAATGCCGCTTCAGGGCATCCAGCACGTCAGTAGGATCAAGATGGTCCGGCAGCAGCGGACGCAGCGTCTTCCAGGTCACCGGCTCGGGGCTGGCGAACACGAACGCCTCCGCCAGTCGAAGGATTTCCAGGGGGATTGTGGGACCGTCCATGACGCCAGCATCTTGCGCCATTGGCGGCGTCGCCAGCCAGCGGTCTAACCCCCTCCCCTTCAGCGATTGATCGGTACTGCGCTCAGTGCAGCACTAAAGGCAAAAGTGCAGTGGCCGAAGCAAATCGACACAGAGGCCCCCGGCCGGTGCCAAAAGCCGCGCAGGGCGGGCGGAGCACGGGCATGGACGACGGGCCAGAGGCTGAAATGGGCGCGGCGGACGCTGCCCCGAGCTTGCTGCCCCCTGCCCTTCCCGTGCCGGCCATCTTGCCAGGCGCCGGCGCCGCGGCGGTCACCGCCTGGTTCGACACCATGGTCGAGCTGGAAACCCCGGCGCTGGACGGCTCCTTGGCGGCCGAGCGGGATGCGGCGCAAGCCTATGCGCGGATGGCGAAGGCCGAGAACACGCGGCGCGCCTACCGTGCCGCAGTGCGCGCCTGGTGCGCCTGGTGCCTGAAAAGGAGCCTCCCTCCCCTGCCCGCCGCCGGCGCCGATGTCGCCGCCTTCCTCGCCGGCGAACGCGGTGGGAAAAAACTGTCACCCGAGACGCTGAAACTGCGCCGCGCCGCGATCCGCTACCTGCACCGCGCCGCCGGCTGCCCGGTGCCGACCGACGATGTCTGCGTCTCCGAGACGCTCGCCGGGATCCGGCGCGACGCCGCGAAAAAGGGCCAGCTGCCACGGAAGAAGGTCGCGGCAACCGCCGCCATCCTGCGCCGGCTGCTGCTCCCGATCCCGACCGATTTCCCGGATCTGCGCGATCGCGCGCTCCTGCTGGTCGGCTTCGCTGGTGCGCTGCGGCGCTCGGAGCTGGCGGCGATCCGCATCGAGCATCTGGAGAAGACCGACCGGGGCATCCGCCTTACGCTGCCGCACAGCAAGGGCGCGCAGGACAGCGCCGTGACCGTTCCCCTGCCCTATGGCGACACCGAGCTCTGCCCGGTCCACGCGCTGGAGGCGTGGCTACAGGCCGCCGGCCTCGCCGCCGGCCCGGTGTTCCGCCGGATCTGGTTGCCGCCGCGTCCGAAGCAGGGCGCGCCGCCGGGCACCCCCCCTCCCCTGCCCCGGATCGGCGCCACAGCGATCACGCCGCAGACCGTGGCACAGATCGTCCAGGCCCGCGCCGTCGCGGCCGGCTTCGGGTTGCGCGATCTCGGCGGCCACAGCCTCAAGCGCGGCGCCCTGACCACCGGCATGGAGCGCGGCATCCATCCGGCCAAGCTGAAGCGGCTCGGCCGCCACAAAAGCTTCGACGTGCTCGGCGAGTACCTCGAATTCGGCGATCCGTTCGACGGACATCCGCTCAGCGGGGTGCTCTGACCCACGCCCGGTGATCGCCGTGCAAGCCGTCACTGAAGCGCTCAAAGCGCCCACTGAAACGGCAAAGGCAGATCGACAATGTGACCGCGGGGGTGTTTCGGCAGGGGCCAAAGCAGCCGGAAGCGCGGCACGAGGCACGAGGAACAATCATGCGGAATGAACCGCCGGGCCGCTTCCGGTGGCGCCGTCACCGGCCCCTGCAAGACCCATCAAAGGGGCAACCACAATCGCCGATCGAACACGAACCGGCGCTGCGCGACAATGCGGGCACGCGCCGCATCCGGGTGGGCGGGATTGAACAGAAGATTGGGGCTCTCCGGCACGATCAACGAGGGAACCCGCAGCACGGCACTCCGCTGGTCCCGTCGCCAGGCGTCGCCAAACGCGGCCGGATCGGCCGGCAGGGCGACGACCGCCTCGATCGCCAGATCGCGCAGGTCGATCGTCAGCAGCAGATAGTCGTCCGGCAGCAGCGCAGGCGGCAGATCGAGGTGCACACGGACCTCGAGCACGGCCAAGGCCGCGCTCGACGCCGCGTAGACGATCGGGCGGCCCGGCCGATTCCAGCGCCCGCCATCATGGTGATTTTGAAGAGTTACGAAAACGTGATAGTGCGCGTTTTCCGCCGCCCGGCCAGCGGGAGCTCGGACCGAAAGCGCTTGAAAATGCTGCCGCCTCCAAGCAAAGCAGGGACCGCGCTGGAAAGCCGCTCGCCCACCGCAGGACAGCGCCGTTGCCCGCTCCTGATCGCACCGCACCGGAAGCGAAACCACATGAGCCGGGCCGGGCGAACGACTCCGACTGTCTTGACCGACGCACTGGCCGAAGCCTGGCCCGCACCGGCTGACCTCTGCGCCTTCCGGGCTGCTCGCGCGCTCCAAGACGCAGATTTGCGCTGGCAATCGCAACGGGATCGTCGGCGTCAGCCTCGCCGTCGCACCCGCCAGAACCATTGCCGTCCTCCCCTCGCCGCGCGCCCGGCCACACGTCGACCCGTCTACCCGGGCAGCCCTCTAGGTGCTCCAGCCCCACGAGATATAACTTCGCCATCGCCGACACGGTCCGGCCAATCCAGCCGAGACCACGCGCCGTCCCGCTCTGCTCGCCCGGCCTCGTCAGCCTCCCGCCGTCGACAGCATCCTGCTGTTCAACAGACCGTGGCCGAGGTGGGCAGCCAGAGACCTGAAGGCGGAGGTGGGTTTCCCTGGCAGTTTTGACATGTCAAAACGGGCGCATACGATTGGGGCTTGCCCGACGTGAGACGGAACCGTAGATGTGCAGCTGGCTGTTTTGGATGGCGAAAAGGGCCTTTGACATGTCAAATGCTGGACCAAGGCGGGCGCGGGTGATCGTACCGTAAACGCCGCACCGGCGCTAGATCTGCTTGCGACCGAGCCGTGACCGTCGGCCGCAACCAGAGCGGTCCAGTCGCTGCGCCAGGAACCGACCGCAATGCGTTTGGTAGCACCGCGACCTCCGGTTCTCCAAAGTGCCGCGGATTCCGTCCCCCACTCGCCACTCAACTGAAGGCAGACGTGGGTTTCACGGCAGTTTTGAAATGTCAAAATGAGCACATATGGCTTGGGGCTTGCCCGACACGGGACGGAACCCGTAGACGTGCAGCTGGCTGTTCTGGATGGCGAAAAGGGCCTTTGACATGTCAAATGCTGGATCAGGGCGGGCGCGGGTGATCGGACTCTGTAGTCCTAAGGGGGGAACCGGGAAAAGCAGTCTCGCTCGCCACTTACTCGTAAGCGCGGCTCAAGACGAAAAGGACGCAGTCGGAGTGGATTTCGACAAACAGGGTACCTTGGCCAAATGGCAAGCCCGGCGCGACAAAACGCGGATGACCTATCCTAATTTTGTTGCCACCGAAGTCGTCTCCGCCGATTTAAAAGATTGGCGCGCCGTCCTCGGGAAAGCGCGGGAGCGCGCCATCGTCATAATTGATACTCCCCCGTCAGTGGAGGACCATATCGATTCGATCTACGGTCTTACGAAAGCGGCAAGCTTCGTCATCGTGCCTACCGGCACATCAATCGACGATCTCGACAGCGTTGTGCCGTGGATGAGAGCGCTAGGAGAGCGGTCGGTCCATGCTGCATTCTGCCTAAACAAGGTCAATCGCCGCACGAACAGCTTCCTGCAGGCAAAGGCCCGGCTTCTAAAGGTCGGACCCGTGAGCCCTGTAGAAATCCCGGCTCTTGAAGATATCCATGTACCCGCAGCGAACGGGTTATCAGTGCTCGATCACGTTAAGGCGCGGGGGTTAGATTCATTCGAGTCGATGTGGGACTACGTCAAGCGGGAGGCAAAGCTGTGAGTTCGAGCGTACGTATGCGAAAAGGTATGGTAAAACTCCCCGATCCGGACGACGAAGAAATAGGGGGGGATCGTAGGTCCGAGGACCTTCGCCAGTTTGCCATCGGAGATCCCGTATCGCTTGATGCTCTCAGAGACGTGTTCGCAGGCACGAATCTCATCGAGGACAAGGAGAAGGTGCAATTCGTCCTCGAACTTCGAGGAGAAGTCCGGCGCCACTGGGGCGCGGCACGTGACTCGTTCTTGGCGATTGGACGGGCTCTTGTGGCCGCCGAGGCACGCCTGTCGAAGTTTGAATACGAACGACTACGTGCCGGCATGGACAGGCTCTTTCCTTTCGGCGACGCGGTCGCCTCTCAGCTTCGAAGAGTTGCCAGGGCCGTTGACGAAAGTCGCATCCCCGAGTTGGATTGTCCCGGCAGTTATGCCACTGCCTATCAGATAGCAGTCCTCAAGCCCAATGAACTTGAACTGGCCATCGCGCGTGGCCTGGTACGCCAAGATGTCACCCGCAAAGAAATCATCTCTTTCCGGAATGAAATCAGACGTACTTCGGCACGCGCGAACTGGAATCCGACAGAGACAGATCGGGACCGCCTACGTTCCAAGGAACAGACGTTGCTCGCCGAGTTGGAGGAGGTACGTCGGCGCCTCAAAGAAATCGACGAGGCCCTCGAGCGGGAATAGGAGAGACACCGGTGTCTCTGCCGCTCCATAACCGATGCTGTGCGCTTCCAAAAGGCTCTCAACCGAAAACGTATCTGCATTGCCGCCGATCGTGTCCCTTGGCGTGGTGTAATAGCTTCTGCTCGATCACGCGTCGTCCGGCGAGGTCTGGTCGGTTCGGTCAGCCTGTGAGAGAAGGCAGGGCCGACGAGGGGAATATGCTGAGTGGCGCGATGGTTTCCGGCGTCATGTATCGCGCTCGCTGCACGGCCCATTCATCGTTTTGTTCGAGTAGGACAGCGCCGACGATCGCGTCGAGCGGTCCCACCTCGATGACCCACGCAGGCATCGGATGTCCCGCGACAATCGGACGACCCGCTGGCGGTCGATGTGCAGCTTTCCGGCGAGCTCGCTGACATCGTGCTGATGATCCAACAGGTGCCAGGAGATCACCGAGCGCTCGACATAATGGGCTGGAGCGGTGCGCGAGGGGCGAGCGCACTCAGTCAGTCTGGTGCGGATTTCTTCAGTCAGGCCCAGGTTCAGGATACGTGCCTTATGCCGAGGTCTGCTCAAAACCCTATCCTGAACTTAGGTCAGCCTGGTGAACTGCTGCCCGACGTTGATCATCCGGCTGCATTGGTAGGGGGTAGGGCAACGCTCGGGGCGTTATCTCCCAGCCGTTTTGGACCTCATCGGACACCGCGGCATCACCCACCTCCTCGCCGTTCACCTGCGTGCTCCGTTCCACTGCGGGAGGGCTTGTGCGCCTGGTGAGTTGGGTATCTCATCGCCTGATGACGCGCGCGGAAGCTAGCGCCGGGTATCTTAGTGGCCGAGTCGCTCCGGTATCCCGGGAACTCTTGCGAGCGCGATTAGCCCAGCGCCCGAGAACTCTTGCGAGGGCGGCACGGGGACTGTGGCGATAATCCCCAGGACTCTTGCGAGCGGCCGATCAAACGAAATCAAAGCATTAAGGGAGTCATCCCGAGGACTGTTGCGAGGATGCTAATAAGAAAAATATCTAATAACCCTACCAATAGCTTGCCTCGCTAAAGTCCCTGATGACGGACACCGCGCACTTCTGCATTGTGCCATCGGCATTGTGATGGTGGCTTAATGGGCGACGTCCATCGGTTGCTGGACAAAGTCGGCAGACAGGCGGCGATTGAGAGCAATCTCGTGCGCCGTGACGTTATTGAAGCGGCGTCCCTGTACCTCTCGGAGGAGGACACCGCCCTGGCCTTCGCTTACTCGGGCTGGGCACAGTGCGCATTGCCACACAAGCGGCTCCCGGCTGACCAGCCATGGGAGGTCATGTCTGACCGGGTGCGTCTTGTTGTGGAGCCTGGTCGTCGGCCCACCGGGGATTCTGGCGATGCTCCATTGGAGTGGGCAGGGGTTCCGTTCGGCGCCCACGCTCGCCTGATCCTGTTGTACCTGCAAACGCAGGCACTCCGCACCGGCAACCGTGAGGTCGAGCTTGGGCGGTCGTGGCGCGATTGGATGGTACGCATCGGGATCCCACTCGGCGGCAAGAGCGGCAAGTCCGTCCGCGAGCAGGCTGAGCTGCTGAGCAGATGCCGCCTCACGTTCCACATAGGTGGCGCCGGCCGGTCGGGCCTAATCAACCAAGCGATCGTGGACAGAGCCCTGTTCCTTGATGGGGACGAAACGGGGCGACAGGGTAGGCTTTCCCTTGAGACGGCTAGACTGAGCGAAGGGTTTTTTGAGGCTCTGAAGCGGCATCCCATCCCGATGGAAGAGGCGGCGATCCGGGCGCTTAGCAACAACAGCGCCGCCTTGGACTGCTACCTGTGGTTGGCCTACCGGCTTCACGCGCTGCCTCAGCCGAGACTTGTGACGTGGACTGCGCTGAAGGCGCAACACGGCGCTGGATATCGCACCACGTTCCATTTCAAGGAGCGGTTCACGGGGGTTCTTGCGATGGCCCTGGCCGTCTATCCGGATGCCAAGGTCGAGGTCCAAGATAAGGGCGTGACCCTTCATCCCAGCCGTCCGCCAGTGTTGCCGCGCCTGATCGCCGGGCGTTGACGGCATCGCTGGAGTCCTCGAACGCCTCGGGCACGACTCGCCAGAGCTCAACGAGTCGCTCGCCAAAGTCCCTGTATCAACCATCGCCAGAGTCCACGGATCTCGTCACCAGCGGTCCCCCGTCGGAGAACATCAGCATCTCTGGGGTTCCGGGACAGATCGGGGGGTATAGTCGGCGATGTGACCGCCTGAAGTGCCGGTCACTGTCACCCTAGGGATCCTGATGAGCTCTCCATCAGGCAGGGGCGGGGAGGGGATCACCACCCGCGCCCCCAAGGTGATCCGCGCCCTGCTGCCGATCCGTGATGCCATTCGCGACGTGCTGTGCGACCAGGCCGCCGACCGCACCTGGGCCGAGGCGCAACCGCGTCTCCAGGTCCGCGCGGACCGCGCCGCCGAGGCTGCTCACGGTCCCTCCGTTCTGCAACGCGCGACGCGCTCGATCTTCCGGAGGCGCTCGTGAACCGCCAGTATCGCCGCCCAGGCGGGTGCAATCCGCTCGGCGTCGGGTACTGCGCCTAGCGGCTCCGAGGCCCCCCTCCCAGACTTCGGCGCTGGTGGCAGCCGGACAGCCAGGCCGAGTTGCGTGAGAAGAGCGAGAACCGAAGGTGACGCTGCCACTACCTCGTAGCTGACGCCGATCCTGCGCGTGGCGCTTCCGCACCGGAGGAGCGCGCGCCGCACGAAGCGCGAGAGGCTGGCCTCATCCTCAAAGGCATGCCGGCGGCTTGGTCGTGCCGCTCGATGCGACCGAGGGTCACGACGGCCTGCCACCGACCAAACAGATCCTGGTCCGCGGCCAGTGTGCAGGACCGAAGGCGGTTCAGCGCCGGCGCTCTCGCTTCCAAGGCAATCATCATCGACGCTCCCCTGAAGATCAAAACGCGAACAAGATACAGGGTGTGCGAACGACAAAGCCGCAATTGGCGCGCGCCGTTCGCACGGAGTGCCGTGACGCTGGCGGGGTGAAGAAGTCGACACAGAAGAGGCAATACCGCTTGCGCCGGCCGCGCCGCAAGGGTCGCGCGGTGTGCCGCGCGCCCGGCCATGCCGGCTCCGCCCTTGCGCCGCAGCCGCTTCGCGGTCGCCGGACGCCGAAGGCCAGAGGTGAGCGATGGCAGAGCGCCGGCGCCAGCAGCCCCCACAGGAGAAGCAATCCATGCGAGCCGATGACACCGAACTTGAGGTGTTTCGCCGCGAGGTCAACTGCGCCGCGCTCTTGGAGCACTGGCCCGCCGGCTGGCGGCTCGATCGCCGGGAAAGCACCCGTCGCGCGCTGAAATACCGCCGCGGTGAGGGCGAGATCCTGATCATCAACCACGACGGACACGGCTGGTGGGACCCGCAGAGCTCCGCCAAGGGCGATGCGTTCGACCTGGTGCAGCATCTCGATCCGAGCTTGAATTTTGGACAGGTGCGCAAAGAACTCCGCCAGCTGGTTGGTGTCGCACCGACGTTTCCCGACGCATTGCGGCCGTCAGTCTCGGACGCGCCCGATCGCCCGGTTGCCGACCGCTGGAAGCGTCGACCGAGGCTTCGGCCGGGATCGCCGGCGTGGTCGTACCTCTCTGGGCAGCGTCGTATTCCGGCTTCGATCCTGACGGCTGCGGCTGAGGCCGACATCGTGCGGGATGGTTCGTTCCGCAGCGCCTGGTTCGCTCATCACGGCGCCGATGGCGCTATCAGTCACGTCGAGATCCGCGGCCCCGACTACAAAGGCTCCTTGAAGGGTGGGACCAAGACACTGTTCCGGTTCGGCCGGGCAGGGGAGGGGGTCTGCCGGCTCGCCGTCACCGAGGCGCCGGTCGACGCGTTGAGCCTGGTCGCAATCGACGGCCGTCGCACTGACACGCTGTACCTCGCCACCGGCGGCGGCATCGGGCCGGGGACGGTCTCCGCTCTCCAGGACGCAATGAGGATCATCGCCGGCGCTCCTGGCGCCCGCCTCGTTGCGGCCACGGACGCGAACCGTGCCGGGGATCGCTATGCCGAGCGCCTCAGCGAAATTGCGGCCGGAACCGGCATTCCCGTTGAGCGCCTGCGGCCGATCGGTGCGACTGACTGGAACGACATCTTGCAGGGGAGGGCGGAGTGATGTCCGAACGCGCCTGGATTCTGCCGCCGTCCGGCAAGCAGCTCGACCTCCGCGATCCGGACCCGTGGGCCTGGAATGACGACGACCTGGCGATCGGTTTGTCGCACTTATATTGGCACACAGCTATCACCATGCGGTCTCCTCGGCTCGCAAATGGGGTGGCACTGCCGAGGACTACCTCGCCATCCACACGTGGTTCGACGTTATCTGGACAGTCAAGCTATTTTGGGGCCATTCCTCGACGGAGCTGGTCGTCCCGGTAGTCCATAGGAGGGGACCCGCCGCCCGCGTAGCGCGTATCAACGCGCAAGCGGAGCGGGCGGTGGGGAGGTGCCTGCGGACCCACCGGGGCGACCCCGGGGCCGCGCTTACATTGTCGTAGTGCCTTCCCGACCGACCCCAATACTCGGCGTCAAGCTGCCTTGACGGCTTTCAGGCGCTCGATCGGGGAAAGCGGACTATGCCCGCGATCAGCGCGGTGTCGGTAGTCGACCCAAGCTTGTCAGAGGCAGCCCATGTGCGCGATCCAGAAAGTAGTCATTCCGGCGGAACTGGATTCTGGTCTTTATCACGCTTGGCAAAGGGCGTTACCGTGATGGCATTGAGCAAGTGTTGAGGGGATAAAGTCTTCGATCAATCGACGGATTTGGCGCGCGCCAGCGTTGCAGATGGACTTTCACCGAAGTGCTCCCGATAGCGCTTCGAAAAGCGGCCCAACTCATAGAACCCCAGGCTGCTCGCAATCTCGGTGACCGTCGCTGATGCGTCAGGGGAAAGCATGCATCCCCGAGCAGCCGCAAGACGTCGTTTCATAACGGCTTCCAAGGGTGAGCAACCCCTTAGCCGGCGGAAGGTCAGTTGCAACGAGCGTACACCAACTCCAACCGCCTGCGCGATCTCATCAACGCCAATCGGCTCCGCAAGATTGGCCTCGATCCAAAATTCCGCACGACGGATCTGCGCCTCCCCGATATCAAGAGAACGCTCTGCGTCGACAGGCGCCATCTCGGCCAGGCATTCAACAAACAGGCTGAGCAGTGTGCGTTCCGCGAAGCTGCGCGGTCTGCTCACTTTTGTTAGCGGCGAACCGAGCCGATCAAGTTCGGCTGTGAGCCACGCGACGGTTGCACGGAGCGTCTCGATGCTTGCCGTTAGCGGCAGTGTGCCAACCCAATCTTCGGGCGACGGCATCCGAGGAAAGCGTTACTTCAGCGCGCCCCGCACGGCTTCGCCATCGAAGCCGACGATCAGAAGTTCAAATGGATGAAGCTCAGCCCTCAAGTCGATACCGGGGGCATGCGCAACGATGTGCGTTGGATCGGAGTGCTGCCTACGTCCGTTGACGACGTGCTCTATAGCACCATGTTGGTGGAGATAAAGACGGAAATGGTCTGAGAGAGGGCCCTCCGCCTGTAGTATGGCCGGGGCGTCCTGCTCAACATAGGAAAAATCGGTTCGACCAAGAGAGAGGTGGTTCCAGCGCAGGCCGTAGGCCCCGCTCGTTACTGTTGTCCGGTTGCGTTCCCAAACCTTCCCGGCGAAGAGTTGACCTTCGTCGATGTCACCGGTCTCGAACACGCGATAGGCGGATAGCTGCGCCACGGCGGCGTTCCCCTGATCGTGGCCTCCGGCTGCCCAAATGTCGCCCAAGAGCCGGGAGCTTGCTTATCCGTCCCGGATCGGTGGCAATTCGTCAAGGGTCGTCGCTCACCAACAAGGAGAGCAGGGTAAGGCCCACCCGGAACGAAAACCCCTGCTCCGGGCAGACTTGGTCGACCAACACTGCGGCCCCAGCCGTGATCTGGCGCAGCTCCTCCTCGGAAAATTCGGTCATCATCGTGCGTACTCTTTCAACGACAGTTTGGCGCTGAGCGGGCTCCGCCAGGTCATCCAGCAGCGCGTCAACCAGATCACCACATTCGGCAAGGCTCGTCCTTCCGCCCGCGATTGCCCCCAACCGATGATCGACGATAGACCAATCATTCTCACCACGCACACTGCGGCGACACATCAGGACCACGCAGGTTTGGAGTGTCTTCCAGCCTGCAAAGCCGATCAGCTCACGACAGCCGTGGTATCGCGTGCCCCTGCCCTGCGATGACATGCGGGAATCTCTAAGCCCGCGCCGCCAGATTGCTATGCAGATTACGAAAGCTGATAGGATTCGTGATCAGCATAGCGCACCACAGCCACTCGCCGTAAAAATTGTAGCTGTGACGAGAGAGCCCCCAAGGGCGGGAGTGTCACAGCCATGTGGGAGGAGAGAACATGCATGCGTATTCCGACGAAGGCGGCCACCGATTCCGATTTGATCGCGGCCGCGATTCCGATCTGATCGCGGCCAGGCTGGCATCGTCTCGCGGGCCGGTTTTGGTGATGTCATGATGGTCGTAGCCCGGTCAAGCTGCGATGCGCCATTTGGGCTGACCTCTCGCTTGGTATTCATCCTTTCATTGGAACTTAGTCGCGCCCATAGCCTCGCGGGGGTCTGACCTCGGTCAGCGCGCTGAGGTCGAGATCGGCGATCGCTTCAAGCGCCTCGGCCATGGCGGTGCCGCGCAGACTGTCGGGCAGTGCCGCAAGCCAATCGACACACTCGCCCTGGATCCCCAGCAGCACGTTGATCGCGTCATCCCAACGCTGAGGTCGGCTGCGCCGGTCGATCGGCCGGCGTGTCCGGATCACGACGGGTGGTGGCTGCGTCAAGTGGCGGTCGCGATAACGAGCCTGGCGCTCAGCATTGCTCATCGCGCGCTCGCCTTCGGGTTTCTGACCTCTCGGCATGGTCTGATCTCCGTTACGTAACGCTTTGCAGTGGGGTGTGGCTTGGCAGGAGAGGACGCGTCATCCGCCGGCCCGCGGCTTGCGCAGGCTTTCGCCGCGCAGCTCGATCCGGTGCGCGTTGTGGATGATCCGGTCGAGGATGGCGTCGGCCAGCGTCGGATTGCCGACGATCTCGTACCAGCGATCGATCGGCACCTGGCTGGTGATGATCAGCGAACCGGTGCCGTAGCGGTCCTCGACGATCTCCAGCAGATCACGCTGCTGTTCTGCGAGCAGCGGTTCCGGTCCCCAGTCATCCAGGATCAGCAGATCGACCCGGGCGAATTGCTTCAATAGCTTGGCGTAGCGACCGTCGCCGCGGGCCAACCCCAATGCCGCAAACAGCCGCGGCACACGCTGGTAGAGCACCGACAAATTCTCCCGGCAGGCCTTGTAGCCAAGTGCGCAGGCGAGCCAGGACTTGCCGACCCCGGCCGGCCCGGTCAGCAGACAGTGCCGGTGCTCGCGGATCCAGTCGCAGCCGGCCAACTTCAGGAACATCGTGCGGTCGAGACCGCGCGGCGTGCGGTAATCGACATCCTCGACCGCGGCCAGATGGCGTAGTTTGGCGGTCTTGGCGCGGCTTTCGAAGCGCTTCTGCTGGCGCAGCGTGCTCTCGCGTTCGAGTAGGATGCCCAGCCACTCGGCGTGGCCGAGAGCAGTGGTCTCCGGGTTGTCCGCCATGTCCCGGAAGCTCTTGGCCATGCCGTGCAGGCCGAGCTCGGCCAACAGGTCGAGCGTTGGATGAGTGAGCAAAGCCGGTCTCCTTAATGGTAGTAGCGGGGGCCGCGGATGTTGTCGTGCAGCAACGGCGTGCCGTCCGCGGCTTGCGGCGACGCTGTTTGGTCGAGCCGGTGCTTGAGGATTGAGGCGACGGAGGCGTAGGACAGCGCGCCGATCTCGATGGCGCGCAGGCTGACCGTCTCGGCTCGGGCGGGATCGATGCCGCGGAACAGGCGCAGCACGCCGAGACAGGTGCGGAAGCCTTGTTCGGGATGTGGCCGGCGGGCCAGCACGGCGATGATCAGGCCCTCGGTGTTCGGCCCGATGAGGCGCGCCTGTTGCTGCAAGCGCTCGGGCGTCCATTCGCCATATCGCCGGTGCGCGCTCGGCATATGGCCGGGCTGGGTGCCATGCCGCGGTCCGCCATAACGCCGGGCGTGGGCGGCGACGCGTTTGCCGCGGTGGAATACTTCGACGGTGCGGGCAGTGGCGCGGGTATCCACCTGCTCGCGGATCAGAGGATGCGGCACCGAATACAGAAAGCCCTCAACCTCGACGTGGTAGTCGATGCCGACGCGGGCGACGCGCCACTCGGCATACTCATAATCCTGCTCGGGCAACGCCTGCATGGCGGGCCGTTCGATCGTCTCGTATAGTTGGCGGCGGCTGACACCAAGCCGGCGCATCTCGCGGCCATTCATCCGCTCCAGGGCCACGGTGATCTCGGCGTTGCATGCAGCCAATGAGAAGAAGGTGACGTGGCGCAACCGGCCGAGGATGTAGGACTGGGCGAAGCGGACACCGGCTTCGACCGACGCTTTGTCCTTTGGCTTGCGCGGACGCGCCGGCAGCACGCCGACATTATAGTGCGTGGCCATCGCGGCGTAGGTGCGGTTCACCTCGGGGTCATAGAATGATGGCTTGTTGACTGCGCTTTTGAGATTGTCCGGCACCAGCAGGCGCGGTGCTGCCCCGAAGAATCGAAACATCCGGACGTGGGCGCCAATCCAGTCGGGCAGGCTCTGTGTCCATGTCGCTTCGGCGTAGGTCAGGTTCGAGGCACCAAGCACACCGACGAAGATCTCCGCCATGCGGGTCTCGCCGGTGAACGGATCGGCGATCGCGACCCGCTTGCCGGAATAATCGACGAAGGCCTTGTGCCCGGCGACGTGGGTCTGGCGCATCGTCGGCGACAGACGGCGCTCGAAGGCCCGATACAGTTCGCAGAACCGGCTGTAGCCATAGCCCTCGGGATGCGCCGCGTCGTACTCCTCCCACAAGATCGACAGGCTGACCCCAGGCCGCTTCATCTCGCGCACCAGCGCAGCTCAGTCGGGTTCGGGATGGCGGCGCGCGCCCAGCCTGGTGCTGGGCGCAGGGAACAGGCGCCGTTCCAGCGCCTCGTCCGTCAGCTCGGGTGGCAGCGGCCAGCCGATCCCGGTGGCGGCGGCCCGTGCCAGGTAATCCTGCACGGTGCTACGGCCGACGCCGACCTCGCCGGCGATCACCCGAGCGCTGGCGCGGGCACCGAAGTGTAATTGCAGGACCTGCCGTATCCGTCGCATGGACAGTCTCTCCGTCGGCATCCGCGTTCCCTCCATCGATTGCGATGGAGAAACATGGACCCCGGTGAACACTGACCCGCGAGACGATCTCTTCTTCCCGGAAGCCCTCTTCCTGTCTGGCAGAGGGTGGCCGGGATCAAATTGGAATGGTGGCCGCCATCAAATCGGAACCCCGGCCGCGATCAGGTCGGAATGCCTGGCCGCCTTACGTTGGAATCCGCACATGCACGCGAAACAGCGTCGTCCACTCTTTGTCGCATTACTCGTCACGACGGTTCTGACAACACCGGCGTTGGCACAATTGAACCGTTTCGATCTCCTGGCGAACAGCGCAATGGCCGAAAACCGGCCGACCCCCGCGACCGCAAGGCTTCTGAAGGACGAACTGCTGTTTCAGCGCGGAACGCAGACCTACCTGTGGGCGCTGCCGCTCATAAACACGCTTGGCATGAAGATTGGATCGGAGAGGGCGTTCGGCGCGGGCTACAATGTGCTGCCGGTGTGGAAGAAGCGGCTTGATGCGCGCACAATGGTGACGACACCGAATTCCGACGTGATTTACGCCATGAGCTATCTCGATCTCGGTCGAGATGGCGCGATGGTGTTCGAGGCGCCGCCTGGTCTCCAAGGCATTTTGCTCGATTTCTGGCAGCGCCCAATTCCGGGACCTGTAATCGACGGACACCCGTTCTTTGGTGACATTGGGCTTCCGGGACCGGAGGGCGGCAAAGGCGGGAAATTTCTCATCCTGCCACCGGGCTATGACAAGCCCGTGCCCGACCGCTATTTCGTCTATCGCTCGGCCACCAACAATGTCTTTGTGTTCCTACGCTCTTTCTATCAGGATCCGACAGACCTCAGGCCCGCAGTTGCTCTGATGGAACAGGCGAAAATCTATCCGTTGGGCGGCGAGGCTGGTGCGAAGCCGATGCAATATCCGGATGCGTCGGGCGTGGCTGTGAATATGTTGCCGGCCAGCGACGGCTCGGCTTTCGACCAGCTCAAGCAATTGATTGACACAGAGGCGACACCATCGCCGACCCAGATTGGCGCGGTATACTCGCTGCCATCGGCATCGTCAAAGGCCAGCCGTTCAACCCTGACGCTGCGGCGCGGGCGATTCTCAACGATGCGGCAAAGACAGGCTACAAGATGAGTCGCGTCATCGGGTTCGAGGATATGGTCAGCGGTCGCTCGTTCCGCGTCTATCCAGACCGTCGCTGGCTCAATCCTATAGCCGACGGAACGCCCTCAAATCCTGGCGGCCCCCTCGACCTCGCGTGGAACCGCACGACAGGCCATTACCTCGATCTAGACGCGAGGATCTGGTTCTTCACCGATTACTATTCGATCAGTCCTGGCATGATCTCGCAGACGCCGGGCAAAGGCGCGAAATACATGATCGCGTTCACGGACAGCACCGGCGTTCCGCTTTCGGGTGAAAGCAGTTATCGGGTGCAACTGCCGCCAAACATCCCCGCCGCCAATTTCTGGTCTCTGACGCTCTATGACGCCGAGAATGGGTCAGGCCTCGCCAACGGCCAACCCTTCCCGTCGCTCGGCTCGCGCGACAAGCCGGCCGAGGACGTCGACGGCTCAACGACGATTTATCTTGGCCTGGAGGCACCGGCCGGCAGATCCGCCAATTGGTTGCGCACGGTGCCGGGCAAAGGATACTTCGCCATTCTACGGCTCTACGGCCCAACTGAAGCTGCAATCGACAAACGCTGGAAACCTGGCGACATCGAGCAGATCCATTGAGGCGCACGCTATTGGGAACAGCATCGGCCCAGTGCAATCAGGGAGGAAAACGTGGGACCTTCGAGACGCCAAACGATAATGACCGGCGCATTGCTCTCGGCGGGGTTCGGCGCACGAGCGACCGCACAGCAGGTGGCGACGCCTAAATCCCCGGTCGACGTTCCGGGAACCCCGGCCGGAACGGTCATGACCAAGGAATATGTCACCATGGTGGCCCGCACCGCCTATGTCTGGGGCTGGCCGATGGTCCACCAAAACAATCGCCGGGCCGCCTTCGCTCAGGTTCCGGAACCTGGCCGCCTCGGTGGTGTGCTGCCGATGGCACCGACCGGCTACGTTTGCATGCTGTCCGACTACATCCAGGCCGATCAGCACTTTGTCACTTGCACCAACCAGGACACTGTGTATGGCGCAGGGTACATGAGCCTCGACAAACAACCCGTCGTTGTTCAGGTGCCAGACTTCGCCGAGCGGTTTTTCACCTACCAGATCGTCGATCACCGCACGGACTCGTTTGCATCAGTCGGCAAGCAATACCGCACCAAACCCGGCCACTACCTACCGGTGGGTCCAAACTGGAAGAGTGACACGCCCGCTGGCATCAATGCCGTGTTCCGGTCGTCGACTGGTCTGGCTGCCGTGTTCCCGCGCGTGTTTCAGGACGACACGCCCGAGGATAAAGTGGCCATCCAACGCGTACTCAGCCAAGTGATGGTTTATCCGTTGTCCGAATTCGACGGGCAAATGAAAAGCCGTGACTGGAGCAAGGTGCCGTCATTCCCCACGCCGTCCGGCGCTGGCTCCGGCGAGACCAAATGGGTCATCCCGGAAAAGTTCTTTGACCAACTTTCCGAAGTCCTGGAGACCGTGCCACCGTTACCTGGTGAGGAAGCACTTTACGGCACGTTCCGGTCGGTGCTCGATGCGGCGGCAAAGGATACCTCCATCAAGGCGACACTGACGCAAACCGCAGTTGGCGCCGAGGACGAACTGATCAAGCCGCTATTCGAGTTTCACAATAACGGGCTGCCCGTCGGCAACGGCTGGACCTCACCACCGAACGGAGCGCGCTGGGGCACCGATTATCTATCACGTACCGCCACTGCGAAATCCAACATGTACGACAACGCACCCGAAGAGACACGTTACATCTACACGGATTTCGACTCCGTGGGCCAACGCCTGACAGGCGCCAATCGCTACACCGTCACGTTCGCGAAGGATGAACAGCCACCCGTCAACGGATTCTGGTCCTTGACGCTCTACAACAAGGCACACTTTTTCGCTCCGAACGCGCTCAACCGGTTCTCTCTCGGGACGAAGAGCAAGTCCATGAAGGTCGGCAGCGACAACTCGCTGACACTATATTTTCAGAACAAATCACCCGGTATCGACAAGGAGCCAAACTGGGTGCCCGCGCCAAAGGACGAGTTTTCACTTTATATCCGTGCCTATTGGCCCAAAGTGGAAATTCTCGATGGCCGATGGAAGCCGCCGGCAGTGTCGCGGGCAATCTAAGTGAATGCACACCTGGCTGCAGAAAACCCGAGACTCAAACCATATGTTCTTGATCATCGGGGGCGGGAGGCGGGGGATCTCGGCGTGACGAAGACACAGAAGAACCAGAGCAAGGCAACCGGCCAGCGTACGGTCAAGAGCGGCAAAGGTCTCGCAACTGCCGCGATCACGACGAAGCGGTCGGCCACGGTCGCAATGATGGCGCAGACCAGACCAGGTACCCCCGGTGCCGGCTGGAACTCGGTGGCGGCGCGGCCAACGCAACGGCGCGGTCGTATCGCCAACACATGGCGAACTACTCGTCCGTGCGAGCGCTTGATGTCTGGTACGAGACGATTGGTCTCGACGCGGTGATGGAGGCAGTCGACGATCGGGCAAGGGAGGTGCTGAAGCGGCGGGTCACAAGGGAGAAGACGAAGAGCTCTCCGGAATTCGTGTTTCCGAAGCTCGTTGAGCATCGCGGCGTCGAGCCGCGGTTCAGGGACGATCCACCGTTGATCTTCCACCCCTCGGCTGAGATGTTCCCAGGAGCAGCGGCCGAATTTCGCGAACCCATAGCGCGGTATCGTGGATCGATGCCTGAACATGTGCGTGTGCTATTCGATCGTTATCGGCTCTGCGATGTTTGCGGTGAAGGTCGTTGGCATTGGCAGTGTGGGGACCACGTGCGCCGTCGGATTGTTCATCGCGGCGGAGGATGATCCGCTGTTCCTGCAGGTCAAGGAGGCGCGGCCCTCCGTGCTGGAGCCATACGCAGGCAAAACTGTTTACCAGAACGAAGGCCAACGGGTCGTGCAGGGTCAACGCCTCTGCAGTCGGCCAGTGACATCTTCCTGGGGTGGTCGTCGGGAGACAATGGCCGCCATCTCTGCGTCCGCCAACTTCGTGACATGCAGATTTCAGCGATCATCGAAGACTGGGACGTCGATCTCTTGCGCGAATATGGGAAATTGTGTGGGTGGGTGTTGGCCAAGGCACACGCCAGGTCGGGCGATGCCGCGAAAATCGCGGGATATATGGGCGCGAGTCCCGTGTTCGATGATGCGATCTGCGAGTTCGCGGTGGAGTACGCCGATCAGAACCAACGAGATTATCGCGCGTTTATCAAGGCTGTCAGAGAGGGGCGCCTACAGGTGGTTGCTGATGTCTAGGCCATCCTCGCACTCTGCCGGAACGTTGCTTACCACCAATGGGCTGTAACCGGAGCAGCTGACATGACGCCAGACCAAACGACTTTCGTGATCACACGCCGCGCTCCGTCCGGTCAAGGATGCGTTGCAGTGCGGCTATAACCGGTCATGCTCGGATCGATGATCATTCCATTGCCTTACCAAGGTCGCTAAGAAGCTGCTCGATGCGGCGGGCGATGCCGCAGTGCCGTTCAGCTTCGCGCGTCCATGTGCGCTCCCGCGCATCATCTGCAAGCGTCAACTCCAGCGCCCGGCGCTCCCGGAGGCGTGGCGCATAGGCAGGCGTCGCCACGAAACGCGAGCAACTGAGGTAGAGATCGCACTCGCACGGCCCCTCGCTCGGCAGCCGCAGGCAATGTCCCAGCTCAAGTTCGGTCTTGAGAACGTTGCTGCATAGCCAGTCGATCGCGGGTCCGCCGAGCGTGCCGGCGCGAATCGCGTCGGCACCGGCGCCGGCGAGCACCGCACCTGGCTCAAGCACGGACCGGTAATCGCGCAGAACCTCGGCGTCGCTGATCCGTGCGTAGATCATCGACATGTGGGGGCTTTCGTGCCCAAGCACGCTCATGATGATATGCAGCTTGGCGCCACGCTCGGCGAGCTGGGTTCCAGTCGTGTGCCGAAAGCGATGCGCTGTGACTGCGGGTCTGCCATTCGCATCGACCAAACCGGCGATCCGACATGCGTCGCGAAGTGCATAGTCGAACAGGGAAGTGGTCGACATCGGTCGACCGCGACGAAGAAACAGATACTGCAGCTTATGGGCTGTTCGCCTGTCGGGGAGCGGCCGCTCGAGTGCGCTCCTCCGCTCGGCGATGATCTTATGCAAAGCCTCTGCGGCTTCCTCGTGCAGGGGAACGACCCGTTCCTCCATGGTTTTGCTGGCGGGGATGCGCAACCGTGCCGTTCCGTCGGGATAGGTGTCGAGACAATCCAACGATAGTCGACAGATCTCGCCTCTTCTTGCACCCGACCATCGGGCCACCAGCAAAGCCGCTCGTTGGTAGGGACAAGACAGTTGCGCGACCGCGGCCATCAGCCGAGCCAACTCGTCGGTCGGAATATAGCGAGGAATGCGTTCTGGAAGCCTCGGCATGTCGCGATGGTCGAGCAGCGGACGGCTCGGCATGTCCGGCCATCCCCATGCGATCGCGTCACGAAAGAACGCGACAACTGCGGAGATCCGTGCGCGTCGCGCCGTAGCGGACAGCGGTTGACTCGTTCTTGACCTCACCTCCTTCGCCATCGCGGAGACGAACCCGAGCGCTTGGTCCCGGTTCAGATCAGAAAAACGTATCACCTGAGGGGCTGTGGTCGCGAGGTGAAGTCATAAAAATGCCGGAGCGACACGACCTGATGATCGACGGTGTACGTGTTCAACGTTAGGCGGCGAATTGCGACCCAACGGTCGATCGCGACTTGCATATTGGGGCGGTCCGACGGTGATGGCGGGGGGCGTTTCGACGGGAGCGCCGGATACTCGCTGATCTGTCCGTGGTGGAAAAGCAAGAGTTGAAGCTGTCGGACGTTGGTGCGCCAGTACCACCTGAGATCCGACGTAGTGGAGTCTCGGAACTTGCCGACATCGTGCAGATCACCGAACCGCTCAATTGCATCAAGCAGCGCCTCGATGTGACTGTAGCGCAAGTCGTCCACAGACCAGATCCCGTTGTGCAGCGTTATGCGAGGTATCACCCAGGTCATGCTGGTCGCAATGCTCGCGCGATCGTAACCGTGTCGAACACCTTGCTCCGCGAGCTTCTTAATCCCGAGGTCTAGTCCCAGACCATCCGCAATCGGCGCGACGCAGAGATCACCGATGGCTAGCAGCCAGTGGTAATCGAGCCGCAGTCGATCGATTGAGGCCAAGTAGTAAAGATGCGATCGCGAGCGGTAGGAAACCGGAAAGCCCGGTCGCTTCTGTGTTTCGCCGCAGAGGCGTCCAACTCGCTCCTCAAACGGGGCGGTGAACCAGTCCTCGATCGCCGGCCATCGCTCGACGAAGGCGCGCCGGTAGCGGCGGCGCATCGCACGAAACCCCTGCGTAACCGGCAGGCCTGCAAGAAAAGCATCGGTACTCGCGTCATCACAATGCTGGAAGGCAGTTGCGGGACTCGCAGCACGATCTGCAACGGATGAGAGCCGCGCGGGATTCATACGACCTCCGCATCGCCGACGCCGAGCGCGCGACGGTACTCAGCGACGACGCTGGCATCCGACACGCGCGTGTAGAGCCGCGTCGCTTCGACGGTGGCATGTCCGAGCCGCTTCTGTAGCGTCAACTCCCGCATGCCCGCTTCCCACATCCGCGTAGCGTGTGTGTGCCGAAGGGCGTGTGGCGTCACCCAAGGCGCTCGAATCCCAGCGCGCTCGCAGGCACGTGCGAACATCCTGACGAGGGCAGCATAGGAGAGCGGCTCCTCGCGCCTCGGTCCGCGACCGCCGACTAGGAATACGAGCGTCGACGCGTAGCATCGGTTGGTCGCTCGCACATGATGTAGGCGCTGACAGCTTCCAGCGTCACGGCTCCGTGCAGATCGACAATACGCTCGAACCGCGATTTAGACCACGCACCGCGTGGGTGATCGTCGTGGCACCGCACCACCAACCGCCGGCGTCCATAAGCAATATCGGTCAGATGAAGACCCAGTACCTCGCCCGGCCGGAGACCGCCATCGAGCATCACCACGCCGACGAGTACGGCGAGCCGGAACACGTGACGCGCTTCGTGATCAGATGCGCTGAAGCCTTCGATCTCAAGGGCACCTGGGGGTTCTGCTGGAGCCTGTCCTGCTCGAAGGCGCGCATCGACGCGTTCAGCGGTGGCGGGCTCGTCGTGAATCTCACCGCGCGCGAGACGGTGGCCAGCATCGACTGCGCCGATTGGCTCGCTCAGCGCATGACCGACCCCGGCGAATGCGCTGGTCATCGACAGCGAGAATCTGCAGGGGAAAACCGTCCGTGATCGGAATAGAGAGGGAATTGGTCTACCGCATCACCGCAGGCCCGCCGCAAGGGTCCGGCGCTGCGCGCCCGCGGCCCCTCCGCGCCCTTGCCCCGGGCGGACGGGATGCGGGGTCGGGAGGTGTTCAGCCCATGAAAAGGGAAGCACCGATGAACATCCCGGAATTCGCGACCGTGCTGACGGCGGTCATGCGCCACAACATGCGCCTGCACGACGAAGGCGTCTCGATCAAGGACTACCTGGTGCCGATGGCATGGGCCGACCCCGGCCTCGGCAAGAGCGACATTGCCGAGGCGGTCGCGGACGATCTCGGCTGGGAGATGGTCTACGCCGATCTCGCCACGCGAGATCCCGCTGATCTGGGCGGCATGCCGTGGGTCACGGACGGCCGGACTGTGCGGTGCCGGCCGGATTGGCTGCCGACCGAGGGCAGGGGGATCCTGTTCCTCGACGAGCTGCCGCAGGCGGGCCTCGCCAACCTCAACATCGCCGCAACGCTGATCCGGGAGCATCGCATCGGCGAGCATCGGCTGCCGCCCACCTGGATGGTGACATGCGCCGGCAATTATCAGCACAATCGTGCCGGCACCACGACGATGCCTAGTCACGTGCGGAACCGGCTTTTGCATCTGGACATCAATGCCGATGCGAATGCCTGGGCAAAATGGGCGAGCGCCCGCGGCATCAACCCGATGCTGATCGCCTACAACCGCTATCGCGCGCAGGAGTACCATCACAAGTTCTCGGCCACCGACAACGCCTACCCGACGCCACGGAGTTGGACCGCCAGTCACCAGGTGCTGCGGCTCGATCTGCCGGAAGCTCTCAAACGCGAATGCACCGGCGGAATGATCGGTCCGAGTGCCAGCGCGGATTTTGCCGGGTTCTGCGACATCTATACGCACTTGCCGGATGTCAGCGCGATCGTCGCCGATCCCGATCACGGGATCATTCCGAGCGATCCGATGACGAGCCACGCATTGATGGGCGCATTGAGCTATAACGCCACATCCTCAAATTTCGCCGCGATCATGCGGTATCTCGATCGCCTGCCGGAGCAGGAATACGCCGTGGTGTGTGTTGTCGACGCGACTGCGCGCAATCGCGACCTCATGGTGACCAGCGCGTATCAGAGTTGGGCCGCGGCGCACGGCGATCTGCTGAGCGGCCACTAAATCAAATCTGAAAGCGACGTGCCACTGCCGGCCGAACGGCGGCAAGGGTTCGTCGCGCATGCGCTCCCGCGCGCCGAAGAGGCGCGCGCCCTTGCCACCGATCGCCCGCAGCGGCCGGGGTGACGTGTTTGAAGACGAGACATGAGGCGCGGCCGATCCGGTCGCCTCATCCCCAACACCCGAATGCAAAGGAGGTCCACTATGGACATCTCTGCGCGCGCCCTGCTGGTCAACACCACGGTCCGGGTCTGGACCGGCGAGAAGCGCGACCGCGCGATCACGCGGGAGATCTGCACGATGAAGGGCGCGGAGGACAACGCCGTCCGCGCCAACAAGAGCCTGCTCGGCGCGCACATTCATGGTGTGCAGGCTGCCGAGCGCGCGGTGCGCCACGCGGTGAACGAACGCACACTGCCCTGGATGGACGACGGCACTCGCATACTGAAGGGGTCGGTCTTCATGGCGTTCACCGAAGCGATGGCCGAGCCAATCCGTCAGTTCGACGAAGCCGTCGATGCGTTCGTCGCTGCCTACCCGGAGATCAAGTACGAAGCGCGCCGCCGCCTCGGCGACGCCTATGCCGACTCGGATTTCCCCCCGGAAAGCCGGCTGAAGCAGCGTTTCGGGGTCAAGCTGACCTATCTGCCGGTGCCCAGCACCGAGGACTTCCGCGTGAATCTTTCCGCGGACGAGATCGCAGCCGTGCGGCGTAACGCTGAGGAAGCCCTGCGCGGCACGGTCAACGATGCACTGCTGTCGCTGCTCGATCGCCTGCAGGAGCCGATCGCACGCATGGCCACGCGCTTGCGGCTGTTCCGCCGCACCTCCGGTGGCAAGGTGCAGCATCCGTTCCGCGACAGCCTGGTCGAGAATGTGCGGGCGATCGTTCGGCTCGCGCCTGCGCTGAATCTCATGGATGACCCGCGCATCGCGGCGCTGTGCGCCGATATCGAGCGCAGTCTCACCGTCCATGACCCCGAGCAGCTTCGCAACTCCGACGCACTGCGTGAGAGCGTCGCCAACGAAGCCGACGCCATCCTCAAGCGCATGCAGGGCGCATTTGCGTGAGGCCACCATGGAACAGCTTCCAGCGATCATCACCAAGGCGCGCGCCCGACTGCTCGTCCGGGCGCCCTTCATCGGCTCCATCGCGCTTGGATTGGCATGGGTGAATGCACCTGACATCGGCACCATGGCGACGGACGGGCGCAGTGTCTGGTTCAACCCCGAGTGGTGTGAAGGCCACGGTGTCGAGAAGACCATGGGCGTGATCGCCCACGAGGTGCTGCATGTCGTGAACAGACACCATCTTCGCCGCGGCGAACGCGACGCCAAGCTGTGGAATGTCGCTGCCGATCTGCTGATCAATCGGCTGCTCGAAGACGACAAATACGTTCTCCCCTCCGACGGCCTGTTTGAGCGGGATCGGCGCTACGCAGGGCTGCCGACGGAGACCATCTACGCGCGCCTCCTTGAGCAGCAGCAGCAGCAACAGGCTCAACGCCCTGACGACCGCCGGTCATCGAGCCAGGCGAGCGCCGGCGGAGTGAGCGGCCCCGGCAATGGTCACGATCCGGCCGCGTCTGGTCAGATCGGCAGCCAGGCCAAGGCGAATCAGGGAGAGCCTCACACCGGAAATGACGCATCTCCGGCACGTCACTGGGGCGAGGTCCGCGACCTGACCAAGCCGAACGGACAACGCCTCAGCCCGACGGAACGGCTCCAAGCAGAGCACGATCTCGATGTCCGGATTCGCCAGGCCGCAGCGGCAGCAAAACGCGTGGGCAAGTTCGGCACCGCGCTGCGGGAGATGGTCGAGATCGCGACCGACCGCGTGGACTGGCGCGACAAGTTCCGCATGGCTTTCGATGGCGTGCTGCGCGGCGAGGTAAGCTGGGCGCGGCCGAATCGCCGCTTCACCCAGCATGGGATCTATCTGCCAGGCTGGCGGCGCACCGGGGCGGGGCGCATCGGCTTCGTGCTGGATACGTCGGGCTCGATCTCGGCGAATGAGCTGTCGGTCTACACCGCGGCGGTGCTCGGCATCCTCGAGGAGACCGGTCCCGAAGTGGTGGCGCTCATCCAGTGCGATGCCGAAGTCCAGCGGATCGATTACATCCAGCCAGGCGAAAGCTTTGATCGGATCGAAGTGCATGGCCGCGGCGGGACGCGGTTCCAACCCGCCTTCGACTGGGTTGCGGAGTCCGGCCTCGGTGCGCACGCCATCGTCTACGCCACGGATTTGAATTGCAGTGATCAGCCACGGGATCCCGGCGTGCCAGTGATCTGGCTGACGCCGACGCGCAACCGGACGATGCCGTTCGGCGAGATCGTGCCCGTCAGCGCCTGACATTCAGTCGCCTTCCGATCGCGCGACATCCCGCATCACGCGTCCCCGAACGACCGAGACGGCAGTGCCTGCCGGCATGCGCGCCGCGCAAGGGTCCAGCCGTGCGCTCGCGCGCCCTTGCTCGGCGCACCGCCGGCAGGCCGCGAGGCGGGGTTCCGATGAAACAGCAGCAGCAGGAGACCCTGATGGCGCAACACGAACTCCGACTTCGAATGGACGGACGACACAATTGGCGAGTTACGGCGTCTCTGGTCGGAGGGGCACTCGACAGCAGAGATCGGCCGGCGGATGGGCATCACGAAGAATGCTGTCGTCGGAAAGGCGCACCGTCTCGACCTGCCGGCACGCCCATCGCCGATCCGCACCGGCGGCTCGCCACGTCCGCCGCGTGCGCCGCGTCGGCCGCCCGTCCCGAGGCTTGCGGACACCGTGCCGCTCTCGTCCTTGCGCGCGGGCGACATCCCCACAGCCGTTGAACGCCTGGCTCCCTTGCACACGCGAACACGGCGTGTGGCGAGTGCCCCACGGCGCGTCGGTTCGCACCCGTGCTGCTGGCCGATTGGAGAGCCAGGTACGCCGGCATTCCGCTTCTGTGATGATCCGGCGCCGCTCGACGTGCCGTACTGCGACGAGCATGCACCTCGCGCCTACAAGCCTCGTCGCCGACGCGACGCGACGGATGAAATGCTGTTCGCCCAATTTCAATGAGCACGAAAGCGAATTTGATGTGTGTGGTGCCGCCGAAGCGACGGCCGCCGCAAGGGGCCGCCGCGTCGAAGCACGCGGCGGTCCGGCTGCGCCGGCTTCGCCCTTGCCCCAGCCGCCGCCCGGCGGCGGTCGAGATGGGTCTTCAGGAAGAAAATGGAGATCCACATGCCGAAGCTCGGACCCGACAGGCACAAGGGCTCACCGCGACATCATGACGCGCTGACGCGCATCGGCGAGCGCGACTCATCGTAGCGCGCAAACCGCCCCGGCCTGAACCATCAGGCCCTTCAGCAATTCGTCAAATTGCGACCGCAACGACGCACGGAGCGAAGCTCGGCGCGCGCGGTCGCTCGCCATCGGAGAGACTTATGCCCGACGCTGCGCAATTCACCCTCGCCCTGTTCGACAGCACCGGTCTCGCAACAAGCGTGCAGGCTCCCGCAAGAGTCCCCGCTGCTGACGCCGGAGATTCGCACGAGGTTAACGCCAACTCACCGCCGCGCGAACCCGGGTCGGCCGCGAAATGCAGCAACTATGTCCTCGATGGCGACCGCGCGCTTGCTCGCGGATGGGTCGCCCGCGCACGCGACAATATCGTGGCGATCCGCCTGTCGAAGGAGATCGAAGCTGCGGGTCGTCCGCCGATCCCAGAGGAGCAGGCGCAACTGCTGCGCTTCGTCGGCTTTGGCGCCACCGAACTTGCTCAGAACTGCTTTCCGCTGCCCGGAGCGACGGGATACCGCGACGGGTGGGAAGAGATCGGGCGCGATCTCGCTGACGCGGTGACGCCGGCCGAATATGCGGCCCTGCAGCGGGCGACGCAGTACGCCCACTACACGCCCGAGAGCGTTGTTCGGGCGCTGTGGCACGCCGCTGAACGCCTCGGCTGCGACAACATGACCAACAGCGGCATCGTCGCGCGCGTTGCCGGCGATGCGATCGATGCGAAGCTGTTCCTGCCGAACATGGCGACCGAGGAATTCCTCTCCTGTCTATCGAAGGCCGCCCTCGAGAAGGCGGCGGCTGCCGAAGGCGTCAAGGTCGGGTCGCGGGGCAAGGACACCCGCGCCAACCTGATCGAGCGGTTCAAGGACGGCACCTACGTCCACCCGAGCGCCTTGTTCGCACCCACCCCGGACGAAGTCGCCGATGCCACGCGCCACGCGAGCGACTGGGACGAGGGCAGTGGCGAGGACGACGCTGGTGGCGGGGAAGGGGAGGGCACCGGGGACGACCTCGACCAGCACCCCGAGGACGGCGCCGACACAGGGCCGTGGAGCGACACCGACGGGGATCAACTGCCCGCCGCCGCGGAGTGACGCACCAGCCCCGGCCCGCTGCAGCGGGCTGGGGCTTCCTCGCCATCAAGGAAACCCGGCCATGACCCACATGACACCGGGCGGGGACTCTCCCGTCGCACCGCAAACAATCGCCACAACCGGGTACCACCCGTCGCTCGACCGCAGTCGGCTTCGCGAGGCCATCGCTGTTCGGCGCCAGCGCCTCGCCGAACGCGAGGCCGATCTCGTTGCTGCCTGTGAGAAGGCCGTCGCTCATGGCGCAGGGCGGCACATCCGCCTCGACGACCGCGCAACCTGGGATCGCGCCGCGTGGAACCGCTACGTCGGGACTGCGACGGACCTCGAACCCGAGTTCATGCCGGAGATGCTTCGCCTCATCAGGGACATCGAGCGGCTGGAACGACTGGCCGCACTCCCCGCGGCATCCCAGGCGTCCGCAGCATGAGCGCCGCACTGCAGAATGGGAAAAACGGAGAGATGTGCGGAAGCGCGCAGGCTCCGCACCGTCGCCTGTCCCCTCGGGTTGATGCGCGGTCTAAACCGGTCTCCGTCCCGCTCCCGCATCCCCGCTTCGCCGTCCAGGCGCGCACGCGCGCCTGTCATGACCGGCGAAGCGCCTTCGGCTCGCGCCGCTTCCGTGTCGCTTCGCTCCCGCACCGACCGCGGCGCTCGGGGGCGGGCGGTCCCGACACCGGTTTCCGTTGACCGCACCCGAGGGAACGACGCCGGCACGGAGCCGGCGGCCGTCCCGAGAGGAACAACTGAAGGAATGAAACGATGTCCGGATTCCTCAACCGCGTCCAACTGATCGGCAACCTGGGTCGCGATCCCGAGGTCCGCACCATGCAGAGCGGTGGACGCGTTGTTACGCTGAGCATCGCCACATCGGAGAGCTGGAAGGACGAACGCAGCGGCGAGCGTCGCGAACGCACCGAGTGGCACCGCGTGGTGATCTTCAACGACGGCCTCGGCAAGATCGCCGAGCGCTACCTGGAGAAGGGCGCGAAGGTCTACCTGGAAGGCAAGCTGACCACCCGCAAGTGGCAGGACCAGTCGGGCGCGGACCGCTACAGCACCGAGATCCACCTCACGCCGTTCAACGGCGTGCTGACCTTCCTGGATAGCAAGCGCGACAGCACGCGGCCGGCTGGTGGAGAGCCGGCCGGTCCGACCGGTCCCGGCACCGATCCCGACGACGAGATCCCGTTTTAGGGGCCGTGGCGGCGGGCGCCCGGTGTCCGCACCGGGCGCTGCCCCCCGCTTACATCCATCCAACAACCCTCGACGGGGAATTCCATGGAAGACCAGCGCATGCAGGACGTCTCTGCGGTCGGCGTCGCCAATTCCGTACGGCGATGGCACGCCGAGGCCGGGCATATCCGAAATTTGGCGACGCAGCGACGCTTGCAGCCCGAACAGCGCGCCGTTCTGCTGCGTGAGGCGGACGCCGCCGATCGACAGGCCCAGTGGTGGGCAGACTGTCTCGCCGGCAAAGGATGCTGAGCCCGCTGTTCACACGCTGAACCCGCATGATCGGCCATGCATCTTTGTGCCATCTACCGCGAGGCCCGCCATGAGCAGCCGCAGATCAATTCCCGCCCGTGCTCCCGGCCTGACCGTCATCGTCGGATGGGACAACCCGCTCTCGACGTTTTTCGCGCAGGTCGAACGGGTCCAGGATGACGACGACCCGCGCGATCCGATCCTGTTGTGGATTGGCAGCGCGGTTGGAGAAGTCGCCCAGGCCGAACAACTCGCCGGTCCGCTCGCGCCCTATGCCGAGCTGACATCCGAGATCGTCGAACAGCTTCGCGCTGACCGCGCGGCTGACGCTGATCGCGGTCCCTCCGCCCTGCAGCGCACAGCGCGCTCGATATTCGGGAGGCACTCGTGATCCGCCAATACTTCGCTCACACCCGCCGCGGCGGGTGCAATCCGCTCGGTGTCGGGGTAACCCCGGTCGGCGCGATCTTCTACATCCAGGACGAGGGATGGTGGCGCGCCCGCTACCGTGGCGCGTCTATTTGCCGCAGTCCGTGGATCGTCGAGGCCTTTCTCAACGGCACCCTGGCCGCGGCACGCCGGGATCCCAGGACCGGAATGTGGCAGGACCGCTATCTTGCCGGCCGATCCGACACGGCGCTCGTCCGCTCGCTCCGCGACGGACGCCGATACCGGATCGCCGTCCGCGTCCTTATCCTGCATGAGGAGCATGGCCTGGCCGCGCAACCCTGCGCGTACCCGGACCTGCCGAACACGCGGCTCTACCGCATCGGCGCGAGGCCCTAGGCCCGATACCAGCGCGCCGCCCTGGATGCCGGACGGCTTTGTTCCCGTTGATCTCAGCCGGTCGCAGCGAAGCCGAAGAGGGCATCGGCTTCGGCGCGTCCATCCCGTGGCATCCACTCTTCGCCACGCCGGGCAATGCCCACTGCCCGTGCAACACTCTCCGCTTCCTCAACGCGCACATGCGCGACGAGAAGCCGATCCGCGGCGCATCTTGTCAGGGCTTCCGCCCTCTCCCGCAGCGGCTCAATCCAGAACAAATCACCAGATTGCGCACGTAGCAGCGCCTGCTGTGCCTCGGCCGCCTCAAGCGGGCGTCATGCGACGCGCGGCACGCTGCCACTGCGGCGACAATGACCGGATCGAGCAACCCAGTGAGCATTGCAGCCCGCCCCGGTCCGCTCGTCGGCACCTGGTCCGCGATATGCTCAGCCGTTGCCGCATCGACCTGCTCGCGCAGATCATGCGCCGGCGGCTCCATCCCGAATGCCGCCGCCATGTTCAGCACCTCGCGCACGTCCGGCGCGATCTCGCGCAGCAGGTCCAACGTCGGCCGGGCGCGGCGCTCGATCGGAAAGCGCAGCACATTCTTCATCCCAGGCAGCAACTCGACTCGCATGGTGCATGCCTCCTGTCGGAGCGGCGAAACCTAGCACGATTCGGGGGCCGCAAACCTGACGCGTTGATGATGCCACGTCTTCGGCGATGAGACCGGCTTCAGGGCGTGCGGATTGATGCAGCAGGTCAGGGCAGGGCGGTGTAATCGGGGTCCCTGTCTGCAGGAGCTTGCTCACAATCGCGGAGCCTACGACACGGCCGCGTCTCAGCAACCGTTCTGGTTCTCCTCTGTGTTCCGACCCCTGCGGGGTGCTTTCGTCCCGCCCGCGTCGCCTCCCGTCTCCGCAATCGCAACCGCCATTGCAGACAGGAGACATTATGAACACCGCAATCTCAGCCCTTACCCGTACCGCACACAGTATCCGCGGCGCCATCAGTTGTCTGGTCACGCGGCTGACCCGGCGGGCGGAAATCAAAGTCCGCCTCAGCGTCAGCGTGCCGCCGGTCCTCAAGCTGGTCGTCGACTACAAGGCCGATCTTCGAGTTGCGGCCAACGACAACAATTCGAGTATCAGCCCCCGTCACAGCGCCTGACGGCGTGGCCGCCGGACCTCGTGTCCGGCGGCTTGGTTTGACTTTTCCGCGCCGGTCACGGCGTTTTCAGGAGCGGTGGCGCTGAAGGGAGCCAATGGCCACCGTTCTGCAGTGGCTGAGTCCGACCTCCACGTTACCGCCGTAGCTCGGCAATGTATCTTCTGGGCACCCAGCTTTGCTTCCCTGCGCCTGGGCCGCCTGTGCAGCAGTGTCGGCCATCGGCCGTTCCGCCTGACCTGGGAGTGAGAGTTCTCGATCTCCAGCGGACGAGTAAGTCCGAGTCTTCTTCGGCTTTCCGGGCGATCGTGCTCGTGGCGAATTGTCACTTGAAGCGTATCCGCCCGGCAAGAACCGCGTTGTGGGGTGAATTGGCATTCTGATCCTAAACTAGCGCAGCAGCCCCGGCAGAGGGGACGGCGCGAATGGATGTTGGTGCGCCGGCGTGCCGGGCACCGGACACGCGGAGGGCCTGTGCATGGCCGAAGGTCCGCCAGCCGATACCCGGTCGCCTCCCGCCGCCGATACGGTGAACTGGACGACCGGGCCGAATGCCGCCGCGATCGTGAGGAGCGCCGCGCAGATGCTCAGTTCCTTCCGCCGCCGGCCATCGCGCGGCTGCAACTCCGCGATGAGCCAAAAACCGCCCGCACCCAGGGCAAACAGGGCGGTCGTCATCAGAACCCCTTCTGGCGCTCTCCGGCACGCGGCGATCGTCAGAATAGTCATGCAAATGACGGAGACTCCGGCGATCCATGCGCCGTTGCCAGGGCGCTCCTTTTTCTTCACGGTCGACCTCCGCGGTTCAGAGGTGACTCACCTATGATGCAGGATCGCCCTGTTGCCATGCCCCGAAATCGCGATCAGGGCACCCGGGCGGAAAAATCCGCCTCCGGTACGCCGGCCGAAGGCTTCCGGGACCACTATGACCGCGGCTACGGCCTGGACCGGCCCGGCGTCCCGGCCCTTCCCCTTCGCCGATGGACGCCCCGGGAGTTCATGAAACGCTTCAATGCGCTTGACCGAGCGACGGGGCCCTGTGCGCAGTTGAATTCGTTCGAAAAGCTGAAGACCTGCCGCAACAGGATCGGCCAATGGCGCAGGGACTCCTCGCCGCCGCAGAGGCTCTCGTACGCTCCAGGGATTATCCGCCTCTTCTATGGCGAGGTGAGCCCCGAGCAGTCCCCGCTATGGCTCAGGTGGCAGGACCAGTGGAACAGGGCCGCCGACGAACGGGCCGCCTTCCGCACGGAGAGCGAATTCGAGCTCCTGCCGCCTCCGAGTACCTGTCGCTTTTCAGGGTCAGGAGCGCCAGGCAGCTCCGAGCTGCATCCGATTCCGATTCGGCCGGGCGGCGCGACAAGACAGTATACACGACGGTCTCTCTGCTGCTTGACGTCATCTGCGAATATAGGCTTCCCGGCCTCACGCCAGGTGTGTCCGCGATCGCGCTGACCATGGCCTTTCTTGTCGCGTGTGGTCCGGCGACGGGACTTTCGGCGGAAGCCCTGCAGTTCATTCTGCCCGATCCCGGCGATCGTCTCGATGGCGGCAAGATTCTCGCCAATCTTTCACTGCTCACAAATAAATGGGCGAGGCTAGATTCGCCTGCCGTTTTCCACCAGCTCACCCACCTCGTCGCGCGGGAGTGGTTCCGGGAAACCTGGGAAGGCTGGCACACCGCGGAACGACCACAGGCACCCGGGATTTTCGCATCGTTCGCGGGTGGTGCTGAAAGCCTGCTCGGCGACGCCTGCAATCGCCTCATCCCGCGCCTTTCCGTCGAAATCCGGACGAAGGACGATTGGGATCGGATCGGGCTGAACTGCGGGATTGCAGTCGTCGTCCTCGGCGTCCTCGATATCCTGAGCTTCGCCTGCATTTCCCGGGACCTCGCTGCTTGCCTTGGTCAGCTCACACGGGCGGCGGCCATTGCCGCGCCCTATTTGTTCGGCCGTCCGGAACAGATCCGGCGCCTTGACTGGCTATGGGACCTTGGTCGCCGGATCGGCTCATCGCAACTCGCGCTCGTCTGCCGCGGCTGTCGCGCCATGGTGCTGCCCGAGTTCATAGATCTACCGGCCACGAAGCGTGAGATCGAGGCGGTGCTGGAGGAGTTTGTCGCGGACAATCCGGACGACCGCCTCTTCCGCGTGAAAATGCTGCGGCAGCTCGCCGGCATGCAGTACGAGATGGCGAAGTTCGACGACGCGATCGCCTGCATCGACCGCGCCATCACTGAGTTGGAACGGAACCAGATCGCAAGTCCATTCCCGCGGCTGGATCTCATGTGCTTGAAAGCCAACGCCCTCTCCCGGCGCGGGGATCTCGACGAGGCGATATCATTGGCACGAGGAGGCGGAGGCGTTGGCAGAAGCCCACAGCATCCCTCTCGTGATGGCCGAGGCGGCCTATTGCCGGGCGGACGATCTGGCGAAGCGCGGGCGTCTCCGCGAGGCATCGGAGGTTCTTCTGAGGGTGATCCGGGACCTCGCGCCCCTTGCCTATCAGCAGCGGTTGCTCGGTTCCATCTTCAATTCATATGGGCTGGTCCAGGCTGCGCTCGGACATCAAAACGACGCTCTGCGCTATCTTACGAGCGGACGCGCACTGCTCGCTAGGCAGTACGGCCCCGACAGCGACGTTCATTCCAAACAGCTTGTTGATGTTGCGACTTTTCTAATGATGGCCGCCAGGGCGGCAACGGGGCTGCGGCGGGGGCGCATGCTTGGGCTGGCGCGCAGCATGTTCGAACGGTCCGCCCGTATCGTTCAGAAGCCCGGTCGGAACCCGGCCTACGCATTCAATCACCATGCCGGTGTCGCGGCCGTCCACCTGCTCCATGGCGACTATCGATCGGCGGCGGAATCGGCGCGGTGTGCGCGGCGCGCGTTCGGGCTTCTTGACGCGGACGCGCAGAGGGCGCGGCTGCCGCGGCTGCTGCGCGTTGAGGCCATCATTGCGTCCGAAGCTGAGCGTCACGACGAGGCGGCCTTGGCTATCAAGGAACTCAGGGACGCGCGGGCATCGCATGATCCATACCCGCCTGACCCGATCGAGGTGCTCCGCGACGATGCAGCAGAAGCCCAGGTTCGCATTCGCGCCGGTGGCAGAACGAAGAGCGCCACGCAACTGGAGCTTGCGCGGATCCTGGAGGCACTGACTGGTTATCAGGGGCGCGAGGGGCCGCTATGTGCATTGGTTTCTGATATTCGGGAACGTGTAAATGAACTTGGCGATAGAGCGCCGCCGATCGTTGTCTAGCAGGCTGCTGAAAAATCTCGCCATCGCTGCGCCTTGGTGATTCTCTGCCTTTGCGGAGAGTGGGAGGCGGGGACGCGCGGGGAAGAGGACGCGAGCCACGCAGAGCGGCGCGTCTCGCCCCATTCGGGCTACCATCCCTCACGCATTGGTTCGGCGTTATTGCCACAACTCAAGCGACATACGCTGCTCCAAGGTCAGTGTGCCGGCTCCTCAACCCCCCTTCGGGGGCGCGCGACGTGATGCCGACCTCGCAGCCATGCGTCCAGCGTAACGGCCGGGGCGGCTCGGCCTCAAGGCCGCATTCGACCATCGTGCCCTGGATCACGAGCGGCCGAAGACGGCCGGCCCTTCGGGCTGCGTGACCAAGGGGCCACGCACTCGTGACCCACCCGACCATCTCGGCCAGCGGCCTTGACCCCGAGCCGCCCCGGCCGTTGTGCGGATCGCAGGGCGGGACGAGGAAAATGTCGTCCTCCCGCCGCTTTCGTCGCCGACCGGGGCCTCGCCGGCCCCGGACCCCGCAGGGCGCTCAAGAAAAATGCTGGCTTTGCTTAAGTAGTCAATAGAGAATATGCACATTAAATCAAGTACATAGTCCACTTTCGTCTTGAGTAAGACTTAGGAATATGCATAATACAGATGCGGTCGCTGATGACCGCAAACAAAACGCCCCCGCTCAGTGCTGGAACACCAAGCGAGGGCTAACCGGAACAGGATGTTGTAGATCATGTCCCAGGCTGCTCAGAACATCGCCCCTTCCACCGACGCCGGCAAGGCCGACACCGCAATGGGCGCGGCCATGACCGCCGCGCGCCAGACCGCGAAAGGCAACAAGACCGCGCCCGCCAAGACGCAGAGCCGGACGCAATCCCGCCGCACCGATCAGCGGCAGACCTACACTCTGGAACTTGCCGTCGCGATCTGTCCCCACGAAGCGCTGGCCGCCAACCTCTCCCGCACCTTTGGGCTGGAACCTGTCGACTTCCACGCCATCCGCGAAGCCACAGAAGAACACATGGTGCGCTCCGCCAACGCCCTGGTGGACAACCTCAACGAACGTGCGATGGCCATGCACCTGCAGCGCATCGTCGGTTCGTTTGTCGCTTCCGCGTGCGGGGCCGGGCAATTCTATGGCCAGAAGGTGAGCCAGGCAAAAGACCTTACCGCGCGACTTGCGAATGACCACCGCGACGAAGACCGGGACGGTCCCTCCGGTTTCGAGGACCGCGCCGCGCGTGCCCGCAGCTTTGCGGCCGAGATGGGCTTGCAGGCTTACGCCCTTCTGGCCGCCGCGCAGGGTGCCGTTGACGCCTATGCCCAGATGATCGGGGAAGACTGGAAGCCCTACGAGGCACCACGCCCGGTCAGCGAGAACGTCGGCCGGCAATCCGCCGCCGCGGAAATGGCAGCCTTCGCAGCCTGACCGACATCGTGGGACCGGTCCGCCGGTCCCGCCTTTGCTGCAAGGACATCACACCATGTCAACAACAGTGCATAACCTGCGCTGCGAACCCATGCGGCCCGGAGACATCCGCATCGACCGGCGCACCGAATTCGGCAACGAATTCATCATTGGCCGCGACGGCACACGCGCAGACGTCATTGCCAAGTTCGAGGCAGCCGAACGCGCACGGCTTGCGAAAAGCGCCGTGCGCCGCGCCAAGGTGCGGCAGATGCACGGTCGCCGGCTCTTTTGCTGGTGTGAGCCGGAGCCGTGCCACGGCAACGTCTATGTGCGCCTGGCAGCAGAGTTGATCCAGCAAGCCTGATCCTGAACGGGGTGACTAGCCCCCGCCCGATCAGGAACTGCGGCCCGGGAAAGGAATAGCCAGCTCATTATGAGCCGCCCTCGTAACGACAGGGGCGCCCTTCCATTCTGAAATGCTCTGAACCTCGGCTGACCAGACCTGGCATGGGCGAGCTGTGGTGGCAACGCGCAGACCGGCGCAGGCGTGGATGATGCATGACTGCAACGGCCCTCTAAAATCCGTTCGCCTGCTGATCTTCTATTGTAATGCCGGGCTTCGTGCCGGTTCAACCCCGCCCTGCGGGCGCCGCTCAAGGCGGGCCGCTCAGTCCGGTCCTCGCCATGCTCGCCATGCTCGGCGCTGAAGAAGCGCCTGCGCGTGGCTGCGCGTGGCTCCGGTCCTCCCTGCGCGGAGGTTGAGCCTGCACGAAGCCCGGCATTCCCGCTGTCAATCAGCAATCGGGCTGATGCAGAAAAGGGAATACGATCATGACCAAACTGAGCAACGGAACCATCGTCACTGACCTCGACGCCCACGACGATAACCTCTCGCTCAGCCAGCGCGGCTACTCGATCCGCCACATCGAGACCTGGCACGATCACGACAACCAGACCTTCATCCACTGGGACGCGCCAGAACTGTCCGCAGGTGATCTGCCCTACTGAGCGCAGCAAAAGGGGCCGGCCCACATGGGTCGGCCCCGTTCGCATGTACCACCAGGCCGTGCGCTACGTTAAGTCGATGAACGCCGCAATCACCACAGCGGCAGCCACGGCCCTACGGATCCCAAGCCGCGGCGCCGTGCGCAATCCAACCGCGTCAAAGCTTGTGGTGCGAGGTGAGAAAGCCACCGCACTGATGAGCGTCCAGCCCCGACGGCAGACCGAACCAATTCAATCCCTTTCGCGGCCGGTTTCTCTAACCTCTGCCTCCGACTTCACCCTGTGGTCAGCTTCCCACTGCGTTGCGCACTCCTGCTCGTGTTGAGCAGCCCGCTGCATCATTTGGCGAACGTTCCATAGGTTCCGTTGGTCATCTGAACAGCGGAACAGCGTGCGGATGGAGCGCTTGCGGCGTGCCACGGACCGATCTCCGACGAATCGATCCAAGCGAAACTTCCGTTCGGTCTCAGGACACGGGTTCGGCCGTCCGCGGTCCTGGGCGGATTATCGACGATCACTGTGGACATCGCAATTCCGACGCGCATCGCGGATTGCTCCGGCCCAGCGAACTCCGAAACGGGGGGAGGCATCGGACCCTGGCCATTCCAGACATGAACAAGCGCATTGCACTGAAACCCTGGCAGCGACCGAGCCACCTGCACGCTTTGAGCATGCGCTAAGGATCCGATGAGAAGCAGACCAGAAAGAACCGTTGCATACCTTACCATCGACATAAACTCCGCTCGCTACGTTGAGAGAACAGACTGACCCGCTGCGTTTCCGATCTTCGCGGAAACGCTTGCCCGCCACTGTCCGACAGTCTCTCCGGCCGCTATCCCGTTCGCCGCGAGGGCTGACTGAGACATTCCCGAAAGGACGGTTGCAATCGGTTGACTGTCCGGTGCCGCCGCCAATTGCGCGCCATATGCTGGCCCGAAATTGTAGTAGCCCCGGGCCTGCAGGACACTCGGGTCGCTGATACCGGCGCTCTGCAAACTCTGCGCCGCCTGCATCAAGTAACCCGATGCAGCAATCGCTTCTGTCGTTGGGTCGTTCATGCCCGCGCTGCCCTGGACGATCTGAGACGCGAGCGCCGGATTGGCAGCGAGGGCGGTCTGCAAGCCTTCGTTGAACGCTGCCGGAAACATTTGAAACACACCCTGCGCGCCCGAAGTGCTTACATTCTGGCACCCGCTCTCAAGCACGCAGGTGGCGGCAAGAGCGGACGGATTGACCCCAACCGATTGCGCATTCGCGATCGCTGTTGAACCCCAGTCGGTGCCCATCATGGTCGAAAGTGCGATGCTGTCTCCGACAGTCCCGCCGCTCGTCCCTCCCTCGCCGGTTCCTGTGCCCGTCCCTGTGGCGGCTCCATCCCCGTCGGCCCCGGCAAACGGATTGGGCGTTCCGGGGTTGATCGTGATCATGGGTACGCCTGGCTCGGATACATATGGCTGAACCTGCACCGGCGGGCCGTTCAGCGTCATCGCTTGCTGCGCCAGCACGGGGTCGGCGGCGTTTAGCACCAGCGGCAATAGGGCGCCGGCGAGGAGGAGCGCCACCACTCGGTCACGATGGCGATTTGCCCGCTTGCTGGGTTCCGGGAGCGGATGGTCAGGCAAAGTCCGGGCCTCCTCCGAAATGGGAGGTCAGCGTCGCGACCAAGCGTGCGAACGGCATCCCTATTTTCCGGCCCAGGGGATGTCGGTCTGGAAGGCTGTCACCTCACACCAGTAATGTCCCTGCACCAGTTGTGCATGCGACAGGCACCGGTCGAACGCGGCGAGCCGGTCCGACTCCGACCATGCCCGCAGTGCGTAGCCGCCGAGGAAGACCGCGAGCGCCACGGCGCCCGCCGCGGCATACCGCCGCCGGCGGAGGTCGTTGTTCCATCTCTGCTCTCGAATCACCAATGCCTGCTTGAGGCGATCCGCGAAGAGCGGCAGCGTTTCCCTGATCATGCGCAGCACGAGGCCTTCGCGCTCCACCTCGAGAGCGATCTGCGCCGTCCGCGCCTGGCGCAAGGTCAGCTCACCGGCCTTGATGGCTTGGTTCGCGAGCTCGGTCGCCGCGGCAGCCTTCTGCAATTCCCGATCCGTGGCTGTCCTGATGCCGCCGATCAGTTCCTCGAAGCGAAGGGTCTGGTCATCGAGCAGCCCGGCCAATCCGGCCAACGCCTGGGCCTGCCCCTCCAGCCAGCGGCCAAGGGGGCCGTCAGGCTCGATCCCCTCGCTCCGGCCATCGGCGATGAGTCGGTCCGCCGCAGCGCGAAGTTGCTCGACTGCCGGGTTCACGGCAGCCATTGGGCGACCCTTGCCTTCTCGTGCTCCCGCTCGAAGGTCTCGATCCATGTCTTGGTCATATGGAAGAGCGTCGGGCTGGCCTTCACCCCGCCCTTGTCCGGCTTGCCGGCGAGCACGTCGTAGAAGCCGAGACCCCGTTCGCGGAGGGTCGCCATGCAGGTCAGTCGCCGCACGAACACCGGCCGTGCTCCATCCCTGACAATGGCTTCGAAGTCGGGATGTCCCAGGATCGGGTCGAAAGCGCCGGACGTCGTTTGCCCATGCCGGATCACGCCCTCGTTGAGGACGACCATGGTCCGCTCGCATCGGAATTCGCCGGACCGCAGGAGCTGGATGGCGTGCCGGAAGTCCTCCATGTCGGGTCCCAGGAACACCGCTACAGTCGGGTCGATGCCGAAGTCCCGGCAAAAATCCATCAGCGCCAGATCGCGCACGTATTCCTGCATCACCCGGTCGCCACCGCTCAGGTCGAGGACGCGGGAGACCCGCTCCTCAACCATGCTGTCGAACTCCATCGACAGCCATGCCTTGATGTCAGGCAACTCATCCGTTGCTGGCGAACTTGCTCCGTCCTGGATAGGCCGTCCCTGGTCATCTTTGGCTGGGTACAGACTGCTGAGCGTCCTGCTCCGCAGGTCGCCGTCCAGCGGCTTGACCCGCCGACCCTGATACCGCGCCCGCTGCACGGCCAGGTCCAACCCTGTGCTGCCGCCCGTTCGGCCGCGACCCGCCCGGATCAGGAGATCGAGTTTCGCACCCTGGCTGCCGGCCTCAGACCCCGCCGTCATGAAGGTTCCATCCATATCGTCATTCCTTTCGTCCGCTGCGCGCGTTCATGTCCCGCCGGATCTCGGCAATGCGCTCCAGCGGGTCATAGGGTTTGTCCGGGTCGGTTGGACCCGCGCTGGACTGGGGCGCTGCCAAGGCCAGCTGTGGCCGCCAGTCTCGCGAGACCTTTGAGGGCGGCTTGCGCCGCGCAGGAAGTGCCGCGGCAGCCACCTCCTCAAGGTCGCGGCAGACGCGTTGCCACACCTTCGGGGCCGCCTTCGGTGTCGGGGATTCCCCGTGCCGCCCCGTCAGTCCATGTCGCACCATCTCGGCGCAGAGGGTGGTCCATGACGCCTCGCCGCTCGCCAGGCTCGCGGCGATCTGGCGATGGTGGGCCCGCAGCCAACTGTAGACTTCTCCGCGCCCCCGGTAGGGCTTGAGCCGCTTCTTGCGGAAAAGACGGGCCGGTGCTGGGTTCACGCTGCTCATGCGCGCCATCCTCGCGGGGCATTTTGCGAACGGGCCGCCCTTCTTTCGCCGGTGGCAGCTCCATTGTGGCGCCGTGGCGACGCCATCGCGTCTCCATCCAGGCTCCATCGGGGTTGTCCATATGGACCAATGCACCCTTGGTGCTTTGCGTCCGCGTTCCGATCAGGACCTTGCCGAGCCGAATATCTCGATCGCTGTTCGCACGCCGCTGATCGACCCTCTGCGGAGCACCAAGGAGGGGTGAATGGAACAGGAACAGCGACAGACCGGCAGCCGCTGCGATGAGCAAAGTCTCGACGCTCAATCGACGGCCTCGTCTACCGGCGACGGAGCACAACCGAAACCCAGCCGGGAAAAGACGAAGCAGTTTCAACAAGGAAGCACATTAGAGGAGCAAGGGGAGCGACCGGAAAGCGTCCCGGCAATCGAGTTCAGCTTCGAAGGACGGCCGGTGCGGAGCGTTGTCAAAGACGGGCAGACATGGTTCGTCGCCGCCGATGTCTGCGCGGTGCTTGAACATCCAAATCCGAGACAGGTGATCTCCCGGCTCGACGACGACGAAAAGGGGGTCCTCAACGTGGACACCCCTTGGCGGCGCTCAGGAGATGAACGTCGTCAACGAGAGCGGCGTCTACAATCTGATCTTCACCTCGCGGAAGCCCCAGGCCAAGGCGTTCCGGCGTCGGGTAACGGATGAGGTCCTGCCGTCGATCCGCAAGACCGGCCGTTACCAACCGGGGCCGGGTCGGGTGGGCTCCGTTCAGGTCACGCTGCCCCAGCCCGGCAGGTATGTCATCACTGTCCTGCCTGGCGGGCATCTGCATCTCCACCAGACGCCCTATGAGGCCCTGCTGGGTGACCTGGAATCGGGAGACTGCCAGATGCTCGCCTACGCCTTGAAGATGATCGAGGGGTACTGGAACGAGATGCAGCAGATGCGCTCCATCGGGCACGATTCAGAGAGCGACCTTGCCTTCCATCAGATCGAAAAGGCGATCCTTGAGGGTGGGGGCCTGGCATCCCGGTTCCTACGGTACTGGATCCTTTCCCCGACCAGATTGCGGAACCCGCCAGTGCATTAGCATCCGTCAGGGTTTCCGTTCGCAAGGTTACCGCCGACGCTCCGCGTGCGAACGGAGGTGTCGATGGATCACGAGACGGAAGGCCGCACCGAGGCGGAAACACCGGGCGCGGACCACGAGACCCTGGCAATCATCCGGGATCAGACCCGTCAGACGCTCGAACTCGTGAAGGCGCTCGTCGAGCTGCTGCTCGCCAAGGAGGGCGGTCGGGAAGGGCCGACGCTTGAGGAGTTGCTCGCGGTGCTGATCGCACAACAGCGCGACATCCTGACCGGCGTGCGGCACCTCCAGACCGACATCAGCGCAATTGCCCAGCACGTCCTCCCGCCGGACGAATCCCGGTTGAACGGCGCCCGTCATCCGAACGGGGGCGCTCGGGCATGATGAACTTTCGGAAGATCGCCGCCGCGTCCAAGGGGCGGCTGGTCCTCCGATATTTCACCGAGAATACGCCGGAGCCGATCCACCCGCCCGCCCTGGACGCCGCCGGCCGCCAACTCGAGGAGGGAGGACGCCTAACGGCCTACTACACAGGCCGGGACAGCCGGGCGGCTTGGCGACCGGACATGCCGGCCATCCTCGCGCGAGCCATCGGGATCGATCCCTACCTGATGCCACGAGACGCCGAGATGGCCCGCCTCTTCGAGGGGCGGCGGGCCGACAACGGTGAGGCCTGGTCGCCGCACAAGCGGAAGATCAGCGGCCTCGACCTGGTCTTCAGTCCTCACAAGTCGATCAGTCTTGCCGCCGAGTTTGCGGCCACACCCTCCGAGAGCGCGATGCTCTGGAATGCCGTGGACCGGGCCAGCGACCGCGCCATGCGTTACGTCGCCCACGTGCTCGGCTGGGCACGCAAAGGCGCCGGCGGGGAGGATGGGGCGGATCCCGGGGCGGTCGGTTGGATCAGTTTCCGCCATCACACCGCCCGGCCGACGCTCGCGATGCAGGATGGGTCTGGGGGACAAACCTTCATTTTCGATGCGCCGGTCGCCGGCGACCCGCATATGCACATCCATCACTTTCTGATGAACGTGGTCGTTACAGCGGATGGCCGGGTCGGATCTCTCGACACGCGGGCTCTCACCGATGCGCGGGTGAAGGAGTTCGGCGCATACTTCCAGGCGATCCTCGCCGATGAGCTCCGGCGTCTGGGCGCACGCATCGGCTATGACGCACAAGAGCAAGCTGTCGTTTTGCTGGCCATCCCTGACGATGTCAGCCGGTCCTTCAGCAAGCGGGACAAGCAGATTCTGCATAAAGCCAAACGCTTCGCGGCAGGGCGGGGGCTTGAGTGGGACGACCTGACCGTCGAGCAAAAGCTTGACATCGTCGAGGAGGCCAGTGCCGAAGGCCGCCTCGGCAAGATGAAGACCGACGAGAAGCGGATCTGGCGTGAGCAGGCCGATGCCCTGGGGTGGCAGCATCGGACGGTTCTTGACGGTGAGGTAAACCAGCATCTTACCGACGAGGAGCGATTCGATCGTGCCTATAAATTCGCCGCCCGGTACCTGGCGGACGAGTTCCACACTGCGGCGGTGCTCGATCACGAGAAGCTGGGGCTGTATGCGGCGCGGGGGCTGATCGGCACGGGCATCGCCGGCGGCCCGGACGACATCAAGCGGGTGGTCGAACTCCTGGAGGAACGCGGCATCCGCTTCAAGGGAGAGCACGTCGCCCTGGTCGTCGGCATGTCCGACGACAAGGTTCGTGTAACCAATACGGCTCAGATTCGGATCGAGGAAAAACTTGCATTCCTGTCTCGGCAGAGCGCACGGGATTGCTCCGGCGCACTCTCTGCACAGGTTTTGAGGCAGGCGATAGGCGACACCGGTATCGCGTTCACCGCCGAGCAGCGCGCGGCCATCCACGCCCTCGGCGAAGGCGGAGCGCTCACGCTGCTGACCGGTGTCGCCGGCGCCGGCAAGACAACCCTGCTGCAGCCTTTGGTGGCCGCCTGGCACGCCGACACGCGCTTCAGCGCAGGCGGCCGGGAAGTGGTTGGTGCCGCGATGGCATGGCGGCAGGCTGATGCTCTGCAGGATGCCGGTATCCGGCAGACCTATGCCCTCTCACCATTGTTGAAGATGATCGAGGCGGGGGAGTTCGCGGCGGACCGCAACACCGTGCTCATCCTGGACGAAGTGAGCCAGATCGGCCCTCGACCGATGCTCAAACTCCTCGAACTGCAAGCCCGAACCGGCATGACGATCAAGATGCTCGGTGACCGCGAGCAGGCCCAGGCGATCGAGGCTGGCGACGCGATCGAGATCCTGCGCCGGGCGCTGCCTCCGGAAGCCCTGCCCGGGTTGTTGACCACCATGCGTCAGTCAACCAGGCGGGGGCGTGAGATCGCGGGACTGTTTCGGGAGGGCAACGCCGAGAAGGCGCTCGCCATGAAACGAGTGGACGGCCATGCTTTGCTGGCAGGCGGTGACGGCGACCAGGTGATCGCCCAGATCGCCGACCTCTACATTCGACGCCGCGACGTGCTGATCGCCGCGGGTTCGAAGCGGGGCATCACCGTAAGTGCGCCGACGAACGACGATGCCGCCGACATCAGCCGGGCCATCCGGCAGCGCCTGAAGAAACGCGGCGAGATCGCTGCCGACGAAGTGGTCTACCGAGCAGTCGACCAGCGTGGGCAAATCTACGACCTCCCCATCGCCGTCGGCGACCGGCTTCGCCTCTTCCGACGCACTTGGGGCACGATCGATGGCCGCGAGCAGCAGGTCGGCAACAACGGCGATATCATCGAAGTGCTCGGGCACAATGCCGATGGACTTCAGCTCCGGACCAAGGACGGCAGCGATGCCGAGGTCGAATGGCGCCGGTTCTCTGACAGTGAGACCGGCCGGCTGCTGATTGGGCTGGGTCATGCGCTGACTATCGACGCTGCGCAGGGCATCACATCGGACGAGCATATCAACGCGCTCCCGCGCGGCACGGCCGGCGTCACGGCGTTCACCACCTACGTCGCCGAAAGCCGCAGCCGCGGCACGACCTGGACACTGATCTCCGAGGGTGCTTTGTACGAAGCAGAGCGGCATCGGCAAGCACTCGGTGACGTCACGCCAATCACGCACGAGGATCTCTGGGCACGGGCGGCCGAGGATATGTCCCGGAAGCCCTACAAGGCGCTCGGGATCGATCTGCTCGCGGCTGCGCGACAGGATCGGGAGAACGCGGTCGACGCTTTCATCGCTTGCCACCACGGCATGGAGAGCGCTCAGCTCCGGGATGCCGCGTTCGGTCGCAAGGCACTTCGGCGGCTCCGTTCGCAAGCAATCAATGCCACCCTCGGTCGGCACCTGGCCGCGCTCAAACAGGCGATCCAGGAGAATGGCGCCATCGTTCGCGATATGACCAAAGAACGGGAAGCGTCCCATCATCTGCGATCGCTGCGGGCAGAGGCGGCCGCGGCTCAGCGCCAGATTGGCGCGACCAACGAGAGGCCGAGCTTCCCCCGACCTTCCAATGGCCTCGGTCCGTGATCGTGTGTGGCTTTCCGATCCTCTCCATCGGGCGCCGAGGCAGAGATCGAATCACGACGTAGTTTTCCCGGTGTGGTATTGAGCGCGGTTCTCAGGACGCAACAACCGGCAAAGAGCGGCTGCTTGCTTCGACTCACGAAACGGCCGCGATGCGCCAGGAACGGCCATTCCAGCGTTCGATGTGCTGCGGCCTAGATTGGCCCAGCTTGGCCGAGAGCGGAATGAACGCTTTGGAGTGGTCGCCCACAGTAGGCGGACGCTTGCTCAACCGGAAGAACGATCGTCAGTTGAAGGGATCGGTTGAGGATACGCGCGAAAATCACCCACAAGACGAAGCGGTGTTCCGGCCGACAATTTTCCGAGAAGGTAAGCCTTTGCGGCTATCCTTCCATACTTTCCCCCCATGTTGAAATAGCACAATTTTTCTGAGGCTATCGGTGAGACCGTTTTTGGACACCCCCAAGCCATTTATCGATGGGACGGCGCTGGACCTGAGAACCCGGGCGGACCGAAACGCCAAGCCTTTGAATTAACGTATGTATTTTCTTGTGGGCGATTTTTGCGCGTATCCTCAACCGACCCCAATGAGGCCCGCGCCATTGCTGATGGGATGGAGGAACCGCTTTCACAGTGGATAATGCGGGGCACGGCCTAGGACCCGTTCGGACGTTCCACGATATTGGTCCAGAGTTGGCGCAGACTATCGATGCCGCCGGCGGTTGAGAACCAAAGCGTCGCGTCGCCCACAAACAGATTTCCCGCAAATAGGCCAGACCTCGATTGGAGCAGGGCATCGAATGTTGTGCGTCCGTTGCGGGTGAAAGGATGGGGAGGAGCCTTCAAATCAATCTTTTGTCGAACGAGGACATCCATTTTGGTGACGGCGCCCTGGAGACGTTCGAATTGAGGCAAGTGTGGGTGAAGATTGAAGGTCTTAACGCCTCGCAGCAACTGAAGGCGATCGAGTGCGCTCTCGGCGTCGATCGCAGCAGGGGATCCATCGCTCTCCGCGGCAGGACGCAACCCGAAGCGGTTCTCCACGCCCACGCCGAGCCCTGCCAAAAGCGAGCGAGCGAACCCGCTAAAGCGGTGCTGGGGCGGAATGGTCTTATCTCCGTGGTGCAGGAAGTCCGCTATTTGCCGTTCCAATCGCTCGTCATGTGGCAGATCGGGCACGTCACCGATGTCGTGATGGGGGCATATGAAGACAAGATGATCCGGATGGGCAAGAAACCCGCGAACAGCCTCTACTTCGGCAGCACTTGCATCTTGGTGGGTGCGAAGCGAGTCCAAGCCGATGACGATGAGCGTGTCAGCCGCATCGAGAAGTGCCGCATCGAGCTCGGTTCGCGTTCCATCGTCGGCCACCCGTTCGACCTCGACGACCGGATGACCGGTCTGCGCACCGGCTTGTTCCACAAAGGCCGCGAAGTACTGCTTCATAACATGATCCAAGAAGCCGCTGATGCTTTGGTCAAAGCAAGCAGGGTCGGAAAACGCTTCAAATCTAGGGTAGAGCATCCGTCGGATCTCAAAGAGCGTCGGAAACCGATTTTCGATAACTTCGAGCGGCGCTCCAGCTTCTCCCGGTCGGGTCCATGCGTGATATAAAACTAGTTTTCGACCCGCCATTTGACTTCTCCCATCCTCTGTCGCGCAAGATATCCATCACCCTCAACGAGGCGGCACGTTCTCAAGCAGCAGCCCCAACCCCTCAGCCGTTGTTAGGTGCGCAATGATGGCGTCACGCAGCTTCGGGTACGGCAGCCCCGCCAGCATCGCCGTCTGTATGGCGGTCATGACCTCGCCCGCATCGGCGCCGATCATCGTGAATCCGAGAATGCGGTCGTCGTTTGCGCCGACGAGGACTTTCATGAAGCCCTGTGTCTCGTCGGTCGCTTCCCGCCGGTTCACGGCACTCATCGGCAATTTGCCGACGCGCACGGCAATGCCCTGCCGCTGTGCGTCCCGTTCGCTCAACCCGATATGCGCAAGCGGCGGATCGGTGAACACGCAGGACGGCACCAGCCGGTCGTCCGTGCTGCGCGCGCCGCCGGCCAGGTTGTCGCGGATGATGCGAAAATCATCGACCGAGACATGGGTGAACTGCGGGCTGCCAGCACAATCGCCAATGGCCCAGGCATCGGGCGCGGTCGTCTCCAGACGGTCGTTGACGCGTATATAGCCGCGCGCATCCAATGCGACGCCCGCCGTGTCGAGGCCGATGCCGGCGGTGTTCGGAATGCGCCCGATCGCGACCAGGATGTCGCTTGCCTCGATCGTCTGTGTGCCGGCGGGCGTCCGCGCAATGAGGCTGACGGCTTCGCCGGATCGGCCCTGTACCGCAACGAGCTCGGCAGACAGCACGAACCGGATGCCTTCCTCACTCAGAATGCCGTGCACCGCGTCGGCGATGTCCGGGTCCTCCCGGCTGATGATCTGCGGCGCCGTCTCGATCACCGTCACCTGGCTGCCGAAGCGGCGATAGGCCTGCGCCAGTTCCAATCCGACATAGCCGGCGCCGAGCACGATCAGGTGCGAGGGTGCATAGTCCAGGTCCAGTGCCTCGATATGCGTGAGCGGCCGCGCTTCGGCGAGGCCGGGAATGCCCGGTATCGCCGCATGCGAACCGACATCGATGAAGACCTTGTCACCGGTCAGCCGCCGCGTGCCGCCGTCGTTGAGACGGACCTCAAGCGACTTCGGCGCCACGAAGGTTCCGCTGCCCATGATCAATTCGGCGCCGCTCGCCTTGAAGGGCGCAAAGTGGAGGGCGATCTCTCGCTCGACCATGTCGCGCTTGCGCTGGCGCACCTTCGCCATGTCGGTCGTGATCGGGCCGGTGATCATCGTGCCGAAGTGCGCCGCGTGCCGGGCCAGCCAGGCGATGCGTGCGCTCCAGATTTCGTTCTTGCTGGGCATGCAGGCGATGTTGGGACAGGAACCTCCGATGTATCGCCGCTCGACGAGGACCACCCGTTGCCCGGATCGCGCCAAGTGCCACGCAAGGAGATTTGCGCCCGGACCACTGCCAAGAAACAGGGCATCAAAATGTTCCGCTTGAGCCATGTTCACCTCCATGTTCGAGGATTCACGGGATGCACGCCGTCAGCCGCGAAGGATGGGCGCCCCGAAGGGAGCACCCGTTAATCCGCCGTCCACCACCAGCTCAACCGCATTGATGTACGACGAATCTTCAGAAGCCAGGAAAAGCACAGCCTTCGCCAGCTCTTCAGGTTCGCCCCATCGCCCCAGAGGAACCGTCGAGGAGTAAAAATCTACCAGCTTGGCGGACTGTTCGGCCGACACCGAGGCGCCGGACCCGCGCTTCCAGATAGGAGTTTTGGTAGCTCCGGGTGCGACCACATTGACGCGAATGTTGCGCGGCGCGAAGTCGGCAGCGATCGCACGCGCCATGGCGACCACCCCGCCCTTCGTGGCCGCATAGGCCGCCAGGCCGGCCTGGCCGATATAGTTATGCACCGATCCGTTGAAGATGATGCTGGCGTTGTCGTTCAACAGAGGCACAGCGGCGTTGATGGTGAAGAATGCGCCATTCAGGTTGGTGTGGACGATAGTCTCAAACACTGCTTCGTCCGTAGCGCCGGTCGGCGTCCTACCGCTGATTCCGGCATTGGCGAAGACGATGTCCAGCTTGCCGAAATCCCTGGCAAGATCCGCGAAGAGCCGCTTGCGGTCGTCCGCCACGGTAACGTCGGCGCGGTAGCCGCGCGCGTTGGGTCCCAGTTCGGCGACTGCTTCATCCAGCGTCTTCCGGTCTCGGCCGGTAATCGCGGTTTTAGCGCCTTCCGCAACGAAAAGGCGCGCGGTGGCCAGGCCGATGCCGCTGTTTCCGCCGGTGATGAGAGCCTTCTTGCCTGTGAGTTTCATGATCCCTCCTTGATGACCGGCCTAAGGCCGCGTGCGGCCGCCGATTTCAGGTGACTCGCCCGTGTGACGCTAGCCGTGCGACGTTGGATGGGCGCTCGCTTGGGACGCGCGCCGATCCCTCGCAGAGTGCTCAGTCGCGAAGTGGCCTGAAGCCCGCGCGAACTTCTTCGACAAAGAGTTTCGGCTGTTCCCACGCCGCGAAGTGGCCGCCCCTGTCGAGCTTGTTGTAATGGATGAGTTTGGGATACGCGCGCTCTGCCCAACTCTTCGGAGCTTGATAGAGCTCATCGGGAAAGACGCTCACGGCTGCCGGGATGGAGACGCCTTTGACACCGAAAAATGAAACCTTGTTCTCGATACACTCCCAATAGAGGCGCGCCCCGGAAACAAACGTGTTCGTCAACCAGGTGAGCGTGACGTTGTCGAGGACATCATCCCGTGTCAGGCCTTCGGGTTGCCCGTCAAACGCCCGAGAGATGAGCGCCAAACTCCGCGCGTCGTGATCAAGGAAGTAACCGGCTATGCCGACGGGAGAATCCGCAATCCCGTAAAGCGCCTGCGGCCGCAAGCCCATCTGGTAGCCGTAGCCGATGCCCTTCGCGTATACGAAGGCCAACCGGTCGTATGCGAATCTCTCGTCCGCGGAGAGACCGTACGGCGCCGGAGCGCCCGTAAGGGCAGCCTTGTCGATGTCGGGCGAAAACACGCCGGGCATGTTGGAGTGAATGCCGAGCAGCTCCGGATGCCCCTGGGCTGCCATCACGTCCGTGATGATCGCGCCCCAATCGCCGCCTTGTGCCACGAACTTCCTGTATCCAAGGCGCTTCATCAGCACGACCCAGGCGCGCGCAATGTGGGCCGGATCCCAGCCCGTCGTGGTCGGTCTGCCCGAGAACCCGTAGCCCGGCATCGAGGGAATCACCAGATCGAAGGCGTCCGCCGCGCTCGCGCCATGTGCCGTCGGATTGGTCAGCGGATCGACAATCTTCAGTTGCTCGATGATGGACCCAGGCCAGCCGTGCGTGACGATGAGCGGCAACGCGTTCTTGTGTTTCGAACGAACGTGAATGAAGTGGATGTCCAGCCCATCGATCATGGTCACGAAATTCGGCAGGGAGTTCAACCTCGCCTCGACTTTGCGCCAGTCGTACTCCGTCTCCCAATAGCGCGCGAGTTTTTGCAGCGTCGCGAGCTGGGGACCTTGCGATTGATCTGTGACTGTTTCCCGGTCAGGCCACCGGGTCGCGCTTATGCGGCTGCGCATTTCGGCCAGCTCGGCGTCCGAGAAATTCACACGGAATGGATGAACGGCGTCGCTGGCCGTCGCGCCGACCAATCGGCGATCCAGGTCAACTGCTTCGAGGTGCTCAGTCGTATCCATGGCTTTCTCCTCTGGTTGATGTAATGCTCGAAGACGAAGTCGCGGAACAAAGCCGGCTGGCTATCCTGATCGATCACTTCGGCCTTCTTTCGCGACGACCTCGGCAGCAACCGCTGGTTCGATCTGAATGCGTCCCACACGGGCTCGTATCCCGTATAGGACTCAAGCAGACGGCGACGGTTTACTTCAATTGTGCCATGGCTTATCGGTCAGTACGGCAGTATGGCCGCGCATAACTCGCCGCGCCTGAAAGGCTGGTGATCACTCGATCCGTGGAGTGGGCTGTGCTTATTGGCGGGCGTAGTAAACCTTGGTTTAGGTGTGCGCCCTCATGACTCCCCTCATTTTCACACCGCCCCGAAAGTATCGGCAAAGACGGGGAGTTCGGCGAGCACGGCGGCGAACCGCTCAACCAACGGCAGTAGCCTTGGCTCCGGCATGGTCGGAATAAGCTCATAGAGCATGCAGCCCTGGCGGAACACCGAGTGAGTCCGGTGCTTGGCGGTATTCGATTTGAGCAAGCGATCGTAGCCGAGCGCTTCCCCGGCGGCTCCCAACAATGTCAGCAGTACCGATGGCAAACGCGTTCAGCAACCACAGCCGGTCACGCCGCGCCGGGGTGCTGACGTGGATCGACCCCATCCCCATGCCGAAGCGCAGGTCCTTGGTATCGCGCAGACCGCACTCGATGCCCCAGCGTTTGCCATAAAGGGCTTTCAAGGTCTTCGCCGACGCCGCGGCGTCGCTGGCGGCGAGGCACCAGGCCTGTTTCATGTCTTTGTCCTGCACGCACAGGACCGTGCCAACGCGGTATTGCTCCGCCGTCACCGACGCGCCGGGCAGCACGCGCGCGCGTCCGCCGCGGCCGACCCACGCGGCTGCCGTGCGGCTCTCGCCATCCGCCGCGGTCACCTTTATGTTGCCACGAAAGCGGATGACGTAGTCGAACTTTAGTTCCTCGGTGAGCACGCGGTAGAGTTTCTGGTCGCCAAAGCCACGGTCGGCGACGACGCAGACCTTGATATCCGCGGGCAGGGCGTCGGCGAGGCGGACCAGCGCCTGATACTCATATTCGTTGCGGTGGTCCTTGAGTGTGGCGGTGTCGACGGTGAGCCACAGGAGGGGTGTAGCGCGGCCGTGGCGGGTCAGCAGCGACAGCATAATGGTTGCCTGGCCGTCGGCGTCGAAGTCGGTCCAGTCCATGGCGACGTTGATGTGGGTACGAGGCCCCACGACATAGGGCACCCAATGGCGCAACGCGGTGTCGATGTCGATGCCATCGTTGGACAGCATGCGGTCCACCTGCTTGATGGCATGTTTGGTTGTCAGCCCGCGCGCCAGGGCCAGACCTTGGCCGATGATGTGTACTGCCAGCGAGGCTGTCTTGATGACCCCGAGGGTGGCATTCGCCAGGGACAGCACCCGCTTGGCGTGCATGTCGCCGTCGAACAAGTTGGTCAGGAAGCACAATAGCTGGGTGAAGCAGAGGGTTTGGTTCGGTTGCATCGCTGGCCCTGCAAATCGTGATGTATCGCGGAGACTCGCTGGTTGGCAGCGTCAGGCAACCAATATCTGGCGTCCGGAATAACCCGAATCCAAATCCGGTCGCTTTGATTCTTTTCGAGACGGTTCAGCACCTCATCTGATTCTTTCCTTACACGTCGCCCCAGGTCCTAAAATGAGGGGAGGCATGAGGTGTGCGCCGGCAATGTGAAGCGAAAAACGGCGCCGCGAGGTTGACGCGAGTCAACCCACAATCGGCCTGCATGCGCGTCGATGATAGAGCGGCATATCGAGAGGCCAATTCCCACTCCGCCGCCCTTAGTGCTGTAGAAGGACTCAAAAATTCGCTCGCGATCCTCCGAGGCGACACCGGGCCCCGAGTCGCTTATTGCGACGAGTAGGCCCCCCGCCGGGCTCGATTCGGTGCTCACCACCAATTCCCGCGTGTCATCATCGTCAACGCTGATCATAGCCTCGATCGCGTTGAGGATCAGATTCAGCATAACCTGCCGCAGTTGGACTCGATCCCCGTAAGCTGGCGGCACTCCGTCCCCGAGCAGTATCTGGGTCGATACGCGATGCTTCGATAGTTCGCCTCGCACGATTGCGATCACATCTGCGATGGCATCATTCAGGTCGACGTCCTCCTTGCGCGGAGGCGTTTTTCTGACTTGATCGCGGATCCCGTTGATGATGTCGCCCATTCGATAGGTCTCGTTCACCATGCACTCAAGCGCCTCCGTGACCTCCGCCAAGTCCGGTGGGTCTCCGGCGAGAAAGCGCAACGCGGCATGGGCGTTGTTGCGCACCGCACCAATTGGTTGGTTGACCTCGTGCGCGATGGAGGCAACGAGCTGTCCCAGGGTCGCCAGGCGGTTCGCATGTGCCAGCTCCGTCTGCAACGCGCGTAGCGCGTCCGCGGCGCGCTTACGCTCGGTCAGGTCAAGCACGAATGCGACACCTTGGTAACCGCCTTCTTCGAAAGTCGCCACACCGATCAACACGGGAACCCGGCTACCGTCCTGCCGGAAGAGCTCCGTTTCGAAGGGCTGCACGCTGCCGGACATTTTCGGTTCTGGCACCAATTGCTGTTCGTAACGGCCGAGCCAGTCCGTCGGGGTTAGATCCGCCCAACGGACGCGTCTGGAGAGGAGGTCCTCGCGGTCGTGTCCGACTATGCGAAGAAACGCCTCATTAGCCTCGAGAATTCGGCCATGGAGATCCCAAAAGAAGATCCCGATGATATTGGCGTCTACCAGGCGTCGGATCTTAGCCTCGCGTTCGGCAAGGTCCTGGTAAAGGCGCGCGTTCTCTATTGAGACGGCCGCCTCGGAGGCCAGCAGTCTGAGGACCGCCATTCGAGCAGGAGTAAACGCGCCAAGCGTCAGGTTATTCTCCAGGTATAGCATCCCAAGTAACCTAGCCTGCTTGAGTATCGGTAAGCAGAGCACCGACCGAGCGTTGTGCTCACGAATATAGTCATCGGCAGAATAGGGACTCTGACCCGACGCATCATGCAATAGAACGGTTTCTTTGGTCCGGAGCACATACTGGAAAACGGACTCTGGGAGATCTGCAGCAGTTACAACCGTCTGTCGGAGTTCGACTGTCACCTGACTCCTGCGAGTGGTAACTTCAGCTTCTATCCGATGCTCATCACCTCTCGGAAGGATCAGCAGACCTCGTTCGGCGCCCGCATGCTCGATCGCGGTGCGTACGAGCGTATCGACCAGCTTCTCAAAGACGATCTCACCGGACACTGCCTCCGAGACCCTGATGACGGTTGCGAGATCGAGGTGTTCGACGGGCGCGAGGATTGTGGTTGTCGGATCGGACACTGTACGGTCCGCTCTAAGGTGCGGATAGATCTGTTCGAGTTGGCGAACCTTTCCGTCAGCCCCCCAGCGAAGGTAGCAGTACCGCGCGTCTCGAAGGTACGTCGTCGCGATCTTCTCGAACCCGCGGGCTGCGTAAAAGCGTCCGGCCAGCTCGTTCGCTAATCCCTCATTGTGGACAAAGCCATTCGCATGTGCCGAACGTACGGCTTTCTCATAGAGCTCCTGAGCGTCCAGCACGCGGCCTTCGATGCGGGCAATCTCGGCGCCGACGAGGGCAGCGCGGTCTTCGAAGGTCTCAGGGTTGACCTCCGCCCACACGTTCAGCTGTCGGTGGTGATCCAGCACAGATTCGAAATGCCTCGGTCTCAGCTCCGGAGTGGCGTGATCCCAGGCCGCCGCGTGCACCAGCGCGCCGTAGAGACGATACTCCGCGGACTCGAACATCGCCGCGGACGTCCACAGCAGCGGTTCCGCGTGCAGCGCGGCGTCGACCGCCAACGCAAGGTCTCCAGCGAAAAAATGCGCCTGCAACTTGCGCGTCCAATAGTAGAACTCGGCGAACGCCAGATTGGGGCTGTCCGCCAGGCGACGTTCAGTGTCGAGCTCGCCGTAGCTCTCGTGATCCAAGCACCCGAACGTCGGGGTCAGCCCACGCAACGTGAGGATCAGGCCGAGCTGCGCTCCGCAGAGCTCGATCACAAGGCCGAAACGCACCCGCCTGGCGAATGCGATGCCGTTCTCGCATTCCGTTTGCACTTCGACGAGTGGGTCGCCTGCCGCGAGACAAACCGTGACTAGCTGATCCCAGCTGTACGAAGCAAAGGTGAGGTCGCCGATCCGATACGCAGCGTCGAACGCACGCCGTACCAGCTCGCGTCCGCCGGCGACGTGCTTCGCCCAAGGAAGCACGGTCGAACCCATGTTCATCCAGATTCGAGCTTGGTAGCGCGTTAGACCGCGTTTCTCGACCAGCTCGTAGCCAAGTTGGCCAAACCGAAAGCCATCCCTGTAATTGTTGAAACGGGGACCCGCAAACATAGCCAGCCAGACGTAGGCAAAGCACGAGGCATCGCAGTTGCCGTGCTCAAGACTGAGAGTCACCAGGCGGCAAATCACGAGTGAATTAAGGTGCTCGTCGAAAAGCTGTGATGGCGTCATAATCTCTGTGAAGACATCCAGCGTATCGAGGACATCCGGATCCGTGATCAGCGGCAGGTCGATGAGTTCTTCGATCGCCCTACTTCCGAGCAGAACCCAGATGCGTTCGTATTCACGCATTACGTCTGCGCGCGTCGGGTGGCTCGACCAGCTTGTGCCGTCGCGGCGCAGCCAGTCCAGGAACACCTCTGCCGCGAGATCACTTCGATCCAAAGTGGTGTAGAGGGTAAGCCTCAAACGCGTGACGATGCAGTAGTCGTGGCGGCCCTTGGCGAGTTGTGCCAGCCGGGACATGCGATTTTCCGCCGCGACTTTCTGCGCGGTTAGCAATTCGCACTCGGCAATGAGGTACTCGATCGCGAACGCGAGTTCATAGTTACGCTCCCAGGTCTCCTCCGTGAGCAGCGTGCTGCCGGCTTTGAGGTACTTGAGCGCCGAGTCATACGCGGTGGAGGTCTTCGCGCGCCTCCCCGCGATGAGATTCAGGTCTGCGACCCGCTCGCGGTCGTCGACCGAGGCGATGAGGTGCGAGCCGCGATTCAGCTGATTGACGATCTCAAAGATGGCTTCTTCACGCTTCGCCGGAGGAGTGTGCGTGGCGAGTAGCATGCCTATGCGCAAGTGAGCCTCGGCATGCAACTCCTTCGGGATCAGCGAATACGCTGCTTCTTGCACGCGGTCGTGGAGGAACCGATACGAATCATCCGCTCGGAAAATCAGGCCGGACCGCACGGCTTCCCAGAGATGGCCGTGCATCTCCTCGAACGGGCCCTGATACGCCATCCGCAGCACCTCGAACTCTGCGCTGTTGCCCATGCAGGCGAACTGCTGTAGCGCCTTCTGGGTCTCCGCCGGCAAGCGGCTCAACTTCGCGACCATCAGTTCGACGACATTGTCCGAGTAGCCTTTGGTGTGAATGCGGCGCAGGTCCCAGGCCCAATGCCCCTCGCCGTAATCGAATGTGAGCAGGCCCTCGTCTGCGAGCGTAGAAATGAACTGGATCGCGAAGAATGGGTTGCCCGTCGTCTTCTCGTGGAGCAATGCCGCCAGCGGGGAGGCGCGCTCTGGCTCGCAGTGAAGGGAGTCCGCCAGCAATTGAGTGAGATCGTCCCGATCGAGCGGTGCGAGAACGATATCCTGCACGGCCGCTCCGGTCTGGCGGATTGCATTAAGCTTGCGGATCAGAGGGTGGGTGGAATCGACCTCGTTGTCCCGATACGCTCCGATGAGCAACAAGTGCTGTAGATCGGTACGAGTCAATAGATCTTCGAGCAAGTCGAGCGTTGCCGCATCCAGCCATTGCAAGTCGTCGAGGAACAGCGCAAGCGGATGTTCGGGGCGCGCAAATACGCCGATAAACCGTCGGAAGACCAGCTGAAAACGTCTTTGGGCTTCCTGCGGTGGAAGCTCAGGGACTGGCGGCTGCTCGCCGATGATATGCTTTAATTCCGGGACGAGTTCGACAATGAGCAGCCCGTTCGGATCCAGGGCGTCGCGAAGCGCATCGCGCCATTGGCGTAAATCGTCTTCCTTTTTGCCGAGGAGTGGCCGAATAAGGCCCTGAAAGGCCTGTGCCAGCGTGGCATATGGAATGTCGCGCTTGTACTGGTCGAACTTGCCTGACGCAAATAAGCCCCGAGGGGGAACAAGCGGCTTGTGGAGTTCATTCACAACCGCAGACTTGCCGATCCCGGAGTATCCGGCGACGAGCACCAGCTCGGGTCGGCCACCAGTAACGATGCGGTCAAAAGCGGTCAGAAGGGCATCGATCTCACGGTCACGCCCGTATAGTCTCTCGGGAATCAGCAGGCGATCCGGCGTGTCATGATCGCCGAGTACAAAATCGTATATGCGCCCTTGTGCCTCCCACTCCACGAGGCACCGCCGAAGGTCGCTCTCAACACCCGCCGCAGTCTGATATCTGTCCTCGGCGGTCTTGCGGAGCAACTTCATTGTAATTGCTGAGACCGCTGTCGGAACACTTCCCAGAAGATTGCTGAGTGCTTCCGGCTGTCGCGCTATATGGCAATGCACCCATTCCATAGGATCCGACACCGTGAACGGGAGACGGCCGGTCAACATTTCGTAAAACGTGATTCCAAGTGAGTAGAGGTCGCTTCGGGAATCCACTGATCAATTCACTCGTCCCGTTTGCTCGGGAGCCATATAAGCGAGCGTTCCAGCGATGAACTCGGGAGGTTCGGGCGACTGGCGCTCGCGCGGGAGGCGAGAAGTGATGCCGAAGCCGGTGAGCCAAACTCGCTCGGTCTCGGAATCTACCAGCACGTTGGCAGGCTTGATGTCCTTATGGATGAGCCCACATGCGTGGAGCCGGCCAAGTGCCGCGGACAGGTCTACAGCGAGTCGTAGAAACCGTCCGATTTCCATGGGCTGTCCGATAAGGCGAGCAAGGGGCTCGCCTCCCGCGTAGCCGACAACCAGCATCGTCCGGCCGGGCTCGCGCACGAACTCCACCGGCTGCACTGCCCACGCACCATCGAGGTAGTCCCTGAGTTCATATTCGTGTGTGAGACGATTGATGCTCCCAATCGTCGGATGCTCGCCGTCGGGAAGGACGGGCATGAAAGCGTACCTATAGCCCTCGGCATCACCGCTCCCTAGTCTGCAGAAGGCGCGTTCGGCGTCTTCCCACAACACCTCCAGAGCCTGACTTTCTGCACCAACTCCCATCTTATCATCTCCCGCATAGTGCGAGGCGGTCAGTTGCGTGGCGCTGAGATCAGCTGCGGGATCCGATGACTCGGCACGAGTCATTCCCGCGTTTAGCACTTTTCTCAGCCTGCGTCTCCAATGCGAGCGTGACAGTTCAGGCCTCGTTTTCGCATCGGGCGGACACGCATCAGGCTAGCGACGCCTTGCCGCGCGCGACTGCGGACTGAAGGCAGTCGATCAGGACAGCCTCCACCAACGGCTTACGGAGATAGCAATCGACCCCCAGGCTTAGCATGCGCTCCTGGACGCCATCATCCGGATACGCGGTAATGAGGATTGTCGGAATCTCGCGCCCTCTTTCAATAAGATGTTGGTAAAGCTCGATGCCGGTCATTGCAGGCATGTGAACGTCGGCGACCAAGCAGGCCGTGGCAGCGAATTCTGCCGATGCCAGGAATTCCGCGGCGGAGGGGAATACCGCAACGGCGTAGTTCAGCGACTTGAGCAGCCTTCGCATGGAGTCGCGAAAAGACCGGTCGTCATCGACGACCGAGATTTGTGGTTGCTCCGGCAAGACGGCCTCCAGTTCGTCACTCGCAGCCACAACGCTTCGCCCGAGAGCGTGGTTGCGCACGGCTTATGGCACCAAGTATAGCGCTTTGACGATCCCGGAGGCCTAAACCTTGGTTTAGGCCAGTACGTCCTCAGATACCGGTTGGGCTCTACCCGGCTGGACCGGTTTTGGCTAGGATCGGCACTAAGGGCGGCGGCAGAACCTGGAGGAGGACCGATGCGTCCTTCTGGCGATCTTCGATTGCGAGCGAAAGCGATGCCGGATAGAAATTCTTGTGTGGTCGTCATCGAGGACGATCAGGAGTTTCGTGAATCGCTCGGACGCCTGTTGCGGTCCGTGGGTCTGAATCCGCGGCTGTTTGCGTCGATTCCCGACTTTGTGGGGTCCGACCCGCCCGATAGCCCTACCTGTCTGGTCCTCGATGTCAGGTTACCAGAGCGGAGCGGGCTGGATTTTCAGCGCGACCTCGTTGCGGCGGGCGTCACAGTCCCAATCGTCTTCATTACCGGATTTGGCGACATTCCCATGACCGTGCAGGCGATGAAGGCAGGTGCCATTGAGTTTTTGACGAAGCCGTTCCGGGAACAGGATCTTCTGGATGCCGTAAATGTTGGGCTTGGTCGCGACCGTGTGCGCCGCGAGAATGAAAAAGCCCTGAGCGCACTCCGGGCGCGATTCGAAGCACTGTCGCCGCGTGAACTGGCTATCCTAATTCGGGTCGTGGAGGGCAGGCTGAACAAGCAGATTGCCGGCGAGATGGGCATCACCGAATCCACGGTGAAGGTCCACCGCAGCAACATAATGCGGAAGGTCGATGCCGGATCGGTCCCAGAACTCTGCCGAATGGTGGACAAGCTGAAGCTGTTGCCAGGGAACCCCGACCTCTCGTTAGTCCCGGAGAGCCCAAGACGACTGCCTCTGACGTGAAGCGGCTGCCCCGTAACGACCGCCCATCTCAGTTGTCTTCATAATGTGCAGGCACCCACCGCCATTCCCCGTCGCGCCAGACGTATCTACCCTCGACGAGGGGCCGAGCTTCCACGCGGCGGAGAGCGGTCTCCGGCGGCATCCAGACGTAGCGCGCGCCCTCAAGCTGCCAGTGCCCGGGCAGCAAGGCATAGGTGACCGGCGGCGGGTCAGGGGGTGGTAGGGTAACGTCCGCCACCGGGGAAGCGGTTGCCGGCAGGGGCGGTGCACGGCGCGCCACCAGGTAGGGTGCAGCGAGTGCGTCATCGATAGCCCGGAGTGTGCCAGCGCGGTCGCCGGCCGCGAGCGCTTGGCGCGCGACACCGATGTCGAGCATGGCGCGTCGGTCGTCGGGCTCATGCGCGCTGTTCATCCCGACGGCGCGGTCGAGAAGCCGCGTCTCCGCCCGCTCAAGGGCCTCCTGCGCTTCTCCCATCTGCCCGCGATCGACGGCTGACCGCGCCGCTTCTAGGAAAGTCTGCGGCGGATCATTCCTAGGGACTGGCGGCTCCGGTAATCGCGGGGCAATGGTCGAACGCGGACCGCCCGGCGCGAGACTGCCGTCGCCAGCCGTCTGCGGCGGTGCCTGGAGATCGATCGGTTGCGCGAGAGCTATCCCGCAGATCGCGCACATCACGATGCAGGTCGCAGGGATCGGGGCAGGGGCGGGCATGGGGAGACCTCGTTTCCGTGACGGTACGCCCGGGCTCATGTGCGCGCCCTGTTCGCAGGCAGATGCAGACGCCGCGCACCAAGTGGCGGCTGGTGCGCGAGCAACCAGGATTCCGCCGTCGCGCGCGTCGCGAAAGCGTCGAGCGGAAGCTCGATGCCGAGTTCCCGGCAGGCGGCATGGATTTGCAGGATCTGGTCGGATGACGGCTGATCGGAGTGCAGCAGCATCTTGGCGTTCCGACGCCATTCGAGCGTGATGCCACGCAGCTCCGGGATCCTGTCCGCCGGCACCATGACCGTGATTTTGACGATGCCGGCGCTTGTGCGGCGGCCGACGTAGCGAGAATTCGCCGCGGAGCGCTGCTCTTTCGGGCGGGTGGACGTCATGCTGCCTTCCTCTCGGCAACCGGGCCGCGCAGGGCGGCAACTTGCCGCATGACGGCTTCGAGGTTCGCGCGGAAGGTTGCCGCATCGATTGGCGGCGGTTCGACTGCCACCGGTGCGCGCAGCGCCTCGTCGCGTTCGGCCAGGATCGAAAGTGCGGTGGACCGTGCCGACGCCGGGGACGCGCTAGCGAGACCCTCGATCGCCGCGATACCGCGCAGGAGCGGCCCATCTACCGGTTCGTTGGGCGGCCCCCCGGCCTCCCCGCCCGCCAAAGGCCGCTTGCTCGCCGACGCCAGCATCGGCGTCACGGTCGTCATTGGCGTGCCGTCCGACGCCGGGTCAGGGCGCGGCGTAAGCCGGTCCTCCGGCACGGCTGCAATCTCCTCCAGCGCCGCACGCGCGCAGGCCCGTGGCCCCGAGGCGCGTCGCGCCGCGCGCGCGAAACCCTGGACCAGGGCGGAAAGACCCGGTGAAGCTTCCTCCTCGCCGGCGAGAGCAACCGATCCGCTTTCGATGGACGAGGCAATCCTGTCGATCCGGGCGAGGTCCTCGCGGATGGCGGCGCCGTCCGGTACCCGCAACATGACCGTGCGGCCCAACCGCTTCGGTCCGGCATCGTCCACCGCGGCGTGGAAGACCCGCGCGTAGATGCGGCGCCCCCCGAAGAGCACGACCGCCTCGCCTTCGATCAGGCTGGTCAGATCGTTCCAGTCGATACGCGAGACGGGCCGCACCTCGGCATGCCGAGCCTCGCGATACGCCCCGTCGGCGGCCCCGTGATAGGTCGTCGCCTGAGTGATGTAAGTCTGCCCGGCTGTCTTCTCGATCCACTCACGCGTGCGGCCGGCGTCCTGCTGGCGCATGGCGATGGTCAGATTGGCGTTGCCGAGCAGGCTCGCGGTCTTCTCGCCGAGACGCGCCCAAATGCCCGCGATTTCCTGGAATCCGAGCATGAAGCAGATGTTGAGGCCGCGCCCCATGGCGAGCATGCGATCCAGCCCGCTGGTCGCGTAGTAGGCGAGTTCGTCGAGAACGACCGGGAAGGGGCTTGGACCCATGCCGGGCTTGTCGGCTTCGCTGTAGTCGCCCTCGAGTGACGCGCCAAGCAACTGCGCCATCATCCCCCGCAGCGATGCCACGACGAGCTTGCCCAGCGCAGCCAATGTCGCATCGGAGTTTTCGAGGGCCGGCAGGTTGACCACCAGGATGCGCCGGTTAAGCACAATATCGCGCATGTCGATATCGCTCAATTCCACGCGGAAGATATGGCCGAGCGAAACCGCGAGCTGCGTGAAGGTCGCGGTGAAGTAGAACTGCGCGTAACCGTGCTGCTTGGAAGGCTCGTCGCCCTTCTGCTTATCGAGCGGCATGCCCGGATCGTAGCCGGGCAGCTCGCCCAGATAGGACCGCAGCGGCCAGGTGATGTCTTCCGGGATGTCGTGACTGACGTCGAGCTCCGTCACCGCGCCGGTCTCGGTGTTGCGCAGGAGGACTTTCTTCTCCATCGCGAGCTTCCAGATCCAGCGCAGCTCGATGGAGAAACGGATCATCTCGATGTTCAGCGCAACTCCCTTATGGTCGCGCAGCCACACCAGCACCGGCGCGATCGTACCAATCAGCGCGACGGCACGCTCCCGAAACACGCCGTTCGGATCGTTTTGCGCCTGGTCGCCGAGCTGGCTCGCCAGGAGTTCCCGGATTGCATCGGCATTGCCAATCGCGAAGGGGTTGAAGCTGTGGCTGTCCTTGAGGCCGGATGCGACCATGAAGTTGAGGACACGCACATCGTCGTCGCGACCGAAGCGGCGAGCCAGCGCGAGTACTTTGCCGAACAGGTCGCGATCGGCCTTGCCGTCCACCAGTACGAAACCCGAGCCCTGCGCGAGAAAGTTGGTCAGCAGGCTCAGGAGAGCCGTTGTCTTGCCCGCGCCGGTGGTCCCGGGAATGGTCATGTGCTGCCGGGCGTCCTCGGCTGTCAGCCAGAGTTCGTGACCCGCGATGCTCCATCCGATGAATACGGTCCCGTTTGCCGGCCTTGGCTTGCGGCTGCCAGGCGTCGGATTGCTGGGATCGGGGATCGCAGCGGTGCGGGGCAGACGCAGCGGGAGCTTTGGGCGTCGGGTCAGCACCCACAACGCGTAAAGCGCCGACATCGGGAGGGTGACGTTGACGACTGCCGGCTCGAAGAACGTCATCCCGGCGGCGATCGCGAGCACGATGCCCGAGGCGGAGCTGCGGAGACCTTCGGAGAGGCGCGTGGTGAAGGGTCGGATGTCACGCAGGCTCTGAGCGCCGGTGCGCTCGAACTGCTCCTGCGGCCCGACGATCTGGCGGGCGACGGTCAATTCTATGGCTCCAGGCCGAACGGGTTCTTGCTGGATGCTGCCCCAGGTGGCGGCGTGACGGTCGGCGGCTGGCGCAATTCGTTCTGGAACTCTGGCGGCACACCGCCGGAAGCCTGTTGCCGCCGGGGAGTGGCGAGTGGCGCGTCAGGGAACGCGTATTGTTCCCCTGTCGGCGCGGGCCGTGGCATTGAAGCCGCAGCGGCTGCTGTTTGGGTTCCGGCCGCCCGTCCCCCGAAATGCTGCCCGACCATGAATGTGCCGACCAGCGCGATCGCGACCACCAAGCCCTTGAGGATCGGCCGGCCTCCGGTTTGGGCCGGACGTTCCTGCCGGCTCTCGTCTGCGAGGGCGAGAGGCGCGGAGCTTCCAACGATGATCTGGACGTTGGCGCCCTCCGGAATCTCAAGATGCATGGCAACACTCCGGCGAGAATTCGTTTGATCCAGGGTGCCGAACTTGCTTGCGAATGGCGCCATCAGGCGCAGCAGGATTCGCAATCACGTGCACGGCGCGGCTCCTGCTGACTTGCGCAGGGCTTCGACCGCCCGGTTGAGGTTCGGCTCGATGACCGGCCCGCCCACGGCGCGTTCGGCCGACCAATGATCCCGCGCACCGATCGCCTCGACGCGGGGGTTGGGATGCAGGTAGCGCCCCAACCCGTCCGTCTCGTACCCGAGCGAATGCAGTGCATACCAGAGGCGACGGTCGACGAGCTTGATCCAGGCGAATTGCGCAGGAGCCAGAACACCTGCTCGCCGGCGGGCCTCGACGAGCAGCTCCATCAGCGCCGGGTTCGTGTAGGCGTGACGGGACGCCACACCGCGGGCATCCTCTGCATCCATCCCGGACAGGATCGTGTCGGCCCGGGCGACGACCGCGCGGTCAAGCGCCAGGGGCTTGTCGGGTCCCTCTGGCCGGTCCTCAGCCTGATCGCCCAGACCGGCCGCGATAGTGCCCAGGAGCTGCAGCGCTTCGTCGCGACGCTCGGCCATGTGTAGGGCAAACACTGTGAACAGACAGCGTACACTAGGATCCGCGGCCTCCGGCTCCGTCCAACGCGGCCCGAGTTGGTCGCGCAGAGCGTCATGTGCCGCCGCCTGATCGAAACTGCCGTCCTGTCGTCGCCCGAAGCGTTCCAACCATTCCTGGGGCGTGAGCGCGAAATCCGCCGGGCGCGGTTCTGCCGAGGCGGGCGACACAAGACGCAAATGCCGTGCGACATGGGCGGCGCCCGCCGGAAACGACGTCGCCTGCTCGCGCATCAACCCGTCCAGATCGAACGCGCGTTTGAAGCGTGACGGTGCGGCACGCACGGTGCAGATGGCTGCAAGCAGCAGGATGAAGGCCGTCGCCGGAATGCGAACAAAGAGACCGATCGCGCGTCCAATGCCGTAGAGATCACGAAGGGTGACGCCCGCGGGATGGGCCGCAGCCATCTGCCGGTCGGCCATCTGGAACCGATTGGTGAAATGGCCGAAGAGAAGTATCTCCTGATGCGCCAGCGCCATCGCTGCGGCGCTGATCGCCTGGTGGTAGTTGGTCCAGACCAGGTACGCCCCAAGGCCACAGCCCAGCAGGATCACAATCAGGTTGAACCCCGTCGTGTCGTCGTTCGACGGCCAGGATGCACGGGGATGGGGTCGGGGTGTCATCACTAACCCCGTGTCGCGCGGTCGGGTGTGAGAGCAGCGGATACTCCACCCTTCACCGCCGGCGCCGCCTGCGACTGCATCGCGAGGGAGCGCAGTCGCAGAACCTGCGCCAGGACAGCGCGCAGATAGCGGCGCTTGTACTCCGGGTCGTGCGAATGGTAGTAGCCGACACCCTGCCAGAAATCGCCATGCGCTTCGTTGAGGCCCTGGCGCAGAATCCAGCCGCCTGCCTCGACGTTGGCGCAGAAGCTGTCACGCAAGGCGGCATAGGCCGCGGGAACCGTTGTGCGCCAATGCGCGGCGACATCCGGAAGCCAGATCTGATTGACCTGCATCGGGCCGATGTCGACGGTTCCATTCGTGTTGTAGCTGACCTGACCCAGCGAACCGCCCTCGACATTGAGCAGGATCACGAGCACGGCGGGTGGTTCACGGTATGCTTCGGCCGCCGCAGTGATGCAGTCGCGGATGGTCTCTTCGTTTGCTGCAGGCTCGCCGGCTCGGGCGCAGCCGAGGGAGACTGCCAGGAGGCCGATCGCCACCAGAGCCACTCTGGTCACGGCTGTGCGCCGGCTGCCGCAGACGACCGGGTTCGCATCTCGCTCTCCACGCGCTCACTGACGGCCGACCACAGTGCGCCAAAATCGTTGAGCGGGATCGCCTCGGGACGGGCGACCTGGTGGATCGCCTCCATCGTCGCCAGCATGACGGTCGAGAAATTGCCTGCACCGATCGCACGGAGACGGTAGCCGAGCAGCGCCTGCGGATCCCGCACGATGTCGAGCGCAAACCCCTTCCCGGTCACGTCGCGCCAGACCGCCTCGCCGGCGACGACAAGGGCAGGGAGGAAGCCAGCCGGCGATGCGGCGGTCTCAGTGTCAATGGTTATGTCTCGTCCGGTCGCCCCATCATGGTAGCGTACGGGACGACGGTCGAACGCGAGCAGCGCCTGCATTGTTCGGCCCACCGCGTCCACGCTCACTTCGCTCACGCCAACCTCCATCGGTTCCAGACCGGCACGGCGGTCCGAACCGGGCCGACGAGCCAACGACGGGCAAGCCGCGTCATCGCTGGCAAAGTGAGGCCGAAGAATGAAATTGCCGAAAAGAAGACGATCCCGATGATGGCGATGTAGAGGGTGAGCCAGCTCCAGTAGACCATCACCGAAAGGATCGGCAGACAGGCCCGCGCGTCGAGCATCAGAAGCCGCACCGGCTGTCCCGTGTTACGCCACATGGCTCACCCCACCTGTCTCAATTCGAATGCCGCGGTTGCTTCGGAGATGCGGCCCTCTTGAAGAGCATGCCCGATCGCTGCCCGATACGACTGGCCCTGTTCGTCCACGGCGCGCCGCGTCAGCGCCGGCCACTCGGATGGGTCAGTGCGCAGCAACTGCCCGCGGAGATGCCCATCGAATACAAGGAACTCCCGCAGGGGAGTGCGTCTCCCGTCGGTCGATTGGGCGAGGCGCTGGTTGATGACAAGCCGCAGGGACTGGGCGACGGCTGAGACCAGGTTCTCGCGCTCCGCAGGCGGGCAAAGGCTGGCGATACGCTGCATGGTCAGTGCAACGTCGTTGGCATGAACGGTCGTTGTCAGCACATGCCCGGAAATCGCTGCCTGGACCGCCGCATCCATCGTCTCGCTGTCGCGGCACTCACCGACGATGATGTCGGTTGGTTCCCTGCGCATGGCCCCGCGGACGAAAAGCGCAAAGCTTGGCAGGTCCCGTGGGATCTCCGTCTGATTGATTGTCGAGGACGGGCCGCGCACGCGCTCCAGAAGGAACTCCACCGGGGCCGCGCCCTCGACGATGTTGAAGTTGCCCTCGGGGTCCTTGAGCTTGGCCACCGTCATGCCGGCGATCAAAGTCGATTTGCCGGAGCCGGTCGCGCCGCTGACGATGACCATCCCTTGTCGCGGGCGATACGCGTCGAGGATGCCCTGTTCGACGAGCTGGTTCTCGAGCGGCGGCGGCATGTCCGCGATCGGACGCAGCACGATATTGCCGCCGTCGCGCCGGGAGGTCCGCGTCGGAGTCGCGTTGAGACGGAAGCGCAGCCGCGTGGAACGATCGATCGGGATCGCGTAGGCGGTGTCGAAATCGTTGCCGCCTTGCAGGCGCGCCATGCCGTCGGCGCCATAGAGGTGATTGACGATGTAGCTGAAGTCGATCTCGTCAATCGGCGACCGTGTCGCGCGGTGATTACGGCCGTGGATGCCGACCCACACGGGGTGTCCTGTCTGGAATGCGACCCGGTGAGCGCCCGCGCGAAAGGCCCAGATCAGCAGGGAATCGAGGCCGGGCGCGCTCTTGCGCGGCTCCTCAACCCATCGGAGTCCGTCCCGGCCATCGTCCGGCCACAGGACCGCCGCTGAGGCCATGGGATGCGGCAGTGAGGAAGGCGACAGGCTATCTAGCATTTTGGACGCGCTCCGCTCTCGCCCTCACTGCGGACAGCCGGCGCCGGGCGCCCAGCGGCGCGGATTGCCTTGCAATCCTGGCTGATCCGTGATCCGGATCGTCTGGTCGCCGACATGCAGGCTGTCACGGCCGCCATCCACGGTCCGGTTCTGGAAAGCCACGCGCGGCTGCTCGACCAGACCGGCCCGGAGCAGGACCCGGTAACGCGCCATGCCGACAATGTCGCGCTCCAGTCGGCCGAGATCGGACAGGAAGATCTCGACCGCCTGCTTCTCTCCGTTCGCCCAGCCCTCCGCGACCGACTTGTTCCAGTAGGCGGCCTCCTGTTTCGTGCGCGGCAGAGCACCGTCGGTCGGCCGGCGCGGATCGGCCCAGGCGCGAACCAGATAGGCGCGCCAGTTGGGCGGCGTGGAGGCAAGCTGCGCTTCGCGCGTGATCTGATAGATGCAGGACGTCTCGCGCGCGACCTGGCCGCCATCACCGAGCGCAAACGCCATCTGCGCCGCCGACACGATCGGCGGTCGTATGAGCGTCTGGCCGCTGCCGACGGGCAACACGAGAGTCCGGAAGTCATAGGCGCTGTCGAGCTGCGCCTGATAGCGGCGAAGCATCTCGTTGATCGCAAAGCTCCGTGCAGCAAGACCGCCTTGCGCGCCATAGGTGAGGGCGGCGGTGCGCAGCATGTCCGCGCGCCCGGGTTCGAGGCCGTCGCCCTTCTCGTCGCCGGGCCGGATTGCCTGGAGCGCCTCCAGCGAGGGAGGCGGTTGAGTGCCGACCGCAAGCGGATCTTCCGTCGCACCGGTGATCGGCTTGTTCAGCGGATTGCCGACATCGGGCAGGTTCTGCTCGACCTGAGCCGGCGTGGGATCCGGCGGTACGCGTGGCGAGGTGAGGGTGTCCTGAGCCCGGGCGACAGGACCTGCGGCGAAGCACGCAAAAAGAGTTGCCGCTCCCAGCAACATGCGCAGCCTAGACATGATGGATCACCTGCACCTGGTGGTGGAGCGGATCGACCTGAACGGTCGCCCGCGTGCCCGCTTCCTCGCCGAGTGTCTGGAAAACCTGAAAGGCGGGCACCGAGGCAATCTGGATGGTGACGTTGATCGGCTGCGCGTTCGGTGGGGCGGTCGTGTAGAAGGTGTAGCCGACGCTCTGGGCGAGCTTTGCAACAGCCTGATCCAACGGCCCGGACCACCGGAGCGAAACGATCCGCTGCAGATCCTCCGGGATGACGGGCGTATCGGGTCGGGCAACCGACGGCGAGAGCTGGCCCAATTCAGCCATTTCGGCGTCGACGTGCTGCATGCTCTGGCGCAAGGCTTCTTCCGGGTTCGGCATCCCTGGCGTGACGACCGTCGTCGGGACAGGGTGAACGGTCGCGCAACCCGCGAGCATCACCAGAAGAAGCAGACCTGGAGGGACCGAACGCCGCAGTGCTCTCATTGCGGGGCCCCTGGGGTTGCAGGCCGGCGGCTGCGTCGGGGCCGACTACGGAACAATCGAGCGTGATCCAAGGGCCACCCCGCTGGCCACGTCCCCGCGGCCCGCCAGCGGCGACCGCCGCACGCAGCGCACGACCACGCCACCCGCGCTCGGCACTCGTCATTCGACGTGGGGCATCGAATGGGATCACCAGAGCCGCTCCGAGTTGCAAGGTCAGATGTGCCATGTCCGCCTCCATTGGTCGCAGAGGCTAGCGGGGGCGTTTGCGAACGGCGCTGGGCGCTTTTCCGCCGAGGGCGTCATTTCCCGTTTGCGCCGCTTACCGACCAATAGCCCGACGCGGCGTCGCGAGCGATCAGACCAGAGAGATACACCTCCTGACCGTGGCCTGGGGGGTGCCGCGGCGAGTAGCCTTGGCTGGGCCGAATCCGACCCCAGGCGCTCGCGAGACGACCCGGCCGGGGGGTCTCCGAACCGGCTTTTCGGCGCAACCGGATCACGGCATATTTGCGCATGCCCCGTTCGGGCATTATTTTTTGCTACCCGTGTGGCCAGACTGAAAGCTTTCGTTCGTCGGCGCTGTCTGTAAATGGAGATGCAAGATGACCCTGAGCATTGTATGGCGGGATCAGTCTTCGAACATCCAATTTTTCTCCGATTCCCGTGTCAACCTGGGCAGTGCCTCAAGTGACTTCGGGATCAAGGTTGTTCGTATTCCATTCAATATATATGGTCCTAATGACGTACATAACCAAGCGCCACTGATAACTTCCGGCGACATCGGAATGACATTTGCTGGAACCACCGTCCTTCCTTTGATGGTAAGAGAGGCGCTTGCCGAAATTCTATTCAGAGTTCAGGCCATGCCCGGCTATTCCAATTACGATATGGACGCGGTATCTGATCTACTCTTCAATTCGTTCGATCTGATCGCAAGGGATGCCGACTTTGCAACCAATAACAAGATAGACGCCTGTATTGTATTCGCAGGTTACTGCACCACCAAGCAAACGTACCGGGCTTTTCTTATGGACGTGACCCGACAGTCGCTACCTGCAAGACGGGAGATTCTAGCAGCACCCCTAGATATTGAGATCGTGGGGTCCGGCAAGGCTGCCGCTAGTGCGCTTATAGCAACGCCAGCGACGCAAAAGCAGATTATCAACGCTCTTCAGGCCGTAATTGACGATCCCTCCGTTCCGACCGTTGGCGGGAACATACAATACGGCTCTTTTCGCGGTTCGAATTTCCAGCCGTTTGGAGTTATCAAGACCGATGCTACAGGGTTGCATTACTGGCGTGGACCGCTAGACCTCAACGCTCCACCGTTCGAACCTGGCAGTGGTCTCGTTCCCAATTTTCCTTATCTGGATCTGGATAGCCTTTAAACCACCACCCCAAGCTAGACGGCGGATTTCCGGTAGCCCGCGAGACGAATATCCGGTACCCGCCTTGCGGTCACTTTATTGGCCAGCACAGCCAGCCGCATTCCCGCGTCGCGAAGCGGCTGCGGCGAACGCATTTCTGACCCTGGCTCACGGCTGCTACTCGGCAGCGATCGCCAGATCGTCGTTGGCGGAACTTTCATAGGGGCGAAGCACTAGACCGAGGCCGTGCCCCTCGATGAGTTCGCTCGCGAGTTCTTCGACCACGCCCGCCTCCACCCGGTCGGCCAAGTCACCCTTCTTGATGCGGGCCTTGGTCCGCCGCTCGATCTCATCCATCGCTGAGCCGTTCGGAAACACTTTTGCGAGGCGGCGCAGCCCCTCGGAGAACCCGACCCGTTCGTAGATACGGTTCCGCAGGCTGGTATCTCCTGGTGTCGTTGACAGCGCCCAGAGCTCGACGGGGCCAAGGGAGTTAACCAGGAACTGCTCGTAGTGCGCCTGTTCGGCCCGGAAGATCGCGAGGAACGGCGCGCCGTCGCGTCGCGGACCGGTCAGGCGATGGCGGACAATCTTCGCGCTCGCATCGGTCAGGCCAAATCGCTTGATGATCTCCTCGCGCTCGCGCTGATCGTCGGCACCGAGCACGAAGCGGCCGGTGCTCTGAGCGATCACGCCATCGCCCATGTCGGACAGACGCTGCGACGCGAAGCCAAGTTGCACGTTGTGCTTGCGACCTTCGCGAACATCGAGCTCCGCCTGCGCACGCACGAGCTGACTGCCTTGCGTCCGGTGCCACTCGTCGTAGTCGACACGCTTCACCGTCTCATAGACTTCGGTGAACCGTTTGCCGTGGTAACCCCGCACGCGCTCCGGCACGAAGGCGAGGTATTCCGGATGCAGAAAGAAATTGCGCGCCAGGATGTGACGCGCCAGCAAATACATCATTTCGGTCTGGCGGTTCGCGGCGGCCGAGCCGGTCGGCGCGACGTACTGCAGGTCGAGTACGATGATCCGCGCCGGGCCGAAGTCGAGCCGGGTCGGTGCGTTCAACGTCGAGAACCGGCGGATCAGGTCGGCGATGTAGCGCTCAAAGATCTGTGACGCCTTCTCGCTGGTTTCCGACAGCTTCAGGCTGTCGAACATGTCACGCACCTGGTCGGTTCGCACGGCACCGATCAGATCCTCAAGGATCGGCACTGCATGGCGTTGTGCGCGCTCGGCCAGACGGAACTCGCCCACGTCGCAGAGTTCGTTGACGACGTCGCGCCAATACGGCGACTCCTCATGCAGCTTGATCCCGTGGAGAGCGATCGCGCGATCAACCTCCGGTTCGAGGCCGGCACGATAATGCTTCGCGCCTCCACCGGTCTCGGTGCACAGGCGATACGCTTCGTCGATCACCAGCGAGATGAGCTGCGCCATGCCTTCGAACGGCGTGGACTGGTCGGGCGGCAAGGTCGCCAACGCGAGGAAGTTCTGCAGGAACGCTCTCTCCAGCGGCAGCGGATACTCGCAGCCCACCTGCAGGTCGAAGATGTTGAACTCATGCCCGCCCACGAACTGCAGCGAGATGAAAATCGCCTCGTGCCGCCGCTGCGGGCCGAGTGCCTCCTGGATCAGCCGCACGAAGCCCTCGGCGGACTTCCCGATATCCGCCTTGCCGATCAGCGGCAGCTTCGCGCCGTTGGTTCCCATCACGGCCGAGCTGAGGCACAGCCCGATATTGATCGTATTCGCCAGCACCGATTTGCCCGAACCGGGCGGGGCGACGAAAATGTCGACAACCAGCGGGCGCTTGCGTCCGCCGGCGGGGTCATAGGGCCAGATGCCGCCGTCCGGGCGCCGGAACAGCACGCTGCCGCTGTCCCAGGGAGACGCCGTGCGGTTCCAGGGGAGCATCGCGAGCGCGTCGCCCAGCAGCGCGAGGGAGGGGTTTGCGGTCGATGCCAGGGCCAGACCTGGCGCCGTGCTCATCGCGCCCTCAAGGGGGTCGCCGATCACCGTGGTTGCTTTGGCGTTGCCCCAGCCCTCGATGCGCTGCGACAAGCGTGGACATCCGCCGGCGCAGCCTGGCGGCCTCCTCGACCGGCGCCCAGGTCGCGAAACTTGCACGCAGGCGGACGCTGATGTGGTTTTCCTTCTCGCGCGCCTCCCGCAGAAACGCGAAGGCGCGGCGCAGATCGGCGTTGCCCGGGAACATCGACAGGAAGCTTGCGCCGATGTCCTTGATCTGCATGGCTGACTGACCGCAACCTTCGAGCAGGATTGCCGCGCGCCACGGGATGCGGTCGTTGCCGAGCGTGGCGGCGAGTTCGACGAAGGGCCGGGGATCTTCCGGCCCGATGGTCATGTCCACGGGACCGTAGGTGTTATCACCGAAGTCCACACGCTGCCCGCCATGCGTCACGGCGTCACAGTAGAAGATCTGATCGCGCAACGGCGGCCAGAGGACGCATTCCGCCTTGATCCGACGTCCGTCGTCTTCAGCGCAGCGCGGCATGACCCGATCGCCGGGCAGCGCCGGCTGCCATTCGGAACCGGCCATCTCACGATACATGGCCTCGCGCGCGGCCCGAACTGCATCGTGCGGGTCCATCACGGACGCCGCCACATCGTGCGCGCGCAGTGCCGCTAGCACGCGAGACGTGAACGCCGCGTGGCGTGCCGCCATGACCTCGCTACGAAGATAGAAGCGCTGCGTGTCTCCCAGCACGGGGGCACCACGCAGGTTGGCGGCATACTCCGCCTTGAGCTGTTTGCGTTCCTCCTTCGTCAGCACGGAGGTGCACGTCCAGACGATGAAGTACGCCGCTTCCCAGCGCATCAGTTTCGGCCAGAGCCGGGCACGCTCGTCGAGAATGTCGCGCAGGTCGAGGCCGACCTCTCGTGCGATCGACCGACAGGATGCGAGGTTCAGCCGCTCGATTTCAATCAGGGCGGCATCGGGATCGGAGATGTACCAGCCGACGATCGCGTGCCCTGGGGTCTCCAGTGCGCCGGACAGATCGAGCCGCATCGCGTCGGTGATCTCGACGAAATCTTTGCGCTCCGCCATGCGCTGCATGCCGTCGACGCGAAGCCAGGACAGGTAGTGTCCATGTTTGGTGATCAGCGCATCGCCATGCGCGGTCTCCAGGTCACAATAGGTGGAGAGCGGCTGCTTGAGGGCCAGGGACAGGCTCGCGAACAGGCGGGCGAGGGCAGCGAACACGATCAGGCCCCGGGTCGCTCGGGGAATTCTCGCCGGTGCAGCGGCGACGCGGCGACACCGCTCCAGCCGTCCACGATCGCCGGATAGATGTCGCGCCCGCCATCGAAGAAGTGCCCTGCCGGCAACAACCGGAGGCCACCCAGCAGCTTGCTGCGGCGTGCGTATGCGCCTGGGGACAGGCGCAGCAGCGCGCGTCCGAGTTCGCTCGGCCGGACGCTGCCGAGACGCGCTGCGGCTGCGCCGGCGGGTTCCCGCAGTGTGGCGCGGGCGTGATAGAGCTGCCGGCGCTCCGGCGTGTCGCGCTGCGGCGGCGTGGCCGCGTCCAGGCTCTCGCCGAGCGCCCGCAGCCGGAGATGGATCTCACGCATAGTGATGTTCACCGCGGGCTGACTTATTTCGGGGAGCCAGACGAGCTCCGCCTCGTCGTCAATGCGGGGGCGGTCGAGGTGCCGCACGAGGAGGCAGAGCGCGCACTGCGCTGTCGCGTTTCCGGCGTCTTGTGTCGGCGCTCCACGCTCAGATCCAAGCCGACCGCCGCAGAACGAACACCTGCCAAGTCCACCTTCGCGGACAAGCGTTGCCGGGCCTTCGCTGACCGACAGGGCGATTGCGCGAAGCGTCACGCGCTGGCTCCGACCACGATGACGAGGATTAGGCTGCTAATCCCGACAAAGATCAGCCTCGGCCCAACCGACGACCGCAAGCCGCCGAAAGTCGTGCCGCCGTCAAACGGAAGATGTTCCAACGAACGAGCCATGCTGGGAATCCCGAAGTGGAAGACCTGCCACCTGACATCGCCGGCCGGCTCCGCCGGGCGGCAGGTCGCATGATGGGTTCAGCCGCCGGTGCCGAATTGCACCATTTGCGGCGTGGTGTTGATTGTGGCGTTTCCGCCCGACGCGGTGACCGAGGCCTTGTTGATCCAGACCCCGGCCGTGGCGAACAGCCCGCACAGCACCAGCCCCGCCAGACCACGGCCGACATGACCGCTTTCGCGGTTCTGCGGCTGGCGGGACTGCCAGAGTGCCCAGACGCCGAGACCGAAGCAGATCGCGGCGGCGAGGTAGCAGCCCATCCCGAAGGCTTCGCCGCCCGAATTGATCGCCTCCGACGACATGGTGTTGATCTGCGCGCCAAGGCCACCCGTCGGCGCGGTCGCCTGCGCGAAAGCATGCCCCGCGAAGGCGAAACCCACGGAGAGCGTGGTGGCGAACACCGGTACCACCATCCTCCGCAGGGAGACGAAGCGGCGCCTGAAGGCTGACCGCCTCTTGAGGTTCGAGAGTTTCACGCTGGTATCTCCTGGTTGCGAGGGATCAGCCCCTCGCAACGAAGACTCACCGACCAACGTGCGAACGGCCCGCAGGAAAAGTGCCTTCGAGAGTCAGCCGCCCGTCTGAAAGAAGGACAGAACACCGTTCGCGATCGTCACGATGTTGATGCACAGCACGCCGAACAGGAACTGCACGCCACAGGCGGTCGGAGAACCGTTGATGCGGCCGTTGACGATCCCGCGCCAGGTCATGATCGCCCAGAAGACACAGGCGGCGCCGAAAGCCTGAAAGAAATGCTGAAACAGCGTAACCACGTTGATGACGCTGGCGTCCGGCGTGGTGCCGAGCACACCGCTTGCACTGGGCGGCGTAGTCGGCGCGTAGGTGGTCAACGACACGGCGAGGCTGGTGCCAGCGCTGACATCGGCCATCGTCAGGAACTGCGGAAAACTGGCAAAGACACCAGAGAGGATCAGCGACAGCAGCGGGATCCAGGGTTTGTGCCAGTGGTGATGGTGGTGTCGATGCGGCTGCGACCAGGTCCACAGGGTCCAGGCAAAGAAGAAGAAACAGCCGCAGGCTGCAAGATAGCAGAACGCCGGCAGCGCGACGGCAATGCCATCACCGATCGCGGTCGTGAAATCGACCAGTCCCTGCATGCCGTGTTCCCGATTCCCCGGTTACTGGATATCGCCATGCTCCGTGGCGACGACCCAGGTGGTTCCGTGTTGCGCGATCGACGTGACGCGGCCGTAGCCCGGGAGCGTGTCCCCAACGGCGACCTGGATCTGGGCACCGTCTCCGCCGCCGCGGTCGACCTCGGCCAGGAGTGCGAGACCGGGCGACGCCGCTTGTACCCGGTAGCGTTTCGGGGCGCCCTGTTCAGGGACCGGCAAGGTTGGGTCCGCACGTGTCAGCACCACTGGGGCCGCAGCAGCCTTTGCAGGCAAGGCTGCCGGCGTCGCAGCGGCTGGCACGGTGCCGACAGCGTTCGCCGCCGAAACCGCATTTCGCGCTTCGGCCAAGGAGAGCCGCCGCTCGAAATCGGCAAGCCGCGCTGTTGTGTCCGTCGATGACCGGCTGACATCGGCGCGAAGCTGCGCATCCTCGGTTTTCAGATCCCGCACCATCGTCGCGATCTGGGTGACGAGATCGAGCACCTGCACCTGCTGCGGCGGCGTCATGGGAGCAGCGTGAAGTTCGACAGCAACCTTGAGCGCATCCGCCGGCTGCGAAGCGCCAAGCGTTGACGGGGGAGGGGGTTGGTGCCGATCGTCGCTGTGCGGCGCCGGCGGTTCCGGGCCAGTTGCGGCGGGGCGTGTCTCAGCATCCAGCGAGGCCATCACGGTGGAGGTCACGTCGTGCGGCGCCTCGGGCTGTGCGGAGCGCGACGCTACCGGCGGGGCTGCCGCAACCTTCGTCGGCGCAGAGGCGGATGCCGGCGCCAGCGTATGAGCCGCGGGTTGGCTGCCAGGCTCGCTGGGCACGTAGCCAGGGGGCGGGCCATCAGCGCCGCCAGAAAGCGCTGCAACGGCTCCTGCGCCCTGATGGCTGGGCGTGGCGGCGGGCTTCACATCCGGCGCGCTGGGATGAAGCTTCAGCAACTCCGACAGCTGCTGGTCAGGAGGCGGCGGGACGAATTTGGGGCGGATGACCGCGTTGGATGTCGCTGGCAGGTCGACACCGGCGAGCGATGCGGACGGGGCAAGCGGTGCCGGCAGAGTGACCCCGGCCGCAGCCGCCACGTGGCGAACAGCCCGGGCCATTCCCGGCACGGGAACCACGTGATTGTAAGGCGAGACGAGGAAAGTGCTGCCGCCAGCAATACCTAGCGAGACGATCGCCACGCCGAGCAGCAGTGATAGCCGCCGCTTGCGACGTGTCGGCGCTTGTGTCGCCAGCCGCTCGTCCGCGCCTGGCGCCGCCAGGCCGGGTTCATCGGCGCCGCCATGCTCATCCGCTTCGAGCGGTTCTCCCGGTAGCCGCGCGCTCAGAGAAGCTGTGCGGTCCTCAGGCTCGGGATGCGGCGCGATGTGCGTATCCATGACGACCTCTTGCGAAACGAGCGATGCCGCACCATCGCCTTCGTCCGTGCGAACGGCTTTGGATTCTCAATTGCTGTGCGAGATCACGGGCGTGAGGAACATCACGCCGACCGCCACATTGGCGTCGAGTGAAATAGTCGGACCCTTCGGGGCTTCCTGGTTCAGCACATTGGCGACCTGTCCGGCCGCAGTGCCTGCCGCGACCCCAAGCTGCTGGTTCAGGTTCAGGTGCGTCGAGGTTGTCGCTCCGCCGAGCGGGCTGAGTACGGCCACCGTGTTGGACGTTGTCGCGATTGCCTGCCCCAGCCCCTCCACGAAGGCTGCCGCGGCCGGCAGAATGAATTGCTCCAGGTAGTGCTCGTCCACATTCGACGCGACCGCGGCTTCCATCGTGTCGGGAGCGATTACCACGCCATCGGTGCCGATGCTCTGCCCGTCATGAATGACGGTGTTGATGTGGATGATCAGCCGTTTGTTCTCCCTGGCGAAGCTGCCGATCATGCGGTCGCCCGCGATCGGTCCCGAGTCCGCCTGCATGACGACTGGGCTGCTGGCATCCGAGTTCACCGACAGAACCGGATGCGCGAAGACGCCGCGTCCGGCCGGGACGAGGATCTTTCCGGCGTCCGCGGCGTGCGACGCGGCGGGAATTGCCATCGATGTGCTGCGTATGCCGGTGGCGGCGCCGCGCACGCTTGTAGTCCCAGGTGCGCCATCGCCCGCCGCTTGGCCGGTGGCCGGCAGAACGATATCGGTCTGCGGCGGTCGGCCGCCCCACTGGCTGAACAGGTCGCCGATCTGCTTGGAGTAGGCGGCCTCCGCCTTGGGGTCGACGACCGTCGCCTGAACGGTCTGCACGGCAGGCTGCGCCGCGCCAGCCGGCTCGGGAAATGCGACGGGTAGCACCACAGGCCGCTGGACCCGCGTGCTCGTGGGTCGGACCACGAATCTCGGCCGCTGCGGATCGGCTTGCTGCGGCGCCGGACCCTCCGCATGCGGTATCGGCCCCCTCACCGGCACGCTCGGTGCCATCTGCGGCGTGTAGGACACGCCCTGCCCGAGCGCTGCCTTCGCGTGCGCCTCCTCAGCCGTGTGCGCCAAAGCGTCCTGCTCCGGGGTGCTGTGCAACCCGGCCGGCAAGGGATCAACGACGCCCATGCGTGCGTCCTGCGAGACCGGTGGCACGCGCCGGCCGCCCGTTGCAATGGCGACCACCAGCCCGCCAATCACCAACACGCTGACGGTGAGCATGGCGAGCCGGCGCGGGCCGGCATTGCCCGCGCCACTGAGAATACTGGCACCGACAAATCTTGGGAGCTTCAGGTTGCCGAGCTTGAGCGCGCCGGACATCAGGACGGATCCTTCAGCAGGGCCGAGACGGTTCGGCCGTTGACCGAGAGCAGCACCACAGGCGTGTTCGGGATGGCGTAGACGGTGGTTCCGGACTGCGCCTCGGAGGCGGTCCATTCGGGCGACAGCAGGGTGTAGTTCGTGCGCAGGTAGACGTTGCGGCCGAGGCGCCAGGCGCGCACCGCATCCGGGGACACGCCTTCGACCGACAGAGGCACCGCGTCCGCCGGCGGAATGCCTTCGAGCATGCCCGTCAGGAACGGTGCGCCGGTGTCCGGGGCATCGGGCTGCGTCATGATTTCGACTTTGGCGTGCGGCCCACGCGACGCGACATGGACCGAGAGATCGGCGTCGTACCGGCCTCCTCCGGAGATCAGCAGGAAGGTCAGCGGTGCCGGCGCTCCTTCCAGCGAGATCACCAGCCCGCCACGCGGCGCGAGCGACATCGGCGTGATCTCCAGCACGTTGGAGCCTTTGGTCGGCGTGCACACAAAAAACCCGATCGCCACCGCCGAAGGACCGCCCCCGTTTGCCGGGGCGTTGCAATTCGTGCCGCCGGTGATCGCCGCCGGGTTGGAGTTCGTGTCCCACTGGATCGGCCAGGGCTGGCCGGTGCTGTCGAAGAACGCAACGGCGGTCGGATAGCCCTTGACCGTGTTGATGATGCTCGTCGCGGCGCCCGGCGCAAAGCTGACATTCACCTGCCGATTTAATGGGGCGGCGAGCTCGGTGACCGCCTGCTCCTGCGCCCGGCGCGTCGCGTTGTACCGTTTCGCCAACTCCTCGATCATGTCAGGCGTGAGCGGGATGGCGTCCTGCACCGCTTTTTGTGCGGCGGGGGAGTTGCCGTTCGCAAAATCTCCGGCCGTGGCGGTACCAGGCGCCCCATCCGAGCCTGGCGTCTGCGCCAGCGCGAGGCCCGCCCAGAGCAGCACCGTCAATGCCCCTGCCGCGAAGGCGTGGCGCCGTGAGGCGGCACCCTGGCCCGTGTACGCGTAGAGACTCGCCTCCATCGCACCCTCCTCTGCGCCGGCCTCAGCGCGGCGCCGCCACGAGCTGATCGATCGCCAGACCGTCGGGATGGTCGTCGGCGTTCGTGCGAACGACGAGCGCGGTGATCAGGAGGTTGTTGGTGCTGCTCTGGTTGACGTTCTCACAGGTCTGCGTGATCGGCACCTGGACCTGGTAGGCAAGCGCGCCCTTGGACGTAGCTCGTTTGGTGGATGACTGCGGCGCGCTGCGATTGCGCGTGGCACAGCAGCCGCGCGCGTTTCAGCTCGTCAAAATTCCCGGTCGCAATGTAGCTCGCCGCAAACGTGTTCCAGCCGCGCACGGTGAACCGGCGGCTCGCCGTATTCAGCTCGACCGGGTAGTTGTAGTAATCGACATTGTAAGGCGCGAGGATCGCCTTGACCGACCATTCCAGCAGCTCGGTGTCATCCACGATAGGACTGTCGAGCGCGACCACCGGTCTCGGCGGGTCCTTGCCATCCACGAAGAAGTACCGCGGCTGGACCGGGTTCAACCAGACGATGGCGTCATGCGCGAGTGCGAGCGCCAGCAGTGCGCCCATGCCGAGCGTGAGCGCGAGACATCGGCTGACAAGCGTGGCCTGGAAATCAGGGTCCGAAAGCCTGCGGGTAACTGCTGCGGTCTGGTTCTTCATCGGCAGATCCGTGCATCGTCACGATGCACAGATCATCACCGGACTTTCTGCGAATGGCGTGTCTCTTCCGCGCCGTGCATCAAGATCGCGGCGCGTGAGAAATTTGTAGGTCCTGGTGCGATAGGGTTCTTCAGCACCCATTTCCAGGCGGCTCTTGCGATTGCGCGTTGGCTTCGCCCGGTCGCCGCGGCAACGCCAGAAATACTGTCGTCTTGGTTCGTCGAGCCTGACCTCAAAGCCGAACTCTTGCAGGTTGGCGAAGGCTACTTGCTTGTCGAACGCGCTCCCGAACTTGCTGCGATCGGAATCGCGCGGCACGTCGCACCGATGCAGGAGAGAGCTGGTCGCGCGGGGCGTTCTGCCGATCCGCTCGGCAATGGATCGCCAATGGAGACCGCCGAATCGCAGCAGCCCGAATGTCCAGACCGCGAGGCGATTCTTGACCGGGTTCTTGAGGTGACCGAGCCACGTCAGGTCATCGAAATCGACATCCTCTTCGCGCCCCGGGACTGATGCGACAGGCCTGACAACCGGCACGCGCGGCTGAGAAACTGGCACCGGCTGTTGCGTTGGAACCGGGGCGGGGACAGGCTCGGGGTTAGGGACGACCCGGAACAGCTGCAGCTCGCGCTGACCCTCGGCCGGCCGGGCTCCCGGTGGCCGTGGTCGAGGCCTCTTTGCCGATTCGCGGCTTGGCTCGGGCTCAGAGGGCCGGATGATCTCGGTTCGTCCCAGGGAACCACTTATGCTCACCTGTCCGGCGGCACGACCGCACAGCGAGTCGGGCGACGCGTCGTCGTCGTCTGGGCGTGACGTTGGCGACAGATCGGAAAAACCAAAGCCGGGAACAGGCTCTTCCAGTGTTCCGGGATCGAGTTTCCGGAGGGTTCTGCGGTCTGGAACCGGAAGTCCCAGGCGCCGGGCCTTGGCGCGGACGGCGTTTGCCGAGCGCCCCAGCCGCGCACCGATCGTGTCGGGATGAACCCCTGCCACGCGCCAGGCAATGAGGCGCATCGTGTCGAGTACGGACCAGCCGCGGGCGCCCGGTTTGCGCATCGGCCGGTCATGCGGCGTCGCCAGCCCGAGCCGGACGACGTGCTCCAGGAGCACGCTCCGCGTCAGCCCGAGATAAAGAGTGATCGCCTCGATGCCGTGACCCGCGGCCACCATGCCGGCGAGCACGCGGTCGAACGGAAAAACGACGGCCGCGACCAAGGTGAGCAGCAGGCCGACGGGGGGGATCGGCCCCGTTTCGCCCTGTACCGCGCTGCCCTGCCGATCGCCCACGTGTCTCTCTCCGGCCACCGAACCGGAGAGAGGAAAACAAGTTAAATATGTTCAGTCAACATGTTTTATATGTTCGGCGGCAGGCCGGGCTTTGCCGCCCGCTGCCCCGCCCGCGGGGCGCGCACGCTCCCTCGCAACGCCAGGTTTGCCTACGCTCGCCTCGCGTTCAAGCGCAAGACGCAAAGACGGATGCGCCCGGACTTCGTCCAGCAAAACGGCCATCCGCGCGCACGCGCTCACCAGTTGTTGATAGTCTTCGGGAGAGACCTGCGCGCCAGCCGCGGCTGGAAGCAGATCCCGCGGCGCGACGCCGAGCGCGGACGCGACCCTCGACAGGGTCTTCAGCGTGATGTTCGACTCCCCTTTTTCCAACTCATAGATGTACGACTGCTTCAGGTCCGTCTTTGCGGCCAGCTGAGCCTGGGACAACTTAGCGGCGTTTCGTTCTTCCCGGATCCGGTTCGCAACGGTCTTCAGCAGTGCCTCGTACTCCGCGGCTCCAGGCTCGTCGTCGCCCTGAGGTCTCTTGCCCATGCTTGATCCCAGCTTCGATGCGTCCGGGGGTCGGCCGGCGCGTTTGACCGGTTAAGGGTGTGAACGCCAAGCCAAGGTGTAGCGCTTATCCGATGACGCTCGGCGGTGTCGCAATCCCGTTCGCAGAAAAAATGTCGAGGATCGCGGCGAAAACGGAGTAACGCCGATGCGCCGTTCCCAGTTGGTCGTGCCAACCGTCCTCTTTCTCTTCGCACATGCAGCAAAAGCCGACTTCGTGGTGATAAGCCCCGAGCCGCCTGCGACCCGACAACCGCAGGCGGTCGTTGCGCCGAACGATGCTTCGCCGCCGGGCGCGTCCGGCAGTGCCGAATCGCTTCCGGACCAAACGAGGCCAGAAAAACCGCGGTTCAAGATGGCTTACGGCTTCGGCAACGAAGTGCCCCTGTCTTTTGCCTGCCGGCAAATCGTGCCGCCGGCGGTCAAGGTGACCTATGGCCCCGGCGCCGATCCGCGCGCGCTCGTCGACTGGAAGGGGGGCGACACCTGGAATCACGTGCTGCGCAGCGCCGTTCAGCCGCTCGGACTTCATCTCGTGATGACGTGGATGGCCGTCGAGATCAGAAACTAGCGCCGTTCGCAAGCTGCTCCGACAGGCTCCGCCTCCGAACGAGAGGAGCGCGCATGCCGGACCTCGAACACCGCGCTGTCACGGACTGGCTGACCGAGCTGCGTCCGGCGGTGGCCGCGCAGGAATGGCCGCCAGCCGTTCGGCCGCTTGAGATGGAGGCGGGCCACCCGGAACAGTTGGTCGCCCTCGGGCAAGCACTCGACGATCTCGGGGACGGTCACATCGCCGAATTGGGGCGCGCGCTCAGGGCATCGCCATTCCGCGACGACGTCCGGGTCGTGCTCGCCCAGCTCGGCGCGGCGCGGTTGCTGCGGATCCTGCATTGGCTCCCCGAGCGGGGCCTCCCCGAATGCAACCTCGTCATCGCGGCGTTGATTGAGGGTGTCTCACCGGAGGCGCGCGCACTCCGCGCCGCGCTCGCCGCACTCACACGCCGAGCCGTCCTTCGCCGGATGTTCGATCCCGAGCGGATCGCGCTGCTCACCGCGGCATGCACCGCTGCCCTCAAGGAGGCCGCCTGATGTTCCGCCCAGCAACCATCGTGTCGGGCGTGCTGATCGCAATGACGGCGCTCGGCAGTTCCGCCTTGGGCCAGACGGCCACCACAGGAAGTGTCGGGTGCTCGGCCATTACCCAGGCTGCCGCCAACGGCATGACCGCGCGCATTCAGGCCGACGACAACTCGATCAACCCGCCGCAGAGCGTGACATCGCTCAGTTGCCTGGACAATTTCTTTAGTGGCACGGGGTTGAATCTGGTGACGAACCTGCTCAACCCGACCAACCTCCTGCAAGCCGTCGAGGGCCAGATCTGCAATGCCGTCAAGCAGGAATGGAACTCGCTCCTCGGCTCGGCCCAATGCGGCCTCACGATCACCGGTTTCAACCTCGGCTTCGGTGGCCTGGGTGGGGGCTTGTCCTGCCCCAAGCTAACCTTTGGCGGAGGCGGGCCGCCGATCGCGACCATCGGTATCGGGGCGGGCGGGGCCGGCAGCGGCCTCTACATCAACGGGTCCGGCATGCTGCCGACCGGGTATTCGCTGTCGAACCTTCCGCAAGGCTCGTTCTGACGGAGGTACGCCCCCATGAGAAGACTGAAACTCGTCGGGTCGACGGCTGTCGGCATCGTCATCGGCGCAACGCTCCTGAACGCCGTGCCGGCCTACGCAGACCTGCCGACCATAGACGCCGGCGCGATCGCCGCCATCGAGGCGGTCAAGGGCGTGCTGGATACCGTCAGCAGCACGCTCAACGATGTCAAAACCTATGCTAACGACATACTTGGTAGCCTCGGGGACAACACCTTCGGCACGGTCCAGCAGCTCCTCCAGGAGGGCTTCACGCAGGAGGCCAACTACTCCAAGGCCCAGATCGGCGCGCAGGAGCAGATCACCGATGCGTCCAACACGGTCATGGCGCGATTCGACCGGGACATGCGCAATGCGCAGATACGCGACCAGCAAACGGCCAGTCCCACGGCATGCGTCGCGCTCGACGGTGGCGTCAGCACACAGGCCGCCGCGGTGCAGGCCTATCAGGTAGCAGAGGCGGTCTCGCGCATTCACGATGTCCGCGGCGAAGCCGGTCCCGGCATGCCGTCCTATTACGGCCAGGCCCAGGGTGTCGCATCGATGGCGCAAGAGCATCTCGCTAACTACTGCGACCAGACGGATGTTGCCGCCGGCCTGTGCGGTGCGGTCGGCGCCATTCCCGACGCCGACCAGCAATTCTCCGCGTTCTTCGGTGCTGGAACGTACGCCAGTCAGACAGCCGTCAATGCCGCGAAGGATTACGTGACCAACCTGATCGAGCCCGTCGCCCCCGCCGCGCTGCGCGGCGACCAGCTCTCCTCGGTCGCGGGCCAGGATGCCGCCGTCCGCCGCCGCAGCTTCAACGCGAGGATGTCGCTTGCCCAGAGCGTTGTCGACCAGCTGATCGGCATGCAAACCCCGTCGGTGCCGCTTACGCCGCAGCAACAGCAGTATCTGCAGAACATGGGGTTGCCCGCTCAGACGAACGGGTCTTGGCTGCAAGCACTGCAGATCGAGGCGGAGCGCCGCGTCAGCGACGTGACATGGGCCTCGAGTTTGCAATCGATGCCGCCGGCGTCCGTCGAGCGGGAGATCGCGATCGAGCTCGCGCTGAACAATTACCTGTTGTTCCAGAACTTCAAGATCGCCTTGCAGCACGCAACGATCAGCGCCACCCAACTCGCCGTCACCACCGCGCGCGACTTCCAGCCCACGGTGCAGATGCCGACGCCCTCCATCGCCTCCGGCAGCTAAGCAGCACGCAAGGAACCGATGCCTATGGCCGAGACACCGACCGAGCCAGGCTCCCAGGAGCCTGGCCCATCCGAACCCAAGGCGGAGCAAACGGCACGAGTGGTGCCGCCCGGGGAGACTGCGATAGGCAAGTCCGACGACACCAACCGAGCACAGCCAGGCACGAATGGAACCAAAGATCCTATCCGAGAGATGCTCGACCGGCTCAGCAGAGCAGTCCCAACATTGGCGGAGTACAATTCCGATCTTGCACGACGCGCCGAAACCATCCTCCGCCAGGGCGCGGAGCCTGGCCGGACTGAGCAGCCGGCCTTCAGACATGACGTCGCCTATCTGATCCAGGACATCGAACGATTCCCGATTGGCCAGCTTCCTTTGACCCCCGGGACCCGCACCGAGGTTATTCGGCTCGCAAGCTCGGCTCCTGGGCTGGAGAACGAGCGCATGCTGGCTCTCATGCGATCGGCCGGAAGCATCGAAGATCGCGGCTTGGTGCGTGACATACGCCGGGCCGGTACCGACATTGGTCGCGCGACCGACCAGAACTCGCCGAACGTCCGAAGCCAGATCGAAAGCCTGGAAAACCGTGTTCGCCTGACAGCGCGCCCGGTCGAGGCTGCACCCGAGGCCCAGCCAAACGATCCCCGTGCGCGAACGGCTTCGGCCGCCGCGCCGCCCGGCCAGCCGGATGCCGCCGGTGCAGTTCCACCGCGCAGTGCACCACAGCGTCAGCCCTCGCGTGGCGCACTCGACACCATCCTCACCGGCCTGCGTGGGCCGAGCCAGGGCACCGGCGCTCCTTGGGATCCGCCGTTCACGCCCATGGCCGACCGCATCACAGGCTTCCAGCAGCGCATGATGGAAGGACGCGATGAGATCGCGCTCCGCACCGCCGAGCGGTCGGGCCGTGCCGCCATGGAAGCCCTCGATGGTTTCCGAAACGGCGAAGGCGCCACGATCATGAACCGCATTCGCGACGCAGCCCGCTCGGAGCCAGGCGGCATGGCCGCCGTGCTTGCCGAGATGCGCGAGGGCGGTCGCTTCGCCGATCTGCGGCAGCAGTTCAATGTCGCCCTGGCTGACGAGAAAGGCGTTGCCCAAGCCTACGACAAGGCCGCCAGCGCCTTGGGCCGTTATGGGCAGGATCGCACCACCGTCGAGCAGGTGATCTCCCGACGCCCAGACGCCGCCAACCTCACCGCGAAGTTCGAACAGATGGACGCGCAAATCGGCGAGGCGGCTGGCAGCACACCATCCCGCCGCGACGGCAAGTCGATGATCGAGGACCTCGCAAAACAGGCCGCGGAACTCATCCAACGCGCCGTGGATGCCGTGAAGACCGCGATCTCCCGGCAACCTTCGGCCGAGGCCGGTGCCCGCGCCGCACCCGCCCCTTCGATGAGTGCCTAAACCGCGCCGTTCGCACCTCGCCATGACAGCCTCGGGGGAAACCCCAAGAGGTTGTCATGCGCACGCTCTGGATCCTCATCGCCGCCGTTGCCGCAGTCGCGCTCGCAACACCCGCGCTGGCCCAGGCCACCAATCCCTACGATGTGAGCTGGGCTGCCCTCGATCCAGGCAATGACTGGGCCGCCCAGGTCCTCCGCTCGCTCTTTCCGATCCCGGGCGGTACGGCCGGCACATCGACCGGCGCAGAGGCCACGGTCATCCAGCAGATCGTCGGTCAGTTCACAGGTTTCGTGGCCGCGATCGCCTGCGCCTTCGTCATCTACAACACCGTCATGAGCATCCACCGCGCCGCCGAGACCGCGCGGATTCTCGGCAACGGGCAAACCTGGATGTTCGTCGTCCGCGTCGGTTTCGCTGGCATCATGATGTTTCCGCTCGGCGGCGGATTTTCCGCCGGGCAGGAACTCGTCATGCAGGGTGCGATCGTGGGCGTGGGCATGGCAAAGGCGCTCTACGCCAACGCGATCCAGGCCGTCGGCCCGGACGCAATCGTCGTCGCCCAGCCGATGATCCCGGGAACGGAGCAAACCGTCTCCGGGCTGATCGACAATGAGCTCTGCATGGACCTCGTCAACCTCGCCTCAAACACCGGCGGTAGCCCGCTGGTTCCGACGCCCCAGGCCATGACGGTGAACGACAATAGCGGCGGCGGGTACGTCACCTGGCGCTATTCGCTGTCAACCGGCAACAAGTCCGGCGACCCAGCCTGCGGCACCGTCACCGTGCGCGAACCCGGGAGCAATGAGACAAATGTCGCCGGCGTCAGCGTGGACATGGCAGCCATTCAGGAAGCCGTACTCAGCGATGTGCTCAACGGCTCGATCCGCAGCCAGGTCGCGAGCGTCGCGCAAAACCTCTGGCAGAACAAAACGGCCGCCTCGCTCACCCCGCTGCAAGGCATCTTCAACAACGCCGTCAACGCCTATACCCAGGAACTGACCACCGCCGCGACCAGCATCCAGAGCGCAATCAACGCAGCCCTGCAAAGCCAGGCCGCCCAGGCCCGCAATGGCAATATCGACCTGCTGAATGGCGAGGTGCAGCAATCGAGCCTTGGTTGGACTGCCGCAGGCGCCTACTACCTCGAAATCGCCAAGGCCAATGCAACCACCCTGTCCCTGCTGAACGCTACGCCGGTCACGACCGCGCCAACTTATGACGGCCTCGGCCCTGCACTCTCCTACGATCTCGCGCCGCTCGAGACGGCGCTGCACGAATTCATGACGACGTTGCAGACGGTCGTGCAAACGACCGATGGCACCGTTACGCCCTCCGGTGCGCCCGAAACCCTTGCCGACGCGAAGCAGCAGGCCCAGGGCCAGACGCTTCTGACACGCCTGTTCAACAGCCTCGACCTGTCGAACGGCATCCTGCACACGATCACCAACTTTCTGCTACCGGGCACGCAAATCTGGACCGACCCGTTCGGCGGCCTGATGGCGCTCGGGCAGACGCTGATCAACGCTTCGCTGATCGGCTTCGGGACCGCCGCGGTGCTGTCTTCGGCGGCGACCACGACCGGTGTGGCGATCTGGAATTTCCTGACCTTCAACTGGGCCGCTGCCGCAGCGTCCGTCGCCGGCCATGCCATCATGAGCTTCCTCGGCACTCCGATCTTCATCGGGCTGCTCGCGCTGATGACCCCGGGCATCATCATCGCCTACGTGCTGCCCATGATCCCCTACGTCCTGTGGATGGCCGGCGTGTGCGGCTGGATCATCCTCGTCTGCGAAGCCATGGTCGCCGTTCCCCTTTGGATGCTTGCCCATATGACGGTCGGTGGTGACGGGCTTCACGGTCGCGCGATCGAAGGTTGGGGGCTGCTGTTCAACGTGGTGTTCCGGCCGACGCTCATGATCATCGGCCTCTTCCTCGGCTACTTCGTATTCGATTGCATGTCGTGGTTGATCCGCGAGAGCTTCGGCATCGCCGCCGGATTCGTGCTCAACAATGGCTGGATCGTCTCGAATTTCCTTGGCCTGGTCGTGCTGCTGAACATTTTCGTGATGGTCCATGTCATTGCGGCCCTGATGTCCTTCCGCATGGTCGCGCTGCTGCCCCACCACCTGCCGCGCCTGATCGGCTTCACCGCCGCAAACCGCGTCGACATGGAGGGCTTCTACCAGCAGGCGGCTTGGGGGCCAGGAGCGGGGCTAGCCGCGGATACCCAAAAGGCAATTACTGCGGGAGGACGGGCGCTTCGGGAGCGAACGAACCTGTTGCGTGGCGGTCCCGCTGCTTATATCGCTGGCCCGGAAGGCAGCCCGTCAAGCGGGGAGGGTGGGATAGACTCCACGCTTCGGGCGACAACGGACACAGGCGAAAAGGGCGAGGACGATGTTTAACACTGGCGACATGTCGGGCGCTATGATGCTCAGCAATCAGCTCGAGATCTACCGATGGGAAGATCATTTCCGTCGCATGCGCGAGCAAGACGGCCTGGCGGCGCAAAACGATGCCCTGCGGAACGAACTCACCCGCCTTGGCGCTGCATACAACGAACTCGCTCGCAACTTCAAACACTTTGCCAATGTGGCCCTCCAGATGGAGAAGCAATCGGGCGAACGCATCGCGCAACTCGAGAGTGAGGTCTCCGAGTTGCGCGATGCCAAGGCAAAAACCGACGCGCGGCTGCAAGACTACATGGCCGCAGCCATCCGACGTGAATTTGACGGCGCGTAAGTACGCCACGCCCATTCGCAAGCAAGCGATGCATGGTCAGGTCTCGCCACTTGGGAGACCGCCGTGCGCCGCTTCCTGATCCTCCCCCTCCTCGCCGGCATCGCCGCCTGCAGCGGCGGGAACGTCAAATCCGCCAGCGACTACCATGCGCCGCCTGCCCCACCAGTCCGCAACCCCGAGTACAACCCCTACGCCGGCTACGGCGAGGCGAATGCTACCTGGCAGCCGCCGGTCTTCAATCGCGACGGTACGATTGTGAAGCCAGCCGAGCCATCCACGCAGGATGACAGGCCGAGCTATGAGTTCGCACCCTGGGCCACCGGCGCCGCGGGTGGCAGCCAGTTCGCACCTCCGGGCACTTTCTGAGCTCAACGGAGGGTATCTGCATCGCCCGTCCCAGGCGACCACGAACGCGCAAGACCTCTGGCAAAGACCCAGGCGCAGCATCGCGCCGGGGCCGTCTCGGTTGCAGCCGTGCTCTTCGTTGGTCACGCTCTCGTCATCCTCCATGAGCGCGACTACCCTGCCGTTGCATGGCCGCACGGCGTGGGTGAGTGATGGATATCCGCCGGCTTCGGGTCGGCAAACTATTGCCGGCCTGCCGACGACGGCAGGGATTGTGTCCGCTCCCGTGTCCTCTCCGTAGTCATGATACTCACGGTGGAACGACGCTCGCCAAGGCGGCGACTACATCAGCAAGTGCCGGTCGCTCGGTCGGGCAAATCACGGTGGGCGCGGCATCAACCTTACCTACGAAAATGCTGCCCGCGATCCGCTTCTCGCACGCCGCAGTGCATGTGGTGCGCACGGCAATCGCGGCGCCATCCCGCAATGGGACAATCGGCCTGCGTCTGATCAGCGTGGCCAGAACAATTCGCTGGTGAGTATATACTCGCGCCAGGTCGCCAGGCGCCGCGTCCGGATCTGGAAATTCAGCAGTGCATTGTAGAAGCCAACAAGGAAAAACAGCACGCAGAAAGGCAAAAACTCGACGCTCAGCACCATCCTCGAGGTCGTCCAGCGTGTAGAGAGTGCCGCATGAACCCATGCAAGCAGAAACAGGCACGCCAGCGCGAACATCGCGTATGCAACCAGTGCCGTCTCCTTGCGCCGCGTCGCCAGCCGCGCCTCAAGTTGCGAGACGGTCATCCCACAGGAGAAGGCGGTCGCCATCAAATCAAAGCCGCCGGCGTCCCCGACCTTGAACCGTGGGTCGAGCCGCGGGCGCGCGTGCATCGCTCCGGCCAGTCCCCCGATGAGCGAGGCTGCGCGCGAGATGCTCCTCGCGCCAGCCCAATCGACCGGGGCAGCGGCCAGCCACCTGATCCCGCCAAGTGCCCTCCGAAACGTCGAACGCCGTTGTGACCGCCCCGCCGCATTCGCGAGCGAGTGCGTACGGTCACGAGGTATGATCGTCATCGATCAGCTTCCAATCGACGCGATCATCGCCGGGATGTCGGTCGGCACACCATCAAGGCGACCTTCAGTGCCATCGCTCTTGCGCCAAATGAACGTCGGCGTGCCTTTCAGGCCGATGGCTTCCGCAATCGCCATGTTGGCGCGCAGACGATCCGCTGCATCCGGCGCAGGAGGCTCGCTCTCGTTCCCATCCTGCCAGGCCGTGACGATCTGATCGGCCGGCCTGCTCAGCAGACTGAGCGCGCTCTTCGTGCTCTGCCCATGGTCTTCGTAATCGAGTACCGACAACGGAATAACCGAGAGCTGTAGGCGACCACTTGCGACGTACGACCGCAGCATCTGGAACGACCGGATCGAGTAGATGCACTGCGGATCGATCAGCATGAACAGATGCGGCGCGGACGCCGGCCCGATCGTGCCGTACGATGCCTTGCGCATCAGGGGAAGGGCAGGGGTCTCTGCTGCCGCTTGCGTCCCGGTCACACCGCTGCCCACTTCAACGGTCGGGATCGCACCGGGAATCGCGGCCACCTGCGCGCGCGTGAGGTCCTTGCCGGATGCGTCCCACATCACGCCAGGCACGAGACGCCGCTGATCCGGCGTCGCGTAGAACACCTGAAACTGCGCACCACTGCGCACGAAATAGCCTTGCAGCCCATGCTCTACGCGGAGCTCCGCCACATTGCCCGCGGCAATCGCTTGGATCTGCGCGGGCGTGATCTCGATTGGTGCACCGGACACCGCGGCCTGCCCATCGGGCGCCACGTCGAACAGCATGAACTGGTCACCATTCCGGGCGGCGAACGCATGCAGGCCATGCGACGTACCGAGATCCGTGATCGTGCCTCCGGCCGCTGCCACGTGCTTGACAAACGGCAACTCTGCCAAGGCGGCTGGGATCGGCGCAGCCGCCGTCTGCACCGCCGTCGCGGGGAGTCTGCCCGGCGGGAGGCGCTCGGCAGATGGCGATGCCGGCTTGGTGTCAGCAGCGACCATCGCCGCGGGCTTTGCCAGTGCGCAGAGTGGCGGCGGAGCGGCGGAGGATGTCGTCGGAAGGACGATCAGGAACAACAGCCAAAGGCGCATCGGGATCTCCATCGCTCGAGACCCCAGCCTGTGCGCTACGTTTGCGAACGGCGACCTTTCAACGCGAACGCGGGAAACAATTCCCCGACACGCGACAGGAAGCTCGGAAAAGTGGATCGCCGTTGGTTCGCCGGCGTGAAATCCAAAGCATTGCCCTCGGTTGAAATCCAATTGCTCTTGTTTTCCCAGGCCAGTGCGTAGGTGTTCCGCACCAGATCGACGGCCAGTTCGAAGACCCGGCCATCGCTCTCGCCAAATTCGGATTCAAGCCGCATCCATGCTTCATATCGGGCTTGCAGGCCACCCCAGGTCGTTGCCCGCAGAATGCTCAACTCCGAGAGGGCATCGCTCCACTTCCTGCGAGCCGCAACCAGATGCGAGGTATCGGACTGGTCTGCACCTTCCGGATCAACCGTTGCCGAGCGACGAAGTTCGATGAACTTGCCGAGCGCATCGCCAAATGACTGACATGCGCGCCGAAGCGCGAGGTCGCCGCACGTGCTCGGGGGCAGTAGGGCGTCTGGGCCCTGCGATAGAGATCCCGCCGCGCCCTCCTGGCCGGAACCGTCCTCAGACATTGTCGCTCCTTACGGTGCCATCCTTGCCCACTCAAAAGCGCCATCGACCCCAAGAGATCACGCCGATCGCGATCGGCATGTGGCGCGGTTGATCCAATCCCGCCAAGCGGCCACAAGAATTCTACATGTGCTGGCTAGAACGGTGGCCCCGTGTCCAAATAATAACCCGCGCCCAGTCTTTCGGGCGTCAAGTCCTTCTGGAGCTCACGATACGGCATAACCATCGGCACGACCTTAACGGAGAGACGTTCCTTAGCCTAACCGTCGTAGCAGAAGAAAGTACCCTCAGGGAAGTCCGAAGAAAACGAGACCGTTCCTAGACCGCTACGGTATCGCAGCGCACGCGTTACCGCTACGTTATTTCCCACGTAAAGGATGGATAGGGTGCTATATCCCTGTTACTGCCACGCGACGCGGGTCATGGGTCCAACGTATCATCGGCGTTATCTGATACCAACATCGCAGCCTATCAGACATTCGCCAGATCCTGTGGCCGCAGTCGTTCCCTCAGCGTGAGGCTTGGCACCCGACAACTCACCGTCATCAAACCCGAGTGAGTGGCTCAAGTGCTCAAGTAGCTCGTCCGTGTGCCTCTGTGCCTCGTGAAGACGAGACCATTGGACATTTTGGTCTCCGCCCCGATTTGCGAGCGGCAGGTGTGCTCCTGTGATGAGAGTAAGTCGTTGCGTTTGCCTCTAACCCGGCGCGCCGCACCTCGCCAGGCTTGTCACTGGCTTGTCACGCACGCGTCTCGGAAGCAGGGGTGAGCCGTGCTGTAGGCACCTGCCTCGGATTGCGGGCCAGGACGTGCTAAGGATCCGTCCATGACCACATCCGACATCCCTGCCGCCTCAGGGTTCACGCCCGCTGAGCGCGAGTACATCCGTCACGAACTCGACCAGTTCTTCAGCACATTCCCGTCTGTCGCCGAAGGCCTTCAGTTGAGGACCTGGCGCGGCGGGCTACACAAGGGCCAACCGAAGCTCCCACCACCTGCCAAGGCGCTTGTTGACCGCGGCCTCATGCGTCTTGATCGGTCGTCCAACCTTCCTCGGCTGTTTTTCACGGTTGCTGGGATGGCTGCCTTGCGACAGATGATGGGGGACAGACGCTTCGCGGACCCCGTGAAATTCGCCCACGTCCGACGGGAGCTTGGGATCGACCCAGGTGTCGAGACAAAAGCCGCCGAGTGAGACCGGGTACGTGCTTGGCCAAGTTGGCCGCCGCGCTGGTGGCGCGGTTCGTGCGCCATCCCGAGCTCGAGGGGCTGCGGTCTATCTTCGCCCAAATTCTTGGCGAGCCTGATGGGGCCGCTCGCCCCACGCATTGCTGTGCCGGAGAAGTTGTCGGAGGTACGGAATATGCTCGCGGCGCGGGCCGAGACCTGAAAGCAGCAGTGGTTACAAGAGGGCCGTCAGGAAGGCGAGGCGGCGGGGCAGAAACAGGATTCCATAAGATTTGGGTAGCTCAATGTGACGCGTGTGCGACTATTCTAGCCGACGAGCAGACTACGACACGCCCAGAACCGGCACAAACAGCAACTCTTTAATCGCAGCAAAGTGAGTGGCATCGAACGTCGCGGCTGCTCGAAACTTCGCGAACAGATCGTCGTCGTCCGATTCAGCGTCGTCGTGTCAAAACGGGTTGCCGCTGTGGCTGCAGGAGCAATTGACGGAAATGGACCCGGACGACCATGGCATCGTACCGCTTGAGAGCAACGCCTTGGCATTGCAATTCGAGCTTCTGTGCGCGGGGGGCCGGAATCCGTGACGAGTCGTCCGGAAAATGATCAGGCTCAGAGTGAGTGATTGAAACCCCATCCGTGCTGGAGCGCCGGCTTCGAAGCTGGGTCAACAATGATCGTGCGATCCATCGGGTGGCACTACTGCGCCTGCCGAGAGGCGGTAGGCGCTACCAAATGTCTTGCAACCGCTCGAGGAGGCGGTTAATGAGGCAGTCGATGCGCTGAAGCGCAGCGCCACACGAGGCAGTTCAGATCGGATGAGTAAGGCTGTTATTGCGAGTGTCATCCAGGACGCCACCGAGTGCACTGGTGTCGTCGCAAATCAAGCCGCTGGCGATTTGCTGGCTGCGATCGTCAAGGAGCTGAAGCATAATGGTGGCTTTACGCTGCCGAGTTTCGGCACGTTTACCGTTCGGAAGACCAAGGCGCGGAAGGGGTTGAGTCCCCGAACTGGTAAATCGATAAAGGTCAAGGCAGGCAAGACAGTCCGCTTCAAAGCCTCGCCTCTGAAGAAGTCCGTCTGACCTGTTGGCGACACCAGGGGTTGCACCAAGCGCCTATTCAGGTCGCGTACTCAAATCTTTACCACCAGCCCAAGTGAGCCGCTCTGGGGGTTACCTCAGGCAACCGTTCTGCGACGGCCGGTGCGGCATTGGAGCGGGACAATGGTGTCTGCGATGGAGTTGGGGCGGGAGGGCCCTTCGTAACCGTCATCGGCGATCAGCCGCAACTGGACACTCCCAGGCCTGTGCACGGCGGGAACTTCGAGCGGGATCGGCCAAGCGCATTCGGCATGCCCTTCCTCGCCCCGGAGGGCCAGAAACACCACGCGCTCGCCGCCGCCTGCGGCGTTCGCCTCCACCGCCAGCCGAAAAATCAACCCGTCCGCCAACGTGTCGCCCAACGCCAGCCCAAGCTGCTGTGTCTCGGCTTCGTGCCGTCGCAATGTGCGCATGGTCGGGTCCTCGGCCAAGCCGCGATAGAACCGAATAGGAGCCTGATCGATCAGGAACACGAAATGGTGGCTGTCATCCATCACGCGCAACCAGGCATGCGCGCCGGACTCGGCGACGCGCTTCAGCCGCTGTTTGCCGAGGGCATAGGCGCGACAGCCGACGGACCAGTTGTCGTCCCCCATCTCATAGGCAGCCAGCGCCACGGCATCGCGCCGCGCATCGGCCAGAAGCCGCGCACAGATGCGAAGGCGCTCCTCGGTCAATGTCGGGTGGAACTCCCAAGGCAGGCGTCGGGGAGGCCTCGTGTTCGAACTCGGCGGAAGCATCGCTCATAGCGCCGAGTCTTATCGGGCACGGCGGTCGTTTCGCAATCCGAATCCACTTATTGCAGCACCGACCGGAGTAGGGCCGTCACAGATCGAGCTTGCCCGACGGGCTTGACCCGTCCAGCTTCGCCCGCCGAACATAGCTTCGCATCGTCGTCAGGCTGCGGTGGCGCGTATGGCCCATGATCTCCTCGTCAGAGACGCCATTCCGATAGGCGGTCGTGACGAACCCCGCGCGCATGCCATGCGGCGTGACCGGCTCCAGCGTGGTGCCTTTGACCCCAGCAGCAGCGGCGCGTTTGAGCAGGATCTGCCGGACGGCGTCCGGATGCAGGCGCTTTGCGCCAATGGTGTTCCACTGCGTCACGCGGCGGAAGACCGGCCCTTCAGTGATCTCGGCGGTCCGTAGCCAGGTCCGCAGCGCTTTGACCGGGCAGGATTCGGGCTGAGCGCCGCGCATGATGCCGATCTCGGCGCCTTCTCCGGCAGCGTCGGTCTTCGACCGCGGGATTAGCAGGCGGAGCCCGCCTGGAGTGGAATGCACATGCTCGACATTGACGCCGACCAGTTCGGAGCGTCTGAGCGCGCCGGCGAAGCCGAGCAGGACGAGGGCGCGGTCACGCAGCCCCGCCAGATCGGCGCCACAGACCGCGACAAGCCGCTTGATGTCGGCCGTGGTCAGGGCAGCCGAGCGTCTGGCCGGCTCGCCGTGCCTGCGCGCGATCCCACGGAGCGTTTCCCGGATAGCCGGATGCTTTGTGTCGAGGGGATGCCTGGCGATCCGATGCGCGCGGGCAATGGCGGCAATCCGGCGGCGCAGGGTGGGCAGCGCATACCCCAAGCCGGCCGCCGCTAGATAAGCGCCGATGGTCTCCGGCGCCGCCGGCATGGACTCGAAGCCATGCGAGACGCACCAGGCCTTGAAGTTCTCCAGATCGGCCCTGTATGCCCGCAGCGTGCCGGGCGCGTCCGCGAAGGCCTGATAGGACTTGGATTTCGCCATCGCCAGGGCGGCGCGCGGTGGTGGCGGCTTCTGGCCTTCGGGCAGGCGGGCCAGCTGGCGGGAGCGGGCAGCGCGGAGGGTGTCCATCATGGCCTCATGGAAGCACGGATGGTAACACGCGGGAAGGGCTATTATCGCGTGTTAACCCCATCGCCTGGTCGATTACCGTTGCCGCCTGCTTTGCTGGCAACCAGGCCGGCCGCCCGGGTCGTTTCGAAAAATCGCCCGACCTCTTCGCGCTTGAGGCCCGTGCCCATCGGACAGCAGACCTTTTCCACCGTCACGTCCAGGAAAAACGCCAGACCAAGTGGGGTGCGAGGCATCGATAGCGCAACTCGCTGTCGCGGATGGAGCGCGGCGAATTGCCGCGCAGTCCGACTATTCCAGTCCTCGAACTGGTGGTAGTGCATCAGGGCACCTTCAATTCCGCGGAACGCGACTGCGATCGGGTCCATTCGAACCCGCAGCTCTGCAACAATATTGGTCATCGGCCGATCCACGTCAGGATTTGGTGGTCCATCATGCGCGCGCTTGCTGGTGGCGTGCAGACCGATCGCGGGTCGCACGGCCGCAGCTTCTTCGTGGCCACCTGTGTTGCGCAATACGAGTTGAGGTCGAAGCAAGGGTGCGAGCAAACTCGGTACACCTTGACCCCGCCGGGGGGCATTGCCCCTTTGGTTGGCCTGGGCCGCGAAGCGGACCAAAGGTGCGAAATCTCCGGTCTTCCGCGTGGCGGCCAATCGGGTCCGGCAGCATCAAAGCCTATCTCCATTATGGCCGCGACAATCGTGGCCGAGGTCGCCAAACGGTGTGGGACGGCTGTACGCGTGACGAAATGCCGCATCGCATCCGGGGGTTCACCGTCGAGCGACAGAGTGCGTCCCAGCGGCGGGTTCGCCTGTGGATTTGTGGGCAACCCCCTCCGGGGTCACTTGCGGCAGTGGTGCGTCCGACCGGGGTTGCCCACAACTCCACAGGCGCAACATCAGCAGAAGAAGCCAGATTTCTCTCGCTTCAAAGGCAGTGACCGCAGCGCCGAAGGTAGCCGCGAACACGGGCGCAGTGCCGAGCACGTTGGCCGCTCCAAAGATGGCAAACCACGCTGGATGACACGCTTCCATCGCGGCGATCCGTGCCCGGCAATTCGGTGGCACAGAACAAGAACGAAGCGGACAGATCATGAGCTACAAAAACCGGACACATTGACTAGCTAGGGGTTCTGGGCTCAAACCCTCGGAATTTTTGAAATCCGGGAAAATCAATAGCTTACCATAGATATACGCCCGCGAGCAGGGCATCAAGGTCGATCGGCTCGCCGCGGTCCCGGAACACATAGCGTCCGAGGAGGTGGATGTGCCGCCAGGCCACGGGGGAGATTTTCCGCAGCAGCTGGATCGCTCTCTGGTTGCCGGCGGCCTGGTAGCGCTCCAGCAGTTTCGAGAGCAGGACGGAATTGTAGGCAATGATGACGTTGGCGATCAGCCGGGCGCATTGGTTGCTGATCGCCATATCGAGATCGGTCCGTCCGGCCAGTTGTTTCCTGCCGCCGACCTGGGCAATCGCGGACCGCAGCTGATGATAGGCCTCGAGCCGGTTCTGCGAACGATGGACATCTCTCTGCAGTTGAGCGTCTCGGAAGTAATTGAGGGTGTAGATGCTGCGCACCAGCTTGTCGAACTCGAAGACCGCCTTTCGCCTCGGGTTATGCTGCGACAGGGCACACAGTTTGCGAACCAGCGCGTTCTGACTGGCTTCCTTGAGTCCAAGGGTAGCAATGATCCGGTCGAGATCGGCGTTCCCGGCGACGATTGCCTGGCGGTCGATTTGTCCGGCAGGCTGAAGAAGATAGGGTTTCTCCGCGGGGGGATTTGTCCCGCAATACAGATGTTGGACTTGCGCTTGCAGGTTGGTGAAGCGCGGCGACAACTTCAGTCCGAACCAGTGCGTGATGGCGAAATTCGCCTTGTTGATGATGTGCATGTCGCCGGTTATGGTGGTTGGCACGATGTCAGAAGTGTTGTTGTAGCAGATGTCGAAGACGTAGTGACTTTCGTGCTCATTGGCACCGATCAGTTCTGTTTCAAGCGGAATGTGATTGGCAAGCAGTGTGTAGGCGACCACGCCCTTGCCGCGTCCAAAGTACTTGCGCGAATATCGAGCCTTGATCGTCGGCGTGGCTGACTCGAATTTCTGGCCATCCACGCCACCATAGAGGGTCTCCGTATTGAACGAATACAGGGGGAATATGTCGAGGCCGGCGATGAAATTGCTGATCTTGTCATTGGCCTCACGGAGCGTGGCAAGGCGCAAGTGCTGTTGATGCGTCTCCTCCAGGACGTCGTAACTGATGTCGCTGGTCTCGGCCATACCGAGCATACCGTGATTCATGGCCTGGGCGAGGATCACAGCCATCAAGCTGTCTTCGTCTGCGGTCTTCTTTGCATAACGCGGCTGCAAAGGTGTCAGTGCCGACAAAAAGCCACAGCGTGCATTCACGAAGCGGAAGACGTCAGGGACTGCGCGCGCCTGGAGCTTGGCATAGAAGCTGCTCTGCAGCGCTTCGTCTTTATCGATCTTGGGCTTACGCCAGGACAGAGTATTGTGTTCAGGGTCGAATTCGAGATGCTTGAGTTTGCCCACGCGCAGATCGTGATCGAACGTCCGCCACAGCCGATCCAATTCGTCGCACAAGGCATCGACCGTGGCGTCTGCGGGCTGGCGCAGCCAGGGAATGTTGAGGTTTTTCAGAGCTTCGGCGTACGAGCCGGGTCGACCAGTTCGTCGCCGAAGCGACGGTGACGGACGCTATCGTCGAGGTACAACTCGCCAGAGACCAGGCGTTTGCGGAGCTGGCGATAGACCCAGAATTCATAGCGATCCCCACGGAGGTGGGTCTGCCTGCCGGCTTCGTCGAAGTCGAAAAGGTGCGGCCGCAATCTTTCCGGTATTGTGTCCGCGGGGATTTCAGCAAGCGGGCGTTGCACGAGACGCTGCTGGCAGTTGAAGACATCTTTCATCCAGGACAATGCGGCGCGCCATTGACGGCCGGCTGGCTCTGCCGAGAAGTCGATCGCCATTGCGAGCGGGCGCAGGTTCCTTTTGAACCGGCCGGCCGCGCGGTCGACTGCCCGCCAGCGCAGTTCGAGTTGGCTGTCCGATCTTTCGCACAGGCGATTTCCGGCTGTGAGAAGGTCATCTTTCGGCATGATCGCGAACGCACGCTTGCGGACTTCCCCGAACGGCGTTGTGTCATCGACCGTCTCGTCGACATAGAGCAGCAGCACGCGGCCCACCCGAGGTGCCTCCCGCTGCCTTTTCTCCTGGGCCTTCGCGTATGCCTCCTCGGATGCCTCCTTGGTCTCCTGCTCAATCTGCGCCATGCCGTGGCAAAAGGCGTCGACGAGATTATCGTTTATCTGCCGGTAGCGTTGCCAAGCATAGCACAGCAGATACAGATGTCTTTGTCCGGCCGTCATCCGGCGCAGATCAAATATCGTATAATAATGCACAAACTCGCATAGTGTCTCGTGTTTTGCTGGGAGATGCCGAGCCCTGGAAGAATGGCCTTGGCGGCGGTATGCAAGGGTGCCAGCGTTGCATGCTTCTGTCGCTCGACGACCATCATCTGATAACCGAAATGTTTGGCATCCTGCTTGAGCGCCGCCAATGCCGACAGCGTGCCTTCGCGCACGAGGAGATCCTGCAGCGCCGCGCATGTGCTGGCATCCAAGCCCTCTTCGATGAGGCGTGCCAGGCGCCCGCGCTCGGCGGCGAGTACGTCGCTGATGATGGTTTGCAGCGTCGTGTAACCCGGCCGCACGATCTTGCCGGCTTTCAGGAACCCCAGCATCTCGACCAGGATGAAGGTCGGCGTCACGTCTCGTCTTGCCAGCAGCGTCGCCATCTCGATGAGGGTCGGCCGGTCTGCCTCAGACCAGAGCCGGTAGCTGAACAATTTTGCGATCTCAGTCCGTTGCGTATACCGCTCGTCCTGGCGCAGCGACCGGAGCGCTACCGTCTCTCCTGGAAAGTAGCGCCTCAACAGGAATTCAATGTCTTCGGTCGGAATTTCCTGCACCTCGAAGTTGAAGAAAGCCTGCTTTGCCTTGAAGTAGCCGATCTGAAGCAGACAGTGCAGACGCTCAACTGTCCCTTTGCGCCGGTCCGCCACGGCACGCTCGACCTCGGTCATGGCGAAGAATTCGGCGCGCTGGAAGTCATCGAAATCGGGCAGGCCGTAAAGCGCGGTTCGCTCGGCTTGCGACAGCACCGTCAGCCGTTTGCTGTTGCCGGCGCGCGTCGGTTGGTCGGTTTGCAACGGGGCCTCGGTCGGGTAGAAGCGGGTAACGATTTTCCCTATAACGGCCTTTTTAGGGAAAGTAACCGGCACCCACATAAGGCAGCATATGGCTCGAAGGCCATGTTCAGCCGCCGTCCCAACCATCCTTTTCGGGAAAGTTGCCTGACGATGGATCCACCCCCGAGGCAACCCAATGCCATCCGCCGCAGCCGAGAGCACCTCACCCCGGCTGAAATCGACCGGCTGATCGCCGCGGCACAACGCCTCGGCCGCCACGGTCAACGCGACGCCACGATGATTCTGCTCGCTTACCGGCACGGGCTCCGCGTCTCGGAACTGGTGGGCCTACGGCGCGAGCAGGTCGATCTGTGGCAGGGGTTATTGCATGTGCGCCGCCGTAAGAACGGGCTCCAAAGCACCCACCCTCTGCGCGGCCCAGAACTCAGGGCTTTGAACAAGGTACTGCGTGAATATCCCGACAGCGCCTACGTCTTCGTCTCCGAGCGCGGCGCGCCGATGACCTCGGCGACCTTCCGCAAGCTGGTCGCCCGCGCCGGCGACGCGGCCAAGCTGGGCATGCCGATCCACCCGCACATGCTCCGCCATTCAACCGGATTCAAACTCGCCAACGACGGCCAGGACACCCGCGCCATCCAACTCTATCTGGGCCACAGGAACATCCAGCACACGGTCCTCTACACCCAGCTGGCCGCCGATCGCTTCAATGACTTCTGGAAGGATTGAGAGGCCATGTCGTCCGCCGAGAACCGCCTAAGGCACTAAATCTGAACACTTTCAAAAATTCCGAGGGTTTGAGCCCAGAACCCCTATAGGAAGTGACGGGAATGGCGGCTGGGTCTTTGTCGCGTGGACCGATGCGCCGTGTCGCTAAGTTTCTGTCCCTCCAGTTGCGGATATCCGCGAGCAGCAGGGAAGTCATTCGCCAGCCTCGATCCATTATCTCCGCATCGCAAGAAACGCCGCCGGCCCCCTGCCGCAGCCTCCAAAGGCAAGGCAGGATCGTTGATAGCTCGAGCGAGCGCCAACGCCGCAACATTCCGTCCAACGTCGTTATTGCGCGTCCGCGCCTGTTTGCCGCGGTACCGATCGTGGGCGGGCGCGAAAAACGGTTCATATGCCTGCGCACAGATGCCATCAGCGCAACGCGAACGCCTTCGCCCCGACGCACGATATTGCCGCCTTGAACCTGCGATGGATTGGTATGGCAGCTTTGTTTCTCGATGGACTGGACGTTGCTGGAAATGCAGGCACGGCTTGCCCACGACGGCGACACCGCTACCGTCCAAGCCTCCGCTGGGGACTGATAGATTTCCAGACGGTGGTGCGGCACTGTGTAGACCTCAGGTAGCGTACCGCTGTCAGCGGTGGTGAGGAAGCGCGCGTAACCGGCGGCGAGCGTCGCCCGGCGGCATAGCTGCGGGTGTGAGAGGCCGATCTTGAGAGCGGGCGAGATGCTGGACCGCGGTGGCTGAACCGAGCGGGCGGCGCTCGTGCAGGCGTAGACGGCGGGCCGCACGAGGACGGCGCGGCAAGAGCCTGCCAAAGTTTGGGGGCAAGCACGGCGCCGCGCTCAACCTGCAAGTTCTGCAACGGCGCCGTGCCCCACACCGTGCCGGGCACGCATGCAGGACGAGTATCCTGCCAACGATGGCGTTCGTCCACGCTGTGTCTGCGACACAGGGGGCGCCGACCCGCTATCAGGCCGTCTGTTCCTGTGCGCCGGTTGCCGCCGGCAGGTGATCGTTTGCAGTTGCTGCGACCGCGGTCAGGTCTACTGCGCCGGTGGCTGTGCCAAAGAGGCCCGGCAGAGGACGGTCCAGCAGGCCGGACAGCGCTACCAGGCGAGCCATCGTGGCCGCCGCATGCACGCTGCCCGGATGGGCCGTTGGCGTGCGCGGCAACAGAAAGTGACGCATCACGGTTCACCCGCACCGGGCTGCGGTGATCTGTTGGCGTCGGTCGCGATGACGGCCACACGCGCCGCCGTCGCCCCGGCCGAGAAGCCCCGGCTGCCCGGTCCGCACTGCCTCTGGTGCGGCCGCTCCTGCCTGCCGCTCCTCCGCCAGGGGTTCCTGCGCCGCCGCCGGCGTCATCGCGGCCGCCCTCGATAACGTCCGACGGGACCCCGAGTGCCATGGCGACGCCGCCTGCGATCGAAGCGCAGATCCTGCGCTACCATCACGCCGAGAAGTGGACCGTCGGCACCATCGCCCGTCAGTTGCACGTGCACCATAGCGTGGTGCGCCGGGTGCTGGCGCAGGCCGGGTTGCCAAGGATAGGCGGCACCCCGCGGCCATCACAGATTGACGCCTACCTGCCGCTGATTCGCGAGACGCTGGAGAAGTTCCCGAGCCTGACCGCCAGCCGCCTGTTCGCGATGGCGTATGAGCGCGGCTATCGCGGCAGCCCCGATCACTTCCGCCACCTCATTGCGCAGCACCGGCCGCGCCGTCCGGCCGAGGCGTATCTGCGGCTGCGCAGCCAGCCCGGCGAGCAGGCGCAGGTGGACTGGGGTCATTTTGGCCATCTTCAGATTGGCCGAGCACGTCGTCCACTGATGGCTTTCGTCATGGTGCTGAGCCACTCGCGGCAGATCTTCCTGCGCTTCTGCCTGGATGCCAGGATGGAGAGCTTCCTGCGCGGCCACGTTGGAGGCTTCACCGCCTGGGGTGGCGTGCCGCGCGTGCTGCTGTACGACAATCTCAAGAGTGCGGTGCTGGAACGACGCGGCGATGCAATTCGCTTCCACCCGAGCCTGCTCGCCTTTGCCGGGCAATATCGCTTCGAACCGCGGCCGGTCGCGGCCTTTGGTTGGCGTTGAAGTTCGCAACCAAACCCTACCGGAGGTCCGCGATGACCGCCGCTGTGGATAAGTGGCCCGCCGCCGCCTGACTCGGTTGGCGGTCGCGGCGGCGGGCCACTTATCCACAGCGGCTCCTACACCATTCCCCGGGACACGACCCACGAAACGCCCGAATTTGACAGATAAGCGGACAAATACAGAACGTCATGCGGCTTTGCGGATGAGTTCGGGCGTTGCGCGAAGCGGTCTCAATCCGACGGTGTTTTCCGACACATCCTGCTGGGTACCCTGCGGATTCCGACGAAGGCGGCCAGGCTGGCATCGTCTCGCAGGCCGGTTTTGTTCATGTCATGATGGTCGTAGCCTGGTCAAGCTGCGGTACGCCGTTTGCGCTGACCCACCGCCTGAACACTCATCCTTTCATTGCGCCTTAATCCCGCCCGTAACCGCGCGGCGGCCTGATCTCGGCCAGCGCGGAGAGGTCGAGATCGGCGATAGCCTCCAGCGCCTCGGCCATCGGGGTGCCGCGCAGGCTGTCCGGCAGCGCCGCGAGCCAGTCGACGCACTCGACCTGGATCCCCAGCAGCACATTGGTTGCGTCATCCCAACGCTGAGGTCGGCTGCGTCGGTCGATCGGTCGGCGTGTCTTGATCGCGACGGGTGGTGGCTGCTGCACGTGGCGCGCGCGATAGCGAGCCTGGCGTTCGGCGTTGCTCAGCGGGGTCTCGCCTTCTGGTTTCTGGCCTCTTGGCATCGTCCTTATCTCCGTTACGTAACGCTTTGCAGTGGAGGTCGGCATAGCGGGGGAAGCCGCTTCACCCACCAGCGCGCGGCTTGCGCAGGCTTTCGCCGCGCAGTTCGAGCCGGTGTGCGTTGTGGATGATCCGATCCAGGATGGCGTCAGCCAGCGTCGGGTTGCCGACGATCTCGTACCAGCGGTCGATCGGCACCTGGCTGGTGATGATCAGCGAGCCCGTGCCGTAGCGATCCTCGACGATCTCCAGCAGATCGCGCTGCTGTTCGGCGAGCAGCGGTTCCGGCCCCCAGTCATCCAGGATCAACAGATCGACCCGGGCGAATTGCTTCAATAACTTGGCGTAGCGACCGTCACCACGAGCCAGTGCCAGTGCGGCGAACAGCCGTGGCACACGCTGATAGAGCACCGACAAATTCTCCCGGCAGGCCTTGTAGCCAAGCGCGCAGGCGAGCCAGGACTTACCCACGCCGCTGGGCCCAGTCAGCAGACAATGCCGGTGCTCACGGATCCAGTCACATCCGGCCAACTTCAGGAACACCGTGCGGTCGAGACCGCGCGGCGTGCGGTAGTCGACATCTTCGACCGCGGCCAGATGGCGCAGCTTGGCGGTCTTGGCGCGGCTCTCGAACCGCTTCTGCTGGCGCTGCGTGTTCTCGCGGTCGAGCAGGATGCCAAGCCATTCCGCATGGCCGAGGGCGGCATTTTCCGGGTTATCCGCCATATCCCGGAAGCTCTTGGCCATACCGTGTAGGCCGAGTTCGGCCAACAGGTCGAGCGTTGGATGCTTCAGCAAAGTCGGTCTCCTAATGGTAGTAGCGGGGGCCGCGGATGTTGTCGTGCAGCAACGGCGTGCCGTCCGCGGCTCGCGGCGACGCCGACCTGTCGAGCCGGTGTTTGAGGATCGAGGCGACCGAGGCGTACGACAGCGCGCCGATCTCGACGGCGCGCAGGCTGACCGTCTCGGCCCGGGCGGGATCGATGCCGCGAAATAGCCGCAACACGCCGAGGCAGGTGCGGAAGCCCTGTTCGGGATGCGGCCGGCGGGCCAGCACGGCGATGATCAGCCCCTCGGTGTTCGGTCCGATGGTGCGAGCCTGGTGCTGCAACCGTTCCGGCGTCCATTCGCCATACCGCGGGTGTGCGCTCGGCATGTGCTCGGGCAGGGTGCCGTGCCGCGGTCCGCCGTAACGCCGGGCATGTGCGGCGACGCGTTTGCCGCGGTGGAAAATCTCGATCGTGCGGGCGGTGGCGCGGGTGTCCACCTGTTCGCGGATCAGGGCATGCGGCACCGAGTATAAAAAGTCCTGGACCTCGACGTGGTAATCAATCCCGACGCGGGCGAGGCGCCATTCGGCATATTCGTAGTCTTGATCGGGCAATGCCTGCATGACCGGCAGCTCGACCGCCTCGAAGAGTTGGCGGCGGCTGACGCCAAGCCGACGCATCTCGCGGCCGTTCATCCGCTCGACAGCCGCGTCGATCTCAGCGTTGCAGGCAGCCAATGAAAAGAAGGTGACGTGACGCAACCGGCCGAGAATATAGCTCTGAGCGAAGCGGACGCCGGCTTCGACCGCCGCCTTGTCCCTGGGCTTGCGCGGACGCGCCGGGAGCACGCCGACGTTGTAGTGCGCGGCCATCGCGGCGTAGGTACGGTTCACCTCGGGGTCGTAGAACGAGGACTTGTTGATGCCGCTCTTAAGATTGTCCGGCACAAGCAGACGTGGTGCGGCCCCGTAGAAGCGAAACATCCGGACGTGCGCGCCAATCCAGTCCGGCAGGGTCTGCGTCCATGTCGCTTCCGCGTAGGTCAGGTTGGACGCGCCGAGGACAGCGACGAAGATCTCCGCCATGCGTACTTCGCCGGTGAGCGGGTCGACGATCGGCACCTTCTTGCCGGAATAATCGACGAAGGCCTTGTGCCCGGCGACATGGGTCTGGCGCATCGTTGGCGAACGCCCTGTACAACTCACAGAATCGGCTGTACCCGTAACCCTGCGGATGAACCGCGTCGTACTCTTCCCACAAGATCAGCAGGCTGACCCCGGGCCGCTTCATCTCGCGCACCAGCACAGCCCAGTCCGGTTCGGGATGGCGGCGGGCACCCAGCTTGGTGCTGGGCGCTGGGAACAGGCGCTGCTCCAGTGCCTCATCCGTCAGGTCGGGCGGCAATGGCCAGCCGAGGCCCGCCGCGCTGGCCCGTGTCAGGTAATCCTGCACGGTGGTACGGCCGACGCCGACCTCGCGGGCGATCGCCCGAGCGCTGGCGTGGGCACCAAAGTGTAATTGCAGGACCTGCCGTATCCGCCGCATGGACAGTCTCTCCGTCGGCATCCCCGTTCCCTCCATCGATTGCGATGGGGAAACATGGACCCGGGGTGAACACTGACCTGCGAGACGGTCTCTTCTTCCCGCATGCCCTCCTTCCTGTCTGGCGGAGGGTGGCCGGGATCAGTTTGGAATGGTAGCCGCCTTCAGATCGGAACGGTGGCCGCGATCAGATCGGAATACCTGGCCGCCTTGCGTTGGAATTCGCAGGGTACCCCAGACATAGTCGCCGGTCAGGTTGACGTGCTCCCAGCCCAGTGGGGACAGGTGAGCCAGCAACTGGTCCGGCGAACGGAAGGCGATGCCGCGCTTCTTGAGGTCGGTTACCGTGGTGAGGAGGTGGGGCAGCGATCGGCCAAGCCGGTCCAGCTTCCAGACAACCAGACAGTCGCCGGAGCGTATGAAAGCAAGCGCCTTGGCCAGGCCGGCACGATCGCCGCGACTGCCACTGGCTCGATCCTCAAACAGGTGACGCTCGTCGACCCCGGCGGAGAGCAGCGCGTCACGCTGCAGGTCCAGCACCTGACGGTCGCCCTCGGTGGAGACGCGCATGTAGCCAACCAGCATGTGCGGAAAACCCCATCTGGGAGGTTCCCGCACAGTGCCCCATTCCGACAGGGTTTGTCGTGCAGTTTTCCGGCGATAAATGGCCGTCTTCAGGCACCGCGGGCCGCCTGACGGGAATCAGATGATTCCCGTCACCGAGATCAGCACGCGTGGCTATCGTCGGAATGGCGCAACCCTCTGTCCTGCCTGTGAAATCGCGCCGACCCGTTCCCGCTTTGTCCGCTTACCTGTCAAATCCGGGCGTTTCGTGCGTTCTGGCCATCTTGACCACGGCGCTTTCCAGCAGCTTGAGCGTCCAGCGCGCCCGGCCCTTGGGCGGCTCGGAACAGGCGAGCGCGATCAGCTTGGCCTCAGCGACGCCGTCGAAGATGCGCTTGCGGGCGGAGTTGGGCGAATGCTTGCGCGTCAGGGCGGCGTCGAGGCCGCCCTCCACCAGTTGCTGGCGGGTGCGGGCGATCGTATCGGCGCTGGTATCCAGCGCCTCGGCGATCTGGCCGTCGCTCCAGGCCTCGCCAGCGTCCGAGGCGTCGGCCTTCAGGAGGATGCGGGCTTTCAGCAGTTGACGCGCGGGGGCTTTGCCTTTTTGGATCAAAGCATTGAGCCGCTCGCGTTCATCAGCAGCAAGTTTTACAATGTATCTTTTGATGGAGGGTTGTTTCGCGGTCACGACGCATCTCCGGGGTTGCCGGAGGCATCGATTCAGAGGTTAGCCGCAGAATCAACGACGCAGGGCACTAGTCTTTCACGGTGCCGTATCCCGCCAGCAACCAGATGTACCTGGAAAGCTCGCACGTCCTCCGGATCAAGCTTTTCAGGCGAGCGGCCGAAGAAGCAGGAGGTTGGCCGCCGTGCGCAAGAGGCTGCTACGGCTTGTCAGATTAATTCCATAGGCGATTCCCCTGCTCGGGCCTTATGCAGGCTTTGCCGCCTTGAACAGGTCCGCTATGGCGTCTTGCGCCGATTGTTGGATCTGCCGCAAGTGATCTTCGCTACGGAAACTTTCCGCGTATATTTTGTAGACGTCCTCCGTGCCGGACGGTCGCGCGGCAAACCAGCCGTTCTCGGCAATCACCTTGATTCCTCCGAACGCAGCGCCGTTGCCCGGAGCGGTCGTAAGCTTCGCGCGTAACGGCTCGCCGGCAAGCGCTTTCATGCTGATTTGCTCGGGAGATACGGCCTTTAGCAGCGCTTTCTGCTCCGCTGTCGCGGGCGCATCGGTCCTTTCGTAGAACGGCACCCCCAGTTCGCGCGTCAGATCGTTGAATGTTTCGCCTGGGTCCCGGCCTGTTCGCGCAGTAATCTCGGCGGCAAGCAGCCCCGGAATCAGTCCGTCCTTATCGGTGGTCCAGACCGACCCGTCCCGGCTGAGGAACGACGCCCCGGCGCTCTCCTCGCCGGCGAACCCGAACGACCCGCCGAGCAGACCATCGACGAACCATTTGAACCCCACAGGCACCTCGACGAGCTTGCACCCAAGCTTCGCGGTGACGCGATCGATGATGCCACTGCTGACAATGGTCTTGCCAACAGCGCGGCCGCTGCCCCAGTTGGGTCTGTTCCGAAACAGGTACGCTATGGCGACCGCGAAGTAATGGTTTGGATTCATCAAGCCGCTCGACCGCGCCACGATTCCGTGCCGGTCGGCGTCCGTGTCATTGGCGAAGGCAACGTCGAATTTGTCGCGCATCCCGATCAGCCGCGCCATGGCATAAGGCGACGAGCAATCCATTCGGATCTTCCCGTCCCAATCGACTGTCATGAAGCGGAAGGTCGGGTCGACCGTGTCGCTGACGACCGTCGCTGCGATGCCGTAACGTTCGATGATCGGCTGCCAGAACTGCACGCTCGCGCCGCCCAAAGGATCTATCCCGATCTTCACCCCGGACGAGCGGATCGCTTCCATATCAACGACGCTTGCCAGCCCGGCAACGTACGGTCCGATATAATCATGCTGGTGGACGTTGGGCGATTTGCGTGCGCGATCGTACGGAACCCGGCGCACACCCTCCAGACCCGCTTCAAGTAATGCGTTCGCCGCCTGCTCGATCCAGCCTGTCACATCGGTCTCGGCTGCGCCGCCGTTCGGCGGATCGTATTTGAAGCCGCCATCCTCGGGCGGATTGTGCGAGGGTGTAATAACAACCCCGTCGGCGAGACCGCTCTTGCGATTCTTGTTGTAGGTCAGGATCGCGTGAGAAATCACCGGGGTCGGCGTAAATCCGCGGTGCTCGTCTATCATCGTATCCACGCCATTGGCGGCGAATACCTCAAGCGCGCTCGCCAGGGCGGGTTCGGACAATGCGTGCGTGTCGATCCCGATGAACAGCGGGCCGGTGATGCCGTTTCGGCTTCGGTGGTGACAGATCGCCTGGCTGATCGCGAGAATATGTGCCTCGTTGAAGGCGTTGTCGTAAGCCGATCCACGATGGCCCGACGTTCCGAATGCAATGCGCTGTGACGCGACCTTCGGGTCCGGCTTGCCATTGAAATAAGCGGTCACCAGCCGCGGCACATTCACCAGCATCGATGGCGCGGCTATTTTGCCCGCGAGCGGGTTTACCTGCTGAACCGTCACTGCCTGCTTCCTCTATAACGGGATGCCAACCAGGTGCAACTCTCGCTCCACGGTGCCGGCTTGGCCATCCGAGGACGCCCTATCATTTCGCAGCCCTTTTGACTCGGTCACTTGCGGATCGCGCCACGGTCCGTCGGCGTCGATCAATTGGGTTGCCTCCTCCGGCCCCCGGGCCGGCCACGTCGAAGCAGGCCGTGGTCGCGTGGCTGCCGGTCTTGGCCAGGAACGCCTCGACGATCGGCTGCAACCCCTTGTAGCCGGCGCTGCGGAATTCCTGTTCCGCAACGAACCTGCGCGGCCCCGCGTCGGGCGAGGCGAGTGCCAGCCGTGCCGTGGTACCACCGATATCATCCGCAATCAGCGTCAAGGCGCCACCTTCCAGAGTTTCTGGATCTTCTCCAGCGATTGTCCTTTGGTTTCCGGCACACGGTAATAGATCCAGAATCAGGCGACGCCACAGAACAACGCGAACAGCCAGAAGGTCAATGAATTGCCGATCGACCCGGTGCACGCTGATCGGTCGTCGATCCCTATAGCAGGCGCGCAAACGATGGCGAGAGGGTCGGAAACTACTCAAATTGGAACGCGCGTGGCCGGTCCTGCTGACAAACCCGCTGTACTCTAGCTGCTCGCTATCACAATCGTGAAAGCGTGACTTCAGATTGCCACGGGAGATCCTCCGCATGAGTAGTTTCCGAACCTGCCCTTGACGCACTCTCATCGGCTAGAAGTCGCGACAGATCATCGGGCGGCTTGCTCGATCCGGGCCGCCCTGTCGCCCGACGCCCTGTCGCCCGCTGCGCCTATGGTGCGGCATTGGCTGTTGTGTCCGCTGTGCCGGAACCCGGACAGCCGACCATACATCCGATACACGGACCAGTGTCTAGCGGAAATGGAGGCTGAACCGAGCCAAACACGGAGCCACAAAAATGGACACACCGATCTCAATGCGAGAGCCGCTAAATCAGATTGGAGGCAGCCAATCTCCCGACAGACAGAAGACACTGGGTTCGGACGATCTGCGCAGGATGAACGCCTACTGGCGCGCCGCCAACTACCTGTCCGTCGGGCAGATTTATCTGTTCGACAATCCGTTGCTGCGCGAACCCCTGACATTGGACCATGTTAAGCCGCTGGTGGTGGGACACTGGGGCACGACGCCTGGTCAGAATTTCATCTATGTGCATTTGAACCGCGTCATCAACAAATATGACCTGAACATGTTCTACGTTGCCGGCCCCGGTCATGGCGGTCCGGCGATCGTCGGCAACGTGTATCTGGAAGGCACCTGGAGTGAGGTTTACCCGAACGTCACCCAGGATGAAGCCGGATTGAAAAAGCTGTTCACGCAATTCTCGTTTCCCGGCGGGATTTCCAGCCATGTCGCGCCGACGACGCCGGGATCGATTCATGAAGGCGGTGAACTGGGCTATTCGCTCAGCCATGCCTTTGGCGCCGCCTTCGACAATCCGGACCTGATCGTTGCCTGCGTCGTCGGCGACGGCGAAGCGGAAACTGGTCCCCTGGCGACCGCCTGGCAGTCGAACAAGTTTGTCAACCCGGTCACTGACGGAGCCGTGCTGCCGATCCTGCACCTCAACGGCTACAAGATCAGCAACCCCACCGTCCTTGCCCGCATCGAGCAAGAGGAGCTGGAGAAGTTCTTTCAGGGTTGCGGCTGGACGCCGTACTTCGTCGAAGGCGATGAGCCAGAAAAGATGCATGAGTTGATGGCCGAGACCCTGGAAAAGGCCGTCGAGGACATAAAACGGCTCCAAACGAACGCCAGGGCTAATAATGATGCCGCCAGGCCGCGTTGGCCGATGATCGTGCTCCGCTCTCCCAAGGGTTGGACTGGACCGAAGGTCGTCGATGGCCTGCAGATCGAGGGCACGTTCCGGGCGCATCAAGTGCCGATCCTGGTGGATGCCGCGCATCCCGATCACGTTGCCCTGCTGGAAAGCTGGATGAAAAGCTACAAGGCCGAGGAGTTGTTCGACGACAATGGCGGTCTCATCGCGGAACTGGCCGAGCTGGCGCCGAAGGGCGACCGGCGCATGGGGGCCAATCCGCATGCCAACGGCGGACTTCTTCTGCGCGATCTGCGCATGCCGGACTTTCATCGACACGCTGTCACCGTGCCGTCGCCTGGTGCGGTCAATGCCCAGGATACGATGGTGCTGGGAAAATTTCTGGGTGACACGGTGAAGTTGAATGAGGCGGAACGGAATTTCCGCATCTTCGGCCCGGATGAGACGGTGTCGAACCTTTTGGGCGCCGTCTTCGAAGTCGCCAATCGGCAGTGGGACGGACACATCCAAGGCAACGACGAATTCCTTGCGCCTTCCGGTCTCGTGCTGGACTCGATGCTCAGCGAACACCAATGCGAAGGGTGGCTCGAGGGATACCTGCTAACCGGTCGGCACGGCATGTTCAACTGTTATGAGGCGTTCGTCCGCATCGTCGACTCGATGTTCAGTCAGCACGCGAAGTGGCTGAAGGTTACCCGTGAACTGCCTTGGCGCCGGTCGATCGCATCGCTGAATTATCTGCTCGCCTCGCATGTGTGGCAGCAGGACCACAACGGCTTCACCCACCAGGACCCCGGCTTTCTTGACCACGTGATCAACAAAAAGGCCAATGTCGTCCGCGTCTACCTGCCACCCGATGCGAATTGCCTGCTGTCGGTGTTCGATCACTGCCTGCGCAGCCGAAACTACGTCAATGTGGTGGTGGCCGGCAAACACGCTTTACCGCAATGGCTCGGCATGGATGAAGCCGTCGTGCATTGCACGAAAGGCCTTGGCATCTGGCAGTGGGCCAGCAATGATCAGGGCGGCGAGCCGGACGTGGTGATGGCGTCCTGCGGCGACACGCCGACGCTGGAGGTCCTGGCGGCAGTTTCCATTCTTCGCCAGCATCTGCCCGAGTTGAAAATCCGGGTCATCAATGTCGTCGATCTCATGCGGCTGCAGCCCAGCTCAGAGCATCCGCACGGGCTGAGCGACACGGATTACGATGCGCTGTTCACGAAGGACAAGCACATCGTCTTTGGCTTTCATGGCTACCCCTGGCTGGTCCATCGGCTGACCTACCGCCGCACCAACCGCAACCTCCATGTCCGGGGCTACAAGGAAGAGGGCACCATCACGACGGCCTTCGACATGCGGGTACAGAATGATCTGGACCGGTTCCATCTGGTGCAGGATGTGGTGGACCGACTGCCGTATCTAGGTGGCAAGGGGGATTATCTGAAACAGATGGTCCAGGACAAGCTGATCGAGCACAAGCTTCACATCGACAAGCACGGGCAGGATTTGCCGGAGATCCGCGACTGGATGTGGGGCCAGCCCACATGAATGCGCTCGTTGCCACCGCGCGGAGATTGGTTGCCAGCGGCAAGGGCCTGTTGGCGATGGATGAAAGCAACCCAACGTGCAACAAGCGGTTCGCCCACCGCCGGCATCCCACAGAGCGAGGAGCCCGGCGCGCCTATCGGCCAGAACAGACGAAATGCCCGGATTTGACAGACAAGGGCTTTAGCAGGGTGTCGGAAAACCTATGGACGCAGGTTGCCGCGTAGTAGATCAATCGATCAATCCGACAGGGATTTCCGTGCAGGCTCAGCCTCGATTTTCTAGTCGGTTTGGGTGGCGATCCGAAGTATCCGGACACCCTGCCGCCGCGGGTGGTCGCTGTCAGATTGGCCTAAGCCGGCCGAGCCGGAACCAAGAAGGTAAAGCAAACCCCTCGGCTGTGCGGGCAAATTCGGATGATCCGCCGATTTACATCCGCCCAAATGTTCCCGCATCAGCGGGTGCAAAGGATAAGAACCCTGTGGGTTCAAGCCATTACGGCTCTCGGACCATGGCATCACGGTTCTTCGATCGCAAGGGATTTCTACGCAGAAAACGTCAACAGTCGGGCGATAAGGGACTAATCTCTTGTTCTGCCTCGACAGCCGCGTCGGCCCGTTCCGCTTTTGTCTGCCTATTCGCCAAATCCGGGCGTTTCGTGCGTTCTGGCCCCTTTGCCTGTGTCCAGGTCATACACGGGGTCACCGGACGATTTGTTCAAAATCGTACGCTAAGCTCGAATGTGGCCCACCGGGCACGGAAACCGGCATAGCCGCCTGACGCAGGTAGGAATATCAGCTCCGGTGCTATTCAAAATCGTCTACCCTAAAAAAATGGCCGCACAATCGCCTACCCCTAGGGATGGGAGGTGTTGGGTCGTGCACAGGGTTCATAGTTCTGGTCCGCCAGATGCTTGGCCGTTCGGACGGGTCAAGACCGACAGCGTCGCTTTCATCGTGAATAAGAAACACAAAATGATTGGGGTTGAGCTCCCGCTTCGCCTGGCTCCGGGATTATTCGGAGTCGCCCGCGCCCTCCAACATCGTCGTGTTACTGGATCGTCTCGAATACGCGCGCAGGCTGGGGATCGACCCGGCGCGGGCCGGACGAATCCACGCCGCCCGCCTCGCCCGGCTGATTGACGAGGGGGCGATCATGACCGTCCAGCACATCGCCGATCTCGACCCGGCGCGGCGGACGGCGATCCTCGTTGTCCAGGCCGTGAGCCTCGAAACCCGGCTCGCCGATGCGACGCTCGCCATGTTCGAGAAATACATGGGCACCCTGTTCAGCCGGGCGCGGAACCGCGACGAGCGGCGTTTCCAGGCCACGCGGCGCGACGTCGCCAGGGCGCTGGTCCTGTTCCGCCGTACCATCGCCGCGCTCCGACACGCGAAGGAGTTTGGAGAGGACGGCGTCGTCGTGGTCGAACGCGAGGTCGGCATGGAGCAACTCGACGGCGTGCTTCCCGTCATCGGGGCCGTGGCCGACGTGGCGGATCAGGACATACTCGTCACAGCAGCCGAGCGATACGCGGTGCTGCGCCGGTTCAGCCCACGCTTCCTCGCCGCGTTCGACTTCCGGTCGAACACGCCCAATGATCCGGTGCTCGCCGCCGTCGAACTCCTCCGGGCGATGGATCGCGACGGCACCCGAGTTCTGCCCAAGCGCCCGCCGTCGTCGTTCTTGCCGCCGCAGTGGCGCAAGCTGATCGTCGCGAATGGCGCGGCGGACCGTCGTCTTTACGAAACGGCGGTGCTGGCCACGCTGCGGGAGCGCCTGAGGGGCAGCAATGTCTGGGTCGCGGGCAGCCGAGATTACCGAGCGTTCGAGGACTACCTGCTGCCCCCCGAAGCCGGACACCGGCATCGACGGCGAGACCGATCCCGGACGTTACGTCGCCAGCCGCACGTCGGCGGTGCACGAGCGCCTGACCTTCGTGGCCGAGCGCGCCGGACGCGGAGAACTCGACGGAGTCGAGATAGAAGACGGCAAACTCTACATCGCCCGCACTCCGCCCGCCGTCCCCGAAGCCGCGCGGGATCTGGCGCTCCGGTTGAACGGAATGCTGCCTCGGGCACGGATCACGGAGGTTCTGAGCGATGTCGACGGGTGGACCGGATTCGCCGACCGGTTCGTGCATCTGCGCACCGGCAATCCCGCGGTCGACAAACCCGCGCTGCTGGCGGCGGTTCTCGCCGACGGCACCAATCTCGGTCTCGCCCGCATGGCCGACGCGTCGCGCGGCCTCGGCTACCATCACCTCGTCAACGTGGCGCAATGGCATATCAGCGACGACAATTACGTCGCCGCCCGCGCCGCCATCGTCAACGCGCACCTCAGGCATCCGATGGTGGCGATCTGGGACGGCGGGACAACCTCGTCGTCGGATGGGCAGTATTTCCGGGCCGGAGGCCGGGCCGGACCAGGCGGTTCCGTCAACGCCAAGTACGGCATCGACCCCGGCGCTGTGCTCTATACGCACGTGTCCGGTCAATACGGACCGTTCTACACACGGGTCATTTCGGCGACGATGAGCGAAGCGCCTTACGTGCTCGACGGCCTGCATCATCATGCTCACCAAACCGACCTTCGCATCGTTGAGCATTACACCGACACCGCCGGAGCGACGGATCACGTGTTCGGCCTCTGCCATCTATTGGGCTACCGGTTCGCGCCCAGGATCAAGGACCTGAAGGACCGTAAGCTATACACGGTCGAGAAGCCTGGTACCTGGCCGCTGCTCGAGCCGTTGATCGGCGACACAGTCGATACGGCGGCAATTCTCGGGCAATGGACAGAACTCATGCGGCTCAAGGCCTCGATCGAAACCGGCGCGGTCGTTCCGTCCGTCATCCTGCGCAAGCTGGCGGCGGCCGGTGTCAGTAACGTCCTGTCGCGGGCGCTTCGCGCACTCGGCCGGATCGAACGGACTCTGTTCACCCTGCAATGGTTATCGATCCGGCATTGCGCCAACGCAGCCATGCCGGTCTCAACAAGGGCGAGGCGAGCAACGCGCTCCGCCGCGCAGTGTTCTTTCACCGTCAGGGGGAAATTCGCGATCGTACCTTCGAAAACCAGAGCTTCCGAGCCTCGGGCCTGAGCCTCATCACCGCCGCCATCACTGGAACACGGTCTATCTCGACCGTGCCGTCCGGCAGTTGCGCGCCCAGGGAGCGACGGTTCCCGACGATCTGCTGGCACATGTCGCCCCGCTCGGATGGGAGCACATCGGTCTGACCGGCGACTACGTTTGGACCGAGGCAAACCCAGCCGCGCCATTTCGGCCACTACGCGAGGTTCGTTCTATCCTCTGGCCGCTTAGCGTACGATTTTGAACAGATCGTCTGGTGACCCCTAGACCGGACAAGGGATCATGGTGCAGTGGTGCGCCTCAAATGGGCCACTTGTCGCTCATCGATCTCGCCGAGCAAATGGCGAAGGTGCACACCATCTCCGCTTTGCCCGGCATCAGCCGATACAGTTTTCTCACGTCCGACTTCTTTCTGCGCGAGCGATACAAATTTCTCTAAGCAGTCTTCCGCTATAAGCGCATCCGTAATCGCGTTTCTTCGTCAGCAGAACCCCACCCACAGGCAATCTGATAGGCTACAACAATGGGGTCAAGAATCGTGGGACGATAATCTCGATAGGCGGGCTGTTTTCCTGATCCCCAGTCATCCGTCACCGTATTTTTGCAGAACATGCGCCCGCGCTCAATCAATATTGCGGTTCTAAAAGTGATATCGGCGAGTTTTGCCTTCGCGGCGGCGCTCTGCAACTGTGATTCCTTGAGTATGGCGACAAGCAGAAGACTCTCAAGCGCACATATCACCTCGTTCGCCCAAGCTAAGACGTCCCCTCTTCGGAGATCGGCCTCGCGCCGTTGCACCCAAACGACAAAAAGAGCGACGAAAAAACTGGCAGTTGCAACGAATGCCGAGACAACGGCCGCTATGGTATCGGTCTTCATTTGGCCAACCTCGAATCGTTGCTTGGCTGACGTTATAGCTCCGGGCAATGCCTCGATCGGCGCATCCCCGACAAGCAGACCCTGATCGACGAGGTCGCCGCCTGGGAGAACGACCGCAACACCAACCACACCAAGGCCGACTGGCAATTCACCACCGCCGATGCACGCGTCAAACTGAAGCGGCTGTACCCGGCAATATGAGTGACTCAGGGCACTAGCCCGGATTTCTCACCGAATCGGGTGCATTGGGGCGCGGATTCTGAGAGAATCGTGTTGCGACCACGGCTTTTCTCGAATCCGCAGGAGGCCCCAGTGCCGACAGAGTGTAACCCCGCGCTGTTCGAATTTCCACCCGTCGAGGGCCGCCGCGTCGAGGCCAGCTTCGACGGCGGCGCGATCACTTCGGATGCCGGCGCCCTGCTGCTGGGCCAGACCGACCGCGCGATCCGGCTGACCGAGCGGTTCGCCGCCTGCTTCACCGACGTCCGTACCCCCGAACTGGTGGAGCACCAGGTCGAGACCCTGGTGATGCAGCGGGTTGTCGGCATCGCGCTGGGCTACGAGGACCTCAACGACCATGACACTCTGCGCCATGATCCGGTGCTGTCGGTGCTGGCCGGCAAGCTCGAGGCGCAGCGATCGGACTGCGCGCCGCTGGCCGGCAAGGCGACCCTGAACCGGCTGGAACTGAGCCGGGAAGCGGCGACCCGCTACCACAAGATCAGCCACGACCCTGCGGCGATCGAAGGCCTGTTCGTCGATCTCTTTCTGGACGCCCACAAGAAGGCACCGCAGCAGATCATCCTCGACCTCGATGCCACCGACGATCCGCTGCACGGCAATCAGGAAGGCCGGTTCTTCCATGGCTACTATGACTGCTACTGCTATCTGCCGCTCTATATCTTCTGCGGCCGTCACCTGCTGGCGGCGAAGCTGCGCCGCGCCAACGCCGACGCCGCAGCCGGCGCGGTTGAGGAGGTCGCCCGCATCGTGGCCCAGATCCGCCGCCGCTGGCCGCGCGTGCGCATTCTGCTGCGCGGCGACTCTGGCTTCACCCGCGAGCCCTTGATGGCATGGTGTGAGGCCAACCGTGTGGACTATGTGTTTGGCTTGGCTGGCAACGACCGTCTGGACCAGGCGATCGTCCCCGAGCTGATCGGTGCGACGATCGACAGCATCCGTAGCGGCAAGCCGGCCCGCCGCTTCAGCGACTTCCGCTACCGCACGCGCGACAGTTGGAGCCGCGAACGGCGTGTCGTCGGCAAGGCCGAAGTCACCGGCGGTGAGGCCAACCCACGCTTCATCGTCACTTCACTCGGGCGGGGCCAGGCCGGTGCGCGGTATCTCTACGAGAAAGTCTATTGCGCACGCGGCGAGATGGAGAACCGCATCAAGGAATGCCAGCTCGACATGTTCGCCGACCGGACGTCCACCGCGACGATGCAGGCCAACCAGCTTCGCCTGTGGTTTGCCTCGATGGCCTACGTGCTGCTCTGCGCGCTACGCCGCATCGGCCTGGCATTCACCCAGTTCGCGGAGGCGACCTGCGGCACGATCCGGCTGCGGCTGCTGAAGCTTGGCGCCCTGGTCCGGGTCAGCGTGCGGCGGATCAAGATCGCGATGGCGTCAGCCTGCCCGTGGCAGTACGAGTTCGCGCTTGCACAGGCTTTGCTGCGCAACGCCGCCGCCTGACACGAACCAGACAGGGCAGAGCTCCATACCCTCCGGCCAACGCCGCTGACAGAGCGGCGGAGGCGGCGCTTGCCCGGAATTCAGCGTTCCCGATCTCAGGGTAAGAACGCACGCGAATTACGGTCCCATACCGTAATGACTGCTGAGCAGCTACTCGCCAGTATGAGAAATCCGGGCTAGGGCCGAACACAAGACTTGTGCGGTGCCTGGCAGGTGGCAGGGTGCCCAGCATCCCGCCACGCCGCAAGGTCATTTACTGCGGGGCTTGGTTGGTGGTGACTTGACTGCGGTTTCCACGAATGAAAGCCGTGTCGCGGCGACCGCTTTCTTCGGCGCCTTTGGTTTCTTCACTTCGCGATTGCCCCGCTGTCGTCCTTTGGCCACGGGTATCTCCTGTCCTCAAACGCGCATGTATCGAGACATTACCGTTCGGCGAGGCTGCCCCAAATTACTCCAGTCCACGTTTTTCCCTCCCGCCCCGGAGAGAAACAACAGCGTTCCTCCGCTGGGAACCAACGCTAGCGCGCCACCGGAGCCCTGGTCCGGCTTGCAGCCTGGTCCGGTACCCAACTCTCATAGTCGACATCCTACACCACCCATCGGCGCACACGCAGGCGACCGCGTCCGGTACGACGATCTGTGAAGTAGCGATTTCCGGCAGCATCAATGCCGATCTGTTCGCCATGGAGAAGCGTGAACAACCAAGTTCCGATATTCATGTTTGATCCTGTTGCTGGCGACTGGTGCGGGCAGGCTGCACAGCAATGCGACGCGCCGGCCGTCACGTGCCTGGCGGCTGTGCTCCTCGCAAAACTGGTCTCCTCTCTCCGGCATGGTCGGGCCCGCCCCACTATCCTTTGGTCGCCGTTGCAAGCTCAGCGTTCAACAGTTTCTGCGCGCAGATATCCGCCGCGCCTGACACTGGGCTTGCATCGCCTGGCATCGTGGCCCAGCCACTTTTCGAGATCATGTCGCCTCGGTCATAACTGTCGGCCTTTTTTAAGGCGGCAAGCTGAGCTGTTGCATCCGGACCTTGGTCGAAGCGGAACACGCACGTCGCCGCCGCCAACTGCGCCCGTCCTGCTTCGGCTGCATCGGTTGCCATGCGCGTCGCGGTCCCGCCGGTCACCCAGCCACCCCAGGCGAAACCAACCACGACCGTAGCCACGATGCAGGCTGCGCAAGACCAGAACCAGATCGCTTTGGAGGGTCGATATGCCTCCCAACGCCTGCCAAGCCTCAACTTGTCTGCCATTTTTCGCTCCTGTTAACTGCCGTTCGGCGGCTGAATTTCCTGCACATTGATGCTTGGGTATCGAGCGCTCCAGGACGCTGAACCCCCGGTCGCCTTGCCGGCCAGGCGTCGGGATTGGACAAGACGCGATTGCCCTCGGGGCTTGATTACCTTGGGCTTGATCACCGGCTGTTCGGTCAGTGAGCAACGCCATGCAGCGGCTTTTGGGGTGTGCGCGGGGTGATCAGGATTGAGATTGTCCCCGTAGGCCCGCTTCATAGAGCTGTTAGCCAGGCAGAGGCCAGCATAGGCCCACTGAAGGCTGGCATGATAGGTTCGGAATCTACTCAGACCCACTGAAGCCACGTCTGCCAAAGATGTCCGTGCACCTCGTGATGGCCGCAATCCGCAGATCCCTGCATAACAGGCGTTGCATTGCCTGCGGGATGACGACGAACCCGTCGGCCGATCTCCGGCTGGCCCGCTGGTTCAGTCAGTTGAGCAGCGGATTCCCCTGCCGTTGATCAAGTCCGGGTCCGCCGCCGGTGACGTTGCGCGAACCGCCACAGCGACGTTCAGCGTGACAACATCGCCGGGAGAACCGGTAAAAGTTCCCGATATTGGGACGACCTCCTTGACGTCGCGAGCCACGGCGACCGGGATCAAGGTGGAGCTCCCGACTGTTCGATTGGTCGGATCAAATGCGATCCAGCCCGCGCCGGGCAGGTAAATTTCGGCCCAGGCATGCGTCGATCCAACCCCCGTGGAACCCGTAAGGACCGTCCCCGCTGCATCAGGGTTGAAAAGGTAACCCGACACGATCCGCGCAGCAAACCCCAGCCATCGAGCAGCTTCAATGAACAACACGGCAATATCACGACAGGAACCCCAACCTCGTGCAAGCGTCTCCAGTGGAGGCTGCGTCCCTTCGTCTTCGCGGCTTTGGTACGAAATCCACGCCGAAATCGCGGCATTCAAATCCTTCAGTAGTGACAACGTGTCGGTGACCTCACCCCTCACGAAGCCTCGGGCCCAAATAGCAAGGCGCCGATCCCGGTCCTGGTACTGCGGCATCAGCAATACACCGAGATCCAGCCGATCGTCCTCAGAGTAGGCAAAGGGACTGGAGATCGCCGATGCCGCGATGTCGAATATCGGCCAGGGATCGCTGCTGTGCTCGAGTATTATATGGCTTTCGATAGTCAGGATCGCGACCGGCTGTGTGAATGAGACTGTGGTGACAGTGTTGCCGAAAACGTCGTGCGCCCAAGTGTACGCCGCTGGTGGGCTGGTCGTAATATCCACGGAGAGCAATTTGATGTCCCGGCTCTCACGAGGGCGGAGCATCAACCGGTGCGGTCCAAGCAGGACGGGGTGAGGGTATCTATAAACGGTTCGATGATCGATGTGCAGAATCATTATCGGTACTTAACCCTTTTGTGCAGTCGGTATTTCGTCCGGCAGAACCCATGTCCCAGGGCCGCAGATGGCGACGTCGCGGCAGCCGTTGATCATCACAAAAGGAGCGGCGCGCATCAGCGGATTCGCGCCCAAGGTCGAATCAAAGGAGGCGGATCGAGGCAACCCACTCCATGCTGAAAGATACTCGGCGGCTCGCCGATCACGGTAGCTTCGGAATCTACTCAGATGCAGTTCATCGGGCACATGACGGTGTCCGCCGGCATCAGGCGCGGAAGCCACATCGCGATGTCCTATCCAGAAGACACGTATCGCCATAGGCAGGTTGTATCGAAGGCAATGGACACGATATCCTATGTGGTTCCATTGCATAATGAGACTTCACCATGCCCAGCACCGATGCTTTTGCCTTGCGGCAGTCCGGATTCGACGAATTCCTCCTTGCACCAGTCGGCACTGAAGCAAATGGCATGGCCCTCACCCTGCTTTCCATGTTCGCGCGGGCGGGGAACGATCCATGGCTGGAGGCAGGCAGGTTGGCCGGGATGCCAGTATCGGAAGCGACCGAGAACCTCGCGCGAAGCATCGCCAACATGCCGAGCAGCGTCTGGCCATTGCAAGTCGCGACGGCAATCGCTACCCGCTTGATCGCCCTGCTGCCAACCCGACCCAATACAACCGGGCAGAGCCCCTCGATGCCGGTGGTCAATGGGAAGACCGGCCGCTTGCTCAGTATCGCGGTCATTCTGGCCTGTGCCGCATGCATACTGGCCTCCGAAGCAGGCTTTTTCACCACCTTAGACCAGCCAAAACCTGACGGACGCACTCTTGCCAGCTTCACGGCAGCGCCGGGCTCGCCGCCCGGCGTGCAGAACTTACGATCGGCGTCCGCGCCAGCCCGATCACCGGCCCGATAGTCGTTGTCTCACCCGCGGTGGCCCAACGGTGGGCCGGCGATATTCGACAGACGTGGCTTCCGCCATAGCCGTTTGCCGCGTTCCGGCAATGACGTGTCAGCCTTGCAGTGCACTAGCCGTACCACCGCGGCCCAACGCGACACCAAGGCAAAGTGCCGACAGGATGGACGGAAGATGAGCGGCAGGGGGTTCCGCTATCATGGCGGCGCGGATCGCGCGCCACATTCGCCTAAGAGTCTGTCCGGGAACATTCCTAGGCGCGGCATAGCCTCCTGACCATGAAGCGGATGGAGGCGATCAGCAGAAAAGCCCGCGCCTTGTGGTTCAGATTCTCCCAGTCCTTGCTCAGGCGCCGGCAACGGTTCAGCCAGGCGAGTGTGCGCTCGACCACCCAGCGTTTGGGCAAGACTGCGAAACCCTTGGCGTGGTCCGAGCGCTTGACGATCTCCACCTGGACATTTGCCAGCACCTTCCTGATGGCCTTGCGGAACTTGGGTCCCTGGTACCCGCCGTCGGCATAGAGCTTCAGCAGGAATGGATACAGGCCGAATAAGGTGCCCAGCAACCAGGCGCCGCCGTCGCGATCCTGGACGTCCGCGGCTGTCACGATGGCATGCAGCACCAGCCCCTGCGTATCAACCAGAACGTGCCGCTTCTTGCCTTTGACCTTCTTGCCGGCGTCGTAGCCGTGCGGATCAATATGAGCACCGCCCTTCTCGGCACTCTTGACGCTCTGGGCGTCGATGATCGCCGCGGTCGGGCTGGCCTCCCGCAAGGCCTGCTCCCGACATTTGACGTAGAGTGCGTGATGGATCCGCTCCAGCGTCCCGTCCCAACTCCAGCGGTCGAGGTAGTCGTATATCGTGCTGCGTGCGGCAAGGCCCTTCGGGATCGCCCGCCACTGGCAGCCTGTGCTCAGGATGTACATCAGCCCGTTGACCACCTCGCGCAGCTCGACCGTGCGCTTGTTGCCGCCGGGTTTGGCGGGTGGGATCAAGGGCGCAATCTCCGCCCACTCCTGATCGGTCAGATCGCTCTCATAGCGCAGCCCGCTGCGGTCGTAGCGAGCGCGGTTCTCCTTGGTCCACATCCGGGTGCCCCGAAATTGCGCAGGGGACGTAAAATGGGAGCAGAATCAACGGGTTCAAGGGGCCACCGGTAACCGATTCAAAAGAACTCAATTTGTTCTTGGACAGACACTATAAGGGAAGCAGCCGTGTTGGCGTTTATCAAGCAACGATACGCTGACCTGGTAGGCGATCGAAAGCACGTCTTCGGCCCAGATCTGTATTGGCCACTCCTTCGCCTCGGTGCGAACTGGGATTCTCTTCAATAGATGGCCCGTTTGACCGTCCTCGTAAGTCCAGGGTTCTAGCCCAATCTCGGCTTAGGAGGCGAGCCGGAATGCCTCCATTCTATTGGTGTCCTGTCGTCCGATGACGAATTTCGCGAAGATGTTGCCAGGGGCGGCATTCAGGAGAAATTCCGGCAGGCTCTGGCGCAGCGCATTGGCGACGACCAGCTCGGAGGGCGGGATCCCGGGCCGGATGGTGCGCAGCCAGGAGCCGAAGGCGTCCCAGACGCGCTGTGGGAAGGCGACGGCCAGGTACTGAAGCAGCCCCTGACAGACGACAGCCGCCTGGATGAAGGCGTGGTAGGCGTGCAGCTTGCGCCTGACGGCGTCGCGGTACTCCGGCGACGCACGATGGAGGTGCTGGTTGCCGCCCCGGCGGCGCAGCGGCTTCATGTCGGACATCCAGAAGTGGTAGCTGAACGAGCCGATCAGCCGCACCGCCTGCTTGAACGTGTGTTCGATCTTGAAGCGCAGGCCGTAGAGGCGAATGATCTCGACGGCGGCCAAGGAGGTGTCGGTGGACATCAGGAGGCAGCGACCTCTGGTGGGATGGATCACGGCCACAAAGCGCACGAGCCGGCCGGCCGGGCGCCACAGCAGGTCGCGTACCTTATATTGGATGACCACCCGGCGCTCGCCGTAGACGGGACTGTTGACCTGTTGGCGGTCCTTGGGGTCTTGCAGCAGGGATTTCAGCTTGACCTTGCGGCCATAGACCCTTGGCCGGCCCCTTTTGCGCGGTCCGCGCTGCTGATGGGCGGTGTAGGCGACGGCGTTGGACTTCACCCGGGTGACCAGGTGGTTGTTCTGTTCGAGCAGGCCGGCGACGATCTTGCGCGCGGCATAGTAGGCGTCGGCGACGAAGTAGCAGGGTTGTGCGATGGCGACGATGCCGAGGAGGGCGAGCATCTTGTCGAGCAAGGTGCGGCGGTCGCGATTGGACCACACCACGCCCTCGTGGATGCGGATGGCGAGCGGCACGGCGAAGACGCTGGCGGCGGCCTGCACCAGCAGGCTCACGGCCTGGAGGGAGTGTCCCATGATGTATTCGGGTTTGGTGTTTGACTCTGACTGCTGATGCAGGAGTTTGACACCCGGCATCTTGCGGCCGCGCTTCGGCACCTTGATGCCGTCGCCGACCAGGACATACCTTCCGTTGACGCGCAGCGGCTGGGGGAACAGCCGCAGCACCGTCTGCGTCCACAGCGCGGCGAGCCGGTCGAGCTTGACGGCGGGGCTGTGGAAGTGATCGACCAGCTTCTTGTAGAAGCGAGCCTCGAGCTTCAGCGCGCGCACGAGGCTGGTCACGCCGAGCAGTTCGGTGCGCACGGTGAAGCCTGCCACGGCGGTGGCGAACCAGAGGAAGGTGCGCAGGCGGGAGAACGCCGGGCGCAGCCGCCAGATCGCATTCCACCAGGGTATCCACAGTGACATCGGGTCGGCTCGTTGCTGTTTCTGACGAACGATGCTCGTTACCCCGGCACTCACTGTCGCGACGTTGAATCCCTTGTGATCGACGATGACTCTATCGTGAGCTTCGCGACAGCGGTGACCAGCGGTGCTATGCTCATCCGATGGGCAAGCGGCACGCGAAATCCCCGTTCGAGGACAATCCGGTCATCGACGGATTCCTCGAATGGATGGACGCACCCGAGGGACAACAGTCGATCGAGGCGCTCGATCTGGTGTTCGACGCACTGGACCATGCCGGCGTTGATGCGAGGCAGCGCAAGATCGTCTGGGCCGGCGGGAAACTTCTATCGATCGGGCAGTCGGCGGAGCGCATCCACGCTGAGCATCCGGGCGTGCCTCGCGACCTGATCGAAACTCACGTGCTGGGTTGGCTGGAGAGCTGTGTGCCGGAATCCTGTTCCGAACGCCAGATCGCGGAACTCGACCGGCTCATCGAACCGTGGCTCGACGACTATGAGCGCACGTCACGAGCCGCCAGAAAGTAACCGAGAACTCGGCACTCTCGAGGACCGTCGCGACGGCAGGGCAGCCGTTGACCCTGGCCCTCAATCCGCATCACCATCGGGTCTTCGGTAGGTGCCCAGCAGTCTGTCCCAGAAAAAGTCGATGACCGCAAAGTTTGCTGTCGGCATGCAGATGGTGGACGAAATGAAGCTGCTGCTTGCGCCGGAACCAGGCGAACCGTCCGAGCCTCGGTTCTTGCACATGGTATTCCTTGTCGAGATACACGTGCGCATAGAATGACGCCGCAGTCGTGGTAGTTACTACCAGGAAAAGACTGAATGGGAGGATATAGAATACCATCCCTACCACGAGAATGGTCGGGATCAGGAAATACGGGGTATTGTTGCCTTCTTCGCCGCGATAGGTGGGCGACACGAGCCGGCCTCTGGCATAGTACCTGTGGTGAAACCTGATGTGGTTGCGAAAGAATACGCCGCCCAGTCGGCGATGGCCAAGGCCGTAGTGGAACAGGGTCTGACTGCCCGACATGACCAGATGAGCGCACACGGCCGTTAGAAGTCTGTCCGGGAACATTCCTAGGCGCGGCATAGCCTCCTGACCATGAAGCGGATGGAGGCGATCAGCAGAAAAGCCCGCGCCTTGTGGTTCAGATTCTCCCAGTCCTTGCTCAGGCGCCGGCAACGGTTCAGCCAGGCGAGTGTGCGCTCGACCACCCAGCGTTTGGGCAAGACTGCGAAACCCTTGGCGTGGTCCGAGCGCTTGACGATCTCCACCTGGACATTTGCCAGCACCTTCCTGATGGCCTTGCGGAACTTGGGTCCCTGGTACCCGCCGTCGGCATAGAGCTTCAGCAGGAATGGATACAGGCCGAATAAGGTGCCCAGCAACCAGGCGCCGCCGTCGCGATCCTGGACGTCCGCGGCTGTCACGATGGCATGCAGCACCAGCCCCTGCGTATCAACCAAAACGTGCCGCTTCTTGCCTTTGACCTTCTTGCCGGCGTCGTAGCCGTGCGGATCAATATGAGCACCGCCCTTCTCGGCACTCTTGACGCTCTGGGCGTCGATGATCGCCACGGTCGGGCTGGCCTCCCGCAAGGCCTGCTCCCGACATTTGACGTAGAGTGCGTGATGGATCCGCTCCAGCGTCCCGTCCCAACTCCAGCGGTCGAGGTAGTCGTATATCGTGCTGCGTGCGGCAAGGTCCTTCGGGATCGCTCGCCACTGGCAGCCTGTGCTCAGGATGTACATCAGCCCGTTGACCACCTCGCGCAGCTCGACCGTGCGCTTGTTGCCACCGGGTTTGGCGGGTGGGATCAAGGGCGCAATCTCCGCCCACTCCTCATCGGTCAGATCGCTCTCATAGCGCAGCCCGCTGCGGTCGTAGCGAGCGCGGTTCTCCTTGGTCCACATCCGGGTGCCCCGAAATTGCGCAGGGGACGTAAAATGGGAGCAGAATCAACGGGTTCAAGGGGTCACTGCTAACCAATTCAAAAAACTCAATTTGTTCTTGGACAGACACTTAGAACAAACAGTGGAAGCTCCACCGGAGACCATCGCATCACGTCGACCATCATCGCTCGGCCTCCCTTTGCATGGGACCGCTGTAGCTCCGTCGACCCGGGGGCGAAGGTGCCGAGCCTATCCGGAGTGTCACCCGAGCCGTACCAGGATATGGCGGGTGATTCCGTCATCCTGCATCTTCAAACTGAACGGCTGCTGCGGAACCGCAGTCCCGTCCATTGCGGCGGCCACAATCCCGCGGCAGACGCCGTCTGGATTCTCGATCAGGATTTCATAACGTGCCGAGCGGAACCGCACTGTCATCTCGAAGCGAGGCCAGGTTTTCGGGATGCATGGATCGAGCCGCAGGATATCGCCCTCCAGGCGCAGCCCGAGGATACTCTCGACGCCGGCTCGCTGCATCCATCCCGCGGATCCGGTGTACCATGTCCAGCCGCCGCGTCCGATATGGGGGGCGGTGGCATAGACGTCGGCGGCGATGACATAGGGTTCCACCTTGTAACGGTGCACATCGGACCGGGTGCGGGCGTGGTTGACCGGATTGAGCAAGTCGAACAGCGCGACCGCTTTGTCGCCTTGGCCGAGGGCGGCGAACGCCATCACCGACCACAGCGCGGCATGCGTGTACTGGCCGCCATTCTCGCGAATGCCTGGTGGATAGCCCTTGATGTAGCCCGGCTCGAGCGGCGTCTTGTCAAACGGCGGCGTGAACAGCAGTGCCAGATGATCCAGCGGTCGAATCAGCTCGCGTTCGACGGATGCCATCGCGTGCTCCGCGTGCTGCGGGTCAGTTGCGCCCGAGATTACTGCCCAGGACTGCGCAATCGAATCTATGCGGCACGCGCCGCTGCTCGCCGAGCCGAGCACGGTGCCGTCGTCGAACCAGGCCCGCCGGTACCATTCGCCATCCCAGGCTTCGCGTTCCAGCGCGGTTTGCAGCGCGGCGGCATGCGCTCGCCATGCTGTGGCGTGAGCCGTATCGCCGCGGGCATCGGCGAGCGGCGCGAATGCGTGGAGTGCGGTGTAGAGCAACCAGCCGAGCCAGACGCTCTCACCCAGACCTTGTTCGCCGACGCGGTTCATGCCGTCGTTCCAGTCACCGGTGCCGATCAGCGGTAACCCGTGGACGCCGACCTTGAGACTGGCATCGAGACCGCGGGCACAATGCTGGAACAACGTGCCGACTTCGTCCGACACTGTCGGCTGAAAGAAGGCGTCATGTTCCCCGGCCTGTAGAAGCTGACCTTCCAGGAACGGGATCACTTCGTCCAGCACCGCAGGGTCGGCAGCAGCGCGCACATAATGCGCGACCGCGTAGGCGAGCCACGCCTTGTCGTCAGAGATGTGGGTGCGGACACCCTGACCCGACTGCGGCAACCACCAATGCTGGACATCGCCCTCGACGAATTGCCGCGCGGCGGCACGCAGCAGGTGCTCGCGCGTCAGGGCCGGCTGGGTGGCGGCCAGCGCCATGCCGTCCTGCAACTGGTCACGAAAGCCGTAGGCGCCGCTGGCCTGGTAGAAGCCCGAACGGGCCCAGATGCGACAGGCCAGCGTCTGGTACAGCAGCCAGCCGTTCAGCACGATGTCCATTGCCCGGTCAGGGGTCTTCACCTGGACGGCGCCGAGGACACTGTCCCAGTGGCGGCGTACCTCCGACAGCACCTCGTCGAGATCTGCCTTGCGGTACCGCGCGACAAGCGTGCTGGCATCCCGCGCGCTGTCGGCTTCACCGAGGAAGAACACGATCTCGATGCGAGCGTTTGGCGGCAGGACGACGGTCCTTCGCAGCGCCGCGCACGGATCGAGACCGGCACCAACGGTGTTGGAGAGCGGCGCCGCGGAGGCGAGCGCTGCCGGATTTTCCAATGTCCCATTACGGCCGATGAATTCCCGACGATCGCCTGTCCAGTCGCTTTGGCGCCCCGCAAGATCGGCGAAGGCGACGCGCGATCCGAAGGCGGCATACCATGGATTACGCGCGAACATCGCGCCCGTGTCGGGGTCGATCGCGGTCGTCACGAACGATGCGGAGGCACCGCGCGACGGGCCCAACACCCATTCGACGTACGCGGTCAGCGAAAGGTGACGCGTCCGGCGCGACGTGTTGTGCAGCGTCAGCCGCGAGAGTTTTATTGGATCGCTGACCGGAACGTAATGCAGCAGTTCGGCAGCGATGCCATGGGCCGCATGCTCGAAGCGGCAGTAGCCCCAGCCATGCTGTGCGCCATAGGTGGCGGTGTCGTTGCGGATCGGCAGTGCGGTCGGACACCACAGGTCGCCGCTGTCGTCGTCGCGCAGATAGAACACCTCGCTCGGACGGTCGCAGACTGGATCGTTCGACCACGGCGTTAGCTGGTGCTCACGGCTGTTGACCGACCAGGTGAAGCCGCCGCCTTCCGCCGACACCTGAAAACCGAAGACGGGATTGGCGATAACGTTGATCCACGGTGCCGGCGTCGCCTGGCCCGGTTCAAGGTTCGTCGAATATTCCCGTCCGTCTTCGGCGAAGCCGCCAAGCCCATTGAAGAATTCCAGCGGCGGCATGGACAGGCGTGCGGCCACATCCGTCGCGGGTTGTCGCTCGGTGCGGACAGCTTCATCCGGTTCCGGCACCCGATCGAGCTGGTCGGCGAGTGACCCACGCTGCCCGACCAGGACGACGCGCGCCACCGACGTGAGCAACGCGCGGGCTTCCGGCGCAACCAGATCGGCGCGCAGCACGAAGACACGGCCTTGCCGCTGTGCGTCGCCGGCGGGCGGTTGCGACTGGCTTGCCCGAACCTGGGTCTCGAGCGCACTCTGCAAATCCTGGACGTAGGACGACGCCCGCTCGTTCAGGATCACCAGATCCACGGCGAGTTGCTTCATCCGCCAGTACTCGTGCGCCTGCAGCAATTGGCGGGCGATGTCGAGGTTCTCGATGTCGGCGATGCGCAACAGCACGATCGGCAGGTCGCCGGAAATTCCCATCGGCCAGAGCGCCGGCTGTGCGCCGGCACCGCGCAGGATGGTGTCGGAGGAAGGCCGCAGCGCAGGTCCTGCATGCAGCAGATGACCGGCGATGCGTTGGAACAGGCCGGCTGCGCCCGGATCGATGCCGAGATGATAAAGTTGCACCTGCGCCCGGGTCCACGCCAGCGTGGCAGCCCGTTCGAACGCGACGCTGTCGCGATGCTTGTCGACAAGGTCCAGCACTGCCTCGCGGCTTTCGGCAACCATCGTCCAGAAGGCGATGCGTACGGTGGCGCCTGGTGCGACAAGCACGCGACGGCGCAGGGCGAAGACCGGGTCGAGTACGGTGCCGACCGTGTTGGACAGGGGCCGGCCGTCGACCACCGCGATCGGCCGATGAACGCCGTGACCGCGGCCCAGGAAACGGGCCCGGTCGGTTTCCACCTCCGGCTTCCCCACCGCCTCGCCATCCACGTTCGCCACATGCGCCGCCCAGATCTCCTGCTCGCCCGGTGCGCGTCGCCGTCGCGTTGCCAGCAAAGTACCGTGGGCAGGAAGATACTCGGTGGCAACGAACAGCTTCATGAAGGCCGGGTGCGCGACGTCGTCGGCCTGTGGCGCCAGCACCAACTCGGCATAGGACGTCACGTCGATCTCGTGCACCCGGTCGTCCGCATTCGCGATCGAGACGCGGCGGACCTCGGCGTCATCCTCGGCCGAGACGAGCACTTCCAACGTTGTCGTCAGTGTTGCATCGTGCCGGGTGATTTCGGCGCGATCCTCATTGAAGGCGACGTGATAGGAGTTGGGTTCGGCACCGCTTGGCTGGAAGCCGGCCGACCACACGTCGCCACTGCGAACGTCGCGCAGGAAGACGTAGGAACCCCAGTCATCGCAGGTAGCATCCTCGCGCCAACGCGTGACAGCCATCCCGCGCCAGCGGCTGTAACCGGAGCCAGCAGCCGTCAGCATCACCGCATAGCGGCTGTTCGACAACAGATGGGTGGCAACCGCCGCGCTGTGTGCGGTATCCAGCTGCCGGCCGCCTGGCGGGCCTTTCTGCAGTACCTTCGCATCCGACTTCGCGTCCGCTTCCCAGGGGCGCACCACGGCAACGTCGCGCGGCGTTGCCTCTTGCAAAAGAAGCTCGGTCGCCTGGACCATCGGCTCGCTATGGAACCGAGTGCGCATGACACCATCCAGCAGGGCATCCGCGATGGCTACGATCGTCATGCCCTGGTGGTGCGCCATGAACGCCCGCACGATCGCGACACGTGCATTCTCCGGCAGTCTGCTAGGCGTGTAGTCGAGCGCCTCATAGAACCCATAGCGGCCGCATGCGCCGACCTTGGCCAGAGTTGCATAATTGTGGGCTGCTGCCGCCGGATCGACCATGCTGGCGAGTGCGGTCGCGTAGGGTGCTACCACCGCGCTCTCGCCCAGGCCCCGTTTCAATCCAAGCCCGGGAACGCCGAAATTCGAATATTGATAGGTCAGCTCCAGGTCGCGGATGTTGTAGGCGGACTCCGAAACGCCCCAGGGCAGGCCGAGCGTTGCGCCGTACGCAATCTGCCGCCGCACGATCAGCCGACTGGTTTGCTCCAACAGGCTGCCCTGCGGCGCGCGCATGACAAGCGAGGGCATCAGGTACTCGAACATCGACCCCGACCACGAGATCAGCGCGGCGCCATTCCCGATCGGCGTGACGGGGCGACCGAGGTGGAACCAATGACGTGCAGGGACGTCACCCTTGGCGATCGCGACGAAGCTCGCGAGCCGCGCCTCCGAAGCGAGCAAATCATAGCAGCTTGGGTCGAGTGTTCCATCTGCCACCCGGTAACCGATTGACAGCAATCTGCGATCGGGATCGATCAGAAAGCCGTAGCCCATATCCAGCGCCATCGTTCGTGCTGTCTTTTCCAGGAACGCGAAGCGTTCCGCCAGGGCAGTCGCGGCCTCCGGCGACTGGTCTACGTCTCGCCGATGGCTCTCGATCGTGCACCGCGCGGCCGTCATCCAGAACAGCATGTCCGCGGCAGTGTCGTCGCCGCGCTCACTCGCGAAGGCGGAGGCAATGTCGGTCATGGTTTCGGCCTGTGCAGCCAGATCGGCCAGGTGCTTGGCGATGTCCTGCCCATCCCGACGCACGCTGGTCGCAAGCGCGGCAAGGTTGGCGTCAAGCTGGTCCCAGGTCACGGTCAGCGTGCGCCGCCCGTCCCGCAACCGGTCGGACGCTTCACGGGCGAGCTCGAGCGCGTCGGCAACGCCGGACAGGCGCCGCGTGGTGGTGGGTGGCAGGGTGCTCCATTCGCGGCAGGCGTTGGCAAGCGTGATCAGGTGGCCGGCCAAATTCCCGCTATCGACCGTGGAGACATAAGGCGGATCGAGCGGGCGCAGGTCGCTCGTGTCGTACCAATTATAGAAGTGTCCGCGAAAGCGCGCGAGTCTGCCCATGGTAGCGAGCGTCGCCTGTAGCCGTTCAGCCGCTTCCTCCGTTCCCAGCCATCCAAAGTCCCGGGCTGCCGTCACGGACAGGAGGTACAACCCCATATTGGTCGGGGATGTCCGATGGGCCAGCGCCGGGGCCGGGTCCTCCTGGAAATTGTCCGGCGGCAGCATGTGGTCGGCCGTCGTCACAAAGGTTTCGAAGAACCGCCAGGTCCGCCGGGCGATCACCCGCAGCGCCTGACCGTCGGCAGTCGATACGGACATTCGGCCGGCAATTCCGGGGGACCGGCTGATGCCGCGCGCAATCGCCGGCGATGCGATCCACAGGGCAGCGAGCGGCACCGCCAAGGGCCATGCGCCATGGCCGGTCAACAGAGGCACCGTCAACGCGGCAACACCGACGGCAACACCGCTCGCCATCACCCGGTAGAGATCGAGAAGATCAAGCCGGCGACCGATCGCTGCCTGCGCTGCGGAAACCCATTCCAGAAGATGCCGCCGGGTCAGGAACAATCGCACCAAGGTCCGCGTGATGGCATCGCCCATCAGACACGACTGGTACCCCAGGAACGTTATGACGAGCCCCCACTGCGTCAGCGCAAGACGCAGATCGCTACCGAACGCCGCTAGATGGCTGCGCAGCGTTGTCCCCGAGCGACGCGGCACGATCGCAGCAACGACGGGAATCAGCGTCGGCACCAGGACCGTCAACAGTACGAAGCCGATCCATACCGCGCCAGCGGCAAAGGGCAGCGCCAATCCTGCCAACAGTGACAGCACGCAGGCCGGTGCAGACAGCGTTCGGCGCAGATTGTCTAGCATCTTCCAGCGACCGGCCGCCGGAACCTCGCTGCTTGTACGATTGGTGCCTGCACTCGATGCATACCCTAACAGCCAGGGCAGCAACTGCCAGTCGCCGCGCGCCCAGCGGTGGTGGCGCCGCGCGGCGACGTCGTAGCGGGCGGGGAACGCCTCCACCACCTCGATATCGGAAGCGAGACCGGCACGGGCAAAGATGCCTTCGAACAGATCGTGGCTGAGCAATGCCGAATCGGGTACGCGGCCGGCCAGCGCGGCCTCGAAGGCGTCGATTTCGTAGATGCCCTTGCCCGCGTAAGAGCCTTCGCCGATGAGATCCTGGTACACGTCGGAGACGGCAGCGGCATAAGGATCGATGCCGTTCATGCTGGAAAACACGCGCTGGAACAGCGAACCCTCACGGCCGACCGGCAATGAGGGCGTAACTCGCGGTTGCAGCACGGCATGTCCGGCCATCACGCGGCCGGCGGCGGGATCGAAATACGGCCGGTTGAGCGGATGTGCCATCTTGCCGATCAGACGATGGACCGTGTCGCGCGGCAGCCTGGTGTCGGCATCGAGCGTGATGACGTAGCAGACATCGGCGGGTACAGTTGGCGGTGTCCCGCCGATAGGTAGAAAACTGGTGTCGGCCGCGCCACGCAGCAGCCGGTTCAGTTCATGCAGCTTGCCGCGTTTGCGCTCCCAACCCATCCAGCGTGCTTCGCCGGCATTCCAGACCCGCTTTCGATGCAGCAGCAGGAAGCGCGCCCCACCAGGCGCCGGGCCATAGCGGCGATTGAGCCGGGCGATACCCGCCGTCGCCGTTTCCAGCAGCAACTCATCGCCGTCGACGTTCTGCGTCGGGGCATCGAGCCAGTCGGAGACCAGCGCGAAATGCAATTCCCCTTCCGGGCTTGCGAGGTGGTGGACCTCCAGAAGCCCGATCTGCTCTTCGATCGCGGCGGTACTCGTCAGCAGCGTCGGCACGGCAATGAGCGTGCGCAACTTCGCTGGAATGCCGCTTCGCAGTTCCAAAGCTGGCAATGGCGTCGCACCGAAGCCACGTGTCATGGCTCGGTTCACCACCGCCACCGCCGCGTCGCTGGCCGGCACCAAGCCAAGAATGCCGAGCAAGCCGAGCCATGCTGCGCTGAAGCCCTGAGCGTGCAGCACGAAAAGGGGAACGGCGAGAAGGACAGCGGCAACAATGCTGCCGGCGCCGACGTAGCCGCCCATGCCGAGCCTGCGGCTGAGGCGCCCGGGCCAGGCACGCGCGGACGGCCGAAAGCCGATGGCGGTCTCGAACGCGCGGCGCCCACCGGCGAGCAAATGATAGCCGGGATCGGCGTGGCGTTCCTGCTCGATGCGCGCAGCCGAACACGCGGAATGATTCGCTGCCTGGACGGCCGCGCAGGTGACGTCGAGTTCGGTGCGGTTCGCACCCCGCGACAGTTCCTCGACGGCGCTGCGATAAAGATTACGCGTCGGGAAATCCATCTCGCGAAACGCACTCTTGGCGGAGAGCATGTCGTCCACCGGGCTGATGCGCTCAAACAGATCCGGCCAGTCGGTGTCGGAAATCATGCGCATGCTGGTGATGATGTTGCGCACGGTGACGACGCCAGCCCCCTGCCTCTGGTGTTCGTCGTGCACGATCGTGTCTGCCGTTGATCCTTGCGCGGCGAGATGCTTATCGAGCCACGTCAGCGCGGGGGTAATCCTGGGATCCTGATCGCGCAGACGGTGCACAAGCTGGACGGCGAAGGCGTCGGACAGGTTCGTACCGTCGCGCTGTGCCAGCACGATCGCTGCCGGTTCGACGGCGTGACCGCCCGCGCCAAGCAGGCGGTCGGCGAGGCCGTTCGCCTCCTGCCGGGCGTCGCTGCTGCGGATGATCAGGTCGGCCATACGCCGGAGGTTTTCGACCAGCACGATCCTGAGCGTGATGGCAACCGCCCAAAGTTCGCCGATCGTCAGCGGCTGCACGTCTTGATAGGCGCGCACGAAGCGGCAAAGCATGTCGGCGTCGAAGTGGCTGTCGGTATGTGCGATGAAGGCCCAGGCTACGCCGAACACCCGCGGATATCCTGCGAATGGACCGGCGAGCAATTTCGGTAGCTGTCGATAGTAGCCGGATGGCAATGCCGCGCGGATCTCTCGAATTTCCCGTTCGACGAGATAGTAGTTATCGACCAGCCACTCGGCCGCCGGCGTGATGGCGCGGCCTGCCTCGGCCGATTGGGCGGTCATGCGATAGGCGTGGAGCAATACCGCGCTGTTGGCGGCGAGCCGGCGGGACAGCGGATGGCCCCTGGCCGGCCGTGGCGTGACCGTCTGCGCAACAGCGAGACTTCGTGCGTGTTGTTCCAGGCGCTCAGCGCTGAACAACTCTTCGCGGACCGGCTTCCCACTGGTCCAGGGAGAATCGGGAGATGCGCGACCACGGACGCGGCGAAGGCTCGACATCACAGTGCCGGCCTCCGTGCGCTTAGAGGGCTGGGAAATTGACGGATGGCGGCTGGGTCGCCTTGACTTGGTCTTGCCTTCATGCCTCCTCGAGCGGGGCCAGCAGGTGGCTGGCCTTGAACATGCTGGTGGGTTTATGTGCGCTCAGCACATTACTGGACGGACGCGGCGTCGAGCGCTTGCTGGATGACCCGGGCAAGGTCGGCCTCGCGATACGGCTTCTGCATGAAGATCGAACTTGGCCGGAGCGTCCGGACCTGGGCAACATCGCCGCTGACAAACACATGCGGAACTGGCCCCGTCCGATAGATTGTCTCGATGGCGGACACACCGCTTCCCTCACCCAGGCGGACATCGACGATCATCAGGTCCGGTTTGCATCTTGCCGCGGCGCTCACTGCATCAGCCTCGGTGGCCTCGATGGCGCATACGTTGTGGCCCATCCCAGCGAGCATCTCGGCGAGCAGCGTGCCGATGATGGCGTCGTCCTCTACCACGAGAACACGTATCGCCATTACGGTCTCGGTTGCGCCTCCGCCGACCGCTGCAGCGCCTCTGGTATTGGCAGGACTGTGCGGCCGCTGCGCGAGTTGGCGTACAGCTTCCTTATGTCTGCCGGCATAATCGGCAAGAGGACCCTCGCTCTGCACAGTGCGTGCGTGCGGCATTCGTCAGATCTCCACGTTCCAGCGCGGCGGACGCTCGTCTCCATACGGTCGATCCGTATCGCGCCGGGCGGTGCAACAGGTGGCGCGATAATGGATCGGGCGAAGCCCCCGACGCCTCGATCATACCTGGCAGCGGATCGTCGGCGGCAGCCTCGGAAAATACTCAATACGCCCTCGACGCGGCATGCCGAAACTGGATCAGGCCCCCGGGCTTGCCCGTCTCATGCGGTCTTGCCGGGCCCTTTGCCGTGGCCGCCTCACGGGTCTCGGGGGCGCCAAGGATCTTGCCGCCGACGAACATGCGCGGCGAGGCGGCTCAATAAGTACATTCCGAATCTTGCCACGGCAGGATTGCGAGACCATGCTAGCTAGTGCGCACTCCTCATCGGGGGACAGCCATTTCGACAGAAACGGACAATGCCAGATAGTCACCCGCTTCAGGCCCAGACGGCCCGGCCACGATCCGGCGCACGCAAGACGGCAGCACGCGGCCCGCCTCGCAGACTTTCGGATTTTCCGGTGGTCGGCATCGGCGCCTCCGCAGGCGGCCTGGAGGCCTGCAGGAAGCTGATCGGAGCACTGCCCGAGCGCACCGGCATGGCTTTCATCCTGGTCCAGCATCTTGACCCGACGCATGAGAGCATGATGGTGGACCTGCTGGCCGGGCACACCACGATGCCCGTGCGCCAGGCAGTGGACGGTGTGACGCTGGAACCGGACCACCTCTATATCATTCCGCCTGCAACGTATCTTTCCGTCAAAAAGGGCGCCTTGCGTCTTTCACAGCCGCAGGCACGGCACGGCGCGCGCTTGCCCTTCGACTACCTGCTGCACTCATTGGCGGATGAACGCGGCGGGCGCGCGATTTGCGTAATCCTGTCAGGTAGCGGATCGGATGGCAGCCTGGGTGTCAAAGCCATGAAGGCGGCAGGTGGGCTGATCATCGCCCAGGACCCGGATGAGGCCGGCTATGACGGCATGCCACGAAGCGCCATTATGACCGGCGCGGTGGACCTTGTGCTTCCGGTTGCCCAGATTCCCGACGCGCTGCTGAAATACGACCGGCGGATGGCATCGGTCCGCATCCTGGACAGCTCCCGGCCGCACGGCGCGGCGCCTGATTGGCTACCCGGGATCATCGACCTTCTGCGCACCAGGACCGCGCACGACTTCACGCTTTACAAGCCGGGGACGCTGCAACGCCGGATCGAGCGGCGCATGGCGATGGCCGCCATCGAAACCGGCGACATGAATTGCTATCTCGAGCTGCTGCAACGCGATGCCAGCGAACTCGACCTCCTTGCCAAGGACCTGCTCATCAACGTCACCAGCTTCTTCCGCGATCCAAAGGTGTTCCACTATCTGGCAGAGCATGTCATCCCGGATATGGTGCGCGACCGACCGCCGGATCATCCGATCCGCATCTGGATCGCCGGATGCAGCACCGGCGAGGAGACCTACTCGCTTGCCATGCTCTTCCTGGAGCAAATTGCGCTGGTCAAACGCAACGTGAAACTGCAGGTGTTCGCGTCAGACGTGGACCCGGATGCCATAGCTCAAGCCCGGGAAGGCAGTTATCCGAAGACAATCGAAGCGGACGTGTCACCCGAAAGGCTGGCGCGCTTCTTTCTGAAGGAAGAGTACAGCTACCGGATATCGTCCGAACTGAGGTCCGTCGTGGTCTTCACGGTGCAGGACGTGCTGGGCGATCCGCCATTCTCCCGCATCGATCTGGTGTCGTGCCGGAATTTACTGATCTATCTGGGCGTGGACGCGCAGGCGAAGGTCCTTTCGCTGTTTCATTTCGCCCTGCGTGAGGACGGCCTGCTGATACTCGGCAACGCCGAGACCATCGGCGCCCGCGACGACCGTTTCGCGACGGTCTCCAAGGCGGAACGCATTTACCGGCGCACCGGCCACCACCGGCCGGGTGAGTTCGGCTTTCTGCGAACAGCGGGCGACGGCATACGGGTTGCGGCGCGAATTGGGCAGGGTCAGGTGCCGTCGCGCCAGGCGGCGCTCGCCGAGCTATGCCGGCGCATGGTGATGGAAACGTATGCGCCTGCCGCAGTCTTGATCAACCGCAAGCACGAATGTCTGTACTTTCTGGGGCCGACCGATCGCTATCTACGCGTGGCGCCCGGTCATCCCACGCATGATCTGCTCGCCATGGTGCGGCAGGACATGCGAACCAGGCTTCGGTCGGCGCTGCAGCGTGCCAGCCAGGCGCACGCCTCCGTCGCGGTTGCCGGCGGGCCGGTCAACGGCGACAGTGGCGGTGGGACTTTATTTCGCATCGATGCAATGCCCGTGATGTATGAGGGCGATGAACTGCTGCTTATCTGCTTCGTTCACGAGCCGAAGCAGGAGCAAAGGCGAGGTCGTTCGGCGACTGGCCAGGCCGGCCCTCGGGTTGCCGAACTTGAGCAGGAACTGGAAGCCACGCGGATGGAGTTGCAGGGCGCCATTCGGAACCTGGAAGTTTCCAGCGAAGAACAAAAAGCGGTCAACGAAGAAGCACTGTCCGTCAATGAGGAATATCAATCGACCAATGAGGAGCTGCTGACCTCGAAGGAGGAGCTGCAGTCGCTCAACGAGGAACTTACCGCGCTTAACAGCCAGCTCCAGGAAACGCTGGAGCGGCAGCGTACTACCTCCAACGATTTGCAGAACGTCCTGTACAGCACCGATGTGGCGACGATTTTCTTGGATGCTGGCCTCAAAATCCGCTTCTTCACGCCCGCCACCAAGTCGCTGTTCAGCGTCATCCCGAGCGATGTCGGGCGCCCGCTTGCGGATCTGAATTCGCTGGCCGCCGACAGCACGCTGCTGGCCGATGCGCAAACAGTGCTGCGGGACTTCGCGCCGATCGAGCGGGAGATAGAAGCGCAGAGCGGGGCCTGGTACATTCGCCGCATATCGCCATATCGCGCCCAGGACAATGCGGTCGAAGGCGTTGTCATCACCTTTGCCGAAATCACCGAGCGGCGGCACATTGCCAACGAATTGGAACTGGCGAAGCGGCAGGCGGAGCTGGCCAATGCCGCGAAGTCACGCTTCCTTGCCGCGGCGAGCCATGACCTCCGCCAGCCGCTGCAAACGCTCGCCCTGCTTCAGGGACTGCTGGCACGGGCTGTCGAGGGCGAGCGGGCGCAAAAGCTCGTCGCGCGGTTCGACGAGACGTTAGGCGCGATCGAGGGCATGCTGAATACCATGCTCGATATCAACCAGATCGAGGCCGGCACCGTCCACGCTGAACCGGTCACTTTTCCCATCAATGATCTGTTCGACCGGTTGAAGGACGAGTTCACCTATCACGCACAGGCCAAGGGACTGCTCTTGCGCGTAGTCCGTTGCAGCCTTTCGATCCACAGCGATCCCCACCTGCTGGAGCAAATGATCCGGAACCTGGTGTCCAACGCTTTGAAGTACACGAAGCGCGGCAAGGTGCTGCTGGGTTGCCGACGCCACGAGGGCATGCTGAGCATTGAAGTGTGCGACACCGGGATCGGTATCCCCGACAAGGACCTTCAATCGATTTTTGAGGAGTACCATCAGCTCGACAATGCGGCGCGTGAACGGAGCCGCGGCCTGGGACTCGGCCTCTCCATCGTGCAACGCCTGGGAACATTGCTCGGCCACCGGCTTCGAGTCCGCTCGCGGCCGGGCAAGGGATCGGCTTTTGCCATCGAGGTCGCGCTGCCGCCGATCACAGCGGCACTGCAGCCAGCGCCGACTTTGCCCGCTACAGGCGACCGTGCCAGTGAAGGGGTTCGCCGTGTTGGCACGATCCTGGTTGTCGAGGACGATCCGGAAGTGCGCGAGCTTCTCGAAATCTTTCTTAAGGACGAGGGTCACCAGGCGGCGACGGCATCGGACGGGGCAACCGCCCTGACGCTGGTAGCGCGCGGGGAGATACGGCCCGACATCATCCTTGCGGACTACAACCTGCCGAATGGCATGAACGGGCTTGAGGTGGCGGCGCGGCTGCAAGAGAGCCTTGGGTACAAGGTCCCTGCGATCGTCCTTACCGGGGACACATCGACGGGGACGTTACGCCAGATCGCGCTTGGGAGCAGCGTACGGTTGAGCAAGCCGGTGAAATTGACGGAATTGACCGATGTCACGCAGCGTCTTCTCGCGATGTCGCAAGCTGCCGGAGCGAAGCGTGCGCCGCTCTCTCCCGAACCGGGTGGCGGTCCTGCGTCACCGATCATTTTCATCGTCGATGACGACAGTCACATTCGCGAGGGACTTCGCGAGATGCTTGAAGAGAGCGGACGAATCGTTGAGGACTTCGCGACATGTGAAGCATTTTTTGCCACCTACCATCCCGGGCGCGAGGCGTGCCTGATCCTGGACGCTTACCTGCCTGGCATGGACGGACTCGAATTGCTGCGACGGCTGAGGGTAGTGGGCCATAAGCTGCCCACTATCATGATCACCGGCAACAGCGATGTGCCCATGGCAATACGGGCCATGAAAGCCGGTGCCGTCGACTTTATCGAGAAGCCAATCCACCGGAAGGAATTGTTGGACAGCGTCCAAAGGGCGCTGGAGCAATCGCGGGATTCAAGCAAGGCATCCGCGTGGCGGGAGGATGCGGCAAGTCACCTCGCGGGCCTCACCACGCGCCAGCGGCAGATCATGGAGATGGTCCTGGCCGGCCATCCCAGCAAGAACATCGCAGCGGATCTTGGGATCAGCCAACGGACTGTCGAGAACCATCGGGCATCGATCATGAAGAAGTCGGGATCGAAGTCGCTTCCGGCGCTGGCTCGGCTGGCGATTGCCGCAACCGGAAGCGGAGACGACTAGCCGGTTGTCGAGCGCGGACGCGCGGTCGGGCGCATCCATAGGTAGATTCCGAACCTGCCACGATGGCGCTGCCAGCCAATATTCTATCGTTGGAAACCTGAAGGCGCGGGACCCCGCATCCGTCAGCCAACCTGCCGTTTGAGTAACGCGGCGGTTCGGCCTTGGCCGCTGCGATGAGCCTCTACCCTTCATATTGCGAATGGAATTGAGCCATGTCCATCCTGATGATGTCGATCGTTCCGGCAGTCCTGATCGTCGCCTTCTTTCTGCTGAGCGCGACCGTCAAGATTTTGCGGGAATACGAGCGGGCCGTGGTTTTTACCCTGGGACGGTTCCAGAAGGTCAAAGGTCCGGGCCTAGTGCTCCTGCTCCCCTTCTTCCAGGAAATGGTACGGGTCGATTTGCGCATCCAGGTCATCGAGATCCCGACCCAGGACGTGATCTCCCGCGACAACGTCTCCATGAAGGTGGATGCGGTGCTCTACTTCAATGTTGTCAATCCGGAGCATGCCATCATTCAGGTGCAATCCTACCTTCCCGCCACGAACATGCTCGCCCAGACCACGCTGCGCGCGGTGCTGGGTCAGCATGATCTCGATGAGATGCTGTCGGAACGGAAAAAGCTGAGCACGGACGTCCAGAGCATCCTGGATGCGCAAACCGAGACCTGGGGAATCAAGGTCAGCAACGTCGAGATCAGGACCGTCGAGCTTACGGAGAACATGGTTCGCGCGATTGCCAAACAGGCAGAAGCGGAGCGCGACCGGCGCGCCAAGATCATCCACGCCGAAGCCGAGTTCCAGGCCTCTCAGACACTCGTCAACGCGGCAAAGATCCTTTCCAGCATTCCGGCCGCCATGCAATTGCGCTATCTGCAAACGCTGACGGAAATCGGTGCAGAACAGAATTCCACGGTGGTGTTTCCGATGCCGATCGACCTGGTCAAGCCGTTCCTTGAACTCATGGAAAGGCCCGGCAAGGCGGCCGGCGCCAACGGTGCCAATCACGACGCCCCGCTGATGAAAAGCGTTCCGATGACCGCGTAACGGCCAGTCCGACACACCGGAATGCGCGCGCGAGATACTGCACGCGCAGATCCGCCTTGATGGAGGATCATATGAAATTCACGCTGATCACGCTGATGCTTCTTTCGCTCGCCCTCACCGGCTGCATTATCGAGCCATACGGTGATCAAGGCGACCGCGGGGGCGGATATTATGGTCCGACGGACCACGGTCCGCATGGCGACTGGGGTCGTTGAACGCGATTGCGCCACTTCCGGGGCCGTGTCCGCAAGCAACTGCTGAGCGTAGTCCTTCGAGCGTAGGTAGCGTAGGCGGTCACGCAGCGTTCATGCCAGATGCGTGGCGCCCAATCCGGCCCCTCAAGCCTAGAGACACAGTGAAGGTGTACCATGGGAACAATACTCATCGTCGTCGTGCTGGTTATCCTGCTTGGTGGCGGAGGAAGCTACTATGGCTACGGCCGCTATGGCGGGCGTGGGGTTGGCGGCATCCTCGGCCTCGTTCTGATAATCTTCCTTGTGGTCTGGCTGCTCGGCGGATTGCCGCTCTACCACCACTGAGGCGCTGCAGCGGCTGTCGGGCGGGGGCGCTGCACGAGAGGAAACAGCGGGGACGCGAGCTGCGCTTACATCCCGGAATGTAGGACTGGCTGGCGGCTCACGCTGAACTTGCAGTAGATCGGCTGTTGAATGGCCACTATGCCGCTCCCCAAGGTGCTCCAGCCGATCAGCCAGGTCCGCGAACGTGGCACCTTCCGAGAGGGCGCAAGAAAGCGTGCTGCCGGCGAATAACGCCGTTACCTGGTTGGTGGGCGTCACGGCTGTTTGCATGATTTGCATGGGATTACTCCGATGATGGGTTTGAACCGAAGGCTGCGTCCGGGCACCCGGCCGCAGGCGCGGTGGCTGGTTGGAGGGGCTCGTTCCTCTCACGTCAGGAACATGCCGGCGCACGTGCCGGCCAACCTTACTTGCCACCGGTTGCGCGATAGGGACGGAAACTACCTATCCTGCGGAATCCGATCATGACAACGCAAAACCATGACCCTGACGCAGCAAACGGCGTGAGTAATTTCCGACCCTCACGAACCCCGTTGCGCATCCCACATTATCCTACGGGACGGCGAGCGATCTCCGCTCGCGAAAGTTCCCAGGAGACCATGACATGACCAAGACCTGGTTTGCGGCGGCGACTGTTCTCGCGATGATGACAGGGGGCGCCCTCGCGCAAACGACGACTTCGAGCACGACGTCGACCGAGTTGACGACGGCAGCGCCCGTTCCGGTGGTTGGCGTCGTCAGTTCAAGCAACCGTCAGCAAACCATCGACAGCAACGGCGTCCAGACTGACAAGACGCAAACCTACTCGAACGGCACCACGCTTACGCCGGCGGGCGACGTGTCGACGACCCGCAAAACATCCGAATCGACCACGACTCACTAGCCGCATCGCGCTGGCATCCGGAAGTAATGCCTGCCCAGGTGCCATTTTTCTGACCGGGGCGGCGTAGATCGTCGAATTGGTGCCAGCAATCCTACCCGCTCTCAAATTCAGGAGCCAAACAAATGCCCAAGACCACATCGAGATTCAGCTTGGCGACCGGCGCGGGACCTGCTCGCCGGGACAGCCCTGCTGGCTGGCTGCGGCGCACCTGAGCCTCAGGTTACCCGGTCCAGCAGCACGGAGCAGACCACGACGACGACACCACGCCCGGTGGTGTCGTCAACGACGACCACCACAGAGCAGGTTCAGCGACCCTGAGTCGGCGATGCGGCAAGCGGCATCGGGTCCGGCGCGAGTGTCGGCTCGGGCCGTCCCACAATCACACTGAAAAATACGGAAGGATCATCACCATGCGCGCAAAGCTATTCGTTGCCCTGACCATGTTCATCCTGCTTGGGGTTGCTCCCTTGCTAGGTGCCTGCCAAACGACTGCTGGCGCTGGCAAGGACATATCCAATACCGGCCACGCGATTACCAACAGTGCCGAGCAGCATGCGCCGTAAGGTTCACGCAATTGAACAAGGACAGAATCATCGGGGTCGGCAAGCAGATGGTCGGCTCGGTGAAGCAGGGCGTCGGCAAGTTGGTTGGCGACGCCAAACTACAAGCAGACGGCAAAGCCATGCAGGTTGCCGGCAAGCTGCGGAACGTCGTTGGCAGCGTCAAGGATACGCTGCCAACCTAGCGGTGTCTCTCTGACGCACGGCCGCACCGGACAAGCGCGGCAATCGCTGGAAATGGCAGAGACGCGGGCACTCGACCGATCCGTCCCGGAAGGGCAAACAAGCCGGCCGACGAACAGCCTGTTCGTCTCCCGAATTGAGGATGCGCGGCGCGCGTTCGGCCGCGGCGACCGCAGCAACGCCATCAAGCTTACCGATCTTGTTTTATCGAGTTGAGGATGCCCGAGCGATGAGCTTGTCATGCGACCGTAATGCAAGATCGGGATAGGTAGTTTCCCTATCTGGCCTGGCCGGATTGCCGCGCGCATTGTCTCGGTCGCTCGCCGATCCGCCCGAAATGCGGCGAAAGCGGATGGCCGAGGTGCGGTCGGATCTCTTGTCAGATCCGAAGCCAACGACGCAACCGGGGGTTGCCAAGTGTCATCTCAAAAAGGGGTTCAAAATGGAAAAGTCTGACACGGTCATTGCGGTATTCGCAAACCATCACGCCGCAGAGGCAGCAGTGAAGGAGCTGGCTGCTACCGGCTTCGACATGAAGCAGCTCAGCATCGTCGGCAAAGGCTACCAGAGCGAGGAAAAGGTTGTCGGGTTCTACACCACCGGCGACCGGATCAAGTTCTGGGGGACACGGGGCGCATTCTGGGGCGGTTTCTGGGGCTTGTTCCTCGGTGGGTTGTTCATGACCATTCCCGTCCTGGGCCATGTCGTCGTGCTTGGCTACCTGGCCACCGTGGCAGCCTCCGCCATCGAGACCGCGGCTGTGGTCGGCGGATTGAGTGCGCTCGGTGCGGCGCTCTACAGCATCGGCGTGCCCAAGGACAGCGTGATCCAATACGAGGCCGCGGTGAAAGCCGATGGCTTCCTGGTGATGGCGCACGGCACGGCTGAAGAAGTGGCGCGCGCCAAGGCGCTTCTCAGTACCGCCAACCCATCGCGGCTTGATGTGCATGCCGCCGTGAAGGCGATGGAACCCGCCAAGTAGCGCATCCATGCGGAGTGGCTCGGCAGTTCGCCGCCGCCACCCCGGCCGGGCGCGATCCGGCCATAGCAAGAGTTGACGTGCTCTAGGAGATCGAGATGACCGTTGACGTAACGTCCCAGCCGGAACCAGCGATAAACCGGTCTGCTCCCGATTTGTCCACGCCGCCGAACGCCATCGCGGCGTGCTTCGGCGGCGCCTCGATGGCGTGGCCGGCCTACATGGTCGATGCGTTCCAGCGCAGCGTCCTGTTCCTTGACCTGCTGCGGCAGCGTGGCAACGAAGAGATCGAGATCACGTCACGGCCGATGGCGACCGTACTGCGCTTCGGTCACGAGATGCTGATGGACGGCCGATCGCTGCCACGGCCGATCAACTACGCACTGTCGCGCATCGTGCCACCGCCGGGGGTGGTGATCGACCGGCGCAAACGGCCGGTCGTGGTGGTGGATCCGCGCGCCGGCCAGGGCCCAGGCATCGGCGGCTTCAAGGCCGAAAGCGAGATCGGCGATGCCCTCAATGCGGGCCATCCGGTCTACTTCATCGGCTTCGGGGCGGCGCCGGCGCCCGGACAGCAATTCCTGGACGTCGTCGAAGGACAGGTGAAGTTCTTCGAACGCGTCGTGGAGCTCCATCCCGACGCACCGCGTCCGTTCGCCATCGGCAACTGCCAGGCAGGCTATCAGACGCTGATGGTAGCGATGCTGCGACCGGATCTGTTCGGTCCCTGCCTGGTGGCCGGCTCGCCAATGTCGTACTGGCAGGGCGTCCACGGCAAGGACCCGATGCGCTACTCTGGCGGTTTGCTCGGCGGAAGCTGGCTCACCGCGATGACCAGCGACCTGTCCAACGGCACCTTCGACGGCACCTGGCTGGTGCTGAACTTCGACAGTCTGAACCCGGCGAATTGGCTGTGGGGCAAGCAGTACCGAAGTCTATTCCGACATCGACACCGGGGCACAGCGCTTTCTGCGGTTCGAGAAATGGTGGGGCGACTTCATCGAGCTCAACGGCGACGAGCTGCAGTACCTCGTGGACAACCTCTTCATCGGCGACAAGCTGACCCGCAACCAGTTGCAGTCGCATGACGGCACGGTGTTCGATCTGCGCAACGTCACCTCGCCGATCATCGTGTTCACCTCTACGGACGACAACATCAGTCCGCCGCCGCAGACGCTAGGCTGGATTCTCGATCTGTATCGGGACGTCGACGACATCCGCGCCAGCGGCCGCACGATCGTCTATTCTCTGAGCCACAAGATCGGGCACCTCGCACTTTTCGTGTCCTCCAAGGTGGGCGCGAAGGAAGATGAGGAATTCGTCCAGCTCATGGACGTCATCGACTGCCTGCCGCCCGGCCTGCACGAGATGGTGATTTCGCCGCGGCCGGCGGAGGTGCCCGTCGGTGGCTTCGTCACCGGCGATTGGATCGCCCGCTTCGAGACCCGCTCGCTGGATGATATCCGCGCGCTCGGCCGCAACAGCCCGGAGGACGACCGCGCCTTCGCCGCTGCCGCACGGCTGTCGGAACTGAACCTTTCGACCTACCGCACCATGATGCAGCCCTGGGTGCGCATGCTCAGCAACCAGCCGTTGACGGATATGGCGAAAGCCCTGAACCCGCTCCGGCTCAGCTACACGATGTTCGCAGACAGCAATCCCTGGATGAAGGGCGTGCGCGATTTGGCCGCCAGCGTGGCAGAGTTGCGCCAAACGGTCGCGACCGATAATCCGTTCCTTGCGTTGCAAACGCAGATCTCAGGCCAGATCGTCGCCGGCCTGGACGCCTATCGCGCGGCGCGTGACAAGCTGGCGGAACAGGCATTCTTCGGCTTCTACGGCTCGCCATACGTGCAGTCGCTTCTCGGCCTCAACAAGACCAGCGAAGTGCGGCCAATCCCCGCCACGTCGCCCGAAACGCTGGCGGCACGACAAGCCCAGTCGGATGCCTATGCAGCCATGTTGCTGATCGGCGGGGTCGACGAAGCGCTGACCCGGGCAGTGCTCTACGTCACCGCAGCCGACCAAATGCTCGACCAGCGCTGTGCCCTCGCGTTGAATGCGGCGCGCCAACACCTCATGCGGCTGTCGCTCGCCGCTTTCAAGGTGCTGGTGCGGGACCAGTTTTTTGTGCTGCAGCTTGAGCATGAACAGGCGGTGGACGCGCTGGCGACCATGGTGCCGGAGGCCAATGCCCGCAAGGAACTTTTGCAGCACGTGCAGGCGATCGTCAGTGCAGGCGATCCCCCGAGTGCCGCCGAGCACGAACGCCTGGCCCGGCTGTCACAAGTGCTGACGGCGCCGATGGAGCAGGCGACCGTTTCCGCGATATCCAGCCGCCCCTCCGCGACAAGACCGAACGCCAGGACGGACACGGTGGTGCACTAGGGCGGAATTGGCGGCTTCGGATGGCGTCGCGGCCATCGAGTTTCGGGAAGGGAATGTCCTCAGCGAAGTCCAGTTACGACTGAGGAGACTTTCATGACAACGTTGAACGGGAAGAAAGGCCTGATCATTGGCATCGCCAACGAGCACAGCCTTGCCTATGGCTGCGCAGGGCATTTCCGCGCCGCGGGTGCCGAATTGGCGATCACCTATCTCAACGCCAAGGCCGAGCCTTATGTGCGCCCGCTAGCCGACGCACTGCACAGCGATATCTGCATGCCGTGCGATGTCACCGTGCCGGGACAACTTGAGGCTGTCTACGAACGCATCACGAAGGAATGGGGCCGCCTCGACTTCGTGCAGCACTCGATCGCTTATGCCCGCAAGGAAGACCTGGGCGGGCGGATCACGGATTGCTCGGCAGAAGGATTCGCCCTCGCCATGCAGGTCTCCGTTCATTCCTTCCTGCGCATGGCGAAGCTCAGCGAGAAGCTGATGACGGGGGGCGGCTGTCTGCTGGCGATGAGTTATTACGGCGCGGAAAAGGCGATCGCCCATTACAACGTCATGGGTCCGGTGAAGGCGGCGCTGGAGGCAGCGGTTCGCTACATGGCCGTCGAACTCGGCCAGTCGGGAATCCGGGTCAACGCCTTGTCGCCGGGACCGGTGAAGACCCGGGCAGCGTCTGGCATTGACCATTTTGACGAACTGCTGGAACGCGCGGTCCGCGAGGCGCCCGAGCATCGATTGGTGACGCTGGATGACGTGGGCGCCTACGCGGCGTTCCTGGTCAGCGATGCCGCCAGGGCGATCACCGGAAACATCGCCTACGTCGATGCCGGCTATCACGTCGTGGCATGAGGCAGGTATCGCCATGCGGACCATCGTTAACAAGACATTCGAAGACTTGGCTCCCGGCGACACCGCGTCGGCCGAGCGCCGGCTGCAGGCAGGCGACGTTCGCGCCTGGTCTGCCGCATTCGGTGAAATGGGCACGCTCGGCGGCCCTGGCGAAAGCCAGGTGGCTGCTGGCATCGTCACTGCCATCCTGACCGCCCTGGTCGGTTCGGCCCTGCCGGGGCCCGGCAGTTCGATCCGCGCCACCTCGGTGCAGATCAAGAGCCGCCTGCCGATCGACGCAGTGATGACGGCGCGGCTTGTCGTGCGCGAGAAGCGCTCGGATCAAGGGATCGTCGTGCTGGACGGCCAGTGCACCGATCCAGCAGGTCACGTCGTTGCCACGGCAATGTTGGAAGTCCTGGCACCCACGACACGGCAGCAGATCGAGTTGCCGGAGCATCGGCTCGAAGGACTGATCGAGCGCTGCCGGACGCTGGAGCCGATGCTGACCGGCGTGGTGCATCCTTGCAGCGCCGACGCGCTGGCCGGTGCGGTGGAAGCCGCCGAGGCCGGGCTGATCCTGCCCGTTCTTTACGGCCCCGAAGCCGAGATCCGACGAATCGCGGATCAAGCAGGCCTCGACCTCGCCAAGTGCCGGATCGTGCCAACCGACGGCCCGGATGACTCGGCGCTGAAGGCGGCCATGGCCGCCGGCGTCGGCGAGGTCGCGGTGCTCATGAAGGGCAGCCTGCACACCGACGTGCTGCTGCACGCGGTCATGCAGAAGGAGGCGAAGCTCCGCACCGGGCGGCTGATCAGCCATTGCGTTATGATGTCAGTGCCGACCTATGCGCGCCGCTTCATCGTCAGCGACGTGGCCCTGAATATCGCCCCGGATACCGATCAGAAGCGCGACATCTGCCAGAACGCCATCGGCTTCGCGCGCGCGCTGGGCATCGATCTGCCGAAGGTTGCGGTGCTGGCCGCGGTGGAAATGGTGCGCACGAAAATGCCGGCCACGCTCGACGGGGCGATCCTGGCGAAGATGGCCGATCGCGGCCAGATCGTCGGCGGAATCGTTGACGGACCGCTCGACCTCGACGCCGCGGTGGATGCGGAAGCCGCGCGAATCAAACACATCGCGTCGCCGGTTGCGGGTCTGGCCGACGTTCTGATCGTGCCGAACATCGAGGCCGGCAACATGGTCTACAAGAACCTGGCGTTCATGGCCGATGCGCAGGTCGCCGGCCTGGTGGTGGGTGCGCGCGTGCCGGTGATCCTGACCAGCCGCGCCGATACCGCCGCTGCGCGCCGCTTCTCTGCCGCCGCCGCGGTGCTGTACGCCGCTGCGCTGACGCGCGATCCCACCATCCTGCTGCCGGAAACCGCGGAGTAACCAGCGATGAGTGACGCCATTCTCGTGGTCAATGCGGGCTCCACCAGCCTGAAGTTTGCCGCCTATGGGGTGGACGCGGCCGGGTCGCTGCCTTTGCTCTGCGGCGGCCGGATCGACAGCATGCAGGGCGATCCGCATTTCGTCGTCAAAGATGCCGCCGGCAAGCCGCTTGCCGCACACGAATGGGGAGACGGCCACACGATCGACCACAAGGCCGCGCTGCATTTCGTCATCGCCTGGCTGGAAGCCAATCTCGCGGACATGAAGGTGGTGGCGGCAGGCCACCGCGTGGTGCTCGGTGGCACCCGCTTCGAGGCGCCGGTGCGGATCGACGGCGACGTGCTGGACTACCTCGAATCCCTGGCGGTGATGGAACCGTCGCACCAGGCCTTCAACGTGCGCGGCGCCCGCGCGCTTGCCGAGGCGTTTCCGGGTCTCCTGCAGATCGCATGCTTCGATAGCTCGTTCCATCGCACGATGCCGGCGGTGGCGCAGACCTACGCGCTTCCGCAAGACGTGCGCGATGCGGGTGCGCGTCACTGGGGCTATCACGGCATCTCCTACGACTACATCAACCGACAGGTGCCTAAATTCGCGCCGGGTGCACGGCGGGTGATCGCGGCACACCTCGGCGGCGGCGCCAGCATGTGCGCCATGTTGGACGGGCGCAGCGTTGAGACAACGATGGGCTTTGCCGGCGTTTCCGGCCTGCCCATGGCGACGCGCTCGGGCGACGTGCCGCCGGGCGTCTTATTCTATCTGCTGCGCCGAAAGTTGTTCGACGACGCGTCGCTGGAAAATATGCTGTACGAGCATGCGGGTTTGCTTGGCCTGTCCGGCAGCAGCGGCGACATGCGGGTGTTGCAGGAGAGCATGGACGCGCGTGCCGTCGCGGCGGTGGAGCATCTTGTTTATGCAATGACAAAATACACCGGCGCTTATGCGGCGGTGCTCGGCGGGCTGGACGCCTTCGTGTTCACCGCCGGCATCGGCGAGAACTCCGCTCCGGTTCGCGCAGCGCTATGTGGCAAGCTGGCGTGGCTCGGCGTGAAACTGGATGCGCAGGCGAACGCGGCCGGCGGACCGCGCATTTCCACGTCGGACAGCGGTGTGTCCGTCTGGGTCATTCCCACGAACGAGGAACTGATGATCGCGCAACACACGCTGGCGCTCGTTCGGACGTAGCCAGAGTTGCGCGAGGGCGCGGGTTGGTGGCGCGGCGACCAACCCAGGACTATCCCGAAGACAGAAGGAACATCCGTTATGGACACCAATGTCGATCCGCCGAAGGCTTTCGAACTCAAGGCCGGCCGCGAAACCCGGTGCCAAAGATGATCTGAAGTCCCTGCCCCTGCTGGAGGTGGAAAAGAAACTGGCATCGTCGCCGGACGGCCTCACCCAGGTCGAGGCGAAAAAGCGGCTGACCCAGTACGGGCCCAACGAGATTACCGAAAAGCACACCAACGAGATCCTGAAATTCCTCAGCTACTTTTGGGGTCCCATCCCGTGGATGATCGAGGCGGCGGTGGTGCTTTCCGCGGTCGCCCGGCACTGGCCGGACTTCGGTATCATCCTTGTGCTGCTTCTGGCCAACGCGTTCGTCGGCTTCTGGGAAGAACACCAGGCGGGCAATGCGATCGCCGCCTTGAAGGCAAGGCTCGCAATCAAGGCCCGGGTGAAGCGCGATGGCAAGTGGGTCACCCCGGCGGCGCGGGAGCTGGTGCCGGGCGACATCATCCGCATCCGCCTGGGCGACATCGTGCCGGCGGACGCGCGGTTGCTGGAGGGTGATTCCGTCGAAGTGGACCAGTCCGCGCTGACCGGAGAATCGCTGCCCGCCGCCCGTAAATCCGGCGACGCAGTGTTTTCCGGTTCGATCATCCGCCAGGGTGAAATCGGCGCTCTGGTGTATGCTACAGGCACGAACACGTATTTCGGCAAGACCGCCCAACTGGTGCAGGAGGCGCACACCGTCAGCCACTTCCAACGGGCGGTCTTGAAGATCGGCGATTACCTGATCATCCTCGCGGTGGTTCTTGTAGCAACGATCATCGGCGTCGCACTGTTCCGCGGCGACCCGATCCTGACCACGCTGCAGTTCGCCCTGGTGCTGACGGTCGCTGCAATTCCCGTGGCCATGCCCACCGTGCTGTCGGTGACGATGGCGGTCGGCGCACGCCTACTGGCGAAGAAAGAAGCCATCGTGACTCGCCTGTCCGCCATCGAGGAACTCGCCGGCGTCGATGTGCTATGCTCCGACAAGACCGGCACGCTGACCCAGAACAAGCTGACGCTGGGCAACCCGTTCAGCGTGAACGGCATCCAGGCCGACCAGGTCATCCTGAACGCCGCGCTGGCGTCACGCGCGGACGACAAGGACACCATCGACCTGGCGGTGCTGGGCGGCCTGAAAGACGAACAGGCCCTGAAAGCCTATCAGGTCGTTCACTTCCAGCCGTTTGATCCGGTGCACAAGCGTACCGAGGCCATCGTTAAGGGCACCGACGGAAAGCAATTCCACGTGGCCAAGGGAGCGCCACAGGTCATCCTGGCGATGGCAACCAACGCCAATGAGGTGAAGCAGGCAGTCGATAAGGCGGTTGACGAATTCGCCGCGCGCGGCTTCCGTTCATTGGGCGTCGCGCGAGCCGACGAAGATGGTCAATGGCGGTTCCTGGGGGTGTTGCCTCTGTTCGATCCGCCACGGGACGATGCGAAGTCCACGATCGCGACCGCTCGGCAGATGGGCGTGAACGTCAAGATGGTAACCGGCGATGCACTGGCCATCGCGCGGGAAACCGCTGGCAAGCTGGGGCTGGGCACGAACATCCTCGACGCCAGCGGCCTCGGCGATACGAAGCGTCAAGAGAGCACGCAGTCGGCGGAGTCCATCGAGAAGGCCGACGGCTTCGCCCAGGTGTTTCCCGAGCACAAGTTCCACATTGTCGATGTCTTGCAGCGACGCGGGCACATCGTTGGCATGACGGGCGATGGGGTGAACGATGCGCCGGCGTTGAAGAAGGCCGACTGTGGTATCGCCGTGTCGGGCGCGACGGATGCGGCGCGGGCTGCGGCATCCATCGTGCTGATGACGCCCGGTCTATCGGTCATTGTCGACGCGATCAAGGAAAGCCGGAAGATCTTTCAGCGGATGAACAGCTACGCGATCTACCGCATCGCCGAGACGCTGCGCGTGCTGCTGTTCATGACCCTGTCAATCCTGATCTTCAACTTCTACCCGTTGACAGCGGTCATGATCGTGATGCTGGCGCTGCTCAACGACGGCGCAATCCTGTCGATCGCCTACGACAATGTCCATTACAAGGACCAGCCTGAGGCATGGAACATGCGCCTCGTGCTGGGGATTGCCACCGTGCTGGGCGTCGTCGGTCCGATGGCTGCTTTCGGCCTGTTCTACCTTGGCGATCGAGTCTTCCATCTCGATCATCCGCATCTCCAGACGCTCATGTACCTGATGCTGTCGGTTGCCGGTCATCTGACCATCTTCCAGACGCGCACGCGCGGGCCATTCTGGTCCATACGCCCTGCACGGATCCTGCTGCTCGCGGTACTCGGCACCCAGATGCTAGCCACGCTGATCGCCGTCTACGGGGTGTTCATGACGCCACTCGGTTGGACCTGGGCGGCGTTCGTTTGGGGCTATGCCCTGGCGTGGTTCCTTGTCACCGACCAGGTGAAACTGGCTGCGTATCGGATCTTCGACCCTGCGGCCGCGCCGCTGCTGGTCCGCAATCCGGCCGACTGGAAGCAGCTTGTCGCCACCCGGGCCTATCAACTGTACGAGGAGGGCGGCCATCGCGCAGACCACGCGGATCAGGACTGGCTCCAGGCGGAGCAGGAGGTTCGGAAGGCTTGAGACGCAACATGAGCCGACGCGATACGCACGAATGGTGTCGCTGGAAGGATGAGAATGAAGATCAGCTCAAAGGACTTTCGGGTGCGGGAAGGAGACGAGGTAGGCCTGAAGAAATGGCCGACGAATGTGGATCCCGTGTATACTTCGAAAGATCACTACCAGCAACTCCTGGCAGAGCATGTCACACGGCTGAGCTCACTGCAGCAGCTGCTTTATGCGACTAATCGCCATGCTGTCCTGTTGATCTTCCAGGCGATGGATGCAGCAGGAAAGGACGGCGCCATCAGGCATGTGATGTCGGGGGTCAATCCGCAGGGTGTTCAGGTCTTCAGCTTCAAGCATCCCAGCGCCGCTGAGTTGGAGCATGATTTTCTTTGGCGCACGACCCGCGACCTGCCGGAACGCGGCCGGATCGGCATCTTCAATCGATCGTACTATGAGGAGGTGCTGATCGCGCGCGTGCACCCCGAGATCCTGCGCAGCGAAGGTATCCCCGACACGCCGCACGATGAGAAGACACTTTGGCACGACCGGTATCGGTCGATCACTGATCTGGAGCGACACCTGCACGGGAACGGTACCCGCATCGTAAAGTTCTATCTGCATCTTTCAAAGGACGAGCAGCGCAAGCGGTTCCTTGATCGTATCGATGACCGCGAGAAGAATTGGAAGTTCAGCACGGCGGATATCGAGGAACGGAAATTCTGGAAGCATTATATGAAAGCGTACGAGGAATGCCTCACCGCGACAAGCATGCGGGATACACCCTGGTACGTGGTGCCCGCCGATGACAAGGAGAATGCGCGGCTAAGGTTTAGCGGCGCCGGCGGACGGTCGTGGATCGGGGTGTGGAGCATCTGGTGGACGCTCAGCGGCCAGCGTCGTCCGGAGGGGTGCCAGCGGTCGGTCTGGTGACGATTGGCAGGGCGCATCGGCGGGAATGGAAAAGGAACGGACACGCCGCCGACCTTGGCGAAGCAGCAGTTGGAGGCTGTCCTGTTGGGTCTGCGAATCCGTGGATAAACGGTTGCCGGTAGCCTTGGGGTGACGGCGGGAGATGGTTGGCGAGAAATCGTCAGCGATCCGGCTGCGCCTGCTTCTGGCTCAGCGGCCATCATTTGTCTTTCGGAGATGATCGTCGTCTCAACCCTCGTCGCGCACAACGTGGCGATGGTCGGGCGGCCGTCCCGCCTCCCAACCTCAGAGTGCGGTCGTGTCTCGGTCTGAAGGTCCGCAATGGGTGGATTGCGGCGGTTCGGCCGGGCGCTTCGGCTGCCGCCAGTGTGGTTGGTTGCCGGGCCTTTTCGGACCCCACTCGCAAGTGATAGCCCGGCGGTGTGGGAAACAAATACATGCCGACACTAACTTCGCGGTCACCGACTTTTCTGGGACAGGTTGTTTGGCACCTTCCGAAGACATGATGGCGATGCAGGCTGAGAGCCTTCTGTGATTGGGGGGGTCGCGGTCGGCGCGACCGCTTCATGATGGGGTTAGGAGGACGAGGCATCTCAATCTGTCCCGCGATCTGCCAGCCTTGGCGGCCCCCCGGCTCTGGACTCTCAGCGAAATCGCCTCGCTTATCGTCCCCGCGAGAACGACGCCGCTCAGCCCTGGTCAGGCTGAAACTGGCACTCCTTCCGAGCCAGCTCATCGTCGCGCCGGTTGATGCGAACCCTGACCATCGATCAACCTGCGCGCGGATGACGCCTCGCTTCAGCGATTGCATCCTCCAGGTTTGTGTAGCGATAATCCCGATAGACGAACTGGCTGATCTGGGAGCATGTGATGCCATATTTAGCCATCTCTTCTATAGCCTTGCTACCAAGATTGGCATCGTTCCGATTCGTGTGATCCGATATCATGTTAAGCCCCTTACTGAAGAAAAGGTCCGTGGTGTCGGTCCTCAGCGCGGCTTGCCCCTGTCACGTCGCCGTCCGATAGCGTCGGCCGTGACTTCCTCGGAAATGCTTGCCAGCGTCGCCTCCACGCCTTGCGGTGAAGTGTCCCTTCCCGGCGAAGCTGCTCGGCGAAATGCTTCGCGGCGCGCTGCATAGGCCGCCCTGGCCTCTATCACCTGGTCGGCGCGGCTTTTATCATCCATGTCGAATTCTCCCTTGTTAGGCCTTCCGTGCACACCGCAGCCAAACGACGACGCCGAGCGGGCCGGTGATACAGGCGAGCAGCAACTATTTCAGCGGCATATCGCTGACTATTCGCGATCATGAGCATCAGCCTACTTGCCGCCGCTCATCCAGCCGATGCTCTCGTGCCGGATCTTCCTTCATGAAACCCCCTGGCGATGTCCGGAAATATGACACGAAATCTCCCGCACAGTGATTACCGCGCGGGCTGGCCTGCATTGGAGCTTTAAGCCCGAACCTCAGCGAGCCGACGTGCGACCGCTGGAGCTGATGGCGGATCGTCAATGTCGTCAGCCCAGATGTGCAACGTACCTGTCACGCTCTCCGGTCTCGTGGCGAAAATGCTGGAGGCAATTTCCTCAATCCGGCTGCGCCCCGCTGCAAACCGGCGCAACAGATCGCTGGATGCGATGTGATGGCAGCCGCTAAGCTCTTGCAGCGCGGCACGCGAAATCGCGCACGCGACCGGTCTTCCAGCAATTTCCATCTCGAACAAGACGCGACCGCCATCCCACCGCGGTCTTGTGACCGACCTCATTCTCTTGACGATGTTCATAGAGAACCCTCTCACGGCATGCTTCGGCGAATACAATATGCTGTATTCGGCATGGCTACCGAAGCGGATATCCTGCTTCGGGTAGAAAACACATCGCGGGGTGGCAAAAGCTGCCTGATGGTCAGCGTGCCGATCAACCCCAGACTGTAAACGACCAGCGCAAGACGCTGATCGGTCGTCGCATGAGGCCCAAGATTGGCAAACAGACGGCCTAACGCGCCGGCGTCAGGGGTGACGGGTCCAAAGTCTGATGTTCAACCATTAGCACGCTGAAGCAGGTCCTCATCGAGCCTGAAGATTGACGGCTGAGGTCTTGCCTTGCTGCCCGCGTTCGACCTCGAAGGTCACTTGTTGACCCTCATTGAGGCCGGTTAAGCCAGCCCGCTCCACTGCAGAGATATGAACGAAGACGTCCTTCGCTCCATCGTCGGGCTGGATAAATCCATACCCCTTCTGGCCGCTAAACCATTTTACGGTGCCTTTTGACATTAACTATACTCCGTGCCCGACCAGCACCTGCGGGTATGCAGGCTTCCGTAACTTCTCACGATGGATGGAACTGGAGCAACGCGGTGGCCTGCGGCGTCGAGGTCTTCACCAGGCCGAAAAGCCCAATCGGCACACCAGACATGGAGATGCGGGCCAGCGAATGCAAGGCGCCCGGCATCGGTTATTAAACCTGGATGGCGATTGAATTATGTAAGTGATTGCGGGGCAGGATTTGAACCTGCGGCCTTCAGGATGAGCCTTCCGATTTGCTTGCAGACCGCCCGGCGCGGCCAAGCGCCGTTCTGGCGCAACCGGCCGCCAGTTCTCGGGATGGTCTGCGGAACGCGCCAAGGCAGCGTGTGGACGCCATCGTTGCCGCCGTCCTGGCGAGCCCGCCCCGCTTCGTGCGCGAACGATGATCAGACAGACACTTCTGCCCGTTCTGTGGACACCGTTATAGCACGTTTCCAGACGCTTACTGGCGCGCCCTGTAGGATTCGAACTTACGACCCACAGCTTAGAAATGCCGGGGGTTTCCAATGATATCAATGGGCGGTTGGCATAATCGGCCGCTTTGGTTGGCACGGGGCGGTTGGACTGGCCTCGATCTGCCAACCACTTTCCATCGCGGTTCCTACGTGCGTACCGTCACCAAACCAATTTCTCCCGGAGGTCAGGGCGGCGCTGGACGGGGACCGGAAGGCGCGCGGCGTCCTCTGCTGTCTTGTGACCGCCGCCGCCCACTGAACGTGCTCGAACTGGCCTCACGCAGATGCCGGCGACCGTCCCGTTGCTTCGCCCCCTGCTGGCCCGCTGGGCGCGGGGTTGTCCGCGACGGTAGACTCGGCCGAACCGGCGCGGGGCCAAAGAGCCGACCCTGCGGGGTCCGTCAGCCTACAGGTGGTCCCGTTGCCCCTGACGCGCCGCGTCACGTGATCCTATTGATGGCGGATGATCACCACTGCCGAGGGACGCTGGGGCTGACCGGCGCCATCCACCTATCGAAAATGTCGCTATGTGAACCTCGAGGGAGACGGAGCCTCGAAAGCCCAGACGTCATAAACCGCCAGAGGACCCATTCGCAATCCGAGTTCGTACGCATATGTTGTGCAAAGCGACTGGCAGAAATTGCGCACACCACGGGCTGGTGTTCAGTGCGCGCTGCGGCTGCTGAGCGAGATCGCCGAGGATGCGATGCTGCGGCCGTCGCATCGCGTGGCGGCGCGACGGCATCTGCGATGATTGGAAGCGGTGGCGGGGCAGGCGGCGGCCGAGCGGGTAGGCAGAGCTTCAGCGACGTCCCGACACCGCCAGATCGCTTTCGCCTGCCGGCATGGGGCGGCACCGGCGGCGATCCGGAACCGGGCGAGCAGTGCATGACGTGTTGTGGCGACTATCTTCCTTGCTGGTCAAACTTGGGGGAAAGTTTAGTTCCGATATACAGAAAGAGCCTCGTCTCATCTGGAACGCCTTGTGGTGAATTATCCCACATATCCGGTTTCGGGACTGCGCCTTCAGAGAGCGGGAGACCTGCTGCTGATAGCGCTTTTTCAATCGGCCTTACACCATCCAAGTCGGAACCAGTTACCCAAATGCCTGGGACAGTTTATTAAATCATACCAATGTCCCACGGCGGTGGACGTCCATTGCGTGCCTTGGAAGGCCCTCTCGCAGCGGCACTCTTCGGGTTCTCACCGGGGGTCCGGCTTATCCGTGATTGGTTGCACGAATGACAACTCCAACTCTACCTTCGACTTAGGTCGGGATCTGAAACTCAAGCGTTAGCGTCGAGGTGCCAACCGCCCCGGGCGATTGGGTTGGCACGACCACCTGAAGGGCGACGGTTGTTGCTTCACTTTCCGATTGCCGGCGTGGCGAAGGTCAGCAGCCTGCCGGTGGTGTACCCGTCGATATCGGCAATTGGCGTTCCATCGATCTGAAGCATGGGCATAGCGAATCGCTCCCTGGTTGCCGCCAGGATAGCGAACGGCGGGGCGGGAGACCTCCTGGTACCGCTACAATCCCGGCCCGACTTCCGTCATCGTGCGTTGGCCCTGCGCCCCATACGGATTACTCTCCAGTATGGAATCCAAGCCCCCAGCATCCTCGCCGTCGGCGACAACTCCCGAAAAGAGCGACCCCCGGCTGATCGACCAGAAAAGGGTGCAACGCATACGTAACGCCGACGCGCGCCGGCGGGCGGTCACCTCCACTCCGCGCTTGACAAGTCATCTCGCAGACCGTCGAGAAGCTACACCGAGCCGAACTGACGGTTCGGGAGCGCGCCGATAATAATTGCGCGGCGGGTGCGGTTGACTGGGGAGAAGGTGGCCGCGGTTGCGCCACTTGCTGGCAGTCGCCAACCTAAAGGACCTGGGCATCCGCGCCGCCGTGCTTATGGCCGTTAGTGTCCGTCCGGGAACAAATCCAATATTCAAATCGGTTGGTTGCATCAGTAAAATTCACCACGAAGGCACGAAGCCGCGAAGCCATGGATACAGTCTTCGTGGCTTCGTGCCTTCGTGGTGAATGATTCTCTGTGGCCTCGTTCTTACTCGTTCCCTCGTCGTCCGCCGGAAAGCAAACAAACTCAAGCAGAGCCTGAAGCAGTTTCCGAACAGACTCAATCCATCTACAAAGTCCATGCAGCTCGCTATGCACTGCTGTGTATCTTTCAAGTCTGTGACGGAAACACCTTCGCTCCTCCTCCAGCCCGCCCCGGGAGAGCCAATGAAGACCCGGTATTGCGTAAGCGTCTTCGGCACAACGCGCTACTCGTCCAAAACCGACATTTCCCCAATGGATAACTCGTCGGTCATTGGGACGGCAGGATAAGCTTGACCCAAACATCCGACACGGCCTCAATTACGAGCTTGCGCGACTCCCGGCGGCCCTGGAACAGCTCCGGCTCATCGTCAGCCTTAGTGTCTGTCCAAGAACAAATTAAGTACTTTTAAATCGGTTAGCGGTGGCCCCTTGAACCGTCTAATTCTGCTCCCATTTAACTTCCCCTGCGCAATTTCGGGGCACCCGGATGTGGACCAAGGAGAACCGCGCTCGCTACGACCGCAGCGGGCTGCGCTATGAGAGCGATCTGACCGATGAGGAGTGGGCGGAGATTGCGCCCTTGATCCCACCCGCCAAACCCGGCGGCAACAAGCGCACGGTCGAGCTGCGCGAGGTGGTCAACGGGCTGATGTACATCCTGAGCACAGGCTGCCAGTGGCGGGCGATCCCGAAGGGCCTTGCCGCACGCAGCACGATATACGACTACCTCGACCGCTGGAGTTGGGACGGGACGCTGGAGCGGATCCATCACGCACTCTACGTCAAATGTCGGGAGCAGGCCTTGCGGGAGGCCAGCCCGACCGCGGCGATCATCGACGCCCAGAGCGTCAAGAGTGCCGAGAAGGGCGGTGCTCATATTGATCCGCACGGCTACAACGCCGGCAAGAAGGTCAAAGGCAAGAAGCGGCACGTTCTGGTTGATACGCAGGGGCTGGTTCTGCATGCCATCGTGACAGCCGCGGACGTCCAGGATCGCGACGGCGGCGCCTGGTTGCTGGGCACCTTATTCGGCCTGTATCCATTCCTGCTGAAGCTCTATGCCGACGGCGGGTACAGGGACCCAAGTTCCGCAAGGCCATTAGGAAGGTGCTGGCAAATGTCCAGGTGGAGATCGTCAAGCGCTCGGACCAGGCCAAGGGTTTCGCAGTGTTGCCCAAACGCTGGGTGGTCGAGCGCACACTCGCCTGGCTGAACCGTTGCCGGCGCCTGAGCAAGCCCTGGGAAAATCTGAACCACAAGGCGCGGGCTTTTCTGCTGATCGCCTCCATCCGCTTCATGGTCAGGAGGCTATGCCGCGCCTAGGAATGTACCGGACAACTCTTAGAGATCGAGCCCGGCTTGGTATCCCGGAAACGTGCGTTGCATGCCGATATGGCCGCGCGCAGGTCGAGACATGACCATAGTCAACTATATGATTTCTCCCCGCAGCCGTCAGTATTGGGTAGAGGCAATCGCCCTGGATGGCTCACGCCAGCCCATTGAGGCGCCGAGCACGGCGACGAATATCTCTGCCAGGCGCACCTCGCCGGTTGCCGGATCGGCGATCGGCATCCGCTTGCCGGAGTAGTCCACGAAGGCTTTGTCGCAGGCCATGTGCTGCTGGCGCATCGCGTCGGCGACAGCCGCCGCTCGAACTCCCGGAACAACTGGCAAAACCGGCTGATATCTCGCAGAGTCCGGGGTTTGGCGAATTTGGCTCAGGCGGCGAGGCGGAAGGCCTGCATTTTGTTGGTGTCCTGCCGTTCGACGACGAATTTGGTGAAGATGTTGCTTTGGTCGGCATTGAGGAGAAATTCGGGCAGCCTATGGCGTAGCGCGGTAGCGACGACGAGTTCGGAGGGGGGAATGCCGGGACGAATGGTGCGCAGCCAGGAACCGAAGGAGCTCCAGACGAGCTGAGGGAAGGCGACGGAGAGGTACTGAAGCAGTCCCTGACAGACGAGCCCTGCCAGGATGAAGACGTGGTAGGCGTGAAGCTTGCGCTTGACATCGTTGCGGTATTTGAGCGACGCGCGATGAAGATGCTGATTGCCGTTATTGCGGCGCAGTAGCTTCATGTCGGACATCCAGAAATGGTAGGTGAACGCACCGATCTGGCGCACCGCCTGTTTGAAGGTGTGCTCGATCTTGAAGCGCAGACCATAGAGACGAATGATCTCGACAGCTTGCAGGGACATGTCGGTGCACATCAGGAGGCAGGCGCCTCTTGCGGGATGGATCACGGCGACGAAGCGCACCAGGCGGCCTGCGGGACGCCATAGCAGGTCGCGGACCCGATACTGGATGATCACCTTGTTCTCGCCGTAGACGGGACTGGGGGCGTGCTGGAAGCTCTTGGGGTCATCCAGCAGGGAGCGGAGCTTGATCTTCCTGCCATAGATCCTGGGGCGTCCTCTCTTGCGCGGT
>CAWADP010000012.1:0-298476 GCA_963780805.1 uncultured Alphaproteobacteria bacterium
AAACCTGACCACGGTGATGATGGCGGAGCGAATCGGCTCGGCCAAGACCACCTATCTGAAGGTGGAGAAGGGCGATCCGTCGGTTTCGATGGGTGTCTATGCGATGGCGCTCTTCGTGCTCGGGTTCGGCGACGCGATCGGCGACATCGTCGACCCTCGTCGTGACGACGTCGGCCTGCTGCTCGACGCCGAACGGCTGCCAAAGCGCGTGCGCCCGAAGAAGATGCCGACCGCACTATGAGGAGGAACCATCCAGGTAGCGCTGGGGAAAACGCCCGCAGTCTCGGGACACTCCGCTTCGACGCGCAGGGCGCGCGGGAGAACGCCGCCTTCGAGTACGACGCCGCGTTGCTGGCGGCCACGGACGGCTTCGCGATCGACCCCAGCCTTCCCTTGGTCGCCGGCCCGCAATTTCATCGCAAAGAGCGTGGCGGATCCGTCTTTCACGGCGCGATTGCGGACACCGAACCGGACGGCTGGGCGCGGCGCGTCATCCTGCGCGACCACGCCAAACGGCGGCAGGAGGCAAGACGCGCCGGCGCGGATGTCGAGAGCCGTCCGCTGAACGCGCTCGACTTCCTTCTGGCGGTCGACGATGCGAGCCGCGTCGGTGCGTTGCGTTTTCAGGACGAGGATGGGGTTTTCCAGCGTGCGGCCGAGGAGGGCCGGCGGACCGCGCCGCCGCTGATCGAACTGGGCCACTTGCTGTCCGCGTCGCATGCGGTCGAGACGCATACCGAGACGGCGGAGGATTTGCGCTACCTCCGCGGCCGGGGCACGTCGCTGGGTGGCTTACGCCCGAAATGCACGGTGGTCGATGACGACGGGCGGCTGTCGATCGGCAAGTTTCCGAGCGTCGCCGACGACCGCGCGGTCACCAAAGGCGAGGTTCTCGCGCTGCGGCTCGCCGCCGCCGCGGGGATCGACGCCGCCGAAGGCCGCCTGGTCGAGAGCGAAGGCAGCCCGGTGGCGTTGATCCGGCGCTTCGATCGTCTCCAGGGTGGCGGGCGGCTGATGTACGTCTCCGCCGCGACGATGCTCGGCGTCGAGTCGCGGAGTCGGGCGAGCATGCCTATACCGAGATCGTCGATGCGCTGCGGATGCACGGCGCGGCGCCGCAGGCCGATACGGAGGAACTCTGGCGACGCATCGCCTTCTCCATCCTCATCACCAATGTGGACGATCATCTGCGCAACCATGGCTTCCTGCATGTCGATCGAGGGCAGTGGCGGCTTGCGCCGGCATTCGACATCAATCCGTTTCCGGACCGGGTTCGTGAGTTGAAGACATGGGTGTCGGAAGATGCCGGTCCGGAGGCAACGATCGAGGCGCTGATGTCCGCACTTCCGTATTTCCGGATTGCCGTGCCGCGCGCCCGACAGATGCTTCGTGAGGTGGAACAAGCGGTGTCGCAATGGCGCTCAATCGGGCGCAGCCTTGGCATGAGCACGCAGGAACTCGATCAGTTCGCTGACGCATTCGAACATGAGGAGCGCGCCGCGGCTCGGACCGCAAGCCAATGACGCCATTCAATGCGAACGTGGATCCGCGCGCTCCTAATCGGGAGGGGCGATGAAGCATTGATCCGGCGAGCGCAAACGAGCCGATGGACGAGAGGGATTACAGGACAGGTCACCTGCCTAGAGCTTCATCATCTCGAATGTGCCGACGGTAGAAAAGGCGCCAGGAGGAACGAATGGATCAGCCAGTCGTAGCGTGGCTAGAACGACCGAAGGACAAGATTGGTCTTGATAACCTCGGTACACAGCAGCCGTGCATAGCCATCTACTCGCGGTTGCTGCCTGGGGTAACGAACGTCACTGATAGGGCGTCGTATTTCGGATTCTATCCATGGTTTGTTCGAGCTTTTGAACAGCGTTTTCCCGATGCTACTGATCCAGAGTTCAGGACTGCTTTGCGGCGAGCAGATTGTCTTTTTACGCTCGTTGCTGAGCGTCACGCAATCACCTGTGGTGATCACGACGCCTCCCTGCACGGCGCTGCCTGCGCAGGAAGGCAAAAGCTAGGTCCTGCAGCAACGGCTCTATCTGCTGGCGGCAGACTCTGACATCAATGATTACGAAAATCGAGAAGAAGATAACAAAAAGCGTTATTTCAAAAACCCTCTAGGGGGTTTAGGGCAGTATTATCTTGGCCCCCTGCGGGATGAGTATTTCGTATTGCTCGGAAACGCTAAAAGCGGAATTAAATACACGATTGAGAATGGCGAACCATTAGCCGTTAGTTACGCAGACGGAGTGAATGAAGGACGATTTTTCGACGTCTTGGCGCAGGACAGTATCGGCTCAGCTGATTTGGACGACTTGAGCGATTTTTGTCCTTGCGCAATTCACAGCGGGCTCCGCGACGGCGCGCAACGATCATTGATAAGATTACTGCTTGAAGATCGCGCCGTCGGTGGCATTGCCAGGAAGACAACATTTCGCTTGCTAATGGAGTTTCTCGAAATCGGCGCTGCTGCCCCGAGCGCGGATCCTGTGAAAGACTTCCTGGGAAGTTGCTATGCTGGCGCTATCGGGACAGAATGTGGATCGTCTCAGAGGCTCTCGCACCTGCACGATCGAAGTGGGCGCTTTACGCCCGCAATGAGATGATGAGCCTCGCATGGTACACATTCTTCAAGCTGGCGCTGGATGAACTCGACGGACAGCCGAAGCCATTTCATGATGTTCGTCGGTTCGCCGCCTGGCTCTTGAGCCGACCATCCTTCGCATTGCCCGAAGAGCATGACTTTGATGTCATGGTCGAAGTTGATCGACTTGCGGCTCCGAATCTTTCGCTTATGTCCGCTCCGAGTTATGAGTTAATCCTTTGGCGGCGCATTACGGATGAACGGCTGCCGCCGATTGAGGCCGCATGCAAACTGCTCGTCCGTCTGGTGGCGCGCTGGGGCGATGAGATGGCCTGCTATAGGACCCTTGCCCTGCCTCAGGGTGCGCTGGGAGCCTATCCGTTGACGCTTGATAGTTTGAACCAGTTGGCCAAGGCTCGCTGGCGCGGTCTTTCTTGTCAGCAATGGTTGAAGAGCCTTCTCGTCGAAGTTCTGAGCGCCCATCAACGGGTCGCTATCCGGAAACTCGGGGAAGCTGGCGAGGACACACTCATGTTCCGGATTAGCGAGGCGGGCATGTCGGTGCATCGCAAACTGGACGGTGTGGTTGAGACCCAGCCCCGACTGCGACAGGCCCTTCAAATGTTGCTCGACCTTGGCCTCACACAGTCGCAGCCCGGCGCGCTCCCTACTCTTACCAAGTTGGGCATCGAAACATTGACAGGCCTACGCGAATGAGCGAACCACCTGGGCCGATCGTTCGCTTTCCGCTTCTTGACGCTCTGCGCAGTCTTGGCAAGGGCGCCGCCGCAATCGAAGCTTCTGTGGTCACAACGTTCAACTTTGACGCCGCGTTCTATGAAGAAGTGCTGCTCCGGGCGTTCGAGCGTGCGGGTAGTCGATTGAACATTGTCCTCGTCGACGCGCGTCAGCTCTCTGTCTCTGTGGATGATCCGCTCCGTCAGCCGACTCGAGCCGGCAAGGATTATCTTCTGGCTCCCGTGTCGCACACGACGGCGTTCCATCCAAAAATCTTGGCCCTGCTATCGGAAAAGTCCTCAGTTCTGAGCATCGGAAGCCACAATGCCACTGACCCGGGGTTCTCTCACAACGAAGAGGTCACAACTTTTTGGGGGACGGCATGCAAGGGCCCCCGAGGGGCTTGCTGCTTGATGCCCTTGAGTATTGCCTACTCTGGCTGCGTGCTTCCGGGGCGGCACAAGGCTTACTGCTCAACGAAATCGAACAGCGCCTCCGTCATCTTGGTAGCCTTGCCCGAGCAGCACAGCAAGTTGAGTGTCACTTTCTTGGCGTTCACCCACAGAGCCAATCTCTTTGGACGCAAACTGCCGCCCAAATCGCATCGCCTGTTCATCGGATTTGTGTTGTCGGCCCCTATTTCGATAAAGATCTGCGGGCGCTCAACAGGATTTCAGACGACCTCAATCCAAGTGAAATCATAGTCGGCCTGCAGCCAAGTACAGCTGTCCTTGAAGCGCCTGACGAAGCCCCTATTCGAACCCGATTAGTCGACTCCGAGGTAGACGGGAGCTTTTTGGGCCAAAGCTCCTGGGGTGGGGTTCGCCCACGGCAAGGCGATGTTATTTGAGACCGACGCCGGGCCGATTGTCTGTCTCGGCAGCGCAAATCCTACGGGCGCCGGTTGGCTCGGTGGAGAGCACGGCAACGCTGAGGCCAACATCTTGCTGACGGGAGCGGCGGCATCGAAGGCGGCGACAGAACTTGGACTGGATGTGTTGACGAACGCGCCGTCATTATCAGCCGAGACGCTCCAGGCAGTTGCGAGTCGAAGTCAGGACCAGCGCCAGCGCGAGCTCGAACGAGACGCGGAGGGCGACGCCGCGCCCGTGGTTGTCGGCCTACGGCAAGGCGATGCGATCGTCGTCCGCGGCTTGGACCCAAAAAACTGCCTGGGGGTCGTTTCGCTCCAGAGCGCCGTTGAGTTGCACTCTGCAAACTTCGCGGCGACCGAGGATGGCGTGATTTTCACGACGGAGCCGCCATTCAGAGAGGGGGGCCTGCTCCGCATCGATGGCCCCGGTGGGATTATTGCGATCGTCGTGATTAACGACGAACAAGCGCTCCGCGATGCGACGCGACCAAAGGCCGCTGCCAAACTGCTCGATCACTTGGGGCGTTTGGACAGCTACGATGGCTTCGACGAAATATTCGACTTGCTCCAGCGGCACGTCTTCGACGAGTCCGATTCTTCAGGGAAGGTCGGCGCATCCAAGGTCAAGTCCTCTACCCCCGATGAGCCTGCCGCTGAGCCGGCGCCCGGGGCTGCCGCGCCGTTCGGTCCACGAGGCGTCAGCCTTGCAACAATCCAGAAGCCTGGAAACCAAAACCATCTACTCGAAAACGGTTTGGTTTCTGAAGTGATCGCCGCCTTGATCCGCGCAATGGGGCCGGTTTCTAAGCCTGTTCTTGATGGAGACGGGCGTAACCTTGACGCCGACGACGCTCGGCCCGACGAATTGTCGGCAGACGATGTGGCGCAAAGTCAGGAAGCTGACCTGGACCGATCCGACGTGGATTGGCCCAGGTTGGTCACGGCTTGTCGAAAGCGTATCGGCGTGATGATCAGCCGGCTTAGGGAGAAGGTGGGGAGCCTATTCCTGGACCAGAGCGGGCTGCCTGGCTCTTCAATCGAGTTCTGCTGGTACTCTGCTTGCTACAGCGGCTCAGGACGTTGCCGCCCGCGTCGAGTGTGGCGTTGGACGGCCACAGGCGGCCTGCCAGCCTCGTGGGCGTCAACCAATTGCGTGAAGCATTCAAGGTAGCAATGCGCGGCATGTACGGAGAGCGTGGAATTGCACGCTTGCTGGAAACTTCCCCCGCTCATCGTGCGTCGGACGACCGAGCGATGCTTGATGACGTCCTCCTTTGGACAGCGCACGAGATCGGCGCTGACTATGAGGAGAAGGCGGTCTTCAATGAGCAGCCGGCCGAAAAGTCGCGGCGGCTTGGTGATCGAGCCGACGTGGTTGTGGTCGCCATTTCGGCAGCAGCTCACCCATATGCACTCGAGGTCGGGATATTGAATCAACCTTCATCGAGAATCTGGGAGGATGCCAAGACCCCTTCTCCTGATTGGGTCGAACGTCATCGCCGTCTCGGCGCAGCTCTCCAGTCAGGGTCTTTCCGGGAAACGCCTACCGACATTGAACCGTAAACCCAAGGACGGAGAGTTTGCTTTTTGGGTGGCAGAACCGGGCCTTCCTCGCCTCGTTCGATCATTGTCCGGTAACAAGGTCATACTGTTTGAACCTGGCGCCGACGAGATATCCACCAGGAAGATTGCTGCGGCGTACCTCAATGCCGTCAACTTAGACGCGATCGTTGCAGCTTCCCGATCAGCCTCTCAGGCTGTGCCGACCGATGGCGGATATTGCGAAGCTCTATGAATAAGAACCCTCGAGTTCGCCAAATGACAAAGCGGGGCGCGTCCGGCGGAAAGGCGGAGGCCACCGGCGGCGACTATGAAACGCGAGTCGCGTCGTGGTATTGTGCTCGTGTGCTGCTCGGAGGCGCGGTTTAGCCGCTATTCGATCTTCCCGCCGACGTCAGGCTCGTCTTGAGCCCAACCCGTATTCATAGACTGGAAGGCTCCAGATGATGGGCCGCGCGCTCGCCACGAGGAATGCGTGCGCGGGCAGGCGTCGCGCGGCCATCGAGGATGTCCGCCATTTCGGCGGCTACCCGGTCGGCGGTCATCCTGAGCGCCTCGTCGATGTGGATGTAGCGTTGCGTGACGCCGCGAGCGGAATGCCCAAGCAGCGCGGCGATCGTCAGTTCGGAAAAGCCGAGATCGCCGGCCAGGCTGGCGAAGGTGTGCCGCAAGGTGTGCGGTGTGACGTCAGTCAGCCGCGCCTTTTCGCAGACCCGATCCAGCACGCGGATAGCACGCGACCACGCCGACAAAATGTCCCTCGCCCCAGTCGGCCGGAAAGAAGAAGGGTGACTTCGTCTTTGGCTGCTCAAGCAGTAGCTCAACGGCCGCCCGCCCGATCACGCGGGTCTGCGCGCCGCTCTTGGTGTCAGGGAACCGGATTGCCTCTTCTTCCTCATCGAGCCATGCCCGCTGAAGCCCCAGGGCTTCCATGCGCCGGAAACCGGTGAGCAGCAGGAAGCGGATAGCCGCAAGCGCCGTGGCATGCTCGCCTTCCTCTGCGACGGCGCGCAGGGTCTTGCCGAGGCGCTCGATCTCGCTGCGACTGAGCCGCCGCTCGCGGGGCACGCTCGCCAGCTTGCGCACGCCCTTGGCGGGATTGGCTTCGATCTGTCCCAGGCGCACGGCGTGCTCGAAGATCGCGTGGAGTGTCGACATCGTCCGCGCGGCGACACCTTCGCCACCGGTGGTGGCGCCGCCACGGCTACCGACGCGAGCCTTCGATGTCTTGCCGGCCGCGATGTCGGCCTGGGCGCCTTCAATGTCGCCGAGCTTGAGAGAGGCGACCTGCCGCTTGCCGAGCAACGGTTTGATGTGGGACTCAATCCGGCTGCGATCCATCACCAGCGTGGACGCCTTGATGGCGCGACGGCGGCGACCGAGGATGCGGCCGGCTTCTGCCTCGGCGATGTACCAGTCGCAGATTTCGGCCACCGTCTGGAGCCCGGCCGCCTTGGCCGCCTCGGCGACCGGATCGACGCCCTTGGACACGGCGACCAGCTGCTCATGGGCGAGAGTACGGGCCTCCTCGACGGTCATCAGGCCGTAGCGTCCGATGACCACGCGCCGGTGGCGTCCCTCGGGCGTGCGGTACTGGATGACGAAGCTCTTGAGGCCCGACGGCATGACCTGCACGCCGAAGCCGCGGAGCTCGCGATCCCACACGAAACTCTCCCGAACCTTGACCCCAACCTTCGAAGGTTCGGGAGCCTTCAAGGCATCGACAACCCGCTTGGTGAGCTTTTCCCCAGCCATATCAGTCACCTGCTGGACATTTGCTTAGAATGGGGGGATTATACCCCCGATCGCGGCTGATTCCAAGCATTTGGTGGCAAGTCGCCGGATAGGACGGGATATCGCCAGGCGGGTCGGATGACAGTTAAGATATTGATTTATGGCTTGATTATCAGGCCATGGCGGGGTGCCGGATACCCTGGCGTAGACCCCTCCGGCGCCTTGCCAAGGTTGGGGTCGAGGGTTCGAATCCCTTCGCCCGCTCCAGGCTTTCTTTTTGATATCAATTATTTGTAAAAGTCGCTCGACCAGCAATTCTCATTTTGGCATTTCGACCTCTTATAACCAGCCAACCTAAAGATTGACACATGCCCAGTTGCGGTGAGCGATCGAGTCGATGCGTTCAAAGTCGCTGGTCAGGAAATTCCAGGCATCCTTGCAGGCGGCCAGGATGGCCTCGTAGCTGTCCCAGACCCGCGCACTGAGCCAGTTGCCGCGCAGGTAGTCCCAGATGTTCTCCATGGGGTTGAGTTCTGGGGAATAGGGCGGCAGCGGCAGTAGCGAGATGTTGTCGGGCAACCGCAATTGCTTGCCCTTCTGATGCCAGCCGGCCTGATCGCACACCAGGACCGCATGCGCGCCGGGTGCGACCTGGGTGGCGATCTCCGCCAGGTGCTCGTTCATCGCTTCGGTGTTGGCGGCCGGCATGATAATGGCGGCGCCGACCTGGCGCTGATGGCAGATCGCGCCAAACAGGTACGCCAAGTCGTGGCGGTTGTCGCGCACCATCCGGGGCCGCGAGCCGACCGGTGCCCAGATGTACTCCAAGCTGCCCTGCTGACCGACCCTGGCTTCGTCCTGGAACCAGATCTCAATCGGCTTACCAGAGGCCGTCTCGGGCAAAGCTTCAGCGACCAGGCGGGTGAAGTTCTTTTTAAAGTCCTCCTGCGCCGCGGCATCCGTTTTCGGATGCTGCGGCCGCGGCTGCAGCCGGGTCATCTCGAGCCGATGCAGGAAGCGCCCCACCGTGTTCTCGTGAACCACAGCCAACCATCGAGCCGCAATCTCCTTGCGCAGGTCCGCACACCGCCAGCGTACCACGCCGTGGCGCTCCAGGTCCGGACCCGCCAACACCATTTGCCGCAGTTCCTCCATCTGCTCTTCGCTCAGCGCCGATGGCCGGCCCGGGCTCTGGCGCGAGATCAATCCCGCCACGCCATGCTCGTTGTACCGGTGCACCCAGTCCCGCAGCGTCTGTCGCTGCATCCCGTTGAGATGCGCAGCCTCTCCCCTGGAATGTCCCTCCAGGACCGCCGCGATGGCCTGAAGGCGGCGCACCACCCCGCCGTCCTTCGTGGTGCGGGCAATCTCGCGCAACGCCGCCGGCGAGCGGTCCTTCCGGCTCACCTCGATTGGTCTGGCCATGGCTGGGCGCTCCCGTCCGAATCGTGCCGATCCGAACAGAATCCCAACACAGCCGATTCGGGAATCCCGCCGAGGTCAATGAGTCGCGCTTTTCGGGGGCTGGTATTACGTTGCGATTGTGGGACGGGAGGGGAGACGGAGTGTTTGGCGGCGCCGGTTGATCAGGGCGGTTGCGGCGGCGGCTGAAGGAAGGCCAGGGTCCGCACGAGATCATCCCAAGACGGGAAGATCAGGAAGCTGGTTATCGCCACCAGACGGTTGAAGAATTGCGCCCGTGAACTGGCCTTCGATCTGGCCCGTTGCCAGAGTTCCTCGGCGTGGTCACAGACGGTATGGAAGGCGAACGCCAGCAGATTGAGTGTCACGAGGAGGGCGGCAAGGTTCTGCTTGCCGTGTCCGTAGCTGTGCTCAAGGTGGTAGCCGCCGGTCTTGAGCGTATTGAACGTCTCGTTCTCGATCTTCCATCGGGCGCGGCCGCAGGCGGCCAGTTCGGCGACGTTGTCTCGGCTGACCGGCAGATCGGTGATGAAGCTGTTGCGGTAGGTGAGGTTGCCGCCGGCATCGTGGATCTCGATCTCCAGCCAGTTGACCTGCAGGGCGTCGTCTCCATCGCGCAGCGGCACGCCGGACAACCAGCGATACCGATAGGTGAACCGCTTACGGCCGCGTTTGACGGGTACCGCGTGGCTCGGCAGCTCGATGCCGGTGATGTACTCCTGGATCAGCGGATGGGAGTCCGGTTTGCAGACGAACAGGAAGTTGCCGCCGGTCGCACGGACCGCTTCGCAGGTGGGCTGGCGGGAGTGCAGATCGTCGCCGAGATAGATCGGGTTGCGGCGGGCATATTGGGCGCCGTGCTTGGCCAGCCAGCGCTGCACCGCGCGGGTCTCGCAATCCTGCTTCTTGGCGCCGTCCTGCGGTGAGACAAACTCCGGCTCCAGCGGCACGACCTGGTTGTGCCCCGGCGCCACCAGCGTCGCACCCAGCATGGCGTGGAAGTATTCGATCTTGCCGGCGTCCTTGTCTTTGCCCTTGCCGCGCAGCCGCGTCGAGCAGTGCGGGCAACTGATGCTGTTGGAACAGAAATATTCGGAGCCATCCAGGGCGATCAGCACGTGGTCGCCGAGCCGGCGGAAGGCGGACAGGCCGCTGGATTGCTCCAGTTCCGCCAGCACTGCGGGAAACATCGGATACAGCAGCGCCGGGGCGGCGGGGTCCAGCATGTCGCGGATGTGGTTGTCACTCGGGATTTTGCTGATCCCGAACAGGCACTCGCAGTTCGATCGCCCGTGGCCTTCCTGCAAGTGCCGCTGATGCGCCAGGAAGGAGGGGCTTTGCATGAAGAACACCGAGAACGCCGCCATGGCGCTGTCGGCGATCGAATAGGTAATGTTCATGCCCCGGCGCTTGTCGGGGAATGTTTCAACGCACTGGCGCAGGCGGCCGATGAGCGAATCGAGGCGTTGCACCCTGATGTTGAATTGCAGCCTCGACGCGTTGAGAATCGGCGATTTGGGGGTCGGATGACAATTTCACCCCGAATGTGGCAAATCGGACTCAGTCGCGGCGGTCAGCGCGACGGGCTGGCGTCACCAGACCCTGCGCCGCCTCGCCGGCAGCCAGCCGCGCCGGACTTTGCAACTGCGATTCGTCCGCATTGAGAACCGCTGTCGCTCGACGGCATTCCTTGCTTCCCCGTCCTCTGCCCGGAAAGTGGGGAAGCATAGGGCAAGCAGCAGGAGGCAGGCTCTGGCGCGTTGCGGGCGCCAGGATGTGGCGCGACGATTGCCGTTGTCTGTCGCATATGTGCTCGGGGCGTCGCGCGTTACCATACCACCCCCGCTCCTGGTCTGGTCGGTGAGTTTGAAGACCCGAAGCCGAAGTGCTGATCTGGCTGACGCGCGGCAAGTCGAACCGCGACATCGGCGAGATCCTCGGCCTCAGTCCTCGCGCCGTGAACAAGCATTTGGAGCAGATCTACGCCAAGTTGGGAATTGAGAACCGGTCTTCAGCGGTCGTTTTGACCTTGCATGCCTTGGCGACATAGGGGCGCCATTTTGTCGCACGAACCGGTCCCTATTGGCGCCGGCCGCCCGCGTCGGACGCTTCTCTGCGCCCCACCAGGCTTGCCGCGTCAGGGCTGTCACAGTAACCGGAGCAGCAGCGAAGGCCGGCCGCGGAGCATGCCATCCCGGCCGGCGCCGCTCGCGCAGCACGGCGTCCCTGACGGAGGCAACGCTCATGTCGGCTTCCCGCCCCGCGTCCCGGCGTGCGCCGCACTCATCCCGGTCAGAGGAGCTTACCACCGGGTCGGGCGCCGGTACGGCCGAGCGGACGCTGGAGCAAGCACTGGGTGCGCAGATCCGCTTGTTGCGGCGTCGCGGGGAACTGACGGTCTCGGACCTCGCCGTCGCCGCCGGAATCTCCGCCGGGATGCTGTCAAAGATCGAAAATGGCCAGATTTCGCCCTCGCTCGCGACGCTGCAATCGCTTGCGCAAGCCCTCAACGTGCCGCTGACGCAGTTGTTTGCGACGTTCGAGGAGCAACGCGATTGCTCCTTCGTGCGCGCCGGCCAGGGTGTCACCATCGAGCGTCGCGGCACCAAGGCGGGCCACCAGTACAGTCTGCTCGGCCACGGCCTCGGCGGCCCCGTGGTGGTCGAGCCCTACCTCATCACGCTGCACGAGGATGCCGTTCCCTACACCGGATTCCGCCATGCCGGCGTCGAGTTCATCTACATGCTGACCGGCGAGGTGGTGTACCGCCATGGCGATGCGACCTATCATCTGCGCCCGGGCGACGCGCTCTTGTTCGACAGCGCCGCGATGCACGGGCCAGAGCGCCTCGTAAGCAAGCCGATGACCTATCTCTCGATCATCATCTACCCGCGAGACCCTCCCGGTCCCGACTGACAACATTTTTCCTGAGGAGAAAAAACGATTCCCGACAGTTGACACCGCCCCCGCCGGGACGCAGCATCGTGCGGCCGGTCCGGCGCGTACGGGGAGCGGGAAATGTGCGGCATTGTCGGTTTGTTCCTGAAGGACCCGACGCTGGAGGAGTACCTCGGCCGGTTTACCGCGGCGATGCTGTCCACGATGACCGATCGTGGCCCCGACAGCGCCGGCTTCGCGGTGTACGGCAAAGGCCAACCGCAAGCCCTGAAGCTGACGCTGCGCGGGCCTATGCCGACGGACTTCAACGCCCTTGCCGCCGACCTGGCGCAAGCGGCGGGCGATCGCATCCCGGTGATCCAGCATGACGACCATGCCGTGCTGACGATTCCGGCGCGGCAGGAGCAAGCCGTGCGGGAAGCACTCGGAACGCGAGCGCCGCAGGTGAGCGTTGTCGGTGCCGGATGCCGGATGGAACTCTACAAGGGAGTCGGGCTGCCCCAGGATGTCACGGGCCGGCTCGGCCTCGCGGACATGAGCGGCACGCACGCAATCGGGCACAGCCGGATGGCAACCGAGTTGGCCGTCACCACGGCCGGTGCGCATCCGTTCTCCACCGGCCCCGACCAATGCTTGGTGCACAACGGCTCGCTCTCCAACCATAACGGCGTGCGCCGCACGATGCAGCGCGAGGGAATTGCGTTCGAAACCGACAACGACACCGAAGTCGCCGCACGCTATTTGAGCTGGCGCATGCGCCAGGGTGCACGGCTGGACGAAGCGCTGCACGCCGCGCTGGTCGAGCTCGACGGCTTCTACACCTTCGTCATCGGCACCGAATCCGGCTTCGGCGTCGTCCGCGACCCGGTCGCCTGCAAGCCGGCGGTGATCGCCGAGACCGACCGCTATGTCGCGTTCGGCACTGAGTACCGTGCGCTCGTCGACCTGCCCGGGATCGAGGACGCGCGTGTATTGGAACCGGAACCGGCACGAGTTTATTTCTGGGAACGCCGGTCGTGAACGTCATCGCGCACCCGACCACGGTGGACCTCTCGCGCGTGACGTTGCGCGATCTTCATACCGAACTGCATGGGCTCGCACCAGACACCAACCGAACAGCGTGGCGGCTGACGCGGCCGCGCGGCAGCCACTCGGTCGCTGTCGGGTTGAACGCACCGATCACCGTCACCGTCGATGGGCACGTCGGCTACTACGCAGCCGGGATGAACGCGCTGGCCAGCGTGTTCATCAACGGCAATGCCGGCCCCGGCGTCGCCGAGAACATGATGTCGGGCGAGGTGCGCGTGGCCGGCGATGCCAGCATGGCGGCGGGCGCCAGCGGCTGCGGCGGCCTGCTGGTGATCGAGGGCAACGCCGGCGCACGCTGCGGCATCTCGATGAAGGGCATCGATATCGTGGTGCGCGGCTCGGTCGGCCACATGAGCGCCTTCGTGGCCCAGGAAGGCAATCTGGTGGTCTGCGGCGACGCCGGCGATGCGCTTGGCGACAGCCTCTACGAGGCCCGCATCTTCGTGCGCGGCACGGTGAAAAGCCTCGGCGCCGACTGCGAGGAAAAGCCGATGGGCGCCACGGAGCATGCGATTCTCGAGGACCTGCTGACGCGCGCCCGGATCGGCGATGTCACCGCGTCCGCGTTCCGGCTGTTTGGTTCGGCGCGACGCCTGTATCATTTCCACGTCGATCACGCCGGTTCGTACCTGAGGACCGCGATGAACCGCGCCACCCCTCCGATCCCGCCCACGGCCCCGCGCCAATCGGCGACCTTCGACCTTTATACCATCACCGAGATTCAACGTGCCGCCGCCACCGGCATCTACGACATTCGTGGTTGCGGCGCCAAGCGCAAGCTGCCGCATTTCGACGACCTGTTGTTCCTGGGCGCCTCCATCTCGCGCTATCCGCTGGAAGGATATCGCGAACGCTGCGACACCAACGTCGTGCTCGGCACACGGTTCGCCAAGCGGCCGATCGAACTCAAGACACCGGTCACCATCGCCGGCATGAGCTTCGGTGCACTCTCCGGCCAGGCGAAGGAAGCGCTGGGACGCGGTGCAACCCGCGCCGGCACGTCCACCACCACCGGCGACGGCGGCATGACGGAAGAAGAGCGCGGGCACTCGCAGACGCTCGTCTATCAATACCTGCCGTCCCGCTACGGCATGAACCCCACGGACCTTCGGCGTGCCGACGCGATCGAGATCGTGGTGGGCCAGGGCGCGAAGCCGGGCGGCGGCGGCATGCTGCTCGGCCAGAAGATCTCGGCCCGCGTTGCCGGGATGCGCCGCCTGCCCGAGGGGATCGACCAGCGCTCGGCATCGCGGCATCCCGATTGGACCGGCCCGGACGACCTGGCAATCAAGATCGGCGAACTGCGTGAGATCACCGCGTGCGAAAAGCCGATCTATGTGAAGGTCGGCGCCAGCCGTCCCTATTACGACGTTGCCCTGGCGGTGAAGTCCGGCGCCGACGTCGTGGTCGTGGATGGCATGCAGGGTGGCACCGCCGCCACGCAGGAAGTGTTCATAGAGCATGTCGGCCTGCCAACCCTGGCGGCGATCCGCCCGGCCGTGCAGGCGCTGCAGGACCTGGGAATGCACCGCAAGGTGCAGCTCATCATCTCCGGCGGCATCCGCAACGGCGCCGATATGGCGAAGGCGCTGGCGCTCGGCGCCGATGCGGTGGCGATCGGTACCGCGGCGCTGATCGCGCTGGGCGATAACAGTCCGGCGCTGGAAGAGGAATACCGCAAGCTCGGCACCACCGCCGGCGCCTATGACGACTGGCACGAAGGGCGCGACCCAGCGGGTATCACGACGCAAGATCCCGAACTGGCGGCGCGGCTCGATCCGGAACAAGGCGGCCGCCGCGTGGCCAATTTCCTCTCGGTGATGACCATGGAGGCGCAGGCGATCGCACGCGCCTGCGGGAAGAGCCATCTGCATAATCTCGAGCCGGAGGACCTGGTGGCGCTGACCCTGGAAGCGGCGGCGATGACCCGCATCCCGCTGGCCGGCACTGAATGGTACCCGGGCAAACCGGGATCGTGAAAGGCGCCAGCGCAATCCGAGAGCAGGACGCAATGTTCAATGGCAGCAATGCGCACCTGCTGGTGTTGTGATCCGAACGCTTCGATGCCGCGGTCGATTTTGTCATTGCGAGTTGACCACCGGCCGGGGGCCAGGGCCGGTGGTCAAACTCGCAATGACACTCCAAGGCGGGTACCAACCGTTTGAGCCGGAGCACCAGAGAGGGAGGCGGCATGGATACGGTGGCGCTTGAATCGCTAGAGAAAGCCAAGGTTCTCTCGCACGCGGCGGCGGAGCAGGGGATCAGGTATTTCATGATCTCTTTCGTCGACCTGCTGGGCCAGCAGCGTGCCAAGCTGGTTCCCGCCGCGGCGATCGACGGCATGCAGCGCGACGGCGCCGGCTTTGCCGGTTTCGCCGCTCATTTCGACATGCAGCCCTCGGATCCCGATATGCTGGCGCTCCCCGATCCGGCGAGCCTGATCCAGCTTCCCTGGAAGCCCGAAGTCGGCTGGCTCGCGTCCGACCTCGTCATGCGCGGCGAGCTTGTCGAGCAAGCGCCGCGCAACACCCTGAAGCGTGTCATCGCCCAGGCGGCATCGCTCGGCTTCACCATGAAGACCGGCGTCGAATGCGAATTCTTCCTGGTCACCCCGGACGGCAACGCGATCGGCGACCCCGCGGATGTGGCGGCCAAGCCCTGCTACGATGCCTCGGCGCTGATGCGCCGCTATGACATCATCACCGAGATCTGCGACGCGATGCTGGCATTGGGCTGGCAGCCCTACCAGAACGACCACGAAGACGCGAACGGCCAGTTCGAGATGAACTGGCAGTACTCCGATGCGCTGACCACCGCCGACCGGCAGGTGTTCTTCAAGTTCATGGTGCGCTCGATCGCCGAGAAGCACGGCCTGCGCGCCACGTTCATGCCGAAGCCGTTCCCGCATCTGACTGGCAGCGGCTGCCATGCGCATGTCTCGCTATGGTCGGACGATGCCAACGTGTTCGCCGACACGACGGACGAGCTGGGCCTGTCTGCGCACGGCTACAATTTTCTCGGCGGCCTGATGCACCACGCCGGCGCACTGTGTGCCCTGCTCAATCCCACGGTGAACTCGTACAAACGCATCAACGCCCCGGTGACGCTGTCGGGTGCCACCTGGTCGCCCAATGCCGTGACCTTCTCCGGCGACAACCGCACGCACATGATCCGGGTTCCGGCCGGCGGCCGCTTCGAATTGCGGCTCGCCGACGGCAGCGCCAATCCCTATCTGCTGCAGACCGGCATTCTCGCGGCCGGCCTGGATGGGCTGCGGCACAAGCATCAACCCGGCGAACCGCTGCACATCAACATGTACACCGAAGGCGACCGCGCGAAGGACGCACCCCGGCTGCCGCTGAACCTGCTGGACGCGCTGCGTGCATTCGAAGCCTCCGCCGTCCTGCGCGAGCGTCTCGGGGCGGGTTTCATCACCGCCTACGCCCGGTTGAAACATCAGGAATGGAACGACTTTTGCCGCCATCTGACGCAATGGGAACGCGACCGCACCTTGGACTGCTGACCCGTCCCGCGATAAAACCCCGCTGCCGGCGCGCCTATCGCCAGGACCATCGTTCGTGAACACCGACGAGCATCGCCAGGGCCATTATTCGTGAACATCGACGACTATCGCCTGCCAGCCGAGCTGTTCTACCAGCCGGTCGCCAACGAAATCCCGATTTTCGAGGCGGCGTGGCAGCAGCGCCTGCCGGTGATGCTGAAAGGCCCGACCGGCTGCGGCAAGACGCGCTTCATCGAGCACATGGCCTGGCGGCTCAACCGTCCGCTGATCACCGTCGCCGCGCATGAGGACATGACGGCGGCCGACCTCGCCGGCCGCTATCTCCTCGCCGATGGGCAAACCGAGTGGCATGACGGCCCGCTGACCAGGGCCGTCCGCGGCGGCGCGATCTGCTATCTCGACGAGATCGTGGAGGCACGCCAGGACACCACGGTCCTGATCCATCCGCTGACCGACGCGCGCCGAATGCTGCCGCTGGAACGCCGCAACGAACTGGTCCCGGCGCATCCGGACTTCCTGCTCGTGATCTCCTACAACCCCGGCTATCAGAGCGCGGTGAAGGACCTCAAGGAGTCCACCAAGCAGCGTTTCGTGGCGATCGATTTCACCTATCCGGAGCCATCGCTGGAAACCGAGATCGTCGCGCGCGAAGCCGGCGTGCCCGTCGATCTGGCGGCCATTCTGGTGCGCGTCGGCCGCTCATCACGCAATCTGCGTGGCCAGGGCATCGACGAAGGCGCTTCGACGCGCATGCTCATTCATGCCGCGCGGCTCGCCGCGTCGGGCATCTCGGTGGCTGAGGCCGCCCGCGCCGCGATCGTGCTGCCGATGACGGACGATATGGAGTTGCGCGAGGCGTTGACCGAGATGGTCGCCGCCTGCATCGCATGAGTGCCGAGCCCGCGCCGGCACAGGGCGAGGCGCTGCATCCGGTGGCCGCATCGCTGCAGCGGCTGCTGCGGGGTCGTGACGCGCTACGCGAGCCATTCCGCGCCGCCGCGCGGCATATCGCTGAGAAAGGCGGCCCCGACGGGGCCGCCGCGTGGTCGCAGGCCTTGCTCGATCTGCTGACCGCGAATGCAGGATCCGACTGCATCCTGGCCTTCCTCCGACTGAGTGCAACAACGCCGCCGGCACGGATCGATGCGCTGCCGGGCGTCGGGGCCGCGGCGGCCGCCATCTGCCGCCATGCCGGCGGCAGCGCGGCACAGGCCTGCGTAGAGGCCGCGATCCGTGCCGGCGACCATCCTGGACCATGGCCGCCCGGTCCCGGCTGGTGGCCCGGCTTTATCCGCCTGGCCCAACACGCACCGGACTGCGTGGCGTTGCTCGCTGAGCGTGCCGACGCAGTGTTCCGCGCCACGGGGGCCCCAGGCTTCACCGCCTTCGTCGCCGCCGGCCTGAAATTCGGCGACCGTGTCAACGCCCGCCGGCGCGACTTCTTCCGGCTCGAAGACCCCGCGGCACAGCGTGAGTTGCAGCGCCAGTCTGGCGCAATCTCATTCGCAACGCAGCAGCGGGGACTCCAATTGCTGACCCGTGGCCTGTGGGGCCGCGGGGTGCTGCTGCGTCCGGCCCCGGTCCTCGCCGGCCGCCCATCACCGCGGCGAACCAGCCTCTCGCACGGCGTGCTGCTGATGCCGGAGACCTTCCCGGGCGTGCCCCCTTTGCAAGCCCGCTCGCTGTTCCGGGCGTCGGCGCTGCACGCGGGCGCGCATCTCGAATTCACGCCGGGCCGCTTCGCGGTGGGCACACTGAAGCCCCTCCAGTTGGCGCTGATCGGGCTGCTCGAGGACGCTCGCGTCGAGGCCTTGGCGATGCGGCACTATCCCGGACTGCGCCGGCTGTGGCGGCCATTCCACGTCGCCGCGCCGGAGGGCAACACCGCGCCCGCGCTGATGGCGCGCCTGGCGCGGGCGTTGTTCGACCCGGACTACGACGACCCGCACGGGCTCATCGGCAAGGGGCGGGCGTTGTTCGCCGCCTGTGCGTGCGACCTTGGGAATTCGGCGCTCAGCCGGCGCATCGGCGGCTTGCTCGGCAACGATCTCGGACAGATGCGCGCCCAGTTCGATCCGCGCACCTACGTCGTTGAGCCGGCCTATCGCGACGACGGGCTCGGCCTGTGGGATTTCGAAGCTCCGCAGGAACCGCCCCCGGAGGTGATCGAATTGCAGGTGCAGGCGGCGCGGCCGCGCCAGTCGGAGACCGGCCGCCCGGCCGAGGGCGACGCCGGCGACCCATCGGACGTGCACCGCGCGAAGCCAGCGGCAACGAGCGGCGCCGGAATCCTGCTCGCCCGCTATCCGGAGTGGGACCAGCAGGCCGGGATCGAGCGGCCCGACTGGACCTGCGTGCGGGAAGTGCCCGCCGCGCTCGGCGATCCGGCCCATCTGGAGGAAGCGCTGGCGCGCTTGCCGGAACTGCGCCGCCGGCTCGACCGGCAGGTGCGCGCGGCGCGTCCGGGGCGTCCCGTGCGACTGCGCCGGCAACCGGACGGACCGGACCTCGACCTGGATGCGGTGATCGACGCCGCCACCGCGCGCACATTGGGGCAACAGCCCGACGAGCGCGTCTATCGCGCCAGCGCGCTGCGGACGCGTGACGTGGCGACGGCGGTCTTGCTCGACGTCTCGGAATCGATGCGGGCGCGCTTGGGCATGGCGACACTGCTGGACATCGAGCGCATCGCTGTCGCATTGCTCGCCGATGCGCTGAGCCAACTCGGGGACCCGTTCGCCATGTTCGCTTTTGCGTCCGACGGGCGCGAGGCGGTGCGGCTGACGCGGGTGAAGGACTTTGCCGAGGCGTATGGACCGGCGGCGCGGGCGCGGCTGATGGGCCTGCGGGCCGGCCTGTCGACCCGGCTCGGCACGGCGATCCGGCACGCGGGGGCGGAGATCGCCCGGGTTCGCAGCTTCCGCCGCCTCGTGCTGGTGCTGAGCGACGCCGAACCATCCGACATCGACGTGTCCGATCCGCGCGACCTGGTGGAGGACGCGCGCCGCGCAGCCCTGACGCTGCGGGCCCGCGGAATCGACACGTTCGGGGTGACACTGGCGGAGGGCGCAGAGGCAGCGTCGGTCTCGGCGCGGATCTTCGGGCTGGGCGGATTCGCGCTGATGCGGCGACTGGAGGACCTGCCGGCGCGTTTGTCCGATCTGTACTTCCGACTGTCCCGGCGCTGACGCTACGCGGGGGGAAGGAACAGTTGGAAGAGAGGGAAGAGCTATTTGCGCCGTCGTACCGGGGTGAAGCCGAGCAGTGTGCCGGCGCAGACGGCCCCGAGCTGCTCCAGGCAGCGCCCAAGCGTGCCTCCGTCAGGACCCGCAAGGCGGGCGGCGAGACCCAGGCCGTTCGGTGCCGCGCCCGCACCGCACAGGCAGTCTGCCGCTGCCGCAAGGCTCTCCAGCAACGCGGCATCCGGCAGGCGATCCAGCGGACCGAGCGCCAGCAATGTCGCCCAGGCACGACAGGTCCCGAGGACCGCGGGTGCGCCGAGCCCCTCGCCCTCGATCCCGCCCCGGTCGCACAGGCGCACCGTTCCGGACGCGTCACGCACCGTCAGGCTGCCGTGGAACCGAGCGAAAGAGCGATCAGCGCCTTGCGGGTCGTGCAGCGAGGCCGAATCGACCAGCACCGCGCAAGCGCCCTCGTGCAACGAAAGGTCGGTTGCCGTGGCGATGTCCGCTCCGGGGAACAGTACCAGCGGATCGGGGGTCAGGGCGAGGAACGCGCCCTCGCCGACGTTCGCCTGCACAACCGCGCGGGCTGGCGATCCCCGGCAGTCGTGCACGATCGTCGCCGCCTGCGTGGTGACCTGGGCGGCAGCGCCGGCCCGGATGTCGAGCGTCAGCGACAGGTCGTCGCCGCCGTACACACCACCCGATGACGATTGCAGATAAAGCGTCGCGAGGTCGGGCCGCTGCGCATCCAGGTAGAACGGCCGGGTCACGTGGAACGGGTAGGGCACGTGCTGGCGGAGTAGCATCGTGCGCGCGCCAGCGCGGCCGAAGCGCAACGTCGCCCGGGAGCAACGCCCCACATCAGGCAGCAGCGGGCCCGCGGTTCCGTCCGCCACGCTCAGCGCCGGAACAAGACGGCCTGATCGATGGCATCGGCGAGTGCCGCGATCCCTTCTCCGGTGCGGGCGTTGGTGGCCAGCACCGGCCGGCCTTCGCGCACGCCGCGCGCTTCGTTCAGCATGCGGGGGAGATCCACGCCGACGAAGGGTGCCAGGTCGGTCTTGTTCACCACCAGAAGATCGCAGCGCAGCAGCCCCGGACCGCGCTTGCGTGGAATGTCATCGCCGCCGGCAACGTCGATCACGAACACCCACCAGTCCACCAGGTCCAGCGAGAAGGTAGAGGCCAGGTTGTCGCCGCCGGATTCGTAAATGATGAGGTCGAGGTCGCCGAACCGCGCCTCCAGATCGTCGCCCGCGACGATGTTGAGCGTCGGGTCCTCGCGGATGACGGTGTGCGGGCAGGCGCCGGCCTCCACCGCGGCGACCCGCGCGGGATCGATCAGCCCGGAGCGGCGGATCCGCTCGGCGTCTTCCTTGGTGACCAGATCGTTGGTGACGACGGCGAGGTTGACGCCCCGGCCGGCCAGGACCGGGATCAGTTGCTCGATCAGCGCGGTCTTGCCGGACCCGACCGGGCCGCCGATGCCAATGCGGGCGGCGCTCATCGCAGCATGTAGCGCCGGGCGAGCGGCACCTCCTTCGCCGGTGCGCAGGTGGCCAGCACGCCGTCGGCGAAAACGTCGAAGGTCTGCGGATCGACGCGAATGTCCGGACAAGCCGCATTGTGCAGCATGTCGGACTTCTTGAGGCCGCGGGTTCCCTTGGCCGGGAGCAGGCTTTTGCTCAGGCCAAGCTTCGCGGAGAGTCCGTTGTCGATGGCGGCGGGATGCACGAAGCAGGCCGACAACGCCGGCGCGGCGCGGCCGAAGGCACCCCATTGCGGACGCAGCATGACGGGCTCGCACGTCATCAGCGATGCGGCGCTGTCGCCCATCGCACCCCAGGCAATGAACCCGCCCTTGACCACGAGTTCCGGCTTGATGCCGAAGAATGCCGGCCGCCACACCACGATGTCGGCGAGCTTTCCGTCCTCCAGCGAACCGACATAGGGCTCTATGCCGAACGTGCGCGCGGCGTTCAGCGTGTATTTCGCGATGAAGCGCAGGATGCGCGCGTTGTCGCCGAAGCCCGGTCGTTCCTCCGGCAACGGTCCGCGCTGGTCCTTCATCTTCGACCCGAGTTGCCAGGTGCGGCAGATCACCTCGTGGATACGTCCCATGCCCTGGCTGTCGGAGCCCAGCATCGAGATCGCGCCCATGTCGTGCAGCACGTCTTCCGCGGCGATGGTCTGCGCCCGGATGCGGCTTTCGGCGAAGGCCACGTCTTCCGGGATCGCCGGATTCAAATGATGGCACACCATCGTCATGTCGAGATGTTCGTCGAACGTGTTCACCGTGTACGGGTTGGTTGGATTCGTGGATGACGGGAGGCAGTTCGCCACGCCGGCGACGCGAATGATGTCGGGGGCGTGGCCGCCGCCGGCACCCTCGGTGTGGTACATGTGGATCGTGCGGCCGGCGATCGCGGCCAGCGTATCCTCGACGAAGCCGGATTCATTCAAAGTGTCGGTGTGAAGCTGGACCTGGAAGTCCATCTCGTCGGCGACGCGCAGGCAGGTATCGATGGTCGCGGGCATCGCGCCCCAGTCCTCGTGGATTTTCAGGCCCAGGCAGCCGGTGTGCAGTTGTTCGCGCAGGCTTTCCGGCCGGTGCGAATTGCCACGTCCGAGGAAGCCGAAATTGATCGGCCATGCCTCCGCGGCCTGCAGCATCTTGCCGACGTTGAACGGGCCGCCGGAATCGATGCCAACGGTGATCGGCCCAAGCGAACCGCCGATCATCGTGGTGATGCCACTGGCGATGGCATGCTCGCACAGTCCGGCGGAGTCGAAATGCACGTGCACGTCGATGCCGCCGGGGGTGGCGATCAGCCCCTCGCAATCCCGCACTGTGGTGGCGGCGGAGACGATCAGGCGGGGATCGACACTGTCCATGATCGCGGGATTGCCGGCCTTGCCGAACGCCACGATCCGGCCGTTGCGTACGCCCAGGTCGCCTTTGACGATGCCGCGCACCGGGTCGATCAGCACCACGTTGCACAACAACAAGTCGAGCGCGCCTTGTGCGCCGGTGACTCCGGCTGCCAGCCCGATGCCGTCGCGCAGCGTCTTGCCGCCGCCATGCAGGCATTCGTCGCCATAGACCGCGTGATCATGCTCGATCACTGCGATCAGCGAGGTGTCGCCGAGCCTGACCGCGTCACCGGTGGTTGGGCCGTACAGCGCGGCGTACTCGCGTCGGGATATCGTCGCCATTGTCGGTTCCTAAGCGCCGCGAAACCCTGCGTCCCGAGCGCGGGCGAGCGCGGCGGCACGGCCCGCATCGTCGAGTGCACCGCCCAGCGTCAAATTGTTCAGCCCGCTCAACTCCTGCGCGCCGCCGAAGGCGACCAGCGTCACTTCCTTGCGCTGGCCGGGTTCGAACCGCACGGCGGTGCCGGCGGGGATGTCCAGCCGCTTGCCATAGGCGGCGCCGCGATCGAATTCGAGCGCGCGGTTGGTTTCGAAGAAATGATAATGCGAGCCGACCTGCACCGGACGGTCGCCGGTATTGACGACGCTCAACACAGCACGCGGGCGGCCGGCGTTCAGCGTCACTTCGCCGTCGGCCGCGGTGATCGCGCCGGGTTCGAGCAGATCGGCGTCCGCGCCTTCCATCGGCCGGATGGGTTCGTGCACCGTGACGAGCTTGGTGCCGTCGTCGAACATCGCCTCCACTTGCAGGATCGGCAGCATCGCCGCAACGCCCGGCAGGACATCCGTGGTGGTCAGGATGGTCGAGCCATAGCCCATCAGATCGGCGACCGAGCGTCCGTCGCGCGCACCCTCCAGGATGGCGTCGGTAATGATGGCGACCGCTTCGGGATGATTGAGCCTCAGGCCGCGCGCCTGGCGGCTGCGCGCAAGCTGGGCTGCCGTGTAGATGACCAGGCGCTCCATCTCCGTCGGTGTCAGCAGCATGCGAACTCCGATTCAGTTGAAGAACAATCGCGCGCCGGCATGGGCATGGCGGGCGGCGGCAAGATCTAGCAACGGTAGAAAACCTTCGATTGGCGCGTCCTCGGGCGGCGGATCGGCCGCGAGTCCAGCCAGCACCGGCAGCAGATCCGCGATCGCCGACTGCGCGTCGATCGCGCCGATGTGCCCCAGCCGCACGCTGGCGGTCGCGAGCGCGGCCATCGCGGCGTAGCCGGCGGCGGCGATGGCGGCGGCGGCGTCCATTCCAAGCGCAAAAAAGATCGCGCCTTGCATCACCGGCAGATGCCCGGGCAGCAGCCCCTGGGCGCGCGCTCGCTGCAGGCGTTGCGCTGTGGACTGGCCGAGGCGCGCGTGGGCGGCAAGGAAGGCAGCGCCGTTGCGGCGGGAACCTTCGCGCAGGGGTGCGGCAAGGACGGCCGCATCGAATGCCTGGTCCGCGGCGATAATGCGGTCGAAGTCGCCGGCCGCGCGGTGGGCGCGGGCAAGGGCCACGCGGTCGGCGCTCGCCCAGCGGCGCAGCAGCACGTCCCGCATCAGCGCCGCCAGTGCCGCGCGGCCGATGGGCAGGCCGAGCGCCGCCAAGCCCTCGAGCCCGCCGGAAAAAGCGAAGGCACCGCTGGGAAAAGCGCTATCCGCCTGCCAGATGGCATGCAGCATCGTCAGCACGGCGACACCGCGTGCGGGGTCGCCTCCGGGACATCCTCGACGACGGCGGCGACGCGGTGTTCCGCCACCAACGTACCAAGACGGGCCAGATAGTCATCGACCGGCGCCTGCAACGCGACCAGCAGGCAATCGCCTTGGAAACGCACGCGCCAGTGCAGGTTCCCGGCATGGTAGCCAAGCTCGACCGCGTCGGCGACCGAGCGCGGAGTCAACCGGAGCCAGCGTTCCGCATTGACGCGCACGACGATCGCGCGTGCCGGTTCCAACAGCAGCACGGCACCGTCGTAAAGTTTGGCATCGCGCGGCAGAGCGATGGCGACCTCCGTGCCGGCCTGCGTACGTGCGCGCAGGCGGCGCCGGTCGATGTCTGCCGGATCGATCGGCAGCGCATCGACCAGCCCCTTGTGCTCCAGCACATGCAGCGCTTCCGACAGCGCATGCTCGGCGCGGCTGCCGAGAATGCGGTCGATGATCAGCACGGGCGGAGCGTCTGCCACAGGCACGACACCTCAGCGATGCGAGGTGAGCTGGTTGGGAATGCCCTCGATCGGACATTCGTCGGTGCCCACCGTCGGACGGGTCAGCGCTTCCACCATCTCCCGCGTCGCCTCCGGGTCGGCGATCCAGCGTTGGTAGAAGTCATAGGGACACGTGGCCTCGCCGCGCACCCCTTCGCCGGAGTTGATCTTGCCGGTGTAACCGCGGTGCAGCAGCTTGAAGAGATGGTTTTCGGATTGCCCGTTGCGCCGCGCGTCGCGGATCAGGTTCTTGGAGAGCGCGGCGTACTGGATGCCGTAATCTTCCTCCCCGCATTCGCCGAGCGTGCGGCCGTCGAAGCCGATGATCGCCGAGTGTCCGAAATACGAGTAGACGCCATCGAAGCCCGCCGCGTTGGCCACCGCGACATAGACGTTGTTGGCCCAGGCCATCGCCTTGGCCATGATGACCTGCTGGTCCTTGGCGGGATACATGTAACCCTGGCAGCGCACGATCAGCTCGGCGCCCTTCATCGCGCAGTCGCGCCAGATCTCGGGATAGTTGCCGTCGTCGCAGATGATCAGGCTGACCTTCAGGCCCTTTGGACCCTCCGACACGTAAGTGCAGTTGCCAGGATACCACCCCTCGATCGGCACCCACGGCATGATCTTGCGGTATTTCTGCACGATCTCGCCCTGGTCGTTCATCAGGATCAGCGTATTGTACGGCGCCTTGTGCGGATGCTCCTCGTGTTGCTCGCCGGTCAGCGAGAACACGCCCCAGACCTTCGCCTTGCGGCAGGCCTCGGCGAAAATCTCGGTCTCCTCGCCGGGGCAGGTCGAGGCGGTGTCGTACATCTCCTTCGAGTTGTACATGATCCCGTGCGTGGAGTATTCGGGGAAGATCACCAGGTCCATGCCCGGCAGGCCCACCTTCATGCCGGTGATCATGTCGCCAATCTTGCGGGCGTTCGCCAACACCTCCGCCCGCGTATGCATGCGCGGCATCTTGTAGTTGACCACGGCCACCCCGACCGTATCGTGACTGCTGGAGATATCGCCGTGTAGCATTGCTGTCCTCCTGTCCCCTGCTGGTTGTGCGGTTCAGATCGCCATGTGGCGATGCACCAGGTCATCGGTCAGCGCCGAGCTACGGCCCGACGCGACGACGCGACCTTTCTCCATCATCACGAACTCGTGGCCAACCCGTCGTGCAAACGCAACATTCTGCTCTACCAGGATGATCGCCATGCCGAATTCACGATTGAGACGAACGATGAGTTCCTCGATTTCCTCGACGATGTTGGGCTGAATGCCCTCGGTCGGCTCGTCGAGCAGCATGAGCCTCGGCATCGCTGCCAGCGCGCGGGCGATCGCCAGTTGCTGCTGCTGGCCGCCCGACAAGACGCCGCCGGGCCGATCGAGATTCTGCATCAGGTAGGGGAAAAGCTGCGGCACGAGGTCCGAAATCACCCGCTTGCCGTCGCTGCGGGCGAAGGCGCCCATCAGGATGTTGTCGCGGATCGTGAAGTCCGGAATGATCTCGCGCCCCTGCGGCACGTAGGCAATGCCAGCGCGCGCCCGGCGAAACGCCGGCTGCGCGCTGATGTCCCGGCCGCCAAGGACAATGCGGCCGCTGGTGCGGTCGGTCAGGCCCATCAGCGTGTTGAGCAATGTCGTCTTGCCGGTGCCGTTGCGCCCGAGCACTGTCAGCACCGACCGTTCCGCCACCGCGAGCGAAACTTCATGCAGGATTTGGCTGCGCCCGTAGAAACTGTCGACGCGATCTATCTGCAGCATGTCAGGCCGCCCCTGCCATGATGCCGCGGCTGCCGAGATAGGCGCGCCGCACGTCCGGATTGGCTTCGATCGCGGCCATGTCGCCCTCGGCCAGCACGCGGCCGAGATGCATCACCGTGATGCGCTCGGCGATTTCGCGCACGAAGGCCATGTCGTGCTCGACGACCAGGATCGTGTGCAGACCGCGCAGGCCCTTGATGATGTCCGCCGTCTTGTGGGTCTCCGCTTGCGTCATTCCGGCGGTCGGCTCGTCCAGCAGCAACAGCTTGGGGTCCTGCACGATCAGCATGCCCAGCTCGAGCCATTGCGTCTGGCCATGGCTCAGTCCGCCGGCGATCTGGTCCGCCACCTCGGACAGCCCGGTCAGCGCCGACACCTCGTCGAGCCGGGCCCTGCTCGCCGGGCTCAGGCCAAACCGCAGGTTGGCGAACACGCGCGGATTGCGACAACTCGCCACTTCCAAATTGCGGCGGACGCTCAGTTCACGGAACACGCTTGGAATCTGGAACTTGCGGCCAATGCCGGCCCGCGCGATGCGGTGCTCCTCCTGGTTGGTGATCTCGTTATCGTAGAGATAGATCTTACCTTCGCTGCACTTGGTCTTGCCGGAGACGAGGTCCATCAACGTGGTCTTCCCGGCGCCATTCGCGCCGAGCAGCACGCGCAGCTCGCCTTCCTCGACGATCATCGACACGTGGTCCACCGCCTTGACCCCGGCGAAGGCGACGCCGACCCCGTCGATCGTCAGCGCGGCCGTCATCGCGTGCTTCCCCGGGTCGGCACGAAGCCCGGTGCGGCGACCGGCTGCGGTTGCGATTCCGATGCGCCGTCGCGCCGTCGTGTCAGCCGGTCGCCGATGTCGGACGCGAATCCGGCGAGACCATGCGGCAGGAACAATACGACGAGAACGAAGATCAACCCGAGTACCGCTTTCCAGGCTTCGACGAAGGCCGGAGTGTCGCTGACGGTGGCTGCAACGATGTTGACCAGGATGGCGCCGATGCAGGCGCCGAGCAAGGAGCCGCGGCCGCCGACCGCAGCCCACACTACCATGCTGATGGAGAAGCTGAGGTCCATGAACGTCGGCGAGACGAACTGCGCCACCACCACATAAAGCATGCCGGCGAGGCCCGCGATGATCGCGGAAACCACGAAGAAGAACGTCTGATAGGCCGGCACGTCGAAACCCAGGTAGCGGGCGCGGTTGAGATCGTCGCGAGTGGCTTGCAGGATGAGGCCGGCGCGGGTTTCCACCAGCATGCGGGCGCCGATCAGCGACAGGGCGAGCACGACGGCCACCAGATAGTACGTTGCGACATCATACGGATCGAAATCGATGCCGAATGCCTTGAAGTCGCCAAGGTCGGTCAGGCCATTGAAGCCATTGGTGATAGGCTGCAGGTCGATCACGACGAGCCGGACCAGCAGCACGAGGGCGAGCGTGATGATGGAGACGAAGACCCCGGAAACGCGTTTTCGAAAGACCACGTTGCCGAGCAGCAGCGCGATGACCGCCGGGAAGGCGATCCCCATGAAGGTGCCAAAACCTTCCCATTGGAATGGAATCCATAAGAAGGAGGCGTGGTTGATGCAACACAGCTCGGTTGGCGCGCCGGGGGCGGCGTTCCACAGCATGAAGTCGGGAACCGGCTTGACGGAGCCCTGCTGCAGGCTGGTCGCGCTGGCGAGCTTCAGCGACATGCCAATCATGTAGGCGCCGGCGCCAAAGAACAGCCCCTGGCCCAGGTTGAGGATTCCGGCGTAGCCCCAGCACAGGGCCACGGCGATACCGAGGATGCCGTAGACGAGGAACTTGGCGATGCGATTCAGCCAGAACGCCTCCAGCACGAGCGGGGCAAGCATGATGATCAGGATGAAGACGGCATAGGCCGCATAGTCGAGCGAGCGACGGCTTCGCATGCGTCATCGTCCCTTGAAGGAGAAGAGACCGCTCGGCTTCAGGATCAGGATCAGGATCACCACGCCGAACACCACCGCGCGGGCGAGCACGTCGTTGGTGACCGCCGCGACGGTGCCGTTGACCTGTCCCAGCAGTCCCGCGGAGAGAACCGAGCCGAGCAAGCTGCCAACTCCGCCGACGACCACGACCAGGAAGCCGTCGACGACCAGCGACGAACCCATATCGGGAAACACCGTCTTGAAGCCGGCCATCATCGACTCCGGCGACGCCGGCGATCCCGGAGCCATAGGCGAAGGCGAGGGCATTGATCCGCTGCACGTCGATGCCGCAGGCCGCCGCCATCCGGGGATTGCGCATGATCGCCCGCAACTGCACACCGAAATCGGTACGGAACATCAGGAACCAGGTGAGCGCGGTCAGCACGGCCGTTATGAAAATGATGAACAGTCGATAGGCGTTGATCTGCTCTGGACCGATCTGGGCGGCGCCGGTCAGCCAGGCCGGGACGGTCACGTTCTGCAACCCGGGGCCGAGGCCGCGGATCTGGATGCCGAAGAAGGACAGGCCGAAGTCCAAACGGACGGCCTGCTGCAGCAGGATCGCAACGCCCCATGTCGCAAGCAGGGTGTCGAACAAGCGGCCGTAGAGGCGACGTACCAATACACGTTCGATGGCAAGTCCGGCCAGGGCCGACACGATGAATGCCATCGGCAACGACCATAACAGGCCGAGATGCAGCCAGATTCCGGCAAGCACCGTCGTGTAGGCGCCCAGCATGACCATCTCGCCGTGCGCCATGTTGATGACGCCCATCGCGCCGTAGGTGATGGCAAGGCCGAGCGCCACAAGCAGGAGAATCGAGCCGATACTCAGGCCTATGAAGATGACGTCGAGCATGATACCGCCGACAGAAGTTACGCTGGGTAGAAGTTGCGATGGGCGCGCGGACGGCCGCCGCGCGCGCGCCGTCGCGTTCAGCTCTTTCTCAACTTGGCCAGATCGAGGCCATGGGCCGTGCAGAACAGGTTTGTGTCGGTCTCGCCGTAGGCGACGTATGGGAGTGGCCGGATCGGGTGCGGATAGGCATCGACGATTTTGCCCTGGCCGTCCGCCTGCCACTGGGCGATCCGCGGCGTGAGCCAGGTATGCAGGTTCTGCGGATCGATCGTCACGTGCCCGTTCGGCGCGTCCATTTGCTGGCCGGCGATGCCGGTGCGAATGGCGTCCGGCGTGGCCTTGCCCTCCTTCTCCACTGCTTGCTTCCAGAGGAACACCTGGAAATAGGAGGACTCCAGTGCGTGATGCGTCACCGCTTTCGGGTTGTTGACGAACTTGCGATAGCGCTCGACAAACGCCTTGTTGCGCGGCGTATCGATGGCCATGAAGTACGGGAACGACGTATAGCTGCCCACCGCATATTCCGGCCCCATCGCGGCGATCTCGATTTCCGACGTCACCGTGGCGCAGATCGGCAGCTTGGCGTGGGTGATGCCCTGGTTCTTGTATTCGCGGTAGAACGCGACCACCGAATCGCCGACCACGTTGGACAGCACAACATCGCAGCCGGAATTCTTGATCTTGTTGACCATCGACCCCCATTCAGAGTCGCCGAGTTCCAGGTACTCGTCGGCGATCCACTTGCCGCCGCCCTGCTGGATCAGGATTTTGCAGACCTTCGCCATCTCGCGTGGGTAGATGTAATTCGATCCGACGATGAAGAAGGTCTTCTTGCCCAGGGTCTTCATGATCCATGGGATGAAGTTCGAAAGTTGCTGGTTAGGAACAGCGCCGGTGTAGACGACGTTCTTGGAGCATTCGGAGCCTTCGTAATAGGTTGGATAGAACAGCATGTTGTGACGGCGCTCGAATACCGGCAGCACGGCCTTGCGGCTGGCAGAGGTGTAGCAGCCGAACACGGTCGGGACCCGGTCCTCGATGACGAGCTTGGAGGCCTTCTCGTTGAAGGTCTTGGGATCGGAGGCGCCGTCCTCGACGATCGGCTTGATCTGCTTGCCGAGCACGCCACCGGCGGCGTTGACCTCGGAGATCGCCATGAGGGTTGCGTCGGACAGGGACTTCTCGATGATCGACAGCCCGCCGGTCAGTGAAAACAGCACGCCCACGTTGATGGTGTCGGCGGCATTCGCGGTGCGGCTGACGATTGCCGGTGCAGCCAGTGTCGCCGCACCAAGCGCGGCAGAGGTCAGAAGTTTGCGGCGCTCGATATTCATTCCCATTCTCCCCACCCGTTCCATTCCAGTTGAGTCTTCGGCGTATGCTGAGTCTTCGGCGTATGCTCCGGCAGGCACCGCACGGCGGTGTGGCCAATCTTTTCCGTCACGCCCGGCACCCCTGCCGAGCGCGCTGACCAGAAACGAAAAAAGCCAGGCAGCCCCCACTGAGGGAGCCGTCCTGGCTTCATTGCCAATAGCCGCAGGCAGCAGCGCTGGTGCCCCGACTGTGCGACTACCTACAATCCGGGTCGCTACACCACTTTAGCGTACCGCCGTTGTCGAGTTCAATAGGTCATTTGCACTTATGATGGATGCGGCAAGCTCCTCGACTGCGACTCTTTTGGACATTGCCCGCTGTCGAAGTGTGCGATGTGCCTGCTCTTCGGTCATGCCCTGAGCCTCCATCAAAATGAGCTTGGCCCGCTGCAGGTTCTGTTGACCGGCCAGTTTCCGTTCGAGCCTGCGCAACTGGTGCTGGGCATCGTGCTGCTGCAACCACAGGCTGCGAGCGACCGTGAGTTGGGTCAGCACGCCAAACGGCCGGATCGGCCGCTCGATCACCGCGTGAGCGCCCACTTCCAAGACCAATTGCAGGGTCGATGGATCTTCGTAGCCGACGACAGCAATCAGCGTCGGAGAGCTGCCACCCAGGCTGCGGACCAACTGCTGGATGGCGTGACGCCGGTCATGATCGACCGCCACAAACAATACATCGGCTGCGGCGCCGATTGCTTCCTCGGTCGGCCAGGTTGGTTCGACCTGACAGCCGATGCGACGGAGATGCTCGACGAGGGCGATACCCTCGGCGTCCGGGGGATGCACGACCCGCACCCGCATGCCGCGCAGATCGCGAAGAATCTCGATCGTCATCGCCGCCTACCCGGCAGTGAGGCTGGGCCGACCGACCGTCGTCGCGCCAGACCATTCGTCGAGGTTCTGCACGATGCAATACGGATCGGGCTTCACGCGCACGCCAGGGTTCCAGACGATCTGGAACCTGCCACGCACGTCCAGCCGGGCGACACGCGGCCAGAGAAAGCAGTGATTGTTGTCGGCATCGATCCGGACCCGCCCTTGCGGCGCATCAAATTCGGCTTTGTGGAGGCAGGAGATCACCTGCTCGGGATCGTCGGTGCCGGCGCGGCATATCGCGAGCGCGGCGAGGTGCACCTGGAAATAGGCCGCCTCGGCCGAGGCGGTAACCGGCTGATCGGAGCCAAACCGCGCCTTGTAGCTGGCGACAAAGTTCTGGGCCGCGCGCGAGCCGAGGTGTTCGAAGAACGGGGCGGCGGTGATGTGGCCTTCCGCCGCCTCCGGCGTCATCTCGGCGACTTCGGCCTCGCTGGTCGTCAGGCTGGCGATCGGCTGGCGGTATGAATCGAATCCCGCCCGCCGGTAGGCTTCGTAGAACAGCGCCGTCGAGCGGCCGACCACCGTGGAGAAGATCATGTCGGGCGCGGTGCGCCGGATTTCCGCGATCACGGCATCGAAGTCACTTCTCTGCGCGTCGAGCGGCACGTAGAATTCGCCGATGACCTTGCCACGTCCCTGCAACACGAGGTCGGCCATCACGCGGTTGGATTCATGCGGAAAGACATAATCGGAGCCGACCATGAGCACGCGATCGCCCTGCTGATCGAGCAGAAAACGCGCGAGCTGCATTGAGTTCTGGTTTGGCGCGGCACCGGTGTAGATGCATCGAGCCGAGTATTCGAAGCCTTCGTACATCGTAGGGTAGAAAAGCAGGCCGCGATGTGCCTCGATCGCAGGCAGCACGGCTTTGCGCGTACTCGACATGTAGCAGCCGAAGATCAACCGCAAACCTCCGGTTGCAAGCATGTGCTCCGCAATGATCCGCGCCTGCCGTGGGTCCGATGCCGGATCGCCAATGACTGCCTCGATCGGCAGGCCGAGAATCCCTCCGGCCTGATTGACCTCCTCGATCGCGAGTTCCGTAGCATTGAGCTGAGTGCGCTCGACGGCGGCAGTCACGCCCGACTGCGAAAACAGCAGGCCAACACGCCAGCTTGGCCGGACCTGAGCCTTAGCATCCATTGATTGAGATCATTTTCTTTAGCAGTGCCGTTGCCAGGTAGCGCAGTTAGGTACTGCGACAAGTGCAAACTGGATGCAAAACCCGCGCCAGCCGGAGCCGCGTCGATAAAACAGGAATGGCCATGATGAGCGGCAAGGCCGGCGAGATCTTCGCTTGATTTCTAGCAAGCCGCCCGCAGATCTGCCGACCTCACAGGTGAATACGCCGCGCTGGGTCTCGGCAGGCGGGTCAACGTCGCTGTCAGATGTCGATGCCCGCGTCGAAGACACAGTTGACTTACACCGGGATGAGCATCTCCTCCAGCCTGTCCCGGACGGATCGGATGTCGCCAAGCCCGCGGGCGCGCATTACAATCTGCTGGCGCAATAGTTCGCAACACGCGTGGCCGCGAAGGCTTTCCACCCGGGCAGGTTGAAACTAGAACTCCTTCCAGTTGCCGACCGCTTCGAAGGCCGCGGCAGCGCGATAAATCGTGACCTCGTCCCAATGCTTGCCGATCAACATCGCGCCGATCGGCAGTCCGTCGCCCATGCCGCATGGGACCGTCATCGCCGGATGACCAGTGATGTCGAACGGAGCGGTGTTGGCGATCATCTCAAAGGCGCGCTGCAGATACAGTGCGAGCGGCGCGTCGGCCGGCGGCAGTGGCGTCGCCTTCATCGGCAGCGTCGGCATGAGCAGCAGGTCGTAGGTGCCCAACGCGGTATCATACGCGGCCTTCAGCCGCCGCATGATGTTCTGTGCCTTGGCATAATAGCGGCCGCGGTAGTGGCGGACGAAGTACTCACCCAGGAACATCGAGATTTTCAGCGAATCCGACAGGTCGTTGGCACGCTCACGCCAGGCGCCGTGCGCATCCAGCAGGCCGACGGTATAGAGTCCCTTCCAATTGAACCCCATGCCGTTGCCGTTCATCATCTGGACCTGCAAGCCCTCCAGGGCGATCGGCGCCCAGATGTCCTTGCCGATACGGTGCATAGGCAGGCTGATTTCCTCCACCTTGGCGCCCAGCTTTGCCAACCGCTCGCCGGCAGACTTCACCTTTGCATCGACATCGGCTTCCGAATTGACCCAGCCAAATCCTTCATTGATCACGCCGATTTTCAATCCGGCGCAGCCCATGCCTAGGGCTTCGGTATAGGATGCGACCTTCGGCGCGTATTGCCGCGGATCGAGTCCGTCCTCCCCCGCCAGCACTTCCAGCAACAGCGCGTTGTCGGCGACGGTCGCGGTCATCGGGCCGGTATGATCGATGGTCGCCTCGATCGGCATCACGCCGGTATAGGGTACAAGGCCCCAGGTCGGCTTCATGCCGTAGATGCCGCAGAACGCAGCGGGAATGCGAATCGAACCGCCTTGGTCGCCGCCGATCGCCATGTCTACTTCGCCAGCGGCGACCAGTGCGCCGCTGCCGGAGGACGATCCGCCCGCGGAATAGCCGCGTTTGTGCGGATTGTGCACCGGCCCCGTCGCGCCGGTGTGGCTGCCGCCGGACAGGCAAAAGCATTCGCAATGCGCCTTGCCCAGGATCGTCGCGCCGGCATCCAGCATGCGCGTGACGATCGTGGCGTCGATATCCGGCACGTAGCCTTCCAGCGTGGCCGCGCCGTTCATCATCGGCACGCCGGCCAGGCACACATTGTCTTTCAGCGCCACACGTTTGCCGGCCAGCTTGCCGCCCGGTGCACCCTTGATTGTGGTCTTGACATACCAGGCGTTGAACGGATTTTCGTCGCCGGACGGGCGGTAGCCGGGGGTGCGCGGATATCGCACTTCGGGTTTCTCATCCGGCAGGGCGTCAACCACGTCGTACGACGCGATCGAACCGTCCATCAATTCCCGGAATTGCTCCAGGATCTCCGCCTGCATGTCCATGCCGAGATCGAGCACGATATCCTGCAACTGGGCTGTTGTAGGCCGCCTGACCGTCATGTTCCGTCTCCCTGTCTTGCGCCGACCAAAGTCAGCTTCCCATGCCAACGAACTCCGCCACCAATGAAGGATTGGTGGCATCCCGCGGCTGCATCTCACGGGTGATGACGCCCTTCTGGATGATCAGCACCCGATCCGACAGCGCCGCAATAAACTGCAAATCCTGCTCTACCAGAATCATTGTAAGGTTGTGCGATGCCCGCAGCGATTGCAAGGTGTCGACGATTTCTTCGACGATCGAAGGCTGGATGCCCTCGGTCGGCTCGTCCAGCAGGATGAGGCGCGGACTGCCGCACAGGCAGCGTGCCAGCGCCAGCAATTGTTGCTCGCCGCCGGACAACGCGCCGCCCGGCCGGTCGAGCAATGGCGTCAGGCGGGGAAATGCGGCCAACACCCGTTCGATGGTGCTGCGCTCGTTGGATGGCGACAGCAGGCAGCCCATGCGCAAATTCTCATGCACGCTCAGCGCCGGGAAGATCTCGCGTCCCTGGGGCACATAGCCCAGGCCACGTTGCGCGCGCGCGGAGGGCGTTGCGCGGGTGATGTCGTGATCTTGCAACAGAATCTGGCCGGCGGTGGCAGGCAGATAGCCCATCAGCGCCTTCAACAGCGTCGTCTTGCCCATGCCGTTGTGGCCCAGCACACCGACGAATTCGCCGCGTTGCACGCTGAGGGTAACGCCGCCCAGGATGGGAATGCGGCCGTAGCCCGCGCGCAGGCCGGAGACTTTCAACATATCACCCGGCAGCATGTCACCCGGCAGCATGCCACTTGGTACCGTCTCACCTGGCGGCATCTCACGCTGCCCGCTTGCCCAAATAGACATCGCGCACGGTCTGGTTGGTCAGCACGGCGTCCACGTTGTCCTCCACCAGGATGCGTCCCCGGTTGAACACGGTCACGGTCTTGGCGATCATGCGGATGAACTGCATATCATGCTCGACCACGATCAGTGCCCGTGTGCGGTTGATTTCGCGGATCAGTTCGGAGGTGCGAACCACCTCGTCGAATGTCATGCCGGCGGCCGGCTCGTCCAGCAGGATCAAATCCGGCTCCTGGGCCAGCACGGCACCGATTTCCACCCATTGCCGCTGGCCATGCGCCAACTGGCCGACGGTGCGATAGGCAATGTCGGTAAGGCCGGTGCGAGTCAGCACTTCGGCGACGATCGTGCGGGCGCGATGAGGCGGATGACCGCGCGCGGCGGCGACAAAGACATTCTCATGCACCGACAGCCCGTTGAACACATTCGGCACCTGCGTCTTGATGCCGACGCCGAGACGGGCAATCTCGTGGGTCTTCGCGCCGGTGATGTCCTGGCCGCGGAATCTCACCGTCCCCGCACTTGGTGCAAGCTGGCCTGTCAGCATCTTGAAGAACGTGCTCTTACCCGCGCCGTTCGGGCCAATCAGGCAACGCAGCTCCATCTCACCCAACGCGAAGTCCACCGCTTCGACGGCAGTGACGCCGTCGAATCGCCTGGTCAGGCCGGTCGTCTGCAGCAACGGAACGGTCACGGCCTGTACGGCCTTGGGTTCGCCCAATGCCGTGCCGCGGCGATGCTGGAACAATCGCTGCGTAACGCCGCGCACAACCGGCACGACGCCTTGTGGCACCAGCAATACGAATGCCACCAGCACGACCCCCAGCATCAGGTCGGCGTTCAGCGTCTGCTGGGAACCGATCAGCGTAATCAGGTATTCGATCGCGACGGCGCCGAGGATCGGTCCGACCAGTGTTCCCAGGCCGCCGACCAGCACAAAGATAATTATCTGCGCCGATTGCGACAGGCCGAACACGGTGGGGCTGATGAAACCGCCCCAGTTGGTGAACAGGCAACCGGCGAGGCCGGCGATTCCGCCGCCGATGGCGAAGACCAGCAACTTGTACAGCCTGGGGTCGTAGCCCAGCAGCATCGCGCGGGTCTCGTTCTCGCGGATAGCGACCACGACGCGGCCGAACTTGCTGGCCAGGATCAGGTGCAGCATCGCATAGACCAGCACCAGCAATCCCATGCAGACGTAGTAGAGCTGCTGCGGGTCGAGCGGCGTCGAGGGATCGCCGGGCATGTTCAATGGCGGGATCGACGGCATGCCGTTGAAGCCGCCCAGTGGCGCGTTGCCGATGTGATAGACGTCGCCCGCGGTGGAGTTCACAACATTGAACAGAATGACGGTGACGGTCAGTGTGATGACGCCGACATAGGCGTCGCTGATGCGGCCATAGAACATGAAATAGCCGAGCAAGGCGGCGAATGCGGTCGGCAACAGGATGGACAGGAAGAACGGCAGGGTGGAATCGCCCATGTTCATCACCGCGACCGCATAGGTGTAGCCGCCGAGGCCGAAGAAGGCGGACTGGCCGAAGCTCATGATGCCGCCGAATCCCCAGATGAAGCCTTGGCTCAATGCCAGCACCGCCATGGCGATGAACACCGTCGCCTGCACCACGCCGAACAGGCCGGTGACCAGCGGCAGGCCGAACATGACGATCAGCATGACGGCCAGCACCGCGCAGAGGCCGGGCCAGGCGGGGCGCGGCTTCACAGGCTCCTCCGGAAGAAGCGGCCGGTGATGCCTTGCGGCAGGATGCGGATCATGACCAGGGCGGAAATCAGCAGCGCGACCTGGCCGAACACCGGGGTGGTCTGGAATGTGACGACCTGGTCGATGAAGCCGAACAAGACGGAGGCCAGGCCGCTGCCGGTGATGATAGAGGCGCCGCCGCCGATCACGGTGATAAAGGCGCGCGCGATATAGGCTGCGCCCATAGTCGGCGCGACGCCGGAAACCGGCACCAGCACGCCACCGGCCAGTCCGGTCAGCGCCGCGCCCAGCACGAAGGTCGCCATGTAGATGCGTGGCGGTGAAACGCCGAGTGCGGCCGCCATGTCGGGGTTCTGCATCGTGGCGCGCGCGATCAGGCCGAAGCGGGTGAAGCGCAGCGTGGCCCAGATTCCCACCAGGACCGCAACCGCCATGACGATCATGAACACGCTGTAGGCGCTGGCCTGGTAGGGGCCAATGGCGAAGCCGCCGAACGGGGCCGCCACGCCCTTCACGGTAGTGCCGAAGACGGTGGTGATGATGCCGACCAGGAACAAACTCAAGCCCCAGGTTGCCAGCATCGTGTCGATCATACGGCCGTAGAGGAAGCGGATGATGCCCCGCTCCACCAGCAGTCCGACGGCGCCGACGAACAGTGGCGCTACCACCAGCATGGCAACGAACAAATTGAGGCCGGCATTGGTGGCGATGACGGTGGCGTAGGCGCCGAGCATCAGGAATTCGCCATGCGCCAGGTTGATGATCTTCATCATGCCGAAGATCACGCCGAGGCCGACGCTCAACAGCACCAGCGCGGCGATGCTGTTGAGCACGTTGAAGCCGATCAGCGCGGCCAGGGCCATGGCGGCACTCAGGTCTTGATGTCGATCACGAACTGCTTGTCGGTATTCGGCGCCTTGATCAGGTTGCACACCTCGGCGGTGTCGGAAGGCGCCTGGTTCGGATAGGACGCGATCACGTCCCAGGTCTTGTTGTCTGCCTTGCCCAGATAGGCGTTGCGGATCACGTGGTGCGTGGCGTGGTCGATGGTGACCTTGCCGGAGGGACCTTCGAAGCTCAGGCCGGTCTCCAGCGCCTTGATCACCGCCATGCGATCGATGCTCTTGGCCTGTTTCACCCCCTCCGCCCACAGGTAGAAGCCTTCGTATGTCGCTGCCGCCAGCTCGCTGATATACGGCACGTCGGCACCGAATTTCTTATGGATCGCGTCCACGAAGGCGACGCTACTGGGGGTCTTCAATTCCTGGTAGTAGCCATAGGCGGTGACGATGCCGTCGGTCTCCGAAGGGTTGAGCGTCGCCAGTTCGTTCACCAGGCCGAAGGTGGTGGAGGCGATGGGGATCTTGCTCTTCATGCCAGCGGCGGCCCACTGCCGGTAGAATGCGGTGTGGTTGGAGCCGACCAGCGCCGACAGGATCACGTCCGGCTTGGCTTCCTGGATCTTGCTGATCGTCGCGGTGAAACTGGTGACGTCGAGCGGGAAGAAGTCGACCGACTGCACCGTGCCGCCGCCGTCGCGGGTGTATTTGGTCATCCACTTGGCGGTGATCTGGCCGTAGTTGTAGTCAGCGGCGAGGATGTAGACCTTCTTCCCCCAGGTCTTCAGCGCGTACGGCACCAGCTTGTTCACGGTCTGGGCGGGCGTGGTCCCGGTGCAGAAGATGTCGCGGTCGCAGACGCCGCCTTCATACAGCACGTTGTAGAAATACAGGATACGGTATCGATCGAACACCGGCCGGATCGCTTCCCGCGATGCCGAGGTGATGCCGCCATGCACCACCGCCACGCGATCTTTCAGCGCGAGTTGCTGGGCATATTGGGAATATAGCTGGATGGTGGACTGGGTATTGTAGTTGATGAGCTGGATCGGGCGACCCAGCAGGCCGCCCGCGGCGTTGACCTCGGCGACGGCCAGCTGAATCGCATCGTACATGGGCTGACCGGATGTGCCGATCGGCCCGGACAGATCGAGCAAGCTGCCAACCTTGATCGGTTCGGCAGCCTCGGCCCGGCCGATGAACGGCGCTGCCAGCGCGGTGGCCGCCATCGCTACGCCCGACTGCAGAATGTTGCGGCGGTTCCAGGCCATGCAGCGCCCCCATATCTTGTTGCGGTGATTCCGCAGTGCTCCTTCCAAATCTCATGCCAGATATCGCCATGTGTCAAGCGACAGCAGGCAATGAGCGCGTTAAACAAGGTGACCAATCGGCGTGCAACCAATGCTCATGAATCATGCGGACTGTGCCAAGAGAAATGCAGCGATTTGATGTACCGATCATGTGGCCACGATGCAAAAACTTGACTTTTGGCACACAGGCTCATCGGACAATTCCAGCGACGCCGGTCCGATGCGGTTGGTTGCATCGGTAACCAAACGTCTCGCGGCCGCGATGGTTGTCGGGCGTGAGCCGCGATGTCAGGACGAAGCCCGCACCGGTCGCGCCGGCGCCTCAGTTGCAAAATCCGCACCCAGCGCCTGCAGGAAACGCGCTGTCGCCGGGTGCTGTGGCCGCGCGAACACGTCGCGTGCCGGACCTTGCTCGCGGATCGCGCCGTCGCTCAGAAACACGACCCGATCCGCTACATCCCGCGCAAAGCGCAGTTGATGCGTGGAGATGATCATCGTCAAACGGTCCTCGACGGCCAATCGCCGGATCACGTCCAACACCTCGTTGACGAGTTCCGGATCAAGCGCGGAGGTTGGTTCGTCGAGCAACAATACCATGGGGTGGGGCGCCAAGGCGCGGGCGATGGCGACGCGTTGCTGTTGGCCGCCCGACAAGTGGCGCGGCAGCGCGTCGACGCGGTGTCCCAGGCTGACGCGCTCCAACATTTCCATTGCCCGCCGATCGGCCGCGGCAGGCGACATGCCGTGTACCCAGCGCAACGGCCCGGCCACGTTCTCCTTCGCGGACAAGTGACTGAACAGGTTGAACTGTTGAAACACCATGCCGACGCCCAGATTGGCGCGCTCCTGCGCGACGCCGCGTGGCGGCAACTTCTTGCCGTCCTCGCGATAGCCCAGGCTGCGCCCACCGACGCGGATCACTCCGGAATCCCACTCCTCCAGATGATTGATGCAGCGCAGTAACGTACTCTTGCCCGAGCCGCTGGGGCCGAGCATGGCGATGACCTCGCCGTCGCGCACGGTGAGATCGAGTCCCGCCAGCACCACGTGGTCGCCATAGCGCTTGTGCAGACCGAACACCTCGACCGCCGCCTGGCCGCGCGATTGCGTTGACGGCCGCGCGGTGCGATCCGTCCCTGTACAGTTCGGCGCTGCCGTCATGCCGCCGAGCGACGCGGCGGCGGCCATCGCCGGCACTATGGGCGGGTGGCGCAGCAATTCCGCCGCGGGATCGTCATCCGGCGCGGCCCGTTTCGCCTGCGTCACCAGCATCCGTCGGCCGGGCAACAGACGCAACAGTCGATCCCGCCCGGAGGGCCGGTCGAGATCGAGCAAGTACTCGGCAACGAGTTGCAACGCGGCGAACGCGCCGGTCAATGCCAGGTAGATCACGCCCGAGGCGAAGAAGATCGAGAAGAAATCAAACGTCGAAGATGCGAGCTGGGTGCTGCGCAGCGTCAATTCCTGCACCGCGACGACCGAGGCCAGCGACGAGTTTTTCAGTGCCGTCGCGGCTTCGTTGCCGAGCGCCGGGACCATGCTGCGGATCGCCTGCGGTGCGATGATGCGGCACATCAGCACGAGCGGCGTCATGCCGAGCGCCTGGCCGGCCAGCACCTGCCCCGCATCCACCCCGATCACGCCGGAGCGCAGGATTTCGGCGATGAAAGGTGCCTCGTTCGCCGACAGCGCCAGGCCGCCGGCGCCCACCGCCGTCAATCGCAACCCGATGCGCGGCAGGGCGTCGTAAGCGAACACCATTTGCAAGATCAGCGGCGTGCCGCGGAAGATCACGGCGTAGGTGCGGGCGAAGGCCGACAGCAGGCGAAAGCGGCTGAGTTGCATGGCGGCCAGCAGCAATCCGCCCAGCACCCCGCCGGCCAGCCCGAGGGCTGTCACCGTCAGCGTGACGGTGATGCCCTCGAGCAGGTACGGCAGGCTGAGGTAGTGAAAGAACAGATCCATCAATCGGTCAGCAGGTGAGGCAATTCCTGGTGCCCGGCGCCCAGCGACCACTTCGTGAGCAGTGTCTCTTCGACGCCGGCTTGCTGCAGGTTGATCAGGGCGGCAAGGATGGCGTCACGGAAAGCAGGGTCGTTCTTGCGCACGGCGATGCCGACCGAGTACGGCAGGGTCACCGCGACCGCCTTGGCCAGCTTGTCGGGATTGGCCGTCACTGCCTGGTCCACGGTGTTCACGTCGTTGATGTAGGTGTCGGCGCGGCCGGCAAGGAGTGCCTGGATGCAGTCGGCGTTGTTGTCGTAGAGCTGCAAGGTGGGCGCAGGCTTGCCGGCGGCCTTGCACGCGGGCGCCATGTTCTGCACCAGCGGCACTTCGACGAAGCCGGTATTCTCCGCGGCGGCATCGCCGCACAGCGAAGTGTTGATGCCGGTGATGTGCTTGGGATTGCCCTTCAGTACCAGGACGCCGTCGAATACTTTCGAATAGGTGATGAAGTCGGCGGCCTTGGCACGCTCTTTCGTCGCATAGATGTCGGAGATGACGATGTCGGCCTGGCCGCTCTGCAACGTGGTGAGCAGGGCGGCGAAGGCGACCGGCTTGTAGATGAGCTTGAAGCCCAGGCAGGCGCCGAGTTCGTTTGCCAGGTCGACGTCGAAGCCGATGTACTGGCTGGGATCGTTCGGATCCAGCGCCTCATAGCCGGGGGTATGCGGGGTCAGCGCATCGGCCAGTGTCTTGCCCGCGAATTGCGGGTACTTGGCCTGGAGCGCCTTGCAGGTGGCCGGAACCGCCGGAAGAACGGGCTCCGCGGCAAAGGCCGGCTGGCTGGCCGCGAGCGCAACCGCGCAGGCGATCCCGGCAAGCGCACCCAACCAGCGGGCGCAAAGCGAACGTACCGAGGTCGTTCGGGCCGGAAGCCTCGGACGGACGGAAGCTCGGGCGGCGACCATGGCGGTGGTTCTCCTCTCTTTGGGGGCCGTACGCGGGTGATCGTAGCCCGCGGGTGCCGCCGGACTTTAGGATGCCCGACACTGCCGCTTGCCAAATTGGGTGGGCGGATAAGGAGGCGGTGAGATTATGGTCAACTGCGCCATCGCGCTGCACAATATGTGGGCAGTGGCTGCGGCCAGTACGCGATGGGAGCGGGCGGCACCAAATCGGAGCGTCTTCGGCATCACCGGAAACGCTGGCCAGCTGCTGTCATTGCGACGAGCGAAGCGGTCCTAACAAGAACCAAGGTCTCCCCCCTCCCCTTGTGGGCCCTTGTGGGAGGAGGCTTGGGGGGGCGGAACGAGTTCTTCTGCGCGACCCCTCCCCCAGGGAAGGGGGGAGTTCGTTCGCCACGTATGCGGTTTCATTCAAGACGGGTCGGCCGCCAGGCCGGCGGTTAGCTCGCAACGACAGGGAGCGACGCTTCCGGTCATCCGAAACTCCCCCGCTTCGCGGCAGAGATTTTCTTCGCGCTCCCACCTTTTCCCAACTCATGCGGACCGGCGGAAGGCTGCTCCCTTGCGAAGACGGCCTTGGGAATAATGGCGTGCACCCCCCAGTTGCCGTCAACCACTTGCGTGATGCCGAAATCGACCGCGACCGATAGCAGTGAAATGGCTTCGTCCTCGCTCAGGCCCTGCGCTGTCATCAGAAAGCGCCGCGCCTTGCGGAATGCGTCGCGCATCGCGGTGTCGAGCGAGGACTGCTGGTAGATCTCGCTCTGGGCGGCGGCTCCGAGATCGGCAAGGTAGTCGGCATGGCTGAAGCCCTGCACGATCCAACTCTCGGGCGTCTCGATCAGCGGATAGGTCAGATCGCGCACCATGGGACCGGCCTTCTGCCGGCTATGCACCCGCACGCGCACGGTACCCGTCAAAGAACATTCGATGGCGGTGCCGGACAGCTCTGCGTCGCCCTGGGCGGCATGCGGGTCGCCGATCGACAGCATCGCCCCGGGCAGCGAGACCGGCAGGTAAAGTTTTGCGCCTGGCCCCAGGCGCCAGTTGTCGATATTGCCGCCGAACGCGGAAGGCGGCACCGAATCAAGCGGCTCCGGATGGTCCGGTGCCAGGCCGATGGTACCGAAATGCAGGCGCACCGGGATGTGCACGCCCGCCAGTACGTCGTGGCGTGGCTCGATCGTCGCGTGATCGACCGGCACGCCGGGATAATCGATCGTCTTGTGCAGCACGCCGAACGGGTCGCGCTGCGGCGTCCAGCGGAAGCTGTAAGCGGCATGCGCGCAGGCACGGCCGTCGCAGCGGCAGATCTCATAGATCGTGATCACTTCGCGCGGCTTGGGCGCCGTCAGCAAATCGTCGTAATGGCGGCCCCACCAGACCGCGGCGTTGCTGCCGAAGCTACGGCCGGCGAAACCGGGCGCGGCGCTGGGGCGCGGCACGATGTCGAGCATTTCGACTTCCAGCACGTCGCCCGGCCGCGCCTCCTCCACCACGATCGGGCCGGTAAGAATATGTACGCCGAAGCCCTCGCCGGCGCCGCGGCCATAGATCGAGGCATCGAGCGGGCCGGCACCGCGCCGGTCCACGGCCTTTGCCTCGGCGGTCCAGCGGAACACCGCTTCGGCATCGGGATCGCGCACGATCATGCGGGCAGCGTCGTCGGACGCGTGCTGCGTCAGGGTCTCGATGGTGATCGTATCGCCCGACCGCACCGTGAGCACGGGCGGTAGCGCACTGCTGAAATAGCCCCAATGCACGGTGGCAGGCGTCGCGCGCAGATGGTGGTGGGCGGGTCCGTCGGGGTGCGACAGGGCGGGGGGCCGCGGATACCGCGCCGGCGTTGCCTCACGGCGAAGGCCTGCCCGCGGGTAGCCGCGACTGCGCGGTGGCTGTGGCGGCGCCGCGCGCCCGTGCAGGTAAGCGTCCGCGCGATAGGTATTGGGCGCCACACCGTAATGCTGGCGGAATGCACGGCTGAAATGCGCCGGATCCTGAAAGCCGCAGCGAAAGCCGATCTCGGCCACCGGCAACGCGACCTGACTGAGGTCGCTCAGAGCGTCCGCGGCGCGGTCCAGGCGGCGGTGCCTCAGGTACTGGCTGAAACTTTGGCCCTCGTCCTCGAGCAACTTCTGCACGGCGCGCATCGACAAGCCTTCCGCCTCGGCGAAACGGGCGAGATTGAGACGCGGGTCGTCCAGCCGATGCCCCAAGGCGCGCAGGATGCGCCGGCGCAGTGCGGTGCGCTGGGTCCGGCCGCCGGACAGCGTGCCCAGCGCCGCCGGGATGATCTCGCCCAGCGCGACCTCCAGCGCGGCCAGCGCACCGTCCGCCGAGGCCTGCATCGCCTCCCCGATCGTGGCGAGCAATGCCCCCAGGACCGGCTGGCGGCCCGGGCGGATCGGCCCGCCATCCGGGTCGGCGTCCCAGCGCAGGTCGACCTGTGGCACCCGGAGCAGCAGGAGACGGAAACGACCGGACAACGTCAGCAGGGGGCCGGCGGCGGGTGGCCAGCACACCAGATCGCGCTCGCGCACTGTCGCGTCGTCCTGCAGGCGGGCGGCGCCCTCCAACAGGGTGCCGAGCCAACCCTGCGTGTTGCCCGCGGGTGGCGCGCGCAGCAGACGCTGTGGCCCGCCGGCGATGAGGACGATCTCGCTGCCTTGCGGGGCACAGTGCCGCAGCAGCCGGCCTTCGGGCACCGCCGATTCCGGTTGTGCGACAATGCCCACCTGGGACAGCGCTTGCTCCCAGGTGCTGGTGCGTTGGTCAACCGGGAAGGGGTCGGTGCTGAACCATTCAATCGTCATGGGTTTCGCCCTGCCACAAACGGCACCTGCCAAGGGATCGTGCAAACACCGTGCCCAGCGTCCAGCGCCGTCGCGAGTTGCCCACCGGCCGGCGGTGGCCCACCCGCGACTGGATGAAACGGCAGCGGACCAGGGCGTAGGTTCCCCCTCCCCTTGTGGGAGAAGGGGGAAACCTTGTTTCTTGTTGTGGGCAGGCCCTGGTATCAGTCCGGCGGGAACACGGCATGGCAGATGCGGGCGTGGACGCCTTGCCGGCCGTCAACCACCTGGGTAACGGCGAAGTCCGCGGCGACGCTCATCAGCGAATAGGCGTCGTCCTTGCTCAGCCCGTGATGCTCGGTCAGCAGGCGTAACATCTCGAGGCTGGCGTTGCGCATCGCCTGGTTAAGGTCCTCGTCGAAGCCGTGCGTCATGAAGCTGTCGGCAGTGCGCAACAGCGGCGAAGGAAAGCTGAAGTCGCGGCGGATGAAGAGCTGGAACATCACGTCGAGCGAGGCCTCGATGGCGGTGCCGCTGATTTCGCCGTCGCCCTGGGAGATGTGCGGGTCGCCGATCGAGAACAGGGCGCCGGGGACCTGCACGGGATAGAACATCGTGGCACCGGCGCCGATGCGCCAGTTGTCGATATTGCCGCCATGGCGGCCGGGGGGGATGGAACTGACGCGTCCCGGTGCGTCGGGCGCGACGCCGGCAGTGCCGAGATGCGGGCGCACCGGCACGCGCACGCCGCGCAACGCCGGCTGGCGGCAACAGTCGTGTTCCCGGGTGACCGTTCCGGGCACCAGATATTTACCGGGGAAGTCGTAGGCGAAGACGGCCTCGGCGGTCTGGCTCGCCGGGTCCATGCGATAGATGGTCACCCGCTCCTTCTCGCCGAATTCGCGGTAGAGGTGGCCCCAGTTGGCGGCCAGGTTCGAGCCGTAGCGCAGCCGCGGCGTCATCTGCAGATAGCGGACTTCCAGCACGTCGCCGGGGCGGGCGTCCTGGACGTAAATCGGGCCGGTCATGATGTGGACGCCAGGGTTGCGGTCCTCGGGCGGGATGCCCTCGAAGATCGCAGTGATGCCGGCATCCATCATCAATTCGGGGGCATCGCCGGCGTGGTGGGTGATTGCCTCGGCACGCACGACGTCGCCGCTGGCGACGGTGAGGACGGGTGCGAGGGAGGCGTCGAAATAGCCCCAATGCACGGTTTTCGGCGTGGCGCGCAGGTCGTGCAAGATGCCGCGCTGGCGGGTGCGGCCGGCTTCGTGTTCATCTCGGAGCAAGGTCATGTTGGCATTCCGCTGAAGACGCACGGACAGGTTGGCGGCGGGCGACGCCTAAGCGGCCAAGTACGGGCGAGCACCGTCCCGCGAGCATGCAACAGTGTAGTCTCCGGTCCGGAGAGAACGTTAGGATGGCACGCGCCGAGGCTTGCCATTTCAACCCCGAACTCCGCGAAAGCCCATTTTTCAGACAGAAGTCGGCGTATCCTGCAAACGAGTTAGGCAAGACGGCGGCGGTGTATCGCCGTTTCGGGCGCCGACACCTCTGCAAGTCCCGTCGGGTGTCGGCTGATATTAGCGATCAGGGCTCTTCGGGTCGTGGTGCCCGGTCACCCGCTTGAGGTCCAGATCGCTGGCATCGTCGCATTCCTGCGCACGCTGACGGGCAAGTTCCGCGGCGTTAAAGTGAAGGCGCCGCCGCCGGGCCAAGCTCGGGCATGACACAGGTACGATTGGTCCACGATTCGAAACTACCGCCGTGCCGCGGGCGGGCGCGAGCGACTGTCGCGATGCCGACGGCGCCGCGCCTCAGCGCTGTGCTGCCACCAGCAGGAACATCGGCCGCTCGCGCTCCTGCGCCAGTTCCGGCTTCGCCGCGATCTGCGCATCCGTCGGGCACCACTCCTCGACGTGGGTGATCGCGAACCCCAGCCGGATCAGCAGAGTAAGGGTAGTGCCGATGGTGCGGTGGTACTTGACGACGCCGTTGACGAACCAGTCCGTCACCCGCTCGCCCTCCACCAGGTATCGGTTGAGCGGCCAGATCCTGCGGCCGTCGGCATCGGCGCTCCAGGCGGGATGCGAGGGCGCCATGTAGATCGGGTGCTCGATCGAGAAGACCAGGTGGCCGCCGCGGATCAGCGCGCGATGCACCGCCGCCAACGGCGCGGCCAGGTCCTTGACGTAGTGCAGCGCAAGCGAGCTGTAGGCGAGATCGAACGATTGCGGCGGCAGATCGAGCAATTCCAGCCCGGCCCTGACATAGACAATCGCCTCATCGTTCGAAGCCGCGCGGGCACGTGCCAACATTTGCTCCGACACGTCGAGACCCAGCACATGCGTGGCGCCTTGCTCGCGCGCCCAGCGGCAGAACCAGCCGAAGCCGCAGCCGAGATCGACCACGCGGCGCCCCCGCAGGTCGGGCAACAACGCGCGCAGAGCAGGCCATTCCGCGGCGCCCGCCAGGCCGGAGACCGAGCGGTCCAGCCGGCTGTAGCCGGCGAAGAATGTGGGATCGTCGTAGATGTTCACCTCGATACCCTCTCCCGCGCGGGCAGGAGTGCCTGCCCCGGATTGACCACAGCAGCAGCATGATGCTGTCGAGCCTGACTACTGGTACCATGATGCCGCTAGTACCAGGACGCGGTCGAGCATATTACCAGTACAGCGTCTCCAGGGAACGGCTGCCGGCGGGGGCCACCCGACGACGGCCCGGCGCCCCGCGACAGGACCGCAACGATAGGATTGCAACCGCTGTACCTGGAACTCGATGGGCAGGACTTGAAGGTTAAGCGACGGTGAACTGCGCCATCATCCCGGAGTCTTCGTGTTCCAGAATGTGGCAGTGCGCCATGTACGGCGCGTCCGGACCGGCTGGATGCGGAAAGCTCGTCAGGATCTCGCTGACGTCGCCAGCCGAGATCGGCGCGATGTCCTTCCAGCCGGCGCGGTACGCTTCCGGCGGCCGTCCACGCTGCGACACGATGCGGAACTGGCAGCCGTGAACGTGGACCGGGTGCAGCATCTGGTCACCGCCTTCGGAAATGCGCCAGCGCAAGGCCTGGCCACGCCGCGCGGCAAAGCCCGGCTCGCCGAGCGCAAAAGGCTTGCCGTTGACGCCGTTGGCGGACAGCTGCGCCGCCATGGACAGTTCCGGTTGGTCCTCGATCAGTCTGCTAACACGCGCAATGACGGCCGGGTCGCTCTTGCCGCTTTTGGCCATCGCCGGCAGCCCCGCCTTCATCAGCGGCATCATGCCGGCGTCGTCGCGGAACATGTTCATAACCAGCTCCTGGCTCACGGCCGGCAGAGCCGCCGGCAGCGGCGGCAGCTTGGCCAGAGAGTTCGGAAGCTGCCCCGCCCCATCGGCGCCGTCGGGCCGGATCGTGACCAGGGGCACAGGACCGTCGAACGGCGGCAGCCGCATGATCGGCGCGCCGACCGGCAAGGCAACGAGGTCGAATGGCGTGCCGGAGCGACAATCCACCATGACCTCGAAGCGTTCACCCGCGTACATCATGATCTGCTTCATCTCGACCGGGGTTTCCAGCAGTCCCCCGTCGGAGCCGATGACGAACAGCGAGCGGTTGTCCGAGGCTTTTAGCAAATAGCTGCGGGCATTGGAGCCGTCGAGCAGGCGAAGTCGAACCCAGCCGCGGGTTGTGCGCGCCTCGGGGTATCGGGCGCCGTTTACCAGCGGCACGTTGCCGACATAGCCGCTGGTTACCGCGATGATGTTCATCCGGTCAAAGAACTGCCCACTGTGCCTGAAGCGGCGGTCCTGGATGATCAACGGAATGTCGTCGACGCCCCAACGGGAGGGTAACGCCAGCCGGTCAGTATCGTCGTCGTCAACGATCAGCAGGCCAGCAAGGCCTTTGATAACCTGGCTGGCGGTTGTGGGATAGAAATGCGGGTGGAACCACAGCGTGGCCGCGGGCTGATCGATCGACAGGACAGGTCGCCAATGCCTGCCGGGCGCGATGGGGCGATGCGGACCGCCGTCAACATCGCCGGGAATGATCAGACCGTGCCAATGCACGGTTGTGGGTTCCGGAAGATGGTTGGTGAAGTCGATCGTCACGGCCTGGCCACGCCGCAGGCGCAGTGCGGGGCCCAGGAACGCGCCGTTATAGCCATAGGTCGCGGTGCGCCGACCCGGCAGATAGCGTACCGTTCCCGCACCGGCACCGAAGGCAATGGCACCGTGTCCATTCGCCCGAATTTCCGGGGGGACAGGCAGGGTCGGCCGAGCGGCATCCCTGGCGACGGCAGGCGCAAGACGCAACGCGGCGATTGCCCCGCTGGCTGCACCGGCAGCCAGCGCGCTTCGACGAGAAAGGTCGATCATTGCTGTCTCCAATACATCGCCGCGTGGGCGATGGCGAAAGTTGGATGGCAGCTTTGCGGAACCCGGCAGGCGACCCCGTGGACGGCAGCGCCTCCAGTTCTACAGCCGTAGAGATGTCACAGCGCACCGCGATCGTCGAGGAGCATCAGCGAGCTCTTTCGCTGTCCAATCCAAGAAACGCCTGACCAACCATCTGATAATTTCCGGGGGTTACAGCCAGGTGCTGAGCGGCGGCATGGATGTCGCGCACGCATCGCTCGATACCATGACGAACGTATGGAGAGGCCGAACTCCCCGCACTGAATATCAATTCAGTCGCTTGTTTGGCTGCAACAGTCGCCTGTGTTGACGCGAGCCATAGCCTGGCCCGCTGCGCCGGGCTAAGCACCTGCCCGCCGCTGACTTCATGCCACGCTTCCTCAAGGGTTGCGTAGAGAAAGGCGTGGCCTGAACCCACCAGGGCTTCTGCTTGCCCCACACTTGTTTGCACTGTTGCGTCGTCACGTAGCGATCCACCTTGTGAACGTGCGGTGGACCTGGTTTGTGCAAGCCCCCGCAGAATATCGATGGCATGACGAGCGATCCCGAGTGAAACCGACGCCACCGGGCTGGTGAACAGCGCGATGGTGGGCATCGCATAAAGCGGTCCCGGTTCCGCGGGCGGTTCGCGAAAAGATAGTGAGCGACGAGCCGGCACGAAAACATCGGCGACGGCATAGTCGTGGCTGCCGGTGCCGCGCAGGCCGATGCTGTCCCACGTGTTGATGATCTCACAGTCGCTGGAAGGGAAAAACAGGATGCGGGTGGTGGGCGTACCGTCGGCTCGGAGGCACGGATTAGAGCCCTCCATGATCCGGCACCCCCCTACAATCCAATTGGAATGCTGGCACCCACTCCCCAATTGCCACCGACCAGCAACCCGGTAGCCGCCCTCAACGACCGTTGCGATTCCAGACGGCCGAAACGCACCGGCAGTTCGGACATCCGGGTCACTGCCGTAGATTTCATGTGCAGCTTCCGGCTGGAGATAGCCGCCGAAAGCGCCGTACGCGCCCCCGATCGCCAGGCACCAGCCGACGGCTCCATCGGCGCGCGAGACTTCCTCTATGACGCGGGCCAGGGTCATTGGATCAGTCTCCTCGCCGCCCAACGATCTGGGAATCCACAGGCGGAACAGGCCTGCTCCTGCCATGCTCTCGACCAGTGGCATCGGAAGGCGCCGCGACTGCTCAATCTCCCCCGCAAGCTGGTGGATCTGTGGTGCCAGCGCCTTGGCTGCATCCACGAACGACGATGGCGGTATCCGAGACATGTCCTCCTCCCCGGCAGGGTCACGACCAGCAACTCCGAGCTACGGACGCTATTGCTGAAGCAGGCGCGCAACGCCTCGCATCAGATCGGTTTCCGGCGGTGGCAGGTTGGTGGAGAACTCAAGACTTATGCAACTGCCGAGGGATCGGTGGTGGCGGCGGATTCTGTTGGTGGTGCGCCGATGCCGGGACGGAGATCCAACTATGTTTAGAACGCTCCCATACTGACAGGGAGGGGGCAGGCAGATCCGGATCAAAAAAGGAGCCGCCGGAAATCCCGAGCTGCCCGGGTCGGCGATCGGGCAGCTCCCAGTAAACACTCGATCCGCAGGTAGGACAGAAATAGTAGGTGACTTCCTCCCAATGCAATCTCGCGTACTTTATTACGAGACGGCCGTGAGACAGCTTGCCTGCGGAACGCGCCACGCCTTTCCGCCCTGCACCAACGCGGCGACGCCGCCAGTGCCCCAATGCGCTCTAATCCCGATCCAGCACCTCGCGGATCTTCTTCGCGAGGTCGGCTTCGGTGAACGGCTTGACGATCAGCTCCACGCCGGGCTCCAGGCTGCCCTGCCGCACCATCGCGTCGCGGGTGTAGCCGGTGGTGAGCAAGACCTTCAGCTCCGGCCGGCGGCGGCGCGCTTCCTCGGCGAGCTGACGGCCGTTCAACCCACCCGGCAGCCCGATGTCGGTGAACAGCAGACTCAGGTCCGGATAGCCGTCCAGCGCCTGCAACGCAGCCCGACCGTTCGCCGCCTCGCGCACCTGGTAGCCGAGTTCCCGCAGCGTATCGCGGGTGAAAGTGCGGACGTCTTCTTCGTCCTCGACAATCAGGATCGTCTCGTGCCGGCTGCCGAGCGGCAGTGCCTGCGGCGTGGCGGCGCCCACATCCAGCCGCTCCAGTTCGAAGAACCGCGGCAGGTAGAGATTGACGGTCGCCCCCTGGCCCGGCGTGCTGTCGATGTGCACGTGGCCGCCGGACTGGCGCACGAAACCGTACACCTGCGACAGGCCCAGGCCCGTCCCCTGGCCGATGTCCTTCGTGGTGAAGAACGGATCGAACGCGCGGGCCAGCACGTCCTTGCTCATACCCATGCCGGTGTCGCTCACCGACACCAGCACGTAGTCGCCGGGCCGCACATCCTCCTGCGACTGCGCATAGGCCTCGTCCAACCGCACGTTCTGCGTCGCCAGGATCAGGCGCCCGCCGCTCGGCATCGCGTCGCGTGCGTTCACCGCCAAGTTCACCAGGGCGTTCTCCAACTGGTTCTCATCGGCGAACACGCGCCACAGGCCGCCAGCCAGCACGGTCTCGACGTGGATGGTCTCGCCCAGGGTGCGGCCAAACAATTCCAGCATCCCGGCGACCAGCCTGTTCAGATCGAGCGATTTCGGCGTGAGCGGCTGGCGGCGGGAGAACGCGAGCAAGCGCTGGGTCAGCGTGGCGGCACGGCCGGCGGCACGGGTCGCGGCGGCGATCAGGCGGTCGCCCTCCGCGCCGGCGGTCTGCGGCAGCCGGCGCCCGAGCCGCTCGAGACTGCCCAAAATCACCTGCAGCAGGTTGTTGAAGTCGTGCGCCACGCCGCCGGTGAGCTGGCCGATCGCCTCCATCTTCTGCGATTGGCGCAGCGCTTCCTCGACCTTTTCGCGTTGCTCGATCTGCGCCTCCAGCGCCTGGTTGGCCGCGGCCAATTGCTCGGCGCGGCGTCCCAGTTCCTCATTGACGCGGCGCTGCGCAAGGTGGGTCACGCCCAGCACCGCGACCACGACCGAGGCCATCGTCATCAGCAGCCCGATCACACCGTAGCGCTGCAGGCGCACCGCGTACGGCTCGGTGACGCTGCGCAGATAAACCGTGCCCAGCGCGGTGCCGCCCTGCCTCACGGGCACGGCGACCACCAGCTGGTCATCGGCGAAGTGCGGCGCGCTGGGGCGAGCGGTGGGCGGCAGCGCAATGTCCGTCGCGGCGCGGTAGCCGACGAACAGCTTGCCGGCCGAGTCGTAGATGGCGGCGGCCTCGATCCGCGGGTTGGCCCGCAGCGCATCCACGTATTCCTGCGCGGCCTGGCGATCGTTGAACGACAGCGCCGCGGTGATCGTGGATGCGAGGATGCGTGCCTGCACGTTGTCCTCGTCGACTTCCTCCAGCGCGTTGGCGCGATCGAGGTAGTGGGCCATCCAGCCGCCGGCCGTCAGCAGCGCGATCACCGTGGCCAGGGCGACAACCGGCGTGATCTTCCACAGGCGCGGGACCCCGCGCGATGCTGCCGGCTGGTCGCTCATCGGTTACTACCGGTCACGTGCACCGCCAGGCTCAACAGCTTGGAACTGATGATCAGGCCGCCGGCGGCGGCGGTACTGTTGTTGATATCGAAGCGGACGTGGTTGTCCACGATGAGGAAGTTGATGATGCCGGTGGCGGCGGGATCGGTGGCGTTATCGGTCACCGTCAGCACCGGCATCTCCCGTACCACAGTCAGGTCGGCGGCGACCTGGTCGACGGGGCCGGTGACATACATCACGGAACAGTCGGGGTTGCCAATAACGGCGGCGAAGCGGCGGATCACGATCGGGTGGTTGTCGACCTGCTGGTCGCTGACCACGCGATCGAGCAAGTCACCGAACGGATCGCCCCCGACGACGCAGAGGATGAAAGCGCCGCCGGGGAATTCGGCCCGAGCGTTGGGCCAGGTGACGAACGGGCTGAGGTTGCGCAGGTATGTCGCCTCGATCGTGTACTCCAGCGTCAAGTCCTGCGAACGCGAGGGCTGGCCCATGACGGCGGCCACCAGCCAGGCAATGGACCACAGGACGGCGCGTAGCCACGACGCCAGCGGGGGAAGACGGGCCCTGCTCAACGCTTCCACCACGGAGCGAGATGCATGGCGGCGCAGGCACCCCGAAGCGGCCCGAGATGGCACGCCCGACGCCCCACACCGCGGGGGCGGCAGCATCGGACCCGCCCGACGACTGCCGGTGGCCCGCCTCAGGTCTGCGGCGTGCAAACGGCCTTGCTCCCTCACCAAGCCCGGCACGCTGCGATCGAGCGACTGTTCCGACGGCTCAGGGGACTTTGCATGCCGCCACGGCACAGCGGCAGTACTCGATTGGTCACTTTGCAGCGATTGCCGCCGGTCAGGCAATCCTGCGCAATGCCGCCGCGTAGGCGTCTAGCACCTCCTGACCAAAGCAGGCGAAGATAACCCGGGTCACCGCAGGCGTAGCTGCCAGACAAGCTGTCGTCGTCTCGACGGCGATGCGAGCCGCTTCGGGGATCGGGTAGCCGTAGATGCCGCAGCTTATTGCGGGGAAGGCAATGGAGGCGATACCGCTTTGCCCGGCCAGCGCCAGGCTGTTGCGGTAGCAGCTCGCAAGCAACGCCGGCTCGCCATGCCGGCCGTCGCGGTAGCGCGGGCCCACGGCGTGGATCACGTATTTCGCCGGCAGGCGATAGCCGCGTGTCAGCTTCGCCTCCCCGGTGGGACAGCCGCCGAGGGTGCGGCACTCGGCCAGCAGGTCGGGCCCGGCGGCGCGGTGGATCGCCCCGTCCACGCCGCCGCCACCGAGCAATGACTGGTTGGCGGCATTGACGATGGCGTCAACCGCGAGGGTGATGATGTCGGCCTGGGTGATCTGGATGCGATCCATCGGGACGATCCCTGCGTGATTATGCCAAGCGCCGAAAGGCTGGGCCTCCTGTGGCACACGCTCTATCCATCGTCATCCGCGAAAAGCCTCGCCGCACGAAGGCGGGCGCGAGACGCGAGGACGCATACCGCTTGGGTCCCGTCCTTCGCCTTCGTGGGGGCAGACTTTGCACGGGCATGGCAGACTTTGCACGGGCATGAAGGTCGGGTGGCGTCATGTGCCGACGGATCAGCATCCTCTCGGATTACGCCACGCGCGCCGGCATTCCACGCCGGTAGTTTAACCGCGTCCTGATAGCGTCCGCGCCCAACGCGCCCGGCCGCCTGTCCCGCCGCGCGTAAGCCCTGGCGAACCGCCGGGATCGCCCCTGCCATAGTAAAGCGTCACCGTGTGGGTCGCCTCGGCAAAGAACAGCCAGCGCTCGATGTAGATCCCCAGCAGGGCGACGACAGCGGCGAGGGGCAGCAGGATCCGGTCCACCGCCACACCCGCCGCGAGACTTGCCAACAGCAACACCACCGGGATGACGAAACCGACCGCTACCGCGATGGTCCGCAGCCGCGCGGCATGCTTGCGGGCGATGGCGTAGCCCATTTCGCGCAGCAGGTAGTTCTCCTCGGTGTGTGGCGCTTCAAGGCTGCGCACTGGGCCAATGGCGCCGAGGCCGGTCGCGCTCTCGATCGTCGCGACGGGCGGGCCGGCGTCGATGCGGTGCCAGTACGCCAGCTTGACCAACAGGGCGGCGGCGCCGAACACGATGCCGATCGCCGCCTCGATGCGGGACGTTTGGCCGGCCACGGCCACCGCGGCGGCAAGCCACGCGGCTCCGCTGAACAATGCGAGCAGTAGCAGGTTCGGCAGCACCAGTGGGTTGCACCATTGCCGGATCGGCCGCAGCGTGGCGTAGATCATCGCCTGGCTGGCCACCGTCGCCAGGCCGCAGGCGGCGGCCAGCAAGCCGAGACCCACCGTCACGCCGATCGAACGGCCGGCGAAGTACCACGCGGCGGCGAAGCCTAGCGCCGGGAGATTGGTCAGCAGCGCCAGGATGCCCTCCCGCGACAGCCAGGAACTGCGCCATTGCGACACCGCTCGCCAGGCGCGTTCCGGATGGCCGAGATGCAGGGTCGAGGCGAGCAATCCCACGGCGCTCAACGCCAGCGCCACGAGGATCGCGGCGATGCCGAACCAGGGCGATTTCGGCAAGGCGGCCGCATGGCGTTCAGCACGCCCAGCCAGGCCAGCATGCCATAGCCGGCGCCCGAGGCGGTGGTGAGCAGGATGACCGAGAAGGCAGGGTTCATCGGGACAGCACCCGGTCGATCCAGCGCAGCACGCTGTTGCCGCCGGAGGGGCGCGGGGCTTCGGCTGGCGCCGCTGGTGTGGGACGCCGCCGCGGGGGCAGGTACTTGTTCACCGGCTTGGTGCCTTGCTCCGGCATCAGGTCGAAGCCGCCGCGTTCGGCCACGAGTTGCGACACGGCGCTGTTGGGGTCGCCCAGGTCGCCGAAGTGGCGCGCGCGGGCCGGGCAGGTGGCGACGCAGGCGGGCGCGCGCTCGGCTTCCGGCAGGTTGTGTTGTAGATGCGATCGATGCACAGCGTGCACTTGCGCATCACGCCCTGGTCTTCGTCGAACTCGCGCGCGCCGTACGGGCAGGCCCAGGAGCACAGCTTGCAGCCGATGCAGATCTCGGCGTTGACCAGCACGATGCCGTCTTCCGCGCGCTTGTAGCTGGCGCCGGTGGGACAGACGGTGACGCAGGGCGGGTCCTCGCAGTGCAGGCAGGAGCGCGGGAAGTGCACGGTGCGGCTGTCGGGGCCGACGCCGGCCTCGTAGGTGTGCACGCGGTTCAGCCAGACGCCGTCCGGGTGGTCCTGGTAGGCGTTGAAATCGGTCAGCGGCGCGGAATGGCCGGAGGTGTTCCACTCCTTGCAGTTCACCGCGCAGGCGTGGCAGCCGACGCAGGTGTCCAGGTCGATGACCAGGCCGAGCTTCTTCGCGCCCGGGGCGGGGGTGGGAATGCTGGTCATGGCGTCACCGACAAGCTTCTCCCCCTCCCCTTGAGGGAGGGGGGCGGGGGGAGGGGTCGAATCGGTCGAGAACCGTATTGCTCGCCCCCGCCTCCTCAAGGGAAGGGGGTGTCTCTTTTGTCCGCTTCGCCCCCTGACCGCCGCGGACGGCATAGTGCAGCTTCCGCGGCGCGGCCTTCATGCCGGGAGGATGATGCAGCGCGGCCGGGTGCGGTTCGGTCATCTGCCGGGCCATCCGCCTTTTCCACCCGCACGCGCAGGTCGTACCACGCTGCCTGGCCGGTCACCGGGTCGGCGTTCAGTTGCCGCCCGCCGGCGAGGAACTCCGAGATCACCTGGTTCAGCAGGAAGCCGCGCTCGGATTCCGGCGCGTCGATCCGACAGGTTCCACGCGCCGCGGCGCTTGCCGATCGCGTTCCAGGTCCACACCGTGTCGGGATTGACGCCCTCCATCAGCCGCACCTGGCACTTCAGCCGGCCGTTGCGGCTGATCACCCAGACCCAGCCGTCGTCCTCGATGCCCAGCGCGGCGGCGGTGCCGCGATGCATGTAGAGGCGGTTGTGGCTGTAGATCTGCCGCAGCCAGGCGTTCTGCGAGTGCCACGCATGGTACATCGCCATCGGCCGCTGCGTGATCGCGTGCAGCGGATAGGCGGCTTGCTCCGGCAGCGCTTGCTCGAACGGCGGATACCAGATCGGCAGCGGATCGAAATACTTGCGGATGCGCTCGCGCTGCGCGTCGGGCGGCTGGTTCGGGCCGTGGCCCTCGGCGGCGAGGCGGAACTTCTGCAGCGGCTCGCTGTAGAGCTGCAGCACGATCTGCGCGGTGCTGTCGATCAGGCCCAGGCGCTTGGCATCGTCCAGATACGCGGCGTTGGCGTGCTTGTAGTAGAGCGCCTCGGGCGCGTGGTGATACGTCCAGAAGCAGCCGTTCGCGACGTAGCGCTGCAACTGGTCGGGGTTGGGCGCGCCGACGCCCTCCGCCGTGCCGTCGGCGCCGCGGAAGCCCGGCCAGCGGACCGACGCCGGGGCGGCGCTCGTGGTTGGCGATGTAGTCGGCGTAGTCGCGATACACCGCGGTGCCGTCCTCCTTGACGAAGCCGGGCAGTTTCAGGCGCGCGCCCAGCTCGATCAGCACGTCCTGGAACGGGCGCACGTCGCGGTCGGGCGGGATGACCGGCTGGCGGATGGAATTCGCCAGGGCCTTCCGGGCTGCCGATCGGCCGGTCGAGGAGCGAAATGCAGTCCCAGCGTTCCAGGTAGGTGGTGTCGGGCAGCACCAGGTCGGCGTAGGCGACCGTCTCGGAGAAGAATGCGTCGGCGTAGATGACGTGCGGAATGCGATAGCCGCCGGCACGGGTCCTTGTCGGCCAGTCATGCGCGACGCCTCGCCGGGGTTCATCGACGAGTTCCACGCCATGTTGGCCATGTACATGAACAGCGTGTCGATCTGGTACGGATCGCCGGCATGGGCGTTGGCGATCACCGTGTGCATCAGCCCGTGCGCGGACATCGGCGCGTCCCAGGTGAACGCCTTGTCGATGCGCACCGGCGTTGCCGTCGTCCTCCAGCAGCAGGTCCTCGGGGCCGCGCGGATTGCCCAGCGCCATGCCGGGCAGCATGGCGTTCGGCTTTGCGCCTTTGCCGACGGGCTGCGGACCGGGCGGGATCGGCCTGGGGAACGGCGACTTGTAGCGCCAGGAGCCCGGCGTATCGACGGCACCCAGCAGCATTTGCAGCACGTGAATGGCGCGGCAGGTGTGGAACCCGTTGGAATGCGCGGAGATGCCGCGCATCGCGTGCATCGCCACCGGGCGGCCGAGCATCGTCTCGTGCCGCCGGCCGGATGTGTCGGTCCAGGGCTGATCGAGCTCGATCGCCTGGTTGAAGGCGACGTCCGCCAGCTCGCGCGGCGATGCGGCGGATGGTCGCCGCCGGGATGCCGCACGTGTCCGCCACCACCTCCGGCGCGTAGCGGCCATCCAGGTAGCGTTCCGCCAGCAGGTGGAAGACGGGGTAGGCGTGACGGCCGTCGGGCAGGGTGAGCTCGCCGACGATTTGTGGCTGCATGCCGGGGGTGGCGGCGTCGATCGCCGCCGAGGCGGCCCGGTCCCAGGCCAGGGGTTTGCCGTCGGCATCGCGCACGAACAGGCCATCGTCGGCGCTGCCGGGGTCGCTGACGACCAGCCAGGCGGCGTTGGTGTAGCGGGCCAGGAAATCCAGGTCGATGCGGTCGGCGACGCAGCAACTCGTGCACCAGGGACAGCACGAACAGGCCGTCGGTGCCCGGGCGAAGGCCGATCCATTCGTCGGCGACGGCGGAGTAGCCCGTCTTCACCGGGTTCACCGACACGAACTTCGCGCTGCGGGCCTTCAGTTTGGCGATGCCGAGCTTGATCGGGTTGGAATCGTGATCCTCGGCGACGCCGAACATCAGCACGTACTTCGTGCGGTCCCAGTCGACGTCGCCGAATTCCCAGAAACTGCCGCCGACGGTGTAGAGGCCGGCCGCCGCCATGTTGACCGAGCAAAAGCCGCCATGCGCGGCGAAATTGGGGGTGCCGAACTGCTTGGCCCACCAGCCGGTGAAGGACTGGCTCTGGTCGCGGCCGGTGAAGAAGGCGAGCTTGCGCGGCTCGGTGGACGCGGATCGTCGCCGAGCCATTGGGTGGCGAGGGCCAGCGCCTCCTCCCATTCGATTTCCTTGAAGTCGCCGCTGCCGCGCTCGCCAGTGCGCAGCAGGGGCTTGTTGAGGCGGGCCGGGGAGTAGTGGTTCATGATGCCGGCGGAACCCTTGCCGCACAGCACGCCGCTGGTTCACCGGATGGTCGGGGTTGCCCTCGATGTAGCGGATGCGGCCGTCCTTCAGGTGGACGCGGATGCCGCAGCGGCAGGCGCACATGTAGCAGGTGGTGGTTTTGGTGGTGTCGGCTATGGCTGGGGAGGTGTCGACGGTCTCCACCGGCCGCGAGAAGCCGGTGGTCCGGGAGCCTGTTGCGTCCGCCAAGTCTGTCTCCTCCGCCTTGCGCGCGATGTCCGGCGGGGGGTGCCCGCCGCCTCGTGTGGCGCGCCTTCAGGGTGCCGTTGGGCCGTTGCCGACGGTCCGGCGGGGTGCCCGGCGGAACGTCGGGGGGCACCATGACTCGGCGGGGATGGAATTTCTACCCACCCCGCCCGGCAACGCATATAGTTCCAGGATGCAGCCCTCGCGGAGGAGCAGCCTGCGCAGTGAACCGGCGGGCGTCCGGCGGGTTCCATCGGGCGCCGTCCCGCGTACCGAGAGGTAAAATGATAGGAATAGGCTGCCTGCTGCCCTTCGTCCTGATGATCGTTGGTGCTGCGATCGGCGGGGTGATCGGCGGGACACCGGACGACATCTGGGGCGCGGTGGCTGGCGCGGCCATCGGGCTGGTCGCGATGGTCATCATGCTTCGAGTGCTCGAGCGCGCACGCGCGAATTTGCCGGAATAAACGGGGATGCGACGAACGGTGTGACGGTCGGCGGTCGATCCGATCGTTTCGGGATGGCTACCGGAGCAGGAGTAGAACCTACGGCCCAGCGGTTAACAGCCGGCTTACCCGGATGCCGATCTGCTGGAACTCTCAGCCCGCGCCCGGAAAACGAAGCCGTCGATCGGGAGGCCCGCAAGCTGCCGTCGCACTACAGAGACGACCCGTACTTCGACGCCATGAAGTACAAGGGGTCATGGCCGCCAAGGCGGCGAGGGTTACTCTGAGTCGTATCGGCAAAATCCTCTCAAAGACACCGGCCGGCGTGTATGCCAGGGCCGTCGTGCTTCAGAGCGTACGGGACGGCTTGGAGATTTGCGCATAGCCTGGTGGAAGATCTGATGACGCAGCCGAGACCAACGGCTACCGCCACCGGCATGATAAGCATATTCCATCCGGCGTGATGCTGTATTCCGAGCATCACAGCCAAGCCGAGCGCGGTGCCTCCTGCCATTGCACCGGCGAGTGTCGCCAGGCTTTATACATTGGCGTGAGGCCGCAATTCTGGCCGATCCTATCAATCCATTAACGACACGGAGTGTAAATTGCCTGCAGTCAGCGGCGTTCCACGTTTCACGGCTGCTGGTCACTCCGGGGCCGTCTGCCGATCGAGCTTTGGGAGTTTGGATGAGGCGCTTCGCGAGGGGCCGTCTTTTCTGTCGACATGGTTGGGGCGCGGTTTGCGAGATGTTTAGAGTGATTGCACGTGATACCATCCTGCAATGCGCTCTACATCAGAACGCCGCTCGACCGGGCCTATGTTGTCACTGCTAAAAGCAGGAGACGGCGCCTGGACCGCGGCCCAAAACCGGAACGTGGTTCCTCACGACGGAACACAAAGGCTTGGGCGTCAATCCAGAGGAGCATCTGGCATGGCTGGTCCGTCTGGTGCAGGAGCACGCCACGCAGCTCCGTATCCGCCTTCCGGATTTTCGCACGGACCTGTCATTGCTTGTGCATGGTGGGGATTTTGATCCGACCCAACTCTCCGCCAATTTGCTTCGAGCCGCTGTTTCGCTCGGAGACCCTGAAATCGAATTGCCCGACCGCGGAATCGACGTCGTGCCGACGCCGCGAAACCGATTGCATCCGGGAAGCGGCTTGGCGTAGGGCCGCCATTCATTACCAGCCAGACCGGCGCTCATCATGTCAGCAAGGCACGATGTTGCCGCAACGTCGCCCCGGCGGTGACCGGCATCCGGGTGCGAGGTGCTACCATAAGCGATTGATTTCGCTGGCTCCCGGAGTAGGACTCGAACCTACGACCCAGCGGTTAACAGCCGCTTGCTCTACCGACTGAGCTATCCGGGATCAGCAGGCGGACCCTATAGCGAAGGCGGATGCCGGAGGCAAACCCGGCGGCCGTTCCCCGGCCGTCGCGCCCGCTACGCCCTTATCCGCGCCAGCGTTGCGGTGGTGGAGTGCCCGGGCAGCAAATCAGCCAGCGCCACCTTGCCGCCCCAGCCCCGCACCAGATCGGCGCCCACCACCTGATCCATCGTATAGTCCGCACCCTTCATCAACAAATCGGGGCGCAAATCGGCAATCAGTGCCTCTGGCGTGTCTTCCTCGAACACGCAGACAAGATCGACGCTGGCCAAGCTCGCCAGGATCGCGGCGCGGGCCGCTTCCGGCTGCACCGGCCGCCGGGGGCCCTTCAGCCGCCGCGCGCTGGCGTCCGAATTCAGCCCCACCACCAGCCGGTCGCATTTCGCCCGTGCTTCCTCCAGCAGGTGCACGTGGCCCGGATGCAGCAGGTCGAAGCAGCCATTGGTGAAGCCGATCCGCCAGCCACGGCGGCGCCACCGTTCGACATGCTCCGCCGCCTCCTCGCGCGTGACGATCTTGCGCAGCGCGCTGCGCTGGGGGAGAGCGCGAACATCAGGTCCGCCTCCCGCGCCACCGCGGTGCCCGCCTTGCCCACCACCACGCCGGCGGCCAGGTTGGCCAACCGCACGGCGGTTTCCACGTCGCTGCCGCCAGCGATCGCCGCCGCCAGCGTCGCCACCGCGGTGTCGCCGGCGCCGGAGAGGTCGTACACCTCGGCCGCCTCGGCAGGGAAATGCCGGGCCCCGGTGGCGTCCACCAGCGTCATGCCGTCATTGCCGCGCGTCACGACCACGGCGCCGAAGCCGTGCCGCGACCGCAGCGCCGCCGCGGCGGCGTTGATCGCCGGCTCGCTGTCCACCGGCATGCCGGTGGCCTCTGCCAGGTCGATGCGGTTGGGAACGATGATGTCGGCCCCGGCGTAACGGGCATGGTCCGGGCCGCGCGGGTCGATGATCAGCCGCCGCCCGGTCTTGCGCGCCATCTCCACCAGCTTGCCTGGCACGTCGCCGGCCAGCACGCCCTTGCCATAGTCCGACAGCACGGTGACCGAGGTCGCCGCCATGGCGTCGCCGGCAATGCGCAGCATGCGCTCGGCCAGCTTGGGATGGATCGGCGCCGTCTCCTCGCGGTCGGCACGGAAAAGCTGCTGGCCCGCCGCGACGTAGCGCGTCTTCAGCGTGGTGGTTCGGCCGCCCTGCACCAGCAGCCAGGGTTCCACGCCGGGCTGGCCGCCCACCAGCCCCGTCAGGTCGGACCCCGTCTGGTCATCCCCCAGCACGGAGATGAACGCGACGGCGGCGCCGAGTGCGGTCAGGTTGCGCACCACGTTGCCGGCGCCCCCGGGCAGCCCGATTTCCCGCGTCACCGACAGGATGGGCACCGGCGCCTCTGGGCTGATGCGGGTCATCTCGCCGTAGATATACCGGTCCAGCATCACGTCGCCGATGACGAGCACGCTAGTGTTCGCCAGCCGGCGTACCGCGGCGGCGAGATCAGGGTGCGGCTGATCGGCGAGGGGCTCGCCCGGCGGGATTTGATTCATGCGTAGCGCGTAATGTGGCCCATGCCTTCCCGGCAAGCAATCTTCACGTGTGGATAAACCCCAATTTTTCATCTTGCAGAATTACGCAGCTCAGCGCACCGCCGATTACCGCGCCGGTATCGATACCAATGCGATTGGCGCCGACGAACGGTTCGCGACGAGGTGAATGGCCATGCACGATCACTGCGCCGTGATCCTTCTTCGAGGACAGGAACGGTTCGCGGATCCACAGCATGTCCTGCCGCATCTGCTCGCGCAGCGGCACGCCTGGCCGCACCCCGGCGTGGACGAACAGGTAGGGACCGATGCGGTGGTGCATGGCCAGGTCGCGCAGGAAGACCAGGTGCGGCACCGGGATGTGCGCGGCCCAGTCCTGCTGGGGAACGGTCCGCGCCACGCCCCAGCTCATCAGCGAATCCGCGCCGCCGTTGCGCAGCCAAAGGTCGGCTGCCTCCGCGTCTGCCTGGGCGATCGCCGCCAGCATCATGTGCTCGTGGTTGCCCATCAGGTTGACGACCTGCTGCACCGGCACGGGCGGACCGGCGACCAGCCACTCCACCACCTGCGCGCTTTCCATCCCGCGGTCCACGTAATCGCCGAGATGGATCAGGACAGCATGCTCCACCGGCCGTTCCGCCAGGTCGGCCGCGATCTGCTCGTGCATCGCTACCAGCCGTTCGAAGCAGCCATGCACGTCCCCGATCGCATAGACGCGTTGTCCGGCGGGAAGTGCGGCTGGGGCGGCCCGAAGCTCGATCATCCTGGGAAGGTAGGATGGGGCGCGCCGCCGGCCAACCTCTTGCGCCAGTCGACCCGCATTTGGTTGAAACGGGGCGCCGGTTTTTTCCCGTCATGGCCGTGCTTGTCCCAGTCACTTGTCCCAGTCATTTGCCCCCCGGTGATCGGGCACCCCGACGCCAAGCGCTCCTGGTCGGTTCGACCGGATGGCCGGGTCAAGCCCCGCCACGACGGGAAACACCGGCGAAGCAATCTCCCGCGCGTAACGTGCGAATGCTGCGGGAGATTGGTTTGCCGCGCTCGCATTGACAGATTCGCCGACGGCATCGCAGTTGCCGCCCACCCCACCAACCCGCTAAGCCATGACGAAAGCGCCGAACCGGAGGAACCCGACCGATGGACCTCGAGACCGTCCCCATCACCACGACCGACGCCGACTGGCAGGCCCGCGTCGATCTCGCCGCCGTGTATCGCTTGCTGGCGCATCATGGCTGGGGCGACGTGATCTTCAACCATGCGGCCATGCGCTGTCCCTCCAACCCGCGGCACTTCCTGATCAAGCGCCACGAGGCGCTCTATACGGAAGTGACAGCGTCGAACCTGGTCGAGGTCAGCATGGACGATGACCTGGACGAGCGTTCCGGCGTCAACCGCCCCGGCTTCACGCTGCACAGCGGCGTGCTGCGCGCACGGCCGGAGGTGCATTGCTCGGTGCACGTGCATCCGGATGAGGGCGTCGCGATTTCCGGCCTGAAGCACGGGCTGCGGATGCTGTCGCAGGAACTCCATGCGATTTTACAACCGCGTCGGTTACCACGAGTACGAAGGCATCACCGACAGCTTCGACGAGCGCGAGCGTATCACCGCTGCGCTTGGCCGGAACCGCGCGCTGATCATGCGGCATCACGGCATTACCACCGTTGGCGTCACGGCCCGGGAGGCGTTCAGCCTGATGAAGCAGTTCGTGCGCGCCGCGAAGATCCAGCTCATGATGGAGGCGACGGGCGCGGAACTGTCGGAGATCCCGACGCGGATTTGCGAACATGTTGCCGCGCAGTACGAACAGCATGACAGGGGGCGGGCATCGGCTGAATGGCCCGCGTATCTTCGCATGCTCGACGGGATCGACGACAGCTACCGGAACTGATTACGGGCGCGCCTGTCGCAGGCGCGTCAGCCCCGCGCCGGCGGGGAGCCATCCTGCGGCGGCGACCGATGGATGCTGGGTCCCGGCTTTCGCCCCGATGACGGTTGATTGCGCCGCGAAGACAGGCGAGCACGCCGCCATGACGGGCCAGCGCGCCGGGATGATGGATTCGCTGCCATGACCCCGCGCTGGCACGTGCGGACCGCGCGGCTGGTGCTGACGCCGGTGAACGGGGCGGACCTGCCGGACCTGATCGCCATCAAGGCCGATCCACGCGTCTTCGCGGTGATGTTGCGTGGCGTGCGGACACCCGCGCAGACGCAGGAAGAACTGGCGCGCGACGTCATCGCCTGGGGCGCGGAGAGCTTCGGCATCTGGACCATCCGCGAGGCTGACCGCAACAAGTTCGTTGGCATCACGGGGCTGGAGCGCCGGCCCGATGGCCGTGGCGTGGCGCTGCGCTTCGCCTTATGGCCGGAGGCGCAGGGCCGTGGCCTGGCGCGCGAGGCTGCCGGCGCCGCTTTGCGCTTCGGTCATGAGGAAGCCGGCCTGCCACGGATCGTCGCCGTGGCGCGCACCGGCAATTTCGCCTCGCGCACCGTGCTCGGCGGAATCGGCATGCGGGAATGCGAGACCTTCGTGCAACACGGTTGGCCGATGGTGCAGTACGAGAGCCTGCGCAATTGAAGCGCAGCTCGGTTCGTCACGACGCGTCGTCGTCGAAGACATCCTCGGCCGCTTGGTTCCTTCTCGCCGACGGCCTGTCGCGCGCAACCGCGATCACAGCGATGGCCGGCTCGGGTCCGAGCCTGCGCATGTGATGGGCGAGGTATCCGGGAAAATAGGCGCAATCGCCCTTCTCCAGCACGTAGCTTCGATCTGGTGTCCGCATCTCCACTGTACCGGAGAGGACGAGGAACATCTCCTCACCGTCATGCTGCTGCCCATTGCCCGCTGGTGTGGCGCCCACGTTGAACAGGAATGCTTCCATCAGGCGGCCCTTCGGCGTGAGCAACTCGAAGCTATAAGCAGCATCGGGATCCTCAGGCGACCTGCTCCGACCGGCGGCACGACTGACCCGTACGGTATCGTCCGTCGTTTGCTCGCCGAACAGTTGGCCGACCGGCACGTCCAGCGCCGCGGACAGCCGCAGGACCGTCTCGACGGAGGGCCGCTTGGTTCCTCGCTCCAGGCGGGAGACAAAGCCCTTGTCGAGATCCGCGGCGGCGGCAAGCGCTTCGACGGTGAAGCCCTTCGACAAACGGATATGCCGCAGGCGCGGGCCGATCGTCGGGTCGATCTTGGCAAGCAATGGCAACGTCCTACTCCTGGAAAATTGAGAACCGTGCCCAAGCCCGGTTCGCGCAACGTTCTCGGGCCTTTGTTGCCTGATGGAACTTCACAACCGTGTGAGCAACCGCATTTATCCACTGGGTACAGCACCATTGCCTTGAATCTGGACAACGTGTTGTCCTATAGACATCACCAGACAGAAGCGAGCCTTCCGGGGGGATGAGCGGACGACCGTCTTCAACCCTCGAAACGGGCCTGCCCCCACCGCCACGCAGCGCTGCCAAACCCCGCGCATTCACCTCATCGAACCGGAGATGTGGCACATGTCGGACCTTCCTCTCGTCGTCTTCGACGTCAACGAGACGCTGCTCGACCTGGAAACAATGGCACCGACATTCGAGCGCATCTTCGACGATAAGACGGCGATGCGGTTATGGTTCGCAAATTTCATCATGTATTCCGCGGCCCTCACGGTGGCCGGCGTTTATGTACCGTTCACGGATATCGGCGCCGCCGTGATGAAGATGCTGGCGGATACGCGCGGCATCAAAATCGCAGACACCGACAGGAAGGAGCTGACCGAAAAGTTCTCGACCATGCCGCCACATCCGGAAGTGCCCGCGGCGCTCCGCAAGCTGCGCAGCGCCGGCTTCCGTCTCTTCACGCTCACCGACAATCTGCTCGAAATCCAGAGTCGCCAACTGGAGCACGGCGGCATCCTGGACCTGTTCGAGCGCCGCTTCAGCGCGGATGGCGTCAAACGCCACAAGCCGGCACCCGAGGCGTATGCGTATGTCGAGAAAGAGCTGCGGGTGCAGCCGTCACAGCTGTGCCTGATCGCGTGCCATACCTGGGATACGCTCGGGGCCGTCGCCGCCGGATGGGAGGCCGCGCTGATTCGGCGCGTCGGGAATGATGTGCTGGCGGTCGGCCCGCAACCGCACATCGTCGGTGCCGATCTCCATGACGTCGCCGATCAGCTCATCGCCCGGCACGTTACGAAGCCGGCGCCGTTGCGGCATTGACGCGCCTCGTGACCGGGGCGGAGGAGCAGATGATGCCGAACGATCTCACAGTTGTGCTGGCGCACGGCGCTTGGGCGGACGGATCAAGCTGGGAAAAAATCATCCGCGGGCTGCGGACCAGGGGTCTGAAGTCGGTCGCCGCACCGCTGCCCCTGACGTCGTTGAAGGATGATGTCGCCGCGCTCGACCGCACAATCGACCGGGTTGCCGGGCCTGTCGTTCTTGTCGGACATGCCTATGCCGGCGGGGTGATCGCGGAGGCGCGCTCGGAAAAGGTCAAGGCTCTCGTGTACGTTGCCGCGCTCGCGCCGGATGAGGGTGAGACCGTAGCCGACGTTTTCTATCGCGCGGAGCCGCATCCCAGGGCGCCGAAACTGGCGCCGGATGCCAACGGGCTTATCTGGCTGCCGGAAGCAGCGTTTTCCGCAGCGTTCGCACCGCACGCTTCCGCCGAGGAGCAAGCCGTGACTGTGCGCTGTTCAGCGGCCGATTGCCGTTCCCTGCATCAGCACAAAGGTTGGGCGGCCAGTTTGGAAGCAACGGCCGAGCTGGTTCCTGTTGGCTGAGGCCGATTACATGATTGCCCCCGCAACACAACGGTTCATGGCCGAGCGGATGAAGGCCGAGATCCGTTCTCACCCGGTGGACCATACACCATCTGTCACGGCGTCGCATTTGGTCCTGGACATAATCCAGGAGGCGGTTCGTGCAGCCAGTGCAAACGTCTAGTGCTCCGGCTCCGATGGTTGGCGTTCATCTTGGAGTGTCATTGCGAGCGCAGCGAAGCAATCTCCCGCGAGTGACGTGCGTAGCCTCCAGGAGATTGCTTCGCTGCGCTCGCAATGACGGATTGACCGATGACAATCAAGCACCAGGATCGCAATACGAGTACTCGGATCGGAGAAGCGCCCGTCATAGCGGTTTGTGTTCTTGCCAGGAGGACATCATGAGTGCTGTCAGGTACCTCAGCGTCGATGTCGACGGATGCAGGGTGTTCTATCGTGAAGCCGGGGCGCGGGGTGCACGCACACTGCTTTTGCTGCATGGCTTTCCGACCGCGAGCCATATGTTCCGCGATCTGATCCCTCTGCTATCCGATCGGTACCACGTCATTGCCCCCGATTTACCCGGCTTTGGCCGGTCGGACATGCCGCCGCGTACCGAATTCGCCTACTCGTTCGATCACATCGCGCACGTGATCGACCGATTCACCGAAGTCGTCGGTCTCAGCCAATTTGCGATCTACGTTTTCGACTACGGCGCGCCGACAGGGTTCCGTATCGCCGCCAGGCATCCGGATCGGATCACCGCGATCATCTCGCAAAATGGCAACGCCTATGAGGAGGGCCTGAGCGAAGGCTGGAACCCTATCCGGGCCTATTGGGAAGACGCCTCTTTGGCGAACCGAGAAGCGTTACGCGCTTTCCTCGCGCCCGAGACAACCGTGTGGCAATACATGCATGGCGTGCCCGATCCGACACTCGTGTCTCCTGACGGCTATACTCTCGACAACTTCTACCTCGCCCGACCGGGCCAGGACGACATACAGCTCGATCTGTTCCGCGACTACCAGAGCAACGTCCGATTGTACCAGACCTTTCAAAACTATTTTCGGGTCCATACGCCGCCTCTGCTGGCGGTATGGGGCAAAAACGATCCATTTTTCCTGCCGCCAGGCGCGGAAGCCTTCAAACGCGATGTGCCCGGTGCGGTCGTCCGCTTCTTCGACACCGGGCATTTCGCGCTGGAGACGCACGCCGCTGAGATCGCGGCGGCAATTCGCGACTTTCTCAGGCCCTGAATTCGCAAGGCGCCAGACGGGTAGGGCCCAGCGGAACACATCCAGCGGAACACATCCAGCCGGAACGCTTCCAGCCGGAACACATGCTGCTGCTTCGTGCTGTAAACGGCATCGATCCGCGTTCGCGAAACTCACCGAGCGCCTCGCGACCACGGTTCACCGAGCCCACCTCGGCCGCGTTGCCCGGCGTCCGCGAGCAACCCCGGGCCGCTCCGACGCCAGCGTCAGCCGCTCGCTTCGTCCTGCTCCACCTGGTGCTGCATCGCGGTGATCAGCGCATCAATGCTGCCGTTGTTGTGGCTGAGATAGGACGCATAGTCGCTGCGCTGAGTCAGCCGCAGCGACGTTCCCTCGGCAACCACATCGACGATCTTCGGATTGCTGGCAGCGTCGGCGATCACCCATTTCACATCGCTCGGCGGATTGTTCGGGCGATTGACCGTGGTGTCGACCGAGGCGTTGTCGCCATCCGGCGTGACGCGGCCCATGATGAAGGTGACGCCCTTATACTCGCCCAGCTTGGACGTGATGTTGGTGACCAACACCTGATGGAAGATCGCCATGTAGCGCTGCTGTTGCGCCGGCGAGGCCTGGCGCCAGTAGCGGCCCAGGCAGAACCTGGCGACGCCGTCCACGTCCACCGCCTGGTCGATGACGTGGGTCAGCGTCTGGCGCTTCTGCTGCGTCGAACCCGGGCCGTTCACCACCGCCACCAGCTTGTCCCCGGTGGCTTTGACGAAGGCACCGGCGGCGGCGTCAGGGGACTGGGCACGGGCGGCTGCACCCAAGGCGAGCCACACGGCGGAAACGGTCAGCAGGAAGCGGCGAGACGGCATGCTTTGCCTCATGGCTGGTTCAATGGGCAGGTGCGGGCTGCGGGAACCAGGCAGGGACAGTTGCCCGGTTGTCATTCTCCATGTCCTCGATCTGCGACGTCCGATGCTGGCGATACAGGCTGCGGAACGTTGCATAGGGGTCCAGTGCGGTCTTCTTGATGCTGTCGATATCGTTGAGCAGGCGCGAACGCGCATCCAATGCGGTGACCGCCCATTTCCCATACCCGAGCCCCTCCACCGCGGCGCCCTGGCCGATCCAGGTGAATGGGTCAGCCGCGATATCGACGCCGAAGCCGGTGAAGTCGCGCGGATCGCTGGGGCCCAGCACCGGGAGGTACAAATACGGCCCCGGCTTCACGCCCCACTTCGCCAGCGTCATGCCAAAATCGGCATCGTGGTCCCGGTAGCCCCAATGCTTGGCAACGTCGAAGAAGCCCAGCACCCCGACCGTCGTGTTGATCAGGAACCGCATGGTGGTGTCGCCGGCACGGCGCGGCTTGCCCTCCAGCATGTCGTTGGAGAGTTGCACCGGGGTGTGCAAATTGCCCAGGAAGTTGTGGATACCGGTACGGACCGCGTCCGGCAGCACGTCCCGGTACGCGACCGCCGCCGGCCGCAGGATCGCCGCGTCCAACGCATTGTTGACGGCATACATCTTGCGGTTGAACGGTTCCAGCGGGTCGTTGGTTTCGTTGTAGTAAGCCCGGGCGTCGGGGTCGTTGGCGGGCGGCGGCGTGGCACAGCCGGCCAGCAGCAGCACCAGAAGCGACGGCAGCCAAAGCGGGACAGTGCGGAAGAAGGCGCGCATCAGGTTCCTCTGGCGGGTGGACGGGCCGCGGTCGTTCCCCGGAAATGCCTTGGAGCACAGCAGATGGCAGCCCCGCTGTCGGATTGGAACACGGGCCGGTTAAGGTTTGCGTGATCCTATTACCACATGGACCGGGCCAAGCAACGGAACGGCGCGACAACGGGGCGTGAGATCGCCCTCGCGGCCATGCTATGCTGGCGGCATGAACGCTCCCACGCAAGCTGAGCTGTCCGCTGCCACATCCCACGGCGATCTATCCCCTGGCGACATATCCCCTGGCGACATATCCCCTGGCGACTTACCCCCTGGCGACTTACCCCCTGGCGACATATCCCCTGGCGACATGTCCCCTCACCCCCGGCCGCACACGCTGGAGCGTTGGCTGACCGGCCCCCGCTTTGCCGCCCTGCCCGCACGTGAGGCGGACCACCCCCCGGTACTGCTCTCCTTCGAGTTCATGCCGCCGAAGACCGAGGCGATGGAGCAACAGCTCTGGACCTGCATCCGCCGGCTGGAACCGCTGCGCCCGCGGTTCGTGTCGGTGACCTATGGCGCCGGCGGCAGCACCCAGGCGCGCACCCATGCCACCGTGACGCGAATTGTCCTGGAGACCGGGCTGGTGCCGGCGGCCCACCTGACCTGCGTCGGGGCCAGCCGCGGGCAGGTGGACGACGTGGCCCGGCAGTACTGGGAGGTGGGAGTGCGCCACATCGTCGCCCTCCGCGGCGACGCACCGCCGGGGACGAGCTATGCGCCGCATCCGGATGGCTACCCCTATGCCGCGGACCTTGTGGCCGGGCTGCGCCGGGTGGGGGATTTCGAGATCTCCGTCGCCGCCTATCCGGATACCCATCCTGCCGCGGCCAACCCCGACGCTGACCTGGACAACCTGAAGCGCAAACTGGACGCGGGCGCGACACGGGCCATCACCAACTTCTTTTTCGGCACCGAGGCCTATCTCCGCTTCCTCGATCGCTGCCTGGCGGCGGGGATCACCGCGCCCGTGGTGCCCGGGATCATGCCGGTCACCAACCTCGCCGGGCTGCAGCGCATGGCGGCGATGTCGGGGGTGAGCGTGCCCGACTGGCTGGTGTGCATGTTCAAGGGCACCGAGGAGGACCCCGAACTCCGCCGGATGATCGCCGCCGTGGTCACGGCCGAGCAAGTGCGGTTGCTGCAGGCGAATGGGGTGGACGAGTTCCATTTCTATACGCTGAACCGTCCGGAGTTGACGCACGCCATCGCGCATATCCTGGGGGTGAGAGGGGCGTAAAGGATGGATGGGCGAGAGGGACAGGGAGAGGAAGCGGAAGAAAGGAAAGAAAAGAAGGAAAATACGCCCCCTCCCCTTGAGGGAGCGGGGCGGGGGGAGAGGGTACGTACAATCGCGGTCCTCGGCTCTTCGCACCCCTCCTCCCGGGCTTGGTCCGAATTGCGGCCCAAGCCCTCAAGGCGAGGGGCTGTCACATTCAAACCCCCATTCCGACCCCCATTCGCGCTGCCCCCACCACTCTCCCGCCCGCCACTCTCCGTCGCGTCCCCATCCCCCTTCCCTGTCTTATTCTTCCCTTGCTGCCCCAGCCTCCGGCTCCTTGCCCCGCTTCCTTGCCATCCTCACCCGCGAACTCCGCCTCTCCGTGCGGCATGGCGCCGACACGGCGGCGGCACTGCTGTTCTTTCTGGTGACCGCCTCGCTGTTTCCCCTGGCGATTGGTCCTGCCCCGGAGACGCTCGGCCGCATGGCGCCGGGCATCGTCTGGGTCTGTGCCTTACTCGCGGCTCTGCTGCCCCTGGACCGCCTGTTCGGGGCGGACTGGGAAGACGGGTCGCTCGACCTGCTGCTGCTGTGCGGACTGCCGGCCGCGGCCATCGCGGCCGCCAAGGCCGTCGCCCACTGGCTGGTTACCGGCCTGCCGCTGTTGCTCGCCGCGGCGCCGCTCGCCGTGATGCTGCGAATGCCGGACGCAGGCATCCCGGTGCTGCTGGCTGGCCTGATACCGGGCAGCCTTCTGCTGTCCTTGCTCGGGACGACCGGCGCGGCGGTGGTGCTGGGCGCGCGCCGAGGCGGCGTGCTGCTGCCCTTGCTGGTGCTGCCGCTGGTCACGCCGGTGCTGATCTTTGGCGCGGCGGCGGCCGACGCTGCCTCGGGAGGGCTCAGCCCGCGGCCTCATCTCCTGTTCCTGGCCGCGATGCTCGCCGCCGCCCTGCCAATGTGCCCCATCGCTGCCGGCGCAGCGTTGCGCGCGGCGATGGAATAAGTTTGCCGCAGGAAGCAATGGGTTTCCGGCAGTGGGTTTTCGCATGCGGGTGCGGGCGCGGAGCGTCCGGTGGCTGGGCGTACGGCGGAACAGCGTCAGCGCGTTCCGCCGTAACGACATCGGCGGAATACGCTGACGCTTCTCCTCCCTACCCTTTTTTCCACCCTACGCTCTTCGTCCGTACGGATCGCCCCGGGCCGTTCACGCGTTCGAGATGGCTTCCAGCGCAAGGTTGCTGGTGCGGGGGCCAAAGCCGCCAATCGACACGATCACGATCACCATCGCGGCGGCGATGAAGCCAAACACCGCCGTCACGCCGCCGATGGTCAGGAAGAATCCCACCGCCAGGCCGGAGAATGCCGCCGACAACCGGCTCCAGGAATAGACGAAGCCGATTGCGCGCGAACGGATGCGGGTGGGGAAAAGCTCCGCCTGGTAGCCGTGGAAGGCGTAGGACAGCCAGTTGTTGCTCAGCGTCACCAGCACGCCGAACAGGATCAGCAGGCCGGGACTGGTCTGCCACGCGAACGCCAAGCCGAACGCGCCGATGCCCAGCGCGGCGCAGCAGATTTGCCACTTGCGCTCCATCCGCTCACCGATAACCGAGCACAGCAGCGGGCCGATCGGGTTCGCGATGGCGATGATGAAGGCGTATTCCAGGCTGGTCGTGATGTTGATGCCCTTGGCGATCAGCAGCGTCGGCACCCAGGCGGCAAAGCCGTAGTAGCCGAAGGTCTGGAAAAAGTTGAAGACCGACAGCACGATTGCGCGTCCACCATAGGGCGAGTGCCAGATCTCGCCAAAGTTGCCGTGGCCCGATTCGGTTGGTGGTGCGGCGCCCACCGGCGGCAGTGTGCCATGCTCGGCCTGCACTCTTTCCTCGATGCGGGCTATAATAGTTTCGGCTTCCGCGAGCCGGCCGTGGTGGGCCAGCCAGCGCGGCGATTCCGGCACGCCCAGGCGCAGCCACCAGACGAAGATCGCGCCGATCGCGCCAATCACCACCACCCAGCGCCAGTTTTGCGGTCCGAGGACATAGGCCAGGAATGCAACCACCGGCACGGCGCAAAACGCGATAAACTGGTTCAGTGCGAAGGCGCGGCCGCGGGCGTGGCGGGGGATCAGCTCGGAGACGTAGGTGTCGATCGTCACCAGCTCCACGCCGATGCCGATGCCGGCGATGAAGCGCCACAGGTCGATGCCGAAGCCGGTGGTCTGTAACGCCATGATCAGCGTGCTGATGCAGTACCAGACCAGCGAGAAGGTGAAGATAAAGCGCCGTCCGTAAGCGTCAGACACCCAGCCGAAGGCCATGGTGCCGACCCAAAGGCCGGCGAACAGTGCGAACACGAAAGTGCCCGGGCCGGCCACCTTGAGCGGTGCCAGCACGCCGAAAATGCCGAGGGATTGCGGGGTGAACAGACCCTCCTTCGCCATGCCCGGAACGACATAGGCGGTGAGGAACAGATCGTAGAACTCGAAGCAGGCGCCGAGCGAGATCAGGATGACCAGGTTCCAGACGTACCGGCTGCTGGGGAGGCGGTCGAGCCGGGCGGCGAGTTCCGCCGCGGTTGGGGTGGGCATCCTGGATTGTCCTCCGGTGACTGGGGTGGGCGGTATCGATCAGGCGGGGGATGCGGCGATGACGAAATTACGTCAAGCCACACCGAGGTCGGGGCTGCGTTGCAGTCGGAGGCGGCAGCGCTCAAGGGTCGGGGCTGCGTTGCAGCCGGAGGCGGCAGCGCTCAAGGAGTGAGCGGAGCGCCACTGCCGAACGTTCAAGCGGCGATGGTGCCGAGGGCGAAGATTTTGAGCTATCTGCTCGATGCGACCCATCCAGGCAACGGGGGAAAGGCCGCCTTCTTCAACCCATTCGGATTCACGGCGCAGAACTGGGGGATTTTGCAGAGCGCACTGCAGCGCCGATCCTGGCATGCATCCGGTCGTCAAGGTGGCGACGGATGTGTGGGGCATGAAGTACGAGGTTCGTTGCAGCTTGCGAAGCCCTGACGCGTGCAATCCGTGCGTGCGATCTATTTGGGCGATTGACGCCACCAATGCCGATCCGCGGTTGGTGACGGCTTATGGGTATCCCTGGTACAGCGTTTCTATGGAACGACTCCTATCGGGGCCATCCCACGGCGGCCCGGCGACTCAGCGTGGGGCCTCAACCATAGGTGCGGCTTTATGGAATCGCTGGACTAGGCGCCAAGCGGGTATCAGACCATCGCTGGCGTCAGCGTGCAACCACGCGCATCCTTCAGACCGAGAGCAGTACCGATTTGGTGACGCGGACTTACCCCGCTGCCTCCTCTGCCCCGTCAATGCGCCCCCAGCCACGCATCGAACCGTTGCTGCAGCTTCGCCAGATTGTCGTGCCAGAACCCGGTATCGATCTGCACCGCGGCGCCCAGGTTCTTCGCATCGCTCGCGGACGACGCCTGTAGATCGGGCGGCAATCCGTCATTCGCCCCTTTCGCCAGCCCGGCAATGCCGGCGGTCTCGAACAGCTTCCCTTCCAGCGCCGGCATGCCGGCAAAGTACAGGAATTGCTCGGCCTGGCGCAGGTCGGGGCTGCCCTTCGCGATCGCCCAGCTCTTCACTTCATAGAGGCCCGCGTTCCACTGGATGCCAAAGTCCCTATGGGTCGCCCTGCCGGCCGTGACGATCCGCCCTGCCGGCGCCGTCGTCATCAGCACGTCGCCCGAGCTCAGGATGTGCGCCGCGTCCTTCCCGGTCTGCCACCACACGATATAGGGCTTGAGCTGGTCCAGCTTCCGAAAGGCGCGGCCCACGCCGTCGCTGGTGCCCAGCGTCTTGTACACGTCTCCCGGCGCGACGCCATCGGCGATCAGCGCGAACTCCAAATTGCCGCGCACGCCCTTATACAGCCCGCGCTTGCCCGGATATTTTGCCACGTCCCAGAAATCCGCCCAACTCGGCGAGGCGGGGAACTTGTCGCGGTCCCAGGCCAGCACCGTCGTCGTGATCGCCGCGCCCACGCCGCAATCGCTGACGCCCTGCGTCAGGTAGTGATCCTTGCCGCCGATCGTGGACCAGTCGAGTTTCTCGAACAGCCCCGCGCCGCAGCCGACCGACAGCTCATCGGGGTTGACTTCGACCACATCCCAGGCGCTGTCCGTTGCCTTCAACTGGCCGCGCAGAGTGTCCAGCCCTCCGCTCCAGCTCTGCACCTTCACCGGAATGCCGGAGGCCGCGGTGAACGGCGCGGCGGCCACGTGGTGCAGTGCATCCGGCATGGCATCGCCGCGCGCCACCACAGTCAGGTCGCGCGCCCAGGCGGAGCCAAGGCAGGCGGCCGGACATGCAGCGAGGATCGCCACTACGAGCAACAGCGTGCGGGCGGGCATGGACAGGGGTTCGTGCTCCTGATGTGCGGCTGACGCTACAATCCGCCGCGCCCCGGGGCAACGCGGCTGTTCAACCGCCGAGGATCGTTCCCACCACGAGGCCAAGTTCCGCCGCGGTAACCTTCTTGCCGCCGTCCCAGCGGGCCCGTTGCACTTCGATGAAGCCCCCCTGGCCGTGGATCAGGGCGGCGGAATCGCTGACCGCGACGACCTCGCCCAGCTTCTTGCCCTTCACTTCGGAGAACGTCCGGGCGATGCGCTTGCGACAGTCGAACAAGAACAGTTTACGGCCGTCATGCGTGGTCCAGGCGCCGGGAGCGGGGTTCACGCCGCGGATCAGGTTGAAGATTTGATCGACATGGTTGGCCCAGTTGATGTGGGTTTCGGCGTCTCGGATGATGCCCTCGTAGCCGGCATCCGGTTCATACTGCGCCAGCGCGGGGGCTTTGCCCGCCACGACGAGCTCCGCCACCTCCACCAGCGCGGCGACGCCCATCGGAAATATTTTTCCGAAGTACAGCGAACCCAGCGTGTCCTCGTCCTCGATCTTCACCGCGCGGGTCAGGATGACGGGGCCTTCGTCCAGGCCGTCGGTGGGGCGGAAGATGGACAAGCCAGTCTCCTTGCGGCCGCAGATGATGGCCCAGCTCATGGAGGACGCGCCGCGATGCAGCGGCAGCAGGCTGGGGTGGAACTGGATGGTGCCGAATTTCGGAATGCTGACGAAGTCCTGCGGCGCGAACTGCGTGACATAGGCCATCACGCCGACATCGGCACGGGCAGCGCGCATCGCCTCCTGCGCCGAGGGGTCGGTCAGCTTTGGAAGCTGGTGCACGGTCAGGCCGTGCTCCTGCGCGGCCACGCGCAGCGGGTCGGGGCGACCTTTCTCCGGCGCGCAGAACACGGCGGTCACCTCATCGCCGCGGCTGAGGAATGCCTCCATGGTGGCCTTGCCGAAATCCTGCTGGCCGATGATGGCGATGCGCATGCCGGTTGCCTCCCGCTTGGTCCAGGAGCGATTTTCCGACGGCCGGGCGCGGCGTGTCAAAACCGCCGGCGTCGCGCCGCTATCGGAGGAACAGCGACCGCCCGATCAACGCCACCGCCAACGCCGACAGAACCACCAGGGCGGTCAGTCGGTGGTAGCGCGCGCCGGCACGCTCGAACACGCGGGCGCCTAGCCAGGATCCGGCCACCAGTACCGGGGATCGATGCGACCGACCACACGAGCACCTCGCGATCGATCAGGCCGCGAACGGCCATCGGGATCGCGGTCACCACCGCGGCGAACATGAAATACACGATGGAGGACGCGCGCACGACGGCGGCGTCCATCGGCAGCGCGAGCAGGTAGATCACCACGGGTGGGCCGCCCATCGACGCCAGTCCGTTCATCGCGCCGGACAACAGCCCGGCAGCGAAGGTCACGCCGCGGGACGGCTGCGACGGCAGCCGCACCCGCCACTGCAGCACCACGACGGACAGTGCGATCAGCACGCCGATTGCCAGCCGCACATGGTTGGCCGGCAGTTCGATCAGCGCCAGCAGGCCCAGCGGCACCCCCACGACAAGGCCCGGCCCAAACCCCAACACGACCCGCCAGTTGGCCAGCCGCCATGCCGACCGCAGTCCGGTGAGGCCAACCAGCACCTGCAGCACGGTAACGAACGGCACCACCCTGTTCGGCGGCAGCGCCAGCGACAGCAGGGGTACCGCCGACAGCCCGAAGGCGAAGCCGGTAAAGCCGCGCACCACAGAGGCAGCGAACACGCCGAAGACGGCGATCAGGAGGGTGACCGTCATGCGGCGTCTTGCGATCCTGGCGCTTCAATACGGTCGGCGCACGTGTCATTGCCAACCCAGCGAACGTCCCAAGTGTCATTGCGAGCGCAGTGAACGTCCCAAGTGTCATCGCGAGCGCAGCGAAGCAGTCTCCCGGAGAGTACGCACGCGGCTCGCGGGAAATCGCTTCGCTGCGCTCGCAATGACAGGTGCGAAACGCCAACGGTCAAAGCCGAAGCACTGGGTGCGGCCGCTACACCTTCTCCACCTGGCCGTATTCCAGCTCCACCGGCGTGGAACGGCCGAAGATCGACACCGAGACCTTCAGCCGGCCCTTTTCCTCGTCCACCTCTTCCACCGTGCCGTTGAAGCTGGTGAACGGACCATCGGCCACCCGAACTTGCTCGCCGACCTCGAACAGTACCGCGGGGCGCGGGCGCTCCACGCCTTCCTGGGTCTGCTTCATGATCCGCTCGGCCTCGGTATCGCTGATCGGACTCGGACGGGTCTTGCTTCCCAGGAAGCCGGTCACCTTCGGCGTGTTCTTCACCAGGTGCCAGGCGTCGTCGGTCAGGTCCATCTTCACCAGCACGTAGCCGGGGAAGAACTTGTGCTCCGCGTTAACCTTCTGGCCGCGCCGCAGCTCCACCACTTGCTCCGAGGGCACCAGCACTTCGTCGAATTGCTCCGCCAGGCCCTTCTGCGCCGCCTGCTCCTTAATCTGCTGGGCGATCTTCTTCTCGAAGCCTGAATAGACGTGTACCACGTACCACCGCTTGGGCATGGTCCTGAAAACCCCTTATGAGCCGGCGCCGACGCCGAACAACATGCGCACGGCCATGCCGATCACCTGGTCGACGGCAAAGAAGAAGATAGCGGCGATCGCCACCATCAGGAACACCAGCCCGGTGGTCACCATGGTCTCCCTGCGGCTGGGCCAGGTGACCTTGGCCACCTCGGCCCGCACTTCACGCACGAATTTTGCCGGATCGACCGCCACGCTGACGCAGCTCCTCTAGAAAGACTTGCGGAAACCGCCGCAATCGGCTGCGCAGCCGCAGGCGGGGGGTTGAGGTCTCAAACCGCGGCCTGCGGGATGGGAGACCTGAGTCACCGCCGCTGCTACCGCACTGATTCTTGGGGATTTCCTCAAATCAACCAGCGCGGTCAACGCAAACAAACCGCGAACGGATGTTGCGCCAGGGTCCGTCGCCGCAGGCAACAGGCGCGGCGATAGCGGTCGGGCGGCCCCGCCGGGAGGCCATCACGCTCACGCCACCGCACTCGCTCTCTAGGTCGCCTCGGCCGCGTGCGCAACCCCGCAGGGCTTTCATGGTGCTTTCATGGGCCGCCATGAGCCCCTTAGCTGGGCAGACGCGCAAACACGAAAGCACGTGCAAACACGAAAACTGGACCTGGCGCCGGACACCGTGAGGTCCGAGGCCGGGTGGCTCGTCGGGTGGCGCGGTGCCGCTGGCAGGGGTGGCAGGTCTCGAACCTGCAGCCTCCGGTTTTGGAGACCGGCGCTCTAGCCAATTGAGCTACACCCCTGCACGGCAACGAACCGCTGCTTCCGCCGGCCTTGCCGGCGCACGCCTTTCCCGCCGCGATTTCGCAGTGGCGGGGGAAGCGTAAAGAGAGGGTGGCGCGCGCAGTGTCAAGAGGAGACGTGCGGTCCGGTGCGGTCTTCTGTCGGGCGTTCTGATACCGACGCGTCATTGGCGATGCCCCCGATCGTGACGGACTTCGCGGAACTCTGGCGGCGGGCTACGCGGATGTGACCGGCCTGTCGTCTTGCCGGCCGCGGCTGCCTCGGCACCGCCACAATCCGGCCACGGCGACACCGCGCTCGCTGCCAAGCTTGCGGAATGTCACGGCGGAAAGGCGTTCCCCAATGGGCCTGATACTGCTGATCCTTGTCATCTTCCTGTTGTTCGGTGGCGGCGGCTACTACGGTTACCGCTCAGGCTATTATGGCGGCTATCACTACGGTGGCGGCCTTGGCCTGATCGTGCTGATCCTGCTGCTGTTCTTGCTTTTTGGTGGTGGCGGCTACTGGCATCACTACTGACGTAAGCCAAGCGGGGAGCGCTAGCGCGCGTCCCGCGACCGGGGCGCTCGCTGATGTTGCGGCGTCGCCGAGCAGCCTGCTTTGGAGGCGTAGGGCGGACGCAGTCAAGATACTGGCGGACTGCGTCCGCACAACTCCGAGAAGCAGCGGGGTGGCGCTGCAAAACGAACCACGCAGAGTGCCGCGCAGACTATTGCGTCCAACGTGGCGTGCGGAACGGGAGCGAGGCCATAAACCGCCGAGCGGCGACGATCCGCGGAACGAAGAGGCAGACGAACAAGCAGGGTCATTTTAACGCCGAAGAGGCACGGATCCACAGCGTTTTAGCGCGCGCCGGGCCATTTATTCGACGACAGCACGGTAGATTTGTCGCCCGAGCGGCGCGAACCACTTCTTCCGTAACAGCAATCTTGGTACTGGATTCTGCGTGCGCCGCGAGAAATGCCAGCAGGCTCGCGCGGCCGTTGTGACATAGATCACCGACAACAATGGTCTGCCGCGCCTAAATCAAACGGCGATGCGCCGGGAGGGTCCGCGGTGGTACCGAATCGAAGTGACGGCATCATCTATGCGGCACTCGTCCTTTCGGCGCTGGCGGCCATCATGTCGGCACACGCCAATACCGGCGCTATGGCGGAAAAACTCTAGTGGCTGCTGATGCAGGATGGCGTGGCGGAAATGACCACGATGGCCAGCGCCATCGGCGATCGCACGACGTTTCCCGTGTCGCCGTGACCGGCTGACACGGCCACTGAATTCGATATCGCCACGGAACCTTTCCTCCGTCGCGCGCAACAAAAGCCTGCCAGGCAGGTCCGTCCGGATGCATCCCACAGACCCGTCGTCGCCACGCGATGCCGGACCACATCGATGGAGGCAGCCTGCCGATGACAAATTCAATCGCCGCGATCGCGTTGCCACTGCGCAGCGCGCGTGGCCGCAGTCTGCCGATCGATGGCTTCATCCTGGCGTTGGCCGGCGTCCTGCTGACAGCGACCATCCTGCCGTGCCGAGGCGAATCCGCCCGCCTGTTCCACGCCCTGGGGATCTTCGCCATCACCGCCCTGTTCTTTTTGCAGGGAGCGCGCCTGTCGCGGGGCGCGATCGTGAACGGCATGACCCATTGGCGCCTGCACGCGTTCATCGGCGCCACGACCTTCGTGCTGTTTCCATTGCTCGGCTTAAGCCTGGCCTGCGCATTCCCCCATTTGTTGCCGCGCCCCCTCTGGCTGGGCCTGTTGTTCGTCTGCGTGCTGCCTTCGACGGTGCAGTCCTCGATCGCCCTGACGTCGATGGCGCGCGGCAACGTGGCGGCGGCGATCTGTGCCGCGACCGTGTCGAACATCGCCGGCATTATCCTGGCGCCTCTGATGTTCGGTGCGGTCGCGCACCTGCACGGCGGCGGCATCGACCTGGCGGCGGTCGGCAACGTGGCGCTGCAACTGCTGGCGCCGTTCGCCGCGGGCCATCTGCTGCGGCCGTGGATCGGCCGCTGGGCCGAGCGCAACCGCCCGCTACTGTCGGTTACCGACCGAGGCTCCATCCTCATCGTCGTCTATACCGCGTTCAGCGCCGCCGTCGTTCGCGGGATCTGGCAGCAGGTGCCGCCGGCGATGCTGGGCATGCTCGCGCTGCTGCTGGCGTTCCTGCTGGGCGCCGCGCTGCTGACAATCGTGCTGGGCAGCCGCGCGTTGGGTTTTGGCCGTGCCGACGAAGTCGCGCTGGTGTTCTGCGGATCGCAGAAATCGATCGTCAGCGGCGTGCCGATCGCCACCGCGCTCGTCTCCAGCGCCGCCATCGGGCCGATCCTGCTGCCGATTATGCTGTATCACCCGATGCAACTGGTCGTCTGCACCTGGATCGCGCGGTTCTATGCGCGACGCAGCGAGCGCTGCAGCGAGGCGGGGGTTCCGCCCGCGCGATCATGACCTGCAGTTCTAACTTCGCCGGCGCAACGCGCGCCCTCAGCCCCCTCAGCCAGGGCCCGACCGAGTGTTTGGTGACGCCCAACTATAACCGCGCCGGATGCAGCGTGGATCGTCACGCACCTCCGCCATCCCCTCGAAAGCGGGGATGACGAAGGTGCAGGACGGTGCTGCGTCGCGATAGTTCGAGCGATAGGGCACCAGCCAGGTCGCCCAGCGCTCGCCCAGCGGTCGATTGAGGGGCCGGTGGCTTGAAGCTTTCATCGTGAAGCTCGAACAGCTCCCTGCTCCTTTGGGCGAGCTGCCCAGCGGCACGAGCCTGGCGACGCAGGCTGCGAAAGTTCGCCGTCACGCCCATTCGTTGCATGCCTCGCGTGGCACGCCGCCACGAAAGCGCCTATACCGCCGCCGGCATTTCTGGAGCTATGGCGATGCATCGCACCCTGGTGGTCCTGGCGACAATCCTGGTGCTGGCCGCCTCGGCCAGCGCCGAGCCGATGGCCCGATCCCAGCAGGAGCAATTGCTCGGTACTGTTCCAACGCTATAATCGTGCGATCGAGGCCGGCGACGTGAACCAGGCGCTCGCCCTGCGCACCCAGGCGGTGCGGACCGAGTTGACCCCGCACCTCGGCACACCGCAGGAACGTGCGGACTTCCTGAACGCTTCACGCGAGATGTTGCCGGAACGGCAGCAGCCGCTGCACGCCAGCCTGAACGGCTCTGGCGACAAGGCGCTGCTGATCTTGCTCGTCACCAAGACGGTGTCCGGGCATCCGGTCCAGGACGAATTCGACCTCGGATTCGCCAGGGAAGGTGGCGTCTGGAAGCTGGCAGACATGTCGGCCGGCCCCGGCCCGGCCGACATCAAGCGCTGCCCCGATCGCAATTATCAGCCGGTCAGCGCCTACGCCGGCGGTTCCGCGGTGTCGCTGGCGGGACGCATCGAGAGCGTCGACTTCCTGCCCGACCACACGCTGGTGCTGCTGGCGTCGGGCGCCACCGAGGTCTGCGCCTTCCTGCCCGACCGCGCCGCCCTTCAGCAGCACGGGCTGAACCCGGCGATCATTCAGCCGTGGCGCGTGGCCGACATTTCCGGCGTGGCCGAGCACACCGATCCGCAGAAGGTGATGGTGAACAACATCACCGTGCACGCTGAGGAATGACGTGGCCGATTACCTCGATCCCCGCACCGGCCAAACCTTCCCGCTCGACGAGCCGCGCTGGTGCGGCGCCGGTCACGCGCCGCTGCTGCTGACGCCGCTCCCCGGCATAACCCGAGCACAGATCGATGTCGCCGCACCCAGCCTGTGGCGCTATCGCTCCGCGCTGCCGTTTCAGCCGGCGGAGCCAGTCACGCTCGGCGAGGGCTGCACGCCCTTGCTTCGACGCAACGTCCACGGCGCACCCGCGTGGCTGAAATGCGAGTGGATGATGCCCACCGGCAGTTTCAAGGACCGCGGCGCCAGCGTCATGCTGTCGCTGCTGCGCGACCAGGGCGTGACGGCCGTGCTGGAGGACAGCTCCGGCAATGGCGGCGCCGCGGTGGCTGCCTATGCCGCCGCTGGAGGCCTCGCCGCCACTATCATGGCCCCCGCCTCCACCAGTCCCGCCAAGCTGGTGCAGATGCGCGCCCACGGTGCCGCGCTGGAACTGGTGCCCGGCACCCGGCAGGACACCGCCGACGCCGCGGTGCGCCGCTCGGAGGCCATCTTCTATGCCAGCCATAACTGGCACCCGTTCTTCCTGCACGGCACCAAGACGCTGGCGTATGAACTGTGGGAAGATCTCGGCTTTCGCGCGCCCGACAACGTCATCACGCCGTGCGGCGCCGGGTCCAACGTGCTGGGCTGCGAGATCGGGTTCGCCGAGTTGCAGCGTGCCGGCGAGATCGAGACCATGCCGCGCATCTTCGCCGTGCAGCCGGCCCATTGCGGGCCGATCGCCGCCGCCTTCCTGGCCGGTGCCGACGTATCGGTGCCCTCCGACATTCAGCCTACCATCGCCGAGGGGACCGCGATCGCCCAGCCGATCCGCCTGCGCGAGGTGCTGGGCGTGCTGCGCGAAACCCGCGGCGGCGCGGTGACACTGACCGAGCACGAGATCGCCGCGGCCTTGTTCACCCTGGCGCGGCTGGGGCTGTACGTGGAGCCGACCGGCGCGCAGGCGGTGGGTGCCTTCGGCAAGCTGCTGGCGACCGGCACGATCACGCCGGACCAGACGACGGTGCTGGTGCTGACCGGCAGCGGCCTGAAGGCCACCCCGCGGATCGCGGAGCTGCTGGAGCCGGGCTGATTCGATTTCGGGCTGGATAGGTTGTCAGCGAACTGGCGTTGCAGCCGGCCCGGGAAGCCGGCCCGGCCGGATTACGATTTCACTGGTGCGTGGGATTGCTCTGCTGAAGCCGCGCGGCGCGCCGCCATCCAATGGCGCGAACCGAGGATGCCCTTGGCCAAGGCCGGCACGTAAAGGTCGGCATCCAGCCGCGGGAAATGGATGCCCAACCCAAGTTCCGTCACCTCGATCTGCGCCAGCTCCTGAGGTGTTGCGTGCTGCAACCCTTCGACCTCCCGCGGGACCAACACGAGTTGGGCGCCCGTGGTCAGGCGCACAACCACCCGGTCGCGGCCTGCGTCGTATGCCGCACCCGCGGCGCGCGGGCCACGCAGCCGTGTATCGCCACGTATTTTGGCGGCGGCAAATTCCGCTGCCGTCATGTCAGCCATGGATCTGCCTCCATGCGTCCATCAGCGTGTCCCGATGCTGCGCGACCAAGCGCTGAGCCCGCCACGCATCGCGCTCGCTGGCCCCGATTACCTCGCGAACCTGGGTACCGGCAAGGTTGATGACCACGGCCCATCCAGGCCCGAGCACGTGAACATGCGCTGGCAGGTGGTCACCGGGATAAATGACGACGCGCAGCCCAGCCTGTCTGATAATGGTGGGCACCCCAATATCCTTGGCATGGCGCCGGGTGTCGCGTCCGATGTCGGAGCGGCCGATTACAGCCTATTGGTTAACGAACCGTTGCCGGTTGGCCGGTTCGCTTGGAAGAGCAGCCGCGAACCTGACGATCAAAAGGGCCTGAAGCGAACCTGGTCCGCTTTATAGCTGGTACCTCGGAGGATTCGTTATGTCTCTTCAGTTCGTAGGTCGAGCGTGGCCGCTGCGTCACGTACCACATCTGCACGGATTGATTCGGGTCAATGCCATGTCCTGTCCGCACGATGTACGCGACTCTGTTGCTCAGGCCGGTATCCCCGGAATGCCGACACCGAAGGTCTGCAGCAGCAGCACGACGTTCAGCGCCAGGATGATGACCGTCCCCACCACCGCACCGATGCTGGTCAGCCGGCTGTTGACGAACGTGCCCATGATGTCGCGGCGGCGGGTGAACAGTACCAGCGCGACCATTGGAATGGGCAGGGCGAAGGACAGCACGACCTGGCTCATCACGAGCGCCTGCGTCGCGTTGACGCCCAGCCAGACCACCACGAAGGCCGGCAGCATGGTGACCGCGCGCCGCACCCAGATCGGGATGCGGAAGCCGACGAACCCTTGCATGATCATCTGCCCCGCCATGGTGCCGACGACCGAGCTGGAAATGCCGGACGCCATCAGTGAGGTCAGGAACACCGCCGCGGCGGCGCCGCCCAGCAACGGGGTCAGGGTGTGATAGGCGGTGCCGATCTCGGACACCTCGCTGTGGCCGGCATGGAACGCGGCGGACGCCATCGCCACCATCGTCATGTTGACCAACCCGGCACCGGACAGGGCGATGATCACCTCGCGGTTGGAAAAGCCCAGCAGTTTCCGCCGCTCGCTGTCGTTGCGGGCGGGCGCGCGGTGCTGGGTGAGGCCCGAGTGCAGATAGACCGCATGCGGCATGACCGTGGCGCCGATAATGCCGACCGAGATGGTCAGCGCGGCGGCATTCGGCATGGCGGGCAGCACCGAGTGCACCGCCGCGTCGCCCCAATTCACAGGGGCGATGAACATCTCGATCAAGTAACAGATGCCGATCGCCGCGACCAGGCCGCCGATGATGAGCTCGATCGGGCGGAAGCCGCGCCCCTGGACCATCAGGATGCCATAGGTGACGATCGCGGTCGCCGCCATGCCGGCCAGCAACGACGTGTGGAACAGGAGCGAGAGGCCGATGGCGCCGCCGAGGAACTCGGCGAGGTCGGTGGCCATCGCGGCCACCTCGCTGACCGCCCACATGGCGTAGACGGCCGGCAGCGGGAATTCCTCGCGGCACATTTCGGCGAGGTTGCGACCGGTGACGATGCCCAGCTTGGCGGACAGGGCCTGAAACAACATGGCGATCAGGTTTGCCAGCAGGACGACCCACAACAGAGTGTAGCCGAACCCGGCGCCGGCCTGGATGTTGGTGGCGAAATTGCCGGGGTCCATGTAAGCGATGGAGGCGATCACCGCCGGGCCGGCGAACAGCAGAGCGGAGCCGAACCCGTTCCGGCGCCCGGCCAAAACTTCCCGGATCGCAACGGTGGTGCGATCGGTCAGGGAATGCCCCGCTACAACGTCGCTCATCGTCCTCGGTCTCCTGCCTCGGCCCCATAATGTAGCCTGAGCTACACTTCGTGCAAGGGGGTTCTATCGGGAGCCGAGGCTGCACAATGATGCAAGGGGCACATGCAGGGGCCTCATGCGTGGATATACCGTCATGTGTCGCGGCTGGCCGGCGCCAGCCATCATGCTACAACGACGGCATCTGGGGCCGGCAGGCACACCGAGGCAGGCACACCGACCGGCAGGGACACCGACCGGCAGGGACACCGACCGGCAGGGAGACCGACCGGCAGGCACACCGACCGGCAGGGACACCGACTGGCAGGGAGACCGACCGGCAGGCAGACCGACCGGCAGGCACACCGAATTGACTCCCCGCCGCGCTTGCGGACACTCGCCCGCCGCAGCTTCGGGGGTGACACATGGAACCGCTGGTGATGACAGGTTGGTTGGCCGAGGAATTTGGCAAGCCCGACCTCGTGGTGTTCGACGCGACGAAATACCTGCCGAACGAGCCGAAGGACGGGCACGCGGAGTTCCTGACGTCGCATATTCCCGGTGCGCGGTATTTCGACATCGACCTGGTGGCCGATCCCGACACCGACCTGCCGCATATGGTACCCTCGCCAGGCCGCTTCGCCAAACTGATGGCGCTGCTCGGCGTGGGCAACGGCACGCGGGTAGTGTTCTACGATCAGAAGGGGCTTGCCTCGGCGGCGCGCGGCTGGTGGCTGATGGGATTGTTCGGCCACGACAACGCCGCGGTGCTGGATGGCGGCCTGCCGAAATGGGTGCAGGAGGGGCGGCCGGTGCAGTCCGGCGAATCGCCCGCGCCGGCGCCCACCGCATTTCGCCCGGACTTCCGTGCCGCCCGCCTGCGCGGCGTCGGCGACATCCTGCGCAATGTGGCGGCACAGGCGGAACTGGTGCTGGACGCGCGCGCCGCCGGCCGCTTCACCGCGGCCATACCGGAGCCTCGGGCCGGCATGCGGAGCGGCCACATCCCCGGGTCGGCCAGCCTGCCCTACACCGATCTGCTGCACCCTGACGGCACGTTCAAACCCGCAGCCGAGTTACGCACCCGCTTCGCACAGGCAGGGGTGGATGGTGCCCGCCCTCCGGTGACGAGCTGCGGTTCCGGCGTCACCGCCTGCATCCTGACGCTCGGGCTGCGGTTGGCCGGGCTGCCGGAGGGCGCGGTGTACGATGGCTCGTGGACTGAATGGGGTGGCCGGGCTGACACCCCGGTGGCGACCGGCTGAACAATCGGGCGGCGAGACATTGACAAGCCGCCGGGGTGCGGCGGCGCAGCGTTCACGGCGACCTGCGGCCTGGCGTGGGGCCGCCTTCGGCCGAACGACTACACCAGGTTCATCCAGCGCACGCCACGGCGGATGATGAACGCGGGCTGGAACAGGCCGGCGTCTCACTGGTGTCTCGTTAGGAAATCCGCGGGATTTCGGCACGGGGAATGAGATTCGACAGCGGTCCGTCTCGTGATCGTCTCGTTGCATTACCTGTGAGACGCGGCTGTGCATGCTGTATGCTGGTCTTTCCCGCCGATTGTTCTGATGCATAGGGTTGAACGCAAGGATTATTTTCTGCACGGGGTCGTTGGTCCGCGCTGGCCGCCAGGCCCCCAGTGAATTCCAAGCCCGGGAATGGACACGAAAAGTTCGGCTTGACGCCATACCCACTGGTCGGTATCCAACATACCGGTCAGTCGGTATTGGCATCTCATGCAGCAGCATCAATCGAAGGCCAGGCTGCTCGACGCGACGATCAAAGTCGTGCGGACCAAGGGGTACACCGCCGCGCGTGTCGAGGATGTGTGCGCGGAAGCGGGCGTGACCAAGGGCAGCTTCTTTCACCACTTCAAAAGCAAGGACGACCTCGCCCTGGCCGCGCTGGAGCACTGGAAAGTATCCTCGGGTGATCTGTTCGCGCATGCGGATTACCATCTGGCGGCAGATCCTTTGGATCGCGTCCTCGCATACATCGATTTTCGCAAGGCAATCCTGACGGGCGAACTGCCGGAGTTCACGTGTTTTGCCGGAACGATGATTTAGGAGATGGTACGCGACCAATCCGCACATTCGGGCGGCGTGCGAAAGCAGCATATGGGGACACGCGGAGACGCTTGTAGCGGACATCCAGGCGGCGATGCAGAGGTATCCTGTTGCCGAAGAGGTTACCGCCGAAGGCCTCGCCCTGCACACGCAATGCGTCGTCCAGGGGGCCTTCATCCTCGCCAAGGCAAGGGGGAGCGCCGCGGTCGCGGCGGAGAGCATCGACCATCTTCGCCGCTATCTCATGCTTCTGTTTCGACCACCGGGAAGGCGGGCACCCGCGCCCGGCCAGCCGAACAAAGGCTCCGCCGCCAGCGCGCACCGGCGCCACAGCCGACGACAGAGCAAACAAGGAAACCCGACATGAGAATCTACTGGATCAAGGCACAGGCGCCACGGCGCGTGCTCGCGTTGGTTAAGCATCTTGGCGTGGACTCGGAGTTTGTTGAAGTCGACATGATGGCGGGCGGGTTCGAAGATCCGGCGTATATATCGCTAAATCCCAACAAGAAGGCGCCAACGCTTGTGGACGGCAACCTGGTGTTGTCGGAGTTGTCCGCCATCATGGCGTATCTCTGCATCAGGTACAATTCGGACATGTGGCCGGCGCACGATCCTATGGAGCAAGTCGAAGTGCTACGCTGGCTCTCGTGGTGCGATTCGCACTGGTCGCCGGCCGTCTCACGCTTCTACTTCGAGCATGTCGTGAAAGCGACGTTCGGCCTGGGGCCGCCCAACAAGTCCGAATATGAAGCACGCATCCCTGATCTCATGCGCTACGCCGCTGTCTTGGATGGACACCTCGAAGAGCAGGCTCATGTCGCGTGCGGCAGGCTTACTATCGCCGATTTTCAGTTGGCGTCGATGGCAACCTATTGGCGGGAGGCCGATATGCCGTTGGGGTCATTTCACAACATAGCACGTTGGATCGACGACCTGGTGCAGTTACCCGCTTGGGCGAATCCTTGGCCGCTCGCAACTTCAACACAGGCCTGAGCCGTTGTCGCTCGCTGACTCCCCACCAGCAATGCGCCGGGGATCGAGGTTCCGGCCGGCTTGCCTTGGTGTCGTTCGGAGGAGAACGCCATGAACTCCACTTATCGCTGGGTCATCGTCGCCGCTGGTGCTTTCATGGGCTGCGTGGCGATCGGAGCAATCTTCTCGCTGCCGGTGTTCCTGGAGCCGATGTCGGTTGCGACCGGATGGTCGCGCACTGAAATCTCTCTGGCGATGACGCTGGATTTCGTCTCGATGGGCATCGCCAGCTTCGGCTGGGGCATGCTGATGGACCGGTTCGGCCCGCGTATCGTCCTGCTGTCGGGCAGTAGCCTGCTTGGACTGGGTCTGGTGCTGGCCAGCCGTGCAGCGAGCGTTACGGAGTTCCAGGTCTGTTACGGCATTCTCGTCGGTGCGGGCGGGGGTGCCATTTTCGCGCCGTTGATGGCGACGGTCAGCGCCTGGTTCGATCGCCATCGCAGCCTGGCGGTGTCGCTGGTCTCGGCCGGCATGGGCGTAGCGCCGATGACCGTGGCCCCGATCGCGGCACGCCTCGTCTCGACCTACGATTGGCGTTTCGCCCAGCTATCGATCGCCGTCGCCGTCTGGGTATTGCTCCTGCCGGCGGCATGCCTGGTACGCAGAGCTCCGCTTCGGACGGGTGACGCGAAGATGCATGCTACCGAGCAGGAAGTCACCGCACGGGCGGCGCTGACGTCACGTCCGTTCATCCTGCTGGCGCTCACCTTTTTCCTGTGCTGCGCAACGCACTCCGGTCCGCTGTTTCATACCGTAAGCTATGCGATCTCCTGCGGGCTGTCGGTCACGGCAGCGGTGTCGATCTACAGTGTGGAAGGGCTTTCCGGTCTGGCGGGACGGATCGCGTTCGGATTGCTCGGCGACCGCTTCGGAGCAAAGCAAACATTTGTTGGCGGACTGCTGCTGCAAGCGACCGCTGTGGCGTGCTATGTTTTCGCCCACGACCTGGCCGAATTCTATTCCGTGGCGGTGGTATTTGGGTTCGCCTATGCAGGGGTGATGCCGTTATACACTGTGCTCGTGCGCGAGAATTTTCCCGTGCCGATCATTGGAACGGTGGTCGGCGCGGCGACGATGGCGTCGAGCCTTGGCATGGCGCTGGGGCCACTGGTCGGAGGCATCATCTTCGACGCGTATGGCACTTACTCGAGGCTGTATGCCGGCTCCTGCTTAATCGGTCTTGCTGCTACCATCGTGATGCTCACGTTCAAGCCGGCGCCACTATTGCAGACCGTATCGACCAATTCGAAGCTCAATTCTCTCGCCGTGGACTGAGTGCCACCGGCGTTCGTACGCACATCCGCTGGCGGCCGCCGCTTCGAGCACCGTGTCCGCGGCCAGTGCGGCGGTGAGTTCCGGCGCCACTAGGGAACGAGCCGTCCCGGCGCTGCCGGGATCAGCCGTCCCGGCGCTGCCGGGATCAGCCGACCCGGTTGCATTCGCATGTGGCATACATTATACGGCATTCCCCGGAACGACGATCTGCCGGAGGACCCCGCTTGCCGGATGACACCGCCCCGCGATTGAAGGTCGCGCCCCTGGAAGTGACCCTCGGCCTCCGCCGGCAGGCCTGCGAGGCCATCAAGCGCGCTATCACCGACATGGACATCTACGGCCACCCGGGCGAGATCCGCCTGGACGAGCGGCAACTGTCGCAAGACCTCGGCGTTTCGCGCACCCCGATTCGTGAGGCGCTGTCGGTGCTGGAGCAGGAAGGATTCGTGCGCACGATGCCGCGGCGCGGCGTGGTGGTGGTGCGCAAGACCAAGCGCGAGGTGGTCGAGATGATCACCGTCTGGGCCGCGCTTGAGAGCCTCGCTGCCCGACTCGCCGCCCCGCGCATCACCGAAGCCGAGGTGGCGGCCCTGCGCGCCCTGGTCGAGGCGTTCCAGGACGATCCGTCCGGCGATATCACGGAATACTCGAACGCCAACATGCAGTTCCATAAGGCGATCATCCGCCTCGGCGGCGTCGCCCTGATGTCCAGCCTCGCCGACACCCTGTTCATTCACATGCGAGCCGTGCGCGCGGTGACGATGACGCAGGACAACCGGGCGCAACGGTCGATCGTCGATCACCGCAACATCATCGCCGCGCTGGCGGCACACGATGCGGACCGAGCGGAGCACCTGGTGCGCGAGCACACACTGGGCCTGGCAGCGCACGTGGAAAAGTTCGGTGATTTTCTTGATGCGCTCGGCACGGAGGACGATGCGCCGGCCCGAGCCACCTTGCGTCGTGCCGTGGCGTAAAGCGTGCCGCAGCGCAGAGTTTGCATGGCGGGCCGCGGCCGGCCCTGACGAATGAACTGGGAGTTCAACATGTCCAAAGCACTTGACGGCGTCAAAATACTGGATTTCACCCACGTGCAGTCGGGGCCGACCTGCACCCAGCTTCTCGCCTGGATGGGCGCCGACGTGATCAAGGTGGAACGCCCCGGCACCGGCGACATCACGCGCGGGCAGTTGCAGGACATTCCCAAGGTGGACAGCCTGTATTTCACCATGCTGAACCACAACAAGCGCTCGATCACCATCGATGCCCGCAACCCTAAGGGCAAGGAGGTGCTGGAGGCGCTGGTGAAGACCTGCGACGTCATGGTGGAGAATTTCGCCCCCGGCGCGCTGGACCGCATGGGCTTCGCCTGGTCGCACATCCAGGCGCTGAACCCGCGCATGATCCTGGCGTCGATCAAGGGCTTCGGGCCGGGGCCGTACGAGGACTGCAAGGTCTATGAGAACGTCGCGCAATGCGCCGGCGGTTCGGCTTCCACCACCGGCTTTGACGACGGCCCGCCGCTGGTCACCGGGGCGCAGATCGGTGATTCCGGCACCGGCCTGCATCTCGCGCTGGGCATCGTCGCCGCACTGTTCCAACGCAATACGACGGGGCGCGGGCAGAAGGTGTCCGTCGCGATGCAGGACGGCGTGCTGAACCTGTGCCGTGTCAAGCTGCGCGATCAGCAGCGTCTGGCGCACGGGCCGCTGACCGAGTATCCGCAATATCCGCATGGCTCGTTCGGCGAGGCGGTGCCGCGCGCCGGCAACGCCTCGGGTGGCGGCCAGCCGGGCTGGATCCTGAAGTGCAAGGGCTGGGAGACCGATCCCAACGCCTATATCTACTTCATCACCCAGGCGCCGGTATGGGAATCGATCTGCGACGTGATCGGCAAGCCGGAATGGAAGACCGATCCGGACTATGCCAAGCCGCCGGCACGGCTGCCTCGGCTGAGGCAGATCTTCGACACGATCGAGGGCTGGACCATGACCAAGACCAAGTTCGAGGCCATGGACATCCTGAACAAATACGACGTCCCCTGCGGCCCGATCCTATCGATGAAGGAACTGGCCGAGGAGCCATCGCTACGCGCCACCGGCACCGTGGTGGAGGTGGATCATCCGACGCGCGGCAAGTACGTGAGCGTGGGCAATCCGATCAAGCTGTCGGACAGCATATCCGAGGTGAAACGCTCCCCCCTGCTCGGCGAACACACCGATGAGATCCTGAGCCAGGTGCTGCGGTTCGACGACGCGAAGGTGGCGGAGATCAAGGCATCCGGCGCATTGGGTGGCGAGCGGCGCGCGGCAGCGGCGGAATAGGGTTCGCCTCCGGCGTGGTGAGCTTGGCGGGTCCACATCGCCGGTTTCGCCTCCCGCGCCATGGTGGGCGCAGTGAAGCAATGTCCGCGAGCCCCTGTCGTTGCGAGAAGCCAAGCGACGCAACAATCTCCCGCGTGATGCGCCTTTGCCTCGCCACACGGGGGATTGCCCGTCGCTGCGCTCCTCGCAATGACAGAGGCTCAACGATTCCAGTCAGAGTGGGAACGCTGTAGTGTTGCCGTCTCCGCGGCTTCGCTGCTTGCAGGAGCGCAAGTCGTGGATGCAGGCTTCAGCATTCGCTTCCCCCGCGGCGGCGGGAAACAATAGCCATCGGAGACAGCCATGCCGCTAGACCCCGACGCCCTTCTGGTCCTCGACATGATCCGCCTGGCCGGCCGGCCGCCGTTCGAAACCCTGACGCCGGACGAAGCCCGCACCGCCTACAGCAACAGCCGCAAGGTGTTGCAGCCGCCGGCGGAGGACGTGGCGGAGGTCCGCGACCTCGCCGCCCCGGGTCCGGCGGGCGACATCCGGCTGCGTGTCTATCGCGGCACCGGCACCGCACCGGACGAGAAACTTCCAGCCATGATCTACTATCATGGCGGCGGCTGGTTGCTCGGCGATCTCGAATCGCATGACGGCGTGTGCCGCCGCTTTGCCAATTTGGCGCGCTGCTGTGTCGTGTCTGTGGACTACCGCATGGCGCCGGAGCATAAGTTTTCCGCCTGCGTGGACGACTGTGCCGCGGCGACGCGCTGGGCGGTGACGCAGGCGGACACCCTGCGCATCGATGCGGACCGAGTCGCCGTCGGGGGCGATTCCGCCGGTGGCAATCTGGCCGCGGTGATGGCCCTGATGGCGCGCGACGGCGCGCTGCCGCCGCTGGCGTTCCAACTGCTGATCTACCCCGCGACCGATATGATGATGACCACGGTGTCCTCGCAGGCGATCGGCGACGGCGTGCCGCTGACATCGAAGACGATGCGTTGGTTCATCGACCACTACATGCGAAACGCCGCCGACGCGCGCGACTGGCGCGCTTCCCCACTGCGCGCGGTGGACCTGTCCGGCACCGCGCAGGCGCTGGTGCTGACCTGCACCCACGATCCGCTGTGCGACGAGGGGGTTGCCTATGCGCAGCGGCTGGAACGCGAGGGCGTGCGGGTGACGCACCTGCATTTCTCCGACCAGATCCACGGCTTCATGAGCATGGGCCGGATCATTCGCGCCGCCGACGTGGCGATCGACATGATGGCGGCGGTACTGAAGAAGGCGCTGTGGCCACCGCCGCGGCCGGAGTGACGTTGCCCGCGCCCCTGTCATTGCGAGAAGCGTAACGGCGCGAGAAGCGTAACGGCCCTCGCAATGACAGGTGAATGCGCGACCCCTACACCAGGTCCGCCAGGAAACCATCGATGGCCTCGATGAACCCCCTGGTGTTCTGCCCGTGCACGTTGTGGCCGCAGTCGGCGACCGTCACCAATGTTCCCCGCGGCAGCGCATCCCGAAATCGCTCAGCCGCCTCCGGCGTCAAAATCCGCGAGTTCGCCCCACGCACCAACAGCACCGGCAGCGCAAACGCGCGCGCATCATCCAGCGTGATGTTCTCCAGTGGCCCGGTGCCGCGCACCAGTCCCAGCCGCCGCGGGGTCGCATCGCACTTGCTGACATACTTCCCATCCGCCCGTTGCAGCATGTTGTAGCGCACCGTCCGTTCTATATGCTCGCGTGAACGGTAGGGATCGTATTTCCGCACGTTCTCGATGAAATGCTCCAGCCCCTCGAACTCCTGGTTCGCCTGGACGAATCCCGCGATCACTTCGCGGCCCCGATCCGACACCTCCGGCCCCACGTCCACCACCACCAGCGCACGCAGCAGCGACGGATCGCGGCGCGTCAGCAGCAGCGAGTTGCGCCCGCCCATCGAGTGTCCCATCAGGATCGGCCGCCGCAGGCCCAGCGCGGCGATGAACGCCTCGGCATCCAGCGACATCGCATGGTTGGTGTATTCCGCATCGCGGGGCCATTCGCTGTCGCCGTGCCCACGCTGGTCCAGCGCCAGCACGCGATAGCGCTGCGCCAGGTACAGGCTGACCAGGTCCCATGAATGCGCCGATTGGTGCCCACCGTGCAGCAGCACAATCGGCGGCGCGTCCGGCGCGCCCCATTCCAGGAAGTGGAACCGCAGCCGCCGCAGAACGATGTTGCGAGAATGATACGGTGTGGCGGGACCATGCGGAATTCCGAGATCGGTCGCGCTGTCCAGCAGGGACCGGAACTCGTCCGACGCGGCAAGATCGAGTGGCACGGTCGTCTCGGCGAAACTGTTGAGGTACATCGGCTTTCGGGTTCCCCTTTCTTCGCGAGGAGCGCAGCCATCTCCTCCACCCGGGAGATTGCGTCCTCGCTTCGCGTCCCGCAATGACCGCGGCCAGAGCTTCCCGCGAACGCATCGGATCGTGCATCCTCCGGCGCACGAGGGATCACCGCCATGCCAATCGCTCTACGTTTGCGCCGTTCCGTCCTGTTCATGCCGGCCTCCAACGCGCGGGCTCTCGAGAAGGCCAGAAGCCTCCCTGCCGACGGCCTCATCTTCGATCTCGAGGATGCCGTCGCACCCGATGCAAAGCGCGCGGCGCGCGACGGCGTCACTCAGGCGCTGGCGAGGGGCAACTACGGCCGGCGAGAACTGCTGCTGCGGGTGAACGCGCTCACGACCGAGTGGGGCCATGCGGATCTGGTTGCGGCGGCTGGCATGCCGATCGATGCCGTCCTGCTGCCGAAGGTCGAGAGCGCCGATGCCGTCCGACAGGCCGAAGCCGTGCTGGTGGCAGCGGGTGCGCCAGAGCATCTGTCGATCTGGTGCATGATCGAGACGCCGCGCGGCGTGCTGCGTTCCGAGGAGATCGCATCGGCAAGCACGCGCATCGGCGGGCTGGTTATGGGGACCGCCGATCTGACCAAGGACCTGCGGGCACGGCACACGCAGGACCGCCTGCCGTTGCTGACGTCGTTCGGGCTTTGTCTGCTTGCTGCTCGCTCCGTTGGCGTGGCGATCCTGGACGGCGTCCATCTCGACCTCGCCGATGACGAAGGTTTTCTCGCCGCCTGCCGCCAAGGCCGCGAGCTGGGATTTGACGGCAAGACGCTGATTCACCCCAAGACGATCGCCGCCGCGAACGGCGTCTTCGCAGCATCGTCAGAGGAGGTCGCCTGGGCCCGGCGCATCATCGCAGCGCACTCCGAGGCAATTGCCGCAGGCAAAGGCATCGTGCTGGTTGACGGCAAGTTGGTCGAGAACCTCCACGTCCGAAGTGCGCACCGGACCGTCGCGCTGGCGGAAGCAATCGCATCGCTCGATCATGCGGATGGGCCGTAGCGCCATCCTGCAACGGGGCGTGGCAGCCCCCGCAATGACACCCCCTGGCAATGACACCCCCTCGCAATGACACTCCCTAGGAGGCGATGCCGATCACCACCCACAGCGGGTCGCCGGCCGGTGGTATTGCCGCATCTTCAGCAACGTTGATGAACCCTGCCCGCCGCATATAGGCACCGATCAGCCGCTGCTGGTCCGGCGAGGAGAGCCCCTGCCAGATCGCCACCGCCTTGGTGGGAAAGCATCGGTTAGAGAACGACACTACGAACGGTGCACCGGGCCGCAGCAAGCGGGCGACATCCCGAAACACCTCGACTGGTCGCTGCAGATATTGCACCGAAACGCACAGGCAGGCTCCGTCGAACGCGTTATCCGCAAGCGGGAGCGACGGCTCGATGTTGAGGTCCTGCACGAACCACCGTGAGAGCCGTGCGTTTGCCGCAAGCTCTTCCTCGTTCATACCGTGGCCAACGACCGAGGCGTACACGACATCTTCCGGCAAATGGCTCACCCAACTGCTCATCAGATCCAGTATTGCTCCTCCGGACGGCAGGGCGGCGCGGTACACCCGCGTCACTGCGGCGATCGCCCCATCATCGATATGGGTAACCAACCGTGGGTAGGCGTAGAACTCGGCGTCAGGCGACCGGTCGGCCTTGTCGAATGCCGCCTCTGGCAATCCCGGCAATTGCTCCATGACCAGGCGCGCCTGGTGCTAATCCGCCGCCATCATCCGCAGTTCCTCCTCGGCCGACCGGATCGGCAGACCTTCGATCGACACGGAGGGCTTGCCATCGACGCCGACCAGCGGTTCGCCCACCAGGGTGATCCGATAAAGCTGGCGGTCGAAGTCGGATTGGAAGATGTCCCGGGGCGCCAGGTGCGCGGTTGACCGATTGTCCCAAAAGGCGATGTCACCCGGCTTCCACTTGAAGCGCACCGTGTATTCGGGGCGAACAGCGTGCTCCCACAGGATTTCGAGTATCCTGGCGCTTTCCCGCGGCGTCAGCCCGACGATGGACTTCAGGAAGGATGGACTGGCGAACAACACCCTTTCCCCGGTCTCCGCATGCACCGTCACCAGCGGATGCTCGCTTTTCAGAGCGCGGCGTTTGACGCGCTCATTATAGGAGCCGCCATTCTGGCCGTCGCCACGCGCTTCAAACGCGTGAATGGTGCGCAATCCATCGACGAAAGCGCGCATCGGGCCCGACAGGCCGGCGTAGGCGGCGACGAGGTTGGTCCAGAACGTATCGCCGCCGTAAGGCGGGATGGTCACACCCCGCAGGATCGAGGCGCATGGCGGATTCACCGCTGCCGTGACGTCGGTATGCCAGCCAAACCAAGGCGTCACCATCATCGCGTCGTATTTCTCATTCGCGGTCCGGTGTTTGGCGACCGAATAGATCTCGGGGTAACCCTCGACATGGCCGAACACCGCGTGGCCGATGGTGGGCTCGCCGAACTGGCGTGCCATGGCGACGTGCTGTGCGTGGTCGAGATTCTGGTCGCGAAAGAACACGACCTTCCACTTCAGGAAAGCCTCCCGCACCGCCTTCAATTGCTCCGGCGGCAGCGGCCGGGCGAGATCGACGCCGTGGATCTCCGCGCCGATATGCAGGGTAAGAGGAACGACTTCGATAGGCAGCGGCGTATTGGCACCGGTCGTCGGCTGACGCGTCGAGACCATTGGCAGTCCTCCTCGATCGTCTGTTTGGCGGCAGCGTGATCCCCGTTGCACAGGCTGTCAAATTCGGCTCGGTAACGGTCGGCCCTGCAGTAGCGGTTTGCTGAAACCGCGGTATCCCCCTAAGCTTTCCCTACATCTGCGAACACGGGTCCAGCGGGACCGGGAAACGGATCAGGAATATGAACCGACTTGATGGCAAGGTTGCGCTGATCTCGGGAGCCGCGCGCGGCATTGGCGGAGAGACAGCCCGGTTGATGGCCAGGCAAGGCGCACAGGTGGTGGTCGCCGATGTGCTCGATGATCGAGGACGCGCGACCGTTGCTGCCATGGCCGCTGCCGGCGCCAAGGCCGAGTACGCACAGCTGGATGTCACGAAGCAGGAGGACTGGACCGCCGCCATCAACGTCGCGCTCAGCAAATTCGGAAAACTCGACATCCTCGTGAACAATGCTGGTGTGTTCATCGGCAAGGGAATCGAGGAGATCAGCCTGGACGAGTGGAACCGGCTTGTCGCAGTGAACATGACGGGCGTGTTCCTCGGCACCCGAATGGCTGCTCCGGCATTGCGCGAAGCGGCGAAGAGCAGTGAGCACGGGAGTGCTATTGTCAACCTCGCCTCGATCGCCGGCATCGTCGGTTCGCAGCTCGACCCGCTCTATTCGATGACCAAGGGAGGTGTCACGCTGTTCACCAAGTCGGCAGCATTGGAATTCGCGCGCAAGGGCTATCGGATTCGGGTGAACTCGATCCATCCCGGCGTGATCGACACGGACATGGGCGAACAAACCTTCGTTGCGCGGGCGCGGCGCACGGGGAGCAACGACACCACGCAGGCGCGGCAGACGGCGGCCGATACTGTGCCGTGGGGCCGCCTTGGCATGCCGATGGATATCGCCAAGGGCATCGTGTTCCTGGCCTCGGACGACGCCGGCTATATGAATGGTGCCGGCCTGATCGTCGATGGCGGCGTGACGGCGACCTGAAGCATTCAGAGAGGGCACCATGACGGCATCGGGAAAGATTGCGGTCATCACGGGCGCCGGCAGCGGCATCGGACGAGCGACCGCGCTTGCGTTGTTCGCGGACGGATTTTCGGTGGTGCTCGCCGGGCGTCGCCGCGCAATGCTCGAAGAAACGGCGGCGCTTGCCAAAGCGGAGCCACCACGGATGCTCGTGGTGCCGACCGACGTCACCGACCCGGCATCGATCGCCTCACTGTTCGTTACGATCAAGGAAGCCTATGGCCGGATCGATCTCCTGTTCAACAATGCCGGCACCAGCACGCGCAATGTCCCGATCGAGGACCTGACGCTGGAGCAATGGTCGAATGTCGTTGCAGTCAATCTGACTGGCGCGTTCCTCTGCGCGCAGCATGCATTCCGTATGATGCGGAGCCAGACTCCGCGCGGTGGGCGTATCGTCAACAACGGTTCGGTCTCGGCCCATGTTCCCCGGCGGAATTCGACCGCGTACGCGGCGACCAAGCACGCCATGACCGGACTGACCCGCTCATTGTCGCTCGACGGGCGCGAATACGACATTGCCTGCGGCCAGATCGACATCGGCAACGCCGCGACCACGCGCAACGAAGACACGGCGCGAGGCCGGCTCCAGGCCAGCGGTAAGGTCGAACCGGAGGCACGTATTGACGTGGCCGATGTTGCTCGGGGTGTCGCCTATATGGCCAGCCTCTCGCTCGAGGCGAATGTCCAGTTCATGACCGTGATGGCGACGAAGATGCCCTATATCGGCCGCGGTTAATGCCGGCCGAGGGGTCTCTCCAACAGGTCGCCGGTCGCCAGGGGCGGCTCGGTGCGCAAGCAGCGCGCACGGTCAAGCGATCCGAGCCGGGGCTGTGGTTGCGCGCATGCCGTCGGTGGCGCCGATCGCTGGGTTCAGCTTGAGCTGATCACCCGAGTGCAGGCCTCCCGGCACCTCGACGGTGGCACCATCGTCAGCCGCGATGTCGAGGCCGTGCAGGTGAACCACGCTTTGCTGTAAATCCCAGCTTGTGGCCCGCCGTCGCCGTAAATGACGGCCTGATACCAAGGGCCGTTGACGGTGACTCTCCGTGTCATGGCCGGGCTTGGCGGCTTGGGGTCGTGAGATCGGAAACTGCTCCTCCTACAACCGGTTAGAACCTTGTGCCTCGGCACCGGATCCCCGCCTCGGCAACCAAGACTCCCGCAGGAGAGGTTTTGTTAACTTCCCTGCCGGAGACTGGCCGCAGTCGCGCGCCATGTTGTTCCATTCGCAGCCATTCGTCCTGGGCTTCCTCCCCGTCTGTCTCGCGGGCTGCTTCCTGCTTGGCCGCTTCGCCGGCCGCACCGCCGCGCTCGCCTGGTTGCTCGTTGCCAGTCTGTTCTTTTACGGCTGGTGGAACCCCTCGTTCGTACTGCTGCTGATTGGCTCGATCGCGGCCAACTACATCCTCGGCCAGCGTCTCCTCCGGCTCTCCCGCGCTGGCCGCGCCACCGCCACTCGCCGCTGGCTGGCCGCGGGCATCGCGGGCAATCTCGGCTTGCTCGGCTGGTTCAAATATGCCGACTTCCTGCTGCACATCGCCGCACCAGGCGCGCCGCCGCTCGGTATCTTCCTGCCGCTCGCGATCAGCTTCTTCACCTTCCAGCAGATCATGTTCCTGGTGGACAGCGCCCGGCAGGACCGAGCAGACACCGGCCCCCTGACCTATGCGACGTTCGTCGCGTTCTTCCCGCACCTCATCGCCGGGCCGATCGTCCGCCCGAAGGACATCATCCCGCAATTGCAGCAACGCGACCTGCCACCCAGCGCCGGCAACCTCGCCGACGGCACCGTACTGTTCTTGCTCGGACTGGCAAAGAAGCTGGTGCTGGCCGACACATTCGCCAGCTTCGCCGATACCGGCTTCAACGCCGCCGCCACCGGCGCGCACCTCACCCTGTTCGAGGCCTGGTACGCCGTCCTCGCCTACAGCCTGCAAATCTATTTCGACTTCTCCGGCTACTCCGACATGGCGATCGGCCTGGCGCGCATGCTGAACGTGCGCTTCCCGCTGAATTTCGCCAGCCCCTACCAGTCGCGCAACATCGCTGAATTCTGGCGCCGCTGGCACATCACCCTCGGCACCTTCCTGCGCGAGTATGTCTATTTCCCCCTCGGCGGCAGCCGCTGCAGCGCGGTGCGCCACAGCGCCAACCTGCTCGGCACCATGCTGCTATGCGGGTTGTGGCACGGCGCTGCGTGGCGGTTCGTAGTTTGGGGCGGGTTGCACGGCCTGTACCTGATCACCCATGCGCATTGCCGCGTGACGCTGCCACGCGTGCTTGCCCAGGCGCTGACGCTGCTGGCGGTCGTGGTGGCCTGGGTGCCGTTCCGCGCCCCCACCGGCGCGGCGGCTTGGAACATGCTGGGCGGCATGGCGGGTCTGCATGGAGTCGCGCTGCCGCAGATGATCGTGCACGCACTGCCGGTACTGGGACTGGTCGCCACACCGGTGGAGGTGCTGCCGTATCTCGGCGACGCCCGCACGCTCAGCTTCCCACAGGTCTCCGCCTGCCTGCTGCTCGGCTGGGCCATCGTGCTGCTGCTGCCACACGTGCACGCTTTGTCGGAGCGCGCGCGCACCTGGGCCCTGACGTCCAGTTTCGCATTCAGCGTGCAGGCGATGTTCTTCGCGCCGCACGTGGCGCCGTTCTTGTACTTCAGGTTCTGATGCAAAGCGAACAAGGCAGCCGGGAAGGACCTGGGGAAGGACTGGATCAGGGAACCAGACACCCGCTCCTTGGGGGGAGGGGTGCGAACAGCGAAGGACGCCGGCTGTTCGCACCCCTCCCGCCAATCCTCTCCCTCAAGGGGAGAGGGTGTTCTATCTCCATCATGCGCCATCCCCTCGCCCGCCTCCGCGCCCGCCGCCTCCACGCCCGACCATTCGCACGCCTCCTCCTCGCCTGTACTGCCTCCCTCCTGCTGTACTTCACCCTGTTTGGCGCCATCCTCGATCGCCCCCTGTCCTACGGCTACCTCCGCCACGAGATCGATGCCCGGCTCGCCCGCGGCGCCACCGTCGAGGGCCAAAAGCTGGTCATCCTGGCCGGCTCCAACGGTCCCTACTCGCATCGCTGCGCCACCATCGGCCCGCTGCTGCATCTCCCGTGCGTCAACGCCGGCGTCGCGGTCGGCATCGGCCTCGACTATCTGTTCTTGCGCTGGCACCCGCTGCTGCATCCGGGCGACGTGGTGTACATGCCGATGGAGGAAGCCCAGTACGTCCGCAGCCGCGCGGCCAACGCACTCGGCCCGGACGCCGCCATCATGCTGCGCCACGATCACGCCACGCTCGCCGGCCTGCGGCCCCGGCGCTGGCTCGGCGCTCTGTTCTCCTACGATCTGCGCGGCGCGCTGATGGCGATCATCGAGACAACGCTTGTCGCCGGCGGCTTCCACGATCCGCGCGCCGTCGCCGTCGGCGAGAGCAATGCCATGGGCGACCACGTCGGCCACACGGAGGCGCTGGCGCAGGCCAACGCCGCAGAACTCGACGCCATCGAGCCGTACCACCCCACGGCAGCCCAGATCCGAGCTGGCTACGGCAGCGTGCTGATTGCTCGCTTTCTCGATTGGTCGCAGGCGCACGGCGTGCGGGTGATCGGCGGGCTGCCGACCGGCTTCAACGACTCGCCGATCCCGGATGCCACCATCGCCGCCATCCACGCGATCTACACGGCCCACGGCGCCCTGTTCCTGGAACTGCCGAACCGCAGCCGCTATCCGCGCAGCGCGTTCTTCGACACCGCCGACCACCTCAACGAGACCTGGCAGGTGGTGCATTCCATCGCCGTGGCAGGCGGCCTTGCACCGTTGGTGGGGGTCATCGTGGGGCGGCGTGACGCGGACCTCACGCCGGATAATCCAAACCCAGCCATCGCCTCGTCGGCGGAAGGCGCTGCGCTTCTCCGCCCTACGGCGGTTACGGCGCTCCCACCGGCAACGATCCCGTGATGTTGCAGGTCTTCCCATGCTTCGCTTCACAGCGGTGGCGCGCCGCCTCCACCGCCGTCCCCGCGTCGTTGCCGCAGCCGACATTGCACACGTCGGTCTTGCCCGTGTTCCAGCAGGCGATGGCGATCTGCGACGCCTGATCCGACTCGCAGCGCGCGGCGTTGTCGGACGAATTGTCAACCGACGGCGAGGCATCGAACCCGCGGCTCATATCCGCGAACACGCAATCCGAGGCCTCGGCAGCGTGGTCCCGGCAACCCTGCAACGCGGCCTGACTGACGGTGGGCGGCATCATGCCGGGACAAGGCATGCGACCGTTTTGTCCGATCACCGCATCGGCTGCCGGAGTGAACTGCATGCGCGCCGCGTAGGTCTCGTTGCTGGCGTAGTCCTCCACCAGGTAGGCAACGGTGCAGATCAGCGGCTTGCCACCGCGGTTGGCAACCGGCGGCGCGCCATAGCTCCCGAGGTTGAAGTTCTGCGGCGCGCTCAGGCTGGCCGTGCTGCCCAGCAGCAGAGGCAGCAGCAGGACGACGCAGCGACGCGGCAGCAGCGGGACGGCGCAGCGACGCGGCAGCAGCAGGACGGCGAGGCGGCGCGGCGACATGCTCATTGGCCTTGCATCTGCCAGCGCACCGGAATCAGCGGACCGGCATCGGGATCGGTGACATCGACCACTTCGGCATATCCGGCGGTATAGCGCACGCCGACCACGACAGTCGGAGCGACCGGCACGAACGCGGCGTACACGTCCTCCGCCGCCGCGCGTGGGTTCGCGCATTTCTGGTCCGGCAGGAAGCGCCAGGAGACCCGGAACAAGGCCTTGTTGAAAAACAGCAGAACGACGTAGCTGGACGTGCCGACACAGGATTTCACCGAGCCCAACAGCGTGTCGGCGGCCTGCGTCGGCAGCCAGACATAGCGGACGTCCTGCGTGAACTCCTTCGCCTCCGGCAGGTCATCCCAGTGCAGCGCATTGCTGCGGTCGGGCAGGTGCTGGCCGACTTGCTCCGGCGACATACCGAACTTCAGCCCGCCCAGCAGCGTCGCGATCTGGCTGGGATCCGGCAGCACGGCGTATTGCCAGGTCGAGGCGGTGGCGTTCCATTGCACCGCGGGCAGCACCAGGATGCGTTTGGTCATGTCCGGCGTCTGCGCCATCGCGGCGGAGCCGGCGACCGGCATCGGTCCGGCGGCCAGCAACATCAGCGACAGGCAATACGCCGACGGCCGCCGGATCTTGCGTCGCGGCCGCGCCGCAGGCAACTCCATCATGTCGGGCACTGTGCCCTAAAAGGCCAGCGCTGTCGCCTGCACAACGAGCGGCAGCGTGCGCACCATGGCCAGCACATCCTCCGGCACCGGCTCGTCCACCGACACCAGGCAGATCGCATCGCCGCCCAGACTGGCGCGGCCGAGATGGAAGGTGGCGATGTTGATCCCCGCCCCCGCCAGCGTCGCGCCGAATCGGCCGATGAAGCCGGGCTTGTCCTGGTTGGTGACGTACAGCATGTGAGGCGCGAAATCCGCCTCCACCTTGATGCCCTTGATCTCGACGATGCGCGGGCGGGAGCCGGCAAACAACGTGCCTGCCACCGAACGGGTGAGCTGGGAGGTCTCGACCGTGACGCGCACCAGCGTTTGGTACTCGCTGGGCCGGTCGTGCACGGTTTCCGCGACGTCGATGCCGTGGTCGCGCGCGGCGACGCCGGCGTTGACCATGTTCACGCCTTCCATCAGCGGCGACATCAGACCGGCCAGGGCGCCGGCAGTGAGCGGACGCGTGTTCAGCAGCGCGACCTGGCCTTCGTACTCGATCGCGACGCGACGGATGACGCCCTCGCGTGCCTGGGTGAGCTGCCCCGCGAACCCGCCAAGCAACCGGCAGAGTTCCATGTAGGGCTTCAGCCGAGGGGCATCTTCCGCCGAGACGGACGGCATGTTGATCGCGTTGGAAATGGCGCCGGTCAGCAGGAAGTCGCTCATTTGTTCGGCGACCTGCAGGGCGACGTTCTCCTGCGCCTCGGTGGTGGCGGCACCGAGATGCGGGGTGCAAACGACGTTGTCGAGACCGAACAGGGGCGAGTCGGTGGCGGGCTCGGTTTCGAAGACGTCGAGCGCGGCGCCGGCGACGTGGCCGGACCTGATGGAATCGGCCAACGCGGCCTCATCCAACAGGCCGCCGCGGGCGCAGTTGATGATGCGCACGCCTTGCCGGGTCTTCGCCAGCGCTTCACGCGAGAGGATGTTGCGCGTGGCGTCGGTCAGCGGCGCGTGGATGGTGATGATGTCGGCCCGCGCCAGCAACGTGTCGAGCTCGACCTTCTCTACGCCCAGCGCCAGCGCCCGTTGCTCCGTCAGATAGGGATCGTAGGCGATGACACGCATCTTGAGAGCGACGGCGCGCTCGGCGACGATGGAGCCGATGTTGCCGCAACCGATCAGGCCGAGCGTCTTGGCGGTCAGCTCGACACCCATGAAGCGGTTCTTTTCCCACTTGCCGGCCTTGGTGGAGGCGGACGCCTCGGGGATCTGCCGTGCCAGGGCGAACATCATGGCGATCGCATGCTCGGCCGTGGTGATGGTGTTGCCGTGCGGCGTGTTCATCACCACGACGCCGCGCGTGGTGGCCGACTTCATGTCCACATTGTCCACGCCGATGCCGGCGCGGCCGACCACTTTCAGGTTGGTGGCGGCATCCAGCAGTTCACGCGTGACCTTGGTGGCGGAACGGACCGCCAGCCCGTCATAGGGCGCGATGATGGCGCGCAGATCGGCGGGCGACAGGCCGGGCTTGAAGTCGGTCTCGATGCCGCGCTGGCGGAAGATGTCCACCGCGGCGGGGGAGAGTTTGTCGCTGATCAGGACTTTGGGCATTGGGCGATCCTTATTTCTCCGCCTCGGTTGTGAGAGGGGGAGTTTCTCTTTTTGACCTCACGCGGCCTTCGCGGTGGCGAATTCCGCCTGCACTGCGCCATGCGCCCAGTCGAGCCAGGGCAGCAGCGCCTCGACATCCGCGGTTTCGACCGTCGCGCCGCCCCAGATGCGCAGGCCGGGCGGGGCATCGCGATAGGACGCGACGTCGTAGGCGACGGCTTCCTTCTCGAGCAGTGTTGCCAGCCGCTTTGCCGCCTGTGCCCGGTCCGATGCCGCCAGCGCGACGAACCATGGCGCCACGATCTTCAAACAAATCGACGTGCAGGACCGCGTATCGGGTTCTTCCGCCAGGAAATCCACCCAGGGCGTCTGCGCCACCCAGCGCGCGACGGCGGCAAGATTCGCCTCCGACCGCGCGATCAGGCCGTCCAGCTCGCCAACGGAGTCCGCCCAGCGCAGGCCGTCCAGCGCGTCCTCGACGCACAGCATGGATGGCGTGTTGATGGTCTCGCCCTTGAAGATGCCCTCGATCAGTTTTCCGCCTGATGTCAGGCGGAAGATCTTCGGCAACGGCCAGGCGGGCTTGTAGGTCTCCAGCCGCTCCACCGCGCGCGGCGACAGCGCCAGCATGCCGTGCGCCGCCTCCCCGCCCAGCACCTTCTGCCAGGACCAGGTGACGACATCGAGTTTGTCCCAGGCCAGTCGCATCGCGAAGGCGGCCGACGTGGCATCGCAGATCGTCAGCCCCTCGCGGTCGGCGGGAATGCCGTCGGCGTTCGGCACGCGGACGCCGGACGTGGTGCCGTTCCAGGCGAACACCACGTCGCGGGAGAAATCGACAGCGTCGGGGGCGGGCAGCCGGCCATAGGGCGCCTCGATCACCCGCACGTCGGGCAGCTTGAGCTGCTTGACGATGTCGTTGGCCCAGCCGGCGCCGAAGCTTTCCCACACCGCCACATCGACGCCGCGGGGACCGAGCAAGGACCACAGCGCCATCTCGACGGCGCCGGTGTCGGAGGCGGGGACGATGCCCAGCCGCCAGTCGGCCGGCATGCCCAGGATGGCCCGCGAGCGGTCGATCACCTCGGCGAGGCGCGCCTTGGGTGCCGCGGCGCGGTGGCTGCGGCCGAGCAACGCTCCCGACAGCGCGTCCAGCGTGAAGCCGGGACGCTTGGCGCAGGGACCAGAGGAGAAATTGGGATTGGCCGGACGCATGTCCGGCTTGGTGGCGGATGCCATGATGGCTCTCCCTCACAGAAGAGAAGCGCCCCGGTGGGGGGGCGTGACCCGCCGCGGGGTGTAGCGGATGATGCTGCGCTGCGTCAACGATCCGTCGTGTCTCGATTTGAATTTCCGGGTGCCGGCCCCGGTCGGCCGATGCAACGGGCGTTGGGAGAGCCGGTGATGCGCTCCGATCGGCATCGCGCGTGGCGAGTTTCACGGATGTCTCAGTTCAATTCCTGTGAGACAGCCTGGCAGCCGGCACTGGGCGGAGGTTCAGCCGAATAGGTGCATGGGGTCCTGGCGCGGAAATTTCTGTGCGGGCGGCCGGCACTGGCCGGACGCGTAGCCGGATTGGTGCAGGGGGTCCTGGCACGGAAACATCTGCGCGGGCGGCCGGCACTGGCGGGAGGCGCAGCCGAATAGGTGCATGGGGTCCTGGCATGGAAATTCTCGCGCGGTCGGCCGGCGCTGGCGGGAGGCACAGCCGAATAGGTGCATGGGGTCCCGGCATGGAAATTCTCGCGCGGTCGGCCGGCGCTGGCGGGAGACGCTGGCGAATAGGTGCATGGGGTCCTGGCATGGAATTTTGCGCGCGCTGGCAAACCGCGGTGAAGCGCGCAGGTGCATGGGCTTCCGGTGCGGCGTGCTTCTCGCCATCGGAGGCCGGTGGCTGGCATTCCGAGCCTGTCCAGCAGCATCCAAGACGGTCGCGGTGGCGACATCCAAATCTGCGCCAGCCACCCTGTAACGATCAGCCTGGGCCGCGGGCGTGCGTGCCGGTCGCCGGCCTGTCTGCGCCTGGCCCGGACGCGATCTGGGGTCCGTCCTCGGTTGCCTCGGACACGATCCGGGGTCCAACAGTTGCTGATTCGCTGGAAACCGGCTTGCGCTGCCGTGTGCTGCATCGGTGGTGGGAGGAGGCTTTGCTCACTCTGCCGGGGGCATAGCGTCCTGGCATGGTAACGGCACGAATCAGGACGGCGGGGCCAGCCATGCTCTGGCCCCGGTCGATCAGGCATAACAGTAGTGGAATTCGTGCCCAGCGGGCGGGCCGGTCGGCGGACCTGTGGCGGCGCGCGCAAAGACAGGCCGACAGGGCACGGGCCCTGGCGACACGGCAGGCTCGGCCGCGGCAGGCATAACCTGCGGCGTCGGCGAGGGCGTGTCCGCGACCGCCTGTCGCGACAGCAGCGACGCCACCGCGGCGGCAGCCGGAGTTGCTGCCGGCATGCCGATCATCCCGGGCACGATGTCCGGGTTTTCCCACCATTGCAGCCCGCACGCCGGAAGGCCGGGACGAAAACCCTGCACGCTGCCGCCGAACGCCACGATGGCGCGGGACAGCTCTGGCCAGTCCGGATGCCCCGGGCCGATGCCGCGGCGGAGGCACATCCAGGCGACGGCGTTACCGAACGCGCCGCGGACCGACGCGGCGAGCGCCTGCGCCGAGCCGGGCGGCAGGTCCGGCCGCTCATAGAACCATGACGGCAGCGCGCGAGAGCCGCGGCGGCCGGTGGCGAGCGCCCATTTCCGCGCCAAGAGAAGGAGCAGGGCGAGGAGATGGGCGAGCCAGTCCGGCAAATCCGCGGACGCGTCCGGACCAGCCCGATCTGCATTGGGGGAGTAGGCTTCGGCCGGAACGGTGTGCTGGGTTCGCATTGCGCCGCGACGTATACGACAGGCGGAGAGTTGTGTCAATATAAATAACTGAAAAATGTCAGAGGGACGACATGTGCGCCCCTTCGGCGGCGCGGCCAGCCTGACCGCGGTCTTCCCTCTCCCGGGTCAGCCCGGCACGGAAAAACCGGTTCCGACCCGGAGCGCACGTCCGTAGCGGCGGACTCGGCATCCCGGAGGCCTGCACTGGCAACAGAGGCCCACCTGAGGGAACGCGAGGCGTCGAACCTGATCGGATTCAGAGCATAGCGTCCGCCGTACCTAAAAACAGATGGTTCTGGATACGGTCCGTGATAGGCTGGAAATGACGGTCGGAGGCGGGGTTGCGACGACGGCCGGCAAGGGGGTTTTGTGAACGGGTCGGAGGGGGTTCAGTAGGGTGGTCAGCCCGGTCAGGCAGCAGTTGGCATAGGGACGATGATGTATGGAATAGCAAGCACATGAACGTGCTGAGGCGTGATGCAAATGCGGTGGGGCAAGGTCTCGCTCCACGTCCACCAGCCGGCCGAGGTCAGCGATCATCAGCCGCCCGTTGCTGGTGCCAGTGTCGGCCCACGGCTCGGCCAGCGAGCAGAATTGGCCCCGGCGTCGAGCGTCTGGCTGATGACGGCGAACAGGTCGAATGTCGAGCGGTGCTAATGAGTGAATTATGCACCATTATTGGAAATCAATATTGAAAAAAACGCGAAAGTCTGGTGAATTCAACCCGATCCATAGCAAATGCTGATCGAAAATCTCGCCGAGAGGCACCGATAATTCTCGGTTTCACGGCATCCATAAGTTCGGTGTTGCACTTTATAACATCAACGCCACAAGGGTCGACAATGAATATCTGAATGTCATCGCGCTTTACAGCATCGGTAATTGCGCTATTGATATGGTTGTCGCCAAAGCTGTAGCCAATTATCATCAACCGCCTTGCACGCGACAGATAGTCACGAAATTGTCTATGATACCAAGTCAAAAGTGGGAATTGGTTGATCTGGGTGGATTTTTCTCCTCCCATAATGATCAGTCGACCGTCGCTCCCAGGTCCGTCAGTCCAGTCCGCTGACCCATGCAGCTTATAGTAAGGTTGTAAGCCAGACTGCTCCCGGAAGTTAGGTTTATCTTCCGGCATGCGTATCGCACTATTCGATAATACTGGATCGTGGATATTTGACGTTGGCCCGAGCAGCCTTGTTCCGGGCAGGTGCGAGCCGGACCACCTGCGCCAGAGAGCGCAACCAATATTTTCGTTGAGGTAATGCCGTTCAAGCAGCCGATCTTGGTTGAGTGTGAAGATCGCATCGAACCGCGATAAGAACGTTCTCACGAAAAATTCGGGCTGCTTAGCAGGCTCGAATTCTATGGTAGAAAATGCCTGATCCATAGTATTGAACATATGGATGATTGCCGTCTGCAAATTATCTAGCTGCTCACGCACGCCTCCGTCTCCACTTCGACTTTCCCTCTGTAATTCTGCCAAGGCTTCTTCAAAACCGTGCTTCTTATGATCCCAGAGTCGGTGCCGCAGACGATCATCTACCTCTGGACAACCGATAAGATACTCGAATGCCTCGGTTGCAAGCCAGCCGCCCCAATTCCGACTAAAACCGGCCCCGGTCAACAGAACATGCATTTCAAGCTCCGCTATCCGTAATTCCTGAGTTTTACCGGAGGTCCTCGTCGGGAACGGGATGCTTGGCGAATAACTCTCGTTCGTTGCACTCGTAAGGGCTTGTCCAGAACGTCATGACAACATTCTGATCGCCCCGCTTTTGGGCCGTCAGCGTCACCTCACTGAGTCCGCCCGGTATAGGATCGTCGTCAAAGCGTATCTCTCTGACAGAAACCTGCCAGCCCTGCGCAATTGCCACACTCCTGAAAGTAAGCGGCGACTGTGTTGCCGAGTTGCCGTCGATAGGAGTCGCTGTACAAATGTCAGTTTTTGAGTCTAAAACAACCCACTGCCTAGCGTGAGCAGAAATTGGAAATGAGTACGCGAATAAGAAAAACCAAACGACTACTATGGATTTTACGTCCATGCCCCCCACCGCTCGACATTCGACCTGTTCGCCGTCATCAGCCAGACGCTCGACGCCGGGGCCAATTCTGCTCGCTGGCCGAGCCGTGGGCCGACACTGGCACCAGCAACGGGCGGCTGATGATCGCTGACCTCGGCCGGCTGGTGGACGTGGAGCGAGACCTTGCCCCACCGCATTTGCATCACGCCTCAGCACGTTCATGTGCTTGCTATTCCATACATCATCGTCCCTATGCCAACTGCTGCCTGACCGGGCTGACCACCCTACTGAACCCCCTCCGACCCGTTCACAAAACCCCCTTGCCGGCTGTCGTCGCAACCCCGCCTCCGACCGTCAATTCCAGCCTAGCACTGACCGTATCCAGAACCATCTGTTTTTAGGTACGACCGAGCCCCCGAACCTAGCCCCACCACTGGGCTGAAGTACCCGGCGAGCAGCGGCGACGAATGTCCGCTCCGCACCCAAAACGGAAATTCAATCTGAGACGCTATCAAACGAGGAACGTCGAGCCATCGTGCCGGGGCGGCGGACCGCATGCCTTATTGAGGGTTACGCGCGCCAGGTGACCGTAACGCCGCCAATACCAGGATCGCTGCCGATTTTCGGCAGACCTGAACGGATTAAGGACGGTCGCGCCGATGTTGGCGGCAGCGCATTTTCAGCACGGAGGCAGAATGGAGAACCACGGTGGGCCACGGAGTCGGAGGTTCCCCAGCAGTCGGGGAACCTCCGACTCCGTGGCCCACCGTGGTTCTCCATTCTGCCTCCGTGCTGAAATACAGCGAATCATGCGGCACCGGCAGCTGATGATTCCCCGGGGTTTCGCCCGGCCTGTGGTTCACCCGATCCCCCTGCAACTCGGAGCCTCCGGCATAGACAAGTTGATTATCGTGGTCGAGTATAGACTCAAGAAAGCGGGCGACGTCTTCGGCCATCCGGCCATCATTCAGAATACGCCAAACAGGAGCGACACGTTTGCCTGGCAAGACTTTCCGTGTCCCACCTGCCCGCTGTCTCACCCTCGCCCTGCTGTTCTTCGCCGCGATTGGCGGCGCCCACGCGCAGACACCGGCTCCGCCGGCGCACGAGCACGAAGCCCGGGCCACCGCATCGCAGGCCACCCAGCCAGCCGCCGTCCCCGAACGGCTTCCACCCGACGCCACCACGCATCACACGCTGGAACTTCCCGGCCGCACGCTGCACTTCACCGCCACCGCCGGCAGCATCGCCTTGCGCGACGACAAGGGCGCGACGCAGGCGGACGTCGCCGTCATCGCCTACCAGCTCGATGGCGCAGACAAGCGATCCCGCCCCGTCACCTTCGTCTTCAACGGCGGCCCGGGCATGGCCTCCGGCTGGCTTCAGGTGGGCGCCATCGGCCCCTGGCGCGTGGTGCTGCACGACGATCCCGGCCAGCCCACAACTCCACCCGAGCCAATCCCCAACGCGGAGACCTGGCTCGACTTCACCGACCTGGTGTTCATCGATCCGCCCGGCACCGGCTATTCGCTCATTCCCGGCGGCGACGACGCTCGCAAGCGTTTCTGGTCGGTCGGCGGCGACATCAGCGCGCTGGGGGCAACCATCCGCCGCTGGATCGACCGCAACGACCGTTCCGTCTCCCCGCATTTCCTGCTCGGCGAGAGCTATGGCGGCTTCCGCGCCCCGCGCATCGCGCGAAACCTGCAATCCGTGCAGGGAGTCGGCGTCGCCGGCATGGTGCTGCTGTCGCCGCTGCTGGACTCGCAGATCATGAGCGGCGGCACCGACCCGTTCACCTGGGTGGACCGCCTGCCGTCGGAGGTCGCCGCCGCCCGGGCGCTGCACGGACCGGTGACGCGCACCGGCGTCGCCGACGCCGAGCAATACGCAGCCACCGATTACCTGACCGACATCCTGCGCGGCGAGCGCGACACGGCGGCGCTCGATCGGCTGGCGACGCGGGTGGCGGCGCTGACCGGCCTCGATCCGGCGCTGGTGCACCGCTACCACGGGCGGCTGGACAACGACGTGTTCCTGCACGAACTGCAGCGCACGCAGGGCCGGGTCGGCAGCGTGTACGACGCCACGATCGCCAACCCCGATCCGTTCCCGCATGAAGCGCTCAGCCGGTATCCCGATCCGGTGCTGGAAGGCTTCAAGGCGCCGGTCACCAGCGCCATGGTCGCCATCTATAACGACAAGCTGAACTGGCGGCCGGAGCAAACCTACCGCCTGTCGAACGATACCGCCGCGGCGCACTGGGACTGGGGTCACGGCTTGGGGCGGCCTGAATCGATCAGCGCCCTGCGGGCGGCGATGTCGGTCGATCCGCGCATGCACGTGCTGATCGCGCACGGGTTGTTCGACCTGGTCACGCCTTATTTCGCCAGCGAGCTGATCCTGCGCGCCCTGCCGAATGGCGAGGCCGACCGGGTGCGGCTGGCGGTCTATCCCGGCGGCCACATGTTCTATTCGCAGGACGCGTCGCGCGCCGCCCTGCATCGCGACGCGCAGGCGTTGTTCGCAAACTGATCCGACCACCCGCGCGCGCTGCCACCCGAGGGAGCTGCCACCCGCACGCGCTGTCACCCGCGGGCGCTGCCACCGGCCGGCGCTGCCACCCGCGCAGAGCGTGCCGGCGGCGCGGCGCGTCGCGGGGGGTGGCACCATCGCCCGTGACGTGCGGCGCGGTGCGTGCGATGACTCTTCGCATGCTGGAGGAGCTGGAGGATAGCGCCGCGAGCCGGACAGGTTCGGTCGTTGCCGAGCTGATCGCGGTGATCGTTGCGGTCACCGACGGTGAACCGCGCGTCCTGACGATCGACGACGGCCGCGCGTTGCCCTCCGGACCATTCGAGACCGGCCACCGCTCGCTGCAGGCGGCACTGCGGTCATGGGTGGAGCAGCAAACTCATCATCCGTTGGGATATGTCGAGCAACTCTACACATTCGCCGACCGGGACCGGGCCGCGGCGGGACGCCAGGTGGTGTCGGTATCGTATCTTGGCCTGACCCGCGAAGCGGCGGGTCCGGGCGAGCATGGCGTCGGCTGGCGCGACTGGTACGGCTATTTCCCGTGGGAGGATCGGCGTGAAGTCGACGCGGTGCCGGCCGAGGTGACGGCGCCGCTGCTGGCCTGGGCCGAGGCCGCGGCCGACGCGATGCTTCGCTGGCAGCGCCGCAACCGCGTGGCGATCAACTTCGGCCTGGAGGGTCACGCCTGGAACGAGGACCTGGTGCTGCAGCGTTACGAGACGCTGTGGGAGGCGGGCCTGGTGCCGGAGGCCGGCGGCCGCGCGTCGCCGGGTCGACCGATGGCGCACGACCATCGCCGCATCCTGGCCACCGGCATCGCCCGGCTGCGCGGCAAGATCAAGTACCGGCCGCTGGTGTTCGAATTGATGCCGCCGGATTTCACCCTGGGCCAGTTGCAGCGGAGCGTGGAGGCATTGGCCGGCCGCCGCCTGCACAAGCAGAATTTCCGCCGGCTGATCGAGCAGCAGGACCTGGTGGAGGAAACCGGCCGAATGGCGACGGAAACCGGCGGACGCCCGGCCAAACTGTTCCGTTTCCGTCGCGCGCTGGTGGCCGAGCGTGCGGTGGCGGGGACGAAACTGCCGCTGGCGCGGTAGCGTTCCGACTCTAACGGGTGGCGCCAACGGTTGGCGCCCATCCGGGAGCACCCCTCCCCTCTTCGCGGTCCAGGTCCACAAGGGGAGGGGGTGTCCTTTCCCCCTCCGAGCGCCGCTTCATCCAAGGCGGGTCGGCCGCAAGGCCGTGGTCAACGCGCAATGACAGATTCGACGCCCCCGCGGCACGCAGTTCAGGCGGTTCCGTGCCGTTCCTTCGCCGGCGACGGCTGCGGGTCAGGCCCGACGCGGGCCGTGAGCGCCAGTGCCGCCAGGATCAGCACTGGCGGCAAGGCTAAGCACCACATGCCCACCAGCCCGAAGAGTGACGCCGACGCAGCGCAGCCGAACGCGAAGCAGCATACGCTTTCGGCCGTGCGCCGCAGCCGCTGGCGCACGGCGGCGCGCTCCGCCGGCTCGCGTGGCAACCACAGCATGTCCGCGAGATCGAGGCACAGTTGCGTCACGTTGCCGGTCATCATCGTGCTCGGGGGGAAACCGGGGAAATGCACCCGATGCAGGGCGTTCTGAATCGCCATACCGCACACCAGCACCATGCCGGTAACGATTGCCGGCACCGAATCGCCATCGCGAAATGGCCCGCAGCGGACGGCGAGAACGCATCCGCACACCAGCAGGAGAAGCTCCATGCCCAGCACCGAATCGCAGCGCGCGGCTGGATGCTTTTCGATGGCATGACCGGCGATGCGGGCGAGCCCGATCGTCACGCAGAAGACCGGCAGCGACAGCAGTTTCGCCAGCACGCCGGAGGTGCCGAACACCAGTGCCGCGCCGAGCGTGACGAAGTTGCCGGTGACGTGGGCGGTGAACAGGCCTTGCAACGCCAGGAAGCCGGCGGTATCCGCGCAGCCGCCGTTGATGCACAGCAACAAAGGCACGCCGGATTTCATCGCTATCGTCCTCTCAGGTCGCCGGGCGCGGCGAGCATAAAGCCAGCGGTCGGGCAATATGTTCGAAGAGGGGGTTTGCCGTCATGAACCGTCCCGTGATCTATCTGCGCTTGCAGGCGTTTGCTCGCCGGCCGGTCCCGCCGGCCGGAGGCGGCGCCGGCCCCCGCCCTACCTGCCGTTGTACTTGATTCCCCCCCGGCTTTACGTCACACACGCGCGCCCGGCTCCCTCGGCGCGGGCGGCGCCTCCATCCGTACCACCCCCATGACGCGAGAGAGCCTTCATGCGTGATACCGGCGAGTTCCTCTTCACCTCCGAATCCGTCTCGGAAGGCCATCCGGACAAGGTCGCGGACCGGATCAGCGATACCGTGCTGGACGCCTTCCTCGCCGCCGACCCGTATTCTCGCGTCGCGTGCGAAACGCTGGTCACCACCAACCGCGTGGTGCTCGCCGGCGAGACCCGCGGCCCCGGTACCGTCACCCCGGACCTGCTGGCGCATCTCGCCCGCATGGCCATCCAGGATATCGGCTACGACCAGGAGGGGTTCAGTTGGCAGAAGGCCGAGGTCCACTGCCACCTGCATTCGCAGTCCGCGGATATTGCCCAGGGCGTGGACGCCGCCGGCAACAAGGATGAGGGCGCCGGCGACCAGGGTATGATGTTCGGCTACGCCTGCCGTGAAACCGAAGCGCTGATGCCGGCGCCGATCCATTACGCTCACGCCATCCTCCACCGCATCCGCGAGTTGCGCCACATCCGGGATAAGTCGGTCGAGGGCCTGCTGCCCGACGCCAAGAGCCAGGTCACCCTGCGCTACGTGGACGGCAAGCCGGTCGGTGCCACCAGCGTCGTGGTTTCCACCCAGCATGTGGAAGATCTGGAGCAACCCGATATCAAGCGCATGCTGTGGCCGATCGTGTCGAGCACACTGCCGACCGGCTGGATGTGCCCGGATGCCGAGTTCCACGTGAACCCCACCGGCAAGTTCGTCACCGGCGGTCCGGACGGGGATTGTGGGCTGACCGGACGAAAGATCATCGTCGATACCTATGGCGGCGCGGCGCCGCATGGCGGCGGGGCGTTCAGCGGCAAGGACCCGACGAAGGTCGACCGCTCCGCGGCCTATGCCTGCCGCTATCTGGCGAAGAATGTGGTTGCCGCCGGGCTGGCGGACCGCTGCACCATCCAGATCAGCTACGCGATCGGTATTTCCCGGCCGTTGTCGGTCTATGTGGACCTGCAAGGCACCGGCAAGGACATCGACGAGAAGAAGCTGGACCGCGTGCTGAACGACGTGATGAACCTGTCGCCGCGCGGCATTCGCGAGCATCTGCATTTGAACCGGGCGATCTACGTGCCCAGCGCGGCCTACGGTCATTTCGGCCGCACCCCGGACGATGAGAAGGGCACGTTCAGCTGGGAACGCACCGACTTGGTTCCGGCGCTGCGGGCGGCCCTGGGGCGGTGACGCGCGTCAGGGATCGGGCACCAACCATCAGCGTCGGGGCACCAGGATCTCCGTCCCGGCACTAGCCGCGGGAGACGCCCCTGCCGCCGCCCCGCACCCGTCCTCTGACCGACGCCGACCGCACGATCTGGGAGAGCTATGTCGGCCAGGTCGCGCCGTTGCGCGGCGGTCCTCCGCCGGCCCTGCCTCAGCCGCCGCCCGAAACCACGTTGCCGCCGCGTCCCCGCCTGCCGCCGCATGGTCCCGCCGCGCCGCCCCCACCTCGGCCACTGGCGGTCGGCAAGTCGCCCGGCGGGGTGGATGCCGCGACCTGGCAGCGCTTCCGGAGCGGCAAGGTGCCAGCCGCCCGCCGGCTCGACCTGCATGGCATGACGGCGCAGCGGGCGTTCCATGCGCTCGTCGGGTTCCTGCGTTCGGCCCATGCGGACCGGCTACGCTGTGTGGAGGTGATCACCGGCCGCGGCAGCGGCGAGGAAACCGGCGTGCTGCGCCGCGAGCTGCCGCTGTGGCTTAACCTGCCGGACATTCGCCCGATGGTGCTGGGTGCGACGCACCCGCATGCCGCCAATCCCGGCGCGGTGCTGCTGCTGCTGCGGCGGCTGCGGTAGGGCGCCCGTCGCCGCAAAACGCGCTATGCTGAGACGGGAAAAAAAGACAGGAGGGAACTGCCATGAGCCTGGAAGTCCGCCGCATCGTCACCGGCCACGATGGCGCCGGCAAGGCCGTCGTCGCCACCGATGATCGCCTGACCGCCAGCACCCGGCCCGGCCGCGCCGGCATCGCGCGCTGCGAAGTCTGGTCCACCGACCGCATGCCGGTGGACAACTCGGAAGCCGCCGCCGCGGCACAGCGCCAGGGCTTCGTCGTGCGTCACAACTATGTTGGTTCCGGCCAGGGCACCGTGGTGCGCGTCGTCGAATTTACCCCTGGCTCCCCCAAGTTCATGCACCGCACCGAGACGCTGGATTACGCCATCCTGCTGTCCGGCGAATGCGACCTGGAGCTGGACGATGGCGTGATGGTGCACATGAAGCAGGGCGACATCGCGGTGCAGCGCGGCACGATGCATGCCTGGGTCAACAACAGCACGCAGCCCTGCGTGTTCGCCTTCGTGCTGATCGACGCGAACCCGGCGGAGGCAGGTGGGCAAAGCCTGCGCACGCACTATCCCGCGGGGTGACATGAACCGTAGGGCGGAAAAGCGAAGCGCATGCCGCCGGTGCCATGCTGGCGGAATGCGCGACGCTTCTCCGCCCTGTGGCAGCCACGGTGACTTACGCAACGTCGCGCGACGCCCATGTTGAAAATCATCCTTGCCGGCACTCTGACCATCGTGCTGGCGGCCGTAGCGGCAACGGTGGTCTGGTTCCATTCACGCCTTCCGCCGAACTGCCGTGATCCGGACACCATCGCCCTGGTGCGCCACAGCCTGACAGCGCACGACCAACTTCCGGCCACCACCACGCTGGAAGACATCCGCACCGTCGCCGGCGGCCCGGTCGCGCTGCGCTTCGTCTGCCAGGCCGAGGTAGGCGGCTTCGATCCGCACAAGCTGCCGCGGGGCATGCCGATACCCGGCACGGTGCACTACACGTCGCAGTTGACGCCGGACCGCCGCCATCATGAAGTCACGGTCGATCTCGAACCGCTGCTGCGATGGGTGAAGGTCCAGTGACCAACCGCACCATCACCGCCGCCACCGCCCAGCTCGGGCCCATTCAGAAGTCGGAACCGCGCGCCGTCGCCGTGCAGCGCATGATCCGCCTGATGGAGCATGCGCATAAACGCGGCGTCGAGCTGGTGGTGTTCCCCGAGCTGGCCTTGACCACCTGCTTCCCCCGCCACTACCACGCCGACATCACCGAGGCCGACCACTGGTTCGAAACCGTCATGCCGTCGAACGAAACCGCGCCTCTGTCCGATGCCGCGCGGCGGTACGGCATCGGGTTCCACCTCGGCTGTGCCGAACTTGTCAACGAACCCGACGATACCGGCCGCACACGCACCATCGAACGATCGCAACCGGGCCCAAGAGGGCGCCCGCAGCGTCACTGCGACGATCGACGGCGACCGCCTTGTGGTCAACAACGTGCGCGACTTCAACTGGCGTGGCGATACCGACTTCGACCAGCGCTGGGAGCAGCGGGCCTACAGCCTGTCGCATCTCGCGAAGGTCGACCTGATCATGTTCTGTTGGGGCAACGAGGTGATCGCTCACACCATCGTCAGCTTCGGTTTCGATGACGGCACCAGGCTCGCGTTTTCGATTCTGGGTTTCGTCTTGCTCGCCGGAAGTCGTTGACTCAGGTCAATGTGGGCGGGTATGCGAATGTGGAATTGGGGTCAAGCCGAAGACACGCCGGGAACCGGCACGGGGGCAAACCCGGATCTCAGCCGCGAGCCGCCGTCGGCGGTGTGAAGCGCGCACACTGGTCGATGTGAATGAACTATGGTGGCGAAACGCGCGCTCGAAATCGAGGTTCCAGCCAGAGCAGACCACAACGGTGGCGGCGATGGAGCAGCTGTTCCCGCGGCGGACCAACGTCGCGCTTACGGAAGAGTTCTGCGCGACGCGGTGCCGGGAGGCGCATGCGTGCTGGAAGCTGTCGCGGCATCGACGTGATCCAATCGAACTGCTCGTTGAGTCCAACAAAGGCAGGCTTCCGGAGCTTGTTCCGATCCGCTTTGGGCGGATGTTGCGGTTGCCCTTCACTCGCTATCGCGGCTCCGCGGCCGTCATCGCGGTTGATCTGGCGACGACCGCAATCGGGGCTCAGGGCAGGAACGTAAATCGGCAGCGCTCAGCGTGGGCCATCCAGACGCCGCCCGAACAACAATGGCGTTCGTAATCAGGATTCCAACTTTGCTCGGGGAATCGAATATGCCGATCGATACCTTGCACCGCAGCTTACGGCAGGTGGCGTTTGCCATTTTGGCGGGAGTTTTGCTGCTGCTTGGCGCCTGCTCACTGCCCGTGCAGGTGCAACGCATCAGCCCGACGGCTGCACAGCGCGAGGCAACCAGCAATGTCATCTCAACCGGCGATCTAAGCGACGATACCCGAATTTTCCTGCATCTGCAGGACATGACAGACTATTATAAAGCCGATCCGGAGCAGGCCATCGCCAGGTTGCACGGCCTCGTCGCAGCGGGCGGGACCGATCCGAATGTGTTGTTCGCGCTGGCCGAGACGTCGTATCAACATGCCCGTCGCACCGGGAAGCAGTCCTACTATCTCGCAGCCGCGGTCTATGCTTTCGCCTTCCTGTTCCCCGACGACCCGGCGCGGCGGGCCAACCCGTTCGATCGCCGCTTCCGCACTGCGTGCGACATCTACAACCGCGGCCTGGCCTCGGGCCTCGCATCAGCCGACCGGTTGTCGGTGGACCTCCGGTCTGGTCGCTACGAATTGCCGTTTGGTAGCATCGACATCGTGTTCGACGCGGACAGCGCCCGTTGGGGGGACCGAAACCTGGTGGGGTTCACGCCGACCGATAACTTAGGCGTCTCCGGGCTGGACAACAATTATCGTCGAGACGGCATCGGCGCGCCGCTCGCCGCTAGCACGACGGCAGCCGCCCAGCAGACGGGATTCCCGGTCGCACCGCTGATGAGAGCCCCCGTCACGGCTTTGCTCAACATCGACCTGTCGCGGAACGCTGTCGCCACGGGCAACCTGCATGGCACTTTGACTGTCTATCCGGCCTTCAATCCGAGTGTGGTCGAGGTGCGAGGGGAACAGGTGCCGCTGGAGGTCGATACCACAGCAGCATTGGCCTACAGCCTGAGCGACCCGAGGATCTGGTCGTCCGAGTTGGCCGGCTTCCGGCGAAGCGACCTGTTCGACCGGGGACGACGTCCGCAACTGGTCGGGATCGAACCTTATCAGCCGGGAAAGATTCCGGTGGTGTTCATCCACGGCACGGCGTCGAGCGCGGGCCGCTGGGGTAACCTGATCAATGATCTGCAGGCCGATCCGATGATCCACGATCATTTCCAGTTCTGGATGTTTTCTTACTCCACCGGGAACCCGACACCATTCTCCGCACTGCAATTGCGCGACGCGATCGAGAACGGCCTGCACAAGGTTGATCCCCAAGGCAAGGACCCGGCGCTGCACGACATGGTTCTGATCGGACACAGCCAGGGAGGTCTGCTCGCGAAGCTGTTGGTAATCGAACTCCGGTTCCCGTCTTTGGGACGCCTTCAGTAACAGGCCGCTGGACGAGCTGAACGTGTCGGCACAGACCCGTGACCTGATCCGGCGGGCGGTGTTCGTCAAACCACTCCCGGCAGTGAAGCGGGTGATCTTTATCGCAACTCCGCAGCATGGCAGTTTCGTTGCTGGTGGAACCATCGGGCAGTTGGCGGCGCGGCTGGTCAGCCTGCCTCTTGTGGTCACGCGGGCGTTTGGCGAGATCATCACCGGTAATCCCGGCGTGTCACGCTGGCAGGCGGGGTCGATCCGGTTCAGCAGCGTGTGGTCGATGTCACCGCGGAATCCAGCCTTGCAGGCCCTGGCTGAGATCCCGGTGGCGCCCGGCGTCGCGGCGCACTCAATCATCGCAGTGCAGGGCGACGGGCCCGTGGCAACCGGCAACGACGGCGTCGTGTCGTATAAGAGCGCCCATATTCCGGAGGCGGTGTCAGAGCTGGTGGTCCGGTCCGGCCACTCGGCGCAGGGAAACCCGCACACCGTTGCCGAGGTCCGGCGGATCCTGTTGCTGCACCTGGCACAGACATGCCCGTCAGGATGCGGCCCCATAAGTGCTTCGGGGCAGGTGGCGAGTGCCGCCGTTCGCGCGGGCAAACAAGTGGCCGGCGCCGGATTGCGACGGTCTGGATGGTAATGCTGCCGGGAAAAGCCGGATCTTCGCCTGGTTGACGCAGATCGTTGGCGGAGGGCGACTGTCGGTCGGTCGATTAGTTAGCGGCGCTCGGCTAGTGCCCTGATGATCCCGTCCACTATCCAGGCGCTGTTATCCAGGCGCCGTGCAAAACGGGGCAACTGTCGATCGTCGGCGTCTGTCCGCCGTCCGACACGATGTTCCCGATCGACGTGGCGATGAACAAGGATCTGGCCATCGAGATGCGAAACCGGTGCCGCACCCGTTTTCGGGCAGGTCGGCCTCCCGCCGCGATCGCCCCCGCCGCCATCGCCCCCGCCGCCATCGCCAATGCGGCGCACCACGCCCACCGCCACCACGCCCACCGCCACCACGACCGCCACCACGCCCACCGCCACCACGCCCACCGCCACCACGCCCATCGGCCACCACGCCCACCGGCCACCAGGTCCGGCGGCTGCCGATCCGGATCGAGGACGTGCTGTGACACCCTCACCTTTTTCGGATCCATCCTCTGGCGCGGGCTGCGTCGCGGGTCCATCCTCACGGGAATGGAGACCAAGGACTTTTCTCCCTCGGTGCGGGTAGGCTCGGGCCCGGACGGATCAGTGACCTACCTGGTGGACGGCCCCCCGGAGGCGCTGCCACCGGTGCGCGGCCGCGACCTGGAGCGCGCATGGTACGCGGCGCGCGAGGCCGCCATCGCTGGATCCTGGAGCACCGTGCGCGGCTTCCGGTTCCGCCGGCCGGATGGCTCGCACACCGACCTGGCACTGGCGGATCCGCACGCGCGATGCTGGGCCGGGGCGGTGGATGGCACGGTGGGGTTGGGCAACGGCTACGGTCTCGCTTTGTGCCTGCGGCTGCTGGCCCTGGTCGATCTGCTGGCCCGCGCGCGCTGGGCCCTGCCGCTGTTCCGCCTGGAACGCGACGGTGCCGACCTCCACCCCAGCCTGCTCTCGGCCGCCGCCACCGCGCCTCTGAACCCCGACGCACGGTTCGACGAGATCAGTTTTCGCGCCAACCTGGGCGTGCTGCCATCCGCCCAGGCGCCGCGTCGCACCGGAGCCACCGCATGACCCATCCCGCCCCGCGCAAGCCATTGCGCGGCCGGCTGTTCCTGGTGCTGTTGCCATCGCTGCTGCCCCTGGTGCTGGCGAACTGCGCAGTCCCCGGTGCGCCGCCCCCCGGCAGCCCGGAAGCGCAAGCCCGGGAAAGCCTGGTGGACGCGTGCCGCCAGCGCGCCGATGAGGCCTATAACCTGACCCATCGCGGCGACATCTATGCGCCCGCGTCGCAAATGAACACGCCTTTCTCGGCCAACTATCAACCGGGCGTGCCCGATCGCGGCCTGTCGAATCTGTATGAGCGGGACCGCATGGTCAGCGATTGCGTGCGCAACACCGGCGCGGATTCCGACCGGACGCCGCCCGGCGCGCCGTTGCCGCCGGCCCGTGGTGTCGCCGCGCCGAACGCACAAGGTGCCTTGGCCCTGCCTGCGCAGGGTAGTCTGGCGCAGCCGCCGCCCGGCGCCCCACTGCCGCCGCCGGCCGCTCCGCGCTGAACCCGCCCACGATGAGCGCACGGCGGCACTGATTGCCCGGCTCCGGGAGTCTCTCGGCCTGGCTCCGCCGGCGACTGCCGAAATTCGTCCCCGGCGGCGGTCGCTCTCCAACGCCTTTCCCTGCCGGGAGCGCGGAAGGCGGTTGGCCGGCCGAGGCCTGTCCTGGGGTGGGCCCGCGGCGCGACCCGTGGGATGGTCAACAGGCCATGTGGGGTGTGGCACCACCAGCGAAACTCTGCTTAGAAGCGCCAGCAGCAACCGCACCGAAGAGGAGGCCCAGAACGCCATGGCCAAGATCATCCGCACCGAGCCGGGCAGCATCCTGTCCAAGGCAGTGGAGTACCACGGCTTCGTCTACCTCCCCGGCATTACCGCGCGGGACAACTCCAAGGACATCAAAGGCCAAACCGCCGACGTCCTGGAGCAGATCGACCAGATGCTGGAGACCCACGGCACCGACAAGACCCAGCTCCTGCAGGCGCTGATCTGGGTGAAGCACATCAAGGATCGGGCCGCGATGAACGAGGTCTGGACGCCCTGGCTGCCCAAGGCCGGCGCTCCGGTCCGCGCCTGCGTCCAGGCGGAGTTGGCCCATCCGGACATCCTGGTGGAGATCATGGTGACCGCCTGCAAATGATGCCTCGGCGCTGGGAGGGCCGCCGAATCGACCGGTGGCTCTGCCGGCAGCCCCCCGGTGACGCCGATTCGGATATGTGTCGTAGCGCATCATTATCTGCAGATTAGGACATCCTTCCCGAAAACGTGGGTTATCCACAGCCCCCACTTAACGAATTGTTCATCCGACTGCGGAAATTCCGCACCCCAGGTTGCTATCGTCGCAAGCCCGCTGGTAACGCAAGACAGGGTTGCAAAAAACTGGGGAATAAGCCGATGCGGGTGCGGCGAGGTGGTGTTAGCTCTGTCGTTTTGGTATCGATCCTATCATTCGTCGCCACTCTGAGTGCTCAAGATGCGCACGCATCCTCCCCCGCGCAGGAAAGACCGTTACAACACGCCGACTCCCACCACCCCGCCGCGTTCACATATCGCGCGATGCGTCCGGCTCATTACGCCATGCTGGCCGCTTACCACGCCGGCCACCCGGTGCCGCACGGCCGCCTTATCGCCGCCAGCCGGTGGCGGTATGTCGTCCACGGCGGCATCTCCTGCGTACCGTTCGCCCGCAGCGACTCGGGCATCGCCCTGAGCGGCAACGCCTGGCAATGGTGGGACCACGCCGCCGGCGTTTATGCCCGCGGCCATGTACCAGAGGTGGGCAGCGTTATGGCCTTCCGCTCCAATCCGCGGATGCGCCTTGGCCACGTCGCCGTGGTCAGCCAGGTCATCAACCACCGTGAGGTGGAGATCGACCAGGCCAACTGGTGGGGCCCTGGCGAGCGCGGCGGAGTCGCCCGCAACGTCCCGGTCGTGGATGTGTCGGAGGCGAATGACTGGTCGGCGGTCCGGGTCGGTCTGGGGCGGAGCGGCGATTTCGGCGCCGTCTATCCGACCTACGGATTCATCTACGACCGACCGGACGACGGCGTAATCCTGGCCACGGCCCACGCGCCGGCGCCGGAGCCGGCGCTGAACCCGGCACCGCGCGACCTGCGCCCGGTCGCCGAGCGGCCGTGGCCCACCTTCGAGCAAGTCGCGGAGGCTCCTCCGCAGGTGCCGGTTGCGCCATCGGCACCAGCGAACGCGGAGCAGCGCCCGGCGCTGCCGACGACTGGCGGCGCGGTCGGGACAATCGACCGGAAGTAGAGTCCAACGTAGCGGCCACCTGGGCAGGACCCGCGGCCGGCTGCTGGCGGCGGACGCAGGACGCGCCAGCCATATGGCCGGCGCGCCAGAACTCGGCTGATTCCAGCTTCCTTTCATGCGCGTTGCATTTTTCTGCTATCGCGATCGTGAAGCATCGAGTAAAACCATGACGCTCGCGGCACATGCCGCCTGACCGCTGGTAAGGGGGCGTCAGTGATGTCCGGATCGCTGACACGGCATGGCACTCGCGTCGGAAAGCCGCGGATCGTCACGATCATTCCGCTCTATAATGGCGAGCGTTATATCAAGGAAGCGTTGGAAAGCGTGTTCGCCCAGCGCCTGCAGCCGGATGAGATCATCGTCGTCAATGATGGCTCGACCGATAACGGTCCCCGCGTCGTCGAAGAACTTGCAACCCAGCACCACATCACGTTGCTGCACAAGGAAAATGGCGGCCAGTCGTCGGCACGCAACTTCGGCGTCGCCCATTCCAAGTGCGAATTGATCGCCTTGCTCGACCAGGATGACATCTGGTACCCCAACCATTTGGAGCGATTGATCAAGCCGTTCCTTCAGTCCTCCGATCGCGAGCTCGGATGGGTTTACAGCAACCTCGACGAGATCGATGAAGCAGGCCGGCTGATTGCCCGTTGCTGCTTGCGCTTCCTGCCGCTGCCAAACCCGAAGCGGGACTTATTCGGCTGCCTGGCGATGGACATGTTCGTCCTGCCGTCGGCATCGCTCATCACTCGCAAGGCATTCGAGGGCGTCGGCGGGTTTGACGAAACGCTCTCCGGCTACGAGGACGACGATCTGTTCCGGCGCATCTTCCTGGCCGGCTATGACAATCATTACCTCGACGAGGGCCTGGCGCGCTGGCGCATCTACTCGCACAGCTCGTCCTATTCCTCGCGCATGGCGGAAAGTCGCATCCGCTATTTCCGCAAGCTGCTGGCGGAATTTCCCGATGATCCGCGGCGCGAACGGTTTTTCGCCCGCGACTTCCTTGCGCCTCGCTTCTTCCCCGCGTTCGTCCGCGAGTATACTCACGCATTGCGCTACGGCGATCGCAGAGCGATCAAGACTGCGCTGGACAACCTGCGATTCGTCGCAAGCCGCCACAAGTGGAAGCAGCGGACGGTGATGTCGCTGCTGATGCCGTTTCTGCGCATTCCATTCCTGCCACGCACCTTGCTGCCGGTGATGCCAGGCGTCAGTCCGCTGATGCGGCGGTTGTTGCGCTGACAGCGGCGCCTCCCGCCATGGCCGGGCTTGACCAGGACTGACCTGACCATCTTCCCAGCGCTGAGCCGGCATTTCGGTGACAAGCGTTGCCAATCAGTCCGCGTAGATAGTCGGGTCAAGCTCGGCCATGACGGGTACCTACCAAGCCGCCAAATGATTGACTCTTCGGGCGGACGCATGCCTCGGTGTCATGGCCGGCGCAGGCTGGCCCCCCACGGCTTCCTGGTTGCCGCGCAGCAAAGACGTGGGTGCCCGGGCCAAGCCAGGCCAAGCCCGCGCAGCACTCGCTGGCCGTATCTCAATCTTTATGCGGCTTGGTATAACACTGCGTCGTACGCAAGGCCCCCGGCGCGGCAACTACCCGAACAGGAACCAGATCCGGAACACCATATCCTCGAGCCAGGTCTGCCGGCGGAACCCGGGCAGGCTGAGCGCGCGAAGCTTGTCACGCAGGGTTCCGTTCAACGCCGCCGCGATGACGATCAGGTCCGCGCGCGCGCGATCGGACAGCAGATCAGGGTGAGTTTGCAAGGTCGCAACGTGCTTGCGGAACATCGTCATGAACGGACCGGGGCCGCGACGGAACGCGGCGATCCCGCGGCGCAGCATGCCAAGCGGCGAGCCGACCAGATTGTTCACGTGCTGGCGGTAATGCAGCACCGTCGAGCTGTCGTTCAAAATCAGGCCGCCCGCCGCCGATACGGCCAGATAGCACCACCAGTCATGCAGGGTTCCGTCGGGCGCGTCGATTGAAAGCACCGCTTCCGCTGCCGCCCGGTTCATGATGATCGTGCAACCCGTCGCAACGTTCTGCGTCAACGCCGAGGGAAATCCCACCTTGCGCACGAATTCCGGCGATCGGCCCAGATGCCGGAGTTGCTCATCGACCAGATCCTGCCGCGCACAATACAAGGCAGGCACGTCGGGCGGCACTTCGGCCAGAGCCTGCATGCCGCGCGTGATTTTGTCGTCAAACCACACATCGTCCTGGTCGGCAAAAGCGAAGTAACGGAATTGCTCGTGCCATGCGGAGGCGAGCAGAGTCAGATAGCTGCGGGTTGCGCCAAGCTTGCCACCGCCGAGGACAAAGCGCGATCGGCTCTCACCGGCGCGCGATGCGAATCCCTGCAGAATTGCCTGCGCTGCGTCGGACGATCCGTCATCCCGCCAATACAGCACCCATCGCTGGTGCGTCTGCCGGATCAGGCTGTCCAACTGCTCCCGCAGAAACGGCTCACCGTTGTGTGCCGAGAGAAGGATCGCCACCGACTGATGAGCAACCCGGTCCGGATCGCAACGCATGACCGGTGAAGCCCCATGCGGCACGTGCGTGGCACCTGGAGCAAAGAGGAAGGTTCTGGCTGACAGGGTTGCCTCAGGGCAATGCTGGTTGGAGCCGCTGTGGAAAATCTTATACAACAGTTACCACGTTCAGTCACGCGTTAGCATCCAATCGCATGCGGCAAAGCTGCCGGATTGGCCAATCTGCTACGGTCGCACCGATGCCGATCGGCACGAACTTTGCCGGTCTCGATCCGCCCCGGGGCAGAGGCGTGATCTTGCCCACCACCAGGCCGGCGGCCGTGCCATCGTCCCCGGTCACGACGGCACCGCCGCCTTCAGCGCCGTGCGAGCATCGAGGGAATCGGATGCGGTGGCACCGGTGGCGATTGGTGACAGTGCACTGCCGAAGAGGCCTTCGCATTGCTCGGCTCAAACGCCTCCACCAGGTACAGCGGCCGCTGCTTGGTTTCGTTGAACACCCGGCCCAAGTACTCGCCGATCACACCCAGCGTCATGAGCTGCACACCGCCGAGAAACAACACGACCGTCATCAGGCTGGGATAGCCGGCAACAGCGTTGCCGAACAGCAGTGTCCTGATCACGACCTGGGCCGCGTAGATCACGGCCAGCAGCGCCACAAGCAGTCCCAGATAGGTGGCGACCTTCAGCGGCATCACCGTGAAGCTGGTGATGCCCTCAAGCGCGAGATTCCACAGCCTCCAATAGCTCCACTTGGTTGTTCCGGCGTGACGCGGCGCTCGGTCGTAAGGCACCGCGGAGCTTGGGAAACCGACCCAGGCGAACACCCCTTTCATGAAGCGGTGCTGTTCCCGCAACTGCCGCACGGCATCCACTACGCGACGGCTCATCAGCCGGAAGTCTCCGGTATTGGGCGGCAACTCCACCCGGCCTACGTGCCGCATCAGGGAATAGAACCAGGCCGCCGTTGCACGCTTCAGCCACGTTTCGCCGGATCGGACGCGCCGCTTTGCATAGACTGTGTCAAAACCTTTGCGCCATGTGGCAACCAGGTCGGGGATGACCTCCGGTGGATCTTGCAGATCGGCGTCGATCACGATGACGACGCTGCCGACCGCATGGTCCAGCCCGGCGGTGGTGGCGATTTCCTTGCCGAAATTGCGCGACAGGTTGACGATGCCGATATGCGGATCGTCACCGCGCAAGGCGAACAACGTGAGAAGCGTGGCGTCCTGGCTGCCGTCGTTGACGTAGATCGCTTCCCAGGGACCCAGCGGTTGCATCACGCTGACCAGACGGCGATGGAACGCGCCCAGCCCTTCGGCTTCGTTGAAGGCCGGAATCACGACCGAAAACACCGGCGGCGGCCGGTCGTGCAGCGGGGCGATATCCAGCATGACGGTTCCAGGTCGTTCAGGTCAGCCGACAGGGCGACCAGCAATAATCCGCCAACCCATAGCCGGTATCAAGCCCTGGTTGTGCCATTACATTGTAAATCAACCCACGCGGGAACCGATCGGCGCGGCTACGTGTCGATCTGTCCGTTCCTGCAGGAGGCCACATCAGCCGATGCGGTGGAAGAGGCCGGGCGCCAAGCCGCGCGACCGGCCGCGCGCGAGTTGCGAAAGTCGGGCTAACGGGCCTGTGGTGGCGGCGATCGAGCGATATCAACGCTCTGCGTGGCAGAGAGCCGCAAAAGGCCTCGGCAAAAGGTCAGGCACGTACCTCAGCGCATCCGGGCGGCGGTAAAATGCCAAGCTGTCAGAGCACGCCTTCCCACACGAGTCCCACCGGCGGCAACCCGAAGCGCATGGTGCTGCCGGACCGCACCACCACGCCGGAAGCCCAGGCGGTGTCCCGCGCCTGCCGAATCGCCGGCAGCAGCGGGTCGTCGCGCACGATCGCCGGCAGGTGGACGGCGAAAGCCAGGTGGACGGCGAAAGCCTCGATTACCGCGACCAGCAGCCAGAGCAGCCCGCCTGACCGAGTGGGGTCCAGACCCGGCCGCGCGCGCGCCTTAGGCGCCGACCCACCGGCACTGGCTTGCGTGGAGGTAGAGCGGGATCGCGTCTGCGCCGGCGGCGCCATCGCGCGACGTGGCCACTCGTACAGGCCGGCACGATGGTGCAGGACAGCGGATCAATCTAATGCTGGCTGCCCGTTGCCGCCGGCCGCCATCACGGCGGCCGGCGCGGGCCAGGATCAGCTCGGGACGTAGAGAATGTGGCCGTTCAGCTCGGACTCGGTGCTGGTGGTCAGATTGCTGAACGTGATCGTCGTATTGTCGGACAGCGTCATCGTCAGGCCACCGCTGGTGTCGGTCGCATTCTGCACCACGGATGATGCGCTGCCGGCGGGGCTGTAGCCGATCAGGAGCAGCGAGTTGTTGGTTGTCCAATTGGTGACGACGTCGGCCTTTCCGTCGGTGGACTGCGCGAAGAAGGCGAACGCATTGTCGCCGGACCCGCTGGTCATGGTGTCGGTACCCGCACCAGCGGAGAAGGTATCGTTGCCGCTGCCGCCAACCAGCGTGTTCGTACCGCTGCTATCGGTCCCCGCGGCAATGAAGTTGCTCGAGGAGCCGCTTGCGATCAGGGTCTCGTTGCCCCCGCCGGCTGCAAACATCAGCCCGCCGGAATTCCCCGTGTAGTAGGCCGTTCCATTGGCGGCACCGAACAAAGTCGTTCCACCGCTGCCGCCCGTGATCGATGTGATGCCGGGGCCGCCAAAGACTGTTGCGGGACTAGCGCCACCGGCGAAGTCCCAGAGTACCGGAACCGCCGTACGCCATCAGACTGCTGGTGCCGCTGCCGGCCGTCACAGTCAGCGTGCCACTGCCGGCAACGATCGAATCGGCGCTGCCGCCAACGCTCACGCTGCCGCTGTTGCTGCCACCGTAGTACAGATCGCCGCTGCCCCCAAGGGTCGCCGCCGCGGAACTCGCATTGAAGGCGGCGATGACGTCGCTGGTCCCCAGATCGACCACATTCAGGACGCCGGCGCCGCCGTACACCACGTTATTTGTGCTGCTGCCGGCGATCGTGACATTGGTGGTGCCGGCACCGCCAATGACGGTATCGAAGCTGTGGAAGCCACCATTCAACGACACGTTGGTGGTGGCCACGTTATCCGAACCGGCATACACCAGGTTAACGGCGCCGGTCACAGATATGTTGGCCGCCGAGGCACCGAACACGGCGATCGTATCTCCGCGGGCGCCGGAATCGACGGTGAGGGAGCCCGAGCCGCCGAATACCAGGTTGTTCGACCCGGCCGCGCCGAGGCTGATACTGGCGGCGCCAGCCCCCGCGGCAATGGTGTTGGTGCCGACCGCGGCGTTGACGTTCAGGGCGTGGCTACCGCCGAACACCAGGGCACCGCCGGAACCGACGTCGAGGACGCTGACATCGGTCACGCTGGCGCCGAAGCCGGCGATTGTTGCGCCGGTGTTGCCGCCGGTCAGACTGACCGCCAGGCTGCCGGAGTTGCCAAGGATGAGGGCGTTGATGCCCCCGACCTGGATCGACGCATTGCCACCGCCCGCGGCCAGCGTATCGTTCGTATCCGTGGACCCGCTGAGGCCGCCGCCGATACTGGCGACAAGATCGGCCGAGCCGCCGACGATCAGCGCGCTTTGGCCGAATGCGCCAACGGTCGCGGCCGCGCTGAACGGCGCGATAACGTCGGCGAAGCCGTCATCCGTCACGTTCAGCGCACCTGAACCGCCGATCACGGTGTTATGCGCGCTTTGCTGCGTGACAGAAACGATGGTGCTCTTGCCGCCCACCATCGACACGACCTGCGTCAGCACTGCGCCGAACACCACGTTTGTCGTGCCGGTGCCGGAGCCGCCGATGACCAGGTTGCCGCCCTGCTGCGCGTCGCCACCACCGCTGACCGTTATGGCCGTTCCGGTGGAGTTGTATCCGGCGAAGATCAGGGCGTCCTTGCCCCACGCCTGGATGCTCGCCGCGGTGGCACCGAAGGCCGCGATCGTGTCGTTGAGTCCGCTATCCTGCACCGACAACGTGCCGGTGCCGCCGAGCACCTTTGCAGTCGAGCCGCCGGTCGATACGTCGGTGGTGCCGGTGCCGCCGATCACCTGGTCGCCGGTCGTGCCGCCCTCGACCTGCACCCACGCGCCGGTGGCGGTGCCGGCGTTCAGCGTTGCATTGCTGCCCGAGGCAATCACCGACACGTGGTCGCCGCCGGCCAGCACGCTGTCGGCGCCGTTCGACAGTACCAGCGTGCCGGAAGACGCGGTGTCGGTGATGATGAAGGTGTTGGTCCCGGTGCCGCCGGAGACCGTGCCGTGGCCGGTGGCCTTGATACTGTTGGTGCCGGTGCCGCCGATGGCGACGTTATAGGTCGTGCTGCCGCCGCCGATGCTGGCGGTGTTGTTGCCGCCCGATGCCGCCAGGCTGACCTGCCCGCTCAGAGTATAAGACCCGCCGGAGGTATCGGCGGAAACGATCTGCACGTTGCCCGCCCCATGCATGTCGAGCGGGTTGGGGCTTTCGTCGATGACGTAGGCGTAGCCGGACGGAATGGTGATGTCGCCGGAGGCGTTGGAGGGGATGATGGCAACGTCGCTGCCGGGCCCGACCGGCGCCCCCGGCAAGCTCCACTGTCCCGAGCCGACGCTGATCGCGGTCGTGTAGTTCACACCCGCCCCGCCGCGCGCCGTCGTCGCCAGAATGATCGAGTTGGCGATGATCTGCGCGACGAACGTGTTGTCGCCGCTCCCGGTCGGGATCGTGATCGTTGTGCCCCCGGCACCAGGCACTGTTACTGAGCCAGACATCGATATACCCACCCCTGCATTTGTCGGCCCGATATCCGGTTGCCGAAGCCAACCAATTATGGATCAGTTCCGATTTTTTGCAACCATTTTCTCGCGTCGGTCCGATGGTCCCAAAAACCCGACACTTCGGCGCCGCTGATGGGAACCCCATTCTACACGGCCCAATCGCTCAAAAACAAGCCAAAACATTGCAAGAATGTTTACACCCGGACGGCCCATTAAGGCACCTTTAACGCCACTGTTGCCCAATCAACACAGCCACGCTTGGAGAACGGACGTGGTCCGGGAGTGTAAATAAGCGATTCGTGGAATGGCTGCGGTAAAAGAACGTCTTCTCCGCATTATTATGTCCGCAATTATCGTCCGTTACTCACTCGCCGAGAATGACGGCACGCCGGAAAGATTTGGCTCGTCCTCATCCCGGCCGGCCTGTGCATGGAGACAGCAACCCGTAAATGAGAGAGCGACCTCTCCCGCCCGATGCAGCGATGCAACAGCAGCGCACGGAAGCAAGCGTCGGAGCGTGGCCGAGCGCCTTCCGCCGGCCCCGGCGCCCGTAGGAGCCGAGGCCAGCCGCCCAGGAAAGCCTCCGTCCGGCCGGCCGCGCGTGAGGCTGCGCCCTGTGCATGCCCGGAGACGCCTCCGGCTCGCTTGCCGGGCAGTGCCGGTTAGGGCAGATGCTGCGGCAGTTCATAATTGAGAAACCCACGGTCCCCGCCATGTCCCTGATCCGCGCGCTCGCCGTATTGCCGTTCCTGGGCATCCTGGGCGGCACCCCCTTCCTCAATCGAGTCGCCCCCCTGATCCTCGGCCTGCCCTTCCTGTTAGCCTGGCTGCTGCTGTGGATCGTGCTGACCAGCGGCATCATGCTGGTGATCTACCTCTGCGACCCGGCGAATCGGGCCCAGCCACCCACCGGGGAGCCCCGCCCCGAGCAATCACAGCAGGAATCAGAGCAGGGATCACGTCCCGGGGGTCCACGTGCCGGCAAGTCACGCGTCAACGGGTCACGCGACAACGGGTCAGGTGCCAGGGAGGCACACCCATGAACGCCGCCCTCCCCATCATCGGCCTAACCGCGCTGGCGGCCCTGCTGCTGGGGCTGCGCGCCCGGCACGGACGAGACATGAGCCTCGAGCAATGGGCCGTCGGCGGGCGCGGCTTCGGCACCATCCTGGTGTTCCTGCTGATGGCCGGCGAGATCTACACCACCTTCACCTTCCTCGGCGGTAGCGGCTACGCCTATGGCCATGGCGGCCCGACCTACTACATTCTGGCCTATGGCTGCCTCGCCTACATCATATCGGTACTGGCTGCTGCCGCCGATCTGGCGCTACGCGAAGCAGCATCAGCTCATTGCCCAGCCCGACTTCTTCGCCCGCAAATACGACAGCCCCGCCCTGGGCGTGCTGGTCGCACTGGTCGGCATCGTCGCCCTGATCCCCTACCTGGTGCTGCAGTTCAAGGGCCTGGGAATCATCGTGGAAACCGCGTCCTACGGCGGCATCCACTCGACCGCGGCGATCTGGATCGGGGCGGTGGTGGTGACGGTCTACGTCATGGCCTCCGGCGTGCGCGGCTCGGCCTGGACCGCGGTGGCCAAGGACGCGCTGATCCTGGCGGTGGCGATCTTCCTCGGGCTTTACCTGCCGATCCACCTGTACGGCGGATTCGGCGCCATGTTCTCCGCCATCAACGAGGCCAAGCCAGGCTTCCTCGCGCTGCCCGCCCATGGCGAGAGCGTCACCTGGTTCGATTCGACGGTGCTGCTGACCGCGCTCGGCTTCTTCATGTGGCCGCACAGCTTCGGCTCGGTGTTCACCGCGCGCAGCGAATCAATCTTTCGCCGGAATGCAATGGTACTGCCGCTGTACCAGCTCATCCTGGCGTTCATCTTCTTCGTCGGATTTGCCGCGGTGCTGAAGGTGCCCGGCCTCAAGGGGCCGAACATCGACCTGTCGCTGTTCCGGCTGTCGATCGCCACATTCGCGCCGTGGATCGTAGGGGTGATCGGCGCCGCCGGCGTGCTGACAGCGCTGGTGCCCGGATCGATGATCATAATGACGGCGGCGACCCTGCTGGCCAACAACATCTATCGCGCGGCGCATGCCACCGCCGACGACGCGACCATATCGACCGTGGCGAAAGTGCTGGTTCCGGTGGTGGCGCTGGTCGCGGTCCTGTTCACCCTGCAGGGAGGCACGACGATCGTAGCGCTGCTGCTGATGGGCTACAGCTTCGTTACTCAGCTGTTCCCGTCGTTGTTGATGAGCCTGCTGCCCGGCAACCGGCTGAGTGCGGCGGGGGCAATCGCCGGCATCGTGGTGGGCATCGCCACCGTGGCAGCGACGGTGCTGACCCACAGCACGACGGCCACACTGTTCCCGTCGCTGCCCGACACGCTGCGCGATCTGAACATCGGCATCGTCGCCCTGGTGCTGAACGTGATCGCGACAGCGATCGTCGGTGCCGTCACCGCCCCGGCCGCGCGGGCAAGGTCGGCGTAAGGCGCCGCGTAAGGCGCGAGGCGTCGTTTTTGTGTCGTGGCCAGCGCAGGGGCTGCGCTGAGCCTTCCCCGCGTCCGCGTGCCGCCGGACATTGGAGCGTGCCGCGAGAGCAGTTGGCGGCAAAGAAAGAATTCAAACGCTGATAAGAGTCTGTTCGGAAACTGCTTCAGGCTCTGCTTGAGTTTGTTTGCTTTCCGGCGGACGACGAGGGAACGAGTAAGAACGAGGCCGCAGAGAATCATTCACCACGAAGGCACGAAGCCACGAAGACTGTATCCATGGCTTCGTGCCTTCGTGGTGAATTTTACTGATGCAACCAACCGATTCTGAATATTGGATTTGTTCCCGGACGGACACTAAGAGCGGATGCACGCGAATGCACGCAGATAGCCTGCGGCTGGCACGCCGTTCCCAACTTCGGCGGCCACCCTGGAGACCCTCGCGGCAGCAGCGGTCTCAGGCCCATCTGCACTGCTAACCTGCAAATTCCTCGCGGGCCGCGACAATTCTAATCTCACTGTCGATTTCGTTGGCTCCGGTTCGCGGGCACTTCGTGCCGGCCTGGATGTCCCGGGCAACCGCTCGAATCGCGAGCGGGCGAAGTGGTATTCTGCCACGCCCTGCCATCGCGTGAGCAGCGGCCAGGCAAGATTTCTCACCGAGAGTCACCGAGGAAGGCAAAGCCACCGAGATCCACCGAGAAAGACGCCCAATGCGCACCGCGGTGCACCGCGTAGGCGGACCATTCTGATGGTTGCTCGGCGGTCCTCGGTGGCTTTGCCTTCCTCGGTGGCTCTCGGTGAGAAATAGGTCTGCCTCGAGGCGGAACGCCGGACCGTTATTAGTTAGTCACAATGTGATCTGGCAACTCGTTCGCCAAAGCGCCTCCGCCGCCCTACCTGGGTTTGGTTGCGGCCAACGGCTGCGCTGCGTGCATCCGCGTGCATCTGCCTCTTGTCTGCGTCAAGACCTTTCTTGCTTTTCCGCATAGCGTACCAGACGGACGGTTGCGGCAGGTTCGCCAGTCACGCCCGGTCATGGAGAGAATGGCGTAGCCGCCAAGGCGATGTTAGCGCCTATGGGCCCGCGCCCTCCATGACACATGGTGGGCAACCGACCGCCGCTCCACTACCCTCCGCCGGAACAGGAGGAAGGCCCGATGCTCAACATGAAGAAAGGCTACCAGCAGCTCCTCGCCGAGGCGGATTCGGAAATCCGCACGCTGTCGCCGCAGGAGGCGGTCACGCTGCATGGCAGCGGCGACGTTGTGTTCGTCGATCTGCGCGACCCCCGCGAGCTGGATCGCGAGGGTCGCATGCCCGGCGCCTTCCACTGCACGCGCGGCATGCTGGAGTTCTGGATCGACCCCGACAGCCCGTATCACAAGCCAATCTTCGCCGAGGACAAGCGTTTCGTGTTCTTCTGCGCCGGCGGCTGGCGCTCGGCGCTGGCGGCGAAGACCGCGCAGGACATGGGGTTGGAGAACGTCGCCCACGTCGAGGGCGGCTTCGGCGCCTGGCGCAAGGCCGGCGGGCCGGTCGAAGCACCAACGCGGACATGACGGCGTCATCGACGCAGGGCGGCAAAGCGAAGCGCATTCCGCCGTTGGCGCGACGGCGGAATGCGCAACGGTTATCCGCCCCAGGCCCGTCATGTCCGTGTCGGGTGGTTGCCACGGCCCCACGCCGGTTCCGCCGATCATGCGCAGCTTCCGGCCCGCCGTGCGCATCTTCCCGCTCGGCGCATGCAACGCCCGGGGGCCTGATCCGTTTCCGCACAGGACCATGAATGCAGGAGGGCAGGTCATGCGCGTCGCCTTTCTCGGCCTGGGATCCATGGGCATGGCCATGGCCGCGAACATCGCCAAAGCCGGGCACCAGCTCGTGTTGTGGAACCGCAGCCACAAGGAGCTGCGCGGCTTCGAGGGCACCAAGCCGCCCGTAGCGGCCTCCCCGGCCGAGGCCGTGCGCAATGCCGAGGCCGCGATCACCATGCTGGCCGACGACCACGCGGTAGAGGAAGTCGTGCTGCGCCAGGGCCTGCTGGACGCCTTGCCGCCGGATGCGGTGCATGTCTCCATGAGCACGATCGGCATCGCCACCGCCCGCCGCCTGGCGGAAGCCTTCGCGTCCAAGCGGCGCGGCTATATCGCGGCCCCCGTCTTTGGCCGCCCGGACTTTGCCGAGCAACGCAAGTTATGGGTGGTCGCCGCCGGTGAGGCCCAGGCGCTTGCCCGGGTCCGCCCGTTGCTGGAGGCGGTCGGCCGCGGCATCACCGAGTTCGGCGAGGTGCCCTGGCACGCCAACCTGGCCAAGCTCGGCAATAACGTGATGCTCGCCGCCATGCTGGAGACGTTCGGCGAGGTCAACGCCCTGATGCGCGAGGGCGGCGTCGACCCCAGGCGCTTCATGGAAGCCGCCAACAACCTTTTCCAATCGCCGGTCTACGCCAACTACGGCGCGATGGCGGCGGAGCAACGCTATGAGCCGGCATCGTTCCCGGCAACGCTGGGCCTGAAGGACGTGCGCCTCGCGCTGGCTGCTTGCGACGAACTGGCGGTGCCGATGCCGATCGCCTCGCTGGCGCATGACAGCCTGCTGTCCGCCATTGCGCATGGCGGGGCGGAGAAGGACTGGAGCGTATTGGCCAGCGAGCCAGAGAAACGGGCATAAGCCGCTGCCGTAGGGCGAAAAAGCGAAGCGCCTCCACCGTGACGGCAGGGTCGTGGTAGGGTCGGAAGTCGTTGCGCGCTTCCGTTCTATCTATGAGCAACGCCGGGCGCCGCCGCCTATGAGCAACGACCGGCGCCGCCGCCGTGGTGACCATTCAGGGACTTACTTCTCCGGCTGCTTTTCCAGCCAGGCCGCGGCCGCCCGGTCGGCACCGGAGGGCAGCGGATCGTTCGGGCGCATGATCCAGGACAGGATGTCCTCGGTCGGCGTGATCCGCTCGTGGTCGCGCAGCATCAGGTGGTAGCCGGCGGGGTAGTACGCCCGCCGCACGTCCGCCGGCAGCTCCCGCCAGACCAAGGCATTGGCGCTCTTGGGGATCAGTTCGTCATGGCCGCCGTACAGGAACAAGGCCCGGCCGTGGAAGTCGGGGGCATCGGCCACCGCGTCACCCATCAGGTTCACCAGCCCGCGCACCGCTATCCACCGCGTCGCCAGCAGCGTCAGAGGATCGTCCGACAGCTCGCGGATCGCCTCTCGGTTGTCGCTGGCCTCCACGTGGACGAAGCCGCCGCCGGTCACCGTCATGCCGGGTACGGCATGGGAGAAGAACCACAGCCCGGTCCGCAGGAACCAGTTCATTTCGTTTCGATCCCAGACGGCCGGGGAGATCAGCACATAGCCGCTGACCGGCGGCGGATGGGGCTGTGCCGCAAGCACCATCAGCACGGCCGCACCCATGCTCTCGCCCATCATGATCAGGGGGGCGTGCGGATACCGGGCGTGCAGCGTGTCCGCCATGTGGCGGGCATCGGAGACCATCTGCCGCTGCCCGGCCCACCAGCCTCGATCCGCAGCGGCGCCGAAGCCGCGCTGGTCCGGGGCGAAGATGGCGATGCCGGCGTTGACGAAGGCGGGCGCCGGATACTCCCAGGCGTCGCGGCTGTCGTTCATGCCGTGCAGGGCCAGCACCACGGCACGGGGCGGCCCATCCGGCAGCCACGCGCGGTACGGCAGTGGCGTGCTGCCCGGCATGTCGAACCAGCCGGTGGTGACCGCGGATTTGCCGGGCGCGAGGGCGCCTTGTGCGAAGGTGCCGGGGGCAACGGGCGCGACGCAGCCGCTCAGAACCACCGCCGACACGAGCAGGGCGAGGCAGGAGCGCACCAGGGCGTTGGTCGAGGTTGAAAGCACCGCGCGTATCGCTATCATCTTCCGGCCACCTCACGCTACGGCGAACCATCCGCAGGGACCCAAAAATGCCCGAGGCGCCCGTCTCGCCCATGCCCCCCGAGATCATCGAGGTGGCCGACCGTACCGTCGCCTGCGACGGCGGCAACGGGCCGCTGGGGCACCCGAGGGTGTTCTTGTATATCGAGCAGGAGTTGGTGATCTGTCCGTATTGTTCGCGTGTCTACGTGCTGGCGCCGGGGGCGGGGCACGGCGACGGGCATTGACGGCCGCTGCTAACAATTTCTGCCCGCTATTCTTCCGGCGATGAAACTGATCGCATCCTCGGTGGCCTGAGCTGGGAAGCAACCGGAAAGCCTGCCCCCAGCGAAGACCGGGCCGGGACCGGAGTGGTATTGCTCTCCTCGCCTTCGCCCAGGATGACGATGGATGCGGCGTACGACCCGGGTTCGGCCTTTTCTGTGTTGGTGTGAATTCGGTTGCTATGCCGTCTCCTCGATCGCTGGGACCGCCCGCATCTGCCGGGCAGGGAATGCCAGCAGGGCGGTCGCCACGGCGGCGATGCCGGCGAACACGCATGCGGTCAGGAAGACGAAGGGCGGCGGCAGGCCGGCGGCCAGCAGATAGCCGCCGAGCGGCGCCGCGGCGATGCCGCCCAGCCGTCCGACGCCGGTCGCGAACCCATAGCCGCTGACCCGCATGCGCGCCGGGTAGAGCTTGCCGCACGCCGCGTTGAGGCCGGTCTGGCTGCCGAGCACGGTCACACCCGACAGCAGCACCACGGCAAGCAACGCGAGATAGGGCAACGTCACCAGCGCGATCATCGCGATGAATACGATGCCCACGGCGAAATGCGCCGCCAAGGCGCGGTGCGCGCCGAAGTGGTCGATCGCCCAACCCAGATAGAGCACCGCGAGAATGCCGCCGAGGGGATAGAGACTGGTGGCGAACACGGCTCCGGCCGGCGTCATGCCGGTCAGGTGCAGCACTTCCGGCAGCCAGAAAATGAACAGGAACAGGTCCAGCAGGCTGCAAAAGAAGATGATCCACAGCAGGATCGTCTGCAGCGCGTAGCCGTCGCCGAACAGCATGCGGATCGGATTGCTGCGGGCGACGTCGATCGCGTGCGCATGCTCCGGTGACGGGGCGATGGCGAGGCGCCGCAGCACCGCGTGGTGGCGCGGCGTCAGGCTGGCGCGCACCGCGAGCAGGCGCGGCGATTCCGGCAGCCAGAGGGCGGCGATGGCGAGCAATACCAGGGGGAATACGCCGCCGATGACGAAGATGCTCTGCCAGCCGAAGCCTTCATGCAGCAGCAGTGCAACGGCCTGGCCGCCGACGAAGCCACCCAGCGGCGCGCCGGTGAAGGTGAGCATGATCATCCTCGCGCGCAGGCGCTGCGGCGTGTAGTCGCCGGTGAGGGCCACTGTGCCGGCGAAACCTCCGGCGATACCGGCGCCGGTGAAGAAGCGCGTGCCGGCCAGGAAATAGAGCGACGGCGAAACGGCGCTGGCCAGCGAGGCGAGGCCAAACACGACCAGGCTCATCAGCAGCAGCGGCTTGCGGCCGAAACGGTCGCCGATCGGGCCGGCGACCAGCGCACCCGCCATGACGCCGATATTCGACCACAGGAAGGCGAGCGCGAAGGCGGAGGGGACGATGTGCCAGGCATGGGTGAGCGACGGAACCGACCAGCCGATCGAGCCCACGTCGTAGCCGTCGCACATCTGGATCAGGCCGCAGATCGCCACCACGCGGATCTGCAGGCCGCCGAGTCGCTGATTTTCCAACGCATGCTCTATCGCCGAGGTCGTTGTCCCCTGCATGATCGCCGTCCTCTCCTGCTCGTTGCGGTTTCTTATGGCGGTTTCTTATGTTGGGCTTGGGCGGGCGCGGTTTTCCGCCGCAAATTTGGTGGGGAGGGTAGAGCAGGCCGGGGCGGGGCGCTACGGAAAATCGGCCGTTCCGGCATCGGCCGCATGGGCGCGGCGGAATGCTTCACGCCGGACGGCTCCCCGCCCGGATCGCAGCGGCGACCATCAGCGTGCAGGCCGCCAGTGCAGGGAATATAATGAAGAGCGTTTTTCGCTTGGCGGTACGGCGCAGTGGCCTCCCTGGGAGGGCTCCGCAGTGAGGGCTCCGCAGTGGGAGGCCGCGCCGGTGAGCGAAAAACGGATTGGGCTAAACCGCCCGCACCTCACCCGCCGCGCGAAGTCGGCCGCGGTGAAGGCACCTCAGGCCACAACTCCTGCGAGCATGGCATGAACTTGGGCGCACGGGCATTGAACGCTTTGGAACGCCTACAGAATCAACGAGTTGCATACAAGGTTGCAAACGCGTTGCTACTTTCGGTTGAGCACCCAAGGATGGATTGGCTGCTGGCCCGGCAAGAAGTTAGACTAGAACCCGGTCGTGAGCCGAAGGACTTGGAAAACATTGATCCGGATACTCGCACTTTTTTTGTCCCTCATGGCGCCGGCTTCGGCGGCACTCTCCAGCGGTCAAATCAGCGCGCCTGCTGGTCCTTTTCCTTTGCAGCTTTCAAGCGGTATGGTGAAGAATGCGCAGGGGCAGTCGTACTACATAGTCGCTGATGCGGCTTGGACTTTGCTCGCCAATGTGCCGTTCTGCTCGACGCCCACGGACGACACCTGCAACAGAAACGACAACATCGCATACTATTTCAAGGAGCGCGCAGCGGCAGGGTTCAACACTGCGCTCGTCGCGCTGGCTTGCGATACCTACATCACATGCGTGACCACGTGGGACAGACTGACCCGCGGCTTGCTGAGTTGGCTCACCCACTGGCACCCCACGGCAGGCACCGGTGCGGCATATGATGGGACTTTGCCGTTCACGGGAAGCGTCAGCGGATGTAGTCCGAGCGGTTCCTGGCCGTGCTGGAACCTGGCCGATCCGAACCCAAGGTACTTCGCGGAGCTGGTCCAGCTCGTCAATGTGGCGGCCCACTACGGGATGCAGGTGGGTATTGTCCCGATAAATAATAATCAGTGCGAGCCCAGCTATGGACAGCAAGACCTGAAGAACAACACAACGGCTGCTATTTCTGGCTTTGGCTCCTATCTTGCCAGCAAGTTCAAGTCTCTACCGAACGTGATCTGGTTCGAGGGCAATGACTATAACTGCTACACCACGCCAGCAGATGATAACCCGAACTATTCCATAGCCACCAATATCATATCCGGCGGTGATAGCCATCTGCAGACTTTGGAAGTCGGGAACGGCGAGGGGGCGGCTTCCCTTACCGATGTGACAAACTCATGGAGCAGCGTGCTGGGAATCAACCTGATCTACACATATTACACCACCTATTACGCCACGCGCAGCGCCTATGGGCAGTCGTCGTCCATCCCCGCCTTGATGGGGGAGACCAATTATCAGGGGGAGGACAATACAGGAGGGCAGAACAGCAGCGGCATGGCGGGATGCTCGTCGGCCAGGCTCACTTCGTCGCCATACTGCCCTATTCGCGAGCGTCAGCAAGAGTGGTGGGCGGCGACATCCGGATCCAATGCCGGCCAGATGACCGGCAACGTCCATATCTATAAGTTTGACGGTTCATGGACCTCGAATCTGGACACCACGCCGGACCAACAATTCGTCTCTATGGCCAAGTTTCTGCGCAATCTGAAGTGGTGGCTGCTGGATCCGGACAGCGGCAATACCTTGGCCTATTGCGGCTCATCCGGGACCGCCTGCGGCACGAGTGCAGGCGCCAGTGGCAACAATGTCACCAGCAACTACGTGACGGCGGCGCTCACCAGCGACAACACTGAAGCGGTCGTCTATCTTCCAAATGCCTTCTCCGGCTCCGTTACCATCGATATGGCGAAATTCCCGGGCACGGTAACAGGCCGGTGGTTTGATCCTGCCACTGGGTCTTATTCGTCGGTCTCTGGGTCTCCGTGGAGCAACACCGGAACACAGACCATCGCCAAAAACTCTGGAACTCACTCAGATGGTACAGGGGATTGGGTGCTGTTGCTGACGGCCCCACAAAAATGACCGAATCTCTCCAAAGGAGATCGTGGAGACCGTGCAGCGGGAGGGATTTGGTCTCCTTGGCATCGACACCACGCATCTGCTGACACTTGAGCGGCTGCCGATGCATCACCGCGATCCGTTCGATCATCTGCTCGTTGCGCAGGCAATCGCGGAGGATGCAACGTTCATCTCCGAAGACCGGAATGTAGCCCGCTATCAGGTCAGACTGGTAACCTGCTCGGCGGCGTCGTAGCTGCGCTGTTTACCGTAGCCTTAAGGTGGGGACCGAGAAACGCACGATGCCGGATTCCATCCACAAATTTGAGTACAAGAACGCTTAGAAAGGGCTTCTCCGCCACCTTGTTTGTCTGCCAGCGGAGGGCCGATCCTTTTCCGCCCGGCGATGATGACACCCCAGCCGGCGTGCCGCCATGCCGTGCGAATCGATCTGCCGCGAATCTGCCACCGCTGCGGCGTTGGAAACCCTGCCCCGCGCCGCTATGATCCCAGCGGCCTCCACGAACACGGAAGGATGCCCCCCTGCCCGCCGACACCGACATCCTGCCGGAGGTCGAAGCGCCCCCGGCGACCGACCGCCCCCTCCACCTGATCCTGATCGACGGATCCGGATTCATCTTCCGTGCCTACCATGCCCTGCCGCCGATGACGCGACCGGACGGCATCCCGGTGAACGCCGTTTTCGGCTTCACCAACATGCTCGCCAAGCTGCTGCGCGAGCATGTCGGGACGCACATCGCCGTGATCTTCGATGCCGGTCGCGTCACGTTCCGCAACCGTCTCTACGACAACTACAAGGCGCAACCGTCCCCCACCGCCCGAGGAGCTGATCCCGCAATTCGCCCTGATCCGCGAGGCGACCGAGGCCTTCTGCGTCCCCGCGATCGAACTGGCAGACTGGGAAGCCGACGACCTGATCGCCGCCTATGCCGTGGCGGCGGAGCAAGCAGGCGGGCAGGTGACGATCGTGTCGTCCGACAAGGACCTGATGCAGCTCATCCGCCCAGGGGTGGAGATGCTGGACCCGATCAAGCAGAAGCCGATCGGCCCGGCCGAGGTGATGGAAAAATTCGGCGTCACCCCCGATAAGATGGTGGAGGTGCAGGCGCTGATCGGGGATTCGGTCGATAACGTTCCGGGCGTGCCGGGCATCGGCCCGAAGGGCGCCGCCCAGCTCATCAACGAATTCGGCGACCTGGAGACGGTGCTGGCGGCGGCGCCGGCGATGAAGCCCTCCAAGCGGCGCGACGCGCTGATCGAGCATGCGGAGAAGGCGCGGATTTCGCGCGAGCTGGTGAAGCTGCGGGCGGATGCCCCGCTGCCGACGCCGGTGGACCGGCTGGTCGCCTGCGAGCCGGACAAGCCGAAGCTCGCCGCATGGCTGCGGGTGCAGGGCTTCCGCAGCGTGGTCGACCCGGCTGGGGCTGGACGAAGCCCCGGCGGCTGCGCGCGCGGTGGAAGCCGGCCCGCGACCGACCCAGGTGGCGCTGCCGCTGCCCGCCGCCGAACGCCCGGCGCTGGAGCCCGGGTCCGCGGAGCCGTTCGGGCCGTACGAGACGCTGACCACGGAATCCGCCCTGCGCGAATTCCTGGCCGAGACGCAGGGCTGCGGCTTCCTGGCGATCGATACCGAAACCGACGGCGCTGGACCCGATGCGCGCCCGACTGGTCGGGATTGTCGCTGGCGGTAGCAGCGGGACGGGCGGCCTATCTGCCGTTGCGGCACGAGGTGCTGGCGATGCAGGTGCCGCTCGAGGCGGCGATCGCGGCGCTCGATCCGGTGCTGACCGACCCGGCCGTGCTGAAAATCTTCCACCACGCCAAGTTCGACATGCTGGTGCTGACGCGCGCCGGTTTCCCGCGCCGATGCCGGCGCCGTATCGACGACACCATGCTGATCTCCTACGCCCAGGAGGCCGGGATGCACGGCGCACGGCCTGGACGAGCTGGCGCAACTGCATCTCGGCCATACCCCGATCACCTACGACGAGGTCACCGGCACCGGCCGCAACCGCCTGCCCTTCGCGCAGGTGCCGATCGAGCGGGCCACCGCCTATGCCGCGGAGGACGCCGACGTCGCGCTTGCGCCTCTGGCAGGCGCTGCGCCCGCGGCTGCGCTTCAACAACGTCTCTGGCGCTGTATGAACAAGTGGAACGCCGCCTGACCGGCGTGCTGATGGACATGGAGCGCGCCGGCATCAAGGTGGACGCCGACGACCTGCGCCGCATGTCGGTCGATTTCGAGCAACGCATGGCGGTGATGGAACAGGAGTGCCATCGCCTCGCGGGTTTCGAATTCAATGTCGGCAGCCCGAAGCAGTTGGGCGAAGTGCTGTTCGACAAGATGGGCCTGCCGGGCGGCAAGCGGATGAAGACCGGCGCCTGGGGCACCGATTCCTCCGTGCTGCAGTCGCTGGCGGACCAGGGGCTGGAACTGCCGGCGAAGATCCTCGACTGGCGGCAGTTGCAGAAGCTGAAATCCACCTATGCCGACGCGCTGGTCGAGGAGATCAATCCCGGACACCGGCCGCGTGCATACCAGCTTCGCGCAGGCGATCGCCTCCACCGGGCGGCTGTCGTCGAACGATCCGAACCTGCAGAACATCCCGATCCGTACCGAGGAAGGCAGCCGCATCCGCCACGCCTTCATCGCCGAGCCGGGCCACGTTCTGGTCAGCGCCGACTACTCGCAGATCGAACTGCGTTTGCTCGCCCATGTCGCCGACATCCCGGCGCTGCGCGAAAGCTTCGCCCGTGGCGAGGACATCCACGCGCGCACCGCCTCGGAAGTCTTCGGCGTGCCGATGGAAGGCATGGACCCGATGACCCGGCGGCGGGCGAAGGCGATCAATTTCGGCATCATCTACGGCATCAGCGGCTTCGGCCTGGCGCGGCAGCTTGGGCATCACGCCCGGCGAGGCACGCGGCTTCATCGACCGGTACTTCGAACGCTATCCCGGCATCCGCACGTATATGGAGCGTACCAAGGAGGAAGCCCGGATCAACGGCTTCGTGGTGACTCCGTTCGGGCGGCGCTGCTGGGTGCCGGGCATCGCCGACAAGAACCCCGCACGTCGTGGCTACGCCGAGCGGCAGGCGATCAACGCGCCGTTGCAGGGCGGTGCCGCGGACATCATCAAGCGGGCGATGATCCACTTACCGTCGGCCCTGCGCGCCGCCGGCCTGCGCTCCCGCATGCTGCTCCAGGTGCACGACGAACTGCTGTTCGAGGCGCCGGAGGATGAGGCGGCGCGTCTGGTGGACGTCGCGCGAGGCGTGATGGAAAGCGCGGCGGTGCTGTCGGTGCCTCTGGTGGTGGAGACGGGACAAGGCAGGAGCTGGGCGGCGGCGCATTGAGCGACGTGGGACGTGATCCGGCTGTCGCGGCACGCTCGCGAGCGCGTTCTGGTAATCCCCGCGTTCTTTGAGCGGGGAGCACGATCCCGATGACCCAGCCGACTGCGACATACGATCCGGAGGTGGATGCAATCGCGGTGCGCTTTGCACCCGACGGCGCTCGCTATGCCGGGAGTGAGGAAGTCGCTCCTGGCGTCGTGTTGGACTACGATGAGCAGGGTCGGGTGATAGGCGTCGAGTTGCTGGACGTCGGCGACCGTAATGTAATTCGATTTGTGCCACGCCCGCCGCGCCAGCTCTGTTATCCTGCTTGCGCCGGGCCTCCGGCGATTCCTGGCGCGCCGAATCGTGCGCCATCCTGGTGAGACGTGCACGGGCCACCCCATGGCGGTCCCGCCATACTGATTTCTGCGGCTCGATGCGAACACTGGCAGCCGCCGGCCATCGCTTCAGCAGCCGCCTTCCGTGCCAGAACCTGCCTCCAACCGATCGGCGTGTTCCTCCAACTCGCGAGCGAATGCCGCAAGCCGTTCCCCGGCTTCATCGTCAACGAACGTCCTGGCGTGCTGGCGTATGCGCCGTGCCCGTTCCCGCAACGCGGTGGCCGAGGACGGACGTTCGGGAGGCAGTTCGGGGCCGCTGCGTGCCATGCCACTGATAACTCCGGCGCGGTCGCAAAACTTTGGCACCGGGCTACGCGCCGGACAGGGAATTCAGCAGGTCCAGCAGGTCGTTACGCCGGAATGGCTTCCTCAGGACATCCACCTGCGCCATCTCGTGATATTTGGCGACAGCTCGCGCAAGCCGCAGGTAGGCATCGCCGTAGCCGGAGGTAAGCACGATCCGGCTCGGAATTCCGGTTGAGAGGATTTCATTGAGCACGTCGATGCCGTCCTTGCCCGGCATGATGATGTCCAGGATCACGATATCAGGCCGAAAATCAGTAAATTCCGCTACAGCAGTGAGCGGCGTGCCGATCACCTTGAATTCGATGCCGTAGTCGCGGGAGGCCAGCTCGACCACTTTGGCGATTCCGGCATCGTCATCGATCATCAGAAGCTTCTTACCCATGTGCAGCCCTCTGTTTGCGACCTGTTGGCGGGGACTGGCGCCACCTGGCCCCAGCATGCCATCTTTGAGTTTCGTTCCGTGATGGATCGGCAAACTGCCGCAAACCCACTGAGGCGCCTCTTGCCGCGTGCCGCCGGGTGTGGTCCTGCACAACCGGCCACGACCTCGACAATGCCACCCGCGAGGTGCAATTTTAGCCTAAAGCGGACCACTGAATTGGCCAGGCGGGCACTATTCGTTGGCTACGCGACCCCGGTGGGAGACTATGGTGAGGACAATCTTCTCAACCTCGGCGGTGCATCCTCGCGACCGTTTCGACTATTGGCATGAGGTGGCCTGCACCACGATTGTCGATCACGATTCCAGGCCGGAGCGCCGCCTTGGTTTCCATGCAGAACTGCAATTCGGAACGCTGGCCAGCATCGGCTGCATTCTGTTCGAAAACTCTCCCATGACGATCCAGCACACGGCTCGCCAGATCGGACATGCCGGCAGCGACGAATTGTTCGTCTGCCGGCAGATGGCCGCTACGCTGGCCTTGCAACAGGACGGTCGCACCGTGGTCCTCGAGCCGGGGGACATCGCGCTTATTGACCCCCTGCGCCCCTATTCCGGGCAGTTTTTCCCCGGTTCAAAATCGATGGTTCTCAAGATCCAACGACGTCCGCTGGAAGCTCGGGTCGGCAAGACACATGAGATGACCGCCTGCGCTGTCAGGCGCACGAGCCATGAGGGAGCACTGACATCGGCGTTCCTGGCAATGCTGCCGGATTACGTTGCGGGGATAAGTGTCACCGCCGATGAGATCATCGGGAACCAGATGATTGACCTGGTCGCCTTCGCGCTGGCCAAAGCAACAGCAGGACAAGCCGCGCGCACATCCTTTGCCCGCTCCCTCGTGCTGATGAAACTACGCACCGCAATCGAGACCCGGCTCACCGACCCGGCACTTGATGTTGCCAGCGTTGTTGCTGCATCCGGCATCAGCCGGCGCTATGCGAGTGCGGTGCTGGCCGCCGAGGGCACATCGATCATGCAACTCATCCGGACCCGTCGACTCGAACATTGCCGTCAGGCGCTTGCCGATCCCTCGCAGGCACACCGCAAGGTGAGCGAAATCGCCTATGCCTGGGGGTTTGCCGATATGACGCATTTCGACCGTACGTTCAGAGCGGCGTACGCCATGTCGCCGGGTGCGTACCGCAAGCGCTCAACGGCCACGCTGACCGCTGAGCCTGGCGGCATTGCCGGCACTTTGGCCCAAGGCCGATAGACCTGCTTTACGGCACGAGTGGCGGCCCGCGGGACGGTTGCTATTTCGCTAGACGCGGATGCGCAGAGCAACTCCATCGCCATCCCCCAGGCCGCCCAAACGTGCAGCCTCCTGCTCGCATTCCTGTGACGCGATTCAATCTCGCCTTCGTTATGCGGCCTGCTCGCCCCATCGGGGGTAAATCATCGCGTTCGATTGCCGCCGCGAACGATTGGCACTTGCCAAACCAAGCATAGAGATGTGCCGCCCGTTCCCACCGGCAGCCGCCTGACCGACTGCACCATTATCAACAATGGCAAAAGCCAAACACGGGAGGACCCATTGACCATCATCGCCCGACGCCCCCTGCTGGCCGCCACCGGCGCCGGCTTGCTGACCGCCGCGCTGCCTTCCACCCCCCGCGCCGCCGACAAGAAGCTGAAGATCGCCCTCTCCAACTCATACATCGGCAACAAGTGGCGCATCGAGATGGAGAACCTGTTCAAGGCCGCGCTTCAAATGGAGCCATACAAGAGCCAGGTCGAAGGCACCTGGTTCAATTCCGGCAACAACGTCAGCCAGGAAAGCCAGCAGATCACCGGCCTGATCGGCGAGCGCGTCGATGCCATCCTGGTCGATGCCGCCTCTCCCACCGGCCTGAACGGCATCCTGCACCAGGCCACCGAGCGCGGCATCCTGGTCGTCTCCTACGACAACGTCGTCACCGCGCCGTCCGCCATCAAGGTCAACACCGACCAGTTCGCCTTCGGCAAGAAGCTGGCGGAGTTCCTGGTGCAGAAGCTGAACGGCAAGGGCAACGTGATCATGGTGACCGGCGTGGCCGGCACCTTCGTCGACCAGCAGCGCAACGCCGGCGCGGAGTCGGTGTGGAAGCAGAATCCCGGCATCCAGGTGGTGAACCGCTACACCGGCATGTGGGACTCCTCCACCGCCGAGCGCAACACCGCGTCAATCCTGCCCAGCCTGCCGAAGATCGACGGCATCTGGTGCCAGGGCGGCACCGACGGTGTGCTGAAGGCCTTCATCGCCGCCAAGCGCACCCCGCTGCCCCCGGTGGCCGGCGAGGCCGAGAACGGCTTCCGCAAGTTCATGCAAGGCTACATGGGGCAGAAGGTGGACGGCCTGTCGATCGGCCAGCCGCCCTACCTGGTGTTGGTCTCGCTGGAATTGGCCCGGCAAATCCTGCAGAAATCGTATCCGAAGAAGGACATCACCATCCCGTTCCCGTTCGTCACCAGCGAGACGGTGAAGGACGGCGAGACGGTGTTCCCCAAGCTGCCCGACAGCTTCTTCGCCGACTTCACCGACAGCGGCCCGGACGCGACGGTGACGATCTGCGTGGATGCCGCGCTGAACGGCACCCCCTGCCCCGGCACGCTGGACGTGCGGCTGCCAAAGGCATGATGGCGGGTGGGAGAAGCGTGAGCAGGAGCCGAAGCGGGCCCGGGATAAAGAGGATCGGGATAAAGAGGACCGGGATAAAGCGAACCGGGATAAAGCGAACCGGGATAAAGCGAAAAGGACACCCCCTCCCCTTGAGTGAGGGGGGCGGGCGGAGGGGTGCGTACCGCCCCAGCCGACCATGAAAGGCACCCCTCCCCCCGGCCCCCTCCCTCAAGCGGAGGGGGTGTTCGATGAACTCGAGCCCACCGCCACCCCCGCCATCGCCGCCACCAGGATCAGCAAGGCATTCGGCGGCGTGCGGGCACTGCGAGAAGCCTCCTTCGCCGCCAGCGCCGGCGAGGTGCACGCCCTGGTCGGCGAGAACGGCGCCGGCAAATCCACCCTGATCAAGATCCTCGGCGGCCGACTGCCCCCCAACTCAGGGACCGTCCTGCGCGATGGCCACCCGCTCCGCCTCGCCGGCTCGGCGGATGCCGATGCGCACGGCATCGGCACGGTGTTCCAGGAACTGACCCTCCTCCCCTGGATGAGCGTCGCCGAGAACCTGCTGATCGGCCGCGAACCCCGCTCCTCCCTCGGCCTGATTCGCCGCTCCGAGCTTGCGCCGCAGGCTGATGCGATGCTCGCTGGCCTCGGCATCCACCACATCGACCCCCGCGCCCTGGCCTCGGAAATCTCCCTCGCCGAGCGCCAGATCATCGAGATCGTTCGCGTGATCGTCCGCCGTCCGCGCGTGCTGCTGCTGGACGAACCCACCTCCTCCCTGGTCGAACGCGAGGTGGAGTGGTTGTTCGCCCGCATCCGCGAACTCGGCGCGCAGGGTACCGCCGTGGTGTTCACGTCGCACCGCTGGAAGGAGATCACCTCGATCGCCGACCGCATCACCATCTTCCGCAACGGCGCCGAGGTCGGCACCTTCACGGAAATCGACGAGGCCGAAGCCATCACCCTGATGACCGGCCAGCAGGTCGAAACCCTGTATCCCGCCCGCATCCCCATCCCGGTCGACGCCAAACCCGCGCTGGAACTGATGGACGCCACCGTCAACGGCAGTGCGCGCCTGGGCCTGACCCTGTCAGCCGGGGAAATCCTCGGCGTCGGTGGTCTCGCCGGCCAAGGCCACCGCGAGCTGTTCCTTGGCCTGTTCGGCGCCCCGCCGCTGCGCCGCGGCACCATCCGAATCGATGGAAGGCCAACCCGCATCGCCAGCCCGGCGGACGCGATCCGCGCCAGCCTCGGCATCGCCCTGGTGCCGGAGGACCGCAAGACCGAGGGCCTGCTGCTCGCGCTTCCCGTCCGCGACAACCTGACCCTGCCGATCCTGGCGCGCCTGTCTCGCCTCGGCGTGATCCACGGCGCGGCGGAGCGGCGCATGAGCCGGGAGATGATCGAACGACTGGGGATCAGAACGCCGGGCGCGATGCAGCCGGTGGGTGCGCTGTCCGGCGGCAACCAGCAGAAGGTGCTGGTGGGTCGCTGGCTGCTGGCCGAGTCCAGCATCCTGCTGTTCTACGACGTCACCCGCGGCGTCGATATCGCCACCAAGCACGAAATCTACGAACTCATGATGCGCCTCGCCGCCGAGGGCAAAGCCATCCTGTTCTACTCCTCCGACACCGAGGAACTGGCGCACCTTTGCCACCGCGTTCTGGTGCTGCGCGACGGCCGCATCGCCGCCGAACTCGCCCCGCCCGCGTTGAACGCCGAGGCGATCGTCGCCGCTGCCGTCCGCGAAACGCTGGAAGCGCGTGCCGGCGGCGCAGCGCATGCCGGTGGTGCAGGCAATGCCGGCGGCGCAGCCCATCCCGGTGGTGCAGGCAATGCCGGCGGCGCAGCGTATGCCGATGGTGCCGGCCATCCCGGTGGTGCAGGCAATGCCGGCGGCGCAGCCCATTCCGGTGGTGCAGGCAATGCCGAGTGACCTGGCCATCGCGCCGGAAGGCGTCCGCCGGCGCGCGCGTGCAGCGCACGTGCTGGGCCAGAACACCGGCCTGATCCTTGCCGCCGTGATCCTGTTCCTCAGCATCGTCGGCTTCGCGGCGATGTTCTGGTTGGAGCAGGCGCGGCTACCAGGGAATTTCGAGATCACCTCGTCGGTCGACAACACCATGCCGCTGGCGCTGGCCGCGATCGGCCAGTCCGTCGTCGTGCTGACACGCGGCATCGACCTGTCGGTCGGCGGCGTGATCGACCTGACCAACGCTCTCGGTGCGATCTGGCTGACCGGCGGCGTACTGCACATGATCGGCGTGTCGGTCCTGATCGTGCTGATCGGCGCAGCGGCGGGATTGCTGAACGGGCTGCTGGTCGGTCTGGGTCGGCTGCAGCCGATCGTGGTGACGCTGGCGACGCTGTCGATCTTCCAGGGACTGGCGATCCGTGTCCTGCCGCAGCCCGGAGGCGCCGTGCCGGACGGCTATACGAACTTCCTGGTCAATCCGAACCAGCCGACCGCTCTGGTCTTCCTGCTGATCGCCATCGTCGGCTGGATGGCGCTGCGGCGCTCCCGCCTCGGCGTCGGCATCTTCGCCATTGGCAACGACGAGTCCTCCGCGGCCGCGCTGGGCGTGAACGCGATGCGGAGCAAGATCGCCGCGTACATGATCGGCGGCGCGTTGTACGCGCTGGCCGGATTGTTTCTGGCCGCCAACGCCACCGCGGGCGACGCCACAACCGGTGACGGCTACACGCTGACCTCGATCGTCGCGGTGGTGCTGGGCGGCGTGAACCTGTTCGGCGGGCGTGGCAGCGCGGTCGGCGCGATCTGCGGCGCCTTCATCACCACCATGATCGTCAACATCCTGTTCTTTGCCCATATCAACCCGCTGTACCAGTCCTTCTACGAAGGTCTGTTCCTGGTCATCGCCGTGGTGTTCGGCGCGCTGATCGGCCGCCTGGTCAGGGGCCGGGCATGACCCCGCCTGGTGCACGACCGCACATGACCCGTCTGGTGCAAGTCCGCACATGAGCGACCTGGTGCAAGACCGCACAAGACCGCGCATGACCCCGCCTGGCGCAAGACGGCGCATGACCCGCCTGGTGCAGGTCCGCACATGAGCCGCCTGCTCCCCTCCTCGAATGCCCTACGCGTGCTGGCGGCCTACGGCGCGGCCGTGCTGCTGTTCGTCATCGGCGAATCGGTGCATCCGGGCTTCGCCAGCTTCGGCAGCGTCACCTCCATCCTGCTGGTCGCCTCCTTCGTTGGGCTGGTGGCCGCTGGCCAGTGTTTCGTGATCCTGATCGGCGGCATCGATCTGTCGGTGCCATGGGTCCTGAACGCGGCGGCGATCCTGCTGGTGACCACATCGTTGGGACAGGATGACCGCGCGCCTTATGCCATCGCGGTCACGCTGGGCATGGGCGCGCTCGCCGGCATGGCCAACGGCATCGGCATTGTCTGGCTGGGCGTGCCGGCGGTGGTGATGACGCTGGCGATGAACGGCATCATCGAGGGCCTCGCGCTCGGCCTCAGCGGCGGCATGACCTGCGCGGCCTGCGCGTCCTACGCGCCGCCGGTGATCGCCGACGCCGTGCACGACGTGTGGCTGGGCATCCCCGCTGCGCTATGGTTGTGGCTGGCGGTCGTCGCCGTGGTGTCCTTCGTGCTGAGCCTGACCCGCTTCGGCCGCGCCACCTACGCGATCGGCAACAACGCCCGCGCCGCCTACCTCGCCGGCAGCAATGTCAGCCTGACCACCGTGGCGCTATATGCATTGAGCGGGCTGTTCTCGGCCATGGCCGGCATCCTGCTCGTGGGGTTCGGCGGCCAGGCCTCGCTGGGGATGGGTGCGCCCTATCTGTTCCAATCCATCGCCGCGGTGGTGATTGGCGGAGTCAGCATCCTTGGTGGCCGCGGCAGCTACCTGGGCGCCGCCGCCGGCGCGGTGAGCCTGACCGCGCTGGTCAGCGTGCTGCTGGCGCTGAACATGCCGGAGTATGGCCGCAGCATCATCTACGGCGTCGTCATCCTGGCCCTGCTGCTGCTGTACGGCCGCGAGCAACGCGAGTAGTGGCAGGCGGCGCGCGGGTTGGTATCGTTCGGGGGCGCGGATGCGCGGAGGAACACCACCATGGCAACCGACCTGCCCGACCTGACCGCCACCGAGGCGCTGCACCGCATCCGCGCCGGCAAGTTGCAGCCGATCGCGCTGATGGAAGCCTGCCTCGCGCGCATTGCGGACCGCGAGCCGGTGGTACGCGCGTTCGCCTGGCTCGACCCGGACGCCGCGCGGGCGGCGGCGCGGGCGGCGCAGCCCGGAGCACTGCATGGGCTGCCGCTGGGCGTGAAGGACGTACTGGATACCGCCGACATGCCGAGCGAGTACGGCTCGCCGATCTGGGTGGGATGGAGGCCGAAGGCGGATGCCGCCGCGGTGGCCTGGGCACGCGAGGCCGGTGCCGTGGTGGTGGGCAAGACCGTCACCACCGAGTTCGCCACCCGCAAGCCGGGGCCGACGGCCAACCCGGCGAATCCGGCGCACACCCCGGGTGGCAGCAGCAGCGGATCGGCCGCCGGCGTGGCGGCCGGGTTCTTTCCGTTCGCCTATGGGACGCAGACCGCGGGCAGCGTCATCCGGCCGGCGGCGTTTTGCGGCGTGGTCGGCTACAAGCCGACGTTCGGGCTGATCTCCCGTATCGGCATGAAGGTGATGTCCGACAGCCTGGATACGGTGGGCGTGCTGGCACGCTCGGTCGCCGACTGCGCGCTGCTGGCAGGTGCGGTGTCCGGTCGGGATCTGGGAGATCCGGAGGCGCGGCTGGAGCATGCGCCTCGGGTGGGGGTGTGCCGGTCGCCAAGCTGGGATCTGGCGGGGCCGGAGACGGCGGCGCTGCTGGAACGCGCGGCCGGCGCCCTGGCGCAGGCGGGCGCATCGGTGACCGAGCGGAAATTGCCGGCGGCGTTCGACGCGCTGGTGCAAGCGCATCCGGTGGTGATGAACAATGAGAGCGGGCGAGCTCTGGGGTGGGAACTGGCGACGGCGCGCGACGCGATCAGCCCGGGGCTGCGCGAGCGGCTGGAATGGGGGCTGGGGCTGAGCGAGGCAGAACGGACGGAGGCTCTGGCGGTCTTCGCCGGCACCCGCGCCGCCTTCCCTGCGGCAATGCAGGGGCTGGACGTGCTGCTGACTCCGTCCGCACCGGGGGAGGCGCCGAAGGGGCTGGATTGGACCGGCGACCCAGCGTTCAACTCCATCTGGACCAGCCTGGGGGTGCCGTGCGTCACGGTGCCCGTGGGGACGGGACCAAACGGATTGCCGCTGGGCGTGCAGGTGGTGGGGCGCGCCGGCGAGGATCGTGCGGTGCTGGCCTGGGCGCAGTGGGTGGCGGCAGCTTTGGGGTGAGGCGGCGAGTCAGGGGACGCCGCCCCGGTTGCGGGGATCGAGGCGCGCCGATCGGTTTCAACCTTCGAAAAACCACAAATTCGCTGTATCACTCCTTCAGTTGGGCAACCAGCTCGCCGAAGGCTCGGCGGACATCTTCGACATGGGCATGAAAGTCCTTGTCAGGATCGACCGGGCCGCCGGCAATCATCTCTCGCGTAAGCACGATTGCCGGCATGGTCTTCACCGGGCGCGATTTCACCCCCTCGGCGACCTGTCGAAGCTGGGCGGCGCATTTGTCACCGCCGTGTCCTCCATAGCTGACGAGCATAAGGGGCTTTCCGGCCCATTCCTGGTAGAGATGATCAATCGCGTTCTTCAGGGCGGCCGGGTATCCCCAATTGTATTGCGGCGTGACAAACACGAAAGCGTCTGCGCCGGCGACCTTGCGGCTCCAAGCGCGGGTATGTGACGCTTTGGCGCGTCTCAACCGCAAGCTGGCGGATGCGATGAGGAAGGTGCGACGGCTGGACTGACGCTTGCCGCGAACTTGAAGGTTTATAATATCCGCTCGTCGCGGCGCCGGTGCGGTGGGCGATGGCAGAATTTTGATCGCGGAGCACACCAACCGTCGCAATCCGTGACAATTGGGACGAGCGCCGAAATGTCATTGCGAGTTGCCACCGGCCTTGTGGCCGACCCGAGCCCGGATCAGCGCCGGCTGGCGGTCTCGGTGGGCCTGGAGTCAACCAGCGCCTTGGTGGTTTCGGTCGCCTGCGTGATCTGCTCCGGCGTCGCGTCGGCCGCGCCGGCGCCGAGTTTCACCTGACCGTCCGGCAACGGAACCGCGATCGGCTTCACTACCACCGGCGCCACCCCCTGCCTCTTGATGTTCAGATCGCTCGCGACCTTGGGGCTGAGATCGACCACCCGGCCATCGACGAATGGCCCGCGGTCCTCAACCTTGACGGTAGCGGCCCTGCCGTTCTCCAGGTTGATGACCTTGGCGGTCGTCCCCAGGGGCAGGGTCTTGCTGGCGGCGATATTGGCGTTCGGGTTCATCCGCCTGCCATCGGCCATGCGGCGGTGGTCGAACCACTTCGCGTAGGACGACGCGCGCCCCTGCTCCTTGCGGCCGGACCGGTCGATCCGGGAGACGCCGTGCGGGTAGAGCGGGGGAAGCTGGTTCAGCTTCTCGGCTTCCTGCGTGGCGGCGGGACTGCCCGGGGGAGCAACGGCCGGGCTGCCCGGGGAAGGGGCGGCGGCGGTCATCGCGATGGCCAGGGATGCCAACAGCATGCGGGCGAACGCGTTGGCGCGACATGGCGGCATTTCCGTCCTCGCTTGTTATCCACATTGCATGACGTGGCAGCAACTCGTTGGTTCCCGGCCGTTTCGCTCGGGGGTCCCCAACATGTTCACTGTAACGTGACAAGGCCGGTGCTGCTAAGGTATACCGCTCGCTAACGCGTGAAGCAGCGAAGCGAGGCGGTGCTGTGCTGGACGTTTTGGGTATCCTCATCAGCGGCTTGGCGATGCTGTTCGTTATTGTACGGGCCGTTCAGCTCAACCACACGCGTCCTTGGTTCGAGACGCCGCCGCCGGATTCAGCGCAGCCAGCCGAGTTCGGTACGCTCGTCCCTCCGACCGGCCCCCGTGCGGCCGCGGTGGCGCCGCTAGCCCGTGCGGCGATCTGAAATCAGCCGGCTTGGGACAGCAGCGCCTTGATCCGCAGCCTGTTCCTGGTTTGCATATTCCTGAGTTTCATCGGCCTGGGGCTGAGCGCGCCCTTCGTGATGACACTCGGCTATGTATGGGTGGACACGTTCCGGCCGCAGCAAGTCGCGCTGATCATCCTCAATCAGTTGCCGCTGGCCTTGATCATGGGAATCGCCGCGCTGGGCAGCTATTTCACCATGGATCTGCGATCGCCGCCCCGCCTCACGGTAGCCACCGTGCTCACGCTGGTCATGGGTGTCTGGGTGACCGCAACCTTGTTATGGGCTGAAGTCCCGGACCTGGCTTGGACGAAATGGGACTGGGCGTTCAAGACCATCATGTTTTCAGCATTCATCCCGTTCGTGATCCGCTCTCGGGTGCAGATCGAGGCATTTGCGCAGACCTACGTGTTTTCGCTGGCGGCGAATTTCATTCCGTTCGGCGTCAAGACGCTGATGTCGGGGGGCGGCTACGGCCATAACCTTGGCCTGGCAGAAGGTAACGCGATCCTGGCCGAAGGCGGGTTCCTGTCCACCGTCTGCCTGATGGCGATCCCGCTTGCGCTTAGCTTGGCTCGGCACACTCAGCTTCTGCCTCGCTCGCGTCTGGTCTCGCTTGGTTATAACGGCTTGGCGGTCCTTGCCGTAGTGACGGCACTTGGCACCTTCGAGCGAAGCGCGCTCATTGGTCTGATCGTGATGGGCGCCTATATGTTCTTGCGATCTCGCCGTAAATTTCTATTTGGGCTGTGTGGATTAGTAGTTGTCGGAACGCTGATCTTTCGGATGTCGGCCGGCTGGGATCAACGGATCGAGACGATTTAGGATCCGACCCAGGAGACGTCGGCTCTCACTCGGCTGCTGGTATGGAAATGGACACTCAATTACGCCAATTCGCACCCGTTCGGCGGCGGTTTCAATTGCTATGTCATAGACCGGCTCGAGTATCCAGATGGCCAAGTCGAATTCGGGCGTGCCTTTCACAGCAGCTATTTCGAGATGCTGGGAGAGCAGGGATGGGTGGGATTGTTTCTGTTCTTTGGGCTGGGCTGCTCTTCGTTATTTGGCCTGTATCGCTTGTCGCGCCGAACGCGAAACGTACCGCACCTCGCTTGGTGCGCGGACATGTCGGACGCGTTGCAGACCGGCTTGGCCGTATTCATGACGGCGGGAGCATTCGTTGGGATCGCGTTCCAGCCACCATTTTGGTATTTCATCGCCATGTCGGTGAGCCTGCGCGAATACGTCCGGCGGGTCGAAGCGGGAATCCCGCAACCGATCGGATGGCGCGCGCGTCTCGTGACCGACAGCGGCCGCCGCAATCCATTGCCGGTCGGGCGCGCTGGCGTCCAGGTTAACGGCCCAACCCGGCGCTTATGATGCCGGGGTCGCTTGCTTCCGCTGCGAGTTTTGCAGAGCGCCAGGCGGCGGATGTGATGACGCCTGCCGGTCGTGTCCGGCGATCATCAGCGTGTGTAACGATCGCCGCCTCGCAATCCTGCTTTGGCAATCAATGAGAGGGAAGCGATAAGATGGAATTGGCTGCGGTGCGGACGCTGCATTTTGCCTACGTCTTGAGTGCCATCTTGCTGATAGCGGGCTGCGACGGGCCGGTGCGCATTGGCATCGAAGCCGCCAGGGCTGCTCGCGTCGCTCCCAATCCCACGAATGAGGCAGGTTCGCCGGAGATAAACCGTCCCGGCCTGATCCACCGCGTCGCGTTTGCACCAGCACGTGCCGGTTCAGGCAACATCATCGCTCCGCCCGTACCGCAACCCGCCGATCCATCGCAGATTGTCGGCCTGATCCTGCAAAACGACTCGGACAAGCCGATGCCCGCACGCGCCGTGCGATTCGGTCAGGTGTTCGTTCCCGGCCAAGTACCCGCAACGGCAAGCATCGCCGCCGTCAGCAGCGCGGGAAAGCTGCCGACGCAGTTGGACGTCAAGACGACCAATGCCGACGGTTCCATCCGGTTCGCCGCGATCACCGTCATTGCGCCGGCACTGGCTCCCGGTGCCTCGCTGGGACTGATGCTGACACGAACCGCTCCCGCTTCATCAGCGGCCATTCCGCTGGCGCGTTTGGCTGAGGATACGGTGGCGGTGGACATCAAGACCAACGACGGGAAACAGCATCATCTCGATTCCGGCGCGCTGGCAAGAACGGCGATTGCCGCCGACAAGGTAACCGTGTGGCGAAAAGGCCCCGTGGCGACCGAGGCGAGGGTTGATACCCATATAGAAGGATCGCTGCACGTCATCTTCGACATCGCCGCCGACGCCGCGGGTGGCACAATGACAGACATCGAGTTCTGTAACGACTATGCGATGCAACCGGTCGGCGGAACCGTCAATTACGACGTCGCAATCCGGAGCAGTGGCAAGGAAGTCTTGAGCCAGGGCGGCATCCGGCAATTGCAATACACGACATGGCATACGGTGGTGCGTAGCGACGACCTGCCCGAGCCGCATATCGTGCATGATCCTGCATATCTCTTGCGTACCGGTGCGTTGCTCAATTACGATCTCAAGAGCGGTGTGGATGCCAGCTTCATCGGCGCCGAGACGCGCCAGATGGCTGGGTCGGGGTTCGGCATTCTCGGCAATGCGGGACTGGCGACGTACATGGGTTCCACTGGCGGACGTCCGGACATCGCGCCCATAACCGGCGCAAATGCCGCCTGGGTGATCACGCAGGATCGCCGCGCAGAGCGCTACGCACTGGCCCAGGCGGATGCTGCTGGTTCGATCCCCTGGCACTATTACGATGTGGCGCATGACCGCGTGCTCAACCTCGAGGATTATCCAACGATTTGGACCGACTCTGCGCGGATTGACGATGGGTTCGCATGTCGGGCTGCCGCAGCCGGTCTATCCTTTCAATGACAAAGGTGGGCAGATCGACCGATTCACCACCTGCTCTTGCTTTTCCCTGGATGGCGCGCATCAGCCGGACCTGTCCTTCGTCCCTTACCTGATGACCGGGGGCCGCTATTACCTGGACCAGCTTATGTCTCAGGCAGCATGGAATCTGGTGGCGGCGGAACCAGGAACCCGCCAGTTGGGCCGAGGCATCGTGGTAACCGAGGGGGTTGGCCAGGTACGCGGCCAAGCCTGGGCTTTGCGCGAAATCGATAACGCCGCCTACATCCTGCCCGACGATAACACGCTGCACAGTTACTTCGTGCGGATGCGCGACAACAATTATGCCTACCTACAGAGCCAGCTACCGGACCTCACCAAGCGCGAGGGTGCCGCGTACGGCTATTCGATCGCGACCCCGGCAGCGACCTCCGTTGCACCATGGCAACAGGACTATCTCGGCGAATCGGTCGGGCAGGCAGCAAGCCAGGGCTATGCACCGGCCCGGAACGTCCTGCGATGGCTTGCGCATTTCCTGGTCGGGCGTTTCACTTCAGCGGATGATGGATTCGACCCGCATGATGGCGTCACTTATCAGCTCATCGTGACTAACGGCACGATTGCGCCGCAAGTGTTTTATCAGACCTGGGCGGAGATCGATCGGAAGACCAACACTGTCGGCCTCGGCTATGACGATCCCGCCAAATGGGCGAAATGGGCTTACCCCGCCTACCAGCAGGAGGCCCTTGCAACCGTCGCCACCATAATCAATGTCCTAGACGATCCTGACGCCCGGAAGGCTTACGCTTGGCTGGCGACGAACCTACCTGTCAAGACTGGCATCGGCGGTCGAATGCCTGGCTTCAGCATTGTTCCAGCAACGACAACGGAACCTTGAGATGGGGCCGGCAGGACCGGCCCGGCAGCCATCGCGGGATTCAGGTCGCGCGCTGCTTCCGACCATGCGGCTGACACTTCGTTCGCAGGTATAAGGGGCATTGCTTCATCCCATCTTCGACCGATATAACCTTTGTGCTGGAGCGAGAAAATGCCGCGTGGAATTGGTGATCTGGAGTTCGTTGGATGCCGACTTTGCTTCCGCTTGTAGACGACGAACACTCGGTTACCAGAACGGTCGACGATGCACCGTTGACTCCCGCTACCAGCGAAGTCGATGTGTTGCCGGAGGCTGATCTACGCTTGGCCGCGAGCCAACGGATAGCGCGCCGTCCGGGGATCAGCGCGACCAGCGCGTGCCTGCTCGCTGGTTGCATTGGATTCGCTTATGCGATGCTGCTGTTCGGCCCGGAATTCCTCGACGGAAGCAGTGTGTACTGGCAACGGCCGGTCGGGTTGGTGGGCGGCCCCTTCGACCTTAAGGTCAATCTTTCCGGTTATTACTGGATCGTTGAGGATAATTGGCGCTGGCCCTTGCTTTGGCTGCCGCATGTCAACACTCCGGCCGGGATGAACGCCTACGAGTTCGATTCGATGCCCGGTCTGGCGTTGCTCGCCAAGCTTCTGCGAAGTCTTTCGCTCGGCACAATCAACCTCTATCCTGAGTGGATTGTCGGCTGCATTATAGTGAATCCAGTGGCGCTGACCCTGCTGGTGCGGGCGCTTGGTCAACGCTCCTTGCTTGCATGCCTGGCCAGTGCCGGGTTCGGTGTACTGACGCCGATCATGCATTTTCGTTATGGCCATCCGGCACTGATGGCCCAGTTTTTTCCAATCCTCGCGTTGGCGCTCTATTTTGAAGCACAGAAGCACTCCACAATCCGGTCCCGCCATATCGCAGCTTTTTTAGCCCTCTGTTTCTTCGTTGCGGTCATCAATCTCTATATGTATGTCATGACGGCCGCAATCGCCGCAGCGAGTCTCATTCAGTCGGCGGTTGACCGACGCATTGACGTAATGAGCATCCTGGCAAGCTTCCTCGGCCTTCTCCTTGTCGCCTTTATTCCCATCTGGGCGTTCGGCGCTCTTGCCGATCCTAATCTGACAAGCATGACCGTGCCGTTCGGTTATAATTCGATGAATCTCGTGTCACCGTTCTGGCCGCAGAGCAGTGGGCTATTCCGCTGGACAGGATCTTACTATCTTACCCGCGGTCTGATCGGCGCGACACCCGGCCAATGGGAGGGCTATGCCTACCTTGGTGCCGGCGCGCTGCTCTTGATCGCGTTGGCACTCAGCCTGCGCTTTGGTTCCCTGCCTGGGCAAGTCCGCAGACACTGGGTGCTCGCCTGCACTCTGCTGATTTTGACAGCCTGGGCAGTCAGCGACCAAATTTATCTGGGCTCGGTGCTCGTTGCCACGTATCCTGTGCCTCATCTGCTAGCGCACACGGTGCTGGCATGGTTCCGCGCCAGTGGCCGATTCTTCTGGCCTGTCGATTGGTTGGCAACGGCGTTCGGCATTGCAGCTACGATTGCGGCACTACGGCCTCGCGCGGCGCTGGTTGTAATGATTTTCGCGCTGCTGCTACAATGCGGGGACGTTTCGTATCTGCGTGGTCGTATCTCAGAAGCCGTACGCACGCCGGCTCCCTCCGCCTTCGGATCGCAGGCTGCTGCGGATCGGGTTTACGATGAGATCGCCACACGCGGACGCCTCGTCGTCCTCCCTTCATTTTATTGCCGGGACGGTTCGACGGCCCGTGCCAATGGAGCGCAGGATGTGGCGGACGTCGAAGCTCAGTTGATGGCGGCCCGTGCGAACGTCGACATGAGGCACCCGACCGGCGCTCGCCCCGCTTTCCATTGCGCATCCGAACGCCAGGAGGACGTGGCCCGATTGACCGGCGACGGTGTATTGATCGCTCTTTCGCTTCCCACCGCCCAGGACCGAACTGCGGAGGCCCGGCGGGAACTTGCTTGTTGGCAAGCTTCGGCGGCCTGGGTCTGCACAAGCAAATCGAGCGGCACGCACTGATACTTGGCATCGCACCGGAGTCGCGGTCATGGCTGGGGTCCAACTTGCGGGATCGGTAAGCGGTTCGCATTCATGCCGGTGCCTGTGCGCATGCCAATGCGTTTGCATTTGGATGCGGATGTTGCGGCCCTGTCACTACGAAATACCAATCACATGCTTGCGGACCGCAATCACGACGTGTAGAATATGCGTACTCTGATATTCGAATTGCAGGCCACAGGTGGTTTGCGAATGTTTGTGCTTCGGCCAGTCGCATTGCCGCGACGTAGCAGGGTGATAAGGGGCTTTGGTGGCACAGATCAGGGCATGGCGAGGCTTCTGGCAGCACCTGCCATTTAGCACCGGTTCGACCAGCGGAGTGCGTCGCATACCGTTCATGCTGTACGGCATCCTGTGGTTCTGCCTTGGCGTCACGATGTACCTGTGCGGCGTGCTGATGGTCGTGCCCCGGCTGTTGTTCGGGTTGAACACCGAGCTGTTGCCACTCAATGAATGGATCGTCTGGTATAGTGGTATGCCCATCGTCCTGGGCATCGCCTTTACCTTGCTCGATCTGCTGGTACTGTTCCCCACCAAGCGCAACGTGGCCGCGGTCCGCTTCGATTCGCTACCGCAGCGGCGGGTGACCGTCGCCCTGACCGCATATAATGATGAGCAGAGCATTGGCGATGCCGTGCGTGACTTCGCGGCGCACCCGCTGGTCGACAAGGTGATCGTCGTCAGCAACAACAGCACCGATGCGACGATCGAACGTGCCCAGGAGGCCGGCGCGATCACCTTCGACGAGACCGCCCAGGGCTACGGCTACTGCGTCTATCGCTCGCTGAGCGAGGCAGCACGGCTGGATGAGACCGGGCTTATCGTGCTGTGCGAAGGCGATCGGACATTCCGTGCCTTCGACCTGGAGAAGTTCCTTGCCTATGCGCCGCATGCCGACATCGTCAATGGTACCCGCACGGTGGAGCGGCTGCGGGAATACTCCACCCAGCTCAGCACGTTCATGTATTACGGCAATCTGTTCGTAGGGAAGCTGCTTGAGGCCAAGCATCTCGGGCGTAGCACAATCACCGACGTCGGGACCACCTATAAGCTGTGTCGCCGCAACGTGGTGCAGCGGCTACTGCCGGTGCTGGATGCTTCTGTCAACCTCGAGTTCAATGCGTATTTTCTCGACAAGGCACTGCGCTACGGCTACTTCGTCGTTGAGTGCCCGATCACGTTCTATCAGCGGGTCGGCGTGAGCAAAGGCGGCAACACCGACAACCTGCGGGCGCTGACAGTCGGTTGCCGCATGATGCTGGGAATCATCTTGGGATGGTGGCCGTCCCGGTCGTGAGCGAAGGATACCATGCCTCTCGACTGACCGCGGACCCCCGCCGCGACGTGGTGTGGGATGCGCTATGGCGCTTTCATTTCAGCAAGTTGATCGGACGTGATGCCTGCGTGCTGGATCTCGGCTGCGGCTACGGCAATTTCATCAACCATGTCGAAGCGCGGCGTCGCATTGCCGTCGAACTCGTGGCCCGAGTTCCCACGCCACCTCGCGCCGGGCGTCGAGGCGTTGATCCGGGACGTGACCGATCTCGGGTTCCTACCCGATGCCGGCGTCGACTTCGCATTCGCCAGCAATCTGTTCGAGCATATCACCCAATCGCAATTTGCGGCAGTGCTGGAGACTCTGAGGACCAAGCTCAGTCGCGACGGCACGCTGAACATCTTGCAACCGAACTATCGGTACGCCTACCGCGAGTATTTCGATGACTACACGCACGTCGCAATCTACTCGCATATCAGCCTGGTCGATTTCCTCTTGGCCAACGGCTATGAGGCAATCGATATTCGGCCACGCTTCCTGCCGTTGACGGTGAAGTCCCGGCTGCCAGTGTCGTCGCTGCTGATCCGCGCCTACTTGGCGTCGCCCGTTAAGCTGATGGGCAAGCAGATGCTAGTTCGCGCCAAGCCTGTGTCCTGAGGAACACGGAGCGCTCTCAATGACCGTTATGCAACCGCTCGCCAGGGTGACGACGCCGGCGCCGTTCCGGTTAGGCTTCACCGTCGTTGGCCTGTTCGGCATAGCTGTTCTGGGCATGACGGTTCATTTCATCTTCTTTCTCAAGTACGCATTTGCGGCGGTGCGCTATCCGTTCCAACTCGACTATGGCGAAGGGATCGTCTGGCAGCAGGCGTTACTCATCCCAGGAAGCCGCATGTATGGCGATATTACCAAGTACCCGTTCATCGTCTTTCATTATCCTCCGGTCTTTCACCTGGTTAGCCGTCTTGTAGCAATGTTCACGCATGATTTCCTCATTGCCGGTCGAATGACGTCGCTAATTTCCGTGCTCGTGACTGCCGTGGTAGCGTCAATACTGACAGTGGCCGCCGTTCGCCGGGATGTCGGGTGGGCTGCGACGGGGATTGGTGGGGCAGTCGCAGGTTTGAGCATCTTCTGTTATCCGCCGATTATCCAATGGGCACCGATCATGCGGGTCGATACCTTAGCTATCGCGTTCAGCTTCCTGGGTGTTCTTGTTACGATGCGCAATCCGCTCAGGGCGGATACTGCGTGTCTCGGCATGACACTGTTCGTCGCGGCCGTTTTCACAAAACAGACCAGCTTTGCCGCCCCGGTCGCCACCGTTGCTATTCTTGGACTGATCGATAAGCGCATAGCCCTGAGGAGCTGCGGATTCGGTTTTGCGCTGGCGGTTGCCCTGCTACTCGTGATGATGTGGCTGACCGATGGAAGATTTCTGCTGCACATCCTTAAGTACAACGTTAATCAATTCAATTGGCGCGGCCCGTATTGGCACGTGGAGCCGCAATGGCCACAGTTCGGTTTGCTTGCTTTAGCCGTCGCCTGCATTGCGCATTACTGGAGGCTGGTGCAAGGATCGCTCAAATGGAGCCTTGTCGCCTTCAGAGCACTTGTCGCGGAACACCGCATCGTCGCGGTTTTCGCGCTCTACCTCGCCACGTCCAGTGCCATGCTGGTCACATTGGGGAAAGCCGGTTCCGCGTCTAATTATCTGATGGAATGGATGTGTGTGTGGAGCGTGCTGGCTGGCGTTTTCGCCGCTACCGAGGTCGACCGTGCGTTGCGCTACGCCGGCCGCGAAATTTGCGCATCCCGGCCACTGAGAGCCGCCCTCATGCTTCTGCCGCCTCTGCTCCTGTTGGCGGAGGTCGGCATCACTCGGGCACCATCAGTCGCTGGCGAAATGGACCCTCAGAAACTTGAACAGCAGGCTCAGCTCGTGGAGCGAATACGGGCTGCGACGAAGCCAGTGACTTTCAGACGATATGATTCTATTGCTTAGGGGGGACAAGCCGGTGCCATGGGAACCGGCGATCTTCGCGGAACTTGCACGGATGGGCGAGTGGGATCAGAACCTGATAATCAATATGATCCGCGCAAACCGCTTTGCATTCGTCATTACCATGCCGCGCGATCTGCCGAACTACAAGGGCCAATTCAATCCGGCCGTGGACGCGGCCATCCAAGGAGCCTACCCCGACGCGGAGCAGATTGGGGGATATCTTGTTCGCTCATCGCGTAAGGCAGACCGCTAAAACACCGCACACCGGCACCCGCGGGCGACTTTGCGAACGGTCATGACCGACCCCTACTTCAATTCGGCAATCGCTATGGCAATCACGCGGTTCAGCGCCGCCAGATCCATCGGATGGTCGGTCTCGTTCGCCACCGCCACGGTCAGCCGACGCGGCCGCAGGATGAAGATGCGCTGGTCGGAGGCGCCCGCCGCCCAGGCGGTGTCCTGTGGCAGATCGGGGAACAGCCGGTCGTTGTTGGAGCGGAAGCAGGCGGCATAGCTGGTGCCCGTATGCGTCGCAGTCAGCGCATACTCCGGCCACCCGGCGGGGAGCAGGCGCTCGCCGTTCCACACGCCATCCTGCAGGTACAGCACGCCCAACTTCGCATAGTCACGCAAGGTCGCGAAAGCGGCGCCGGACGCAATCAGGTTGCCGGCAAGGTCCGCCGACTGCTGGAAGCTCGCCATGCCCAGCCGGTCGGCTAGCAGCCCATACGCGGTCTGGTGGTAGGGCAGCCCACGCCGCTCGATCTGGTCGCGGATGATCGCGCCAAGCACGTTCACCCCACTGTTCACATAGCGGAACACTGCGCCCGGCCGCGTCGCGACGATCGAGCGCTGCGCCGCCTCGAACGCATCCCCCGCGTCATGATAGACGGCACCGTTCTCAAATCCCAACGAAATGCCGCCGTCCTCGCCGATCACCGGAAACGCCAGCCCGGACCGCATGCGCAGCAGATGATCGAGCGTGATCTGGTGGTGGACACCGCGCGCATCGCGCCATAGCGGCGCCGGAGCCGGATCATAAACCGACGCCAGCCAACCCTCCTGGATCAGCCGGCCGATCAGGGTGCAGGTGAACGCCTTGTTCATCGACCAGCTCGGCGTCGCGCGGTCTGCTGCGCCAAACGGGCTATAGCGCTCAACCAGGATTTGCTCTGGCGATGCGATCAGGATGCCGTAGGCACCAACGGAGTTGGCGAAGAACGTGCGCAACGCTGCGACCAGCTTCACCGGCGGTGGCGGCGGCGTTTCCACCGCCGATCCGAAGGGCCAGGCGTGGCCGGCCGCGGGAAGCTGGCGCTCGATCGGTTGCGGATGGAACGCCGGCACCGCATGCGGGCCCAGCAGGATGCCGCCGTAATTGGGACGCGCGATGGCCGCGCCGACGACGCGGCGCTGGAAATCCGGCCCATCCCAGGAGACGGTGACGCGTTGTTCGGTATTGTCCGGTTCGGCCGTGATGTGTCCCGCGCGGTAGGCCGCGTCCAGCACGGCCTGATCCCCGGCCGCCGGACGGCGGTTCAGCCCCCCGGGCAGCGCCACCGCGCGCCAACGGAAATGCCGCGCCGCGGTATCGCGATCGAGGCCGCTGACATACAGCATGTCCGCAAAGCGTTTGGCGGCGAAGTTCACCGTGCGCTGGCGCACCGCCTGCGCAGATCCGTCATAGACAATGGGATCGGGCAGGCCGTCGCCAAATGGTTGCGGTGTGCGATCGAAAATCGGCTGGACCGGGGCCGCCTGCGTTTCCGCCTTGTCGTTCACTTCACCGGCTCCGGCATGCGGGTGGCCGCATCCTGGAAGTAGCGGTTGCGCATGCCCTTTTGATTTTCGTAAAGCGAGCCTTGCTTCGTCGCCGGCGGCAATGGCAGCCGCACCGGGGCGGTTGCCAGCCGAGGCTCGCGATGCTCGCCCGCAACCATCAGGGCCTTGTATGCCGCGATGCCGCCGGGAAAGCCGAGCAATGGCCAGGCATCGGCAGCGCGGAACTGGAACAGCAGCAGGCGGCGGTCGCGGTCGGAGACGTTGGGGGCGGAGCCGTGCACCGCGCGCACGTGATGCACCGTGATCGACCCGGCCTTGCCGAGCAACGGAACGGCGTTCGCGTAATCAACGTCGCTGTTCGTGGGATCCATGGCGCCGCAGAAGATGCCATCGGCGTGGTGATCGAAGATCGGGCCGCGATGGCTGCCCGGGACGATCATCAGCGGGCCGTTCGCCATCTCCATGTCGTCCATCATCACGCCGACAGCGGCGAGGTTGTCGTTGGTATGGGGATAGAACGCCCAGTCCTGGTGCCACTCTACCGGAGCACCGAAGCCGGCACATTTCATGTTCAGCTTGGCGGTGTCGAAGCGGATATCGGGGCCCCACAGGTCAGCCAGCACACCGATGATCTTCGGATGCCGCATCAGCCGCGCGTATTCCGGATGCTGCAAGTGCGTCGCCTTGATGCGGCGCACGCGGGGGTTGTCCGGGGCGTGGCTGTCTTCCAGGTCGTAGACGTCATCGTGCGTCGTCAGGCCGCGCGCTCGCTCGATCAGGCCATCCGTGACCGCGCGCAGGCGGTGAAGCTCCGTATCGCTCAGAACGTCGGTGACGACGATGGCGCCGACTTCATTGTATTCGTCGATCTGCGACCTGGTCAGCATGGTTCCCTCCAAGTGGGTGCGGACACTACCACCGGGACGCGAAGTGGTCGAGCCAACCTGGACCGTCGCGGCAGTGTCAGAGCCGACCCCAACTCGTCACCCGTTCGATGCGCAGCGCAATGACCGGCAGCGGCGCGAGGTCCATGGCGCGGTACTGGGGATACCGGGCGCGCAGCAGGGCCTGGGCGCTGTCGTGTTCCTCGCCGCCGGGGAGGATGTCGGCATGGCCTCGCAGCATCACCCAGGCGAGGCGCGTCCAGTCCTCGTCCCAGCGATCGACCGAGACGGCGACAGCCGGATTCGTCATGATGTTGCGCAGCCGCTTCAGCGGCACGTCGTGCCGCTTGGGCTTTTCATCGACGGTTATGTAGAGGGTCGCGGCGTCGATCGCGTAGCACACCGGCACCACGTGCGGCACGCCCGCCGCATCCGCGGTGGCGAGATGGGCGACGCGCGCGGTATCGAGAAAGCGGCGCTGGGGTTCGGTGAGCATGGTGATAAGGCCATGGTGTTTGGGGTGGGAGTTGAAGCGGGAGGAGATATGGCAGTCAACGAGCCATCGCAACCAGTGACTCTCGGTGACGAACGCCCAGATGTCATTGCGAGGAGCGACGCGACAAAGCAATCTCCCGTTTGACGAGCCGCCGTCGGATGCGCCAGCAGGAGATTGCTTCGTCGGGCCCGACAGTTTTTCCCCAGGGCCGATTTTTGGATGCAAAACGTCGTGCTAAGCGCGAACGCAAGCATCTGTTGTCCTCTAAGGTGGTCACAGACCTCGAAAACAGGGGTCAAAACCATGCTCCGAACGGGGGGTTCCGAGCAGGGGAAAAACTGTCAGGCCCGTCGCTTCGCTCCTAACAAGAAAGAAGTGGAAGGTTTGCTCCGATCTCCGCCGGTCAAAGAAGATTCTTTCATCCAGGGCGGGTCAGCCCGCCGGCCGGTGGCAACTCGCAATGACAACGGGTGGGCCATGGCCCGGGTCGGAGGGTCAATGATTAGAGCACTTGGTATTAATCGCGGTAAGGACGCACCTTACGGCGCGCCTCCCGCACAGAACCGTACGTGCTGCATTCCCGCATACGGCTCCTACCTCAGGTGTTTGACGGCGAAGCATTGCTCAGGCCAGGGATGCAGGATGCGCGGCTTCGGCAGGAAGTCATCTGCCAGCCGCTTCATCCGGCCATGACGGGAGGCGTTCGGGCGCCGTACGTCGACCTTTTCGCGGGTTGGTATGACTTTGCCGCCGCGCCGGACCCGTTCCGTCTGCCCGTGGTGGGCGGGGCAATTGTTGCTGCGCTGCGGTGGGGGCTTCAACCTGGATTGTGTGGCCGCTGCCGCAGGGGCAGGCTTCGCCGACCATGACGCAGGAGGTGCGCGTCGGGGGGTGCTCGTCCCGCCGGACAGCCATTCGTTCGGCGGGCTGCTATCACGTGACGCGCCACGGCGCGCCGATCCACTCACGCAAGTGCGAGAACAGGTCGTGGTCCGGCGTTTTCACCAGGTCCTTCGCCAGCCGCCCGGCCACCATCGAGGCGGTATGGGCATCCAGCGAATCCTCGATTTGATTCAGGCAATCGGCCAGAGCCACGAGCACCAGGCGATCGAAGGCACCCTCGCCGGCGGCGATGCCCGCTTCATCGGCGACGAAATCCGCGAATCTCAGCTTCTCCATTTGATGTGGCCAGTGCCGCGGAGCGACGCCCTGGCTGCTGGGCCGCGCACTTTCGAAGTCGCGCCCCGCGCCGTCGAACTCAAGCTCATGTGTGGCCAGATGTGCGCTGGCGGAATCGAAGCTGCGCATGGTGCGCAGCACGTTGTCGGCATCCGCGGCAACGAAGCGCGCATGCTCGCCGTCGGCGATCAGGAAGCACAGTCCGCTGTTGCCGGTCATGTCCAAAACTCCCTTGTCAATGCGCCAGCAAAACCGGCAATCCAGCGGCGCGGAGCACGCGGCGCGTGACGCCGCCGAACACCACTTCGCGCAAGCGGCTATGGCTGTAGCCGCCCATCACCAGCAGGTCCGCCTGCGCTTCCGCGGCCGACGCCAGCAAGGTGTCGGCGGCATCGGCAGCGGCGGGCGGAACGACTCGCAGCGTCGTGGCGGGGTTGTGCCAGCGCAGTGCGTCGCCAAGCCGCGCGGCGGCGCTGCTGTCCTGGCCGACTTCCTCCTGCACAGCGATGACGGTGATGGACTCCGCGGCATGCAACAGCGGCATGGCGGCGGCGACGGCGCGCGCAGCCTCCGGCGTGTCCTTCCAGGCGATGGCGATATGGCGGCCGAGATGCTCCGGCGGCTGTGTCGGCGCGATCAGCAGCGGTCGGCCGCTGTCCAGCAGCACCGCTTCCAGCAGATCAAGGGTCACCGCCTCGCCGTCGGCCGCGCGGCCCAGCACGGTCAGGTCCGCGGTGCGGGCGCGCGCAGCCAATAGCCGGGCTTCGTTGCCGGTCTCGACGCCGAATGTGGCTGATGGCGCGCCGGCCAACGGCGAATCCGACAGCGCCACATGCTCCCGCGCACAGAACGACAGCACCGCGTGATGCGCGCGGTCATGGCGGGCATCGACGTCGCGTTGCAGTGATTCGATGATGTCGCCAATGCCGGCGCCGCCGCCGTAGTCGCCGCTGGACATCGAGATCAGCAGCAACTGCACGTCGAGACGGACATGCATGAAATGCAGGTGTCCGGCGGACTGCCGCGCCACGGCCAGGGCGGTGTGGAACGCCGCGTCGTGCGTCTGGGTGCCAGGTGCCGGAACCAGGATGTAGCGGAACATGCGAGCCCCCCTCTCGCCGTCTAGGTTGCCGCACGTCCGCGCCAGGCACGTTGATCTGGATCAACCCGACCCTTTTTGGGCCGGGGTAGAAGAATCGGGTCGGATGCGCGGGCGGCCGGTGCCGTCGGTACCGCTGCGATCGCAACCCTTGCGCCGCGCGCGCGGACACCCGATCCTCCGCGGCCTGAGGTGACAAGCCATGCCGGACGTCGAGATCTATACCCAGCCCTGGTGCCCCTATTGCACACGCGCTCTGCACTTGCTCAGCGGCAAGGGCGTTGCGTTCCGCGAGATCGACGCGCCGCACGGCACGCCGGAGCGCGCCGAGGCGACCCGCCGCTCCGGCGGCCGCACCACCGTCCCGCAGATCTTCATCGGCGGCCGGCACATCGGCGGCTGCGACGACCTTGTCGCGCTGGACCGTGCGGGAAAGCTGGATCCCTTGCTCCGCACGGCATGAGGCTCGGTTACGCGCAGGGCCGTCGTTGCGTGGCCGAAGTGCCGGGCACGCGCGGGTGAATCAGGATTTTCCGACGCCTGGCGCGCGCCACCGGTCGGGACGCCGGTCCGGAGCAATTGCGTGAACCGGCTGCCAGATCGCATCGGTGCCCGGCAACGGCTCGTCGTTCCGCTTCGACGCGCCCGCTTCGACGCGCCCCGCTTCGACGCATCAGTATTTCACACCGAGACCATCGAGGGCGGTAAAGCCACCGAGGGCGTCATAGGTGACCGCGCAAGTGCGCTTTCACTTCACGGATCGTCTGCAGTCATTCGCAGCCGCGCGTGTTTGCCATCGTCAGCAGCAGCATGGATCTGTCTCGACCGCATCCGCACAGACCTCTCGGCGTTCATTCGCGCTCTTGTTGCGTTCATCCGCGTCAAACTAGCGACCGCCCAGGTAGTGCGTCTGAAGCACTACCACCGTCCAACGTAACGTGATGCGAGCGCGAGAGATGTCCTATGAGCCTCCTGGGAGCCTCCTGGATTGATTTTCCACCGCTTCGGTTGGTGGAAGCAGTAGAGCCCGCCGCCCCTGGTCTTCCTGGATCAACCAGTCGACGTCAGTGTGCGGGCGCACCAGACGCGCTCCGAAGTTCGGTTGGCCATTCCATCCTGTCGCGACGATGATGATGACATGCCGGAACTGCGCGACGGCCCCGGCGTTTGCCGCTCACCACCCTGGCCAAGCGGCGCGACGACTGTGACCTTCCTGATCGCCTGCCGAGACTGCGGCGTCATCCAACGCATGCCGCGCCCGCCGAAGCGCGGGCGGCTGGAGTGCTGGCAATGCGGCCATGCCCTGGAGAAGCGCTCTGGCCGCAGCCTCGACGCCGCGCTGGCCTGCGTCATCGCCACATTCTTGTTGCTGCTGCCCGCTGTCATGATGCCGATCATGACGGCGCACGTAGCCGGGATCAGCCGCTCGATCTGGATTGGCTCCGGCGTCGCGACCATCTGGCGCCAGCATTGGCCGCTGGTGGCGATCTTCGTCGGGCTATTTGCGGTCCTCCTGCCGCTGCTGCGCTTCGGCCTGCTGTCCGTCACCTTGGCGGCGGTCCGCTTCGGCGCACGCGATCGTTGGGTCGGCCGCGCCTTCCGCATCTGCGAGGCGCTCGACCCATGGGCCATGTCCGACGTGCTGCTGATCGGCGCCGGTATCGGCTACGGCCGCATCGTGTCGCAGATTCCGGTGCGGATCGACCCCGGCGGCTGGTGCTTCGTCGGTGTGGCGCTGCTGACCATGCTGACGCGCGCGAGCCTGGAACGTCGCGCGGTCTGGCGCTGCCTGGCAGCGCCGCCGCAGAACGTGGGACCGAATCCGGTGGCGTGCGCTCGCTGCGACCTTGTGTTGCCCCGCGCCGCCGAGGGCGGCCGCTGTCCGTGTTGCGCGGCGCGCATCCACCGGCGCAAGCCGTTCGCGGTCATGCGTTGCACCGCGCTGACGTTGGCTACCACTGTGTTGACGCCGATCGCCTACGGCTATCCGATGAGCGAACTGTGGGCAGCCGGCACGCCCCATCCGCATTCGGTCATACGTGGCATCGAGCTGCTGTTCACCAGCGGCTTCTGGTACTTCGGCATCGTGATCTTCTGCGTCTCGCTGCTGTTTCCGCTGACCAAGCTGGTGGGGCTGGCCTGGTTCCTGAGCGCGGTACACTACCATTCGGCGGCGCGGCTGCGGACCAGGACAAAGCTGTTGCGTTTCATCGACGACATCGGCCGCTGGTCCATGCTTGATCCGTTCGCGGTGATGATCTTTGTTCCGATGGGCCAGTTCGGTCAGTTGGCCCACATCTCGGTGATGGGCGGCTGCCCAGCCTTCCTGGCCACGGTAGTCCTGTCGATGCTCGCGTTACAACTGTTCGACCCGCGCCTGATGTGGGATGCCGCCCGCGCGCGAACGGAAATGAGAATGACTGCCACCGCGGAAGCGAAAGCGTAGTGCTGCGACTCTGGCGATTGGTGTCGTCCTTGAAGCGTCATGGCGAGCGTAGGACCGAAAAGGCAATCGGGTGGTCACCGCGGTTTTCCGATCTATCTCCGTGCTGAAAAAGCGCCGTCGCCAACATCGATGACGGTCGGCATGAAGCTTGGAATTGCTTTTGAATCGCAGCACACTGCCGCAACAGACCGCCTTGCCGCTGTTCGTCCAATTGGCCTCTTTCGACCGGTAGGCCGTTTTCAGCGCTCCTCTTACTCGCGATCCGCCGCGCCGGCTTGACAGGCTCGGCATGCCTGCGAACATCTCCTCGATAAATCTACAAATCGGCCGGCCGATAACGCGCTTGCTTCGGCAGGCAGGGGATAAGGTTCCGCGATGGCCACGACACAGGCCGCCTCAGGGCGCACAGTGACTCCCACATTGCACGAAACCCGCAAGGCGGTGTTCGCCGCCGCGATTGGCAACGTGCTGGAGTGGTACGACTTCGGCGTCTACGTGTTCTTCGCATCGACGATTGGCGGGATCTTCTTTCCCGGCGGCGATCGCACCACCGCCTTGCTGGCTTCCTTCGCCGTGTTCGGCGTCGGATTCCTGATGCGCCCGTTGGGCGGCATCATCATTGGTCGCTTCGGCGACACGCGCGGGAGGAAGGCCGCACTGACGCTCACCATCATGACGATGGCGCTCGGCACCGTGCTGGTCGGCGTGCTGCCGGGCTATGCCAGCATTGGCGTGGCGGCGCCCGCACTGCTGGTGGTGGCGCGGCTGATCCAAGGGTTTTCCGCCGGCGGCGAGTGGGGCGGTTCGACGGCCTTCATGACGGAATGGGCGCCACACGGTCACCGCGGCTGGTACGCCAGCTTCCAGCAGGCGTCGATCGCGCTGAGCCTGGTCCTCGGGTCCGCCACCGGGGCGTTGTTCACCTCGATTCTCAGCCCTGCCTCCCTGGCGGCCTGGGGCTGGCGCATCCCGTTTCTGCTGGGCATTATTCTGGCGCTGGTGGGCATCTATCTGCGGCGCCACGTGGACGAGACGCCGGTCTATCGCGCGGCCATGCAGCACCCCGCCGAAGCCACCGAGCACAGCGTCTGGCCCGCGCTGCGCGCGTTCGGCTTCACCATTCACTGGACCGTCGCGTTCTATATCCTGCTGTCCTACATGCCGACCTTCAGCCGGCTGCATGTCGGCGTGTCCGCGGCAGAGGCACTGTGGTCGAACACGATCTGCGTGCTGGTGCTCGCGGTGCTGATCCCGGTGTTCGGAGCCTTGTCGGACCGGGTGGGCCGGCGGCCGTTGCTGCTCATCTCGTGCGCGTTCTTCGTGATCCTGACGCTGCCACTGTTCTCGGTGCTGCTTGGCAAGCCAGGGTTCGGCGTGCTGGTGCTGATCCAGGCCCTGTTCGGCGCCGCGATCGCGCTGTACTCGGGCGCCGGACCAGCCGCCATTGCCGAGATGTTCCACACCATTGGGCGATCATCGTGGATGACGCCGTCTTATGCGCTGGCGGTGGCCATCTTCGGCGGGTTTGCGCCATTCATCGCCACCTGGCTGATCTCGGCCACCGGTTCACCCATGGCGCCGGCGTACTATGTGATGGCAGGGTCGGCGATCAGCTTCCTGGTGAACTGGCGGATGCCGGAGACGGCACACGCGGAACTTCGGTGACGCCAAGGCGGCTGTCCAACCCCTGGCCAGGCGCTGTGGGTCCGTCCGGCGGCACCGGAAGACGACCCGCCGCATTTCGGCTGCGCGGTGGTGGCAGTCGCCCGGCCTGTCTGCGGTGTTTCGGTGGCAATGTGCGGCTGAAAGCGATGTGAAAGAGCGGTTCGTGCAAGTGACAGGTGGCAGTCCCTTGCCGCGAGTGCCAGTATTCGCCATGTATGCGGATTGATGAAACGATGACGAAGAGTCTCGCATGATCCACTACCAGTTGCGGTGCAGCCAGCAGCATGAGTTCGATGGCTGGTTCCCGAGCAGTACCGGGTTCGAGAAGCAGGCCAAAGGCGGGCTCGTGGAGTGTCCGGTGTGCGGCGACGTGAAGGTCGGCCGCGCGCTGATGGCGCCCGCGGTGGCGACGCGCGAGGCTGCCGCCCCGGCACCGGAGGTCGTGCGGGAAGCTCCTGCCCCGCGGCCCGCACCGGTGCAGGCGCCGGCCGCCGTTCCGGGAACCACTGTCAGCGGGCCGATGCCGGCGCATATCCGCGCCATGCTGCAACACATGCGGGCAGAGGTGGAGAAGCACTGCGACTATGTCGGCCCGACCTTCGCCGACGAGGCGCGCAAGATCCACCGCGGCGAGAGCGACAAGCGCGGCATCTACGGCGAGACTACCCCTGCCGAGGCGGAAGCGCTCGCCGACGAGGGGATTGAGGTTGCCCGCATGCCTTGGGTGCCGCGCGCGGACGGGTAGGCCGGGGGCAGAGAGGGAAGAAGTTGCGTAGATAACGCCAGACCCCCCTCCCTCAAGGAGCCCCTCAAGGAGAGAGGGTGTTCCTAAGCTTCTGACCGCCCCTTGCCTCTCTGCCGCTACGCCGCCGGCCCGACCTGCGCCGCCACGCTGCGCGCGGTCTGGTTGAACAGGAGCTGCCGCTCCTCCTCGGTTCGCGGGCCGGAGCGGCGGAGATCCTTGCCCAGGTCCACACCGCGCTGCACCGCTGGCCGCTGCTTGATCGCGTCCCGCCAGCGCGACACGTTGGGGAACTCGTCCAGCGCCTGGCCGAGCGGCTTGGCGATCAGCACCCAGGGCCACGCGATGATGTCGGCGATTGAATACGCATCGCCCACGATCCACGCGCGCCCGGTCAGCCGCCGTTCCAGTACCCCCAGGCAGCGGTTGTACTCGTTGGCATAGCGCTGCTTCGAATACGCATGCTCGCCCTGTGCGTAGTTGACGAAATGGCTGAGTTGCCCGGCCATCGGGCCGAGATTGCCAACCTGCCAGAACAGCCACTCCATGGTTTCCTTGCGGCCGACGCGATCGGTGGGCATGAAGCGGCCTGACTTTTCTGCCAGATGCAGCAAGATCGCGCCGGATTCGAAGATCGGCAGCGGACCGTCCGGCGCGTCATGATCGACGATCGCCGGCATGCGATTGTTCGGGCTGATCGCCATGAAGTCCGGCTTGAACTGGTCGCCCTTGCCGATGTTGATGGGAACCAGGCGATACGGGAGCCCGGTCTCCTCCAGCATGATGGAGACCTTCCACCCGTTCGGCGTGGGCCAGTAATAGAAATCGATCATGCTGCCGCCGCCGGGTGATGTTTATAGGTGGATGGCTTCTGAGCGGCTGCAATAAACACGTCTGAAAAAACCGCCCTCATGTTGACGAAGCTCTCGCCGCTACCGAGAAACCGCTTGGATGCCAGGATGCCGTTCTTCAGCTTGACAAGGAAACCCTCGATCAACGTCTCAGCCAATGGCCGCATCAAGTCACGAAACAGCGCGCGTTCGTACAGGTTCCGCTCCACGCCGGCACAACAAACTTCCAGATAGTTCAACAGCATTGAAGTCTGGTCGCGGTGTGATCCGACGCGTTCGTCCTCACTGTCGAGCTCATAGGTCCCAGTGTCAAGGGCCGTACTGATGGCAGAAAATGCTGTGCGCAAATCACGGTCGTAAAGCTGCTTTTCGTATGCCTCCAGGGTCTTGCGACGCCGGTCGGATGCTTCCTTGAGAAAGAAGATGACCGCGGCCGCCACCACGCCGGCAGCGGTAAATGCCGGAGCGATGTTCGTGCGGAGGTTATGTTCACGGAAGCTCGCTCCGGCGGTAGCCGCGATCACCGCAAGCACGCAGGCAACAATGAGCAGTGACGAGGCGCGACCCACCTTGCATCAGCTCGGGATTGCCGATCAGCGAGGCAGGGTTATGGGACGAATTGGACCGATCATTGGGCTGACTCCCGTTGCAAAGACCACATAGGAACGCCGGAGTTTTACGTCAACTCTTTGGCAGACCCGTAGCCGAGTTCCGCCAGCACCTCGTCGGTATGCTCGCCCAAGGCCGGAGCACCGAAGCGGATGCCGGCCGGCGTGGCGGAGAACCGCGCGGCGGGACGCGTCTGCCGCAGGCGGCCCGCTGCCGGATGGTCGGTTTCTGTCAGTGTTTCGTTGGCCAGCACCTGCGGATGGCGGATCACCTGGCTGCGCGTCAGCACCGGGGCGGAGGGCACGTCCTCCGCGGTCAGCCGTTCCAGCCACTCGGCAGAAGGGCGCGTCAGCAGCGCCGCCTGCGTCAGGCGCAGCCGTTCGTCGATGTTCTGCTGGCGGTGCGCGGGGGTGCGGAAGCGCGGATCGTCCAGCCACTCCGGATGATCGAGCGCGCGCGTCAGCCCTTCCCACTGCTTGTTGGTCTGCACCGCGGCACTGATGTAGCCGTCGGCGGTGGCATAGATCAGGTCGATAGCGCTGGCGGTTTCCTGCTGCGACTTCTCGTCGCCGACAAAAGTTTGGCCGGCCATGTCGCTGCTCCACAGGAATTGCAGCACCGCGTCCAGCATCGAGAGCCGCACGTGCTGGCCCTCGCCGGTGCGCGCGCGGTGCAGCAAGGCCGCGGTGATCGCCTGCGATGCGGTGATCGCGGTGAGCTTGTCCGGCAGGATGGTGCGGACCAGCCGCGGCCGCTCGGTATCGGAACCGGCTTGAATCGTCGCCAGGCTGGACAGCGCCTGCACCACGGGATCGTACGCGGGCTTCGCCGCATAGGGGCCGGTTTGGCCGAAGCCGCTGATCGAGACATAGACGATGCTGGGGGCCACGGCTCGGATGGCGGGTTCGTCCAGGCTCATGCGCTCGACGACGCCGGGACGGAAATTCTGGATGAACACGTCGGCGGTGGCGGCGAGCTTCAGCACCGCCTCGCGCGCCGAGGCGGTCTTCAGATCCAGCGCGATCGACCGCTTGTTGCGGTTGTTATTAAGGAACGAGGCGGAGAACCCTCCCCGCCGGTTCGCCGACGCACGCGTATGGTCGCCGCCTTGCGGGGGTTCCACCTTGATCACGTCCGCCCCCTGGTCCGCCAGGATCATCGTGGCGAGCGGGCCGGAGATGTTGGAAGTCAGGTCGATGATGCGGTAGCCGTGCAGCGGTCCGGGCATGGTGGCGCGTGACTCCTCGGGGCGGTGGCAGTCTGGCAGCCGGCTGCCTTCCGGGACGATCCCCGATGCGGGGCCGTCCCGCAATACAGCCTGGGCGTCCGGCACCTGGCCACCTGCAACACAGCCCGAGCGCCGTGGCGAGCCGCGGGGCCAGGCGAGGTCCAACCCGCGCCTCGCCCTGGCCCTGATCCTTGCGCAAGCACGGGGCTGTTGGACCCCGGTCTTCCGCATTTCGGAACGCGAGATCCTGCGCGAACTGTTCCGGATGCTTACGAGGCCCCTGTCATTGCGGCGAGCAAAGCGACGACGCAACCTCCATCAAGGAACGCTCGAAGATTCGTGCGCCCCTCGGCGGAGATTGCTTCCTCACTGCGTTCCTCGCACTGACAAGGGGCTGCTGGTGGAGCGACAATCCACCCGGAATGCCTCAGTCGGCTTGCGCGGCGTCCGCCTGAGCAGGCAAACCTCGCATCGCCATCACCGTTTGGCGGCCATCCAGCGTCAGGGTATACGGCACGGGCCATGCCTCAGCGGCGTTGCGGACCATGCCTACGCGCTTCAGGGTACTGCAGCATGCAGTTGAGCGCGTCGGGCGACAGGTTCAATGCCTTGCGCATTTCCACCGTACCGACCGGCTCATGATCATGGATGTATAGCAGGGCGTTGCTGATACGATCGCCGCGTGTCCACAACGACGGCGCCTTCGCGCGGCGGATGTTTTTTGGCGAGCGCTGCCAATGCGACAGCCCGGCCGGCGTGAGCCGGTACAATGTGCCCTGCCTCGTCGCACCGGTCCGTTCGACCATCCCCAACGCACAGAGTGACTCGACAACCGCACCGACCATCGCCACCCGCATCCCAATGTGCATGGTGATCTGCGAGACTGTTGCCGCTTCCGCCTCCATGAACCGGTTCAGCACGCGCGCCTGCTCGCGCGCGAGCAACAGCGTGGGATCGTCGTGGCGTGCGACGACCGTTGTCCGGCGGCCCGGGTTGGCGGATCGGACCAAACCCATGTCGGCGAGCTGGCCAATCAATTGCCGTACCCTCTCGCGCGAGACGCCGAGCAAGGCACTCAGTTCGCTGCCGCGTCGTGGCCGGTCGAGCGCGGCGAGAAGCCGCATGGCCGCGCGGCTCGGGACCGTCTTCGGCGAGTGCTTCGGATCACGCTTGCGAACAACCGGAGCCGGCGCGGAGTCCGATTCCGTGCCCGCATGTCGCGTCCGTTGTGTCCGCGGCGCGCGCGCGCTCGGAAAGACGCTGGGTTCCGCATGTCCGGTGCTCGTCGAAGCGACGGGGATTAAAGGCATCACGGTAATTATTTCCTATGTCAAGTGAGTGAAACGTCTTCAATGTGTCGGTCTCCCGCGGATGATCCGCCGGCCAGGCGAACCGAGAAGGCACGCGCAGCCGTTGACGCCCCCGCCCGTGGTGCATCCCCGGGGTGCATCCCCGTTGTGCATCCCCGTGGGCATCAGTGTCGGCGGGAGACTTCCGGTGCGGCTGGACGGGCCCGCGCCGCCGACCAGCCGATCTGGCGGGGATTGAGATGGTTGGCTTGGGCCGGGGCGGTGGAAATCCTTGGCCTGAGAGGAATGATAACATAAACAGCGGGTCAAGGCAAGAAAAAAATACTAGCAGACCCCCGGGGGCGGGAGCGCTCGGCGACGGCGGCAGCGGTGTCGTCATGCTGGTGACGCAGTCCGTGACGCCAATCGCCGTGGTGGCAAGGCGGGTCCGGAACCAACGCGACGTCCCTACTTACCGGAAACGACCGGTGCGATCTTACAGCGGTCGCCGGGCTGGACCACGATCGTGCCGTATTTGCCGGGATTGACAGGGTCAGGATAAACCAATGCCGGGCGCCCGTTCTGCAGGCCTCCCGGAACCTCGATCGAGACGGCGCCATAGAGTTGCGTGTTGCCACCACAGCTGACCGAAAGCGTCGCCGCGACGGGCTTATCGCCGCCGCAACCGGCGAGCGATAGCAGAAGAAGCGGCCAAGCGATGTGACGCATCCAAATTGTCTCCTTCTATGTCTTTGTCTGTTTGCCGGTTCAGTCCGGTGCCCACTGAGCGCGCGAAACTATGTCGAGCCGGCATATCGGCAAACCAATATCATTCGGCGGCGGTATCCCAGCCGATCCAGTCGCAGAACGCCTGGCCCATCACCAGATCCAGGTCGGCGTCCTTTAGCCAGGGCAATTCCTCGGTAAACAACGTGACGCACTGGCGCCACGTACAGTGCATGCGGGTGATGTCGGTGCCCCAGAACATTCGGCGCGGTCCGAATGCATCGAACACCCGGTGCAACGCGTCATGGATGCTGCGGAATGGGTACGGGTCGAGGGCATAGCCGGCCTGGCCGGTCGCCTTCACCGCCACGTTCGGATGCTTCGCCAGCGCCAGCAACTGCGGCAGGTTGCGATAGGCGGCCTCCGCTCCCTCGATCGCGCGCGGCACTCCCATATGGTCGACGCTGATCTTCAATCCGGGATATTGCTCGGCGATTGCGCCAACCCTCGGCAGGAACGCTTGTGCCTGGAGGGAGACCGGAATGCCCAGGCGCTCGGCCACCGGGAACAGCCAGTCCAGGTTGCCATCATCCGGCCAGGATTGCGACTTCGGATCGGAGAAGTAAAAGCGCAGACCCTTCATCCCCGGCCGGCTTTTCCATGTCTCGAGCAAAGCGCGCTGCTCCGGTTGATCCAGATAGATCCAGCCCATGATGGCGAAGCGATCGGGATGCGCGCGCGCGGCCTCGACGGCCAGCTCGTTCGAATCGGGATCCCACATCACCGGGTGGATCACGGCTCGATCGACACCGGCGGCATCCATGGCCGCCAGGGCTTCATCCTGCAGGAACGGCGTCTGACGATGATGGGCGGATGGCGTGCCCTTGGCCCAGAGATGGATCTGTGCGTCAACGATCATCATGGCGTCTGGCTTTCGTATAAGGTGGGAAGAGGGCGGCGGCCGGGCGTCGATCCGTCATGCGGAGCGTTACCGCCAACCGCCGTGGTTGAGTTCGCCTTTGGCAAGACGGCCCAGCGCATCGTGGATTTTCCGATCGATCTCGATGCCCTCGCGCATAAGACGGACACGCGTGCTGTAGCCGCGCTCCCCGGGAATGCGGATCTCCTCGAAACCGGCCTGCCGCGGCGTGGCCTTGATTGCGTCGATCCGGCGGCTGACTTCGCGCCGATACTCGTTCGGTCGCAGAAACAGATCGGGCTTGAACGCAATGAACACATAGCCGCTCGGCTGATCCGCCGGCCGTGTCCCAGCGGTCAACGCCCCGAGCGCATCCATTGCCAAGGCGAGGCCGAAGCCCTTGTAGCCACCCTCCGGACCGCCGAACGGCAGCAGAGCGCCGCGTCGGGCGGCGCTTGCGTCGGTTGTCGGCTTGCCGTCCGGCCCGAGCGCGACGCCTGCCGGAATCGGCGTGCCGAGACGTTCGCGGAACTTCAAATCGGTACCCATGAACGCCGACGTTCCCATGTCGATGACCAGAGGGTCGCGTCCCGTCGGAAACCCAAAGGCAATCGGGTTGGTGCCAAGGACCGGCCGCGTGCCGCCGAACGGGGCCACCATGGGCGGCGCCGCCACCGTATGAATGACCACCAGGCCGGCGCGCGCGATCATTTCACAATAGTAGGCGCTGCGTCCCGTCATCCAGGTGTTGGCGAGGCAAACGATCGCGAGGCCATTCGCGTCCGCACGCGATATGACGGCTTCGGCGGCACGATAGGCCGCAATCATGCCGGAGTTGTTGCCGCCGTCGAGCATGGCCGTCGCCGACGTCTCCCGCACCACGGTGACCGGCCGCCGGGGCAGCCGGAATTCCGCGGCGTCCACAACATTCAAAAGCTTCGGAAGGCCGGAATATTCGTAGCCGCAGAGTGCAGCGTCCAACACGTGGTCCGTCAGGATACGCGCCTCATCGGCGTCATACCCGGCGCCGCGCATCGCTGCCTCGCCGAATGATCGCGCTTCGGCGACCGTCATGCGGATGCGGTCTTTGGCGGTTCCCGCGGTCATCTTCCTACCCTCGATCGGACCAGGCCGGTGTTGTGATTCTGACGCTTCGGTCCGACCCGACCCACCATGTCATTGCGAGCGCAGCGAAGCAATCTCCCAGAGAGCACGCACCTCACGCGCGGGAGATTGCTTCGCTGCGCTCGCAATGACATGGTGGGTCGGGTCGCAATGACATGGTGGATCGGGCCCTATAGCGTCCTTGGAGTCACCGGCATGTTCGATCCCTTTGCCCGGTTCCGCCTGACCGGCCGCACGGCCTTGGTCACCGGCGCCCGGCGTGAAATCGGTCGCGCGATCGCCTTGGGTCTTGCCGGCGCTGGCGCACGTCTGGCCATTCATCACGCAGGCACAGCAGAGGAATGCCGCGATGCCGCCGCCGTCGTTCAGGAAATCCAGGCGATGGGAGGCGAGGCCAGCGCCTTCGGCCAGGACTTCGCGCAGGACGGTGCCGGCCAACACCTGGCCGCTGCCGTCACTGCCTGGGCGCCGATCGACATTCTGATGCTAAACGCTTCCATCGAACTGCCGGAGGATTTCCAGGCCATTACCCGCGATCACTTCGATCGCCAGATCGCCGTCAACCTGCGCACCACGTTAGAGTTGCTGCAGGCTCTGGTGCCCCCGATGGCCGAACGCGGTTGGGGCCGCGTGGTGACCATCGGCAGCGTTCAGCAGGAGCGGCCGCATCCTGCCATGTTCGTGTATGCCGCGACCAAGGCCGCGCAACTCAACTGGACGCTCAACCTGGCCCGCCAATTCGGCGGTCAGGGCGTCACGGTCAATAATCTCGCGCCCGGCGCGATCCTGACGGCGCGAAACCGAGATCAGATGGCGGTCGAGGGCGAGACCCTGATGCAGCGCATTCCCGTCGGGCGCCTTGGCCGGCCGGACGACCTGGTGGGTGCTGCGATGCTGTTGTGCTCCGAGGCCGGCAGTTACATCAACGGCGTCAATCTGTTCGTGGATGGAGGACGCATGGCGGTGTGAAGAGGTCATTCCCGTCATTGGCCAAGGCCGGTCAGTGAACCGCCGCAACGCCCGAGACGGGTACTCCGGAAGCACCAGGCCGCCGCGCGCCGAGCCAGCATCGCGCCTCCTCCAGCCTGCCGGATTCGAGATAGGCCTTCAATAAAGTGAACTCGATCAGGTCGTGTTGCGCACGGCTGCCGCCAATCCGTTCGTTTTCCCCCGCGAGCGGCGCGAGCGCTTCGATCGCCGCAACAAAATCCCCACGTTCGAACGCCATGAAGCCACGCGACAGAGCGGGAAGGTACGGACCGGATGGGTAACGTCCATCGCGCGCCAACGCCTCCATCTGGTTGGCACGGACGTGGAGCGCGGCGTCATCGCCCATCACCGCGTGTGCCAGAATGACGTGCAGGTCTGCGAGCCCGCTGCCCGGCCGCGGCAGTGCACTGCCCGCATACTCGTACATCGCGCGCCAGGCGGCGGCGTCACGCGGCTGGCCGGCGAGTTCGGAACGCCACAAATACGCCGCTGCATCCGACATTTGCTGTTGCGGACCACCGCTGTGCCGGCCCAGCGCGATGGCGTCCCGATACAGCCGCAGCGCCTCCGCCCAATTGCCCGCCTGCAATTCACAGAGCGAGAGATGCCAGCTCAGATGACCATGGAAAAAGCCCTTGCGCGGATAGGTGGCAAGCCAGGAAGACAGGAAACCGCGTGCGGTGTCGCGCTCGCCGCTCTCGTAACAAATATGCGCGAACCCGTGCGCGCCATGCGCGTTGTTAGGGTTGGCCGCCAGGGATCGCTCGATCTTCGACCGGGCGGCCGCGAGCTGCCCGTCTTCGGACAGCGCCATCGCGTGATAGGCCAGGAACCAAAAATCGTCGCCGTAGTGTGGGCCGAGGCTGTCCATCAGCGTCGCGATCTGGTGCTTTTGCCCGATGCGGCCGGAGGCGCCGATCTGGCCGTTGGGGTTCGCGGCAACCGCGAGCACCAGTGCATCGCGTGGCCATGCCGACAGATGCGCGTACAAGGCGGCAATCGCAGCGTCGGTCTGTCCTCCGGCGAACGCCAGGTCGAAGAACGCGATGTGACTGGCCTCGCGCGCCGGGAGGCCAGCGGCCAACGTCTTGGCCCGCGCCAGGGCCGCCCGTGCCGCCGCGACTTTGCCTTCCCGCATCAGTACCTGGGCCGTACCGGCGTGGGCCAGGGCGAAACCGGGATCGGCGGCGATCGCCCGATCAAAGGCCTCGGCGGCGCCAGGGTATAGCGTCAGTGCCAGATCGCAGCCTTGCACGTAGGCATCGCGCGCGGCGGCGGAGGCTGTCGATAAGGACAGGCCGTATCGGTCGGCTTGCATGGCGGGCTCCTCGTGGCCGAATTTGTCGGAACTCTACCGCGCTCTTCGGCCAGCACAAACGCGCGATATTGCGCCGCCAGGGCTCCATGAAGGCAATTCGCATTTTGGATATTGCGCCAGCTGGTCCGGGCGCAGAACGACCCGGGTTCCAACGCGCGATGACGCCTGCCAACCAGCGCCTGAATTTCGGCCGTCTCTTGCGCTTTCCATGCCCACTCTTGCGCTTTCCATGCCCGCGAAAACCTCTCAGATTGTCGGACGGCACATGACCGAAGGGCCGGGATGAGCAGGATCGGAATCGCCATTTCGGGTGGGCCCGGGCCTCGCCTTTTATGCCGGGTCTACAACCAACTGATGGCGGCGCACGGCTTCGCCGCCGAGGCCGCCGCGATCGCCGCCGCATGGGCGCGCGGCGATCATGTTGCGGCAGAACATGCAGTGAGTGACGCGATGATCGACGCGACCGGCATCGCGGGCACACCGGACCAATGCCGCGTTCGGATCGAGGCCTATCGGCAATCGGGCATCGACGTGCCGATCATCAGCCCATTCACCCGCGGCGCGGACGCCAAAGCCCGCTTCGAAGCTACGATCCGCGCCTGCGCGCCGGTACAATCCGGGTGACAACCGCAAGCATCGAGGGAGCAAACCCATGAAGGAATTTTCCGGCAGGATCGCCGTCGTCACCGGCGGTGGATCGGGCATGGGACGCGAACTGGTGCGCCAGTTGGTGGCCGAAGGCTGCCATGTCGCGATGTGCGACGTTTCCGCCCGCCGCCTGGCGGAAACCGAGCAAGCGTGCCAGGCGGCGGGGTTGCCGCAGGGCGTGCGCCTTACCTCGCATGTCGCCGATGTATCCCGCGAGGCGGACGTGCTGCGCTTCCGCGACGAAGCCGCGGCGCAACACGCGACCGACCGCATCCATCTGCTGTTCAACAATGCGGGGATCAGCGGCGGCGGCAGCCTGATCGCCAATGACCGCGATGAGTGGGAGCGCACATTCAACATCTGCTGGAATGGCGTGTACCTGACCACCCGCGCCTTCCTGCCGCTGTTGCGCGCCGCGGACGAGGCGCATTTGATCAACACCAGCAGCATCAACGGCTTCTGGGCGTCGGTCGGCCCGGATGTGCCGCATACTGCCTACGCGGCGGCGAAGTTCGCCGTCAAAGGCTTTACCGAGGCCCTGACTGCCGATTTCCGGATGCACGCGCCGCATATCAAGGTGTCGGTTGTCATGCCCGGGCATATCGGGACGGGCATCCGTCTGAACTCGCTCAAGGTCCAGACCAACAGCGATTCCGACGAGCTGGATGCGGCGCAGATTGCACTGGTCCGTTCCCGGCTTGCTTCCATGGGGCGCGACCCATCGGCACTATCGGATGCGGATCTTCAAGCCGGGCAGGCCGAACGGGCACGCCGCTTCGTCACGGACGCGCCGACCAGCGCGGCGGAGGCGGCGACTATCATCCTGGACGGCGTGAAGGCGGACCGGTTGCGCATTCTGGTCGGTCCGGACGCTCATGTCATCGACGAGATGGTGCGGCAGGACCCGGACCACGCTTACGAACCGGAATTCTATGCTCGCTTTGCCGCCCGGGCGGGTTGGTATCCCGGACGCTGAGGCAGGAATCACCACAGCGGCGTTTCGCGCCTTCCCGTCATGCCCGCACTCAGCGCTCAGCGGAACGCGAACTCCTGGTAGCCGCCCCTGGCCACTTCGTCCGTCTTGCGGCGGAAATGAACGCCATTGCCGTTGTAGCCCAGCACGCGGCGCACGCTGCGGCCCTCCACGTTTCGGTTCACGCCGGTCTGCCAGGAATTGACCTTCGACGACAGCAGCGGCTCGGACGCCTTGATCACGGTCTCGGTCCACTCCGCCACTTGCTCCGGCCGGGTTTCCACGCGTGTGTAGCCATGTTCCTGCATGAACCGCAGGATGCCGGCCTGAAATTCCACGCTGTGTTCGATGGCCTGCGGGATATTGCCGCGCGCGGTGTGCGGGCCCAGGACCATCAGCATGTTGGGAAAGCCTTCCGCCAGCATGCCGAGATAGGTGCGCGGGCTATCCGCCCAGACGTCCTTCAGCCGCAGGCCATTCATGCCGCGAATGTCGATCCGGTCGAACGCGCCGGTCACCGCCGTCGAAGCCGGTGGCATAGACCAGAATGTCGAATTCATGCTCCTGCTTGCTCGTCCTGATGCCGTTCGGCGTGATGCGTTCGATCGGCTCATCGTGCAGGATATCGACCAGCAGGCACGTTGTCGCGATTGAAGGCCTCGAAATAGCCGCTCTCCAGCGGCACGCGGCGCGTGCCGAAGCCGTGGTCCTTCGGGATCAGCTTGTCCGCGACCTTCGGGTCCTTCACGCGCTGGCGGATTTTCCTGGCGATGAATTCGCTGATCGCGGCGTTGGCCTGCTCGTTGGTCATGATGTCGCGGAAATTGCCGATCCAGATGCCGAAGCCCGGCTCCGCGTAGAGTTTTTCCCAGAACGCCTCACGCTCCTCGGGCGGCACATCCAGCGTCTTGCGGCGGTCGGCTTCATGGATGAACCACATCGGGGTCTCGGCGCAGCGGGCATAGATCTCGTCGTAGCGGGATTTGATCGCCTCCATCTCCTCCTTGCTGATCCTGGAATTGTGCAGCGGTGCCGCCCAGTTCGGCCGACGCTGGAAGACGGTAAGCTGCTTCGCCTGCCTGGCGATTTCCGGGATCGCCTGGATCGCGGTGGCGCCCGTGCCGATGACGCCGACGCGCTTGCCGGTGAAATCCACCGGCGTGTGCGGCCAGCGCGCCGGGTGATATGCCGGCGCCGCGGAAGCTCTCCACGCCCGGAATGGCCGGCATGGTATGGGCCGAAAGGATGCCGATGGCGGTGAGCAGGAACCGCGACCGTGCCTGTTGTCCGCTCTCCAGGGTCACGCGTCCACCGGGTCGCCGCATCATCCCAATGCGCCGACGTCACCGTGCTGCGGAATTGCATGTCGCGGCGCAGATCGAACTTGTCGGCCACGTAGTTCAGGTATTCCAGCGTGTCGGGCTGGGGAGAGAAGTGCTCCTTCCAGTCCCATTCCTGCATCAGCTCCTTGGAGAAGGAATAGCCGTAGGTCCAGCTTTCAGAATCGAAGCGGGCGCCGGGATAGCGGTTCCAGTACCAGGTGCCGCCCACATTGGTGCCGGTCTCGAACACGCGCGCCGTCATGCCCAGTTCCCGCAGGCGATAGAGCATGAACATGCCGGAAATGCCGGCGCCGATGATGATCGCGTCGAAGTCCGTGGCGTTGGCCGCTCGCCTGTAGTCACTGACCGCGAGTGAGTCGTTCATGCGGTGGTCTCCCCTTCCGATGTGGCAGACCCGGCAAACGCGTGGGTCGGATCGGCTACTGGACGGTATTCCACCCGTTTTTGGCCGCTGCCGCAATCCATCCGGGTGAGGCCGAACGTAACGCTTTCGTAAAACGACAGGTGCCGTTGGCAGCGCAGCCAGGTAATGGCACCATCAGCCCGAGCGCCGCGGACGACGCTGATCACAGGTTTGCGAGTTCCTGCGATGATTGAACCATTGGTGGCTCAGGGAGTGTCTGTCAGGCCGACCGCCGAAGCAGCTACAGGGGCTCTGCGGCGGATCGCGTACGCATGGGAGCTTGACCGCTATGACACAGCTTCCCTGATTGCCGCGAACGCAGACGAGTTCGCCGCGGTAGAATGGTCGGAAGATCGACTGACGCGCGTTGGACACCTGATCGAGCTGGAACAAGCGCTGCATGAACTGAACCCCAAATTCGGCATTGCGCACTGGATCAAGACGCCGAATCCCGGGCCCTTCTTTGCTGGGAGCCCACCGCTGCAAATGATGACCGGCAGCACCCGCGGCATGGCCGAGTTGCTCCGCCAGGTCAGGCGATGGAGCAAAGGTACAAGCCGGTCCTGATGAATACGCGGCAGGCGGCGGATCGCCCACAGGGCCAAGCCTCCCACAGGGTCAAGCCTCCCACAGGGCCAAGCCTACGGCATGCGCTGCGATCGTAGCAGTTCGGCGAGTTGCGGCACGAAGTCCTGGCCGTGGCCGTCGGCGACCGTCGCCTCCAGTGTGCGGCCGACCGCGTCGGCAATGGCGCGATAGACGCCCGCCGCTTCGGCGGTCTGCCGATAATAGCCCAGGTCCTTGGCCGCGTTGCCGATGAAGAATGGCACATCCGACGGATCGCCGGTCAGCAGGAAGGGCGAGATGCGCTGCAGGGCCGCCCCACCGCCGCCGCCCTTCGCCAGCACGTCGATCAGAATTGCCGGATCGAGCCCGGCCTTCCTGGCATGCGCCGCCACCTCGGCAAGCAGCGTCATGAATCCGAGCGAAACATAGTTGTGCAACAGTTTCATCCGGTGGCCTGCGCCGGCGCCGCCGATATGCGTGATGTTCTCGCTGAACGTGTCGAGCAGCGGACGCACGCGCTCCAACAGGTTGGGATCGCCGCCGACGAGCAGATTCAGCGTGCCGGCACGGGCATTCTGCGGCAGGCGCGTCATCGCCGCGTCCATGAACTGCCCGCCCGCCGCGGCAACCGCCGCCGCCATTCGCTCGGTGGAATCGGGCAGCGCGGTAGAGCAATCCACCACCACCGTGCCAGGCCGCAAACACGAGGTCACGCCGTCCGCGCCGGTTAGAATCGCCTCGACCTGCGGGGTGCCGGTGACACAGAGAATCACGATCTCGACCGCGCTGACCACATCGGCGATGCGTGGCAGAACCCGCACGCCCATCGCACGCAGATCATCGACCGGTTGGTTGCCCGGATGGTCGAGAACGGTGAGGCGGTAGCCCGCGTGGGCGATGTTCCAGGCGATCCCATGCCCCATCAGACCGACGCCGATCATTCCAATTGGCGGCGTACTGCTGCTCATAGCGCGATTCCTCCGGATGCTTAGCTGCGTCCGGCGACTGGCCGGGCCGCATTGTTCGACGTTCGCCCTGTCCCTGCCACGGGCGGCCGCGCGTGCATGGAACCGGCGGGTTGCGGATGATCGATGCTTCGGTAATGCCGACGCTGACCACGGGCAACACCAATGCGCCGACCATTATGATCGCGGAGAGGGGGGCAGCGATGAAACACCTCCGGCCCCTTGAGGGAGGGGGTGTTGCTTCCCTGCTCTCTACACCACCCGCCACTGCACCAGCGTGAACGGCGGATCGGCGGCATCATGCGATTCGAACACCGCTTCGACCGGCGCTCCGATCCGCACCTCCTGGCGCGGATCGCCGAGCAGGTTGCCGACCATGCGCACGTTGCCGGCGTGCGGCAGTTCGACCAGCACGGCGATGTAGCGACCGTGGCCGTTCAACGCCGGATGCACCGGATGATGCGGGCGCTGATAGCTGTAGATGCGCCCCTGCCCTGTCACATCCTCCCAGGCCAGGTCGAACGAATGGCAGCGGTGGCAGACCCATTCCGGGCCCCATTGCCAGGCGCCACAGCCGCGGCATTTTTGAATCCGCAGCTTGCCCTGGCGCGTGGCTTCCCAATACGGCGCGCTCAGCGCATCGTGCGTCGTCGGCAGCGGCAGGCCTTCGGGCAGATAGAATGCACTCATAGTACCGCCTCCGAGCCGAGGATGATGGAACTCACCGGCGTCACCATCGGACCGCCGATGATGATCGCCGCGTCGTTGCGCTTTACCTGGTTGATGGCGGTGCCGCGGATCTGGCGCACCGCCTCGATGACCAGCTCCAGCCCGTGCATGTAGCATTCGGCGAGGTTGCCGCCGCTGGTGTTCAGAGGCATGCGGCCGTCGGGGGCATACAGGTTCTCGGGGGTCAGGAATTCGTTGGCCTCCTCGGCGCGGACCAGGCCATGCTCGACCAGGCTCATGAGCACGCCGCCGGTGAAGTTCTCATAGCATTGCACGATGCCCATGTCGGAGGGCGCCAGCTTCGCCATGTCATAAAGCCGAGGCGCGATCTGGGCGAAATGCGAACTGGCGTAGTTCGGCATGTTGTGCACCGGCGCGGCGCTGCGATGGTCGCAGCCTTGGGCGCAGGCCAGCAGCATGGCCGGCTTATGGGGGAATTCACGGGCTCGGTCGGCGGGCACCACGATCACCGCGGCGGCGCCGTCATTCTCCTGGCAGCAGTCGTAGAGGTGGAAGAACGGCTCGATGATCCAGCGCGAATCGTCGTATTTCGCCGCGTCGAGCGGACGGCCGCGCATCACCGCATTGGGGTTGTTCTGCGCGTGGCGGTAACAGGCGATCGAGATCGCGCGCAACGCCTCCTGCCGGATGCCGTGGTCGTGCATGAAGCGCGTCACCTTCATGGCGAAGCGTTGCGCAGGGGACATGATGCCGTAGGGGAACAGAAACTGGTCGTCGCCGGCGGCCAGCGGGGCGCCGGTGCCGCGGCCGTAGCGGGCGAATTGGCCCTGCGCCAGGGAACGGAACGCGACGACGCAATCCGCCATGCCGGTCGCCACCGCCGCCGCGGCGTTGCCCACGGCACCGCAGACTCCGCCGCCACCACCGCCCCAGAACATGTTGGAGAAACGCAATTCCTTCACGCCAAGCGCGGCGGCGAGCCGACCCGCCTCGCTACGGTCATTGCCATAGGAGGCGAAGCCGTCGATGTCGTGCGGACTGATGCCCGCGTCCTTGCAGGCTTTCACAATTGCCATTAGCGCGAGTTTGAATTCTGCGTCGGGGGACTGGCCGTGGCGGTAGTAGGTCGTTTCCCCGATCCCGACGATCGCGGTGCGGCCGCGGAGGGTGCGTTCGGTCATTTGGTATCCTCTGTTACGGCGGCGCGTTTACGCCCCCTCGGTCATTACGGGGAACGTCCCACTGTCATTGCGAGCAGCGCAGCGGTCCTCGTGCTTGACCCGAGGAAGCAATCCCGCCCAGTCGAACGCACGGTTCCGCTGCACGCGGGAAGCTGCGCTCCTCGCAATGACAGTTAGAGGGGCTCCTCGCAACGACGTCACGGTGCTATCTGCTCCTGCTCGGCTATCTGCTCCCGCTCGGCAATTGGTTGAACGCGAGATCCTTGTCCACCCGAACATCCCCCGGCAGTCCCAGCACCCGTTCGGCGATGATGTTGCGCAGGATCTCGTCCGTGCCGCCGGCGATGCGGTGACTGGGCGAGGACAGCAGCGCGTCCTGGAACATCGCGTGCATCGGCGCCAGAGCAGGGTCCATCACGCCGCCAGCCATGCCGAGAAGATCCATGCCGAACGACGCGATTTCCTGCAGCTTGGCCGCGTTGACCACCTTGGCGATCGAATTCTCCGGCCCGGGCGTGGCGCCGCGCGACAACGCGGTCAGGATGCGGAACCGTGTGTAGGTCAGGCCCTGGCTGCGCGCGTGCCAGTCAGCGATGCGCTCGCGCACTGACGGATCGGCGATGGCGGGACGGCCGTCGAGCTCCACGGTGCGTGCCAGCTCGATCAGGTCCGCCAGATCGGGACGGCGGATTTCGCCGACCGCGAGGCGTTCGTTCATCAGCGTGGTGATCGCCACCTTCCAACCTGCGCCGGGCGCGCCGAGACGTTGCGCATCCGGCACACGCAGGTCGGTGAAGAACACCTCGTTGAAGTTCGACGCGCCGGACATCTGGTGGATCGGCCGCACCTCCACGCCCGGCGCGTGCATGTCGATGAAGAACGCGGTCAGCCCGGCGTGCTTCTGCACGTTGGGATCGCTGCGGGTCAGCAGCAGGCCATAGTCGGAATAATGCGCACCGGAGGTCCAGATCTTCTGTCCGTTGATAACCCATTCGTCCCCGCGTTTTTCCGCGCGGGTGCGCAGGCCGGCGACATCCGACCCGCCGGCCGGTTCGGAAAAGAGCTGGCACCAGATTTCCTCCCCGCGCAGCGCGGGGCGCACGTAGCGCTGCAATTGCTCCGGCTTCGCGTAGGCCATCATGGTGGGAATGCACATGCCCAGGCCGATCAGGAACACGTCGTGCGGCGCGTCGTATTCCGCTTCTTCCTGGTTCCAGATGATCTGCTGCATGGCAGTGCGACCGCGGCCGCCCCATTCCTTCGGCCAGGTGATGCCGGCAAATCCGGCGTCCGCCTTCTTCGCCTGCCACGCCTTGGCACGAGCGATCTCCGCGGCGTCGGTGTCGCCATAGCGATGCGCGCCGCTGGTGCGCTGCTTGCGTGCGGCGTTGGCTTTCAGGAACGCACGGGCCTCGGCACGGAACGCAGCCTCTTCCGGGGTGTCATCGAAATCCATCGGTGGGCTCCTGTACTTTCGCCATGCCTCGCGCGAGATTGCTTCCCCGGGCCAAGCCCAGAGTACTGCCCAAGTATTGCTCTGCGCCTTGCCATGACACGTGAATTGCCATCAGGCCGCGTTGCGGGTTTCGAGTTCAGCGACCACGCGATCTTTCCAATAACGCTGGCTGCCGAGCGACAGGGCCAGCAGCTTGGCGCGCCGATAGAACAAGTGGCAGTCGTAGTCCCAGGTGAAGCCGACGCCGCCGTGCACCTGGATATTCTCCTTTGCCGCCAGAAAGAATGCGTCGGACCCGGACACCCGCGCGGTGGCAGCGGCGAGCGACAATTCCGCCGCATCCGCGGACAACGCCCAGGCACCGTAATAAGCGTTGGACCGCGCCAGTTCCGTGGCAACATACACATCCGCCAGCTTGTGTTTGATCGCCTGAAACGAACCGATCGGCCGGCCGAACGCGAAACGTTCCTTGGCGTAGGCGGTTGCCATGTCCAGGCATGCGGCGGCGCCACCCACCTGCGCGAACGCCGTCAGGATCGCTGCCCGGTCGAGCAATCGCCGCACGATATCCCACGCCTGGCCGGAAGCACCCAGCGGCGTTGCGGCGGCGTTATCGAGATCGAATTTCGCGTGGTCGCAACTGGGATCGACCATCGGCAACGTGCTGCGAACGACGCCAGGCGCGGTGAGATCGACCAACGCCAACGACACGCCCGACGCATCGCGCGCCGCCACCACGGCAAGCTGCGCGATGCTGCCGTCCGGCACGGGCCATTTGCTGCCGGTGAGGCGGCCATCAACCAAGCGGGTGCGGATGGCGGATTCGCGCGGCTCCCCGGGGCCTTCGGCTAATCCAAATGTGGCGATCAGTTCACCGCGCACGATGCGTGGCAGGTACTCGCGTTTCTGTGCCTCGCTGCCGGCGGCCAGGATCGCTTCCGCGGCGAGACAGATTGTCGAGACGAACGGCACCGGGGCAAGCACGCGGCCGAGTTCCTCGGCCAGCACGCACAGCGCTTCATAGCCGAGGCCGGCGCCTTCGTAGCGTTCGGGAATTGCCGCGCCGAGCCAGCCCATATCCGCCATCGCCCGCCACAGCCCGGCACTGTACGGCGCATGTCCTTCCAGCACATGCCGCACCACCTTTGGCGTGCATTGCTCCCGCAAGAACCGCTGCGCTTGCTCGCGCAGCAGTTTGCTGTCGTCGGAGAAGTCGAAGTTCATGGCGCCCTACCTTGCGGCTGGCAGGGATACTAGCGGGTAGCATCCGCAGGGCAATCCCCTTTTGCCGCGAGAGATCAAAGCCCCAGTCGCAGCGCCGCGCCGATCTCGCCCACGATGCCGCGGCGGAAGGCCAGCACGCACAGCACGAAGATCGCGCCCTGCGTCACCGTGACCCAGGAGCCGAACTGGGCCAGGTAGTTCTCCATCGCCGTCACCACGGTTGCGCCGACCACCGGGCCAAACACCGTGCCCAGGCCGCCCAACAACGTCGTCAGCACCACTTCGCCCGACGTGGAGTAGTGCACGTCGGTCAGGGTCGCGATGCCGAACACGATCGCCTTGGTGCCCCCGGCGACGCCGGACAGCATGCTCGACAGCACGAACGCGATCAGCTTGTAGTCGTCCGTGCGGTAGCCGAGCGATGTGGCGCGCGGTTCGTTCTCGCGGATCGCCTTCAGCACCTGGCCGAACGGCGAGTGGATGATGCGGTGGATCAGCAGGAAGCCGGCGATGAACACGACCGCCACGACCCAGTACATCGCCATGTCGTTGTTCAGGTTGATGAAGCCGAACAGATGGCCGCGCGGCACTTGCTGGATGCCGTCCTCGCCGCCGGTGAAGGGCGCTTCCAGGCAGAAGAAATACACCATCTGCGCCAGCGCCAGCGTGATCATCGCGAAGTAGATGCCGGAGCGGCGGATCGCCAGATAGCCGAGGCACAGTCCCAGCAATGCGCCGGTGCCGCCACCCAGCAAGATCGCGATCACCGCGTCCACATGCCAGAACTTGATGGTCCAGGCAGCGACGTAGCTGCCCATGCCGAAGAACGCCGCGTGGCCGAAGGACAGCAGCCCGACATAGCCGATCATCAAATTGAACGCGCAGGCGAACAGGGCCATGCACAGCACGCGCATAAGGAAGATCGGGTAGAGCACGTAGGGGCACACCACGATCAGGGCCACCATCAACAGGAAGCCCTTCCACTGCGCGCTGGAGAAACCGAACATGTCAGGCCCTCTTGCCGAACAGGCCGTGCGGCATGGTGAGCAAGACGATCACCATCACCAGGAACACCACGGTGGCGGAGGCCTGGGGCCAGAACACCTTGGTCAGGCCTTCGATGACTCCCAGGCCGAAGCCGGTCAGGATGGCACCCAGGATCGAGCCCATGCCGCCGATCACCACCACGGCGAACACGGTGTTGATGAAGTTGTCGCCCATGTTGGGGTTCACCGAGTAGATCGGCGCGGCCAGCACCCCGGCGAACGCCGCCAGAGCGACGCCGCCGCCGAAGGTCAGGGTGATGACGCGCGGCACATCGACGCCGAACGCCTGCACCAGCGGCGCGTTTTCGGTGGCGGCGCGCAGGGTGGCGCCGAGCGAGGTTTTCTCCAGGATCGCCCAGGTGGCGAAGCATACCACCAGCGCCGCGGCGACCACCCAGGCGCGATAGATCGGCAGGTACATGAAGCCGAGATTGGTGGCGCCTTGCAGCACGGCCGGTATCTGGTACGGCAGGCCGGAGCTGCCATAGTAGTTGCGGAACAGCCCCTCGATCACCAGCGCCAGGCCGAAGGTGAGCAGCAGGCCGTAGAGGTGGTCGAGTTTGTACATGTGCCGGATCAGCGTCTTCTCCAGCAGGATGCCGAAGGCGCCGATAATCAGCGGGGCCAGGATCAGGGCGGGAAAATAGCCGATGCCGCCATAGGCAAGCAGCATCCAGGCGGCGAAGGCACCCATCATGAACAGCGCACCGTGCGCGAAGTTGATGATGTTGAGCATTCCGAAAATCACCGCCAGGCCGAGCGACAGCATGGCGTAAAACGCGCCGTTGATCAGCCCGAGCAGGAGCTGGCCGAACAGCAGTGGAGCGGGGACGCCGAAGATCGTGATCATGGGTTTTCTTGGACTCCCCCTCCCCTTGTGGGAGGGGGTTGTGGGGAGGGGTGGCCCTCCCCCCTGGCCATGAAGACCCCCTTCCCCGGCCCGCTCCCACCCGGCGCCCTCCCACAAGGGGAGGGGCTGTTCCTTACCCTTAGTTTTACCCCCACCTTTAACCTCATCCCTATCTTGACCCCGCCGACCATCATGCCTTGCCGACGAACGCGCAGTGGCCTTCGGCCAACGGCAACGCGGCCTCATCCGCGGGCGTGGTGACCCGCAGCTTGTAGTAATCCCATGCACCTTTGCTCTCGGCCGGGGCCTTCACCTCGAACAGATAGGCGGGCACCAGGTGACGGCCGTCCTCGCGGATCGAGGTCTTGCCGAAGCACTCGTCCTCGACCGGCATCTTCTTCATGCGCTCGACGGTCGCCAAACCGCTCTTTTTCGCCTCCGCCGCGCCCATGTCCGCCGCGGTCTTCAGGTAGTGCAGCGTGGCGGAATAGCAGCCGGCGTGGATCATGTTCGGCCAGTTGTTCGGCGACCTGGCCTTGATCTTGTTGCAGAAGTTGCGCGTGCCGTCATTCAGGTCCCAGTAGTAGCTCTCGGTCAGCACCAGGCCCTTCGCGGTCTCCAGCCCCAGCGCATGCACGTCGGTGATGAACATCAGCAGCGCCGCGACGCTCATGGACTTGTTGATGCCGAACTCGTTTGCCTGCTTGATCGAATTCACCGTGTCGCCGCCGGCATTTGCCAGGCCCAGCACCTTGGCACCGCTGGACTGCGCCTGCACCAGAAAGGAGGAGAAATCCGAGGTGCCGGGGAACGGATACGGCGCCGAACCAAGCACCTTGCCGCCCGCCGCCTGCACGAACTTTGTGGTATCGGCCTGCAACTGCTTGCCGAACGCATAGTCGGCGGTGAGGAAGTACCAGGAAGTGCCGCCGGCCTTCACCATCGCGCCGCCGGTGGACTTGGCCAGCATGTAGGTGTCGTACACCCAGGTGATCATGTTCGGCGAACATTGCGTCGTGGTCAGCGCCACCGAGGCCGGGCCGACGGCCAGGAAGACCTTGTTCTTTTCTTTCACCACCGACTGCACCGCCAGCGCCACGGAAGACGTCGGCACGTCCAACAGCACGTCCACGCCGTCGCGGTCGAACCACTCGCGGCTGATCGATACGGCGAGGTCCGGCTTGTTCTGGTGATCGGCGGAAATTACCTGCACGTTGAGACCGTGCGCTGAAGCGAATTCCTCGATCGCCTGCTTGGTGCAGATCACCGAAGTGACACCGCCGGTATCCCGGTAGGGGCCGGACAGGTCATTCAGCACGCCGATCTTCAGGACCGGCGCCTGCGCGCGGGCCGGCCGGATCAGCGGCAACGTGCTGGCCGCGGCGGAGGCCGCGAGCAAGGTGCGGCGGGAGAGAGTCATGATGGAGTTTCCTTCCAGGGGTTTGGGATCATCGTGCGTTCCTGGAATCCTCCGCCGGGTATGGGTTCCCGGATCAGCAGGGTGTTGACACCCAAGCCATTTTCGTGAGGTGGCGGCATTATCGGCGCGGGTGACAGGCGGGGCAAGGGGCCAAAACGCCTATACCCCCAGATACTCGTGCAGCTTGCCCATGCTTTCCTCGAGCCGGAAGTTGGGGATCATGTCGATCACCCGTCCGCGTTCCACCACATAGTGCCGGTCCGCCACCGTCTGCGCGAACCGGAAGTTCTGCTCCACCAGCAGCACGGTGAAGCCGCGGTTCTTGATCTCGTGGATGGTGCGGCCGATCTGCTGCACGATGACCGGGGCGAGGCCCTCGGTCGGCTCATCCAGCAACAGCATCTTCGCCCCGGTTCGCAAAATCCGCCCGATCGCCAGCATCTGCTGCTCGCCACCGGAAAGCCGTGTGCCGTGCGCGGTGCGGGCGCGTTCCTTCAGGTTGGGAAAAAGCTGATAGATCGTATCGATATCCAGCCCGCCCGGCGCCACCATGGGCGGCAGCAGCAGGTTCTCCGTCACCGACAGGGAACCGAAGATGCCGCGCTCCTCCGGGCAGAACGCAACGCCGTGGCGAGCAATATGGTGCGGCATCAACCTGCTCAATTCGACGCCGCGGAAGCGGATGCTACCCTCGCGGCGCGGCACCAGGCCCATGATGGATTTCAGCGTTGTGGTCTTGCCGGCGCCGTTGCGGCCAAGCAACGTCACCACCTCGCCCTCGCGGACCTCGAATTCCATGCCGTGCAGGATGTGGCTTTCGCCGTACCAGGCGTTCAGGCCAGAAACCTCAAGCATCGGAAACCTCAGGCATCGGAAACCTCAAGCATCGGAAACCGCAAGCATCGGAAACCGCAAGCATCGGAAACCTCAACATCGGAAACCTCAAACATGCGGCGACCTCAAACATTCGGCGTGCCCAGATAGGCGGTGATGACATCGGGGTTCTTTGAAACGGTGGCGTAGTCGCCCTCGGTGAGGATCTTGCCGCGGGTCAGCACGGTGATGGTGTCGCACAGGCCTTCCACCACCGATAGATTGTGCTCCACCATCAAAATAGTGCGGCCGGCGCGCACGCGCTTCACCAGGTCGACGATGCGGTCCACGTCGTCATGGCCCATGCCGGCGGTCGGTTCGTCCAGCAGCATCATCTCGGGATCGAGCGCCAGCGTGGTAGCGATCTCCAGTGCGCGCTTCTGGCCGTAGGGCAGCTCCGCCACCACGGTGCGGACGTAGTCGGACAGGCCGACATCGAACAGGAGCTGGTGCGCGCGGTCGTCATAGACGCTCAGGGCTTTTTCGGAGCGCCAGAAATCGAAGCTGGCGCCGCGGCTACGTTGCAGCGCCAGGCGGACGTTCTCCAGCGCCGTCAAATGCGGAAACACGGCGGAGATCTGGAAGCTGCGCACCAGGCCCAGCCGCGCTACCAGGGCCGGCTTCATGCCGGTGATGTCGCGGCCCTTGAACTTGATCGTGCCACGGGTCGGCGCCAGATAGGCGGTAAGCAGGTTGAAGCATGTGGTCTTGCCGGCGCCGTTGGGGCCGATCAGCGCATGGATGGTGCCGGCACGCACCTGCAAAGACACGTCGTCCACGGCTACGAAGCCGCTGAACTCACGGGTCATGCCAAATGTTTCCAGGATGATGTCAGCCACCTCCCAGACGTCTCCTGCCCGATTTTGATCTCTGTGAACGCGTCATTTGCATAAAGGCGGGCGGCGCGCAAGGCTGGGTGCCGCGTTCACGCATTGCGTAAGGGGAGATCAGGAATGGACGGCGAACAGCTCCGCGCGGCACAGGCGCCGTTGAAGCAGCGCTACCGGGAGACGCCGGAGGCGGCGCTGGTGGTGGCCAGGGCCGAGGCGGTGCTCGACCCCGACGCCGTCGCGTGCCGCGTGCCCGGCTGGCAGGGCGAGGTGCACGCGGGGCTGCATCCGGCGACGGGCGGCTCGGGCGAGTTGGCTTGCTCGGCAGACATGCTACTTCAGGCGCTGGTGGCGTGCGCCGGCGTGACGCTGCGGGCGGTGGCGACGGCGATGGGGGTCACGCTGCGCGGCGGGCGCGTGGTGGCGGAGGGCCGTTGGGACGCGCGCGGCACTCTGGGTGTGGACCGTGCGGCGCCGGTCGGGCTGACGGACATTACACTGTCGTTCGACGTGGACTGCGATGCCGACGCGGCGAAGCTCGAACGGATGATCGCGACGACCGAACGGTATTGCGTGATCCTGCAGACGCTGAAGGCGGCACCGAAGATTTCAGTGGCGCAACACCAGGCACTTCGGCGCGGGCAGGGTTGACCTAACTCTTATGCAGGGTTGATCTGTTCTTATGATGCGCGGCTGATCGTCAGGAATCCGTTTCGCGTCGATTAACCAACGGCGTGATGCGTTACCCGTCCCACACGCTGGTCGGCATGGGCAGGTTGGCGAAATCGGCGGGACCCGGCGGACCGTTCGGCGTCACGCCGTTCATCTCCAGCAGCATCACCCATTGCCGGGAGTGCTGGCCGACGTGCCACGTCGTGCGTTCCAGGTATTCGTGCAGAAGCTGCGGGCCGTAGTAAGTCTGCACCGTCTCCTTGCCGGATTTGTCCGCCTTTGCATCCCACCAATTCGCCAAACGGCCGCGCACGCCGCCGCCATAGGCGACGATGTCCGCCGTGGTGTGCATCGTGTCGGGCGGCCGGGCGGTCAGGTTCTCATAGGTCAGGGCATCGCCGCCGGCGACTTCCAGGAAGGTTTCCGCGATGCGGAACATGTGGTGGCCGAGCACGCGGTAGCTGCGCGGGCGGTTCGGCACCTCGGTGTCCAGCTTCGCGTCCGGCATCTGTGGGACCATGCGCAGCGCGACGTCCAGGAAGCGCTCCAGCCGTTCCACGAGCTGGGCCGGCGACAGCACGGGTCCGGCCTTCTCGTTCAGCCCGAGGAACTTCACGACATGGGCGATGTTCTGCGCGAACACATACTCGTCGCCGCGCGACAGCACGGGCACCGAGCGCGCTCCCAGCCGCCGCAGCTCGGCCAGGCCCGCGGCGTCTTCCAGCACATTAATGGATTCGAACTCGATCCCCCGGACCGAGAGAAACTCTTTGAGTCTCAGGCAGCTCGTTCATCCAGGCTGCCAGAACGCCTTCAGTGCCGGTTCCATCGCGCTGTCACCCATACGGTCCGGCAGCTTCTCCCGCCCGGGGCCCGGCGTCAATCCGGAGCTGCGGGGCCCGAGCGGGGCCCGGAGCTGCTGCGGACCGGAAGCTGCGGGCCGGAGCTGCTGGCCCGCCTGGCGCCATCGATGGTCTGAGCCTCAAGGTCCGCCGCAAACTGGCAGGATGGGATGCCGATTATTTTCAGGCCATGCTCCCACGGTGTTGGGCGAATCCGCCCGGCGTTCCATCGGCGCACTGCGCGACCCCCCTTTCCACCGTCACGCCGGGCTCATGAAAAAATTCATTTGACATTGTCCGCGATATGTGCTTTTATTCCCCTCGTGTCTACCACCCTCTCCCTTCCCGTCGTCCCTACCCTCCAGCCCGATCCCGGTCGGGCTGACCGAGGCACCACCGTGTCCCCCGCGCCCGCGGCACAAGCCGCTCCCATCGCCCAGCCCGATCAGCCCGCCACCACCCCCACCCCCGCCACCGCCCCCGCCGAACCCAGTCGCATCGGCCGTGTCATCAGCATCGTCCGCTGGCTCATCGCCTATGGCACCCTGCTCGCCACCGCGGTTCGCGAGCATCCCGCCGAGCCACTGGCCCGGACGCTCGTCTATTGGTTCCAAACCCGCGATCTCGGCGTGATCCTCCGCCGCCTCACCCGCGGCCTGATGCGCGCCGCCGCGCTCGAAGCCTGGCTCCGCGAGCGTGCCGCCGGCGGCCATGAGCTGCGCGGTCCAACCGCCATTCGCCTGTCGTCCCCCGGCAATCCGCGCTCCGGCCCGCCGGCCGCAGGGGACGCCAAGGCCCCGCCCTGGTGGCACGACCCCAACCACGTGCCCACGATGGAGGAAGCCGCGGCCGAGGTCCGCGCTCGTCCGGAGGGCGCTGTCATCGCCGATATCGTCGAGGATCTCCGCGTCCTGGACTGTGACTACGACCGTGCGACGTGGAACGAACTGAAGGACGCCATCAACTGCTACGGCGGCGACCACGTGCGTCTCTTGATCCGCGACATGCGGTGGCGATTCAATCCCGACCTGTCCCCCGAAATATGGATGATGGAGCCGGCGCCGCCTTGGCAACCGCCGCCATTTCCGGGGCTGACGCCGGCCTGCGCCCGCCCGCCCTGAACCTGCGGGCTGGACGCACCATCGCGATGTCGCGCACGGGGCCGGCGACGGCTGGCCCCGCCGTCGCAATTCCGCTCAAGGTCCGCATGGTCCGCACAGACTTCCTTCACATCACGCTTCCTTCACATCACGCAATCAGCACGGAGGACACGAAGTACCACGGCGCGGCGCGGAGGCACGGGCCGAATGCTGCTTGCGGCGATTTGTCTTAAATCGCTCCGTGCCGCTCCGTGGTTCTTCGTGTCCTCCGTGTTGAATGCTTGCAGCAGAACGACCAGCACGAGGACGCGGCAGTGTCGCACGTTCACCGCTCGCGCCGGCCAGATCGCACCCCCGCACGGCCTGCCTTTCCTCCGCTGCACAGACGCGACACTGTCGGCACGGCAACCATACCGGGATGGGCAGGCAGCATGGCTGATCGGATGACAAGCGCACAGCGCGATGCTCCCGCGACAGGAGCCATCGGCCACGCCGCCATCCCGGGCGCCCGGTCCGCACCGGTGCCGCCAGGCTGGCCCGCCGGCCGGCCGCTCGCGGTGTCGGTCAGTGTCATGTTGGAAGGCTGGGCCGAAGGAAGCGCCCCGGGCATTGGCCCGATGGGCAATCCGTTGAAACCGGGCGTGCCCGACCTCCAGGCGCTCTCGTGGGCCGAGTACGGCCCGAGGACCGGCACCCAACGTTTGCTCGACCTGCTGCGGCGCAGCGGCATACGGGCGGTGTTCTACACCAGCGGCGTGGTGGCGGAACGCTATCCGGCGCTGCCGGCCGCCATCGAGGCGGATGGCCATACCGTCGCCGCGCACGGCTGGAGCCAGGGCACCATCCCACCCTACCTCACGCCCGACGCGGAACGCGAGGACATCGCCCACTGCGTCGACGTGCTCACCCGCACCGCCGCGCGCGCGCCACGCGGCTGGCTCAGCCCGCGCTGCACCGCCAGCACCGTGACCTCGCAGCTTCTGGCGCGGGCCGGCTTCCGTTGGCATGCCGATATGTTCGATTCCGATCTGCCGTATCCCGTGCAGACCGACGCCGGTCCCTTGCTTGGCATGCCGTTCACAATGGAAGTGAACGACATGCCGCTCTATGTCCGCTATGGCAACGAACCGGATGCGTTCACCCGCACGCTGGCCCGCATCGTCGAGGGATGGCCCGCGCTGGGCAGCCCGTTCGCATGCCTCGACATCACGGTGCATGCGCACGTGTTCGGCCGGCCGTATGGGGCGATCGCTTTCCTGGATTCGCTGGCTTTGGTGCAGCGGAATACCCTGTGCTGGCTGACCAACCATGCGGAGCTGGCGGCGCTTTATGCTGGCCAGGAGAGCGAGGGATGACGGCAAGCTGCCGTCCATCCCGGGCCACGAGGCCGCCGGCATCGTCCCGAAGCGGGACATTCCGCGCTTCATCGGGCCGCGCTTCATCGGGCCGCGCTTCATCGGCCCGCGCTTCATCGGGCCGCGCTTCATCGGGCTGTATCGGCGTGGCAAACTGCCAGTGCAAAAGCCACGCAGCGGCGTCATTGGGTTCGAGGAGATCAATGCCGGATTCGATTGACGGGCCGACGGCTCGGTGCTCCGGCAGGCACTGCGGCCGCACTGGCATTGGTGGCTTCGCCCCCGAACCCCCGCCCCGCCATCCAGCCAAACAGATGGATTGCAAAGGCTCGCCTTTGCTCGGGTTCCAAGCGATTCGGCCGCGAAGTGGACCAATGCCCCTGGGCGGGGTCCAGGGGCGGAGACCCCGCTAATGGCGAACTACCTCGTCACCGGCGGCGCCGGTTTTATCGGCTCGCATCTGTGCGACGCGCTGGTGGGTCGCGGCGACACCGTGCGCGTGCTGGACGACCTCTCGACCGGCTCGCGCGCGAACCTTCCCTTTGGCACGATGCTGATCGAAGCCGATGTGGCGGACCCCGACGCCATGCGAGCCGCGCTCGACGGCGTAGACGGTGCCTTCCATCTCGCCGCCATTGCCTCGGTGCAACGAGGTGTCAGCGACTGGCTCGGCACCCACCGTGCCAACCTGACCGGCACCATCACCTTGTTCGATTCCATCCGCGGGCGCGGCACCCCCGTCCCGGTGGTCTATGCCTCCTCCGCCGCGGTGTACGGCGACTGCCACACCGTCCCGATCCCCGAGGACGCCGAACGGCGCCCGCTCTCCGCCTATGGCGCCGACAAATACGCCTGCGAGTTGCAGGCCCGCGTCGCCGGCCACGTGCACGGCATCGCCGCGACCGGCCTGCGCTTCTTCAATGTCTACGGGCCGCGCCAGGACCCGCATTCCCCCTATTCCGGCGTCATCTCGATCTTCTGTGAGCGCCTCGTGCGCGGCGCCCCGATCGACATCTTCGGAGACGGCGGCCAGACGCGCGACTTCATCTACGTCGCCGACGTGGTCGCCGCGCTGCTGGGGGCGATGCGGCATCCATCCACCGATGCGCCCGCGTTCAACGTCTGCACCGGCACGCCAACCAGCGTGCTGGACCTGGCGCGAACGATCGCCGACCTGACCGGCACCGCGCCCGACATCCGCCACCTGCCGCCGCGCGCCGGCGACATCCGCGATTCCACTGGCGTGCCGGACCGCGCCCGCGCCGCCTTCGGCCTCGGAACGCCGGTATCGCTGCGTGAGGGGCTTCGCAACGTGCTGGACTGGCTTACGGCCAGCCGCTAATCACGAAACCGTGTGGCTCAAAGCGCTCCTGGAACTGCTGCTGTTACCGCCCGTCAATCTCGTGTTCGCCATCCTGGCGGGCGTGGCATTGCGGCGGCGGGCACCGCGCGTCGCGCGCTATCTGATTGTTGTCGGCGCTACGCTGTTGCTGGCCCTGGGGATGCCGGCCGTCGCCGGCACGCTGCTGTGGTCCCTGGAGCAGGGCCTGCCCATGACCCCGCCGCCGGGCAAGCCGCCGCAGGCCATCGTGATCCTGGGCGGCGACGTCGCGCGGACGGCGCATGGCGGCGCCACCGCCGGATCACTGAGCCTGGAACGGGAGCGCGCCGGCGCCATCCTGCAGCGACAGACGCAGTTGCCCATCCTGGTCACCGGCGGCCTGATCGACGACGATCCGCCACCGGTCGCCGACGTGATGCGCGACAGCCTGACCCAGGACTTCCGGGTGCCGGTACGTTGGGTGGAGGACCGCTCGCGCGACACCTGGCAGAACGCGCGCGACAGTGCCCCGATCCTGCGCGCCAACGGGATCGATTCGATCTACCTGGTCACCCATGCATGGCATGAACGGCGTGGCCTGATGGCCTTCGCCGGGACCGGCATCGCCGTGACCGTCGCGCCGGTGTTCATGGACCGGCTGCCGACCCCGATCCTGTCCGACTTCGTACCGGGGCCCTCGGCATGGCTTGTCAGCTATTTCGCCGTGCACGAGTGGCTCGGCTGCCTGTGGTACGCGATGCCATGACGGTCTGGCTGCAAGAATACCCCGCGCTCGACTCACTGCCGGCCAAGATAGACGCGCTGTGGTACGCGATGCCATGAGGGTCTGGCTGCAAGAGTACCCCGCGCTCGACTCACTGCCGGCCGAGATAGACGCGCTGTTCGCTGCCTCGCCCGGGTTGTTCCTTGGCCGCGCCTGGTGGGGCACGGTCGTGGCCTTCGGCCTGCCGCCGGGCACGCGCCCCTGCTTCCTGCTGGCCCGGATCGACGACCGTCCCGCCGCCCTGCTCCCGCTGCGCATCGATGCGGACGGTACGATGGGCAGCCTGACCACCCCCTACACCTGCCTGTATGCACCACTGCTGGCGCCGGACCTGCCGGATGCGGCGCTGGTGACGGTTTTCACCGCGTTCGCGCGGTTCTGCCGCGGCCGGGCGACCGCACGGCTGGACGCGCTGCCGGACGACTGGCCCGCGCTACCGGCACTCGAGCAGGGTGCGCGGAGGGCGGGACTGGCGGTGGTGCGCTTCGCCCATTTCGGCAACTGGCATGAGGACGTGCGCGGCCAGGGCTGGGCCGGCTATCTCGCTGGCCGGCCGGGAGCTTTGCGTGAAACCATCCGGCGCAAACTCCGCCGCGCGGAGCAGCGGGGCGATGCCCGCTTCAGCGTCATCGCCGACCCCGTGGATCTCGAACCCGGCATCGACGCGTTCGAGCATGTTTACGCCCGAAGCTGGAAGCAACCGGAGCCGTTCCCCGAATTCAATGCCGGGCTGATGCGGGAGACGGCCGCTGCCGGGCTGTTGCGGCTGGGCCTCTGGCGGATCGGCGGCGTGCCGGTGGCGGCGCAGCTTTGGATCGTGGAGGCGGGCACCGCCACCGTGCTGAAGCTGGCGCATGACCGGGCGTTCCGAACAGAGTCACCCGGCACGATCCTGACCGCGCTGATGCTGCGCCGCCTGCTGGACCACGAGTCGGTCGCCGCCATCGATTTCGGCCGCGGAGACGACGACTACAAGTCCGGTTGGGCGAGCCAGCGGCGGCAGCGTATTGGGCTGGTACTGGTCGATCCTCGGCGGCCGACCGGCCTGGGGTTCCTGGCGCGGCACACGCTGGGCCGGCTACGCGGGGACCTGTTCGGCGCGCATGCTCATGGCCCGGTAGCGCAGCGCGGCTGAGATGCGCATCCTCTACAGCCACCGCATCCAGTCGCGCGACGGCCAGAGCGTGCACGTCGAGGAACTCATCACCGCGCTGCGCAGCCTGGGGCACGAGGTGCTGGTGGTGGGGCCCGGCCTCTACGACCAGGCGCGCTTCGGCGGCGAAAGCCGACTGGTGCCCTGGATCCGCGCCCGGCTGCCGGCAGCGGTCGGCGAGCTGGCGGAACTGGCCTACAACATCCCCGCCTGGTGGCGCCTGCGCGCTGCCTACCGGCGGTTCCGGCCGGAGCTGATCTACGAACGCTATAATCTGTACTTTCTGGCCGGCATCTGGCTGGCACGCCCCAACCGCACCCCCTTCTTCCTCGAGGTCAACGCCCCACTGGCCGATGAGCGCTCCCGCTTCGGCGGGCTGGGGTTGCCGTGGCTCGCCCACGCGCTGGAGCGCCACGCCTGGCGGTCGGCGGCCCGTGTGCTGGCGGTGACCGGGGCGCTGCGCGATACCATCGCCGCGGCCGGCGTGCCGGGCGACCGGATCGAGGTGGTGCCGAACGGCATCGATCCGGCAAAGTTCGTCGCCTTGCCGGCGCGCGAGGCAAGCGACGGGCCGGTGGTGCTGGGGTTCGTCGGCTTCGTCCGCGACTGGCACGGGCTGGATGCGGTGATCGACGCCATGGCGGCCGACCGTGACGGCCCGAAGGTGCGGCTGGTCGTGGCGGGGGACGGTCCCGCCCGCCCGGCTCTGGAGCGGCAGGCGGCGGCGCTGGGGCTGGGGGAGCGGGTGACGTTCACCGGGCTGCAGCCGCGCGAGGCGATCCCGGCGCTGATCGCCGGCTTCGACATTGCGTTGCAGCCGCTGGTGGTGCGGTACGCCTCACCGTTGAAGATCTTCGAATACATGGCGGCGGGGCGGGCGATCGTGGCGCCCGACCAGCCGAACATCCGCGAGGTGCTGCGCGACGAGGAGACCGCGCTGTTGTTCTCTCCTGACGCAGCGGGCGCGATGTGGCACGCTATTCGCCGGCTGGCCGGCGATGCGGCATTGCGGCAGCGGCTCGGGGCGGCCGCCCGGGCCGAGATCGCACGGCGGGATTACACGTGGCGCGGGAATGCCGGGCGGATCGTGGCATGGGCGAGGGAACGATCCTCCCTTGCGCCGGAGGGCTAATCCTGCTATATATTCCTATGACGCCGTTGCCAGCCCCACGGCGCCATTGCCAGTTCCACGGCGCCATTGCCAGTCCCACGGCGCCATTGCCAGTCCCACGGCGTCATTGCCAGTCCCACGGCGTCATTGCCGGCCCCTACGGCGTCATCCCCAGCCCATCGAACAGCGGCTGCAGCAGTGCCTGGTACGGCTTCCAGCGCCCGACCGAGCTACGGTAGATCGGCTGGCGCACCTGCACCACGCTGGCGGTGTAGACCGCGCGCTCGGTCTTGTGGAAATCAAGGCAGGCATCCGTCCACTCCAGCCCGCAGTGGGCGATGATGCGGCGGGCATGCGTCTCCAGGTCATCGACCAGCGCCTCGTAGTCCACCGTCAGCATGACGCCAACAGGCAGCACCGTCCGCCAGGTACTGCATCAGGGCGTCTTGCGCACACCAGTAGCGCCCGAGTTCACCGAGCTCATACGAATAGTGATGCCCCGCGGCAAACAGCGTGGAGAAGCAGGACAGGCAGTTATCCAGCGGATTGCGCCGCGCGTGGATGATGCGGGCATTCGGCAATGCGAGGTGAATCAGTCCGACCAGCCGCGAATTGCCCAGCATCTTGTCGGTGATACGCTCCGCCGGAACCGGCACTCGGCTGCGCAGCAGGGTCATGTAGCGCTCACCAAGCTGCCGAAGATCGTTGCCCCCGACTTCCTCCGGCGTATTGTTCGGTCCGCGATCGAGACCTTCTACGGCGCTTACGAAATCCCGCAGCTCGCCGGCGCCAAACACGTCCGGGTGGCTTGCCAGGATTTGTTCGATCAGGGTGCTGCCGGATCGCGGCATACCGACAATGAAGATGGGCGCCGGCGACGGATGGCCGAAGCCACTGCGCTCTCGCATCACCTCCGGTGTGAACACCAGCCTGGATTGTTCGACAAGGTTCAGTACGGTGGGCTCGTCGTAGGGCGTCTCCTGCCGCTTCAGGGCATTGCCTGCGAGGAAGTGGCGGAATCCGGTCTCGTGCTGACCGATATCCTCGTAAGCCTTGCCCAGTGCGAAGTGCAGGTCGATCTGCTGCTGCTCGTTCAGGCTGGCAAGATCTTCCGCCATGGACTGCATGGCAACGAGGTATCGATCCCCCGTGGTGAACCGCCAGGAGTAGGACAGCATGCGATAATAGGTTGGCTCCCGCGGCTCGAGCGCGACCGCATGTTCCAGTGCCACATTCGCTTCCTTGATCCGTCCGAGGGTGCGCAGGGCGACACCGACATTGCAATGCGCTACGGCAGCCTCCGGCTCGATCGCGGATGCCTGGCGGAAATGGGCAAGGGCGTCTTCGTGCAGATTGATCTCCTGGAACAATTGGGCGAGGTTGAAGTGCACGAGTGAAATGTTGGGATTGATGGCCAACGCCCGGCGGAAGCGCTCGATCGCGTCGGCGTACTTGCCGAGGCCCTTCAGGATCAGCGCCATCAGGTTGAGCATCTCAAGCCAGTTGGGCGCCTGATAGAGGCCGCGGCGGGCGACCTGCAACGCTTCGACGAGATGATTGCGGGTGTAGTGGATCAGACAGAGATTATACAGGGCTTGCATATTGCGGCGGTCCTGCCGCAACACGGCCCGATAGAGTTGCTCCGCGTCCTCGAGCTGGTCGTTCTCGTGCAGCGCGACCGCCTGCTGGAACAGGGCGACCACCCGGTCGGTATCGCGGCTTGGGCCAGACGTCGATTGCGAGAGCACCAGTTCACCTCGGCACGAATCAGGGTTCGGTGTTGTAGCAGAAGCGGGTGTCCTTCGCAGCAGCCGGCGCATCGTGCGCACGGTGTCCGGCAATGCGGCGCGGCCACGCCGGCCAGCTTCCTGGCGGTGCCGGGGCAGGCGCCGGATCAAGCGTTGGCGGCCCCCTGTCGCAAGTGCCCGGGAGCCTTCTGCGGGCAGCGCCGGGGCGAGCCGGTCCCCCACAACGCCGCGGCGAGATGTCGGAAATCTTTACACTTGATGCCCGGTTTCCCTAACGCGTGTCGCATAAGAGCCTGATATATCGATAAAATAGAGACTGGCACCATTGTTGCTATAACGGTGTTGGGTTCTTTCGTGGGGTGTCGTCCTGTGAACAAACATCTCCTGCCAACGGCTGCCGTTCTGGCGCTGGTTACAGGTAACGCCACAGTCGCTATGGCGGCTACCACCTTTTTCGGGAGCACTGCGCCGGTGACCTCGAAGTCCGTAACGGCTCCGTCCGGGACCCAGGGCGCCTTTGGCGGGGCGGTCGGAGCGTACAAGACAACCCTTGGCGGAGTCCCGGGCGGTCTTAGCACGCCACTGCCCACCGTCACCCCGCTTTATACCGAAACGATGACCATCCACGTCGTCGATTGCTGTGTGGTCGGGGACGTCTACCAGGTGTTCTTCGGCGCCACCGGCGGCCCGCTGACATCGTTGGGCGACACGGCGCCCGTGCCGTAAATCCCGTGCCGAACGTTGGCCCCACCAACAGCACAGGGACGTTCAACGTCGCCGTTACGGCCGGTACCAGCTACACGCTCAACTTTGCCGACGTGACGATGCAATACATCGGCTTCCAGGATCCGTATGGCGTCTATGCCGACGGCCACACGATCACCGGCACGGTGCCGACGACCTTCTCCCCCACCGGCGCTGGATTCCTCGCATACTTCTCCCAGACGTACACATCCGCCTCACCCACACCCGAGCCAGCCACCCTGTCGCTGTTGGGAACCGGATTGATCAGCGCGGGCCTGCTGCGCCGCCGCCGCGCGAAGAAGAGCTGATCGGAACGGCTGCCGCCTTCAATCAGACGTGGCAACCGGCGTAGCGCAAGCTACGCCGGAGTCACGCCTGGCACCCGGTGTACCAGCGGCCGACACCGTGTCGTTCATCGGTGCAGCACATTGCAGTCACAGCCACACCCTGATCGAAATCAAAAAGACTCAAACCCAAACCTACCGACTCAAGCCCAACCTATCGACTCAAGCCCAGTGGCCTTCCAGCCAGGCCCAGCCGCCGCCCGGTTGCTGCGCCCACTGCCCCGGCACCCAGGTCGTCTCGCCCGGCGGCACCTGAACGTATTGGCCGCCCTCCCAACGCCACGGGCTACCGGCATTGCCGGTGAATTCCCAATGACCCGGCTGCCAAACCGACGGCGGGCTGCCCGGTGGCGGTGGAGGCACCAGTTCGGCATGCGGCGGTGGGGGTGGCATCGGCGCCACCCCCACCGCCGCTGGCGCCTGGACGACCGGAGCCGGTTGCACGATCACCGATGTCGTCTGCGGCGGCGGCGACCCGCCGCACCCCGCGAGAACCAATAAGCCCGGCACCACCGGCCAGGCATGACGCAACCGAATCATCGCTCTCTCCTGATCAGCTCCGCCAATGGCCGTCGACCCACACGTACCCGCCGGTGGATTCCTGCGCCCAATGGCCCGGTTCCCATACCGCTGTCGCCTGCGGCCGCTGCACGTAGTGGCCCTCATGCCAGACCCAGGTGCTGCCGTTCCAACCCCAATGGCCCTCCTCCCAGGTCACCGTCGTGGACGGCGGCGCCGGCACGGTCTCCACTTGTGGCGGGGGCGGCGCGCTCGGCGCGATGACGACGGTGGAGGTCTGCGCGGAGGCGGGCACGACCGCGCCGCCAACAGCGAAAGCAACCAGCGCCGGCACGGTAAATCGCATCAAGTTTCGGACAGACATGCGTCATCTCCTTTGTGTCGATCGACAAGACTGGTCGAGACATGCCGAACGCGTGATTTGGTTCGGCCAGACAACATGGTGCCGTTGAATTAGGGCGGCACTGCGCCACATCCAGCAACGAGCGCTTCACAACTCATTGAGACAACGATTCGGACGGATCCCTGTTCAGAAGCGCTGACAACCCTGGATAGTTGACTCCGTCAACCTTCGGGCGAATCCTGCCGCGCATGGTTCGCCGCTGCCCCGCCTCGCCGCCTGATCCCAGAATCGCCGCCGTACGACGGTTCAGCCGCTTCTACACGCGCGTCATCGGCGCCCTGCAGGAAGGCCTGCTACAGAGCGACTTCTCGCTGACCGAGGCGCGGGTGCTGTACGAACTGGCAAACCACGACGGCGTCACTGCCAGCACGTTGGGGCGGGACCTGGGGCTGGATCCCGGCTATCTCAGCCGCATTCTGCAGCGCTTCGCGCAGCACGGCCTGCTGGTCCGCGCGGTGTCCGAGACGGACCGCCGGCAGAGCGTGCTGGCGCTGACCGATGCCGGCCGCACCGCCTTCGCCCCGCTGGATGTGCGCTCGCATGAGGAGGTGGGCGCGATGCTCGCTCGCCTGCCCGAGCCGGCTCAGGCCGCCGTGGTGGACTGCATGGCGCGGATCGAATGCCTGCTCGGCGCCACTCCGCCGGCGGCATGGCGGCTGCGCGATCCTGAGCCGGGCGATATCGGTTGGGTGGTATCGCGGCACGGCGCCCTCTACGCCGAGGAATACGGCGTCGATCCCCGGTTCGAGGCGCTGGTGGCTCAGGTCGCCGGCGCTTTCCTCGCCAGCCATGATCCGGCGCGCGAACGCTGCTGGATCGCGGAACGCGATAGCGTGAAGCTGGGGTCGGTGTTCCTGGTCCGCGCCGACGACGACCTGGCGAAGCTGCGGCTGCTCCTGGTGGAGCCGAGCTCGCGCGGCCTGGGAATCGGCAAGCGGCTGGTGGCGGAATGCATCGCCTTCGCCCGCGCTGCGGGCTATCGGCGCATCACGCTGTGGACCAATGACGTGCTGGTGTCGGCACGGGGAATCTACCGGGCCGCCGGATTCCGGTTGGTGGCCAGCAAGCCGCACAGCAATTTCGGCCCCCCGATGGTGGGGGAGGATTGGGATCTGACGCTTTAAGGCTGCGTCACCGATCAACGCTGCGTCACCGACGGTACTCGTTTGCGCACCGGGTTCGCCGGATGCCGGGGCAGTACCGTGCCGTCCGTTCATTCAATTTCGCCTTTATCGCCAGGCCTGCTGCGAGCAGGCGGGATGGGACGGCAGATACCACCAGCGCGGTTCGCTGTGCCGTCCGTGGGAAGCAAGCAATGACAGCCGGGCTCGGTTGAGAGTCACAACACCGGTAACCTCGGCACAGTGGTCTTGACCGGTTGCATGGCCGCAGGCCAGGCCATCTGGCCGCGCCGGTGACGCACCCGGCGGCCGGTTGCGACCCTCAACGGTCACTCAACTTTCGTATTTGGAATGGCCCTTGTGGCCCCGAAGCGGTCATTTAGGGCAGCGCTGGAGCGGAGCGGGGGCGGTCAGCAGGTGTATATCTTGTTTTTGGCGCTGCCTAACCTTCGCCCGAAATCGGATCGAGACCGAGGGCAACACGGCCGGTAAAGCGGTGCTGGCGCTTGGCCGGGAGAGGATGGAACTGTGCCCCATGCGCGTCCCGCAGCAGCCGCTCAAGCGCTGTCTGCCGATAAAATCCGGCGCCACCGGCCGCTTCGAGTGCCTTTTCCACAGTCGCCAGGACGTGCTCGGCCGCGATCGTCTTGCGGACCAGGATCGCATTGGTGACGTCCAGGCTCGTGGAGACATCGAGGTCGTTTGCCAACCGGACCATGTCGTCGACCGCAAGCTGTGCCGTGGTCAGTCGGTTCGTAAGCTCCCCGAGAAGATAGGGCACCGTCGGATCGCCTCCGCGCTTTTTCGCCAGATCATCGGCGATAGCCGCAGCGGCTTCCGCCACGCCGGTATAGACCGACATGATCAGCGGCATCGCTACCGTCAGAATCACGTTCCACGCGGGGTGGAAGCGACCGCGCGGTCGCCGCAGGACGATCGCCTCGACGGGGACGAAAACCTTGTCCAGGATCACGGTGTGGGAGCCGGTGGCACGCATGCCGAGGGTGCGCCAGTCGTCGGCGAGCGACACGCCGGGAGCGGTGAATGGGACCGAAAAGTGCAGAACCTGCCATCCGTCTTTCGGGTCCTCGAAAGGGGCCGATGTCACCAGCAAGCCGCCCTTCGGTGAGCCGCTGGCGAAGGGCTTCCGGGCGCTAACCAGGAAGCCGCCGTCGGCGGGGATCGCCGAGCCGTTCGATTCTATCCAATCGTTTGCGCCAGTTGACACGAGAACCACCTCGGCTGCCGCTACCTGCTCCAGTAGCTTTCGCCCCGGCCGGCCGTGGGCATAATTGTACACGGCTGCCGCGACGAGATGCTGGTGCATCGCCAGGGCCAGCGCCGTCGCCGGACAGAAGCGGGCGAGCTGACGCAGGAAAGTGCACATTGCGCTGTGGCGGACGCCGCCGCCACCAAGCTCCGCGGGAACCAGCGCCGAAAAAACCCTCTGTTCCCTTAGAATGTCATAATGTTCAGCGACAAACACATCGCGAGCATCGCGCTCCGCGGCGCCCTCCGCAAATCGCGGCCCCAGGACGTCTACCAACTCCTTCAGGTCAAGCCGTGGTGTCATGGTGCAGGCCTTCAGGTATTGACCGGTGCTGGTCAAATGGGCGGCGAAATGCGCGAGTTATCGTTACCTCCAGGCAGGTGTCTACCCAGCGTTACCGCTTATCGCGCCAGATAGGCGGTCGCCTCGGCGATCTCGGGACGGTCGGCGGCGGCCTTGCTGCCGAGGCGGGCGAGTTGCTGGAAATAACCCTTGGCGGCGGCACGGTCGCCGGCGGCGTCGGCTGCCTTCGCGGCGCCGTAAAGGCTGCGGTACCGGTTGGGGGCGCCGGCGAGCGAGCGCTTGTATTCCGCCAGAGCGGCGTCCGGCTGTCCGGTTTCGAGGAGGAGATCGCCCAGAAGTTCGTGCAGCGGCACGATGCTGCCGGGCGTCACCGGATGCTTGCTCATCGAATCTTCGAGATCGGCGGCGGCGCGGAGCTCTCGCACCGCCTCGTCGTGCCGGCCCTCTGCCTGCGCCAGTATTGCTGCCGCTGCGCTGCGCTGCGCCTCGACCTGGTCGGACCAATATTTGTTCTCGGCTTTGAGCAGCGCGTCGCGCGTGGCCGCGAGCTTGTCGATTTCCGTCCTGGCGCCGGCGGGATTGTCGGTGTGGGCGTCGCCTAGCGCGCGCGCGAAGGTGATCATCGCCGCGGTCCATGGAAACTTGTCCCAGGCGACTTTGGCTGGCGGCAATTCGAGCTTCGCCGCCTCTGCCCAATTTCGCCGCTCGACTGTGTACCGGGCCGGGATGGCCGCCATCGCGTAAGCGGCGGGGAGCGTGTCCGGGGTCACCCGCTTGAAGGCCATGATCTCGTCGACCACAGCGCGCGCCTTCCCGTCCTCGCCGAGCTGAAGATAAGCGTAGGCGAGGTAATCCATGGCATGGAGAGACTGGTCCCAAGCGACCCCCTCGCCGAACATCTTTTTCGCGTAGGCCTGGCCCGCCGCAATCGAACGGAGGTTGGTGTCGATCGATTCTTGCCAATACCCGAGCCGCGTAAAGATGTGCGACGGCATGTGCAATGCGTGTGGTACCGAGGGCGCGATCATCGCATAGCGGCGCGCCGCCGCCAGGCCGGCCTCGGCGAGGGAAGGCGAGTTGTCGCTGTGGATCAGGTAATGCGCGACGCCCGGATGGTTCGGCTGCTCGGCGAAAATCGGTTCGAGGATCGCCGCCGCTTTCTTTTGATTGGCGAGGGTCTTGTCGGTCGGGAGCGCCGTTGCATTGAGCGCCAGCGCGTAAAAAATGGCCGCCTCACGGTCGTCGGGATATTGCTGGTGGAGGCTCGCCATCGCGTGCTCATAGGCGAGGGCGCGCGTGCGGTGGTCGAGCCTGTCGCTGTCGTGATAGAAGGAGGCGATCGCCGCGATATAGCCGCGCTCGCGCTCCGTCTTGGCGCCGATGGCCTCTGCCTTGGCAACGGCGGCAGCCCCCGCCTTGAGCGCCGGCGGTAGCGGCGGGTACCACAGCGGGTACCAATGGCTCATCGCCACCCCCCACCACGCCATCGCACAGGCGGGGTCGGCTTCGGCCACGCCGGTAAACGCCTTGACTGCCTCCTCGTACCACATGGAATGGAGAATTGCGACCGCGCGCTCGAAGCGCTTTTGCGCGTCGCTGTTGCAGGAGATCGGGAAATGAACCTCGCCCAGCTTCTCGCCGGCGGGCGATGCCGGCATCGCACCGTGGTCTTTCATTCCCGCGTCCCGATCCGCCCCGGCTGCGCTCACGGCGGCGCCGTGCAGCGCTACGAGCATCGCCGCGATGCCGAATGATGCGGCCTTCGTCGTCATGGTGACCTCCCCGATCCCATTGCTTGGTATCATGGTGAAGGATTTCACCCGCATCCGGTTGCCGCTAGTCCAGAATTTGGAGTCTCCTGATCGCCCTCGCGGTGTATGATGGGTCCGCAAAGGAATGGAGGTGGGCGTCATGATGCACTACGGTCAGTTCTGTCCGATCGCCAAGGCTGCGGAGATCGTTGCCGAGCGATGGACGCCGTTGGTTATTCATGAGCTGCTGGCGGGCAGTACCCGCTTCAACGATATTCGCCGCGGCGTCCCACTTATGTCGCAGACATTGCTGTCGACACGGCTGAAGGAGCTGGAGCGGGTCGGCATCGTGGAGCGGCGCGGGGATGGCAAGAGGGCACATGAATATCACCTCACCGCTGCGGGCGTTGCGCTGGGTCCGGTGGTCCGGTCCCTCGGCGAATGGGGGTTACAGTATGCTCAGGACCCTTTGGAGGAAGGCGACCTGGACGTTAGCGTGTTGGTGTGGAATATCCAGCGGCGCATCGACTCGAGCGTGTTTCGCGCACGGCGAGTTACCGTCTATCTTGAGTTCACTGACGTGCCCAAAAACAAGAGTCAATGGTGGATTGTGAACGATCGGGGGATGGTCGATCTTTGTCCAACGGATCCTGGATTCCCGGTGGATCTCTATGTGACGACCGACATTCGTACAATGATTGCTATTTGGTTTGGCAAACTAGGGTGGGACACCGGCGTCAGTTCGGGCCGAGTTGAGGTAACCGGTCCGCGCGAGTTGAGTGTCCGGCTAAAATCGTGGCTCCTTCTAAGCCCGATCAGAGTGAAAAGCGCGGCGCCGGCCGGAGGCGACCGAATGACCCCTGTTTCCGCCGATCCGGTTGTCGGAAAACAGCCGGCCGCGGCGTTGCATCAGTAATCGGTCTTTTCGGGTTTGACGATCGCGAGGAGTTGCTGAACCAAGGCCCCGCCGACCCTGATTGGGTCGAGCTCGCCATGGGTTGGCAGGAGCCGAACGACCGCTGTCGGCGCAAACGCGTCATCGAGCAAGACGCCGACGATGGTCCGCTCCCCACCCAAACCGGCCCCTCGAAAGAAACCCACCCCACCTCGGGCGACGCGGGCGTGGGACTGTCAGACCGGAGAACCGGTCCGGCAACCGGCCAAAACCCCCGTGCGGCGGTACTGGCTGGCCGCCCGATCATCCCGCATGCTGCCTGCCTTCGCGGGGAGGACCTCCGGATGAGCCCACAGGACAGCAGCCGTGTCGGCGGCGACACACCCACGGTCGTGCAGATGCAGGTCATCCCGGTCGCCGGCCACGACAGCATGCTGCTGAACCTGGCCGGCGCACACGGCCCGTTCTTCACCCGCAACATCGTCATCCTGAAGGACAGCGCGGGCCGCACCGGCGTCGCCGAGGTCCCCGGCAGCGAAGCCATCCGCCAAACGCTGGAACGCGCCCGGCCCTTGGTCATCGGCAGCCGGCTCGGCCACTACAACGCCGTGTTGAACGCCATGCGCCGCATGCTGACCGGCGGCGGCCCGGCTGCACGGCAGACCACGGTGCATCAGGTCACCTCGGAGTCGGAAGCCGCCATCCTGCTCCAGCCACACGAGATCAACCTGCGCACCGACAACGTGCTGACCGGGGTCGAGGCCGCCATGCTCGATCTGCTCGGCCAGTTCCTGGGGGTGCCGGTGGCAGCGTTGCTCGGTTCCGGCCAGCAGCGCGACTCCGTGCGCATGCTCGCCTATCTTTTCTATATCGCCGACCGCACGCGGACCGATCTGCCGTATCACACAGATCCGCAGGCGAAGGACGGCTGGTACCGTCTGCGCAATGAGCCCGTCTTGACACCGGACGCGGTGCTACGCCTCGCCGAAGCATCCGTCGCCCGCTACGGCTTCACCGATTTCAAATTGAAGGGCGGCGTGATGCACGGCGAGGCCGAGATGCAGGCCGTCGCCGCGATCAAGCAGCGCTATCCCGATGCGCGGGTGACGCTCGATCCCAACGGCGCCTGGTCGTTGGCGGAAGCGATCGCACTCTGCAAGGGCCGCACCGACATCATGGCCTATGCCGAGGACCCTTGCGGCCCAGAGCATGGCTATTCCGGCCGCGAGGTCATGGCGGAGTTCCGCCGCGCCACCGGCATGCCGACCGCGACGAACATGGTCGCGACCGATTGGCGCCAGATGGGGCATACGATCCTGCTGCAGGCGGTGGATATCCCGCTGGCCGACCCGCATTTCTGGACCATGCAGGGCTCGGTGCGGGTGGCGCAGATGTGCGACGACTGGGGCCTGACCTGGGGCTCGCATTCCAACAACCATTTCGACGTGTCGCTGGCGATGTTCACCCACTGCGCTGCCGCCGCACCCGGCAACATCACCGCGATCGACACGCATTGGATCTGGCAGGAAGGCCGCGCCCGCCTGACCAGGGAGCCGTTGCAGATCGTCGGTGGAGAGGTCGCCGTGCCGAAGCGCCCGGGACTCGGCATCGACGTTGATATGGAGCAGGTGGTGAAGGCACACGAACTTTATAAGACGCTGGGCGACGACGCGGCGGCGATGCGGTATATTGTCCCCGGCTGGACCTATGATCCCAAGAAGCCGAGCATGGTCCGGCCGTGACATGCGCATGGTCCGATCGTCCATGAGCACCGTCCCGTAATAACGGACGACTATCGTTCCGTGATGCAATGTAGCAGGAGGCAACGCCAATGGCTGAAATCCTCGGACTGGGGGTGACACATTCTCCCCCGCTGCTGGGCACCGATGAACGCATGGCCGGCATCCTGGAGCGCGTGTTGCGCAGCCCACATGTTCCGGCGGCAGCGCGCGATCCCTCCGGTTGGCCCGCGCCGATGCAGGCCGAATGGGCGGAGCACCAGGCCGGCCGCCTCGCGGGCCCGCACCGCCAGCGCCTGATCGAGGCGTTCCGCGTGGTGCGCGCCGCCCTGGACGCCTTCAATCCGGATCTCGTGCTGATCTGGGGTGACGACCAGTATGAGAACTTCCGCGAGGACGGCGTCGCGCCGTTCTGCGTCTTCGCTTTGGACACGATCGAATCGCGCCCGTTCGCACGCCTGGGCAAGGCGGCGAACGCTTGGGGCGAGCCGAACGACACCGTCGTGCGCCTGCAAGGCCATCGCGCCGCCGGCCGCTATCTGACGACGGCGCTGGTGGAGCAAGGCTTCGACATGCCCTATGCCTACACCATGCGGCATGAAGCCGGTCTGCCGCATGCGTTCATCAACGCGCTGCTGCTGCTGGACTACGACCGCAAGGGCCTGCCCTGGCCGGTGCTGCCGTTCCATGTGAACTGCTACGGATCATCAACGATCTCCAAGCGCGGCGCATTCGCGCATATCGACGGCACCGGCTCCGACGAGCCCGATCCGCCTGGTCCCAGCCCGGCACGTTGCTTCGCCGCCGGCGCCGCAACGGCCCGGGCGCTGCGGGACTCGCCGTGGCGGGTGGCGGCGATCGCGTCGTCAAGCTGGTCGCACTCGTTCCTCGCCCAGAGCAATCACTATGTCTGGCCGGACATGGCAGCGGACCGGGCACGGTTCGAGGAACTGCGCGACGGCCGGCTGGGGCTGTGGAAGGACCTGCGCACGGCGGACCTGGAACATGCGGGCCAGCAGGAGATGCTGAACTGGGTGTGCCTGGCGGGGGCGATGGACGCGCTGGGGCGGCGCCCGGTGTGGACGGAGTTGGTCGAGTCGTATGTGCTGAACGCCAACAAAGTCTTCGCGGTGTTCGAGCCAGGATGACGCACGGCACCCGCCGGCGGCATTGCCGGCTCGGTGTACTGCTCGTGCCGGTCCTGGCGATGTCGGCGTGGCTATGGCGCGACCGGCGGAGCCTTCAAGGAAGGCTCACGGCCATGTAGCGCCGAGTGCTTTGCGCAGGCTGCTCAGGAGACCGCCCGCGATATCGATACGCTGGTCGCATACGCGATCGGCCACTCGGTCGGCGGCTGTACGTTACGCTCCGAATACCGTTGATTCTTCTCTGCGACCTCTGCGCCTCGTGCTTCCTCTGCGATAATCTTGCCAGCCGCTCGCCGCACCGGCCTCACAAGAACAGCGCGGAATCGGTCATCGCTCGCTGAACAACACGCCGCCCTTGGCCTTGTTGTCGCGGGAGGTCTCGATGATCTCGACCAGAACCGCATCGGCACCGACGCCGAAGTTCTTCACCACCGCCTCGGTGATGTCCTTGATCAGTGCGCGCTTCTGCTCTTTTGAACGGCCCTCGATGGCGTGCACGTAGACTTCCGGCATGGCTTCCTCCTTTGATTGCGGAACGACGGCAGAGATTGCCGGTTCCGCCATTGGCTGTCCAATGCGAGCGATCAGATTGCCGGTTCCGCCATTGGCTGTCCAATGCGAGCGATCGTCGGGCGGAAAAGCGAAGCGCACTGCGCCGCATCGCGAATGGCGGAATGCGCCTCGCTTCCGCCCTACGCGCTCCGACCCGACAGCGTTGCCCGCGGGAGCGAAGCGGCCAGCAGATAAACAATGCCGCTCAGCGCGGTGATCCAGAAGCTGACCGGCCAATCGGTCTGGTAGGCCAACGCTATGCCACCCCACGCCTCGGCCAGCGCCAGTATCGCTGACAGGACGATGCCGCGCCCCATGCTGCCGGTGACACGCTGTGCCGCGGCCGCCGGACCGACCATCAGCGTGAATACCAGCAACACGCCGACAATCTGCGCGCACTCCGCCGTTGCCAGCGCGACCACGGCAAGGAACAGGACAGCATAGAGGCGCAAGGATACGCCCTTCGCCTCGGCCAGTTCCGGTTGCAGGCTGGAGAACAGCAGCGGGCGGGAGATCGCTCCCAGCGCGGCCAAACTTAGAATGCCGAGCCCCAACAGCATCCATACCGTGCTTGCATCCACGGCCAGCACGTTGCCGAACAGCAGCGCGGTCGCCTGCGCGGCGAAGCTGGTGTAGAAATGCAGGAACAGCAGTCCGAATCCCAGCGATAGCGCCAGCACAAGGCCAACGGCGACGTCGCGCTGGGTCAGGCGCTCGCCCAACATGCCCATGGCGATGCCGGCGGCGACCGTCATCAGCACCATCCCCCACAGCGGTGCCAAACCCACCAGCACCGCGCCGGTCGCACCGGTGAAGCCGACATGCGCCAGGGCGTGGCCGGCAAACGTCTGGCCGCGCAGCACCAGGAAGTAGCCGACGACGCCGGCGACCAGCGCGACCACCGCCGCGGCGGCGAACGCGTTGCGCATGAACTCGTAGTCAAGCATGCGTCCCCGCATGGCTGTGCCGGTCGTGTGCGTGCCCATGCCCATGCCCGTGCCCATGGGCATCCCCGTGGGCATGCGCATGTCCATCGTCGTGCCGGTGTTCGTCATGCTCCAGGTCGTGGCTGCCCGACATGACGAAGATGCGGCCGTGCAGGCGCACCACCTCGATCTCGGAACCATACAGGCGCGACAGCACCGGGCCGGTGATCACCTCGTCCACGCTGCCCAGCGCCGCCTGGCCGTTGCCGAGGTACAGCACGCGGTCCATGGCGTCCAGCAGCGGATTCAGTTCATGCGCCGCTGAACAGCACGGCGATGCCGAGCTCGGTCTGCAGCGACTTCGCCAGTTCCACCACGCTGCGCTGATGATGCGGGTCGAGGCTGATCAGCGGCTCATCGAGCAGCAGCAGGCGCGGGCGGCCGATCAAGGTCTGCGCCAGCAGCAGGCGCTGCCGCTCGCCGCCCGAGGTCTCGGCCAGTGGCCGGCGCGCCAGGTCGCGCGCGCCGACCAGGTCCAGCACGCGATCGACTTCCGCGCGTCCTGCCTTGCCGAGCACCGGCAGGCCCAGACGGTGGCCGTTCGACCGTCCCCGCGACGAAGTCCCAGCCGCTCAGCCGCATCGTGCCGATCGCGCCGCGCACCTGCGGCATGTAGCCGATGGCGGGATTGCCGCGCATGGCGGGGCGGCCCAGGACGCGGATGCTGCCGCTGTGCTGGCGGCACCAGGCCCAGGATGGCGCGCATCAGCGTCGTCTTGCCGGCGCCATTCGGGCCGAGCACGCCGACGAACTCGCAGGCGGCGATGTCCAGGCTGACGCTGTCCAGGATGCCGCGGCCGCCCAGCGCCAGGCGTACGTCGCGCAATTCGATGGCGTTCATGCGACGTTACGGGGGCAGGGCGCGCGTCGACGGCATCCAGCTCACTCATCATCCAGGCCTGGTAGGTCTTGCCAGGCGGCTCGGTTTCCGTGGCGCCGACGACAGGGATGTGCGAGGCCTTGGCCAGCCGCATCATGCGCGCGGCGATCGGGTCGGACGCCTGGCTGTTATAGACCAGCAGCTTGACCCGGTGCTGCTGCAGGTCGTTCTCGAACGCGGCAACGTCGGACGCGCCCGGCTCGGTATTGTTCATCACCGCCATCTGGAACGGCATGTCGCGCACCTGCATGCCGAGGGCGGCGAACATGTAGCCGAACACCGGCTCGGTCGCGGTGACAGGTGTGCCGGCAAGGCGCTGCCGCAAGGCCGCGATCTTCGCCAGCGACCGGCTGCAGCGACATCTTGAACTGTTCCAGCCGCTGCTCGTACGTCGGCCTTGTCGCGCGGGAGCGTCGGCGCTCAGCGCCGCGGCGAGGCGGTCGGCGAGGGCCGGCATGGTGGCCGGGTCGTACCAGATGTGCGGATTGTCGCCCGGATGCTTCCCGACCAGGTCCGCCACGACGATGATCTGGCGGTCGGGAGCATGGACGGCCTGCAGCAGTTTCTGCCATCCAGGGGTCGTAGTCGATGCCGCTGTAGATCACGATGCGAGCCGCCGCGACGTTGCGGCCGACCGATGGGCTGACCTCGAACAGATGCGGGTCTTCATCGGGGTTGGTGAGAATGCTGTGCACCGTCACATCAGGACCACCGATCTGCACGCGCCACGTCGCCGTAGAAGTTCTCCGCGGCGAGGATCGGGATGGGTGCGCCGGCGGCCTGTGCCGGCGGCGGTGCGAGCAGCGGGACCGCGAGTGCGGCCAGGGCAGCGAGCCTGAGCATCGTGAATCCCGGGAGTGAGGCATGGCGGCAGGCCGTGCCGGCTGTTCCGGACGTTATAATATAACACGCTCGCGGGATGGCAATCCCGGGTGGGTCACCCCCCGCCGCCGCCTGTCATTGCGAATTGCCACCGGCCTGGCGGCCAACCCGCCGGCCCTTGCGAGGACAGGTGCGGCCCTCGCGTTGGCAGGCGTAGCCCTCGCGTTGGCAGGCGCGGCCCTTGCGTTGGCAGGCGTAGCCCTCGCGTTGGCAGGCGTAGCCCTCGCGTTGGAAGGCGCGGCCCTTACGTTGGCAGGCGCGGCCCTTGCGTTGGCAGGCGTAGCCCTCGCGTTGGCAGGCGCGGCCCTCGCGTTGGCAGCCGCCGCCCTCGCAATGACCGGCGCGGCCGTCGCCGCCTTACGCCGGCGGGCTCTTGCAGAACGCCTCGAGCGCGGCGGTCTCGCGGTTCGCGCCCTCGTAATCCTCGGCGATGCGTTCGTAGAGCGCGGCAGCGGCTTCATAGAACTGGCGGCCGGCGGGGTCCTCGCCGACAAACTCGGCGATTTCCTCCATTTCGGCCACCCAGCGGTAGGCCTTCGAGTACATCCGCGGCATCGCCCGCGTCAGCCAGCCGTACAGTGCGGGCTGGCTGGTGCGCAGCTCCTGCTTCAGGTCCTCGGCGGTGCCGGCGCGCGTCGCCGCCAGAATCATCGCGGCGCCGAGCGCGGTGAACCCCTTGGTGATGCCCGCATAGGACATCTTCATCGCCGAGGCCGCACCGACCGGCCCCGGCTGCACCGGCATCTCCAGCCCGTATTGCGCCAGCACCGCGACGCGCGCCGCCGCCGCGCCGGACAGGTAGATGCGCGGCCCTTTGCTGCCCGGCGTCGGCGGGCCGCCGATGATGCCGCCATCGACGAAGGTGGCGCCGGTCTCCTCCACGACGCGGGCGATGCGCAGCACCGTGCCGGGGTTCAGCGCGTTGCAGTCCACATAGACCGGCTTGCGCGGCGCCGCCCGCAGCACCGGAGCCAGGTGCTCCGCCAGTCCCAGCGCGTCACCCGGCGGCACGACCGACAGGATGATGTCGGCGGCGGCGATTTGCTCGGGGGACGTATCGACCATGCCGGCAGCCTTGGCGCGGGCGATGCTGGCCTCGCTGCGGCCGGCGAGCGAGGTGCGGACCTCGACGCCGTTCTGCACGAGGCGTGCCGCGACGGCACTGCCCATCATGCCCGGCGCGATAAGGGCGACGACTGGCGGCATGGCTTTCACTCCCGCTGCGGATGTTCGGGATCAGGATGTCACGCCACGGTCGCCGCGCAAGGCCCGCGCGGAAACCGTGAGAAACCGCACGAAATCGCGGGACGGACAAGTGCAGCGCAATCCGCGTTAGTCGGTCAGTTTGAATGTCGGGTCTCGATCAGGAGCGGGCATTGCCGCGACAGCCGCCGAGGGCTGGGGTTGGCCGTGAGCGGAATGGCCGCCTCCGGATGGCAACAGCGACAAGGAGACGTTCGTCCATGCAGCTTGCCTACGGCCGGATTTCGACCCTCAGCAGCTATTGTTGAACCGGCACGATGTCCCGACGCCAATCGGCGTCGCGCCGCCAACAATTCAACGGCCGCCGCCGGGGTCGACAGATGGCGCAGATTGGCACGCGATGCTGAAGTCCCGATCCGCAGCGGTTTGACATCGTGCCGCTTGTCGATACGTTCGCCCACTCCATCACATCGGCGGAGTTTCGGACATGGCCAGCGAAGACAAAAAACACCGGTCGCATCTGCCAATGGCCACTCCCGGGCGAACCGGCCTGATCACCTACGATGCGAAGGATCCGGACAGCAAATTCCCGCCGATCGAACAGCTACGCCCACCCAAAGGCGCACCGAACGTGCTGATCATTCTGATCGACGACGCCGGGTTCGGATCATCAAGTGCCTTCGGCGGCCCGTGCCAGACGCCGAACGCGGAAAAACTCGCGGCGGGCGGCCTGAAATATAACCGCTTCCATACCACCGCGCTGTGTTCGCCGACGCGCCAGGCCTTGTTGACCGGGCGCAACCATCACACCGTGGGCATGGGCGGCATCACCGAGATCGCCACCGGGGCGCCGGGATACAGCTCCGTGTTGCCGAACACGATGTCGCCGCTGGCGCGGACATTGAAACTCAACGGCTACTCGACGGCGCAGTTCGGCAAGTGTCACGAAGTGCCGGTGTGGGAAACCAGCCCGGTCGGGCCGTTCGACGCCTGGCCGACCGGCGGCGGCGGCTTCGAGTATTTCTATGGCTTCATCGGCGGCGAGGCGAACCAGTGGTATCCGACTCTGTACGACGGCACCACGGCGGTCGAGCCCAAGAAGACGCCCGAACAGGGTTATCACCTCATGGAGGACATGACCGACAAGGCGATGGCCTGGATGTCGCAGCAGAAGGCGCTGGCGCCTGACAAGCCGTTCTTTGCCTATTTCGCACCCGGCGCGACGCACGCGCCGCATCATGTGCCGAAGGAATGGGCTGACAAATACAAGGGCAAGTTCGACCAGGGCTGGGACAAGCTGCGCGAGGAAACCATCGCCCGGCAAAAGACGCTCGGCGTCATCCCGCCGGACACGCAGCTCACCGCTCGCCACAGCGAAATTCCGGCGTGGGACGACATGCCGGAGGCGCTCAAGCCCGTCTTGCGCCGCCAGATGGAGGTGTACGCCGGCTTCATGGAGTACACCGACCACCATGTCGGACGGCTGCTCGATGGTTTGCAAAAGCTCGGCATTCTCGACGACACGCTGGTCTATTACATCGTCGGCGACAACGGCGCCTCGGCCGAGGGAACGCTCAACGGCGCGTACAACGAGATGGCCAACTTCAACGGCCTGGCGGCGTTGGAAACCCCGGAATTCCTGATGGCGCGGCTCGACAAGCTGGGGGGGCCGGAGTCGTACAACCACTATGCCGTCGGCTGGGCGCACGCGATGAACGCGCCCTACCAGTGGACCAAGCAGGTCGCCTCGCATTGGGGCGGGACGCGCAACGGCACCATCGTGCACTGGCCGAAGGGCATCAAACCGAAGGGCGAAATCCGCACGCAGTTCCACCACATCATCGACGTTGCGCCGACAATACTCGAGGCCGCCGGCTTGCCCGAACCGGTGTCGGTCAACGGCGTGCAGCAGCACCCCATCGAGGGTGTCAGTATGCTTTATTCGTTCAACGACGCGAATGCCGCGGAGCAGCACGAGACGCAGTATTTCGAGATGTTCGGCAACCGCGGCATCTACCACAAGGGCTGGACCGCGGTCACGAAGCACGGGACGCCCTGGGTGCTGGTCGGCCGCAAAACCGTGCCGCTCGACGATGACGTCTGGGAACTCTACGACACCAGCAAGGATTGGAGTCAGGCGAACGATCTGTCCAAGAAGATGCCGGAGAAGCTGCACGAACTGCAGCGCCTGTGGCTGATCGAGGCGACGCGCTACAACGTGCTGCCCATCGATGACCGCGTTGTCGAGAAGATGAACCCTGACACCGCCGGCCGGCCGGTCCTGATCAGGGGAAACACCCAGTTGCTGTTTGGCGGCATGGGGCGCCTATCAGAGAACTGCGTCCTCAGCATCAAGAACAAGTCACACTCGGTGACGGCCGAGATCGAGGTGCCGGCCTCCGGCGCCGAGGGCGTGATCATTGCCCAGGGTGCGAATATCGGCGGTTGGAGCCTGTACGCGAAAGCCGGCAAACTGAAAGTACTGTTACAACGTGGCCGGCGTTAACCACTACTACGTGGAAGCCGACAGCGCGCTACCGGCGGGCGACCATCAGGTGCGCATGGAGTTCGCCTATGCCGGCGGCGGCCTCGGCAAGGGCGGGCAGGTTTCTCTCTACGTCGACGGCAAGAAGGTCGGCGAGGGCAACGTCGCGATGACGCAGGCCATGGTGTTCTCCGCCGACGACGGCTGCGACGTCGGCGAGGACACCGGTGCTCCCGTGTCGCCGGATTACGGCTCGCACGGCAACGGCTTCAATGGCCGGGTCAAGGGCGTGCAGCTCGCCATTGCCGACGCAGCCGACAGCTCGGACCACCTGGTCTCGGCGGAGGCTGCGATCCGCGTTGCGATGGGGCGCCAGTAAGCCGGCGCCAGTAAGCCGGGCTGGCACAAGCGGTCGGGTGGCGCGGCCCGGCCGCGTCACCCGCGCGGTGGGCCCGCGGACCTGCGGCATCGGGGCTCGAAAATCGCCAGGATCGGCGGCGTTCGGTCGCAAAAACGTCGCGGCTGGTTCCCGTCGTTGGAGCCGGCGGCCAGCGAGATGTTCGAGGACGTCACCTGCGATGAGGCCCTTCATGGCGGCTTCCGGTAACGCTGTGCTTCCTACAGCGGAGAACTTCTCACCGGTCCTGGGTGGACCACTGTTCCGGCTGTTCCTCCGGATCAACCTGTCGGACGATGAGTTGCGGTTGGTTCGAAGACGCGCGGTCGTCCTCGCGTTGTTCACGTGGCTGCCTCTGTTGTTGCTCTCGACATTTGAGAGGCATTTGTTCGGCGGCGGTTTGGCCCTGCCCTTCATGATGGACGTCGAGGTTCACGTTCGCTTTCTGGTGGCGGTGCCGTTGCTGATCGGCGCCGAACTGATGACGCATCGGCGCCTTCGCCCCGCGGTACAGCAATTCCTGGAACGGCGGTTGATCCCCGACAGTGAGATGGCACGGTTCGATGCCGCCGTCGCATCGTCGTTCCGGTTACGGAACTCCGTGCTCGCCGAGGTGATATTGCTTGTCTTCGTGTATGGCGTTGGTGTCCTGATCGTCTGGCGCCGGTACCTGGCACTGGACACAGCTACCTGGTACGCCACTCCCACCGCGGCGCACATGCACCTGTCAGTCGCCGGAATTTGGTACGCCTGGGTAAGCCTGCCGATCTTCCAGTTCCTGCTATGCCGCTGGTATTTTCGCCTGGGGACCTGGGCGTACTTCCTCTGGCAGGTGTCGCGGATCAAGCTGAATTTGATCCCTGCGCACCCCGACCGCAACGCCGGACTGGGGTTTCTGGCGGGCACCTTTTGCGCCTTCGGGCTGCTCGCCGCGGCGCATGGTGCGCTGGTCGCCGGACAGATCGCGGACCGCATTTTCTTCCTGGACGCCGCGCTGCCCGACTTCAAGATGCAGATCGTTGCTCTGGTCGTCATCGTGCTGTGCATCGTGTTCGCTCCGCTGCTGGTGTTTTCGCCGCAACTCGAGCGGGCGCAGCGGACCGGCAATCGCGAATACGGCGTCCTGGCCGAGCGTTACGTTCGCGAATTCGATCGCAAGTGGTTGCGTGGCGGTGCGCCTGCCGATGAGCCGCTGGTGGGGAGTGCCGATATCCAATCTCTCGCCGATATGGGCAACAGCCTGGAGGTGGTGCGGACAATGCGCATAACGCTGATCACGACCAATAGCCTGCTTCGGCTCGCTGTGGCGGTTCTCGTGCCCATCGCTCCGCTGGTGCTCACCATGATGCCGTTGGAGGAACTCGTGAAGACCCTGCTCGGCCTGGTGTTCTGACCGTCCGTTGTCATTGGGTATCTGATCAAGTGGCGCGTCCAGGGACCCTCACCCACCACCAGTCGTCGATGTGGCCTGGAGTCCGCCTTCCACCCCTATGCATAGGACGAAACTATGCATAGGGGTGGCTATGCAGAACTAGCCACCCATTGCGGACCTTCAACGGCCGCAGCCCGACCGGCCGAGATTGGCCGAAAGGAGACTGGCAGGTTTGGAGCAAGCAGGGGCAAGATGCTGCCATTCGCGTGACCTCGGCGGCTGATGGCTCCTGACCCAAAGCGGTCCTTTGCCGAAATCGAGTGGCTCACCAGCGAACGATGTGGTGGAGTTTGGTGGAGCAAACCGTGGGAGAGACACAGATGCTGGCACCCGGACGCAAAGGCGGAATGGTCACACGGCTGTTCGCGGCAGGATTGCTCGGCTGCGTCGCAAGCGCGGCTGAAGCTGCTGTCCACGTCGAAGGACAGGTCCAGGCAGGCGGCGGCACCGTCGCCGGGTCCACAGTGAGCCTGTGGGCCGCCACCGCCAATGCGCCCGCGCGGCTGGCCCAGGCCACCACCGGCGCCGACGGAAGCTTCGTCGTGTCCGTCGACCAGACGCCCGATGGCGCGAGCCTCTATCTTGTAGCCGCCGGCGGGACACCCGCCGTGAGCAAGCAGGGCGGCGCCAATCCCGCCATCGCGCTGATGACGGTGCTGGGCAGCAACCCGCCGGCGAAGGTCACCATCAACGAGATGACGACGGTCGCCTCGGTCTGGACCCACGCGCAATTCATCGACGGCACGGCAATCGAGGGTTACGCGCTCGGCCTGCGCATCGCCGCTGGCAATGTGCCAAACTTCGTCGATCTCTCGACCGGCGGCTACGGCGACATGATTCAGGATGGCCTGAACAGCACCCAGACGCCAACGATGGCCAACTTCGCGACGCTTTCCAGCGTGCTGGCCGGTTGCGCAATCCGCGTGAAGCCTGATGCGTGCAGCAGCCTCTTCGCTGCCGCGACCGGGCGGGATGGCAAGGCGCCAACCGACACGCTTACCGCTGCGATCTCAATCGCGCACAACATGGGCTACAAGCCGGAACGCGTCTTCGCGCTATTGGATGCGTTCTATCCTGTGCCGCAGGGCAAGCACCTGCGCCCGACGCCGTTCATGCCCTATCTGAGCTTCGCGCCGGGCTGCGTGGGTGTTGCCGCTCAAGTTCTCCGGTGGCGGCAACGCGGGCGGCGCCAAAATCATGTTCGACAGCGAGGGCAACGCCTGGAGCGGCGACAATTTCCTCGTCGGGTGGCAGGGGCACGACGATTTATGGGACGGCAATTTGTCGAAGTTCGCGCCGGACGGAAAGCCCGCTTTCACCGATGACCACCGGATTCACTGGCGGCGGACTGCTTGGTCCCGGGTTCGGCACGGCGATCGACGCGAATGACCGCGTCTGGGCAACCAGCACCAGCGGCCAGACGATCTCGCTGTTCGACAAGACCGGCAAACCGCTGTCGCCGCCCGAGGGTTACAACTTCGGCGGCAAGCTCCGCACGATGCAGGGCATCATCGTCACACCCAATGGCGATGTGTGGACAGTGGATTTCGGGGACGACAAGGTCGTCTACATGCCGCAGGGCGACCCCAGCAAAGCAAAGTTCTATTGCCAGTCCACCGATGGCAAGCCCAACAGGGACAGCCCCTGCAAGCTCAATGGTCCGTTCGGACTGGCGATCGATCAGCAGGACCGGATCTGGATCACCAATGCGATCGGCGACACCGTCACGCGCTTTCCGGCGAGCGACCCGAGCAAGATCGACGTGTTTCCGACCGGCGGCGGCAGCGGCAAGGGCATGGCGATCGACAGCAAGGGCAACGCCTGGATCACCAATACCGTAGGCTCGGGACTGTCTCTGGAAACCAAGGCGCGCCTGGTCTACCTCAAGTTGACCGGTGCAACGCTGTCGGGGATCGACCGGGTTGCCCTGGAAGATCTGGTTTCTCACCCAGGCCTGGGAAGCGTGTCGATGTTGCGCCCGGATGGCAGCCCTGCACCGGGATCGCCATTCAATCCCGGCAGCATCTGGGGCGCATGGGCGGTGTCGATCGACGGCAACGATCATGCCTGGGTCTCGAACTTCGCACCCGGCGGCGGCACTTACCGAGTTGTGCGGCGCGCGCACCGAGACCTGCCCGGCGGGCATGAACACGGGCGATCCGATTTCCCCGCCCGGCGGCTACAAGGGTGGCGGCATGCAATTCCTGGTCGATGCCTCCATCGATCCAGCCGGCGACGTATGGGTGTCGAACAACTGGCAGGATGAGTGGTCATGCTACGGCAAGCCCGATGAGGGCGTTTCGACCCGTTGTGGCGGCCATGGGATTGTCGTGTTCTACGGCATGGCCAAACCCGTGAAGGCGCCGCAGATCGGCCCGGCGCAGGCGCCGTAAGCCGGCCGACCGCTCCCTCAGAAAGGACCAGAAGCCACCCATCACGGCCGGCGGGGACCACACTGCCATTGTCCGGTTCTGGCCAGCCCAAAGCGGCGGCCAACTGGCGAGACTGGGCGCAGCCCAGCCAAACCGATCACGGCATGAAGTTCCTCGACGCTGACGCCGAGGAACTCATGAGATGTTATACCTCTGTGCCTTCAGCGAGTGCGAGCGCATCCTCGACATCGACCCCCAGATACCGAACGGTACTTTCGATTTTCGCGTGGCCCAGTAGGATCTGCACGGCGCGCAGATTGCCCGTCTGCTTGTAAATGATCGAGGCCTTGGTTCGTCGCATAGAATGCGTCCCGTAGTCCTCAGGCCGCAATCCGATGCCCGTCACCCATTCATCGACGAGCCGAGCATATTGCCGGGTGCTGATATGATCGGTGTGATCGATCCGGCTGGGAAAAGCGAACTCGTCAATCGTTCCGCCTCGGCGTTCGAGCCAGGCCAGAATGCTGCCGCGGGCGGGTTCGAGGAGTTCAAATTGAACCGGGCGACCTGTCTTCTGCTGGATGACGGCAGCGCGTGATCGAATTCGGCCGCCGCTGACAAGGTCACCAATCTTGACCTTGACGACGTCACATCCTCGTAGCTTGCTGTCAATCGCGAGATCGAACATCGCTCGGTCGCGTAGCCGGCGTTCGCGGTCGAGCCAGAACCGAATGGCCCAGACCTGCTGTGGCTTCAGCGCACGTTTGGCGCCGACCATTCGGCCCACGTTCCATGGGCGTCGCTCTTTGGCCGCCGGATCATACTCTGAGTGTCCCATTGCCTTCTCCTCTTCCGGCCACTATCGGCCAGGCAGAGAACAAGGCGCGTGACGCTCAGCCTTGGGAGGCTTGGCCGAATCCGGACCGGCAAGTGTGGAGGAGCCGACGGCGAGAAGCAGACGTTCGCTGTTGGTCGCGATAGCGTTCGGCTTGCGCTGCCCCATATGCCGCGCGACGCCCTGAGCGGTCATCAGCGGACCGATGAGAACAGCATCGAGGCGACACGCACCTGCCATCCGCAGTATGGTGACCGGGGATCGCTTGCCAATGCCGCCGCGGCTTCGATCAGTCGCCGCTTCTGGAGGAAGGTAGACGCTTGCATGCCCCGCCGGATGCTGCTGAGCTTTTGCAGGTCATGTCGCTCGCCACGGCACCTGCCTTCGTGCTCGGCGCGGTGGCTGGCTTTGTTGCCGTCCTGCTCAACCGGATGACAATTCTGATCGAGCGCATCCGCAACCTGAATGAAATTGCCGACGACGATGCCGCTCGAAGCCATCTCAAGTCCGACATTCCGCGCTTGCGGCAGCGGATCAAGCTGTTGAACAGAGCAACGTTTTTGGCACTGCTCAGCGGCCTTTGTACGGCGTGGCTCGTGGTGGTGGGATTTGTCAGCGCGCTTTTCCGGCTACCGCCATACGGCACGCCCTTGCTGTTCGGGATCGCGCTGCTTCTACTGGGCGGCGCGCTCCTCCGATTCGGCCAGGAAGTCCGGATGGGGCCGAGCGAGGCTGATCACTACAGATAAGCGCCCGCGTGCTTCGCTGATGATAGGGCGACCCGTTCCGACCGTCTGCAATGCTCTAACCCCTGCGCATCCCATATCGAACAGCCGCAGCCGTTGGCGGGGCACGAGCGGATAGGCTATTGACCTATACCCGGAGCGGCATCGTAGGCTCGGTGAGCCCACGTCCCTGTTCAGCGCTCGGGTCAGAGCACGGAAATCTTTATCAGACGGCACCCGAGGCTGATGATTTATGACCAGGCCGGCTGATCAAGAGGGGGAATGAGAATGAATCAGGCACGAAATTCGGGGCCCGCCAACGGCACCGTCTCGGCGGCAACTCCTTTGGATCGCACCGTGCTGCCTGTCCCCGAGCCCGAATATCCCCCCGTTACGGAGCTTGATGCGAAAAAGGTCAAGGCCCCGCCGCGGTTCGAGGTGAAGGCGCCGAAAGGCGCGCCCAACGTCGTGGTCATCCTGCTCGACAACATGGGCTTCGGCGACGTATCGACGTTCGGAGGGCCGATCCAGATGCCGACGCTTGATCGGCTGGCCAAAACCGGGCTGCGCTACAACAATCTCAAAGTCCCTCCGTTGTGTTCGCCCAGCCGCGTAGCCCTGCTGACCGGCCGGAACAGCCATAGCGCCAACTTCGGCGTGATCTCGGAGATCGCCACTGGCTTCACGGGGTACACCGCGAAGCGTCCCAGCAGCGTCACGATGCTGCCCGAGATCCTGCGGCTCAACGGCTACAACACGGCGATGTTCGGAAAGTGCCACGAACTCGGACCCTGGGAGGCCAGCGTGGTTGGGCCGTTCGACCGCTGGCCGGTGCACAGCGGGTTCGAGCGGTTCTACGGCTTCATGTCCGGCGAGGCTGACCTGTTCCACCCGGTTATCTACGATAACATGACCAGGTTGGATATGTATCCCCACGCCGACTACTACGCCAGTACCGACATCACGGACCAGGCCATCCTGTGGCTGCGTACGCAGCGTTCGCTCGCCCCCGAGAAGCCGTTTTTCGTCTACTACTCGGCAATCGGCACCCACGGCCCGTTCCAGGTCCCCGACAGTTGGCGCGACCGCTACAAGGGCAAGTTCGATCAGGGCTGGGACGAGGTGCGCAAGGAAACGTTAGTGAGGCAGATCGAGCTGGGGGTCGTGCCCCCCGGCACCGATCTGGCGCCCAAGCCGCCGGGCATCCAGGAATGGAACGAGCTGACCGCCGACGAGAAGAAGGTCTTCGCCCGCTACATGGAGATTTACGCGGCCTTCGCCGAGGTGACCGACTACGAAGTCGGGCGCTTTGTCGATGAAATCGAGGCCCTCGGTGAAATGGATAATACGCTGATCCTCTACATCACCGGCGACAACGGTTCGGTCTTTCAGGGCGGCCCGATCGGCGCCTTCAACGAGTTGTCCGTGTTCAACGGGCTGCCGGAACCCCTGGACGTTGCGCTGAAGAACTTCGACGAGATCGGCGGTCCCAAATCGCATATTTTATATCCCAACGGCTGGGCCTTCGCCGGCGCCACGCCGTTTGGTTGGGGCCACCAGGTGGCCTCCTACGGCGGGGTCTGCCAATCCATGGTGGCGCACTGGCCGAAGGGCATCGCCGAGACGGGCGGCCTGCGTACGCAGTGGATGCACATGATCGATATTGCCGCGACCGTGTTGGAGGCAGTCGGTGTGCCCGAGCCCGCGGTGGTCGACGGCGTGCAGCAGAGGCCCCTCGAGGGCGTGAGCATGCTGGAGACCTTGAATAACCCCGAGGCGAAGTCGCGGCACACCACGCAATACTTCGAGATGGCCGGCAACCGGGGCATCTACCAGGACGGCTGGTTCGCCACCACGGTACACCGCCCCCCGTGGGAACCCAAGCCGCGGGCTACGTTCGAGAACGACAAGTGGGAGCTTTACAACGTCGAGGAAGATTTCAGTTGCGCACATGACCTTGCGGCGAAGTATCCCGACAAACTTGAGCAGCTGAAGCGGGTCTTCCTGGAAGAGGCGGTCAAGTACAACGTGCTTCCGCTGGACGACCGCGCCTGGGAGCGCTTCAACGCCGCGCTGGCGGGCCGTCCGGACCTGATGGAAGGCCGCACCGAGATAACGGTGTACGAGGGGATGAAGGGAATTCCCGAGAACGGCTTTATCAACATCAAGAACCGCTCGTTCGTGGTTGCGGCCGACATCGAGGTCCCGGCGGGCGGAGCAGAGGGGGTGATCATTGCCCAAGGTGGGGAAATGGGCGGCTGGAGCCTCTACGCGAAGGACGGCGCACCCCGGTTTGCCTGGAATTATCTCGGCCGCGACATCTACAAGATCGCCGGCGCCACACGCCTGCCGGCCGGGCGGGTGGCGCTCCGCTTCGAGTTTGCTTACGACGGAGGCAGGCCGGGCGCGGGGGGTAACGGTGTGATCTTCATCAACGGCGAAAAGGTCGCCGAGGGGAGGATCGAGCACACGCAGCCGTTCGCGTTTGGCGCCGAAACGACGGACGTGGGCGAGAACCTCTATACCTGTGTCAGTGACGACTACCAACACGGCAAAAACAGGTTCACCGGCAAGATCCACAAGGTTACCGTCCAGGTTGGCAGGTCCAACCTGAGCGAGGAGGCGCAGCGGGCTATCGAGGAATTGCGTATGAACAAGGCATTGTACGTCTGATTGTGCGTTGAGAAAACGGCGACATGTGCGGCGTTCATCGGCGCTCAATCCGGTAGGACACGATGCAGGGCATGCAGTGGATTCCTGGCGGCACCTTCCGGATGGGCGATGACAGGGGCTATCCGGAGGAGGCGCCAGCGCATGCGGTAGCGGTGAGCGGCTTCTGGATGGCCGCGCATACCGTCACCAACGACCAATTCGCTGACTTTGTCCGGGCCACCGGCTATCGCACCGTCGCCGAACGGCCGCTCGACCCGGCGCTTTATCCGGGGGCGCAACCCGAACTGCTCAAGCCCGGCTCCGCGGTGTTCTTCATGCCGACCGGCCGCGCGGACATACGCGATGTCCATAGTCGGTGGGCCTATGTGCCCGGCGCGAACTGGCGCCATCCGGATGGGCCCGACAGCACGCTCGAAGGGCGCGGGCGTGAACCGGTGGTGCACGTCGCATTCGAGGATGCGGCCGCTTACGCCGCGTGGGCGGGCAAGGAATTGCCGACCGAGGCCGAATGGGAGTTTGCCGCGCGCGGCGGACTGGATAGCGCGGAGTTCTGTTGGGGGGACGAGTTCACGCCCGGCGGCCGTTATCTCGCCAACACATGGCAAGGAACGTTCCCGTTTCAGGATTCAGGCGCCGACGGGTTCGCCGGCCGCGCTCCGGTCGGCTCGTTTCCGGCCAACGGCTACGGCCTCTACGACATGGCCGGGAATGTCTGGGAATGGACGGCCGACTGGTACTCGTCCCAGCATCCGGTCAAGGCGGGGACGCCGTGCTGCGTGCCGCGCAATCCACGGGGCGGCGCGGAAGCGCTGAGTTACGATCCGGAGCAGCCGGCCGTTCGCATTCCGCGCAGGGTGATCAAGGGCGGGTCATATCTGTGCGCGCCCAACTACTGCCGAAGATACAGGCCGGCGGCGCGGCATCCGCAGATGATCGATACGGCAACCTGCCACATCGGGTTCCGCTGCGTTGTCCGGAAGAAGGGCGAGGAATGACCGGTCCCGGGAGCGCCCCTTACCACCCCGATTGACGGAGATGGGCGCAAACAAGCCGTCGAGGGAACGCGCAACCAATGTCCGGAATCCACCCCTATGCATAGGACGAAACTATGCATAGGGGTGGCTATGCAGAGTTCTGCATAGCCACCCCTTGCAGACATTCAAACTGACCCACTACCGCAATCCGCCGGACACGGTGTCGGCGAATGCGCTGCGCCTGCCCGCCCTGCGATGGCGTTCCTGCTCAGTGTCATCTCCGCCATCGCATTGGCGCCGACCCAGGGGTTCAGCCGGATGCAAGACGAAGCCGTCGGGAACCAGCGCCGCGAGATGGGCGAGCAAGACGGCCAGCGGTCGTCGGTGGCCGCGGCTTCAGACGTGCCGCCTGACGCAACGCCCCCCGCGCGCGGATCGCGACAACCGCCAGGAAGCGGCCAAGATCGACCAGGATATTTTTCCGCAAAAATCTGGGAAGATATGCTTGACAGGACAATCCGCCTCCCTATGTTCATGAGATGTTCCACGCGCCCGGCACCGCTGGTCTGCCTGCCCAACCCCCCCAAGGGGTTGGTGCGCGCGTCGTCCGCCGCTTCAGCCAGTGGCGCGCCGCGCTGCACAGCGTGATCGCCGGCCGCCTGCACCTCCGGCAACCCGGTCCCCGCGCCCGCATTGCCCGAGACGCTGCCAGCCCGCCCGCACCCAGCCCGGCTGGCCGGCCGCACTGGCCGCGTGCCACGCCTTCAACGCCACCGCCGGGCCCGGGCAGGCCGGACTGGCTGGGCTGGCTGACGCGCTTGTCCGCCCGCAGCCAGGCGGCCGTCGGCGCTCGGCCACGCCGCAATGGCCCCCTGACCTTGGAGGAGTTCCCGGGGATCGCCCCGGAGGCGCTTGCGTTCTTCAACACGCCGATGGAGGAAAGCGATCCCGAGCTGTTGCACTGCGTGTACGAGACGTTCGCCGAACTCATCGAGCCGGCGATGAGCGGCCGAAGCCGCGCGCCGGACGTGCAGGACGTGTTTCGCGCGCTGAGCAGCCGGCTCGCCGCCGCGCGGGCCGAGGCGGCGGACCAACGGCCGGCTGCGCCACCGGAGCCGCCGCCGGCATCGGCGGATGCATCCCGGGACGCGCCCGGCATCCCGCTTGATCCGCGGCCGGAGGCCTCGCCCGAGCCCGCGGAAGCGGCCGTGATCGCGGCCATGAACCTTCAGGAGACCACGCCAGACCTTCTCGCCCCAGTGTTGCCGCAGGAAGGCACGGGGCCGCACGACCCGGCCGGACCGCAGAATCCGGCGCTGCCGTGGGCCGACGGTGTGCCCGAGGCAGCGTGTGCCGCTGATCCGGAAAGCACCACGCAAGACCAGCCCGGTGCGGTGCCAACCGTGCCGCCCTGGTGCGACCGTTTCGCCGGCAATACCAATGCGCCAGGAGCGCACACACCGGACCGCAGCGGCATCACGGCGCGCCGGTCGCGGCGTGCGTTATTCCGCGGCCGTCCGAGTTTCGGGTTACGAAACTTTGTGCTGCTTCACGGGAACAGTACGTTCTCCTGCCGGAATATCATTCGCTTCGTGCCCCGCCCGCCGCGCCTGCTCTGTTATCCTGCCTGCGCAGGGCCTCCGGCGATTGTTGGCGCGCCGAACCCGGCGCGCCATCCTGGCGAGACATGCACGGGGCCACCACGTGGCGGCCCCGCTATCCTGATTCGTGCCGCGTGAACCCGATGGCGTTGCCTGCGGCCGCAACGGCCGCCTGGTCGCACTGCGGCCAGTCGCACCGCGGCCAGTCGCACTGCGGCCAGTCGCACTGGGCCGGCAGATACCGGGCACTTGCACCGTGCCGTGGCGATGCGCAGCCTGCCGGAGCTGCGGTAACGGTGCAGCCGGCGGCGCACCGCGCGGCGACCTCGGCGACGCGGCGACGCGGCGACCTGGGCGACGCAGGGGCGTGGGCGACGCAGGGGCGTGGGCGACGCAGGGGGGCGGAGTGGCCGCCGGCGATCATAGCGCCTATGTGATCACGGACCACTGACCCAAGAAGCGTGATGAAAGACCCGTACGAAACCCTTGGCGTGCAGAAGACCGACAGCGAGGCCGCGATCCGCTCCGCCTATCGCAAGCTGGCGAAGCGCTTCCACCCCGACCTGAACCCCAACAAGCCGGAGGCGGCGGAGCGTTTCAAGGAGATCAACGCCGCCAACGACATCCTGTCCGACCAGGACAAGCGCGGCCGCTACGACCGCGGCGAGATCGACGCCGCCGGCAACGAGGTGCCGCCGCAGCAACCGTATTACCGCGATTTCGGCGATACCCCCGGCCGCGAGAAATACTATCAGGGCAACATCGACCCCGAGGACCTGGACAGCATCTTCGCCCACGCCTTCGGCGGCGGCGGCGGTCGGTTCGCCGGCACCGCCGGTGGCCGCCGCTTCACCGCGCGCGGCCCGGATGCGCACTACACGCTGACCGTCAGCTTCCTCGACGCCGCCAACGGCACTACCCGCCGCATCACCCTGCCGGAGGGCCGAACGCTCGACGTGAAGATCCCCGCCGGCGTGCGCGACGGGCACCTGCTGCGGCTGAAGGGGCAGGGCATGGCCGGCCTTGGCGGCGGTCCGCCGGGTGATGCGTTGGTGGAGATCGCGGTGGCACCCCATCCCCTGTTCCGGCGCGAGGGCGACGACATCATCGTCGAGCTGCCGGTGACGATCCAGGAGGCGGTGCTGGGGGCGACGCTGGAGGTGCCCACAATCAAGGGCAAGGTGCGCCTGACGATCCCGCCCAACTCCGGCTCCGGAACAAGGCTGCGGCTGCGCGGGCGCGGCATCCACCACGGCCACCAGTTCGTGCAGCTCCACGTCGTGCTGCCGCCGGCGGAGGAACCCGAGCTGGCTGAATTCCTGAAGTCGTGGCAGCCGCAACACCCATTCAACCCGCGCGCCGGACTGGAGGACGCATGATGCTGCAACTTACCAGCGTGATCGCGATGTTCTCCGACCTGCCGGTGCACGAGCTGACCGGCTGGGTGGAGCGCGGCTGGGTGCGGCCGGAGGGCGACGCCCCCGCCTGGGAGTTCCAGGAGATCGATGTCGCCCGCGTGCGCCTGATCCATGACCTGCGGCACGGCATGGACATCGGCGAGGACACCATTCCCCTGGTCCTGTCCCTGCTCGATCAGGTCTACGAGTTGCGCGCGCAGTTGCAGTCGGTGCTGCGGGCGGTGGAAGCGCAGCCGGCCGACGTGCGGGAGGCGATGCGGGCAAAGCCGTCGAAGTGATCGCAAGGGGGGAAGCGGGAGAAGCAGAACACCCCCTCCCCCTGCCTTGGTCCGCTTCGCGGCCCAGGTCCTCAAGGGGAGGGGGTGTTCATTTCCGTTTTCAGCCTCTCTGATTCCTACCGGTGTCGAGGCCCTATATTCGTCCGACCAGCAGCAGGACGACGACGATCAGCAGTACCAGTCCCAACCCGCCGCTCGGGTAGTAGCCCCAGCCTCCGCTGTATGGCCAGGTCGGCAGCGCTCCGAGCAGCAGGAGGATCAGGATGACGATCAGGATTGTGTACAACGAGGTGTTCTCCTGTTCGGGCGGTAGCGCGCCCGTGTGTGCCGGTGGATTCTCGGCAGCGGATTCTTGGCAGCGAATATGACGCCAACGCGGCGGGCGCGGGCACGGCGGCGTGCGTTCACGCGGATGTCGATCCGAACCCGCTGGCGTCACTGCATCTTGAGCGGTGGTTGCCACGCCACTGGCCGGCCTAATAGGCTGCCGCGCGCAGGCAATCGGGAGGAAATGCCATGGCGGGCCTCTATTACGACCAGTTCTTCATCGGCCAAGAGTTCGATCATCCCTGGTCGCGCACCGTCACCGAGATGGACAACACCTTGTTCTCGGCCCTGACGCTGAACGTCCAACCGCTGCATCTCGACGCGCATTTCGCCGCGCAGACCGAGTTCGGTCAGCGGCTGGTGAACTCCATGTTCACCGCCGGCCTGATGGTGGGCATGAGCGTGAACGACACGACCATGGGAACCACGGTCGGCAATCTGGGTTTCACGGATATGCGCTTTCCGAAACCGGTGTTTCACGGCGATACGCTGAAGGCGCGTACCAAGGTGGTGGCGATGCGCGAGAGTCGGTCTCGCCCCGATGTCGGTATTGTCGATTTCGAACACACCTGCTGGAACCACCGCGGCGAGATGGTGGCGATCTGCCGCCGCCAGGCGATGATGCGCAAGCAGCCGGCGGCATCGGGTTAGGTTCCGTGGGCAAACTCGCCCCAGCGCAGGCAGGTGAAGCCGGTGCGGCTCGCGGGGATTGCAGTTTCTCACAAAGCTGCAGGCAACGGGTTGGAAGATGCACAGAGATACTTTGGCGATCCATCCTTCGGCGGCGATCCATCCTTCGGCACCGCAGTTGGTGGATGGGTTCGCTCCCTTTGTGAATTTTGAATCGCTTGCTGCTTCTTTGTGAGCAAGACACGCCGCGCCAGCCGGGTCAAAATCACCGTGCTGACGCACCGGCGATTATGCACTTGATCAACACACTACATAATCGCCGACGCACCATCGGATGGGAACGTTCTATCGGAACCGATAGCGTCCCACTTCTGCATACCCGCGACTCTCGCCATGACCGGAGCAGGGCCGGGCCATGGCGAACCGCGTTCGGTTACGGCAGGTGCAGCACCGCCGGATCGATGAAGTAGAATGCCACCCCCAGCACCACCAGGTAGGTCAGCAGCACCAGCGTCCAGCCAAAATTGTGGCGGATCACCTCGCCTTCCGCCGCGCACGAACCTGCTGGTGGACACGCCCACGCTCGCGGTCTGCGGTGCGATTGGCTTGCCGATCTCCGATCCGACCGAGTTCAATGTCGGCAGCAGCAACGGCGGGAAGCCGAGCTGCACGCCCACCAGCGCCTGGAACTTGCCGAACATGGCGTTGGTGGAGGTGTTGGAGCCCGACAGCGCCACGCCGATGAAGCCCAGCAGCGGTGCCACCACGATGAACCACGTGCCGAGGTAGGAGAAGCCCTTCGCCAGCGACGACGCCATGCCGGAGTAGTTGAACACGAACGCCAGGCCGAAGATGAAGAAGCCCACCAGCAGCGCGCCCCACATCTGATGGAACGTCTTGCTGAAGATCGCGCCGATCTGCGTCATCTTAAGCTTCCCGGCCATCCCGAGCCACGCGCTGATGATCAGCCAGGACGCCAGGATGGCGCTGCCGCCGACCCAGGGCGCGAACTTGAACGCCGCCGTGATGGTGGCCTTGGTTGCCGGCGCGGTAGCCGATACCGAGGCGGAGTACCAGCCCACCGCCGGCAGGCTGGACCATGGTCCGGTCCACGCCGCGACCACAAGCACCAGCACGGCGAACGGCATCCAGGCCAGCAGCACGTCGCTGGTGGCCAGGCCATGGTCTCGGCGGTTCTCTTGTTCGATCGCGGCGGCGCTGATCGGCTCCCCGCCATGACCCAGGATCTGGGGTGGCTGCCACACCTTCAGCAGCAGCAGCAGAGCGCAGAAGCAGACGATGGAGCCGGTGATGTCCGGCAGATAGGGACCGAAGAAATACGCGATCGGCCACTGCCCCAGGATGTAGCCAAACGACCCGACAATGGCGAGCGGCCAGCCGTCCTTGAAGCCGCGCTTGCCGGCGACGAGGTAGATCAGTACCCACGGCGGCAGCAGCGCCAGGAACGCGACGATCGTGCCGACCGAGCCCGACATGGCCAGCAACGGATACCCGGTCACCGCGGCCAGCGCGATGATCGGGGCGCCCAGCGCGCCGTAGGACACCGGGGCGTTGTTGGCGATGGCGGCGACGCGGATGGCGTCCAGGTCGGACAACCCCAGCGTGATCAGGATCGGCGCCACCACGGCCCAGGGGTAGCCGAACCCGACCAGGCCCTCCAGCAGTGCGCCGAAGGCCCAGGCGAACAGCATGGTCTGCACACGGATGTCGAGGGTGCCCTGGGCGATGAGCCAGCGGCGGAAGTTCTCAAAGATGCCGGTGGCGTTCAGCGTGTTGAACAGCACCAGACCCCAGAAGGTGATCCAATCCACGTTCCATACGCCGGTCCCGGCGCCGTACAGATAGGCGCGGAGGCCGTTGCCCAGCGGCATCTGCCAGACCCAGGCGGCGAGCGCGAAGGTGACGATCGACCCGATCAGCACCGACAGCCAGGCGGAGACGCGGAACACCGCGAGCAAGGCCAGCAACAACACGACCGGGATCAGGGCGATCAGGCAGGTGATGCCAAGATTGCCGACAGGGTCGACGATCTGCGTGAACATTTCTTCTCCAGTTGGTCTTCTTGATTGACGAACGGTACGGCCAGGTCAGGGGAGCAGTACGGCAATGAGCGCACGATTCGGCTGCGCCATCGGAACGGAGCCGGCAGTCGCTCAGGGCACACCGGTTCATGCCGGTTGCGGTATTTCCGCGGGCCCTGCCATGATCTAAATCAATGGACGGCGGATTTCGTCGCGGTTCGCCAGCCCTCGCCAATTCCCCTCGCTGCCGGAATGGGCTAACAGCGACGTTTACCGAATCGGGGCACGGCAAGAATGCGCTTCACCATCGACCGCATCGACCACCTCGTGCTGAACGTGAAGGACCTGGAGATCACGTCCGCCTGGTATCAGCGCGTGCTGGGCATGGAACGCGAGGAATTCGGTCCCAAGCACCGCACCGCGCTGAAATTCGGCGGCCAGAAGATCAACGTCCGGCCAACGGATTCCGATCCGGGAACCTGGGTCACCGGGGTCAATGACCTGCCGGGGTCAGGCGATCTCTGCTTCATCACGGCCGCGCCGCCGGACGTGGTGATCGGCCACCTGCATGAGTGCGGCGTGGCGATCCTGGAGGGGCCGGTGCGGCGTGAGGGGGCGCTCGGGTCGATGCAGTCGGTCTATTGTCGCGACCCGGACGGCAACCTGATCGAGATCTCCAGCTACATGCCGTAGCGCCGGCCGGCGCCTGGCCTGATGGCGTTGGATATCGCCGATTTCGATTTCGACCTGCCGCAGGACCGCATCGCCCAGCATCCCGCCCGGCCGCGCAACTCCGCCCGGCTGCTGCACGTTGCCGCCGGCGGCCTGGCGGACCGGGCGGTGCGGGACCTGCCCAGCCTGTTACGGCCGGGCGATGTGCTGGTGGCGAACGACACGCGGGTGATCCCTGCGCAACTCAGCGCGCGGCGGCTGCGGGGCGGGGGGGCGACGGAGGCGCGCATCGGCATCACGCTCGACCGCCCGCGCGCCGACGGCGCCTGGCACGCCCTGGCGCGTAACGCGCGGCGGCTGCGCCCCGGGGATGAGCTGTTGTTCGATGGCGGCGGGCCGCTGGCCGCCACCGTCCTGGAGCGCGATCCGGATGGCGGCGTTGCCTTGGCGTTCAACCAGTCGGGCGACGCGTTCGCGGCGGCCTTGCACGCGTCGGGGGCGCTCGCGCTGCCGCCTTACATTGCGCGCCCGCATGGTCCGTTGCCGGAGGACGCGGCCGATTACCAGACCGTGTTCGCGGCGCATGAGGGCGCGGTGGCGGCGCCCACGGCCGGCCTGCATTTCACCCCGGCGCTGCTGGCGGCGCTGGATGCGCGTGGCGTGCAGCGGGTGACGCTGACGCTGCATGTCGGAGCCGGCACCTTCCTGCCGGTGCGCGATGGGGACATCGCCCACCACCGCATCCACGCCGAACACGGCGCGATCACCCCGGAGGCCGCCGCCGCGATCAATTCCGCCCGTGCGGCAGGAGGACGCGTGGTGGCGGTCGGCACCACCTGCGTGCGGCTGCTGGAGACCGCGGCCGACCAGGCCGGTCTCATTCCCCCGTTCGCCGGCGAGACGTCATTGTTCATATTGCCGGGGCATCGCTTTCGCGCCGTGGATCTTCTGCTGACCAATTTCCACTTACCGCGCTCGACCCTGTTCATGCTGGTCTGCGCCTTCGCGGGCACCGCGCGCATGCGTGCCGCCTATGCCCACGCTGTTGCCGCCGGTTATCGTTTCTATTCGTATGGGGATGCGTGCCTGCTGGAACTCGGAATCATCGAAGCGTGAGACGACCGCACCGGTGCGACCTGTCATTGCGAGGAGCGTAGCGGCGAAGCGATCGCCCGCCGGGGACGCAGCGTCGGCTTGTCAGGCAGGGGGCGAATTATACCAGCCGCCGTTAGCGGTGACTCTCCGTGTCATGGCCGCGCCTGACCGAGCCGAGCCCGAGCATGACACAGAGTCGATCGCCTCGCCGACATCGGTCAATCCGAATTGCGGTTGGCATTATGCGGCACACCCAAGCGAACGCTGCTCAACGGTCTCCAAGGAAATGCAGCAGCGCCGCGTTGAACAACTCCGGGTCCTGCAAGAAAGCGAAATGGCTGACATTGGGCAGGATCAACAGGCCGGCCCCCGGAATCGTCGCCGCAATGTATTCGGTGTGCGCGCGCTTGATCGCCTCGTCATGGTCGCCGTCCACGACCCAAACCGGCGCCCTGATCGACCGCAGTTGCGCGTCGGTCCAGTTTGGCTCGGTCTCCCACATCTTGCTGATCTGCGCGACGAAGGCGTCGTAGTCTTTCGGAGTCGCGGACAGCTTCGCATACTCGTGGCCCGCGCGTTCGATGTAGCGGGCAAAGGTCGGATTCTTCTCAACACCTTCCTGCACGCCGGACGTTACGGTGTTGGCGGCGAACGAGAACACCTTGCCGACCCGGTCCGGATGACGGATCGCCAGGTCCAGCCCGATGATCGCGCCGTCGCTCCAGCCAACGATATCCGCCTTGGCGACGTGCAGCGTGTCGAGCAATCCGACAACGTCATCGGCCATCAGGTCATAGCCATAAGGCCGGGCATCGCGCGTGCTGCGGCCGTGGCCGCGGCTGTCCATCAGGATGACGGTGTGGTGCGGCGCCAGGACCTTCACCTGGTTGCCCCAATAGTCGGAATTGGCGAGCCCGCCATGCAACAGCACCACCGGCGAACCGTGCCCGATGACGGCGTAATAAAGGCTGATGCCGTTCACCCTCGCGTGGCCGCTGTGTTCGCCCGCGACCGGCGGCGGCGTCGGTGGCAGCGTCTCCCACAAGGATGCGGCAGACCCGGCGTGCAGCGGCACAACCAGCAACAGCCAAGCCAGAACGCGGAACATGCTATCTCCCCAGCCGCCTGATGCGGAGCGACCGCGGCCCGCGTCTACTCCGCCATCCTTTTCTACTCCGCCGCCAGCGCCGGCTTTTCTACTCCGCCGCCAGCGCCGGCGCGTCCTCGGCCCGCATCCGTTCCATCGTGCGGCGCATGTGCAGCCGCGCGGCGTCGTTGGCGATGTCCACCAGATGGTCCTCGCCCAGCTCGCTCAGCCGCGCCTGCTGGCCTTGCACCACCGTCAGGTCCTCCTGGAACGCCGCGCCGACCTCCTGGAACAACTGCTCGGTCGCGGCTGGATCGTTTGGACGGAAGCCGTTCGCGGTGGACCAGAAATAGAAGCAGGAGGTCTCGGTTTCCGGCGTCAGACCATGGAACAGCCGGAAACGCAGCTTGCTGTCGTTAACGTCCATGTGCTGGAAGGCGTCCGCTTCATCCGCGCCGCTGAACTGCACGACCGAGCCGGGCGCGATGAATTCGAAGATCTGCACGCGGTCGATGAGGCCCTCGAACCCGACCGCCCTCACATAGGTCGGCGGCGGCACCGAGTTCAGCATCCAACGGGTGAATTTCAGACCGCGCGCCGTGCGCACCGTCTCCATCTTCGCGGCGACATGCGTCATCGGATTGCCGCCGATGCTGCCGACATGCACGTAGCCGAGATGCGTCAGGTCCATGAGGTTATCGACCATCAGCGTCGCACTGGCCTTGATATGATACGTGGCGTGCTTGTGCGGCCAGTTCTGCGCGTCGTTGTGCCAGGGATACGCGACGATTTCCGATTCGTCCGCGCGGGCGGGATCGCCCATCCAGATCCACAGGAAGGCGTCGCGCTCCACCAGTGGGAAGCTGCGGACGCGGGCGCGCTCCGGGATGCGGTCCTGGCCGGGGATGCGCACGCAGGTGCCTCTGCGGTCGAAGGTCAGGCCGTGATAGCCGCACTCGATGCCTTGCTCGACGACCTTGCCCACGTGCAGCGGCGCGCCGCGGTGGCAGCACATGTCGAGCAATGCGGCGGCGCGGCCCTCATGGTCGCGGAACAGGACGACGGGCTCGTTGCAGATGCGGCGGCCGAGGGGGCGGTCGCCGACCTCATCGGCCCAGGCGGCGACGTACCAGGCATTGCGGATCATCATGAGCGTCTCCCTTGCCGGCTGATCTTGGCATCAGGTCTTGTCTTGGCGTCAGGTCTTGGCGTCAGGCGGCGCAGTTTGGCACGCGCGGCCGGTTATGAAAACTTCGAAAAGTCCGGCTTGCGCTTTTCCATGAAGGCGGCGAACGCCTCCTGCGCCTCCGGCGAGGCCAGGCGTTCGCTGAACAATCCGATCTCCTCGGCGATGCGGCCTGCCACATCGGGGGGGCCGTGCTTCATCAGCCGCTTGGTCAGCCGTACCGCCTGCGGCGGCAGGGCCGCCAGCCGCCGCGCCATGTCGCGCGCTACTGGCAGCAGTTCGTCGTCTTCCACCACGCGGTTCACCAGGCCCCATTCGTGGGCCGTCGATGCATCCAGCGGCTCTCCCAACAGCAGCAGCGCACTCGCTCGTTGATGCCCGAGCAGGCGCGGCATCAGCAGCGAACTGGCCGCCTCCGGCACCAGCCCCAGGCTGGTGAACGGCATGACGAAGCGTGCGGATCGCACCGCGACGATCAGGTCGCAGTGCAGCAGCATTGTGGTGCCGACGCCGATCGCCGCACCGTTCACCGCTGCAATCAGCGGCTTCTGGAACGACGAAATCACCGGCAGGAAACGGCTGCCACCGCGCGGCGCGCGATCCGCCCCACGTTCCTGAAAGTCCTTCACGTCGTTGCCGGATGTGAACGTGTCCCCCGTCCCCGTCAGCAGCGCGACACGGATTACCGGATCGGCATCCGCCTGCTCCAGCGCGCGGCTGACGGCTTCGTACATCGCGCGTGTCAACGCGTTCTTCTTTTCCGGCCGGTTCAGCCGAATCTCCAGAACGCCGCCGTCCGCTGAGACTTCAACAGTGTCGTCCATCTTCTTCCTGCTCTTGCACCGATCGCGGAGCTGGGCCGCCGGCACTTGCTGCCCAATAGTGGACGCCGTTGCATGCGGCGATCGCGTCCAGTGCTATGACGAAAGTCTTGCGTCGTCCAGGCACGCGCCCGCAGTCATGCCCGGACTTGACCCGGCTATCAACTCGCGTTCGGCCGGGACATGTTATACTGGGCCGTCAAAACAATGACTCGTCTGCTGGGCGTACGCCTCCCGTGTCATGGCCGGCGCAGGCCGGCCACCCACGGCTTCCTGGTTCGTCGCGCTAAGACGCGGTGCCCGGGCCAATCGCGGGCTCGACACGAGAGGGGCAGCGCTCGGGGGGCGCTCGCTGGCCGAATGTCACTCATCATGCGCGCTGGTATTAGACTTAACGGGACCATGGACCGCCCCATCACGAACGTGTTTCCCGCGACCGCGAAGCTCGGATCGAGACCTCGAACCCCCTACTGTAAATCTACATGCCGAGATGGCGGTGCCGAGTGCTGCAGCGGCGGCATTCGCCACGCTTCTGATTATCCCACTGGATCGCCGACCGTTTTGCCGGCAGGGCTGAACGTGCAACGGGCCTGCCTGCATGCAGCGCCCAGGCTATTCGTTGCGCGCAGTCATTTCGGCCAGGGCCGTGCGCATGTCGCCGCTGGAGATCGCCATCAGGCCGCGGTACGGTCGACTCAGGTCCGCGATCACGAGGATGGCGCTGCTAAGCGAAATGGCGCATAGCAGGATGCCGAGTGCCGCCACCCTGTTGCGCGGTGCCGCCAGTCCCAGTGCGAGGAAGACAACCATCAGCCAGAACACCAGGATCCAGAAGAATGGTCGCGACAGGGATGCGCCGGCATCTTCGATGACCTCCTGTCGGACCTGCAAGACATCTCGATAGAAATTGCGGCAATCGTCGGCAGTGTTGACGGCGAGTTGCGTCTTGGGATCGAGCGAACGAATTTGCTGACCGATCCGATCCATCAGCTCGCCCAGGACCGGCGACGCGCCGACGACAGGCATGCCGGCCGTGTTCGGGTAACCGATGCTGTTGGGCGGCGGCGGCTCATGCGGCCACGTGCTGGCGATCACCGCCGCCGTGTAACGCGCCAGGTCTCCGCGTGCATGCGCGGTCTCCGGACCGTAGTCACGCAGGCAGCGGTCGAGCTGCGTGAGCCGCAGCGCATAGGCGTGACGGTCCCGGTCGGCGTGGTCGTACGATGTCTTCACCGATGCCGTCAGCAAGCCGAGCACCAGAGCCGCGAAAGTTACCAGCATGCCGATGACGAGCTGCATGGTTTCGACGGTTTCGCGGGTTCGGTAGGTCTCCGGCAGACGCGCATGGATGAAGCGGCCGACCCAGACACTCAGGCACAGCAGCACGAACGTGGTGACGGACGCCGAGAAGTCGTGCATCCCCTGTCCTCTTGAGGGTCCCTGGGGTTCATACACCGACAGGTGATGGGCGATACAGCTTCAACCGACCTTATGGGCGGACCTTGTGGCCTGCGACAATGCCGTCGAGTATCCAGACCTGAATGTGTCGCCACCTGAATGTGGTCGCCGGTGTCGGTCAGCGCGATGCGCTTTCCAACGCCCGGCGATATGGCGGAGCAGCGACTACAGCAAATCAACGGCTAAGGGCGTTATTGCACGCCCTGCGTCGCCAGCGGCTCTATCTCATACATGATCCGCACTTCGCCCGGCTGCGAAAACGGGTACTTATCCTTGCCCAGGTACTTCTTGGCCAAGGAATCGATATGGGCCGACGCGCCTTCCTCGGTCGCGCGCGCCACCTTGCCGCGAATCTGCAGGTAGCGATACGGGTTGTCCGGGTCCATGATCGCCATCGCCACCGACGCGCCTTCTTGCAGCGTCCGCGCCTTCACACGCCCCTTCGCGGTGTTCACGCGCACATGCCCGTTGGTGTAGTCGAACCACACCGGTGTCACCTGCGGCGACCCGTCCCGCATCACCGTCGCAAGATTAGCGAAGGCCTTCTTTTGTTGCATCAGATCCATGTACGCTGCGGGTATCTCGGTCATCGCGCGGCCTCCTTTATTGCCCACCGACGCTATATGGGGCGCCCTGGGCGCCATGCTATCCGCGCGGCCGCCGGCCCCTGAGGAATGCGACTTAGGAATGCGACGGCAGGCGGCACATCGCCACGGGATGGCAATACAGGTCCGCACCTCCCGTCCCCCGCTGCCGGGCAGCAACACGCCGGCAACGTGGATCGGGACACGATAAAGCTCGTTTAGCCGTTCACTGGTCACGGCGTCGTCCGGTCTGCCGTCGGCGACGATCGCGCCGTCCCGCATCAGCACTGCGCGGTTGGCGTAGCCGAGCGCGTGCTCCGGTTGGTGGGTGGTCATCAGCACCGACTTGCCCTCCCGGGCCAGTTTGCGCACCGCACGCAGGATGTGGACCTCGTTACCGTAGTCCAGCGAGGCGGTCGGCTCGTCCGTGCCGTGGAAAGCCGAACGACAGCCCGCTGATTTCGAGGCTGGCGGGGCGACGATCCGACTCGAGCGATCCACCTCCGCGGTTTGGATCACTGCCACTGACGCCCCAACCTGATCAGCAACCCGGCGAAGAATGGCGCGCCGATGAGTGCGGTGACGATTCCGAGCGGCAGGTCGAGCGAGGTGATACTGCGCGCCACGTCATCGACCACGAGCAGAAGCTTTACCGCGCCAGCGGCCGGTACTTGATCCGATGCGGTTCGGTCGCCTGTGCGCCCAACCTCCGGCGCTCGTCCTCCTCGTACGCCTCGAAGTTCCCTTCGAACCACTCCACGTGGCTGTCGCCCTCGAACGACAGGATGTGCGTCGCCAGCCGGTCCAGGAACCAACGATCGTGGCTGACGATCACGGCGGCGGCGCGGCGGCCTCCGTGAACTCGCGCAGCGGACCGAATGTCTCGGCCGGATAAGTGGTGCCGTCGGGGCCGATCCAGGCCAGGTAGCGCCAGGCCTCGCCGCCGACCTGGATGACGCGATTGGCCTGCGGATCAGTCGTGGCGAAAGCGCCGCCGGCGAAATGGTGGACGCGGAAGCCGCACGCGGCGGTGGATGCGGCGTCCCAGAGGCGCAGGGTGCTGTCCTTGCCGGCGGAGAGGATGCGGGTGCCGTCCGGGGCGAAGGCGCAGGACGACACCGGCCCTTCGTGACCGCGCAGGACGGCGAGGCACTCGCCTAAAGCCGCGTCCCAGAGGCGCAGGGTGCTGTCCTTGCCGGCGGAGAGGATGCGGGCGCCGTCCGGGGCGAAGGCGCAGGCGTACACTGCATTCCCGTGACCGCGCAGGACGGCGAGGCATTCGCCTGAAGCGGCGTCCCAGAGGCGCAGGGTGCTGTCATTGCCGGCGGAGAGGATGCGGGCGCCGTCCGGGGCGAAGGCGCAGGCGTACACCACATTCCCGTGACGCAGGACGACGAGGCATTCGCCTGAAGCGACGTCCCAGAGGCGCAGGGTGCGGTCAGAGCCGGCGGAGAGGATGCGGGCGCCGTCCGGGGCGAAGGCGCAGGACGACACCGGCCCTTCGTGACCGCGCAGGACGGCGAGGCATTCGCCTGAAGCGGCGTCCCAGAGGCGCAGGGTGCTGTCATAGCCGGCGGAGAGGATGCGGGCGCCGTCCGGGGCGAAGGCGCAGGACGACACCGGCCCTTCGTGACCGCGCAGGACGGCGAGGCATTCGCCTGAAGCGGCGTCCCAGAGGCGCAGGGTGTTGTCATTGCCGGCGGAGAGGATGCGGGTGCCGTCCGGGGCGAAGGCGCAGGACCTCACCGGCCCTTCGTGACCGCGCAGGACGGCGAGGCATTCGCCTGAAGCGGCGTCCCAGAGGCGCAGGGTGCTGTCATTGCCGGCGGAGAGGATGCGGGCGCCGTCCGGGGCGAAGGCGCAGGACGACACCGGCCGTTCGTGACCGCGCAGGACGGCGAGGCATTCGCCTGAAGCGGCGTCCCAGAGGCGCAGGGTGCTGTCATCGCCGGCGGAGAGGATGCGGGCGCCGTCCGGGGCGAAGGCGCAGGACGACACCGGCCGTTCGTGACCGCGCAGGACGGCGAGGCATTCGCCTGAAGCGGCGTCCCAGAGGCGCAGGGTGCTGTCATCGCCGGCGGAGAGGATGCGGGCGCCGTCCGGGGCGAAGGCGCAGGACCTCACCGGCCCTTCGTGACCGCGCAGGACGGCGAGGCACTCGCCTGAAGCGCCGTCCCAGAGGCGCAGGGTGCTGTCATTGCCGGCGGAGAGGATGCGGGTGCCGTCCGGGGCGAAGGCGCAGGACCTCACCCAATGCTCGTGACCGCGCAGGACGGCGAGGCACTCGCCTGAAGCGGCGTCCCAGAGGCGCAGGGTGCTGTCATTGCCGGCGGAGAGGATGCGGGTGCCGTCCGGGGCGAAGGCGCAGGACCTCACCCAATGCTCGTGACCGCGCAGGACGGCGAGGCATTCGCCGGAAGCGGCGTCCCAGAGGCGCAGGGTGCTGTCATCGCCGGCGGAGAGGATGCGGGCGCCGTCCGGGGCGAAGGCGCAAGACCTCACCCAATGCTCGTGACCGCGCAGGACGGCGAGGCACTCGCCTGAAGCGGCGTCCCAGAGGCGCAGGGTGCTGTCATTGCCGGCGGAGAGGATGCGGGTGCCGTCCGCGGCGAAGGCGCAGGACCTCACCCAATGCTCGTGACCGCGCAGGACGGCGAGGCATTCGCCCGAAGCGGCGTCCCAGAGGCGCAGGGTGCTGTCATCGCCGGCGGAGAGGATGCGGGCGCCGTCCGGGGCGAAGGCGCAAGACAACACTGGCCCGCTGTGCCCGTCGAGTGCCGCGAGACGCGACCGGCCCTTGGTTGTGATTTCGATCCATTCATCCGGGGCGCACAGCACGCCGGCCGGAATCGCGGCACGTGCGAACCCGCGGCACCGCAGCAGCCGCGTGCGATGGCAGACGGCGCCGTCGAACGAAACATCGTGCAGTTCCAGCCCGCGCAGCACCGCACCGGTGAGCTGCGCCCGCGCGAAGCGCGCATGCGGCGCCCTTCCGCCAACGATCTCCGCCATCGCCAGGTCGGCTCCCGAAAACTCCGCATGCTCCAGATCGACCCGCCGCAGCTTCGCGCCCCGCATCCGCGCGCCGCTGAACGATGCACCGCGCAGGTTCAATAGCGGCCCGTCGCCGCCGGTTCCGATCTCCCAGCCGCGCAGGTCGGCGCCGTCCAACCGGAATCCCGCCGGCAACGGCGCCGGATACTCCTTCGCCAGCGCCGAAAGCACATAGCGGAACGCCAACTCGCTGATCCGCGGCCGATACGCCGCGCGCATCCGCCGCAGCGTCTCCATGCAGGCCGCATCGTCCTGGTGCAGCAGCAACTGGCCCAGGAAATCCAACGTCTCGTCGCTCGGCCGCGGCATGTCCCAGTCGCCGATGCGGTCCTCGCGCAACGCGCGCAACAGGAAGCCGGCAAGGAAGAACTCCTGCAAGGAGGTATGCGCGAAGCGGAACTCGCTGCGCCGGCCGCCCACCAGGAACGTCGCGGTGCGCAGGTCCTTCTTCAGGATGTCGAGCGCCGTGCGCTCGTAATGCATCGCCACGTCCTGGTGCTGCCGCAGGAACCCGGCCAGCCAGTCGTCCATCGCGCGCGCGGTCCAGGCGCGGTTGCCGCTCCGCCAGAGCTGCGCCGCGACATGCTCCATGATGCGCTGCTTATGTTCCGGATCAAATTCGTGCTTGCCGGCGTCGCGCTCCAGCCAGGAGGAGACCATGTGCTGATACAGCAGCACGCCGGTCACTCGCCGCCCTTCAAGCTGCCATTTCTCCAGCTCGGGCAGGGCGCGCGCGATCAGGCTGAGCGTATAGGGCCGTTCGGCCAGCTCCGGCAGGTTGTGCACCGCGCCGATCGTCTCCATCACGCGGTCGATATCCTCGCCGGGCAGCGTCTGCCGCAGGTAGTCGCGGATCTGCTCTTCCGTGAACGGCAGCAGCAGCAGCACACGGTAATCGCTGTCGCGGATGTCGTCGCGATCCTCGCCGGTAAGGTGCGTGTTCTGGTCGCGGACCGAGCGGAAATAGTGGGTGCGGCACGACACCAGCACGCGGCCGGCCCGGCCAGGCTCGTCCGGCCGGCGGCGACCTGGCCAGAGATTGGGCGGCAGGATGCGGAACAGCTCGCGCGTGAACAACTGGCCGGCACGCACCGATAGATGCACGAGCACCTCGTCCAACCCATCGAAGATCGCGATTGCGCCTTCCTGCTGCACCAGGCGTACCACCTCGGCGGCCGATACCAGCGCCTGCATCTGTCCGCCGCGCCAGCTTCGCCGCAGCACGATGTCGATGATCGCGGCAAGGTCGAGCTCGCGTTTGGCATCTTCACCCAGGTGGCGCAGATCGAAATAGAGCGGCAGCGGGGTCTGGCGGTCGTTTTGCCGTTCCGCCAGCAGTTCGCGGGTGAACGCCATGCATGTCGTTGTCTTGCCCATGCCGAGCTCGCCGAGCAATGCGCCGCACGGCTGGCCATTCGGATCGCGCGCCCACTCGCGCAGGAACGCCACCGCGTCGCGCCGCTCGCCCTGCTGTTCGCGGCCGAACTGCGAGACGCGTAGCTTTGCGGCCGGGTCGTACTTCAGGCCTTCGCGCGCCCATTCTTCCAGCATGTTTTCCCGTAACGGCGGCGCCGGCGCCGCGCTCGGTCCTGCTTCGCGCAGAGCTTCGAGGATTCGCTTACCCAATGCCTCGGCGAAGTCATGCCGCGCGCGGTCGCGCTCGCATTGCTGGAATGTCCGATTGGCGGGGTGAAAGACGATCTGGTGATGTTCGATGCCATGCAGATCGGCATTGCCATCGAGTCTGAATGACCTGAGCGCGACCGGCACGAAGCGCTTTCCCGATTGCCCCTCGCTGCCGACAAAGTACGGAAGTTCCTGTTGGGTGATGAAGGCGCTGCCAAGGAAAGCCGGACTGATCAGCAGCAGCCCGAAGTCGCAGGATTCGATATTCGACTGGATGGAGGCGCTCCACCGGCTGCCTGCGCTGATGCCGCCGTCGTCCCAGAACTCGAACCGCAGATGGCGGTCGTAGCCGAGCTGTTCGCGGAGCCGCTTGAGCAGGTCGTCTTTGAACTTCGCGTCGGCATGGGCGTAGGACACGAAGCACCGCACCACCGGCTTGCCGATCGCCTCGACACGAACGGCGACGGCATCCTGCGGCTTGCGCACGACGCTGCGGGTTTCCGCCTCGACGAGCGGCACGGCCGCATTGGCGATGCGTGCGGCATCGGAGACTTCCCACGCGCGCACTTCCGCGGCGACCGCCTGGGTGGCCGCGCTTGCCGCCGCATCCTTGCCGGTGAACCAGCACCATCGGTGCGCCGGATCGGTGCGCGTCCCGCTATCCACGTCCAGCGCCAGGTCTGCACCGGCGGCCTTGCGCAGCCGGTCGCGAAACTGGCGGAAGGCAGTCAGTGCGTCCTTGCGCGACATGTCGGGAAACAGGCGGCCAAGTACCTCGCTCAGGCGGATGCGCCCGTCCAGCGCCAGCAACGGAAGAACGGCGTCGAGCCGCGCCCGATCGGCCGGCCCCACCGGGACGGACTGCGCGGTGTGGATTGCGGCCTCGCGCGACAGGTGCGTTGCGGCGGGCGGTGGCGATTTCGTCATGGTGTTACTCTCGCGCTCAGCCACTCGGTGACAATCTGGCAGTATTCGGGGAACGTCGGTTCATCGGGTTCCAGCGCGAAGCGGTGGCACATTGCCGGGAGGTCAGCACGGAATTCGGTGAAGCGCCGCAGGATCGTGCGTCCGCCTGGCAGGACAGTGGCGCTGGCCGCAGCGAGGAAATTGCGGACCGCGGCAATGATCTGACCGGGAGCATCACCGTGCGCCTTGATGTCCTGGCCAGCGATATCAGAGATAAATCGCTGATAGCGGTAGCGTTCGGTGTCGAGAACGAGCGTCAGCTTGCGGCGCCTGGCGACCAGCCCCGTACCTGTGAGCGCCCAGGAACAGACCGAGTTCCAGCGGCATATTAAAGCGAGGCAGGCCGGTGACGCCGTCAGGGTCTGTGCGCGAGATGTCATGGATCCCGAGACGGCAGGCTTCGACGACACCGGCGATCTTGTCGAACCGCGCACGGCTGGCGTCGTCGATTTCAAGGGCACTGCGGGGCGTGAATCCGCAGGCTGCAACCGCGAAAACCATTGCGTCGAACAGCGGTGCGTATGCCCTGTCGAACGGGCAATTGATGAAGACACCGCGATCATAGTTTCTGACGGCGCTGGACTGTGCCGTCGGCCTGCCGCTGCGGGGATTTCGCCTCGACGCCATGGCAAGGACTCCGTTCGCGCGGAGCCTATGCCGCCAGAGCCAAGCCTGTCAATGACGAATTTTACGCAACCTCTACGCAATCGCCCTGGGCCAGCGCCGACCGCCCCTCGCCACGGCTTCCGCGACCGTCTCCTGCACCGCTCGACGGATCGCCTCCGCCCTGGCGGGCGGGGGCAGAACCGCCGGCGGCTGGATCGTCACCACATCGTGCGGACCGGGCCCGAGGCGGACGCGGACGGCGGTGGCAGCGGCGGGCCGGTGCGATTTGCTGGATTTCGTCATGTGCTGACCATGCCGCCATTGCGTTGGCCCCGCAACGGCAAATCGCCTACCGCGCCAGCGGCCGGTACTTGATCCGATGCGGTTCGGTCGCCTGTGCGCCCAACCTCCGGCGCTTGTCCTCCTCGTACGCCTCGAAGTTCCCTTCGAACCACTCCACGTGGCTGTCGCCCTCGAACGACAGGATGTGCGTCGCCAGCCGGTCCAGGAACCAACGATCGTGGCTGATGATCACGGCACAGCCGGCGAATTCGGTCAGCGCATCCTCCAGCGCGCGCAGCGTATCCACGTCCAGGTCGTTGGTCGGCTCGTCGAGCAGGATGACGTTGTGTTCGGTCTTCAGCATCTTCGCGAGGTGGACCCGGTTGCGCTCACCGCCCGACAGGATGCCGACCTTCTTCTGCTGGTCCGGTCCCTTGAAGTTGAACGCGCCGACATACGCGCGCGACGGCACCGCTCGCTTGCCCAGATAGATCACGTCCTCGCCGCCGCTGATTTCCTGCCAGACGGTGTTGTTCGCGCTCAGGCTGTCGCGCGACTGATCAACATAGCCCAGCTTGACCGTCTCGCCGATGCGCAGCGCGCCGGCGTCCGGCTTCTCCTGGCCTATGATCATGCGGAACAGGGTGGTCTTGCCGGCTCCGTTGGCGCCGATAACGCCAACGATGCCGCCGGGTGGCAGCTTGAAGTCCAGGCCCTCCATCAGCTCCTGGTCGCCGTAGCCTTTGCACAGGCCCTCGGCCTCGATCACCACGTTGCCCAGGCGCGGACCCGGTGGGATGACGATCTCCGCCACGCCCGCCACCTGTTCCTGCGACTTCGCCAGCAGCTCCTCATAGCGCTGGATGCGCGCCCGATTCTTCGCCTGCCGCGCCCGAGGCGACGCCGCGATCCATTCCTGCTCCATCGCCAAAGCGCGCTGGCGGGCACTCTCCTCTTTCTCCTCGTGCGCCAGCCGCTTGCGCTTCTGTTCCAGCCAGGACGAGTAGTTGCCTTCAAACGGATAGCCTCGGCCGCGCTCGATCTCCAGAATCCAACCTGTGACGTTGTCCAGGAAGTAGCGGTCGTGGGTGACGATCATCACCGTGCCGGAATAGGTCTCCAGCGTATGCTCCAGCCAGGCGACGCTTTCAGCGTCCAGGTGGTTGGTCGGCTCGTCCAGCAGCAGCAGGTCGGGCTTTTCCAGCAGCAGGCGGCACAATGCGACGCGGCGCCGCTCGCCGCCGGACAGCGTGGTGACGGCGGCATCCGCCGGCGGGCAGCGCAGCGCATCGAGTGCGATATCGACCCGGCGGTCCAGGTCCCAGCCGTCCTCGGCGTCGATCTTGGTTTGCAGGTCGGCTTGCTCGCCCAGCAAGTCGTTCATTTCGTCGTCGCTCATCGGTTCGGCGAATTTGTTGGAAATTTCATTGAACCGGTCGAGCGTCGCCTTCAGCTCGGCGAACGCCGCTTCCACGTTCTGCCCCACGGTCTTGGACGGGTCGAGCTGCGGCTCCTGCTCGAGGTAGCCGACGCGGACGCCCTCGGCGGCCCAGGCCTCGCCGCCGAACTCCTTGTCCAGCCCCGCCATGATCTTGAGCAAGGTCGATTTGCCGGCGCCGTTGACGCCCAGCACGCCGATCTTCACCCCGGGCAGGAAGGCGAGCGTGATGCCCTTGAACACCTCGCGTCCGCCCGGAAAGGCCTTGGTCAAATCCTTCATCACGTAGACGTACTGGTAGGATGCCATCTTATTGAGATCCCTTAGATATTTGGCATGATTTTTGGCTGTGCGGAACCTGTGTAGAAATGGCTCCCAGGCCATCGCGGGGTGTGTGCAGAAGGAACTGGCCTACAAGGCCTTGATATTACTGCGCTCGGTGCCAGAATTGCGGGGAAATCCTTCGTCTAGATAGTCCCGAGGGTCTGCGCGGTCCAGCGTTGCGGCTGGCAAGCTAAGCTCGTTGGTAACGTCGGCACCTGTGTCGCCCCGAGCGAAGGGCAGCAACGATCAGCGGAATGGCAACCTCATAGAAGTCCTTTCTAGAAAATGAGACCATCCGGCGCAATTCGCCCCGTCAACGTGAGAGGTGTCTGGGTGAGAGGTGTCTGGGTGAGAGGTGTCTGGCGACGCCTGCGAGTTTTGCAATCGAATCCCGCCCCCCTGCCGACAGCGCTCCGTCTTTTGCTCGGCAAAAGTCACATTGGGTGCGCAGCGCGCGAGGAAGGTGGGTAGGGGTGGTCGAAGACACAGAATCACGAAACGTCCTGGCTCCCCGGCATCCGCAGCCGCAATCCCCGGTCCTCGGCCCGTTGCGGGTCTAGAAAGGAGTTGCACCTCTCCAACTCGCGCTGGGTGGCTTGCAGATCGCCCCACTGTACCGCGCCCGTCCATCGCTGGGCGTAGTCCAGCGTCCGGATGAGCGCCTCGGCATAGCCGGTCTGCGATAACGCCTTGAGCGCCGATAGGTAGTTCAGCCGATAAACGGTCGGGATGAGGATGCGCTCCTCGCCAGCCGCGATCAGCTCGGCGTTCATCATGATTCGGGCGGTGCGGCCGTTGCCGTCGGCAAAGGGATGCACCTCGCTGGTGAGGAACATCATGAAGACTGCGCGCGCGAAGGGATTGCCCAAACTCCGGTAGAGGGCGAACCCCTGCTCCAGTGTTCCCTCGACCAGATCCGGAGCGACGAAGAGCGTGTCGCCCGCCCGGTTGACACGGCTTTTGAACCGGCCCGGCCCCTTGTCCGGACGGCTTTCCATGATGGCGGCGTGACGGCGGCGCAGCGCGGCTAGCATATCGGAGGGGTGTGCCGGCAGCCGGGACAGGTCAGCCGTGTCTGAAATGGCCCGGTAGGTGCCCAGCACATCGTGCGCATCTTGGGGGCGTTCGTCCGGGATGACTCCGCCGAAGACTATCTCCACGGCTTCTTCGACGGCGAACTCGGTGCCCTCGATGAAGTTCGAAAAATAGGCGTCAAAGAAATCGAGCGTCGCCTGGGCTGCCTGCGACCTTGGTCTGGCGATGCGGCTGACGGGCGGATAATCGTTCAGCGCCTTGCGCAGTACCTCAAAAAGGGCAAGGCGTTCCGGATCGTAGGGTCGCCCCTTTCGCCGGGCCTTGGCGACGAGTGAGGACAGCGGCACGTCGTAGGTGCCGAGCAAAGTTCCCATGAGTTGGTCCAGCGCTTGCCCTTCCGCTTCCATCCCCAAGGCCGGCGCGATGGCGCGAATATCGTCGCGGAGCTCGCCGAAAGCATCTGTGCCGCTTCGTCGCAACAGGGTATCGAGCCGCTCCTCAAGCTCTTCGCGCGACAAGGTGCGGGGCAGGCTGCCGCGCCTCGCCCGGCTCGGACGCAGGTTCTCCAGATAAGCACGGGCGGTGGAACTGAGCGTAAGGCCGTCGACGAACGACCGGTCGGAAGGCAGCGGTGCAACTCCGCTGCGCGGGCGCAGGTGCAGGCCGGGCAGTCTGATGTCCTCGCCGCGTTCGGTCACAAGGCAGATAGATCCGTCCACGGCGGGCGCATTTTCCAGCGCGGTGCGATCTGCGACCAGGCAACCCGGAAAATACCCGCCGACGATTTGCCACAGGTTGCGGCGGATGATCGCAGCCGGCTCGTCGGTGAGGTTACGGGTATATAGACGGCTGCCCAGCTTGCGCAGTTCACCCGCTTTGACGCCACGGGAGGCGGCAAGGCTGGTTGGCGTTGTCGAGACGAAAGCTTCTGGCAGACGGGCGAGCAATTTTTCTGGCACTAAGCGACCCTTCGCCGCCAGGGTAGCAAATTTTCCGGAGTTAGGAAGCGAGAAATGCAAATAATTGGCAGATAATGGGAGAGAAATTGGTCTTGCTTCCACGATGCTCGGCCGCGTCAAGGGATGGCTCCTCGCCATGCCGACCCGCAAGAGAGGCTGCGCGTGGCTCCGGCGCCACTACGCGGCCTTGACCCGGCCTGTGCTCCGTGGCGCGCCAGACTTGTCGGGGCGAGGGACGCCCCGACGCATCAACCCGCGCCGCTCGGCTCCGCGCAATGACAGGTAGTGCGGCACACGCCGTCTCGCGTTTCGCTGGCTCTGCATTCTACATCATCTGTCCGGCCGGCGAAAACAACCGCAGCCAAGTATCCGACGCCCGAGAAGAGGTGCCCGGTCCGACAATGCCCGACCTGTCACGAATCGGTGATCCCGCTTTCTCTAGGCATGTCGTCCAGCATATTGATAATGAAAGATATGCTACGGCCGGAAGTGCCTGGAGCAGCGGCAAGGGGGGAACCGATGCCACGCGTATGGACCGCTGCCGTGACCGGCCGCCTCGGCCGCACTTGCCTGCTCGCACTTGTGTGCGCGGTTGCCGCGGCATGGCCGCTCCAGGCGGGAGCACAAACGGTTCCGCAAGCTGCCAACCTGGTCCTCTATGGCGCCAATATCTATGCCGGCGGCACTCGTGTCACAGCCGGCACGTTCGTCGTGGGCAACAACGAAGCGCTGGACAGCGGCAGCCTGACGATGAGTGCGGGTACCACGCTCGCCTTCACGACCGGCGGCTTCAGCGTCGGCAACGCCATCGCGCTCAGCGGCGATCCGACGATCGACACCAGCAGCGGCAACGAGACATTGGGAGGCGTCATCTCCGGTACCGGTGCCACATTGAACAAGACCGGCGCCAATACGCTGACTTTGACGAATACGGAGACCTACACCGGCCCGACCGCCGTCAATGGCGGGACGCTGGCGCTCGGAGCCGGCGGATCGATCGCGGCGAGCAGTGGGGTCGGCCTGCTGGCATCGGGGACAGGATTCGACATTTCAGGCGCCGGCAACCAGACGATCGGCGACCTGACGGGGGTCGTCGGCAGCACGGTCAGCCTGGGCAGCAACGTCCTGACGATCATTGCCGCCAATACCGACACTTTCAACGGCGTGATCCAGGACGGCGGCATCGCCGGCGGGGTGGGCGGCGCCATCAGCAAGTCCGGGCTGGGCATCCTGTTGTTCACCCAGCCGAACACCTACACCGGAGCCTCGACGATCTCGTCCGGCACGCTGGCGCTGACCGGCACGGGGTCCATCGCGACCTCGAGCGGCGTGATCCTGAGCGCCAGCGGCGCGAACTTTGATATTTCCGACACGTTCACCGGTGCGACGCTACAGGGGCTGACCGGCGTCGTCGGCACCACTGTCAGCCTGGGTAGCCAGACGCTGACGGTGAACCTGGCCAGCGGCGCCAACACGTTCAACGGCGTGCTGCAGGATGGCGGTATCGGCGGCGGCGCCGGAGGCAGCCTGGCGCTGACCGGTGCCGGCACGCTGCTGCTGACGCAGGTCAACACCTATACCGGACCGACGACTGTCTCGGGCGGTACGCTTGCCGTGACCGGCACCGGATCGGTCGCGGCCTCCAGCGGTGTGGCGCTGACCGCGAGCGGGGCGAATTTCGACATCTCCGATACCGGATCAGGTGCCACGGTGCGGAGCCTGAGCGGCGTCGCCGGCAGCACGGTGAGCCTCGGCAACCGGACCCTGACGGTGAACGTACCCGTCGGCGGCAGTGCCACCTTCGCAGGCGTCCTGATGGACGGCGGCCTCAGCGGCCTGTCGGGCGGCAGCCTGGCGATCGCAGGTCCTGGCACCGAGATCCTGACCGGCACCAATACCTACACCGGCACGACAAGCATCAGCGCCGGCACGCTGCAAATCGGCAATGGCGGCACCAGCGGCAGCATCGCCGGGAACGTCGTGGACAACGCCGCGCTGGCGTTCGACCGTAGCGACAGCCCGATCTTCGCGGGCGTGATTTCGGGTACCGGAACGGTGACTCAGGCCGGCAGTGGAACGCTGGTCCTGACCGGGACGAACACCTATGGCGGCGGTACGACGATCAGCGCCGGCACGCTGCAGATCGGCAACGGCGGCACCAGCGGCAGTGTCGCGGGCAACATCACCGACAACAGCGCGCTGGTGTTCGACCGCAGCGACACGGTCACCTTCATCGGCGGTATCGCCGGCGCCAGCAGCGCGACACTGTCGCAAAGAGGCACCGGCAGCCTGATCCTCGATGCCAACAACAGCGGCTTCGCCGGCACCACAACGGTGGCCGCCGGCACGCTGGAGGTGGGCGATGCCAGCCACACCAGCGCGACGCTGGGTGGCAACGTCTTGGTCAGCGGTGCCGGGACGCTGCTGGGACATGGGACGATCGGCGGCAGCGTGGCCAATACCGGCAACGTGCAGCCGGGCGGCACGATCGGCGTGCTGAGCGTCACCGGCAACTACACCCAGTCCAGCGCCGGCATGCTGACCATCGAGATCACGCCCGCCGCCGCGGCGGGGGCAGGCGCGGGATACAGCCAACTCAGCGTCGGTGGCACCGCGAGCCTGGCCGGAACCTTGGGGGTCATCGCTGATACCGGCAACTATACGGTCGGCAGCCGCTACACCGTCCTGACCGCGGCGGGCGGGCGCAGCGGCACCTTCGCCACCGTCGCCAACAACCCATTGTACTTTGGCTACATCACGCCGGCGGTCAGCTACGATCCGACCGACGTCTACGTCACGCTGGCCCCGACGCCGAGCACGAACCCCTCGGCGCCGGCCCCGATATTCAACGGCGGCCAGCAAGTGCCGGACGCCCTGACGGCCATGGCCAGCGCGGCGGAAGGCATCGGTGACACGGTGCTCGCTGATGTCTGCGGTCCGCAGGCACAGCGTCTGGTCGCGCCGGGGCAGGGATGCGTGGTGCGCCCGCTCGCCGGCGGCTACCAGTCGGAACTCTGGATGCGCGGGTTGGGCGGTGTCGGCGGTCTGACCGGCAGCGGCTCCAGGCTGACGTTCAACGACGATTACGCCGGCATGCTGATCGGCGCCGGCGTCAGCCGGGGCGGCTTCACCGTCGGGGCTGGCGGGGGCTTCATGGCGACGGGGCTGAACTTCTCCGATGGCAGCACCGCTTCGCAGAATGCCGGGGTGGCGTTCGTATATGGGCGCTACGCGCAAGGGCCGTGGTGGCTCGGCGCGATGGGCGCCTATGGCGGCGGCGGCATCGACGGCTACCGCGCGCTGCCGGGCACCGGCCTGACGGCCAGCGGCGACCGCTCGGGCGACTTCGCCGTCGTGCAGGGCCGTGCGGCGTATGACCTCGCGCTGGGGCCGGTGACGATCGAGCCACGCGGCGATATTGCCTACATCCATGCCGGGCAGTCCGGCTTCGCCGAAAGCGGCGCGTCGTTGCTCGATCTGACCTACCCCACGACGCATGCCGACATGACCGACGGCCGGCTGACCGTGCGGGCTATGCGCCAGTTCACGGCCGGAAGCTGGCAACTGGTGCCGTGGGCCGAGGCGGGCATGCAGCAGACGTTCTCCGGCCTGTCGCGTGACGTGCTGGTGACCGATGGACCCTTCAGCGCCGACGTTGCCGGCGTCTCACCAGCGCCAACCGCGGGGGTGGTCGGCGTGGGCATGGACGCGGCAGCGACGTCGGCGATGGATCTGTTCTTCCGCTATCAGGGGCAGTTTTCCGCCAACCAGACCGGCACCGCATTCAGCGCCGGGATGGCTTGGCACTTCTAATCGGGCGTCCGCGCCCCCCTTTGATGCGACGCGCGTCCTGTCATACCGAGTTGACCACCGGCCGGCGGCGGCGACCCGCTTCGGTTGCAACGGCACACGGTAGCCATGACGGGCGAAATGGGCGATGGAGAGCAGTACACACTCTTCGGCCTGCCCATGATCATCGATATGCACACCCATGCCGGCCGCCCCAACCGCACCGGGCCGGTCGATGGCTCCGTCCTCGCCACCATGGCGGCGGGCTGCATGTCGGCCGCCGTGGTCTCCGCCATCGCGGACCTGCCGATGATCCGCCGCAATCCGCAGACGAAACGGCTGGAGAAGGTGCGCGATCCGGAACCCGGCGAGTGCCTTGCCGCGGTGCAGGACTACCTTGCCAGCTTCGAGGCCACCGGCGCCCGCATCGCCCGCGAGCCGCACGAGATCCGCGCCGACGACCCGGCGTTGGTGCTCGCGGTGGAAGGCTGCGACTTCCTGGAAGGCGACCTGGACCGGCTGGACGCAATGGCGGCGCGCGGTGTGCGCAGCGTCCAACTCACGCATTACCTGGTGAACGAAACCGGCGACATCCAGACCGCGCCGCCGATCCATGGCGGCCTGACGCGCTTTGGCGCCGACGCTGTTCGCCGCATGAACCGGTGCCGCATCATCGTCGATGTCGCGCATTGCTCGGAAGCCACCGTCAAGGGCGTGGTCGCCGCCACCACCAATCCCATCCTCTGCTCGCATGCCAACCTGAAGGAGCCGGGCCATCCCGATGGCGACCATCCGCGCTATATAAGTCCGGACTATGCGCGGATGGTGACGGAGACCGACGGCGTGATCGGCGCGTGGATCGCCGTGCTGTGGACGGAAAAGCTGCCTGGCCTGATCCGCCATCTGTTCCGGCTGATAGACCAGGTGGGGATCGACCATGTCGGCATCGGCACCGATCTGCCGGCCGGCGCGGCCAAAGCCGAGCTGCCGGATTTCTCGCGCCACCGGGAGATCGCTGCGGCGTTGCGGCAGCGCGGCATGACGGAGGACGAAGTGGCAAAGGTCTGTTCCGGCAACTGGCTGCGGGTGTTCCGCGCGGTGCGCGCCGGATGACACATGACCCGTGAGGAACTCATGATGCACGAGGCAGCAAGATGAGCCGCGACGACCAGAAGCAGGCCGCCGCGCGGGCCGCGGTAGCACTGGTGCAGGATGGTATGGTGGTGGGACTGGGCACCGGCTCGACCGCCACCTTCGCGATCGACGCGCTGGCGGAACGGGTGCGCCAGGGGCTGCGCATCGTCGGCATTCCCACGTCGGAACATAGCGCGGCGCAGGCCCGCGCGGCGAGCATCCCGTTGACTACGCTGGAAGACCATCATCGCATCGCGCTCACCATCGACGGGGCGGACGAGATTGCCCGCGGCTCGCTTGACCTGATCAAGGGTCTGGGCGGGGCGTTGTTGCGCGAGAAGATCGTCGCCGCGGCGAGCGACCGGCTGGTGATCGTGGCGGATGCCGGCAAGGTCGTGGACCGGCTGGGCACCGGCACGCCGGTGCCGGTGGAGGTGGTACCCTTCGGCTGGCAGACCACCGCCGAACGGCTCGCCCGGTTGGGGGCCGATCCGGTGCTGCGGCGCGACGGGGCGGGACAACCATTCCGCACCGACGGCGGCAACCTGATCCTCGATTGCGGCTTCGGCCCGATCGCCGATGCGCCCGCGCTGGAAACTGCGCTGTCCGGCGTGATCGGGGTGGTGGAAACCGGCTTGTTCGTCGGCATCGCCGAGATGGCGCTGGTGGCGGACGACGAGGTCGTGCATCGGCTGACGCGCGATACGGCGGCCGGCTAACGGTCACCCGCTGCGGGTCTCTGCTGGGAAGGTCGGTTGTTCAGGCGGCGCAATTCGAACCCGTTTCGGCCAGATTCCATCACGGAACGGGTACATCACACCGAAAACGCTCTAGACGACCGGACCGACCTCTCCCGCCCGCGCGCGAGAAACTGCCTTGTGCACGTCCTTCACATCGCGAAAGGCGATCTCTGGCGCTTGCTCTTCCGCGCGCCGCATCATGAACGCGGACGTGGCGAGGAACACCGGATCGCCGTCCACGTCGTCAGCCATGGCGCTGCGGTTGGCGGCGATGAAGCGCGCCAGCGCGGCCTTGTCCGGCGATGACACCCACCGCGCCAGCGCATAGGGTGACGTTTCGAAGCCGATCGCCACGCTGTATTCCGCCGCCAACCGCGACTGCAGCACGTCGAGCTGCAATGTGCCGACCACACCAACCAGCGGCGGTGCCCCATCCTGTGGACGGAACAATTGGACCACGCCTTCCTCGGCCAGTTCCGCCAGGGCCTGGCGCAGCTTCTTGGCCTTCATCGCGTCGTCCAGCCGGACGCGGCGCAGGATTTCGGGGGCGAAATAGGGGACGCCGACGAAGTTCACGTCCTCGCCTTCGGTCAGCGTGTCGCCGATGCGCAGCGTGCCGTGGTTGGGAATGCCGACCACGTCGCCGGCGAAGGCCTCGTCGGCGATCTCGCGCTCGCGGGCGAAGAAGAACTGCGGCGCGTGCAGGGGAATCTGCTTGCCAGTGCGCACCTGCTTCAGCCGCATGCCGCGCGTCAGGCGGCCGGAGCATACGCGGGCGAAGGCGATGCGGTCGCGGTGGTTGGGGTCCATGTTCGCCTGGATCTTGAACACCAGCGCCGTGAGGTTTGCTTCAGTTGCTTCCACCGTCCTGATATCGGCGTGCTGCGCGCGCGGCGGCGGGCCGTACTCGGCCAGGCCGTCGAGCAAGTCGGTGACGCCGATGCCCTTGATGGCACTGCCGAAATAGACCGGCGTGAGGTGCCCGGCGTTGAAGCTGTCGCGATCGAATTCGGGAAGCGCGACGCGCACCAGGTCCACCTCGTCCCCCAGGTCGGCCAGCCGCGGATCGGATTGCGGCAGCGGATTGATCAGGTGCAGGTCGCGGGCGCGCAGGTCGTACGTGCCGGCAAATGTGGCCGCGCGGCCGACCGGCCAGGACACCGGCGCGGTGTCCAGCGCCAGGGTGGCAGCGATCTCGTCCAGCAGCTCCAGCGGGTCGCGCGATTCACGGTCCATCTTGTTGATGAAGGTGACAATCGGGATGTCGCGCAGGCGGCAAATCTCGAACAGCTTGCGGGTGCGGGCTTCGATGCCCTTGGCGGCGTCGATCACCATGACGGCGGAATCGACGGCCGTCAGTGTGCGGTAGGTGTCTTCCGAGAAGTCCTCGTGGCCGGGCGTGTCGAGCAGGTTGAAGACGCAGCCGGCATGTTCGAACGTCATGACGGAGGTGACGACGGAGATGCCGCGCTCGCGCTCGATGCCCATCCAGTCGGAGCGGGTGCGCCGGCGCTCGCCCTTGGCGCGAACGCTGCCGGCAAGCTGGATGGCGCCGCCGGCGCGCAAAAGATGCTCGGTCAGAGTCGTTTTGCCGGCGTCGGGGTGGGAGATGATCGCGAAGGTACGGCGGCGGGCGATCTCGGCGGCGGGGTATGGGTGGGCGTGATCGGACATGGGGCCTCATGCAAAAGCGCCGGGATCGGGGACCCCGGCGCCGTTGGCTGTCATATAGGGCGGGAGTCGCGAAAACCAGGGGCGACCGGGCGGTAGGCGGGCGATAGGCGGGCGATACAAGCCGCAAGGCCTCTTGCCGGTCAGCCAGGCCGTGCTGGCACTCGACCCCACCGCGTGGCGCGCCCCGACCCGTCGGCGGTTCAGGCAGTGTCAACGCATGGCGTCGCCATCGTCGCCATTTGCATCGCGCCGTGCTTCACGCGCACCACCTGGATTCAGAAGCCGTTAATCCCGCCGCACTAGACCACCCAAATGACCGAAACGCCCAACTCTCTGCATAACCAACTAGGCGCAGCGGCCGCCTTGGCGGAGCAAGGTTTCCTGGCGGCGGGAGAGAACCTGGAAGCGGCGGTCGGCATCCTGGATCGGCTCACTGCGCGCTTTGCCGCTTACGTCGCCGAGCTCACCGGGGAGGGACTCGCCGAGACGCGCCGCAATCTCGCCGCCGTCGGCACCCACGTCGCGACACTGGGCAGGACGCGCGGGTCCGACATGGCCACGCTGGCGGGGCTTGGCGAGACCGTCACCGCGACCGGCCGGCGCATCGCGACGCTGCACCCGATCGTGCAAGAGGTCGCGACGTTGTCGCTGAGCGCGCGCGTCGTCGCCGGTGGCATGGGCCATGCGGCGGGTGACTTCACCGCCTTCGCCGGTGGCATCGCCGACGCCGCCGGACACGCGCGTGATTGCCTGACCGGGGTCCAGCACGCGCTGGGCCAGATGGCGCGGGAACTTGCCGAAGCTCAGGCCGGGGCTACCCTCTCCGCGCAGCGCCATGGACCGGCGATGCAGGCGATCCCGGAACGCGTTGTCGCGAACCTCCGCAGCCTGGCAGCACAGCAGCAACGTGCCGCCGAAGCCGCGACGGCGGCGCACCGCCAGTCGGAGGCGGTGCGCCGCCATGTGGCAGAGCAAATGGTTGCACTGCAACTGGGCGACATCACCCGCCAGCGACTGGAGCATGTCCAAATGGCCGCCGGGTTGTTGGCGGAAGAATGCGGACAGGCGGGCGATTTGCTCTCCGCGCAGCTTCTCGACGCCGCCGACGATCTGGTGCGGCAAGGAGACCAGGTCGAGGCGGGGCTGTCCTCGCTGGTTGCCGCAGCGCAGGCGATCGGAGAGCTCGGGGCGCAACTGCATGGCGGGGAGATTGGCGCGCAAGCGCACGGCGGGGAGGCTGGAGCGCAGCCGCGCGACGGGGAGATTCGCGCGCAACCGCGCGACGGGGAGATTCGCGCGCAGCCGCGCGACGGGGAGATTCGCGCGCAGCCGCGCGACGCCGCGTCTGGGATGCGACGGCACCCGGAGTCCGGCGGCGGCTTCGTTGCCGCCTTGGAGATGGACATCCGCCAGACCGCCGTCCTGTTCTCTGAACTCGGCGCCAGCGACGAGACAAACGGCCGACAGATGGAAGCCGTGCTGAAGACCACGGACATTCTGGCCGCGCGCCTCACCGAAGTGCAGTCTGTGCAGGAAGACCTGCGCATCATGGGCCTCAACGCGTCGCTGAAATGCGGGAGGCTGGGGACGGTGGGACGGCCGCTCTCCGAGGTAGCGCAGGAGCTGCGGCGGTGCGGCATGCGCTTCGAGGCGAAGGCGGCTTCGGTGCTGAGCGAGCTCGATGGGGTACGGACGGTTGCCGAAGCACTGCATGATCCGGCGCGGCACGAGCAGCATGCAGAAATGGCTCAGGCGGCGGACGCACTGATCGCGCCGCTGCGGCGACTGCACGAACTGGAGCACGACCTGGTCGTAACCTTGTCGCAGCTTCATGCGGATGCGGCAGAGGTCGGTCGGCTGGTCGAGGGGGCCATAGCACAGTTCTCGGTCCGCCACGCGCTTGCCGCTTCGCTGCGGGACGTCGCGGTGACATTTGCGGCCTGGCCGGGCGCGGCCGCGGCTTCAGGTGAAGTGCTGGACCGTGTCGCCGCCGCCTATACGATGGAGCGCGAACGCGCGGTGCACGCGCGCTTCGCGCCACTGCCTCGGCCGATGCCGCCGCAGGAGGTGGTGTTCTTCTGATCGGCCGCGCCGCGCTCCGCGGTCTCCGGCGGGGCGATCAGCTCTGTGTCACGACCGGGCTTGGCATGGCTTGGTCTGGCTTCGCCCGGCTTGGTCCCCTTCGCCCGGGCACCCACGTCTTTGCTCTTGCACACCGAAGACGTGGGGTGGCCGCGCCAGGCGCGGTCATGACATGGAGAGTCGTCGCGAAAGACGGTTGGTATAAGGCGATCTCCCTTGCGCGCGGTGCTCCCGCTCCTCGTATCAATCCGCTTTTGCGCTCAGGTTCGCGCTCGGGTTCGCGCCCGGGCCCGCGTCGCCCGCGCGGCTGTTCCCGTCGCGCAGTTCCCGCACCAGTGACTCGGCCGTTGGCCGTGTGAAACCGCAGGAACAATCCGCGCAACCCGCCGGTGCGGCGGGCCATCACCGGGATGCCGTGGATCAGCAGCGCCTCCAGCGCCACCGCCACGTTCTGCGTCCCCACGGTGTCGGCCCGCGCGCCGAACGGCAGCACCGCCGCGCCGCCGAACACCTTGGCCCGCAGGTCCACCGGGCGGCTGCCCAGCCGCTCCATCGCCGCCAGCAGGCGCGCAAATGCGACGTCGCCATACCGAGCCGTCGGCGGCGAGGGTCCACAGCGCGGCAGCAGGAAGTGGTTCATCCCGCCGATCCGCCGGTGCCGGTCGAACAGACAGACGGCGACGCAGGAGCCCAGGATCGTCGTGACGACCGAGGGTTCGGCGGCGCAGCAGATCGTGCCCGGCGCCAGGAAGATTGGCGTCGTCACCGTCCTGCACGCACGATCTCTGCCGCAAGCCGATCCAGCGGCAGTATCTTGTCGGCCGCGCCCAGGGCGATCGCCTCCTTCGGCATGCCGAACACCACCGAGCTGGCCTCGTCCTGCGCCACCGTCAGCGCGCCGACCTGCTTCATCTCCAGCAGCCCGTGCGCGCCGTCGTCGCCCATGCCGGTCATGATGATGCCGACGCCGTTGGCGCCAACGCTGTGCGCCGCGGAGCGGAACAACACGTCGACCGACGGGCGATGGCGCGACACCAGCGGCCCGTCCTTCACCGTCACGTAGTACCGCGCGCCGCTGCGTTGCAGCAGCATGTGGCGATTGCCCGGCGCGATCAGCGCCCGCCCGCGCAGCACCGCGTCGCCGTCGGCGGCCTCCTTCACCTCCATCTCGCACAGCCCGTCAAGCCGGCGCGCAAACGCCTCGGTGAACTTCTCGGGCATATGCTGCACGATAACGATGCCGGGGCTCGCCACCGGCAGCGCCTCCAAAACCACGCGCAGCGATTCGGTGCCGCCGGTGGAGGCGCCTATGCACACCACGCGTTCCGTGGTGCGCGCCATCGCCTGGCTGCGCGTCGGCGGCGGCAGCATCACGTCGGCACTGAGCTTGGCGGTCGGCACGGCGGTGAGAGACCGGGCCACCGGCAGCCGCTGCAATCGGGCGTGTGCCGCCGCCTTCACCGCCTCGCAGATGCGCGTGCGCGATTCGGTCAGGAACTCCGCCGTGCCCAACCGAGGCTTCAGGATCACGTCCACCGCGCCGGCTTCCAGTGCCTGCATCAGCGTTTCCGAGCCTTGTTCGGTCAGCGAGGAGCACATCACCACCGGGATCGGCCGCTGCGCCATCAGCTTGCGCAGGAAGGTGATGCCGTCCATGCGCGGCATCTCGACATCCAGCGTGATTACGTCGGGCACTTCGGCCTGGATGCGCCGCGCGGCAACGAACGGGTCCGCCGCGGTGCCGATCACCGTGATCCCAGGGTCGCTCGACAGCACGTCGGACAATGTCTGCCGCACCACAGCCGAATCATCGACGATCAGCACCCGCACCGTCGGCTTCATAACGGGCGCCGCAGCACGGTGTTGGCGACGGAGCGCAACGGCAACGCCATGCCGGCGAGCGATTCCGAATGCCCCAGGAACAGGAAACCACCCGGCCGTAAGTGCTGGCACAGCCGCTCCAGCACAGCGCGCTGCGTTGGCTTGTCAAAGTAGATCAGCACGTTGCGGCAGAAGATGACGTCGAAGTCGCGATCCACCGGATAGTCTGCGTCCATCAGGTTCAGCCGCCCGAACGTCATCCAGCCGCGCAGCTCCTGCGCGATGCGCACCAGCCGCCGTGACCGGTCGCGGCTGCGCAGCAGATAGCGATGGCGCAGATCGGGCGGCACCGGCGCGACCATCGCCTCCGGGTAGATCGCGCGCTGCGCTGTTGCCAGCACTTCTGTCGACAGATCGGTGCCCAGGATGGCGATGCGCTGGCCGGGGTTTTGCTGTCGCCACTCGGCGAGCACCATCGCCAGCGTATAGGGCTCGGCGCCGGTGGAGCACGCCGCGCTCCACAATTTCACCTGCGCCTGCGGACCGGCATGGCGATCCGCCAGCAGCGTCGGCAGCACTTGCCGCACCAGGATGCGGAAATGCTCCGGCTCGCGGAAGAAGTCGGTCTTGTTGGTGGTCACCGCATCGATCAGATGCACCGTCTCCGACTGCAGCCCATGTTCATCGAAGAGCATCTGGCAGTAATCGGCGAGGCTGGCGGCGCCGGTGTGGCGCGCGCGATGCCGCAGGCGGCCTTCCAGCATGGTGATCTTGGACGGCGGCATTTTGATGCCGCTGTAGTCCTCGATGAACGCCGCCAGCCGGCGGAAATCCGACTGCTTCAGGCGATCGATCGGAGCAGTGGCGAGACCGGACATCAGTAATGCACGAAGTCGCGGTCATGCTCGTCCACCGATGCGCCGGAGAGATCGAGCGTGACGCCGTGCGAATCAGGCACGACATGCCCATTGGCCTTGCGCCGCGGCGAAGATGCGACCCGGCTGGCCGCCGTCGGCGTCGCGGCCCGCATCACGACGGCCGGGGGCGGCGGCGCGTGGCGGTGTTCCCCGGTGCGGAAATGCGCAATGCTGGCCTGCAATTGCTCCGCCTGTGCCGCCAGCTCCTGCGACGTCGCTGACATCTGCTCCGAGTGACCAGATCGAGAGCAGCGCCCCGTGCCGCGCGGCCATTCGGCTTCACGCCGCTGCCGCGGCGCTGTCCCGATCGCGCGGCCCCGCGACAACACCAGGACCGCCGCGAATGCCAGGACAAGATTAAGCTTGATGGTCAGGCGCATGGTCATGCCGCCGTCATGGCGGGCAAGACCTGCGGATCCGCCCCGCGCAACACCGCCACGTCCTCGCGCGAAAGCAGTCGCGAGAGATCGAAGATCACCACGAAGGTGTCGCCGCGGCGGCCGATGCCCCGGATGTAGTCGCAGCGCCAGGCGGTGCCGATATCGGGCGGCGGCGCGATGCTGTCGGGATCGAGCGCCGTCACTTCGAACACCCGGTCGGCAATCAGCCCGAGCGACAGAAACCTCCCCTCGACCGGCACGTCGAGCACCAGGATGCGTGTATCGGTACCCGCCTCCCGCGGCGACAGCCCGAGTTTCAAACGCAAATCGATCACCGGCACCGCCTGGCCGCGCACGTCGATCAGGCCGGCGAGGTGCGCCGGCGCCTCCGGGATGCGGAACGGTTGTCGCATGTCGAGAATCTCCCGCACCAGCTCGACCGGCACGGCAAACACCTCATGATCCAGCCCGAGCGTGACGAACTGGCCGGACTCGCTGTGGGAGTTCATGACGCGATCCCTTCAGTACCGCACGAAGTCCTTGTCCTGCCCACCGTCATCGGCCGCGGCCAGTTCCAGTACGAAGCCATTGCCCGCGTGGGCGTTCGGCCTGGGCCCCGGCGCGCGTTGCTTCGCCGTTGCGGCAGTCGCGTGCCGCGCGGGGGCGTGGCCCTGCACCACCGCGGCGGCGGGCCGACGCGGCACGGAGTGTGCCACGGCCGGCGCGTGCATCGGCCGCGCCCCGCTCGTCGTTTCGATCCGGAAATACGTAATACTGCTCTGCAATTGCTCGGCCTGCGCGGCGAGCTCCTCCGACGTCGCTGACATCTGTTCCGACGCGCTGGCGTTCTGCTGCGTTACCTGGTCGAGCTGCTGGATCGCGGTATTGATCTGTCCCGAACCGATATCCTGCTCGCGGCACGCGGCGCTGATCTCCGACACCAGATCGGCGGTCTTCTGGATGTCGGGCACCAGACGGGTCAGCATCTCGCCGGCCTCCTGCGCCGCCTTCACCGTCTGCCCGGACAACGCGCTGATCTCGGTCGCCGCGGCTTGGCTGCGTTCCGCCAGCTTGCGCACTTCCGACGCCACCACCGCGAAGCCGCGCCCATGCTCGCCGGCGCGCGCCGCCTCCACCGCCGCGTTCAACGCCAGCAGGTCGGTCTGCCGCGCGATCTCCTGCACGATGGTGATCTTTTCGGCGATGGTCTGCATCGCGTTGACAGCGTTGCCCACCGCCTGGCCGCTGACGCCCGCATCCTTCGCCGACTGCCGCGCGATCTTCTCGGTCTGCGCCGCATTGTCGGCGTTCTGCTTGATGTTCGCCGCCATTTGCTCCATCGACGACGAAGCCTCCTGCCCCGCCGAGGCCTGCTCGCTGGAGCCTTGCGAAAGCTGCTGCGCGCTGGCGGAGAGTTCCTGGCTGCCGGAGGACACGTTGTCGGAAGCCGCCAACGCGTCGGTCACCACCTGGCGCAGCCGCATCACCATATCGTTGATGTGGCCGATCAGGTCGCCCACTTCGTCATGCGACGTATGCGTCACGGTCTGCGTCAGGTCGCCACCGGCGACCGCCTGGGCCAGCGAGCCGGCACGTCCCAGCGCCCGGCTTACCATGAGCGACAACCATACCGCGGCACCGATGCCGATCAGCAGCGCGGCGCCCAGCGCACCCAGCACCACCGCACGACCGCTTTCATAGGTCGCGCCGGCTGCTATGCGGTCGGCAGCCATCATGTCTGAATTCCGTTGCAGGATCGACGTGAGATCCGCGTCCGCGGCATCGATCAACTGGCGGCCCTCGCCGATGGAGAGCGTCACCGCGTGCGCATTGGAATTCTCGGCACCGAGCGCAGCCACCTTCTCCGAAACCTTCAACCAGTCATCGATCCGGGCAGACACATCCGCGACGGCGGCTTGCTCCGAAGCCGGGACAGCGCCGGAGAACTGCTGCCGAAGTTGTGCGAGGCCCTGACGTGCCGTGGCAAGTTGATCACCATATTTGTTGGTGGTGGAATCATTTGAGCTGATGACGATGTCTTTTTCCAGCCGTTGCATCTCGTGCAGTCCGTCCATCAGCCGGATTGTCGCCAGGACGGCAGGAAGTTGCCCCGCTGACGCCGGGCCGGCGGCGATACGGTTGCGCAGCGTGCGCAACGGCTGCTGCACCTGATCGAACCTTTGCTGCGCGTCGGTTTGCGACATTGCCACTGCCTTCGACTGGCTGTCACGTCGCGCCATCGCGCGCACCTTGTCCTGTGACGCAATATATTGGGTTAGGCTGGCGTTGAACTTGTCGAGGTCTTGCCTGCCCGCCGCCGTAGCGATCGCCCGCAGTTGCTCCTGCAAGGTTTGCATGTCCTGGCGCGCCTTCAGGATTTCGGCGTCGTACTTATCGAGCAGTTGATCGCCGTCAACGAGCAACATGTTCTTCTCCGCCTTGGCGAGGTCGCTGAATTTTGTTTGCAGCTCTTGCGTCAGCCGCACCCGTGCGACCGAACCGTCGATCAGCTGGCTCATGCTGGTGTTGAGCGCGCCCAGGTCGCGCACCGCCAGCATGCCAGCCACCGCCGACAGCACGATGATCAGGCCGAAAGCGAGAGCCAGTTTTGCCTTGATGGTGAAGCGCATGGCGGTCATTCCTGTTTGCTACAGAGACGGACGGTGGGGATTGGTTGCGGCGGATCGCAGCTTGAGTTCACGCGGCTTCGGCATGCGGCACGGCAGCCGCTGCGGTCCGCATGCGCTTCACCAGCCGCGAGAAGATGCGGCCCATGTCGAGCACGGCGACGAAAGCGTCGTTCCGTTTGCCGATGCAGGCGATGAACTCCGCGTCCCAGCGCAGGCCGATGCGTGGCGTCGCCTCCAGTGACGCTGCGGCCAGTTCGGTGACCTCGTTCACCTTGTCGGCGCGGATGCCGATCGTGGTGGGATCGCCGTCGATCGACACCTCGATCACCACGATGCGCGCATCGCGCCCCGCTTCCTGCTGTCGCATCGAAAACAGCAGCCGCAGGTCGGCGAGTGGCACGACACGGCCACGCACGTTGATCAGGCCGTCCACCGCATGGTCCGCCCCTGGTACCGCGGTGATCGGCACCGGATCGAGAATCTCTCGCACCTGGTTGGTTTCTACGGCAAAGCTCTCGCCCTGCAGTTCCAGGATCAGCACCACCAGCGGGTGGTCCATAGCATGTGCTGTCACGCTGGCTGACCTTCAAAATTAGATCTCCCGCTCATCTTGCGGGCTTGGGCCGCGAAGCGAACCAAAGCTGGGGGGAGGAGGAGTTTTTCCTGGATCGTCATTCCGCCGCCTGCATCGTTTCGTCGTGCTGCTGGCCGATCTCGACCAGGTGCGCGACTTCCAAAATCAGCGCGACGGTGCCGTCGCCCAGGATCGTGGCACCGGAGAACGCGGCGACATCGGCATGCAGCTTCGACAGCGACTTGATGACGGTCTGATGGTCCCCGATCACCTGATCCACCACCAGCCCCACCCGCTGGTCGGCGGCGGACACGATGACCACCTTCTGGTACGGATCGGGCGGCGTGTGCGTGGCGAAGATCTCGCGCAGCCGCAGGAACGGCACCAGGCTGCCGCGAATGTTGAGGAAGTTGTGGCCGCGCGAACGCGTATCGTCGGCCGGCGCTCAATTCGACGCATTCCTCGATCGCCGACAGCGGAATGACGTAGCGGCCCTTGCCCACACGCACCAGCAGGCCATCGATGATAGCGAGTGTCAGTGGCAGGCGCAGCGTGATTTCGGCGCCCTGGCCGGCCTGGCTGGCAATGTCGATACTGCCGCGCAGGGCGTCGATCGCGCGGCGCACCACGTCCATGCCAACGCCACGCCCGGACACACTGGTCACTTCGCGGGCGGTGGAGAAGCCGGGCTGCAAGACAAGCTGGAACAATTCGCCGTCGGGCAGCCGCGCACCGGACGCGATCAGTCCTTGCTCTTCGGCGCGCTGCTGGATGCGCGCGCGGTCCAGGCCAGCGCCGTCGTCGGCGATGCTGATCAGCACCTCGTGCCCGAGATGCCTGGCGGTCAGCACAATGCGGCCCTGGCGCGACTTGCCGACAGCCTCGCGCCGTGCCGGCAGTTCCACCCCGTGGTCCGCCGCATTGCGGATCAGGTGGATCAGCGGGTCGGCCAGGCGTTCGATCAGCGTCTTGTCGAGCTCGGTCTCCTCGCCGGACAGGACGAGCGTCATCTCCTTGCCCAAATCGTGCGCCAGGTCGTGCACCAGCCGGCGGAAGCGGCCGAACAACTGGCCGATCGGCACCAGGCGCGCGCCCATGGTGGTGTCGCGCAGTTCCAGCGCCAGGCGTTCGATCTCCTCGGAGATCGCCTTCACCTGCCCGTCCGTGCTGGCGGCGGCGATCTGCTTCAGGCGCGACTGGGCAATGACCAGCTCGCCGACCTGGTCCATCAGGTCGTCCAACCGCTCGGCCGGCACACGAATGCTGCCGGCGATGCGCGGCGGAACGTCGGGATGGGGGGTGGCGGCTGGCCTGGCGTCCGGCGATGCAGCGGATTTGCCGTCCGCCGGTGCAACCGGTCTGGCCTCCGCCGGTGCAACGTCGGTCGGTGCCGGCGGGCGATCCGATACCGGTTCCAGATCGAGCTGCATATCGTCGAGCACGAACAGAAAGACTTGCTCGATCGCCGAACGCGGCTGGACGGTGGTCAGCGTCACCTCCCAGCCGATGTGGCATTCGCTCGGGTTCAGCGCCTCGAGCGGCGGGATCGTCCGTGGTGTCGGCGACCACGGTGCAGGGACCCAGCGCGCGCAACTCGTCCAGCAACAGCAACGGGTTGGTGCCCATCGCCATGGCGTCGCGTGGCAGCCGGAAGCCGAGCCGCCAGGTGGTGGCGGACGGATGCGGCGGCGCGATAGCGGGGGCGCCAAGCGCGGCTTGCAGGCGATCAAGGATGGCCGCGCCTTCCGCTTCATCGGCGTCGTCGGGTTGCTCGATCAGCCGGCGGATCTGGTCCTTCGCCGCCAGCGTGACCGCGATCAGCGGCGGGGCGACGGCGACCTCGCCCCTGCGCACGCGATCGAATGCGGTTTCAACGTGGTGCGTGAAGGCCGCGACGGCGTCGAAGCCAAACATCGCGCCGGACCCCTTGATCGTGTGCAGGGCACGGAACGCCGTGTTCACCAGGTCGGCATCGTCCGGACGATGCTCCAGGTCGAGCAAGGCTTGCTCGAGCTGATCCAGCAGGTCCGCGGCTTCCTGGCGGTAGGTCTGCGCGGGATCGGTGTGGCTCATGTGCCCAGCACCTTGCGCACCACCGCCAGCAACTGGTCCTGCTGGAACGGCTTGGTGATCCAGCCGGTGGCGCCGGCCGCCTTGGCTTCCTGTTTCATGTGAGCGGCCGATTCGGTGGTGAGGAAGATGATCGGCATACCGGTGCATTGCGGCAGCCGGCGCAGCTCGCGGATCATCGCGATGCCGTTCATGACCGGCATGTTGAGGTCGGTCAGCACCATGTCGATGCCGCCGCCGCGCGCCTTGGCCAGCCCCTCGGCGCCGTTGCCCGCCTGCACCACGGCATAGCCGCCGCCGGTGAGCGTGAGCTTCACCATTTGCAGCACACTTGCTGAGTCATCGACGCTGAGAATGGTCTTGCTCATGCCTGGCCCGACCAGAATGGATCTGCGGCGCCAGGCGGCAGGAAGGCCCCCTGCTCCAGTGCGGCAAGCAGCGCACCGTCGGCGGGCGCGGCGAGCGTAAGCTGCTTACCGGCCTGCTGCGCACTGCGCCGGGCCGCGAGCAGGAGCTGAATGAAGCTGAGGTCGACGCTCGCGGCGGCAGCGCAGTCCACTTGTACCGCGTCGTGGCTTGACATTGCGTCGAGCAAGCTGGCGCGGATGCCCGCGATCGTGCGGACGGTGAGGGCCCCCTCGAGCACCAACGGCGCCCAAGGCGTTTCCGTGTCGGTCACGTCAGGAAATCCTGTGTTTGGCAACGCCGCGGATTGCTGGTCAGCCTTGGTATGACCGCATATGGTTAAGAAACGGTATGCACGGGCGGCTGATGCTGGCGGGCGGCGGCGGCACGTGCGCTGATTGCCACCCGGGTCAGCCTGGAATGGCGAAATGGCACAGGTTTGAGGACTTCCGCCCCGGTGCGCCTCCGCCATGCAGCGAAACCGAGAACCGGTCTCTTGTGAGCGCTAACCCGATTGGGCAGGCGAAATAGGTCGCACCCGCAGAGCAGGCCTGATATTCGCCATGCCGTGGCGCGGACGCAGGCGATGCTGTGTCGTTCCCATGGTCGCTCCAGCCGGGCGTTCGCTCTGTCGCCTAGCTCTGTCGCCTAGCTCTGTCGCATCCCGGCACATCGCAAATTCCCGATTTAGGAAAGCCGGTCCGTTGCCTCGGGCACCTCAGTTCTGCCGCCGCAAGTTCTCGACGTCGGCCGGCGTGACGCGCGATGGCGTGCTGCCAAAGCGTGCGGTCACGTAGTTGGCGACAGCGGCGATCTCGGCGTCGGAATAGGACCGGCCAAAGCTCGGCATATACGGATGTGGACTGTCTGGCCTGCCGGCACCGCCGAGGATCATCTGAACGACATTGCCGGCGCTCGGATCGTTGACTGCCCGCACCCCCGTGAGCTGTGTCTCTCCAACGACCGCCCCGGCACCGGTCCAGGCGTGGCAGCTTACGCAATCGCCCTCGAACATGCGCTTGCCGGCTGGATCGTGGATTGCCGCAAGCTGCGGCGTCGCCGGGGCCGGACCTGCAAGCTTCGGCAGATCGCCTGGCGCCGCCGGCACACTGCGCAGATAGGTTACGATTGCGGCGATGTCGGATGTCGTCAGGCGCGACAGACTGAGCGCAACCGCCTCTCCCATCGGCCCGGACGCAACGCCGTGCCCGTTGGCGTGACCGGTCGAAATGTAGGCGGTGAGATCTGCCGCCGACCAGTCGCCTATCCCACTCACGTTGTCAGTGCTGATGTTATAGGCGTTCCAGCCCTCGGCGGCCCCGCCGGCGAATTTGCGGCGCTGGTCGAGCGTCTGCATCAGGTTGCGCGGCGTGTGGCACTCCCCGCAATGGCCCGCCGCTTCGACCAGATAGGCACCGCGGTTCCATTCGGCGCTTTGCCCCTCCACCGGACGGAAGCGATGGTCCGGGTTGAACAGTCCCGCCCAGATCGTCATCAGCCACCGCTGATTATACGGAAAAGCGAAGGTGTTGGGCTTGTTCACCTGCTTTACCGGTTTCAGCGAGAAGAGATACGCCTTGATCGCCAGCACATCCTGATCGGTCAGCAGCGTGTATGAGGTGTAAGGAAAGGCGGGATAGTAGCGGGAGCCATCTGGCGCGATGCCGCGATGCACCGCGTTGAGGAAGTCGGCGTCGGTCCATTTGCCGATGCCGGTTTCGGGATCGGGCGTCAGGTTCGGTGTGTAGATCGTGCCGAACGGCAGCACGAAGGCACGCCCGCCGGCAAAGGGCGCGCCGCCATTGGCGGTGTGGCAGGGCGCGCAGTCCGCCATGTGGACGATGTAGGCGCCTCTTGCCGCAGCGTCCGCGTTGGCGAGTTCGGCTGGCGTGCCGGTGGGCGAAGTGCCTTTATAGGCCGCGAGCGTGACGGTCGAACCACTGGCGAAGCCATACGGGCCTGGCTGGAAAACCATCCAGCCGACCACGCCGGCGACTGCCGCCGCCGCGACCACCACGATCCCGACAAGCGTGAGCACGATTGGCTTGGTGCGCATGGGTCAGGCCGCCTTTGCAATCAGGTTTGCATCGATCGGCATGCGCGTAAGCTGCACGCCTGTCGCCGCAAAGACGGCGTTGGCGACAGCGGGTTGCACAATCACGGTACCTGGTTCGCCGATGCCGCCCGAATTCTCGGTGCTCGGCACAATATACACCTCGATCGTCGGCATCTCGTCGATCCGCAAAATGCGGTAGTCGTTGAAGTTGCCCTGCTCGACCCGCCCGCCCGCATAAGTGATCTTACCGTGCAGCACGGCCGAGAGCCCGAAAATGACTCCGCCCTGTATCTGCGCCAACAGGATGTCCGGGTTGATGACATTGCCCACATCCGCGGCAACCACAACGCGGGTAACACGCACGTCACCCTCATCGCTTACCGCGACGTCTGCGATCGCCGCGAGATAACTGCCGAAGGTGTTCATCAACGCGCAACCGCGTCCCCGGCGCGCGCCAAAAGGCGAGGCCGGTGCCGGCGTCCCCCACTCGGCCCTTTGCGCCACCAGGTTCAACACGCCAAGGGCGCGGGGGGTCTTGTCCAGCATGCCGCGCCGGAACGCGACGGGATCGGCGCCGATCTTGCGAGCAATCAGGTCGACAAACGATTCGATGGAGAAAATGCTGCTGTTTGGGCCGACGCCGCGCCAGAAGGCGCCGGGAATTACGCTCTCGTGGCGGATGTATTCAATCAGCCGGTCGCCGATCGCGTAGGGGATCTTCACGGCCCCATCGACCGCATCGATGTCGATGCCGCCCTGGAAGGCCGGCGGCAGCCACCGCGCCATGATCGAGAAGCCGGTGACGCGATGCTGCCAGGCGGTGATCTTGCCGTTCTCCACCCGCGCCTTCAGCCGGTCGTGGTAGAGCGGGCGATAGAGTTCCTGACGGATGTCCTCCTCGCGCGACCACACCACCTTCACCGGCCCATCGACATGAGCGGCAATGCGAACAGCGGCGACGACGCCGTCGGCTTCGAGACGGCGGCCGAAGGCGCCGCCGAGCAGATGGTTGTTGATGGTCACCTTCGCGGGGTCGATGCCGAGCACCTTGGCGGCGCCGGCCTGCGCGAAGCCAGGCACCTGCGTGCCGACCCAGACCTCGCACGCGCCGCCGTGCACATGCACCGTGCAGTTCGTCATTTCCATCGGCGCATGGGCGAGGAAGGGCAGTTCGTAGGTCGCCTCGAACCGCGAACCATCCTTCAGCCTGGCCGGTGCGTCGCCTATCTTCTCGGCGACGACGCCGGCGCCCTCGGAGGCCTTCTCAATGTCCGCCCAGAGCTGCGCCTGGTCGAGGCCCGCATTGGCGCCCGGTGCCCATTCGATTGCGAGTGCGTGCAATCCCTGCATCGCCGCCCAGGTGTTGTCGCCAATCACCGCCACGAGATCGTCGAGCACCACCACCTGCCGCACGCCAGGGACGGCGAGCGCCTTCGATTGATCGACCGCCTTGATCTTGCCGCCAATCACGGGCGAGGCCATCAGCGTGGCGAACTTCATACCCGGCCGCATCACGTCGATCCCGTAGACCGCTTTGCCGATGGCCTTATCTGGCGTATCGATGCGGTGCACCGGCTTGCCGATCAGGCGAAACCGCGAGGGGTCTTTGAGCTTGACCTCCGCGGGCGGGCGGAGACCGGCGGCCGCAGTCGCGACCTCGCCATAGCGGATCGAACGTCCATTCGCCGTATCCGTGACGACGCCGTTCTCGGTCGTTAAGCCCGTGGGGTCGACACCCCATTTGGCGGCCGCCGCCTGGACCAGCATCGCGCGCGCCGTCGCCCCTGCCTTTCGCAGCGGCAAGGTCCAGGCAATGGTCGTCGTCGACCCGCCCGTCGCCTGGATTATGAAGACCGGGCTGCCATAGTGGGCCTGATCAGGTGGCGCATGCTTGGCAATCACCTTGTCGAGTCCGATATCGAGCTCCTCGGCGAGGCACTGGGCCTGCGAGGTATAGACGCCCTGTCCCATCTCCACGGCCGGCAGGGTGAAGGTCACCGTGTCGTCGCCTGCGACGTGGATGAAGGCATTGAAGCGGGCGCCGGTTGGCACCGGCTCATCGGCTCGGGCACGCGGCAGTGGCAGCTCGATCCCGATGAAGAGACCACTGGCGAGTGCTGCGCCGCCCCGGAGCACATTGCGCCGCGACAGGCCGCCACGCAGCACATTGCGGCGCGACGGGCCGACGCCGGCAACGAAGCTCAGATCAGGATCGCGCAGCATGCTTGATCCCCTCTCGGATGCGCACATAAGTGCCGCAGCGGCAGAGATTGCCGGCCATCGCCGCGTCAATGGCGGCATCGTCAGGTTGTGGGTTGGCGGCGAGCAGGGCGGATGCGGACATGATCTGCCCGGGCTGGCAGTAGCCGCACTGGATCACCTCAAGCTCGAGCCAGGCCTTCTGGATCTTCGCGCCGGTGGGAGTCTCCCCCACGCCCTCGATGGTGGTGATCGCGCGACCGCCGACGGCGCCGACAGGCAATTGGCACGAGCGCACCGCGGCGCCGTCAAGCTGCACCGTGCACGCCCCGCATTGGGCAATGCCGCAGCCGAACTTGGTGCCGGTCATGCCGAGCACGTCGCGTAGCACCCAGAGCAGCGGCGTGTTGCCGTCGACATCGACCTGATGCTCGGCACCATTGATCTTGATCGCAAAGCTCACGGATTTCTGCTCCTGTCCCGTTCCATGGATGTGCAGCGGCCTGGTCCCGGGCTGGCGGCACCAACACCCACGAGGTGCCTGAGCTGACTCACCGCGCGTCGAGGCTGATCGCGGCCTTCAGCGGCGCGACGACGGGGGAGCCCACACCCTCGCCTTTGCGGGATGCACTTCGAAGGACGCCCGACGGCCCGTGACAGGGCGGCTCTTCTGCGTCCGATAACGGGCGACAGTCTCCTCTCTTGCGCATCCAACGACACCGGCTCCAGCCGCTCGGGAGGGGCAGCTATGGGATCGATCGTCGTGACGGTCACGCCGCGTGTCTTGTCGATTTCGCCCGTCGTTTGATTAGGCGAGTAACGTTGCACAGGGGTTTTGACCGGTTGCCGAAGCAGTTCTCCGGTCTCACGGCCCCGGGTCGCCCCGGTCTGGAGGCAGGGTAGGTTTTCTCCGAGCAGCCGCATAGGGTGGGGCGCGGATATGCGCGGCATGCAGTGGAGCGCACCCCACACCGAGAGTGTGTTCGCCACTGATCCATCCGCACCACGGGCGTGGCGTCGCAATGCACCACGCGGCTGATGCTGTTCACCTTGGTCATGGCGGCCGCAAAACCTGGCAACGAACGAAGGGCGAAAACCAGTTGCCTAACATCGTCCAGGGCGTAGCCTTCACCAACGGCGTCGAGGTCACCGACACGCCAGCACAAAGCGCCGCCGGATCGCGGCGTCACCCAATTCCCAAGGTGGCTTGCGAACGTTTGTTCACCAGCGCAGAGTGGGCTTAGCGACGAACAAAAGCCGCGAGGGGAGAGTCTCGGTTATGGCAACTTCATCTGAAAAGGCGACAGGGACGGGCCTTCGTCGCGACGCGGGTATCATCGGTCTGCTTTTTGCGAGCACAACCAGCATGATCGGCTCCGGCTGGTTGTTCGGTGCGCTTCATGCTACAAAGATCGCCGGTCCGCTCAGCTTGTTGAGCTGGGTTCTCGGCGCCGTCATTATCATGCTCATCGCGCTCTGCTTTGCGGAGCTCGCCTCGCTGTTTCCCCGCTCAGGTGCGCTTGTTCATATGAGCCACGCGAGCCACGGCGAAGGGCTGGGGCGGGTCTGGGGCTGGATGCTGTTTCTCTCCTATATCGCGGTGCCCCCCGTCGAAGCGGAAAGCATTGTGACATATGCCAACAACCTTTACCCCGGTCTCGTCGGCAACGAGGGCGTATTGACGGCGACCGGCTTCGTTGCCTGCGCAGTCCTGGTCGGCATCCTGGCACTGCTGAACCTTCTGGCCATTCGTTGGCTTCTGGCCGTCAACAACACGGTCACCTGGTGGAAGATCGCGGTGCCGCTCTTGACCGCAATCGTTCTCATCTTCGCCGGCGCTCATGAGGTTGGACCGCTCTGGACCGGAGGCACAAGCGTCTGGACCGCCGCATCGAGCAGCTACGATCCCAACGGAATCTTCATCGCCCTTCCCGCCGCGGGGATTGTGTTCAGCTTTCTCGGCTTTCGAACCGCGATCGACCTCGGCGGGGAAAGCGCCAATCCGGGCCGCAACATTCCGCTGGCGGTGATCGGCGCCGTGTTGCTTTCGGCGGTCGTCTACATCCTCCTGCAACTCGGCTTCCTGAACTCCATTAAGCCGCAGGATATCGCCCACGGTTGGGGGCAGATCAACTTCCCCGGCGTGAAAGGGCCCTTCGCCGGCCTCGCCATGGTGCTCGGCTTCGGCTGGCTGGCGACCCTGCTCTACATCGATGCAGCCATCTCGCCGGCCGGCACCGGCCTCATCTATGTGACGGGTGGCTCACGAATCCTGTTCGCCAACGGCGAAATGAAAGCCGGCCCGCGCCTGCTGACCAAGCTCAACAGCGCACAAATACCCTGGGTTTCGGTGGCGATCATGTGGGTCGTGGGGGTGATCTTCCTGCTGCCCTTCCCGGCCTGGCAAAAGATGGTCGACTACATCAGCGATATCACCGCGCTCACGTATGGTCTCGGACCGATCGTGCTGCTGATCCTGCGCCGTGATCATCCAGGCCTGCACCGCCCGTTCCGTATGGCCGCGGCGAGCATCCTCGCCCCGCTCGCGTTCATCTGCTGCGACCTGATCATTCTGTGGAGCGGCTTTGCCACTGTGACCTGGATGTTTGCGATCGTTCTGATCATCTTCCTGCTCTATTTGGCCTACTTCTACCTGGTCGCGCGTGAGCAAAGCGTCAACTTCGGTTGGGATCACATGTGGTGGCTGGGTGCCTGGTTCGGCGGCATGTGGATCGTGTCGGCGCTGAGCGGTCACGATCTCGGCGGCTATGGCGTTCTCGGCTTCTGGACAGCCGTCGTCGTGACCGCCGTCTGGAGCCTCGTCATAATCGAACTGGCCAAGCGCTCGTCACTCCCTGCCGAGGAGACGGGCAGAATCCTGATCCAAATCGAACGTACGATGTGATCCGCGCTGCCCAGCCTCAAAGCCGTGCGGCCGCCTCGATAAGAGCCTGCCCCGCTCTGATCGACTGCGCCAGAGCGCCGAGCCGCCGCTTTGGGGCCAGAGCTGCCCAGAGAGCATCTACCGCTGAGCAGACGGTTGGGCATGCCGCGGCAGTGCGGCCGCCGATGACAGACCTGCGGCACGTGTCGCCGGCTGCGGGCTGCCGATGTTCGGCGACCGCATCCCCGACTGTTTCTCTTGCAAACCGAATCGCCGGAGTCCCCACATGAAACTCACAGGCAATCCCGATGGCGATGACGGCGGTCTACTCCGCAACGCATCTCCGGCTGCCGCCTATTTGGCGACGCCAAAGTCGATGAGCTGGCGCAACACCTCGCCGCCCTTCAGTTTAGCGTAACCCTCGTTGATCTCCTCGAGCTTGATATGGCTCGAGATCAGGTGATCGAGCTTCAGCTCGCCCTTCTTCCAGGCGTTCAGCAGCTTCGGCATGTCGAACCGAAACCGGTTGCTGCCCATCGAGGAACCCTGGATCCTGCGCTCCCGCAGAAAATCGTAGCCATGCAGTTCGATCTTCATGCCGAACGGTACCATGCCGATGATCGTCGCGGTGCCACCCGGACGCAGGCATTGAAAACTTTGCTCCGCCGTCGTCTTCAGGCCGACCGCCTCAAAGGAATACTCCACGCCACCGCCGGTCATATCCTTGATCACCTCGACTGGATCGACGTTACTCGCGTTGATTACGTCGGTCGCCCCCATCAGTTTGGCGACGTCCAGCTTCGAGGAAATCGTGTCGATCGCGATAACGCGGTCCGCCCCGGCCATCGCCGCTCCGTTCACCGCGGAAAGCCCTATGCCGCCACAACCGAACACCGCGACCGTGGCGCCAGCCGGCACTTTCGCCGTGTTCAGCACCGCCCCCGCGCCGGTCATGACGCCGCAGCCCACCAGGCAGCCGATGTTGAGTGGTATGTCGTCGGCGACCTTCACCACCGCGTTTTCGTGCACCAGTAATTGCTCGGCGAACGACGAAAGGTTAGCGAATTGCACCACCGGCTTGCCTTGCCAGAACAGCCGTTGCGCCTTGCCCGGCGGCATTTTGACGTTGGTATTGTTGCAAAGCTGTGGCCGGCCGGTGATGCAGTACTCGCAGGTGCCGCAAAACACCGATGTGCAGGTTATCACCCGATCGCCTGGCTTCACATATGTAACCTCGCTCCCGACTGCTTCGACGACAGCCGACGATTCGTGGCCAAGCACGCACGGCGTCTGGATGGGATAGAGACCTTCCATGAAATGCAAATCACTGTGGCAAAGACCGGCATACGCGGTGCGCAGCAATACCTCGTGCGCCTGCGGCTTCACCACCTCGAGTGTTTCGATTGTCATGGGTTGGTGCGCTTCGTGGAAAACGGCCGCCCGCATCGGTGTTTCCTCCCAGCTAATTTCCTTCGATGAATTCTAGGCGTAAGCAATGGGGGGGTCAATCTGGCTGAGAAGCGATGCGCGCACTACCGCGTCCTCGCCAGTAATCATTACCCAGGTGATGCCGGGTCGCGAGCGATTTCCGGCGCGAAATATTTGCAGTGCCGCGCTGCTCGTCGCTGCCTGAAAGGGATCGTTTGAGCCACGTTTTGGCCTTATCAATGACCGTCTCTTTGTATGCGTTTCCGCCGACCGGGAAGCGGAGCGACGGGTGATCTCGCTCCACAAGGCGAACAAACGAGAAGTAAAGCGCTATGGCGAAAACCTTGAGTAAGGCGGCGCGCGACGCGCTGGCGGCGACGGACTGGGGCAAGGTCGACGCGATGACCGACGAGGACATCGCCGGGCAGATCGCATCCAATCCAGACGCTGCGCCCGACATGGCTCCGGAGATCGATGTGCGCGCCATCCGGCGCGCTGCGGGCATGACGCAGGCGCAGTTCGCCGCCTCTTATGAATTCAGTGTCCGAACCGTACAGGAATGGGAGCGGGGCGCCAAAAAGCCCAGCGGTCCCGCACGAACTCTATTGCGCGCCATCAACGCCGATCCCGAGGGCCTACGCAAAGCCCTTGCCGCCGCATAGGGTCATCGGCAGCGATCTGGATAGGGCAGCGGGCAATAGAGTAGGTTTGGCGTGCCGGGGCCGACGATGATGAGCACTATGTCTACGCCATAGCCCTCTGATACAGGGCGGCATTCCTGTCACCCGACCCGGAATTGGGGTTTGGCAAGTATCCATGCTGACCTCGATGCTTGCTTTTCACCACTTTTGGGGGTGATTGCCGTCATCTACCTCGTGCAACGGTGGAATCTGCATCATGCCGGTCACTGGGTTGGATCGGACCGCCATCATGCGGGCGCAGGCGATGGCTCCTGACACCCCTTCCGCGAGGCTTTGGCAATCGACCAGGAGTTCACCGTCAACATGCCCGAAACGCAACGTGGCATCCGGCATGTCCAGAGCTACGGCCGACCTTAGTACGCTGGCGATCGTACGCCACCCAGGCGGCAAGCATTCGCATGGCTGCAGGCCGTCATCGACAGGGACTCCGGCGTCAGGTTGGTAGCGACGGTACTCGTTCGCGCTGCCGACATCCTCAGCCAAAGTTCGTAGCATTCGGCCTCTCACCATTAATATTCCTGGGCGGCCAGTTTCCTCGCAGACGTGACGTGAGAGGTGGCACGCGAAGTTGATCGCTCCAGAGCACCAATCACAGCGACCGTCCGTGTAGATTCTCAGGCCAGCCAATTTTTGTTTCACCTGCACGATCTTGATCGAAGGATGCCCGGTTCGGTGCCCATGGACGCTCATTGCATCGTACAGACCGTCCAGGATCGCATACCATCCGTCCGAGCATTCGATGCCGCGGCCCGCGCCGCTTTCTGTCGCCGGCAAATCTTTCTGGGTGAATGGTAACCCATACGTGGCGTAGAGTGCATCTTCCAGAGATTTTCTCACGGATGTCCTCCGATCGAGTTTTACTACCGGCAACTCTGATTTTGGCCACGCCGGAGTTTCGTCGTCCCCCGCCAGAAAATTCCGATGAAAGGGGAGGTTGGAGCGAGCGCCGCCTTGGATGCGACAATGATCGTCACGGGATCACCATCGTTTCGCCGTCCGCGAGGCGGCAGACCGGACCGAAGCCGTGAGACTCCTCGTCCCATTTGATGCCGTGGACCGGTACAACCATCTTCGGGCGAACGGCGGCAGCAAAGGCCCGTAAATCCGCCGGGGAGGCGTGGCCGCTGGTGTGGATATAGGCGATGCTGGCTCCGGCTGATTTGCACCAGTCCAACGGCTCAGAGTGGTAAGGGTCGGACAGATAGCCACGCCACATGGAGAAATTGTACGCATCATCGGCAGTCGGCACCACGCCGGAGCGCTGATAATCGCCGATGAGCGCCCGGCGTAGCATTATGACGTGGCGGCTATCGACGAGTTTCTTCGCAGAGATGCCAAACGGAACCATCCTTTCGACGAATCCCTCGCGGCCCATGCTGCGGTAGTAGCTGCCAAGCCCCCTCGTCACGACCACCTTCAGGTTCGGAAAGCCCGGGCGTGGCAGGCCGGTGCCTTCCGCGATGCGATCGAGCACATCGGCGACGTAGAGGTCGATTGCAAGCGTCCGGTTGGTGCGTTTGGCGGCCCGGTATAGGGTCACCGTGCGATCGATGTTCTGGCCAGACCAGGAGACAAAGACGCGGCCCTTCGTTGCCTTGAACAATTCGACGAAATCGCGCTCGACCTCTTCCTCAGATTTCACCGGTTTATCCGATCCGAGATTCGTTCCCTCAGTCAAAAGCACATCGATGTCCGCCGGTGGCTTGGCCATCATCCGATCGACGAGCGCGGATTTGCGGCCGTGCCGGCGAAAATCGCCCGTATAAAGAATCCGCTTTCCGGCCGTCTCGACCAGCAGCATGTAGGCGTCGAAGGCCGAGTGGTCTGTGAGCATCGGGGTAATGATGAACGGCCCGATCGAGAAAGGGCCGGATCGGCTGTCCCAGGTCTCGAAGGTCCGGGCGAGCGGCCGACGTGTGACGTCGCCAGTAACAGCGATCAACTTTGCCGAGCCGGCCCCCGTCCAAATCGGCCACGCGGGGGGGATCTCCTGGACAAGCCCCCAATGATCTTGGTGGGGATGACTGATGAGGACGTTGGCCACGCCAGTCCGATCGAGCGACGTTGGCAGCAGGCCGGTGGCGCCGTCAGGGGCATCTAGCGGGCGACCGGCATCGAGGATGAGGCGGTCCCCGTCCGGGTGCGCGATCTCGATGCAACTCCCACCAATCTGCTGGGTGCCACGATGGACCGTGAGGGATACGGTCAACGACGCGCCTCTAGCGTCATCTGATTCAAGGAGTGAACCATTTGCACGTGAAGGCCCATATTGCGCAGCTTGTCCAGGTGTCCATTTTTCGTGAACGCAAGGCTGCTTGTGTGACTATCTCTGGTGCGATCATCTATCAAAAGGCGGGGCTCGTCATCGACAAGGAGCGAGGGCGCGTCCGGCGCTGCCGCAGCGATAATGCCTGACCCGAGTTCCTCAATTCCGGGATTCACGCGCGTCGCCAGTCTGCGGAACGCGACCAGCAGGCGGCAGGTGTTCTGGTAAGCACAAGCGACCAATTCGCGGTGATTGGCGTGACGTAGCCAGCTTGTGTATTTCGTGAGCTGATCAATGACTTTGGGAGAAATGTCGTCGCCCCGGCAACGGGCGCGCGCGTCGTCAACGAGCTTCGCTTCCCAGAACACGATCCGCCAGCCATTGCCGACCGGTTCAATCGCAACGAGGTCCATTCGAGGCGCTATCCGCTTCTTCGGATCGAGCGAGTAGGCTGGTAGCGCCATTTCAAGATCAATCGTGTCGGGGTTGCGGGCGACGATCAAGTCAACGAACCGCTTCTCTTTGCCGACATACTTATTGGCATTGGCAATCCAGCCGTGCAGGTCGGCAAGGCCCCCGTACGCTCGACACCCGCCTGTTTCCTTGTCCGGGAATCCCGCCGACGTCAGGGTGAGGTACGCTTGACCGCTGCCCTTGTCTCCGTGGATATACTTGTTGTGGATACGGGCCTGGAGTCCGCCACCGCTACCGAAGCCGATTTTTGCAACCGACTGGCCACCCCGATAGAGGTTCAGATACCCGCGGCGGACGGCCAAGCGGAGTCGCTTGGGATCCTCCTCCAGCATCTGACCGTTTGAGACGAGTTTGTGTGCTTCGGTCATATCCCGGTGAATCGCATCGCCCGCCGGTCTCCAGTCGAGAAGCATGTCTGTGAACCAAGGGTTTTCCTGGAGAAGCTGATCGCTGATCAACTCGTTGGAAAACGTGCGTGCAAACGTCGACATGGCGGCTCCCGGTACAGAGTCGTTTATTCTCCTGAGGGCGGGAGAAATTTACACCTGGGGTCAAGAAAGTGCGGGTGTGGCCACGGGGCAACACCCGAACAATGGCACGGCGAGCGCACGGCTCCGGCGATCGAACAGCACGTGGTTGGCTCTTCCACCGTCATCGATCGGGACTCATGCCAGACGCTGAGGCGGTCGGTTCGACGCCACTCAGTGTCTTTCAAAATCTGGTCGATCTTGATCCGGTTTAAGGCTTTGTTCGCCACTTCTTCATCACCCTGTGACCGCCAATCTGTCTTTCCTCGGGCATCCGGGCGAACAGTCAGTCGCTTATACTCCTCCACCGCGATGACCATCACCACGCCGCGCCCATGCTTCTCGATCAGCACCGGCTCTACGCGCGCGGTGTCAATCACCAGCCCCGAAAGCGTTCTTCGCCTCGCGCGCCGACATGGTTTTTCATGGCCGAATCCGGCGGCACTCCATTGCGCCATTAAGGGCAGAATGGCTCTTTTCGGCAAGCTGTTTCGGTTGCGGCCGGGAAGGGTGCAGCGCGCGGTTTTCGGGGGCTGTAAGGACGGTTCAGCGACGGCAAGATAAAAGCGTTGCTGTCGGTGGTCGGTTTTTGTTCGTCCGATCAGCGGGTTATGGCGTTCTCGGTTAGAAGGGTCTGCTGGCGCTACATGAAGAATCATCAATGATATCAATGTCGTTTGCGCCATCCAACATTGCTTTCGGGCGGTTCGTTATCGGCGAAAGCTGGACGGCAAGGGAAAAGCTTGGCTATCCGGCGCGCGTATGTGATTGGGATAGTTGAGCCTTTCAGCGACCTAGCAAGAATGCCCTGCCAGCCGTTTTCCCAGAACGCTTGTGATTTCAACGGACAAAGCGCCATCCGCCCCGGCCGGCTATTTTGCTTGTTTATGTTGCTTTAATCTGATAACTATCTGCCGTGACGGAGGCACGCGACCCGACCCTCGACGTGCTGCTGGACCTCGACGGGCAGGTTCTCGTCGTGGACCCGGAGGGTGGCCACTGGGTCCGCTTCGTCGTGACGCGATTGCCGGCGTCGCCGGAGAAGCCGCACGGGCTGGACTACTCGCTGACGCTGCACGGGCCGAACGGCGAGCGGCTGGTCGGCTTCGACAATGCCCATCCGGTGGCGCGGCAGAAGCGCGGCGAGCCGCAGGACCATCGCCACCGGCTGCGCACGATCAGGCCTTACGAGTACCAGGACGCGGCAACATTGCTCGCGGATTTCTGGGAGACGGTGGACGCGGTGTTGCGAGAGAGAGGAGTGATCCCATGACGACGTTAAAGGTGGGCATCGCCAGCTACGAGGACATGAAGGCCCGCACCATGGCGGTGGCACGCGGCGAGCGGCGTGTCGCGGCCGCCGAGCCGAAGGTGTGGTTCACTTCGACGGAATCCTTTGCCAAGGTCCTGTCGGCCGGCAATCGGGAGCTGCTGCGCGTCATCGCCGAGAAGGCGCCTGGCTCGCTCGACGAGCTGGCCCGGATCACCGGCAAGGCTAAGTCCAACCTCTCCCGCACGCTGCGGACCATGGAGGGCTACGGCCTGGTTCGCCTCGAACGGGGCGAGCGGGGCCGCATCACGCCGAAGGTCATGCACGACCGGGTGGAACTCGATTTGCCGCTTACACTGTCGCGCAAGGCAAGCTGAGCCATGACCGCTTGGCGGCCAGACGGCCGGACCGTCGCCAGGCCGTCAAGGCTGGCGCGTTCCGCGCCACCGCTGCGCGGCTACGGCCTTGACCGCCTGTCGCCGGCCCGGCGAAGGCTTGCCGAGCGATCATGGTTCAAAGTGAGCGCGATCGCTCCCTTCCTCACTGTCTTGTCGGGAGGGAGAAGGGTATTGCCGGATAGACATGGGTTCTTCGCTTGGAAGTCACTCGGCGCGATGCTGCTGAGATGTCCCAACCACGCATCACCTTCGGCGTCTTGCCCGACGATTTTTACGTCCAGTTCCAACCCTGGCCTCGCATCGGCCGGCCGCCGAAGCATGATCTCTCGGCCTGGACCGTCACGGACGATTGGCCCGAGCGCGTTCCGGTTACGCAAGCCGAGGTGGACGTGTTCGAGGCCTGGTCCGGCGACCTCTTCGATGAATTGTTCGGGGCCGGCCGATAATCTGAGCGGAGTTTTGCCATGACCGTGCCGTTGCGCGCCGCCCTCTACCTGCGCGTCTCGACGGCGCGGCAGGCTGAACACGATATCTCCATCCCCGACCAGCGCCGGCAGGGCGAAGCCTACTGCACCACGCGGGGCCACCAGCTCGTCGAGACCTTTGTCGAGCCGGGTTCGACCGCAACGAACGACCGCCGACCCGAATTCCAGCGGATGATTGAAGCCGGCTCGGCGAAACCCGCTCCGTTCGACATCGTGCTCGTTCATTCGTTCAGCCGCTTCTTCCGCGACCATTTCGAACTCGAGTTCTATGTCCCTCGTGAGTTCAGGGTTCTAGCCCAATCTCGGCTTAGGAGGCGAGCCGGAATGCCTCCATTCTATTGGTGTCCTGTCGTCCGATGACGAATTTCGCGAAGCTGTTGCCAGGGGCGGCATTCAGGAGAAATTCCGGCAGGCTGTGGCGCAGCGCATTGGCGACGACCAGCTCGGAGGGCGGGATCCCGGGCCGGATGGTGCGCAGCCAGGAGCCGAAGGCGTCCCAGACGCGCTGCGGGAAGGCGACGGCCAGGTACTGAAGCAGTCCCTGACAGACGACAGCCGCCTGGATGAAGGCGTGGTAGGCGTGCAGCTTGCGCCTGACGGCGTCGCGGTATTCGGGCGAGGCGCGATGGAGATGCTGGTTGCCGCCCCGGCGGCGCAGCGGCTTCATGTCGGACATCCAGAAATGGTAGCTGAACGCGCCAATCAGCCGCACCGCCTGCTTGAACGTGTGTTCGATCTTGAAGCGCAGGCCGTAGAGGCGAATGATCTCGACGGCCGCCAAGGAGGTGTCGGTGGACATCAGGAGGCAGCGACCTCTGGTGGGATGGATCACGGCCACAAAGCGCACGAGCCGGCCGGCCGGGCGCCACAGCAGGTCGCGTACCCTATATTGGATGACCACCCGGCGCTCGCCGTAGACGGGACTGTTGACCTGTTGGCGGCCCTTGGGGTCTTGCAGCAGGGATTTCAGCTTGACCTTGCGGCCATAGACCCTTGGCCGGCCCCTTTTGCGCGGTCCGCGCTGCTGATGGGCGGTGTAGGCGACGGCGTTGGACTTCACCCGGGTGACCAGGTGGTTGTTCTGTTCGAGCAGGCCGGCGACGATCTTGCGCGCGGCATAGTAGGCGTCGGCGACGAAGTAGCAGGGTTGTGCGATGGCGACGATGCCGAGGAGGGCGAGCATCTTGTCGAGCAAGGTGCGGCGGTCGCGATTGGACCACACCACTCCCTCGTGGATGCGGATGGCGAGCGGCACGGCGAAGACGCTGGCGGCGGCCTGCACCAGCAGGCTCACTGCCTGGAGGGAGTGTCCCATGATGTATTCGGGTTTGGTGTTTGACTCTGACTGCTGATGCAGGAGTTTGACACCCGGCATCTTGCGGCCGCGCTTCGGCACCTTGATGCCGTCGCCGACCAGGACATACCTTCCGTTGACGCGCAGCGGCTGGGGGAACAGCCGCAGCACCGTCTGCGTCCACAGCGCGGCGAGCCGGTCGAGCTTGACGGCGGGGCTGTGGAAGTGATCGACCAGCTTGTTGTAGAAGCGAGCCTCGAGCTTCAGCGCGCGCACGAGGCTGGTCACGCCGAGCAGTTCGGTGCGCACGGTGAAGCCTGCGACGGCGGTGGCGAACCAGAGGAAGGTGCGCAGTCGGGAGAACGCCGGGCGGAGCCGCCGGATCGCATTCCACCAGGGTATCCACAGTGACATCGGGCCAGCTCGTTGCTGTTTCTGACGAACGATGCTCGTTACCCCGGCACTCACTGTCGCGACGTTGAATCCCTTGTGATCGACGATGACTTTATCGTGAGCTTCGCGACAGCGGTGACCAGCGGTGCTATGCTCATCCGATGGGCAAGCGGCACGCGAAATCCCCGTTCGAGGACAACCCCGTCATCGACGGAATCCTCGAATGGATGGACGCACCCGAGGGACAACAGTCGATCGAGGCGCTCGATCTGGTGTTCGATGCACTGGAACATGCCGGCGTCGACGCCAGGCAGCGCAAGATCGTCTGGGCCGACGGGAAACTTCTATCGATCGGGCAATCGGCGGAGCGCATCCACGCTGAGCATCCGGGCGTGCCTCGCGACCTGATCGAAACTCACGTGCTGGGTTGGCTGGAAAGCTGTGTGCCGGAATCCTGTTCCGAACGCCAGATCGCGGAACTCGACCGGCTCATCGAACCGTGGCTCGACGACTATGAGCGCACGTCACGAGCCGCCAGAAAGTAACCGAGAACTCGGCACTCTCGAGTGAAGTAGTAAACCGCCCAAAATACGCCCATGTCGCCTGCAAACGCCGGGACAGCCCCCAAGAAACCGACATCGTGTGGCTTCATCAGCGCATCCACTTCGGGGCACAGCGCCAGCATTCCGGCACGCTTGTCGTAAGCGATCGAATATTCGCGAACAAGGAGCAAGGGGTAGCCTAGTCCCACCTGACCATACGCGACCCGATAAACATCAGGGCCCGATACGGTCGACGAGGGGTTCAGTTCACGCCCTTCGTTATGTTTTGCGAAGGCAGGATTGGCCTGAACTTTTTCGAATATCTGCCCCATGCTCTTGCCGTCCGCGAAGTACACACCGAGGTAGATCTGGCCTGCTCCATCGCCGGCAATCACTTTGCCGATGCGAATATTCGCGCCATGGCGGGCATAGATGCCACCCAACGTTTGCGCCATCGTCAACGCGGTCTTCCCGGGGTTCGGTTTCGCTAACCGGACCGATGCGAATGACATGAGTGTCCTCCATTTGTTTCGTTAACCGACACTTCCCCAAACGCCCGGCCTATCCAGGCACTGGGACTGAACGATCGCGGTTCCACGCCATCGCGCTGCGATACGATCAATTCACGAACGTCGATGTCTTTGATCCAGATCAAACGTCATCCGCCGTTCGGGCGGCGTCCAATATCGGCCATATTCCACGGCAGCCGTTCACGTATGCAATTGACGGCATGATCGGCGACGATGCTGATCAGGGCCGCTCGGGAAGGACGGCTATCCACCCATTGCGGCGGCAGGGTGACCGCGGCGGCTACCGCCGGAATCGACCCAAAGAGGACGTTCCGCGCCGTTAGCACCACGCGATGCCGGCCGAGAGTGGGCCCTCTGCTTCAACCGCTTGAAGCGCCAAGCCAGCTACCTACGGCGCCGCTGCCGATCTGCGCCTGGGCATCGCAGCCATCGCGTCGTTACGTCTGGTGACGACCTAAGCTGGCATCGCCGCAAAGGGCACGTCCGTACAGAAGTAATCTGACTGGCTAAGAGCCTCATAAGCAGCAACTTCCCAGCTATTCTTGCCATTCTTCCGATATGATCTTGCCTCCGCCTTGAGGTGCTCCCGCACCCCGGTTGGGCCGTCATCCCTGAACAGTTCGGCTATCCGCAGTAGGATATTGGAAATCAGCCGTCCTCCTTGGGACGCAAAAAGCTCATTCAGGTGCAAGGCGTCGAAATGGGACAGCACGCGTCGCTTGGTGATTTCCGGCCAGTGGTCTGGGGGACTGGCATAGAACGTCATGCCGGGTGGATCGCCAGGAACAACCTCGGCAAACAGCCATGTCTCGTTATCCACACGGTCAAAGTACGGGTGCAAGATCTCGTCCGCCGAGGTATCACCCTGTTTCGTGCCTTTCCACCTGTTACAGTCACTGCAGCTGGGTACTAGGTTTGCAGGTGTAAGAGCCAACTTGGGGTGGTTTGCCTTCGGTAAATAATGATCAAGTGTCGATACGGTCATATGGCCGCAATATGGGCAGATACGATGCGGAGCCGATGATCTTATCAAATCATAATAATGACGGCGCGGAGATGAGCCTCTTCTTGCGAGGCTCCCATCGTAGATTTGGCTCATTTCATTCGCGTCAACTTCACCAGCGTGCGAATTTCCAGGAGTGCGGTAAATCGTGCCAAGACTGCCCCTAAGAAGGTAATCTTCTTCAGCCTGCATGATCTCGACGCGGGCACGCGTCAGGCGGCCTGACAAACCCCGGTCAGCGATGTGTCGCGCGCAGGCGAGCAGCACCGGCTCAACCCGAATGGCCGGTAGTGACAGCCCTTTCATCGCCTAAAACCCGCCCTCTCTCGCGCGATAGATCGCTGCAAGCCCTCGGACGATTGCCCTGGCTTCAGCGCCCAACTGGTCACCAAATCGGTTCAGTATCGCCTCGTAGTCGCCCCTTTCCTTGCGCACTGCCTCGGTCAAAAGCTTGTGGAAACCAGATGCTGTTACCTAGAGTTTGAACACCTCACTGGTGAGCGTGCCGACGTTTTCGCCAAACGTCTCAATTCTGTGTCTTTCCGATGTCACAATGACACCCGACCGCTCTAGCTTCCATACACATGAGGCCGGAAATTCCTGCAAAATCACCGGCGAGTGGGTGGCGATGATGGCTACGCCGTTCCGTTTGATTAGCAAGTCCGACAGTGAGCGGATTAAAGCCGAAAGCAGGGGCGGGTGGAGATGCCCCTCGGGCTCATCCATCAGAACGAGTGTCCTCTCGTCGACCAGCTCAACTAACCTCGTGATGGTCAACAGAACGACTGCGTGGCCTGAGCTAAGTCTTTCGAACCGGCCGCCAGCAGTTTCGAGCCACGTATGGTCTGCTTCGTCAAGTAATGACCCGAAGTTGGCTTCCTCAAACAACGGATCGCTTTCGAGCGCGTTGATGGCTTCTAGCCAGCGCCCGCGCCGCAACCCGCGGCGGCATATGTCCAGGCTATTGATGAAAAGATCGCGGCCGGCCTTTGTAGGCTTGCCTGTTGGGTCTGCCACTTTGGCACTCTTTTCGCCGCGTAGGCTGACTTGTGCGGCGCGGAGCTTGGCCGCACGTGGCGGTGGCAGCGTAAAATCATCGAAAACGCTGAACGAGACATAGACCAAGCTGGCAAATGCCCAGCCCTCAGCTTCATCCGCTCCCTCATGCAGGGTTAATGTTCCCATCTCATCCGCAGGCAAATCTGGGTCTAGAGTCGCTTTTGCCAATGATTGCAAAAGGCGAGTTTTCCCAACTCCATTGCGGCCAATTATGATATGCACGTTCGTAGGTGGCTCATCGTTCGGAACAACCTTGAATTCGAGATTCGAACTCGGGACCCCATGCCCAGATTCAACCATCTTGTATTCGAAGTGGAACGGCGTTAGTATCGCGTTTCCCGTCGCTAGCCGGTGCAATTTGCCCAAAACGTTCGCAGCGGAAACGGAACGCAGCAGCAACTCATGCATTACCTCCTGATTGCGCGCAGCTTTGAAAATGTCGAGGTTTAGAGCACAATCACGGAGAGCGACAAGGACTAAATCCGCAAGATCATCGCCGAGTGACCGCAGTGTTTCGTAATAGCTTTCATCCTGACCTAGGGAAAAGAATTGATCGCTTAACGCATCAAAGACATTGGGGAGCTCGGGCGACCTCTTGCCCGGCTCGGTGCCCCTAGCTGGTTTAAGGCCGACCTGACCGATTTTCAGCTGCCCGATATCGTGCCGGACCTTCTCGTGGTCGAAA
>CAWADP010000013.1:0-201321 GCA_963780805.1 uncultured Alphaproteobacteria bacterium
GCTGCCGCAACAGGAACTGTCCAAAGTGCCAGGGCCTTGCCCGCGCCCAGTGGCTGGCGGACCGCCAGGCAGAGCTGCTCGACGTGCCCTACTTCCACGTCGTGTTCACGGTGCCGGAACCGGTCGCCACCATCGCGTTCCAGAACCAGACCGTGGTTTACGACATCCTGTTCCGGGCCGCCTCGGAGACGCTGCGCACCATCGCCGCCGACCCCAGGCATCTGGGTGCGGAGATCGGCTTCCTCGCCGTGCTGCATACCTGGGGACAGAACCTCTTGCATCACCCGCATCTGCACTGCCTGGTGCCGGGGGGCGGGATCGCACCGGATGGTCGGAGCTGGATCGCCTGCCGCTCCGGGTTCTTCCTGCCGGTCACCGTGCTGTCTCGAATGTTCCGGGGACTGTTCCTGCACTATCTGGCGAAGGCGTTCGCCGCGGGCGAACTGCGCTTCTTCCCTGAGCACCGCGATCTGCAGGAGCCGGCAGCGTTCCGGCGCTACCTGGCACCAACGCGCGACACCGAGTGGGTGGTCTATGCCAAGCGGCCCTTCGAAGCGCCGAGCGGCGAGTATTTCTATGCGGTCACGCGGAACGGCCTTCACGAGATGGCGATGCTGCGGGAGCATCCGCTGCTGATACCGTCGGCGGATATGTTCCACCTGCGCTGGCTGCCGATGTACAACTCGCTGTTGGGTTCGTCTCGGCTTTCGCTGGTGAGAGAATCGCTGGGCCTGGGGATCGGCCTCGAAGAGCACCAGGCCCGGTTCGTGGGACAAGGCGCCCGCACTGGTGGCGTGCTGTCCACCGATCAGAAGTTCGCCAGCAAGGAAATCCGCGAGCAGCTCCGCGAAGAGTGGCAGCGCCTGCAAGCGGGTCCGCGCAACTCAGGCGCGACCGAAGGCCCGGCGATGGTGCAGATGGGCCAGCAATACCTCAATGGCCCGATCTCGGGGTATTGCGAACGGTGGAAGGCGAAGGCCGAGCAATTCTACGAACTCGGCGGCGACGACACGTTCCTGGATTGGGACTACGGGCATTTCCTCAAGGCGGACCTGCTGTCGCGCTTCACCGCCTATCGCCAGGCGGTCGGCGGTCCGTGGATGAAGGTCAACGAGGCGCGGCGCGCCGAGGGTCTTTCGAGCGTGCCGGATGGCGACACGGTGCAGCAGGCGGTGAACATGGCGCCACTCGGTTGGGTGCCGTCTGCCAAGGGTGGCGCCGGCGATCAGGGAAGCAACCAGACCGGCGTTCCGGGTGAGGGAGGCAACGGTGATCCGAACCGCAACCCGGCAGACGATCCGGCGCCGGGGGTATAACCCGAAAAGGGGCATACTCCCTCCGCATCGCGATGTGCTTGCAGCCGAGCCGCCTTGACCTTGTAAATTGATCCCTTACCGCCGCTCGGCTACGCTGACGGAATGGACCGGCCCGGCGCCACGCCGCGCATCGTCATCTCCTATGCCCGCGCCGACGGCGAGGACACGGCGCGGGCAATCGCGGCCTTGCTGACCGAGGCGTCCCACGCACATGCCTATGACCACCAGAACCTAATCGGCGGTGAGGACTGGCAGCGGCAATTCGAATCCTGGCTGCGGTCCGCCGACCATCTCGTACTGGTGCTTAGCCCTTCGGCGCTACGATCGAAGCACGTGCGCTGGGAATGGACGATGGCCCGCGCGCATGGCCTGCGCGTCAGCCCGGTACGCTCGGACGCGCCGGTGCATGACGAACTGGTGCCGCGTTGGATGCGCCAGGCGCACCAGTACAGGCTCGCCATTCCCGAACAGAGGACGCGTCTGCTGCGCGAACTGGCCGAGCGCACCGACTTCCGCCAGGTGCGCTTCGTGGCGCCCGCCGCTGATCCGCTCTATGTGGAGCGCGCCGCGCCGCTCGTGGCTCTAAAGGCGGCGCTACTCGACCCGAACGGCGACCCGCTCCCTGCCACCGTCGCGCTGCACGGCCCCGCCGGGTACGGCAAGACCGCCCTGGCCGAGCGCCTGGCCCGCGATCCCGCCATCCGGGAGGCATTCTGCGATGGCATCCTCCACGTACAGCTCGGCCGCGACCTCGGCTCTGGCCAGGCGCGCGAGGACCGCGTGAAGGGTCTCCTACTGGACCTGATCGGCAAGATCATCGGTGCACCCCCGCCGCATTTCGAGGGCCTTCAAAACGCCCGCGAGGAACTCGCGACCGTGCTGGACAACAGTGTGCGGCTGATCGTCATCGACAATGCCTGGACGCGTGGCGATGTCGAGCCGTTTCTGCGCTTCGGGTCGGAGGATGCCGCTGCACGACTGATTACCACGCGGGACCTCGCCGCGCTTCCCGCCGAGGCGACGGTGGTCGAGGTGGACGAGATGGAACCGGGAGAGGCCAGGACAATGGTACGCCGGGGACTCAATCCCGCCGCGTGCGCCCCGCTCGCAGACCGGCTGGATACATTGGCGTGGCACCGTCTTGGCGCTTGGCCGTTGCTGCTAGATCTAGCAAATGGGCACCTACGAGAGTTCTCGCGGAGCACGGAACTGACGTTGGTGCTGGACAATTTGAACAGTGCCTTGGGCGTCCGGGGCGTTGCCCACGGGTTCGACCCGGAAACGCTGCCACTGGACCCAGAGGCCGCCCGAACGCTTGTGTGGGAGACGCTGCGCCTGAGCCTCGATCGCCTCCCAGGGGCGAGCCACGAACGCGCCATGAACCTTGCTGTGTTCGCTGAGGATGCACGTATCACGCTGGATGCTGCGGCACGGCTTTGGGACATCGAACCGTGGGAGGCGGAGCGCCTAACGCGCACACTGCGCCGCCTCGCGCTGGTGCGCGATTTCGATGGCACGGCGATGATATTGCACAATGCCATCCGCCGAGTGTTGGGCGACGAACTGGGTGACGCACGGCTTGGCATGCTGCACCAACGACTGATCCAGAACTGCCGGGTGAGGTTCGGTTCTGATTGGCGTCAGCTGACCGATGATTACACGCTGCGGCATCTGTCATGGCACATGTCGCAGACTGGTGATGCTGGCGGGATCGAAACGCTACTGCTCGATCCGACTTGGATGATGGCCAAACTTGCAGGGCCAGGCTTTCAAAGCCTGATTGAGGATTATCTGGCCGGCCCGGATAGCTCGGAGGGGGCATCTACGCTGGTAGAGCGCACGTTACGCCTTATTGCTGGAACGTTGGCAAATCACCCTGCCGAGCTGTGTGCCCAATTGCGTGGACGACTGGGCGCGTTGCCGGATAAGCGCCTGGTTCGGTTGGTTGATCGCGTTGCTACGATTGCACCCCCTGGCTGCCTATTGTTAGCCCGGTCGACCCTGATATCACCGGGGCCAGAGTTGATGCGGTTAGACGGCCATGCAAGCGGCGTGTACAGTCTCGTAGCCATGCTGGACGGACGATTGGTGTCGGGGAGCTTAGACGGCTCCATCCGCGTGTGGGATTTGGCGCAACGAAAGGACCCATTGTACCCCGCTTGATCAGGTTCTCGGCCTGACCGCGTGCGCAGTACAGCCTGTCATACAGCCACGCTGCGGTACCATATGTTATGTTGGTGACGACATAGCGGGCGTCGAGCCCTTTCCGCGTCGCCTCGATCCGCGCCACGACCCGGCGGGGATGCGACCAGGTTTTGGCGGCATAACGCGTCTCGGCGTAGTCGCGCACTACATCCAGGTTGGCTCGTGCGCGTCGGACGCACACATCATCGATCTTGGTGAAGACCTGAGCGGCCAGGACCGCGTTGGGGGATAGGCCGAAGATGTAGCGAACACCGTTCTTCTCGCACCAGTCCATCGCTTCGCGCCGGCCATAATGACTGTCGCCGCGGACAGTGATCCGCGTGTGCGGCCAGTGCAGCCGGATGCGCCGAACCAAACGACGCAGATGGGCGCGCACTTCCTTGCCATCCGGCGTCTTCCCAGGTCGTAGAATGGTGAGCACACAATGGCCGGTGTCCGCGTCATAGACATGGATCGGCAGAAAGCACCGCTCATCATAATGGGCGTTGAACAAAGACAACTGCTGATGACCATGCACGGTGTCGGCGGTGTCGTCGATATCAAGCGTGATCGTCTTGGGCGCACGTCGGTAACTCTTGCACCACAGATCCACCAAGGCGTGTGTCAGCCGGATCAGAGTGCGCAGGTCGGGAGCATTCTCCCAGCGTGACATTGTTGGTTGTGAGGCCAGATCGTCGCCACTCTCCGGCAGACGACCGCATGCCAGTTTGAAGGCCGGATCCTTGCGCAGATCGTCCAGATCATCGGCATCCGGATAGCCGCACGCAATGGCAAAGATGCGAGCGCGCAGAATGTCTGCCATGGTGTGCGTGATCCGGTCGGGATCGCGATGGTCAGGGATGATCGCGGCCAATGGATCGATCAGACCAAGCCGCTTGTCGGCACCGGCCAGCAGTAGAACACCGCCGTCGGAACTGATCCGACCGCCGTCGAACGCTGCGGTGACCTTCTTCTGACAGATGCTTGGCAAGGAGAAGGGCAGAAGCGTATCGTCGTCGCTGGCGGGCATGGCAGATTCTGTCCGGACGTTGAGACTGGCGTCAGCACCCAATCTCTACGCGATTCCAGGCGGTTGTACCATGTCCGTCAGCGAATCCCTGCTATGCGGTGAATAAGATGGGCTAGACGCCCATTCGGGGGGAGTAAACAGCGTCGCCGCGCTGCCTGATGGACGTGTGGTCTCAGGAGGTGAGGACAGCGTTGTCAGGGTTTGGGACCTGGGAACCGGGACCGAGGTGAAGCGATTTGAAGGCCATTCAGGCGCAGTGACAAGCGTCGCCGTGTTAAGTGACGGACGCGTGGTTTCTGGTGGACGAGATGGTACGGTCCGAATTTGGGACCTGATGCGGGGTCTTGAGATCGCGCGGATGAGCGAACACAAAGGGTGGGTGAGCTGCGTCGTCGTGCTCCCCCGTGCTCTCGTAGTTTCTGGCGGCCAAGACCGCGCCGTCAGGATATGGGATCCGGTCCGCAGTCTGGTGACTACGTGCCCGAGGCCACGGACGGGACGCGTCTACAGCCTTGCAGTGATGTTGGACGGGCGCATCCTCAGCGGAAACGAAGGTGTCATTCGAATCTGGGACCCGACTCACGGCGTGGCTGCCGGACGCTTTAGGGGACAAACCGGCTGGGTGTTCAGCCTAGCCGTACTAACTGATGGTAGAGTGGTTTCCGGGGGTGGCGACGGCACGATTTACATGTGGGATCCAGTGCGAAGGGTGGAGATTTCTCGTCTGTCGTCTGTATGGGCATCCATCGTGGGTCAAATGCTTCACAGAGCTTCCAGGTGGGCTGTTGGCTTCCGGTGCCGATGATGCGTCAATCAGGGTGTGGGACTTGGCACAGCCGAACAAGGCGATCAACTCAGAGGGTCATGATGGCCATGTTACCAGTATCGCGTCACGATTGGATGGAACCGCGGTTTCTGGGGGTGACGACGGCACCATCCGTGTGTGGGACGTAGCGCATGGCACTGAGATCAAGTGCTTAGCAGGTTATGCAGACTTTATTTTCGACATCGGGATATTGCCGGATGGCAAAATCGTGTTCTGCGATGAGGACTTGATTGGGATCTTAGACGTTGATAGCGGTGAAGTATCCTCTCTCATTTCCGCTCCGCCTTTCAGTTTCAGCGGGTTGGCCGTGTCGCAAAATGGAAAGGTGATGTCTTGCGGGAATGACGGAAGCATCAGGATCTGGGATTTGGCCCGTGGCACCGAAACTGCCTGCTTGAAAGGGCATACCGCCGGGATCGGACAGGTCGTGTCGCTGCCGGACGATCGTCTTGTCTCTGGTGGTCTCGACGGCACTATACGGGTCTGGGACATCCTGCGGGGCGTAGAGGTTTCCTGTATTAACGCAAACACGCAGAGAGTGGAATGCGTCGCTGTTCTGGCAGATGGACGCATCGTCACTGGCGGCGACGACGGTCGAGTTCGGGTCTGGGACCTCACGCGCCGGGTAGAGACCTTGCAGTTGACAATTGATACTACCGAAGGACATAGAAGCTCTATAGATAGTGTTGCAATCATGCCAGACGGGCATGTGGTGTCAGGCGGATATGACGGAACCGTCAGGGTTTGGGACTTGGCTCAAGGAAGCACGATAGCTCGCCTAACATTCGATGCACCAGTGGATGCACTCACTGTTACGCCAGATGGTGTAATTATCGTGGGTGACGGTTTTGGTCGTCTTCATATGGCAACATTGGTTGCCTGATCTGCCAAACATATCTGGTCTCAGTGTCATCAAACGTCCCTCGCAGTCAGGATCGACAATGCGCACTGATGTCCCGGACATCGGCGAGGAGCTTTGAGCTAAAACCTGCTAGTTGCCGGGAACCGCCCGTCATCAACCCATCGCTTGCGTTCAGAATCTTGCGAGTGAGACAACTGTGGAGTGGTTGAATGATGAGGCGTCATTCCAAGAATCCGACCTTCAACTGTCGGTCTTAGGTCAGTCGCTCGTTCTTCACGATATGGGGTTTCAGCCCCATTGCCCGTCCCCTCTGGGACCGTGCATGGGTTTTGCTTTCTCAGTCGCGAATTCAGGGGGGGTATAGCGCGGCCGGGGGTATCCGGTTTTCGTGTTGATTTTGCATGATATATTCCCGCAGCGCAGCGCCACGGGGCGGTGAAATGCGCCGAAAATAGCCCATTTTTCCGCCAGAAACGCGTCCTTTGACTGCCGCTGATCGTCATCGATTGCAGGGGTCCCGATGCGACGGGTCCGGCGCCAGTCCAGGAACACGATGCGGATTCCGACGACGGCGGCCACCGCTCCCGACCTGATCGGGGGCCTGATACGAGCGGGCCTGTTCCAGTCGGCACACGTCGACGTTCTGGTGGTTCTCGATGATCTGCTTGGTGGGATATCGGTACCGCACGACAATCAGGGGCCCCGGAGGTTGTTGTAGTTCCGGCAGTCGCCGGTGCGGATGGCGTTGAACAGGGTGTCCTGCCCGCGACGCGACAGGCGCACGTCTACCGCCAGGAACTCGGATCCTTTGGCAGGCGCTCATCGTTATCGACCACCCGGACCTGGTGCGGCGGGTCCGGCGCCCAATCCCAGAACACGACGTTCACGTCTGCCGCAACTGCACCTTTGGCGAAGCTGGGGACGATGGCACCCGCCGTCCCGGCCGCGACAAGACGCTGCGTGATCTCCCAGGATGGCGGCTTGATCCCGCTTGTGGAAAAATCCTTCCACGGGCAGGCGAGATCCGCTGGGTCGATCCAATTCGCTGCAAGAGCGGCCGGGTCGGTCAGGTCGAGCACGTCCTCGCAGTCCACCTCGTAGGCACATAGCGTCATCGGCTGCGCCTTGAACGGAAACGCCTGCTGCGCCTCAAGCCACGCGGTCTCGAATCTCAGGGACGTATAGAGCGCAGGCATCCCCACCGGGTTGAAGCGACCGCCAGCGGACGCGGCACCCTGGCCCGAGTCCGGCGCGAAGGCCCATCTCGGATTGTGTGCCCGATAGACGAACCCGGTCAGCTTCACGCGTATCCGCCAGCGGCGATTCCAACGAGGTAGCTCTTCAAGTGTTCTGATCGCCCGGCACGAACCAGGTCTTCGGCAGTCTGGCCGCCGAAGGCCGGGATTGGCTGCGACCGGTACCAGGCAAACGCCTGCGGCACCGACCCGCACCAGGGGAGGATGCGGTTGATGATCTCGGCCACCTCGCGCAAGCGAGCCTGGGTCGCCGGAGCCTGCAACCGTCGCGTCTTGGACACGGCGTCGCGTGACAGTCCTGCGGCCACGGCCAACTCGCCCTTGGTGACCCGCAGCGCAAAGCTAAGCCGATCGGGCTCGACCAAGCCTTCCGGGTTGAAGACGTCGTCCAGGAAGGTGTGTTCCGCGGTCGCCGACATACGCCTCACCAAATGACCCTATATCAGGGCACTATATGCGCTGGCCGGAGATCATATTCAAGTCGACGCCCCGCGCCCGCCGGTCGCCGGCGACTGCCCGTCACCCTCCGTCACGCTGCGGCGAGGAAACTCGCCTGGATGGCGACCTCGCGCAGCGCGACCTCGATGCGGCGGAGGTCGGTCTGCATGACGGCCAGCAGGTCGGCCAGGGTGCCCGCCCGGTGGGGACTGGTCTTGCGCACTGCGACGATCTGGTTCTCGTGGATGCCGGAGCGCAGCAGCGCCGCGATCCGTTCGACGTGAGCCTCGAAGGCGTTGGCGCGATCGCGGTCGGCCTTGGTCGGAGGCGGTGGCGCCTCCGGCATCAGGAGAAGCTGCTGCTCTGCATGCACCAGCGCGGTGGATGACGCCCGGAGGTCGTTGTAGTTCCGGCAGGCCCCGGTGCGGATGGCGTTGAACAGCGTGTCCTGCCCGCGTGGTGACAGGCGCACCAGTTCGGTTGCCTCGGAGGGTTTCAGGTTGCCGCTGGCCAGCAGGGCTTGGTACTCCGGCCGGAGATTGAGCAGGGCCGTGCGCTCGGCGATGCGGTGCGGCGCCTTGCCGATCCGGGCGGCGAGTTCCTCGACCGTCCAGCCGGTTGTTTCTATCAGCGAATGATAGGACCTCGCCTGTTCAAGCGCCGTGACGTCAGACCGCTGGTCGTTCTCGATGATCTGCATCACGTGAAGGTCAGTGGTGCTTTTCGGTGCGACCGCGATTGCCCGGATGGTAGGGGCACCGTTGATCTGGTGGGCACGCCAGCGCCGCTCGCCGACAGCGATCACGTAGTGGGTCCGGCCGGTGATCGAGGGCCGCACGGCAATGGGCTGCAACAGGCCGTCCGCCCGGATGGAGGCGGCGAGTTCGCGGAGCGCGACCGGCTCGAAGAACCTGGCGCGGCTGGTAGGGGTCGGGTTCGATCTGGTCCATCGGGATGTCGAGCATCGCCGCCGATGGCGGTGAGGCGTCGGCGGCTGGCGTTGCGGCGTCGGGCTTCGGGGCGAAGATGATCCTGGTGGCGACGTCCGTGCCGCTCTCGCGGAAGGATTTGGCTGGCAGCGGCACCGCGTCGGCGCCGATCTCTTCGAGCCACGCGCGGAATTCTCTGGCGGCGGTGTCCTGCCGGAAGAACGGACCCTCGGAACAAATGGTGACGAGTCGACGGCCGGGCCTGACGAACTCGTAGGCGGCTCGGATGTGCTTCATGTCGAGGTTGTCGGCGAACGGCGGGTTCATAATGACCGCGTCGAACAGCGCGGCCTCGCGGACCTGAAACGCCTCGAATGGCTCGCAGTGTACCGTGATGCCGTTGCCGAGTTGGCGGAGCGCCTTGGCGTTGGTGGCGTCGATCTCGACGGCGACAACGTTGACGCCTTTGGCTAGCGGTTGCTTGGCGATCCGGCCGAGGCCGGCGCTCGGCTCCAGCGCGGTCTCCCCTGGGCCGATGCCGGAGAGTCCGATCAGGCGCTGCACCAGCGCGTCAGGTGTCTCGAAGAAACCAAGCTCCCTCCTGGCGTTAACGACAACACCATCGTCGACGACCGCGCCGATCAACTCGCGCGGGTCGAAGGGGAAGACGTGGCCGTTGGCCTTGCGGTTCCATTTACCGCGCGCGGCGGTCAGCACCTTGGCGACGCGCAGGTAGGTTTCGCGGGGCAGTTGCTCGGGGAGGGTGAGCACGTTGCCGTTGAAGGTGCTGCGGCGGAGGATCGGGATCACGTCATCGGGCACCCGCGTTCTGGTGGGGGACATCGGGGGGGCTTCCTTGTGGCAGGAGAGGCAGGCGGGGTCAGTTCACGCGACCCATCAGCAGGAGTTCTTCGGCGCCATAGACTTCGGATTTTCCGCAGTTGTCGCAGCGGTATTTGCGAGCGTCCGGCTCGCAACATTCCTGCATGGCCCCGCAGGCGAGGCAGAAGCCGCATTGCATGCCGCTCGCCTCTTCAAGCTGCCGCATGGTGAAGGTCCGAGGTTTCAGTGAGCGGGAGGCTGTCGTGGTCAGATGGGCCATTTGCGTTTGCTCCAATGCGCCGGCAGGCGGTCCGCCACGCGCAAGTAAATTACTCATAAACGGCGCGCGCTCAGCCGTGCTTGGCTTCCAGGCTGTCGGCTTCGGCCGTGGCGCCGGCCATCAACGGCTCTAAATTCGTGGTGTAGTCGTTGACCACATCCCAACCGTCGTTGCCGTAGATCAGCCGCACCCAACCCTGGAGCGGTTCGCCGAGCTTGCTGTAGTGGAGGAAATCCTCGTCGGTCAGCATCACCGCCGCCATGATGGCAGCTTCGTCGGCTGAACGCCTGACACTCGGTTGGTCGCCGCCGTCATCGACGGTGATTTGAAATCCGGCATCGAGTGCATCCTTCACGATGCGCTGGATGATCTGCCGTTCGATCTGCTGCCGCTGTTGCACGGTCATGGTCGGCTCCTGTTCGGGGAATAGAGTTCTTGCAGCGCCGCGATGCCTGCTGCGGTCGCGGCCTCCGGATCGCGTCCGACGCTGCGATAGAAACGGGGATGCACGCGGCACTCGTGCGCGAGGCGGATCGTGTCACGGTGCGGGTGTCGATGGCGGCCGGAATCCGCGTAAATCTGGCGGCAGCTGAGGCGGCATGATGCATCGAGCTGGCGCGCTGGCCATCTGTGGCGTCCGGCGGAAGGGGCGTAGCCCCGACCAGAGGACGCCACAGATGGCCAGCGCGTGGCCGCTATCTTTCCCTTCATCCTGTGAGGCTTGTCTGGTGAGGCTTGTCTGGCCTGCGTGATGCGGCGCGCCTGGCATGACTGGCGAGGCCGGCGCCGGCGCCGCAGCATGGGCGGTTCGCACGGCGCCGGGCCCAACTGGCGAGTTTTGCTTCGGCGCCGTGCTCCACACCGTGCTGGGCACGCATGCCGGAGCAATGTCGCAGCAATGGCGGCGTTCGTCACCATCGGACCTGCCGGTCCGACGGTGCTGAACCGCTCCCGGGGCGGCTGTTCCTATGTGCACGCTGCCGTGCCCAGGTGTTGATCTGCGGCTGTTGTGACCGCGGTCAAGTCTACTGCGCCGGAGACTTGCCCGATAAGCCCGCCACGGTGAAGCGCGCCGCGGGCTGCGGCGATCAGCTCGGAAAGCAGGCCGGCGACGCTATCATATTCCGCGGCGCTGCGGCTGTGCCCAGGCGTCCAGGTGCCGTCTTGCATGACGCGGCCGAGCCACTCGCGGGCGACGGCGGTGGTGGTGACGGAAAACGAGCCGGGGTGCGTTGACCGCGCGCCGGCGATCCAGACCTTCAGCGTCTCGGCATAGTCACCGCGGTCGTGGCGCAGCAGCAGGTGGGGGAATTTGAGCTTCTCGCCGGCGGTGGCGAACATCGCCCGGAGTTCGGTCTGATCGCCCAGATTGCGCGGGCCGCCGGCGTCCTGTGGCTGATCGAGGCGATCGACCAGCCTCTTGATCCACGGCCATTGACGGTCTGACAGGCCGCCCGTGCGGGCCTGCTGCCGGAGCAGCGAAAGCGCGAACGTCTGATCCTTTGCGGGCAGCCGGACATACTCGGTCTTCAACCGAGCGAGTTCCGCGGTGAACATTGGGAATTACCCCTTGATAGGGCCGGATAGGGTTGCCGCGAACCGGATTTTTCGGCCGTGAAACGCGCCGCCCTTGAACCGGAGCGGAAGGTCGAGATCTACAGCGCCGCGCAGCGTGACGCTGTAGAGGGTCTTGCTCTCGTTCGGGACCAGCCAGCCCTTGGTGACGCAGTACTTGATCGCGGAGGGCGGGACGGTGCCGAGCATTTCATCGGGTTCGACTGCAACTCGGTTGCGCAGGGTCGAGGCGACGTCGGCGTTGGAGTACGACGACATTTCCGCCGACTTCCACGCCCGGATCACGTTGCCCTGTTCGTCTGCGAACGTTTCGGGCTTCACGATGTGGGCGGCCACAAGGATCTTCGCTGACCGCTTGTCCATGCCGGTGCGGGCCGCGTAGGCGTTGCGCACTGCTGTGGCTTTCTTGGAGGTCTTCGTGGTCCGTGCGGGCATCGGATTGGCCTTCGGAGCAGGTGATTAGTGAGTATCTTATAGCATGATTGCGCTTCTGTACCAAGTATAAAGCGTCACAACGACAATGTAATCGCTCCACTATTGCAGGCTATACTTGCGCGGCCGGGTGCGCGCGGTGCGCCAGCCTGGTTAGGCGATGCCCAACAATGAGCGAATCGGGTGGGGCGAGCAGAGGGGCGAGTGCGAACGGGGTGGATTCCGGCGCGGACACGCAGCGGTTAGAATCGGCACATGGTCGACCCAGCAGCGATTCGCGAGCGGTTTGCCGCGGTTGGTCGCGGCCTGAATGAGCGGGCACGCCGGCTGTTCGCGGCGGCGGAAGCGCGAACGGCGGGCTATGGCGGCATCGCCGCGTCTTCGCGGGCGACCGGGGTCGCACGAAGTACCATCGGCCGCGGGCTGAAGGAGCTGGACGATCCCGCCTCGCTGTCGGGCGAAGTACGCCGGCCCGGTAGCGGCCGGCCGGCACTGACGAAGACGGATGCGACACTGCTGGAAGACCTGCGTCAGTTGCTGGAACCGGCGACCAAGGGCGACCCGATGCGGCTGCTGCGATGGGTTTCGAAGAGCCATGCGAAGCTGGCCGCGGCGCTGTGCGCAATGGGGCACCGGGTCAGCAAGAGCACCGTCCCGAAACTGCTGGCAGCGCTGCAATACCGCCGGCAGGTGAATCGCAAGACCTTGGAGAGTAGTCGCAACCCCGACCGGGACGCGCAGTTCGAGCATATCAACACCGCGGCGATCGCCATGCAGGCCGCCGGCAAGCCGGTCATCTCGATTGACACGAAGAAGAAAGAGCCAATCGGCCCCTACAAGAACGCCGGCAGCGACTACCGGCCGAAAGGCTGCCCCGAGCAGGTTAAGGTACATGACTTCGTCGACGCCGAACTCGGTAAGGTCGTGCCGTACGGTGTGTATGATATCGTGGCCAATGCCGGCTGCGTAAGCGTGGGCATCGACAACGATACGGCGCAATTCTCGGTCAACTCGATCCGCCGCTGGCTGCACCTGATGGGCCGGGAGAGGTATCCGGACAGCGACAAACTCATGATCACTGCGGATGGCGGCGGTTCCAACGGATCGCGCGTGCGGCTGTTCAAGGTCGAACTGCAAAAGCTGGCCGACGAAACCCGACCGGCCCTGCAAGATTGCCATTACCCACCGGGGACATCGAAGTGGAACAAGATTGAACACCGGCTGTTCTGCCACATCACCGAGAATTGGCGGGGAACGCCACTGACCAGCCGACTCGCGGTTGTCGAACTCATCGCCGCCACCACGACTAAGGCCGGCCTGACGGTGCGGTGCGAGCTCGACACCCGGACTTACCCAAAGGGCATCAAGGTCAGTGAGCAGGAAATGGCCAGCCTAAATATCAAATGTGACGCCTTCCACCCGGAGTGGAATTACACCATTTCCCCCAGGCCGCCTTAACGCGGTAATTGTTGGGCGTCGCCTTAGGCGGGAGGCGCGGTGTCGCGGAGCCAGTCGGCCGCGGCCGAGCTTGGGATGAGGTCGGGGACGCCCCCGAGCCCGGCCAGCACTGCCTCGGCGTCCACGCCGTTGCGCGGAGCGAATTCGCGAAAGTGCGCGAGCCGTTGCCTGACCCAGGTGATGTCGCTGGCGCGGTTGCAAAGCACGTCGGCCTCATACCGGCCGCAGCCGCCAAGCCGGCCGTCGAGCGCCGTCCTGGCGCTCTGGGTCTGGCCCGCGATCTCGCGCAGCTTGGTGAGCGCAGCCTCGATGTTGGCGAGGACGCGAGGCGGGATTGCGGGGTTTGCCATCGGTCAGTCCTCCAAGAAAACCGCGCTGTCGAGTTGGTCGAGGATGTCGCGGAAGACGCGCGGCTTTCCGCGTTGGTTGCGGGGCTTCGCCTTGTTGGGCTTTCCGTAGAGTCTCTCGAAAAGCAGGCGAGACAGGGCGCTTGCGTGCCGTTCGGTGAGGATGATCTGGGCCTTCTTCGCCATGTCAGCCTCCCGCTTTCTCGATGCCGTCCAGCACGAGGTCGGTGTGCATGCGGCCCGCGCCGTTCAGTTGCCGCTGCCACGCCCCCTCCGATGGCGCCCAGCGGAAGGCGTGGCCCTTGAGGATGGCGATCATCGCTGGCGACGGCTTGCCGGGGAAGTGCAGCCTGATACGCATGGTGTCAGGGTCTTCAACGATCCGCACGTCGCCGACGGTGCGCTGTTTGAATTCCAGCTTGCCCGCGCGCTGCAACTCCGCCAGCCGCTGCCGCATGCGGCGAATGTTGGCGTTGTTGTTGGTCAGCGCGTAGCTTGGGAAACCGAGGGGGCCGCGACCGTTCCCCCATGGCGGGGTGAACAACTCGGCGATCTGCTTGTCCCCGAAGCCCTGCGCGGCGAGTGCAGCGCGATCGCCCTTTCGGACGGCAGCGTTCGCCGCCTTCATGCGAGCCTGCAACGCCTCGGCCTTCGATGCGGGCCTGCATGATCTCGGGACCGTCTGAGTCGGTCGCGAGGACGGCGGTTGACGGTGTGACGGATGCGACCGCAGCGGCAGCGTCGTTCAAGGCGATGCCCTTGCGCATCGCGTTGTCCATTCTGGCGTGATCGCGCCGCGCGCCTTTCTCGCTGTGGTGGCCGACCAGGATGGGCTGGCCCCCATAGAACCGTTCGGAGATTTGGTCCGCGCGACGGAATTGACTAGTCGCTTCGGTACGCAACCGGCCTGATCGGGCGTCAATCCGGTCCTGGCGATCGGCGTGCCGTTCCGCCTGAGTGCGGCCGGCGTTCCTGGTGGTGTCGGACATTTTCGTGAAGCTCCTGGTAGTACCCCAAGTCACTCATACTGAGGGGTACAGCCTCTTCAACTTAACGCGGGCGTTGTCGGTGGTGAACTGCCAATCCGCCTTTGTGTGAGTTTTGTTGCGGCTGATCTCCCAGGCGGCGACTTCCTCGACCAGGGTCTTCTTGTCAGGAATGCGTCGATCAAGACACTGACCTGACAAGACGCTGAGTTCGGATTCAGCCAGATCCAGCCAGCTGCCGTGTTTGGGCGTGTAGTGCCACTCGAACCGTTCGACCAACCGACGCGCCTCCGGGGCGGGGAAGGTTTCGTAGAGAGACGCCGGCTTGTGGGTGTTGAGATTGTCCTGCACCAGTACCGATCTTCTTGGCTGCGGGAAAGCGCGTGTCGGATAGTTCTTTGAGTATGTGGGCATAATCCACCGCGGTGTGCCGATCGGTGACCTCAACATGTCGCCAGCCTTCCAGCGGCGCGAATATCATGAACAGGTTGGCCGTTCCGTTACGTTCGTACTCATAATCGTGCCGGGCGGGGTGTCCCGGCTTCGCCGCGATAGGCACGCGCGTCTCGGCAATGAGCTGCTTCGATGACTCGTCCAGGCAGACCACGGGGGCCTCCGGATCGTGCGGCCTCTGGTACACTTCCAGCACATCTTCCATACCGGCTACGAACGCGGCGTTGGTGTCGGGGGGAATGACCCATTGCTTCTGAAGGTGAGGCTTGAGAATGTTTTTTTTAGCGTTCGCCCAATCGTGTTGTCGCTGGCACGGTCAACAATGTCCAGTTCCACGACGGCGGATTCCAGGAGCTTCAGGGTCCAGCGAACGCGCCCCTTTGGTGGGTCGGAACAGGCAAGCGCGATTAGCTTGGCCTCGCTTGCTCCATCGAAGATTCGCTGTCTGGCGGAAGCGGGCGAATGCTTGCGGGTCAGGACGGACTCGAAGCCTTCCTCCACCAGTTGCTGCCGGGTCCGGGCAACCGTGTTGACGCTGGTATCCAAGGCGGCGGCGATCTCGCTGTCACTCCATCCATCGCCGGTCTCGGACGCATCGGCCTTCAGCAGGATTCGCGCCCTCACCAACTGGCCTGCTCGGTGTTTGCCCTTATGGATCAGCGTGTTGAGCCGTTCGCGCTCCTCGTCGCTGAGCTTCACGATGTACTTCTTTACGGCAGCTTGTTTCGCGGTCACGATGCATCTCCGTCGTTGCGGAGCCATCGATTCAGAGATTCGCGCCAAAATCAACGACACAGGGCAGTAGGGAAGAGGTAGCAAGAAATCTTATACCACCATTACACTATCGGAAATAGCTATAAAGCGCCTCTACATTAGAGCTCGCGAGTCCAGAGTTCTGGCCCAATCCCGGGTCAGGACGCGAGCCGGAACGCCTGCATCTGATTGCTGTCCTGTCGCTCGATGACGAATTTCGCGAAGCTGTTGCCCGGGGCGGAATTCAGGAGAAATTCCGGCATGGTCTGGCGCAGCGCATTGGCCACCACCAGCTCGGAGGGCGGGATGCCGGGCCGGATGGTGCGCAGCCAGGAGCCGAAGGAGGCCCAGACGCGCTGCGGGAAGGCTGTGGCCAGGTACTGAAGCAGTCCCTGGCAGACCACGGCCGCCTGGATGAAGACATGGTAGGCGTGCAGCTTGCGCCTGACGGCGTCGCGGTATTCGGACGACCTTGGGATCTTGCAGCAGGGATTTCAGCTTGACCTTGCGGTCATAGACCTTGGGCCGGCCTCGCTTGCGCGGGCCGCGCTGCTGGTACGGGGTGTAGGCGACGGCGTTGGACTTCACCCGGGTGACCAGGTGATTGTTGTTTTTGAGCAAGCCGGCGACGATCTTGCGCGCGGCATAGTAGGCGTCGGCGACGAAGTAGCAGGGTTGCGCGATGGCGACGATGCCGAGGAGGGCGAGCATCTTGTCGAGCAGGGTGCGGCGGTCGCGGTTGGACCACACGACACCCTCGTGGATGCGCACGGCGAGCGGCACGGCGAACACGCTGGTGGCGGCGTGCACCAGCAGGCTGACGGCCTGCATCGAGTGTCCCATGATGTATTCGGGCTTGGTGTTTGACTCGGACTGCTGATGCAGCAGTTTGACCCCCGGCATTTTGCGGCCGCGCTTCGGCACCTTGATGCCGTCGCCGACCACGACATACCGGCCGTTGATGCGCAGCGGCTGCGGGAACAGCCGCAGCGCGGTCTGGGTCCACAGCGCGGTAAGGCGGTCGAGCTTTACAGCGGGGCTGTGAAAGTGATCGACCAGCTTGTTGTAGAAGCGGGCGTCGAGCTTGAGAGCGCGCACCAGGCTGGTCACGCCGAGCAATTCGGTGCGCACGGTGAAGCCTGCGACGGCGGTGGCGAACCAGAGGAAGCTGCGCAGACGGGAGAACGCCGGGCGCAGTTGCCAGATCGCGTTCCACCAGGGGACCCACAGTGACATCGGGCCTGCTCGTTGCTGTTTGTGATGAGTGACGTGCGTATCCCGGGAGGCACTGTCATGCTGTTGAATCTATTGTGATCGATCTTGAATCTATCGTGAACATCGCGACGGCGGCGAGCTGCGGTGCTATGGTCATCCGATGGGCAAGCGGCGCGCAAAACACCCGTTCGAGGACAACCCGGTGATCGACGGCTTTCTCGAATGGATGGACGCACCCGAGGGACAACAATCGATCGAGGCACTCGATCTGGTATTCGCCGCCCTGCAACATGCCGGCGTCGACGCCCGGCAGCGCAAGATCGGCTGGGCCGACGGGACACGGCTGTCGATCGAGCAATCGGTCGCGCGCATCCAGGCCGAGCATCCGGGCGTGCCTCGCGACCTGACCGAAACTCACGTGCTGGGTTGGCTGGAGAGCTGCGCGCCGGAATCCTGCTCCGAGGGTGAGCTTGAAGAACTCGACCGGCTCATCGAGCCGTGGCTCGATGACTATGAGCACACGTCACGAGCCGACAGAAAGTAGCCGAGAACTCGGCACTCTCGAGATTAGAGCAGGTGCAGAGAATACTTCGATTTGCGGCGACAATTAGAGCAAACCTCGAAAAATTTAAATCGATTGTTGACCAGACGAGGGCCGGCCTGATTCAAGCTGTCTGGTGGGCAGGAGGCCAGCAGACATGGGTAAGTCCTATGCTGATGACCTGAGGTTGGTTGTGGTCCGCTTGATCGCGGAGGGGCATACGCGACCCGAGGCGGCGGCGGAGTTGTGCGGGATCAGCCTGAGTTCGGTTGGCCGCTACCTGCAGCGCTATCGTACCACGGGCAGCGTCAGCCCCGAGAAGTTCGGCGGTTACAAGGGCTATGCCCTGGCGAAGCACGCCGAGAGGCTCAAACGGTGGATTGCCGAGCAGCCGGACCTGACGTTGCTGGAAATTCAGGCCCGTGTTGCTCAGGCCAAGGTGAAGGTTGCCGCCTCGTCGGTGTTCCGGTTCCTGCGCCACCTCGGGCTGACTTTTAAAAAAAGTCCTGCACGCGGCTGAGCAGGACCGCCCGGACGTCGCCGCTATGCGGCGGCGCTGGCGTCGGGGACAGCACAAGCTCGACCCCGAGCGGCTGGTGTTCATCGATGAGACGGCGATTTCTCTCGGGATGACCCGACGAAGCGGGCGATGTCCGCAGGGAGAGCGGTTGGTGTGCAAGGTACCTTTCGTTTCATGGCAGACGGTGACACTGGTGGCAGCCCTGCGGCATGATCGAATGACGGCGCCGATGTTGCTAAAGGGAGCTATGACGGGCGAGACCTTCCGCACTTATATATTGCGTGTGCTGGGGCCGACGCTGAAGCCGGGCGACATCGTGGTCATGGACAATGTGCCGTTGCACCGGACCCGAGGCGTCCGGGAGGCGCTTGAGCGGTCGGGCGTCACCGTGCCGGAGTTCCCCGCCTACAGCCCTGACCTCAACCCAATCGAGCAGCCAATCGGCAAGCTGAAGTCGTTTTTGCGGAAACTGGGGCCGCGCTCGACGCGCAGCTTGACGGCGGGTGTACAAAAGGCCTCAAGCTGTTCTCCCCAGCAGAATGCACTGCATATCTGCGACATGCTGGATATGCAGCAATTCTCATTTTGGCATTTCGACCTCTTATAACCAGCCAACCTAAAGATTGACACATGCCCAGTTGCGGTGAGCGATCGAGTCGATGCGTTCAAAGTCGCTGGTCAGGAAATTCCAGGCATCCTTGCAGGCGGCCAGGATGGCCTCGTAGCTGTCCCAGACCCGCGCACTGAGCCAGTTGCCGCGCAGGTAGTCCCAGATGTTCTCCATGGGGTTGAGTTCTGGGGAATAGGGCGGCAGCGGCAGTAGCGAGATGTTGTCGGGCAACCGCAATTGCTTGCCCTTCTGATGCCAGCCGGCCTGATCGCACACCAGGACCGCATGCGCGCCGGGTGCGACCTGGGTGGCGATCTCCGCCAGGTGCTCGTTCATCGCTTCGGTGTTGGCGGCCGGCATGATAATGGCGGCGCCGACCTGGCGCTGATGGCAGATCGCGCCAAACAGGTACGCCGAGTCGTGGCGGTTGTCGCGCACCATCCGGGGCCGCGAGCCGACCGGTGCCCAGATGTACCTCCAAGCTGCCCTGCTGACCGACCCTGGCTTCGTCCTGGAACCAGATCTCAATCGGCTTACCAGAGGCCGTCTCGGGCAAAGCTTCAGCGACCAGGCGGGTGAAGTTCTTTTTAAAGTCCTCCTGCGCCGCGGCATCCGTTTTCGGATGCTGCGGCCGCGGCTGCAGCCGGGTCATCTCGAGCCGATGCAGGAAGCGCCCCACCGTGTTCTCGTGAACCACAGCCAACCATCGAGCCGCAATCTCCTTGCGCAGGTCCGCACACCGCCAGCGTACCACGCCGTGGCGCTCCAGGTCCGGACCCGCCAACACCATTTGCCGCAGTTCCTCCATCTGCTCTTCGCTCAGCGCCGATGGCCGGCCCGGGCTCTGGCGCGAGATCAATCCCGCCACGCCATGCTCGTTGTACCGGTGCACCCAGTCCCGCAGCGTCTGTCGCTGCATCCCGTTGAGATGCGCAGCCTCTCCCCTGGAATGTCCCTCCAGGACCGCCGCGATGGCCTGAAGGCGGCGCACCACCCCGCCGTCCTTCGTGGTGCGGGCAATCTCGCGCAACGCCGCCGGCGAGCGGTCCTTCCGGCTCACCTCGATTGGTCTGGCCATGGCTGGGCGCTCCCGTCCAAATCGTGCCGATCCGAACAGAATCCCAACACAGCCAATTCGGGAATCCCGCCGAGGTCAATGAGTCGCGCTTTTCGGGGGCTGGTATTACGTTGCGATTGTGGGACGGGAGGGGAGACGGAGTGTTTGGCGGCGCCGGTTGATCAGGGCGGTTGCGGCGGCGGCTGAAGGAAGGCCAGGGTCCGCACGAGATCATCCCAAGACGGGAAGATCAGGAAGCTGGTTATCGCCACCAGACGGTTGAAGAATTGCGCCCGTGAACTGGCCTTCGATCTGGCCCGTTGCCAGAGTTCCTCGGCGTGGTCACAGACGGTATGGAAGGCGAACGCCAGCAGATTGAGTGTCACGAGGAGGGCGGCAAGGTTCTGCTTGCCGTGTCCGTAGCTGTGCTCAAGGTGGTAGCCGCCGGTCTTGAGCGTATTGAACGTCTCGTTCTCGATCTTCCATCGGGCGCGGCCGCAGGCGGCCAGTTCGGCGACGTTGTCTCGGCTGACCGGCAGATCGGTGATGAAGCTGTTGCGGTAGGTGAGGTTGCCGCCGGCATCGTGGATCTCGATCTCCAGCCAGTTGACCTGCAGGGCGTCGTCTCCATCGCGCAGCGGCACGCCGGACAACCAGCGATACCGATAGGTGAACCGCTTACGGCCGCGTTTGACGGGTACCGCGTGGCTCGGCAGCTCGATGCCGGTGATGTACTCCTGGATCAGCGGATGGGAGTCCGGTTTGCAGACGAACAGGAAGTTGCCGCCGGTCGCACGGACCGCTTCGCAGGTGGGCTGGCGGGAGTGCAGATCGTCGCCGAGATAGATCGGGTTGCGGCGGGCATATTGGGCGCCGTGCTTGGCCAGCCAGCGCTGCACCGCGCGGGTCTCGCAATCCTGCTTCTTGGCGCCGTCCTGCGGTGAGACAAACTCCGGCTCCAGCGGCACGACCTGGTTGTGCCCCGGCGCCACCAGCGTCGCACCCAGCATGGCGTGGAAGTATTCGATCTTGCCGGCGTCCTTGTCTTTGCCCTTGCCGCGCAGCCGCGTCGAGCAGTGCGGGCAACTGATGCTGTTGGAACAGAAATATTCGGAGCCATCCAGGGCGATCAGCACGTGGTCGCCGAGCCGGCGGAAGGCGGACAGGCCGCTGGATTGCTCCAGTTCCGCCAGCACTGCGGGAAACATCGGATACAGCAGCGCCGGGGCGGCGGGGTCCAGCATGTCGCGGATGTGGTTGTCACTCGGGATTTTGCTGATCCCGAACAGGCACTCGCAGTTCGATCGCCCGTGGCCTTCCTGCAAGTGCCGCTGATGCGCCAGGAAGGAGGGGCTTTGCATGAAGAACACCGAGAACGCCGCCATGGCGCTGTCGGCGATCGAATAGGTAATGTTCATGCCCCGGCGCTTGTCGGGGAATGTTTCAACGCACTGGCGCAGGCGGCCGATGAGCAAATCGAGGCGTTGCACCCTGATGTTGAATCGCAGCCTCGACGCGTTGAGAATCGGCGATTTGGGGGTCGGATGACGATTTCACCCCGAATGTGGCAAATCGGAGTCAGTCGCGGCGGTCAGCGCGACGGGCTGGCGTCACCAGACCCTGCGCCGCCTCGCCGGCAGCCAGCCGCGCCGGACTTTGCAACTGCAATTCGTCCGCATTGAGAACCGCTGCTGGATATGGTCAACGTAAACGGAAAGTGCTCTAGTGCCGCACGCTGAAAGTGGCAACTCCATAGCGGGGGCGTGAGTCCAGATTGCCACAGTTGGGGGGAAATTGGGTCCATTGATCCCGGGGTGTCCGATTGGGGCGAGTCAGAAGCACCGTCGGGGTGGCATGGCGAATCGCTCGTTCGTCCCTCAATTCGCTGAGGCCCCGATGCCGCGTCTGTCTGCCGATCCGATTGTGATGACTGCCCCGCAACAGCAGCTGTTGCCCCGCCTTGTCCGCGCCCACAGCACGCCACGGAAGCTGGCGGAACGTGCTCAGATGATTTTGCTGGCCGCGGCGGGAACCGAGGTTCGCGCGAGCGCGCGCCAACTCGGCGTGTGGCCGAAGACCGTGCGCCACTGGCTGGCTCGCTGGCGCAGCGCGGCCGAAGCCGTGCCGGTCGCTGAACGCCTGGCCGACGCACCGCGTGCGGGCACACCGGCGACATTCACGCCCGAGCAGATCTGCGCAATTGTCGCATTGGCCTGCGAACAACCGTTGGCGGAGAGCGATCTGCCTCTGAGCCATTGGAGCCGCAGTGAACTGGCCCGATGCGCGGTCGAACGTGGCATCGTTGACCGCATCTCGCGCAGCTCGGTCGGGCGCTTTTTTAAAAGCGGCCGCACTTCAGCCATACCGCGTGCGGGGTTGGCTCACGCCCAAGCCGGACCCAGACTTCGAGACGAAATGCGCCGACATCTGTGCGGTCTACCTGGACGCGCCTGAGGCCGCGAAACAGGGCGTCCGCACGGTGTCGATCGACGAGATGAGTGGTGTGCAGGCTTTGGAGCGTGCTGCGCCGAGTCTGCCTATGAAGCCAGGCAAGATCGAGCGGCGGGAATACGAATATAAGCGCCACGGGACGCAGGCCCTGATCGCAGCGTTCGAGGTCGCCACCGGCCAGGTGCAAGGCTCCGTTGGCAACACCCGCACTGAAGAAGACTATGTGAGGTTCCTCGACAACCTGTTCGTGTCCAGCAGCGCAACGACGCAATGGCGCGTGGTGTGCGACAATTTGAACACACATGTCTCGGAGGGCGTAGTCCGCCTGGTTGCCCGGCTCTGCGGGATCGAGGATGATCTCGGCGAAAAGGGAGAGGCGGGCATCCTGGAATCGATGGTCACGCGGGAAGCGTTCTTACGGACCAAGACCCACCGGATCAGCTTCCATTTTACCCCCAAGCACGCGTCGTGGCTCAATCAAATCGAGATCTGGTTCTCAATCCTCGCGCGCAAACTGCTGCGACGCGGCAGCTTTACCTCGCAGCAGGACCTCAGGGAGCGGATCGAGCGCTTCATCGACTACTTCAACCGGACCATGGCAAAGCCATTCAAGTGGACCAAGACGGGAAAGCCGCTTGCCGCGTGAGGCGGGGCACGGGGTCGCAATTTTCGACGCGCGGCAGTAGTTGACCGTGGGGCACCATCCGCGAGCAGGTGCAGTTCCGGTAGCCGCTCCAATCCCAGCCGGACAGCACCGGAAGATGGTGCCGCGCGGTGTCTAACTCAGGGCTTGGCGAACTGGCGGCGCAGCGTCGTCATGCTGGTGGAGAACTGCCGATCGCCGGCAGCGATGATGGCCGAACCCGGCTTCTCCGGGTCAGGCCCAACGACGCGGTGGAGTTCGCCGGCGATGATGGTAGTGCGGCCGACGAAGGGCGACACGTCGCCCGGCTCGGTCGAGAGAAGGCGGCGCCGAAGCTGCGGCGGCATCAGGGGATGCTCGTGTTGCGGCAGCGACTCATAACCGAACTCAGGCACCGCGGCGCCGAGGACCTCGGCCAACCACTCCGCCGCCATCGCGCGGTGACACCATTGGCCGCAGTTCGGCTGTTCGTAGCAGAGCAGGACCGGCACACGGCCGTTGCCGAGTGCGAGCAGCGCGTCCGCAATAAGCCTGGGGTCGAGTGGGCCAAGGATCTCGGTTCGGTAGAGGTGGTAGTACTCCTCGATGCCGACGCTGTTGAACCAAGGCCCAGGCGCGAGCGCGCGATAGACCCTGTAGCCCGCCGGCAGGCGGCGAGGCACGCCGCGCGATATACCGACCCGCAGGTGATCGTCGGGGAGCTTCGATGCCCATGACGCCGTTTTAATGAGAGGTAGCGCCGGCATGGAAATCGTCCTGTCGTAAGAGCCATTTCAGACGATGCCATATTAGCACGAATCTGTCGCAAATGACACCAAGAGTTGCAGTGATCGTCTATGCCTTTGACGAAAGCGTAGGTTCGCTCCTGTGTGGCTCCATTGACGTTGGAGTGGGCAATCAGCCATGTTCGCCGGAGCTGTCCCGCGCCCTGCTGTAGAGCAGATCACGCGCTCGGTCCCGTTCACCCACTGGGGCCAGGTCTTCGTCGGATGCTGCGCTGGAGATGGCGAATTACAAGGGCGCCCAGCCCTATGTCCGGGCGCACTTGACCAGCAGTTGAGGTCGGCGAGCATTTGATATCAGGCAGCGGCCTACCGCAGCCGTTCGGACGTGCTGTGGCGCGGCGGTGTGAGCCTGCTGCGCGCCCATGTTAGCGAGTCACCCCAACGGTACAGCGCCTTCGGCCCGTACTTGGAAAAGGGCGGGCCGCCACCGCGAGTAGCCTTCGTGGCAAGCGTAGCGGCGGCGGTGGGATAGCCAGCCTCGGTCAACGTTGCTGCGGCTTGCCGCCGGGTCAGAAGCGCCTCAGGATCGGGAAATGTCATTGGGACACCATCAAATTGTGCGCAAATGCGCTGTTATGATGGCACATTCTAAACGGTGTGGCTTGTGGCATGGGCACCCCAGCTTAGCTGGGTTCCAACTATTTTAGCCACTTCCGGATAGTCCGATTGCTCGGGCTCATTGATTGGTCTGGAAGAGAGAAGCCAGATTTCACCATTTCTCGCTGAACGATCGTGCGCGCCTGTACAGGCGATTTTCCAGCAGTCACCAGCGCCTGATAACGTTGCCGATATGGCGCCCAACGCCGCGCGCCGTCTTCCGTCTGCTTCGCCCCGCGTGCCTTGCCGCCTTTGCGCTTCAAGAGGATGCTCTCTCGGCGTGTTGCCAAAGCGAGCCCGGTCCTTTCCAGCGACAAACAATGGATCGCTGTTGTGCGGATAATTTCATCGTCGCCCGAAGACAGAGCCCTACGAGCAAGAAAAACCGCCTGCGCCAGGTGCCCCCGCCCACCGACGGTCCGTTCATTTAGCGCGGCTTCCTCGCCTTCCCATGCGCTGGAAAATCCCGGTGAAGCGTTCCCAACCACAGGGGCCAAACGCTCGATAAGCATTCGGAGAAAGACTCGAGGATCCATGTTTCGGTCATCCAGATTCCTGTGGCGATAAAGCATCGACTCGCGGAAACCGATTTTGGTAATGCGGTGACCATGTGATCAGCCCACCCCGTGAGGTGAGTGGATCCCGGCTGCATGCGTTGCGTCTTTCATGCGTGCCAGAGTTTCGTCGGCAACTGCATCGGCAGCCGCTAGCAGCACGGAGTCCGCGGCATGTACATACCTGGACGTGATCGAATGCCCCTTGTGTCCGATCAACGTGCCGATAGTCAGCTCGGAATAACCCAGGTCGCCGGCGAGCGACGCGAACGAGTGCCGCAGCACATGCGGCGTCACGTCGGTCGGCAACGCGCCCAGTTTGGCGATGCGGTCCCATAGCTTGCGGAACCCGCTCATGGTACCCTCGCCGCGGGTTGGCGGGAACACTAGATCCCCGATGCGGGACTGGCCGCGCAAAACGTCACAGGCGGCGCGAGAGAGTGGACGCATGGACCGGCCAGTCTTGGAATCAGGCAAGATTATCGTCCGCCTCGTAAGATCCACTTCCGACCAGCGCAGTGCCAGTGCCTCGCCGCTGCGCCAGCCGGTTAGCGCGAGGAACCACGCGGCCGCGACGGCGGCGGGCCAGATATTCTGAATCCCCGCGTCGCGCAGCGCCTTGCCGAGTGATGCGTACTCTTCATCTGTCAATCGCCGCTCGCGCCGTCCATCGGCGGGCCGCATGACACCGTGCACCGGATTATCGGGGCGCATCTGGTGCCTCACGGCATAGGTGAATATTGCGCCAAGTAGGCCCACCGTGCGGCTCGCGGTACCGGTACCACCTCGCACATTGGACAAGCCGCGCTTCTTTCCGGTCTTCACCCGACCAGCGGTCCTTCCCTCCGCCACGCCCCGCATGAAGCCTTCAATGTCCGCGGCCCTGACGGCTGCAACCTTCATCTGGCCAAGCAGCGGCCTGATGTGCTTGTCGATCCGCCCCTTGTCGGACAATAGAGTACTGGCTTTCTTCGGCGTCCTGCGTCGCGTCATCACCCGGCCAGCCTTAGCGTCCTCCCAGTAAGCGTCACATAGTTCTGCGACCGTCGCAGCCTTGCGCTTTGCCTGCTTCTCAGCGGCCGGGTCGGCTCCCTGGACAGTCTCACCCAGGATACGGCGCGCCTGGTCCCGAGCTGCATCCGGCGTCCAAGGCGCGCCGTGACGGCCGATGGTCTGCCATCGTTGCCGGCCTTCAGCCGTTCGGTAGAACAGGACGTAGGCGACCGCGGGGCCCTTCTGACGGCGCGCGCCGAAGCCCGGCACGACGGTGTCCCAGACGATCTGGCCAGGCTGAAGGGCCCGAACCTCGCGCAGACCGACCCGTGTCCGCTCGACCATCATTACGTCTCCGGTTTTGCTAGCTAGCAAGCACATAGCTAGCACGGCGACGCATGAACTGGCAAGGAAAGGCAAAGGTCGTCAAAGATAAATACAGGAAATAACTACATATTCTCAAAGACACGCTGCTTGCTACAAACCCCCACAAACCCCCAAAATCCCCCTCCGAAGGCGAAGGTCGCACGTTCGAGTTGTGTCGGGTCCGCCAGTCAAATCAATCAATCAGGCGATCACATCGTAGCCTTCAGGGAAGCCGAGGCACCAGGACAGCGCGCCCGCAACCGGCGGCGCCAAAGGGACAAGCGGCCTCCTGCACCATGGCAGCGCACGGCGAGCACGACGCCATCATCAACTCGCGGCTGTCCGATGGAGGGATTGTTTCCCGTGCTGGCGCCACCCGTGCTGCCGCTCCTCGTCAACACCAAGCCGTCCAGCTTCACCAAGCCGCACGGGTTCCTTCCACCTCATTCGGCAGCCAACCGACGTCATTATGATTGCAGCATATCGGCCAAATCCCGGATAGCCTGCCGCTTGCTGTCCCGACACCTTCGCTGAAGCGGTCGCAGACCGGCGGCGGAATTCGTCTCGCCTCGCCTTGCCGGTTCTGTGGCCTGTTACCGGGCGCGTCCCAACAGCGTGTCGAATGGATAGTTGGGGAGCAGTGGCGCCCAACTCATCGAGGCTCGCCTTGGCTTCGTTGTATGCCCGTTCCGCGAAACCCCGCGGCCACATCGTCAGAGACAGCATTGCCCGGGACATCGAGGGGTGATGGACCGGGAAGAACCAGAACGCGGGTTGTGGATCGTCCATTGCGAATCGAACTTGAAGGGCGCGCTCAAAGCTCTGCTGAGCTTCGCCGAACCTGCCACGAACAAACAGGACGTAACCCTTACGCCGATCGGCGATAGCGACGATGGCGGTGTCGTGACTTCGCTGGGCAATTTGCCCAAGCAGATTCACTGTGGACCATGCCGCATTGAACTTCGGGCTATTGGCATAGAAGGCTGACAAAACTGCCAAGGCACAGGCCTGCGTGTCAAAATCACCAAGAATATCCGCGACTTCGAATGCTTCGTATGCGATCCATCAGCTCGTTTTTGGTGACGATCTCGCCGGCAGATCGGGCGAGAACTTCGATGACCTCGAAAGCGCGCCCGCCAACCGGCACGGGAGAACCAAGGACCCGGAGTTCGCGGCGGGCGAGGTCGATCTCGCACTCGCACTCGCCTGACGCATGAATCAGCCGAATGCTCTCGTCAGGCATGTCCACCGCCCGCCATGTGGTTTCTTCAACCTCGTTCGGGGTTCAGCCGACGACATGGTGATTGCAGCATATCGGCCATGGCCCGGATAGCCTGCTGCTTGCCGTCCCGCGCTGGCCTCTGATGCAACCAGGCGAGCGCGCGACGCTGGTGGGGCATGTCGATACGATCGAGCGCAATGCGCTCTTGCAGCGCAAGCCCGTTGAGGCCTGGAAGACCGACGTCGAGGAGAGGGCAACTCGGTCCATGCGCTGGTGGACGTGCGAGAAATTCCTCCGCGGATGCGAACGTCTCAATTTGCCAGCCGGCATAGCCGACCAGCGACTTCGAGCGATTCACGCACAGAGATGTCGCCGTCAACCACGAAGACAATCGGAGTGACGGGCGACATGAGCGATCGCCTCGCATAGCAGTTAGCCACGCCTACGATGGTTTCATTATGATCCTTCCCTCGGCTTTCGCAGCGCTATGCTACGCGCCTTCGGGGATCGGATAGCTGGTTCATACCGGCTGCAGCGTAATTCGTCGTCCTCCGACGGCGTTATTTGGTTCCAAGGAATCTCCGTCTCCACCGACTCGTCTGCGCAGGCTTTCAGTTGACTTCGAATGCTTCCAAGGGGGGTAACCGGCTTGCAGGTCGGTGTCACTTGAAAGAACACCCGCGAAACGCAATATTTTGCGCATGGGAGCACGCATGTCCACCATCGCAACCAACACCCGTAAGACGGTTGCAGGACTGCGAGCGGAAGATTGGATCGGACCCCGCCGCCATTCGGCCTCTCACCGAATTTCCCCGGAGGATCTGGCTCAAGACCGCGCATTTTGGACTGCGTTGCTCGACCTGCGGAGTCATTCGAGCAGCCCGCCACCACACACCGCCGGCGGCTTCCGCAATCGAAGGTTCACCATCATACGCGACGCCGCATGGATCACGCTCTACCGGGCTATCAGTCCCTACCCGCAGATCGGCGTATTCTTGCGCTGCACCAACCCGGCCGGCGAGGCATTCTTCACCCTCGCCGACCACGCGCGTCACAGGATCGAAACGCACCTTCGCGCCGGGCTGGGGCCGGGGGCCGAACTGGAGTGGGGTAGCTCGCACCACCCGGGCATGACGGATATCGCCGCTATCATCGCGGCTCCACTGCCGTGGAATGATTGCGCTGCCGGCCTCCATGTCGCCTGGCTGCTGCGGGTTGGCGCTGCATGGTGGACGATGTTCTCGTCGCTCGCCCCATGACTTTGGTGCAATTGGCTTTGGTGCAATGGCGTCGCTGAGCCGCCTGGTGGCGTGGCCATCGCTGCTACCCACGCAGGGCGCCGTTCTGTCGGCAGTCGATCGAGCGTGGCCCGCGGCCACCAGCCTTCGCCCGCGAGGGCTTCCTGGCGAGATGCCGTGCGCGAGCGGCTCAGTGCCGCGCGTCGCAGGCCGCGGCGCGCAGCGCGGCGCGATCCAGCACCTCGACGCCGGTGCGGTGCAGCGTCACGGTCCCCTCGCGCTTCAGATGCGCCAGGATGCGGCACACGGTCTCCACCGTCAGGCCCAGATGGTCCGCCACGTCAGTGCGGCTCATCGGCACCTCGACCAGCTTGCGGCCTGGCACCGTTGCCCGCTGCTCCATTTCCAGCACGAAACCAGCGACCTTCTCGACCGCCGTCTTGCGGCCCAGCATCACCATCCGCTCATACGCGTTCCGGAGGTCGGCAAGTGCCATCGTGCGCAGCCGCCGAGCCAGCGCGGTGTGCCCATCGGCCAGCGCCTCCACCATCCGGCGCGGGTAACGGCGGAGCGTCACGTCGGTCACCGCTTCGGCCGCGAAGTCATGCGTGCCCACGTCGTCCAGGCCGAGCAGGTCGCCCGCGAACCGGAAATCGGCGACCTGGCGGCGGCCGTCCTCCATCAACTTGACCGTGCGCACGCAACCGGAGAGGATTCGCCAGCAATACTCAGTCGAATCACCCTGTCCGTGGATCTCATGCTCGCGCTGCACCGCCACCGTCGTGCCGAATTGTTCGAGCAAGTCGAGCGCGTCCGGCGCGGCGGGCTGGTGCGGCACGATGGAAGGAAAGCTGCGGGTCGGTTGCAGGGTCTGCATGGTAGCGTGCATCTCGGTCTCCCTCGCCCAACGGCGGTTTTGATGCATTCGGGTGTACCGGCCGCGCGTGGTCGCCGAAATTCGGAAACGGACGTACGGGAGCGTACGTACCCGGCGGGTAGGGGAGCGGCGTGAGACACCCGCTCTCCTTGCCGGGCTGCGCCCCGAAGCGGGCCAAGGTTGCGGGGAGGGGGGCTAGCGGCTGCTGTCCGTGGCGGCTCGCAGCCCTCCCCTCAGCCTCGGCCCGCTTCCCGGCGCTACCCCGCAGGGGGACGGGCCTTATGGTGGTATTGGCATGACAGAGCAGGCGCTGGTCCACGTGGTGGATGACGACCCGGGGGTTCGGGATTCACTCGTCTTCCTGCTGCAGTCGGCCGGGCACGCGGTGCGGGCCTACGATTCCGCCGCGGCCTTCCTGGCCGTCGCGCCCGGCCTGCAAGCCGGCTGTGTGCTGACGGACGTGCGCATGCCGGGCATGGACGGCCTCGCGCTGCAGCAGCGGATCGCCGCGCTCGGGGGTAGTCTTGCCGTGGTGGTGATGACAGGCCACGGCGACGTGCCGATCGCGGTGGCGGCGCTGAAGGCCGGGGCGCGTGATTTCCTGGAAAAGCCGTTCAACGACGACCGCCTGCTGGCGGTGGTGCGCGAGGCGCTGGACGTAAGCCAGCGCGCGCAGGACGCGCAGGCGGCGACCGCTGGTATCGCGGTGCGGCTCGCCAGCCTGACGCCGCGGGAACGCGAGGTGCTGGACGGGCTGGTGGCCGGCCACCCGAACAAGACGATCGCCTACGACCTGGGCACCAGCCCGCGCACGGTGGAGGTGCAGCGGGCCCGGGTGATGGAAAAGATGGGCGCGCGCAGCCTGGCCGAACTGGTGCGCATGGTGTTGGCGGTCCAAAGCGCAGAGGGGCGCACGCAGGAGCGCGCAGAGGGGCGCGCAGAGGGGCGCGCAGAGGGGAGCCCAGAGGGGCACGTAGAGGAGCGCGCCGAGGGGCCCACCGAAGGGAAAGCCACTGAGCCTTGACCTAGGTCAAGGCGCTTCCTGTCCGGAAGTTCATCATGCGTGCTCTGACCTGACGCCGGAATCTCCCGGCCGGGCGGCGTGGAGCGCAGCATGCAGAATCGGCGCCGCCGGCTGGTAGGAGTGGTGGACGACGACATCGCGGTATGCGATTCGTTGCGTTTCCTTCTGGAAGCCGCGGGCTTTGCGGTCGTCGCCTTCCATTCCGCAGACCAGTTCCTCGCCGCCGGCGACGTCAACACGCTCGACTGCCTGCTGCTCGACCATCACATGCCCCGGGTCACTGGCCTGGAGCTGCTGCAGCGACTGCGCCAAGCGGGACGGCAACTGCCAGTGGCGCTGATGACCGGCTCGCCATCACCGCAACTGACCCAGCAAGCTCTGGCGGCAGGTGCCTCCGCCGTCCTCGACAAGCCGCTGGCCGAGCAAGCGCTGTTCGCCTTCGTCCAGCAGCAGAACGCGTAACAGTCGGCAAATCGACTCAACGAGGCGGATCGCCGCGACGCAGTGTCGCGGCCGGGCGTCGCTTCATGTGCATCTGGATCATGGGCATCCCGGATAAGGTGGTGGCCGACGCTGTTGCCATTGCGTCGCGGGCTGGCAGCCATCATTGATAACGCATGCAAGATGCGACTTTACCCGGCCCGCTGCCCGCGCCAAGCTGGCGCATGGACGTAGAGCAAGGGGAGGCTGGAGACTCGGCAGCAGGCGAATCCGCCATGCTGCGGTCGATTCTCGAAACCGTCCCGGACGCCATGGTGGTCATCGACCATCACGGCACCATCCAGCAGTTCAGCAAGGCCGCCGAGCGCCTGTTCGGTTGGCGCGCCGCGGACGTGTGCGGCCAGAACGTTCGCATGCTGATGCCGTCGCCCTACCGCGAGCAACACGACGACTACCTGCACCGCTACCTTTCCACGGGCGAGCGGCGAATCATCGGCATCGGCCGCGTAGTGGTGGGCCAGCGCCAGAATGGCAGCACGTTTCCGATGGAGCTGTCGGTGGGCGAAGTGAATATCGGAGACCGGCGGTTGTTCACCGGCTTCGTGCGCGACCTCACCGAGCGCCAGCAGACCCGCGCCCGCCTGCAGGAGCTGCAGGATGAACTGCTGCACGTCGCGCGGCTGCGCTCGATGGGGCAGATGGCCGCCGCGCTGGCACATGAGCTGAACCAGCCGCTGACCGCGACGTCCAACTACGTGGCGGCGGCGCAGCGCATCCTGAACGCGCCGGCGCCGGACTTCGACTATCTTCGCAAGGCGCTGCGGCTGGCCGCGGACCAGGCCCAGCGCAGCGGCGAGATCATCCGCCGCCTGCGTTCCTATGCCGCGCGCGGCGATACGACACGGCGGCCGGAACCGCTGGGCGTGCTGGTGGAGGAGGCGGCCGCGCTCGCGATGGTCGGCATGGGCGACCGCTACGTGAACGTGAAATTTACCTTGGATGCGGATCTGCCGCCGGTGATCGCCGACCGAGTGCAGGTGCAGCAGGTGCTGCTGAACCTGATCCGCAATGCCATCGAGTCCATGGAACACACCACGGTCCGCGAGCTGACGGTGGGAAGCGCGGTTTGGGATTGCATGGTGGCCGTGAGCGTCGCCGACACCGGCAGCGGCATCCCGCCCTCGATCGAGGCGCAGTTGTTCCAGCCGTTCGTCACCACCAAAAGGGACGGAATGGGCATCGGCCTCTCGGTCTGCCGCGCGATCGTGGAGGCGCATGGGGGCCGGCTCTGGTCCGAGCCGAATCCGGGCGGTGGCACGGTGTTCCGCTTCACGCTGCCGATGGAACCGGAGGCGGCCCCGGCCTGACCGGATACGCCCGCCGACAACGAGCGCTCAGGCGTCTCACCCCCGGACATGGCAAGAAACCCGGACATGGCAAGAAACCCGGACATGGCAAGAAACCCGGACATGGCAAGAAACAAGGTCTCCCCTTCCCCTTGTGGGAGGGGGGATAAACGCCTTCTGTTCGACCCCTCCCCCTGGCCCCTCCCACAAGGGAAGGCGGAACTTCCCTTGCCGCGCCGTTCCATTCACGGCGGGTCGGCCGCCAGACGGGCGGTCAACTCGCAACGACACCGGTTCGAGGCTTGCAAAGCATAAGTCATTGCCCCAGCGTGCCGGGAAGGTGAGCGCCTGATGCAGCATCATCTGGGGGAGCCATCGAATGTCGGTCCCGACGGGGAAGCACGCTGTCGTCGTTGGTGCTGGTATGGGTGGCCTGGCGGCCGCCAAGACGCTGTCGGCACATTTCGAACGTGTTACGGTGCTTGAGCGTGACGCTCTGCCCCAGGCACCGGCGCCGCGCCAGGGAACGCCGCAGGGGCGGCATGCTCATGTGCTGCTGGCCGGCGGCCGGAGGGCGCTCACGGCGCTCTTTCCACATCTCGAGCAGGAGCTGGAACAGGCCGGAGCAATTAGAATCCGGGTCGGCCTCGACGCCAACCTCGACGAATTCATGACCTTCGCCCGGGAGCTTCGGACGCCGGCAATCTACAACGCGATTCGGAATGCGAAGCCGTTGGGAGACGTCGTGCGCTACGGCCTGCCTGCCAGCATCCGCCGCCATTATGAGCGGCTGGCGCGTTTCCCGCGTGGCCTGCTGCCGATCGCCGATTCGGTTTGCCGGTTCAATCCGGTGTTCGGCCAGGGAATGAGTGTTGCGGCCCAGGAAGCCGATGCCCTCCGCCGACTTCTCGAGGCACGGGCCGCGCTGCCTAATCCGCTTGACGGTCTCGCTCCGGCATTCTTTGCCGAAATCCAGCCCCTGCTCGCGGCTCCGTGGAGCACGGCCGAAACCGACTTCGTGTATCCACAGACGCGGGGCGATTGCCCGGCCGACTTCGCGCAGCGGATGCAGTATGCCGCCGCACTGACCCGGCTGGCCGCGGAGGATGCGTCCGTGCACAGGCTCGTTGCCGAAGTCAACAGCCTGGTCCGGCCGCCGGACGTGTTGCGGGAGCCGGAACTTGCGGGCCGCGTGAAGGCGTTGATGGCGGCTGCCGCGTAAGCGGGGCACGCTGATGCAGGGCAATCGCATTGACGGGGGTGGCTGGTTTTGACGGCTATCTGCCCGTATCGCCGGGCGGTCGGATCAAGGCTTGCTGTGTCTCGATGGCCACCAGCGTCCCATGGGTGTCCCGTTGCAACCCCAATCCGTTGGCGACTCAAATGCGACTTCGGTGGCCCTGTCCCTGAACGTTGACTGAACGTTACCGCGCTGGTTGCAACCCAAGCCGTTTTGCGATTTAAATGCGATTGCCCTGCACACTGATGCAGTACAGGTTGACAACAACAGGAGGATGCTCACCATGCGACATTTCGGCGTGCTGATTCCGTCGACCAACACGACGGTCGAGATCGAGTATTCGAGAATGCTGCCGGCCGATTTGCAGATGCATGTCGGGCGGCTCGGCAAGGGCGGGAACACGCCGTTCTTGCCCAGCCTCGATGCGGATGTAGCCTACCAGGCGAAATTGCTCGGCACCGCCAAGGTGGAAGTAGTCGCCCTGGCACAGACTTCCGCCAGTCTGTTCTCTGACGACTACGACGACGTCACGACGAAGCGGATGCAGGAAGCTGCCGGCGTGCCGGCGTTGACCTCCGCGGTCGCGATCGGCCAGGCGGTCCGCGCCCTGGGCGCACGGCGCATCGCCTTGGTGTCCCCGGTACTCGGAGGAAGTGATCGCCCGGGCGAAGCGCTATTACGAAACCAGGCATGGGTTGCAGGTCGTCGCGATGGAGGGGTTCGGTGCCACCGATGCCTACGCCATCGGCAAGCTGGGTGCCGAGAATGCCGAAGCCGCGTTCGCACGCATCGACCGGCCCGAGATCGAAGTCCTGGTTGTGCCTGGCGGCAACTTTCCGACCATGCGGCACATCGCCGGATGGGAACGCGAATTCCGCAAGCCGGTGATTACCACCAACCAGGCGGCCCTATGGGCGACGCTGCGGGTGATGCAGATCGGCGACTCGTTGCCAGACCTCGGCCACCTATTGGCGCAGATGCCTGCGCCTTCGTGAGGCAGCCGCACGCTTAAGGCATCTCCCCGAACTGAATATACCGACCGCACCGCCGCGCCCCCCACGTCACTGTTAGGAGCGAAGCGGTCGCTGCACTCCTAACAGGAAACAAGGTCTCCCCCTCCGCTTGTGGGAGGGGGAGTTCCGCTGCGGCGCGCGCCGTTTCATTCCACCGCGCGTCGGCTGCCAGGCCGGTGGCAACTTGCAATGGCAACGTTGGCGGGCCGCCGCGCGTTCTTTGCGGCAACTCATGAAAACGCATGAACGGTCAGGTACTGAAACTGATACGTCAGCCCAACGCTCGCCGCCTGACCCGTGGGCGCCGCGCCGGTGGCGGTTGCCGTGGGAGTGCCGGCTGTGGTCACCAGCTTCAGCCGCTTCGTCAGGTCAACCTGCACCGTTGCCTGTGTGCCATTGCTGCCCGTCGCCTGCTGCGCGCCCAGATACACGCCCTTCGCCACGTAGCGTCCCGCCTGCAACGTCGGATTACCCGCGGCATTGGTGCCGACCGACAGCTCATCCAAACCCAGCGTTTGGCGCAGGCTGGCCAACGGATCGAGTCCCGACGTGCTGCCGGAAAGCTGCGCCAGCCCCGCCGCGATCTCGGCCACCTGGAACGGGCTCAGCGAGCCTTCCCCCTGGTGGAACAGGAGCTGCGCCAGGATCTGGTCCTGCGGCAGTTGCGGAACACTGGACAGGGTGATCTTCGGATCCTGGGCACTGCCGCTCACCGTCAGCGTCGCGGTCATCGTGGAGGTGGTCGAGGTGGCGACCAGATGGATGCCCGGATCGGTGATGCCGTTGCCGACGAAATCGATGCTGCCCTCGGTGAAGGTCAGGGTCTGGCCGACCAGACTCAAGGTACCGCGGCGCAGGTTCAGCCTGCCGCTGGGCAAGGGGCGGGCGACCGTGCCGCCTACACGCACGGTGCCGCCGAGCTCCACGTCCAGGCCGCGGCCGCGAATAAATACCTGCTGCGGTGCGTCGAGCGTGATGTCGAGCGCAATAGTGCGGGGCGGCGCGGCTTGTCCCGCCGATGGGGCCGCCGATGGGGCAGCCGGGGCGGCGCTGCGCGCCGGGACAGGCGTCGCCGGGGCCCCGGCGACGCGTACCGGCAGGACGGCAACGCTCGGTGGCAGCTTGTCCGGCACCTGCACGTTGGCCTGCCGCATATGTATGGTGCCGCCGACCGCCAGGTTGCCGTCCACATCCCCTTTCACCGTCATGTGCGAATCGAGCGTCGCGTTGATCAGCGGGCTCGCCAGCAAGGTAGCGTCATCGGCGGTGAAGGTCAGGGCGATCGGCATCGGCGGCGTCAGGCCGATCGTGCCGCTACCGCCGAGTGTGCCCTGGCCGGCACGGCCGCTGAAGCGCACCAGGCGGATTTCGATCGCCCTCGGCCTGCACCAGCGCTCCGATGTCGGTGATGTGGATGCCCTGCGGGCCGTCCTCCGCGTCGCCACCGGCCAGCCGTGCGGTGCCGGTGATTCGCGGGGCGGTCGCGGGGCCGGCGACGGCCGCATCGAGCGTGACCTCGCCGCGCACTCGCTGCCCCTGAGCGGTCAGGATCGGATTGAGCAAGGCGAGATTGACTGCCCCGCCGGCATGCAGGTCCAGCGACCCGGTCGTCACCAGCGGCGCCGTCCCGGTCACCGCCAGATGCGAGCTGCCCGCGGTCAGCCGCACGTCCAACCGGGCGGCGGTGCCCTGCAACGTGGCGTTGGCGAGCAGGTTGGCGGGCGGCAGCGCGGCGCCGGGCCCGCTGCGGTCGCGCATGCCGGTCGCGGTCAGCCGCACCGTGCCGTCCGGGTGCGCCAGCGTGCCGGTAAGCCGCGCCTCCGCCGCGATCGTGCCGCTCGCCTTCACCGATGGAACCGCGACGGCGGCGAGGTCGGCGGGCAGATCGCGCAGACTGGCGGTGAGGTCGAGCGTCGGGCTGATGCGGCCGTTCACGCTCAGCACCGCCTGGCGCAGCCCGAGCCGCAGGTGGTCGATGGTGCCACCACCGGCAAAGCTCAGCGTGGCGGGTGCCAGCAGGCGCAGGGTCTCCTGCTTCCACGTGGCCTGCAGTGACGACAGAGCGACCGAGCGCGTGGGCACGTCCACGGTGGCCGCAGCGTTCATCCGAGCCGGCCCGCCGGACACGCTGGGGGTGTTGGCGGTCAGTGTCATGGCCATCGCGTTCTGCGGCCCATGCACTTGCAGCCTCGCGCTGGCGCCTGTCACCGAGCTGGCGGAGATCCCGTCAATCGCCAGGTTTGCCTGCACGTCCGGATTGGTCTGCGGATCGGTGACGACGGCATCCAGCGTCGCGCGCGAAACGGTCGCGGTGCCCGGCACGGCCAGGCCCTGCGCCGTCAGAGTCAGCTTCGCCGCCGTCTTGGTCGCGTCCAGGGCAGCATCGATGCTGCCGGCGAGCGAGCGATGCAGCAGCGGCGTGAGGTCGGACAGGCGGGCCATCCGCAGATGCAGGGTGCCTTGCGGTATCTTGGCGCCGGCGGGCAGGGTCAGTATGCCGCCGGCCTGCAGGCTCTTCCAATCGGCGCGCTGCACGGCCACGCGGATGCCGCCGTCCTGCCGGCTAACGTCCAGCGCCAGGTCGATCGGCGCGTTCAGCAAGGCGCCCTGCGCGGTAACCGTGCCGCTGGGATGGTCCGGCAAGCCCTGGGCGGCGATATGCACGGTGACCGGACCGGATTCGACGCCCCGGGCGCCGATATTGCCGTGTAGGTCGGCGGTGGCGGCAAGGTCTTGCTCTGGGCCGCTGATCTGGCCGGAGGCGTCGATCGCGCCGATCAGGGCGGGGTCCAGCGCCGCCAGGTCCGTCACCGCGACCGACCATGCCAGGCTCGCCTGCATGTTCTCCAGGCTGCCATGCGCTGCGACGTCTACGCCGCGCCCGGTGACGTGCAGCCGGGTCAGTTGCGCGTCGCGGCCGGTCAGGCTGGCGGCCAGGTCCAGGTGCGCCTCGTTGCCCAGCAGTGCCTGCACTTGCGGCTGCCCGCCAGTCACGCCGAGCGTGCCGTTCAGGGCAAGGGTGGTCGTGGCGGCCTGCTTCGTGACGTCCAGCGTCCTCGTGACGTCCAGCGTCAGGGCGGTATGCCCCTGGAGCTGCTGGCCGGCAGCGGCGGCGACCGGCGCCAGCTCGGGCAGGGTCAACGTCACATGCGCCGCCAGTGGCCCGGCGGTTCGTGCCGTGCCTTGTGCCTGCACCAGCGGATGCTGCAGGGTGAACGTCACCGGCCGGTCGGGCGCGGCAAGCTGTGCCGTGGCGGTCAGGCGGACGGGAGCAGCGGCGAGCAAGTTGGGGTCCTGGCCGGGCAGAGTCAGATCATCCAGCGCCGCTTGCAGGTGGGCGACACCTTGATTGCCTGAAAGATCCGCGGTCAGGTGCGCGATTCCGGCCCCCACCGCTTTCAGCGCGTCGATTTGGACGTGGCCGGACAGCTCCGGGCGCGTGAACGTGCCCTGGACATGCGCGGCAAGGTTCACGTCCTGCCAGGAAATGTCGGGCCGCGGGGTCATCGCCGGCGCGGCCGCAGCCACCGTCAGGTCCGCTGCATCATGCACCAGGTCCAGCGTGCCGCTGAACCTGGGCACGCAGTGGGCCGGCGCTGGCCGCGACGTGCGTTGCGACTCCGTCGCGCGGGCCGTCCAGCGAGGCGTCGATAGCGATCGGCCCGACATCCGGTAGCCCGGCCGCGCCGGAGATCAGCCCATGCGCTTGTTCCCTCGCGGTGATAGCGGCCTGCAAGCGTTGCGGACCGATGTTGCCTTGCAGGCTGTACCGGCCGGAGCCACCGATCTGCTGCACGGTCAGCCGCCCACTGCCCGCGGACATCGATTGCAGATCGGCGGCGCCCTGCACCGCCACGACATACTGCTTGCCGGCGACCGGTGCACCGATGGTCAGGCGGCCTACCTCGAATTGCCGCAGCACCACTTTGACCGGCAGACCGGAGCTTTTGCCTCCGCTGGACTCCGGCATGCGCGCGAAGTCGGCCGCGCCAACGTCCAGCCGATCCACCGCCAGCGTGCGGTGCATGAGCTCGAGCGGCGACCAATCGAGCACCAGGTCCTGGATCGTCAGGTAGGGGCCGCGCGGATCGTCGATCGTCAGCGTGGTCGCACGCAATCGGTCGGGGAAGCGGCCGGAGAGCCCGCCAATGCGGATTTCGCCACCGGTCAGGCTGGGCACCAGGCGCGCGATCAGGCGCTGGCCCGGGGCAATGTTGCCGGCAACCAGAAGCAGCGCCACCAGCAGCAGCGGCACTCCGACCACGATGGCAGCCGTCCAGGTGAGAATTCGGGCGATGCGACCCATGAGTATTGCGGTATCCTCCGTCGCTGACGGTAACGTGGGGGATCGGCAAGGGTTGGGGAAGGAACACGATCGACAGGTGGCTGGGGGCCACATTGTAGCCCACGGAGGCTCACATGACGGATAACACTGTTGTCCGCGCTCGGATCGACGTTGTTCCGACTGTTTGGCGGTGTTCCACGGCTCGTTTACCATCTCCCGGATCGTGCCGCCAAACAGCTCCACGGTCGGAAGGACACGACGTGCGACACGGGTCCGCGGGGGAGGAACCAGATGCTCGAAACCACCATCGCCGGCAGCCTGCCGAAGCCTGACTGGCTGGCGGAGCCGAACCGCCTGTGGGCGCCCTGGCGCCAGGAAGGCGAGGCGCTCGCCGACGCCAAGCGCGATGCCACCATCCTGTGGTTGAAGCTGCAGCATGACGCCGGCATCGACATCGTCACCGACGGCGAGCAATCGCGCCAGCACTTCGTGCACGGCTTCCTGCCGTTCGTGGAGGGCATCGATTTCGATCGGCGCGTGGAGATCGGCATCCGCGCCGATCGCTACAAGGCGATGGTGCCGACGGTCATTGGCCCGATCGCCCTGCGCAACCGGGCGCACGCCACCGAGGCCCGGCTGGCCCGCGCGCACACCAGGCGGCGGCTGAAATTCACTCTGCCCGGCCCGATGACCATCGTCGACACGATCGCCAATGCGCATTACGGCGACCGCCCCACGTTGGCGATGGCCTTTGCGGCGGCGCTGAACGAGGAAGCGCGCGGATTGGCCGCCGACGGCGTGGACGTGATCCAGTTCGACGAGCCGGCCTTCAACGTCTACATGGATGAGGTTGCCACGTGGGGCATCGCCGCGCTGGAGCGCGCGGTGCAAGGGCTGCCGTGCAAGACCGCAGTGCATATCTGCTACGGTTACGGCATCAAGGCCAACATCGACTGGAAGGCCGGCCTCGGTGCCGAGTGGCGGCAGTATGAAGCGACGTTCCCGGTGCTCGCCGCCAGCAGCATCGACCAGGTGTCGCTGGAATGCCGCAACTCGCACGTGCCGCTGCGGCTGCTGCGCCTGCTGGCGGGCAAGGACGTGTTGCTGGGCGCGATCGACGTGGCGACCGACGCGGTGGAGACGCCGGATGAGGTGGCCGCCGTGATCGAAGACGCGGCCGAGCATGTGCCGCCCGAACGGCTGTTTCCCTGCACCAACTGCGGCATGGCGCCGATGCGGCGCGACGTGGCGGAAGCAAAATTGCACGCGCTGGCGCAAGGTGCGGCACTGGCCAGACGGCGGCTGGGAGTGTGAAATCGGCTCGGAGATTGGCTGGAAGATTTGAAGATTTAAGAACACCCCTTCATCAAGGGCTGTTCTCGACTTGCACCGGTCTCACCTCACTCCCCACCCCACTGACCGCCTCGACCCACACTACTCGACCCACACTATGGGCCCACGCCTCAGTGCGCGAAGATGTCGGGGTTCTCGTATCCCAGCAGATCCAGCCGCGCTCGCGTCGGCAGGAACCCGAAGCACGCCTCCGCCAGCTCGCGGCGGCCTTCCCGCACCAGCAGTGCCTCCAGCTTCGCCCACAGCGCGTGCAGGTGCAGCACGTCCGACGCGGCATAGGCCAATTGTTCCGCCGTCAGCTCCACCGCGCCCCAGTCCGAGGATTGCTGCTGCTTCGACAATTCGATGCCGAGCAGTTCCTTGCACAGGTCCTTCAAGCCGTACTTGTCGGTGAACGTGCGAGTCAGCCGGGCGGCGATCTTGGTGCAGCGTACCGGCGCCACGGTGATGTCGAGGTTATGCTGCAAAACAGCAACGTCGAACCGTGCGAAATGCATCAGCTTCACCACCACCGGATCGGCGAGCAATCGCTTCAGGTTGGGACAGTCGAACCCGTACCCACCCAGCGACGGCGGCACAAGCTGCACCAGGTGCGCGTGGCCGTCCCCCGTCGAAAGCTGCACCAGGCACAGCCGGTCGCGGTGCGGCTGCAGGCCCATTGTTTCGGTATCCACCGCGATGACCGGACCCAGCACCAGCCCCTCCGGCAGGTCGTGCCGGTGCAGATGGATGGCGCCGCCCGGCATGAATTGCGTCGTGCTCATAGTGATTGGGACCTGACCGATGACCGCTGCACTGGTACCCGGAAGAAGAGCACTGATGCCCGGAAGAAGAACACTGGTGCCCGGGAGAAGAGCACTGGTGCCCAGGAGAAGACTCGAACTTCCACGACCTTGCGGCCACAGGTACCTGAAACCTGCGCGTCTACCAATTCCGCCACCTGGGCATTTCGGTGTCCCGCACGGCCTGCGGGAGAGCGGGTAGGGCGCGCGGTTTAGCCTTCGGCCTGCCGCCCGTCAACGGGGTTTGCCGCTTGCGGCCTCCGCCTTGACCCCGCCCTTGCGCCGCGTTCCGATCCGCCGCAACCACGCCGCAACCACCCAGACCAGAGGAAGCTCCAGGTGATCCGCTCCGCCCGCATGTTGGTTGCGCTCGCCGCGCTGTTCGCGCTGCCGGCCCATGCCGAAACCACGCTCAACGTGTACATCTCCAGCACGCTGCGCCCCGACGTGATGCGTCAGGCCTTCGACCGCTTCGAAGCCGCCAATCCCGGCATCAAGGTCGACCCCCAGCTCGGCGGCGCCACCAGCGATCTGCAGGCGCAATATCTCAACACGGTACTGTCGGCGAAGGACAGCTCGCTGGACGTGCTGATGCTCGACATCATCCGCCCCGCGCAGTTCGCCGCCACCGGTTGGACCATGCCGCTGAACAAGGCGGTCGGCGATCCGGCGACATTCCTGAAGCAATATCTGCCCGTCTACGCCGACGCCGACGTGGTGGACGGGAAGCTGGTCGCCCTGCCGGCGGTCGCCGACGCGCAATTCATGTATTATCGCAAGGATCTGCTGGACAAATACCACCTGCCGGTGCCGCAGACATGGAACGAGCTCGCCAAGGAAGCCAAGACCATCCAGGCCGGCGAGCATGATCCCCAGCTCCAGGGCCTGAGTTTCCAGGGGGCGCCGATCGAGGGCACCGTCTGCACCTTCCTGGTGCCCTATTGGAGCCAGGGCAAGAACCTGATCCAGAACGGCCACCTCACCTTTGACCACGACGCCGCGGTCAAGTCGCTGGACCTGTGGACCGGCCTGATGAAGGAAGGCGTCGCGCCGCGCAACGCCGCGGAAATCGTCACCGACCAGACCCGCAAGGATTTCGAAGCCGGCAAGGCTATCTTCGCCGTTGAATGGTCCTATGGCTGGAACCTGTTCCAGAGCGCCCAAAGCGCCGTGAAGCACAAGGTGGCCGTCGCCGACCTGCCGGCGGTGGAAGGCGGCAAGCACGTCACCTGCTTCGGCGGTTGGCAATGGGGCGTGTCCGCGTATTCGCAGCACCAGGCGGAGGCGATCAAGCTGGTGAAGTTCCTGTCGTCCGTGCCGGTATCAACGCTGCTGGCGGACAAGGCGTCGCTTCTGCCGGTGTTTCCGAAGCTCTATGATGACCCGCAGTTGGTGCGGACGATGCCATGGCTGCCCCAGGCCTTGCCGGTGGCGGAGCATGCGAAGTCGCGGCCAGTCACGCCTTACTATAACGACGTCAGCAACATCATTCGCACGCAGACCAACGCCGTGTTGGCGGGCTCGGAAAGCGCGGACCAGGCGGCGGCAACAATGCAGAGCGCGCTGCGGCGGGCTCTGCATTGAGGTTGACGAAGGTCATCGACAGGTGAGGGCGAGGGCGCACGACGGCCCCCGAGGCCGCACGACACCCCCGCACGACACCCCCAATGTCATTGCGAGGAGCGAATCGACGAGGCAATCCCCTGTGGGCTGCGCGCGGACGCTCGTGCGCTCCTCGCCGGGGATTGCTTCGTCGCTTCGCTCCCCGCAATGACAGCGTGATGGCGGCCGGACCGTGTCGCACTTCAGTGATCCGGAGAGTGATCTGCCCACCCGATCGCCGTCGCCTGCCGCGCTTCGCCCGGCGACGCCCGATCAAATTCCGAACCGACCCTCCTCCGCCAAGCGGGAGAAATCCCGCAACCGTTGGCGTGACGCCAGCGACGCGACCCTCGCGCGCGTACTGCTCGCCCCCACCTTCATCCTTCTGCTGCTGATCGTCGTCTATCCCGTCTGCCGCTTGTTCTGGACCAGCCTGCTCGACCTCAGCCTCAACTCCGGCATGCCCGCGCGCTTCGTCGGCATCGACAACTTCACCGCCCTCGCCACCGATCCCGAGTTCTGGACCGCTCTCGACAACACGCTGCTGATCACCTTGATCACAGTCCCGGCCGCCCTGCTGGTCGGCCTTGCCATGGCGCTGATCGCCAACCTGCCGTTCCGCGTGCGGTGGCCGGTGCGCCTGTCGCTGTTGATTCCCTGGGCGATGCCGCTCGCCTTCGTCGGCATGATCGGCGGCTGGTTCTTCCAGACCGACTATGGCGTGGTCAACGACATCCTCCGGCATTTCGTCGCGACCCGCATCATCTGGTTCAACTCGGGCTGGCTCTCCTTCATGGCGATCTGCCTCACCATCATCTGGAAAACGTCGTCGTTCGTCGCCCTGGTGTTGCTCGCCGGCCTGCAGACGATCCCGGCGGAACTGTATGAAGCCGCCTCGGTCGATGGGGCCGGCCCACTGCGCCGCTTCTTCTTCGTCACCCTGCCGCTGCTGCGCCCCGCGATCGCCGTCGCGGTGATCTTCCGCATGATCACTTCGCTGCAAACCTTCGACATCCCGCTGACCATGACGCGCGGTGGCCCCGGCACATCGACCGTCACGCTCGCCATGTACATCCACCAGAACACGGTGGACTTCCTGGATCTCGGCTACGGCGCGGCGCTGGCCGCGGTGTTGTTCTTCATCAGCATGGCCGTCACCGCGTTCTACCTGCGCCAGGTGCGCTCCGAGCCATGAAACCCATCGCTCCATCCGCCCTGCGCCGCTTCGCCGCCCTCGCCGTGGTGGTCAACGGGCTGTTCCCCTTGTTCTGGATCTTCCTGACTTCGCTCAAGACCGAGGCCGAGCTGGAGCGCGTACCCATCACCTGGCTGCCGCACGCACCCACCATCGCCAACTATGTACGCGCCTTCCACGACCAGCCTTTGGCGCTCTATCTGTTCAACAGCCTGGCGGTCGCGGTGATGTCCTCCGCGCTGACATTGTTCATCGCAACACTGGCGGCCTATGCGCTTGCACGTTTGAACATTGGCTATCGCGACCTGGCGCTGGCGGCCATCATCGCCGTCTCCACCTTCCCGCTGGTGACATTGCTGGTGCCACTGTTCCAGACCATGCGCGCACTGGGGCTGTTGAACAGTTATGGAGCGTTGGTGCTGCCTTACACGGTGCTGTCGCTGCCGGTGTGCACGCTGGTGCTGGTCAGCTTCTTCCAAAGCATTCCCCTCGACCTCGAAAACGCCGCCATGATCGACGGGTGCAGCCGCGTTGGCGCGCTGTTCCGCATCGTCGTGCCGCTGTCGGCGCCGGGCGTGTTCACCGCCGGCTTGCTCGCCTTCGTCAATTCGTGGGACGAGTTCCTGCTGGCGCTGTCGTTCAACTCGGCCACGCGGTGGCGCACGCTGCCGGTGGGCATCATGCTGTACCAAGGCGAATTCGTTTTTCCCTGGCCGGAGATTTCCGCCGCGCTGGTGGTAGGCATCGTGCCGGTAGCGCTGCTGATCGTGTTGTTCCAGCAGCGCGTGATCTCCGGCCTGACCGCGGGAGGTGTAAAAGGATGATCGCGGGGGCGATAAAGGATGATCGCCGGGGCGATAAGGGATGACCGCGGGGGCGGTAGGGATGACCGCGGGAGCCGCAACGGGATGAGCACGCTGACTGCCACCGCGGATGGCTTCACCCTGTCACTCGCCGGCCGGACGCTGCTGCGCCATGCCACCGATGCGCCCTGCGTATTCGTTGGCGTCGGCGAAGAACGCATCGCCATGCATCGCGGTAATTTCGACATCAGCGACTACCTGGTGGAGCGCGTGCCGCTATCCCACGTCACGCTCGACGGCGCGCTGCTGCATTTTCGGCGAGACGCCGCCAGCCCGGTGCTGCTGACGCTGGAACTGCAAGGCGACGATGCGGCGGCGACTTTGCATCTGCGCTACGCCGATACGCGGCTGAACCGCTTTTGGTTCCGCCTGCCTGCCGAACCAGGGGAACATGTCTGGGGCTGCGGCGAGCAATTGTCGTATTTCGACCTGCGCGGGCAGCGGTTTCCGCTATGGACCAGCGAGCCAGGAGTCGGCCGCGACAAGACCAGCCTGATCACGTTCCAGGCCGACACCTTCAACCATTCCGGCGGCGACTACTACACCACGAACTATCCGCAGCCCAGCTTCATCTCCTCGCGCTGCTATGCCGCGCACGTGGAAACCACCGCGTACAGCGCGTTCGATTTTCGCCACGACACGTTCCACGAACTGGAAATCTGGGCCGCCCCTCAGCGGCTGGAATTCCACGCCGCCCCGGACTTCTCCGCGCTGGTGGAACGCCTCGCCGCCCGCTTCGGCCGCCAGCCGCGCCTGCCGGAGTGGCTCTACAACGGCGCAATCATCGGACTAAAGGATGGCGCCAACAGCTTCGCCCGCTTGGAAACTTACCTCGCGGCTGGCGCGCGCGTCTCCGCACTGTGGTGCGAGGACTGGGCCGGGGTACGCACCACCTCCTTCGGCACCCGCCTGTTCTGGGACTGGCGCTGGAACCCTTCGCGCTATCCCGACCTGCCGCAACGCATTGCCGAATTGCGCTCGCGCAACGTCCGCTTCATGGGCTACGCCAACCCGTATCTCTGCGCCGACGGCGCCTTGTTCGGCGAAGCGGAACGCCGTGGCCTGCTCGCACGCAACGATGCCGGGCAAACCTATCGCGTCGATTTCGGCGAATTCGAAGCTGGCGTCGTCGATTTCACCAACCCGGGCGCGTGCGACTGGTACGCCTCTCGCATCCTGTGCGGCAACATGCTCGATCTCGGCCTGTCGGGCTGGATGGCGGATTTCGGCGAGTACCTGCCGATCGACGCGCGCCTTGCCAACGGCGACGCCAAACTGCTGCACAACGCGTGGCCGACGCTCTGGTCGAAGGTCAATGCCGACGCGCTCGCCCGCGCCGGGCGCAGCGGCGATGCGCTTTTCTTCATGCGCGCGGGCTTCACCGGCGTGCAGCGCTTCTGCCCGTTGCTATGGGCGGGCGACCAGTGCGTCGATTTCTCCCGCCACGACGGCCTGCCAAGCGTGATCTGCGGCGCGCTGTCCAGCGGATTGCTCGGCAACGCCTATCATCACAGCGACATCGGCGGCTACACAAGTCTGTTCTCTAACGTGCGCACGCCGGAACTGCTGATGCGCTGGACCGAGATGGCCGCGTTCACCCCGGTGATGCGGACGCACGAAGGCAACCGCCCGCGCGACAACCTGCAGATCGACCAGTCACCGGAGGTCCTGGCGCATTTCGCCCGATTCACCCGTATCTGGTGCCACCTTGCGCCGTATCTGCGCGCGCTGTCCGACGAGGCCGCCACGAACGGCCTGCCGCTGCAACGTCCGTTGTTCCTGCATTTCCCCAACGATCCCGAGGGCTACACTGTCCAGGACCAGTACCTCTACGGACCCGATCTGCTGGTCGCCCCGGTGCAACAGCCGGGATTAACGGAATGGTTAGTCCACTTGCCCGCCGGCGCAACCTGGACCCATTTGTGGTCGGGCACCACCCACCGCGGCGGCGCTTGCATCACCGTGCCGGCGCCGATGGGCCAGCCGCCGGTGTTCTATCGCGAGGGCTCATCATGGGCACCGCTGTTCCAACAGGTGCGCGATGTGGCGTGAGCACAACAGCAGCGCATACCTCGCAATGACAGTTGGACATGACGCAGATTGGACATGACGCAGATTGGACATGACGCAGATTGGGCATGATAAGCGTCGGGCACGACGCAAAGTCGGTGTGACGCGCCTTCGGCATAACGCATAGCACAGGTGGTTCGCATGACCGACCCGGACCCGCCTGAAGTCGCTGACCTGGAAGCCGCCGCCGAATGGCGGCGACGCAAAGTTGACGCAAACCCTTCCGACCAGCAAAGCGCCGTCGCCGCGCAACGTCTGCAGCAACTCGCCGACGACCTGCGCCAGCTTCAGGCTTCGCCGCTCTATCGGGAATATGGCGCGATCTGCAATTGGCTCGCCGAATCCGACGACATCAGCGACTTCGCCCAACTCGCGCACGAGTATCGCCAACGCATCGGCATCGATGCCCTCCCCGAAACCGGCGAGGACTACCTGCGAGCGCTACTGGACATTTCCCGCCGGATGTTCGGCGCGCCGTAACGGGCACTCATCTCCCCAGCCATCATACCGAGGTGCATCAACATGATGGTGCATCAACATGATACCGGGGAGCATCAATACGCCAGCCGTCCGCGCAACTCCTCGAACGGCACCATGACCGCCGCGCGGTACGCCGGCCGCGCTTGCAGGCGGCGATACCATGCCTCGAGATGCGGCACTACGGGGCGCTCGATATCCAGCCCAAAATAGCGGTACAGCGCCGTGCCTGCCGGGATATCGGCCAATGTCGGTACTTCCCCCAGCATGAAGGGCCGGTCCGCCAGGACCCGATCGAGCAGCCGAAAGTGCTCGCTACACGCCACGATCTTGGCGCGGATCGCGGGCCAGTCACGCTGCGAATCCGGCGTCCGATAGAACCCCCAGAACACGCCCATCAGGAAGTCGGGCTGCAGCGTGGTCTGCGACCAGTCCATCCAACGATCGGCCGTGGACCGTTCCGCCGCATCCTCCGGCCACCACCGCGCGTCGCCGTAACGTGCGGCGAGATAGCGCAGGATACTGTGCGATTCCCACACGACCGTCCCGCCGTCATCGATCACCGGCACCCTGCCGTGCGGATTTATCGCCAGGAACGCCGGCGTATCCAAACCGCCGAAGCTGCCACCAGCCGGAATGTGCTGGTGCCGAAGCCCAAGCTCCTCCACCAACCACAGCACCTTCTGGACGTTGAACGAACTCCGCCGCCCCCAGACCGTCAGCATCTCGCCGCTCTCCCTCTGTTCTCTAAAACGAGATTCGGACGCCCACGTCATCGAGCTCACAGCGACGTGACAGCATCTTCCCATGACGATCAACGCCAATTGTTGCACCGCCTCTTGAGACAGGCGGTCGTCTCTCGATAGATGCTCGCTTGCAACATCCTTTCCAGGAGTTTCGATGAGTTCTGCCGCATCGGTCCCGCCGGCGGGTGCCGCCACCTTGGCGACGGGGGTGGGTGGCCTCGATGAAATTCTGGGCGGAGGCTATGCCGCCAATCACGTTCATCTGATCGAAGGCGAGCCCGGCACCGGCAAGACCACGCTCGCCCTGCAGTTCCTGCGCGAGGGCAATGCGCGGGGCGAACGCTGCCTCTATGTCACCTTGTCGGAGACCCGCAACGAACTCGTGGCCGCCGCAGCCAGCCATGGTTGGTCGCTCGACGGCATCGACATCTACGAACTTGTCCCTCCCGAGCTCAGCCTCGACGCGGCACAGGAACAAAGCGTCGTCTATGCCGCAGACCTGGAGCTCGGCGAGACCGTGCGCATGGTGATGGCGGAGCTGGAGCGCGTTCGGCCCGCACGCGTCGTGTTCGACAGTCTCGCCGATATCCGTCAGTTGGCGCAGAGCGGTCTGCGGTACCGCCGTCAGGTGATGGCGCTGAAATACTATCTTGCCGGCCACGGCGCCACCGCCCTCCTGCTCGATGACCTGACGGAACATCAGGATAACCTGACGCTGCACAGTATTGCCCACGGCGTGGTCCGGTTGGACCAGGTGGCGCCGGCGTTCGGCGCCGAGCGGCGGCGATTGCGCATTTACAAAATGCGCGGCCGGGCCTTCCGCGGTGGATTCCATGACTTCGTCATCCGCCGAAGCGGCATCGTGTTGTTTCCCCGCCTCATCGCCGCCGAGCATCGCGAACAACGCGAAGACGGTCCGATGCTCGCCAGCAAAGTGCCCGAGCTGGACGTCTTGATTGGCGGCGGCCTCGACCGGGGCACCGGCACGCTGCTGCTGGGTCCATCGGGCGCCGGAAAATCCACCCTCGCCCTGAAGTTCGTCATCAGTGCACTGGAACAGGACGAGAGGGTGCTGATGGTCACCTTCAACGAAGTGCGCCACGTCCTGCTGCGCCGCGCCGCCGGCATGGGCATGGACCTGGCGCCGCACATCCAGAGCGGCCTGCTGACGGTGGAGCAAATCGATCCCGCGGAGTTCCCGCCGGGCGAGGTGGTCAGCCTGGTGCGCCGGCAGGTGGAGCAGGCGGGAGCCTCGGTCGTCGTGCTTGACAGCCTGAACGGCTACCGCAGCGCGATGCTGGATGAGACCTTCCTGGTGCTGCAAATTCACGAACTGCTGAACTACCTCAACCAGCGCGGCGTGGTCACGCTGCTGGTATTGGCCCAGCATGGGTTGGTCGGCCCGATGCAGAACAATGTTGATCTTACTTATGTTTCCGATACGGTGCTGTTGCTGGGCTTTTTCGAAGCCGTGGGGCAGATCCGCCGCGCGATCTCGGTGATGAAGAAGCGTACCGGCGGCCATGAAACCACCATCCGCGAATATTTTATCGACGGCCGCGGCATCCGCGTCGGCGAACCGCTGAACGAGTTCCGCGGCGTGCTGGCCGGCATTCCTCATTTCGTGGGCCCACCGGGATCCCTGCTCGGCACCCGGGCCGATGCATAGCGCCGGCGTGCCCTCCTCCGGCGCGGTTCTCGTCCTGGCTCCCAGCGGACGCGACGCCGCGGTGATCGGCCAACTGCTGGGACGCGCGGACATCGCCTGTGTCCCCTGTCCCGACCTGCCGGCGCTGGTGAACGGTCTCAATACCCTCGATGCCGGGGCCGCGCTGGTCGCGCAGGAGGCGTTTCTGGGCGACACCACCCTTTTGCGTGATTGGATCGCCTCGCAGCCGCCCTGGTCGGATTTCCCCTTTGTTCTGCTGACGTTCCGTAACCATGACGATCTGCAGCCGAGCAAGTTGGTTGGCATCCTCGGCAATGCGACAGTGCTCGAACGCCCGCTGCATCCGGTCAGTCTTGTCAGCGCGATCGGCGCGGCATTACGGGCGCGCCGCCGCCAGCGTGAAACCGCGGCGCTGCTGGCCGAACGCGACCGCCACGCCGCCGCGGCGCGTGCCAGTGAGGCGCGGTTCCGCGCCATCGTCGATGGCATGCCGCAGCCGATCTGGTCCGCCGGCCCGGACGGCAAGCCGGACTTCTTCAATGCCCGCTGGCAGGAGGTCACCGGCGTGTCGCCCCCGCTGCGCGGCGAGCGGACGGCAGAGGAGATCGCCCAGTTCGATTGGACGTGCCTGATCCACCCCGACGATTTCACCCGCGTAAGCGAGGAATGGCTGCGCGGCAGTGCGTTCCGGCGTGCCGTTCCGCTCGGAGTTCCGCCTCTCCACCGGCGACGGATCCTGGCACTGGTTCACCGGCCGCGCCCTGCCGGTGCATGACGACATCTCCGGCGAGATCTTCCGCTGGTTCGGCAGTTGCACCGACATCGACGCGGCGGTGCAGGCACGCGAAGCGCTGGCGCGCAGCACCGAAGAGCTGGAGCGGCTGGTGAACCAGCGCACCGCGTCGCTGCAGCGCGAAATGCTGGAACGCGAGAAGGCCGAAGCGGCGCTGGCGCAGGCACAGAAAATGGAGGCGGTCGGTCAGCTGACCGGCGGCGTCGCGCACGACTTCAACAACCTGCTGACAGCGGTGCTCGGCAGCCTGCAGATGATCGCCAAGCGAAGCGAAGACCCTCAGGTCCGCCGCTTCGCGGACAACGCGCGCCACGCGGCCGAGCGGGGTGCGCGGCTGATCCAGCAATTGCTCGCCTTCTCGCGCCGCCAGCGCCTGACGCCGGAGGCGGTGGACCTGCCGCGCCTGATCTCCGGCGTCGGCGACCTGCTGTCACGCGCGGTGGGTGCTACTGTTACCCTGCGGACGCGATTCGCCGATGACCTGCCCGCGGCTTTCGCCGATCCGGCGCAGCTCGAGCTCGTGCTGCTGAACCTGGCGATCAACGCCCGCGACGCCATGCCGGATGGTGGCATCCTGACGTTGGAAGGTTTCGCGCTTCCCACGGCACCGACTGGCCTCGCCGAGGATCTCGCCGCGGATCTCGCCGCGGATCTAGCCCCTGGCAGCTACATCGCCATCGCGGTCACCGACACTGGCACCGGCATGACGCCGGACGTGCAGAAACGTGCCTTCGAGCCGTTCTTCACCACCAAGGAGCAGGGCAAAGGGACGGGACTTGGCTTGTCGCAGGTGTATGGGTTCGTTCGCCAGTCGGGGGGCACGGTGAAGCTGCGCAGCGCTCCGGGCGAGGGCACCACCGTCACGATCTACCTGCCGCGCGCGGCCACCTTGCTGGCGGCACAGACGCCGGAGCACGCCGATGCGCCCGTGCCCCCCAGCCATGCCCGAATCCTCGTGGTGGACGACGATGACGATGTGCGGGATTTGGTGGTGGCGATGCTGGAGGAGCTCGGCTACCGCGTTACCGCCGCGGAAAACGGCAAAGTTGCGCTCGATTTGCTGTTCGCCAATCCCGAATTCGACCTGTTGCTGGCGGACGTGGCCATGCCGGGGCTAAGCGGTGCCGATGTCGTGCGCCTGGCACGGGAGGCCGGCCGCGCACCGCGCGTGCTGTTTGCGACCGGCTATGCCGACCTGGGCAGCTATCGGTCCGGCCTGGAGGGAGAGGACATGATCCGCAAGCCGTACCGGATGTCCGACCTTGCCAGCCGGGTCGACCGCGCTTTGCGTGCCCCGCTCGCGCGTGGCGGCGACGGGGACGGCAAGTTGGCGGAGCAACCAGCAGATGTACATCCCGAGGATGTAATAAGCGGCCATAAGGCCTGAAAAAATCAAATTGAATCTCCACTTGTGATCTGACCCGGCACTGATGGAACCCCGGGATCGTAATTATAAGATCAATCGTAATTATAAGATCAGCCGTGGTGTGCGCGTCGGCCATGGACAGATGTCGCGGGGAGGGCAAGAATTATTTTCACGACGGGCGGACGGTTGTGTTGCTGCACTGAGGTTTTGCGCGTTGGTTGACGGGCTGGCGTGGATTGCCCGTTTTTCGCTCACCGGCGCGGTGCGGTTTCATTGAAGGCTGGTCGGCCACTCGCGACCGATGGTCAACCAATGACACGCCTCGGCGCACCAACCGTCAGAGCCGGAGCGTCAGCCTCACAGTGCCTGGGACGAGCGCATTGCCTGCAACGTATCGGCCAGCAGACGGTCCATGCCCTCGGCGGTGCGTTGCGCGTCGGCAAGATCGCCGGCGTTGGCTGCCGCTTCACACCGCATCGCCGCCTCCGCCAGCATCCGTGCGCCGGCCATGTGGGCGGCGCCGCGCAACCGGTGCGCCGTCGCCGCCATGACCGGGCCATCCGCGGCCACGCGCAGCGCCGCCAGGTCGCGTGCCGCGCGGTCGGCGAAATTGCGCAGCAACGCGGCCAGGCGGGCCATATCGGCGCCGAACAGATTGCGCAACGCTTCGGGATCGAATAGCGCGCCGGCCGGGATGTCGGCGGGCGCGGCCGCCAGGCCGATATCCGGGATCCAGCGGCCCAGAGTGCGCGTCAGTGCCTCCAGCGACACGGGCTTCGGCAGGAACCCATCCATGCCGAGGGCGAAGCAGCGCGCATCTTCTCCCTTCAGCACGTCGGCAGTCACGGCGATCAGGCCGGTGCGCGGGAGGCCGAGGCGGGTTTCCTCGCGGCGGATCGCCTCGGCGAGGCCGAAGCCGTCCAGCACCGGCATGTGCAGATCCAGCAGGACCACGGCGTGATGTGCCTGCTGCCACAGCGCCAGCGCCGCCGCGCCTTCCTCCGCGACATCCGCCGACAGGCCGAGCAATTCGAGCTGGCGCAGGATCACCTCGAGATTCACCGGATGGTCGTCCGCCACCAGTAGTCGCACCATGCTCTGGCGTGACGTTGGCAGGGCGGCCGGCGGGGCGGGCGCAGGCGCGGGGGAGGGCAGGGGGCTTGCCTTCGCCAGCCGCAGCGACACCGTCAGGCGGCTGCCGTTGCCCGGCTGGCTGTCCACGGTCACGTCACCGCCCATGAGCTGCGCCAGCCTCCGGACGATGGAAAGGCCCAGGCCGGTGCCGCCGAAGCGCCGCGTGGTCGAGCTGTCGGCCTGTGTGAAGGGCTGGAACAGGCGCGCCACTGTGGCTGCGTCCATGCCGATGCCGCTGTCGGTTACTTCCAGCGTCACCATGACGCTGGTGTCCGGTTCGGCCCGGCTGTCGGCGCTGATGCGCACGAAGCCACGATCGGTGAACTTGATGGCGTTGCCGACCAGGTTGAACAGGATCTGGCGGACGCGCGTGGGATCGCCGGCGACCCAGTCGGGGCCGTCGCCGGGCGGGTCGGCGAACAGCGCGAGGCGCTTCTGGCGGGCCTGCGGCAGCATGGTCTCGACCGTGCCGGCGACGAGGCCGCCGAGGCTGAACGGAAGGGCCTCGATATCCATGCGGCCCGCGTCGATTTTCGAGAAATCCAGGATGTCGTCGATGATGCGCAGCAACGCCTGGGCGCTTCCGCGCATCACCGCGACGCTGCGCGCCTGGTTGGGGGCGAGGTGCGAGCGTTCCAACACCTCCATCATGCCCAGCACGCCGTTCATCGGGGTGCGGATTTCGTGGCTCATCGCGGCGAGGAAGGTGGATTTGGCGCGGTTGGCCGCTTCGGCCTCGGCGCGCGCCGCTTCGGCCACGTCGCGTTCATGCTCGGCGGCGTCGCGAGCGGCTTGGAGTTCTTCGAACAAGCGGACATTCTCGATGGCGATGACGGCCTGGTCGGCGAAGCTGGAGATCAGATCGATCTGCCGGTCGGTGTAAGGTTCCACCCGGCCGCGCGCGAGGCCGATGACACCGATCGGAAAGCCTTCGCGCAGCAGCGGGACGCCGAGCATGCAGCGCACCTTGCCGACGCGTGCATCGTGCTTGACCGCGTAGTTGGGATCGTTCCAGGCATCGACAATCTGCACCGTGCGCTTTTCTTGCGCGGCGCGGCCGACGATGGTGCCGGGCCCCGGCGGGATCGCTTGCGCGCGTTCCAGTCGTTCGTATTCAGGCGAAAGGCCGTGGCCGACGGCAAAGCGATAGGCGCCGTCCTGATAGCGGTAGAGAACGGCCATTTCCGCCCGGCACAGCGCGACGGCGCTGGTCACCACGGTCAGCAGCACGCTGGCGAGATCGTAGGCCGAGCGGCTGATGACGCGCAGGATTTCGCTGGTCGCCATCTGGTACTCGCGCGCTTCCTGCAGCTCGCGCCGGATAGTGGCTTCGTCCATTGCGGTCGCCGGCGTGCGGCTGGGGTCGATGAGGCTGCTTATGTCCGTCACGAACGGTGTCCTGATGGCGGTCCTGATTTCGAGGCGCGGCGGTCGGCCCCGCCGGTGTGCTTGATCGCACGGCCAGGTCGCGATTGCGTCGCGGATCATGCGGGGAATTGTCGCGTCTGTCGCGCGGGAGCGCCGGTGGGGATCAAAAGAGCCGTTCCGGCGCAGTTTTCGCGCGATGGGCGCGGCGCGACAGACGCGACATCAATCCGCTTCTGCCGCGATCATGCCGCGACACAAGACCGGCACAGTGGCGGGTGTCGGCGGCACGTCAGAAGGCAGACCGCAGCGACAAGAAGCCGGGCATCAACCAACCGGGCATCAACCAAGGAGTCAACCAATGCCGCTTGTGCGCATCAACGTCATCGAAGGCGTGTTCTCGCCGGCCCAGAAGCAGGAGATGATCGCGAAGGTCACCGACGCGATGGTGGCGATCGAGGGTGAGAAGCTGCGGCCCGTCACCTGGGTTGTCGTGGAAGAGGTCAAGAGCGGCGACTGGGGCATCGGCGGCCAGGCGCTGACCACCGGCGCGGTGCAAAGCATGGCCGCAGGCTAGGCAAGGAGTGGCCGGACCGGTGGCGGGAAGCCGCCGGCGGTCCGGTGGCGGCCGCGAACGGACTGCTGTCGCGGACGACAAGAGGTTGGGGCGCCGGACCCGTCCCTCTCGTCATGGCCCGTGCAGGCGGGCCATCAACGATTTTGCTGCTGGTATCAAAAAAAGTCGTGGATGGTCCCCCCGGCCTTCGCCCACAGGCGCTATAAATAACTGCCCTGTGCGCGATCAGACTGATCGGCGCTTGCGCGAACGGATCAAGCCCAGCGCTGCCATACCCAATCCGATCAATGACAGAGACGCCGGTTCGGGCGCAGACGTCGGTAGGGTAAAGCCGGCGGCAGGAATGAACTCGTAACTGACGTCGATCACCACTTTACCGTCTGTGTTCACGGTAAAGCGCAAGTTGCCGCCGCCGCCAGAGAGCGAGTTGAGAACATATTTGCTGATCGTCCAGTTGTTGGTACCACCGTTTGCGGACTCGAAATCAGGCAAGAAACTGGATGTATTCAGGCTGTAATCGAAGCCGGCAAGGGAGTCCGAGTAGCTGCTACGGCGTATTCGTGTCCGGCGCCAGCTTGGTATAATTTTGCTCGTAAACGTCGTTGACATGCGTAGTGAAACCCGCGGTGTCGCCGTTTGTCCGAGGGGGCGCAGGGCGCACGAGGCCGCCAGGAAGGCCAGTAGCACCGCGCGTGCGGCGAGATAGACCAAGCCCCAGTTTCGCTCACCGATGCATTTGGAATCCCGATCCGGCTTTGGCGGGGCCGTTTGGGCAGCGACCGGCATCTCCCGGGCGCAGGTGGCCTGAACCCAGCCAGGTCTTGCGAACAGGTCTTGCGAATATGATGTTGCGGGTGTTTGCTGGTTCCACGTTGCGCCCACGGCCGGGTCGAAATGGCCGGCGATGACGCAAGTGTCCCCGCGGTGCTACAAACCGGCCACCAACTTCTTCAAGTCCGTCTCCGGCCGGGCGCCGTAGTGGCTGATCACTTCTGCCGCCGCGATGCCGCCCATGCGGCCGCACACCGGTAGCGGCCGACCGGCCGTGTATCCCGCCAGGAACCCTGCCGCGTACGCATCGCCGGCGCCGGTCGTGTCGACCACGTGCGTTGGCTCCGCGGCGAGTTCCACCGTCTCCGCGCCGCGCAGGATCACACTGCCTGCTTCCGACCGGGTCAGCACCGCCAGAGCCACATCCCGGCGCGCCGCCTCGGCTGCCGCCTCGAACGTGTTCTCCTCGTACAGCGATGTGATTTCCGTTTCGTTGGCAAACAGGATGTCCACGTCGCCCGCCACAAGGTCGCGGAACGCCGCGCGATGCCGGTTGACGCAGAATGGGTCCGACAGCGACAGCGCCACCTGCCGCCCGGCCGCGTGCGCCGCCGCCGCCGCCTTGCGGAACGCCGATTGTGCCGCAGGAGGATCGAACAGGTAACCTTCCAGGTAGGTAACGGCGGCAGCGGCGACCACTGATTCGTCCACGTCCAATTCGTCCAGTTTCACGCAGGCGCCGAGGAACGTGTTCATCGTCCGCTGCCCGTCCGGCGTCACCAGGATCAGGCAGCGCGCCGTGGGGGCGCCGGCGATCAGCGGATGCGACGGAAACCGCACGCCAATCGCCTGCATGTCGTGGCGGAACACCGCGCCCAGCTGGTCGTCCGCGACCTTGCCGAAATAGGCCACTCGCGCACCCAGCGCCGCCGCCACCGCACAGGTGTTCGCAGCGGACCCGCCACTGCTTTCCGCGCCGGCCGGCATCGCGGCGTAGATCGCCTCGGCTTGCTCGGCGTCCACCAGGATCATCGCGCCCTTGTGCATGTCGTGGCGCGACAGGAACGCATCGTCCGCGCGCGCCACCACGTCGACGATGGCGTTGCCGATGCCCAGGATATCGAATGTTGTGTCTGCCACGTTCTACCTTTCCAAGCGGCGTGTTGCCCTAATGTCATTGCTTGCGAAGCGAGGCAATCCCGATTGACATGTCATTCTGAAATTTCGAGCGACCACCGTGTCATTGCGAGTTGACCACCGGCCGGCGGCGGCCGACCCGCCTCGAATGAATCGGCGATCGGAGGGGGAAAGCACCCCCCCTCCCCTTGTGGCAGGGGGGCTGGGGGGCTGGGGGCGCACAACCGCGGTTCAGTGCGTGCACGCACCCCTCCCCCAACCCCTCCGCGGCAGAAGCAGTCCTGCACGCCATGGTCCGTCACCCCGACCAACCAGCCGTCGTGACGGTGCAGGTCGTAGGCATGGCCAGCGAAGCGGCCACGGATGGCCTCGACGCCGCGGCATTGTCGCGCACCAAGTGGATGCGGTTGGGAAAGCGTGCAGCGGCGCGCGGTTGCAGTGTCGGCGCCATCTCAGCCCGTCATTATCAGGCGGTGGAGCGTGTCGAACAATCGTCTGCTGGCCGGACAGCGCTGCTCGACCTTGATCCGGTCTATACGTTGCAGCAGGTCGCTGGCATGGCGGATCTTGTGGTACACGCCCTTCCGGGTGTTACGCGTTGCTTGCTGCAATGCCGCGATGACATCGGTCTTGGCCACGCTCTCCAGATCGACCGCCCGCGGCAAGGCGGGGGCGTTGAATTTCGGACCGTACCACGCAGCGAGTGCCACCTGGCCGGCCGCGATCCAACTCTCCATCGTCTCGATCATCAAATGCACAATGTCATCCGGCACGCCGCGCAGATCCCAGCCATCCTGTCGTTGCAAATGCAGGCATGGCGATGCCGTTACCGGACCTTCAGCATCCACCAGCAACGCCGTCACGGTGCTCTCGCCGGTCCGAAGCGCGCGCATAAAGGCGGCGAACGCTTCGTGCCGGCTACCGCAACAGACCAGTTTCCACCGCCACGACCTTGCCCGAGCGGCACGCTTCAGCGGGTCCAGCAAGGCCTCCATGCCTTGGCGCAACGCGGCTCTTGAATCTCGTCCACTGCCGCCGCCTTCAAGGAAGATCGCCACGGCGCTCATGGATTTGCGCCGAGTTCGCCCATGCGCCAAAGATCGCCCAGACGATAGTTGTCCAGCCATGCTGACAGTTGCGCGGGGTCCAGGCGCCGTAGGAATGTACCGGCACCAGGCCGCTCGCAGGCGATGACCGTCTCCGGTTGGTTGGACAGGGCCGAGACCAGAGCGTCGGAATGTGTCGTCACGATAAGCTGCATGCGCTCGGCTGCCTCAAGCAGCAGGTCGCCGATCGAGGCCAGCGCGTCCGGATGCAGACCCAGCTCCGGTTCTTCGATGCACAGCAACGGCGGTGGCTGAGGTGCCAACAGGCTGGCAAGCAACGCGATGAAGCGGATCGTACCGTCTGACAGCCGCGTTGCCGGTACCGGCGTGGAGAAGCCGGTTTCATGCAGATAGAACTGCACGAAACCACCCAAAATGCGCGTCGACAGGCGTTCAAAGCGGGGGAAGAAGCGCTGCAGCAGCCCGTTCATTCGCAGCCGCTGCGGGTCGCGGTGCTCGATCTGGTTCAACACCAAGGCAAGATTGCGCGCATCAGGGAGCAGCGCGTCCGCCGGCAGAGCAGCGGGCTGCGGCGTCCGCAATGCCGCGAAACGGCCGAAGGTCCATTCTCGGAAAATCTGGATGCCACCGAACTGTTGTCCCAGCCAGGTGACCTCCGGATAGAGGTCGGGGTCCTTGCGCTGCGACAGGATCGACTGGTCGGGCAGCAGCTTCTCGATCAACTGCCTCCTCCCGGGTCGTTCTTTGTTCGGGCTGCCGCGGGGACGGATCACCGGCTGGCCGTGTTGGAAGCGGTAATAGAATGGTACGTCTTTATTGCCTTGACCGGTTGCAACCTCCTCGATCGCTTCGTCGCGCACTTGAAGTCTGTTTTGCGCTGCCGCGAACTCCAGCCGGTAGCGCAGCGGGCGGCCCGTTGCAGAGCAGTGATCAAGTTCGGCTTCGACAATAGCGGGCGGCAGCGGGGCGTCGCCCTTCCATTGCCACTCCAGAGGCTCGCCACCGGCCAGTGTCGCCGCGGCGAGATCGGTGGGTGTGGCCCGAAGCAGCTCCATCGCCTCGATGACGTTGGTTTTGCCGGAGCCGTTGGGTCCGATCAGAACGTTCAGGCTGCGCAGTTCAAACGGCTCGGTGCCGGGTGCGAACGACAGGAAGCCGTCCAGGCGCAGGCGCCGGATGAACGTCGCGGACATCGCTCCGCTGTCAGAACGGCAGCTTCATGCCAGGCGGCAATTGCATGCCGCCGGTGACCTTCTGCATCTCGTCCGCGGTCTGGGCGTCGATCTTGTTCTTGGCGTCGCGGTGGGCGGCGATGATCAGGTCCTCCAGCATTTCCATGTCCGCCGGATCGGCGAGCTTCGGATCGAGCTTGATGCCCTTCATCTCGCCCTTGCCGCTCAGTGTGACGCGCACCATGCCGGCGCCGGATTCGCCGGTGATCTGCATGGTCTCCAGCTTCGCCTGCATCTCCTGCATCTTGGCCTGCATCTGCTGTGCCTGCTTCATCAGGCCGCCGAGGTTCTTCATGCGTCTGGCTCCATTTCTTCGGAAAACTCCGCGTCGGACGGGGCGAAGTCCGGCATGTCCGCGTCGTCTGCGTTCAGTGCGGGGGCGTTCAGTACCGGTGGGGGTTCGGGCGGCAGGCCGTAGGCATCGGCGGTGGCATCGTGCACCGAGTTGATGCGCGCACCGGGGAAGGCCTGCATGATGGCCCGCACCAGCGGGTGATCGGCCGCCGAGGCCCTCCGTGCCGCATCCGCCGCATTGCCCTGCACGGCCAGGGTTTGCTCACCCGCTGCTGTGGAGAGGGCGATGGTCCAGCGCGTGCCGGTGGCCTCGGTCAGCAGGGTGGCGAGCCTGGGCGCCAGGTCGCGCGGGGCGTCGGGCTGCGGCCGCAGTTCGATGACCGGCGGGGCGAAGCGGACCAGGTGCACCGAGTGCAGCAGGTGGGCGTGCAGCATCGCCTGGCGCTGGGCGGCTACGAACGCGGTCATGTCGCGGAAACTGGCGAAGCGGGGTGGGGCAGGGGAGGGCTCGGCGGTGGGCGCCGGGGCCGCAAGCGCGGTGGCCGTGGCTACGCCGTCGCGCGGGTAGGCAGCGGCGGGGTAGGCAAATTGCGAAGGAAGCCCCCCCTCCCCTTGAGGAAGGGGGTTGGGGGGAGGGGTGCGAGCACCCATTGGCTTGGGAGAGGCCGCCCCCTCCGCCCAGCCCTCTCCCTCAGGGGGAGGGGGTGTATCCTTCGTTGACTTGGGAGAGGCCGCCCCCTCCGCCCAGCCCCCTCCCTCAAGGGGAGAGGGGGTATCCTTCGTTGACTTGGGAGAGCCCGCCCCCTGCCTCCAGCCCCCTCCCTCAAGGGGAGAGGGTGTATCCTTGCCTCTCTCATCCCCGCCTCCCGCCGTCGTCAGCCGCCGCACCAGATCGCCTGGCGGGGGCAGGTCGGCGACGTGGCACAGGCGGATCAGCACCATTTCCGCTGCGGCACGGCGGTCGGGCGCGGTTTCCACCTCGCCGACGCCCTTCAGCAGCATCTGCCAGGCGCGTGCCAGCGAGGGCAGCGAAAGCTGGTCTGCCAGGGCGGCGCCGCGGGTGCGTTCGGCCTCGGGCAGCTCCGGGCTGTCGCGCAATGCGGGAACCGATTTCAGGCGAGTCAGCGTGTGCACCAGTTCCAGCAGGTCCTGCAGGATCACACCCAGGTCGGCACCGCGTTCATAGGCGCGGTCGGTTACCGCCAGGGCGGCGGCGGGCTTGCCCCCCATCACGGCTTCCAGCAAGTCGAACACCGCTTCCCGATCGGCGAGGCCCAGCATGTCGGCGACCTGGGCGGCGGTGATGCCGTCCTCCGCCTGGGCGATTGCCTGGTCGAGCATCGAGAGCCCGTCACGCACGGACCCGTCCGCCGCGCGGGCGATCTGGTCGAGCGCGGCGAGCTCGATGGTCTCGCCCTCCTTCTCGGCGATGCGGGCGAAGTGCCGTGTCAGCTCCGCCACCCGGACGCGGCGCAGGTCGAAGCGCTGGCAGCGCGACAGGACGGTGATCGGCACCTTGCGCAGCTCGGTGGTGGCGAACACGAACTTCACGTGCGGCGGCGGCTCCTCCAGGGTCTTTAGCAGCGCGTTGAAGGCGTTGCGCGACAGCATATGGATCTCGTCGATGACGAAGACCTTGGTGCGGGCCTGGATCGGCCGGTAGCGGGTGGCCTCGATGATCTCGCGCACGTCATCGACGCCGGTGCGGGATGCGGCGTCCATTTCGACCACGTCGGGGTGGCGGTCGGCCAGGATGGCGACGCAGTTGGCGCAGACGCCGCAGGGGTCGGCGGTGGGGCCGCCGGTGCCGTCGGGGCCGACGCAGTTCAGCGCGCGAGCGATGATGCGGGCGGTGGTCGTCTTTCCCACGCCGCGGACGCCGGTCAGCATGAAGGCGTGCGCCACGCGGTTGGTGGCGAAGGCATTGCGCAGGATGCGCACCATCGCCTCCTGCCCGATCAGGTCGTCGAAGCGGGTGGGGCGGTATTTGCGGGCCAGCACGCGGTAGGCGGGGGCCGGCTCGGGCGGCGGCGCCTGCACGGGCAGGGACTCGCCGAACAGGCCGGGGCCGTCCGGCGGGGGCGGCGGCAGGTCATCGGCGGGGGGATCGTCCTGAAAGAACAGACCGGACATCGGGGGCGGTCACTCTGGCCGGGAAGGCCATCCTCTGCGGCAGGCGGTTGCGGGGTTGGCGGAGTCCGGGACAAGGCGTTTCCGCCGGGGCCGGCCGGCGGGGCGCCCCTGCACCACCCCTCGGTTACCGGGTCCATTACCACGCGGACCTGTCTGCGGAAACGCCGATGAAACTCCCTTCGCGCCAGCAGTGTGAATTGGCCGGATCTTCCCGGCTCTCCGGCGAAGGAACACCAGGATGCGTCGGTTGCTTTACGGGCTCGGCGCGGCGACGCTGGCGATCATCGTGATGGCCGGCACCGGCCTGGGCGTGTTCATCTACCGGGGCATCACGCTCGATGCATCGAGCAAGGCCTATGTTGACGGCGCCGTGCCGGCGATCGCGGCGAACTGGGACCGGCAGCAACTGCTGGAGCGTACTACACCGGAACTGCGTGCCAAAATCACGCCCGCGACGCTGCGGGTGGTGTTCGACATGGGCTCGCGGCTCGGTCCCATGGTGGCGTATCGGGGTGCCAAGGGCGCGGCGAACATGTCCTATGTTACCGGCTCGGGCGGCTCGGTGTCGGCATTTTATGTGGCGCAGGTAAAATGCCGGGACGGCGATGTGACGATCCGCATCGCGCTGATCGAGCGGAATGGCCGCTGGATGATCAACGGCTTCTATATCGAACCGGCAGCGTCCGATGCGGTCGGCCGACGGATCTGAGCCGGTACATTGTTCCCGGCTGCCGGCGCCATATCGTAAAGCGGACCGACGCGGCCCACTCTGACCAGATAGCCGTCGATGTCGCCGGCGAAATAGATCACGTCGCCAGGATGGTAAAACAACGCGGGCGCCACGGTGTCAGGGCTGTTGTCGTAGTCCTGCGTCATCATCTCCGCGACGAAGTCCATTTGCTTGCCGCGCTCGTCGCCGGTATCGCCAATGCTGTGGAACACGAGCTTTCCCGCGTTAGCGATCGCCTCGACCGCGCTGGCACGCAGCAACTGCGACAGGTCCGCGCATCGGGGGCAAATGAATGATTGATGGCATCGCACACTTGCCATCATTTCAGTGTGCAGCGGATGCTTGCTGCCGCGTCCAAGCGTGCAGCGCAGAGTCATCGTGTTGTCGATCCGGTTCCAAATTTCGCTGCGCGCCTGGGCAAATTTCGCTGCGCGCCTGGTCGGTATCCTCGTCACGGCGGGCGAAACCCGCACCGGCGAAGGCCGGTGGCCCGCCATCCGCGGCCGAGCTGCGCGCAAGCAAGAGCCGAGCTGCGCGCAAGCAAGAAAAGTCTCGGATGCCGATCCCAGCCTTCACCGCGGCAGTCTTTGCGTCGGCATGACGCGGTCGGAGCCGGCGATGAGTCATTCTTTATCCGGACCGGTATAACGCTGCGCTCCCCAAACATCCATCCCCCAGGGGCACCCCCCAGCACCCCCCAGGGGGGCCAATTGGCGGCCCGCCACGCCCGGCGCAGCGCGCGCCCCGCCACGCAAATGCCATCATGCGCCCTCTCCCGCATGGCACCGCAACGGAGTAGGCTGGCCGCGCATGCCGACCGACCTGCCGAACCTGCTGACCTTTTCGCGCATCGCGGCGATTCCGCTGCTGGTGCTCCTGGTCGCGCTGCGCCACCCGGCTACCGACCTCGCCGCCTGCGTCTTGTTCAGCGCGGCCGCCATCACCGACTATTACGACGGCAAGCTGGCGCGCAGCCGCCGCCAGCAGTCCAACCTGGGCCGCATGCTGGACCCGATCGCCGACAAGCTGCTGGTCGGCGCCGCCCTGATGATGATGGTGGGGGTAAACCGGCTCTCCGCCGTCTCGCTCTATCCCGCCATCGTCATCATGCTGCGGGAGATCCTGGTCAGCGGGCTGCGCGAGTACCTCGCCGGCATCCGCATCGGGCTGCCGGTCACGCCGTTGGCCAAGTGGAAGACCGGGTTCCAGATGGGCGCGCTGGGCACGTTGCTGGCGGGGGACAGCACCGCCCATCTGTTGCATATCGGTTTCCTGCCGGTCTCCCTGATCGGGGAGGCGATGCTGTGGATCGCCGCCGGCCTGACACTGTGGACCGGCTGGGACTACCTCACCGCCGGCTGGCGGCATGCCACGGTACCGCATGATCCGCGGCGCAACCCCCACCTCCCGACGTGATGGTCCCGTCTTGAAGGTCCCGTCTTGAAGGTACTCGGCATCGTCGGCTGGTCCGGCAGCGGCAAGACCACCCTGATCGAGGCGCTGCTGCCACTGCTGCGGGCGCGGGACGTCAGCGTCTCCACCGTCAAGCACACCCATCACGGATTCGACATGGACCGTCCCGGAAAGGACACCTTCCGCCACCGGGAGGCCGGTGCGTACGAGGTGCTGGTGGCCTCCAGCCAGCGGTGGGCCCTGCTGCATGAGGTCGTCGGCCCCGAACCCGCCCTTCCCGAACTGCTGGCGCGCATGCAGCCGGTGGACCTGGTGCTGGTGGAGGGCTTCAAGAGCCACCCCTTTGCGAAGCTCGAGGTCTACCGCCCGGTGCTGCGCAAGCCGCCGATCTGGCGGACGCAGCCGGACGTGGCGGCGGTGGCCGCCGACGCCCCGCTGGAGGCCTGCAACCGCACCCTGCTCCCCCTGAACGATCCCGCGGCGGTTGCGGCATGGCTGGTACAATTTCTCTCGCTTGAGCCGGAGACGATGTAAGGTCACATTCTGCGCCGCTGGCCCGGCCGGGGCTGCACTGCGCTATCGGAGCCATCGATCTGGGTCGCGGCCACGGCTCGAGGTCCTGCGGGAGACTATTCTTCATGCGGCGTTGCGCCACGCTTGGACTCGCGCTCATGCTCGCGGGCTGCGGCTACAATACATGGTCTAACCCGCCGTTCACCACCGGCACCCAACCTTACGCCCCGAAGGGCGACTCGGAGAACGTGATGCGGGCTAAGGGCGACAGCGTGGCGGTGTCGCCGCTGACGCCGCAGCCGGGCGACGTCTGGCCCGGCCCGCTGCCGCCCACGCCGACGCTGCAGGACTTGGAGCAGCAGGGCAACCTGCAGCAGGGACCGGAGCAACCGGTGCCCGGTTCGCCGCTGAACCTGGGCACGGAGCCGGCGGAGGGTCAGGGCGAGCCATCGGTGCCGCCCGAGGTGACGCATGGCAGCTCGTCGCCGCCCGGCTCGAACCAGCCGCGGCTGGCGCCGCTCCCGCCGCAGCAGCCGATAACCCCTTCGCCGCCGCCGACTGCGATGCCGGGCCCGCCGGCGCCCGGCCAGGTGGTACCGCTGAACAGGGGGGGCCAGGGCGTGACGAGTGGTGGCACCCAAGGCTACCAGACGATGACCCTGCCCGGCGGCGGCACCGCGATCGTGGTGCCGAACGGCAACGGCACCAGCACCGTGATCAAGTCGGACGGCTCGATCGAGACCATCCCCACCCCCAAGTAAGGGCGATGGCTGACACCGGCACACCCCTGACCATCCTGTATTTCGCCTGGCTGCGTGAGCATGTGGGCGCGGCAGGGGAGGAATTGCCGCTGCCCCCGTCTGTGCGGACGGTGGCGGACCTGGTGGAGCACCTGGCGGCGCGCGGGCCGCGGCATGCGGCGGCGTTCGCCAACCGGCGGTCGGTGCGCTGCGCGGTCAACCAGGAGTTCGCGCCGGTCACGACGTTGCTGCAACCGGGGGATGAGGTGGCGTTCTTTCCGCCGGTGACCGGGGGGTAAGCGGCACCACCCACGGTGGCGCGGCGATTGCATTCAAGCGGGCAATCGAAAGCCATCGAATTGTCCGGCAGGGCCGGCCTGATGGCGCGACGGCAACGCTTAACGCAGGTGAATCCGTGCAGCGGCTGGCCTTGATCATCCTGATTGTTTCGTTTCCCGTTATTGGATCGGCAGAACCGGCGTCGGAGATCGGGCGAGACCAGCCGGTCAACCAGCGCGCCATCGACCTGCGGATCCAGGACCAGGACAATCGCGCCCTGCAGCAGATGAAAGCTGCGGTATGCGGGACCGGTCCGATCTATGCCGGGACCGCGGACAACCCGATTTTGGTGAAGCCGTTGTTCAAGCCGGCCTGCACGATTAGCGATCGTCCGCCCCTGCCGCATTGAACCGTGGCCGCGTTGAACCGTGGCCGAAACATTGGGCGGCCTGCTCCGGTTGGAGGCAATCCGAAATGCAACTCGGAGACACGATCCATCCTGCACGCGACCACCCAAGCAGGTCCTCCACACGAGGTTGACCAAGCGTGCCTGACCGCCACCAAAGCACGTTGCCGGTAAGATCAGGCTGTAAGCAGACCGACTTCTGCCCTTCTGACGGTCACTACTCTTCCCTCAATCGGCTCAATCGCAAGGTTGTCAGGTCGGAGGACATCCTCCGCACGAACCACCGGGCGGTGCGCTACACGATGAACCAGGAGTTCGCGCCTGTGACCGAGCCGTTACTGCGTCGACCCGCGGCGCGCTAGCGGATAGAAAGGCGGCGGAAGGAGCAACAGCCATGGCGACAGTGCGTGTGCAGGAGGCGGATTTCGACGTCTCGGCCGAACTGGCGGCGTTGACGGCCGGACGCACGGATATCGGTGGCATCGGCTGCTTCGTCGGCACGGTGCGTGACGCCGCGGTGGGTCGCCCGATCGCCGCGATGACGCTGGAGCACTACCCGGCGATGACCGAGCGCGCCATCCGCCACATCACCGCCGAGGCGGAGGAACGCTGGTCCCTGCTCGGCTGCACCGTGGTGCACCGGGTCGGCCGGTTGGTGCCGGGCGCGCAGATCGTGCTGGTGCTGGCTGCCGCGTCGCATCGCGGCGAGGCGCTGGAGGCGACGACCTTCCTGATAGACTGGTTGAAAACGAAGGCGCCGTTCTGGAAGCGCGAGGAATTCGCCGATGGCGGCGGCGTCTGGGTGGAGGCCCGGGAGGCCGACGATGCGGCGGCCGCGCGCTGGGCCATGACGGGCTCCGGAGCGCGTTCGTGACCGACCAGCAGGCACGTGCGTTGTTATCGCGCGTGTTCGGCGCTTTGTTCGATCCCGCCGCTACGGCCGAGGACGTCGGCGCCTTTTTTACTCCCGATTACCGTCAGATCGCCGATGGCAAGGAAATCGACCGCGCCGGGTTCATCGACCACGTGCGCGTGTTGAAGGACGTGGTGCAAAGCGGGTCGGTCACGCTCGAGACGGTGATCGCCAGCGGCTCGAAGGTCGCGAGCATGCATGTCGTGAATGTCCGCAAGAAGACCGGCGAGGCCGTGCAAATGAAGGTGCACGCCTTTTTCGCGGTCGAGCACGGCCTGATCCGCCGCACCGAGGAACTCTGCCATATGGTGGCGGGCGGCGAGGCTGATCGCGACCTCGGCTCCAGAACGTCGGGTTGAAGCCCGGCGTACCATGACGGTCGCGCATGCGGCCGCGCCCGGCGTCACCGGCCAAAGGGGTTGCGCCGACCGCTCGCGGCAAAAATACCGATGCGCCAAAGATAACTGTCGTAACGCTGATTTCGAACCCCAGCACCATGTGATCCGCCGCTCGCACCGCGAACGCAGCGGCATGGCGGCCGTCTCTGATGGATGGGCGATTCAGGTCCGAGGCGTACCGCCGGCGAGCCGGCGCTCGATGCGGCGGTCAGGGATAACCCACATCAGCGCGACGCCCGCATAGATGGCGTCCGAAATCGCCGGGTCGACAAAGGCCAGCCCGATCGCGGTGGCATAGAGCACCATCGATATCTTCCCCTTGATGTCCCTGCCGATCGCTGCTGCGAGCGTTGAATCGTCTCCCTCGGTCCGCACGATCGACCACTGCAGGATGTAATAAGCGAATCCTGCCAGCAGCAGCATCGAGCCATAGACTGCCGTCGGCACCGGCGCGCGATAGTTGCGGCCCAGCCAGGCGGTGGCGAACGGCGTGAGCGACAGCCAGAACAGCAGATGCGTGTTGGTCCACAGGATCAGGCCGTTCACGCGCCTGACAGTGTGAAGCATGTGGTGATGATTGTTCCAGTAGATCGCCACGTACACGAAGCTGAGCAGATAGCTGAGGAAGGCCGGCAACTCGGAGAGCAGCGCCGGCCATCCGGTGCCCGAGGGCGGGCGCAGTTCCAGCACCATGATGGTGATGATGATGGCGATCACGCCGTCGCTGAACGCGGTCAGCCGTTCCTTGTTCATGCTGCCTCGGGGTGGTGGTACGAGATCGGCGGGTCCACGCGCACGGCCGGCGCGCATTGGCCGCAGCGCAAGGATTTTAACAGGGGGACGAGGTAGAGAACCATGGAGCATCACGGAGGCGCGTGCCGTCTCGTGCGGCGCGGCTTCGCGGGGCAGGCATGGCTGCACGACGATTTATCGCGCTCCGTCCGTGCGTTGTCGAACCTCGACGCCCCGGCAACCGGTCCCATTCGGGAGCCTGCTCAGTGCGACGCCCGCGACCTTGGGCCGCCTTCGATGTGTCCCCCTTCGATGTGCCCCCCTTCAATATAAAGGAGCAATATGACCGCCACGAGCCCCGCCAGACTGGCGAGCACGTCGACACCGATCGCCTGCTCTACCACCGTCGCCGCATGCACGATGGCCGTGATCGTCGGTGACATGGCGCGCCTCCTTGATGAGACGCCCGCCAGCCTATCCTGCCGCCCCATCCCGGGCCTTGATCCAGCGCAAACGTTCGCACAGCGTAGCCATCCCGTGCGAGGCCGCAGGAATGACGCAGGGCGCCGCCTGTGCCATCATCCCACGAACAGACGCCGGACGCTGACTGTAGGGCGGAAAAGCGGAGCGCGTTTCGCCTTGCCGCCCGCGGCGGAAGGCGCTGCCCCCGGATCACGTCGAGGGCAAGGCTTTTCCGTCCTACGGCCCGCGCCGAACCGGATCCATAGCAATAACCAGGAGGAGCATCGCAATGTCGGAAAACGCCGCGGACCTCGACTTCCTCAACGGCATCAGGGTCGTCGATTTCACCCAGTTCGAGGCCGGGCCGTCCAGCACCGAGGCCCTCGCGTGGCTCGGCGCGGAGGTGGTGAAGATCGAAAACCCCAAGACCGGCGATCCCGGCCGCCGGTTGCGCCCCGGCCAGCCGGACGACGATCCGTATTACTTCCACATGTTCAACGCCAACAAGAAGTCCATCACGGTGGACCTGAAATCACCGCGCGGGCTGGCGCTCGTGCAGGACCTGCTGCGCAAGGCCGATGTGTGCGTGGAGAACATGGCGCCCGGCACGATCGAGCGCCTCGGGCTGGGCTATGACGACGTGCGCAAGCTCAACCCGGGCATCATCTACTGTCAGGTGAAGGGCTTCGGCACCGGCAGCCCGTATGAAAGAAACCTGGCGTTCGACATGATCGCGCAGGCCACTGGCGGCACTATCAGCGTCACCGGCGAGAAGGGGCGCGGACCTGTGAAGCCCGGGCTGTCGCTCGGCGATACCGGCACCGGCATGACGATGGCGATCACCATCCTGGGCGCGCTGCACAAGCGGGCGAAGACCGGCGAGGGCCATCGGCTGCAGGTCGCCATGCAGGATGCGATGCTGCACTACATGCGCACCAATTTCTCCACCCAGGCGCGCAGCGGCAAGGCGGTGGAGCGCGACGGCACGCATTCGGGCGGCGGCAGCAATGCGCCGTCCGGTCTGTATCCGTGCGCGCCCGGCGGCCCGAACGACTACGTCTGGATCATGACCAGCCGCGCCAACCCGGAGCATTGGGCGCGGCTTTGCAAGGCGATGGGGCGCGAGGAACTGATGGCCGATCCGCGCTTCGCCACGCCGGGCGAGCGGGTCAAGAACAGTCAAGTGCTGGATGCGATGATCGCGGAATGGACCGGGACGCGCAGCAAGCATGAGGCGATGGCGCAGGTGGGCGGGGCGGGCATTCCGGCCGGCGCGGTGCTTGACACGATGGAGCTACAGAACGATCCGACATTCGAGCAACGCGGCATCATGCAGGTGATGCAGCATCCGAAGCACGGGCCGTTCAAGATGCCGGCGTGGCCGGTGCGCGTGGACGGCAAGCCGCCCCGGGTCGCTCCGTCGCCGATGCTGGGCGAGCACACGGCCGATGTGCTGACCCGCTGGTTGGGGATGAGCGGGGCGGATGTGGAGACCCTGCGCGGCGACGGCGTGGTCTGACATCGGCCGGCGACAAGCACGCGTTACGGCCCCGCCGCTTCTCGTCAGGAATACTCCCCCCATACTGTCCCTCCCCTTGTGGGGCTTGGGCTGCGAAGCGGACCAAGGTTGGGGGGAGGGGTCGAACCACAAGAACCTTCTCGTTTCGATCCCTCCCCCGGCCCCTCCCGCAAGGGGAGGGGCGTTCTTTGTGTCGGTCCACACGTCTCCTCGCCCAGTGCGCCGGGGAGCGACGGGATTCGCGGGAACCCGTGGTGAAGCCGACCGTTGCTCCGCCAATCGGAGCTTCTTCCCCGGAAGCGCCACCAGGCCTGGAGAAGCGGATGCCCCCGATCGAGCATGTCGTGGTGCTCATGCTGGAGAACCGCTCGTTCGACTGCATGCTCGGCTGGCTCTACCGCGACCGGCCGGATTTCGACGGCCTGCGCGGCGGCGAGTCAAATCCATGGCACCGGGATGACGGCACCGTGCAGCAGATCCCCGTCTGGAACGACGGTACGATCACCGCCGACGCGGCCGCGATCCCTGATCCCGACCCCGGCGAAGTGTTCGAAGACATGACCATGCAGATCTACGGCCTGCGCCCCGACGGCACGCCGCGGATGAACGGCTTCGTCGACAACTATGTGCGCCAGCCTGCCCACGGCGCCAGCCTGGATCCCCGCGCCGTGATGCACTGCTTCATGCCGGAGCAATTGCCCGTGCTCAGCTTGCTCGCGCGGTCCTTCGGGGTGAGCGATCGCTGGTTCGCCTCCGCCCCCTGTGAGACCTGGCCCAACCGGCTGTTCGTGCATACCGGCACCGGCGGCGGCCAGGTGAACAACGCCGCGATGCAACGGCCGTTCATCCTGCCCTCGGTGTTCCACCGGCTGGCGACGCGGGGCCGGCGCTGGAAGGTGTATTTCCACGACGTGCCGCAGACCGCTGCGCTGGTCAGCCTGTGGCCGTGGATCCCCACGCATTTCCGTTTCTTCGAGCCCGAGTTCTGTCTCGACGCGGCGAACGGCACCCTGCCGCACTACAGCTTCATCGAACCACGCTACTTCCCCAACCGGCTGTGCAACCGCATCCCCAACGATGCGCATCCGCCGCACAACGTCGCCTACGCGGAGCAATTGATCGCGCAGGTCTATAACGCGGTGCGCAGCGGTGCCGCCTGGGACCGCACGCTGCTGGTGATCGTGTTCGACGAGCATGGCGGCTGCTACGACCACGTGCCGCCACCCGCTGCGATTCCCGCCGGCTTGCCGGCGCCAAACGGCTTCACGTTCGATCGATATGGGCCGCGTGTCCCGGCGGTGGTGGTGTCGCCCTATGTGCCGCCGGGCAGCGTGATCCGCCCTCCGCGGGATGGACCGCCCTTCGACCACACCTCCATCATCGCCACGTTGGACAGTATGTTCGATCTCGGCGCGCCGCTGAGTGCACGCGCCGCGCGGGCACCCGGCCTGCTGTCGGCCCTGACGCTGCCGCGGCCGGAGAATGACGGACCGGCGCGCATCGATGCGAGGGAAACCCAGCCTGACCGAGAGGAGATGCATGCCGCGCATCACCTGCATCGCAACAACTACCAGCGCCGCCTGATGTGGCCGGTCACGTTGATGGCCGCGGGTGCGGCGAAAGCCGCCGCCCATGCCCATCGCGCGCGGCGCAGCTTGCGGCGCACCCGGAGCTGAAACGGCCATCGCCCCGATCCTATGCGGCAACGCTCTCGTGGGATGTACCGGGCACCGTTCGTGGCGGCCGGTTCGATCGTGCTCGGGTACGCGCGTCCGAATGCGTCCAGACCGGCTTGCACGCGCGCCGAAGCCGTTTGCATGACGCCGAACTTCGCGTTCGGCTCTGTTGCCCGCCTCCAGCGGGGCCAGGACACGGCTGCCCGCGTCATGCACCGCATGGTGCGGCTCGTTGCGGTCCTTCGCGGTTCGTCGCGTTCCGGTCGGCTCTGCGCCCACGGCGGTCATCCGAGAGCTTATCCGCCATTCCTGGGAGCGGACTTTCGCAAGTGCGGTATTTGTCGCGGGCCTAACTCACCGGGCATAGAGATGAGCCTGAAAGCCAACAAACGCTTCACGTATTTTCGCAACACCCCCCAGCTCGGCCGCCGCATCGCTGACAGCGCGGTACTTCAGCTCCAGAAGATGCGGTAGCTTCGACTGGTCGAGTTCGCCCACGCCCTCGCTGACATATTGCGACAGGACGAAATCAAGAAAGGCCTGAAGTTTCAGATCATAGCTTGTGGTGATAAAGGGCCGGCTGGCGTCGGCGCGTGCCTGCCGGGTGATCGGTGAAAGCGCGAACGCGATATATGCCAGCACGTCGTAAAGATCACTGTTCTCTGCATCTATCATACGCTCGATCTCGCGGAGCTGCTCGCGGCCGTAGCCCTTCTCGGCCAGGCTATCCAACAGCGCCTTGCGGGTGTCCGGCAGGCTCCATAGTGCGCGCAGCTCGTCCTCGTCCTTGAACAGCGCCGGCAGCTCACCGAACAGGCGCGTGACGAACTCGGCCGCCGACATCGGCCTTCCATCGACGCTCGAGAACGTCGTCGCTGTCATATGCTGGATGCGGCGCTCCTTTCCGTCGGCAAGTTTGATTCGGATCGTCACGGGGTGCTGCCGCGGATCCGGCACGGGCGGTTCCGCGGGAGGCTCCGACATTTCGTAGTCGTCCGGCCGGACACGCACGGGTGGAGCGACCGGCTCCATCGGCTCGCCGTCCCACTCGGGATCGCTGAAGTGCTCGTAAGCTTTCACGAAGTCATAGATCGTGAAGTAATCCTTGCCGTCGAACAGCCGCGTCCCGCGGCCGATGATCTGCTTGAACTCGATCATCGAATTGATCGGCCGCATCAGCACGATGTTGCGCACGTTGCGCGCATCGACACCGGTTGAAAGCTTCTGCGACGTGGTCAGGATCGTCGGAATGGTCTTCTCGTTGTCCTGGAAGGTGCGCAGGAACTGGTCGCCGAGCGCGCCGTCCCGCGCTGTCACCCGGACGCAGTAATTTGGCTCCTTGCTCGTCTTCATCTGGTTCACCAGGTCGCGCACGGCCGCGCGTGATCCTGGGTGGCGCAGAAAACCAGGGTCTTCTGGCTCTGGTCGATGATGTCCATGAACAGCTTCACGCGGTATTTTTCTCGCGCGGCGATCTCGATGATGCGGTTGAACTCGCTTTCGGTGTAGCGCCGCCCTTCCTCGACCTCGCCCTCGATCATCTCGTCGTCGCTGGTATAGACGTAGTCGTCGAGCGTGGTGGCGATCTGCTTCACCTTGAAGGGCGTGAGGAAGCCGTCGTTGATCCCGTCCTTCAGGGAGTAGATGTAAACCGGCTCGCCGAAATAGGCGTAGGTATCGGCATTGGCTTTGCGCTTGGGCGTCGCCGTCAGGCCGAGCTGCACGGCGGGCGCGAAATAATTTAGGATGGCGCGCCAGTTGCCTTCGTCGTTCGCGCCGCCGCGATGGCATTCGTCGATGACGATGAAGTCGAAGAAGTCGGGCGGGTAATCGCCGAAGCTCGGCGCGGGCTGCCCGGCCGCATCCCGGCCGGTCATGAAGGTCTGGAAGATGGTGAAGAAGATGTTGCCGTTCTTCGGCACGCGGCCCTTCTTGCGGATGATCTCGGGGTCGATCCGCACGAGCGCGTCTTCCGGGAAGGCCGAGAACGCGTTGTAGGCCTGGTCGGCGAGGATGTTGCGGTCGGCCAGGAACAGGATGCGCGGCCGCCGGGTGGGCTCGGCTTCGCGCTTCCAGTCGGCGAGGTTCCAGCGGCTCTGGAACAGCTTCCAGGCGAGCTGGAACGCGATGAAGGTCTTGCCGGTGCCGGTCGCCAGCGTCAGCAGGATGCGGTCCTGACCCGCCGCAATGGCCTCCAGCACGCGCCTTATGGCGATGTCCTGGTAGTAGCGCGCCTGCCAGTAGCCGCCCTTGTCCTCGAACGGGATGGCGGCGAAGCGGTCGCGCCAGACATTCTGCTCCGCGAAAACACGATTCCAGAGTTCGTCCGGGGTGGGATATTGGGCGACGTACTCTTCCGCGCCGGTCGTCATATCGACCTGGTAGATGCCGGCGCCGTTGGTGGAGTAGGCGAAGCGGGTCTGCAATTTCTCCGCGTATTTCTTGGCCTGGCCGAGGCCTTCAGTGTCGGGCAGGTCCCGCCTCTTGGCCTCGATCACCGCGAGCTTGTGGTTGCGGTAGGTCAGCACGTAGTCGGCGATGTCCTGGGCGGCCCGCACGCCCGCGCCTTGCAGGCGGCCGAGGGTGATGACCTCGCGCCTGACACGGCTGGCCTCCACCACGCCCCAGCCGGCCGCTTTCAAGGCGGGGTCGATCAGCTCGGCGCGGGTTTCGGCCTCGTTCATGCAATGATTCTACATGAAAACGGCGTATCGTTCCACACAGTGGCATGGATTGGTGGACACGATCGCCAGGAAATACACCATGATCGGTTCGGCCAGCGGGGTCGTCATATGGCTGCTCCGCCCTGACCGACGCCGGTCAGGGCGGCAGTCGCGCCGCCGGCGTCTCCAGCGTCAGATGTGCGATGTAGCCGGAACGGCTTTCGCCGGCCGCCTGGGCCAGCGCATCGAGACGTCGCAGTACCCGCCGCGGCAATGTGATGTTCACCCGCTCGATGGTGTCGTCCAGAAGTGCCGCGTCCAGCGTGATGATGCCGAACATCCACCCCGCGTAATCTGGTTTCCGGCGCAAGGTCTCAAGGCTCGACGGCGCGGGGATGGCCTCGCCGGCGTCAAGCGCGGCATCGATCCAGGCGGCTGCCGCTTCCTCCGCGCCGAGGACAGCCTCGTCCATGCTGTCGCCGGCGGAGAAGCAACCGGGAAGGTCCGGCACGATGACGCCGAACGCCGTGGCGCCGGTGCCGGGTTCGATCACGATGGGATAGCGCACGGTCTCAATTGCCTCCTACAGGCCGGCTTGTTTGCGGATCGCGGCTACCAGGCCGGTGCCGAGATCCTTCTTCGGGTGCGGCACGACGATGTGGCCGGGGCGGTCGGTATGCTTGAAGACGTGATGCGAGCCGCGCACGCGGTCCAGGACCCATCCGGCGGCCTTGAGTTCCCCGATCAGGTCTGCGCTTTTCATCGTGCGCATCATACACACAGGCACGCGAGTGTCAACGATACGCATTGGCCTGAGACGCCAGCAGCCCTCCGTTGCGGGCGAACCTGTTGTTTCGGCCCGGCTCCTGGACGTGATACCGTGCGGCGACCGGATGGCAGGAATGACGCGGCGCATGGAGGAGCAGATCAGGCGGCAGGTACCACGGGCAGTGACCGAGGGGCTGGATGCCAGCGTGCGCGACCTTGCGGCGAGACGCGTTGGCGATGCCGGTACCGTGCAGCACGAGGCGAGGCGCATGCTGGAGACGTTTGAGAAATGCTCCGATTGCGGAAGCCGTTGATGCGACTGCCTTGGCTTGGCGGCCCCCCCGCCACGGCCGGTGCGAACCGCAGCCAAGTTTTTTCAGCACGGAGGAAATGCGGAGAACACGGTGATCACGGAGCAGAAGCGGTTGTCTTCGACGGAAGCTACACCACGTAGCGACGAAGGCCGTCCACCAGGCGTGGCACGTTGAAGTTCGGCAGCAGACCGACGTGGATTCCGCTCATGCGCAGGTAGGTTCGGAGTTGCACCGCATGGATTGGCAGAATGGTGCTGACTGCGTTTGCCAATTCTCGGCACAGGCGCATCTCATATACGGATTCTAACAGTCCGGGGCCGGTATGCCGGTGCACCTCGATCGCCAACCCGATCACCCGATCGGTCAACGGTTCCGCAAGAAGCATAACGCCCACTCCGTGAGCACCGTGCTCTCCGCACTTTCTCCGTGCTGAAAATCTATGAAACGTTAACGCACCGGCATCGCATGTGTGGCCTCGGCAACGCGCCATGCCGGCGACGACCACAGTGCGGCGGCCCGGGTGTGGTTCAACCAGAGAGCGAGGGCGATCGGTTCGGCGCGGGTTTCGGCGTTGTTATTCAGCGGCTTCCGGCAGGGCTTTTTCGGGGTGTGCAGTTAGTTCACCAGAGAACGCCTGGCGCAGGATGGATTGCTTCAGCTCTGCGAGACTATCCAGCTTTTGCTGGTAGACCAATTCGAGATCTTTACTCGCCGCCGCTATGGCTTCGATCCTGTCCGTAATGACCAGTTGGTCGGCGATGGGCGGAAGTGTGACAGGGAGTGCTGAGAGCGCCTGCTGGTTCAAACTGCTGATGTTTGTACCATCGCCGCTCTCAATGAGCATCTCCCGAGACGCCCTCGATTTCAGAAAATGAACCAGATATGCCGGAGATATTTCCTCTGAAGCGGTGCGAATTCTGATAGTAAAGCCGGAATGAGACGTTTTCTCGGGAACTTCGCCGGCCAGAATGCAGCGTCCGATAAGCTGCTTGTTACCATTCGACCGGACCGTCAAAATATCCCCGACCCGAAGCTCGTAATCAGCGCTCAGTCGACCGTCGATTTGTGCCGTCTCCAGTTGACCGGTCGGAACATAAACATTCTTCAGAAAGTCTTTCACGCCGACGATTTTGATAATCTCGCCCTTGCTACCCTTCGTAAAATTTAGCCCGTTCTTGAATGCCGCGATGTCCCCCAGCTTTTTCTGAACCCATCCCTTTCTTAGCTTGACAAAGACAGAATCAAGATAGCTCTCGAACAGCTCGCGGGAATTGGCGAGGTTCTTCTCGGTGTTCGCAATCGCCGTGTCGATCCCCTCGAACGCTTCATCAAGAAGGGCAACAATGCGCTTTTGCTCAAGAAGCGGCGGGATGGGTACAGTGAGGGCGGCTAATTTGGTAGCATTGAAGCCGCCTTGCGCACTTCCCGTGGAACCGTCTTTGATCGCTTGCCAGTAGTCGTCAGTCTGAAAGAAAAGCGATAAGAAATCTGGCAGCAGTCTCGCATCCGTTAATCGCAGTCGGATTAGGATTAGGTAAGAGGCGAAAACAGCTTCCGGCGGGTCGTAGACGAGAAAGCTCTTACCAGTAGTCGCGCCAGTCCGTGCGAAAACAATGTCACCCGTTGCCAGGCGGTATTTGGTAACGTTTGCGGCACCAATGGTGCAGTAGGGCACGCTGTCCCAGTCAACATGGTCCTCCTGGATATCCGTGATACGAAGAAAACGAGGGCCAACAGCCTCGTATGAAGCGCTTTCTGTATAACCGTAGTTAATTGCAGATACTGAGCCAAGCGGCCGAGTTTTCCACCCCTCTCTCACAGCAACCCCCGAATACCTTCGAGGATGCGCGCGCTCTCAAGATCGAGCGTCGCCATCTCGGCAATGATGTCTTGCGGATCGCGCAAAGCGTCTTCGTCACCCTTGTTGGGATTCTTTACGGAAAGGTCGAAACTCGTCCGATCAATGCTCGCTACATCGACTGTCCATGATTTCTCCGACTCGGCAAAGTCTGCCTGCAACGCCACAAACTCCTTCAGGTCATCGTCGTTCAGCGCATTCGTCTTCCCCAAATTCCGCCCCGGATCGAGCTGGTAGTACCAAACCCTCCGCGTGGGTGCGCCCTTCTTGAAAAACAGCACGACTGTCTTCACCCCGGCGCCCTGAAACACCCCGCCGGGGCAATCGAGCACGGTATGCAGGTTGCAACTCTCCAGCAGCTCCTGCCGCAGCGCCCGCGCCGCCCCGTCCGAGTTCGACAGGAAGGTGTTCTTGATGACGATGGCCGGCCGGCCGCCCGCCTTCAGGTGCTTGATGAAATGCTGCAGGAACAGAAACGCCGTTTCCCCGGTCTTGATCGGGAAATTCTGCTGCACCTCCGGCCGCTCCTTCCCGCCGAACGGCGGGTTGGCCATGATCACCTCGAACCGGTCCTTCTCCTGCACGTCGGCCAGGTTCTCGGTCAGCGTGTTGGTGTGCACGATGTTCGGCGCATCGATGCCGTGCAGGATCATGTTCATCGTGGCGATGACATAGGCGAGGCTCTTCTTTTCCTTGCCGTAGAAGGTGCGCGTTTGCAGCGTCTGCAACTGGCTGGTGGTCAACTCGCCCTGGCGGAGATAGTCGTAAGCCTCGCACAGGAAGCCGGCGGACCCGAGCGCGCCGTCGTAGATGCGCTCGCCGATCTTCGGCCTGGTCACCTGGATCATGGCGCGAATCAGCGGGCGCGGCGTGTAATACTCCCCGCCGTTGCGGCCCGCGTTCCCCATGTTCCTGATCTTGGCTTCGTACAGATGGGAAAGCTCGTGCTTCTCCTTCTGCGAGCGGAAGCGCAGTTCGTCCACCAGTTCCAGCGCGTCGCGCAGCGAATAGCCGCTCTGGAAGCGGTTCTTTATCTCGCTGAAGATTTCGCCAATCTTGTATTCGATGGTGTCCGGCCCGGTGGCGCGCTGCCGGAAGCCCTGCAAATAGGGGAAGAGCTGCCGGTTCACGTAGTCGATCAGGTCGTCGCCGCTCAGCGCATTGTCATGGTCAAACGAGCCGTCAGCCTTCCGGGGCGCCGCCCATTTCGACCAACGATGGGCATCGCCGATGATGCGGGTGTATGGCTTGCCGACAAGCTCGGCTTCCATCGCCCGGCTCTGTTCCATGTCGTCCAGATATTTCAGGAACAACAGCCACGACGTTTGCTCGGTATAGTCCAGCTCGGTCGTGCACCCGGCCTCTTTCCACAGGACATCGTCGATATTCTTGAAGGTCTGTTCGAACGGGCTTCCGCCGTTGCGACCGGAGTTCCGGGTCGAGAGCGGCGCTGCAGAGGCCTTTTGCTCCTGAGGAGCGCGGGCGGCCGGAACAGCGACGGCGCTCGGCTCGGCTGCATGATCCGGGGTTGCAGCGAGGCTGACCGACCCTCCGCGCCCACGTCCCTTGGTGATCGTCCCATCCTCGATCAGCGCGGCGTGGATCCCCCAATACGTGTCGTCCTGCCATCCCAGTACCGCTTGCAGTTTGCCGTTTCCAGCACTGCCGCCCAGGGATTCCAATGCGGTTACAAACCGTTGGCGCAAACTTTCGCGAACCATTCACCCTCCCATTGCGCGACCAACATGACTGGCACGGACGTTGCGGCAAGGCTTGAGCTATCGCAAGTGGGCATCGGCGGTGCTACCTGCTGGGCACGTTCCCCACCATCTCCGGGAACAATGGCTCATTGATCCCCGGGCACTGGTTAGCAGGTTTACTGAATGGCAGGTTACCGAATCTGTGTGCCTGAAGCCGCCATTCCGCTCCCGGCCACTTTCGGCCAGTTTGGCTGCGGCTACGGACGTGCGCTCCGGGTCGAAAGCGGCGGTCGTGCGCCGCCGGCCTCCGGCTATCGGCCGACCATCCGAACCGGCACGCATGGAGCGGGCAGCGCCGGCTAGCCCTGACCTGGGCCGCCGTTTACCGATTGGACACCTCTTTTCGGCATGGTGGCGACCTGGCCGGCGGAATCTCCCGCCGCGCCTGCGCTGCCAGGTCAGGGAGGCTCACATGACCCAATGGATTCTGCGCTTTTTCCTCGCCATCCCCATCTTGCTTGGGACATGGACCGCGACGCCCGCGGCATGGGCGCAAGACGCTCGGGCGCAACAGGGCGGCACGCCGGAGCAAGCGAAAGCGATGGCGATCCGCGCCGCCGATCTGTTGCGAAAGACGGGCCCGGACGTGGCTTTTCCGGAATTCAACAAGGGCACCGAGTTCCACGACCGCGACCTCTACGTCATGGTGTACGACAAGACCGGCCGGTGCGTCGCCCACGGCGCCAATCCCGCCCTCATCGGCAAGTCCCTGATCGACCTGAAGGACACCGATGGCACCTACCTCATCCGGGAACTGGTTGCGATCGAGGATGCCGGTTGGGTGGACTACAAATGGCCGCACCCGGTCACCAAGAAGATCGAGCCCAAGACCACCTATGTCGTCACCGTCGGCGAATACCGTGTCGGCGTCGGCGCGTACAAGTAGCTCCGGCGAACCCGGCGGCGACGGGCAATGCAGCGCATCCGGGCCTGGCTCGCGGATCTCCGCATCGGCGCCAAGAGTGCGTTGGCGCCGGCACTTGGCATCATCGGCCTCATCGCGGTGGCGGCCGGATCGGTGCTGGTGCTGGGGCGGCTGACGCAGGATTTCCGTTCGCTCAACGAGACATCGTTCGTCCGGTTCGCCGAAGCATCGCGGTTGGATCGGGCCGTGCTGCAGGCGAATGCCGATCTGTATGCGCTGAGTTCGCTCGCTGCCAATGCCAACGATGCGGCCGGGTTCGCGGCCCATGTGAAGGCGATGCAGCAACGGATGGAGGCGCTGGGCCACGAAGCCGCCGCGGTGTCTGGCCTGGCCGGAGACACCGCGGGCAGCAAGGCGATCGTTGCGGCCCTCGGCGCCTATCGGCAGGCGGCCCAGGATATGCTCGACATGAGTAGTGCCGATGCCGGCATGGCGCTGTTGATGATGAGTGGCGTGCAGGAAAAGTTCGCGCGGCTGCAGCAGTTGCTCGACACGCTGGTGCAGGCGGCGGATCGCCGCCGCGCCGATACCTACCGCAACGCGCTCGCCGAAATTGCCACCGCGCGCTCCGGCCTTACCGGCGCCGCGACGCTGGTCACACTACTGGCGGTGCTGGCCACGGCGGGCGCGGCGCGGGCCATCAGCCGGCCGATCAATGTGCTGACGGCGGTGATGACCCGCATGGCACAAGGCGCGAGCGACGTGGCGATCGACGGTTGCGAGCGCCGCAATGAACTCGGCGCCATGGCGCGGGCGTTGCAGGTATTTCACGCGAATGCCATCGAGCGCGCGCATCTGCTGCAAGAGCAAGAGCGGGAGCGTGAGGCACGGCTGCAGCGGGCGCAGGCATTGGAGGTGGCGGTCACCGCATTCCAGCACGAGGTGGCGGCGACCGTCGCGTCGTTCGCCTCGGCGGCGGCCGAACTGGACGCCGCGGCGCGGTCGATGTCAGCCCGCACCGGCGAGACGGCGGAGCAAAGCGCCGCGGCGCTCACGATCGCGCAGCAGACCAGCGACGACGTGCAGTCGGTCAGTCGCGCGGCCGAGGCGATCGCTGCCTCGATCACCGGCATGGGCAGCCAGGTGGCGCATGCCTCGGCGGTGACGCAGCGCGCGGTGGCGCAAGCCAATCGCGGCGACGACGCCGTGCAGAGTCTTGCCGCAGCGGCGCGGAAGATCGGCGAGGTGATCACGCTGATCCAGAGCATCGCCGGCCAGACCAATCTGCTGGCGTTGAATGCCACCATCGAAGCGGCACGGGCCGGCGCGCATGGCAAAGGCTTCGCCGTGGTTGCCGGCGAGGTGAAGCAGCTTGCCGGGCAGACCGCCCTCGCGACGCAAGAGATCGTCGGTCAGGTGGCGGCGATCCAATCGGCCACCGGTGCCGCGATCGAGGCAATCCGCGCGATCGCGGGCACGATCGAGGAGATCGACCGCACCTCTGCTGCCATGGCCGGCGCGATGGAGCAGCAGGGCGCGGATACACGGGTGATCGCGGACACCGTGCAGCATGCGGCGGCAAGGACATTGGCGATGCGCACGAGCATGTCGGGCATCAGCAACGCGTCGATGGAGGTGGGCACGGCAGCCGACAACGTGCTGCATTCGGCCGATCTGCTCGCGGACCAATCGGCAACGCTGAAGCGGCGTGTCGATGCGTTCCTGGCGACGGTCTCGGCGGCGTAGCGCCTTGGGGCGTCATCGCGAGTTGATCAGCGCCAGTGGAGGTGGACCCGCCTTGAATGAAGCGATTGAAGGCGAGGGGGAATTGAACTCCCCCTCGGCTTGAGGGATGGGGCCAGGGGGAGGAGTGCCCACGGCCATAGTCGGTGCCTGTTCGCATCTTTCTCTCGGCGGTCGCCGTAACAGCCGCCGTGCTATCCGAACGCTGGCATCACGTCGCGGGCGAACCAGCGCAACTGGTCGGCGAACTCGGCCGGCGGCAGGCCCTCGGCCCAGTGGACCATGAAATCCTCCAAGCCCGGATATTTCGCCTCGATCGACTTGATCCCGTCGATCACCTGCCCCGGCGAGCCGCAGAACCACGCCTTCTGCTGCACCCCATCACGCAAGGATGGCGTCCGCGCCGGCGCGCCCGGCGTGCCCCACGTCCTGCCGTGCTCGTCGGCGTAGCGCACAAAGCCGAACGGAGCGAACCACTTATAGCGTTCGTCATGCGCCGGCTCGACCTTGCGGATGGCTTCCTCCTGGTCGCGTGCCAGATAGAGCCCGGCGCCCCACACCATGTCCTGCCCCAGCTGCGTCTGCCGGCCATACCGCGCGCACGCGTCGTGATAGGCGCGCAGCACGTCGTCGAGGATCTTCTCGCCGTTCAGCACCACCATCGGCTTCAACCCGTATTTCGCCATCATGTCGATGGTCTTGCCGGACGCGATCGGCATCCAGATATCGACCGGCAGGTGCTTCGGCCGCGGCACCATGGTGATGTCGCTCAGCTGGTAGCCGCGGTATTCGACCGGCGGCGGGCATTCGAAGAACCGACCCTTGTGATGGAATGATGCTTCGTTGAAGCACTTCAGCAGCAACTGCAATTGCTCCTCGAAAAAGTCGCGGTTCTTGTCGGCGTCGATCAGCGGAGCGCCGAAGCTTTCCACCTCGCGGGTGTGATAGCCGCGGCCGACGCCCATGAACACCCGCCCGTCGGTGACGATATCGGCCATGGCGTAGTCCTCGGCCAGGCGGATCGGGTGCCACATCGGCAGCACGTTGAACGCGCAGCCGAACTTCAGGCGCTTCGTCTGCGTGGCCAGCCACAGGCCGAGCTGCACCAGGTTGGGCAGGCATTCATAGCCTTCGCGCTGGAAGTGATGCTCCGCGGTCCACATCGCGTAGTAGCCGAGATCGTCCATGATCCGGGCGATGTCGCGCGCGGTCCAGAACACCTCGCTGAGGCGGTCGTTGGCGTAGCGCCGTTCGTTGGCCGGCGTGCCGTTCAGCCCGATATTGTCGAGCGCGATCTGGCCGACATAGAGGACGTGGAACCGCTTGATCATGGTGCGCGCATCCTTCGCTGCGTTGTCCTGGACCGCTTCACGGTGCGAAAGCCACGCGCCGGGGTCAAGTACAATGGCGCCACTTCCGTTATCCCCGCGGAAGCGGGGACCCAAGCCGCAGGGGACCCAAGCCACATGGGTCCCGGCTTCCGCGGGGATGACGACATGCCAGCGACTGCCTGCCGCCTGATCGCGTATTGTTCCGCGGCGTGCTTGCCGGAGCCCGAGGGCTGCCGCGCCGCGCCGGCCAATTGGCGATCGGCTTCAGTCATCCAGAGTCGCTGCGGCAATCAAACGTTGAACCGCTGCGCGCGCGGCACCCTGGCCCAGTGCGGCACGTATAGCCCGGCGCATTCCTCCGCCAGCACGCCGCCCTGCAGCACAAGGTCGTTGCGGAACGCGTCGCGGATGAAGTCCATGGCGTCGAGGTGCCGGTCCTCGAAATACATCCGGTGCACGTCGTCGCGCCCGGCACCGAACACGATGCGCCCGACCTTCGCCCAGATCGAGGCCATGGTGCACATGCCGCACGGCTGCAGTGTGGAGTACAGCACCGCACCACGCAGTTCAGGGGATTGCAGATGCTCGCTGGCGCGGCGGATCGCGACCATCTCCGCGTGCGCGGTGGGATCGTGGCGCAGTTCCACCTCGTTGCACGCCTCGCTGACCACCGCGCCGCCGACAACGATCACGCAGCCGATCGGGTTGGCGCCTTTGCGCGTTTCGCCCTGCTGTGCCAACTCCATGGCGCGGCGCATCCATTGCTCATCGTTGCTCAATTCCATGCGTGCCAGCCTGCCATCGGCCGCCGCCGGGGCATCATCACGCCTGCGAGACCGGCGACAAACGCTTTGGCGACCGCCGAAACAAACCGGGTTGCGCTGTCCCGCGCCCGCCCGCACGGTGCCGTTATGCACCATTTGGCCTTCCTCGCCGGAGCCGGATTGCTCGCGGGAGCGATGAACGCGATCGCCGGCGGCGGGTCCTTTGTCAGCTTCCCCGCGCTGGTCTTCGCCGGCCTGCCGCCGGTGGCCGCCAACGCTTCCTCCACGGTCGCAGTGTTTCCGGGCACCATCGCCAGCGCCTGGGCGTACCGCCACGGCTTAGTGGAAACCAGCGACATCCGCATGCGGCGGATGCTGCCGGTCACCGTCGCCGGCGGCCTGTGCGGCGCGGTGCTGCTGTTGTGCACCCCGGCGCACGTGTTCGACATGGTGATCCCATGGCTGCTGTTGCTCGCCACGCTGACCTTCGCGTTCGGCGACCGGGCAGGCGCGGCGTTGCGCCGCACGGTGCGGATCGGGCCGGCGACGCTGCTCGCGGTGCAGTTCGTGATCTCGGTCTATGGCGGCTATTTCGGCGGGGCGGTCGGGCTGATGATGATGGCCGGATGGGGATTGCTGACCGAGGGTTTCGACGTGAAGGCGATGGCGCCGGCACGCACCATCCTGATCAGCGCCGCGAATGCCGCGGCGGTGGTGTTGTTCATCGCCTCCGGCGTGGTGCGCTGGCCGGAGACGCTGGCCTTGCTGGGCGGTGCCGTCGCCGGCGGCTATGGCGGGGCGCATGTCGGGCGGCGGCTGCCGCGCGCCGTGGTGAGGGGATGGGTGCTGGTGCTGACGGCCGCGATCACGGTGGTGTTCTTCCGCCGCGCGTTCTGACCGCCATCCCCAGGTCGCCGTCTGCCGGACGACCTGGAAGCCCGCTACTCCCGGCATCCCTGGCCGGCATTCCTGGCCGGCATTCCTGGAAGCATATGTGGGAACTCGTAATGCGCTGCGACTTTAACGGCCTGCCTTCGAGTGTCATTGCGAGCGTAGCGAAGCAATCTCCCGCGAGTGACGTGCGTACTTTCCGGGAGATCGCTTCGCTGCGCTCGCAATGACAGATTGCCCGACGGCATCTATGCGTCAGGATTGCGAAACCAGGTAGTCCTTGTACCGCGCCCGCAGCGCCGTCTTCAGCAGCTTGCCCGTCGCGGTGTGCGGCAACTGGTCCACCACCACAACGGCATCCGGCAGCCACCACTTGGCGACCTTGCCCTCATAGACCTGCAGGACCGACGCCGGATCAACCGTGCGCTCGGGCCGCGGCACCACCAGCAGCAGCGGCCGCTCATCCCATTTCGGATGCTGTGCCGCCACCACCGCTGCCTCCAGCACGTCCGGGTGCGCCAGCGCGATGTTTTCCAGCGTGATGGAGCTGATCCACTCGCCGCCCGACTTGATGACGTCCTTCGACCGGTCGGTGATCTCCATGAAGCCGTCGGGATCGATCGTCGCCACGTCGCCGGTGGCGAACCAGCCGTCCTGATCCACCGCGCTGCCGGCCGCCTCCCCGTAATAGGCCGAGCACACCCACGGCCCGCGCACCATCAGATCGCCGAACGACACACCATCCCAGGGCAGCTCGCGGCCGTCGCCATCGACGATCTTCATGTCGACACCCGGCAGGATGCGACCCTGCTTCAGCATGTGCCGCACCGCTGCGTCCTTCCCCAGCCCCACCTGCGCCGGCTTGAGAGCATTATACGTGCCGACCGGGCTCAGTTCCGTCATGCCCCAGCCATGCTCCATCGCGACGCCGTACTCGTCGCGGAACGCTTCGATCAGCGCGGCGGGCGCCGCGGACCCGCCGGTCATGATCCGTTTCACGCTATGCAGGCGCGCCCCGCTGGAGCGCAGGTGCTGCAAGAGCCCCAGCCACACCGTGGGCACGCCGCAGGTGGTGGTGACATGCTCTTCATTCAGCAGGGCGGCCATGCTCGCGCCGTCCAGGTGACGCCCCGGCAGGATCAGCGCCGCGCCAGCGATCGCGGTCGAGTACCGGAATCCCCCAGGCGTTGACATGGAACATCGGCACGACCGGCAGTATGCGGTCGGTGGCGTGCATGCCCAGCACGTCCGGCAGCGCGACGGCGTAGGCATGCAGCACCGTCGAGCGATGACTGTACAGCACGCCCTTCGGCCGTCCGGTGGTGCCGGAGGTGTAGCACAGCGCGCTGGCCGTGTTCTCGTCGAAGCCGGGCCAGTCGTAATCCTCGTCTGCCTCGGCAAGCAGCGTGTCGTAGCAGTGCAGCCGCATGCCCGCGGGCAGCGCGACGTCCGGCATCTCCGACGCGCCGGTCAGCATCACCACGTCGCGCACACTGTCGGCGATGCGCGGGGCGATCTGGCGGATCAGTCCGGCGAAGCTGACATCGACGAACAACGCCCGGTCGGCGGCGTGATGGATGATGTAGGTGATGTCGTCGGGATGCAGCCGCGGGTTGATGGTATGGCAGATCGCCTGCATCCCTGGTGCGGCGTAGTACACCTCCAGGTGCCGGTAGTCGTTCCAGGCCAGCGTCCCCACGCGATCGCCGGCGCCGATATCCAGGCTCTGCAGCACGCGTACCAGGCGACGCGCGCGGCGCTCCGTCTCGCCCCAGGTGGTGCGGTGGATGCTGCCGTCGTTCGTGCGGGACACCACGTCGGAACCGCCATGGTGGCGTGCCGCGTGCCGCAGGAGCGACGAAATCGTCAGGGGATAGGTCTGCATCAGACCGAGCATGGCCGTTCGCCTCCGGGATCGCCGCGGTTTCCAGGTTGCGGCGTGTGCCGCAATGATACGGCAAAACCGGGCGGGCAGACAGGTTCGTTCGGCGCGGACCGAGGGGAATCGCGTTGGGACGCGAATCGCCGCGCTCGGTCAGGTCGTGAAAGTCATGCCGCCAGTGCCGATCGGACCGGCTTGCGACACGGTCCAGGCAATAAGCACATCACACCATGAACCGCTGTAGGCCATCCTTCAGCCGGAGCATGTTGAAATTCATCAGCAGGCCGACCCGGTGGCCGGTCATCCGCAGATAGGTCAGAAGCTGCGCCCTGTGCACCGGCGACAGGAGCTCGACGGTCTTGAGTTCAACGATGACCTCGTCCGCAACCAGGATATCTGCGCGAAAGGCCGTCTCGACTCGCATGGTCTTGTAAATGGCCGTCAGCGGCGCCTGGCGCAGGTGCGGGATGCCGGCCTGCGCCAACTCGAAGCACAAACATTGTTCGTAGGCGGACTCCAACAGCCCCGGACCGGAGCAGCGGTGCACTTCGATGGCGAGGCCGATGATCCGTTCAGTCAGTGCGTCTCCGGATAGCATTTGCATCCTCTCGGTGGCCCTCGGTGGCTTTACCTTCCTCGGTGGTTCTCGGTGAGAAACCTTAAGATCCCATGACCGGCCGCGGCCCCGTGGCAGGACGCACGGACATCCGGGCGCGTGCCTCCATGGGCGGCGGCCGGCGGAGGTATGCGGCTGGGTAAAGGTTTCTCACCGAGAACCAGCGAGGAAGGTAAAGCCACCGAGGGCCACCGGGAGTGGCCTGCCAGCAGGGCGGGATTGGTGGGCGGCCACGGACTGCGTCGCGGGGTCAGGCGCATCACGATCTGCTACGCGACTTCTGCCTCGCGGTTGCCATGCCGCGACCGCCGGGGAGGCCACGTTGGAACAGTTTATCGCCTGCTTCTAGGGTCTGGAGGATCCGCGGACCGGCAAGGCCCGCCTGCACGCTGTGCGGCAAGTTCAGGCGCGCCGCTCGGAATGACAGCTATCTCGCCCGGCTGCTCGTACCGTTCTGAAATGCGATCCCCCTGGCATTTTCTGCCATGGCGGTACGGCCCGGCCGCTGGCTAACTTCGTGGTGAACCGCGCTGCGCAGCGGAGCGCTGCCGGCGTCGGAATGTCGCGCCGTTGCGGCGCCACAATGTGAGGCCCAAGCTACGGATGGGATGCGGGTAAGCACCGGTTGCAGGAAAATTACTCCTTATAAAGGGGAACTTCGGCCGCCGGGGGGAGAGTGGATCAGGGTCACGGCGACCGTTCGCCACGCGCTCAAGGACCAGGGAGGCGCCGCGGTGAACATCATTGAGCTTCGCAGGATCGCCAACTCGGTCCGATCTCCTCAGGCCCCGGCCGCAATCGTGATGGCCGCGGCCATCCGCCGATGTGAGGGGTAAGCTGGAGCGCATCGGATTAGAACGCCCACATGAACGAAAGCAGCCACACTACGTAGTCAGTCCGGTGGCTCCGCCACCTGGTCAGTCCGGTGGCTGCGCCACCTGGTCAGTCCGGTGGCTGCGCCACAGGGCCGCCATAATCGGAAAAGCCATAGGCATCGAGCCGATCGATAAGAAGGCGGACCATGGCCGACCCCACCGCTCCATGCCGACCCGGCGGCAATTGATGAGCGGCGTACACCGCAGCCTCAAGCAACGCGCCAACCAGAAGTTCTCGGTCGACGCCGCCGTCAGCGTGAACTCGAATGGCAGCACAGAGAACCGCAAGCGGGTCAGGCCCGGTACGCGCCTGTTCCGGTTCCCCGCTTTCCCTCCGGTTGGCCAGAGCGTCGAAGCGCTCGCCAAGCTTACGCAAGCTGTCCCTGACCGACGCGGTCGTGGCGGTGCCGGCCATGCGGCGGTACTCCGCCGCCCGCGCGCGAAGCTCGTCTATCGAGTGCTCGGCGAGAGGCCGCCAGGTGAACCCGCGCGGCGCGGCGGGAAGTTCTTCGTCCTTCGCTACGGCCGCAACCCGTCCGGTTGGCGTGCCGAAGACATTCAGCTCCTCATACTCGCCGGAGCCTGGTGCCCGGTCGCCCGGCAGATATTCGGTGTACGCCATCATGTGGCGCTACCGGCAGGCATCAGCAGCGGTATTGACATACGTCAACTCCTCGTGCTGCCCGGAGTCTCGTGTCCGGTCGCTCGGCTGACATTCCGTGAATGCCACCGCATGCCACTACCGGCAAGGAGCAGCGACCGCATTGACGTATGTCAACGCCAGCTTTTTGCGTGTCCGGTTTGATCCTGATCAATGCGTTGCATACCCGCGCGTGCATAGAGTTCGGGCGGCCCCACATTGGAGAGGGCCGCCATGACCGAGATGATCGATGTCGTGGAACTGGCGCATGAACTCAGCAAAATCGCCAGCACAACCAGCGACCCGGACACCGGGCGCCAACTGATGGAGGTGGTGGAGCGGTTATTGCGGGCAGCGGGATTGCCGCCTGCAAGCAGCTAAAGATCAGAACGAGCATGCTCCCCGAGGCGAAGTGAGGTTTCGCCTCTGGCACCAAGCCTGCAAGTTCCTTGTTCAAAGTTCAAATAACCTGCGGAGGGCGCGAGGCGGCAAAACCCCTCGCCCGCCGCCAAGCGGCGGCCCTGCGGCCTTGCTGCGGGCAAAAAGAACCGTTTGCGCGCCTCTTGGCGCGCTCCCGCCTCATTTATCTACAATCCGCTTAGATCATGTATTTGTCAAGAACCTTCCAGGCGTGTTCGTCGGCATGGCGTGCCGCCTCATAAATCACTGCTCAGCCTCACGTAAATACCTCAACGCCGCGAGCAGCAAAATGAGACACCTTTGATCTGAATCAATGATTCAAAAACCTCGTTGAAACAGAACGCTGCACTCGTGTCGTAGCCGCGAATAGGAATACACTCGATGTCACCCCGACTGATGGTCGTCGACGACAGCGCCGGGATCGCCAACGTAATTGGTCTCGCCGCTAAGCAACTCGGCATGGAATTCCTGATGGTAGACGATCCGCTCGAAGCCGTCGAACGATGTATTGAGTATCGCCCGGACATCCTCGTGCTCGACATGATCATGCCTGGCAAGGATGGCATCGACGTACTCCGTGACATCTTGAGCAGGGACATTCCGTCGAAGATCGTTTTGACCTCGGGCTTTGGCGAAACCTACCTCCGGCTGGCGCGGGGCGTCGCCGCCTTTTACGGGGCGGCAGACCCGGTTCTGCTCCCGAAGCCATTTCGACGCCAAGAGCTCATCAACGTGCTGACGGGTCTCGCCGGTGGAACGAGTTCGCCGGGCGCATGAGAGTGTAAACCGGATAACAAGGCGGGCGCGAAAGGTCGGCGGACCGTTCGTTTCATTCGAGGCGGGTCGGCCGTCGCCGGCCGGTGCGCAACGCGCAATGACAGTTGGGCGGCAAACGCGATTGCCATAGATGCGGACCGGGCATCCGGAACCGGGCATCCGGACCGGCGGCTCAGCCGGCGTGAAGCAGCGTCCGGCGGTGCCAGGCGTGGTCGGAGGGCTTCGGACCGGACACCACGACCGGCGTGGCAGCCAGCGCGTCGTGCAGCCAGCCGGTGGGCATGTTGCGCAGGAACTGGGTCTGCAGGGCCGCCAGGCGCTGCGTGCTCATGCCGACCCGCGCGGGGCTGAAGAACGCCGGATCGCGGGTGAACATCAGGTAGGCCTGCATCTCGTTGTACATCAGCTCCTCATAGGTCACGTCGTAGCCCTCGGAGCCGAGGAACTTGCGCACGCCCGCCCGTTCATCCTGCTTCAGCCCCGCGTTCCAGAAGTCGTGCACGAAGCCGGCGTAGTCCGCGTCGCTAAAGAACAGTCCGTGGGAGAGCTCGTGATGCAGGATGGCATAGCGGGCGGAGAGCGTGACGTTGGGATCGGACCCGACCGCCGGGACCGAAATCAGCCCGCCCCGCGCGTTTGGCGCGAACCACCCCACCTGGTCGAGCAATCGGCGCAACCGGACCTCCTGCGCGTCGAGGCGGATATGAGCGGCATCGGCCTGGTCGAAGAAGCGCCGCAGCGAGGCCGCGCTGTAGTCGTGGCCGTAGTAATAGTTGGAGACGGTGCTGCCGTCGGCACGGATCGCGTGCATCAGCTCGGCATCGGAGAGTACGCGGTTGCGCGGCGCGCCAGCCTTCTCGATCAGCGCGGCGACGCGGTTCAGCGTCATGCCCTGCTCGTACAGCGAGGCAAAATCCAGCACCAGGATGCGGCTGTCGTCCGCGAACCGGAACACCGAGAGGCCGGTCGGCACGTTATGCAGAATTTGCTGCTCGGTCGCGCTGCGGATGGCGAACTCGGGTGCGCCCGGCGGAGGCGGTGCCGGGGCCGGTGCCGCGGCAGGGGGCACTGCCGGCATCCGCCTCGCCACGGGCGGAGCGCCGGCCACCTGCCGGGGCTTCGGCAATTCCAGCAGGATGCTGGCGCCGCGCAGCAGGCAGGCCGTCCCGAGGATGCCCGCACCCGCGATCCATGCGCGGCGCGAGCTAAGCCAAGGTTGCGGCTTTGGCGGCGGGGGCGCCAGCCGGACCGTATCGTCGGCGTCCGGTTCGGGCGCGGAGCGTTGCGGGTCAGTCATGGAGATCCCTTTGCCCTACCGCAAGCGAGGACGCAGCGGGGGCCTTTCGTGCGGGCGGCGGAATACGCTGCGCTTTTCCGCCCTACGCGAGATGCGTCAGCCGCGGTCATGATCTGGCCTCCAATTACGACATTGTATCCGTCGCGCCTGCGTAGCGTCCAGCGAAGCGTTGCGGGCAGCGGTCGCAGCCCCGGGGCAAATCGCCCATGCCCGGTGGGCTGCGGGAGGTACCGCCAACCAGCGCTTCCGGTCGGACCGATAGAAGCTTTTGCGACTTACTCTGCATCCGCCGTGCGGCAAGTGCGGCGGCGTCGGGCTCTGCGGTCGCCGCCGGCATCCACGGCCAGTATCCACGGCCGGTATCCACGGCCAGTATCCACGGCCAGTATCCACGGCCAGTATCCACGGCCAGTATCCACGGCCAGTATCCACGGCCAGTATCCACGGCCAGTATCCACGGCCAGTATCCACGGCCAGCATCCACGGCCAGCATCCACGGCCAGTATCCAGCATCCGCGCCCAGAATCGACGCCGAGACTCGACGCCCAGAACCGACGCCCTGGCATCCCGATTGATGACAGAAATCAATTGGCGTAGCCTCCGCACCGCGGCGAGACCCGCCGCTATAGGGAAGGGCCGGGCACCGGCCCTGCGGCAGCGAAACAACAAGTTCGACGGCGGCCGGTGCTTCGGCGGACACAAAAAGACAGGGGAGGAAACCGCCGGCACAGGGCCATTCCGTCGTGCCGGTGCGAATCAAGAGCGAGGATGCCTGATCTTTGACTGCCTCGGCGCCTGCTTCCGGATTGAACCAATTCGGGAGAACGACATGAGCATTACTACGTCTTCCGCCCGGTCGGCGATGCCGGCAAGCTATGTGCTCGGGCAGAAGCTCGACAGCATTCCGTTCAGTGCTTACCACATGGTGATAATCCTGGTGTTGGGCGCGGTCGGGTTCATCGAGGGCTACGACCTGGCGCTCGGCGGCTCGCTGCTGGTGCTGGCGAAGGCGCCGCTGCACCTGGACGGCTCGCAAATCCGCTGGCTGGCGGTGGCACCGACATTCCTGGTGGTGTTGGGCGGATTCGCGGCCTCCGCGATGTCCGACCGCGTCAGTCGTAAGCTGGTGATGCAGATCGGCGTGGTCATCAGCACCGGCCTGACCTTGCTGATCCCGTTCGCGCAGAGCGGCGAGCAACTGATCGTCATCCGCGTGCTGACCGGCATCGGGTTGGGCTTCGCCATATCGGCGCCGTTCCCGATCGCGGCCGAGCTGATGCCGAAGCAGCATCGCCGTACCTATGGCGCAATCTTCGAGGTGATGCTGGCCAGCGCGTTCACCCTGCTGCCGTTCGTCGGCTTCCTGCTCGCGGGCAACCCCGAAGCCTTCCGGCTGATCGCGCTGCCGGGCGGGCTGGCGTTGGGGGTTGTGCCGCTGCTGGTGCATTTCGGCCTGCCCGAAAGCCCGCGCTGGCATCTGCGTCACGGCGATCCGCAGAAGGCGGTGGCGACGGTGAACCGTATGATCGAGCGGTGCGGCAACCGCGTGGCGCCGCTGACCGTTCCCGACCTTGGTCCGGACATCGCCGAGGACGCCGAGCCCCTGCCTCCCTACAGCGCCATGTTCGCGCGCGGGCAGCTGCAATGGACCGTGGTGGGCATCGTGCTCTACGCCGCGGCGACCACCGCGTATTATTGCTCGGCGATCCTGCTGCCGAAGGCGCTGGTGGACCAGGGTGCCGCCGTCAGCCTCAGTTTCGGCCTCGGTACGCTGCTGTTCGTCGTGACCATCCCCGGCAAGTTCTTTACCGGGTTCATCATGGAGATCATCGGTCGGCGCTGGACCATCACCTATTGCCTCGGCGGTGCCGTGCCCGGGCTGGTGTTGATGGCGATGGCGCACACGATGGGCGACTATTCCACCGTGGCGATGGTGGCGGGCGCGATCATCACCGGCTTGACGGTGCTGTCGTCGTTCACCGCGGTGCGGGTGTATCTGTCGGAGCAATTCCCCACCGCGTTGCGTGGCCGTGGGCACTTCTTCGGCGAGGCCACCGGGCGGATCTTCTCCGGCGTGATCACGCCGTTCGTGGTGGAGCCGCATACCGGGTCTCCGGTGTTCTTCTTCGGCTGGATCGCGGTGGTGGTGGCGATCGGCGCCTGCATTCCGCTGGCGTTCGGGAAGGAGACGGTGGGGCAGCTCGAAGTGGTCACCGAGCGGGCAGGGGAACCGGCGTTCTCGCTGACGGATGCCTGAGGAGAGGGGCGGCGCGCAAACGGCGCCGCCCACTTCCTCCCTGACCGTGCCGGCGATGCCGCATTCGCGCACGACGGCGACGGTTTGGCCCGTCTTGCGCATTCGCCCATCTGTGCCTTCGCCCACCCGTGCCTTCGCCCACCTGTGCCTTCGCCCACCTGTGCCTTCGCCCACCTGTGCCTTCTGCGGTCTGCGCGGCCGGATCATCTCCGCTACATCGGGATCTTCACGAAGGCTCTGAGTCCGTAGCGAACGATGAAGGAGACGCCGGCTGAGCTCATGCCGATCAGCAGCGTCTCCAGCCCCGACCTGGCCCAGCCGGCCAGCGCCCAGCGGCTCTGTGCCGCGCCGATGCCGAAGAGACGAGACCTGTCGCAACCACGCAGCAGGCGAGACTATACGCGACGGGCGGCGACCCGACATTCCGATCCGCCCGGTCACGGGCTGGGTGGCGGATTGCACTGCGCTGATCCGCCCCACATCTTACGCCCATGCCGCCGCTTGCCGCCGCCATTCCCGCCGCCATCCCCGCCGCGATCCCACGCGCCGCGCTCGTCACCGGCGGCGCCCAGCGGATCGGCCGTGCCATTGCCCTGGCCCTGGCGCAGGCCGGCTTCGACGTCGCCGTGCACTGCCACGCCAGCCGCGATGCCGGTGACGCGACCTGCGGCGACATCGCCGGCCTGGGCCGCCGCGCCGTGCTGCTGCAGGCCGATCTGGCGCAGGAAAGCCAGACCACCGCCCTGATCCCCCAGGCCACCCGGGCGCTCGGCCCGATTGGCGTTCTGGTCAACAACGCCAGCCGCTTCGAGCGCGACGAGTGGCACGACGCCACCCGCGACTCCTGGGACGCGCATATCGAGCCCAACCTGCGCGCCCCCTTCGTGCTGACCCAGCATTTCGCCCGCCAGCTTCCCGATACCGCGCAGGGCGCGGTCATCAACATGCTCGACGAGCGGGTATGGTCGCTGACGCCGCATTTCGTGTCCTACTCGGTATCGAAGGCCGGCCTGTGGGCGCTGACCCAGAGCATGGCACTGGCCCTGGCGCCGCGTATCCGGGTGAACGGCATCGGCCCCGGCCCCTCGCTGCCGAACGCGCGCCAGACGCGGGAGCAATTCGCCAGCCAGGCCGCCTCGGTGCCGCTGGGCCACGGCGCCGGCCCGGAGGAAATCGGCCGCGCCGTTATCGCCATCCTGGCGCTGCCGGCCATGACGGGCCAGATGCTGGCATTGGACGGCGGCCAGCACTTGCAGTGGGCGCCCGGACGCAGCCCCCCGCCGCCGGAGGAGTAGTGCCATGGACACCCCAAGCATCGCCTCCAGCACCCGCGCGCTGCGCCACGTGTTCCTGCGCGACATGGTCCTCGCTGCCAGCATCGGCATCTACCCGCATGAGGAGGCGGCGAAGCAGCGGGTGCGGATCAACATCGATCTGGGCGTCGAGGACGACGGCGCCCGCGCCCTGTCACGCGCCCGCGTCGGCCGCGACGAATTGTCTCGGGTCGTGGACTACGAGAAGGTCGCCGCCTCGGTGCGGAGCATCGTCGCGGCGGGCCATGTCCGCCTGGTGGAGACGCTGGCCGAGCGGATCGCCGAAGCGTGCCTGGCCGATCCGCGTGTCCATCTGGCCCGGGTCCGGGTGGAAAAGCTGGATATATTCGTAGACGCAACGTCCGCCGGAGTTGAGATCGAGCGCCGACAGGGCGATTTGTCCACGCGCTGACGGAAAGGTTGATGAAACCTCCCCGCGGACTGGTTGTTTGCAATCGCGTGACGACCTTTCTCACAAAAATCACGAAAAATCAGCGATGTAACAGATGACTAAAAATTGTGCAATCATTGCCGGGGCCAGGGAATCCGCGGCTTTCAACCGGTTGTGAGGGGGTTCGCCCACAGACTTGTCCACAGGTTTGGTGGATTAAACCGCCTCTCCCACCGACAGCCTGGCAGGACTATTTTTCAGGCATGAGCCAGTCCCCAATCGGTGTCGCCGTGATCGAGGCGGCGCTCGCCACCATGCCGCTGAGCCCCGGCGTCTATCGCATGCTGGATGCCAAGGGCGACGCCCTCTACGTGGGCAAGGCGCGCAGCCTGAAGAAGCGGGTCACCGCATACACCCAGCCGGTGCGGCTGGACGAGCGGCTGCGGCGGATGGTGAACGAGACCGCCGCCATGGAGGTCATCACCACCCACACCGAAGCCGAAGCGCTGCTGCTCGAAGCCAACCTGATCAAGCGGCTGAAGCCGCGCTTCAACATCGTGCTGCGGGACGACAAGTCGTATCCCTGGCTGATGCTGACGGAAGACCACCCCTATCCGCAGATCGCCAAGCATCGCGGCGCTCAGGTGCGGAAGGGATCGTATTGGGGGCCGTTCGCCTCGGCCTGGGCGGTGAACCAGACCGTCACCGCCATGCAGCGCGTGTTCCTGATCCGTTCGTGCGCCGACACCGTCTTCGCCAACCGCTCCCGCCCCTGTCTGCTGTTCCAGATCAAGCGGTGCTCCGCGCCGTGCGTCGGGCGGATCAGCGAGACGGACTACGCGCGGCTGGTGGGCCAGGCGAAGGGGTTCCTGGCGGGCAAGTCGGCCTCGGTGCAGCAGGAACTGGCGGCCGAGATGGAGCAAGCGGCCGAGACCCTGGAATTCGAGCATGCGGCGGCGGTGCGCGACCGTATCCGCGCGCTGACGTTCGTGCAGGGCAGCGACGTGGTGAACCCCGCCAGCCTGACCGATGCCGACGTGATCGCCGCTTGGCAGGATGCCGGGCAGACCTGCGTGCAGGTGTTCTTCGTCCGTGGCGGCCGCAACAACGGCAACCGCGCGTTCTTCCCCACTCACACCAAGGCCGAGGAGACGCCGGCCGTGCTGGGCGCCTTCATCGCCCAGTTCTACGACGACAAGCCGCCGCCGCCTTGCGTGCTGCTGAACCACCCCCTGGAGGAGCAGGCGCTGGTGGCCGAGGCATTGGGCCTGAAGGCCGGCCGCAAGGTAGAGGTGCTGTGCCCGCAGCGCGGCGAAAAGCGGGCCGTGGTGCAGCATGCGGAGACCAACGCTCGCGAGGCGCTGGAACGCAAGCTGGCGGAAGCCGCCGGTCAGGCGAAACTGCTGGAAGGCGTGGCGGCATTGTTCGGCCTGCCGTCGTCGCCTGAGCGGATCGAGGTATACGACAACAGCCACATCATGGGCGCCAACCCGTACGGCGTGATGGTCGTCGCCGGGCCGGAAGGCTTCATGAAGGCGGCGTACCGCAAGTTCGGCATCCGCGGCCCGGTCACGCCCGGCGACGACTTCGCCATGATGCGGGAGGTGCTGACGCGGCGGTTCTCTCGCGCCTTGAAGGAGCAAGCGGAGGGGGCGCCCGCGGCGGAGTGGCCGGACGTGGTGCTGATCGACGGCGGCGCGGGGCAGTTGTCGGCGGCGCGCGACGTGCTGGCGGACCTGGGCGTGCAGGACGTCAAGCTGGTGGCGATCGCCAAGGGCCCGGATCGCGATGCCGGCCGCGAGTGGTTCCACACCGACGGCCCAGTGGGGGCATGCGAGCCATTCCAACTGCCGCCGCGCGATCCGGTCTTGTATTTCCTGCAGCGCCTGCGCGACGAGGCACACCGCTTCGCCATCACCACTCACCGTGCCGGCCGGTCGAAGGCGATCCGGGTGAGCGAGCTGGACGAGATCGCGGGTATCGGCGCGGCCCGCAAGCGTGCGCTGCTGAACCATTTCGGCTCGGCGCGCGGGGTGAAGATGGCGGGGTTGGCGGACCTCGAGGCGGCGCCCGGGATCAGCCGTGAGACGGCGCGGCGGGTGTATGCGCATTTCCATCCCGGTGTGCGCATGGAGAATGCGTCGTAGCTGGGACGCGGACCGGCCAACCGAGGCCGGATATTGGTTCGCGCCGCCGGGCGGCACGGCCGGGTTGACGGGCCCGGCTTCGAAGCCTTCTGGTGCATGGGCTTCTGGTGCGGAAATTCCGAGTGCCCTGTCGGCAACCGCAGCCGCTACGCCCTGGTCGGCCTCGAGGCTTTCTGGTGCATGGGCTTCTGGTGCGGGAATTTTGCACACACCGCCGGCGAACGCGGCCGAGACGCCATGGGCGACCCCCTCGGCGTTCGATGCTGGGCGCTTGCCGTGGCAGCGCGGCCGCAGGAGGCCAAGGCGGGCTGAGGAATCCTGGTGTCTCACAGCCGTCTCGTTAGGAATTACGCGAGACTCCGCCGCGACGAATGAGACGCGACCGCAGTCTGTCTCGCGACCGTCTCGTTTCGTTTCCTGTGATACGAAGCGCCGCTGATGCTGACCCATGTCGGCGAGGCGATCAGCCTCCGTCTCATGACCGGGCTTGGCCGGGGGCTTGGCCGGCTTGGCCCGGTCTCCCACGTCTTTGCTGCTCTCACCACCGAAGACGTGCGTGGCGGCGCCAAGCGCGGCCATGACACGGAGAGTCATCGCCAAAGACGGTTGGTATGAGACAGTGCCGTTGGGCACGGGGCCCTGCCGCACATGCGATGCGGATCGCAGCAAAGCAAGAATTGGAACGCGAATCAGCAGATGCACGCGGGTGCATCTCGGATCGGGGTCCGGGGAAGCCGCGGACAGGCTGGCGGCCGGCATGCACGACCGCGGCCAATACCCTTCGCCCGACGTGAAATGGTGCGGTGCCGCAACTTGCCCAGGCCATCCGCGCCTGCCCTCGACCCCGATCCGGGCTGCATCTGCGTGCATCGGCTGCTGATCCGCGTGACACCTTCTTGCGCCGCCACATGCCCCACCGCCAGGCGGGAGAAGCCGTTGCTCGCGGTGCATAGGTCTTGGTGCCGCGCCGGTGTGGCGTCGCGGCCAGGGGCTGACGCCGGCCGGAGCGGCGGCACGAATCGGAACGGCGGGGCCAGCCATGTTCTGGCCCCGGGCATCAAGCGTGGGTTGTTCGTGCGTAACGTTCAGAAAGCCCGCCACCGGGCTATGACCCGCCGGGCGGCCCGGTCGCGGAAGCCGTGGGGGGCATGCCCGGTGCCGACACGGGACGGAACGGATCCACCGGCGGCTCGCCGATGAAGAACCCCAGCACACGCTGGATTCCCTCCCGCTTTTGCTCCGGGAATCCCAGGTTTGGGTGCTTCCAGCTCTCGCGGTCGAGCTGCTTTTCCCGCCGGCGCATGTCGCGCACGAGGTTGGTGACGCTGCCGCGGTAGAAGTGGATCGCGTCGAACAACATGGTCCAGAATGGGCCGAGGCACAGGCTTGGTGACACGCCGAGGTCGCGGCAGATAGCGGCGACCGTCCGGCCGGGCGGGCGGCGGCGGACTTCCTTCTCGATGTCCTCCATGCTGGGCATGTTTTCGAAAGTGAGCGGTTCCTCCGGGCTGGTGCGGCTTGCGAGCGGCGGCTTGGGTTCCCTCGCGGACGGTGCCTCGGCTGGTTGCGGTGCAGCGGCCGGTTCTGGTTGCGGCGCGGCCGGTGATTGTGCCGGGCGGCTGGCTCGGACGCGTGGCGGCGGGATCACCAGGTCGCGGCCGCGTTTGGCACGCTCCAGCAGCATGCGTTCCAGTGCCATCGCGCGCATGATACCGCGGTGGATGTGAGGCAAAATAACTGCGAGGGTGGCGGTGCCGAAGAACTGCGCGATCGTGGCGAAGCCGCGCCAGAGGGCGCGATGTTCGATGGTAGCCGCGAGATGGCGGCCGTACTCGGCGAGGATCAGGGCGATCTGCAGGATGGGCGCGATGCGGTCGGGCACGGGTCGGCTGTCCCGATCCTTGGGGGGATCGGGCCGGGTAGGAAGGCCAGCCGAGGTGTGCGCGTCGGTCACGGTTCGACACACTAACCGATGTCGGCGGGGAGGGCAAGGATTATTTTCTGGACGGGCGGCGGTCGTGTCTGTGTGCCGCAAGCTCTGCCCGCCGTCGACGCCCGTTCGCAGGTCCGAGTAAGCTGGCCGACATGTGGTCGCGGATTTTCAGGGTTCTGGATACCGCAGCTAACCGCCTCAATTGGATTCCGCTTCTCTTCGGGAGCGGTGTCGTGAGTGGCGTGGGGCTGGCTTCCGCATGGATAGCCGCGCAAACAACATGGTTATCCACATATGGCCCGATTGCATGGTGGGCGGCTGCTTTGAGCGGAGCGTTTATTACAACCATTATTCTGATAGGAGTTGTTCAGGTCAGATTTGTTTGGCTGAAAGGGGTAGCTATCGGACACTGGCCAGAAGCAGTCGATAATATAAACCCGCTAGATTCTGAATTCACGCGACGGCGCATCAACATCCAAGACCTTGTAAGTCCGGTAACATACAGTGTCAGTAAAAAGAGATTTGTTGACTGTGAACTGATAGGACCAGCAAACATAATGTTCCGCAGCAACATTAACGCAAATGGCGCGAGATTCATCAATTGCGACATTGTGATGCTACGGCCAAAGGGAGCCGCACTTGTGAATGTTGTGCCTTTTAATGACATACAAATATTTGGTGGAACCGTAAGTAAATGTACCATCTACCTTCCTGAGGCCATGGTAGATACTTTTATCAATATGGGTGCAAGATTCGTCTCGCTAACTGGCCGCCCCGATCTAGACGGCCAAGACCAGGTCCCACCGTGGCTCGCGGCTACAAATCCTCCAACTTCATCCCCGCCATCTCCAGCGCCGCCAGCGTCGCCACCAGAAAGGTAGCGGGGAACGCGCCCCGCTTCAGCTTGGCCTTGATGGTGGTTTCCGACTCTTCCAGCAGCCCATGCTCCCTCAGCCGCTCGGCCAGATCGGCATAGGTCAGCTTCCGCCGCTTCAACTCGGCCTTGACGAAGCTGGACAGCCGATCCCGTAGCTCTTCTTCAGTCTGCGCAAGAGCAGCGGTGCACGCTGGGCCGCGCCGAGGCGGAGGCCGGCGGTTGGTTCAACGGACCACCCTACGAGGTGGCGGAGTTCGTGTTCAATGAAGCCGATATGCCGGTCTGCGCTTTTGAGCCGGATCCCGACATGCCGAGCGAACCGGCGGCGGACGAGACTTCCGAGGAATAGCCGCACACAGCCGCGGGCATCGCACGGACGAGAGTAGGGCACATGCTGGCGGCCTTTGCACAGTGGGCGCTTTGTTGAAACCCGGTCTTCGGAATCGCCGATCGCCGTCCCTCCATCCAATCCGGGTTTGCAGCGACGCGGCGGCATGGTGCAGCGTGGTCGCATGCCCGAAACGTCCCTCTATCCCGCCGTCAAGCGCTTCCTCGAAGCCGCCGGCTTCCGCGTGAAGGGCGAGGTCAGGGGTTGCGATGCGGTCGCCGTCCAGGACGGTGAACCCGTGCGTCTGGCGATCGTGGAGATGAAGCTTGGGTTCAGCCTCGATCTGCTGCTGCAAGCGGTGGATCGCATGCGCATGGCGGATGAGGTGTGGCTGGCCGTGCCGGCGACCAGGCGCGGCCGGGACCGGGATCGCCGCGTGCATCGGCTGTGCCGCATGCTTGGATTCGGCCTGATGGCCGTTCATGTCTCGCATGGCCGTGTCGAGGTGCTCGCCGAACCCGGCCCCTACCGGCCACGTCCGGACCCGCGCCGCCGGGCGCGCTTGCTGACAGAGCACGCGCGGCGCAGCGGTGATCCATCGCCGGGTGGCTCTGCCCGGCAGCCGATCATGACCGCCTATCGGCAGCAGGCGTTGGCCTGTGCGGCATTGCTGCGGTCCGGGCCGGGGCGGCCGCGCGACCTGCGGGCGGTCGCGCCGGACGCCGGGCGAATCCTCCGCCGCAACGTGTATGGCTGGTTCGAGCGTGCCGACCGCGGGGTCTATCGCCTCACTCCAAGCGGTGAAGCGGCCTTGCAGCGCTGGCCCTGCGTGGAACCACCAGCCGCCGAGGCGCTCGCTCAGTGTCCGGCGATAGCCGCCGCGGCAGGGGATTGCCGCACGACATCGACATCGGGAACGTCGCCGAAGAGATCGCTGACGCGCCAGAGCATGGGTGTTGCGGCCGATCATCCTTGACGTTGCGCGCCTCGGGAGTCGCGCCGAAGCGAAGGCCACGAATTGGCCAACCGGCCGCCCGATGCAACGACTGATATCGGCTTCGACAACGCCAATCTATTTGGAAGGAAATCTGCCGCACGCAGCGTCCGTGTCGCTAACCAAGTGCCTTGATCATCAACAGGCAGGGATTGCTGGCGGTCCACAACGTCGGGAAGACTTCGAGCGGCAGGAATCCGATGGCGGCATAAAACGCGCGGGTGCGCGTATAGAACGGATCGGGATGGGAGGCCGCCAACGTCTTGACGGTGAGAAACTTCAGGCCCACCTGGCGACAGCTTGCCTCTGCCGCCGCGAAAAGCCGCCGGCCGGCCTCCTGCCGCTGCCACGGCTTCTTGACGCCGAGCACATAGGCCTCGGCTGCGGCTGGCGTATGGATCTTCAGCGACAGAAAGCCGACGACAGCGCCATCCACGACGCAACCGAACATTGGCAGGGCATCGGCGTGGCGCGCATGGTCCTCCACCGCGTGTGGCAGACCAAACCACTCGGGCAGCGCGTGCAACATGTCGATGCAGACGGCCCGCTTGTTGGTCTTGATGGGCGTGATGGTGGCATCCATGGCAACGCCTCCTCCATAGTCGAAATGACGCCTCCCGAACTCACCCGTCCCGCGCCAGCCGCCGCACCGGCAACCGGGGCGCCTCCTTCAGCCGGTCGAGCACGATCGATGACCGCACCCGCGCCACGCTCTCGTGCCGCAGCAGCACCTCGTTCACCAGCACCGACAGGTCCTTCAAATCCGGCAGCACCGCCTTCAGCAGGTAATCGGCGTCGCCGGTCATCGCGTAGGCCTCCTGCACCTCGTCGAGCCGGGAGATCAGCGCGCGGAACCGCTCGGCGTTGTCGCCGCTATGCGCGGCGAGCGTCACCTGGATGAACACCAGCAGCCGGAAGCCGAGCGCCTCGGCGTCGAGTTCGGCGCGGTAGGCGCGGATCAGCCCGGCCGCCTCCAGCGCGGCGCGGCGGCGCGAGCATTGCGACGGCGACAGCCCGATCCGCTCGCCGATCTCCTGGTTGGTCAGCCGGCCGTTGTCCTGTAGCGCGGCGAGCAGGCGCAGGTCGAAGGCGTCGAGGGCGGGCGTGGCGTGCATGGCGAGCCACTATAACGCACGATCCATGCGCCGTACCCGCGGATGTTGACCGTATTCGCACACATGTTGCGTGACCCCGCGCGCACCCTCCGGGCAACCACAGGAGGAGTTCGCCATGGGTCCGTTTCCTCACGACGCGCCGCCGGCGTGCATCTCGGCCGACAACCCGATGGGCACCGACGGCTTCGCCTTCGTCGAGTTCGCCCACCCGCAGCCCGAAGCGCTGCACGCCCTGTTCCGCCTGCTGGGTTTCGCCCCCGTCGCCCACCACCGGACGCGGCTCGTCACCGTCTATCGCCAGGGCGATGTGGACTACATCGTCAACGAGGACCCCGACAGCCGCGCCGCCGCCTTCGCCGCATCGCATGGCCCGTGCGCACCGTCGATGGGGTTCCGCGTGGTCGATGCCAGCCACGCCTACCGCCGCGCAGTGGAACTTGGCGCCCAGCCGGCTGATGGGCCTGGCCGTCCCACCCTGGACGTTCCGGCGCTGCAAGGCATCGGTGGCAGCGCGCTCTATCTGGTAGATCGCTACGGGGCCAAAGGCTCGGTTTACGACGCGGACTTCGTCTGGACCGGCGAACGCGATCCACACCCGCCCGGCACCGGCCTGTTCCATATCGACCACCTGACCCACAACGTCGGCCGCGGCCGCATGGATCACTGGGCCGGATTCTACCAGCGGCTGTTTAACTTCCGCGAGATCCGCTATTTCGACATCAAGGGCGAATACACCGGCTTGTATTCCCGCGCACTGACCAGCCCCGACGGCCGCATCCGCATCCCGATCAACGAATCCGCCGACGACAACAGCCAGATCGCGGAGTTCCTGCGCGCCTACCAGGGCGAGGGCATCCAGCACATCGCCTGCGGTTGCCGCGACATCCACGCCTCGGTGGATGCGCTCCGCGCGGCCGGCCTGGCCTTCATGCCATCCCCACCCGAGACCTATTACCAACGCGTGGCCGAACGCGTACCCGGCCACACCGAGGACGTCGCCCGTCTGCAACGCAACGGTATCCTGCTCGACGGCACCGGCTCGGATGCGGTTTCGGACCGGCCCGCACGGGTGCTGCTGCAGATCTTCTCCGCCACGGTGATCGGCCCGATCTTCTTCGAATTCATCCAGCGCAAAGGCGACGACGGCTTCGGCGAAGGCAACTTCCGCGCGTTGTTCGTTTCGATTGAGGAAGACCAAATTCGCCGCGGCGTGTTGCAGCGCCGTGCCGCGTAGGGCGGATGGCAATCCGCCGTCAGGTGCGTCGGACTTCTCCGGGACGACGGATGTCAAACCGCTGTCCCGTCCTGTGCGGCGGACTGCGTCCACCCTGCGATTGGCGCTCGAGCTGTGTCATTGCGAACGAAGCGAAGCAACCTCCCGCGAGTGATGTGCTTACTCGCGAGGAGATTGCTTCGCTGCGCTCGCAATGACACGTTCACCCGCGGCATCGAAGCGTCAGGATGACAGCACCAGCGATAATCCGTCGCACAGTGACGATAATTCGCCCCGTGAAGGCAAGGGAGGAACCTGATGGACGTGCTCTCGCCCCAGCCCGGCGCCGTGACCGTCGCGGCACCCGGCTACATGTCCGGCTTCGGCAACGGCTTCGAGACCGAGGCACTGCCGGGCGCGCTGCCTGTCGGCCGCAACTCGCCGCAGCGATGCGCCTATGGGCTGTATGCCGAGCAAATCAGTGGCTCGCCCTTCACCGCTCCGCGCGGCCGCAACCAACGGTCCTGGCTGTACCGCATCCGCCCGACCGTGGCGCATTGGGGCGAGTTCCAGCCGCTCGACGCCGGCCTGTGGCGCACTGCCCCGTGCACCGGCCCTTGTACCGGCCCCTGCGCCGACGTCGCGCTGCCGCCCGCGCCGCTGCGTTGGGACCCGCTGCCGCTGCCCGACGAACCCACCACGTTCCTGCAAGGCATCCGCACCGTCACCACTGCCGGCGACGCCGCCACGCAGATCGGCATGGCGGTGCATGTCTATCTCGCCAACCGCTCCATGACCGACACCTATTTCTATAACGCCGACGGCGAGGTACTGTTCGTGCCGCAGCTCGGTGCGCTGCGGCTCTGCACCGAGTTCGGCGTGATCGACATCGCGCCCGGCGAGATCGCGGTCCTGCCGCGCGGCGTGAAGCTGCGCGTCGAATTGCCGGACGGCTCCGCGCGCGGCTATCTGTGCGAGAACTACGGCGGCACCTTTACGTTGCCCGAGCGCGGCCCGATCGGCGCCAACTGCCTGGCCAATCCGCGCGACTTCCTGACTCCGGTCGCGGCTTACGAAGATTGCGAGGCTCCGTCCCGGCTGGTGGTGAAGTGGGGCGGCGCGCTGTGGCAGGCGGCGCTGGACCATTCGCCGCTCGACGTGGTGGCGTGGCACGGCAACTACGCGCCGTACAAGTATGACCTGCGGCGGTTCTCTCCGGTGGGGCCGGTGTTGTTCGACCATGCCGATCCCAGCATCTTCACCACGCTGACCGCTCCCAGCGAGACGCCCGGCACCGCCAACGTCGATTTCGTCATCTTTCCGGAACGCTGGATGGTGGCGGAGAACACCTTCCGTCCGCCCTGGTATCACATGAACATCATGAGCGAGTTCATGGGCCTGATCTTCGGCGCCTATGATGCGAAGCCTCAGGGGTTCGAGCCCGGTGGGTTCTCGCTGCACAACTGCATGCTGCCGCACGGCCCCGACCGCGACGCGTTCGAAGCCGCGAGCAATGCGGACCTGCGCCCGCACAAGCTGGAAAACACACTGGCCTTTATGTTCGAGACGCGATTCCCGCAGCGGGTCACGGCGTATGCCGCGGGCGTGGCGCAGCGGCAGCGCGAGTATGGGGGCTACGGTCGGCACCTCGTCCGAAGGTTCGATCCGACCCGGGTGTGACGGAGACAGGCCATGACCCCAAAGACTCCCCCTCCGCTAGTGGTTGGGGGGAGGGGTACGTGGGGCTGTGGAATTGTGCCTGTACGCACCCCTCCACCAAGCTCTTGTCGCACAAGGGGAGGGGGAGAGTCATAGTAGTTTCATCCCCATGAATTCTTTAGCAATCCTCTCGCCCGCTCAGCTTACAAATAGGCCAGCACGCGCTGCCAGAACGTCTTTTGCTTGGGAGCCAATGGCACGCCGCCGCCCAATTCTACCGTCACGACCGTGTCGGGTGCAGCCTCCTGGTGTGCGATCTGGTAGCGTACGGCCCGCCAAGGCATGCCCGAGGCGGCGATATTACCGCGGACCTCCGTCACTTCCGCGGAACAATCATAATGGTCGCTGAAATATCCTCCCGACAGCGTACGGATATCGTTCAGGAAGACGCTCTCGAGGTGAAAGCGATCCCGCAACGTGGCGTAAGCGAGGCCGAGCGCCTCGTCGCTGGTGCACGCTGGCGGTGCATTCCGGTGCAGATACATTCCCGCGCCCACCAGCAAGGCGGCGGCGGCAAGGCAGGCAACGAAAGCATTACGGAAAATCAACCGTCAAACTCCGGCTGGCAGGTCCTGGAGGGAGAGCTTCCGTGCAGGATAGTTGACTTCTTGCAGTTATACCAGGCACCCAACAGAATGACGCAGGGCGTTTGAACTTTCTCGGCATGCTCCGCCAGCGTTCAGGGTCAATCGAAAAGACTGAGTCTTGACGCTGTGCCAAGCCGGCACCTTCCGTCATGGCGGGTTTGACCCGGCCATGACGGGAGGCGTCCGGGCGCCGTCCGGCAACGGTCTCAACGATGCACCATTGGAATCAATGCCAGCACCACCTCGATCACGATGAGTACCGTGATCAGCAGCTCCAGCAATTCCGCCCTGCGTGCCGAGGCTTCATCATGCAGCGCAGTATAGGTGTCGCGAATGATGGCGAGCTTGCGATCCACCGCGGCGCTGACCGGCCGCACGCGAAACAACTCCAGCGCCGCCGTGTAGATGCGGGCGAGATAGACGTCCTCGGTCACCTGCAAAGCGTTGTCCACGCGTTCGGTGAGCTCGGTGACTTCAGCGACCAGAGTATGGAGCCCGCGCGCCAGCCCCGCGAACCGGCGCGATGCGAGCAGGCTGGTGGCGCGGCGGGCGCTCTCCACCAGGTCGTACATGCGCGGCAGTTCGGCATCCAGCAGCTCGTCGTAATAGCGCATCTCCAGCAACTGGGCGTTGGCGACTTCCAGCACGTCCAGCAGATCGGTATCGCCGCGTGGTTCATAGATGAAGGCGCGGTCCCAGGTCAGCACGGCCAGGTCGTCAGTGTAGTAGGAGAAGTGCTGGCGCAGCAGGTCCTGCCGCGCGCCATCGGACAACGGGCGTTGTTCGCCCGACAGCAGCGGCACCAGATCCACGCGCTGCTGCAGGTCGACGGCGGAGAGCGGGTCATCGAACGCCTGCACCAGACCGACCAGGTAATCTTCCTCGATCGGGGCCGATTGCTCCGGGCGCTCCAGCGCCGCGGCCAGCGGGACGCGCACCTTTTCCAGCAACTGCGTCCACACTCGGGTGGCGCCGTCGCCGAGCAAACGATCGACCTGGTTCAGCCGTTGCACGAAGCCGGGCCAGTCCAGGCCGGAGGCCGGGACGCGTAGCGCAATGGCGATGGCGCCGAAATCGTACAACCGTGCGGTGACGTCAGCCGACACCGCCTGCCCGGGCAAGTCCAACGCGACAGGATCGAGCTCGAGCGCCAGCGGCGCAACGCCGAAGGCCATGGCCGTCGGCGGCGTGGCGGTCAGCCGCAAGCGGCTGGAGGCGCGCGCCTGCGCTGCCCACAGCTTCTCCGCCCGGCCGAGATCGATCGCATAGGCGACGTCGAACAATCGCAACGCGATCACGGCGCCTGCCCGGATCACGGGTTCGGTCTCGCTCATGCGGAGGGGCGTGCGGCCGGATCGGCGGCCGCGTCAAGCCGTGGGGGAGTTGCCGCAGGGCCGGCTGGTTCATGGCCGAGAGGTCGTTGTATTGTGGGGCGAAGGGGTGCGGTCCGATTTGGAGCTACAGCAGGGTCTGACAGTACAGATTTCATAGATCACAGGTTTCATAGATTAAGGCACTAAGCTCACCACCGCTACGCCCCCGGCAATGATGGGTCACGGCGACGATCTATGCCTTAATCTTGTGAAATTCGTGAAATCTGTGTTTCAAAAGCCTTCTTGCTACCAGCGTAACTTCCGCCAGGACCAGGCGTGTCCACAGTGCCGAAATATCAGTCGATCGGCGCCAGCAATGGACGATTTCATTGGTGCACCCGGGTGTCAACGCCTTGTCAACGTTGCGGGACCCTGGCGCTCGCGAAACCCCGTCCGCACCAGCAACGCCAGCACGGCGTCGTACGGCAAGGCGGCCGCCTCGCGCAGCCACCAATAACACCGCGCGCCCCAGCGCGAGCCCGCCGGCACCCAAGGCGGTCCGGCGGCCGACGCCCTCACCCCGAACGCCCGCAATAACAGCACGCATCGTGGCAAGTGATACCCACTGCTCGCCGCGAACACCGGCGCCGTGACGCCCTGTTCCCGCAGCAGGCGCGCCACCGCGCGTGCCGAGGAAAACGTGTCGCTGCCGGTTTCCTCCAGCAGGATGCGTTCGCGCGGGACGCCGTGTGCCGTCAGCAGGTTCGCCATGACCGAGGCCTCCGACGGTCCGAACCGCCCCACGCCGCCGGTGGGTAAGAACAGTGGGGCGGCGAAGCGGCGGCCGAACGCGGCGGCGGCCTCCACGCGCCAGCGCAATGTGGTGCTGGGCCCGCCGCCACTACGCACCGCCGCACCGAAAATCACGATCACCGCGCCGGCTGTTGGAGTAGCCGCAAGGACACCCGCTTCCCTTGTGGGAGCGGAATGGGGGGAGGGTTGCGTCCAGCCGCTGTCCCGGGCTGTACACACCCCTCCCCCCATCCCCTCCCCACGAGGGGCGGGGGTGTCTTTCATCCCTTGCTCCCCTTCATCAGCCCTCAGGTGCGGTGCACGTTCCAGAATAGTGGAAAACCCTCCGGCACACCTGCGATGTCAGGACGATACGCGGTCGGCAGATGCGCCAGCCCGACCGGCCAGTACCAGGTACTTCCTGGAACGCCTGAAGCTGGATCTCGGTGCAGATCTTCTTCTGCGACGCGAGGTCCGGTGCATCGAACCAGGCCGAGCGCAAGTCCTCGATCTTCGGCATTGTGGGCCAGCCGAACCAGGCCTGCTTGCCGTTGCCGCGCAGCGGCAGGTCCGCGGCGGGAGTGAAGAAATCCAGCCCGGAGAAGCCGGTGTTGAACACGTTCCAGCCGCCCTCGGACGGCGGCTTCGTGCTGGCGCGGCGCTGCACCACGGTGCCCCAGTCGGTCGCCTGGTAATCGACGTTGAAGCCGACGCGCTTCAGCATGTCGGCGGACACGTCGCCGATCGCCTTCAAAATCGGATAGTCGGTCGCGACCATCAGCGCGATCTTCTCGCCCTTGTAGCCCGCAGCCACCAGCGCCTTCTTCACCGCCGCGTCGTCGCGCTTGCCGGTGAGCGCGGTCATGCCGGCGTTGCTGGACATCGGCGAGACCGGCGGGAAGAAGCCCACCGGCACCTCCCACAGCGACTTGTCGGTGCCCATCATGGCGGTCATGAATTCGGCCTGGTCGATGGCTCCCCACAGCGCGCGGCGGATCGCCGGGTTGTCGAACGGCGGATACAAATGGTTGGGGCGCAGCATCATCGCGGTGCCGGTGGGGTCACTGACCTCGGTCTTGATATGGACGCGCTTCAGCAGAGGGAGCAGGTCGGCGGTGGGGTTTTCCCACCAGTCCATTTCGCCGGATTGCAGCGCGCCGGCCGCGGTGGAGGGGTCGGGCGTCACGTGCCATTCCACCCGGTCGAAATGCACGATCTTGGGACCGGAGGTGAAGCTGGACTCGCCGCTGGCCAGCGGCTTGTACTGGTCAAAGCGTTCATAGACGTAAAGCGAGCCGGATACCCGTTCCTTGGCGTTGAAGCGGTACGGGCCGCTGCCGACCATTTCCGTCACCTGCTTGAACGGGTCGGTGTTGGCCAGTCGCTCCGGCATGATCGCGCACATGTTGGACGCGGCGTGACCGAGCGCGTCCGGCAGCAGCGCGAACGGCTGCTTCAGGCGGAACAGGATGGTTTTGTCGTCAGGAGCGGAGACGTCGCCGACGCGCTGCATCAGCGCCTGGCCGAAGGCATCGCGCGCCGCCCAGCGCTTGATGGAGGCGACGCAGTCGCGCGCCAGGACCTTGGTGCCATCATGGAACATCAGCCCGTCGCGCAGCGTCAGCTTCCATGTCTTGCCGCCGTCTTCGGTGGTGTGACCGGCCACCATTTGCGGCGTGGCCTTGAAGCCGTATTTCTTCCCGGCCTGGCCATAGAGCGTGTCGAAGATCATGAAGCCGTGGTTGCGCGTGACATAGGCGGTGGTCCAGATCGGATCGAGCACCGCGAGGTCCGATTGCGGGATGAACTTCAACAGCCGCGTGTCGGCCGCGCGTGCTATCGCCGGAAGAGCGAGTGTGGCGGTTCCTGCCGCCAGGAAGGTCCGTCGTCGCATGATGTGTGGCTCCCAGGTTACCGGTGCCCTCTCCTTGCGCGGCGAGGGGCATACCCGAGCGTAACGCGCGGGATGGCGGCGCCCAACGCCGGCCCGCCGGGGGGAGCGTTAAATTCCTGTCAGGAAGTGCCGCGGGGAGTCGTGACCCTACGGCTGTGATCCTAACGCGGGGTGCCCACGGCCAATCTGTCATTGCGAGCAGAGGGTCATTGCGAGCAGAGCTATCATTGCGTGCGCAGCGAAGCAATCTCCTGGAGAGTACGCAAGTCACTCGCGGGAGACTGCTTCGCTGCGCTCGCAATGACACTCTGCTCGCAATGACACTCTACCCGCGACGACACTTTACCCGCGATGACACTCTGCCCGCGATGACACTCTGCTCACAATGACACTCTACCCGCGACGACACTCAGCCCGCCACGACACTCTGCCCGCGATGACACTCTACGCTATGCACCGACCCCAAGGCGTCCAGACGGGGTGCACACCCCAGAAAATCGGGAAGCCCTCGGGCACACCGGCGATATCCGCGCGGAATGCCGTCGGCAATTGTCCCAGTCCGAGCGGATAGTTTCGCACGCTCTGGAACGCCTCGGTCTGAATGGCGACGCCGATCTTCTTCTGCGTCTCGAGGTCCGGCGCGTTGAACCGAAGGCGTCGCGCGCGCCCCAGCGCTTGATCGAGGCAGCGCAGTCGCGGGCCAGCACCATTTCGTTGTTGTGGAACAGCAGGCCGTCGCGCAGTGTCAGCTTCCAGGTTTTGCCGCCGTCCTCGATGACGTGGCCGGCAGACCATCTGCGGCGTGATCTTGAAGCCGCTCTTGTACCCGGTCTGGCCGTACAGCGTGTCGAACACCATGTAGGCGTGGTTGCGCGTCACATAAGCGGTGGTCCAGATCGGATCGACGACGGCGAGATCCGACTGCGGAATGAACTTCAGCACCCGCTGCTTCTGTGCCTGCGCGATCGCGGGCAGCGCAAGGCTGGCGGCAGACGCCGCCAGGAAAGTCCGTCGTCGCATTTTTCTATGTCTCCCGGGTTCCCTGACCCCTCTCCCCGGCAAGCGCGGGAGGGCGTAGGCTGAGCGTATCGCGGCGGTGGCCGCGACCCCAGGGAATTTGGCAGGGCTGGCATGAACATTCTGTGCGAAGCCGCGCTGCGGCACTACGCCGAGCAAGGCTATCACGCGCCGGTGCGCGTGATTTCCACGGCCGAGGCCGGCGCGCTGCGTGCCCGGCTGGAAGCGTTCGAGGGCGGCGCAGGCCCCTTGGCTGGCAAGCTCCGGCAAAAATCGCATCTGTTGTTCACCTGGCTGAACGACCTGATCCGGCACCCGCGCATGCTGGACGCGGTGGAGGACCTGATCGGTCCCGACATTCTGTGCTGGGGCAGCAGCTTCTTCATCAAGGAGCCGCGCAATTCGGCGTACGTGTCGTGGCATCAGGACTCCACCTATTGGGGGCTGGAGCCGTCGGACATCGTCACCGCCTGGGTCGCGCTGTCGGACAGCACGGTGGAGAACGGTGCGATGCGGGTGATCCCAGGCAGTCACTTGCACGACCAGGTGCCGCACCGCGACACGTTCGCGCCCGACAACCTGCTGTCGCGCGGGCAGGAGATCATGGTGGACGTGGACGCGAGTCAGGCCGCCACGCTGGAACTGGCCGCCGGGGAAATGTCGCTGCACCACGTGCGGCTGATCCACGGGTCGGAGCCGAACCCGTCCGGCTTGCGGCGGATCGGGTTCGCGATCCGGTATATACCGACCTATGTGCGGCAGACGGCGGGGGCGCACGATACGGCGACGCTGGTGCGCGGGACCGACCGCTACGGACATTTCGAGCAAGAGCAACGGCCGGATGCGGATTGCTCGGCGGCGGCGGTGGCGTACCATGCCGCGGTGACGGAGGGGTTTGCGCGGATTCTGATGCGGGATACGGGACGGGAGATGCGGGCGTAGTCCCGGCACTATGTTTGAAGCCGCACCACTTCAGGTCTGGTTCGGAAGCATCGGCCAGGTCCGTTAGCAATGGGCCTGGGTCGCGTGCCATGTGCAGGATTCGCAAAACAGGCGGATTGTTGTGCGACGCGTTATACACGGCCAGTAGGGGTATCCGCTTAGGTTGTGAAAACGGAACAGTCTGGTAGAAGGTCGATTCGGCGATGTCCGATCAGGCGACGGCGCACCACCAGTGCCGTCGCGGTGACAGCGGAAACAGCGAGCCATCAATAGTGAAAATGTGCGCGGGGGCAGCCGGGTGCGACTATCGGAACGCAAGCTCAAGATGAACCGATCCGGGGCGATCCACCGTCTCGCTTCGTCTTCGATGCCCAAGTAACGACACGCGCCGGCACGGTCCGGCGCGACGGATGGACACCGGCGCGCACGCTACTCCGCGGCTGCCGGCACCAGTCCGTCGCGCGAAATCCGCAACACCAGCAGCGAGGCGAGCAAGCAGGCCAGCCCGCTGGTGAGGAACGCCGCGAGATAAGTGCCGGTCAGGTCCCGCCCTCCGCCCGCGCCCAGCGCCGCCACTGCGCCGCCGATCTGATGCCCGGCAAAGATCCACAACACGATCACCGGTGCATCCCGCCGCCCGAATACGGCATTGGTCAGCGCGAAGATGGCCGGCCCGGTCGCCACCCAGTCCAGCCCGTAGCCGGCGACTCCGGCAGCATGATGGCCAGCAGGGGCAACGCGGCCGCCATCGCCGCGGTGACCCCTACCGCCGCGCCCTGCCAGCCGTAGCGGTTCGCCAGCATTGCCGGCGCGCCGACATCCCGGATGGCAACGCCTGACCGACGCCCGCCCACGCACCGGCCGCCCGCCGGTGACAACCACCGCCGCAGTGGGCCTCCCCGCGCCACCGAGGCGCGCAGCCGGCCCCAGCCGGGGCACAACCGCGATGCCGGCAAAATGCGCTCCGGTTGCGCGGGCAAGGTGACCGCACTATCTTCCTTGCGATAAAAATTCTGCCTTGGAACCCAAGCATGCCGCTCAACATCAAAAACCAGCCCACCGAGCACGCCGTGCGCGAACTCGCCTCCCTCACCGGCGAAAGCGTCACCACGGCGGTGCGGCGCGCCGCCGAGGAGCGGCTGCACCGCCTCCGGCGCACGCGTGCCGGCGGCAGCCTCGCCGCCGAGCTGGTTGCGATCGGGCGGCGCTGTGCCGCCTTGCCCGATCTGGACCGGCGGACGCCGGACGAAATCCTCGGCTACGACGAGCACGGCCTCCCGCGCTGATGGTCATCGACACATCGGCTCTGCTGGCCATCCTGCTCGGCGAAGCCGACGCCGGCCGCATCGCGACGGCGATCGAAACCGGCGCGCCGCGCCTGCTGTCGGCGGCGACCCTGCTCGAGGCATCCATCGTCATCGAGGCGCGCAAGGGGGAAGCAGGCGGCCGCGAACTCGACCTGTTGTTGTATCGCAGCGAGATCGACGTCGTGGCGCTCGATCGCGATCAGGCCGAAATTGCCCGGGCGGCGTGGCGTCGCTTCGGCGAGGGGCGGCATCCGGCGGCGCTGAACTACGGCGACTGCTTCGCCTATGCGCTGGCGCAATCGCGCCGCCTGCCCCTGCTGTTTCGCGGCGACGATTTCGCCCGAACGGACATCACGCCGGTCGCTGTCGCCTGATACCGGACGGCAAATGCGTGCGGCGCAGGCGGTCTCGATGTTGTGGCACGCCGGCGGCCTCGCTGGACGTGCCGTGGCCGGAGGGCGGCATTTTGGACGGCTACCTGCGCCCGGACCTGCCCGAGGCGTGGCACGATTTCCTCGAAGCACTGCTCGCGGCGATCAACGATCCCGCCCAGGCGGCGGCGCTGGAGCAATACGCGCTGTGGCGCGACACGCCGGCGCTCCCGTTGGATGCGCCGTGGCCAGACGGACCCTGACCGCGGTCTTCGCCCGGCCACCGGTCTGATCGCGTCGGCCGCCCTATGGCTTCGTGGGACGACGCGCGCCGTGGCGGACACGCACGATCAACACCCGGTTGCCGTCAACCTGATAGCGAATGATGTAGGGCCGGACGATCAACTCGCGCATCCTGGTCCCGGGCACCGGACGACCGCGGTGGGGGAGTGTGTCGAGGCTTTCACCGGCCTGGTAGAGCAGTTCCGCCATCTTGACGGCGGCGGCCGGATTGTCGCCGGCGATGTAGTCGTGGATTTCCTCGATCTGGCGCAGGGAAGACGGCGACCAGATGACCTGCATCACGATGCCCGGGGCGGAGGAACCTTGATGCCACGCGCCAACTGCCGCAGCCACAGCAGGACACGGTCGTTCGGCACACCCTTGCCTGCGGCGATCTCCGCCAGTGCGGCGGCATCTGCTGCGGCGTCGCTGGCCGGGTTGCGCTCGTCATCCGCCGGGCGGAACTGATCGTCCATGCGGCTGATATAGCATCTTTCGCCGCGTGCGGAAGGACGAGGACCGAGGCAGCACGGTCGGGCCCAGACAGCGGGGACGAAAACGCCAGCGGCCCCGGACAAAGCCCGAGGCCGCCGTTTGCAAGCGGGCAATCTGGAAAGCTGGAGACTGCCTATTTCAGCCACTGCGCCAGGATCGCCAGCAGCAGCAGCGCCACGATGTTGGTGATCTTGATCATCGGGTTCACCGCCGGCCCGGCGGTGTCCTTGTAGGGATCGCCCACCGTATCGCCGGTCACCGCGGCCTTGTGCGCCTCCGACCCCTTGCCGCCGTGGTGGCCCTCCTCGATGTATTTCTTCGCGTTGTCCCACGCGCCGCCGCCCGAGGTCATCGAGATCGCCACGAACAGCCCGGTGACGATGGTCCCCAGCAGCATCGCGCCCAGCGATGCGAACGCCGCCGCCCGGCCGGCAATGATGTCGATGATGATCCACAGCACGATCGGCGCCAGCACCGGCAGCAGCGACGGGATCAGCATTTCCTTGATCGCCGCCCGGGTCAGCAAGTCCACGGCCTTGCCGTATTCCGGCTTGGCGGTGCCTTCCATGATGCCGGGGATCTCGCGGAATTGCCGCCGCACCTCCACCACCACGGAGCCGGCCGCGCGGCCCACCGCGGTCATGCCCATGGCACCGAACAGGTAGGGCAGCAGGCCGCCGATGATCAGGCCGATCACCACGTACGGGTTCTGCAACGTGAAATCCACCTTCAGCGTCGGGAAGTAGTGCGACAGGTCCTGGGTGTAGGCGGCGAACAACACCAGCGAGGCCAGGCCCGCCGACCCGATCGCATAGCCCTTGGTCACCGCCTTGGTGGTGTTGCCGACGGCGTCCAGCGCGTCGGTGGTCTTGCGCACGTCGGGCGGCAGGTCGGCCATCTCGGCGATGCCGCCGGCGTTGTCGGTGACCGGGCCGTAGGCATCCAGCGCCACGATCATGCCCGGCCAGCGACAGCATCGTGGTCACCGCCACGGCGATGCCGAACAGCCCGGCCATCATGTAGGTGAAGATGATGCCGATGCAGATGACGATCGCCGGCAGCGCGGTTGCCTCCATCGACACCGCGAGGCCCTGGATCACGTTGGTGCCGTGGCCGGTGGTCGAGCTTTGCGCGATGGACCGCACCGGGCGGTATTCCGTCGCGGTGTAGTATTCGGTGATCCAGACGATGGCGCCCGTCACCACCAGGCCGATCAGTGCGCAGACGAACAGATCCCAGCCGTCCACGGTGCTGCCGCCGGTCATGGGCAGCGGCGTGCGGAAGCCGACGAACCAGGCGATGACGATGGCGACGCCGATCACCGACAGCCCGCCGGTCACCAGCAGCCCGCGATACAGCGCCTTCATGATGCCGTTGTCGGCCCCGAGCTTGACGAAATAGGTGCCGACGATCGACGTCAGGATGCAGATTCCGCCGATCCCCAGCGGCAGCATCAGCAGATGGTCGCGCACCTCGCCGGTGAAGGAGATCGCCGCCAGCAGCATGGTGGCGACGATGGTGACGGCAGTAGGTCTCGAACAGGTCGGCGGCCATGCCGGCGCAGTCGCCGACGTTGTCGCCCACGTTGTCGGCGATGACGGCGGGGTTGCGGGGGTCGTCCTCGGGGATGCCGGCCTCGACCTTGCCCACCAGGTCGGCGCCCACGTCGGCGCCCTTGGTGAAGATGCCGCCGCCGAGCCGGGCGAAGATGGAGATCAGGCTGCCGCCAAAGCCCAGCGCGACCATCGCGTCCAGCACGCCGCGCAGTTGGACGCTGGTGATGGTGGCACCGAAGGCTCCGCGCAGGATGGCGTAATAGACGGTCAGGCCCAGCAGCCCGAGGCCGACCACCAGCAGGCCGGTGATCGGCGCCGGACTTGAAGGCGATGGCGAGGCCGGCGGCCATGCCGTGGCGCGAGGCCTCGGCGGTGCGCACGTTGGCGCGGACCGAGACGTTCATGCCGATGAAGCCGGCGGCGCCGGACAGCACCGCGCCGATGATGAAGCCGATGGCGACGCGGAGGCCCAGGATGACGCCGAGGATGATCAGGATCACCACGCCGACCATGGCGATGGTGGTGTACTGACGGTTCAGGTAGGCGCGGGCGCCTTCCTGCACGGCGTCGGAGATCTCCTGCATGCGGGGCGTACCGGCGTCGGCGGCGAGCACCTGCCGCGCGGTGATCAGGCCGTAGACCAGCGCCAGCAATCCGCAGACGATGATCAGGATCTGGGCCGTTTGCATCTAGGGTTTTTCCTTGTTGGAACCTTTGGGGGCAGGCCCCGGACCGGCTTGGGAGGGGGATGGGATCGGCGCGGCGATATGCCAGAAGGTTACAGGTCAGGCAAATCACCAGCGGCGGGCGGGGGCTGGGCAGGGCGGACTTGCGCGCGTTCCGGGCCGGGCGTGGCGGCTGGGTGGTCGTCCGGGCCCGGGATCAGGCAGGACCAGGGCGGACGACGAGGCGGCGGACCACCACGTGGCGGACGACCAGGCGGCGGATGATTCGGCGGCGGATGATCATGCGGCGGACGACCAGGCGAGGGCAGGGGGCGGCACGGCGCAGGGCCGGGGAGCTGACCGTTCCCGGGGTCAGCCCACCAGCGTGTAGGCGGCCAAGACGACCACTGCACCGATCGCAATCGTAGCGTGCAGGCCGACCATCAGGACGGGCAGGCGGTGGTGACGCAGGCGCTCGAACAGGATTTCGGCGCCAGCCAGCAGCGCCAGGGCCAACAGGATGGCGGCGACGCGGCCGAAGCCGCCGACGCCCATGGCCACGCCGCGCGGCGGTCCGCGCAGGCCGAGCAACAGGACTCCGAAGCCTGACAGGCCAAGCAAGCCGTGCAGCGCCCAGACCGGCCGGCGCAGCGGCCGCATGCGCCCGGCACGCAGATGCAGTGCGGCGAGGACGCCGCCGAGTAGGGCGGCCAGCAGCAGCAGGCTAAAGGACAGCAGCAGCATGATGGGCGGGCCGCGGCAGGATTGGGCGAGGGGAACGGACCAATGGCACGGCGCCGGGTCTAGCACGGTTCGGGCTCGCTGCGGCAGGGGCAGCGCAGGTTGGCAGCGCAGGTTGGCTGCGCAGTGCAGGTTGGCAGCGCAGGTTGGCTGCGCAGTGCAGGTTGGCAGTGCAGGTTGGCAGTGCAGGTTGGCAGTGCAGGTTGGCAGCGGTCGTTGCACCTTGGCCGTTATTCATGCGCCGGCATTTTCACTTGGAAGCCCCACCTCTCCGCTTTTCGCACAAGTATTGCGCGTAGACACCGAATTCCCCTGCTCGGTGGCGAAGCGTAGGTGTGGCTCGTCAGCCAGGCGGGGCCGATCATTCGATGACCCAGCCGGCGATCAATCGACCCGCCTCGATGTAAGGGGGTCATCTGATGATGGAGTGAGTCATGAAGAAGTTCGTTCTTGCCGCCATTGCCGCCCTGACCCTTGGCATGGGTGTCGCTTCCGCCCAGAACCTGAACGGCTACGGCACCAACCAAACGCAACAGCCGTCCAATAGCTACAGCCCGGTCAATGGCTAAGCCGCGTTGAAGTCGAGACTTGCACGAGAGAGGCCGGCATCTGTCGGCCTTTCGTGCGTACGGGCGAGAATGTCTAGCCTGACCTTCTGATCCCGCATGGCCTGCGGTGAGGCAGAGCAATAGGGCGGAAAAGCGCAGCGGCACCATAGCGGCGAACTTCGTCAGGCCGTCAACGCCTGATAAACCAGCGCATTGATCAGCGGCCGGTACCGCCGCCGCTGCTCGCCCGGGACCTGCGCCATGAACACCACCGCCAAATCCTCCACCGGATCGGCCCACCACAGTGTTCCATAGGCGCCGTTCCAATAGAATTCACCCAGACTGCCCATCAGCGTGCCGACCCGCTCGTCGCACCGCGACCGTCAGGCCGAAACCGTAACCGTCCGAATTCGGATCCAGCTCCGCGATCCGGTTGTCGATGTCCGGCGTCATGCGGTTGGTGCGCATCGCCTCCACCGTCTTCCGCCCCAGGATGCGCGTGTTGCCCAGCACCCCGCCGCCCAGCAGCATTTGCGCGAACCGCAGATAATCCAGCGCGGTGGACGCCAGCCCGCCGCCGCCGCATTCGAATCGCAACGCCCGGGTGCGGTCCGGCACCGCTTGCACCAAGCCCGTATCGGGGTCGTGCGGTAGGGGCCGGGCGAGGCGCGCGACCTTGTCCTGCGGGACCTGGAAGCTGGTGTCCACCATGCCAAGCGGGCCGAACAATCGCTGTTGCAGGAACGCACCCAGGCTCTGGCCGGAGATCTTTTCCACCATCAGGCCAATGACGTCGATCGACAGCCCATAGTCCCACACCGTTCCCGGCTGATACAGCAGGGGCGCGCCGGCCAACTGCTCCAGCAACGCAGCGGTATCGAGCGCGGCGCCGGCGGCGTTGGAAGACGCGGGATACAGCGCATGCACCGCGGTCGTGCCGCGCCCGCCATAGGTGATGCCGGAGGTATGGCGCATCAGGTCCAGCATCGTGATCGGCCGCCGCGCAGGCTCGGTTTCGATCGGGCCCTGTCCGGCGCGCACCCGCTCATTCAGCACCGCGACGCGCCGGTTGCCAAGTTGCGGCAGGAAGCGCTCGACCGGATCGGCCAGCCCGAGGCGGCCTTCCTCCCATAACATCAGAGCCGCGGCGCCGGTGACGGGCTTGGTCATGGACGCAATGGCGAACAGGGCGTCGCGCGGCATGGGCGTGCGGCGGTCCGGGCCGAGATGGCCAACGGCTTCGTGCAACACCAGGTGCCCGTGCCGGGCGACCGCGACGACGGCGCCGGGCAACTGGCCCGCTTCGACCGCGGCGTTCAGCGCGGGGACGATACGGCCCAGCCGTTTGGAGGATATGCCGACCGCTTCCGGCTCGGCGTAGGGCAGAGGGGCGGCGGGTGAGCGGAGATCGTGGTCATCCGCGCCTGTTTCCGTCATGTCGCTCCTCCGGGTTGTGTCTGTGACCCTGTCATTGCGAGCACCGCGAAGCAATTCCCGGCGGGCAAACGCCGGGAGAGTGCGCCCACCGCTCGCGGGGACTGCTTCGGCGTGCCCACAAGAAACAGTCAACGACGTCATCCCGGCGAAAGCCGGGACCCAAGTCCACATCGGTCCCCGATTTCGTGGGGATGACGACAGAACAACAGCCGTTTCATTCAAGCCGGGTCGGCCCGCCGGCCGGTCGTCAACTCGCAGCAACACCCGCGGTCGACATCGCGGCGCAAAAGACAGACGCCCGGTTTATTCTGGCTGTCGCGCAGGTCCTCGCCGCACGGCGCTTCTCGCGGCAGTTCGCGGCCAATACCACCCGTCTCAATCAGTAACTCTCGGCGACGACCATCCGCTGTCATTGGGAGGAGCGACGCGACCGAGGAAATCTCCTGCCCGCGCAGCCGAAAGCGGCTCGTCAGGCAGGAGATTGCTTCGTCCGCTTCGTTCCTCGCAATGACAGCGGGTGTTCCGTGCCCATTCGTGCCCCCGTGGGAGGGTCAATCGCAGGCCCGGGTACAAATATAAGTCGTGCCTCGGGGTCTCACGTCGGTCGTGCCGAGTCCAAGCCCTCCGGCAGCCGCTACATCTGCACCACGGAGCTCAGCTCGAAGGCCACTGGTCCCGGGGGGTTCTCCCCGATCCGAACGGTCGTGGGGTTGGGGAAGTAGTAAGGCGGCACCGGCAGGTTGTACGGCGCCGGCACGCCGGAATAGACCCGCCCCGCCAGGTCGTACTTGGAGCCGTGGCAGGGGCAGAAGTACCCGCCCGGCCAGTTCGGCGCCGGCGAGCTGGGATCGGGTTGCGGCATATAGCCCGGCAGGCAGCCCAGATGCGTGCAGATGCCGACCAGGACCGCAAGCTCCGGCTTGATGGAGCGGTGCCAGTTCACGGCATAAGGCGGCTGCTGGTGCACCTTCGAAGTCGGGGTCGCTCAGCCGGTCGATCAGCGACGGGGTCTGCAACGTCTTCAGCGCCTGCGGCGTGCGGTTGACGATCAGGATCGGCGAGCCGCGCCATTCCACGATCACCTGCTGGCCGGAGGCGATCTTGGACAGGTCGATGTCCATCGGCGCTCCGGCGGCGATCACGTCCTGCGCCGGGTCCATGGAATCGATCATCGGCCAGGCGAAGGCGGCGGCCCCGATCGCGGCCGTCGCGCCGGTGACCAGCTTGAGGAAATCGCGCCGAGGGGTCAGCGGCTCAGCCGCGGTTGCATGTGATGACATGCCGCCATCAATAGAACAGCGACCTGTCGGTTGGATAGCGCTGGGATGTCGTTTTTCTCACCTGCGCGCGCACCGAAACGCGAATGTCCGCGGCGGGGTGGGCAGCGTGCCCTCGCAATGCGTTGCCTACGGCGGGCTGTAGACGAATGGCACTTGGCCCGGCTGCGGATGGTACGGCGGCACGCACGCGGCGAGTGCCAGCAGGGCCGCTGCCGCCAGCGTGGCACCGCAGAACCTGGACCTGCGCGGCATCAGCCTCTCCCGTTGCTGCATCGCCTAACACTGCGCGGCGGCCGGCGGTTCCGGCGCAGTGACAATTCCGCGTGCCTCGAGCGCGTGCGCGACGCGCAGGGCCACCGCCTCGCGCCACGGTGCGGCAATCACCTGCACGCCGATCGGCAGGCCTCCGGGGGTCGCGGCGGGCAGCGCAACAGGCACTGCCACCACCGGCAGGCCGATGAAGGAGATCGGCTGGGTGAAAATGCCGATATTCGGCCGCAGCGGCGTTTCCTTACCGTCCAACATGAAGGTCTTCTGCCCGATCAGCGGCGCGACGCAGGGGGTGGCCGGGGCGAGGATAACGTCCACCGACTGGAACAGCCTCAGCATGGCGTCGCGATACCAGCGGCGGAACTTCTGCGCCTGGGTGACGATGGCGGCGGGGATCAGGGCACCGGCGAGCAACCGGTCGCGCACGTCGGGGTCGAAGTCGTTGGGGCGGGCGCGCAGGCGGGGCAGGTGCAGCGCGCCGCCCTCGCTGGCGGTGATGACATAGGCGGCGGCGCTTGCGCGGGCGGCCTCGGGCAATTCGATTTCGGTTGTGGCGTTCAGCGCCGCGGCGACGGTGTCGAGCGCCGACAGGGCCTCCGGCGACGCACCGACCCGGAAATAGCCGCCGGCGCGGACGATACGCAGATCATCGATGCCGTCGCGCAGGGTGGGGAAGGCGGGATCGGCGGGGCGGTCGGCGCAGACCGGATCGCGCGGGTCGGCGCCCTGCATGGCGTCATAGGCCAGGGCGAGGTCGGTCACGCAGCGCGCCAGGGGCCCGACATGGTCCAGGCTGGACACGAACGGGAAGCTGCCGGTGCGGGGCAGCCGGCCATAGGTCGGCTTCAGGCCGAACACGCCGCAGAACGAGGCGGGGACCCGGATCGAGCCGTTGGTGTCGGACCCCAGCGCCAGCGGCACCAACCCGCCAGCGACCGCCGCGCCCGAACCGCCGGACGAGCCGCCGCTCATGCGGGCCGTGTCGTGCGGATTGCGCGACGCGCCGTCGTGTGCGTTTTCTCCCGTAAAATCATACGCGTACTCGCCCATGTTCAGGGCACCCACGAGCACGGCTCCGGCGCTCTCCAGCCGGGTCACCAGCGTCGCGTCGGTCGCGGCCGGAGGGTGGTCGCGGTTGATGCGGGAACCGGCCAGGGTGGGCAGGCCGGCGACATCGAACAGGTTCTTCACCGCGAAGGGCACGCCGGCCAGGGGGCCGACGCGGTGGCCCGCGGCAACCGCGTCGTCGATGGCTGTGGCGCGCGCCAGGGCACGCTCGGCGGTGACGGCGGTAAAGGCGTTCAGGCCGGGATTGCGGGCAGCGATGCGGGCCAGCGCCTGGGTGACGACGTCGCTCGCGCGACGGCGACCGGCGGCGACGTCAGTGGCGATGGCATGGGCGGTCTCGGGGGTCATGGCGCGTGGGGTCCAGGTGGGGCCAGGTCAAGGTCGAGGCGCAGGTCCAGGGTAAGGCCTGATAATGAGACGCAGGCGAAGACTGAACTCCGCTCCCCTTGAGGGGGGCTGGGGGAGGGGTGTGTACAACGGAGGTCAGCCGAGGTACGCACCGGTCCCCCAGCCCCTCCCTCAAGGGGAGGGGAGTTCCTTAGTCTTTAGCTCCTCATGCGGCAGTCTTTAGCTCCTCATGCGGCGAACACCGGCGCGGGATCGGCCTCGTCCAGCAGCGGAAAATTCAGCACCAACCGCCCGAGATTGAACGATATTCCGAGGTGCAGCCGGATCGCGGGCCGCCACTCCGGCTGCACCGTGATGCCCAGCAGGGCGGTGCCGGCGTCGATGTAGGCGTCCAGGTCCACCGGCAACTCATTCATCCTGTCGTCTCCGCACCTGTCGTCTCCGCACCTGCCGTCTCCGCATTGGCCTGCAACCGTGCGCGCCAGCCGCCGAAGCGGGTGATGTCAGGGGCATTGGACACGCCCTCGGCCTCCGCGACGAAACCGAGGCAGGGACCGTCCTGCAGCCCCACCGTCCCGAACCCCAGCGGCGGCGACACCTGGGCCAGCAGCGCGCCGATCGCGGCGGTCGGGAGCGCCCAGACTTCGCCCTCGATCGCGGCGCCATCGGCGGAGCGGACCATCCCGGGCCGGTTGCCCAGCGCGAACAGGCGGTATGCCGGCGTCGTCCGCCCCGTCCGCACGAACCGGCCCCCAAGCTCAGTGATCTGCCTGTTCAGCGGGAGGCCAGCCATGTGGGCGCCAATGCAGAACAGGGCCGTCTCCTCCGGGGCGATGGGGTCGGGGGCGGCGGGCGGCGGCAGTTTCTCGCCGGTGTTGCCGACTGTGGCGGCGAAGGTCCGGTGCAGGCTATCGGCGAGGCCGGTCAGCCGGCCCTCCGACCAGGCCGGGCCCAGCAGCGTCACCCCCACCGGCACCCCGTCGGCACCGAAGCCGGCCGGCACCGCGTAGCCGGCGAGGTCGCACAGGTTGACGAAATTGGTGAAGGTGCCGAGGTGCTTGTTCAGGCCGATCGGGTCCGCCTGCACCGCGGCCAGCGTCGGACAGAACGGCGTCGTCGGCAGCAGCAAGGCGTCGTAGCGCTGGAACAGGCGTTGCGCGGCGCGTTTCGCCTCGGCGAGGCGGTGGAACGCTTCGAACGCGTCCACGCTGCTGCGGGTGAACCCGCTTTGCAGGATGTCGCGCGTAACCGGGTAGAGGATCTCCGGCTGCTCCTCGATCAGCGTGCGCAGCGCGGCGGTGCGTTCCGCGACCCAGGGGCCGTCATACAGCAGGCGGGCGATTTCCAGGAACGGGGCGATGTCGACGAGCTCGGCGCCGAGTCGCCGCGCCGCGGCCTGGTAGCGCGCTAAGGTTTCCGCATCGCACAACTCGGCGACGTCGGCCATGGCGATGCGGCCGTGCGGCGATGGGGCGGCGCGGCGGAGATGCGGGAACGGGGCGGGGCGGGAATAGGCGTCCTCGGGATCGTAGCCGGCCATCAGGCGCTGCACCGCGAGCGCCTCGTCAACGGAGCATGCGAACACCGACACCGTGTCCACCGACCGGCAGGCCGGCACCACGCCGCGCGTCGGCACGCTGCCGAGCGTCGGCTTCAGGCCCACGATGTTGCCGAAGGCGGCGGGCACGCGGCCGGAACCCGCGGTGTCGGTGCCGATGGCGAAGCGCACGATCCCGGCCGCAACCGCGCAGGCGGAACCGGAGGATGACCCACCGGGGACGCGCAGTGGATCGAACAGGTTGCGCGGCACCCCGTACGGCGAGCGCGTGCCCACCAGGCCGGTGGCGAACTGGTCGAGATTGGTCTTGCCCAGCAACAGCGCGCCGGCATCCAGCAGCCGCTGCACGGCGGGCGCACTGGATGTGGCGGTGTAGGTGAACGCGGGACAGGCGGCGGTGGTCGGCAGGCCGACCACGTCGATGTTGTCCTTCACCGCGAATGGCACGCCCCAGAGCGGCCGGCCGCATGGGCCTTCATCCTGCAGCCTGCGCGCCTGGGCCAGCACGATCTCGTCGGGCAGGCGGGTGATCCAGATGGCGGGGTCGCCGTGGGCCCGGTCCGCGGCCAGCGCCGCCTCGGCGGCTGCGATGGGGGTCATTTGCAACCGAGGACTGAGCCCAGGGCTCCCCCTGCCCTTGAGGGCGGGGGGCGGGGGGAGGGGTGTGTACGGCCGGATAGCTGCGGTTGTACGCACCTCTCCCGCCGGCCTTGGTCCGCTTCTCGGCCCAGGCCCTCAAGGGGAGGGGGAGTTCTTTTCTTTCGTCCGCCCCGAGCCACCCTCACGCCGCCTCCTTGACGTGATCGGCGTGCAGCAGGGCGGCCAGGCGGCGGCGGATGGCGTTGAACTCGGGCGAAGACACGTCGCGGGGCCGTTCCAAAACTATCGTCTCCTCGGCGACGATACGCCCTGGGCCGGGCGACATCACCACCACGCGGTCGGCGAGAAAGATCGCTTCCTCCAGCGAGTGCGTCACGAACACCACCGACAGGCCGGTCGCGCGCCAGATCGCCAGCAGTTCGTCCTGCAGGCGTTCTCGGGTCATGGCGTCCAGCGCGCCGAACGGCTCGTCCATCAGCGCGAGCTGCGCGTCGTTCGCCAGCACGCGAGCGATCGCGACGCGCTGCTTCATGCCGCCGGAGAGCTGGTGCGGGTAGACGTCGGCGAAGCGTTCCAGCCCCATCATGGCGATGAAGCGGTCGGCGATCTGGGCGACCTCGGCTCTCTTCTTGCCGCGCTCGGCGGGGCCGAAGGCGATGTTGCCGCGCACTGTCAGCCACGGGAACAGCCCATAGTCCTGGAACACCATGCCGCGGTCGGGGCCGGGGCGGGTGACGGGCTTGCCGCGCATGACGACTTCGCCATCGGTCTGGTGCTCGAAGCCGGCGATGATGCGCAGCAGGGTGGACTTGCCGCAGCCCGAGGCGCCGATCAGGCAGACGAATTCCCCTCGGTTGATGATGAGGTTGGCGCCCCGCAGCGCCTCGATGGATCCCGCTGGGCCGCCGGGGAAGCGCTTCGATGCGTTGCTGATGCGCAGCAGCGGTTCAACCATGCAGCGGGCTCCAGGCCAGCAGGCGCTTGCCGAGCGCCTGCACCGCGAGATCCGACAGGAAGCCGGCCAGGCCGATTACCGCCATGCCGGAGATGACGATCTCGGTGCGAGAGAGCTGCCGCGCATCCATGATCATGGCGCCGAGGCCGGTCTGTACGCCAGTCATTTCTCCCACGACAATGACCACCCAGGCGAAGCCCAGCCCCAGGCGGAGGCCGGTGAACATGCCAGGCAGCGACGCCGGCAGCACCACCTTCAGGAACATCCGGGCTGGGGAGACGCCGAGCATCTGGGCGGCCTCGAACAGGCGCGGCTCGACGCTGCGGACGGCGAAGGTGGTGTTGACCAGGATCGGGTAGAAGGCGCCGAGCGCGACCAGGAAGAAGGCGGAGCGCGGCCCCAGGCCGAAGATGATCATGGACAGCGGCAGCCAGGCGGTGACCGGCACCGGGCGAAGCAGTTGCAGCGTGGGTTCCAGCAGTTGCCGCACGATGCGCAGGCGGCCGATCAGCATGCCCAGTGGCAGCGCCAGGGCGGCGGCGAGCAGGAAGGCGCCGTAGACGCGGCTGGCGGAGGCGACCAGGTCGGTGAGCAGCATCTGGCTGAAGGCGTCGTCGTTGATGCCGCCGAAGGCGAGGTCCCACAGGGCGACGGCGACCGCGGCGGGGGACGGGATCAGCCCGTCGGGGTTGCGTGCGGTGGCGGCCCACCACAGCGCGAGGAGCAGAAGGGGCACAAGGAATTTATAAGCCTCGCCCGCTACGCGGGAGAGGGCGGCGAGCGAAGCTCGCCGGGTGAGGGTGATCGGGTCGGCAGGCATCGCATTGCGGCGTGCCGACCCGATTACCGCTACCCCACCCTCCCCGGCTTCACGGGAGAGGGAGTCCAGTGCTGCGCCTTCCACCTTACGTCCCCTGCGCCAGGGCGTCGGAGAAGCGGGTATCGAAGAATGTATTGAAGTCCGGCAGCGTGCGGATCTGCTTCAACTCCTGCATGTGCTGGGCGTAGGTCTTGCCCTCGGCGATCATCGTGGGCGACATGCGCCAATTCAGTTCGACGTTCTTCACCGACAGCGCCACCGCGTCCGGCTTCATGCCCAGCTTCTGCACCGTCATCCTGGCCATCTCGTCCGGATGCGCCATGGCGTAGGTGCTGGCCTGCTTCTGCAGGTTCAGCACAAGCTTCGCCAACTCCGGCTTGTTCGCGAGAGTGTCTCGATGCGCGGCCATGATCATGTTCAAGCTGCCCATCGGGGTCGAATACGGATACTCGACGATCTTGCCCACGCCGGTCGCGAGCGACAGGCCGGGGCCCGGCTCGGCGCCGACGTAGGCATCCACGTCGCCCCGGGCCAGCGCGGCGGGCATCTCACTGAACGACACGCGCACCGACTGGATGTCGTGGATGGTCATGCCCTCCATATGCAGGCGTTCGAGGATGAATACTTCCTGGGTCGAGCCGGGCCAGATGGCGACGCGCTTGCCCCTCAGATCCTTCAGCGTGTCGATCGGCGAGTTCTTCCCCGCCACCACCGCCATGCCCTTGTTGCAGGACGAGCCGAACACCACGACCGGCTCGTGCGCGGCGGCGCCCAGAATCGCGGCGGCGATGCCGAATGTGCCGAAATCGACCGATTGGGTCACCACCGCGTCCTTGCCGTCGGTGGGGCTTTCGAACGGGATGATCTGCACGCGGTAGCCCGTCGGCACGAAGCGTTCATAGAACCACGGCGTGATCGAGTGGATCAGCTTCAGCGCGCCGATGCGGATGGTGACGGTGTCGGCGGCGGCGGGGCGGGTGCGCAGCACCAGCGGAGCGGCGAGTGCGGCGGCAAGGAACCTGCGTCGGCTGCGGATCACGCGGGGGTCTCCTTTGTGGCGAAAGAGGCGGCGCGGTTTGATGGCGAGGGGACGTTGCGGGCCGCAGGGCTGGGTTCACGTGTGGTGGGGACGGTGCGGTGCGGCGGAGACCGGGCACCGGGCGGGAGCCGGGGGAAGTGGGATCGGGCAGAGACGTTTGGTCATTTCGCGAGCAGTGAGCCTAGAGCATAGGCAGAAGGTGGGGTGGTCGGCGGTCTATGCCTACATTGGTGGCAAACTGGACATACGGGCCATGCAGGAAGCAGGCCACAAAGTGGGAATCGAAAGGCTCAACCTGACCGGAAGGCCCAGGGGGAGGGAGCCCAGGGGCAGGGACGAGCCTACCTTTGCGTAGTGGTCGCGGCGTACTGGTCGCGGGTCGGCCGGCGTGGCCCTTGGTTCGTTTTTCATGCACGTGCCGATCCGGTCAGCGCAGGCTCGTCATGGCCTGGCTTGAACGGCTTGAACGGCTTGACCGTCTTGACCCGGCCATCTGCCGCGATGATCGGAACACGATGCCACAGGCTCGATCGCTCGTGCGCGGATGGCCAGGTCAAGCCCGGCCATGATGAGGCGCCGCCGTATCCAACGCCAATGTTTGCCAGTCGTTAATGTTTGCCAGTCGTTTTGTTTGCCAGTCGTTCAATCAGCTCTTCGCTCGTTGGACAGATGAACCAGGAGTTCCCAGGATATCATCGTTGCCGAAGCGAGCAAGACGATCAGGGATGCTGCGAACAGGTTGAAGTGATGCCGATCTCCAAGCGCCATTTCGACCGACGAGAAGAGCAACAATATGAAGCCGAGAAGGGAGGAGCCCTGGCGGCGAAGCAATTGCAGTCGGGATCGGCTATCTTGCCAAAGCTGCCGAATGCGCACGAGAACCAGGATCGCTTCCGTCGCCGTCAAGGCAACGCTGACGATCCCAAGCGTCGAAGACTCGATGTCCGGGATCAATGAGACCAGCGACACCAGCAAGACAGTGACATAGTTGTGAAAGGCCTGCTCGGCAATTCGTCTCGAGCTGGATCGCGTGGCTCCCAACCTTGAGGCGACGTCGATTGAAACCGAGACGAACAACAGCCCCAGCAGAGTTCGCAGCGGAAGCGGCGAGCACGCCGTAGAATCCGGACCAGGTTTGCATTTTGGTAACTCGCTGCGGCACCTGTGGCTTGCAGGATTGCACCCAGGGTTCCGGCGATGCTTCTCCCGTGCCCTTTTGCCGGCAAGGGCGTTCTCCCAGGCTTCGCCGCGATTTTAGCCTTTCGTTCCGGGGTCAGGCGCGATTTGAGAGATTGCCAACAGATCGGCGAAGGTGGCGTTGTTCATCCAGCCTCGCACTGCGGGCTGTCCCACAGGGCGAATCCGCGTCCCCGCCACAGCGAAACGAGACGCAAGTGAGACCGCCTCTCGATCCAGCCCGTCACCCGCCGCCCCGGGACCCGGCCGGCCGACCATCTCGGCGGCGCCAGGCCGGGCGTCCCAGCCATGCTGCACCGGCATTGGCACAATTGTCAAAATGCCGGCAGAATTGAGCGATTGCCAAAGAACGTCCGGGACAGTGCTGCCTCTTCCGCCACCCAACGACACACCTGTTTGGACCAGCGCCCCGGCGTCTCCAAAAGCAGCCCGGACGGCCCCGGCGAGTCCCGCCCTCGGCCTGCCGGCGCGGATGAACCGCTGATGTCCGAGACCACCCGGGTCCCCTATCGCGGCCTGATCACCGCCTTCGCGATGATCGCGATGTTCATGCAAACGCTCGACTCCACCATCGCCAACGTCGCGCTGCCTTACATGCAGGGCAGCATGTCGGCCTCGGCCGACGAGATCACCTGGGTGCTCACCTCCTACGTCATCGCCGCCGCCATCATGACCGCCCCGGTCGGCTGGATGGCCGTCCGCTTCGGCCGCAAGCGGCTGTTCATCATCTGCATCGCCGGCTTCACCGTCACCTCCATGATGTGCGGCGCGGCCCAGTCGCTGGAGCAGCTCGTCTGCTGCCGCCTGCTGCAAGGCGTGTTCGGGGCGGCACTGGCGCCGCTGTCGCAGGCGGTGATGCTGGACATCTACCCGTTCTCCCGCCGCGCCCAGGCGATGGCGATCTTCTCGATGGGCGTGACCATGGGGCCGATGGTCGGTCCGACGCTCGGTGGCTACCTGACCGACCTGTATAGCTGGCGCTGGGTGTTCTACGTGAACCTGCCGTTCGGCATCCTCTCCGCCATCGGCCTCGCCGTGTTCATGCCCAGCGCGCCGCAGCGGCCGCACCTGAAGTTCAGTTGGTATGGTTTCGGCGTCCTGGCGCTGGGCTGCGGCGCGCTCCAGTTGATGCTCGACCGGGGGCAGTTGATGGACTGGTTCTCCTCCCGCGAGATCCTCCTCGAGGCCACCCTGGCCGGTCTCGGCTTCTACCTGTTCGTCGTTCACATGATGACGGCCGACAAGCCGTTCCTCTCGCCTGGTCTTTTCCGGGACCGCAACTTCTCGGCCGGCATGGCGATGGTGTTCTGCGTGTCGTCGGTGATGCTGGCCAGCTCCGCGCTGCTGGCGCCCTACCTGCAGAACCTGGCAGGCTATCCGGTCTACACCGCCGGCTGGGCGCTGGCGCCGCGCAGCATTGGCACCATGGCGTCGATGTGGCTTGCCAGCCGGCTCGGCATGGCGGTGGACCAGCGCAAGCTGATGGCGGTCGGGCTGGTGATCCTCGCCTGGGCCCTGTGGGTCATGAGCACCTGGACCCCCGACGTAACCGAGCACCAACTCTGGCTGGCGCTGATCGTGCAGGGCTTCGCGGTGGGACTGGTGTTCAACCCGATGACGGTGATGGCCTACACCACGCTGTCCACCAGCCTGCGCGGCGAAGGCACCGCGATGCAGTCGCTCGCTCGCAACATCGGTTCGGCGATCGGTATCTCGGTGACATCGTTCACGCTGACCCGGCAGGAGCAGGTGAACCACGCCGACATTGCGGCGATGATCACGCCGTTCGACCGGGTGCTGCAAGCGGGCAACGCGGTGTCACGGATGCTGGACCCGGCGACCCGGCATGGGGCGGCGCTGCTGGACCGGATCGTCAACCAGCAGGCCACGATTATCGCCTACAACAACGACTTCCGCCTGATGACGCTAACTGTCGTGCCGCCAATGCTGTTGCTGCTGCTGATGCGCCGCCACGTGCGCCCGGCCCCTGCCGCTGCGGGAGACTGACGTAGGAGGGAACGGCCATCTAGGGTCTCCTGCTCCTGCACCTTGCTCCTTGCGCTCTTGTTCCTGCTCCCGTTATCCGCCCTACGACCACTCGATGGAGTCGGCGGTGGCGGGTTCCTTTGCGGCCTCTCGTGCCGACGCTTCATTGGCGGCCGGCAAGACGATCAGCAGCAGGGAGCCATCCGGCAGCGGCTGGCCGCTCAGGACCCACTCGGTGCCATCCGGCGCCATCCAGGCCAGGGTGCCGGCACCGGCCTCCGGACGCAGCAATCCAATTCGACGGGCGAACTCGTCGTCGACGTCCCACGCTTCCGCTTGCTCCGGCGAGACCTGCCGGCGCAACAGCTCCTCCAGCGGAAGGCCCTCGCGCAATTCGCCCGGGGGCAGGCCGAGCGAGCCGGCGAAGCGCGGGTTCCAGCGGGTCAGGCGATTCTCGGCATCGACCGCCGCGGCACCGGTAGCGGCGACGCCCAACAGTGTCCGCACCTGCACGTCGCCCGCCGCCGCGCGCAGCCGCAAGATGCCGACTTCCGCCAGCACCCCGGCCAGCAACCCCTGCGACTGCTCCAGCGCGCGCTGGCGATGACGGACGCGTCGCCAGTGCCAGATTTCCCACAGCACCGTCACGCCGATCGCCAGCACCAGCAGTGAGGCGATCGTGGCCAGCGTGTTCGCGGCGTCGGCCCAGGCAGTCGCCGGCGCCATCGCGAGATCGGTGGTCTCGCCCACCATCACGACAAGGTCGCGGCCGGCGAGACGCCGGAAGGCGACGATCCGCTCGACGTTATCGATCGGCGTGACGCCGACCCAGATGCCGCCATCGGGCCGCGCCAGAATCGCCTGGTACATCGGCGTGTTGCCGATCGCGAGCGTCGGATGCACCGCGGCGGTCCCGGCCAGCGCCTGCACGCCGCCGCGATGGGTATCGATCAACGCCGCCAAGCCACCGCGTCCCAACCCGGCCGTGGCGAACACGTCGGTCAGTGCGTGGGAACGGTAGGAAGCGCCAATCAGCCAGCCGGCCGGCTTCGCCAGCGGGAGGACAAGGTACATCAGGTACTGGCGGATCACCGCGCCGCCGCCCAGTTCGCCCACCAGCATGCTGGCGTCGCGGTCCGCCGCGGCGTCGGGCTTCAACGGCTCCAGCGAGCCGTTGGCGAAATTGGCATAGGCCGAGCCGATGCCTTGCCCGACCGCGGCCGGCACGATGTCCTGGATGATGACGTGGCGCTGGTCGGCGATGAACAGATCGTCGGCCACCGCGGTCAGCCCGGGCATCCTGGCGCGCCAGTCGTCGAGCTTGAACGTATCGGGATTGGCGTCCCACGCCGTCTGCAGGACGGCGAGCGACTGGTCGATCATCAGCAGCTCTTGCTGCGCCTGCATGGCGAGGGTGGTGGCCTGCGTGGTGATCGCCGCCTCCACCCGTGCGCGCTGGTCGTCGGCTTGCTCCCGGATGGCGCGGCCGGTGTTGATCCAGATGAGCACGATCAGCGCCAGGCAGATGATGCTGACGGCGCCGCACGCCAGCGCCTGGGTGGGGCTGATGCGGTGGTGGCGGCCGGGTTGGTTCAATTGCTCCGGCGTACGCCGGATCGCGGAGGTATGCCGCCGTCTCCGGCGCTTCCTTGTGGGGCGGCCAGAGGCGCTCATCGGAGGCGGCTCCGGGCTTTGCGCGCGCCGGCGGTGTTGGTTGCAGGGATGGCGGGGCAGCACATGGCGGCAAAGATCCTGGCAGCGGCGGCCGGTCCGCGGCGCACGCCAATCTAACGTTTCAGTGCCTTGCAAAGCAACGACTTAGGCCGACGCGTTCGGAGATCCTCAGGCCGCGGCGAGAGGATACGCAACCGGTGGCGAGCGACCCGCTGCAAAGTCGCGATGCAAGTCGAGGCGGCGTTGCGCTTGGCCCTGGCCATGTTCCGGCAGGTTAACGGGGCTGGCGTGGCGCCACGTCCGCAGCGGCGAGCGCAGCAAGCACCGCGGCGGCACGCGGCGTCTCGATCAATTCCAGCGCATCCAGCGCGGCCTCGCACAGCTCCGGGTAGGCGCGGGCGACGCGTCCGAGCAATACGGTGCATTCGTCGTCCGCGATGGCGGCGACGGCGGCGAGCAATTCGGCGTCCGGACGTTGGCCCAGGCAGCCGAGCAATCGAGGACGACCCTCGGGCCGGCCCATGCGCGCCAGGGCCTTGGCTGCCTCGGTGGCCACGCCAGGATTGAGGTCGTCCAGCAGACTGACGAGCAAGGTGAGGGTTTGCCCGCTGCGGGGGGTGCAGCGGCAGGCATGCGCGCGGGTGGCGGGGTCGGGGTGGCACAGCAGGGCCGCCGCGGTTGGCTCCGGCAGGAGGCAGCGCAGGGCGGCGGCGGCGTCTACCGCCTCGGACAGGCCGGGTCCGGCGACCAGATCCTGGACGATGATGCGGCGCAGGGTGGCCACCGCTTCTGGGCCGCCGATCATCCCCAGCGCTTGCAGTGCCGCCAATTGCTCCGGGATCGCATGCTGCAGTCCAAAACCCTTGAACCGGCGGCAAAGCGATTCGAGCGCGGGAACCGCGGCGGCCAGTTTCCGCCGTGCCGCTTCGTCGGCCAGCGCATAACAGGCGGATTGCGTGGCGTCCGGGATGGCGGCGATCAGGGCGGCGTCGGTCATTGCCGCGAGCGGCGGCGCGGACGCGGATGCGGGGAATGGGCTTGGGTCAGGCGGCGGTGCGATGCCCCCGCCATCGAACAAGTCGAGCTGCTCGGGCTCGCTCTCCCGCCAGGCGGGAGAGGCCGCGGTCACAGCAACTGCCCGCCATCGACCGCGATCGTCTGGCCAGTCACCCACGACGCCAGCGGCGAGGCCAAGAACAGTACCGACGTTGGCCACTTCCTCCGGATGTCCCAGGCGGCCGAACGGGATCGAGTTCAGCACCGCGTTGTACAGCCTCGGCGCGTCGGTCTTGCGCCGGTCCCACACGCCGCCGGGGAATTCGATGGAACCGGGGGCGATGCAGTTCACCCTGATGCCGTCCTTGGCATACATCGCTGCCTGGGAGCCGGTGTAGTGGATGCAGGCGGCCTTGATCGCGCCATAGGGTGGCTGCCGCGCCGCCGTGTGCATCGCCGCGATGGACGACGTGTTCACCACACTCCCCTTGCTGTCCTTCAGGAATGGCAGTGCGGCCTGGGTGGCGTGCACGATCGCCATCATGTCGATCGCCACGCTGGACATCCACCCATTCTCGTCGTCGGTCGAGCCGAACGCCGAGGCGTTGTTCACCAGCAGGTCGATCCCGCCCAGCGCGGCGGCGGCATCGGCGATGTAGCGGCGGATCGCCTCGACGTCGGCGAGCTCGACCGAGCCGGCATGCGCGGTGTGGCCGAAGGCGGCGATCTCCTGGCGGGTCTTTTCCAGCGTCTCGGCGCCGCGGGCGCAAATGGAGACGGCGCCGCCGGCCTTGGCGAAGCCGAGCGCGATGGCTCGGCCGATGCCGCGGCTGCCGCCGCAGATGATGGCGCGCTTGCCGGTGAAGTCGAAGCTCATGCTGGTTCTCCGGTTGGGCGTTTGGAGGAGTGTCGCCCATTGGGGGGATGGGCGCTACGGGGGCGGGACGCCGCTGGTGCCTCTGCGCAGAGATTTTGACCCGCTTGCATGGTGGCTGTCCGGACCCGTCTGGCCGCCGGGCGAGGCATTCTCGCGGCGAGCCGGTTCCGACCCGAAGCGGCGCATCCACGGGACGTTGCGAGACCCGGCCAGGCATTCCGCTGGGGATGGCTGCGCGTCGCGGCGAGTCTCATGGGTCGCCATTGAAAGTGCATGAGCGACCGCCCTGACCGCGAAGCAGCCGGCGCGGGATGGGGGATCAGTTCGGCCGACAGTGCTGCCGGGATTGCTGAACGAGACCTCGCCAGGCTACCATATCGGCAGCGGGATAATATCCAGGTTAGTGGACAGCGCGCTGGATCAATGAAGAAGCTTCTACCGACGGTGATCACCCTGCTGCTGCTGAGCGTGGGGGTGACGTGGGCAGATCCAAGCCCACGTCACGGATGGCTCGGCGTGCACATAATGCCGATGACGCAGCAGATTGCCGACAGCCTGGGGTTGCACGATACCACGGGATCTCTGGTAGTCGGCGTGACGCCTAACGGCCCGGCAGAGGCGGCGAGGATAATCGACGGTGACATTATCCTGCAATTCAACGGCCAGTACGTGGACGAAAGCCATGCGCTGCCGCTGATTGTCAGAGAGGCCGTGATCGGCAGCCAGGTACCGGTGACGCTGCTGCGCGACGGCAACGTAATGATCGTCACCGCCAAGGTGGGGGAATTGCCCGACGATCAGCAGGTCGCCTCGGGGAGGCCTATCGACGACGCCAAGGCCGCTTATCGGCGCGGTGACTACGCAACCGCGCTGCAAATATATCGATCACTTGCGGTGGGCGGGGACCCCGTTGGCCAATGGGCCCTCGCGGTGATGTATGCCCATGGGCTAGGCGCCACGCAAGACTACGCTGAAGCGGCCAAGTGGTCTCGGCTCTCGGCGGCGCAGGGAAATGGCTACGCGCAATACGGTCTCGGCTGGATGTACGCCTATGGGCGGGGCGTTCCACGCGACTACGCGGAAGCAGCCAAGTGGATTCGACTGGCGGCGGAGCAGGGATTTCGCAACGCGCAATACCGCCTCGGTGTAATGTACGAACATGGCCAAGGCGTTCCGCAGGACGATGCCGCCGCCGTCAAGTGGTTTCGGCTGGCAGCAGCGCAGGAGTATGCACGTGCACAAGCCAGTCTCGGCTTCATGTTTGCAACTGGAAGAGGCGTCACGCAGAGCTATGCCGTCGCAGCCGAGTGGGATCGACTGGCGGCAGCACAAGGGGTTGCACGGGCTCAAAGCGCCCTCGGCTGGATGTATGACAACGGCAAAGGCGTCGAGCAGGACTACTCGGAAGCAGTCAAGTGGTATCGATTGGCGGTGGCGCAGGGGGATGGTTACGCACAGGCCGGTCTCGCCACAATGTATGCTAATGGGCTGGGTGTCCCGGAAGATCTGGAAGAGGCACAACGCCTACTGCAGCTCGCCGCAGATCAAAATGTGAAAGGTGCAGCAGAATACCTGGCAAAGGTGCGGAGTCAGCTGCCACGCTGATAAGCGGCATTGCCGTCTACAAAATCCGCCCTGGCTGCCAGCGTACTCACCGGCGACAGAGCCGAAGCTGTCAATGGTAATTTGCTGACCTGCTCGACACCCGGTTCAACTGAGAATGGTTCGCTGAAGTGGGGAAGCGATTGTCGCGTCGGCAATGCTCTTGTGTGTCCGCTTTCGACACGAGCCGCGGCGCGGCAGGGCGGCCGGCATGTGCATGATTAAGTCGGAGCGCTTGAGTGGCAGTGATCTGAGCAAGCCTTATCCGCGACGCGCCGCGGCGGACGTGCCCAAAAATCCACAGAACAACACCGCGAAGAACCAGAACAACCCCCGCGGCCCGATCAGGTCCATCGCCGCGCCACCCAATCCCGGACCGACCAGCCCGCCCAGCCCGTACGCAATGATGATTGCCGCGTTAGCTGCGACCAGCTCGCCGCCGCGGAAGCGGTCGCCGGCCATGGTCAGCGCCACGGGATAGATCGCCGTCACGATACCGCCCCACACCGCGATCGCCAGCAGCATCGCCGGCGACGGCGTCGCGAACAGGCCGATGCCGACGGCGCCGAGCAAGCCGACCCCGCCGCACACGCGCAGCATCGTCAGCCGTGCCGTCTTGTCGGACAGCCACCCGACCGGCAATTGCAACATCACCGAGCCGAGATACAGCGCCGACAGAGTGGCGGCGGCCACGACTGGCGAAAAACCCAGCCGCACACCCCAGATCGGCAGTAGCGTCATGGCGGTCGCCTCGTACAATCCGAACAACGCCACCGACAGCACGATCAGCGGCGCCCGCGCGAACATGACCAACGGGTGCGGACCACGCTCGCGGCCCAGGTCACGCGCCGCGTTCCCGACCCGCAGCAGCGGCAGCGCGGCAACCGCGGTAATCCCGGCATTGGCGAGGAACGGGGTCCAGCCCGCGATGCCGGTGAACGACAGCAGCAACGGCCCGATGCCGAAGCCTGCGGACAGCGCCGCCACGTACAACCCGATGATCCGTCCGCGCCCTGCGCCGCCAGCGAGCAAGTTGATCCAGGCCTCGCTCGCGGTGAAGATGCCGGAGCCGATCAAGCCAGAGCATGCGCGCAGGGCGAACCAGGCGCCGAGGCTCTCGAACCGCTTCAGCGACAGCATGACCGCGATGTCGCAGACGAAGCTCGCCAGCAGGAAATTGCGGATGCCGAACATGCGGACCAGGCGCGGCGCCAGCAGCGGCCCCACCAGAACGCCGACGAACGCCGACCCGGCGTTGAGCCCGTTGAAGCTCGGGTCGGTCCCGTGCGAGTCCAGAAGCAGTGACATCAGCGGCACGGCCTGGCCGATGCCGAGGCCGAACACGGTGACCGAGGCGATGGCAGCCGCCAGGCTCCAGCGCCGCTGGAGGGGCAGCGGCATGGTTGCGGTATCTGCCATGCGGGGGTTGTGACCACTGGATGCCACGCCGGCAATCCTGCGGCGGGCGCGCTTCGTCTTCTTCGTCTGTTATCATCTCCCATCCTGCGGCGTCGGCCATCCTACGCCGCCGGCGCCTCTGTTCTTTTTCGGACCGCAGCATCGTCAGCGGCGCGCGACCGGCGATGGCCGGCGTCCGAAAATTCCCTGGTTGCAGCGGTCAATGCCGATAGCGCCGACAATATTCGCCCATCGCCTCGACAAAAATCCTGGCAGCCGGCGACAAGGTGCGGCGACTGAATGTGCATATACAAAAAATCAAGGGATCCGATGCAAACTCCCGTACTGCGCTGGTGCACAGAATTCCGGCTGCAACTTCCTGCTCCACGGCAAAGCGTGGCAGCAGCGTACAGTGTGACCCGACACTGGCGACCCCTTTGACCAACGCGAGAGAATTGGTGATGCAGAATGTCTGCGGCTGGAACGCGTGACGCTGAAATACGCGGTCTTGCTGTTGCCGTAAGCCAAACGACCGCTCGGTGAGTGCAACAGGAAACTCGGCCAGTTCACGCAGCGACACCACCTTACGCTTCGCGAGCGGATGGGCGGGAGCAAACGCCACCACCGTCCGATCGCGGAATAGCTCTATGGTTTCGATCGTATCCCGCGCCGGTGGATTGAGAACCAGGCTTAATTCGGCAGCACCCGTGTTAAGCGCCCCCATCGCCTCATCGGTGCTGCTCATCGTCACGTTGAACGTGACGTTTGGATATTGCACGTTGAACCTGTGCAGCACCGGCGCAACGAAGCTCTCGATGGCTGTCTGGAAGCAATAGACATCGACCGTCCCGGCCTGAATGTTCTGCAACGCCGCAATCTGCGACTTCACCCGTCCGAACTCGCGTGTCACGCTCTCGACTGTTGACTGCAGAATCTCACCCGCCGGTGTCAGTGCCATTCCCTGTGCGCGGCGATCGAAGACAGGCGCACGCAACTCGTGCTCAAGCTTGGCGATCTGGCGGCTAATGGCGGACGGCGAGACGTGAAGCCGTTCCGAGGCTGCCCTGATTGAACGTGTATTTGCAGTTTCGCTGAAGTAGCGCAGCGCGGTGAAATCCATCGCGTCCCCCATCGGTGTGCGGGTGTTGCTTTCGCGGCAACGGTCCGGTGACCAGATTGATATGGCAGCAACGCCAGTTTCGAGCAATGTGACGCCGCGACCTCACACCTGGGAACGGAGACAGGACATGGCCTTCATGCAGATGCTGCCCGATCAGGGCATGAACTATACGTTCAATCGTCCATTGTTGGACGGCACTTCGCCAGCGCGGCTCAAGGAGCTCGACGCGATCGCTTCGCGGATCACCGACTATGAGTTCCTGGGGCACCGTCTGGCTGGAGACCGCCAGGAAAGCGGAATCCGAGAAGCGATGGGCCGATGCCGCATCGTACTATCACGGCGCGGAATTCTATCTTCCCGCTGGCGAAGCGCGGAACCGGCTCTATGACGATTTTACACGCAACTGGACGCAAGCGATGCGAGGCGTTGCCGGGTATGAGCGCTTTGCCGTGCCGTATCCCGGCGGCCACCTCCCTGGCTTCCGGCTGCAGGCCAAGGGCAAGGAGCGCGCGGCGTTCGTGTTCAACGGTGGCTACGACTTATTCGTGGAGGAGTTCTATGCATTTCTGTTGCCGTTGACCGATCTCGGCTTCACCGTCATCGCCTTCGATGGCCCCGGCCAGGGTGGCGCGCTGCGGCAAGGCATCTATTTCGAGCATGCCTGGGAGAAGCCGGCAAAGACGCTGCTCGACTATTTCGAACTGAAGGACGTGGTCTGGCTCGGTGCGTCATGCGGCGGATATCTATCGCTGCGCGCCGCGGCATTCGAACCCCGGATCAAGCAGGTCATTTCGATGCCCACGACGTATTCGGGGCTTGATATGACGCTGAAGCAAATGCGGCCAGGCAAGGCACAGCAGCTCATCTCGCTGTTCCGGGCTGGCGATCGCAAGGGAACCGAGGCGCTGGTCGCCGATGAGCGGTTGCCGAATTCGGTGTTCGATTGGTGTGTCACGCAGGGTATGCACATTACGGGTACAAAGACACCGTTCGACTTCCTGACCGCAATTGCGCAGCACTCGCTGGAAGGAACTCTGCATAATCTCAAGCAGGATGTCCTACTGACCGAAGGCGAACAGGACCACCTGTTCAACGTCGAATGGCTGTACCGCACCATGCGCGAGCTCGTGTGTGCACGTTCGGTCACAGCACGCATTTTCACGGCGCGCGAGGGGGCCGAGCAGCACTGTCAGCTCGGCAATTCCGCAGTTGCACGCGAGGAAATCGTGTGCTGGCTGGCCCGCTTCTATCCCGGCCTGCGGGATGGCGCCGCGACCTCAACGCAACAGGCAAAGACCCGCATTGTCGCCTGACGGCGCGTGAATGGGGTACGGCCACGCTGCAATCGGCGTGGCCGCCCAAGGTTATCGAGATCGTCGCCGGTTCGATCATCAGCAATGTCACGATGGCAGCTTCGATCGTCCTATTCGAAGAGATATGGGGCCAGGGAAATGCGCTTTTCACAGGTATCGGCACAAGCACTGGCCGCGGCTGTCATCGCCGCTGTCGCCGTTCTGGTTTTCTCGTGTTTGCCGGACCTCTTTGTATGGGCGGCGTTCATCGGCTGGGCGAGCTATGCCCATTCCGGAGCAACGCCGCAGGCAGCGGTGCGCAGTTCGGCCGCCCTGGTATTTGGCGTTGTTATGGCATGGCTGGTGGCCATATTCGTCGGCGCCGGAATGCTACCGCTCAATGCGCCACTCGCAACAGCGATCGGCGCTGGGGTCGCCTCGTTCCTGATCGTTGTGGCCTCCCGCATATCATACCTGACCGTTGTTCCGGCCACGTTCTATGGCTTTGCCTCGACGTTCGCATATCTGAGCCTGGCGCCTGGCGCATCGAGCGCTGCCGCCATGACCACGCCAGGGTGGAAAAATGCCCTCGTGAGCGTGCCGGTCTCGCTACTTGTTGGCACCGTACTCGGCGTCCTGCACGGCCGCCTGGCACACGCCCTCACGGTGCGTACAAGCAGACCGCGCCATGTCATCACGATAGGAGGGGCGCAGCAATGAAGGCCGAGCCTCGGGGACCGTCCAGAGCCGGCTAAATGCCTGGCTCTTGTTGTCATCCCCCCAATCTCTGGACAGTCCCACCGCGAACCGGCTCAACGCCCTGGGCGCAATAGGCCGCGAGTTGCCGTCCGGAGATGGTCGTTACGGCTACGTCAGCCAAAAATATCGCGGGGGCTGTCGGCCCGCAGGCTGGCGCCCAGTTCCGCGCCGATCCGCGCCGCGTCCTGCGCGTCACCGTGCAGGCTGCGCCGGAGCAGGAAGGAACCGTCGGTCCGCGCCACCATTCCGGTCAGGTGCAGTTGCCCGCTGGGCAGCAGCCGCGCGTGACCGCCGATCGGGGTGCGGCAGGAGCCGTCCAGCTCCGCCAGCATGGCGCGCTCGGCGGTGGAGATGGCCTTCGCCTCCGGGTCCTCGATCGCCGCCAGCAACTCGTGCAGGTCGGCGTCGTCCGCGCGGGCGGTGATGCCGATGATGCCCTGGCCGGCGGCCGGCACCATGGCGTCCGGATCCAGCACGACGGAGGCGCGGTCCTCCATGCCCAGCCGCCGCAGTCCGGCCAGAGCGAGTAATGACGCGGCGTAGTCGCCGGCCGCCAGCTTGCCCAGGCGTGTTTGCACATTGCCGCGGATGGCGGCGACCCGCAGGTCCGGCCGCACGTGCAGCAGCTGCGCCTGGCGCCGCACCGAGGCCGTGCCCACCAGCGCAGCCGCTGGCAGGCAGGCGAAGGGATCGGTGGGATCTGGTTCGCCGCAGTCCCGACCCAGGATCAGCGCGTCGCGCGCGTCCTCCCGCGGCAACGTGCAGGCCAGGACGATGCCGGGCGGCAGCTCGGTTTCCAGATCCTTCAGGCTGTGCACCGCGCAATCAATGCGATGGTCGACCAACGCCTCGTGGATTTCCTTGGCGAACAGGCCCTTCCCGCCGATATCCGCGAGCCGGCGGTCCTGCACCGCGTCGCCGGTGGTGCGGATGATTTGCTGCTCGAACGCGTTGGCGCCGTCCAGCCCGGGGCAATTCGTGGCGAGAAGCCGCACGAAGATCTGGGTCTGCAGCCGGGCCAGCGGCGAGCCACGCGTGCCGACACGCAGCGGCAGGGCGCGCTGGTGCGGCTTGACGCCCGGATGGCGCAGGGCAGGGGGGACGGCACGGCGGTCCCGCGGCGTGGCGGCGTTCATGGGCGCGTCCTATTACTGCATGCAGCCTGGGAGAAGATGGGAAATATACTGATGCAGCCAGTTCTTGGGCAGCCGGTGCCTGGGCAGCCGGTGCTTGGACGGCCGGTGCTTGGCCCGGTGCTCGGCATCGAGTCCTCTTGCGACGAGACCGCCGCGGCAGTGCTGGACGGTGATGGCCACATCCTGGCGGAAAGCGTCGCCAGCCAGGAGGCAGCGCACGCGCCCTATGGCGGCGTGGTGCCGGAGATCGCAGCCCGCGCGCATCTGGCGCTGCTGCCGGAGCAAGTGCGCGGCGTGATGGCGCGGGCCGGGCTGGCTTTTGCCGATCTGGGCGGCGTGGCGGCGAGTGCCGGCCCCGGGCTGATCGGCGGCCTGATCGTTGGCAGCCAGGTGGCGAAGGGCATCGCCCTGGCGCACGGGCTGCCCTACGTCGCGGTCAACCACCTGGAGGCACATGCACTGACCGCAAGGCTGCCGGGCCTGGTGGAGGGCGGGGCGCCGTTCCCCTACTTGCTGCTGCTGGTCTCCGGCGGCCATTGCCAGTGCGTGGCGGTGGAGGGCGTGGGCAGCCACGTCCGCCTCGGCACCACGATGGACGATGCCGCCGGGGAGGCGTTCGACAAAGTGGGAAAATTGCTCGGGCTGGGCTGGCCGGGAGGGCCGGCGCTGGAGGCGCTGGCGGCGCGGGGCGATCCGGCACGCTACGCGTTTCCACGGCCGATGCTGGGGCGCGCGGGCTGCGATTTCAGTTTTTCCGGGTTGAAGACAGCGGTGGCGCAGGAAGTGGCGCGACAGGGGATGGGGGCGCTGCCCTCGGGGTTGGCGGCCGATGTCGCCGCCAGTTTCCAACGCGCGGTGGCGGAGGTGCTGGCAGACCGCGCTGCGCATGCCATGGCGATGATGCGGGCGCGGGCGCCGGAGGCGCGGCTGCTGGTGGTGGCGGGTGGCGTGGCGGCCAACGGCGCGGTGCGCGCGGCGCTGCGGCAGGCGGCCGAGGCGGCGGGGTTCACCCTGCTGGCGCCGCCGGTGCGGCTGTGCACCGACAACGCGGTGATGGTGGCGTGGACCGGGATCGAACGCCTGCGGCTGGGGTTGGCGGACGGGCTGGACTTCGCGCCTCGGCCGCGCTGGGGGTTGGAGAGCTTGACCGTCGCCACGGGCAGTGACGCAATTTGAAAGCGGGTGTGGACCGTTAGCGGAAGCCGTCCAATTTGGTCGTCCGCCAGTCATGGTAGCCGCGCGATGGAGCTACGCATGTCCCGCCGCGAGCCATCGATCCGAGGTGCTCGACCAGGAGCAGTGTGGCGCACAATTCTGACGATGGCCATTCCGGTCGGGATGGAAATACTATACCCATCGTCATCGCTCCTTCTCCCGTCCCCCGCATAGGAGGCCCGGCCCATGAGCGTCGGTCAGTTCCCCAGCACCCGCATGCGCCGCAACCGCTACGACGCCTGGACCCGCCGCCTGGTGGCGGAGAACGCGCTGTCGGCGGACGACCTGATCTGGCCGATCTTCATCATCGAGGGAAGCGGCCTGACCACCGATGTCGGCTCGATGCCGGGGGTGCAGCGGGTGACGCTCGACCGCCTGGCGCGCCACGTCGAGCCGGCCCTGCAATACGGCATCCCCGCCGTCGCCCTGTTCCCCGCCACGCCGCCCGAGAAGAAGGACGCCGAAGGCACCGAGGCGACCAACCCCGAGAACCTGATGTGCTCCGCCGCCCGGCTGCTGAAGCGCGAGTTCCCCGAACTCGGGCTGGTCGGCGACGTGGCGCTGGACCCCTATACCGATCACGGCCATGACGGCGTGATCCGCGACAACTACGTCGCCAACGACGAGAGCCTGCGCGTGCTGACCCGCCAGGCGGTGAACCAGGCCGAGGCGGGGATCGACATCATCGCCCCCTCCGACATGATGGACGGCCGCGTCGGCGCCATCCGCGGCGCGCTGGACGAGGCCGGGCTGATCCACACCCGCATCATGAGCTACGCGGCGAAATATGCGTCGGCGTTCTATGGTCCGTTCCGCGAGGCGGTCGGCTCTGGCGGGTCGCTGAAGGGCGACAAGAAGACCTACCAGATGGACCCGGCGAATTCCGACGAGGCACTGCGCGAGGTCGAACTGGACCTGCGCGAAGGCGCCGACATGGTGATGGTGAAGCCCGGACTGCCGTACCTCGACATCGTGCGCCGGGTGAAGGACCGGTTCGGCGTGCCGACCTTCGCCTATCAGGTGTCGGGCGAGTACGCGATGGTGATGGCCGCGGTGCAGAACGGGTGGTTGGAGTACCAGCGCGCCATGATGGAGACCCTGATGGCGTTCAAGCGCGCCGGGTGCAGCGGGGTGCTGACGTATTTCGCGCCGGAGGCGGCGAAACTGCTGCGGCGTTAGCTGAGGACGACGAGCCTTTCCGAGCAACAGACATGCCCAGCATTCCACCCGAACCATCTTTTCAGCAAGACACTGGCGACGAAGATCCTTTGGCACGTTTGGCCCAAGTCGCCCATATCGCGGAAATCGATGGCCTTGGCTGCGGCGAATGGACGATCCTTTATGAATATCAGACCATTGCCGGAGGCGACCTGGCCGACGGGATGGACTCTGGGCGGGGGAACGGCGATTCCGATCCGGAGCGGACGCATGGGTGCACCTCCGTTACCGGGGCAACCGCCTGTGTTTGCCCGTCTTCGGGGTTAATTGCTGAATCGCCGGAAAGGCCGACCGGAGAATCTCGGCGAGGCCCCCCTCGTCCACCATCTGAGCTCCTTTTTTCGGTTCCACCCAGCGTTGCTCGCGCTGCTCCTTCTCCGGCCAGTCATCGAGCTGACGATCGACTGCCAACAGGAAGACTTTGACGCGGCAGAGCTGCTCCCGGTTATCCATCAAACGCTTGCTGTAATGATAGGAACCGATCGAACGCTTGCCTACGATCATTCCGACCAGGCCGGCCTCTTCAAACGCTTCCCTGGCAGCCACCTCTCTCGGTCGTAGTCCCCGAATCGGCCAGCCTTTGGGAATGACCCATCGTTGTGTTTCGCGCGACGTGATCAGCAGAATTTGCAGCCCGTCTGCCGTTACCTGGAACGGTAGAGCGGCGTACTGCGTCTCGGTTGGTCCGCCTGTCATCTTGGCCATGGGCTCTTTTCTGACCATGCAATCCAATTATGCGACCTGTCGAAGTCGGCTGGGCAGCAGGTCCCCCTTGCTCTCGAGCTCGGGGTAAGCAGCACCGGCCAGCAAGTGGGCGTTAACGCTCTTGAGATAGCGCCGCAGCCCTTTCGTCGCCGGTCATGAACAGGGACGCCGCAGTTCGCACATTGGCCACCCACTGCGCAGCCTTGCGCCGAAGGCACGCTGCACCCCGGTCTGCCCCATGCGCACGCCCCACAGCAGCAGCGCCACCGAGCCGGCGAGCGACACCAGCGTGAGAGGAAAGTTCATCGGCGGTAGTTCCCGGAGCCTTCAAGATGATGCCAGCCAGGCGCTGACAGCGGAAAGACCCGTTTGCGTGAGATGCCGTGACAAGCAGGTCATCCCGGCGGGGGGAAGACCGGCCCGTTCAACGGCCGTAGCAGCCAATGGCCGGCGAAGCCGTTGCGCCGCCGGCCGCGCGATGATCGGTTAAATCCTCAATGCGACATCAGGACCGGTACGGTCATGTGCTGCAGCAGCCCACGACTGACGCCGCCGATCAGCGCTTCCCGCAACGGCGAGCGATGATACGCGCCGGCCACGATCATATCCGCTGCGATATCGACAGTTCGCGACAGCAGGACATCGGAGATTGTGTTGTCTCCCCGCAACGTCCGGTCGGCTTCCGCCACCACGCCATGTCGCGCCAGATGGCGGACCATGTTCTGCACCGGAATACGGTCCGGCTCGAAATCCCGCGTTTGCGCCCGGACGGTCATCAACGTGACCCTTTTTGCCGGATACAATATCGGCAATGCGTCATTCAAAGCCCGCACCGCCTCCCTTGACCCGTCCCAGGCTATCAGAACGCGCCGGCCGGCTGTGTCGAAAGTTCCGATATACGGGACCATCAGCACCGGCCGGCCGCAGTTGACCAGGATTTCCTCCGGCCGATACCAGGAAGGATTCGCACCGGCATGCGGATTGACCTGGCCGATAACGACCAGGTCCGCGGCCTTGGCGAGGGTGAGCAGTACTCCGGGGTCGGGGCGGCGGATGCAATACCATTCCCCCTCGTCATCTACGCTTCGCAGACATTCCCGAAAACGCCGTTCGTAATGTTCAATTCCTGCATCGCATGGTTCGGCCTCGGTTGATGCCGTGGGGCCAGCCATGATGGACGAGCCCAGCGTCAGCGCGAGTTGCGGTCCCTGCGATGTCGAGCGCGGTTTGGCAGACCGGTCCGCTTCCAGGAATACCGCGCTGAGGCATGCTCCCTGCTCTCGGGCTATCCTGGTTGCGAGCCGCAGTCGCCCATCGCTGGTCGGTCCGTTATCAAGGACAACAAGAATGTCTCGCAAGCCCATTTTTGCCTCCTACGCAGGATTCTCGTAGCCGTGCCGCGGATGGTATTTTCTTGTGAAGGATAGGCTTAGCTGGCTGTCGTTGACTCTTGATGATGACCGCCGACATTTGCTTTTCCATTCGACAGGAAGCAAGGCCTATGATGCAAATGCCATGGCTGCTATGATGATCAAAGACCTGCTTCTGGATTGGGACGATCGCGCATGTTCCTATAACGCAACAAGTTAGATGGCCGCTCTTCGAAGCATTTTCGCGCGGACCGCCGGAGCTGTGTTCGGTAATTCGAACTTGCCGCACAGCAGCATGTCAGGATTTCCGAACGTATCACGGTTTCGTGAGGCGCGCGGTCTCGCAGTTGCTCTGGGGCTGATCCGGGGCGGTGTGGCGAGCGTCGGTGGTGGCTGGCGGCGAATGTGGCCCTTGCCGCTGTCGGCGCGCGTGCCGATCGTGTCGGGCGGCCTCATTCTCGCCGTCGCGCTGCTGGCCTCGCGGGTGATGATGGCCACCGTGGCGCGGGAGCAGGAGAGCGGAGTCCGCCGCATCGAGGCGGTGTACCTCGACGGTATCGCCACCACAGTCTATCCGCACATCGTCGCACGCAATCTGGACGACACGATCGAGTCGCTGCGCCGGACCATGTGGTTCCACCAGGGCATGAGCGAGCAGCGGGCGATCGTGCTGCTGCCGGATGGTACTGAGTTTGCCGATGTGTCCGGGTTTGCCCATGTGTCCGGGCCGCACGGCGCCGCGAGTGGCGATGACCCGCTGCACGACCCCACGCTGCGGCGGCAGTTGGAACACAATGACGGCTTCGTCTTCGATTCGAAGACCGGCACCGGCTGGGCGTCGCGGGCAATCGTGCGCAATGGAAACCACGTCGCGGACCTCTACGTTGCCCTTGAGCTGAAGCCCTTGCTGGCGGAACGAAGGGTGCTTCGCCGGAACCTGCTGGTTGCAACGATATTGGCAGGATTGGGTGCTGCCGGAACTCGGATCCTTGATCGTGCATCGCATGGTGCGGCCGGTGCGCCTGTTGACCGACCGCCTGCGGCGTGCCCAGGCCGGCGATTTCGATCGGGTCCCGCCCGGGATGTTGCCGCCGCCATCGAGCGAATATGGCCGCCTGCTACGCGGCTATAACGACCTGGTCGACGCACTGGCTGAGAGGGACGCGCTGGCAAGCCGGCTGGCGGAACGGGAACGGGAGAGCGTGCTGGGGCGTCTCGCCGCGACCCTGGCGCATGAAGTGCGAAACCCGCTGGGCGGAATGGCCACCGCGCTCGATACCGTGCGCAAGTTCGGCGACAATCGCGATGTCCGTGCCCAGGGCCTCGACCTGATCGAACGTGGGCTGTGGAGTATTCGCGATGTCGTGAGTTCGGTGCTCGCCTTTCATCGCGTGCCGGCGGACGGCCGCAAGCTGACCGCCGGCGACCTGGAGGATTTGCGAACTTTGATCGCGCCGGAGGCCGCGCGACGTCGGCTGGGCCTGTCCTGGCACAGCGCCATCGATGGTGCCGTCGACGTCAATGCCACCGAGACTCGCCAGATTGCGTTGAACCTGCTGCTGAACGCGTGCGAGGCTTCGCCGTCCGGCGGCCATGTCGGCTTTGCGGCAACGCTTGCGAACGACGCCGGCGCGGCTCGGCCGGAACTGCGGCTGGAAGTGGCCGATGCCGGCCCGGGGCTGCCGCCTTCGATCACCGCGGCTTTGACCGAGTTGGGCACCATGGATCCCAATGATCCGCGGCGCGGCCTCGGCATACGCGTTGTCAGAGATCTGGTACGCAGCCTTGGCGGCCGCATCACGGCGACCACAACCGATCAGGGATCAAGAATCATCGTCGCCTTGCCCGTTGGCGAGCATTCCCGCCAGGAGATCGAATGAGCGCTTCCCCGCAACTATCCGTCCATGGCGCGTCCGAGGGCCCTCAGCCTCTGATCGGCATCGTCGAGGATGATCCGATCATGGGAGAATCGCTGGTGCAGCGCTTGCGCCTCGAAGGTTACGGCACGTGCTGGTGGCAGTCGGGGGAAGCCGCCCTCGCGTATTTACGTGAAGCAAGCTGCCACGTCCTGGTGTGCGATATTCGCTTGCCCGACCTGAGCGGTGAGCAATTGTTCCGCCGGGCGCTGCCCACGCTGGGGACAACGCCGGTGATATTCATTACCGCGTACGGCGAGGTCGAGCAGGCGGTACGGCTGATGCAGGCCGGCGCGAACGACTACATCACCAAGCCATTCGAAGTCGATGCGTTGCTAGACAAGATCGCCCTGTTCTGCGCCAAGGAGCTCGCTGCGGGCAGCGATGCGCCGGGACGGCAGGCATTGAGCGGATCGCCGGGAATGCGCCGACTGCAAAGCGAACTGCTTGCCGTCGTGGACAAGCCGGATCCCGTGCTGCTGCTAGGCGAGACGGGCGTGGGCAAGGAAGTCGCGGCGCGCCAGCTCCATGATGTATCAGTGCGCAAGGAGCTGCCGTTCGTCATTGTGAATTGTGCAACGATTCCCAACGAGCGCGCGGAAAGCGTGATCTTCGGACATGAGCGCGGCACCATTCCCGGCTCGCGCGCCGCCCAGTTTGGTCTTGTCGAGCAAGCCGGCGCCGGGACCTTGTTCTTGGACGAGATTGCGGCGCTGTCGCCGTTGCTGCAGGGGAAGTTTTTGCGCTTGTTGGAGGACGGGCGCTTCATCCGTCTAGGCGGCACGCACGAAATGACATCCGAGGCCCGGATTGTCTCTTCCAGCAACGCCGATCTGTCGGCCTTGATAAAGGACGGCCGGTTCAGGGCGGACTTGTATTATCGGCTCAACGTGACCGAACTGCGCATTCCGCCGCTACGAGCGCGGCGGGAGGACATCGTCTCGCTCGCCGAGCATTTCATAGCGCAGTTTTCGCGGATTGCCGGGCACCGGATCCCGTCTTTGACACCCACAGCTATGACGGCATTGCTGGAATATGGGTGGCCGGGCAACGTTCGGGAGTTGCGCCACCGGGTTCAGCGCGCCCTCCATCTGGCCGCCGCTGCGCCGCAGGTCTCCGCACACATGCTTTTTCCCGAACGATCGCTGCTCGAAGAGCCCAGGGAAAGGGTTGCAACCCTGGCAGAGGCACGCGAACGCGCGGAGCGACTGCACATAGAGGAAGCAATACGCCAGACTGGAGGTGAGATCGGAAAAGCAGCGGTTTTGCTTGGCATCTCGCGAACGACGCTCTGGGAAAGGATGCGAAAGCTAAAGGGATAAAATCGATATCATTCAAAATTCCGCCGCCTGGTGCACTGACCGAAGGGGAATAGACTGGGGGATCGCGGTGTTCCGGGTTGTCGTCGTTGTGGCTCCGGTGGTCGGGCCGACACCTGGCGGCTGGCTGTCGGACAATGTGGCCTGGTACTGCTGCTTTCTGATCAATGGTCCGGTCGGTGTGATAGGAATCGGACTGATTGCCCCGGTCGTGCGCGACGCCGCGGGCGCAGTCTTGCCCGCCGGCCATGCTTCGCCCAGAACGTTACGGAAAGCCCGTCTGATATACCGAGTCAGGCACTTTCCGGCTGGCGATTTCCTGATGGCTCCGATTTAATTCCGGACCCAATCCGTAAGTTAATGTGGACCCTAATTGACATGCTTTCGTTTAGCCGAAATGTTGGCTGGACCGCCCATGCGGTTCGACCCATGCGGTTCGACGTTGTGATCATCAGCCCCGCCCATTAGCTGCGCCTGGACAAGCTGTGCGCTGCCCAGTGCGATCTCAACCTCGATTGTAGCGTCAACGAATGCGACCGCTTGATTCCGCGGTCCGCCAAAGACGCGACTCATGATAATCGACCACACATAGCAGGGTGAAGCTGTCGCTTCACCGAAGGACTGGCCATGACAACACTTCTAGCTGAGTTCCAGCCAATCGGTGGAATCGATAATGATGTTGATCCATCGCTGAACCCTGTACCCGGGACGCCGGAGCTGGCCATCGCGCCGCCCAATTACGCCCCCGGCACTACCAACGGTTTGATCGACGGGCCCAATCCTCGAACCATTAGCAACGTCGTTTCCGGAGGCCAAAGTGCTGACGGGGAGAATGCAAATACCAATGATCCGACGGGAGCGTCCGCATGGCTGTATGCATTCGGCCAGTTCGTCGATCACGATCTTGACCTGGAGGGCGTCGGTACCACCGATATCAGTATTCCCGTGCCGAACGGCGATCCCACTTTCCCAGATGGCACGACGATCCCCCTGACGCGCGCCATCACCAGTCCGACTACGGGCACCGCTCTCAATACCGTAGCCGGTAGTCTTGATCTGTCGCAGATCTACGGGTCTGACGCCACCACTGCCGCCAGCCTGCGCAACGCCGATGGTACGCTAAAGACCTCGACGGGGAACAATCTGCCTATCGAGAACGGCGCTTTCGTCTCCGGCGACACGCGGGTCGACGAGAATCCCGAGCTGACCGCCATCTCGACCATGTTCGTGAACGAGCACAACTATTGGGTGGGTGTGCTTAAGGCGGAAAACCCAACCTGGACCGGCGATCAACTCTACAACATGGCCAGGGCCATCACGACGGCTGAATATCAGAATATAATCTACACTGAATATCTGCCGGCGCTTCTCGGACCAAACGCTGTCCCGCCCTACACCGGCTTCAACCCCAGTGTGAACACGGAGGTTACTCAGGAGTTCTCCACCGCCGCCTTCCGCGTGGGTCACTCGCAGGTATCCGACAACCAGCAGGGGATCGACAACCAGGGCAACGTCCTGTTCCAGCAAACCCTGGCGCAGTCTTTCGCCAACACCCCGGCGCAAGACGAGGCCAACGGCGGGCTTGACGGACTGTTGCGCGACCTGAGCAACGACAATTCGCAGGCGGTGGACGTCTACGCGGTCAATGGTCTGCGCAACCTGCTGGCCGACTCACCAGATCAGATGGACCTGGTCGCGATCGACATCCAGCGCGAGCGCGACCTCGGGCTCGGGACCCTCAATCAAACCCGCGAGGCATTGGGTCTCGCCCCTTACACTTCGTTCTCGCAACTTACCAGTGATCCGACTGTGGCCGCCAACCTTCAATCCGTCTACGGCAGCATCGACAACGTCGATCTGTTCATCGGCGGCCTGGCGGAAAATCACGTCGCCGGGGGTGATGTCGGACAGACGTTTCAGGCGATCATCGCCGATCAGTTCACCCGTCTCGAGGTTGGCGATCAATTTTTCTGGAAAAATGAGGGTTTCGATCCACAGACGGCGCAAATCATCTCGCAAACCACGCTTGCGGACATCATCGAGCGGGACACGGGCACGCCGGCCGAGCAGCCTAATGTATTCGTTGCCGAGCAACGTCATTCCAGTGACGTCGCGGCCACCGATCCAACTGCTCCGCAGCTGGTGATTGGTGTGGATACGAATGGAGCGACCATCACCGGTGGCCCTGCCAATGATACTATCGTTGCAGGAAATGGTGCTGACCAGGCTCTGACGGGCGGCGGTGGGAGCGACGTCTTTCAGTTCAATGGCGGTGGGCACGTTGGTGATACGATCACGGATTGGAATTCGAGCGATACCATCCAGTTCCAGCCGAGTGAAACTGGCACGGCTCTCGCGGCACTTCTGAGTGATGCTACCGTGTCCTTGATGGACTTGAACGGCGGAACCAGGGTGAGTTTCGATGGAAATTCCGTCACCCTGGATGGAGTGCAGGCCAGCAACCTGACGACGAGCAATTTCCTTTTGCCACCTGGATCGCATTTGAATCTCGCAGTGGACAGATCTTGGATGTCCCAAAAGGATACTTCCGGACGCGGAAGCATGGGAAGCTTTCAGTCAAGCGGGCCAGGACTTGGCGCATTGCACGGTTGGTCGTGAGGTCTGCCCAAACAAGGATAGGGGGGCGGCTGGCGCCCCCCTTATCAGCGGTCGGTCTGCACCCCGCTCTGCCACCGCTCTGCCACGAGAGGGTGACGCCCTTCGCAAACTTTCCGCGCCGGTGCATCAGCAGAGTGCTTCTACCCCAGGCAGAAATGTGCAAGCAGTAGGTTCTCCATCGTCAGGGAGATCATCACGATGCTGCTTCCCCGCAGAGCCGTGCTCCACAGCCTGGGCGCAGTGGCGGTGTTGGTGCCAATAAGCAGCGCCCACACCCTGGCCGCGCCACCCGTGATGCCGCGGGTCCGTCCCGGCGATCCAGACTGGCCCTCGCCTGCCATGTGGGAGCAGCTCAATCGGGCGGTCGGCGGTCGGCTGATTCAGGTCAAGCCACTGCTCGCCGCCTGCGAGCAACAGCCAAACAGCGCGGCCTGCAACGCTGTGCTGCTCAACCTTCGGGACCCCTACTTCCTCGGCGAACAGCCGGCCGGAACGGAGAGCTCCGGATGGGTCGATGCATGGCAATCCGCAGCAAGCGTCTACGCCGTCCCAGCGCATACCACGGCGGACGTTGTTGCCGCGGTGAACTTTGCGCGCAAACACCGTCTGCGCCTGGTCGTCAGAGGCGGTGGACACTCCTACCTTGGCGGTTCCAACGCGCCGGACTCCCTTCTGGTGTGGATGCGGCCCATGGACGCGGTCACGCTGCACGACAGCTTCGTTCCGCAGGGATGCGCCGGTCGGCAGGCGGCCATGCCGGCCGTGTCAATCGGAACCGGCGCGCGCTGGTTGCCTGTTTATAACGCGGTCACGACCGAGGCCGGCCGCTATGTGCAAGGCGGCGGTTGTACGACCGTTGGTGTTGCCGGGCATGTTCTGGGCAACGGCTTCGGCAGCTTCTCGAAACACTATGGCGCTGCCGGGGCCGCCTTGCTGGAAGCGGAGATCGTCACTGCCGATGGAACCGTGCGCGTTGCCAACGCCTGCGCCAACGCGGACTTGTTTTGGGCGCTCAAGGGCGGCGGCAGCTGCAGCTTCGGCGTGGTCACCCGCCTGACGTTGCGAACGCGTGAGCTGCCTGAGTTCGTCGGGTTCGCATTCGCCGAGATCAGGGCGCACAGCGACGACGCGTTCCGCCGGCTGATCGCGCGCTTCACCGCGTTCTATGCCGGAAGCCTGTTCAACCCGCACTGGGGTGAAAGCGTCGTCTTCGGGTCGAACAATACATTAGGGATTCACCTTGTCTTCCACGATCTTTCCGACGCGCAGGCGCGCGACGCATTCAAGCCGTTGCTGGACTTCGTGGCGGCTGCAGCGCCGGATTACACGGTCGCCGAGCCCATGCAAATCACCGCTGTCCCATCGCAACATTGGTGGGACCCAGTGTATCTTTCCAAGAACATACCTGGCTTGGTTATGCACGACCCGCACCACGAGGCCGACATCTGGTATAAAGGCGACGCGGGACAAGCTGGTTGGTTCATTCACGGCTACGAATCGGCGTGGTTGCCCGCGACTATGCTCAACGAGGACCGCCGAGGGCAGCTCAACGAGATGCTGTTTTCAACCTCCCGGCAGTGGCGTGTGGCGCTGCACTTCAACAAGGGGCTGGCGGGCGCACCGTCAAACGCGATCGCCGCGGCACATGACACGCCGATGAATCCGGCGGTGACCGAGGCATTCGCGCTCGCGATCATCGGCGGGGGCGGACCGGCGGCCTATCCGGGCATGCCGGGTCCGGGTCCCAATCTGGCCTCGGCGCGCCGGGACGCGGCGGCGATCGGCAGGGCGATCGGCGTCATTCGTGACGCCGTTCCGGACGCCGGGTCGTATGTCTCCGAGGCCGCGTTCTCCGATCCGGAGTGGCAGCGCCGGTCCTTTGGCGACAACTATCCGCGTCTGCTGGACATCAAACGCCGCTACGATCCCGACGACCTGTTCATCACGCACCACGGCATCGCAAGTGAGAGGTGGAGCCAGGACGGCTTTACACCCGTCTAATATAAGCGCCGGCCGGGATCTCGCATGTCTTGGGATCTGCATGGCGGCGCAGGCTGCGCTCGCTTGCCACCCCAACGGTGTGCTCAGCACGCCGTTGGCTCGGGGGATAAAATCGATGTCATTCCGAATTTCAACTGCTCGTTGCACCGAATGACGGTGAACAGGCTCGAAACAACCGTCCGTCCGGTCGCCGCAGTCATTTGCCGCGGTGCGGCGCGGCGGCAGGATGCGGCCGCTGACCAACGGCGAAGGAAGCAGCGCGGATGACGCAGGCAATGGCAGGACTGGGTCTGCTGCTGGCGGCAGTGCTCGCGCACAGCCCGTGCGCGCTCGCCATGACCATGACGGTGGATGGCGCTCGGGTCGTTCTGTCCGGCAGCGTCGAGGGCGACGAGTGCGGCCGGTTGGGGTCTATCCTGCAGCAGACTGCCGTTCGCACCGTCGTGCTGACGCAGTCGCAGGGCGGCAACGCGGAGGCTGGCTACTGCGTCGGAGCACTGATCCGCGCGCGCGGCCTGGATACGGTGATCCGAGGCAGTTGCAACTCCTCGTGCTCGCGCATGTGGCTGGGCGGCGTGTCGCGGACGCTCGACGGCAAGAATGCCCGCGTCGGGCTGCACGGCAACTACCGGAACGGCACGCTGGAGCCGGGCACCCCCGCGCGGCTGCAGGCGTGGATCCCGATGTATGCGCCAGAGGTGAACCGGGACCTGATGACTCAATGGACGCAGCTGCCGACGAACCACGACATGATGTTTTTCTACAACGATCGCGCGGAGCTGTGCGAGAACCGGCAATGCACTCCGTTGCCCCGGTGGAACGCCGTGAATGCGGGCCTGGCGACAAGGTAGCCAGGGATTCGGCCATGACGAGCCTGCGCTGGCCGGCACTCTGGTGCTCCGACTTTCACGGCTGTCGCTCGTGTTGGAGTGTCATTGCGAGCGCAGCGAAGCAGTCTCCGGCGAGTGACGTGCGTGCTCTCCGGGAGATGGCTTCGCTGCGCTCGCAATGACAGATCAACCGCTCACAATGACAGATAAACCGGTCTCAATGACAGATCAACTGCTAGCAATACCAGACTAACCGCTCATAATCACAGATTAACCGATGGGATCCGAGCGTTAGGATTGCAACACTACTCCCGCGCCGCCCCTTCCCGCGTCTGTGGCAGCTTCCAGCCCAGCACGCGCCCGGCGACGAAGTTCCGCAGGACCTGGGCCGTCCCGCCGCCGATGGTGAACATGCGGGCGTCGCGCGCCATGCGCTCCATCGGGTAGGCCCGCGAATAGCCGCGCGCCCCGAACATCTGCAATGCGTCGTTGGTGACCCGGATCGCCATCTCGGAGGCGAACACCTTCGCCTGGGCCGCCAGCAGCGGGTCCGGGAACGGGTCGGCGCTGGCCGCCGCCTGGTGGATGCCCAGCCGCGCGGCGTTCAACTGGATCGCCATGTCGGCCAGCATCCATTGCAGGCCCTGGAACTCAGCGATCGGGCGGCCAAACTGGTGGCGGTCCTTGGCGAAGGCGACGGCCGCCTCGAATGCGCCCTGAGCGATGCCGAGCGCCACCGTCGCGGCGCCGACCCGCTGGCTGTTGTAGGCGTTCATCAGCTCGGCAAAGCCGCACAGGGCGCCGGTCGGGCGGCGCAGGACCATCTCGTCGGGGATTTCCAGATCCTGGAAGATGATCTCGGTCTCCGGGATGCCGCGCAGGCCCATCGCCGGCTCGCGCCGCCCGATGACCAGGCCCTTCAGGGTCCCCTGGGGCGGCGTCCCCTGGGGCGGCGTCATCTGGGGCGGCGTCCCGTGGGGCGGCGCTCCTGCCGCCGCGTCGCGCACTGCCAGGAAGCCGCCGATGCCCTGGCCGCGGCCGTTCTCGTCGAACACGCGGGCGAAGATCAGGTGCAGGCGGGAGACGCCGCCGCCGGTGATCCAGTGCTTCTTGCCGTTCAGCACGTAATGCCCGCCGCGGCGGTCGGCGCGGGTCGTCATCTCGGTGGCGGCGGAGCCGGCGTCCGGCTCGGTGATGCAGATCGCCGGCTTGTCGCCCGCCAGCACCAACTCGGCCGCCAGCCGGCGCTGCGGCTCGCTGCCGTAGCGCATCACCGCGGAGATGGCCCCCATGTTGGCTTCCACCGCGATGCGGCCGGTCACGCCGCAGATGCGCGCCATCTCCTCAATGACGATGGCCGCGTCGAGGAAGCTGCCGCCGTTGCCGCCGTAGGCACGGGGAACGGTGTAGCCCATCAGCCCGGCGTCGCGCAGCGCGGCGACGTTGTCCCAGGGGTAGGATTCGGTGCGGTCCACCTCAGCCGCGCGCGGAGCGACCACGGTTTCGGCGAGGTGCCGCGCTTGCTCGCGCAGCCGCTGCTGGTCCGGCGTCAGTGTGAAATCCATGGTCGCGTCCGCCGTGTGATGCGAACGCACATGCTGCGCCAGGGGCCGCGGCCGCGGCAAGCTGGTAACGCGGGGAGCAAGATACCCCGCGTCACCGGCGGCGGTCAGCCGCCGAGCGCCCCTACCATCATGCCGAACCCGGCCGCCGCGAAGGCCAGGCCGAACCCGATGGCCCGCCAGACTGCGGCGTCGCTGGCCAGTTGGCGCGCTGCCTCCTGGTGCAACGCACGAAACATTGCCCGCCGCGAGTGCCTTGCAAAGCTGTGAGCAGGATGAACAACAGGGTAAACAAGCTGAGCTACAGTCATGAAACTTCTCCCCACCGCGCGGTCTGTGCACGGCTTCGAGCCAGCAGATGGATAGGCTGAGGTGTGCCGAAAAGCGGGTCGGCGGGCACAAGTCCTTTGCGGCGGACGCACAACTCGCCAGGAGCTATGCAAATTCCGGGGTCGGCGAGCCGAATGCCGAATGTGACCCGCAATTCCGGCCCGGGGGGCTTACGGCCAGTACACCCCCCGCGCGATCGAACCCGCCAACCCCACGGCGATGCCCAGTGACAGGTCGATGGCCATAGGAAAATCCCGGTCATGCGTCTGCCGCAGGTCCGCCAGTCCCGCGTCCACGTGGTGCCTCAAGTCGCGGATCTCATCGATTAGATCGGTTCGTAAGCCGCGCGAGTCAACGCGCAGATCGAGCAAGTCGGCGCGCATCTCGCGCAACTCGGCGCCCATCTCGCGCAACTCGGCGCGTATGTCGCACGCATCCGCGCGTAGGTCGTGCAGCACCGCGAGGGTCTGCTGCGTCAGGGCCTCCAGCGCGGCGGCGCGGCCGCTCATCTCGGTAGGGCAGTCGCCGCGCGGCCCGTCATCCATCGGCCGATCGGCCATCCGGTGCCCCTCGCCGCGAGCCTGCTGCCCTCACGCCGCGTTGCGTGCCGAGCGCGGCAGGCGGGAGCGGGGCAGCATGCCATGGTTCGCCGTCCCATGCCCTGCCTCGGTCGCCGCGGCGCGGAAATAGCCCAGGACGAACACCCGTACGGCACTGGTGCGGCCGCCCGAATGGCCGGCTTGCTCGACCTGCCGCACCAGCGTGCTCATGTCCTGGCTCTCGCGCTCGCAGATTTCCAGCAACGCGTCCCACAGCTCGGGCTCCAGCCGCATGCTCGGTACGGCCCCGCGCGGCGACCACATTGCGGTTGATCAGACGACTGACCGTCACGGCAGCCCCCTTCCTGTGAACCAGGGAGCAGATGACCACAGTTACATTAAGAGAAGGTTGTCAGGGAGGCGCTGCCTTCCACACCATTGCAACCATAGGCGATTTTTTTTTGCCAAGCCCGTGGGGGAGGGGCCGAAATCAACTTACTCTCCGCTGGCCGCTCGCCCGGCAACGCCTCGTTGGCGGAATCGCATTCCTGCCGGGCAGCGTGACGTCACATCCATCCCGCGCTAACCTCCCGGTCATAATTTCAGTCGGACCACGCAGTATGGACGGCTCGATGGGAGGAGGATCCGCGGCGGCACGCCCCGGGACCGTACCGGCGATGCCTCGCGCGCGCCCGGCAGCCCGGCGGCCAGCCGCGTGGTTCGACCGCCAGTTCGCTCGCCTCGCGGTGCTGCCCACCACCGTGCTCATGCTGCTGGTGTTCGGCGTCCCCCTGCTGTTCTCGCTGTATCTCAGCTTCGAGGGCTGGTCACCGGACCAATCCCTGTTCTCTGGCCGCTTCACCGGCATGGACAATTACCAGGACCTGCTGACCGATCCCGCCTTCGTCGGCAGCCTGGGCATCACCTTCGCGTACACCGCTGCCGCCGTCGCCGCCGAGCTGGCCGTCGGTCTCGGCATTGCGCTGCTGCTGAACATCGACCTGCCCTGCATCAACCTGTTCCGCACCGCGCTGATCATCCCGATGATGATCACGCCGGTGGTCGCCGCCTTCTGCTGGAAGCTCTTGCTCGACCCCGACCATGGCATCATCGACTACCTGATCGGCAGCCACATCATCTGGCTGGGCCGGCCGGACACGGCACTGGTGTCGGTGGCCGTGGTGAGCCTGTGGCAGAACGCCCCCTATGTCGCGGTGCTCCTGCTGGCCGGGCTGCGTTCGCTGCCCAGCGAGCCGATCGAGGCCGCCGCCATCGACGGCGCCAGCCGGCTGCAGGTGTTCTGGCACATCACGCTGCCGCTGCTGCGCCCCTACATCGTGGTGGCACTGCTGCTGCGCACGATCTTCGAGTTCCGCGCCTTCGACAACATCTACGTCCTGACCAGCGGCGGTCCGGCGGACGCGACGATGGTGCTGTCGATGTTCACCTATCTGGCGTCATTTGTTCGCTTCGACCTGAGCCTCGGCGCCGCAGCGTCCTGGACGATGTTGCTGATGTCGATGGCGCTGTGCGGCTTATTCATCGCCGTGATCCGCCGGAGGGAGGTACTGTGATACCGGGGCGGGACGCAGCGAGAAGTCGGATGGAGACGATGGAGGCCAGGACACCCCCGCCCCTTGAGGGATGGGGGGAGGGGTGCGTACCAACGCAGCCATCGTTTGGACGCACCCCTCCCCCCATCCCGCAAGGGGAGCGGGTGTTCAATACATGACCATGACCGGCATCCCCCGCGTCGGATCGCGCCGCAGCCGGCTGGTGTTCGCAGCCTCGGTCTATGCGGCGCTCATCGCGCTGACCGTCGTGTTTCTGTTTCCGCTGGTCTGGATCATCGGCCTGTCGCTGAAGACGCGCCTGCAGATCTTCGCCATGCCGCCGGTGTTGATCTGGTGGCCGACCTTGCAGAACTATGCCGCCACCCTCGGCAATGGCGATTTCATGATCGCGTTCTGGAACAGTCTGGTGGTCGCCACCGGCGCCGTGGTGCTGTCGCTGTGCGTCGGAGTGCCCGCGGCCTATGCCATCGCGCGCTTCCCATTCCGTGGCCGCTCGCTGCTGTTCTTTGGCCTGCTGGCGATGCGCATGCTGCCGCCGATCGCCGTATTGGTGCCGATGTACATCCTGTTCAGCAAGATCGGCCTGACCACCACGAGGTTCTCCGTCGTGCTCGCCTACACCACGTTCAGCCTGCCGCTGGTGGTATGGATCATGCGCGGCTTCTTCGAGGACCTCCCGCGCGAACTGGAAGAAAGCGCCTGGGTGGACGGCGCCTCGCACGCCGCCGCGTTCCGGCACGTGGTGCTGCCGCTGATCCGCCCCGGCCTGGTCGCCGTCTGTATCCTGTGCCTTCAGCTCGCCTGGAACGACTTTCTGTTCGCCGCCGTGCTGACCGACAACGCGACGCGCACGCTGCCGGTGCTGATGGCGGCGTTCTCCGGCGGCGACACCGGCGTGGACTGGGGCGGGATGACGGCATCCGGCGTGCTGGTGATCCTGCCGGTGATCATCTTCTCGTTCGCCGCGCAGCGCCATCTGGTCGCCGGCCTGTCATCCGGGGCGGTGAAGGGCTGAAACGGGCGGCGCCGCCCCAACAACGCCCAAACAACAACGCCCAAACAACAACGCCCAAACAACAATGCTGCAAACCAAAGGGGAAACGCACCAATGGCCGCACTGAACAGACGGCGCCTGCTGCGGGGATCGCTCGCCGCCGGCGGCATGCTGGCCGCGCCGCAGATCATGGCGCAGAGCAAACCCGAGAAGCTGGTCTATGTCGGCGACAATGGCCCGTGGCACTGGACCATGGTGGAGGAGGTCGCGCCGGAATTTCAAAGCCAGACCGGCATCCGGATCGATTTTACTCTCCTGCCGGTCGACCCCTGGCGCGCCCGTTTGCGCGCCGAACTGGGCGCCGGCAGTGGCGGTATCGACATCGTGCAGTGGTCGGTCGGCATGGGTGGCTGGATCGCCCCACACATGGAAGACCACGCAATGGTGGTGCAGCAGATCACCGCGAAGCACCCCGATTTCGATTGGGACGACTTCCTCGCCGGCACCAAGAAGGCCGCGAGCTATGAAGGCAAGCTGGTGGGCATTCCCTACCGCATCACCACTGGCATCCTGCACTACCAGAAGGCACTGATGCAGAACGCGGGCTTCGCCAACCCGCCGGGCACCTGGCCCGAGTTCCTGAAGGCGGCGATCGCGCTGAACACGCCGCCGTCGCGCTACGGCTTCGGCATCTTCGGCCGCCAGGGCGCGGCGATCTTCGTCGGCTTCGTGCCGTGGCTCTATTCCAACGGCGGCCGGCTGGTCGACTTCAAGACCGGCGAGATCTTCATCAACGATGCCAAGGGCGTGGAGTCGCTGCAGTTCTATGCCGACCTCGCGACCAAGTACAAGGTGGTGCCACCGGAATCGATGACCTGGGAGTTCGACGAGATCGTCGCCGGCGGCCAGGCCGACCGCTATGCCATGGTGCAGATGTTCGCGCCCTACGGCACGCTGATCAACGATCCGAAACTGTCGAAGACCGGCGGGAAATGGGCGTGGACCACGGTGCCCGGACCGCAATCGCCGGAGCAAGGCCGCACCTGGATCGACGGCCACAACATCGCGGTGCCGAAATACACCAAGAACAAGGAGTGGGCGGCAGAGTTCATCGCCCTGGTGTGCAGCAAGAAGTGGCAGAAGCGCGCGATGATCCGCGGCAACGCGCCGCCGCGCAATTCCGTGCTGACCGATCCGGAGATGGTGGCGAAGATCGGCTGGCCTCCGGTCGCCGCGAAGGCGATCGAGACCGGCTTTCCCACTCCTGCCTATCCGGTATGGGACACGTTGGAGATCCAATTGCGCTCCGGGCTGTCGCAGGCATTGCTGGGCCAGAAGAATGCCAAGGATGCGCTGGATGGGGTGGCGGCCGACTGGCGGCGCAGCCTGCGGCGCGCGGGTATCGGCAAGGGATGACAATCGACCAATCCGCCAGTCGGCCGGACCGGTGTCGCCGCGAGATTACGCCGACCGGCCCGCGCTAACACCCGCACCGCTCCATGCACTGGCGACGCCGGTGTCATGCGCCGCACGTCCCAGGCTCGGCCAGCCGCGCCGCCTTCCGCGCGGCCTGACCCGGCCGGCATGATCGCCGGCACGCGCCCGCACACCTTTCGTCAACCATTCCCCGTCATCCTGGCGCCGCGCACCACCAGCGGGCACCGCCAGAATGGCCATCGCACCCGAGACCCTGATCGCCGACCGCTACGCCGTCCTGCTTGCCCAGCCCCTGCCGGAAGCCGGCGGCGGCCTGCCCTGCTTCGCCGCCAAGGACCGCCAGACCGGCGACACCTCCCTGATCGCCATCCAGGTCCGCCGCAACGCCCCGGCGCGCGCCCGCCCGCTACAAATCCTGGCCCATCCAATCGACAACCTGCTCGGCCCGCTCGGCCACGGTCCTGCGCCCGCCCAACGCGGCGAAGCCGGCTATTTCGTCATCTGTCCCGCGCCGCCAGGTCCGCCGCTCGCCGGCCGGCTGCGTCCCTGGACCGAGGCCGCGCTGATCGCCTTCGCCCTCCGCCCCATCGCGCTGGCGCTGGAGAAACTCGCCGGCCACAACCTGACCCACCGTGCCATCCGCCTGAACAACGTCTTCGAGGGCCAGCGCGGCCAGCCTTTGGTGCTCGGCGCCGCCTGGGCCGCCCCCGCCGCCATGCACCAGCCCGCCCTGTTCGAGGCGCCCTACAGCGCCATGTGCCATCCCGCCGGCCGTGGCGACGGGACGATCGCCGACGACGTCTATGCCCTGGGCGTGCTGCTGCTCACCCTCGCCCTCGGCCGCCCGCCGATGGTGGAGCAAGACGACGCGGCGGTGCTGCGCCGCAAGCTGGAACTCGGCAGCCACGGCGCGCTGGTCGGGGAGGAGCGCCTGCCGCCGATGATCGCCGATCTGCTGCGCGGCATGCTGGCCGAGGACCCCGAGCATCGTCCGTCCCCGGCACTGTTGCTCGATCCTGGCGTCGCACGGTCTCGCCGCGTCGCCGCCCGCCCGCCGCGCCGCGCACAACGGGCCCTGCCGGTCGGCAACGCCGCGGTATGGGACGCGCGCAGCCTGGCCCATGCCCTGAACGCCGAGCCGGACCAAGGCATCGGCGCACTGCGGTCCGGCGGCGCGGTACAGTGGCTTCGGCGCGGCGTCGGCGACGCAGCGCTGGCAACGCACGTGGACGAGGTGGTCCGCCAGCGCCTGTCCGACCCGGGTGGCGGCGAAAGCCGCGGTGACACCATGATGCTGATGGGCGCGGTGGCGGTGATCGATCCACTGGCGCCGCTGTGCTGGCGCGGTGTTGCGCTGTGGCCCGACGGGCTGGGAGCCTTGCTCGCCGCCGCGCCCGGCGACCCGGCGCTGGCCGGCAGCCTGGAGGACCTGATCTCCGTCGAGGCTGCCGCGAGCTGGGCCAGCCTGCGGCCCGAGCGCTGCGACCTGCCAATGCTGCGGCTGGAGGCGCGGCAGAACCGGGCCTGGCTGGCCACGCGCGGCCTCGCCGGGGGCCTGCCGCGCCTGACCTACCTGTTGAATGCACTGCTGCCTTGCGCCGCCCCGCTGCTGGCGGATCGCTGGGTGGCGCGGCTGGCCGACCTGCCCGCGGCGCTCGAGGCGGCCATCCCCGCCAATCCCAAAGCCGCGCCGCTGGAGGCCCATCTGGCGGCGTTCGTCGCCGCCCGCGGCGACAGTCGGCTGGAGACGGAGACCAACGCCCTGACCGGCACCGGGCAGGATCCGATGACCCTGGCGGGACTGCGGCTGCTGACGGAGCTGCAGGTGCGCTATCACCCGCGCCCACTGCCTGCGCTGGCCGGCTGGGTCGCCGGCGAGGCAGGGCCGATGGTCGCGCTGTGGGCCAACCGCACGCGCCGGCGCGAGCTGACGGGGCAAATGAAGGCTCTCGGCTCCGCGGGACAGTTGCTGCCGATGCTGGCTCTGCTGGAGGACCCTCCGGGCCGCGCGGTCGATGCCGCCGGCGCCCACGTGGCGGCCGCCGAATTGAACCGGGTCGAGGCCGAATTGCAGGCGATTGCCGCCGGCTCCGCCGAACGCCGCGGCACCGCGGCGCGGATTGGCCAGGAGATCGCCGCCGGTGTCGGCTTGCTGGCGCTGGCAGCGATGCTGGCGCTGGCGGTGTTGGGCTGATGCCGGCCGTGGCTCGCCGGCCGCGCCGCCACTCGCTGGTCTGGCTGCAGGGGCTCGGCTGCGGCGCGGTGGTGGCGCTGGTCCCGGCGATGGCGCTGCTGCTAGGGGCGCTGCTGCTGCCTGGGGTCCTGGCGGTGGTCTACGACCGGCAGGCCGGGCGGCCGGTGGCGCGCACAGGTACCGCTGTGTGGCACCGCGACGACGATCGCGCCGGTGCTGGCGCTGTGGACCGCCGGCAATAACATGGATGCGTGCCTGGCGCTGCTGAGCGACCTGCGGGTGATGGGCACCGCCTGGAGCGCCGCGGCGGTAGGCTGGATCCTGGCGGAACTGGCGCCGGTGGTGGCGCTGGTCGTGCTGGAGGCGATCACCCAGGCCCGCGCCGCGAAGCTGCGGGCCGAGCGCGAGAAGCTGATGGCGGAGTGGGGGTTCGAGGAGGAGCCGCGGTAGCGAGCGTCGCGAAGTGTCATTGCGCGTTGACCGCCGGCCGAGAAAGAACTGGCCGAGAAACAAACGGTGACCGGGTCAAAAGAACACCCCCTCCCCTTGAGGGAGGAGGCAGGGGGAGGGGTCGAAGAGCTGGGATGTTTCGACCCCTCCCCCTGCTGCCTCCCTCAAGGGGCCTCAAGGGGAGGGGTGTTCTTCTCCGTCCCAGTCGCCGTGTCATTCAAGGCGGGTCAGCCGCCTGCCGGTGGTCGATGCGCAATGACACTGCGAATGCGGTTCGAACCTTGATACCTACTGCGCCGTGCCGAGGCGCGGCGAATAGTCGGTCAGCGTGAGAGTACGATCCTCGATTCCGCCGACCAGCGAACCATGCACGGCTCCCGTCTCTCGCTTGATCCGCGCCCACTCCTCGTCTGCCATGAATGTCTCCCAGGCGCTCGCCTTCGCCCGCTCGTCGGGCCATTCGAGGATGTAGACGAACTCGGGGGACCCCGCCCCGCTGGCTTCCCACATGGCAACGATCCTGAACCCATGGCGCAGCATGATGCGCGCGGCATGGTCGCGGAAGCGCTGATGGAAGGCCTGCTTGTTGCGCTCGACGATTTTGTAGATGCGCAATTGATGGATCACGACAGGTCCTCCTTCGGATGCAAGTAACGGTTCTATGCGGCGCGTTCGGACACAACCCCCGCCGCGCAACGGCAACATTCGATCAGCATGGCATCGCCAAACTCATGCGTGCGATAGCCCTGGTGCGCGAGCGTCGCGACGATCCGGTGCAGCAACGCATCGCCGGCGAAGGCCCTGAGCAATTCGAAATGGCTTTCGCCCGGTTCGTGCACGCCGCTCAGGATGGCGTCGACTACGCGCAGTCGGGTTCCCGCGCCGATCCTGCCGTGCGCGATGCCGTTGCCGGCGCGCACGCCGCCCTGCTCATGCGCTGCTGTTTCCAAGGCTCGGACGACCGTCGTGCCGATGGCGGCGATGCGCCCTTGGTTCGCCTTCGCCTGCGCAATCGCCGCTGCGGTGTTGTCGGGGATGCGATAGGCCTCGTCGAACGGGAGTTGCCGGTCCAGCGCGGCGTCGCCGGTCGAGGATAGTCCCGCCGCGTGGGTGAGCGTGGCAAAACCGACTCCGCGCTGCCGCCAGGCCGCCAGCGTGCGCCAGTCGAGCGCAAAGCCGGCGGAGGGCGCCTCGAATGCGATCGGCTCGGCGGCGATCCCTGTCCAGACATCCCACAGGGCCAGCGGTTCGGGCACATGCGCGTACTGGATCGGCCGGCCATGCCGCGCCAGGCCCGCGAAAATGGTCACACGATCGCCCGCGAAACGCAGCCGCACCAGGCGCGGGTGATCAAGCACGGCATCGACGGCTGCGGTCAGCGGCCCGAGCGTCAGACGATCGCCCGGCGACAGCCTTGGCGGCAGCGGCCGGTCTTCGGTACGGATGCGATGATCGCCGGCACCGAAAACGATCGCAGCGAACCGCGTCGGATCGCCAGGGGATAGCCATGCCGCGAGCCGGACCTCGATCGGTTGGCCACTGGAGCAATGGATGCCGGTCAGGCTCGCCGGCAAGGTTGCCGCGTCATTGGCGATCACCAGATCGCCCGGCCGGAGCAGGTGTCCCAGTTCGCTGCGTGGCAGGTGGCGGATGCCGCCATGCGCGTCGATGACGGCGAGCTGAGCGGATCGACGATCGGGGCGATCAGCGGCGATCATCGCCGGGTTCCAGCGCAGCGACCGGCGGATCCGGGTAGCACCGCCAACATCGCCGCGACGACGTCCGCGGCGGCGTCTGCCGGGCGCCGCAACGCCGACCGGTCGGCATCGGGAACCGCCAGCGCGTGCAGTGGCGTATCCATGTCGCCCGGATCGATCGAGAGAAAGCGGATGCCCTCGGCGCTGGTTTCCTCCGCCCAAATGGACGTCATGTGACGCAGCGCCGCCTTGCTGGCGCCGTAGGCGCCCCAGCCCGAATAGGGCGTGAGTGCCGCGTCGCTGGAAATGTTGACAACAGCCGCGCCACGCCGTTCGCGCGCGGAAGCGGCGAGCGCGCCGAGCAACGCCTTCGTCAGCCGGAACGGGCCGAGTACGTTTACCGCGAGCGCTTGCTCCAGGTCCTCGCAATCGGTGTCGGCCAGCGGCGCGAGCGGGGTCGGCCCGAGGCTCGACGCGTTGTTGATAAGGACATCGAGCCCGCCAAGATCGCCGGCGATCTGCAGCGCCAGCGGGTAGATGTCGTCCTTACGGCCCACGTCGCCGACGATGCCGCAGGCTCCGGTGTCCGCCGCAGCTTGCCTGACGTCGGCGGCGGTGCGGGCGACAAAGGCCACCCGCGCACCGCGGCCGGCCAGCAGCCGGACCAAGGCCTGTCCCAGTCCGGATGTCCCGCCGGTGACGGCGACGCGAAGGTGAGTGAGGTCGGTATCGGTCGGCATGGATCGGCCCTCCCGGGGGTTGGCGAAGGCCGCTGCATACAAGTTCAAGTGAACTTGAAGTCAAGCGGATTTTGTGCTGGGATCCGCGCATGGAACCGATGCTTCTGATCGGCGAGGTGGCGCGGCGCAGCGGCGTCGCGTCCTCCGCCCTGCGATTTTACGAAGACCGAGGGCTGATTGCGTCGCAGCGGGCAGGGTCCGGGCATCGGCGCTATGCGCGCTCGGTGCTGCGGCGGATCGCGTTCATCGTGTTCGCGCAGCGGATCGGGCTGACGCTGGAGGAGGTCGGCGTGGAATTGGCGCGGCTGCCGACCGACCGAATTCCGGCGCGCGGCGACTGGGCGCGGCTGTCGGGCGACTGGACCAGGCGGATCGATGCGCAGATCGCGGAGTTGGAACGCCTCAGGGCGGGTCTGACAGCGTGCATCGGCTGCGGCTGCCTGTCGATCGATCGTTGCCGGTTGGCAAACCCGGCGGATCGGGCTGGCCGCAAGGGGCCGGGGCCGCGCTACTGGCTGGGGTGAGGCCGGCTGGAGGATGTTCGGATTTATGATAAGAGCGATGCTGTTTGTGGGCTGGGCCGCGGCGCGGAGGACGGGGTTGTCAACCGCTTTTCTCAGGAAGGTCACGCATCCGATCGCGGCGATCGCCATGATATAGGCTGCGATCAGGTCGGAAAGCTGGCGGCTCAGCAGCCAGGTGGCGATCAACGGTGCGGTGCCGCCGAAGATCGCGGCGCAGACCGCATAGGGCAGGCCGATCCCCGAGGTGCGCACCTGCGTGGGGAACAACTCGCAGAGAGTCGCTGACAGCACGCCGTCCGCCATGGCCAGCAGCAGGCAGCCGACGATGTCGACCAGCAGGAACGTCAGGAAGTCCGCGTGCTGCAGCAGACGCAGCATGGGCCACGCGAGAACGAAGAAGCCGATGGCGTAGGTCAGCAGCACCGGCCGGCGTCCGATGCGGTCCGACACCGCGCCGGCAGCCGGGGTAGCGACGCAAAAGACGGCGAGGGAGATCACCCCGCCGATGAACCCCTGGCCCAGCGGCAGGCCGCCCGCCAGATGGGCGTAGGTCGGAAGGAATACCGTCCACAGGTAGAACTGCACTGTCCCCATCTGCATCGCGAACACGACGAACGATTCCCAGGGATGGTCCCGCAGCGCCCGCAGGATGGGCCGGTCGTGCAGGGCCCGGCGTTGCTCCACGGCGATGAAGTGCGGCGTTTCCGGCAGGCCGGTGCGGATGTAGAGCCCGTAAAGCGACAGCGCCGCGCCGAGCAGGAAGGGCAGTCGCCATCCCCAAGTGCCCAGCGCGGGCGGCGTGATGAAGTTGGTGGTCAGCGCGGCGATGCCTGTCGCGATCAGGACGGCGAAGCCGATGCTGGCGATGTGCAGCGAGCCGATGACGCCGCGCCGGTGTGCGGGCGCATGCTCCACGAGGAAGGCTGCCGCGCCCTGGAACTCGCCGCCCGCCGAGAACCCTTGCAACAGGCGCGCCACCAGCAGCAGGATCGGTGCGGCGATGCCGATCGAGGCATAGGACGGCGTCACGGCGACGATCAGGCTGCCGAGACCCATCAGCAGGATGGTCAATGCCAGCATGCGGCGCCGGCCGTATTTGTCGGCCAGCGGCGAGAGCACGATCGAGCCCACCGGCCGCATGACGAACCCGAGCGCGAAGGTGGCCAGCGTCGCCAGCAGCGCCGTGGTGGCGTTGCCCGAAGGGAAGAACTGGCTGGCGAACACGCTCGAGAGCAAGCCGTAGATTGTCCAGTCGTACCATTCGACGATGTTGCCAATCAAGCCGCCCATCACCGTGGTCGCATTCGCGGTGTCGGTGGCGTGGGCTCCGAAGGAGGCGGCAGTGTCGCTCAAGCGGCGGTACTCCTCCAAGGCGATTTGCCCGAGACTGCCGTTGTGCGTGTGCCCGGGCAAGCGACCCTGCTGGCGTCGGTCGCGCACGCGTTCGGGTGGTTGCCGTGCACGCGTTCGGGTACTTGGTTGTGGGGTACTTGGTTGTACGTCCGTACCTTTCCGCCGATTGGTCCCCAGGGGCATCGGGCGAAGGGCAGTCCGAAGGAAACCGAGGAGAAGCACCGACCGCCGGTGCCGCAAAATTCACCGTATTTCAGCACGGAGATAAAACGGAGAACCACGGTGATCACGGAGTTGGAGGATTCCCCGACTGCGGGGGAACCTCCGGCTCCGCGTTCACCGTGGTTCTCCCTGGGCGATGCTCCCCCGGGCGATGCTCCCCCGGGCGATGCTCCCCCGGGCGATGCTCCCCCGGGCGATGCTCCCCTGGGCGATGCTCCGCTGGGCGATGCTCCCCTGGGCGATGCTCCCCTGGGCGATGCTCCCCTGGGCGATGCTCCCCTGCATCGTGTGCTCGACGTGCCATGCCTGACCCGGGCCCGAACGATACGCTCCTGCATGACGTGTGCCCGCCCGATGCCTCCCCTCCATGGGTGCATCCACGACGCGATCGTACATGATGCAGCGACGCCGCTGCGTCATCCGTGCTATGTTGCCATCGAAACGCCCCGATGCGGTGCCATGCCCGGCTACCCCGCCAACTTCCCTCCCCGAACCCGATGATCCGCCTGCCTCCTGCCCTGGTGCCGCTGCGCAACCGCACCTTCCGCATGCTGTGGATTGCCAGCGTCGTCGCCTGGCTCGGCACCTGGTTGCAGAATACCGGCGCCGGCTGGCTGATGACGGTACTGGCGCCGCGCCCGCTGATCGTCGCCATGGTGCAGGCGGCCACCATCATGCCAGTGTTCCTGCTCGCCCTGCCCGGCGGCGCGCTGGCCGACATTGTGGACCGCCGCGTCTTCCTGATCGCCACCCAGGTCTGGACCATCCTCGCCGCCGCCACCCTGGCCGCGCTGACGCTGGGGCATGCGGTCACCGCCGGCGTGCTGCTGGCGCTGACATTCGCCATCGGCATCGGCTCGGCGCTGACCGCCCCGGCCTGGAGCGCCATCATCCCGGAACTGGTGCCGCGCGAGGACCTGGTACAGGCGATCGCCCTCAACGGCATCGGCTACAACCTGACCCGTGCGGTCGGCCCGGCGCTGGCCGGCTTCCTGATCCTGCTCGGCGGCACCAGCCTGGCGTTCTCACTCTACACGGTGTCGATCGTCGCAGTGATCCTGGCGTTGCTGTCCTGGCAGCGGGGCAAGCGCTTCACCGGCCTGCCGCGCGAGCATTTCGTCGCCGCGATGCGCGCCGGGGTGCGGTTCGTGCGCAACACGCCGGCGATACGCCACGCCATGCTGCGCACCATCGCCTATTCGCTGCCGGCCTCCGCCCCCTGGGCGCTGCTGCCGCTGGTGGTGCGTGAGCAATTGCACCTGGGCGCCGGGATGTACGGCGTGATCCTGGGGATGATGGGGGTGGGCGGCGTCACCTCGGGGATGCTGCTGCCGATGGTGCGTGGGCGGCTGAGTCGTAATGCCACCGTGGTCGGCTGCACCCTGTCATCCTGCGCCGGCATCGCCCTGGTCGGCATCGCCCATCACTGGCTGTTCGCTTCCGCGGGGATGCTGCTGTTCGGGATCGGCTGGACGTCGGCCTACGCCACCATCCAGGCGGCGGCGCAGCTCGTCTGCCCGACCTGGGTGCGGGCGCGGGCGCTGGCGATCTACCAGTTGGCGCAGAACGGCGCGCTGACCGTGGGGTCGTTCGCCTGGGGCGCGCTGGGCGGGCAGATCGGCATGTCGGAGACACTGGTGACCGCGGCGGCCCTGGGCGTGGCGCTGGCCTTCGCCGTCCAGCGCTTCGGCATCGAGCAGATCGGGCCGGGGGCGGCCGCGGTGCCCGAAGCCGTGCCGCCGCCCGCGCCGGAAGCGCCCGCCGCCGAGTTGGTGCCGCTGCTGCGCCACGCTCGCGGGCAGGTGATGGAGACCATGCACTACCACGTCGTGCCCGCCGAGCGCGGGGCGTTCCTCGCTACCATGCGGGAAGTCCGACAGGTGCGCGGCCGGGCCGGTGCGGCGTTCTGGCAGCTCTACGAGGACGTGGCGCACCCCGAGGGCTGGCTGGAAATGTGGTCGATGGAGAGCTGGACAGAGCATTTGCGCGAGGTCGGGCGGCTGTCGGAGGAGGATCGGGCGGTGCTCGCCTGTGCTACGGCATACCGGCGCGATCCGGCCACGCGTCCACCCGCGCGGTACTTGGCGGTGGACCCGGCGGCGGCGACGGCGGAGGCGAAGCGGGCAGGCGAGCGGGTTGCGAGGATTGGGGTGGTGCGGCCGGCGGCGGAAGCGAGCGGGGCGTGATCGCCGTTGCGGCGGGGGAGGAGGACGCTGGCTCCGTGCGGCCTCGGCAAAGCAAGAAAGTCAGCGGTCACAGAGTCGCAGCGAGGACACACAGAGTTTCACCGCGAGGTACTTTTTGTCTCCCAGAGTAGCGCCAGCAGAGTGGCGCCATCAGAGTAGCGCCATGGATCGGGTTGTTGTTTCTGTAATGAAATTTATTCTTTCTCGATGCGACTTTGTGTGCACGCGGTGCAACTCTGTGACCACTGACTTTCTTGCTGACTTTCTTACCGCGAAGCGGCAAAGGCCCCGCATCGGCGGCGGCTCACCGCTCACCGCCGGCCGAACAGCTTCTCGATCTCGCCGCGGCTGAGCTTGAGGAAGGTGGGACGGCCGTGGCTGCAGGTGGCGGCGCGGGGTGTGGCCTCCATCTGCCGCAGCAGCGCGTCCATCTCGGCCTGAGTGAGCCGGCGGCCGGCGCGCACCGAGCCATGGCAGGCTAGCCGCGCCACCGCCGCATCCAGCCGCGCCGCCAGCGCGGTCGCCTCGTCTTGCTCTGCCAGCTCGTCGGCGAGGTCGCGCAGCAGGGGGGCCGGGTCCGGCGCGCCCAGCACGGCCGGCAGCGCCCGCACCAGCACCGCGCCGGACCCGAATGCCTCCAGCTCCAGGCCGAGCAAGGCGAGTTCCGCGGCATGCGCCAGCAGGCGGGCGGCGTTGGCTTGCGGCAGTTCGACCACCGCCGGCAGCAGGAGGGACTGGGTGCGCACGCCGCCGTCCAGCATCTGGGCGCGGATCGCTTCGTGGGTGAGGCGCTCATGGGCGGCGTGCTGGTCCACCAGCACCAGCGAGCCGTCGGCGGCCACGGCGATGATGTAGGTATCCAGCACCTGCGCCACCGGCGCGCCGAGCGGATGCGCCGGGTCCGGCTCCACCGGGGAGAACATTCGGGCGGCGGGGGGGCCGTCGAACCCGAGCGGCGCCTCGGCGAGGCCCCATTGGCCATTGGGGGCCAGCCCACCGGGGGTCCCGTTCGCGGCGGTGGGCGGCATGCCGGGCAGCGGCAGTTCCCGGATGCCGGCGGCCGGCAGGCCCGGACGGCCGGGGCGCGACTGCCATAGATGGAGCGTCGGGCGTGGGAGCAGGGTCGCGCTCTGCGTCACCGTGCCGGCGCCGGCGGCGAGCGTCTGGCCGAGTGTCGAAATCACCAGGCCGCGCACCGCGGCGGGGTCACGGAAGCGCAGCTCCGCCTTGCTGGGGTGGACGTTCACGTCCAGCTCCTCCGGCGGGAGTTCCAGATAGAGCGCCACGACCGGGTGGCGGCCGGATTCGATCACGGCGCGATAGGCGACGCGCACCGCGGTCCGCAACACCGGGTCGGACACCGGGCGGCCGTTCACCGTCAGCGCCTGCGCCGCGGCGGTGGCGCGGGTGACGGCGGGGGAGCAGGCGAAGCCCTCGAGGCGCAGGGAGCCACGGGTGGCGGATACCGGCAGCAGCGCCGCGGCGGCGTCGGGGCCGAGCAAGGCGGCGACGCGGGCCGCGCGGTCCTGCGGCGGCAGGTCGAAACGGGCGTGGCCATCGATCTCCAGGCGGAAGGCGACGTGCGGTGCCGCCAGCGCGAGGCGGCGGACGGCCGCCTCGGCATGGTCGGCCTCGGTTCGGGGATGCTTGAGGAACTTGCGCCGGGCGGGGGTGGCAAAGAACAGGTCGCGGACCACCACGCGGGTGCCGGGTGGACCGGCGGCGGGGGTCGGTTCGGTGACCCGGCCGCCCTCGACGCGGATGGCATTGGCGCTGTCCGCATCGGCGGGGCGGGAGACAATGGCGAGGCGCGCCGCGGCGCCGATCGAGGGCAGCGCCTCGCCGCGGAAGCCGAGGGTGGCGATGTGGATCAGGCTGTCGTCGCTCAGCTTGGAGGTGGCGTGGCGCTGCACCGCGAGGGCGAGCTCAGCGGCGGTCATGCCGCACCCATCGTCGGCCACCTCGATGCGGTCGATGCCACCGCCTTCGAGGGCGACGGCGATGCGGGTGGCGCCGGCGTCGAGGGCGTTCTCGACCAGCTCCTTCGCGGCGGCGGCGGGACGCTCGATCACCTCACCGGCGGCGATGCGGTTGACCGTGGTCTCGGGAAGGATGCGGATCGAGGGCACGGGCGGCGCCTGCCATTGGGGATCGGAGTGGGGATCGGAGTGGGGATCGGAGTGGGGAGTGGGAGCGAACTCGGATTCGGGAAAGGAACGTAGCGCGATCAGGGGGGGAGGGCGAGGATTGGTTGCGGTCGGTCCCGGCAATCGGGGTGAGCCACCAGTGGGCAACCGCCCCCATTGGCCAGTCGCCAGCGCATTCTGATTCACCGCTTTTTCACCACGGAGTTGGAGCGGAGGGCCACGGGAGCCGGAGTTTACCCCGGCAGCTGGGACAAACTCCGACTCCCGTGGCCCTCCATTCTGTCTCCGTGTTGCAAGCAAACTGTCGCCGATATCTACGGCGGTTGGGGCGAGCCGCTAAGCCTGCCAACCAGTACCTCCGCACAGCGGTTTTGACCGATTGCATGGTGACTGGTGACTGCTCGAACCCTTTGGCCGTCCGGCCGCTCGTGGCGCGGACCAATTCCTCAAATGGTCGATGATCTCTATAGGGCTATTTCTCCTTACCTACTTTCAGATCTCCAAATGGTTCAGTAGTAAATGCCATTCATTGGAGCGGGCGACCCTGGGATACTCCGCGCCGCCCATTACCCTCTTGCGATACCCTCTTGCGATCGGTCAAGCACCAGCCGGGGCACCGTTGACGGCGTCCGCCGTTTCGACCTAGGGTCGCCTCCGTCGCCGTTCCCGAACCCGTTCGCGGAACGCCCGACCCTCGCGATTTGACCGGCCGGCTTGCGGCGAGGTGAAACAAGCGCGCTAAAGAGGCCAGCGGTCGTCTTGAGCTTTCCGTGACCGCTGCTCCACGGTCGGGCCAACCGAGTGACAGAAGGCCCGAAGCACATGACCATCGACCCCGCGCGCTATCGCCCCGCAACGCAACTCGTCCACGGCGGCATCAAACGCAGCCAGCACGGCGAGACCGCCGAGGCGCTGTACCTCACCTCCGGCTACGTCTACGACAACGCCGAACAAGCCGAAGGCACCTTCGCCGGCACCGTCGAGCACTACCAGTATTCGCGCTTCGCCAACCCGACGCTGAGCATGTTGGAGGAGCGGCTGTGCCAGATCGAAGGCGCCGAGGCCTGCCGCACCACCGCCACCGGCATGGCCGCGGTCAATGCCGCCTTGCTCGCCCACCTGAAGGCCGGCGACCGCGTGGTGGCGTCGCGAGCCCTGTTCGGCTCCTGCCACTGGATCGTCTCCACGCTGCTGCCGAAATTCGCCATCCGCACCGAGTTCGTCGATGGCAGCGACCTGACGCAGTGGCGCGCGGCGCTGGCCACGCCGGCGAACCTCGTGCTGCTGGAAACGCCGTCGAACCCGATGCTGGAGATCGTCGATCTGCCGGCCGTGGCGGAACTGGCGCATCAGGCGGGCGCGATCGTCGTGGTGGACAACGTATTCGCAACGCCGCTGCTGCAGCAGCCGTTGCAGATCGGCGCCGACGTGGTGGTGTATTCCTGCACCAAGCATATCGACGGGCAGGGCCGCGTGCTCGGCGGGGCGGTGCTGGGCGATCGCAAGTGGATCACCGACACGCTGCAGCCGTTCATCCGCAACACCGGTCCGGCGATGTCGCCGTTCACCGCCTGGGTGTTGCTGAAGGGGCTGGAAACGCTGGCGCTGCGGGTCGATGCAGGCTGTCGCGCGGCCGCATCGATTGCCGATTTCCTGGCCGGGCAACCGGGGGTGACGCGCGTCTGGTATCCGACGCGCGCCGACCATCCGCAGCGCGCGCTGGCGATGCGACAGATGAAAGCGGGCGGCACGGTGGTGACATTCGAAGTCGCCGGCGGCAAGGACCCTGCGTTTGCCGTGATGAATGCGTTCGGATTGATCGCAATTTCCAACAACCTGGGCAATTCAAAGTCGCTGGCGACGCATCCGGCCACCACGACGCATATGCGCATCGGCGCGGAGGAACGCGCGAAACTCGGCATCACCGATGGGGTGATCCGGGTCTCCATCGGGCTGGAAGATCCCGACGATCTGAAGGACGACCTGGCGCAGGCGCTGGCGCGGATCGTTCCGGCGGCGACGGCACGCGCGGCGGAGTAGCCACGCGGGGCGGGGAGGCAGGCGATGCGGCTGAGCGACATTGCCCAGGTGACTCGCATGGCCTTTCCCCCGGCCGCCGGCTGAGCCGACGCCAGATCGGTCCTGCTCCGGTGCTGACGAAGTACAACCTGGTGCCGCAGAGTTTCGCCACGACGGCCCAACGGAACAAGGCGTAGGGCGGGGCCGAACGGGCTTGATCGGTAGTCGAAAGGCGTGGATGTGGCAGGAACGATGAGACTATCGAACTCGCGGATATGGTTGATGGCCACCACCCAAACGTAGCCGTTGCCTTATCGCAGGCGCGGCAAGAGCCGGTTGGTGAAGCCCGGCCAACTGCTCGGGACTGTGGCAATCGCGTAACGCCGGCGCACCTTGTCCGGGTCGAGACAGACTACAACCTCGTCTCTGACCAGTTCACCGGGCTCAACGGCATCACAATACGCGTCCTGCCAGGTCTGGCGCAGAAACATCAGCATCGCTTCAAGAGAAGCGTCGTTGCCGTAGTATGAGGCCGAACAGGCAGACGTTTCTCGGTCCGTGCGGGTCTGGGAATGTCAGGGCATCCGGAGCAACCGCGTCATACGCATCTGTCGCGTCCAACTCATCGAGCGCAGGAAAGGTCGTGCTGGTGCATCTCGCTCAACGAAGGTGGTAATGGTAGGGAAGCACATGCGGCGAGATGGCGGCAGACCGGACCAGTCGCACGGCGTGCAGAAACGGCAATTCAGGGATACTTTGGGCATAGCCGCTCACGGTTGGCGAAGCCTCCGCCCGCCGCAGCCAGTTCTGGTGCTGACGCAGCAGTCTCACCTTGTTTTGTGCTCGCTAGAGCAAGAGATGGCGGTAGCCGGCGCGACCGGCTGTGGTTGCTGAACGCGTTTGCCATCGTGCTGCTGACATTGTTGGGAGCAGCCGGGGAAGCGCTCGGCTACGATCGCTGGCTCAAATCAAATACCGCCAAACTCACTCGCTGTTCCGCCAGGGCTGCATGCTCGGTGAGCTTATTTCGAATATGCCGGAGCCAAGGCTACTGCCGTTGGTCGAGCGGTTCGCCGCCATGCTTGCCGAACTCCGCGTCTATGCCGATACTTTCGGGGCGGTGTGAAATGAGGGGAGTCATGCGTTACCCGCCTCATTCGGCAGTCTGACCCGGATAACCAGACTAACGCTAGCGAGCCTTGAATTCACTATCTCATCTCCGTGGATCTCACTCGCGACGGCCAATCGCTTCAGCTCACCATAAGAGGCCGCGAGGCGAAGGGTTCCACGGTGAGTTTCAGACCGATGTCCAGAGCGGTCTTCGGTAACCATCCAAAGGTGACGCGATGTTTCGTCCGAGTCAGCTGCTCGTCCCGCTTCGCCACGAGTTGAAGACAACTCCTAGCCACGAATGTCATCTAGGCAAGGGAATACGGTGCCCGTCGCCCACGGTCTACATTATGCTTTTGGAGAAGGATCGAGATGCTTTTGGAGAAGGATCGAGATGCTTTTGGAGAAGGATCGAGCCACTACCCTTTTTGCCTGGGACGCATCGAAACATCAGTTATTTCCGCGGTCCGTGGCAATTGCAGAATATGGCGCACCAGGCTGGCAACGTCCTCGGGCTGGATAAGGCGCCCGGGCACGTAGGGCCGCCCTTCCATGGCCGCAATTTCGCGTTGCCGCTCGCCCGCCGTACGCCCGAGATAAATCGACGCGATCCGGACACCCTTCTCGTTGACCTCGTCGCGCAAACTGTCGGCGATCGCCTTCAGTGCGTGCCTGGTCGCGGCATATTGCCCCACCTCGGCGGATGCCCGCAACGCCTGGCTCGAGTTGATGAATACGACATCGCCGGCGCTGTCGATCAGGAGAGGAATGATTTGGCGAATTAATGCATATGGGCCGAGCACATTAACTTCCATCTGTCTCCTGAATATGTCCGGATCGGTTGATCGGCTATACGTTCCGGCGCACACGACAACGGCGTTCAAGGGCTGAAGCACCCGCAGTTCCGACGCAAGCTGATCGATATCAGCGGAAGACGTGAGATCGGCAGCAAGCGGAACGAGCCTGGGTCCCGCTCCAGGCAGCCTGATCTGCAGGAGGCTTTTGAGGCTGCGCCCCGTCACCAGCACCTGCCCGCCAACCTCATGAATGGCCCGGGTGATCGCTTGCCCGATATCACCCGAAGCGCCAACGACCAGTACCTTTTTTCCCCACATGTCTACTCCGGCGAGAAATTCACTGCCTCCAATATCATGCGGACGCGCAGAAACTTGGCTATTAAACAAAAAGTCGGATGGCAACCCGGCCTACTCCCCGAATTGCCGAAGTTACCGTCTTCTGCCTCGATCCTAAGCTCCCCCGCACGCGGTTCGGATTCGGGTGGCGCGCCGACGGCCGAACCTGCCGCCGAAGTGGTGGGCACCTGCAAACAGTATCTGCTGCACCAGGACTATCGGGGGCGGCTGTCTACGGCCGTCAATCTCGCGTTTCCGTCCACGCCGCCTGAACCCGGCCCGGCCTGTCAGTTCAATATCTATCACCTGCTGCATACGCCCACCTGCTGCATACGCCGGCGCCCGACGCGCTGTTCCCGATGGCGATCGAGCAACCGCAGGGCGCAACCTGCTGCGCCGCCGCTGGCGCCACAGTGCAACAGATTGCGCCCTACTGGACAACCCAGCGCAATCGGCATTAAATCCGGCGCGTAGCCCACATCGCGCAGGAAGGCGGTCGTTGCCATGCAAAACGACGACACCAGGACGAACCGGCCCGGCCCGCGCGCATCGCGGCGGGACGAGCAATCCGCGGGCCGCATGCCGCGCGGTGAAGGCCGCGAGGGTTATGTGCGTACCACGCGCGGCGTGCGCATCTCGGTGCGGTCCTACTATCTCGAGGATCAGTCGCATCCGGATGACAATCACTTCGTCTGGGCCTATCGCGTGAAGATCGAGAACAACGGCCGCGAGACCGTGCAGCTGCTGCGCCGCACCTGGCAGATCACCGATGCGCGCGGCCGCACCCAGCATGTGCATGGCGCCGGCGTGGTCGGCGAGCAACCGGTGCTGGAACCGGGCGAGAGCTTCGAATACACCTCGGGCACGCCGCTCGACACGCCCTCCGGCTTCATGGTGGGCGCCTACCACATGGTGGTGCCGGCGTCGGGGGAGAACTTCGACGTCCCGATCCCGGCGTTCAGCCTGGACAGCCCGCACCAGGGCGGTAGGGTGCATTAGCCGGCCAACAGGGTTGTGAGGCTCTGGTCGGACGATTACATGCGGACCGCGGCCCAGCTTGCGTCGCCCCACCGGCCGCCGGGCTCACCCCGGTGCGCCACAATGACCGGAGGAGCCAGGCGGTGAATATCGTCTCGCCGAAGCCTAGCCATACGCCAACCGAGGCGGCCTCCGCCTCGGAACGCCCGACGCGCGAGGCGGCGGAGGAAGCCGTCCGCGTCCTGCTGCGCTGGGCCGGGGATGACCCCACGCGCGAAGGGTTGCTCGGCACGCCGGACCGCGTGGTGCGGTCGTATGAGGAGTTCTTCGCCGGCTACGCGACGGACCCGGTCGCCATTCTGGCGCGCACGTTCGACGAGACTGACGGCTACGACGAAATCGTTTTGCTCCGCGACATTCGTCTGGAAAGCTATTGCGAGCATCACATGGTGCCGATCGTCGGCCGAGCGCATGTCGCGTACCTGCCGCATCGCCGGGTGGTCGGGATCAGCAAGCTGGCGCGCCTGGTGGAGGCCTACGCCAAGCGCTTCCAGATCCAGGAGAAGATGACCGCGCAGATCGCCAACGCCATCCAGGACGTGCTGGAACCGCGCGGCGTCGCCGTGGTGATCGAGGCGGCGCATCAGTGCATGACGACGCGTGGCGTGCACAAGCCGGGGGTGACGATGGTCACCAGCCGCATGTTGGGCGCTTTCCGCGATGATCCGAGCACGCGGCGCGAGCTGCTGGCGATGATCGGCAGTCGTGGCACGGCGATCATGGGGGACTGAGGCGCATTCGGGCGTTGGGCAAACGCACCGCTCGTGCCCTGACGCCGAAAGTTGATAGGCCGACCCGAGCGTCATTGCATGCGCAAGCTACCGCGAGTGACGTGCGAACTCTCTGGGAGATCGCTTCGCTGCGCCCGCAATGACAATTTGATTCATCTCGTTTGGATGCCGCCACGAGACGGACCTCGATCCCATGTCCCTCCCGTCACCCCACGCTCGGTCAGCCGGAACTTCTGCACCTTGCCGTTCTCGGTCATCGGCAGGGCCGTGACGAAATCGATGAAGCGCGGGATCGCGAAGGCCGGCATACGGCCGACGCAGTACTCGGCCAGCGCAGCGGGCGTCAACGCGGCGGCGTCGCGCAGCACGACCGCTGCCATCACTTCGTCCTCGGCCAGTTCCGAGCGCACCGGAAACGCGGCCGCCTCGGCCACCGACGGATGCGACAGCAGCACTTGTTCCACTTCATAGGAGGAGATGTTTTCCCCGCGCCGGCGGATCGCGTCCTTCATCCGGTCGATGAAGCGGTAATACCCGTCGGCTTCCCGCACCACGCGGTCGCCGGTGTGGAACCACAGGTTGCGCCACGCCTCGACGGTCTTCTCCGGCATGCCGAAATAGCCGGTGGCGAAGGCGAACGGCTCGCTGGCGCGCAGCACCAATTCGCCGGGAACACCGTCAGGCAGCGTGTTGTCGGCGTCATCCACGATGCGCGCCTCGAAGCCGTCGAACACCGGCCCCATCTTGCCGGGACGCTGACCGGCCTGCTCGCAGCCGAGCACGAAGTTCGTCTCGGTCGAGCCGTAGCCGTCCAACAATGCGATCCCGAAACGGGCGTGGAACTCGGGATGGAAGCGCTCCGGCACGCCGGGCGCCAGTGCGATGCGCACCTGATGCGCGCGGTCTTCCGGACTGGCGGGGCGCGACAGCAGAATCGGCACCATCGCTCCGAGCACGAAGGTCACCGTCGCCCCATGCCGGATCAGCGACCCGGCAAACCCCGACGCGGAGAACCGCTGCTCCACCACCATCGCGGCGCCCGTCAGCAGCGCCTGGTAGAACGTATTCAGCGCATTGGTGTGGAACAGTGGCAGCGTGGTCAGCAGCACGTCGTCTCGGACCACGCCGAGCAGGCGGGCGGTGTTGACGCCCCACCAGAAATATTGCGCATGCGGACAGCAGACGCCTTTCGAAACTCCGGTGGTGCCCGACGTATAGAGGATCGCCACGGTATCGCCCGGCCCGACGTCGGCCTCCGGCACAGGGTCCGACGGTGCGGGGAAAGGTGCCGCGCGGGGCCACGCGGCGGGCAGCGCGGCATCGCCGATCAGCCAGATCGCGCGCAGCGACGGCGGCACGATCTCCTGCGTCTCCAGCGCGCCGGCATGCTCGGCTTGCAGGACCAGCAGCTTCGCCTGCGAATTCGCCAGGATGTGCGCAAGCTGCGCTCCGCGCGAGGCGGTATTGATCGGCACCGTCACCGCGCCGATCCAGCCGCAGCCGAGATAGACGGCCAGCAGCTCCGCCCGGTTGCCGCATAGTACCGCGACGTGGTCGCCGCGCCGGATGCCGGCCGCGTGCAGCGTGCCACCAAAGCGTGCGGCCAGGTCCAGCGTCTCGGTGAAGGTCCAGGCCGTACCGCCGATCTCGGCCAGCCGCCGGTCACCGTGCAAGGCGGCCTGGCGACGCAGCATGCGGGGCAGCGTGCGTTCGGCGGGCGGCAGGTGCGAGGGCAGGTCGGCGATCGTCTCCATATCGGCGCTTTCTCCGGGCGACGGATGGGAGGCACGACAGCCCCCGGCATCGTCGCCGGTCAAGTCCCGGCGGCAGCGCCCGGCGCGCCGCAGGTGTCGCAGTCTCGGCACACCAAGCTCGCCTTCTGGTGCTGGCTTTCTTGCCCGCCACCAGCTCGGGTGCTTTACCGTCCGCGGTTCCCGGATGAGGCCCTACCCCTGATGGCCAGCAACGCTCGCAGTTTCCAGGCCGTGATTCTCCGCCTGCAGGATTATTGGAGCCGCCACGGCTGCGTGCTGCTGCAACCATACGACATGGAAATGGGCGCCGGCACGTTCCATCCCGCGACGACGCTGCGCGCGCTGGGGCCGAAGCCGTGGCGCGCGGCGTATGTGCAGCCCAGCCGCCGCCCCACCGACGGCCGCTATGGCGAAAACCCCAACCGTGTGCAGCACTATTACCAGTTCCAGGTGATCATGAAGCCCAGCCCGCCGGATGCGCAGGAGCTGTTGCTGGACAGTTATCGGACGCTCGGGCTGGACCCGCTGCAGCACGATTTCCGCTTCGTCGAGGATGATTGGGAAAGCCCGACGCTTGGCGCCTGGGGGCTGGGCTGGGAAGTGTGGTGCGACGGGATGGAAGTCGGCCAGTTCACCTATTTCCAGCAGGTGGGCGGCATTCCGGTCACACTGCCCAGCTTCGAGATGACGTACGGCCTGGAGCGCCTGGCGATGTACGTCCAGGACAGGCAGAGCATCTTCGACCTCGACTTCAATGGCGCCGGCGTCACCTATGGCGACGTGTTCCTGCGTGCCGAACGCGAATACAGCGCATTCAACTTCGAGAAGGCGGACACCGCCATGCTGATGCGCCACTTCGCCGATGCGGAGAAGGAATGTGCCGCGCTGCTGGGCGACCAACTTGCGCTCCCCGCCTACGACCAATGCATCAAGGCCAGTCACCTGTTCAATCTGCTCGACGCGCGCGGGGTGATCAGCGTGACCGAACGGGCGAGCTATATCGCGCGGGTGCGCACGTTGGCGAAGGGCTGCTGCGAGGCGTGGGTGGCGGGAGAGCAGGTGCCCGCATAATTGCGCGGCCGGCTGACCTGTCATTGCGACCGGTGTCATTGCGGCCGGTGTCATTGCGACCGGCTGCATGTGTCATTGCGAGGACCGCCACGCTCCTGGCAAGAAACCGGTCTCCCTCTCCCTTGTGGGAGGGGGGAGGGGTCGCAACGTGGCATCTTTTCCACCCCTCCCCCCGGCTCCCTCCCGCAATGGGAGGGGGTGTCCTTTCCGCTGCGATCGCCGTTTCATTCACGGCGGGTGGGCCGGCAGGCCGGTGGTCAACGCGCAATGACAATCGGTTTGCCGTCGCGCGCTTTGACAACGCCTCACCGCGTATACAACCATCGGCTGACCAGCGTCTCGACATCGTCCGTAAAGTCGCCCCGCGGTCCTTGCTCCAGCAAAGTCCCGGTGCGCATCACATAGACATAATCCGCGATACCCAGCGCGCCGCTGATGTTCTGGTCCACCAGCAGGATGGCCTTGCCGTCGCGTGCCAACCCGGCGATCAGCGCATAGATCTGCGCGGCGATGCGAGGTTCTATGCTGGCGGTCGGCTCATCGATCAGCATCACCTTCGGTTCGGTCAGCAATGCGCGCGCGATCTCCAACTGCCGCTGCTGGCCACCGGACAGCGTTCCGGCTGCCTGGCGGCGCCGCTCGCTGAGGATCGGGAACTGCGTGTAGGCGCGCTCGATCCGCTGTCGTGCCAGAGCACGGTCGCGGCGGAACGACCAGGTGCCCAGGCGCAGGTTCACCTCGACCGACAGGAACGGGAACAGACTCGGCCGTTGCGGAAGGTAAGTGACACCGAGCGATCCCATGCGATGTGCCGCAACGCCATTCAGCGAGTTCGCCCCCAATTGAATTTCCCCTGACAGCGGCGCCAGGAACCCGAACAACACCTTCAACAACGTGGATTTGCCGGTGCCGTTCGGACCGAGCACGCAGCGCACCTGGCCGGCCAGCACGTCCACGGACATGCCGTTCAGGATGTGGATGCCCGGCAGATAGCCGGCCACCACGTCGCGCGCGGTCAGCACGGGGGGAAGATCAGAAACCGGCATAGGCGCGCAGTACCTCCTGGTTGTCGCGCACCTCGGCGACCGGGCCGTCGGCAATCTTTTCGCCGCGCGACATCACCACCAGGCGCAGCACCAGCCGTTGCAGTGCCTGGATGTCGTGATCGACGATGACGAAGGTGCGGCCCTGGGCGTGCAGTTTCTGGATTAGCTCGATAATTTCGTCACGCAGGAACGGGTTCACGCCGGCGAACGGTTCGTCCAAGAACAGAATATCGGGGTCCAGCATCAGGGCGCGACCCAGCTCGAGCAGCTTCTGCTGGCCGCCCGACAGGTGCTTCGCCTGCAGCTTTTCCAACGCCGCGAGACCGAGGAAGTCCAGGTGCTGGCGGGCGGCACGCGTCGCTGCGGGCCTGGTCGAATGCGGGCGCGCGAGGCCGGGGACCAGCATGTTCTCCAGCACCGACATGCGGCTGAACAATTGGGTGATCTGGAAGGTGCGGCCGACGCGCAAGGCAGCGAAGGCGCTTGGCGCCAAGCCGCCGGCGCGGCGGCCGCGCACGAAGATCTCGCCGGAGGCGGGCTTCGTATGGCCGGTAAGCATGTTGATCGTGGTGGTCTTGCCGGAACCGTTCGGGCCGATCAGGCCGATCAGCTCGCCGGGCTGCACCGCGAACTCCAGGCCGTACACGGCGAGTATGCCGCCGAAGCGCTTGGTCAAGTCGCGGGCTTCGATCAGGGGGGTCATGCGCTGGGGCTGTAAGAGGGGCTTGTCGCCGGCCTCCTGTCATTGCGAGGAGCGAAGCGACGAGACAATCTCCATTGAGGGCGCGCTCGGACGGTTCGAGCGCCACTCGATGGAGATTGCTTCGTCGCTCCGCCCCTCGCAATGACAATAGTCACCCCCCGCTGATCGCGGTCATAATGAACACGTCTGCGCCATCGCGCAGCTTCGTGGCCAGGGTGGCCCGTTCGCCATCGACAAACACATTGATATGGCGGCGGATGCGCGGCGTGGAATCACACAGCCGGTCGCGCATGCCGGGCCAGCGCACATTCAGCGCATCCAGCACTTCATCGACCGTTGTCGCCGCCAACGCCATCCGCCGCTCACACCCGGGGAACAGGCTCAGCAACGCCGGCGGCAGGGAAACCTCCACCATCTAGACGTCGACCAGCATCGTCTCCACGGAAAAGATCGGCGGCAGGTTCTGCGCGATCGGTGCCCAATTCTCGCCCTCATCCGCGCTGCCGAACAGCGTCCCGGTGTTGGTGCCGAAATAGACGCCCGCGGGTTCCAGAGCGTCGGTCGCCATGGCCTGCCGCAGCACGCCCCAGAAGACGTTCTGCTGCGGTAAGCCTTGGCGCAGATCCTGCCAGCTCGCGCCGCCGTCGCGCGTGCGCCAGACCGCGGCCTTGCCATCCGGCACGTAGCGCCCTCGGATATCGCCGTTCAGCGGCAGCAGGTACAACGTCGCCGGATCGCGCGGATGCACCACCGCCGGAAACCCGAACGACGACGGCAGCCCCTGCTCGATGCTTTCCCACTGCCGCGCGCCATCATCGCTGCGGTACATGCCGCAGTGGTTCTGCTGATACAGCCGGTCCGGCATGCCCGGCGCCATCACCAAACAATGCACGCACTGGCCGTATTCGGGATAACGCTGCTCCTCCGGCAGGAAGTCGCAGCGAGTCCCCTGGTTGCGAGTCTCCCAACTGGCGCCACCGTCCGTGGTGTGGAACACGCCGACCGACGATATGCCGATCCAAATTTGATTCGTATCGGTGGGATGCGGCACCAGCGAATGCAGGATCAGACCACCCCCGCCCGGAACCCAATTCGGCCGCGACGGATGTTGCTGCAACCCCACGACGTGCTGCCACGTGGCGCCGCCGTCACCACTGCGGAACAATCCGGCCGCTTCGACGCCGGCATAAAGCCCGCCGGGCGAGGGCGCCAGGCTCCAGACCGACTTGATCGGTTGCTCGCCGGCCGCATACGCCAGACCGTCGCTGGAATGCGTCCAGGTCTCGCCCAGGTCGGTCGACTTCCATACCGCCGGACCGAACCATTCGTTGCCGCCGCCGGCGTAAATCGTGCCACTCGCCTGGTCCGCCAGGACGTGGTTCATCGGCCAGGTGTCGCAGAACGGGCCACGCAGGTCCCAGGACCGGCGGCGCTCGTCGGCGGCAAGAATGAACGCGCCCTTCTTGGTGCCGACCAGAATCCGGATTTGCTGAGCCATGTCCTGCCTCCCCGCCGGCGGGCATTGCCGCCGCTTGACATCAAAGCGTTGATATCAACATGATCGGCCCATGTCAAAGCGCACTGCGCTGCCCTTCGCCGCCACGCTTCATGTGCGCGATACCTGCCTGTGCCTGCATGCCCAACGGGCGGCGCGGTCGCTGGCGCGCCGGTTCGATGAGGCATTGCGGCCGGCGCGGATCACCAGCGGGCAGTTCTCCCTGCTGATGGCGTTGAACCGGCCGGAACCGCCGCGCCTGGGGCAGGTTGCCACGGTGCTGGCGATGGACCGCACGACGCTGACGGCGAACCTTAAGCCGCTGGAGCGGCGGGGACTGCTGCGGGTGACGGTGGATGCGGCGGACCGGCGCAGCCGGCGCCTTGCGTTGACCGCGGCGGGACGCGCGGCGCTGGCGGCGGCACTGCCGTTGTGGGAATGGACGGAAGCGGAGTTGGAACGAATGGTGGGCGACGCGGACCGGTTGCGCGGCGACCTGGTGGCCATCGCGAACGCCTAAGGCGTGTCGGCAATCGAGCCAGATGATGCGGGCGGCGAGGCGGACGGCAGCTAGATAGTTGCTGGCCGGCTTGCGCAGCCAGATAGTTCACGGCCGCCTTGTCATAGCGCCTGGCGATGGCGCGGCGGCCATACGGGTCGCTTACCCGTTGCGGAAGGCGTACGCGTAGCCGTTAAGCGCGGGTGCGCCGCCCAGATGGGCGTAGAGGATCCTGGAGCCTTCCGGGAAATAGCCCTGCTGCACGAGGTCGATCAGGCCCTGCATCGATTTCCCCTCGTAGACCGGGTCAGTGATCATGCCCTCCAACCGAGCGGTGAGGCGGATCGCCGCTTTCGTCTCCTCCGAGGGCACGCCGTACGCGGGGTGGGCATAATCCTCGATCAGCACGACGTCGTCTTCCACGATCTCCTGCCCTAACGCCACCAGGTCGGCGGTATTGCGCGCGATCTCCAACACCTGGGCCTTGGTCTGCGCCGGGGTGAAGGAGGCATCGATGCCGATCACCTTGCGCGCTCGGCCGTCGGCGGCAAAACCGACCAGCATGCCGGCATGGGTGGAGCCGGTGACGGTGCAGACCACGATGTAGTCGAAGGCGAAGCCAAATTCTTTCTCTTGCGCGCGTACTTCCTCCGCGAAGCCGACATAGCCGAGGCCGCCATATTTGTGCACCGAGGCGCCGGCCGGGATCGCGTAGGGCTTGCCGCCCTTGGCCTTCACCTCCTCGATCGCACGCCGCCAGGATTCGCGGATGCCGATGTCAAAGCCCTCGTCCACCAGGCGCACGTCGGCACCCATGACGCGACTCAACAGGATATTGCCCACCCGGTCGTACACGGCGTCCTCGTGCGGAACCCAGCTTTCCTGCACGAGATGGCACTTCATGCCGATCTTGGCCGCCACCGCGGCGACCAGGCGCGTGTGGTTCGATTGCACTCCGCCGATGGTAACGAGCGTATCGGCGTTGGAAGCGATGGCGTCGGGGATGATGTATTCGAGCTTGCGGAGTTTGTTGCCACCGAAGGCGAGGCCGGAATTGCAGTCCTCGCGCTTCGCGTAAACCTCCACGCTGCCGCCGAGATGGGCGGAGAGCCGCCCCAGCTTCTCGATATGGGTGGGACCGAATGTGAGGGAGTAGCGGGGGAATTTTTCCAGCACGGGCGGTGCTCCGGGACGAAGGTGGCGAGTGGGGGTGGCGGGTGACGAAGCTTGGAGCACGCTCACTGTGACGGGTTGGCTGTCATTGCGAGGAGCAAAGCGACGAAGCAATCTCCCGCGGTGCGAGCATAAGCGGCTCGTCAGGCACGAGATTGCTTCGTCGCTTCGCTCCTCGCAAGGACAGGTGCGGGTATCTCACAAGGTCACGTGCAGGTGTTTCGCAAGGAGCGTCAAAGCAACGTCCGGATCGTTTCCAATTGCGCCGGATCGTCGGTGGGGCACACCAGCAACGCATCGTCGAAGCCCAGGTCCTGCAATCGCCGCAACCGCGCGCGCGCTTCGTCGGGAGGGCAGATCAGCGAGATTCCCAACGGCCGGCCAGCCGCGGGAATTTGCGGCTCCGGACGCAGGTCGGTGAAGATGTTGGCGACAATGGCGCGCTGACCGCCGGCCTCGCGATACATGCGCAGGCCGACCTCGGCGTCCTCCCAGGAACCGTGGATGCCGGAGGCGATCCAGCCCTGGCAATGTTGCGCTGCAAGATTGATCCAGCGCGGGCTGCGCCAGGCGCCGAGCAAGACCGGCGGTCCGCCCTCGGTGCCTGGCCAGTTCGACAGCGCCGGGCCATAGACCGGTTCGCCCTTCCAGGTGCGGCGCATCACTTCCAACATGTCGGGCAGCACCTTGAAGCGGGTGTCGTAATCCGCCTGCACCGCCTCGAAATCGTTGCGCGTCGATCCGGTGCCGACGCCGAAGCGCAGCCGGCCGTTCGACAGCAGATTCACCGACTGCACGCGATGCGCATGCTCCACCGGGTGGCGGATCGGAATTTGCACAACGCAGGTGCCCAGTTCGATGCGGCGCGTCACCGCCGACAGCGCGCCGAGCAACACCAGCGGATCAAGCGTGGCCCAGCCTCGCGCGAAGGCGTCGGTGACCCATAGGCTGTCGAAGTCGAGCTCCTCGACGCGGCGGGCAATGCCGGTGACGTGGTCGATCATCGAGGTGACGCCGGGAGGAATCTGGCGGGGGATGGTCACGATACCTATGCGCACGTTGGAACGCTCCGTGGGGTGATGGCGGCGCAATGCTAGCGGCCGCTGCGGCCATGGTCGAGCAAGTTGCCGTCGCGCAGCAACCCACCCGCGGCGATGCGCGATTCCGCTTTTCTCACGACTGCGCGCCTGTTGGCCGTCGCCCAGCGATGTTTTCGATCCCGCCGACGTTCCGGTCGACTGATTGCACTATCGGTCCCGCAACTTCGGATCCAGCGCATCGCGCAGCGCATCGCCGAAGATGCTGAAGCCGAACACCGTCCACATGATCGCCAAACCGGGGAAGATCGCGATCCAGGGCGCGGTGGTGGCGTATTCCTCGGCGCCGCCTTGCAGCATCAAGCCCCAGGCCGGCACCGGCTCCTGCACGCCCAGGCCCAAATAGGACAGCGACGCCTCGGCCAAAATCGCCTGGCCGACGAAGGCCGTCAGCATGATCAGGAATGGCGCCATCACGTTCGGCACCATGTGGCGCAGGATGATCCGCGCGTGGCCATAGCCGCAGGCGCGCGCCGCATCGACATACGCCACTTCGCGGATGGCCAGGGCGGACGAACGCACCACGCGGGCGCAGCGCGGGATCAAGGGAATGGTGATAGCGACGATGACGTTATGCACGCCGGTGCCGAAGATCGAAACCACCGCCAGCGCCATGATGATCAGCGGGAACGCCATCATCACATCGCAGATGCGCTGGAACGCCATGTCGATGCGGCCGCCGAAATAGGCGCTGGCGACGCCCAGCACCAGGCCGGAAATGCCGCCGACCAGGGACGACGTCAGGCCGACGGTCAACGCCGTGCGCGCGCCAAAAATGATGCGCGAGAGCTGGTCGCGGCCGAACTGATCGGTGCCGAGCCAGTGGGCCCAGCTTGGTGCCTGCGTCATCGCGTCGAAGTCGTTGGCGGTTGGGCTGTACGGGGCGATCCAGTCGGCGCAGAGGCCGGTGACCGCCATGACCAGTACCAGCGCCATGCCAAAGGTGCCGAACGGCTGGTGGCGGCAGAAGTCGAGTGTCAGCCGCAGCCAGGATCGGCTGGCCGCGGTTTCCGGTTCCTCGGTCAGGGCGGGGATCGTCGCGTCGCGCGGCAGCGTGATGGACATGATGGGGCCCTCCGTCAGGCGAAGCGAATGCGGGGATCAAGCCAGCCGTACAGCAGATCGACGACGAGGTTGCACAGCACGAAGACCGTCACGGTCAGCATCACCAGTGCCTGGGTCAGCGTATAGTCCTGGTTCTGCACCGCCTGCACGAACAAACGCCCAATGCCATTGAGGTTGAACACTTGCTCGGTCACGACGAGGCCGCCGATCAGGAAGGCGAACTCGATGCCCAGCAAGGTAACCACCGGCAGCAGCGCGTTCTTCAGCGCGTGGCGGTTGACGATCAGCTGCTCCATCAGGCCCTTGGCGCGGGCGGTGCGGATGTAGTCCTCGCGCATCACTTCCAGCATGGCGGACCGCGTCATGCGCATGCTGACCGCGGAGTAGCGGTAGCCGACGGTGATGGCGGGCAGTATGGCCATGGAGAGATTGCGGATCGGGTCCTTCCAGATCGGCACATAGTCGATCGGCGGCATCCACGGCCGGCCGAACACGGCGCCGCTCACGTCGAGCACGATCAGGATGGATACAATGCCAATCCAAAACGACGGCGTCGCGATGCCGCCGATCGCGAAGGTGCGCACGACGACGTCGATCCAGGTATTTTGCTTCAGCGCCGAGATGGTGCCGAGCGGGATGGCGATGGTGACGGCCACGATGGTGGCGAGCAACGCGATTTCCAGCGAGATCGGCAGGCGCGCGGCGATTTCCTCGGCGACCGGCTTGCCGGACCACATGGAGATGCCGAAGTCGAAGTGGCAGAAACCCCACACGAAGTCCCAGAACTGCACGTAGAGCGGCTTGTCCAGGCCGATCTCGTGGTGGCACGTGGCAATGGCGCGCGGATCGAACGTGGATCCGCCGGAGCCAAGCCGCACGACGCAGATGTCGCCCGGGATCAGGCGCATCAGGGCGAACACCAGCACGGCGGCGCCGAGCAAGGTGGGGATGACGAGAGCGATGCGTTTGGCGATGTAGCGGTACATTTGAGCGTTCACCTCTCCCCTTGCGGGAGAGGTCGGGGAGCGAAGCGAGCCGGATGAGGGGCGATCGGGTCGGCACGCACCCATGCGACGCGGTGTGCCGACCCGATCACCTTCACCCTCGACGCTTCGCGTCTCGACCTCTCCCGCTTGCGCGGGCGAGGTGGTTCTTGCACCGCCGCCCCTCCCGCGCTCACTCGCGTTCAGCCCTTACTGCGTCACGGTCTTGTCCAGCCAGATATCGGACAGGTCCTGATTGATGTAGTGGCTCGGGCCGATCTTCCAGCCATGCACGTAGGTGCGTTCCGGGATCGCGCGGTACCACCACAGCATCGGGAACTCATGCGCCTGGTCGTCCACCACGCGGGTCTCGTACTGGCGCATCAACTGGCGGACCGTCGTCTGGTCGCTTGCGTGCAACATCTTGTTGTAGATGTCCGCCTCGACTGGGTCGGAGTAGCCGCCGTAGTTCTCCACGAACACGTCGTGCGGCAGGTATTTCTGCGTATCCAGCACCGGGTTCACGATGCTGTTGCAGTTCGCCTCCACCACCACGTCGAAGTTGCCGCTGCGCATCAGTTGGAACCAGGGACCGGTCGGCACCACCTTCTGCGTGGCGGTCACGCCGATCTTGCTCCACTGGTCGATCAGCCAGATGCCCACGAATTTGTAAGGCTGATCGACGTTGCGGTTGAGCAATTCGAAATGCAGATGCTCCTGGCCCGCCTCCTTCAGCAGGCGCCGCGCCTCGGCGCGCGACTTCTCGATGTCCGGCCAGAACCCGGCCATCTTCTCCAGCTCGGCCTTGGTGGCGGCCAGCGGCGAACCGGGGAACACGATGCCGCCGACCGTCTTGACGTTGGCGATCTTCGACAGCGCCGGCGCGCCGTGCCACTGGTCCACCGCCAGCAGCAGCGCCTTGCGCACCCGCACGTCGTCGAACGGCTTGTGCCGCGCATTCGGCGTGATCAGGTTGCCGCAGTTCCAATCGCTGGTACTGGACCTTGATCTTGTCGCCCAGCGAGCTCTTCAGGTCGTTGACCGCCGCGGGCGGCAGGCCGCGGAACTCCATGGCCGCCCGCCCGGCCCGGATCGCGTCCACGCGCACCGACTGCTTTGCCGCGAAGATGCCGACGAAGCCGTCGAGATACGGCAGCCCCTTGTGGTAGTAGTCGGGGTTCCGCACGCCCTTGATCTCCTGACCAATGTCATAGCTGACGAACTTGAAGGGCCCGGAACCCAGGACGTGTTGCTCGAACCAGTGCGGGTCCTTGTCCAGGATCGCCTTGGGATAAATGAACGCGTAGGGATCCGCCAGCGACGGCAGGAAAGTGCCGGTGGCATATTTCAGCTTGAACACGACGGTGGTGGCGTCCGGCGCCTCCACCGACTGCACGACCTCGTACCAATTTGCCCGTGCGCTCAATACGCCGGGGCGGGGGAAGATGATTTCGTGCCAGCTTGCCGCGACGTCGGCGGCGGTCAGGGGCGAGCCGTCGTGGAACTTCACCCCGGTCAGGATCTTGAACGTGTAGGTCTTGCCGTCATCGGTCGATTGCGGGATGGCCGTGCACAGGTCGCAGACGAATTTGGTGGTATCAGCGGGGTTCTCGGGATTGACCCGCATCAGCACGCTGTAGAACGGCGCCACGGCGTGCACCAGGGCGTAGGTCGCCTCGCGATGCCCATCCAGGCTGGGCGGCGCGTCGGCCGGGATCATGTAGGTCAGCGTGCCGCCATATTCCGGCTTCTCATCCGCCTTGGCCGGTGAAGCCAGCGCGAGGCCCACCGCGAACAAGGCGCCGACGGCCAACAGGAATGGTCGCATGTGAAGTTGCCCCCCAGGTATTTGTTGTTTGGCTCTATCTGTCGTGGCAAGCAGCATAAACTGCCGTAGCAATGACGGGAACCGCAGTGACAGAAAGTTCGGTGGCATGGTCATCCCGCTTCGCTGCATGCCACATAGTGGTCCGGCCGCAGCTCCCGCATCACCGGCCGCGCTTCCCGGCAACCGGCCACCGCAATCGGGCAGCGCGGATGGAACACGCAGCCGGACGGTGGATTGATCGGGCTTGGCACTTCGCCCTGCACCGGGCGGAAGTTGCGCGCTGTCTCCACCGTCGGGTCGGGCACCGGCACCGCGGCCAGCAGCGCCTGGGTGTAGGGATGCAGCGGGTTGCCAAACAATTCGTCGGCGTCGGCCAATTCGACGATGCGGCCCAGGTACATCACCGCGACCCGGTGGCAGATGTGCCGCACCACCGACAGGTCGTGGGCAATGAACAGATAGGTGAGGTCGAATTGTTCGCGCAGGTCTTCGAGCAGGTTGATGACCTGGGCCTGGATGGAGACGTCGAGGGCGGAGACGGCCTCGTCGCAGACGATGAATTCCGGTTCCAATGCGAGCGCGCGCGCAATGCCGACACGCTGGCGCTGGCCGCCGGACATTTCGTGCGGGTAGCGGTCGGCGAAGCGCGGGTTCAGTCCGCAGACGTGCAGCAGCTCGCGCACCCGCGCCGTGCGCTTCGCCGTGTTGGGGACAATGCCATGCACCTTCATCGGCTCGCCGATGATCTCGCCGACCTTCATGCGCGGGTTCAGCGAACTGTACGGGTCCTGGAACACCACCTGAATCCGCCTTCGCCATGCGCGCAAATCCCGCTGCTCCAGCGTGGCAATGTCGGTGCCGTCGTAGATGATGGCGCCTTCGGTCGGGCGTTCCAGGCGCAGGATGCAGCGACCGGTGGTGGTCTTGCCGCAGCCGCTTTCGCCCACCAGCCCCAGCGTTTCACCGCGCTGCATGGTGAAGTCGATGCCGTCCACCGCCTTCACCTCGCCCACCTTGCGGCGGGCGACGATGCCCTCGGTCACCGCGAAATGCATGCGCAGGCCGCGCACGTCCAGCAGGGGCGGCGCGGATTGCGGGCTCATGCCACGACCCTCTCGGTCACCAGTGCCTCGCTGCGGAAGCAGGCCGACAAATGCCCTGCCTCCTCTACCGCCTGCAGTGGCGGACGCGCACTGGCGCACGCATCGATCGCGAACCGGCAGCGCGGACGGAAGGCGCATCCGGCGTCCAGCCGCGTCAAATCGGGCGGCTGCCCGTCCACCGGGTCCAGCCGCGCCTGGCGCGGCCGGTCCAGCCGAGGCACAGACCGCAGCAGCGCCATCGTGTAAGGATGCTGCGGCCGGTGATAGATGTCCGCCGCCGGCCCGCTTTCCACGATACGCCCGGCATACATCACGTTCACCCGGTTTGCGTAGCGCGCCACAACGCCAAGGTTGTGGGTGATGATCACCAGCGCCACACCCAGCCGTCGTGTCAGAGTCTTCATCAGTTCGAGAATCTGCGCCTGGATGGTGACGTCCAGCGCGGTGGTCGGCTCATCGGCGATGATCAGTTTCGGCTCGCAGGCCAGCGCGATGGCGATCATCACGCGCTGCCGCATGCCGCCGGACAACTGATGCGGATACTGCTTCAGACGCCGCGCCGCGTCGGCGATGCCGACCATCACCAGCAGTTCCACAGCGCGCTGGTACGCCGCCGCGCGCTCCATGCCGCGATGCTGCTCCAGCGTTTCGGTGATCTGCCGGCCGATAGTCAGCACCGGGTTCAGGGAGGTCATCGGCTCCTGGAACACCATGCCGATGGCGCCGCCGCGGATCTCGCGCATCGCCTCTGGCGGCAATTGCAGCAGGTCGCGGCCGCCGAACCAGATCTCTCCCCCGGTGATGCGGCCGGGCGGATCGGCGATCAGCCGCAGCACGGACAGCGCGGTGACCGACTTGCCGGAGCCGCTTTCGCCGACGATGGCGACGGTCTCGCCCGGGCCGACGTCCCAGGAGACGCCGTCCACCGCGCGCACGATTCCCGTCCCCGTGCGGAACTCCGTATGCAGGTCGCGGATCGCGAGGAGTGGCTCCACCCCTGTCCCCTGACGTTTTGCCTTCCCTCACAAAACGTATAGTCGTTTGCCTTCTGACAGGCCAGTGCCACGGTTGCCCCGGCGCAGTTGGGCCGCCGGGCGGGAGCCAGCGCCCCCTCGCCGCAAAAACTCGACCTCCCGGGTGCCTGAAAACATTTTGCAAACAGTCTCGTCGCAAAAAGGCGTCATTGTCTTAGGACTTGATGGGGAGATGAAGCGATGGCGCTTTCACATATCCATTGTCCGGAGGAAGAATTCGTCATCCGGTTGCGGGAACGGCTCCCGATGAATGTCTGCTTCACCTTTACCAGTGAGCAGATCGAGGCGCTCCGGCGGGTGTTTGGCGACCGGTTCGATGGCGGCCATGAAGTCGATATGCGTGGCCGGATCTACCTGCCATGGAGCCGCTATTACATCGTCCTTCAGGCCGGTCACGACCGGCGCCGGAACTTGCGGCGACAGGGCATCGTCGGGCGCCGACGGATCGTTGTCGATAGCTTGCTGTGCGTCGTACCCATCGCGGCTATCAGCGCCTGGTTCGCCTGGCTGGCGTCCAGGCTGCTGCGATAGCCGCGCCGTTAGAACGGGGTGTCGCCGCAGATGGTGATGCGGCGCATGAAGCGCGTCTCCGCCGGGTAGTCGTTGATCGCGAAGTGCTGGGTGCAGCGGTTGTCCCAGAAGGTCAGCGTGCCGCTCTCCCAACGGACCCGGACGGTGAACTCCGGCCGGATGGAGTGGCGCTTCAGGAAGGCGATCAGCGGTTCGCTTTCCGCATCGGTCATGCCGTCGAAATTCTGCACGTGGCCGCCGATATACAGCGCCTTGCGACCGGTTTCCGGATGCGTGCGCACCAGCGGATGCACCGAGGTGGTCTGCACGTTGCCCGGGTCCTTCACCTTCATTTGCCCCATCTGCCCGGCATAGCGCTGGGCGCGCGACTGCCCGCCATGCTGCTTGAAATTGTCGCCGACGCAGACGGTGTGCAGATCGGCGATCATCGACTTCATCCCGTCGGACAGGCTTTCGTAGGCGAGGTACTGGTTGGTGAACATCGTGTCGCCGCCGGCCGAGGGGACTTCCAGGGCGTAGAGCATGGTGCCCATGGCCGGCTGCGGGGAGAACATCTGGTCGGTGTGCCAGGAGCCGCCGAAGTTCTTCTTGTCGTCCGGCGTCTTGATGATTTCCAGGATCTCCGGGTAGTCGGCCATGCCTTGCATGAAGGGATGCAGGTGGATCTCTCCCCAGCGTCGGGCGAAGGAGAGCTGCCGGTCCGGCGTGAGCGTCTGGTTGCGGAACACGATGACCTGGTGGTCGAGCAGGGCGGCGCGGATTTCCGCCAGCACGGCGTCGGAGAGATCATGCGAGAGGTCTGCGCCGGCGATCTCCGCGCCCAGCGCGCCGGCGATGCGGCGGGTGGATATGGTGCGGTAGTGCGAGTTGCGCGGCGCGTTCATCTTGTGTCCTCCGAGGCGGGAGGAATGATGCCTCCGAGAGCGCTGTTCGGCAAATTGGAGGAGATCAAGCGAAGACACCCCCTCCCCTTGAGCGAGAGGGATGGCGGGAGGGGTGCGGTACAAGCGACGACCTCACTTGTGCGCACCCCTCCCCCTCCCTCAAGGAGAGGGGGGCGTCTCCCATCCTGTACTCTTCGCTTCACTGTCTCAGTACATGTGTTGGCTCAGTACATATGTTGGCCGCCGTTGATCGACAGCGTCGACCCGGTGACGAAATCCGCATCGTCCGCGGTGAAGAACGCGACGCCGCGGGCGATGTCACCGGCGCGGCCAAGGCGCCCCACCGGAATCCTCGCCACGATCTTCTGCAGCACCTCGCCCGGCACCGCTCGCACCATGTCGGTATCGACATAGCCCGGCGCGATGGCGTTCACCGTGACCCCGTAGCGGGCGCCTTCCTGCGCCAGCGCCTTGGTGAAGCCGTGGATTCCCGACTTGGCCGCCGCATAGTTCACCTGGCCGTACTGCCCGGCCTGGCCGTTGATGCTGCCGACATTCACGATCCGCCCGAACTTCCGCTCGCGCATGCCGGGGAAGATCAGCTTGCACAGGTTGAAGCAAGAGCCGAGGTTGGTGTCGATCACCGCATCCCACATGTCGCGCGACATGCGCTGCAGCGTGGCATCGCGGGTAATGCCGGCGTTGTTCACCAGGACCTCGACAGGCCCGATCTCGGCGGTGATTTGCTCGACGGTCTGCTTGCAGGCGTCGAAGTCGCCGACGTCGCATTTCCAGGTGCGGATGCCAGTTTCCTGCTGGAAATGCCGCGCGGCCTCGTCGTTGCCGGCGTAGATGGCGACCACCGTGCGGGCCTGCGCCTTCAGCGCGCGGCTGATTTCGGCACCTATGCCCCTTGTTCCGCCAGTGACCAATGCGACGCGTGCCATGGCCGTGCCCTCCTGTTTTTTGGATGTGTCTCCGGGTGGATTGTACCACGTTGCGAGGGAGCGCACAGGGCGGCGCCGGGTGCGGCCGGGGTTCTGCCGCCCAGGGGCTACCCCTACATGCAAAACGCGATTGCCCGGACGGTGTTACAGCAGGTCGGCCAGACCGCGCAGATCGCCGCAGACAGCGGAGGCACCGGCCGCCCGCAGGCATTCCCCATGGCCGGGGCGGCAGTGGCTGCCGCCGGTGAAGCCGATCACGCGCATCCCGGCAGCAGCGGCGGCCCGCACGCCGGGCAGGCTGTCCTCGATCACGATACAGCGCGCGGTTGTCACTCCCATCCGTTGCGCGGCGAACAAGAACAGATCGGGGGCGGGCTTGCCGCGGGCTACCTGAGTGGCACTGAACACGTGCGGATCGAAATGGTGCAGCAGCCGCGTCAGCGCCAGCGAATGTCGCAGCCGCTCCGGCGCACTGCTGGAGGCAACGCAGCGTCGGTGCGGCAGGGCCTGCAGGACGGCCTCGATCCCCGGCATCGGCCGCAATTCCGCGTCGAACGCTGCGGCCACTCTTCGACGCAGGGTGTCGGCAAACTCCGGCGGCAGGGCAGGCAGCCTGCGGTCGAGACGCGCTTCCAGGTCCGCAAGCATGGTCGCCATGCTGATGCCGAGATAGCGGTCGATGATCTCTTGTGCGGAAACCGCGATGCCGAGCTCCGCCAGGCACGCCGCCTCGGCGCGACAGGCGATCATCTCGCTGTCGATCAGCACGCCGTCGCAGTCGAATATGAGGAGAGGTTGGAGCGGCAAGTGGTCCTGCTACCGGTGATCGGTCAAGGGACGGGGGCCTGCTGTGATTTCGATTTGACCATCGGCGATCATATAGCGGCGGTCGGTGGTGCCGGCGGCTGAGTTCTCGGGTTTGGTTTTGGCACCTCGCCAAACCATTCAACAGCGGCTCCATGCGGGTCGGTCCAGGCAACGGGGACGCCGTTCACCGCCAGAATGAACCGGCCAATGGCGCGTTGGGTGGGCGCTTGTTCCGCGACGCCTGGCACCGCGCGCGGAGCCTCGTTCGAAACCCAATAATCGCACAAGGCGGACATTGACGCCGCAAATGCACTGCGCTCCGTTTCAGCGGAAACGTAGGCAAGGACGGCCGTGTGGAAAACCACCAGCGTCGCGTCCTTCGGCGCTTCCCCGGCCAGCATCGCAACACTGTCGCGCAGATCGCCCCGAACGACGCGAGGCGGATCGTCGCGTGCGATCCGGACGGCGGCCCGCAGCCGTTCCGCCCGATCTGCTTGCTCGGGCCAGACCAGCGTTTCCAGCCACGCCATCTGCTGGGCATCGGTCACGTCGAGCGGATTGATGTCCAGCCCGGCACGCCAAACGATACGCGGGATCATGCGCGGCAGGGGAGTGTTCGCGCTCGCCTGACATGGAAAGATCGGCGCGTCGGCACGGGCGTCCTCCGCTCGCACGGCATGCTCGCCGTAAGTGTAGGCATAGCGGTCCGGCAACAGGCAAAGGCCTGCTGATGCGCCGACCTCGATCAACGCAAGCGGTTCCGGGAAGCGCGCGAAAAGCGGCAGCAAAGTTGCGCACCGGCCGGGCTCGTTGGTCTGGGTTGAATGAGCGAGGATGACGGCGCGGATATTGCTCCAATTCGCAGATACGGCACGGCGGAACGCCGGCCAGCCTTCCGGCACACCGGCAATGCGGCGGACCGCGGCGAACAGCAGATTAGGCTGACGCTTGGGCGGCGGCAGTCCGGCAAGCAGCTCCAGCAATGCGGGATCGTCAGCTACCTCGCGAGCAAGGGTCTCATAGAGCGGCGAACGGCCACGCGCCTCCTGGTCCGAGAAGCGGCGATACGCGGCAGCTATCCGGCCGTAATCGGGATCTATCATACCGCAAGCTTTCCACAAGTTTGAAAGGCTGCATAGAGTAAGCTGCATGATGGGTCGGGCCGCCGCGATAACCCCGATCCGGTTCCAGCAAGCAAGCGATTTCACCACGAAGGCACGAAGGCACGAAGATAAGTTCTTTGCTTCGTGCCTTCGTGCCTTCGTGGTGAAATCGCCTGCTTGCTGCCGTACAGTAAGATCAGGCGATGTGCGGCACTCATTGCGATTGCAAAAATCGAACCATCAGCATCGACAGTACGGACCCAGGATGGTTATGTTACCGGTATGACGAGGGAAGCTTTGAAGTGCGTGCCTTGAATGATGCTTACGGTCCACTCCCGCCGTTATCGCCGCACCGCCCGCACTTGCTGTCTGACAGGATAAAGGTATGCTGGTTCGGGGAAATTGTCATACTCCCTGTCCCACCGCACAGGAACCAGCACCGTGGAGCGGATCACCATCAGCGTGTCCGATGACTTTGCCGCCGAATTGGCCACGTTCATGGCAGACAATCACTACGATAACCGGTCGGAGGCCGTTCGCGATCTTGCCCGGCTGGGCCTTGCGCGGGCGCGTCACGATCCCGGCATGGCCGGGGATTGCGTCGCGACCCTCTCGTATGTCTTTGGCCATCATGCGCGTGAATTGCCGAAGCGCCTGACGGACGCGCAGCACGCGCATCACGATATTCATGTAGCCACGATGCACGTCCATCTCGATCACGACAATTGCCTCGAAGTGGCGGTCCTGCGCGGCCGGACCGCGGCGGTCATGGATTTCGCGAGGTCAGTCATCGCCGAGCGCGGCGTCACGCACGGCCAGGTCAGTCTCGTGCCGGTCAGCATCGATACAACTGCGCACCGCCACGCCAGCGAATCGCACAGGCACGTTCACGCGCATCCTAGACATTAGCTGCACCGATAACCGGGGCTCCATCATTGAATCTGTTGTGCGATAAAGGCAGCAACGTGCGCGGCAGGATAGCCGGCATGTATATCGTGCTGATCGCCGCCAACATCGGCGCCTGGCTCTGGGCGTTGGTGGCCTTCCGCGACTATCCGATCCTGCTGGGAACAGCGGCGCTCGCTTATACGTTTGGGCTGCGCCACGCCTTCGATGCCGACCACATCGCCGCCATCGACAACGTGACCCGCAAGCTCATGCAGGAAGGCAAGCGTCCCGTCGCAGTGGGATTCTTCTTCGCGCTTGGACATTCCACCATTGTCGTGGCGCTCTCCATCGCCATCGCGATCACGGCAACCACCCTGAAAGCCGACTTCAGCGGCTTCACCAGCATCGGCGGCATCATCGGGACACTGCTGTCGGCATGTTTCCTGTTCGCGATCGCCGCCGCGAACATCCTGGTGTTTTTCTCGATCTACCGGACCTTCCGGATCGCACGGACCGGCGGGCGCTTTGTCGAGGAAGACCTCGATCTCGCATTGTCCAACCGGGGATTGCTCGGCCGCCTCTTTCGCCGCTTCTTCCGACTGGTCGAGCGCAGTTGGCACATGTATCCATTAGGCGTCTTGTTCGGCCTCGGTTTCGATACCGCAACGGAAGTGGGACTGCTGGGAATTTCCGCGACGCAGGCCGCCCGAGGGATGTCGATCTGGTCGATCATGGTTTTCCCCGCGCTGTTCACGGCCGGAATGTCCCTGATGGATTCCAGCGACAGCATCCTGATGCTCGGCGCCTATGGTTGGGCTTTCGCCAAGCCGATCCGCAAGCTCTACTACAACCTGACTATCACCGCGGTGTCCGTCATTGTGGCGGTGGTCGTGGGCGGTCTTGAAGCGCTCAACCTCATCGGCGACCAGTTGGGCCTGACCGGCGGCAGCGGATTCTGGGGCGCGATCGGCGCGATCAACGACAATTTCGGCATCCTCGGCTACGCCATTGTCGGGATTTTCGTTGTCAGTTGGCTGATCTCCTTCGCCATATACCGGATCAAGAGGTACGACAAAATCGAAGTCGCCGGCGGATAGCTTCGCGACGGCATTGACCGCGGTTGCACGCACCCTTCCCTCAAGGGGAGGGAGCGCTCTTTCCCCTTCCGATCCCCATTTCGTTCAAGGCGAGTCGGCCGCCAGGCCGGTGGTCAACGCGCAATGACGCGAAGCTCGACGACCGCAGTCAAATACAACGGCCATCACAGCACCGGGGATTTGCCGCGCGACGGCGCCGACGCAGCCGCCCCTCCCTTACGGGAGGGACAGCCGCACGACCTACCTCTCCAGGCACATCGCAACGCCCATGCCGCCGCCGATGCACAGCGTCGCCAGTCCCTTCTTCGCGTCGCGCTTCTGCATCTCGTGCAGCAGCGTCACCAGCACCCGCGCGCCGGATGCGCCGATCGGATGGCCGATCGCGATCGCGCCGCCGTTCACGTTCACCTTGGAAGTGTCCCAGCCGAGGTCCTTGTTCACCGCCAGCGCCTGCGCCGCGAAGGCCTCGTTCGCCTCCACCAGGTCCAGGTCGTCCGGCTTCCACCCGGCGCGCGCCAGCACCTTGCGGGTCGAGGGGATCGGCCCGGTGCCCATCACCGCCGGATCGACGCCCGCCGTGGCGAACGCCGCGATCCGCGCCAGCGGCTTCAGCCCGCGCTTCGCCGCCTCGGCGCCGCTCATCAGCACCAGCGCCGCCCCGCCGTCGTTGATCCCCGACGCGTTGGCCGCCGTCACCGTCCCGTCCTTGCTGAACGCCGGCCGCAGCTTTGCCATCGTCTCGAGGCTGGCATCATGGCGGATGTATTCGTCGTCGCTGACGATCGTGTCGCCGCGCCGGCCCTTGATCGTCACCGGCACGATCTCGTCCTTGAACCGCCCGGACTTCTGCGCTGCGCTCGCCTTCTGCTGCGACTTCAGAGCGAATTCGTCCTGCTGCTCGCGGGTGATCTGGTACTTGGTCGCCACGTTCTCCGCCGTGGTGCCCATGTGGTAGCCGTGGAACGCGTCCCACAGCCCGTCCTTCAGCATCGTGTCGATGAACTCCAGCCCGCCCATCTTCTGACCGTTGCGCAGATGCGCGGCGTGCTGCGACAGGCTCATGCTTTCCATGCCACCCGCGACCACGACGTTGCTCTCGCCGGTGCGGATCTGCTGGGCGGCCAGCGCCACGGCGCGCAGGCCGGAGCCGCAAACCTGGTTGATCCCGAAGGCGGTCGCGCTGTCCGGCACACCGGCGGCGCGCGCCGCCTGGCGGGCGGGGTTCTGGCCCTCGCCGGCTGCCAGCACCTGGCCCAGGATCACTTCGTCGACGTCCGCGGGGGCCACCCCGGCGCGTTCCAGCACACCCTGCAGCGCAATGGCGCCCAGCGTATGCGCGGGCACCGTGCCCAACGTACCGTTGAAGCTGCCGACTGGCGTGCGGGCGGCGGCGACGATGACGATGTCGTCCATGACCGGTCTCTCCCATTCCCAAAGGGGGCGATCCTACGCCCCCCAGGGGAAGTGCGAAAGCGGCGCTGCAACGACAAGGGCCGGCCGACGCAGGGCCGGCCCGCGCGGCGCTATTGCACCAGCGCCGTATTGTAGGTCGTGCCGCTCGTTGTGGTCGTGGTGGTGGACGTGGTGCTCGGTGTGCTCTCGAAGCTGAGGGCATTCAACGTGCCGCAGCTACTGTTCACGTAGGTCGAGCCGGTGACGACGATGTTCCCGGCGATCAGCTCGAAGCATGAGGTGCTGGACGCGCCCATGCCATTCGAACCCTGCGATTCGAACGTCCCGTTCGGGAAATACACCACCCCCGTGACCAGGAATTGCGGGTTGCCCGAGAAGCTGATGACCGGCGTGAAAGCGTTGCCGCCGTAGATGCCGATATCGCTGCCCGATCCGGCCAGCACGACGCCCGCGATCTGCCATGGACCGGCCGTGCTCGGGCTGGGGTTGACGGTCGAACTCGGCGCGCTGAGGTTGAAGTTGAACGTGTTGGAGCCAACGAACTGCCCGGTCACGAAGATCGTCTCGCCACCCGTGGTGCTG
>CAWADP010000014.1:0-349655 GCA_963780805.1 uncultured Alphaproteobacteria bacterium
GGTGATCGATCGGTCGGCGGTCAATTCGCGAGCCGCTGTCGGCGCAGCCTGGCTCTGCCGCGTCCCGCGCCACCACGGCGCGCAACCTGCCGCGACTGTGATGCCATATCGGATTGGCGCCCCTGCTTCCGCTGCGTACCTGGGACCCATGCGCCCGCTCCTCGGCCTCGCGGCGGTGAACTTCTTCCTCGCGGACGTGCAGGGCGGGCTGGGGCCGTTCCTTGCAACCTGGCTGGCGCAGGCGGCGCACTGGGATCCCGCGCGGGTCGGCCTGGTGATGACGATCAGCGGCCTCGCCGGGTTGGTCTGCAACACGCCGGCCGGCGCGCTGGTGGACCGCTCGATACGGCCGCGCTTCTGGGTCGCCGCGTCGGCCGTCGCGACGGTGGCCGGAAGCCTCGCACTGCTGCCGGCGCGCGGGTTCGCCGCGGTACTCGCAGCACAGCTTGCCGCGGCGGCGGGAGGCGCGCTGCTGGCGCCGGCGTTGGTGGCGATGACGCTCGCCCTGGTCGGCAAGGCGCGGTTTCCCGCCCAGCAGAGCCACAACCAAGCCTGGAACCATGCGGGCAACGTCGCCGCCGCCGCCGCCGTGGCCGCGGCGACCTTCGTGCTGGGCGCCCGCTCGGCGTTCTGGGTCATGGGCGGCATGGCGGCGGCGAGCGGCGTCTCGCTGCTGCTGATCCCGGCCGCGGCCATCGACCCGGAGCGTGCCTCCGGCCACGCGCGCGGCGCTGCGAACGAATCGCTGCTGAGCATTCTGGCGGACCGCCGTCTGATGGCGCTGGGCTTCGGGCTGCTGTTGTTCCACCTGGGCAACGCCGCCATGCTGCCGCTGCTGGGCGAGCGGATGGCTGCCCTCGGCCATGGCAACCCGACGCGCTGGCTGGCGATTTGCGTGGTCGTCGCGCAGGCAACGATGGTACCGGTCGCCTTGCTGGCCGGCCGCGCCGCCGGCCGGGTGAACGTCGGCTGGTTGTTCCTGGCCTCCTGTGCCGTGCTGCCGGTGCGCGGCGTGCTGGCGGCCCTGGCGCAGGACCCGGGCTGGCTGGTGCCGATACAGATCCTCGACGCCTGCGGCGCCGGCACGCAGGGCGTGGCCATCCCGATCCTGGTGGCCGACTACACATGGGGCAGCGGACGCACGCAAACGGCCCTTGGCGTGGTCGGCACGCTGCAAGGCATCGGCGCGGCGCTGTCCACCACGCTGGGAGGCGTGCTGGCGACGTCGGTCGGCTGGGGCGCCGCATTCATTGGCCTGACGGTGCCGGCGGTGTTCGCCGTGGCGCTGGCCATACGACTGGTTGCGGCGCGGCCAGTGAGCGCGCCGGCCCCGGGCTGAGCGGCTCCCAAACCTTCATCTTCCAAACCTTCATCTTCCAGACCTTCATCGTATTGCCGTCGCAACTGCGATCCTCGCAACGATCACCAGGTTCTGACGCGGCCCAAGGCGCGCCCTGTAGCGAAGCCGATACAGCGCTTTCGCGCGCCGGCCGGATGCCATATGCCGGCGCGCATGGATGGTTTCATCGTGCACGACCTTCGTCCGGATCTCCGCATCACCGTCACGCGGCAGATGCCGGACTTGCCGCCGGCGCTGGATGCGGAGGTGGAGACGCTGTGGCGCGCCGCCTGCGCGCGTGTCTCCGCCGGCGGTGCGGGTGCGTTGTTCAACGGCCGCGTATTCAGCGCCGACGCCATCGCCCCGTCGGCGATCACTGGCCACCTCACCGAGTTCCGCCGCATCGTCGCGCAAATGCAACGCCCGGCCTTGTTCGACGCACTGGGTGTCAGGCCGCTCGCGGCGTGCGGCGTGCTGCACTGTGCCGATGGCGTGGTGTTCGGTCGCCGCCATGCCGGCGCGGTTTACCAGGCGGACATGTGGCAACTGCCGCCCGCCGGCAGCGTCGATGCACGCGCAGTGGATGCCGATGGCATCGTGGCGCCGGGCCGGCAATTGCTGGATGAGTTGCGCGAGGAAGTCGGCCTGTCGCCGCATGACGCGGACTTGCCGGTGCCGCTGTGCATCGTGGAGCATCCGGGCAGCCACGTGTCCGATCTCGGCATGACGCTGCGTTGCCGGTTGGATGGCGAAGCAGTTCGCGCCGTGCATGCGAGGCTTGGCAACGGCGAATATCCCGTCCTGCGGATCGTGCCATTGCCCGAGCTGGTGGCGTTCATCGCCGAGGCAGCGGAATGGATGGTGCCGCCCGCCCCGATTTTCCTGCGGCGCGCTGGTTTGCTTTGAATTCGTATGATCATCAATAACGATGGTGGCGGCGGCAACCTGCGCATGTGGGCGGCAGACCCGTCGAATGACGGGCTGCGCACCATTTCTTCCAATCAATTGGAAGTATCAAATCCAGTCGCGCCATTTGAACCAGCCCAGCGTGAGCAAGGCCGAGAGCGCGATCACTCCCAGCCCGTAAGCGTAGCCCCAGGCCCAGTCGTATTCCGGTATCGACTTGAAATTCATGCCGTAGATGCCGGCGATCAGCACCGGCGGGATGCCGACGACCGAAGCGACAGTCAGCACTTTCATCACATTGTTCTGTGCGATATTGATAAAGCCCAGCGTGGCATCCAACAGGAATTGCAGTTTGTTGGTGAGGTGGGCTTCGAAGTCGTTGAGCGAGGCGATGTCCCGGGTCAGCACCTCGAAGTGCGGTGCGAGATCGGCCGGCAGCCAGTCCTTTGCCGCGGTCTGTAGATAGGGTACCAGGCGGCCGGCGGCTACCTGGCTGTCGCGAATCAACGAGAGCAGGTTGCCGGTGCGGCCGATCGCGGCCAGGGTCTGGCGCAACATCCGGTCTTCGCGTTTACCCCCGCCGAGTTTCATCGGCACATCGGTGAAGATACGACGGGAAACGCCGTCGAGTTCGGCCCGCACCTCTTCCAGCGCGTCGGCGTGGCGGTCGACGATCGCCTCCAGCAGGCCGACGAAGATATGGACTCCGTCGGCAGGCGGTGGCGTGGCCGCACATGCACGCGCGGCGAAGCCGTCGAACAAGCGGCTTACGGCGAAGCGGATGGTGACCAGCCGGTCGCGCGACAACACGAAGCCCCCGGGCAGCGGCTTGGGTTCCGTGTCGATGGCACTGATCAGCGGCATGCTAAGGGTCACGACGCCGTTGGCCGCGGAGAGCCGGCTGGAGCTTTCGATTTCCGACAGCCCGTCGCGGGTCGGCAGGGCCAGGCCGGTGGCGCTGTGCACTCGCTGGAATTCGCTATCGGTTGGCGAGACCATGTCGATCCAGCAGGCATCGTGCAGCGCGTCATCCGACGGCGCCTCGGTTCGGCGCAGTTCGTCCCGGTCCCGGGTGAAGGCAGTCAGCATGTGAAGGCAGTCAGCATGTGAAGGGCAGTCAGCATGTACCGGGTTCCCTCCCGCGCTGCGGCGAGTCGGCGAAGCGCGAATCCTGCGGCGGCACGTCGTGCATAAGCAAGAAGGATCTGCTGTCGTTGGGGCGGGTGACCCGGATGCCGTGCGCCGCATCCGGCGCGCGGGGGATGGCGGCGTCGCGGCGTCACCGCGCAGGCCGCCGAGGTCGATCATCGGCGGTTCGCGCGCTCTGGCGATCCATGGCCTTGGCCTCCAACGGCCGTCATTGCGAGGAGCGCGGCGGCGAAGCAATCTCCCACGGGAGATTGCTGTGTTGCGGCGCTCCTCGCAATGACAGCGGGGATTCGTGCCGCAAGGGGACAGGGCCATGCCGAACGCCATCGTGCTCGACCATCCGCTGGTGCAGCACAAACTGACGTTGCTGCGCCGCAGGGATACCAGCACCGCCGCGTTCCGCCAGCTTGCCCGCGAGCTCAGCATGCTGATGGCCTACGAATTGACGCGCGATCTGCCGCTGCAGACGGTCACCATCGAGACGCCGCTGGAAATCACCAGCGCGCCACTACTGGCCGGCAAGAAGCTGTGCCTGGTGTCGATCCTGCGCGCCGGTAACGGCATGCTCGATGGCATGCTGGACCTGCTCCCCTCGGCGCGCGTCGGGCATGTCGGGCTGTATCGCGACCCGGCGACGTTGCAGCCCGTGCACTACTACATGAAGTTGCCGGAGGACGTGGCCGAGCGGTTCTGTATCGTGCTCGACCCGATGCTGGCCACCGGCGGCTCGATTGCTGCCGCGGTTACCCGTCTGAAGCAGGTTGGGGTGACGCAGATCAGCGTGGCCTGCTTGCTCGCCGCCCCGGAGGGCGTGAAGGTCGTCGTCGACGCCCATCCGGACGTGCCGGTCTATACTGCCGGGCTGGACCGCGGTCTCGATTCGCATGGCTATATCCGGCCGGGCCTGGGCGATGCGGGAGACCGGCTGTACGGCACGAAATAACGAGGAGATGCGTCGGTGCGGCGATTGAGGCAGACTGCGGCTCGGCAAACTGCGGCTCGGCGGACGCACCGGACCGGTCCTGGGCGCCCGCGGCCGTGCCGCTTGTGAGGAAGTGCGATGCCCGGCGCATTCAGGCCCGACGTCAACCTGCCCGCCCTATGGACAGACCGTCCGAACTGGGTGGTCAATCTGCGCGCACTCGCTGCGACAGGCTTCATCAACCAGACCGATGCCGATCAACTCGCGCATTTCGCCGATCACGGCTGGCTGATCATGCCGCAGGTGATCGAGCCGGCGCTGATCGACGGGATCGTGAACGACATCCGCAAATTGCACGAAATGCCTGGCATGTTCGCCACCACCGACTTCCGCGGCGGCCGAGAGCAGAAGCTGAACGGCAACCAACCGGACGCGTATGAAAGCCTGTTCGATCTGTACGTGAACCTGCAATCATCGCGCCAGGTCTGCATGCACCCAAAGATCACACGTTTCCTCAGCCTGGTGTTCCAGGCACGAGTCCTGGCATTCCAGCAATTGCTGTTCCAGCGCTCCAACGGGCATCTTTGGCATCAGGACACGTCCGTGGTGATCGTCGATACTCCCACTCTGTTGGTGGCGTCGTGGATCGCGTTGCAGGACGTAGTCGAAGGCAGCGGCGAGCTGGCCTACTACGACCGCAGCCATCGCTTGCCGCATTATATGTTCGAAGGCGGCACGACCAAGCATCATGACGACTACGACACGGCGGCGTACGCGCACGACCTGGAGGCCGCCTGTCAGTCGCGCCAGCTTACCTACGGACGGTTCCTGGCAAAGAAGGGCGACGTCTTCTTCTGGACGGCCGACCTGGTGCACCGCAGCCATCCGCGCACCCTGCCACCGGAAACGCCGCGGATGTCCTGCGTGACGCATTATTGTCCGGCGACCTCGATGCCCGGCTATTTCGACAATCCAGAATTGACCGGCATCGAACCGTACTGGGACACAGGCGGCTTCGCCAGCGCCTTCTACAAGCTGCCGAACCTGAGCCAACCGGTCAGGCCCGTGCCGCGCTGGCAGTTCTACAATTGACGCAGGTTTTGGAGGAGTACGCACCATGCTGACACGGCACCAGGTGAAGCAATTCCAGAACGAAGGCTGGCTGTTCTTGCCGGAGACCTTCGCCGAGGAGGAAGCCGCGGTTCTGCGCGACGAGGCGGAACTGATTTACCGCCAGGACCGTCCTGAGATCTGGCGCGAGAAATCCGGAGCGCCGCGCACGGCCTTCGCCGCGCAACTGTATCAACGAGGCGTTCGGCTTGCTCGGCCGCCACCCGCGCATGATCCGGCCCGTCGAGCAATTGTTCGGCGAGCAGGTTTATATGCATCAGTACAAGATCAATGCGAAGGCGTCGTTCACCGGCGATGTGTGGCAGTGGCACCAGGATTACGGCACCTGGGCGCGCGACGACGGCATGCCGGAGCCGCGGGCGATGAACATCGCGGTGTTCCTCGATGAGGTGATGCCGATCAACGGCCCGCTGATGCTGGTGCCGCGCAGCCACACGCACGGCGTGCTGACTGCGGAGCATGACACATCCACCACGTCCTATCCGCTATGGACGCTGGACGACGCGACGGTGACAAAACTTGTGCGGAAGGGCGGCATCGTGGCGCCGACAGGCAGTCCGGGCGGTCTGCTGCTGTTCCACGGCAACCTGGTGCACGGCTCGGCGCCGAACATCACACCGTATCCGCGCAAGATCGTGTATCTGACGCTGAATGCGGTTTCCAACTACATCCGCACGCCAACCCGGCCGGAGTGGATCGCACATCGCGACTTCAAGCCGATCGAGCCGGTGGACGACGGCGCGTTGCTGGCCTACGCGCGGCGGTACCGACAGGCGGCGGAGTAGCGGTTCACGCCGGTGCCAGCGGTCCGCCCAGGCCCCCGGCCGTCGCGCATTTGGCTGAGTTCAGTCCCCGCATCCAGCGGCGGAGCGATCTTGCCAACACGATGCGCGTCGAACCATTCGATGTCTGTCTGGGTCACCGGGTCTGCCCGCGTCACCGGCCGCCCGCTGCCCTGCACGGGACGCACCTCGACGACCGGATTCGCGTCGCGGGCGATCGCCACTTGCTCACCTTGCAGAGCCTGCTCGATCAAGCGCTGCGGTTATTCTCTGCCTCCACCACGCTGTACATGGTCATGCCGGCACCAAAGTCATAGAATACCCCTTGTCCAGCCTCCGTGAGCCGCCGGTGCAGCTTTGCGAAGCCACCCCGGCGGCGCCATGCTGGCGGACCATGAGATGGGGAGTGAGGCAACCGTGACACTGACGAAGGTCAGCCTCGACGACAAATACGCGCTGGACAAAGGCCGGGTATACCTCACCGGCATCCAGGCGCTGGTTCGCTTGCCGCTGATGCAGCAGGCGCGCGACCGCGCGGCCGGGCTGAACACCGGCGGCTTCATCTCGGGCTACCGTGGGTCGCCGCTGGGCGGCTACGACACCGCGTTGCACGGCGCGCGCGCCTTTCTGGAAAAGCACAACATCCGCTTCAATCCCGGACTGAATGAGGACATGGCCGCCACGTCGCTCTGGGGCAGCCAGCAGGTCGGATTGTTCGACGGGGCCACCGTCGACGGTGTGTTCGGCATCTGGTACGGCAAGGGACCCGGCGTCGATCGTTGCGGCGACGTGTTCAAGCACGCCAATGCCGCGGGCACCTCGCCGCATGGCGGCGTGCTGGCGATCATGGGCGACGACCACGGCGCCATTTCCTCGACGCTGGCGCATCAAAGCGAGCAGATCATGGCCGCCGCGATGATGCCGATTTTGAATCCGGCGACGCTGCAGGATTATCTCGATTTCGGCTTGTTGGGATTCGCGCTGTCGCGCTTCGCCGGCTGCTGGGTGGGCTTCAAGGCGGTTGGGCAGACGGTGGAAACGTCCGGCTCCGTCGCGGTGGACAACGCGCGGCCAGAAATCGTGATCCCGACTGAGTTCGCCATGCCCCCGGGCGGCCTGAACATCCGCCGTCCCGATCCGCCGCTGGAGCAGGAGAAGCGGCTGCACGGACCCAAGATGGCGGCGGTGGCGGCGTTCGCGTGGGCGAATGCGCTGGACAAGGTGACGATCGAATCGCGCGAGCCGCGGCTGGGCATCGCGGCGGCGGGGAAGTCGTATCTCGACGTGCGCGAGGCACTGGATGAACTGGAAATCAGCGATGAGGACGTCGCAGAACTGGGCATCCGGCTATACAAGATCGGCTTGGTATGGCCGCTGGAAGGGCAGGGGGCGCGCCGCTTCGCCAGCGGCCTGACCGAGCTGCTGGTGGTCGAGGAGAAGCGTGGCTTCATCGAGGACCAGTTCGCCAAGGCGCTCTTCAACCTCCCCAACCGTCCCCGCCTGATCGGCAAGCAGGATGAGGACGGCAACACACTGCTGCCGAGCGAAGGCGAGCAATCGCCGATCCTGATCGCCCGCGTCATCGCCGAGCGCCTGCTGCGCCTCGGCGTCGCCATGCCGGCACTGGAGCAACGCATCGCCCGTCTGCGCGAACTTGAAACGCGCGCGGCGAAGCTGCCGCCGCTGATCACCCGCGGCGCGTATTTTTGTTCCGGCTGTCCGCACAACACCTCCACCAACGTGCCGGACGGCAGCCGCGCGCTGGCAGGGATCGGTTGCCATTCGCTGACGATATTCATGCCGGAGCGCCGCACGCATCTGTGGAGCCACATGGGCGGTGAAGGCGCCGCCTGGATCGGCCAGGCGCCATTCACCAGCGAGAACCACGTATTCCAGAACATCGGCGACGGCACCTACTCGCATAGCGGCCTGCTGGCGATCCGCGCCGCCGCCGTATCCGGCGTCAACATCACCTACAAAATCCTGTTCAATGACGCTGTCGCAATGACTGGCGGCCAGCGCGTGGAAGGCGGCCTGACCGTCCCGCAGATCGCGCGACAGGTTGCCGCGGAAGGCGCGCGTAAGATTGTCGTGGTGTCGGATGAACCCGACAAGTACGCGCCTGATGCCGGCTTCCCCCCGGGCATCGATTTCCGTCATCGCGACCAGCTCGACACGGTGCAGCGCGAGCTGCGTGACATCCCCGGCCTGACCATCCTGATCTACGACCAGACATGCGCCGCGGAGAAGCGCCGCCGCCGCAAGCGAGGCACGTTCCCCGACCCGCAGAAGCGTGTGTTCATCAACGAAGCGGTGTGCGAAGGCTGTGGCGATTGTTCGACGCAGTCGAATTGCGTCTCGGTGCAGCCGGTGGAAACCCTGCTTGGCCGCAAGCGCCACATCGACCAGTCGGCATGCAACAAGGACTTCTCCTGCCTGAAGGGCTTCTGCCCGAGCTTCGTCACCGTGCATGGCGGCGCACCGCGCAAGGCAAAGCCGCCGGTGCAGGCGAAGGACTTCGACCCCGCCGAGGGTCTGCCGGCGCCGCAGCCGCTGCCTATCGAACGCCCGTACGGCATTCTGGTAACCGGCATCGGCGGCACGGGCGTTATCACCATCGGCGCGTTGCTCGGCATGGCGGCGCATCTGGAAGGCAAGGGCTGCACCGTTCTCGATTCGACTGGCCTGTCGCAGAAGAACGGCGCGGTGATGAGCCATGTGCGCATCGCCGCAACGCCGGAGGAAATCCATGCCGCCCGCATCGTTCCGGGCGCAGCGAGGCTCGTGTTGGCGTGCGACATGGTTGTGGCCACCGGCGCCGAGGCTTTTGCCGCCATGGAACACGGGGTGACGCGCGCGGTGGTGAACAGCGCGGTGACGCCGACCGCGGGGTTCGTCAGCAACAACGAGATCGACTTCCAGGAAGCGGCGATGCAGCGCCGGATCCGCGATGCCATCGGCGCCGACCATGCCGATTTCGTTGCGGCCACAACGCTCGCAACGGCCCTGCTCGGCGATTCGATCGCCACCAATCTGTTCTTGTTGGGGTACGCGTTCCAGAAAGGGCTGATCCCGCTGAACCTGGACGCGATCATGCAGGCGATCGCGCTCAATGGCGTGGCGGTGGCGAAGAACCAGGAGACCTTCGCATGGGGCCGCCGGGCAGCCGCCGACCCGGCCTTCGTGCAGGATGCGGCGCGATCGGTCGTCCGCCTCGCTCCGGCGCCCATCGAGGATCTCGGCGCCCTGGTCGAGCACCGCGCGCTGTTGCTGACTGAATATCAGGACGCGGCCTATGCGGCACGCTACCGCGCTGTCGTGCAGTCGGTGGCGGTGACGGAAAGCGGACGCCTGAAGGGCATGACCGGCCTGGCCGAGGCGGTGGCTCGCACGCTGTATCGTCTGATGGCGTACAAGGATGAATACGAAGTCGCCCGTTTGTATGCCGACGCCACTTTCCGCCGCAGCCTGGAAGCGCAGTTCGAGGGAAAATACCGCGTCGAGTTCAACCTCGCCCCGCCGCTGTTTGCCAAGCGCGATCCGGCCACGGGACGGCTGATCAAGCAGACCTATGGGCCGTGGCTGCTGCCGGCTTTCCGCCTGCTGGCGAAGTTCAAGCGGTTGCGCGGCACGATGCTCGATCCGTTCGGCCATACCGCGGAGCGCCGCATGGAACGCCAGCTGATCGCCGAGTACGAGTCGCTGGTGCGCACGATCACTGCCGGGGTCACGCCGGACAACCACGCCTTGGCGATCGAGCTGGCCGGCGCGGCGGAACGCATCCGCGGCTATGGTCACATCAAGCAGCAAAGCGTTGCCCAGGTGAAGGCGACGGAGGCACGCTTGCTCGCGCGCTTCCAGAACGCGCAGCCAGTCCTGGCGGCAGCGGAGTGAAGCGCAGTCCGACATGCCCTTGCGTCTGCCCCACCGCCTTTTCCCGATACCGATGGGGGCGTCGCCCGGGCCGGTAGTCAACGCGCAATTACAAATTCGCCGATGGCGATTGGTCAGGACGCCCGCCCATACCGTTCCCGTAGCAGCAGTGAAAACACGGCTGGGCTGTGTAGCAGATAGCGGCGGGCAAGCCGGCGCGGATCGTGGCTTAGGCGATACAGCCATTCCAAACCACTGCGTTGCATCCATGGCGGTGCCCGCCGTGCGGCGCCGGCGAGGAACTCCAGACTGGCGCCGATGCACAGGCCGGTGCCGGAGGCGCGGCCGGTGGCTGCGATGGTAGCCGCCAGCACCTCCTGCTGCGGCGAGCCGACGGCCAGGAAAATGAAACGCGCCGGATGTGAGAGCACGAAGTCGACCGTGGTCGCGAAGGCGATACGGTCGGATAGGAATCCCATCGGCGGATCGTAATGCGCGGGCGGTCCCAAGCAGCAGCGCGTCACCAGCGCGGACAGCCACCGAGTGCGTAGCCCGACGATGGTGACACGTTCCGCCGGTTGCAGATGTTGCGTCAGCAACCATTCGGTGAGATCGCTGCCGGGGGCCACGCGCGGTGCCGGCAACCCAAGCAGGCGGGCGCCTCCGGCCACCACGCGCAAGTCCAGCAGCCGCAGGCCGGCGTTGCGATAGACCTGCGCCAGTGCCGGATCGCGTGCCAGTCGGACCAGGTGATCGGCGTTCGGCGTCACCACGTAGCTGAACGGTGCCTCTGCCGGCCGCGCGGCCAGCAGTGCCGCTGCCGCCGTCACATCGAGATCGTCAAAGTCCAGCCCCAGCAATCGGACGTTCGGGATCACCGTGACGCCCGCCAGGCACACCCGCATGGCGGACAAATGCGCCGCGGAATAGCGTGGCGTGGCAACGCCCAACATGTGTAGGGCGCAAAAGCGCAGCGCATTCCGCCATGCCCGTTCCCGCTCACAGCGCCAACCGCACGGTCAGCAATCCGACGCTTCGCGTGTAGTCGCCCGACAGCGGAACCGCCGTGCTGCCTGAACCGTGCTGCGCCGTCAGATCGTACGTGGCGGAAACATGCACCCGCCGGTTCAGCAGCCAGGTCGCGCCCACACCGAGCGCATAGCCAGCCTGCCACGCGCCTCCCTGCAGGAAGTCGGCCCGTTGCGCCTCAGCGTAGGCATGCAGCAGCACGCCGCGCCGCAGTTCATGATCCACGGCGAGCCTGGCGTTGGAGTAGGTGTAGCCATCGACGCCCTCCTGCGCGGCGTCCTCCATGCTGCGGGTGACGACGGCGGTCACCGTGGTCATGCCGGAGGGCATCCAGGCGATCTCGGCCTCGGTGATCGCGGCGGTACGCGCGGGGAAGGCCGCGGCGGCGAAATCGCGATGCTCCGCCCCCAGCAGCAGCCGGTAGCGCCAGACCGCGTCGTCCGCGTAGTCGAGCCCGGCCAGCACCTGATAGCCGGTGGAGTCCAGGCTGGGCTGGCCGGGCTGCGGGTGCAGGTAGTCCTGGCCGATCCCCCGGGTCACCACCACCAGGCTGTGCTGCGGCGCCAGCTCATAACCGAGCGTCACGCCACCCTGCAGCACGTTGCGGTCGCGGTAGGCCTGGGTGGCCGGTGCGCCAAGAATGGTGGCAGCGCCGTAGTGCCAGGACGACGCCTCCAGGTTCGGCGTCATGACCCAGCGTCCGTCCGACCACGCATAGGCGGCGCGCAGATCCTGCACCTGGAACGGCACGGGCTGGTCGGTCGGCAGGGCATCGAGCGCGGTGCGGTCTTCGTGCCCGTCGATCTCCGCCGCCGCCAGTGTCAGGCGGTCATGGCCGATGTCCAGGCTGCCGCCGAGCGACGCGGTCCCGTCGGTGCGGCTCTGTGCCGGCGCATCCAGGTCGCGCCGGTCGTCCAGCGCGACATAGGCGCCGATGGCATCGCGCGACCAACCGGAGGACAGCAGCAGGGAGGGACGCGTGCCAACCACCCAACTCCCCGCCGGCGCTGGCCCGCCCAGCACGTTGCTGTCGTAACCGATCGACTGCTCCCAGGCGGGATGCAGGGTGAAGGTGCCGGTGCCGATGCCCGGCGGCTGGGTTTCCGGATGCAGCCGGGACAGCACTGTGACGCCCGGGGCGTCGCCGTAACCCGGCACGCCGGGCGGAAACAGCGTGTCGAGCCAGTCCGCCGCAGCCGTGCTCCCCACGAAGCCGCAGCCGATCGCCAGCACCGCTACTTTCCAGCCGTCGCGCATGGCGGCGGATGATGCGGAACGTTGGCTACCATTGCGTTAACGCCGCTCTCGGTGGCGGGAGCCGGGTCCAGGGCATTGCCCGATCTTTGATCGGCAGCGGCAGCCGACGTGCGCCCACCCAGCGGGTTGAGGCGGTGCGGCAATATTTTGCCGAGGTCCCTATCCGGTTAGCGCAGGCAACCACAGGCGAAGGCCGAGCCAGGTGGGGCGGCCGCGACTGCCTGCGCTAACCGGATAGCGATATTTGCCGAATACGCACTTGGGCCGGAGGTGCGGGAGGCTGGGCAATCGCCACGAGCCGCGCATCCGCAGGCGCTGGCCGTGACGGTACCGGTGCAGGGCAGGACTCGTGCGGGGCAGGACTGGTCGGGGTAGGCGTTCGGGAGCGTAAGGGTTCCATAGTCCGCCGTTGGCGCACCGGCGGACTGCGTCCGCCCAACAACGGGCTGCGGTGCAATTACGTAAAACCAACGAGCAGGGCGCTAGATCCGCCCGCCACCCCAGACCACGCGGCCGATCACCGTCACGTCCCGCAGCATCTCGCCGCCTATCTGGTCCGGTTGATAGGCTGCGTTGTCGCTGATCAGCACCAGACTGCCGTCCAGCTTTCGCTGCACCCGCTTCACCAGCCGTTCGCCGCGGATTTCCAGCACGTAAACCCCAAAGCTGCTGCAGGTGCGGTCGCTGGTATCCACCAGCAGCAGGTCACCGCTCTGAATGGTGGGCTGCATCGATTCGCCGACTGCGGTCTCGAGGATCAAATTCTGCGGCTCGATCCCCAGCGCCGCGCGGACCCAGTCGTGGCGGAATGCGATGTATTCGGTCTCCGGTCGCGCAAGCGGCGGCGAGCCGGCAGTGCCGGCGGCGGCCGTCTCCACCCGCTTCGGCAGCACGATGAACCGTGACGGGTCCACTCCCCGTTCCACCTCCGCAGTCCGGGCGCGTCCGCCGACCGGCGCCTCCGGCGGCAGAGACGGTGGCGGACCTTCGCCCTTGGCGAGCCACGCAATTCCCACCTTGGCGGCATCCGCCAGCGCCACCAGGCGTTCTCGAACTCGGCTCGGCCTCGCCGCGCAGCCATTTGCGGAACGCCGAGGGGGAGACGCCCATGGCGCGGGCCAACCGGTCTGCACTGGGCCAATGTTGCAGGATCAACTGCAAGCGAGCCGTGAAAGCGGCGCGAGTCGCGCCTTGCGTGGAGGCGGAACTGGGGATTCCCGGCTCATTTTCCCGCGGACGTGACATTCGTCTTCGCTCCATCCAAACTCCCGACACTTTTCGGCCTGGATGCCGCGCATTTCGGGCGTTTACGCTGAACCAACGCTGGTCGGTCCGGCAGCGTTTCTGTAAAGAGAACCTTATCACAGCAATGAACGATACCGAGAGCACACAACCGACCCAGTCCTCCGACTGGCACCCCGCAGACGTGCTGGCAGCGTTGAAGAAGCGTGGCCACACTCTGGCTGGACTGTCCGTGGCGAACGGCTACCACCCCACCGCGGCAGGCAAGGCCTTGAAGCGGGCTTGGCCGGCGATGGAGGCGATCATTGCGGCGGCCCTGGGCATCGCCCCGCCCATGATCTGGCCGAGCCGCTACGACGCGTCCGGCCAGCCGCATAGCGAGCGCGTCCGCCGCTGACGCTGAGACACCGGGGCTCCGCCCATGCGCATCAGGATAAGGCGGGCATGCAATGAGAAACTCCCCCAACCGGTGGCAGGGAAGCGGCAGGGAGGCTCTCCGCTCCGATAGAGGGCGTTCACTGACAGAGGGCGTTCACTGGCAGAGGGCGTTCACTCTTTGGTGACGGTGCGAGGTGCCGGCGGGTCGCTTTCACGCCGCGGCGGGGGTGGAGCCGCCGATTTCGCGCTGAACCGCCGCCACCAGTTCCGCCAGGGTGAACGGCTTCAGGATGAAGGGCCGCGGCTGCGTCGCCAGGCCCTCCATGCGCTGCGGGTCACCGGACATGAACACCACCGGCAGGTTCAGGCGGTCGGCTGCCGGAACAAGAGCGGGGTCGATGCCGTCCGGCAGCGTGCAATCCAGCAGGACCAGATCGATTCCCCCAAGGGTCAGGGAGACGAGCGCGGCGCCGGAGGTATCCACCACGCTGGTCGTGTAGTCGTCGTCCAGGGCCGCGGAAATGACCTCCGCCACCAGCGGGTCATCTTCGACAACGAGTATATGCTGCCTGGTGCTCATACGGGAGGTTGGGTTCGGTCTCGGTTACCGGAACGCAAGCATTAAACGAGGCGCGGTCGCCACTAAAGTGCTGGCTTCGCCCCTCGCGCGATTGTTATAAGGCAAGTTCCGCGAGGTCGTTCTCTGCAGAGAACTTCCGCAATCCGCCCTGTTATCAGGCCCGCACCTCGGTGTCCAGCGCGGTCTCGTAAACCCGGATCATGGCGCAGGAATCCGACGGGCCGAGGCCCATGCCGCGCGCCATCCGCATCAGGTTCATCACCTGTGGCGCAATCATCCCCGGCACTCCCAGTTCATCCGCCATCTCGAGCGCCAGCCGCAGGTCCTTGTGCGCGAGGTCGAGCGCGAAGGTGGCCTCGAATGCGCCCTTGAACGCCTTGGTCGCCATGTTGGCATAGCCGCTCGACATGCCGGACGCGTTGCGGATCACCTGGTCCAGCTTGTGCAGGTCGATGCCCGAGCGCTTGCCGATCATCAGCGCCTCGGCGGCGGCGGCGGAGTTACAGAACGCCAGCATGTTGTTGATCAGCTTGGCGACCGAGCCCATGCCGATCTCGCCGCAATGCACCACCTCGCCGCTGAACGACTTCAGCAGAGGAAGCTGCTGCTCGAAGGTGGCCGGGTCGCCGCCAACCATGATGACGATCGTGCCGTCCTTGGCGCGCGCGGTGCCGCCGGAGACCGGTGCCTCCAGCATGCCGATGCCCTTCGCCTGCATGCCTTGCGCACAGCGTCGCGCGGTGGCGGGGGCGTTGGTGGAAAGGTCAATATAGGTGGTGCCGGGGCGGGCGGTGGCGGCGATGCCGTTCGGGCCGAGCGCGACGTCTTCCACGATGCGCGGCAGTGGCAGCGACGTGATCACCACGTCGCACGTCCTGGCAACGTCGGCGACCGAGCCGCCCGAGGACGCGCCAAGATCGGTGCAGGCCTTCACCGCGTCGGGATTGAGGTCGAATACGACGACCTCGTGGTTGGTATTGCGGATGATGTTGCGGCACATGGGCCCGCCCATGTTGCCGACACCGATGAATCCGACCTTCATTGCGTGCCTCCTGCCGTTTCCGCGGCCATTTCTGCGGTCGTTTCCGCCTTGCGGGCGGATGATTTCATCGCGTGGCGGCGATGGCAACCCGGACGCGGCTCGGGTGAAGTTGCGGGTTTCGCGCTCTCGGGCCCTTAGCTTGCACCAATGGGACTCAGCTTTGGCTCGTCTTCGCCAAACAGTCGGAAACGGCAATGCGTGAGGGCCTCGGTTCCAGCGCCATGCCGTTATTGCTGCTGCGCAACTTTCCTTGAGTTTGGTGGGTGGCCGACACGAACCGGTATGATTGCGATTACGGCAAGCTACCCGATCGAAACTCACGTGCTGGGTTGGCTCGAAAACTGTGCGCCGGAATCCTACTCCGAACGCCAGCTCGAGGAACTCGACCGGCTCATCGAACCGTGGCTCGACGACTATGAGCGCACGTCAAGAGCCGCCAGAAAGTAGCCGAGAACCCGGCACTCTCGAGATCGAATGCCGCGCACGCGGTTGCATCCGACTGCCCTGGATCAACGGCCAATGCCCTGTAGATGACGTCGCCCTTGCCTAAATCCGCCGGCGGGTTTTGAATACCGCCAACACAACCGACGGAGGACCGGCCATGACGATCCACGCGCGGCTCGCCCATATGGGCATCTACGTCAAGGACCGCGACGTTATGCAGCGCTTCTTCACCGAGGTGCTCGGCCTGATGGTGACCGACCAGGGCGAGGGCCGCGGCGGCGCCTATCTGACCTTCCTCAGCGGCAACCGGAACAACCACCATCAGCTCGTGCTGGTGACCGGCCGGCCCGATACGTCGGGTTTCAATCCGATCCAGCAGATGTCCTTCATGGTGGATTCGCTCGCCGATCTGCGTGAGGTACACCGCCGCGCTCTGGCGTTGGGCGCCACGGACATGCGGCCGGTCAGTCACGGCAATGCCTGGTCGGTGTATTTCAAGGACCCGGAAGGCAACACCGTGGAAGCCTATCTCGACACGCCGTTCCACGTGTCGCAGCCGCACGGGGAGTTCCTGGATCTGTCGAAATCGGACGCGGAGATCCTGCAGACAACGGAAGCTGCCTGCCGCAAGGACCCCAGCTTCATGCCGTTCAACGAGTTCACCCGCGGCCTTGGCGAGCGCCTGGCGCACTAGGCGCTGCCGGCAGGCGTAGCGAAACGAAGCAGAACAGCGAGAGCGGGACAAGTTCCCGGGCTCGTTGTGGCGGGGCGGTCGCTCGACGAACGCACCTTGTGGGATGGCCCCGAGGGGGACGGCCCGCAGGGGATGGCTCGGAGAAATTCGGCGTCCCAGCTGGCCGGTGTCCGGCGCACCTTCAGCTCTCGCCCGGCCTGGCCGCCGACCGGCCAATCGATCAGGCCACATTGGCATTGAGAAAACCATTCCCACGAAGCGATGCGCGCGCCTTCAGCCCCGCAGAGCCACCGCCGCCGCCGTGTGGCGCCGCAGCAGCGCCGGCAGGTCGAGGCCGATGACTCGGCCGTGTTCGACCACCCAGCGTCCCGCCACCATGACTCGATCGGCTCGATACGCCCCGCATAGCACCAACGCAGCCAGCGGATCTCCGGCGCCGGAGAAGCGCGGCTCGTCCAATTTGAACATCGCCAGGTCCGCCGCGGCGCCCACCGCGATGGTGCCCAACTCCGGGCGGCCGATGCACGCGGCGGAACCCGCGGTTGCCCAGCGCAATGCGTCGCGATGGCTGACGCGCGCGACGCCATAGCGGCTGCGCTGCAACAGGAACGCCGCGCGCACCTCCTGCATCAGGTTGGAGGCATCGTTCGACGCCGAGCCGTCTACGCCCAGCCCCACCGTCACGCCCGCCGTGGTCAGGTCGCACACGCGGCAATGGCCGGAGGCAAGCGTCTGGTTGCTGCTGGGGCAATGCGTCACGGCGACCCCCGCGCCGGTCAGGCGGCCAATCTCTTCGTCGTCCAAATGAATGCCGTGGGCCAGCCAGACCTTGTCGTGCAGCCAGCCGCACTCTTCCAGGTAATCGAGCGGCCGGCAGCCGAGCTTCTGCTGGCAGAAGGTGGTTTCGTCGGCGGTCTCCGCCAGGTGTGTGTGCAGCCGCACGCCGGTCCGCGCCGCCAGCACCGCGGTGGCGCGCATCAGCGTCGTCGTCACGCTGAACGGCGAGCAGGGGGCCAGTGCGATCTGCACCATCGCGTGTGGCGACGGGTCGTGGTGGCGCGCGATCAGGCGCTCGCTGTCGGCAAGGATGGTGTCCTCATCTTGCACCACGCTGTCCGGCGGCAGCCCACCGTCGCGCTGCGATCGGTTCATGGAACCGCGCGTCGCCACGATGCGCATCCCCACTCGTTGCGCGGCGGCAATCTCGATGTCGATCGCGGACCCGAGGCCGGGCGGGAAGACGTAATGATGGTCGGTGGTGGTGGTGCAGCCTGAGAGCAACAACTCCGCCAGGGCGAGCGACGCGGCGGCATCCAGCGCCTCGGGGGTCAGGCGCGCCCAGACCGGATACAGCGCGGTCAACCAGCCGAACAATTCGCGGTCCAGCGCGGCGGGCATGGCGCGGGTCAGGGTCTGGTAGAAATGGTGGTGGGTGTTGATCAGCCCGGGCAGCGCGACGTGCCTGCCGGCATCGAACACCGCGACGTCAGGCATGGCGGGTTCGCCGCCGGCAGGCACCAGGGCGGCGATGCGGCCGTCCTGCACCACCACGCCCCGTTCGGCGCCGTCGGCCAGGATCGCCAGCGGGTCCTTCAGCCAGAGTGGCCGCGCGGCGTCTCCGGCGGTCACGCCCGCGCCTGGAACGGCCGCCCGAGCATGGCCGGCCGGTGCAGCCGGATGCGCCGTGCGTCGCGGGAGATCAGGACCAGGACGAAGATCGTGCCGATATAGGGCACGGCCGAGAGGAACGCCGTCGGTACCGGCACGCCTAGCGCCTGGACATAGAGCGACAGATACATCAGCGCTCCGAAGAACCAGGCGCCGATCAGCAGCCAGAACGGCCGCCAGGCGGAGAAGGTGACCAGCGCCACCGCCACCCAGCCGCGTCCCGCGGTCAGGTCCTGCGCCCAAAGCGGCGTGTAGGCCAGCGACATGTATGCACCGCCCAGTCCCGCCAGTGCGCCGCCGAACGCCACCGCGGCATAGCGGATCGGAACCACGGCATAGCCGAGCGCATGCGCCGCATCATGCGAATCGCCGACCGCGCGCATGATCAGACCGAAATGGGTGGAGCGGATGCACCACGCGACCACCGCCAGAATGACCAGCGACGCGTAGACCAGGATGTCGTGCGAGAACACCACTGGACCCAGAAATGGGAGGTCGGACAGAACGGGAATGTGCAACTTCGGCAGCGTCGGCGCCGGGATGCCGACATAGGCGGCGCCGACCAGCGCACTGAAGCCTCGGCCGAAGATCGTCAGAGCCAGCCCGGTCGCGGTCTGGTTCGCCTGCAAGGTCAGCGACAGCACGCCGAACAACATCGCCAGCATGATGCCGGCGATGATCGCGGCCAGCACACCGAGCCAGGTCTCGCCGGTATCGTGTGACACGGCGAAGCCGGCGATGGCGCCGGCGAGCATCATGCCTTCGACCCCGAGGTTCAGCACGCCGACGCGCTCCACCACCAGTTCGCCGGTCGCAGCCAGTAGCAGCGGCGTGGCAGCGGCGATGACGCTGACCAGGAACGGTACAAGGATCGCGTTCATGCACCAGCCCTCGCGTTGGTCTTCGCGCCCGCTCCCACACCTGCCCCAACGCCTGCTCCCGCGTCTCCTCGCACTGGGACGGCGTGCCAGCGGACGCGGTGCAGGAGGAGAAAATCGCAGCCGAGCAAGTAGAACAGCAGGATGCCCTGGAAGATGCCGGTGACGGCGTTGGGCAGGCCCAGGTTGATCTGCGCCGCGTCGCCGCCCAGATAGGTCAGCGCCAGTAACAGCCCCGCCGGGATGGCGCCGAGCGGGTTCAGCCGGCCGAGGAACGCGACGATGATGGCGGTGAAGCCGTAGCCGGGCGAGACGCTGGTGGTGAGTTGTCCCAGCGTGCCGGTTGCTTCCAGCAGGCCCGCAAGCCCGGCCAGCCCGCCTGATATCAGCATGGCGATCCAGACCAGTTGGTTCTCGCTGAAGCCGGCAAAGCGTGCGGCGCGCGTTGCCTGGCCGAGCACGCGGAACTGGAAGCCGAGCAAGGATTTTTCCAACATGAACCACAGGCCGATGGCGATCAGCGGCGCCAGCACGATGCCGAGATGGAGGTCCGAATCCGGGATCAGCCGTGGGCCGGCGGCGGCGTCGGAGAATTGCGCGGTCTGCGGGAAGCCGAAGCCCTGCGGGTCGCGCCATGGGCCGGTGACCAGATAGACCAGCAGGTATTGCGTGACGTAGGTCAGCATCAGGCTGGTGAGGATCTCGTTGGCGTTGAAGCGGATGCGGAGCCAGGCGACAAGGCCGCCGCTCGCCATGCCGCCCAGAGTGCCCAGCACCATCATGGCGGGGAACAGGATCCAGCCGGGCGCATCGGGAAACGCGAGGCCGAGGCCACCGCCGCAGATCGCGCCAAGGATGAACTGGCCGTCGGTGCCGATATTCCAGACATTGGCGCGATAGGCGAGCGACAGGCCGACGCCCATCATGATCAGCGGCGCTGCTTTCACCGCCAGTGCCTGCAGGCCGCCCTGCTGCAGCAGCGGCGTGATCAGAAAGGTGTAGACGGTGCGGCCGGGCGGCTTGCCCATGATGAGGAAAATCAGACCGGAGGTCGCACCGGTGAGCAGGAGCGCGAGGATGGGGGAGGCGTAGCTCCAGAATTTCGATTCGTGGCCGCGCGATTCGATTTTAGGCATGCGCGTGGCTCGGGGAGTGTGGACAGGAGCGAGTAGCGGGCGGCGGCAAGTACAAAGACACCCCCTCCCCTTGAGGGAGGCGGCTGGGGGGAGGGGTGCGTCCAGCCGACAGCTTCACGTACACGCGCCCCTCCCGCCGCCCCCCTCCCACAAGGGGAGGCGGCGGCTTTTTTCTTCTGCCCGCCCTCTCCTGCGTCGCTTGACCCTGCCTGCGCTCACGCATGGACGACCTTCTCCTGACCCACCGCGACAATAGGAACAGCCGGTGCCGCGTGCGACGCTGTGCCGCCCATCAGCCGTCCGATCGATTCGATCGTGGCGTCACGGGTGGAGACCGGCTCCGACACGCGCCCACCCGCGATCACCGCGATGCGGTCTGCCAGCACGAAGATCTCGTCGAGGTCCTGCGAAATGATCATCACCGCGGCGCCGGCTTGCGCCAGGGCCATGATCGCCTCATGGATCGCCAGCGCCGCACCGGCATCCACGCCCCAGGTCGGCTGGTTGATGATCAGCAGGCTGGGATCCTGCAAAACCTCGCGTCCCACCAGGAACTTCTGCAGGTTGCCGCCGGACAGCGAGCGGGCCTGCGCTTTCGGGCCGGTGGTGCGGACGTCGAAGCGGTGTATGATGTCGGCGGCGACCTTGTGCGTGCGTTTGTTGTCGATGATGCAGAAGCGCACGAGGGCGTGCAGCACGAAGCCGGAGAGGAAGGCGTTCTCGGCCAGCGTCATGGTAGTGACGGCGCCATGGCCGTTGCGTTCCTCCGGCACGAAGCAGCAGCGCAGGCGGCGGCGGTCGGAGGGGCCCAGCAAGCCGGCGGGGACGCCGTCGATCATGACGTTCTCGGGATGGCCGGCTAAGATTTCGCCAGACAGCGCATCCATCAGTTCGCTTTGGCCGTTGCCGGCGATGCCGGCGACGCCGAGGATTTCGCCGCCCGCGATCGACAGCGACACGTCGTGCAAGTCGGTGCCGAAATGGTGCGGCGAACGGATCGTGAGGCGGTTCAGCACGAGCCTTGGCTTGGCCTCACCCTGCGGTGGCGGACGCGGCGTGGGGGAATGCAGGTCGGCGGCGATCATGATCTCCGCCAGTTCCTTCACGGTCTTCTCCGCCGGCACCACCTCGGCGACGTTGCGGCCGAGGCGCATGATGGTGGCGGCCGAACAAAGCGCGCGCACCTCTTCCAGCTTGTGGCTGATGTAGAGGATTGAGCAGCCTTCGGCCGCGAGACGGCGGAGGGTGACGAAGAGTTTTTGCACCTCGGACGGGGTCAGCACCGAGGTGGGTTCGTCCATGATCAGCAGCTTGGGATTTTGCAGCAGGCAGCGGACGATTTCGATACGCTGACGCTCGCCGACGGAAAGGTCGTGCACGACGCGGTCCGGATCGAGCGGCAGGCCGTACTCGGTGGAGATCCTGATGATGCGGTCGCGCAGGCCGGCGCGTTCGGCCGCGCTGGCCAGGCCGAGGGCGATGTTCTCGGTGACCGTCAGTGCTTCAAACAGGGAGAAATGCTGAAACACCATGCCGACGCCAAGGCGCTGGGCATGGCCGGGATTCTGCACGACGACCTTTTGGCCTTCCCACAGCATCTCGCCGGCGTCGGGCTTCACCACGCCATAGATCATTTTCACCAGTGTGCTCTTGCCGGCACCGTTTTCACCGAGCAACGCGTGGATCTGGTTGCGCTCGACGGTGAGGGCGACGTGGTCGTTGGCGAGGCAGCCCGGGTACTGCCTGGTCATGCCGGTTAGCGCGAGCAACGGACCTGGCGGGGGTGGGTCGGCCATGGCGGGACTTCACCGTAAGGGATGAGAGGGCGGGAAGGGATGAGAGGGCGGGGGAACGACAGCAGATAAGAGAGGACACCCCCTCCCCTTGAGGGAGGGGGATGGGGGGAGGCGTGCGTTCAAACAAAGGCCCTTATCTGTACGCACCCCTCCCTCCATTCCCCTCCCTCGAGGGGAGGGGGTGCTTCTTGTCTGTCATCCGATCGTCACGTCAGTTTGCCCTCGATCCCCTGAACCAGCCACTGCATCTGGTTCAGTGCGGTATCGTCCATCACCTGACCCGGGGGAATCTTCACTGTGCCGGTCTGGTCCTTCAGCGGGCCGACGAAGATCTTGTTCTTGCCGGCGGTGATGTCGGCGACGGTCTGTGTCGCCAGTGCCTTGACGTCGTCCGGCATGTTCTCGAATGGTGACATCTGCCAGCATGCCTTCCTTGAAGCCGCCCCAGGTATCGGTGCTCTTCCAGGTGTTCAACAGCACGTCCTGGATGCGCTTGATGTAGTACGGTCCCCAGACATCAGTGCTTGCCGTCAACTCGGTGTTCGGCGCGAATTTCGACATGTCGGTGGACTGGCCGAACGCCTTGACGCCGCGGCTGGCAGCGGCCTGTAGCGGCGCGGGCGAGTCGGTGTGCTGGGTCATGATGTCGCAACCCTGGTCGATCAGTGCCTTGGCGGCCTCGCCTTCCTTCGGCGGGTCGTACCACGAATTGATCAGCACGAATTTCAGGTGCGCCTGCGGATTGATCGACTGCATGCCCAACATGAAGGCATTCAGCCCCTGCACCACCTCCGGCACCGGCACCGAGCCGACATAGCCGGCGAGGCCGGCCTTGCTCAGCTTGCCGGCGATCACGCCCTGCACGTAGCGCGCCTGGTAGAAGCGGATGTTATAGGTGGAAACGTTGACCGCGCGCTTGTAGCCCGTGGCATGTTCGTAGAACACCTTCGGGTGCCGCTTGGCGGAGTTGAGCACGTAGTTCATGTAGCCGAACGACGTGGCGAAGATCAGCTTGTGGCCCTGGTTGGCGAGATCGTTCAGCACCTTCTCGGAATCCGGGCCCTCCGGCACGTTTTCCACAAACGTGGTCTTGATCTTGTCACCGAAATGATCGACGCAGGACTTGCGGGCGATGTCGTGCTGGTAGGTCCAGCCGAAATCGCCCACCGGCCCGAGATAGATGAAGCCAACCTTCAGCGGCTCGGCTGCACGAGCAGGCTGGATGATGGCCGGTGCCGCCGATATCAGCGCACCGGCACCCAGAAGACGGGCGAAGTCACGTCTCAGCATGCTGAACTCCATTGATCTGATATGCCATGTTGCCAGAGCAGTACCGGATGAGGACGCCGGATGGCGGTGTGGCTTTGCAGACCAGGTTGGGCGAAGCAAACAGCATGCCAGCGACCCGCCACGCCGGCGAAAAGATCACCGCCAGAAGCCTCGATGCACGGCGCGCGCTTCGTCTTCCAGCAGCGGTCCCACCACGACGATGCTGCGCTGGCCGGCGCCGAGCACTGTGCGGCAAGGCAGATCCATCGTCAGGTTCTCGGGATGCGGACCGATCAGGCGGCCGAGTTCGCGTTCTGACAGGCCATACACCACGCGGCCGATACCGGCCCAATAGGCCGCGCCGGCGCACATCGCGCACGGTTCCGCGCTCGTATAGAGGGTGCAGCGCGCGAGGAACCCGGCTGTGTAGGTGCGGCTGGCCGCGGTCATGAGCACGCGTTCGGCGTGGGCGGTGCGATCGCCGGCGTCGCCATGTGCGTTGCCGGCCTGCATCAGTACCGCGCCATCCGTCCCCACCAGGATGGCGCCGAATGGATGATTGCCTGCCGCGCGCGCTTCCCGGGCGACGTCGATCGCGAGACGCAGGTAATGCTCGTCCGCCAGGGGCAGCATCATCGGCGGCGTTATCGGCGATGGGGCCGTCAATATTCCACCTTGTCGGATTTTTGCTGCCATTCGGCAAAGGCGGCATGCCCTTCCTCCGCCAGCAGCCGCAGCGTTGGGATCGCGCGCTGCTCTAGCGGCAGCGGGATTTCGCGGTAGAGGAAATCGTCGCGGAATCCGATTGCCGCCGCATCGTTGCGGGCATTGGCGAAATAGATGCGGTCCAGTCGCGCCCAATAGATCGCACTGAGACACATCGGGCAGGGTTCGCAACTCGTGTAAATCTCGCAGCCGGTGAGGTCGAAATGGCCGATGGCCTGGCAGGCGCGGCGGATCGCTACGACCTCGGCATGCGCGGTGGGGTCGTTCGTCGAGGTGACCTGGTTGAAGCCCTCGGCGATGATCGTGCCGTTGCGCACGATCACCGCGCCGAAGGGTCCACCCTTGCCGCTGCGCATCATCTCGAAGGACAGCGCGATGGCGCGGTGCATGTGATCGGTGGGTGTCATGCTGGCACGCTTGGGGTGCGGCAGGGTGCGGGGCAGTCGCCGCACCCGGCATGATCCGCCCGCGGCGTCGCGGCGATTGGCCGCGGTGATGGTTGTTGCAGAATCTGCGCAGCGACCGCGATGGCTATCTCCGCGGGGAGTTTGCCGCCGACGCCCGGCAATCCGATCGGGCAGGTGAGGCGGGCGATCGCGGCGCTGTCGAGCCCCTGCTGTGCCAGGCGGCGGACGAAGCGGGCGCGTTTGGTGGCGGAGCCGATCAGCCACACGCCGGCGAGATCGCTCCGCGGCAACGCAGCCGCGACGATGGCGTAGTCGAGCTGATGGTCGTGCGTCGTCACCAGCACCAGCGTGTTCGGGGCGAGACGCATGATCTGCGTCGCGGGATCGGGGGTGATGGTGCTGGTGACTCCGCGCGGTAGGGCGGGAGGGAACACATCCGGACGTGGATCGAACCAGGCGATGCGCAGCGGCAACTCTCCAAGCACGCGCACCAGCGCGCGGCCGACATGACCGGCGCCGAACAAGGCGATGGAGCGGCGCGCGGGGCGCATGGGCTCGAACAGTACCGCTGACATGGCCGCCACAGCATTGGCCGAGCGCGGGACCGAGCGGGAAGTCGCGCAGCAGCGGACCTTCGGCGCCATCCAGCATGTCGCGCGCGGCATCGGTGCAGATGAATTCCAGGTTGCCGCCGCCGATAGTGCCGAACAGAGCATCGCGCGTGACCAGCATCTTGCAGCCGGCCTCACGCGGAGTGGAGCCGCGGGCCGCGACGACGGTGACCAGCACGGAGTTGGTGCCCGCGCGGTCGAGCTCGTGCAGGGCGTCGAGCCAGAGGTGAGTCATGCGTGGCAGCTCGAGGCAGGCGGAGGCAGATAGCGCAAAGGGTAAGGCGCAACGGGCAAAGGGTAAGGTGCAACGGGCAAAGGTTCGCTATGCCGCATCACTCCGCCGCCTTCGCTTCTGGCACCGCTGCCATCGCCCTTCGCCTCGTCACCGCCAACAACACCTGCTCCGGCGTCGCCGGCGCGTCGAGATGCAGCGGACCTTCGCCCGACGCCGCAACAGCGTCCTTGATGGCATGGAACACCGAGATGCCCAGCATCAGCGGCGGCTCGCCGACAGCCTTGGAACGATAGATCGCGTCCTCGGCATTCCGGCCCGCGCGATAGATCGCGACGTTGAACGCGGCGGGCACGTCGCCAACGGCCGGAATCTTGTAGGTGGATGGGGCGTGCGTGCGCAGATGTCCGTGCGCGTCCCACCACAGCTCCTCACTGGTCAGCCAGCCCATGCCTTGCACGAAGCCGCCCTCGATCTGCCCCATGTCCAGGGCCGGATTCAACGACGCACCGCAATCGTGCAGGATGTCCACACGGCGCAGCCGATACTCGCCGGTCAGCGTATCGATCTCCACCTCCGCCACGGCCGCGCCATAGCTGAAATAATAGAACGGCCGGCCGCGCAGGGTCTTGCTGTCGTAGTGGATCTTCGGCGTGCGGTAATAGCCGGTGGAGGACAGCGACACCCGCGCGCGATGCGTCAGTTTGGCGGCCTCGGCGAAGGTCATTTCCTCGCCGCCGCCGCGCACCATGCCGTCCGCGAACACCAGCGCCTCGGCGGGCACGCCGAAGGCGTCGGCGACCACGCCGGCCATGCGTTCGCGGATCGTGCGCGCCGCCGCCTGTGCCGCTTTGCCGTTGATGTCGCTGCCCGACGACGCGGCGGTGGGCGACGTGTTCGGCACTTTCGCCGTGCTGGTCGCGGTGATCTTCACCCGGCCGGGAGCGATGCCAAACTCCGCGGCGACCACCTGGGCGATCTTGGTATAGAGCCCCTGGCCCATCTCGGTGCCGCCATGGTTCAGCATGACGCTGCCGTCGGTATAGACATGCACCAGCGCGCCGGCCTGGTTCATGTGCGTCAGGGTGAAGGAGATGCCGAATTTTACCGGTGTCAGCGCCAGGCCGCGCTTGATCCAGTGATTTTCCGCGTTGAACACATCCACCTCCGCGCGGCGTCCGGCGTAGTCCGCGCGTTCCGCGCAGTTCGGCGACCAGTTCCGGAATGATGTTGTCTTCCACCACCATGTGGTATGGCGTGACGTTGCGGTCGTCCTTGCCGTAGAAATTGCGCTGCCGCACGGTCAGCGGATCGAGCGACAGATGGCGCGCGATCTCGTCGATGACATTTTCGATGCCCATCATGCCCTGCGGGCCGCCGAAACCGCGGAAGGCGGTGTTGGACACCGTGTGGGTCTTGCAGCGATGCGACACGATGCGGGCGGCGGCGAAGGTAGTAGCAGTTGTCGGCATGGAACATCGCCCGGTCGGCGATGGCGGCCGACAGGTCGGGCGAGAACCCGCATTGTGCCGCCTGCATGAACTCGATGCCGAGGATGCGCCCGTCGGCATCGAACCCCACGTCGTAGTCGATGCGGAAGCCGTGGCGCTTGCCGGTCAGCACCATGTCGTCGTCCCGGTCCAGCCGCAGCTTCACCGGCCGCTTCGTGCGCTGTGCCAGCAGCGCGGCGACGGCGGCGATCAGCGAGGCCTGCGACTCCTTGCCGCCGAACGCGCCGCCCATGCGGCGGGTCTCGCAGACCACCGAATGGTCGGCCAGCTTCAGCGCGCGGGCGACGAGATGCTGCACCTCGGTGGGATGCTGGGTAGAGCTATAGACCAGCAGGTCGCCGTCTTCGCCGGGTATGGCCATAGCGACCTGGCCTTCGAGGTAGAAATGCTCTTGCCCGCCGATATCCAGCCGGCCGGACAGTCGATGCGGCGCCCGCGCCAACGCCGTCGCCGCATCGCCGCGGGTCATGACCTGGGTCGGCAGCACGAAGCTCTTGTGCTCCAGCGCGGCATCGACTGTCAGCACCGGCGGCAGCACCTCGCATTCGATGATGGCCCGCGCGGCGGCTTCGCGGGCATGGCCGATGCTGTCGGCGGCGACGGCGAGGAGTGACTGGCCGCAATATTCGATGAGTTCCCTGGCGAAGATCGGATCGCCGGGGAACGCGGGACCGACGTCGTTCACGCCTGGAATGTCGGCCGCAGTCAGCACCGCCGCCACGCCCGGCATGCAAGCGGCCGCGGACGCATCCAGCCGCGTGATCCGGGCACGCGCATGTTCAGACAGCCGGATATAGGCGTGCAGCAGGCCGGGCGGTTCGGGCAGGTCGTCGATATACAGTGCCTCGCCACTGACATGCTTCGCGGCGCTGTCATGCGGGATGGCACTGCCGATCGGGGAGGGGCGCTCGATCGGGGAAGGGCGGTCGATCGCATTCATGCCGGCACCGCCAGCCGCGTGCGCGGCGGGACCGGTGCGCCGGTTTCGAGGAAACACTTGTACAGCAGGTTGCGCGCGACCATGTGCCGATACGTGGCGCCCGCACGCATGTCGGAGATCGGGGAAAATTCCGCGTCCAACCGGTCCATCGCCACGCGGACCGACGCTTCATCCCATTTCTGCCCGACCAAGACTTGCTCAGTGGCGCGTGCGCGGGTCGGCGTCGCCGCCATGCCGCCGAAGCCGATGCGGATGTCGCGCACGTAGCCGTCCTCGAGATGCACCCGAAATGCGGCGCACACGGCAGAGATGTCCTGGTCGAAGCGCTTCGCCACCTTATAGCAGCAGAACCGCCAGTCCGGCTGTGGCAACGGCACCTCGATCTGCTCTATAAATTCTCCTGGCGCCAGCGCGGTCGTGCGGTAGCCGAGAAAGAAATCTTCCAGCGGCAACCGCCGCCGTTCCGCGCCGCGCCGCAGCACCAGCGTCGCATCCAGCGCGATCAACACCGGCGTCGCGTCGCCGATCGGCGAGGCGTTGCCGATATTCCCGCCGATCGTCCCGCGGTTGCGGATCTGACGCGACCCGAGGCGGCGCAGCAGCAAGCCGAAATCCGGATAGAGCGCTTCCAGCGCGGATAGCGCGTCCTCATAGGTCGCGGCGGCGCCGATGCGCAGGGCGCAGCCATCGCCGCTGACGCCGGCAAGGTCGTTCACCGCGTCGAGTGCCACGATGGTTTCCAGCATGCGATGCTGCTTGGTGACCATGAGGCCGACGTCGGTGCCGCCGCACAGCAACAATGCGTCGGGATGTTGCAGCAGCAGATCCGCCAGCGCGTCGGCCGTGCGGGGCGCATAATATCGTTGCGCGCCGTATTGCAGCGCGAGCGTGGTGTCACCGGCCCAGGCACGCAAGTGCGCCGCGATGTCGGGGGCCCGTGCCGCAATATGATCGGCGGCGGCACCGGCGCAGGCGTCCAATGCCGCATCGACGATGGGACGGTAGCCGGTGCAGCGGCACAGGTTGCCTGCCAGCGCCTCATTCACCGCCGCGCGGTCGGGCGTCTCCGCGGCGCTGTAGAGTACGAACAGGGACATGACGAAGCCGGGCGTGCAGAAGCCGCACTGGCTTGCATGGTGATCAACCATCGCCTGTTGCACCGGATGCAGCGCACCGTCCGGGCCACGCAAGTGCTCTACCGTCAGCAGTTGTTTGCCGTGCAGCGCGGGCACGAAGAGGATGCAGGCGTTCACCGCGCGATAGCGGATGACGTCGCCATCATGTGTGCCCAGCGCAACGGTGCAGGCGCCGCAATCGCCTTCCGCGCAGCCCTCCTTCGTGCCGCACAAATGCTCGACCGTGCGGAGATACTCCAGCACGGTGAGCGTCGGGCTGACGTTGCATAGCTGCCGCGGGCTGTCGCCGAGCATGAACTGGATGACGTCGCGCATGGCCTTCACCGCGGCCACGATACGTCGTTGCTGGCGTTCAGGCACCTGCTGCGTCGCGCCAAGGCGCCGCCCCCTGCCGTGTTATGTTGCTCGCTAGCAGGCAGCCTAGGGACAAAGCGGCAGGCGAGGCAACGGCTTTTGTGGCCGGCTCACCCATTTTCAGGCCACTGCTTTGTGATACGCTCGCATTATGCGCAGTGGCGGCCTATTTTTGGCTTTTCTGCCTGCAATTCTTCTGCGAGAGGGGCGTTCGGTCGCTCGTGCGCCTCTGGCAGGGGATTGCTTCGGTCGCTTCGCTCCACGCAATGACGGGGAAGGTTCCTGCAACGATAGGGACGGACGGTCGCATCAACTCCCGCGGTAAGTCGAGTAGCCAAACGGCGCGAGCAGGAGAGGAATGTGGTAGTGCGCCGCCGCCTCGCTGATGCGGAACCTGATCGGAATTAGATCATAAAACCCCGGCTCTGCGTCGCCCTGTGTTTCGCGCCAGGCGGCGATATCGAACACGATCTCATAACTCCCCGGCCGAAGTCCGTTGGCTAGAAGCAACGGTGCGTCGCAGCGGCCGTCGGCATTGGTCTGCCTGCTGGTCAGCAAGACACGCACATCGCCAACGAGGCGGTACAGAAACAGCGGCACCCCCGCCGCCGGGCGCCCGTGCGCGGTATCCAGCACGTGCACGGTCAGCCGGCCGGCTGAGTCATTCGGCACCGTTTTACTCCGCGATCAGGTCGTCGAGACGGAAACGCGCGATTCTTGCCACCTCGGCCAGCGCCGCCGCCTGCTCTTGTTCCGGCGCGTTGCGCGCGCGGGCCTGCATGGCAGCGAGGATCACTGCACGGTCGCGCTGACCGCGCACCGCGATGATGAACGGAAAACCGAAGCGCTCCCGATAGGCGCGGTTCATCGCAACGAACATCGCGCTTTCGTCGGCCGCGAGACGGTCCAGGCCCAGGCCGGCTTGCTCCGCCGCCGATGCGGCGGTCAGTGCCGCGCCGGCGGCCGGCGCCAGCATGGGATGCGCCTGCAACAGTCGAAGCTGCTCCACCGCGCTGGCATTGTGGACCACGGACAGCATCGCGGCGTGCAGCTCGGCGACGGAACCGAACGGCCCCCGGCCATGGGCAGCACGGGCGATCCACGGCGAATGTTCGAACACCCCGCCGAGCAACGCGGTGAACGCATCGGCGTCCAGGACGTTGAGCACTGCCACGCTGCACCGGGCCGGTGGCATGGTCAGTTTTCCTTCGATCCGCCGGTGATCCAGGCGCCCAGGGCGACGCGTTCGGTCGGGGTGATGTGCGTTATGTTGTTGAGCGGCATGGTGTGTGTCTTCACCGCCTGGGCATAGATCTGCTGCGACAGCATGGCGATTTCCGCGGGCGTGTCGAACATCACGCCTTTCGGCGCTTGCGAGAAGCCGGGATAGGTGGGATGCGCCGAATGACAGACATGGCACCGCTGCTGCACGATCTGCCGCACTTCGGCGAACGTCGCCGGCAGCGCCGCGGTACCGGGGGCGACGGTCGCGGGAGCGGATTGGCCGAGCAGGGTCAGCAGCATGGCGCCGAACACCGGCACCGACGCCGCCGGCCACAGCCACCAGTCCGGCGCCTTGCCGGTGTGCATCGTGTTGAACCAGTGCCGCACCAGAAAGCTGGCGACGAAGATGCAGGCCAGCACCAGCCAGTTCCACCGCGTCTCGTAAGTGAACGAGTAGTGGTTGGAGAGCATGGTGAACACGACCGGCAGCGTCAGGTAGTTGTTGTGGATGGAGCGCTGCTTCGCCTGGTAGCCCCAGGCGGGGTCTGGTTCGCGGCCGGCCAGCAAGGCATCGATGGTCTTGCGCTGGTTGGGAATGATAATCAGCAGGACGTTCGCGACCATGATCGAACCGACCAGCGCGCCTACCTGGATGAACGCACCGCGGCCGCTGAACAGGTGGGTGTAGCCAAAGGTAATCGCGACCAGCAGCACGAAGCCGGCCACCGCCAGCCGTCCGGTTTCGCGGCCGAACCAGGAGCGGCACAATGCGTCGTAGACGAACCAGCCGGCCACCAGGGAGAAGGCGGCGATCGGCACCGCGTCGAATGGGGAAATGTTGGCGACCGACGTGTCGATGAGATACAGGTCCGGATGGAGGTAGTACACCAGCACCAGCAGGACGAAGCCAAAGATCCAGGTGGCGTAGGCTTCCCATTTGAACCATGTCAGGTGCGGCGGCAGGAATTCCGGTGCGACGACGTATTTCTGGATTTGGTAGAAGCCGCCGCCGTGCACCTGCCAGGCTTCGCCGCTGACGCGGCGGTCCAGCCGCTTGTCGGGCCTCAGGCTGGCGTCCAGTGCAATGAAGTAGAACGAGGACCCGATCCAGGCGATGCCGGCGATGACATGGGTCCAGCGCACCACCATCGCGACCCAGTCGAGCACCATGTTCCAATCGATCAGCGAGTAAGGCCACATGTCGGGCAACTTATGCTATCGGTCCGGCAGGCGGCGGCGGCACGCCCGGCGCCATCATACGGATGGCGCAGGGCGAGGTCCATCGCATCGTTGCCGCGACCGGCCGGTCAGAAGTGCATTTCGATGCCGATTTCCGGCGTGACTTCCTCGGATCCAGGCGTTTGGGTGCTGGCGCCGAATTTGTGCTGCCACAGCTCGACCGCGAGGAATAGATCCGGCTTATGCGGCTTGTTGTACATCAGCGTGCCGACATCGAGTGAGAGGCGTGGCACGGTGAGGATTTCGGTGTAGGTGTTGCCGCCGAAACCGTCCTTGCCCTTCGGCCCGACGATGTTCATGAATCCGTTGAAGGTCAACGGGAGTCCGACCAATCCCTTCAGGTTGTAGAGCCAGACGAATTCTGCTTCAGGCGCGGCGTCGAAACTGACAGGACCGCCGGGCACGGTACATGCGTCGGCACAGAACCCGTTGTGGTTCCATTCCTTTGAGAAGTGCATGCCGAAATTCAGGAAGCCGGCGCCCAGGTCGAAATGGAAGTTCGGGCCGACGACGAACAGTTTCTTGTCGGGCGCGAATTGCGTGTTCTCCGACTCCAGGTCACCGCCGATTTCGAAATTGATCGCCGAGATCGGACCGAACTTGGTGTTGAGGCCGAATATCTTGTCTGGGCTCAGCTGGGAGCGATAGACCAGGTAGAATTCGGTTGAACCGCCGGACGAATTGTACGCCGCCTCGTTGGGGTTCGACAGCAGGGCGTCAACGTTGAAGAAGTTGGTGCCGTAATCCCAGACGTCGAAGTGCCCCACGTTGAAAATCAGCTTGTTGACGTCCCGCGCTCCCTCAGCGCTGCCGGGGTTGCCGCCGACATTGGCAACGAAGGGGGCATCGCGGACGCCGATCAAGGTATCGCTGAAGCCTTGAGCCCGCGCCTGGGTGGCAGTCACCGCGAGGGCCGCCGCCAAAAGCCAGTATCTCAGTTTCATCTCGGATCCTTTTTTGTTTGGGGTCCAGGCAGCCGTGCCTGCCGGTTTCCCGAGCGCTTCCCACCCAGCGCCATGCGTCGTTTCGTTCGACGCGGCGGCGTTATTCGTTCCAAGACAGGTTTCGAACCCTCCAGTGCGGTTTGCTTGTTGCGAAACTGCACAGCAAGCGATGTGCCAGGGTTGGCGGCCTGGTTGGGCATCCGGCGTGGGGGCAGATGGTCTGTGGCGGGATTGCAACAGCCTGAGTCGGGCGCGGCTGGGCTGGCGTCCTAAGTTGCTGTTGGTTGCTCAGAAATGCGCCAACTGCCGCGATCGCCGCCACGGCCGGACGTGGCCCGCTTTCCCTGCTCTTTTGCAAAATGGCTGTTCTGCAAGCAGAGAAATTTGTTCCTGGTCAAAATATAGTCCATAATATCACCAGAAATTGACCATTCTGCCTAATTTTGGGTCGATCGATTCGTCGGTCGGAGAAGGGCGCCGCCTTACGCCACATCGTCAGGCAGCGCCGAAACAATGGCATGTCGATTGCTACCGTCCCGCCGTTGCTACCGTCCCGCCGTTGCTACCGTCCTGCCGCTGCTACCGTCCCCGCCGCTGCTACCGTCCCGCCGTTGCTACCGTCCCGCCGCCGCTCCCACCGTCCCCCGTCCAACCGGGAGCCGTCGAGGCGCGCAACTCGTTTCAGAACCGCCGGGTTTCAGAACCGCCGGCGCCATCCCGGCCAAAAACGGAGTCCAACCGCATGCCGCATGATCAACGCCTGTCCCGCCGCACCGTCGTTGGAGGCCTCGGCCTTGGCGCCGCCAGCCTCGCCACGGGGATCGGGCTGCCGCTGCGATCCGCCGAAGCCAAGACGTTGACCGTCGGCTTCATCTATGTCGGTGCGAAGGACGACTACGGCTACAACCAGGCGCATGCCGAAGCTGCCGCCATGCTGAAGAAGACGCCCGGCATGAAGATCGTCGAAGAAGAGAAGGTCCCGGAAACCGACGACGTCCAGAAGACCATGGAGAGCATGATCGAGCTCGACGGCGCTACCCTGCTGTTCCCCACCAGCTTCGGCTATTTCGATCCGTACATGCTGCGCATGGCCAACAGATATCCGAAGATCGAGTTCCGCCACTGCGGCGGCCTGTGGACGGACAAGGATCCGAAGAACGCGGGATCCTATTTCGGCTATATCGGCATGGGCCAGTACCTGAACGGCATCGCCGCCGGCCACACCACCAAGAGCAAGAAGCTCGGCTTCATCGCCGCCAAGCCGATCCCGCAGGTGCTGGAGCAACATCAACAGCTTCACCCTCGGCGCCCGCACCGGTCGATCCGGACATCACCACCACGGTGATCTTCACCGGCGACTGGTCGATGCCGGTAAAGGAAGCGGAAGCCGCCAACAGCCTGGCCGACCAGGGCATCGACGTCATCACCTGCCACGTCGATGGTCCCAAGGTCATCATGGAAACGGCCGAGCGCCGCGGCATCTATTGCCTGCGGCTACCACGCCAACCAGTCGAAGCTGGCACCGAAAGGCTACCTGACCGGGGCCGAATGGAACTGGATCACCGTCTATAAGAAGTTCACCGCCGACATGATGACCGGCAAGCCGCTTCCCAACTTCGTGCGCGGCGGCCTGAAGGAGGCACTTCATCAAAATGTCGCCCTACGGGCCAGCCCTGTCCGCCGCCGGACGCAAGAACGTCGATGCGGTGAAGGCCGAGATCATGAAAGGCAGCTTCTCCGTCTTCAAGGGCCCCATGAAGGACAACAAGGGCAACATGGTGATCCCCGCCGGCAAGGCGTACCTGGAAACCGCCATCACCCTCGAATCGATGAACTACCTGGTCGAGGGCGTGAACGGCGCCATCTCCTGAAGGCGCCGCCGCATGAGTGAAGCCAGCGCCATCGCGGTTGCCGTCGGCGGGACCGAGGAACAACGGCCCGCCGGCGACCGCACCTATCCGTTGCGCCGCGCGCTGGAAGCCCTGGTTGCGCCGCTCCTCGCGCTGCTGGCGGCGGTGATCCTGTTCTCGATCTTCCTGCTCGCGCTGGGCCAGTCGCCAGACGACTTCCTCGAGGTGATCTGGCTCGGCGCGTTCGGGAGTTGGTTCTCCATCCGCAACACGCTGGCCCACGCCGCACCGCTGCTGCTGACCGCGCTGTGCGTGGCTCTGCCGGGCCAGCTCGGTCTGGTGATCATCGGAGGCGAGGCCGCGGTGGTGCTGGGCGGCCTCGCCGCTGCCGTCGCCGCGCTGCCCTTGGTGCACACCGATCCGATCGTGGTGCAGGTCGTGATGGCGGTGGCCGGCGCCGGTGTCGGCGCGTTGTGGATCGGGCTCAGCGGCGCGCTGCGTGCGAAGCTCGGCGTGAATGAGACGATCGCCAGCCTGGTGCTGGCCTATATCGGCCTGGCGATCTTCAATCATCTGGTGGAGGGCGTGCTGCGCGATCCGGCCAGCCTGAACAAGCCCTCGACCTACGGCATCGGCGACGCCAACATGCTGGGCAACCTGCCGTGGCTGGACGTGCATCCCGGCATTCCAGTCGGCATCGCTGCCTGCGTGCTGTGCTGGATTCTGATTTACCGCACCAGCTTCGGCTTCGCCGCACGCGTCACCGGCGGCAATATCCGAGCGGCGCAGTTGCAGGGATTGCCGGTGGCGCGGCTGATCATCATGGCCAGTGCGCTGGGCGGAGCGTGCGCCGGACTCGCGGGCATGATCGAGGTCGCCGCGGAATACGGCCGGGCCAATGCGTCGCTGAATGCGGGGTATGGCTACACCGGAATCCTGATCGCGTTCCTGGCTCGGTTCAATCCGCTGGCCATCATGCCGATGGCGCTGTTGCTCGGTGGGCTGAGTGCGGCCAGCGGCCTGATGCAGCGCCGCATGGACCTGCCCGACGCAACGGCGCAGGTGCTCGAAGGCATGATCTTCGTGGCCATCCTGACCAGCGACACGTTGTACGGGCGGTTCAAATGGTTCCAGCCACGGGGTGGGGCGTGACTGGGTCATCGGGCGCTCCAAGGGGCGCTGCCCCTTGGATCCCCGCCAAGGGCGAGCCCTTGGAACCCTTTACCTGGCTGGATGGAGGGGTGGGGCGAATGACTCGCTACGGCAGCATCGCTACGTGGCGATGTCGCCGTAGCGAGCCATTCGCCCCACCCCTCCATCCAGCCAGACAGATGGATTGCAAAGGCTTGCCTTTGCTGGGGGTCCAGGGGGCAACGCCCCCTGGTGGGTTGCAGGGCGAAGCCCTGGCCTTCGCTCCGAGCGCCCGATGACCCCCGCCGTCACCGTCGCGGCCGCCATGCTGGCCGGCAGCCTGCGCGTCAGCACGCCCTTCCTGTTCGTGTCGATAGGCGAGTGCCTCACCGAAAAATCCGGCCGCATCAACCTGGGCAACGAAGGCGTGCTCGTCCTCGGCGCCATGGTTGCCTATGCGACGTCCTACGAAACCGGCAACCCATGGATCGGCCTGCTCGCCGCCGCTGTCGCCGGTATGATGCTGGGCGGCCTGCACGGTGCGGTCTGCTCTTTGGCACGAGTGAACGACGTCGCCATGGGCATCGCCATCATGCTGGCCGGCACCGGCATCGCATTCTTCTTCGGCAAACCCTACGTGCAGCCCAGCGCCCCTTTGCTGCCGGGCATCCATCTCGGCTTCTGGTCCGCGTCGAAGGACGTGCGAATACGCCCTGACCGGTCAGCCCGCTGTTCTTTCTCGGCATCGCCGCGGCCATCGCGATGCATTGGTGCTTCCGCGCCACCCGCGTCGGCCTGCGCATCCGCATCGTCGGCGACAGCCAGGATGCCGCGCTCGCGCTCGGCCTGCCGATCGATCGCACGCGCTTCCTGGCGACCGCGGTTGGCAGCGGCCTGGCCGGCATCGGCGGCGCGTTCCTGTCGCTGTACTACCCGGAAGCTGGAACGAGGGCCTGTCCTCCGGCCAGGGCCTGATGGCCGTCGCGCTGGTGGTGTTCGCGCGCTGGAACCCGATCAACTGCATCTACGCGTCACTGTTGTTCGGCGCCGCCGGAGCGCTCGGCCCCTCGCTGCAAACCGTCGGCATCACCTGGGGCTATTACCTGTTCTATGCCGCACCCTACGTCATCACCTTGATCGTGCTGATGATCGCGGCGCGCGGCGGACGCTCGCTCGCCGGCATGCCGGGTCAACTCTCGATCGGACGGTGAACAATCATGCCAACCATCGATGCCGACCCCTATCCCTGGCCGTATGACGGCTCGCTCGCCCCCGCCACCACCGCGCTGATCGTCATCGACATGCAGACCGATTTCTGCGGCGTCGGCGGTTACGTGGACAAGATGGGCTACGACCTGTCGCTGACGCGCGCGCCGATCGGCCCGATCTCACGCATGCTGGCGATGCATTGCGCCCCCGCGGCTACCACATCTTCCACACCCGCGAGGGTCATCGCCCCGACCTCTCCGACCTGCCGGACAACAAGCGCTGGCGCTCCCGCCGTATCGGTGCCGGCATCGGCGACGACGGCCCCTGCGGCCGCATCCTGGTGCGAGGAGAGCCAGGCTGGGAGATCATCCCGGACCTGGCGCCACTGCCCGGCGAGGTGGTCATCGACAAACCCGGCAAGGGCAGCTTCTGCGCCACCGATCTGGAACTGATCCTGCGCACCCGAGGCATCACCAACATCGTGCTGTCCGGCATCACGACCGACGTCTGCGTGCACACCACAATGCGCGAAGCCAACGATCGCGGCTTCGAATGCGTGCTGCTGGAGGATTGCTGCGGCGCCACCGATCCCGGCAACCACGCCGCCGCGGTGAAGATGATCAAGATGCAGGGCGGCGTGTTCGGCGCGGTCAGCGACAGCGGGAAATTCCTGGCGGCCCTGCCGTGAACGACACGGCCATTTTCCCTCCGGAGCAACGCGCCCTGCGCGCCATCGGCGTCGAAGCCATCGGCATCGGCAAGAACTTCGGTGCTTTCCAGGCGCTGGCGGACGTTTCGCTGAAAGTGCGCCCTGCCAGCGTGCACGGCCTGCTGGGCGAGAACGGCGCCGGCAAATCGACATTGGTAAAATGCCTGCTCGGCTATTACCGCGCCGACGAAGGGGCATTCGTGGTCGATAACCATGAGGCCATCATCGCCCGCCCGGCCGATGCCGACGCTCTCGGGCTCGGCATGGTGTATCAGCACTTCACCCTGGTGCCGTCGATGACGGTCGCCGAGAACCTGGTGATGTCGCGCCGCGACGTTCCGCGCGGTAATCGACTGGCGCGACGAGCTAGGCAAGCTGGAAGCCTTCATGCGCGGCATGCCGTTCAAGGTGCCGCTGCAGGCGCCAGGTCGGCACGCTGGCCGCGGGCGAACGGCAAAAGACCGAGATCGTCAAACAGCTTTACCTGCAACGCCGGTTCCTGGTGCTGGACGAACCGACCTCCGTCCTGACCCCGCAGGAAGCGGCGGAGATGCTTGGTCTGGTGCGCGAGCTGGCGCATTCCGGCCAGCTTACCATCGTCATCATCACTCACAAGCTGAAGGAGGTGGGGCAGTTCGTCGATGAGGTGACGGTGCTGCGCCGCGGCCGCGTCGCCGGTCATGGCGCGGTGCGCGACCTGGGGCCCGACGACCTGACGGCGATGATGATCGGCGAGCCGCACGCGCCGGAAAACCCGCAACGCCAGGGCGCGCCGATCCCCGACATCCGGCTGGAGGTGCAGGAACTGAAGACCGCGGCGGACGCCGGCCGCAAGGGTCTCGACGTCGCAACGTTGCAGGTGCGCGCGCACGAGATCGTCGGCGTCGCCGGCGTGTCCGGCAACGGACAGAAGGAGCTGCTGGAAGTACTTGGCGGCCAGCGCCCGGCGGAAAGCGGCGCGATCATCGTGGACGGCGAGGCCTACGACGCCAGTCGCGCCGCATCGCAGGCCCACGCCGTGCGCGTGCTGCCGGAGGAGCCGCTGCGCAACGGCTGCGTGCCGTCGATGACGGTGGTCGACAATCTCGGCCTGCGCAGCTTCGACCGCGGCGCGGACGGCAAGCCGCGCCGCTGGCTGGACCGCGGCGCCATGGCGTCGCGGGCGAGCTCCATGATCGCGGCCTATGGGATCCGAGCGCCGTCGCCTCAGGCGCCGATCGGCGTGTTGTCGGGCGGCAACGTGCAGCGCTGCGTGCTGGCACGCGAATTCGACGGCGACGTGCGGCTGCTGATCGTTGCCAACCCATGCTTCGGCCTGGACGTGAAGGCGGTGGCGGAAACCCGTTCCCGCATCATGGCCGCGCGCAACGGCGGCACGGCGGTGCTGCTGATTTCCGAGGACCTGGACGAGATCCTGGAACTTGCCGACCGCATCGTGGTGATGCGCGAGGGCAGCATCGTCGCCGAGCTGCCCGCTGCCGGCGCCGACCCGCAGGAAATCGGCCGCCACATGCTGGGCCATGGCTGATACCAGCGCGCGAAAAGATTGACGTGTGGCGCCCGAACTCTCCCGTCATGGCCGGGCTCGACCCATTGGCGTCAGCGCAGCGCGGTGGCGAGTAGAACTCCGCCTCCCCTTGAGGGAGGGGTGCGGCGCGGCCATTTGCGTCGCTTATTCTGTCTCGGGCCCTATGGACCAAGCCCGCCCATGACTGGAGGCGCCGGGTCGCAACAGAGTCAAGAGCCAGTCTTTTCGTGGTTGCCCCGGCCGTGACGAGCGGCGCCGCCAAGCGCGCGACTTGCGATGGCAGCACCTTCGCTGAGTGCCCGCAGCTTCGCCCACATGATGGAAGGGTGCACGCGGCGGCCGAAGGGCCCTTGGGCGAAGCCGCAGTCGGTGCTGGCGATCACGTTTTCCGCGCCGACCAATCGCGCCAGCCGCACCAACCGCTCGGCGACAAGGTCGGGGTGCTCTACGACGTTCGTCGCGTGACTGATGACGCCCGGTAGCAGCCGCTTGCCCGCCGGCAGCTTGACCGATTCCCAGACCCGCCATTCATGCTCATGCCGCGGGTTTGCCATTTCCAACGAATATCCGCCGACATTGACCCGCAGGATCAGGTCGGCGATGTCCTTCAGTGGCACGTCGTTGGTGTGCGGACCGTTCCAGCTCCCCCAGCAGACGTGATAGCGGCAACGCTCGGCGGGAATCCCCCGCAAAGCATGGTTCAGCGCATCGACGCGCAACGCTGCCCATCTGCGGTAGTCGTCCAGGCTGAGGGGCGGTACCATGACATCGTAGTAGCTCGCCAAGTACGCATCATCGATCTGCACCATCAGCCCGGATTCGACAACGGCGGCATATTCGTCGTGCAATGCGTCGGCGATCGCGAACAGTACCGCTTCCTCGGATTTGTAGTATTCGTCGGTGCGGCTGGTCAGGACGCTGCCCGGGGCCACGACGGGCAGGAAACCGTCCGTCACGCCACTGTCGTCGAGCGCAGCCTGGAGGTTGGCGATGTCACGACCTATTTGCGCGTGCCCTGTGTAGGCGATCGGGCCGGTGATCGCCCAGCCACCGGCCGGTGTGATCGATTTGCCAAGACCGGCGGCGCCATGCTCGCCTTCGTATTCCTGGTAGAAGTCCTCGAAGTCGCGGAAATCCTTGCCGCGTATCGACGAGATCGAGGCAACCGCGCCCGGCCGGAACTCGATCCCGCTCAATCGCTCCACGACATAGCGTGACCAGCTTCCGGTTTTGCCAAATTCCCCGTCGCTGACAATGTCGATTTCCGCCTCTGCCTGCTGCCGTACGACGTCGGCGACAGCGCTGCGCAGGGTCTCGGCAAATGCCTTGTCATCGACAGGCGTGCCATCCTGCTTCGCTTCGATCATTGCCAGCAGGTCGGGCGGCCGGATCAGGCTGCCGACATGCGTCGTCAGTATGCGGGTCGCGCTTTGGGACATTGGCAATGATCTCCGATGGGGCAATGATCTCCGGTGGCCTGCTTCGTCGGCGCACGACAAATCTGTCATTGCGGGCGCAGCGAAGCAATCTCGACGAGAGTTCGCGCATCACTCGTGGGGGGCCGTATTGCTGCGCCAACAAGAAAGCAGGTTCTCACTCCCCTTGTTGGAGGGGGCGGGGGGGAGAGGTGGAAACATGCCCTCTGTTCGACTCCTCCCGCTAGCCCCCTCCCACAAGGGGCGGGGCGAACTTCCTTCGCCGCGGTCAATTCGCAATGACGTCCCGTGTGCAGATGACTAACGGCAAACCCACTGCGACATCGGCGTCCCCTCGGGGCATCCCCTCGGACAGTCCGGTTACGAGCTACCCCCGCGACGTGGTCGCTGCTCGCCCTGGACCACGTCATTCCGCTTTGGCCCGCGCCCGCCCCGGTCTACAACTGCCCCCATGCACCGCCCGCACCGCGCCGCCGTTTCGCCCCCGATCCTGATCGCCACCACCGAAGCGCTCGAAGCATTCTGCGGCCGCCTCGCCGCGGAACAGTTCGTCACCGTCGATACCGAGTTCATGCGCGAGCGCACCTACTGGCCCGAGCTCTGCGTCGTGCAACTCGCCGGCGACGACGAAGTGGGCATCATCGACGCCCAGGCCGCTGGTATTGACCTCACGTCCCTCGGCGACCTCCTGGCCAATTCGTCGGTGATGAAAGTTTTCCACGCCGCCCGTCAGGACATCGAGATCTTCGTCCTGCGCTTCGACGCCGTTCCCACGCCGCTGTTCGACACCCAGATCGCCGCGATGGTCGCCGGCTTCGGCGATCAGGTCGGATACGAGGCGCTGGTGTCCGGCCTGACTGGCGGCACCGTCGATAAGGCGCACCGCTTCTCCGACTGGTCAGCGCGACCGCTTTCCCCCGCGCAGGTCGCCTATGCTGCTGCCGACGTGACCCACCTGCGCGACGTTTACCGCCGCCTGCGCGCCCGCCTGGAGGAAGACGGCCGTCTGGACTGGGTCGCCGAGGAAATGGCCGCGCTCACCGACCCCGCCCTTTACCGCGGCGACCCCGACACCGCCTGGGAACGCCTGCGCCCGCGCAGCAACAACCGCCGATTTCTCGGCCGCCTGCAGGCGTTCGCCGCCTGGCGCGAACGCGAGGCGCAGCGCGTCAACATCCCGCGCCAGCGCCTGCTGAAGGACGAAGCGCTGATGGAGATCGCCGCGACCGCGCCGACAGATATCAAGTCGCTCGCCCGCATCCGCAGTGTCACGCGCGGCTTCGCCGAGGGCCGCACCGGCGAATCGCTGCTGGAAGCCATCGCCGCCACCATCGCCCTGCCCGACAGCGAGCTGCCCCCCGCCCCGCCGCCGCGCGATATCCACCGAGCCTCGCCCGCCCTGATCGCATTGCTCAAGGTGCTGCTGGCCGCCAAGTGTGAATACCATCACGTCGCCCCACGCCTTGTGGCAACATCGGAAGATCTCGAGCGGCTGGCATCGGAAGACGATCCCGCCATCCCAGCCCTGCACGGCTGGCGCCGCGAGGTGTTTGGCGAGGACGCCCTGGCACTGAAGCAAGGCCACGTGGCGCTGGGCGCCGACCGGCGGCAGGTGAAATTGATCCGCGTGTGACACCAAAAAAGAGCATTTTGCCTCGGCGGCGCGTCACACGATGTTGCCCACTGTGGCACCTAAGTCGAAGACCGCGCAGGTGAGCTAAAAATGCTCTTTTTTGGCAATAACCGTCAGACAATACCTATTGTCGGTTGCATGCGTTCGTGGCGAACATTAGCTTGGCTCCGGTTCAATGCGGGGCTGCCCGATGCTCTCCTCCACGGAAAGCGCCGCTCGATCGGATACGGGCGTTGCGGTCTCGGATTTCGCCGCACCCGGCGCGGGGGACGGCCGGCCAGCCGCCCGAAGCCGCTGGCCGCCCCGCCCCGCGTGGCTGTACGCCAGGCGATCCGTCATCGCCCTTGCCTTGCTGTTGGTTATCACCAACACCGCGCTGGGCGTTGTCGCTGTGCGTGGACTGCGCAGCGGATACGCGCAGGTGCGGAGCGTCGAGTCAGCGTTGGCCGCCCTGTCCCGCCTGCGCACCGACACCGACGAACTGGCGCACGATTGTCGTGCGTTCATGCTGGCTAGCCAGCCCGAACTCGTTCGATCGCTATCGTGCGGCGCGACAGCACCTGACGGACGAGATCGTGCGCGTTCGCGCGCTGACCGCTGACATTCCGACGCAGCAGCACCGACTTGCCGCCATGCAGCGATGGATTGGCGACGAAGGGCAAGCGATGGATGCCGCCAATGCGCGGATCCGACCCTTGCCGGCCGCAGCGCTGGTGCAGGAAATCGAGACCGCGGAGCAGCGCGGCGACGCGATCCGTATCCTGCTGGACGATATGCAAAAGCAAGAACGCACGCGGCTGGGCGCCGACTTCAAGAGTGCGGCACAGCGCATCGGCCAGGCCTTCGTCATCTCCGAGTTTCGTACGCTGTTCACCATTGGGCTGATCACGCTGATGCTGCTTCTTGTACGGCGTGACAGGAGGGCGAGCTCCCTCCTCGCCGCGGAACACACGGCCGAGCTGGCCGACGCCAGTCAGGCCTTGCAGCGTGAAGCGACCGAACGCCGCGAGGCCCAGTACGCCTTGCGCACCCGCGAGGTCATGCTGCATGGCCTGACGGATTCGATACCGCAGATGGTGTTTGTCCTCTTTCGCGACGGCACCGGCGAATTTCGCAACCGGCGGTGGCATGACTACACCGGCGCCGCCGACTACTTTTCCCGCGGTGACGGCTTGGCCCGCGTGCATCCGGATGATGCGGCCGGCGTGACCGCGCGCTGGCGACAGGCGGTGAGTCAGGGGGCGCCGTACGAGGCGGAGTTCCGGTTGCGTGGCAAGGATGATGGTTATCGCTGGTTCCTGGCGCAGGCGGTGCCGATTGCCGAACCGGATGACGACGTAGCCGCCTGGGTTGGCGCGCTGACCGATATCGACGACATCCGTCGCGCCGACGAAGCCGTGCGCGAAAGCGAGGACCGTTTCCGCCGCATCTTCGAAGGCAGTCCGTTCGGCATCACGTTGGCGGAGGGCGACGATCGGCGGATCCTGCAAGCCAATCCGGCCTTTTGCCGGATGCTCGGCTACGAGCCCACCGAACTGATCGGCAGCAGCCTGATGGATGTGACGCACCCGGACGAGAAGGTCCAGCAGCGGGCCTTCGCGCAGCTTGAAAACGTCGGGCCGGGATGGCGCGTTCGGGAGAAGCGCTATCTGACCAAACAGGGAGCCGTGGTCTGGGCGCGGATCCGTGTTTCGGTGTTCGATCCTCACGGCGGCGGCGGCCCGCAATTGCTCGCGGTGGTGGAAGACATCACGCGACAGCACGAGCTGGACGAGTCGTTGCGCCAGGCCCAGCGGATGGAAGCCGTCGGCCAGCTTTCCGGCGGCCTGGCGCATGATTTCAACAATCTGCTCGGCGTCATCATCGGCAATATCGAATACTTGCTCGAAACGATGGCCGACGACCCGGAACGCGCCGAGCTGGCGCGCGAGGTGCTGGACAGCGCGCTCGGCGGCGCCGAACTGACCCGTCGCCTGTTGGCCTTTGGCCGCCGCCAGTCGCTGTCGCCGCAGCATATCGATCTTAGCGCCCAGGCGGCACGGCATGTCTCGCTGCTGAGCCGCACGCTCGGCCGGGCGATCCGCATCGAGACGATGTTCGCCGGTGACCTGTGGTCCGTCCAGGCTGATCCATCGCGGCTGGGCGACGCGCTGCTGAACCTGGCGCTCAACGCGCGCGACGCCATGCCGCATGGCGGCGTGCTGACGATCGAGACGCACAATGATCGTGTGCTTCCTGGCGATATCGCGTGTGACGTGGACGTCGATCCCGGTGACTACGCCGCGCTCGCGGTCAGCGACACCGGCGTGGGCATGCCGCCGGAGGTGCGCGCCCGCGCCGTCGAGCCATTCTTCACCACCAAACCGCCAGGCGCCGGCAGCGGACTTGGCCTGAGCATGATCCATAGCTTCGTTCGTCAATCGGGCGGGCATCTCACGATCTCCAGCGCAGTGGGGATCGGCACCACGGTCACGATCTGTCTGCCGCGCGTCTCCGCCGAGGACGCTCCCATCGTGCGCGAGGCGTCCGAGCCCGGCCTTCCCACCGGCAAGGAGACGATCCTTGTAGTGGATGACAGCGCCAAGATGCGCCAGGTGGCCGAACGTCATCTGCACTTCCTCGGTTATTCCGTGGTGACCGCGGAAAATGGCCCCGCGGCACTCGCTTTGCTGCGTGCCGGTACGCCGGTCGATCTGCTATTCACCGACATCGCGATGCCGGAGGGACTGACCGGCTTCCAGCTTGCCGAGGCTGCCCGCGGCATGCGTCCTGGCCTGAAGGTGTTGTTCACCACCGGCGATGCCGGCGTGCGCGATGCCGCTGGTGCGGTGGATTGGCAGGAGCGGCTGATTCACAAGCCGTACCGGCGCCCGGAGCTGGCCGAGAAAATCAGGACGGCGTTGAGTGCATGAAGGCGAGGTCGGGAAGGCAACCGCCCTCCATGTCAGGATCGGTATGGGGACTCGCAATGGCCCGGTGGCGGTGGCGTACGGTTTGGTGGCAACCGGCGGTGAGTTTCGTTCGCGGAATGGCGGAATGCGCCAGACTTTTCCGCCCTGCGCATCCACGCAAGGTCCTACTTGCCGTGCCGATGCTGGCCGCCTGGGCAATGCCGGCCACCTTTGCCGATAGTGGTCCCCCTGACAGGCTGGTCACGCTGGAACCGGAGACCAGCCGCGTCGCCATTCGTACGTATGGGTTGGGCCTGCTGCCACTTGACGGCCAATTCGCGCATTTTGATGGTGTGCTGCACTACGATCCCGGCAATCATCGCTGCACCATCGCACTGCGGGTCGATGTCGCCAGCCTGATGATGGGGTCCAATGCCATGACCGCGACGGTTCTGGGTCCGGACTTCCTCGATGTGGCGCGCTATCCGATGCTGGGCTACGCGGGCGCCTGCGGTGCCGATGGCATGAGCGGCCAGTTGACGATGCATGGCGTAACGCGGCCGTTTGCGCTGACCTTGGACTGGACGAAGGATCGGGTCACCGCGGAGGGGCAGTTGCAACGGGCAAACTGGGGGATGACGGCGCGGCCATTGCTGGGGGGCCGGACGGTGCGCATCACGGTGACGGCGCGACTGTCCGAGCGTGGTGGGTAATACAATCGCCGAGGCTGGCTCTCCTGCGGCAACGCTGCGTTGATTGTCATCCCCGCACAAGCGGGGACCCATGCAAATTATTATTAGGACCCCGCTTTCGCGGGGATGACGATGTACGCAACAGATGCCGATGGGTCATAAACCGTCGTCGGTACCACCACCTGACCTTCCGTCACAGGCTTACCCGCCCGAACACCGCCCCGAGCAGGGCATACAGCAGACCGCCGACCAGGAAGCCGACCAGCGTGCCGTTCACCCGTACGAACTGCAGATCCTTGCCGACGCGCAGTTCCAGCCGCTCGGTGATGGTCGCGGTGTCCCAGCCGGCCACCACTTGGGCGATGAAGTCCGATAGCCGAAGTTGGGCGGTGGGGAGCAGCGAACCGACGAGGCCCTCGGCGGCGGTCTGCACCCGCGCCCGGGCGGCGGGATTGCTTTCCAGCAGTGCACCCAGGTTGGCCAGCGCGCCCTCCAGATAGGCCACGGTGCGGCCGGACGGATGTGCGGCATCGGCCTCCAGCGCCATCCGCAGCCGGGCCCAGACGTCCCACAGCCAAGCCTGCACCGTCTGATGCGCCACCACGCGGCGGACGGCGAGACCGATTTCGGCGGCCCGGTCCGGGTCCTCCTCCATGCGGGCGATCTCGCGCCGCACCCACTCGTCGAAGGCGGCGCGCAGTTCGGAGCCGTCGGGGCTGACTTTGTCCAGTTCCCCATTGATCGTGGCCAGCACGCGGCGGGCCACGGACGCGCCGAGCGCCCATCCCACCAGCCGGCCGCCTTGCTCACGCACCCGTTCCTCGATGGCGGTGCGCAGCGCGTCCTCGCGGCGGGCAAGCAGGGTCTTCAGTTCCGCCAGAACGAAGGAGAGCACCTCCTGGTGACGCCCGCCCTCGACGAGGCTGGCGAGCGCGCGGGCCACCAGTCGCCCGGCGCCCGGACCGCCCATCAGGCGCGGCACCAGCCGCGCGATCAGGCGGCGGGCGCGGCCGTCCTCCACCGTGGAGAGCAATTTTGGCAGGGTCTCGGCGAGGGCCAGGGCGGCGGGATGCGCCGCGACAGGGTCGGCCAGGAAGCGGTGCAGGATTCCGGGCAGGTCGAGGCGGCGCAGCACGCCGGCCACCTCCTGGCCGGTGAAGACATGGGTGGCGACGAAGCGCCCCAGCGCGCGGCCCAGGCGCTCCTTGTGGTTCGGGATGATGGCGGTGTGCGGGATCGGCAGCCCGAGCGGGTGGCGGAACAGGGCGGTGACGGCGAACCAGTCGGCGATGCCGCCGATGAAGCCGGCCTTGGTGGCAGCCTGCAGCAGATCGGGCCACCAGCCTTGCGGCAGGGCGTAGCTGGCGAGTGTCAGGGCGCCCATCAGCACGAGCAGACTGGTGGCGAAGGCGCGATGGCGGGCGAGTTCGCGCCTGGCTTCAGCATCGGGGTCGGTCATACCGGGGTTATGCACCCGCTTGCGCGGGAAGCAGAGGCAGGGGGCGAATGCGAGGCGGCGGGTGTCATTGCACGTTGGTTCACAACGTTGCACGATTGTTCACAACGTTGTCCTTTTGCATGCGGCTTGCCTGCTGAGGTAATCTGCGTGGGGATTGCTGAAAGGGTTGTGGCATGGCCGTCAAATCCCCTCCCGATGGCTACCATGCGGTCACGCCGTATTTGGTTGTACCGGATGCGGCCAGGCTGATCGAGTTTCTGCGCGCCGCGTTCGACGCGCGGGAGACGGAGCGGCTCGAAGCGCCGAACAACCGCATCGCCCATGCCGAAGTGCGCATTGGCGATTCGGTGGTAATGCTGGGTGAGGTCCGCGACGGTCATACGACCAAGCCATGCATGCTGTATCTCTACGTGAAGGATGCCGATGCGGTCTGGCAGCGTGCGGTGGCGGCGGGCGCGACCGCAGGGCAGGCGCCGCAGGATCAATTCTATGGCGATCGCAGCGGCAGCGTGACGGACCCCTGCGGCAACGAGTGGTGGATCGCCACGCGTATCGAGGACGTGCCGCCTGACGAACTTAAGCGCCGCGCAGCGGCAGCGATGCAGGGGGCGGACGGCTGACGGTCCTGCAGGGCTGGATCCCACTGACTGATCCCACTGACTGATCCCGCAGGCTGATCCCGCAGGCTGATCCCGCAGGAGATCCCGTCAGGGCGGGACCTGATCCGGCCACCCGCCCCAGCACATCGGGCGAGGTCATCACCAACACATCCCGATCGAGCATGCGTCGAAGGATGGCGGCGCCAAGCGTGGACATCGCGTGTATTGGGTATGCTCTACAACGCCTGCCCTTGAACCTCCGCGGCACCGCTCGCACACTGCCGGCCGCACGCGCGGGAGGCAGTGGTCCATGAAGTTGTTCGATCTCACTGGCAAGGTCGCCCTGGTGACCGGCGGCAATGGCGGCATCGGGCTTGGTATGGCGGAAGGCATGGCGTCCTGTGGTGCCACGATCGTCATCTCCGGCCGCAACACCGAGAAGGCACGCGCCGCGTTGGATGCCTTGCGGACGCATGACGTGAAGGCCGCCTTCCTGCCTGCCAACGTCACGAAAAAAGCCGAATGCGAAAAGCTGGTGGCTGAGACCGAGGCGCAATTCGGACGGCTCGACATCCTGGTCAACAACGCCGGGACGGCGATCCGCAAGATGCCGCAGGACTATACCGAGGCCGAGTGGCACGAGGTGCTGGATACCAACCTCACGAGTGCCTTCCTGCTGTCGCAGGCGGCGTATCACGCGATGAAGCGTGCCGGCCGCGGCAAGATGATCAACATCGGTTCGATGATGTCCCTGTTCGGTGCGCCGTACGCAACCCCGTACGGTTCCAGCAAGGGCGGCATCGTGCAGATGACGCGTTCGCTCGCGACGGCTTGGGCGAATGACAACATCCAGGTGAACGCCGTGCTGCCCGGTTGGATCGATACCGACCTGACCCGGCGAGCGCGCCAGCAGGTGGCCGGGCTGCATGAGCGGGTGGAAGCGCGCACGCCGGCCGGGCGCTGGGGGACACCGGCGGACATGGCGGGGATCGCGGCTTTCCTGGCCAGTGCGGCATCCGATTTCGTAAGCGGAGCGGCAATTCCGGTGGATGGGGGCTACTCGGTTGGGATGTAATACAATCCCTACGGCGCACTCAAAGGCAATCGAGATTTTTCACCACGAAGCCACGAAGGCACGAAGAAGCCAAGTGCTTGTCTTCGTGGCTTCGTGGCTTCGTGGCGAATCGATCTGTCGTTCTGGCGTGCGGTAGCGAATCAACGAGACGTGGCACATGGCGCGCCAACCGCGCCGCCGTCAGTCGCACCGGAGCAAACACGTAGCGAACGGCATTTTTCCTGCCCCCAAAGCCCTTTCTCGTGGATCGTGCTGTCCTGTCAGCCGCTCCACGCGAACGACCGTTCGACCGCCTTGTGCCACCTCGCAGCCAGCGCGTCGCGCTTGTCTTCCGGCATCGAGGGTGTCCACGTCTTCGTCACCGCCCAGTTGGCGCGCAGATCGTCGAACCCCTGCCAATATCCCACCGCGAGTCCGGCGGCATAGGCCGCACCCAGCGCTGTCGTCTCCAACGTCCGCGGCCGCGCCACCGGCACGTTCAGCATGTCGGCCTGGAACTGCATCAGCAGTTCATTCGCCACCATCCCGCCATCCACCCGCAGCGTCTTTATCCCGATCCCTGAATCCTGCTCCATCGCCCGCACGACATCGAGCGTCTGGTAAGCACTCGCCTCCAGCGCCGCGCGCGCGATATGGCCGGCGCTGGCGTAGCGCGTCAGCCCGGCGATCACGCCGCGCGCATCGCTGCGCCAGTACGGCGCGTACAGCCCGGAGAACGCCGGCACGAAATACACATCGCCGTTGTCCGGTACCGACGCAGCCAGCGACTCCACGTCAGACGACGTACGAATGATCCCCAGATTGTCGCGCAACCATTGCACCAGGGCGCCAGTCACCGCGATCGATCCCTCCAGCGCGTAGCACGCCGGCGCGTCGTGGAACTGCGCGGCCACCGTCGTCACCAAGCCATGCCGCGACGGCCGCGGCGTGGTGCCCGTGTGCATCAGCAGGAAACAACCGGTACCGTAGGTGTTTTTCGCCTCGCCTGGTTCGCAGCATGCCTGGCCGAGCAACGCCGCCTGCTGATCGCCAAGCACGCCGGCCACGGGCACGCCGTCCAGCGGCGCCCGCGCCTCGGCGTACACCGCCGAGGACGGAACGATCCGCGGCAGCACCGCGCGCGGAATGCCGAAGGCGGCCAGCAGCGCGTCGTCCCATTGCAGAGTCGCTAAATCCATCAACTGCGTGCGGCTGGCGTTCGTCACGTCCGTGATGTGCTCGCCGGTCAGGTGCCACAGCAGCCAGCTATCGACGGTTCCGAATGCCAGGTCACCCGCCTCGGCGCCGCGCTGCGCTTGCGGCAGGTTGTCCAGCAGCCACCGCAGCTTCAGTGCCGAGAAATAGCTGGCAAGCGGCAACCCGGTCTGAGCGCGAAACCGGTCCTGCCCACCGTCGCGCGCATACTCGGCTACCAGAGCGTCGGTGCGCGTATCCTGCCAGACCAGCGCGTTGTGCACCGGCTGGCCGGTGGTGCGGTCCCACAGCAACGTGGTCTCGCGCTGGTTGGCGATGCCGATAGCGGCGAGGTCACGCGGCGTCAGGCCCGCCTCGCGCAACGCCTCCGCGACGACGGCGAGGGTGTTGTCGCGCAACTCCAGCGGGTCATGCTCTATCCAGCCGGGCTGCGGAAGAATCTGCCGGTGCTCGCGCTGCGCCTGCGCGATGGTGTTGCCGGCGCGATCGAACACGACGAAACGGCTGCTGGTGGTGCCCTGGTCGATGGCGCCAACGTATTTGGCCATATTTCCCCCTGTCGACCCGACAATACGCGCTATGGCCGGGCATGACCTGGCCAGCGACACGCGATCAATCGGCAGGCGTCAAAGGCGCCCGATCCCGGGGAGAAGATGGCCGGGTCAAACCCGGCCACGATGACGCAACGTCCAGGAGGCGGCAGCCGTCAGGCGGCCGATTCGGTCGCCATGGGGCGTGGCAGGTCGCTTTTGGCACCCTCGGTCAACATTTCCATGCGGCCGGTGATCTGTCCGCCATCTTCCACCTGGAGGCGGCGGCAGCGCGCGGTGCCCAACACGCGGCCGGTGCTGCGCACGACCATCGCCCCGCGGGCGGTCAGGGTGCCGTCGATGGTGCCGGCGATTTCCGCTTCCTCGACTTCCACTTCACCCTTGAACACCCCGCCCGGCGCGATCGACAGCTCCGCGGCGTGGATCATCGAGGCTTCGACCGTGCCTTCGACCACCAGGCGCTCGGCGTCCTGCACCGTGCCCTGCACGCTGATGCCGCGGCCGACGACCAGGGTGCGGCGCTCGCCGGGTTCGCGCGTGGGGGAGCGGGTGGGGGCCAACGCGGGGCGGGGGCCGCTGGCAGGCGGGGTGGCCAGACTGGTGGCGCCAGGGGACAGAGGGGACAGCGGCGGACGAGACATCGGTTGCGCCTCCTTTGGTGGGGCGGGACGGAACGGGGGCACGCCCAGGCCGGTTTCCCCGGATGCGGACGGCGGTCCAAATGGCGTGGCAGGATTCACAACGGTCTTGGTCTCCGCGTTATCCTCGGTGGTCGGGTTGGGTGCGAGCCCGGTCGGAAGCGTTGCTCCCGAATCGGTCGGCACCTCATCTGGTCTGCGGCGTTTGAACAAGGCAACCCCATGGATGGCTGACGGAGTCGAGAACTCCCTGACTGGGTTGCGGCCTATCACGGGGCCGGCTGGCGAACAACAACGATCTTGTTGCGGTCACCCACAATCAGCGCCACGCGGTCTCGCGAGTCTGCGTCAAGGCCAGATCCAGCACGTGCACCATCGACGCGGTACCTATGATCGGAATGAATAAGTTCAGAAGCGGTACATATGCGGCCAGCGCCATCAGGCCGCCATAGGCGAGTATTCTTCCGCGTGCGGCACGATACGCACCATTCGCGGCGCTGCGCGGCATGCGGCGCATGGCGACCATGACGAACAGGCCACGACCGATGGCGTAGGCAGCGACCGCCCAGGCGAGCAACAATCCGATGCCGGGCAGGATCAGTGCCAGCACAAGCGCGAGCAGGTTCAGCAGCAGGATCCGCCCGCCCAGGCAGATGCCGTCCCAGGCCTGCGCCGCGATCGGGGCGCCGCGCGCCGGCGGCAGGCCGGGGTAGTAGCGGCGCTCCACCGCGGCGGCGATGCGGTCGATATAGAACGTGCCGATCACCGCGGCGAGCGGCAGGAACAGCCAGGCAGCCAGCAGCGTGGCGCCGGCGGAGGCGAGCAGGGCTACGGCCCAGCCGAGCAAGCTTGGCCAGTGCACGATGCGCTCCACCGCCCAGACGGCGGCGATGTGCAGGGCGACGAAGCAGACGGCCGCCCAGGCGAGGCAGCGCAGCAACACGCCGAGGAACGCGCGATCGCCCATTTGGCCGACGGCGCGGGTCAGGGGGGAAAGCAGCGGATACATGCCGACCCGTATATGCCCGTACTCGTATATGCCCGTACATGGTGGCGCGCGCTTTGCGCCGGGCGCTGGGGGCGCTAGTACCCGGACCCGATGAAGATCGAAGCGGCGCCCCGCTGACAGTGGGCACCCCAAAGGTTTCCTTGTCGCTTCGTCGCGCCAGGTGGATATCCAAACCAGGAGGAACGCATGAAAATCGCCCGCATCGAGGACCTGCACTGCGACGGCGGCTGGCGCACCTTTTCCTTCCTGAAGATCACCACCGACGACGGCATCACCGGCTGGTCCGAATATACCGAGGCCGACGGCAGCCGCGGCCTGACCGGCGTGATCCACGGCCTGGCGGAGCCGCTGATCGGGCAGGATCCGCGGCCGGTGCAGCAGATTTCCTCGGCGCTGTGGGTGCGCCAGGTGCAGGCGCCGGGCGGGGTGAACTCCCGCGCGATTGCGGCGATCGAGAACGCGTTGCTTGACGTGAAGGGCAAGGCGCTCGGTGTCCCCGTCTACGAACTGTTCGGGGGCCCGGTGCGCACGCGGATTCCCGTCTATTGGTCGCATTGCGGGTCCTACCGCGTGCGCAACCACGAACTGCTGGGCGTGCCGCCGTTACGCACCTACGACGACATCGCCGCGCTCGGCGCCGAGGTGAAGCGGCGCGGCTTCAAGGCGCTGAAGACCAACATCCTGCCGATGGACAACGGCAAGCTGACGAATTTCGGGCCCGGGTTCGGCCGCACGCCCGGCTGGCCGGAACTCAACATCGACCGCAAGACGCTGCACGCGTTGCGCGACCAGTTGAGCGCATTCCGCCAGGGTGCCGGGCCGGAGATGGGCCTGCATCTCGACGTGAACTACCATTTCAAGACCGAGGGCTATCTGCAGGTCGCCAAGGCGGTCGCGCCGTTCGACATGACGTGGCTGGAGATCGACACCTGGGACCCGCAGTCGCTGGCGCTGATCCGCCGCGCCGCGCCATGCCCGATCGCGTCGCTGGAATCGGTGTGTGGGCGGCGCGCGTTCCGGCCATTCTTCGACGCCTACGCGGCCGACGTCGCGATCATCGACGTGATCTGGAACGGCTTCCTGGAGTCGATCAAGATCGCCGCCATGGCCGAGGCCTATGAAGTCAACTGTGCCCCGCACAACTACTACGCCCATCTTTGCTCCGGCATCAGCGCGGCGTTCAGCGCCGTGATACCGAATTTTCGCGTCATGGAGATCGATATCGACAGCGTCGCCTGGCGCGACGAACTGTTCTTCAACCCGCCGGTGATCGAGAACGGCGAACTGATACTGCCCACCGGCCCGGGTTGGGGGGTGGAGGTCAACGAAGCCTCGGTGCGCGCGCATCCGCCGAAGGCGCACTAGCGCGCCCGCGAGCGCAGCAATCTCCTGGGTCCTGCAAGGGGAGGGGAGTTTCTCTGCTGCGCAGCCTAAGGTTCGCACGTCGCCGGGGGAGATTGCTTCGCTTGCGCTCGCAATGACACTTGCGGGCGCGCTGACAATCTATGGGGGCGCGTCAACCGTCAGCGTCGACCCGCTATTGTGCCGCGCCGCGCCGCAGTTCCGCCCGCGTTTCGGCCAGGTGGTCGAACTCCTTGCGATATGTCCCCAACCCCAAGGTCTGCGACCGCAGCTCGATAATCAGATCGTGCAGCTCGGCTTCCGGCACCAGCGCCTCGACATCGTCCCAGCCGGGCCAGCCGGAGCGCTCCGCGTAGCCGAGAATCTGCCCGCGCCGCCCGGTGATCAGCCGCTGTGCCCGCGCGGTATAATCGTTCGGCACGCTGACGCTGACGCGGTAGATCGGCTCCAGCAACACGGGATCGGCCTTCGCCAGGCCCTCCTTCATCGCCAGGCTGGTCGCGGTCTTGAACGCCATGTCGGAGCTGTCCACGCTGTGGAATTGCCCATCCACCAGCGTCACCGCGATATCGACCACCGGAAAGCCGAATGGACCCTTCTTCGACGCTTCCTCCGCCGCCTCGCCCACCGCCGGAATGAAGTTGCGCGGCACCGCGCCGCCTACCACCTTGTCGATGAATTCGAATCCCATTCCCCGCTCGCGTGGCGCGATGTCGATCTTCACGTCGGCAAACTGACCGTGTCCGCCACTCTGCTTCTTCAAGCGCCCATGCTCGTGCACCGCGCGGCGGATCGTCTCCTTGTAGGCGACCTGCGGCCGGTGGGTGGTCACCTTCAAGGCGTAATTGCTTTGCAGCCGAGCCACGGTGGCATTTAAATGCACTTCCCCCTGCCCGTGCAGCACCGTCTCTCCCGTCCCCTGCTCCTGGACGATCGAAAGAGTCGGATCCTCCTCGCGCAGCTTGCTCAGCGCGCCGTTCAGCTTCACGTCATCCTTGTGGTCCGACGTGGCGATTGCCAGCGAATAGACCGGCGCCGCGGGATCTGGGAATGGCAATTGCTCCGGCGTCGCGCCCGGCGACACCATGGCTCCGGTCGCGACACCCTCCAGCCGGCTGAACGCGACCACGTCGCCGGCCACCGCCTCGGCGCATTTCGCCAGGTCGCCGCCCTGGAAATGATAGATGCCGCCAAGCCGCGAGCCGCCCAGCGTCGCCCCATCCTTGATTGCGCCGCGCCAGACGCGCGCATAGGACAGCTTGCCGGTGTGGCCGGCGTAAACGGTCTTGAAGATCCGCGCCAAGGGTGGCCCATCCGGCGGAATGGCGTTGCGCGCCGCGGTTTCCTGCACGAACGGCGAATCATGCCGCAGCGCCTTCCACAGCCGGCGCACGCCATGCGCGTTCTCCGCCGAACCGAGCAGTACCTCGATCACCGAACCTGCCGCCAGGTCCTTGCGCAGATCGTTATAGATTTCGGCCGGGCTTGGCTTGATGTCCTCCAGCACCTTTTCCAGCAGCGCGTCGTCACGGTCCGCCAGCGTCTCCACCAGCTTCCCCAGTGCCTCCTGCTCTTCATTCTGCATTTCGGACGGAATCTGCATCAGCTCGGAGGCCTGGCCCTTGCGATAGCGATACGCGCGCTCGCTCACCACGTCGACGTAACCGTCCACGGTCTGGCCATTGATGATCGGCACCTGGCGCAGCACCAGCGGCGACTTCGCATAGGCCTGCAGCGCCGCCAGTGTATCGCGTACGCTGCCTTCCAGCGTGTCGATTTTGTTGATGAACACGACGTGCGGCACGCCCTGGTCCGCCAGCAGCTTCAGCGCCGGCGCCACGGTCAGAGCGCGGGATGGCACCGGCTCGCACACCACCACGGCGATATCCACCATCGCCAGCGCCGCACACATGTCATAGTTGAACTCGATCGAGCCGGGACAGTCCAGCACGGCCCAGGCATCGCCAAGGTAATTGGCGTGGCCGATCCGGGTCTCGGTGGTCATCGGGCGGTTGCGCGGGTCGGCGGGCCGTTTCACCGGCGCTCCGGCCACGTCCAGCATTGCCTCGAACAGGGTGGACTTGCCACTGCTGTAGGGGCCCACCAGCGCCACCGAGCGGGAACTTCTGCCGTTCTGGTTTCCAGACATGGCCGCGCCTCCTGATGTTCTTGCCTTCAGCGTCGGCGGGGTTGCAGACCCGCCACAGACCCGCAGCGCGATCCGGCCAACGCCGAGCCGCGATCCTAGCGAAGTTTTTGTGACAGGCAAGTCCCCGGGTCCCCCTCATGTGTCATGCCCGTGACACCGGAGCGGGCATTGGCGCCGGCCATAGCCTCATGCCATCGCGTCCTCCTCCCCTGCTCCCTCGACGTTCTGGACATGCTCATTCAGCCGCGCCAGCGCCTTGCTGAGCGCGGTCCACTGGGAACGGCCCACACCGTCGGCCAACGTCGCTTCCAGCGCGCGAGCCTGCGGCACGACGCGTTCGTAAATCCCCCTTCCCTTGCGCGTCATGCTCAACCGGCGGCCGCGGCCGTCGTTCGGATCGGGCGATTGGCGGATCAGACCGCGCGCGACCAAACTCGCGGCGGCGCGGCTCACCTTCACCTTGTCCATGGCCGTCCATTCGCCCACGTCGGTCGGCGACACCGTGGCGAACCGGGCGATCGTTGCCAGCACGCGCCATTCGGGGATTGTCAAACCGTAAGTGTCGGAATAGCACTGCGACAGCAGGCGCGAGACCCGCGCCGCCGCCACCGCCAATTGATAGGGCAGGAAATCCTCCAGCCGGAAATCGTCCGTGCCAGACGCCGCGGCCAGGCCAGGCGGCGGCATGGCTCTCGCTCCGTTTTTCATCTAGTTTGTCTCCTCCCAGCCAGCGCGCCCTCATAACGCGAAGTGCGGCGCTGCGAAAAGAATAGCGCGATGCGGAGGAGGACCGCCATGCGTCTCTACACCTATTTTCGTTCGTCCGCGGCGTGGCGCGTGCGCATCGCGCTGGCGCTGAAGGGGCTGGCGCCGGAGCAAGCGTTCGTGCACCTGCTGCGCGACGGCGGCGAGCAACATGCGGCGGCGTTCCGGTCGAAGAACCCGCTCGGCGCAGTGCCGGTGCTGGAACTCGACGATACGCCGGAGCATGACGGTGCGGTGTTGACCCAGTCGCTCGCGATCATCGAATGGTTGGAGGAGACCCATCCCACGCCGCGCCTACTGCCCGCGAATCCGCTGGCCCGGGCCCGCGTGCGTGCGTTCGCTCTGGCGGTTGCCTGCGACATCCATCCGTTGAACAATCTGCGCGTGCTGCGCTACCTGAAGCAAGCCATGGGGCAGAGCGATGAGGCGCGCGACACCTGGTATCGTCATTGGATCGCCGAAGGCCTGATCGCGCTGGAGGCACTGCTGCGGGATGCGGGGCCCGGCCCGTTCTGCTTCGGCGACACGCCGGGGATGGCCGATATCTGCCTGGTGCCGCAGATGGCGAATGCGCGGCGCTACCAGTGTCCGCTGGATGCATATCCCACATTGCAACGCGCCGAAGCGGCGGCGCTGGCACTGCCGGCGTTTCGCGATTCCGCTCCAGACCGCCAGCCGGACGCAGCCTGACGAACGGAGACAGCCAGGTTCGACGCCACGCACGATCCACCGCCTGAGTTGGGTGGACGCCGCCAACGGCCACACCGAGTTTGCGATTCAGAACCTGCAGCGAGGCGTGTTCAGAAGCGGCGCGGTTCCGTACGACGCTTTCAAAGAGCGTCTGCCCGAACCCGATGTTCGCAGGCGAGTTCTGCACCCACTCAGCCGCTGAAGCGCAGGACCGAAGGAAGTGGTTCGCAGACACTGCTCGCCCCACAGTAACAGAATCGAGAGCAGCGTTGGTCGGCGTTCGCACGTTTCCGTATGTCTGTCCGAATAGTTGGAAAGATCTGAACTAACAGGGGGCAAAACCCCGGGGCACGCAAGGCGCATCACGGACCAGGGTAAATTGACGAGATGGCGGAAATCCACCACCGTTGCGGTGGGAGGTACCGCGACGACGCGCGACTTTACGTAACTTTCCGAAGTTTTGCCCCTGTTACTATTTGGGGGACTCGAGCAGGCTGGGTTTGGCAATGGCGCTTCACTGGTCCACAGATGATATGCCGCCGCGAGATCGGATCCCGTTTTGGTGCGATTTTTTCGCCCAGCAGGCTCATCGCTTCACCCCATGCGATATCCCCGACCCGGCCACCTTCCGCGCTGCGGCGTCGGGCGAGTGCGGCGGCGGGTTCGCGCTCCTCGAAGTTGAAAGTGGTCTCCAGCACATCCGCCGCACTGCATCCGACATTGCCCGTGACACGGCGGAGGCGTTTTTCGTTCGTCGCTACCACCGCCCGGTGATCTGGAAGGCTGGCCCTCGTAGCGCCCGGGTCGATCTGCGGCACGATTTGGGCGATTTCTGCATCAGCGCGACGGAGTGGGAGTTCGATGCCGAAGCGAGGGAGACGGTCGCGTTCGCTTTGCTGGTCATTCCGCAGCCGGTGCTCTCGCCGCTGCTGGCCCGCGGCCGGCTCGCGCGCCCGTTTCGCGTCGCTGCAAACTCCTCGCTCGGCGTGCTGCTTGGCACGGCCGTCGACGCGGCGAGCACGCAGGTGCCATTCCTGTCGCCAGCGCTGACAATCGGCGTTCTGCGCAATCTCGCAGGGTTGGTGGCCCTGGTGTGCGGCGCGTCCGACGAAGGGCAGGAGGTGGGGCGGCGTTCTGTGCGGGCGGCGCGGCTGGAGGCCGTCAGGCAGCACATCGACGAGCATCTCGCCGACCCCACACTTTCGCCAGCAAGCACGGCGGCCGCGCTCAGCATCTCTTTGCGCCAGCTGCATCTGCTGTTCGAGCCGACGGGCACGACGTTTGGGCAATACGTTCTGCGTCAGCGCCTGCTGAAATGCCGCGAAGCCATCGCGGGGGCGACCGGTGCGACGCGGAAGGTGGCCGACGTTGCGTACGGCTGGGGCTTCAACAGCATGCCAACGTTCTATCGCGCATTCGCGGCCGAGTTCAGCACCAAACCGTCGACCCTGAGGTCCGTGCCATCGCGCGCAATCGCACCGGTGCGTGCCTGCGAAACGGAGGCATGACGTGGTGAGCCCGTCGGACCGGGAGCTAATGCGCGAGAGCTTCGCTCAAGTCGCGCTCATGCCCGACGTCGCGGGGGCGCTGTTTTACGAGCGGCTGTTCACAGTCAGTCCGGAGTTCCGCGCCCTTTTCAAGCATGACATGCGGATTCAGAACGTAAAGCTGATCATGATGCTGGATGTCATCGTCGAGCATTATGACGATCTGGACGAGATCCTTCCGGCTCTCCGCGAAATGGGGCAACGGCATGCCGGCTACGGGGTGAAGGACCGCGATTACGACCTGGTCGGCGAATCTCTGCTGTGGATGCTGGAGCAGGTACTGGGCGTGTCATTCACGCCCGCCGTCCGCGACGTCTGGGCGGCGTGCTATGAGGGGTTGGCGCGCGAGATGAAGGTCGCCTCCCAGAGCTGAGCAGAGCCGAACATCGGCGTGATCAAGCGGGTCATCGGGACATACCGGTACAACCTGACCAAGGCCGGGTGCGCCGCCGCCGCAGCGGCAAGACGCCTCAAGGAGGCGGTCGTCGTTCCAACCATCATCTGATCGGACTTTACGCCCGATGCGATCAGACGCGCAGAATGATATGAGTCCGGTGCAAACAGACCACCGCTGCTTTTCATCAGCCTGCCGCCACCTTCCCTTCATAGCCTGCCAAGGCGGACCATCCACGGTTTTGCCTCCCATGCGAAAGGCGGGAGTTGATGGCCAGGTTCCAAGTAACGACGTCGTGAGATGTGCAGTGCATAAGCGCTCTGATCCGCGATCGTTGCAAATGGAATTGCCGGACAATCATCTTACCAGCCCGCATAAAAATTGACATTTGGTCAGCGCCCACTGCCCCCGTGTCATGCCCGCGCTTGGCCTGGCTTGGCACAGGCAGCCATGTCTTTGCTGAGCTCATGTCTTTGCTGATCTGCAGAGAGCCGTGGGTGGCAGGCTTTCGCTGGCCATGACACAGGGGTGCACATCCCGCGGGTGAGCCATTCATTTGGCGGGCCAGCATCACACCCTCAAGCAAGGTGTGGAGCGTGCTCGTTTCCGTCGTTGCATGCAATGAGACATCGGACCGCACTGTGCGAGACGACAGTGTCGCCGACAGGGTCCTTAATTTTCATCCCGACGCACAGACCGTCCGGCCTCGGCGGTCGATATTGAGGAAGGCATGTCCAAACAGCACAACCCGGCTTAGAGAACGCCGACCACGCAGGCCCGCAGCCGATGCCTGAAGTTCTCGCTAAACGCCTGAGTTTTCGAGGAGGAGTCCATGGATCGCATCGATGCAATGAAGGTCTTCGTCACCGCGCTCGACGCGGGCAGCCTTGCTGGGGCGGGCCGTACGCTTGGACGCTCTCCTGCCGCTGTGGGCCGCGCCGTGACCTATCTCGAGGAGCATGTCGGCGTTCAGCTGCTTCATCGCACGACGCGCCTGATGAAGCCGAGCGAAGCCGGGAAGCGCTATGCTGATGCTTGCCGGCGCATGCTGACCGACCTCAAGGAGGCGGAGATCCTGGCAGCGGGCGAAAGGTCGACTCCGCGCGGCACTCTCACTTTGTCGGCACCAGTCCTCAGCGGCGAGGAAGTGTTGCGTCCAATCCTGGATGCGTTTCTTGACGCCTTTCCTGAGGTGTCGGCGAATCTCCATCTGCTCGACCGGTCGGTGAACCTGATCGATGAGGGCATCGATGCGGCCCTGCGTATTGGGCATCTGCCCGAACTCATCGATGGTCGCCGTTCGGGTCGGCGAAGTCCGCCGGGTCGTCGTCGCCGCGCCATCCTACCTTGCCAGGCATCCGCGCATCGATCTGCCCGGCGATCTCGCGAGGCAGCAAATTATCGCCGTGAGCCATTTTGGCTCGGACTCGTGGAGCTTCCCGCCTATCAATGGCTCGACGGTTTCGCGCGCTGTGCAGTTCGCGCCCCGCCTGGTCGTCGACAGCGCACGCGCGGCGGCGGCCTCGGCCGTCGAAGGACGCGGCGTGACGCGGCTTTTGTCCTATCAGGTCGCCGAATATGTGAAGGACGGGCAACTGCAGATCGTGCTGCGGTCGGACGAGTGCGCCCCCATACCGGCCCATGTCATCTTACCGGAGGGCCGACTTGCCGTTCCGAAGGTCCGCGCCTTCGTCGACTACGTCGTGCCGCGCTTGCGGGCACAGTTCGCAGGCCTCGCTGCGGATGCCGGGGTCTGATCCGGCAGCCGCGGCTTGCGCGGAGCGGTCACGGTGGCATCCATTGCGGGTGGCGGAAGATGCGAACATGAGCGTCAGCCTGCCGTACAGGCGTCGTTGCGCTCGCTATGACGGATTCGCCAATCCACCCGCCACGGCGCGATGCGCCGATTCACCCGCCGCGGCGCGCTGCGCCGATCCACCCGCCACGGCGAGATGCGCAGATCCACCCGCCACGGCGCGCTACGCCGATCCACCCGTCACCGCGCGATGCGCCGATCCACCAGCCGCGGCGCGCTGCGTCAGAACACATCAGCGCGCCCGCCGTGCTGCCGGTTTCGCACCGCCGGCCACCTTCTTCGCTACTGCCCGTTTCTTCGCCGGCGCCGCGCCGGTCTGCTTCGCTGCCGCTTGCTTCGCTCCCCCGGCGCGCTTGCCAGAGTTCCCTACGGCTCCCCGCTTGGCAGATGTGCCGGCGGCGGCCCTTTTGGCCGCGGCTTTCCGCGGCACGGCCGCTGGGGCCGCGGTCTCGGCGGGGTCGCTCGCCTTGCCAGCACGTGCCGACGCCTTCGCCGGAGCCGCCTGCTTCGCTCCCGCACCCCGCGCACGCCGGCCACCCGCGCCTCGCGGCCGCATCTGCTTGCCCTTCTCCGCCAGGAGTGCGACCGCCTGATCCAGCGTGATGTCGTCCATCATCACGCCGCGCGGCAGGTTCGCCACCGTCTTGCCGTGCTGCGCATACGGACCGAACCGGCCCTTGCGCACCGTCACCGGCTCCTTGTCGCCGGGATGCGTGCCCAGTGAGCGCACGCTCGCCAGCTTCTTCGCCAGCAGATCCATGGCGCGGTTCATGCCGACCGACAGCACGTCGTCGTCGCGCTCCAGCGAGCCGTAGACCACGCCCATCCGAACATAGGGACCGAAGCGGCCGATCCCGGCTTCGATCGGCTGCTTCGTCTCCGGATGCGAACCAATCGTCCGCGGCAGCGACAGCAGCCCCAGCGCTTGCTCCAGGGTGATCTGGTCACCATCCATGCCGCGTGTCAGCGATGTGCGGCGCGGCTTCTGTTTCTTGTCCTCGCCGTTCTCTCCAAGCTGCACGTACAGCCCGTAGGGGCCGCGGCGGACGGTGATCTCCTCGCCCGTGTCCGGATGCGCGCCCAGCGCACGCATGCCTTCCTTCAGGGTCTCTCCAGCATCGTCACCGGACTCGATCGCGAGGCGCCGCGTGTACTGGCAGTTCGGATAATTGGAACACCCGATGAAGCTGCCATAGCGCCCCAGCTTCAGCCCGAGCCGCCCGCCACCACACGCGGGACAGGCGCGCGGATCGGACCCGTCCTCCCGCGCCGGAAAGAAATGCGGCCCCAGGTCCTGGTCCAGCGCCGCGATCACGTCGCTGATTTTGAGGTCCTTGGTTTGCTCGACCGCCTTGGAGAACTCGTCCCAGAAGTCGCGCAGCATGGCGCGCCACTCGGCATTGCCCTCGGCGATGTCGTCGAGTTTTTCCTCCATCGACGCGGTGAAGCCGGTGTCGACGTAATGCTCGAAGAAACTCATCAGGAACGCGGTGACCAGGCGGCCGCGGTCCTCCGGAATGAACCGGCGCTTGTCAAGCCGCACGTATTTGCGGTCCTGCAGCACCGACAGGATCGACGCGTACGTGGAAGGCCGGCCAATCCCCAACTCTTCCAGCTTCTTGACCAGCGACGCTTCGGAGTAACGCGGCGGAGGCTGGGTGAAGTGCTGCAACGCCGCCACGTCGCCACGGCGCAGCGGGTCACGCTCCGCCATCGGTGGCAGCATGCGATTGTCTTCGTCTGCGGTGGGCGCAACGGTGTCTTCGTCGGTGTCCTCGCGATACAGCTTCAGGAAGCCGTCGAACGCGACGATCGAGCCGGTGGCGCGCAGCTTCAGGCCCTTGCCGTCGATGACCTCCACGGCGACCTGATCCAGTTCGGCCGATTGCATCTGCGACGCGACCGCGCGCTTCCAGATCAATTCGTATAGCCGCCGCTGGTCCGCCGTCAGGTCGCGCGCAACGGAGTCCGGCGTCCGGGCCACGTCGGTCGGGCGGATCGCCTCGTGCGCCTCCTGGGCGTTCTTCACCTTGGTCTGGTATTCGCGGGGCGCTCCCGGCAGGTAATCCGGGCCATACTCGGACTTCACGTGGTCGCGGATGGCGAACACCGCTTCCCTCGCCATCTGCACGCCGTCGGTGCGCATGTAGCTGATCAGGCCGACGGTCTCGCCTTCGATGTCGATGCCCTCATAGAGCTGCTGCGCCGTCCGCATCGTCTGCTGTGCGCCGAAGCCCAGTTTGCGGCTGGCCTCCTGCTGCAGCGTGGACGTGGTGAACGGCGCCGGCGGATTGCGCTTGACGCGCCGCTTCTCCACCGAGCCGACGGTGAAGGTGCCGGCCTCGACCGCCGCCTTGGCGGCCTGCGCCAGGGCTTCGTTCGCCAGGTCGAACTGGTCCAGCCGCTTGCCGTCGAGATGCGTCAGGCGAGCGGTGAACGGGGCGCCGCCGGGGGTGGTGAAGACGGCTTCGACGGTCCAGTACTCGCGAGCCCGAAAAACCTCGATCTCTGCCTCGCGCTCGCAGATCAGCCGCAGCGCGACCGACTGCACGCGGCCGGCGGACCGGCTGCCAGGCAGCTTACGCCACAGCACCGGGGACAGCGTGAATCCCACCAGGTAGTCCAGCGCGCGGCGGGCGAGGTACGCCTCGATCAGCGGCAGGTCCAGGTCGCGGGGGGCGGCGATGGCGGCGCGGATGGCGCTGCGGGTGATCTCGTTGAAGCTGATGCGCTGGACCTTGACGCCCTTCAGCGCCTTGCGGTCGTCCAGCATGGACTTGACGTGCCAGGAAATCGCCTCGCCCTCGCGGTCCGGGTCGGTCGCGAGATACAGGGTGTGGGCGCCCTTCAGCGCCTTGGCGATGGCGCCGACCTGCTTTTCCCCCGCGCGTCGGACTCCCAGTCCATGGCGAAGTCCTGGTCCGGGCGCACCGAGCCGTCCTTCGGCGGCAGGTCCCTCACATGGCCCAGGCTGGCCAGCACGGTGTAGCCGCCGCCGAGGTAACGGTTGATGGTCTTGGCCTTGGCGGGCGATTCGACGACGACAATGTCGGTCATTCTGTTATGCGAGCCTCGTCAGAAAGCAGCGCAACCCTGTTCCCCGGCAGCAGTTCCAGGCGGCCGGCGAGTTCCAGTTCCAGCAACGCCACCATCACGGCGGCGGGAGAGAACTGGCAGCGCCGTACCACATCGTCAACTGCTGTTGGAGAAGGGCCAAGAAGATCAAGCACTTGCGACAGGATGTGGGGAAGGTCGAGCGAATCGTCGGGCGGATCGGGGCGCGGTTCGGCCAGTCCGGGCGGCGCCGGCACGTCCGTAGCGAGCAAGCCGGGGTAGATAGGGTGCTGTGGCAGATTGTCCAGCACGTCCGCCGCGGTTTCGGTCAGGATGGCGCCCTGGCGCAGCAAGTCGTTGGCGCCGCGCGAGCGGGGGTCGGTGGGGGAGCCAGGGACGGCGAACACCTCGCGGCCGGCTTCCTGGGCGATGCGGGCGGTGATCAGACTGCCCGAGCGCTGCGCTGCCTCCACCACCACCACGCCGAGCGCCAGACCGGCGACGATGCGGTTGCGGCGCGGGAAGTGGCGGGCCTGAGGGGCGGTGCCGAGCGGGGCCTCCGACACCACCGCGCCCGTCTCCGCGATGCGGGCTTGCAGGGCAACGTGCTCTGGGGGGTAGGGCATGTCCAGGCCGCCGGCGACGACGGCGATGGTGCGGCCGGTGGCGAGCGCGCCGTTATGCGCCGCGGCATCGATCCCACGCGCGAGGCCGGATACCACCGCGACGCTGCGGGCAAGATCGGCGCCCAGGGTCTCCGCCATGCGCTGGCCGTTGGCGGAGGCGTTGCGGCCGCCCACCACGGCGACAGAGCGGGCCGACAGCAGCGCAACGTCGCCCTGCACGGCGATGACCGGCGGGGCGTCGTCCAGCATAGCCAGCAGCGGCGGATAGTCCGGCTGATCCAGCACCAGCAGCCGCGCACCCAGCTTTGCCAGGCGGTCGAGTTCCTGATTGGCCTCAGCGGCCGTCGGGATGGCGGGGGGCGATTCGCGTCCGCCGGCGCGGGCGAGGCGGGGCAAGGCGGCCAGGGCCGCGGTGACGCTGCCGTAGCGGGTCAGCAGGCGGCGCCAGGCGATGGGACCGACGCCTTCCGTGCGGGCGAGGCGCCAACAGTCGGCGAGATCGGGGGAATGGCGTTTGCGCATGGCGGCGGTGTCCTGTCATCGCCACCGGCGGATGTGCCGGTGGGCCAGCGCAACGCCTTGCCCCTGCTGTGCCGGGCCCCTGCTGTGGTGGCCGATGCGGGGCTCGGTGCCGGCCAGCAGGCGGCCGATGGCGTCGTGGCGGGCATACACCAGCACAGCAATCACCAACGCCAGCTTAACGACGCAGGGAATGGCGGCGCAGAACGCCGAAAAGCGGCCCAGCGCACATCGCCAGGTTTGCCCACGACGATGGATCGGTGCTCAGGGGACCGGTGCTCAGGGGAGAGCCTGCGTCCGCCGTGCGTCAGGTCCCGGAGGCGATAAGGCTCGCCAGGAAACGCGCGGCGACAAGCAGCAGGAACAGGCCGAACCCGAATTCCAACTTCCGCTTCGGCAACCGGTGCGCCAGGCGAGCGCCAAGCGGCGCGGCCAGACTGGCGAGCGGTGCGATCACGACAACCCCGATGACCGAGACGAAGCCGAGGGAGAATGGCGGCAGCAGAGCATGGTGCGGCAGGCCCGCAACAATGTAACCGATGGTGCCGGCCAGCGTGATCGGAATACCCAGGCCCGCTGCGGTCGCCACCGCGTTATGGATCGGCTTGCCGTAGAGCGTCAGTACCATCGCCACCAACGATCCGCCCGCGACGCCCATCAAAGAGGAAGCCAGCCCAATGGCAAAGCCATACGCCGTCATTGCCGCCGCCCCGGGGAGTTCGCGTCCCAGGGACCAACGGTCGCCGCCCGCGATAAGCTTTATTGCGATCAGGCCGACTATCAGTACGAACGCCGCCTTGAACAGGCCGGGCGGCGCGACTGCCGCGAGGGCCGAGCCGACACCCACGCCCAGCATCGACGGCAGCGTCCAACGCCTCAGCACATCGGGGAGCACAAATCCGCGCTGCTTGTGCACCCGATAAGAGCGTACCGAAGTCGGCACGATGATGGCCATCGAGGTGCCGATGCAGAGCTGCATGCGCACCGCCTCGGGCACTTCGAGCAAGCGGAACACCTCGAATAGTACCGGGACGATGATGCCGCCGCCACCTACGCCAAACAATCCGGCGAGGGTGCCGGCCGCTACGCCGGCGGCCATGACGCTGACCACCAGCCAGGGAAGCTCGGCCATCATGCCTTGTCCGTCAGCCTTCCGTTTGCATCGCGAGGAGTATCACCGCCCTCACTGTCATTGCGAGACGTCACCGCCCGCACTGTCATTGCGAGGAGCGAAGCGACGGGCCTGACGGTAAATCTCCCGCCGGTCATTCGCATTCGCAACGAGCGGAGAATGCTTCCTGTATCACCACATCCGACGACGGTTGATTGCGTCAAGGGTGGTCTTCCGTCGTCGATCCGGAACGGGAACGGCGAAAATCGATTTACTGTCAGGCCCGACGAAGCAATCTCCCGCGTGATGAATCGTGGGATACCCAGGCTGGGGATTGTTTCGTCGCTTCGCTCCCAACAAGAAATCAAGAAATTAAGAACACCCCCGCCCCTGCAGGGAAGGGGTGTTCTTTCCCACTCCGATTCGCCGTTTCATTCAGGGCGCGGAGCCGCGAACATCGTCCCAAGTTCCGTGCTGCCCATCATGTCGTGCATCCACGCGAAGGAGCCGTGCTCCTGCATGTCATGCGCCGCCTTGACGAACGTGGCCAGCACGAGGCGGGACAGTGCACCGCCGACGCTGATCCGTTTGGCTCCGGCCTCCGCCAGCTGCGCCAGCGTGATCCCGGGGTCGAGCCAACCCGTTACGACATTGACGGGCCGCTTCACCGCAGCGACGACCTGGCGAACCTCACTCAGGTTGCGCGGTCCTGGCGCATACAGCACATCCGCGCCCGCTGCTTCGTAAGCCTGCAAGCGGCGGATGGTGTCGGCCATGTCGGTGCGTCCGTGAATGAGGTTTTCCGCGCGCGCCGTGAGCAGGAAAGGGACCGGCAGCGAATGTGCGACCTGCACCGCGGCGCGGACGCGGGCGACGGCAAGGTCGAAATCGTAGATCGGGTCGTTTCGGTCGCCGCTGAAGTCCTCGATCGAGCCGCCAACCGCGCCGGCCTCGGCGGCAATCCGGATCGTGTCCGCCGCCGCGTCCGGCTCATGCGCAAAGCAATTCTCCAGATCCGCATTGACGGGAAGGTCCGTCGCCTCGGCGATTACCCGACAATTCGCGATCACCTCGTCTCGGGTCACGTGGCTGTCGGCGCGGCCGAGCATATTGGCGAGCCCCAGGCTGGTCGTGGCAAGTGCCTCGAATCCCGCCGCGGCCAGCAGCCTGGCCGTACCGGCCTCCCACGGATTGGGGATGATGAACCCTCCCGGCCGCTCATGCAGCGCGCGGAACGCCGCAGCCTTCTGGCTTTGTGTGCGCATGTGCCTCGTTCCTCCTCGAGTGGAAATCGGACCTTGAACCTCAGAATGGCCTCGGGCCTTGTCCAATGCATAATGCAAGCGAAGGGCATCGGGAAAACTGATTGATGGATATCGATGGGATCGAGACCTTCCTCGCCATTCCCCGGCTTGGCAGTTTCACCGGCGCTGCCCGGCGGCTCCATCGTTCGCAGCCGGCGATCAGCCGTCGCCTCGACATCGTAGAGCATGCGCCTGGCGCACCTCTGTTCGAGCGCCTGCGCGCCGGGGATGCGCACCATGATACCAATTGCCGCGATTCACCGCCGCAACGGTTACCTCACCGCCGCCGCCAGGCATTGCGGACGATGCTGACGCGCGGAGCGTCAGGCTGACGCGGGGAGCGCCGGGGCCAAAGCCGGCGTGATTGGGTCGACGTGCTCCAGGCCAAACGCGACGAGGGCAGCCGCCGGCCCGGTCGGCGCCGGGTGCGGGACGTCGGCGTCGCTCATGGCAGGCTTGCCAGATAGTCCAGGGCCGGCAGGCTGGGGAGGAAGAAGTACTCGCCGCCGACAAGCTGAATGTAGGTCTCGACCTCGGCCCGGCGCCGCAGCGGCGTAGCGGGAATAGTGAACGGACCCCGGGGCCCGACGATCGGATCGGTTTCGTCGTACAGCACGGCGAAGGTCTGGTTCAATATCCAGTTCTGCTGAACGAACTCGAACTGGCGCTCGAGGTCGGTGTTGAGGGCCATGAACAGCAGGCCGCGGTCCTGCCCGTCAGCTACCCTCGGATTGGCAATCGACCCGCCGAACTTGCGCCCGCGCCGCAGAATGCGGTGATTGTTGGCCGCCTGAAGCATGGGCTGGGCGGACTCAGGCCAGGGCGCCAATCCATCACGCGGGTTGGCACGGCGGATGTGCGAGCCGATTGGGCAGCCGAAGCCATGCGAGTCCCGCGCCAGGTAGCCGAAACTGTTGGACGGCTGCCCATCCTGTGGCGGCAGGGGCGCGCCGGGTGAGAGCGGATCGCCGTTGAGCGTGCGGCCCACTGCTCGCTGTGCCAGGCCGGTGGCGTCGATTGCCGGATCGCCCAGCGCCTTGGCAGCGGCGTCCATCGAGGTCCAGAACAGGGCAACATCCTGGCGCAGCTCCCGGATGACCAGATAGCTGCCATTGAGGCCGAGATCGCCGAAGCCCTCGGGAGCATTGTCATCCGGCAGGGTGCACACCTGCCCCGGTGCGAGCTTGACCAAGGGACCGGGCGCAAGTTCGCCATGGGCGTCGATATGGCCGAACAGGATGTCGCCCGCGTGGATCCCATGCCAGGGATCCCGGGCCAGGGGCGTCCCGTCAGGGGCCTGGATTTCCGGACCGAAGGGAACCGGCTGGGAGATGCCATCGGCGAAGCCGAAATGCTCGCGCGCGACGCCATTGATGAAGCGTAGTGACAGGTCGATCTCGCGGGGCACCGCGACGTGGTGGGCGTCCAGCGCCGTCAGGGCCGCGGCACGCAAAGTGGCGATTTGGGCCGCGTCCTCGGCGTAGAGCAACAGCGCCGCATGAACCGTGGTGGGTGCCGCTCCGCCGCTCCATAGCGGGCCGCCCGGGATCACCAGCAAATCCTCGTCGCCCAGACGGCGTCGGCGGTCCTCCTGTAGCATCCCCTCGGTGAATGGGTCGGAGAAGGTGGCCAGGGCGGCTTGGTCCAGACCCATGGCGGCCAGGCCGGGGCAGGTGAACGCGATGGCGGCGCATGGGCTGGTCTTGCCGGTCGCATCGGTGATCGCGACCGCCGCAAGCAGCGTCTTCAGCCAGGCGCCCCCGGCTCTGATGGGCAGTGTCAGGAACAAGGCCAGGCCCGCCTCGAGGTGCGAGAACGGGCTGACGATCAAGCCCTGGGTCTGGACCGCGCAGGCCGGGGTCAGCCGCCAGCTCAAGGGCGGCGTGGATCCTTCGACGGCTAAAGGTCGAGCAACCATGTCGCGGCCTCCTGCGGGGTGAGCGTGGCCTTGCGCAGTCCTTCCGCCAGGCGGGCCTGGCGCTCGATCTGATTGACGGTCAGGTCCTTGTAGGCGCTGAACCAAAATTGGCTCTCGGTCATTGAATGCCGCGCCCAGGCCTTGAACTGTCGCCCGTGCGTCGCGCCGTCGTTGATCAGGAACCGGGTTTCCGGGAAGCCTACGCCGTTTGTCCAGGCCAAGGTAAGACCGACATGCGCCTTCTCGATGAAGTCGTCGAGGTAACTTTCCCAGCTCCCATCATAGTTCGAATGGAACATCAAGCGGCCGCCGTTGCTGATGATGCCCCAATGGGCGAAGTGGATGGTGCGCATGTTGCCCAGGTAGCCACTACGGGATGCTGGCATCGCCCGCAGCAAATAGCCCAGGCCGCGCAGGCCCGCCCGGATCAGCACCGCGCGCAGGATGCCAGGCTTGATGTGCACGATGCTGATCATGTGGTTCTGCACCGTCTGGTCCTCGGCGGTGGCGATGCGGCGCTGGACCGCCGGGTCCATCGGGGGCGCGTCCTGCGACGGGTCGGCCCGTTCCAGAAGCCGCAGCCAGACAAGCAGGCCGAGCACCACCGAGACGGCGCCCAGCACGACGACCAGGATCCAGAACCATTTGGGATGCAGGCACGCCATGGGATCGCCAAGAAGGGCGAAGGCACCGAACGCTGCGGCGTGGCGACCCACGAACGGGTTGTGGATATCAGCCGCCAGCACCAGGACGGCAAGCACGCCGGTCAGCCAGCTCAGGCTCGAACAGCGCGCCTCCACAGTGTTCAGTTCCGCAAGACGCAGGCCGAAATAGATCGCAGCCAGGGCCAGCAGAAGCGGCAGCAATACCGTCTTGAACACCAGAGCCAGCCCGATTGCCGGCAGGCACAGCGCAACGACCGCAAGCACGACAAAACCGACCAACCGGCCCCAGTCGGCCAGCAACTCCCGTGTTCCGATGCGTGCGGGCGAGGTCTGGTTCAGCCACGCAAATTGCTTCAGCAGGTCCCTACGCAGCCTGGAGTGGATTGCGGCTGGCGCCATCGCACGCAGGGCCGGATCGCCAGCCAGGGATCGTGCGGCAAGGAACAGCGCCGCTTCATTGTCGATCCGCGCCCGGTCCAGGCCGCGATTGCCCTGGTGGAAGATCGCCGGCGGCACCGTGCAGGCCTCCAGCAACGGCCCAACAGGCGCACGCGAACCATCAGCCGTCACTGCCGCGAACAGGTCCGCAGCCCCACTTTGTGGGGGCTTGCAGCAACGGAACATGTCGCGCAACTGCTCTCCGAGCGCGGCCTCGATCTGTGCCCAGAACGGACGGGGTGGCCCGTCGAAATTCGCCTCCAACACGAAGGCCGGATCGTAGGCATCGTCGGGGCTGACCGTGAGGGACATGAAATGCAGGGCCGGAACAGCCTGACGCAGGCGGCTATACTTCGGGGTGCTGGCCTCTTCGGCGTCGCGTAGGCGCACGACATGCTCGCGCAGAAGCTGCGCGCTTGGCGGCTGGACTTCGATAACAACGCTCAGCACTGTCTGAGTCACAACCATTGCCCTCCCCAAATGACCTGTGCGCCACGATCAGGGTACTTGCAATAGGGGAAACGTCACCTGGCTGAGCGCACTTCAAACGGTGCAAAGGTCCGCAATCGGCCAAACCCGGCCTTGAGCCGAATGACCGGTATCCGGGCCGGTCACCCACGGCTTTGCGCTTGTAGCGCGGCACAGACGTGGGCGCCCGGGCCAACCTGCGTGCAGGGGTATTGTATGCGCCAGCGCTATGCCTTGCCGCTGCTGTGCTGACCGATGCGCGGCTCGGTGCCGGCCAGCAGGCGGCGGATGTTGGCATGGTGCCGGGCATAGATCAGCACGGCAATCGCCAACGTCAGTTCAACGACGCCCGGGTCCGCCAGCGCCCAGGCAAGCAAAGGTGCCAGCGCAAAGGAGATCAGGCCCGCCAGCGAGGACCAGCGCAGCAGGGCAGCCGCGATCAGCCAAGCTGCGCCGGCTGCCAACCCTACCGGCCACGCAGCAGCGATCAGCACGCCGTAGGCGGTGGCAACGCCTTTGCCGCCCCGGAAGCGCAGCCAGACAGGGAACATGTGCCCCAGCACGGCACCGAGGCCGCCCCAAAGTGCCGCATCGTGTCCCGCCAGCGCGCGCGCGATCAGCACGGCGGCGGCGCCCTTGCCCGCGTCCAGCAGCAGCGTCGCCGCCGCCAGGGTCTTGTTGCCGGTGCGCAGCACGTTGGTCGCGCCGATATTGCCGGAGCCGATGGCACGGATGTCCCCCAGCCCGGCGGCCCGCGTCAGCAGCAGGCCGAACGGGATCGATCCGAGAACGTAGCCGAGCAGGAGAAAGGCGATGGGGGGCATGGGCGGAGTCCGGCTAACCATGGCCTGTCAGTCATTGCGGAAAGCGGGGTGGTAGCGCAATCCCTGGGTAGTAACGCAATCCCCTCGGAGAGACAGGCTTGCCCGCGCCGGCCTGCGCGAACTGGATCGGTGGACGGACGCGCAGGTGCTCGCGAAGGCTATTGCGCCACCGCATTCCCATAGGGAATGGCACATATCATGGCCATGCCGCCAGCAGCTTCGTCGCCGGGCTTTCGCCAACCTCCGACCGCTGCGTGACAATTCATCAGCCGACGGCGGATCCGCTTGGCGCCCTACCGAGCCTGAGGCATGCTTTCGGCAGAAAGACCGCCCAATTCGCGTCCGACGCAGCCCGACGACCCGCGCCATGTCCGCATGCTGATCACGCTGTTCACCGACGCTTCCTATTGCAGCCGGTCCCGGGTCGGCGCCTATGCCGCGTGGGCCAAGGCCGACGGCCGCACCGTGCGCCATTCCGGCGTGCTGAAGCAGACGGTAGAAAATTCGTCGTTGGCCGAGACCATGGCGCTGGTGAACGGCATCTGTGTGGCGCTCGCGGCCATGCGGCCACCGGCGGCGTCGAAGATCATCGCGCAGACCGACTGCCTGACCGCGATTCACGCCCTCAGCGGCATGCTGCGCAAGACCCGCACCATCCGCCAATATGAAAGCATCATCGTCGCGTATCGCGAGAAGGTCGCCGCCGCCGGCATCGTCGTGGAGTTCCGCCACGTGGCCGGCCACAAGGGCACCGCGACGCCGCGCAACGCCGTCAACACCTGGTGCGACGAAGAATGCCGCCGTCTGATGCGGGCGGCGCGCGCGGTGGGGCAGGGGCCCCAGGGAGCATCGCCAGGCGCATCGCAGCGGGCATCGCAGCGGGCATCCCAGGGTAAATCGCAGCAAATGCCCGCGCTCGTCCCGGCAGTTTGATCCGGATCAAGGCGCCCGCGTCCCGCTCCGGCTAACATCCCGCGGATTCTGGCAAGCGTGCCTGAAGGTTCCGGCAAGCCTGCCTGAAACGGAGGCCGCCATGAGCGCCACGCATCTGGCTCCGGTATCGGCAAAGCCGCAGCCTGCCCACAGACCCATCTGGCAACCCAATTGGCACTCGATCTGGCACAAGGCCATTCTGCTGCTGCCCCTGCTGATCGGGGCGGCCATCGCTCTAACCCCGCCGCCCGCCGGCCTGCCGCAATATGCCTGGTACTATTTCGCCATCTTCGTCACGGTGATTGCCGGTCTGGTGGTGGAACCGATCCCCGCTGCGGCCGTCGGTCTTGCCGGGATTGCCGTCGCCGCGGCGTTGGCCCGTTTCGTACTGTTCTCTCCCGCGCAAATCGCGCATCCCGGCTTCAACCTGACGGGCGCGGCGGTGAACTGGGCGTTGTCGGGGTTCGCCAATTCCACCGTCTGGCTGATCTTCGCCGCGTTCATCTTCTCGCTGGGCTATGAGAAAACCGGGCTTGGCCGGCGCATCTCCCTGATGCTGGTGCGGTGGCTTGGCGGCCGCACGCTGTCGCTCGGTTACGCGGTGACGCTGGCGGACGCCGTGCTGGCGCCGTTCACGCCGTCCAACACCGCGCGCAGCGGCGGCACCGTGTTCCCCGTGATCAAGCACCTCCCGGGCATTTATGGATCGCTGCCGAATGACCCGTCATCGCGGCGCATCGGCGGCTACCTGATGTGGACCGCACTGGCGGCGACCTGCGTCACCAGCTCGATGTTCCTGACCGGCGTTGCACCGAACCTGCTGGCGGTGGAGCTGATTCGCACCACCCTGCATGTGCAGGTCACCTGGGCCGGCTGGTTCTGGGGCTTCCTGCCGGTCGGCGTCATCCTTCTGCTGGCCACGCCGTGGCTGGCCTACAAGCTGTACCCACCCGGGGTGAAGGACAGCCCGGAGGTGCCCGAATGGGCGCGCGATGAACTGCATAAACTCGGCCCGCTGTCGCGGCGGGAAATCGTGCTCGCCGGGCTGGTGCTGTGCGCATTGGCGATGTGGGTGTTCGGCGGCGCCTGGGTGGACGCGACCACCGCTGCCTTGTTGGTCGTGGTGGGGTTGGTGGTGACCGGCACTGTCACCTGGGACGATCTGCTGGCGAACAGGCCCGCGTGGAATACGCTGATCTGGTTCGGCACGCTGGTCGCGCTGGCGAGCGGGCTGGCGCAGGTCGGCATGGTGAAATGGCTCGCCGGCTTGCTGGGTGCGCATCTCGCACACGTGTCGATGGCATGGGCGCTGGTCGCGCTGGTCGTGGCCTTCTTCCTGCTGCACTACCTGTTCGCCAGCCTGACCGCGCATACCACCGCGCTGCTGCCGACCATGCTGGCGGTCGCCGCCGCGGTCCCCGGGATGAACGTGACGGCCGCGGCGCTCGGGCTGAGCATGACCATCGGCCTCATGGGCATCATCACGCCGTTCGCGACCGGGCCTGGCCCGATCTATGCCGGTAGCGGCTACGTGCCGGCCAAGGACTTCTGGCGCCTGGGTGCGGCGTTCGGCGCCGTGAGTCTGCTGGTGTTCCTCGCCGTCGGGCTGCCTTGGCTGCTGTGGATAACGTGAGGAGGCCGCCCCGCCGGGTCCCTGTCGCCGCCGGGGGCGCCGCGGCACGTTCGCGTCGCGGCTCGTGGTTGGAGCGGAGAACCGCCCCCGTGTCATCGCCGACCTTCACCGGCCATGACACGGGGGCGGGATCCGCCGTGGCCGTGCCAGGATGAGAAATACTGACCGGCCGAAAACCTTGCTAACGAGCCCGGGCCGGGTCCATAGTGCTCGATGAACGACCCACGGCATGAAAAGGGTCGATACAGGGAGTAACGGACAGGGAGTAACGGGCCATGGCTGACATGGGCACGCCAGGTACACTCTCGGACGCCGAGCACAGCGCACAACTCCGCAAGGCTGTCGTTGCTGCCACGATCGGCACCACGATCGAGTGGTACGACTTCTTCATCTACGGCACCGCCGCCGGACTGATCTTCCCAAAACTGTTCTTTCCCAACGAGGATCCGCTGACCGGGACGCTGGCGGCGTTCGGCACTTACTTTGTCGGCTTCATCGCCCGGCCGATCGGCGCCGCGATCTTCGGCCATTACGGCGACCGGATCGGGCGCAAGGCGACGCTGATCTCCACACTTATGGTGATGGGGATCGCCACCTTCCTCGTCGCCTTCGTGCCAGGCTATGCCTCGATCGGCATATGGGGCGCGGTCATCCTGACGGTGCTGCGCGCGCTGCAAGGCATCGGCGTCGGCGGCGAATGGGGCGGCTCGGTCCTCATCTCGATGGAATGGGCGCGCGGTCACGGCAGCCGCGGGCTGGTCGCCTCCTGGCCGCAGTTCGGCGTGCCGTCGGGATTGTTCCTGTCGAACCTGATGATCCTGGCGTTCAGCGCCTGGGCGGGCGCCGATTTCACCACCTGGGGCTGGCGCGTGCCGTTCTTCCTCAGCATCGTCCTGGTTGGCATCGGCCTGTGGATCAGGCTCGGCATCCTGGAGACACCGGTATTCCGCCAGCTTCTCGAGGACAAGAAAATCGAACGAACGCCGATTGTGGAGGTATTGAAGCGGCAGCCGCGCGAGATCCTGCTGTCCGCGCTCCTACGGATGGCCGAGCAAGCCCCGTTCTATATTTTCACGGCGTTCGTCTTCGCCTATGGCGTCGGCACACTGAAAATGCCGCGGAACCTAATCCTGACCGCGGTGCTGGTGGCATCGTGCGTATCGTTCATCAGCATCCCACTGTTCGGTCATATCTCCGACCGCATTGGCCGGCGGACGATGTACCTGATCGGTGCGGCCGCGACCGGGCTGTTCGGCTTCCTGTATTTCGGCATGCTGAACAGTGGATATGCGTCCGCCGTGTTCATCGCCATCGTGCTGTCGCTGATTCCGCACGACATGATGTACGGCCCGCAGGCCGCATTGATCGCCGAGGCGTTTACACCGCGCCTGCGCTATAGCGGGTCGTCGCTGGGCTACCAGCTTGCCTCGATCATCGCCGGCGGTCCCGCGCCGATCATCGCGACCGCACTGTTCGCCGCCTATCACACAGGCTACGCGATTGCGATCTTCATTGCCGCCTGCGCGGTGATCAGCCTGATCTCGACGGCGCTGATGCCGGACTACACGGGGCAGGATATTTCGGCGGAGTACGACGCCGGAAAGAAGCAGGCGGCATAACGACATCGGCATGTCTCGGCCGCCCCCCATGACACGGGGGCGGCTGTCGCCATTACCCAATGCACGCCGCCACGAATTGGGCGAACGCCCGGGCGCGGTGGCTGATGGCGTGCTTCCGCTCGGGTTCGATCTCGCCGAAGGTCAGCGTCTCACCTTGCGGCACGAACATCGGGTCGTAGCCGAAGCCGCGGTCGCCACGCGGCGGCCACGCTGCCTCGCCATCGACACGGCCAACGAACGTTTGCGCGTGCCCGTCGGGCCAGGCCAGGCACAGTGCCGCCACGAACCATGCACGCCGGTCGGCGGCCCCGGCCAGTTGCTCGGTACACCCGCGCCATGGCGGCGGTGAAATCCTTGCCCGGCCCCGCCCAGCGCGCGGACAGCACCCCGGGTGCCCCGCCCAACGCCGCTACGCAGAAGCCGGAATCGTCCGCCAGCGCCGGCAGTCCGCTCGCGATCGCCCCGGCCACCGCCTTGATCCGCGCGTTGCCGACGAAATCCGGGGCGTTCTCCTCCGGTTCGGGAAGTCCGATGGTGCCGGCGGACACCGCCCGTATCCCGTGCGGCCGCAGCAGGTCGGCGATCTCCCGCAGCTTGCCGGGATTGTGCGTGGCGACGACCAGCCTGCCGCCGGGCTTGAGCAAGCGCATCAGGAACCGACTGCCTCGCGCTGGGCGGAGAACAGTTCGGCGGTGCCCTTGCGGGCCAGCGTCAGCAACTGGAGGAATTGCGCTTCCGAGAACGGCGCGCGCTCCGCGGTGGCCTGCAGCTCCACCAGTCCGCCGCTGTCGGTCAGCACGAAATTGGCGTCGGCGTCGGCGCTGGAGTCCTCCTGGTAGTCCAGGTCCAGCGCCGCCTCGCCGGCCACCAGCCCGCAGGACACCGCCGCCACCTGCCCGGTCAGCGGCGATTTCGCAATCACCTTCATGGTCTGCAAATGCCGGCAGGCGAGCGCCAGCGCCACCCAGGCGCCGGTGATCGCGGCGCAGCGCGTGCCGCCATCGGCGTTCAGCACGTCGCAGTCGAGCGTGATCGTCATCTCGCCCAGCGCCTTGCGGTCCACCACCGCGCGCAGGGAGCGGCCGATCAGCCTCTGGATCTCCTGCGTGCGGCCGGATTGCTTGCCGCGGGCGGCCTCGCGGTCGCCGCGGGTGTGGGTGGCGCGCGGCAGCATGCCGTACTCCGCCGTCACCCAGCCCTGGCCGGAGTTACGCATGAACGGCGGCACCCGACCCTCGACACTGGCGGCGCAAAGCACCTCGGTGTTGCCCATGCGGATCAGGCAGGAGCCTTCGGCATGGTGCGCGAAGCCGGGGGTGAGCGAGACGGTGCGCAGGGCGTCGGCGGCGCGGCCGGATGGGCGCATGGCGGGGTGTTCCTTCTGGCGGCGATTGGGGGGCGGACCATAGCGACGCGAGTGGGAGCATGCACGCCGGCCCCTCGGCGCTCCACGACACCTGTCACGGGGCGCGCGCGTCAGCCGTGGACTTCCCACGGGTTGATGACGGTGAGGCCGCAACCCTCGAACCCACGCGTGTCGCGCGTCACCACGCCTGCGTCATGCGCAACAGCGATGGCCGCGATCGTGAGATCGAGCGGCGCGATCGGACGGCCACCGCGCCAGCGAGCGGCATAAATGTCGGCGTAAGCCGCCGCGGCTTCGCTATCGAACGCCAGGATGCGGTCGCGGAAATCGGCCTCGAACATCGCGCGCGCGGCGGCTTCCAGGGATGCGCGGCGGCGGCCGTCGGTCATGACGGCGAGGCCTGCCAGGATCTCCGCCTGGGAGATCGCGGTGGTAAACAGTTCCTCCTCCGGCTGATTCGCAATCCACGCGGCCACTTCCGGCACCAGGGCGCTGCGCATCATCGCGGAGAGGACGTTGGTGTCGAGCACGAACATCAGTCGAACCGCGGCGGATCGCGGTCCGGCAGCCGCGGCGGCAGCTCCAGATCATCGGCACCGCCGAGCGGCGCAAACCGCGCGCGGATGCGTTCATAGAGATTGGGCGCCGGACCCCGCGGCGGACCCTTGAGCGTGGTTTGCAGGATGCGGCGTACCTCGGCCTCCATGGAATGGCCATGCTCCGCCGCACGGACGCGCAGCCGTTCCTTGATCGCCGGGTCGATGTTACGGATCGTGATGCTGCTCATCGGGTTGGGGGTCTTGCCTGTCTGCGTGATTGGACTGTAAGCAATGATTGCATTGCTGTCAAAGCTCGCAGGCTCGCGGGGCGGATTTTGTGCCGGCGACATCGTCATGCGACACTCCCCGCCCGCGAAGCTCAGGCCCCATCCGGCGAGGACCCCCATGAGCATCATCGAACCAGGCGGCATCGACTGCGACATCCATCCCGCGGTGCCCAACCCGAAGGCGCTGCATCCCTACCTGTCCGACCATTGGCGCGACACCAGCATCCAGCGCGGCCTGCATGAACTGGAATCGATCGCCTATCCGATCAATTCCCCGCTGACCTCCCGCCCGGACTGGCGCCCGCCTTCCGGCAAGCCCGGCGCCGACCTGGCCCTGCTGCGCCAGCACGCGCTGGAGCCGTTCGGCACCAGCCTTGCCATCTGCAACTGCCTCTACGGCGCCCAGCTCCTGTTCTCCGAGGACATGGGCGCCGGCTTCGCCCGTGCCATCAACGACTGGTTGGCCGGCGAATGGCTGGCCAAGGAATCCCGCCTGCGCGCTTCCATCGTCGTGCCGATGCAGAATCCGGAACTTGCCGCCGAGGAGATCGACCGCGTCGCCCCCGACCGCCGCTTCGTCCAGGTCCTGCTGCTGGTGATGCACGACATGCCGCTGGGCAAGCGGCACTACTGGCCGATCTATGAGGCCGCGCAGCGCCACGGCCTGCCGGTGGGCATTCACGCCGGCAGCGCCTATCGCCACCCGGTCACGCCGCTCGGCTGGCCGACCTACTACACCGAGGACTACGCCGCCCAGGCCACCGCCTTCCAGCAGGCGCTGTCCAGCCTGATCTGCGAGGGCGTGTTCACCAAGTTCCCCGACCTGAAGGTCGTGCTGATCGAGTCCGGCTTCACCTGGCTGCCGGCGCATCTCTGGCGGCTGACGAAGTTCTGGCGCGGGCTGCGCATGGAGGTGCCGTGGGTGGACCGCGCCCCGGCCGAGATCGTGCGCTCCAACGTGCGGCTGACGCTGCAGCCCTGCGACGGCCCGCCCACCGCCGAGGCATTCCGGCACTTGCTCGACCACATGGATTCCGACGAGTTGCTGCTGTTCTCCACCGACTACCCGCACTGGCAGTTCGACGGCGACGCGGTGCTGCCGGACGGGCTGTCGCGCGAGCAGGTTCGCAAGATCATGGTGGACAATCCTCGGAACACCTACCCACGCCTCACGGACGCGGTGCCATGACGCAGCGCAATGCCGCGGTGCTGTGACGCAGCGCCGTGACGCTGTGCCATGACACGGGGTCACGACACGGGGCCATGAAAGCGTAGGGTAACGCGCGTTGCCCTAATCCGCCTTCGCTCTGCGCCTTGCAGCGTAGCGGCCCTGCGCTCGGAGGTAATGGTGGCCGAATGGCTTCGACAAGCCTTCGATCCGCTCCGCTGGGGCGCGAAGAGGTGGAGCGCGGACGGCATGCGCCTCGACGTCAAGAAATTGCGTTACGAAAGTGTGCCGGATATCCAGGTCTTCAACCAACGAGGCCGCCATCTCGGTGACAGGGACTATCTGACCAGGCTAATCGTCGGAGGCGCCATTCGAGGTCTGCGGATTCCTGGCTCCTCCCGTTGGGAAGCGGTCCCCCGCATCGTGCCACAGGAACCGACCGGCGTGCCGCAGGCACCGAACGGCGTGCCGGCAGCCTTCATGGACCGCTATCGCCGCGGCGCAGCGCTGCCCGGCCAGATCGATGACGAGGTGGACCGCTGGCACGATGCGCCAGCCCCTGGGGCGAGCCGGTGCCGCTACACACCTGTCTCGGGCTGACCTGGCCGGAGTACCAGGACTGGACGGCGGATGCGGCAGCCTTGCCGCGCATCCTGGCGGCGCGAGCCTGGTCGTGACCCGACCTGTCGGCCCCAAGGGCCCCAAGGGCTTGTCATGCGCTCCCGCACGCCCGATCATGATAGACAACTGGCATGATAGACAACTGGCGGGAAACGCCCGCCCCCGCTTGACGGAGTCCGACCGATGAACGTCCAGGTCACCAGCCGTCCGACCATCCAGGCCGCCGGCGCCACCAAGCTGGCCATCGCCGACGGCGACATCCATCCGCAGCGCAATTCCTATGCCGATCTGTTCCCCTACATGGAAAAGCGCTGGCAGGAGCATGCGAAGACGTTCGGCTCGCGGCCGCGGCAGGCGTACCAAGCGGGTCCGGCCTATCCGAAGGGCCAGCCCAACGCCGCCCGCCGCGACGCCTGGCCGCCGGGCGGCAAGCCGGGCAGCAACCTCGCCTTCCTGCAGAAGCAGTTGCTGGATGAGAACAACATCCAGCTCGGCGTCCTGAACGCCACCGGCGACAACGGCGCCAGCTTCCAAAATCGGGAATTCGGCGCCGCCGTGTGCCGCGCGATGAACGACTGGCTGGTGGCCGAGTGGCTGTCGAAGGAGCCTCGGCTGAAGGGTTCCATCGTCGTGCCGTATGAAGACCCCGAAGCCGCGGTGGCCGAGATCGAACGCTGGGCCGGCGATCCTCGCTTCGTCCAGGTGCTGATGGTGACCCGCATCGCCGAGCCGCCCGGCCAGAAGCGCTACTGGCCGGTCTATGAAGCCGCTGCCGCCGCCAACCTGCCGATCGGCGTGCACGCCTTCGGCTTCGGCGGCTATCCGGTCAGTGGCGGCGGCTGGCCGTCCTTCTACATCGAGGACATGGTCGGCCACGCCCAGTCCGCGCAGTCCTTCGTCACCAGCCTGGTGATCGAGGGCGTGTTCGAACGCCTGCCCAACTTCAAGTTGATAATGATCGAGGCCGGCTTCGCCTGGATCCCCTCGCTGAGCTGGCGCCTGGACAAGCTATGGCGCCGGCTGAAGGAGGAGACGCCGCATCTGAAGCGCGCCCCGTCCGAATACATCCGGGAACAAGTGTGGCTGACCACGCAGCCGATGGAGGAACCGCAGCCGCGCGAGCGCGTGCTCGACGCGATCGAGTGGATCGGCTGGGACCGGCTGCTGTTCGCCACCGACTACCCGCACTGGGACTATGACGATCCCGCCCAGGTGCTGCCGATGAGTTTGCCGGAGGAGAAACGCCGGGGGTTCTTCTTCAACAACGCGATGAAGCTGTACACCGGTCATGGCCGGGCTTGATCCAGTCATGTTCGCACGCCGGCAGGGCTGACTCGTCCGGCCGCACCGGGCCACGTCCCGCTCATGGCGCCATACACGGCGAACTAGGCGGCGAAGCTGTGACGCACGGCACAGGTCGTCGGAGGTGTCAGCGGCGGTGAGAATGCACGCGTACACCGCGATCGGCGTCGCTTGACGACGACCGCGGGGGGGTGGGGGCTGACGTTGAGGAAGGATGACGGCGATTTCGGAGCTTGGCGTGCGTGGTTGCCGCCGGTTTTACGGCTGACTTCGTTCGGTGGGTGGCGGCTGGCGGGGACGGTGGCTCAGAACGATTGATCGTCCGGGCTCGGTTCAATGTGCTGCAGGTCGCTGATGATCGAGCCTGGTTCCTGTTGCAGCAGGTCCCGGACCCGACAGCCGTGGATGGCCCAGGCGGTGGGGACCGAGACGATCGGTGACGCGCGCGACCACAGCGCGCGACCACAGGGCCGCGGGACGGCTTGCCCCAGTGGCAAACCGCCTGCCTCGACGTCTGTCCAGAGGTTCGATGCCGCCAGAGCAACGTCAGTCGGCGGCCTGCAATTCGTCGGCGGGCGAGGCAATCGCTTCGATCGCCGTGGCCACTTCCTCCGCCCCCGTCGACCGTTGCAAGGCCCCCGGTTTGCCGGAGGATGCTTACTTTAGGGAAGCGAATGGTGCGGCTCGTGGGGTGCTCGTCGCGTAGCAGCGGATCGCGCCTGTATCGGAACGGTCGGCGATCACTGCTTCGCCTGCGATGAGCCGGGTCACCTTTGGACGCTGATCGCGAGCCCGACGCCGCGCCGATTCACAGACTCTGCCTATTCCGGCCCACGAGTTTCAACCAGCGCCGCGTCAAGTTGCTCGCAAAGCTGATAATCTCCGTCAAACCACCTCAGGATCTTGGCGTCCACGGAAGGATTGTCGCCTGGCCTTACCACGAGCGGCTGTTCAGGCGACACGTTGGCGTCCGCGTCCGGCTGGTACCGCAAGCCATGCTGGTTCATCGCTTGTTGCAGCGCGGGCCTGAGGTTCGCTACCGGAATCATTCGGATGTGGTATGTCGTTATATTTTCGAGGGCTGCGCCAGAATGATTGGTATCACCAAGGAAACCGCATTGATGGTTTCGGGTGGCTTGATTGGCCAACAGGTAGGTGTCTACAAAAGCTTCGAACTTTTCCGCAACATCCGTCTGCACCATCGGTCGGAGGTGCCACCAGCACGGGTCCGCCATTGTGACGAATTGGTACATGGACCAGGTCCTTGCCCACGGGTCGCGGTAGGACGACAGGACGAGGTCGAACCGCCCGACGAACGGCTTCACCAATCGGAACGGTACATGGCCGGTGATAAAGCTGCATTGTTCGGTGATGCGAGCGGCATCGGCCACGAAGTCCTGCACGAACGTTACTGCCTCGTCGACGACATAGCGCTCGGCCTCAGAATATCGTGCCGCCAGGTTATGCGCAATAAACGTTCCGCCGTTCTTCGGAATATGGATGTGCAAGATCTTCATGATCGCCTCCCTGCCATTCGGGCGTCCAGGTGCTCGTGCAGCCCGGTCCCGCCGCAGCAAAACGCGCTATGTGCCCGAATTCGGACAGTTGGGCCAACCGAATACCAGGTTGCACTGGCCGGCGACGGGCACCGCCGACGGCCTTGCCTCTGGTACAGCGTTCCGTGGAACGGCTCCCTTCTCGGCGAGAATTCTGCAAACCGTGCCCTGCGCGATGCGCGTCAGGCAGGCGTGCCCTTCTGCCGGACCATGCCCGTGGGCATGGCCGGCCAGCAACCGCGTTGTCCAAAGCTCGTGCGGACATCCCACGTCCTTTGCCGTTCGGCACGCCAGGGAGATCAGCCACGACCGCGCCTGCGCCGTGATCTCAGGTGCCCTTGCCATGCCGAGGACTGTCGCCGAGCGTCGCCATGATCCCGAACCAGGTCGCCAGCGCTTGGCGCTTTAGCCGTCAGGTGCATCGCTCGGACTGTTCGGCCGGCCGCATAATGCGCCGGGTCGTCGCGGTAGTGCAGCGGTATCCGAACGCATTGCACGCGGCGAGCCAGGTTACCCGGGAGCGGGCAACTGATTGGGCCGGGCTGCATTCGCCGCGCCGATGGAAATCTCCGCGATCTTCCATCGTACCTGCCATGATGGCCACTTCTTGTGCAGACCCACTCCGACGCTACCACATATGGCGGTATGGAGGGAATCCCTTCTAACTGATGGTTTCATGGACCCGATACACTGATCGACCTTCTGCAACCCTAGATTGTATATGCAGCGATGCTCGTCTACGGTACATACCTGCAACTACGACACCCTGTGGATGTCGGACAGGCCCTGCAGCCAGGGTGCTACCACACAAAAACGGTAAATGCACTAACGATACCCCTGTGAGGTGTAGTTTGTATCATTTATTCCTCCGTAAGTTGCATTTCGTATGGTGTGATGGCATGCTTCGTGGGCGGGCTGTCATGGGACGAGGGCAATTTTGATGTCTGCCAAATACACCAAACGCCACCCGGGCAGTCCCACTTGTCCGCCGGTTGCGCAGCCGGGCAAGCGCGGTGCTAGCAAGAGGAAGCCACCGAAGCCCGCAATCGCTGCATATCCGCCACGAAAAGCCTCGCTTTCCCCGCCTCGGTTGAGACCGAGCATCGCACCGGCGGCCGTTACGGCGGCGAGTGCTCCGACCGGGACTGCGTCGCCACCCATCGACAGTGGGCATGATGAACCTTCGCGCGCCGACGGCGGACTGACACCACAGCAGAGCCATGGCGCCATTTTTCAGATGGCTTTCGACAAGGAATTTTATCTGTCAGCCTGTCCTGACGTTGTCGCCGCGGGCTGGGATCCGCTGGAGCACTATTGCGTCGCGGGCTGGCTGGAAGGCCGGGACCCGGCGCCGTGGTTCTCGACAACATATTATCTGGAAACGCATGAGGATGTGTTGGCTGCGGGTTGTGAACCGTTCAGCCACTACCTGTCTCTCGGCCGTCACGAGAACCGCCAGATCTGCGATGCCGACGCCGTGGCAGTGGCAACCTATCGCCGTCATCTCGCACTGGTCCACGGGGAATTCGATCCCGCCTTCTATCGTGCGGCTAATCCCCAACTGAATCTCACCCCCCTGGGGCCGGCAATGCACTTTCTGTTGCGCGGCTGGCGGCAAAACCGCGATCCTGCCCCTTGGTTCTCGGTTGCTTATTATCTGGCTGCCTATCCCGACGTTCGCGCCGCCGGCCTTAACCCCTTTGTGCACTTCCTCCAGTGGGGCCGTGCCGAGGGACGGCAGGCCGATCGCCGGATCCGCAACTCCGTCGAGCCATTCTTCGACAGCCCTCATTATATGCGGCAAAACCCTCCAGTCGGCGGCCTGGAACCTATCGAGCACTACCTCGCCTTCGGTTGGCGAGAAGGATTGAACCCGAGCAAAGATTTCTCGATCAACCACTACCTCCGGCTCTATCCGGACGTGGCAGAGGCTGGCCTTAACCCGTTGCATCATTACGTAACGCACGGCCAGCACGAAGGACGCTCGGTTCAGCCCTCGACGGCGCGGCGACAGTCGGCAATGCCAGGCGCACCTGCCATCTTGTTCGTTGGTCACGATGGCAGGCAGGCCGGCTCCCAGGTCGTCTTGCTCGAAGTGGTGCGTTGGGTGGCCGATCACACTCGGTGCCCCATCAAGGTGTTGTTGTTGTTGCCCGGACCGATGGCTGCCGACTACGCCGAATATGCCGAGATATTCGTCATGGCCCGCGAACCCGGCACCTACCTGGGGGATCCTTCGTTCCTGGAGTTCGTCAAGGGCCCGACGGTCGCAGTGTATGTGAACACCGCGGCGGCGGCGCATTTTTGGATGCTGTACGACCGGTTCTTTGCTGCCGCAAGGATCCCGGCGATATTGCACATCCACGAACTCTATAACGTTTTGATGGAGTTCGAGAGCGACTTCCGCGCCATGGAGCAGCGGTCGTCCTCGGTCGTCGCAGTTTCCGAGGCGGTGCGCCGGGTGCTGGTGGACGAGATCGGATGTCCCAGCGATAAACTCACCTTGTCCAATGCCTTCATCCGTACTCACGTCAATCACCTGCACGAAATTGGCCCAGCAAGGGTGGCCGCTCGAGCGGCACTCGACATCCCGGAAGACCTGTTCGTCGTGGTCGGGTGTGGCTCGGTCGATCGCCGCAAAGGTGCCGATCTGTTCTTGGAAGTCGCGCAAAAGGCGGATGCCGGTTTCGGCACCTCGCTAATGTTCATCTGGATTGGCGACGGGCCGGAGCTCGGTGACCTCCGCACGGCCGTCATCGCTTCCGGCCTGCAGGATTCGGTGCGGTTTGTCGGCTTCCAAAAGGCCGCCGCACGGCTGGTTGCCGCCGCCGACGTGTTCTTCCTTCCCTCGCGGGAGGACCCCTTTCCGCTGGTTTGCCTGGAGGCAGCCCAGTACGGCATTCCGACCGTGTATTTCGCAGGCCGTACCGGCATCAGCGAATGTATCGGCACCGATGCAGGCTGCGCGCTACCGGCGCTGGACACTGGCGCGGCATGTCGCACGATCCGTATGCTCTCTGCCCAACCAGGCTTGCGGCAGCAGATGGGCAGCATCGCCCACTCTCGCCTGATGACACGCTACACCGCCGAAATCGGCGCAAGGCAATTGGCATTCCATCTACTGAACCTTGCCGACAAGGCGCCTCACATATCGGTCGTTGTGCCAACCTACAATCAGGCACAATTCATTCGTGAAAGACTTGAACTCGATACTCCAGCAGACGGTCCAGGACTTCGAGGTTCTCGTTCTCGATGATTGCTCAACCGATGAGACGGCGGCTATCGTCGGACAGTATCTCGCTGACCCTCGCATTCGACTGATCAGGAACGACGTGAATTCCGCATCGCCATTCAAGCAATGGAAGAAGGGTATCTCGCATTGCCGCTCGGATCTGGTCTGGATTGCAGAAGGCGATGATGCTTGCGGCAATGATTTCCTTGAAACCTTATTACCCGCCTTCGACGAGCCCACGACTGCAATCGCGTTTTGCCGGTCCGAAGTCATTGATGAGTGCAGTGCGATCCGGTGCGGTAGTTTGGATGAGTATCTCTCGCAGAGTGGTTTTCCATTTCACGAGATGTCGGTTCGCATGGAAGGCATTCGTGCCGTGGATGCCGGGTTCGGCGCGCTATGTCTGATCGTCAACGCAAGCAGCGCGATCGTCCGGAAGGCCTGCGTGGCCGACTGCCTGGATGCGGCCGAGCAATTCAGGATGTGCGGAGATTGGTACTTCTACCTTGCCGCACTCAGGCATGGCGAGCTGTTTTACACACGCGCGGCGGTCAGCTACTTCCGCCGGCATACCAATTCGGTTGTTCATAGGTTGGAGGGATCGCTAACATACTTTCAGGAGAGATCCCGCGTTTTACAATTCGTGACCGACAGCTTTGCGATCTCTCAGCGCACTGCACGGACCATGCTGGCGATCATGAAGAACGAGGTACTGCGCTTCAGTAACCGGATCGAGAGTCACGACGGCAAACCCCTCTATGACAGTAACCGGATCACGGCGCGTCTTCAGGCATTGTCGCGGCGTCCTCGGCTTCGGGTAGGTTTCTATGTCCACGGCCTGCTGTTTTCCCGGGGCGGCATCGAGCGCATCTGTGCAGAACTCGCCAACGAGCTTGTACGACGCGGCCACGATGTGGTCGTATTCTGCCGCGTCTGGGACGGTGCACAACCTGTATATCGCCTTTCTCCATCGGTGGAACTGGTTCCGGTATTCGACGAAAGTCGAGTCGATGCATCGATCGCAGCTATGCGTCTGGCCGTGATCAAGCGTGACTTGGATTTGTTTGTCCCGATGCTGTCGGAATGGTTGTTCGACCCGGTCATTGAGGCGGTCGCCGGGCTGGGAATTGCTATCATTGCTTCCGAGCACAACGATCCGTGGAAGATCGAGGAGCATTGGTGGACGCGCGAAAAGCGTATCGCCTGCTTTCGCCGAGCGGATGCGGTCCATTTGTTGCTCGACCGCTTCCGTCCTTCGTTGCCGGCCGACCTGGTACACCGTGCAACAGTCATCCCCAATGGCGTCCGCGCCAGTAGTGCCGCGTTGGAAGCGCCAGTGCAGCCCAGGCCGCAGCGGATCATCGGCGTCGGGCGCCTGGAGCCGCAGAAGCGTTTCGATCTCCTGATCAATGCCTTCGCCCTGGTCAGCAAGGAACATCCTGGTTGGCATCTCGATATCTTCGGCGAGGGACAGCAGAGGCAGTCTCTCCGTGACCTGATAGCAGCAACCGGTCTGGAGGGTGTCGCGTCGTTGAAAGGCACCACAACGGAGATTATTCAAGAATACCTGGCATCATCGATCTTCGTGCTGCCCTCAGAGTTCGAAGGCTTCGGCATCGTGGTGCTGGAGGCAAAGATGGCCGCTCTGCCCTGCATCGCATACGGACACTGTAACGGTCCCAACGAGCTGGTGCGCGACGGCGAAAACGGTTTGCTGGTTGCGCAGGATGACGATGGGCAGAGCTTGGCGCAGGCCCTTCGCCGGCTTATGCAAGACGAGGAACTGCGCGGCAGAATGGGCCACAATGCTCGGGAAAGTCTAGCGCAGTACCTCGCTTGCCCGGATGGCCGATCAGTGGGAGGACCTGCTGCACGCGACGATAGCCGGTATGCCGCAAGAGTTCGCGCCAGGCAGTCGCGCAACCGCGCCGCACCAAGCGGACCGGCGTTCTTGTCGGAGCGCGGCTGTGCCCCCCGCTGCCTGGGCAGCAAATTCTCGCGGAGATCGCTGCCGAATGAGACGACACCCGGCATCGCGATCCGCGCGCCATGGGTGACGATGTACGGCATGCCGGCCTGGCGAGCGAGATCGTACAACCTCCAGGCCGCGGCGTCGCGTTGCGCGAGGCATGGTTGCTGGACGACGCGGAGCAGGTGTTCGCCGACGCGTTGCAGCGCTTCCCCGGGCATATAGGAATCGCGGGAGAGCAGGCAATCACCAAGCGCGGCGATTTGGTCACCGCCATGCTGCGGTGGGACGCGTTCATTGTGATGTTTCCCGACAGCCCGACTGCAGCGGCTGGCAGGTGAGCTCGACGCCGCGGACGCCACGCACGCGCGCGGTCTGAAACGGTTTCCCGGCGACCGGGCCTTGCTGGGCGAGTATGCCCTGCTTCTACAACTCAACGTAATTGGCTCGTCGCGCTACAACGTTGGGCGCTTTACCGGCGGAATTTCCCGGCCGAGGATGCCGGCTGGCAACGGCGTCAACGACTGGAACGTTCGCTTCACCGAGTGGGTCGCAATCTGCGGCGCGGCACTTGCTGCGTCCGCGCGGTAAATCCGCCGGCGCCTCCCGACGGACCCGGCAGGACGATCGCTTTGAAGTCCCCTACAGGTCGCTCTGGAACGAAGTTGGACCCGCGCCGGTCCGTTCGGCCGTTAAGTCGAGCTCAGGCAACGCGACGAATCCACAGCCCGCCACCTGGATGACCCAGGAACAAGGGGGCCACGTCAGGGGTATGGCGTCGGACAAACGCCGCCTCCTTTATGGCAAAGGCATCGTTGAAGAAAATGATGCGGAACGCCGTGTTGTACATCAGGAACGCGCGCACGCCGTACGCCTCGTTCCAGGAATATCTCCGGTCCAGCAGCCAAGCGGCCGGATATTCAAACGGAAAAAACATGTCATGGAAATGTACGATCACCCCAGGGCCCAGACGCGGCAGAATTTCAAATAACTCTTGATTCACATCGCTGCCGCACTTCATGACATGCGAGGAGTCGATGAACAAAATGTCGTTCGCTTCAAGGGCGAGGAAGCTAGACACGGGGACGTCCTGCACGTTGGAACGAATGATGTTGCATTGGTCGCTATCAACCGCGCGCAGTAGAGTCAGCAGGCGCTGCGGCTCGGGTTCGATGAACGAGAAGCTGGTGTCCAGATCACAGATATCACGGGTGTCGAGCATGCACGCGGATGAAAAGCCGGAGCCGATCTCGACGATCCGCCTGGGCCTGGCAAGACGCATCATGGCAAATAGCACCAACGCATCGCCACCGGAAAAAACCGGATTGTCCAGATAGAACCGGCGCGTCTCCGCCCTGGCATCTGGGAACGCGAAATGCGCGAAATGCGGCGCCATTGCCAGCCATTGGTTTCGCTGGTCCTCGGCCGCCATGTCGACCGCTTAAATCGTCGCAAAACCGGCATTGGCCGGGTCGCGGGCGGCACCCAGGTTCTCGCGGCTGATATCATGCGCCGCGTTAATTGGCGAGTAATAATGTCCCGGCGGATGCGGCAGCTCAGGCACTCTCGCGCATCGCGATATATATTCCGGCGATTCGAAAAAACGCCGTACCATGTCGCCTGGGCTCAGTTCCTGCTCCGACTTGGCGATCCAGTATGCCAGTTCCTGTTGCGCCGGGGGCCGCTTCAGAACGAACTGGTACAGGCTTTGCACGAAATGGCAATGATCCATCGCTTCGTCTGTCCGGTCGATCGATAACCTGCGCGCCCAGGTGTTCAAGGGTGTTCAAGACATTAGCCGGCAATCCCTGATGGCTGTCAACGACGCGACGCTTGGCGCTGACCGCTATTGGCAGGGTTGTGTCTGCCGCGGGTATTCCCAACCCACATCGCGATTAGCGCCAATCGGATCGAGGCCTTGCCCCCCCGCGTTTGCATCCCCGCCCTGCCCCGTTAAACTCCCGCGCTCCCCGCCCAGGAGACCCGACCCATGGCCCCGCCGCCCTTTGGCGCCAATTCCGCCGCCGCCCGCGACATCGCCAGCGTGCTGCACCCCTACACCGACCTCCAGGCGCACCAGGAGATCGGTCCCGTCGTGATCTCCCGCGGCAAGGGCGTGCGCGTGTGGGACGACGCCGGCAAGGAATACATCGAGAGTGTCGCCGGCCTGTGGTGCGCCTCGCTCGGCTTCGACAACGAGCGCCTGGTGCAGGCGGCGGTCGACCAGATGCGCAAGCTGCCCTTCTACCACGCCTTCACCGCCAAGTCGCACGAGCCGATGATCGACCTGGCCGAGATGCTGCTCGCTCGCGCCCCGGTGCCGATGAGCAAGGTGTTCTTCGCCAATTCCGGCTCCGAAGCGAACGATTCCGCCATCAAGATGGTGTGGTATCTCAACAACGCGCTGGGCCGGCCGAACAAGAAGAAAATCATCGGCCGGGTGAAGGGCTATCACGGCATTACCCTGGCGGCGGCGTCGCTGACCGGGCTCGCGGTGAACCACCGCGCGTTCGACGTGCCGCTGCCCGGCTTCCTGCACACGATCGACGCCGCACCACTACCACGGCGCCAAACCCGGCGAGAGCGAGGACGCTTTCGCCACCCGTTGCGCCGAGGAACTCGACGCCCTGATCACCGAGGAAGGCCCCGACACGGTTGCCGCGATGTGGGCCGAGCCGGTCATGGGTGCCGGCGGCGTCATCGTCCCGCCGCGCGGTTATTTCCCGAAGATCCAGGCGGTGCTGAAGAAGCACGACGTCCTGCTGGTGGCCGACGAGGTGATCTGCGGCTTCTGGCGCACCGGCAACTACTGGGGCAGCCAGACGCTCGACGTGCAGCCGGACATCCTGACCTGCGCCAAGGCGCTGTCGTCGTCCTATCTGCCGATCAGCGCGGTGATGGTGAACCAGCGTGTGTTCGACGCGCTGTGCAAGGAGAGCCACGAGATCGGCACCTTCGGCCACGGCTTCACCTATTCCGGCCATCCGGTGCCGGCGGCGGTAGCGATCGAGACGCTGAAGATTTACGACGAGATGGACATCGGCGCGCATGTCCGCGCCGTCGGCCCGCATCTGCAAAGCGAGTTGCAGCGGCGCTTCGCCGGGCACGACCTGGTGGGCGAAGTCCGTGGCGATCGGCCTGATCGCGGCGATGGAGCTGGTGGCCGACAAGGCGGCGCACGGCAATTTCGATCCCAAGGCGCGCGTGGGCGGGCGGCTGACCCGGCTGATGGAGGACCATGGCGTGATCGGCCGCACGGTGGTCGAACGACACGCTCTGCTTCAGCCCGCCGCTGATCATCACCGAGGCCGAGATCGACGAAATGCTGACCCGCACGGAGAAGGCATTGGAAGAACTGACGGTGCAGTTGCGGCGAGAGCAGATTGCCGTGGTGCGGTAGAGCAGGATCCTGACGCGTCGATGCCGAATATAAATGTCATTGCGAGCGCAGCGAAGCAGTCTCCCGGAGAGGACGCACCTCACTCGCGGGAGATTGCTCCGCTACGCTCGCAATGACACGCGCAGGCAGCATCAACCGTCAGACCCCGCCGGTTACTAACAGCAAACACTCGGTCACTAACAAAGAATACCAGGAGAGAGTCCGGCCCATGGTTTCAGCACCAACGACATCCCCATCCCGCCGGGGGAATGAGTATACGATCCCACAGACCATGCAGGCCTGGGTGCTCGGTGGGCCCGAGGAACTGTCGTTGGTGGAAAAACCCGTGCCGGAGCCTGGCCCCGCCGAGGTCCTGGTCCGCATCGATGCGGTAGCGATCTGCGCCACCGACCTGGAGATCATCCGCCACGGCCTGCCCGCGCTCGATCGAGGGCGAACTGCCGTTCAACAAAAGCTACACCCCCGGCCACGAATACATGGGAACGGTGGTAAAACTCGGCCCGACGGTGGACGAATTCCAACCGGGCGACCGCATCGCGGTGGAGATCCACGCCGGCTGCGGCCGCTGCCAGCGCTGCCGCGAGGGCATGTATACCTCCTGCCTGAACTACGGCTTCCACAGCAAGGGCCACCGTGCGAACGGCTTCACCACCGATGGCGGCTTCGCGGAATACGCCGTCAACAACGTCAACACGATGGTGCACGTGCCCGACGACATGCCGGACGAGGAGGCGACGCTGATCGTCACTGCCGGCACCGCGATGTATGGCCTCGACGTCCTGGGCGGCATCATCGCCGGCGAGGGCGTGGTGGTGACCGGCCCCGGCCCGATCGGCCTGATGGGCGTGGCCGTTGCCAAGGCGCTGGGCGCGCAGCCGGTGATCCTGACCGGAACGCGCGACCGGCGGTTGGAGATGGGACGGCGGCTCGGCGCCGACGCGGTAGTGAACGTGACGCGCGAGGACGCGGTGGCGGCGGTGCAGCGCCTGACCGGCGGCAAGGGCGTGCAATACGTGCTGGAATGCTCCGGCGCGGCCGGTGCGTTGGACGAAGCGGCCCGCATGGTGAATCGCGGCGGCCGCATCTGCCTGGCGGCGTTCCCGCACGAGCCGGTGTCAGTGGACCTTGCCTACATCGTGCGCAACAACATCTATGTATTTGGCATCCGCGGCGAAGGCAAAAGCGCCACGCACCGCGCCGCCGCGCTGATGGCGCAGAAAAAATTCGACGCCAAGCTGATCCACACCCACACGTTTCCGCTCGGCGAGCTGCCGACCGCGTTGCGCTACGCTCGCGATCGCGTGGAGGATGCGATCAAGGTGGTGGTGAAGATGGGGGCAGATGGTGATCGGTGAAACGTTTGAATCCCGGTGCTGAAATTTGACCCGTTCTGCTACGGCGACAACGCCTCCTCCCATCATGGCCGGGCTTGACCGGCCATCGACCCCAGCACCTGCGTGGGCAGATGGCTCGGTCACGCCCCATCGGTCACGCCCCATAGGCATCAGGTAGGGCGATGGTGCAGCAAACTCCCCTCCCCTTATGGGAGGGGCCGGGGGAGGCGATCACAACGGAAGAATTTGCTTGCATCGACCCCTCCCCCTGCCGCTCCCGCAAGGGGAAGGGAGTATTCTGCGCTGGCGCCGGCTTACTGCCCCAGGCGGGCGGCGGCGGCCTCGACCGTGGCACGCCGTTGTGCCGCCATGCCACTCATGCGCTCGCGCACCTGCGCCAGGATTGCGGGCGGCGCGGTATCCGGACTGCCTGCATCGAACGGCGGCGCCGGCGCGTATTCGATCCCCAGTTGGATCGCTTGGGCCGTTTCGGGGCCAACCAGCTCAGCCACCACGGCGAGCGCGAAATCGATGCCGGCGGTGACCCCGCCTCCGGTGATGACGTTGCCGTCGCGCACCACGCGCGCGGGATCGGCGATCGCTCCGAACGGCGCCAGCAGGTCGCGCCACGCCCAATGGGTCGCCGCCCGCTTCCCGCGCAGCAATCCGGCGGCCCCGAGCACCAGCGACCCGGTGCACACCGACGTGACGAAGCGCGCGGTCGCCGCCAGCCGCCGCAGTTCGCGCAGGAAGACGGCGTCATGGATGGCTCGGTCGGTGGCGCCGCGGCCGCCGGGCACGCAGACCACATCGCACACCGGAATGTCGCCCAGCCGGCGCAGGCCCGGCAAACGTCATGCCGCTGGCCTCGATCATCCCGCCTTCCACGCTTGCCAGGATCACCTCGGCGCCCGGTAGCGCGGCGAACACCTGATACGGCCCGGTGAAATCGAGCTGTGTCGCGTCGGGAAACAGCGCGAAGACGATGACCGGCTGTTGATTGCTCATGGTCCAACCCTCCACCACGTTGACGCCGGCAGGATAGTGAGGATAGCGTCCGTCTGAAATGACCTATTTCCCTCGTTTGCCGCCATGACGCATCAGGTCGCCCTGCTGATCTTTCCCGACTTCCAGTTGCTGGATGCGGCTGGGCCGATCACGGCCTTCGAGGCGGCCGGGCGCGGCACGCAGCCTCCCGCGTACCGCCTGCGGGTGATTGCGCGCACTGCCGGGCCGGTTGCCAGCTCGTCGGGCGTGCCGCTGGTCGCCGAGCGGTTGATCGACGATCCGCTCGATACGCTGATCGTCGCCGGCGGCTGGGGCACGCGCGAAGCGTCCGCCTGCACCGAGACACTGGCCTACGTCCGCGCCGCCGCGGCCCGAGCGCGGCGGGTCGCCAGCGTCTGCTCCGGCGCCTTCATCCTTGCCGCGGCCGGATTGCTCGACGGCCGGCGCGCGACCACGCATTGGTCCCGCGCCGCCGAATTGGCCCGCGCCTACCCGCAGAATGCGCGTCGAGCCCGACCGCATCTTCGTCCGCGACGGCCCGGTGTGGACCTCGGCCGGCATCACCGCCGGGCATCGACCTCGCGCTGGCGCTGATCGCCGAGGATCTCGGCGAGGCCGTCGCCAGGCGCGCCGCGCAGCAGCTCGTGGTCTATCACCGCCGGCCTGGCGGGCAGTCGCAGTTCTCGGCCTTGCTCGAGGCGGATCGGCCCGGCAGCCGGTTCTCGCCGTTGCTCGACCTGGGCGCGCGAGCGGCTGGAGGAGCCGTTGTCCGTCGAGCGGCTGGCCGATCGCGCCGCGATGAGCCCGCGCCATTTCGCCCGCGCCTTCGCCGCCGAAACCGGCGTGACCCCGGCCAAGGCGATCGAGCGCCTGCGCCTCGAAGCCGCGCGCGAGCGGATCGAAGAGCGGCTCCGAGCCGATCGAAGGCATCGCCGAGCATACCGGTTTCGGCGATCCCGAACGCATGCGCCGCGCGTTTCTGCGCGCCTTTGGCCAGCCGCCGCAGGCGCTGCGTCGCCACGCCAGGCACGGCGATGGCCTGCACGTTGGCTTCCAGCAGTAATGCCGGCCCGCCAAATCAATGACTTCTCCGGCGGCACGTGCTCCCGCTGTGTCATGGCCGGCGAAAGCGCCTGCTGATTGCGGCGCAGGAGCCGCGTTACCGACGGTCGCTGATCGCAGCGGGCGATTTCTTCGTCGCAGTGGTTTTCGCGATGACAGGTCCCCGCGAAGCAGGATCGCGGATTCGCAACATGGCTGTCATCCGGCGCCCATAGCTGGCCGAGGGTGAAACAACCGGTAAGCGCCCGCGGTGCGCCCCGGCAAGCCCCCGGCGGAAAAGCTTGCAATCCGGTCGGAGAACCCCAACCATTCCCCCATGCCCGGCTTCGATTCCGGTTTTGCCGCTCGCGTCAAGGCTGTCCTCGGCCCGACCAATACCGGCAAGACCCATCTCGCGATCGAGCGCTTGCTCGCCCATTCCTCCGGCATCATCGGCTTCCCCCTTCGCCTGCTGGCGCGCGAGAACTATGACAGAATGGTGGCGCGCAAAGGCGCCCGCCACGTCGCGCTGATCACCGGCGAGGAGAAGGTCGTCCCCCCGGAGGCCCGCTGGTTCTCGTGCACCGTCGAAGCCATGCCACTCGACCGCGACGCCGAGTTCGTGGCGGTGGACGAGATCCAGCTCTGCGCCGACCCCGACCGGGGCCACGTCTTCACCGACCGCCTGCTGCACGCTCGCGGCATGGTTGAGACCATGTTGCTCGGCGCCGAGACCATCCGCCCGCTGTTGCAGCGCCTGGTGCCGCAGGCCTACGTGGAAACCCGCCCGCGCATGTCGCAGCTTCTGCACGCCGGCCCGGTGAAGCTGTCGGAGCTGCCGCCGCGCAGTGCCGTGGTCGCGTTCAGTGCCGCCGAGGTCTACGCCATCGCCGAGCTCATCCGCCGGCGCCGCGGCGGCTGCGCCGTGGTGATGGGCCGCCTGAGCCCGCGCACCCGCAACGCCCAGGTCGCGCTCTACCAGGACAAGGAGGTCGATTTCCTGGTCGCCACCGACGCGATCGGCATGGGCCTGAACATGGACGTGAACCACGTCGCCTTCGCCGGTCTGGGCAAATTCGACGGCCACCGCCCGCGCCGCCTCAGTGCGGCGGAGGTCGCCCAGATCGCCGGCCGCGCCGGCCGCGGCATGCGCGACGGCACCTTCGGCACCACCGCACAGTGCCATCCGTTGCCGGACGAACTCGTGGCCGCGGTCGAGGCCCACAGCTTCGAGCCGCTCGACCAGCTCTGCTGGCGCAACAGCGACCTGGACTTCGCCCACATCGATTCCCTGCTCGACAGCCTGACCGCGCCGGTGCCCGGCCCGGGCCTGGTGAAAGGCAACGACGCATCGGACCTGGAAACCCTGGCGGCCCTGGCGCGCGACCCCGAGATGCGGCGCCTCGCGCACGGCCGCCGGATGGTGCGGCTGCTGTGGGACGCCTGCCAGATCCCCGACTTCCGCAAGCTGGCGGACGACACCCACACCAACCTTTGCGCCCGCGTGTTTGGCCACGTTGCCCGCGACAAGCGCCTGCCTACCGACTGGCTCGCCGGCCAGATCGCCGCGCTGGCCAAGCCGGAAGGCGACATCGACACCCTGATGCAGCGCCTCGCAGGCATCCGCGTCTGGTCCTATATCGCCGCCCGCGCCGACTGGGTGGGCGACGCGCTGCACTGGCAAGGCCGCGCCCGCGAGGTGGAGGACCTGCTCTCCGACGCCCTGCACGAACGCCTGACCAGCCGCTTCGTCGATCGTCGCGCCGCTCACCTGATGCGCCGCCTGGAAGCCGGTGAGGGCCAGGAGTTGCTCTCCGCCGTCACCCGCCGCGGCGAGGTGGTGGTGGAGGGCCATCCCGTCGGCCATATCGCCGGCTTCAGCTTCCTACCCGACCCCGAAGCGGTGGGTGACGAGAAGAAGCTGGTGCTGCGCGCCGCCCGCCGTGCCCTGCGCGAGGAAATGCCCCGCCGCGTCGCCCTGCTCGAGGCCGCCCCCGACAAAGCGCTGGCGTTGACCCCCGACCACGCCATCACCTGGGACGGCGTGCCGGTGGCGCGCCTGGTCGGTGGCGCCAGCGCGCTGCGCCCGGCGGTGCGTGTGCAGGACAGCGAGTACCTGGACGGCGCCCAGCGCGAGCGCCTGCGGGTCCGCCTGCAACGTCACATCGATGACCGGATCCGCGCCGACCTCGCGCCGTTGTTCTCAGCCGTGGCGGCCGGCGACGCGAACCCGGCCGCGCGGGGCAACCTGCACCGCCTGACCGAGGCCCTTGGCGTGATCCCTACCGGCGGCGATGTGGCCATCGCCGGGGAATCGCTGCGCGCGGGTATCCTGCCTGGCCGCGCGGGTGTGCCGGGGCGCGTCGGTGTTCCGGGTCACGTCGGTGTGCCGGGTCACGTCGGTGTGCCGGGCCGCGCGGTGGCCGGGCCGCGTCGGTGTGCGGGCCGCTCGGTGTGCCGGGTCACCTCGGTGTGCCGGGTCGGGTCGGTGTGCCGGGCCCTGTCGATATGCCGGGCAGGGGAAGCTTTGCGGGCGCCGTAACCGATGGCGCCGAGGTGACCCCGGATCTACGGCGGCAACTGCGAGCGCTGGGTGTGCGCAGTGGCCGCCTGGGCCTCTTTTTGCCAGCCCTGCTGAAGCCTCGAGCAGCGGCGATGCGCGCCCAGCTTCTGGCGTTGCAGCGTGGCATGCCCGTGCCGGCGCTGCCGGCAGCCGGCCTGGTCTCGCTGCCTTGCCCCGCAGATTGGCCGCCCGGCTTTGCCGCCGCGCTGGGATGGGTCGGAGCTGGCCCCGTGTTGTTGCGTCTCGACATCGCGGAGCAACTGGCGAGCGAACTGGGTTGGTCTACACGCCGTGGTGCCATTCCGGTGCCGCGGGGCCTTGCCTCCCGGCTGTCGATCAAGCCGGACCTGCTGCCGGTGGCGCTGCGGGCTCTGGGGTTCCGCATCCTGCCGGGGGTCGGCCTCGGTCCGTTGGAGTACGGGCCCCCGGCCCCCGCCGTGCTGCTGCCGCTGCGCCGCCGCCGCGTGCCGGCCGCCCCCGCGCTGGCATCGGTCCGCCCGCACGGACCGTTCGCCGCGCTCGCGGCTCTGCGCCATCAGGGCGCTGGCGACTGACGAAACAGGAGGAAGGCCCGCCATCTCCGACCAGGAAGACCGTGACTGGCAGCGGCTGGACAAGTGGCTCTGGTGCGCCCGGGTCATGCGCGCCCGCACCGACTGCGCCGCCCTGGTCGGCCGCGGCGGCATCCGGATCAACCGCCAACCCACCGGCAAGCCGCACGCCCGGCTGCGGGTCGGCGACGTGGTAACCCTGCCGGTGCGCGGCGAGGTGCGGGTGTTGCGCGTCGTGGCGCTCGCCGCCCGCCGCGGCCCCGCTACCGAGGCACGGCTGCTATACGAGGAACTCGCGGACCCGCCTACCGCATCTTGCGCGGGGCCGGAATCGCCGGCATATCGGCCACTCTAGTGCGCCTGTCGCGGAGACTATCCTTATGACCTACGTGGTCACCGAAACCTGCATCCGCTGCAAGTACATGGACTGCGTGGAGGTCTGTCCGGTCGACTGTTTCTACGTCGGCGAGAACATGCTGGTCATCCATCCGGACGAGTGCATCGATTGCGGCGTGTGCGAGCCGGAATGCCCGGTTGAGGCCATTGTGCCGGACAGCGACGACAAGGCCGGCTCGTGGCTGGAACAGAATCGCACCTATGCCGCGGCGTGGCCCAATATCACCCGAAAGGGGACCCCGCCGGACGACGCTGACGAATGGAAGGACAAGCCCGGAAAGGCACAATTTTTCTCGCCTGAGCCGGGTAAGCCCTGAGCCAGGACCGGCGACCCCCTGACGTAACAGCCGTGTGATGCTATATTGAGGGAAGAGGCGATGCCGGCTTCGCCTCCCGGGCGTGGCCCGCGTTGCTATCCCACAGGGACGATCCCACAAGGGCGATCCATTGGGGCGATCCATTGGGGCGATCCATTGGGGCGGGACGGCAACGCTGCTTGGCACGCGGCTGGTGAGTGCTGTCCCAGGGATACCGGCAGATGAAGGATTCGAGGTGTCAGGCATGAAGGCATCTGGGACGGCGGCAAAGGCTCGGCACGATCGCGCCGGCAAGGGGGCGTCACCGGCAAAGCCGGTTGCCGCGCAGGCCGCACGCTCTCCCACGAAGACGGCGCCCGAGGCGAAGCACGCTGCCAAGCCAGTGGCACGGCCTGCCGCGACAGCGGTGGCAACCAAGAGCGCGCCCGTACAGAAGCCGGCGGCGGCAAAGTCGGTGGAGGCGGTACGCCCGGCGGCGGGGGCCAAGCCTGCGGGCGCTGCGCCTGCTGCCTTGGCCGCGCCCTCGGCTGAGGCTGCGGGCGTCGCCAGGGCTGCGTCGGACGCCAGGGTTGCGGATGTTGCCAGGGCTGCGGAGGTCGCCAGGGCTGCGTCGGACGCCAGGGCCCCATCGGGCGCCAAGGCTTTGCCGGATGCCAAGGCTGCCATGGATGCCAAGGCGCCACCGGCCGCCAAGACGGCAGCCAGGCCGGCCGTCACGGCCAAGCCCGCCGCCGCTGCCAAGCCCGCCGCCGCTGCCAAGCCCGCCACGGTCAGTGCCGATGCATCGCCAGCCGAGCGGGCTCCGGTTTCCGCGTCCCCGCCCGCGAGGGCGGCGACGACGCCCAGCGCAAAGCCCACAACGGCCGAGCCGGCAGCGCCGACCAAGCTTGCCACGGCCTCGGCCGCCGCCAATCCGCGGACGGAGGCAGACCCAGTCGACAAAACACCTTCCGTAGACACCGCGCCGGTGCAGCCCGCGGCCGCGGCGCCCGCTTCTGAGGCAGCGGCCCAGCCCGCGGCGAGCGCGCCCGCTACCGCCGCACCCACCGAGGCCGCCGCGCCGCAGGCCGCGCCCACGCAGCCTGGGGCGCCCCGATCAGGAGCGCCCCAGTCTGGGCCGCCCCAATCTGGAGCGCCCCGATCAGGAGCGCCCCAATCTGGGCCGCCCCAATCTGGAGCGCCCCAATCTGGAGCGCCCCAATCTGGAGCGCCCCAATCTGGAGCGCCCCAATCTGGAGCGCCCCAGTCTGGAGCGCCACGTCCGTCCGCCGACACCGCCCGCCGGTCCGGCGCGCCGATGCATACCGGTCCCATCACCGTACCGCGTCCCATGGCCAAGGCCGAGGTGTTCCACGAGGGCGACCACGTGGTTTATCCGACCCACGGCGTCGGCAAGGTGGAGCGCATCGCCACCGAGGAGATCGCCGGCCACAAGCTGGAACTGATCCACATCACCTTCGAAGAGAACCGGATGACGTTGCGGGTCCCGGTCGCCAAGGCTCGCACCGCCGGCCTGCGCAAGCTCGCCACCCGCAAGTTGTTCGATGAGGCGCTGGCCGTGCTGAAGGGCCGTGCCAGGATCAAACGCACCATGTGGTCGCGCCGCGCACAGGAATATGAGGCGAAGATCAACTCCGGTGACCCGCTGGCGATCGCCGAGGTGGTGCGCGACCTGCACCGCAACGCCGGCCAGCCGGACCAGAGCTTCTCCGAGCGGCAGATCTATGAAGCGGCGATGGAACGCCTCGCCGCCGAACTCGCCGCCCTGGATAAGACCGACAAGGCAACGGCGGCAACCAAGCTGACGGATTTCCTGAAGACCGTGTGATGCTGGTGTAGTGGGACTAACGCCTGGAATCCTGCCGGGCGCTTGCATTTATAAGAACATCCACCACAAAGACACGAAGGCACGAAGAAAAGCTGCTTCGTGTTTTCGTGGTGGATGTTGCAAGCAGACGGATCAAGCTGACAGGGGAATTGTCAGGAACGAACCATCAGAGCCAATACGACAGCGCTTCGGCAACCAGGCAATTGGGTTTGAATTGTCAACTGACCGGAGTGGCAACAGACGCCCCATCGAATTACGGGACCGTCAAGGCAAAGCTCCCAACGCTTTACACAGATAAAGCCACGGAGCCGCGCAGGTATTTTCTGATTTTGCAACGACCTGCAGTGCGATGCGCGGTAGTATGACTATTTCTGTGACCTCTGGTGCGCCCCGAACGGCGCGAACACCTCGTGGGTGGAAGTCCCACCCGGGCAATGGTCGGTTGGCCCGGTAGCTGGCACGCGGCTTGGCGGGGTAACCGGCCGGGCCGAAGCCCTGCGACAAAGGCCGCTTCTGGCGGTTGAGCGAATTGACGGGCCGTAACGTGTGTAAAGCCTGAGCAGGCCTCGAAAGGGAAGTCATGGACGCCGACCCGCCCAGAGTACGGGGAAGGCAGCACGGTTTGGGGAAGCAGCCGACAGATGCACCTGGACCGGTCCATCGGGGTAATGGGCACAGCACGTCGAGACAGGTGACGCGTAAGCGGGGGAGACCGGTGCGTGACGAGGGTAGCGACTTCAACGGAACTGCAAGGTGTCGGTCCGTGCGGGAGTTGGACAGGGTCGTAGTACCGCTGAAGCCGGGTAACGCCGGTGGAGGGAAGGACCCTGACTTCTGGTGCGTTTTCGAAGCGAACGAGGTGAGGTGATTGGCGATGAGCCTGAGAACACCAGACTCAATCCGGACTTTGCAGAGGAAACTCTACGACAAAGCGACCGCAGCATGTTGGCATCGACAATGCGGCGAGCAATCGAACCCATCAGCTCAGGGTGTGGGATGGTATCGAAATACTTGCTCAGATCGGCATCGACCACGTCGGTGTAGCCCTGCCGCAGCAAGTCCAGCACCGCCTGGATCGCCTGACCCCCACCACGTTTCGGCCGGTAGCCGCGCGCGGCCGGGTCCAGGTCCGCTTTAAAGATTGGATCCAGTACCAGTTTTGCCGCGGTCTGCACCACCCGGTCCCGAATTGTCGGGATACCGAGCGGCCGCTCGCCGCCGTCGGGCTTTGGGATCATCACCCGCCGCACCGGCTGGCACCGATACGTCCGTGTCCGTAGTTCCTCGCCCAGCCGGGTCAGCCAGTTCTGCAACCCAACCGTCTCGATCTGTTCGAACGTGACACCATCCACCCCCGGCGCGCCTTGGTTGGCACGCGCCAGGTCATGCGCATGGCGCAGAATGTCCGCCCGCCAGACCTTGTCATACATTCAGCACGGAAGCGGTGTTCGGCGAGCTTGGTGTGCCGAGACGGCGACACCTGCGGCGCAAAGACGCCATGTCGTGAGTATGTCGTGAAGCCAGTCGGAAAGCCGGATGCGGGAAGTCCGCACGTCCGGTTTGATGAGGGGGGAGGGGAAACGGGCCGCTTACGCGGCACCGCGCCTGTCCTCGACTCTACTGAAATCTGTGTTTCAAAACCTTCTACTGCACGCTCCTCTTCAGGTCGTGAAAACAGGGACAAGTATCGCGCTGATGAGTCCGCCGTCGCGGGTTTGTCCACAGGGCCTGACCAATGTATCGGCCGCATTGCATACAGTGCGGAAAATCATTCTGTGTGCTCCGCCGCGGCTTTATCTTTCTTCGTGATCCTCCGTGCCAAATACCTATGCCGGGGAAGAGCTCGGGTTCGGGGGAAAACGATGGAATTTCCTGGACTGTGGACCCGGTCACTAGGTACCTGACTGGAAAGTCATTCATTATAACCAAACGGCCGGTAAAGTCAAGCGGGAACGAGCGCCGTGCGAGCCGTACCAACATCGCACCGAATTCCCACGAACGAAGGACATGACCACATGAGCCCGGCGTTCCTGACCTTCGGCCGGCACCAGAAGTGACCACCATGCTGATATCATGGACGTGGGGTCTGGGCCTTGTGGGCACCCGTCTCTGTACGATCAAGCGCGGGATGCATTGGCGACAATCGACAATAATCTACGTGAGGCAATGGTTATGGTGATGATCTACACTGCCGACATAGACAAGAAGTCGGAGTTCAACCGCGCGTGGGATGAGTGGGTGGATCGCAAGAATCTGCCGCTACGAGCGTGTGTTGAAGCGCGCTTGGAAAATGGCGATCTGGTCGACCTTGTGGTTCCGGCTGCCGTTGGGGGATAGCAACAGGCTTGGCGGTGCACGTGCCAGGCCCGCTCCGCAGGGGAGCCTTCCGCTGCTGCGAAGTTCCTGACTTCTGCGACAAAGCCCGCCGGCTGGCGATCGAGCGCCTCCCCGCGTTAGGATCGGCAACTGTCACAGAGCTGGGCCTGCCCCGATGAACCCGTTTTGGAGCCACCTCGCGCGTGAGCTTTCGCCCTATGTGCCCGGTGAGCAACCGCGCGTCGCCAATCTGGTGAAGCTCAACACCAACGAAAGCCCGTTTGGTCCTTCGCCGCTCGCCCTGGAAGCGATTCGTGCCGCCGCGGCCGATGCCCTGCGGCTTTATCCCGATCCCGAGGCAACGGAACTGCGGCAGGCGCTCGCCGCCCATCATGGCGTGAAGCCCGAGCAGGTGTTCGTCGGCAATGGTTCTGACGAAGTGCTCGCGCATGCTTTTGCGGCACTCTTGAAACAGCCCAAGTCGCTGCTGTTTCCGGACGTGACCTATAGCTTCTATCCCGTGTGGGGGAAATTGTTCGACATCGCTTGCGAGACCGTGCCGCTGGATGAGGAAATGCGCGTCAGGGTCAAGGATTATCGCCGCGAGGCGGGATCGATCGTGATCGCCAACCCCAATGCGCCGACCGGCGTCGCCCTGCCGCGCGCGGAGATCTCCCAACTGCTCGCAGAGCATTCCGACATCCCGGTGCTGATCGACGAGGCCTATGTCGATTTCGGCGGCGAGAGCGCGGTGCCGCTGATCGCCGATCATCCGAACCTGCTGGTCGTGCAGACGATGTCGAAATCGCGCGCCCTGGCCGGCTTGCGCGTCGGCTATGCGCTCGGCGACGTGGGGCTGATCGAGGCGCTGCGCCGCGTCAAGGACAGCTTCAATTCCTACCCCCTTGGCCACGCCGCCCAGGCGGGCGCGACGGCGTCGGTTCGCGACGACGCCTGGTTCCGCGAGAGCTGCGCCAGGGTCATCGCAGGCCGGGAAGCGATGACCGCAGAATTGCGCAGGATCGGCTTCGTCGTTCTGCCTTCGAGCACGAACTTCGTCTTCGCCAGGCATGCGGCGCTAACCGGACCGAACTTCGCGGCGGCGCTGCGGGAACGTGCGGTGCTGATTCGGCATTTCAACAAGCCACGCACGGCGCCCTGGCTGCGCATCACCGTCGGCACGGAACACGACACCCAGCGGCTGATCGCGGCGGCGCTGGATATCCTGGGAAATCGCCAGACCTGATCTGTGAGGTGGGATCGAATGAAGCCATTCCGGTTTGGCGTGAGCATCTGGCACGCGCAATCGCGGGCGGACTTTGTCGAGAAGGCCCGCAAGATCGAGGCGCTCGGCTACGACACGCTCACCCTGCCCGATCACCTTACCGACCGCATTGCACCGATGCCGGCCCTGATCAGCGCCGCCGAGGCGACCAAACACCTCCGCGTCGGCACCAACGTGCTCAACAACGATCTCCGCCATCCTGTTCTCGTCGCGCGTGAGGCCGCGGCCGTTGATCTCCTGACGGACGGGCGGTTTCAACTCGGCCTGGGCGCCGGGAGCATCCGATCCGAATACGAACAAGCGGGCCTCGCCTTCGATGCCGGAGCCACGCGGGTCGAGCGACTCGCCGAGGCGGTCGCGATCATCAAGGGCTTGCTGAAAGGCGAGCAGGTGACGTTCGCCGGCCGGCACTATCGGGTTAGCGGTCACAACATCGCTCCGCTCCCTGTCCAGCAGCCCCATCCCCCGATCCTCATCGGTGGCAATGGCGAGCGCCTTCTCAGCCTTGCCGCACGAGAAGCCGACATTGTTGGCTTTTCCGGGATAACTTTCCGACAGGGTGGCGCTGTCCCGCCGGACCTTTCCGGATGGCGTGTGGGGAGTGTTGATGACCGGGTGCGGCGGGTCCGTGAAATCGCCGGCGACGAGCGATACACGCGGCTGGAGTTGAACGCGTTGGTGCAGCAGGTTGTCGTCACGGATGATCGCCGCGGGGCAGCCGAAGAACTGGCGAGCCGTTGGACACAGCTAAGTGCTGACGAAATCCTCCAAAGCCCCTATGTCCTCATCGGAACCGTTGACCAGATGGTCGGAGATCTACAGACGCGCCGACAGCGCTGGGGCATCTCCTACTACGTTGTGCATGAGCCGTACCTGGATACTTTCGCTCCTGTCGTCGCCCGTCTCGCCGGTACCGTAGGGCGCTTCAATATCCAGTGCTCCTTTGTCTCGCAGGCAATCTCGCTGGCGGATGGCGTGAGCCGATGGCCTCCAGCCAGCGTAGTACGCTCCGCCTTTGCTCCCGATCCCCGGCGACGCCGCATCCGCCGTTCAGCGCTCCCTGACCCGGAACATCGCGGGATGGTCGGGCTGCGTCGTGACGATCCCCACCGGCAGCACTGGCCGCGCATCCGCCAGCGCGAATTCGAAGCGTTGCAGCAGCATGGCCAGCACCAGCACTGCCTCGGTTAGCGCGAACTGCGCGCCCACGCAGACCCGTGGCCCCGCCCCGAACGGCAGGTAGGCAAACCGTGACACCGGCGGCGCATCCGGCATGAATCGGTCCGGATCGAACGCGTCGGGATCGCGCCACAGCTTGCGGTGCCGGTGCAGCACCCACGGCGCGATCATCACCACCGCGCGCTTCGGCAGATCGAAATCGTCCAGCCGGTCCGGACCGATCGCCTGGCGCACGATGGTGAAGGCCGGCGGATACAGCCGCATTGCCTCGCTTACCACCGCCCTGGTCCGCACCAGGCGCGGCAGAACGTCCGTCGCGACCTCCGGTGCGATCGTCACCGCGCGTGTTTCCGCGGCTACGCGCGTTTGCTCCGCCGGGTCCTGGGCCAGCAGCGTCAGGGTCCAGAACAGGGTCACGGCGGTGGTTTCGTGCCCCGCCAGCAGCAGGGTCGCGAGCTGGTCGCGCAATTGCTCCGGCGAGAACCCGGCCCCGGTCTCCGGATCACGCGCGGCGCGCAGCAGGTCGAACAGGTCGCGCGGAGCCTCCGGCTGGGGCGCGCGCAGCCGGTCCTGCATGATTTGCTCGATCAGCCGCATCCAGCGCACCTGGAACCGGCGGCGCCGCAGGTCGCGTAGCGTCGGCACCGACGGCGGCAGCAGCATGTCCAGCAGGAACGGGCGCGACAGGGTAAGCCCGAACTCGGACAGGAGCCGGCGCAGCGGCGCGCCGAACGCCGCCATCTCGAGGGAGAACATGCTGCGCCCGGCAATCTCCAGCGTCAGCCCTTGCAGCGCCGCCAGCAGGTCTACCGGCGGATTGATCGAGCCTGAGGCGATCGACCGATCCGATGAACGATCCGTGGCCCCTGAAGCGGCCTGCGGAGCCGCACTTGGGGCCGTCCCTGGGACCATCCACCGATCCGTTGATCCCTGGCCCGCGTGCGCGGCCAGCAGGTCCAGCCGTTCCCGCGTCACCGCGACGATGTGGCGCGCCAGCATCGGCATCACCCGCGGCGCCAGCGCGGGGGCGATGGTGCGGCGTTGGAGGCGCCAATCATCGCCCTCGCTCAGCAGCAGGCCGTTGCCGGTGATCGGCCGCAGGATGCGGATCGAGGCCGGCGAGCGGCGATAGTTCCCCGGATTGTCCACCAGCACGCGATGGATCGCCTCTGGTGCGTTCACCAGCACGTTGCGGCGTCCGAGGAAGTGCCGCACCACGAGGTCCTGCGTATAAGCCGCTTCCGTCCACATGGTCAGCGCGTTGGTGCGGATGGCGCGCAGGAATGCCGGCACCGACAGCTCCTGCGCCGGGGCAGGGGGCACCGGCGGCACCAGCCGTCCCGGGCGCGGCGGCGTAGCGGCGATCTGGTTCAAGCGCGATGCCCTCAGTCCCGGTCGGAGCGCGGCCTGGCGTTCTTGTGGATGATCGCGATGGCGATCAGCGTGAACGCCGCCAGCCGCAGCAGGTAGGTCCAGCTTTGCTCCTCACGCGGGATGTCGGCAATGATCAGCAGGGCCTGATTGAGCGCCAGCAGCCAGAATGCGGCCGTGAAGGCGGCGAACAGCGGGTCGCGGCTGCGGGTCCAGAAGCGGGCAAAGAACAATCCCGCCAGCAGAAATCCTGCCGTGATGCCGCCGGAGAAAAAGGCCGCCATAGCGGGCACGTTTATTCGCTTTCCCAGATGAAGCCATATAGCAGGACGCTGACTGCCAGCAGGCTCGATGCCAGCCGCAGCGACAGCAGCGAGGTATTCGTTAACATTATAATATCCACGAATACCAGCAGACTGTTCAGGGCCAGGAAGCAGAAGCACGCCCCGCTCCATAGCAGCAGCGCCTGGCGGTAGCGGCGATAGCTGGACATCAGCAGCCACGCGCAGGTGGCGCTGGTAAGGAAGCAGAGAACGTAGACAATTGCCTCGAACATGGGCCTCGCCATCAAGTGCGAAAGCGGAACGCGTCCGCGAAGGTGCGGATTTTGTCGTTGCGGCTGGACAGGATGGCGTTGGTCACCGCCATCGGCTTGCGGGCGTACAATGCGGCCAGAGCGTCGACCGCCTCGCCCAGGGTCGGCGATGCCGGACCGTAGCGGTACCGGCCGGCTTCATCCACCATGACCACGCCTTTGCTGCACAGCGTCGCCAAGCCTTCCGCCACGACACGGGTGGTGGCCCGCAGCGACGCGATGAGATCGGCGTCGTTCCAGGCCTGGTTCGGCGAACGATGCAGCAGCAGGAGAAGTTCCAGCGCCCAGACCGAGCCGATCGCGTTGCGGACGAAATCCAGGATGTCGTCTTCGGTCACGCGGCACCGTGGAGAACAGCATGAAACGGGATCTGCGGCGGGTGCGGCCAATTAAAGACCAGCCGGACCGACGGAGGCAATCTATTGAAGCCGGGGAACGGATTTTGTTAAATCGCAACACTGTTTCTTGAGCAACTCAGTTTGCATCGGCATCCCGGCCTGTGCCTGGCGAAAACCGGGACCCCCGCTCCATCGGCTCTCGGCTTTTGCCGAGATCACGATCCTGTCTTGGTTATGGTGGTTGCTGGCCCCCTGTGGGCCGTCTGTGGCCTCCCCGTCCGGGGGCCTCCCCGTCTGTAGGACCTGCCCGTCTGTAGGACCTGCCCGTCTGTAGGACCTGCCCGTCTGTAGGCCTCCCCGTCTGTAGGCCTCCCCGTCTGTAGGCCTCCCCGTCTGGCGGCCCGGCTACCGATCAGTATAATCGCCCCCGCCTGGCCGCGGTTCCTGCCGGTCGCAAGGGGAGTGAAGCATGAGTTTGAAGGGCAAGGCCTATATCGTGGGTGCCTGGGAGCATCCCACTCGCAAGGCGAGCGACAAGTCGGTCGCATTGCTGCACGCCGAATGTGCCAAGGGCGCGCTGGAGGACGCCGGCCTGACCAAGGACGACGTGGACGGGTATTTCTGCGCCGGCGATGCGCCGGGGCTCGGCCCGCTATCCATGGTCGACTACATGAACCTGAAGGTCCGGCACGTGGATTCTACGGATGTCGGCGGCTCGTCCTATCAGGTGGCGGTGGGGCACGCGCTGGAATCGATCGCGCATGGCCGCTGCAACATTGCGTTGATCACCCTGGCGGGGCGGCCTCGCAGCGAGGGCATGGCGACGGGCACCGCGCCGCGTGCCGGCAGTCCGGCGCAGCCCGACGTGCAGTTCGAATTCCCGTACGGTCCGGCCACCGCGAACATGTACGCGATGTGCGCCACGCGGCACATGTACGAGTACGGCACCACGTCCGAGCAATTGGCCTGGATCAAGGTAGCGGCGTCGCACCACGCGCAGCACAACCCGCACGCGATGCTGCGCGATGTGGTGACGGTGCAGGACGTGGTGAACTCGCCGATGGTGGCGTCGCCGCTGCACCGGCTGGACTGCTGCGTCATCAGCGACGGCGGCGGGGCCTTGATCGTCACCAAGCCGGAGATCGCGAAAGGCCTGAAGCGGCCGCTGGTGACGGTGATCGGCGTTGGCGAATCGCCGAAGGGTCAGATGGCGGGGGACGTCGATCTGGTTTACTCGGCGGCGCGCTGGTCGGGGCCGCCGGCGTGGGAGATGGCGGGGATCAAGCCGTCAGACATCAAATATGCCTCGATCTACGACAGCTTCACCATCACCGTGCTGATGCAGTTGGAAGACCTGGGGTTCTGCGAGAAAGGGCAGGGGGAAAATTCGTCGCCGACGGCAACCTGATCTCGGGGACGGGGAAACTGCCGTTCAACACCGATGGCGGCGGACTGTGTTCCAACCACCCGGCGAACCGCGGCGGCATCACCAAGATCATCGAGGCGGTGCGGCAGTTGCGCGGCGAGGCGCATCCGGCAGTGCAGGTGAAGAACTGCGACCTGGCGATCGCACATGGCACCGGCGGGTCGCTCGGCACGCGGCATTGCGGCAGCACAGTCATTCTGGAGCGGGAGTGATCGACATGGCCTTCGTTCAACGCAAGATCCCGTTCGTCGGCACGCCGGAGACCAACCCGGAGACCAAGCCGTTCTGGGACGGCTGCGCCGCCGGCAAGCTGGTGCTGCCGCGCTGCAAGGACACCGGCAAGTACATCTGGTATCCGCGGGCGATCTCGCCGTTCACCTTCGGCCCGGTGGAGTGGGTCGAAGCGTCGGGGCGGGGGAAAATCTACACGCTCAGCGTCATGCAGCGGGCCGATCCGCCGTACTGCATCGCGTATGTGGAACTGGCCGAGGGACCGCGCATGATGACCAACATCGTGGACTGCGACTTCGGCTCGTTGAAGATCGGCCAGGAGGTGAAGCTGAAGTTCATCCCGAGCGAGGGCGGCCCACCAATGCCGTTCTTCACACCGGCCTGAGTGGGTGACTTTGCGACATGGCCGGGTCTTGGCCCGGCCATGTCGCGACACGCTCCACCTGCGACAAGATCGTCACTGGCGAATGCATCACCGGTCAGCCTGACGACATGCTGCAGCATCGCTTGCGGGCCATCATCGCTCCGGCGACCCGCGCGAGTTCCTTTCGGCTCAGCTCGATCTGCTGCGCGTTCAACTGTCACTCCATGGCAGGCAGCCGTTGACCGATGAAGCCCAGGCTGATTGCGGCGATCACGCCGCCTTGTGACGTTCGCGCAAAAACTGGAAGAACTCGACCCCCTCGCGCAACCGGCGCTTCATCATCTGCGGGCTGCGCACCATCTCGCCGACGATGGCGGCGATCTTCGGCGCACGGAAATAGAAGCGCTTGTAGAACGTCTCCACATTGTCGAAGATTTCCGTGTGCGACAGATGCGGATAGTGCAGCGGCGCGATCTGGATGCCGTGGTCGTCCACCAGCTCGGCATGCGATGCATCCAGCCAGCCGTTCTCCACCGCCTGCTTGTAGAGGAACGTGCCGGGGTAAGGCGCCGCCAGGGACACCTGGATGGTGTGCGGATTGATCTCGGTGGCGAAGCGGATGGTTTCCTCGATGGTTTCCTGCGTCTCGCCGGGCAGGCCCAGGATGAAGGTGCCGTGGATCTTGATGCCCAACTCGTGGCAGTCGCGCGTGAAGCGCTTCGCCACGTCGATGCGCATGCCCTTCTTGATGTTGTAAAGGATCTGCTGGTTGCCGCTTTCATACCCCACCAGCAGCAGCCGCAGGCCGTTGTCCTTCAGCACCTTCAGCGTCTCGCGCGGCACGTTCGCCTTGGCGTTGCACGACCACGTGACGCCCAGCTTGCCCAGCTCGCGGGCGATCGCCTCGGCGCGGGGCAGGTTGTCGGTGAACGTATCGTCGTCGAAGAAGAATTCCCGCACCTGGGGGAAGTAACGCTTCGCAAGAGCGATCTCCTCCGCTACGTGGCCCGGCGAGCGCACCCGGTAGCGATGCCCGCCGACCGTCTGCGGCCACAGGCAGAACGTGCAGTGCGATTTGCAGCCGCGGCCGGTGTACAGCGACACGTAGGGGTGCAGCAGGTAGCCGATGAAATAGTCCTCGATGCGCAGGTCGCGCTTGTAGACCTCGGTGACGAACGGGAGCTGAATCCATGTCCTCCAGGATCGCGCGGTCCTTGTTGTGGATGATCGCGCCGGCGCCGTTGCGGTAGGAAATGCCGTCCACCGCAGCCCAGTCGCGGCCCTCGGCGATCTCCTTGATGGTGAAGTCGAACTCGTTGCGGGCGACGAAGTCGATCGGCGCGCCCTGCGACAGGCTCTCCGCCGGCTGCACCGCCACCTTGGCGCCGACGAAGCCGATCTTCAGCGATGGATTCGCCGCCTTCAGCGCCGCCGCCACCTTCACGTCGGCGCCGAAGGACGGGGTGGAGGTGTGGATCACGCACAGCTCGTGCTCGCGTGCGGCGCGGGTCACCGCGTCGAGGCCGATGCCGGCGGGCGGTGCATCGATCAGCTTGCTGCCGGGCACCAGCGCGGCCGGCTGGGCCAGCCAGGTGGGATACCAGAACGAACGGATCTCGCGCCGCGCCTGGTAGCGGGAGCCGGCGCCGCCGTCGAAGCCGTCGAAGGACGGCGGCTGCAGGAACAGGGTCTTCATCATCGCGGGCGCAAATCCTTCGATGCGGTCGGGTTGGGCAGCGGTCGTTCGGGCGTGTCGGCGATCTGCTGGTGGCCACGCCATTCCACGCGGCGGCTGGCATAGCTCGCCACCATCACGCCCATGGAGATGAGGTCGCGCAGCGGCAAAAGCCAGACCGGGCACGGGAATGCAAGCCCTTGCGTCGCCGCATCCGCGAGGTTCCACCCGTCCTCCAGCCGCAGGTCGTCCGGCCGCGATGCCCGCTCGGTGGCTTGCGGGGGTGCGCGTTCGGGGTGCTCGCCGGGGCCGGGCCTCGGCACCAGCAGCGGTTCCAGTGCGCGATCCACTCCCATGGCGGCGCCCGCTCGGCCGAGCCAGGAAAGCAGGAACAGCGCGACGGACCATATGGCCCCATCCGCCAGTGGGATCGCGAGCATGGCCCAGAACAGCGGATATTGCAGCACCGAGGCGGCGAAAGCGCCCGGTTCCAGGGCGCGGATGGTGCGTGCCCAGCGCAGCTCATGCCGCCACAGATCGCGCAGGCGCGCCTCCGGCACGGTGGTCGCCGGCACGGTCGGCGCCAGGCACACCGCCAAGCCGAGCGCCGCGACGCGCCGCCCCAGCACCTGGTCGTCCGCCAAATGCGGCAGCAGCGCCTGGAAGCCGCCGATTTCCGCCAGTGTGTGGCGGCGCAACACCATGGTGGCGCCCAGGCAGTCCTGTCGTCCGATGGCACGGGCGAGCAATGCACCCGGCAGGAAGCTGTGGCTGATGTGCGTGGCGCCAAGCTGCCGCACCAGCCGACTATCGGCCGGCAGCCCGGTGTAGAGGGTGGTGACCAGCCCGGTCCGCGGCTCCGCCAGCGCCGCGTCGAGCCGTGCCAGGTAGTCGGACTGCACGTGCAGATCCGAATCCGCGATCGCCAGGACAGAGTATTTCGCCGTGGGGAGCATGTTGATCAGATTGCCGACCTTGGCATTGGCGCCATGCCGGGTCGGGTCCGTCACCACGGCGATGTCGCAGCGCGGGAACCGGGCGCGCAGGCGGGCGACGACTGCCAGCGCCGGATCGGCGGCGTCCTGCACGCCGAACACGATCTGGAACGCGGGATAGTTCTGTGCGCACACGCTGGCCAGCGCTTCCTCCAGCAGCGGCTCGTCGCCATGCAGGGGCTTGAGGATCGTGATCGGTTGCGCATCGCGCCGTGCCACGTCCTGGATTGGGACCGACGCAGCGAAGCGGGCCGCCAGCACCGCGCCGGCCACCGCTTGTGCCACCCCGATCGCGGCCAGACCCGCGGCGAGTTCCGCCAGGATCACGTCAGTCTCCGCTGTTGGAACGAAGCGAGCGCACGGCGCGCATTATAGCCGGTGACACGCACACCAGAATTCCCCATCAGGCCGCTCTCCGGCCGCTGTCGCACGGCCTGGGGCCACCAAATCGCCGCGACAGCGCCGATTGAGCCTGCTGGCAACACTTCATTAGGGGAATGCCGCCCAGAATGTCGTAGCGCGACAACGAATGGAAGCGTCCATGCACACCGCGGCCCCCGTCCGCCCTGGCAATCCCATTGGCAACCCCATTGGCAACCCCATTGGCAACCCCACTGGCAACCCCACTGGCAACCCCACTGGCAACCCCACTGGCACGTCCCCAGCTGACCCCGCCGCCCTGACGGCGCCGTCCGAAGCTGCCGGCGAGTCGGCTCCCGCTTCGGGCGACCGCCTGCGCGACGCCTTGCTCGACAGTCGCGAGCGCTGGCGCGACCTGGTCATCCAGGCCGCCGATTTTGCCTTCGAGACCGATGAATGGGGCCGCTTCGTCTTCGTCGTGCCGGACCCTGCGCTCGGCTGGTCTGCCTCTACCTTGGTGGGCCAGCCGGCCGAACTGCTGCTGGCCGACGGCCCAGAGCAGGCAAGCTTCAATCCGTTCCGCGCCAGCGTGGCGGTGCGCCGCCGCCGCGCCTGGCTGAAAAGGGGCGACGGGGGCGTCGCGGTGCTCGCATTCGCGGCCGCGCCATTGCTCGATGCGCATGGCCGGATGGTCGGCGCCCGCGGCCTCGGCCTGGACATGACGGAGTATGACGGCCAGCAGTCCCAGGTTGCCTCGGCGCTGCGCCGCGGCGAGGTGCTGGACCACATCCTGTGGCGCATGGGGCAGGAGGTCCTGGCCCCGCGCATGATGCGCGGCGCACTGGACGCGCTGGTGAACGCGCTGGGCGCGGAAGGTGCCGCGGTGGTGCTGGTGCCCGCGGATCCCGACGCGGCGAAACTCGCGCACCAAGCGGGCGGCGGTGCCGCCGCGGTGCTCGATACTGCTGTCGGCATGCTGCATCGCGGCCTAACTACCGGCGCCCATGCCACCGGCGCCCAGGCCATCAGCGCCCAGGCCGCCGCCATCCACGCCGCCGCCGTCCACGCCCCCGCCGCCCAGGCCACCGGCGCCCAGGCCGCCGCCGTCCATGCCCCCGCCGTCCAAGTCACCGCCGTCCAGGTCACCGCCGCCCAGGCCAGCAACAGCGATGGCCGCCGCGTGCTGGTGGCCGCCTGCCAGCCGCGGTTCGGCGGGCCCGCCGGCCTCGCGGTGTGGCGCATCGCCGGTGCCCGTCCGTGGGACAACGAGGACCGGCTATTGCTCGCCGCCGCGGCAAACCTGATCCGCTTCGCCCTGGAGCATGAGGCGATCCAGCGCGAGATGGCGCGCCAGGCACGCACCGATCCGCTCACCGGCCTGCTCAACCGCAGGGCCTTCATGGAGGAGATCGAACGCTGCGCCGAGCGCCTGGACCGCGAGGAGTTGCCCGGCACCCTGATGTTCGTGGACCTCGACAATTTCAAGGTGGTGAACGACGAGAGCGGGCACGAGATGGGCGACCAGGTGCTGGTGCAACTGGCGATCCTGTTGCGCGCAGTGGTGCGGCCGACCGACCTTGTGGCGCGGCTTGGCGGCGACGAGTTCGCGCTGTGGATGAACGGCGCCGACCACATGACCGCTGCCGAGCGCGCCGAGCAATTGCGCATCCAGGTGCCGCGCGAGATGGGCGAACTAACCGGGAACAGTACCTTGCGCCTCGGCGTCTCCATTGGCATCGCCACCCGCGACCCTGGTGGCCAGGAGCAGATTGACCATCTGCTGCGGCGCGCGGACATGGCAATGTACCAGGTCAAGAATGGCGGCCGCGGCCACTGGCGGGTGGCGCCGCGAGACGCGGTGTGAGCGACGCTCACGCCGGCCTGCCGATCGACGAGGCACGCCGCGTCCGCCAGGGCGCCGACGCGCACGCCGAGCCGGAGGTCTTGCAGGCGCTGGCGTCCGACCGCTCGGTAACGGTGCGCGCGGCGCTGGCGCTCAATCCCGCGTCACCCGCGGCGGTCGATCGCATGCTTGCCGGCGACCCGGACGAGCGGGTGCGCGTCTTGCTGGCGCGCCGGCTGGCTGGCCTGTTGCCCAACCTCGCTGGTCCCGACCAGACGCGGCTGCAGCAGCAGACCTACGAGATGCTGACGGCGCTGGTGGCCGATACAGCGGTGCGCGTGCGCACCGTGATCGCCCTCGCGCTGAAGGACGTGCCTCAGGCGCCGCGCACACTGATCCTGCAGTTGGCCCAGGACCACGCGGTGATGGTGGCTGCCCCGATCATTCGGTTCTCGCCGTTGCTGACCACCGAGGACCTGCTGGCGCTGATTGCCGAGGCGCAGTCGCCGGGCACCGCCATCGCCGTTGCGGGCCGGCCCGGAATCGATGCAAGAGTGTCCGACGCGGTCGCCGCGACCGCGGACAGCGCAGCGATCCGTGCGTTGCTGTCCAATCGCTCGGCGCAGATCCGCGAGGCGACACTGGATGCGCTGATTGTTCGGGCGAGAGGGCATGCGGATTGGCATGAGCCGCTGGTGCATCGCCCGGGACTGTCGCCGCGGGCGGCGCGGGCTCTGGCGGACATCGTTGCCAACCATCTGGTCGAGGTGCTTGCCAAGCGCACCGACCTGCCGGCCGAGCTGGCGACCGAGCTACGCCAGCGGCTTGCCCAATTGCTCGATGACGGGATGCCGCCGCCGCGCGGCAATCCGACGAAGGATGAGGCGCTGGCGGAGGCGCAGGCGCTGGCCCGTGCCGGTGAATTGAGCGAAAACGCGGCACTGGTGGCGGCGCGCGACGGCAACGCCTGCCTCGCCGCGGCCCTCCTAGCGGTGGCGGCGGGTGTGCCGGTCTCGGTGGTCGAACGCGCCGCCTCACTGCAAAGCGCCAAGGGGCTGGCGAGCCTGGCATGGAAGGCTGGGTTCACGATGCGGGCGGGGGGCGCGCTGCAGACGCTGCTGGGGCGGCTGGCGCCGGATGCTGTTCTGCCGCCCGGCCCCGGCGGCAGCTTCCCGCTGGCGATCGAGGAGATGCGCTGGCAGTTGGATTTTCTCCAGCGCATGGGACGGTAGCGTTGCGGTCGCCGGGCGACGGTCGCCCGGGTTTACCGCTGGCCGATCCCGATGATGCGGGCCCCGGGGCTGCTCGTCTCAGGGCTGCGTCCGGCCGCTCAGCCAGGTGGGGATCGACGGCTCCAGGGGCCGCAGGTACTCGTCGATCGATGCTGCCAGCATGACCAGATGCCGTTGCCGCACATCCAGTTCGGCGCCGAACGGATATCCGGCCCGGAGCAGGACATGCGGGAGCGCGGTTTCGATCAGGGCGCAGACATCGCGCTCCAGTCGCGCCCGGGATGTTCGGCTCGACAGCAGCCCCGGTACCGGGAGCGCCGCCACGATCAGCACCGCGAATGACTGCCGCGGCGGACTGGCGGGCGCCGACGTCGCGTCCCGGATGACGTCCGCCAAGGCCGGCGCGGTGGCAGGTTCGATCCGCAGGGCCTCGGTGCCGCGTGCGATCAGCCATTGGCGTGCGGCATTCAGCCGTTCCGGGGTGGGTGGCGCTTTGCAATCCAGCCCCAGAATGCCTGCCAGTTCCAGCCGGGCCTGATCGAGATCCACGGTTCCTCCCGCCGAGGACGCGTTGGTTTTCGATAGCAGGTTGCCACCTGGATTGGGAGCGTCACTCAAAGAGTGGGACGGCCAAAGAGTGGGACGGCCAAAGAGTGGGACGGCTTGGGCTCAGGCCACGGGCTCGGTTAGCGCTTCCTCAACGGTATCCGGCGTTCGGTCGAAAACCCGCACCAGGCTGATGGCGGCCGAATTCGGGTCTGTTGCGATTTTGTTCCAAATTCTGCAGGGTCCTTACATCGAGCCCGAGGAGCCCGGCATATTCGCGCCGCGACAGGCCGCGGCGGGTACGCAGCTCGGCGACAACCAGCACGGTTCCGACGGCTGGAACCCGCCGCCGGAGCTGCACACTCATCCCGGCCAGATCGCGGGCCAAAGCCAACAGATCCTCGGACCTGTCGTGGATGTGAAAGCCTTGAAGCGTCAGCGTATCGCCTGACAGCAACGCCGTCGCCGCGACGTGCCACTCAGTCGTGCCGTCACTGATGATTGCAATAAACGCGGTCGACCTCGGAATGCACAACGAATAGCCCACGCCATGCTCCGCGAAACAGCGCGCTCGGCATGGACAACTCCAACAAAATTGCTGAACGAAACGATAAGGCCGGTGCGAACACCAACCGCAACACCACGCAACGTGAATCACGTTTAGATGTCAATTATTCTGCCCAAGCGCCGCCATCAGCTCCGCCCACTCGCGGCGGTTCAGCGCGCTGTCCGCCTGGGTCACCGCTTCCCCGGCCAGCATCCGCCGCACCGCCGCCAGCATTTGCGCCGACAGCGTGACCGCCCCCAGCCGATAGTCGCGGAACGCCTGGCAGGCGAGCGGTACCCAGGCCTCCACCGTCGTCAGCATCGCCTCCGCATAGGCCCTGATCTCGTACTGCGCGTGGGCGTCGGCGCGCAGCGACAGGAAATGGAGCAGGTTGTGGAGGTCGATCTTCCAGTACCACTGGGTGTAGGTGTTCAGCGTCAGGTTCATACGCGCCAGTTCGCGCGCCAGGCCCTGGCGGGCGGGGTCCAACGGCGCGCCGGCCGCGTCCTCGTTCAGCATCTCGGCATAGTGGTCATAGCAGCGCGCCGCATCCGTGCGCAGCAGGTCCAGGACCTGGGCGGCTTCCTCGCCGGCCAGCACGTCGCCGCGGCCCTGGCGGTTCACCGCCGACTGTGCCGCCAGATGCTCTGGCGCGGGGACGTAGAATTCGCGGTCCAGGATGGAATAGCGGGCGGAATACTCGTTCACGTTGGCGGTGCGGTGGCGGATCCACTGCCGTGCCACGAAGATCGGCAGCTTTACGTGGTACTTGATCTCGCACATCTCGAACGGGGTGGAGTGGCGGTGACGCATCAGGTAGCGGATCAGGCCGGCGTCCTCCGACACGCGGCGGGTGCCGCGGCCATAGGAGACGCGCGCCGCCTGCACGATGGCGCCGTCGTCGCCCATGTAGTCGATCACTCGGACGAAGCCGTGATCCAGCACTGGCAGTGGCTGGAACAGGAGGCTCTCCAGGGTCGGGACGGTGGGGCGGAGCGTGGCGGCGGAGGCGGCGCGCGCGGCGGCGATCTCCGCTTCCTGCTGGTTGGTCAGGGGCATGGGCGACTCCGCGGGCGGCAGTGGTTCAAACGGCGCGAAGAGTGGGAATCTCCTTCACCTTCTCCGCCAGGTCGCATCTAGCTTGCCACAGATCATGCGCCATCTGCATCCGCAACCACAGATCGGGAGGGGGTGGGGCAGGACCCCTTTCTTTCCGGCGCGGGGGACCCTATATCGGGAGTGCCGGTCCGCCGGCTATGGCGATAAACGGTTCGTGGAATAAGCGTAGTGGACCCGGGGGCAGTGCCCGGCGCCTCCACCAATCCAGCCCGCAGGCCTGTTTCCAGGGCCGGGGCGTTGCGGGGGCGACACAGGCTCGACACGCGTTGTAAAGACGGATTTTTCGCTCGGCATGGTTCCGCCGTCATCGGGCCATTCTACAAGTGCCAATGACAATGAGGCGCTCGCTGTCGCTGCATAAGCGATAAGCGCGGTTCGGGGGGCACCGGGCAACAGAAGCCCCCCACTTTGCCGAGCGGTCCAGGGCGTGGCGCCGTCGTTGCCAGGCATCGTTCCGAGCCAGCAAGATGGTGCCATCGCGATGCAGGTCCATATCGGGCAGTTCCACATCGGCATGAGCAGATCGACTACCTGAAGGCGTGCGAGGTGGCGCGGCGGCTGGTCGCCGACCCGTCAATGATCCCCGTCAATGACCGATGGCGCTCGCCGCCCGGATAGGACCCTGGCGTCACCGCGATGTCGAAGACATAGGCGCCGGGATATGGGCGCCGGGACATGGGCGGCGGGACATGGGCGGCGGGACATGGGCGACGGTCGCCCGCCGGTATGGACAAGCATCATTTGGTGCGCTCCATGGGCATGGTCATACTCAACCATCTGCCCTCGGAGGAGCACCACCGGATGACGCCGCCGATACCAGCGAGCCCCACGCCATGGCCGCGCATCACGCCCATGGAATTGGGGTTCGATGCCGCCATGCTCGATGAAGCAGTACGCTTCGCGGCGGCGCACGAAACGCCGTGGCCGCGCGATCTGCGCGTGCATCTCGAGGCCGGATTTTTCGAGCCGCCCCCGAACAACGTCTTGCTCGGGCCGATCCGGCCCCGTGGCGCTCCCAATGGCCTGATCTTGCGGCACGGCCGGCTGGCCGCATCCTGGGGCAACACGCGGCAGGTGGATTTCACCTTCTCCGTCGCCAAGAGCTATCTCAGCTTGCTCGCTGGCGTCGCCGTGACCGACAATTTGATTTCGGTATTGGACGATCCGGTCGCCGCGTCGGTGGATGACGGCGGCTTTGACGGACCGCATAATGGCGCCATCACCTGGCGCCATCTGCTGCAACAGACCTCCGAATGGGAAGGTACGTTATTCGGCAAGTCCGACGTGGTGGACCACAATCGCAACCTCGCGTTGGAGGGCAAGGCTCGCAAGGGCGAAGCGCGTCTGCTTCGGCCGCCGGGCATGTTCTGGGAGTATAACGACGTCCGGGTGAACCGCCTGTCACTGGCGTTGCTGCACCGCTTCCGCCGCCCTCTGCCGGAAGTGTTCGCCGAACGCATCATGCGGCCGATCGGCGCATCGGACGACTGGCGCTGGCACGGCTACCGTACGTCCATGGTGGAAATCGACGGGCGCATGATCGAAAGCGTCTCCGGCGGCAGCCATTGGGGTGGCGGCGTGGAAATGCACGCCGAGGACCAGGCACGCACCGGCCTGCTGATGCTGCAATGCGGCGAGTGGAACGGGCAACAGGTGCTGCCGGCCGCGTGGATCGCCGAATCTCTGAAGCCCTGCCCATTGAATTTGAACTACGGCCTGCTGTGGTGGGTGAACACCGGGGGTGTCCGCTGGCCCAGCGTGCCGCATACCAGCTTTGCCGCATCCGGCGCCGGGGCTAACCTGGTCTGGGTCGATCCGGAGCATGACATCGTCGCGGTGTTGCGCTGGATCGATCCGGCGAGCATTGACCCCTTCCTGCGACTGTTGATGGCGGCGATGACATGACCGAGCTGGCAACCCTGAAGATCGAGGAACCGCAGCCACACACGCGGCTGGTGACGTTGAACCGCCCGGACGCGGCGAACGCGATGAACACCCAGATGGGGATCGACCTGTTGTCGGTGTTCGACGGATTCCACGCGGCGCCCAACGCGCAACGCTGCATCGTCATTACCGGCGCGGGACCGCGCGTGTTCTGTGCCGGCGGCGACCTCAAAGAGCGCAACGGCATGACCGACCAGCGATGGCAAGATCAGCACCTGATCTTCGAGCGCGCCATCCGCGCCATCCGCGACTGTCCGGTGCCGGTGATTGCCGCGGTAAATGGTGCGGCCTTCGCGGGCGGGATGGAGATCGCTCTTTGTGCCGATTTCGTTTATGCGGTCGACCACGCGCGATTCGCGCTGACCGAGGTGACATTGGGCATCATGCCCGGTGCCGGCGGCACGCAGAATCTGCCGCGTGCCGTGGGGGCGCGGCGCGCCAAGGAGATCCTGCTGACCGGTCGATCATTCAGCGCGCAGCAGGCCTTCGAATGGGGCATGGTGAACCGCCTGTGCAGTGCCGAGACGCTGATGCCCGAGGTGCTGGAAACCGCTTCCGTCATAGCGGGCAATGCGCCGATTTCGACGCGGCAGATCAAGCAGTCGGTGAACTACGGGCTGAACATGGACCTCGCCAGCGGCATGATGTTCGAGATCGAGGCGTATAACCGCATGGTGCCCACCGACGATCGCCGCGAGGGCATCCGCGCCTTCAACGAGAAACGCAAGCCGGTGTTCCAGGGAAGGTAACGATCTCGCAAGTAATTTCAAGGCACGCACACAGGCTCAGGAAACCACACGAGAAACACACACGGATTCAGGAAACGCGCCATGACCTACGTCGCACCATCCGCGCTGACCCGCACGTTGGCTGAGGCGGCCCGCATTCTGACCTATGCAGCTATTCCCGAGGACGTGCGGGCCTGGGCGGGGCAGTGCGTGCTCGACTACCTGGCCTGCACGATCGCCGGTGCTGCCGACGACCTCACCGGCATCCTGCTGGCCGAAATGCAGGAGCAGGGGGGCGACGGGGCGGCGACGGTGGTGGCGCATGGGGCGAAGCTGCCGGTGCTTTCGGCCGCCTTGGTGAACGGCGCCGCAGCCCATGCGTTGGATTTCGATGACGTCAATCTGGCGATGCCTGGTCACCCGTCGGTCGCGATCCTGCCCGGATTACTCGCTCTGGCCGAGGCGCGCGGCAGCAGCGGCGCAGACGTGTTGACCGCCTTCGTCGCCGGCTATGAATTGCAGTGCCGGATCGGTCGCACGATCGCGCCGGGGCACTACGACGTGCTGGGCTTCCATGCCACCGCCACGGTCGGCAGCTTCGGTGCGGCTGCGGCGTGCGCGCACCTGCTGGGGCTGGATGCGGAGAGATTCGCGTTGGCGCTCGGCATCGCAGGCACACAGGCGGCCGGCCTGAAGTCGATGTTCGGCACGATGTGCAAGCCGCTGCATGCTGGAAAAGCAGCCTATCACGGCGTGCTGGCAGCCAAGCTGGCGGCGCGCGGCTTCACCAGCCGGGCCGACGTGCTGGAATGCGCGCAGGGTTTTGCCCGCACGCACAGCCCGGACTTCCGCCCGGAACGCGCGCTGGAGACGCCACCGTCCGGCTGGCATATCCGCAACAATCTCTTCAAGTACCACGCCGCCTGCTACATGACCCATGCGCCGATCGAGGCTGCTCGCAAGCTGCGCGGGCAATACGGGGTGACGCCGGCGCAAGTGGAGCGCATCCGGCTGCGTATCGACGAAGCGAGCGACCGCATCTGCAACATTCCCGCGCCTCGCACGGGGCTCGAGGCGAAGTTCTCCTTGCGACTGACCACCGCGATGGGGCTCGCGGGCGTCGATACGGGGCGGATGTCCAGCTATTCCGAGGCGGTTGCCGCCGATCCGGCGCTGGTGGCGTTGCGCGACAAGGTCGAATTCGAATTCCGCCGCGACATGCCGAATACGCGGGCGGAACTGGAACTGCTGCTGGCCGACGGCCGGCGTGTGACGGCGCAGCATGATTCCGGTGTGCCGATGACGGACGTGGCGGCGCAAGGCGCGCGGCTGGAGGCAAAATTCACGGCGCTGGTCGAGCCGGTGCTGGGCGCCGCACGCGCACAGGACCTGATCGCACAGGCCGACAGCCTGGGCGCCCTGCGGGACGTGAGCGGGGTGATGCGGCTGGCTGCCGGCGAGATGTAACCGCGCATCGCGTGCCGCAATGGCGCTGCCCGCTACTGTTTCTGCCCCTGACGCTTGTTGCTCACCCCAAAGTGTCATTACAAGCGCAGCGAAGCAATCTCCCGCGAGTGAGGTGCGTACTCTCCGGGAGATTGCTTCCCGTGAAGGGCAGGGGTGCTTTGCCTATGCGAATGCCGCGAAGATCTCCTCGAATGCCTTGAGCTGGTTCCCCGCGGCCGATGACGGCACGATCACCGGCGTGCGCACGCCGGCCGCCTGCCATGCTTCGATGCCTTCTCGCACTCGCGCTGCCGGCCCGAACACGGTGTTGTCCGCTACCCATTTGTCGGTGAAGTACTTGGTGACATCGTCGCGCCGACCGTCCGCGATGGCTTGCTCGATCGCGGTCATCTCCTCGACGTAGCCTGCCTCCTTCCAATAGTTGCGATAGTTCGGCAGGAACGCGTAGTTGGTCAGCGAGCGGCGGCAGACCGCTTTTGCCGCCTCCACATCGTCGCTGATGCAGGTCGGCAGCATGTTGCCGATGAAGAAGTCGGGGGCGTTGCGCATTGCCTCCGGCAGGGCGGATAGCGAATCCGCCATGTGCGACAGCGAGGCGTTGGCGAACACCACGCCCTGGCTGATCTCACCCGCCAGCGCCACCATCTTCTTGCGCAGCGCAGCGATGATGATGGGCGGCAATGGCCCGAGGCCCTCCTGCGCGCGAAACCGTTCGACGAAGTTGCGCGTGTCGCCGAGAGGCTTGCCGGGCGTCACGCCCATGCGCACATGGCTTGGGCCGTGTGCCACGCCGATTCCCAGGTGGAAGCGGCCGCCGGAAATCTCGTGCATGAAGGCGCCGCTTTGCGCGAAGTCGCCCAGGGTGCGGGCATAAATCGGGGCGATGGCAGTGCCGAACTGGATGGTCTTGGTGTTCCACGCCAGGGACTCACACAGCGACATGTTGCCGAACATCGACGGGGAGTAGATGCCGGCAAAACCGCGGCGTTCGATTTCCTGCGCGAGCTCGATGGTGAGACGGCGGCGGCCGGGGACGGCGACGAGGGAGATGGCGGGGAGGGGCATGGCAACTCCTTGTTGAACTGCATTGTGCTGCTTATTTTGCTGGGTGATCGCGCACGATGTCATTGCGAGGAGCGGAGCGACGAAGCGGTGCGACGTGCTTCAACATGACGGGCCATTAGTACCGACCGAGGCATGCCGAGGACGTGCTGCCCGACATAGCCGAGGATCAGGTTGGTCGAGATCGGAGCGATCTGATAAATCCGCGTCTCCCGCCATTTCCGTTCGATCTCGTATTCCCGCGCATAGGAGAACCCGCCGAACGTCTGCATGGCGGTCTCGGCCGCCTTCCAGCATGCCTCGCTCGCCAGCAGCTTGGCGATGTTCGCATCGGCGCCGCATTCCTTGCCGGCATCGAACAACGCCGCGGCGCGGCGGCAGATCATGTCGGCCGCCTCCAGCTCCGCCCAGGCGCGAGCGATGGGAAACTGCACGCCCTGGTTCCGGCCGATCGGAGCGCCGAACACGACGCGGTCCTTGGCGTATTGCGTCGCCTTCCGTACGAACCAGCGGCCGTCGCCGACGGCCTCGCTCGCGACCAGGATGCGTTCGGCGTTCATGCCGTCAAGGATGTAGCGGAAGCCGCGGCCTTCCTCGCCAATCAGGCTGTCGGCCGGAATGCGGAAATTGTCGAAGAACACTTCCGTGGTGTTGTGGTTGATCATCGCCTTGATCGGGCGGATCTCAAGCCCCTTGCCCTGGTTCTTCGTCGCTGAGATCGATCAGGAACACCGACAGCCCATCGCTGCGGCGCTTCACCTGGTCCACCGGCGTGGTGCGCGCCAGCAGCAGCATCATGTCCGAGTACAACGCACGCGACGTCCACACCTTCTGCCCGGTCACCACATAGGAATCGCCGTCGCGCACCGCGCGTGTCTTCAACTGCGTTGTGTCCGATCCGGTGGTGGGCTCGGTCACGCCGAACGCCTGCAGGCGGATGCGGCCGGCGGCGATCTCGGGCAGGTAGCGGCGCTTCTGCGCCTCGTTGCCGTGGCGGAGCAGCGTGCCCATAATATACATCTGCGCATGGCCCTGGCTGGCGGTGCAGCCGCTGGCATTGATCTCTTCCAGGATCACTGCGCCGGCTCGCACCGGCAGGCCGGAGCCGCCATATTCCTCTGGGATCAGCGCGCCCAGGAATCCCGCCTGCGTCAGCTCGTTGATGAATTCGCTGGGATACGCCTCCTTGTCCTCCAGCCCCTGCCAATAGCTGCCGGGATAGCGCGCGCAGATGCGCCGCACGGAATCGCGCAGCTCGGGATAATCTTCGCCGATCGGCACCAACGTCAGGTCCGACATGAGGCTGCCCTCCATCCTATCCGCCCATTCGGGGGTACGCTGCCGAAGCGCTCGGGCGGCGTCAAACCGGACGCTCGCGCAACATCCGCGCGGCTGCTAAGCCCGCAGCGCAATGCGCATCCTGTTCGTGACCTCGAATCGCCTTGGCGACGCCGTGCTGTCCACCGGCTTGCTCGACTACGTGATTCAGGCCCATCCGCAGGCGCGCATCACCATCGCCTGCGGCCCGGTGGCGGAAGGGGTGTTCGCGCGCATGCCGAATCGCGAGCGCACGATCGTGGTGGACAAGCGTCCCTATCGTTTGCACTGGCCCGGCCTGTGGTTGGAAACCGTCTCGACGGTTTGGGACCTTGTGGTGGACATCCGAGGCTCAGCCTTCGCCTGGACGGTTCCGACGCGGCGCCGCGCCGTGATGCGGCGCCGCTCCGGCCCGAAGATCGCGCAACTCGCGGCGGTGCTGCGATTGGACCCGCCGCCACGCCCGGTGGTGTGGACCGCGCCGGAGGACCGCGCGCGCGCCGCGTCGTTGCTGCCGGCGGACCGCCCGATCGTGGCGCTGGCGCCCACCGCCAACTGGCAGCCGAAAATATGGCCTGCGGAACGATTTGTCGCGTTGTTCCGCGCGTTGGCGGCTGGACCGCTGCCGGGCGCTGTGCCCGTGGTGTTCGCTGGCCCGGGAGATTGGGAAAGCGCCCTGGCGGCGCCGCTGCTGCAAGCGTTGCCTGAAGCGATCGACCTGACCGGCCGGCTGAACGTGCCGGAGGCCGCCGCTTGCCTGGCGCTGGCCGCATTCTTCGCCGGCAACGATTCCGGCCTGATGCACCTCGCCGCGGCGGCCGGAGCGCCGACGCTCGGGCTGTTCGGCCCGACCGATGCGGCGGAATACGCACCCTCTGGCCGGAGCGCAGCGGCGGTAACCGCAACGACGCGGCAGATGCAGGATTTATCTGTGGCGCGCGCGTTTGCCGCGGCGACGGACCTGCTCGCGGCGTGACGCATGTCCACGCATACCGCACGCGCCACGCCGCGGGCGTGTCAGATCATGAACACGCCTTTTCCGTCGCTCTGCTTATCGAACAGTTTGTAGGCTTCTTCGGCTTGATCCAGTTTCCAGCGGTGGGTGAACAGGCGGTCGACGTCGATCTTGCGCTCGACGCAGAACCGCGCGCATTCGGCCTGGATGATGTTGGAGAACGTCCACGACGCGATCAGCGTCATCTGCCGCCGTAGCAGATGGGGGCTGACGTCGATGTGCACGTCGCCGCCTTCGCCGACGAAGCACATGGTGCCCCACACCTTTGTGCTGCGGATCGCGTTCAGCCGAGCCTCCGGGTTGGACGACGTATCGAGCGCCAGGTCGGCATAGCGGCCGTGCGTGAGATCCTTGATGGCGGCGACCGGATCATTGGAACCGGGGTTCACCGTCTCATCGGCGCCGAATTCCCTGGCGCGTTCCAGCCGCTGCGGGTTCACGTCCAGCGCGATCACCCGCGCGCCCATCGCTTTCGCGAACTGAGTGCCGGCCAATCCGACTGGCCCCTGGCCGAAGATCGCAAGGGTATCATTGCCCGACAGGTTCATCCGCCGCAGCGCGCTGTAGGCGGTGCCGGAGCCGCAGGCGATCGCAGCACCTGCCGGGAAGCTCAATTCATCCGGCAGCGGCACCATGGTGTTGGCGGGGACGCAAAGATACTTCGCATGGCCGCCATGTGAATTGCTGCCGTACACTTTCACCGGCACTTCCTGGCAAAGCTGCTGCCAACCGGCACGGCAATGATTGCACTGGGTGCAGCCCTGGTAATGGTGCACCATGATGCGCTCGCCGACCCGTGCTTCCTTCTCCGACACGGCGGACCCGACAGCGGCGATAACGCCGCATGGTTCGTGTCCGGCGATCACCGGATTGGGATTGGCCGGCAGTCCCGTTGCATTGGCGCCGCCGCTGGTCTTCGGCCGCCGGTACTGGTGCAGGTCGCTGCCGCACATGCCGGAAGCCTTCATCTCCACCACGACCTCGTGCGGCCCTGGCGTTGGGTCGGGAAATTCCATCAATTCGAGTTCGCGACCACCGGTAAACACCACACCGCGCATGTTTCCCTCCCATTGACGACGTCGGCTCGCCGCACAGGCTAGCGCGGTTCGCCGACAACGTCATGCCGAGGGGGTCGCGTGGTCAGCCGTTGACGACGGTGCCGCCGTTCGGATGCAGAATTTGCCCGGTCATATAGGATGCATCTTCGGAGGCCAGGAAGATGTAGCAGGGCGCCACCTCGTCCGGCTGTCCCGGCCGCCCCATCGGCGCATTGCTGCCGTGCCTGGCCGTCTTCTCCGGCGGATAGCTGGCGGGAATCAGCGGTGTCCATATTGGCCCCGGCGCGACACCGTTCACACGGATGCCGCGCTGCAGCAGTTGCTTCGACAGCGCACGCGTGAAGGCAACGATCGCGCCTTTGGTGGAAGAGTAATCCAGCAAGTCTGGATTACCCTGGTACGCCGCGACGGACGTGGTGTTCACGATCGCGCCACCATCCGGCATGTGCGGCAGCACCGCCCGCGTCAGATAGAACTGGCTGAAAATGTTGGTCCGGAAGGTCCGTTCCAATTGCTCGTCGCTCAGGTCCTCGAGCTTCTCGACCAGATGTTGCTCAGCCGCATTGTTCACCAGAACGTCCACGCGGCCGAACATCGCGACCGCCTGGCGCGCTGCCTCACGGCAGAAATCGGAGTTGCCGACGTCGCCGGCGATCAGCAAGCCATGGCGGCCCTCGGCCTCGACCAGGCACAGCGTCTCCTGCGCATCATCATGTTCATCCAGATAGACGATGGCGACATCCGCGCCTTCCTTGGCAAATGCGGCGGCCACCGCCCGGCCAAGCCCTAAATCGCCGCCGGAAATCAGCGCCACCTTGCCGTGCAGCCGGTCCGAGGCGCGATATTTCGCCATTACCAATTCAGGCTGCGGCCGCATCGCGGCTTCCTGGCTTGGTTGATGCTCCTGTTGCTGCGGCGGCAATATTGTATCGTTCATCGTTGCATTCCTCTTGTTGCGGCAGCGCTCCCAAACGACCCGCTCATAGCCCATCGTTTCGTGCCAATTGCTCCGTCCAGAGCTTTACATCGGCAACGCTGGCACATCGGCAACGCTGGCACATCGGCAACGCCGGCACATCGGCAACGCTGGTGACGATGTGGTAATCCGGGAGTTCCTGCTCGTCCGGGTGCTCCCGGTTCCGCTCGTCGGGGTATTCGGCGCGAAAAACACCAGGTTCCACTTCTCGTTCTCGAATTGCGGCGTGAAACGCCCCGCGCGTTACGTTCCGAAATCTCCAGGATGGCGGCCAGTTCCTTCTGTTTCGCCTCGCAGCAACGCGGCAGGCCGGCGGCGGTTGACAAAGCGGTAAGGCAACCCGCGCGCGGTGTCTTCGTTTTGGGCAGTAGACGTGAGCAGGAAGGCAAGAGCTATGTCGGAAGCGCGGACCATTACCAATCGTGGCAACTTTGCGTTGGACCGTGAGAAAGCCGCCCGGGCGGGACGTGTCGGCGGCCAGAAAAGTTCGGGCAATTTTGCCCATGACCGGGCGAGGGCCGTAGAGGCGGGGCGCAAGGGCGGCGAACGCAGCCACGGCGGCGGCGGCGCGCCGAACAATTCCGGCAATTTCGCACAGGATCGTGAGCGGGCCGCGGCGGCAGGACGCAAGGGAGGGCTGCACAGCCACACCAGCCAGCGCGCTCTGCCGTGAGGAAGGACAATCCGAGCGGCCTGCCAAACCCGCCCGGCCGCGTTGAGGAACGGATCCGCGATCCACAGCCCAACGTTCCCGGCGAGAGGAGCGGGTTGCCCGCGGGCACATTGCGGGAGCTTCCGCCGGCGCCACAGGGGGACGAGAACCGCGACCCGTCGAAGCCACCCATGCCGCCGCCATAATGAGAGTGGCGGCGACGCGGTCGTGGCGTGACTTGTCGCCTCATTGGATTTTTTTAGAAAATAGATGGCCAACCGCCACCGGTTTCATTGCATCTGCTATCTCGGCAGCATCCGAAGGCCGGCGTTCGATCTTGCGTGAGCAAGTGTCGTTTTGCCGGGTGCGTAGTTCCAAATGAAATATAGAAACAATGCGGAGTGCATTCTCATGGAAAGCGACACGCAAACCGCGGTACCTGGTCCGGCCATTGGCGAATTGCACGAGGTGCGTGGCGTTTTCTCCAGCTCGGAGAAAATGCAGCAGGCGATCCAGCAGCTTACGGTTTCCGGCTTCGACCGCGCCGATCTCTCGGTCCCGGAGGCTGCGCCACCCGTGGCCCGATCGACGCCTGAATCCAGTGCGTTGCCAGCCGACACGGAGGATGACGCGCGCCAGGCTCGCACGGTGCATACCAGCACGGCGGCGGCGATCGCGGCCCTGGCGGGCGCGGGCATAACCGTAGCAACCGGCGGCGCGGCTGCTCCGGCGGTTGCGGCCGCGCTCGTTGCGGGCGCGGCAGCAGGTGGGGCCATCTATGCGGTCAGCAGTGCGGCCAACTCGCAGGAGCAGACGGAGCTGGACGTTCGGGCGGCAGCGGGTAAGCTGATCCTCGCGGTACGTGCGCCCACCGAAGCAAAGCGTTCAGAAGCGGAAGCTATCATGCGCGGCGCCGGCGCCGCCGATATTCAACCGCTGTAGCACCGCTCGCCAGCATCCTCGCCGCCGCCTTCCTCAATAACGGGTGTTACGGCACCATCGTCGCGTGGGCGCGTAGCTGCGGCGAGAACGACGAAAGCAGCCGCGGCGGGAAGGTGAAGAACCGACGTCAGGCCGTGGCGATTGCGTTGAGCGAAGCACGAAGTTCGAACCAGCAGTCGGACAGCGAGAACCGGCGCCAATATTCGTGTACCAAGAGCCGTACCAAGAGCAAGGAACGGCGCGGGCAGACGGCGCAGCAGCAGAAGGAAGGCAGCCGTGCAATGGACCGAGGATTGCGCAGCCGTTCTTCATCGCGCTCGCGCGGGGGAGAGCAGCTGTGGGCTTAGCTTTATCAAGAGGCGCAACGGCCGATCGGTTGGCCGCGCGGTGAGGGCTTGATCTGAGGTTCCCTAAGCTCTCCGACGCGCAGGCGCGCTGCGCTTGGCGGGTGCCTTCCGACGTGCAGGCGCGGACTTTGAAGGTGCCGAAGATTTCGCCTCCGCCTTGTCCCGGCCGCGACCCAGGCTGGCTTTCAGCGCGGCCATCAAATCGATCACGTTGTCGCGTGGAGGTGCCTCGGCTTCTGGCGGCGTGATGCCTTCGCCCGTCAGCTTCGCGTCGATCACCTCGCGCAGGCGCGTTTCGTAGCGATCCTCGGTATCGGCGGGTTCGAAGCGACCCTCCTGGCGCTCGATGAGTTGCCGGGCCAGCTTCACCATCTCCGGGTCCGGCTTGGTACCCGGAATCGCCTCGAACAATGGCTTGGCGTCGTACAGTTCGCGCGGTTCGTGCAGCGTGTGGCAGACCATGCCCTTGCCCATCGGGAGGATCGCGACAGGACGCTCGCGCCGCGCGATCACCACCCGCGCCATCGCGGCCTGGCCGGTGTCGGCGATTGCATCGCGCAGCACCGTATAGACGTCCAACCCCGCGTCGCCGTCCGGGACCACGTAGTAGCTGGTGTCGAAATAGATCGGGGCGATCGAATCCAGGGGCACGAACTTGTCGATCCCCAAGGTGGAGGATGATTCGATCTGCGGCTTCGCGAAATCCTCGTCGTCCAGCAGGACGTAGCGGTCCTTTTCGAATTCGTAGCCCTTCACCAGGTCGCCGTGGGAAAGCTCATCATCGGTCTCGGCATCCAGCGTTACCATGCGCACCCGGTTACCGGTCTTCGGGTTGATGTAGTGGAAATGCAGTTCACCGCTGGCGCGGATAACGCTGTGCAGGGCGATCGGGCAGGTCACCAGTGCCAGACGCAGGTGCCCTCGCCAGATGGGTCGTGTGGCCATGGCAGAACTCCGGGCTGCAATTGTCAGCAATTGGGACGCTGGCAGCCCTGGTCAAGCCGCGGCCGGTACTGTTCACCAATCGGGGAGCCATACCCGCGACCATTCCGGCTTCGCGCGTTCGCGGCTGGTGCAACGCCGCAACGGGTGTGGCGCTCGTTCGCCGATGCCTGCCGAAGAACAGGAAGCCAAGAGATGATACGACATGCAGTCGGACCGATGATTCTCGCGGCCACGATCCTCGCGGTGCCTGTGCCAGACGGTCGGCTCCATCGACGATGTGCTGATGAGCTCGGACCATAAGGCCTGCACGGCGGTGATATCCGTGGGCGGCTTTTTGGGCATGGGCAGCAAGCTGGTTTCGGTACCGTTCGATCGGCTCCAGATCGGCAAGGACAAGATCGTGATGCCGGGCGCCACCAAGACATCGCTGCAAAGCATGCCGACGTACAAGTACAACAACGCGTGACGACTACCGGACGCGCGATGGCGCGTTGAGGTGACGTCCGGCGTCTGCGCTAGTGCGGTTGACGATTCGACCACGTCCGCCGCGGGCCGTTCGCCGGGGCAGGGTGGGCGACGCAGGTCGCCCACCCTCGTCGCCACCCTCTTCCCACCCGACCTTTCGACCGGCGACGGAGGCTGCCATACTGGCGGCGGACCATACGCCGACAACCGTTCACTCGCCGGGGAGTAGTGGCATGGACGTGGCTGCCCTTCGCGCAGATCAGCCGGCCGGCGGCCAATCCATGGCGCGGCGGTTCGCGGCCGTGCGCGCCCATACCGAGCAATTGGCCGCCGCACTGTCGGCGGAAGACCAGTGCGTACAATCGATGCCCGATGCGAGCCCCGCCAAATGGCATCGCGCACACACCACGTGGTTCTTCGAACAATTCGTCCTGCGGACATTCGCGCGCGGCTACCGCCCCTTCGACCGCGCCTTCGGGTTTTTGTTCAATTCCTATTATGAAGCCGTCGGCGCGCGTCATCCGCGACCGATGCGGGGCCTGCTGACGCGGCCTTCGAACCAGGACGTGGCGCGCTATCGTGCGCATGTCGATGCTGCCGTGACGCGGCTGCTGCCGGACGTCGGCGCCGATGCGGCGGCGCTGATCGAGCTTGGCCTGCAGCACGAGCAACAGCACCAGGAACTGCTCCTGACCGACATGCTGCACGCGTTCGCGCAGAACCCATTGGTGCCCGCGGTGTTGCCGGATTGGCAGGAGCCGGCGGGCGCCGAGGCGCCCACGCGCTTTGTGGGCTTCAGCGGCGGCGTGGTTCGGATCGGTCATGACGGCGACGGATTCTGCTTCGACAACGAGAACTCCGGCGCATCGCGTGCTGCTGCACGACCATATGATGGCCTCGCGGCTGGTGCGGAACAGTGAATGGCTCGACTTCATGCGGGATGGCGGTTATCGCACCGCGACGCTGTGGATGTCGGATGGCTGGGCACAGGTGCAGGCGCAAGGCTGGTCGGCGCCGTTGTATTGGCAGGAGCGCGATGGCGGCTGGCGGCAGATCGGGCTGGGTGGATTGGCAGAGCTCGATCCTGACGCACCCGTGCGTCATGTTAATTGGTACGAAGCAGATGCCTTTGCCCGCTGGGCCGGCGCGCGCCTGCCGACGGAGGGGGAGTGGGAATCGGCCAACGAACATGCGGATATTCAAGAAACCAGCGGTCATGTCTGGCAGTGGACGTCCAGCGCCTACAGCCCCTATCCCGGCTATCGGGCCGCGCCCGGCGCGGTTGGCGAGTACAATGGAAAGTTCATGGTGAACCAGATGGTGCTACGCGGTGGCTCGCTCGCCACTTCCGCCGATCATACCAGGCCCAGCTATCGCAATTTCTTCCATCCCGATAAGCGCTGGCAATTCTCCGGCCTGCGTCTCGCGCGCGACGCCTGATACGGAAAGGCTTGGTGATGCCTGATGATTTCGGCTCCGCCGCGCGGATCGTGGACCGCGGCTTGGTGGATCTTGCCCTGTCGGGCCTGTCACGCCGGCAAAAGACGCTGCCCGCCAAACTTTTCTATGATGAAGAAGGCTGTCGGCTGTTTTATAAGATCACCGAACTGCCGGAATATTACCTGACAAGAACAGAGCGCGCGCTGCTGCCGGAGGTTGCGACGGCGGTGCTGACGTCGCTGCCACCCCGCGCCGTGCTGGTCGAATACGGCGCCAGCGATGAGACAAAGGCTGCCTACCTGCTCGCCGGCAGCGGCCGCAAGGCAACCGACGCCGGGACCGAAACCAGCGCAATTGCAGCCTACGTGCCGATCGATGTCGCCATGCCGGCGCTGTTGCAGCTGCGGGCGCGGCTGGCGGCATCGCATCCGCGCCTCGCGGTGCATCCGATTGCCGGCGACTTCATGGACCCGGTGAAGCTACCTGGCGCCGTGGCGGGTCTCCCCCGGCTGGGTTTCTTTCCGGGATCGACCATCGGCAACCTCGATCCTGCGGACGCCATGCGCTTCCTGGCATTGGCGCGCGGTACCCTGGGCAACGGCGCGCACTTCCTGGTTGGCGTCGATCTGCGCAAGGACCCATCTCTGCTACTGCCGGCCTACGACGATGCGGCGGGGGTCACGGCGGCATTCAATCGCAACATGCTGGTGCGTTTGAACCGCGAAGTCGGCGCGAATTTCGATACGACCGCCTTCGCCCATCGTGCTGTCTGGAACGACGCGGACAGCCGCATCGAAATGCATCTTGTCAGCCGCAAGGCGCAAGCTGTCTCAATTGCTGGCCAGGCAGTGCGCTTCGATCGCGGCGAGACGATCCATACAGAGAACAGTTATAAGTACACCGCCGGGCGCTTTATGGCGATGGCGGCTGATGCCGGCTGGAATTGCACCGCGACCTGGAGCGATCCAGCCAGGCTGTTCGCATTGTTCCTGCTGCAACCAATCGGTGCGGGTTGAACTACGCCGCCTTGCTCTGCGGTTGTTCGCCGGTCAGGTATACGCGCAGTTGCAGCCGGGCGCGATGCACGCGGCTCTTCAGCGTGCCGATGGCGCAGCCGGTGACTTCCGCGGCGGCTTCATAAGATTTTTCCTGCAACACGATCATGAACAATGCCTCGCGCTGGTCCGCTGGCAGGCGATTCAGCGCCCAGCCAAGTTCGCGCAACGCCGTGCGGTCCTCATGCGCTGCCGGCACGGGAAGATCCGGCATGCTGTCCATGTCGGTAAACTCGCGCCGGTTGCGCACGCTACTGATGAAGTGGTTGATCATGATCCGGTGAACCCAGGCGGAGAAGTTGGTGCCGGGGATGAAGCAGTCGCGGGCCACCAGCGCCTTGGTCGCGACATCCTGCGTGAGATCCTCTGCGGCCGCCCGGTTACGGGTGAGGGCCAGGGCCCATACTCGCATTTTCGGGAGGAACGCAATCAACTGGTCCTGAAAATCCTGGTGTTGCATCAGGGAGACTCCAGATTTCAAATCGGCGGTTGCGTCTCAGCACGTTTGTGGGGCAGGGGCGGCCTGCAAGTCGAATGACATGAGGTTGATAGCCGCAGTTGTCAGCTTACTTTAGGTTCGTTCTGCCAAGATGAAGGAGAACAACAGGTAACAAACCGTGCCGGTTGATGGCCGTGCGTATTTCATTTGGCAACAGCTGTAACTGTGGCGGTCTTGCATGCAGCGCCACGGCGGCGAAAGATTGACTGGCCCCGCCACCCTATTATGTGAGACTGCGGGTCAAGCCGACCGGCCTGCCGCGAATAGCCCGAAAGTGAGGCGGAGTTGTTACGGTTTCTGTTCGGTGGTCTGGCTACGGTGGCCGGGATCCTGCTGCTGTTTATCGCCTCATTTGGCGATCCGGTGGCGGTGCTGGATCGGGTCGGTAGTGCGTTTTCTTTCGGTGCTTCCAGCCATTCGTCCCCCCTGACCTCGGCGTCCTCGTTGCAATCCCAGGCGCAATCGCCACCGCAACCTGAGGTCGAGGCGCAGGTCCAGCTTCAACCGCCGTCTCCGGCAGCGAACACGTCTCCCGCGTCGCCGGCGCCGTCGCCCGCGTCGCCGCCGCCCGCCGAAGCGTCAGCGCCTCCCGAGCCGCCCCCTGGCGCGACTGACGCGATGCAAGCGCAGCGTGAGGCGCTGCAGCAGCAATTGCAGCAATTGCAGGCGCAAATGGCGGAGGCCACACAGAGCGTCGCTGCGCTGCGCAACCAGGCGGCGCAGGAACGCCAGAATCTCGATGCGCTCCAGCGACTGCGTGTGGCACAGCAGGATGCGGCGGATCGGCATCATGCGGCGCAGGCGCGCGGTGCAGCGATCGCACCACAGACTTCGCCGGCACGGGCGGCGCCGCAATCGGCTCAGGCCGCGGAACCGCCTACCGCCGCTTCCGCAAAGTCCGCGACACCACCGCCTCCCACCGCCTCGGCAAGGTCGGCGACACCACCGCCTGCCACCGCTTCCACACAGTCCGCGGCACCGCCGCCTGCCGCCGCTTCCGCACAGTTCGCTGCGGTGCCGCCCCCAGCCGCGCCGGTGCAAACAGCGGATGCTGCGCCCGCATTGCCGCTGCCACCGCCGGTGCCGCCGGCTCCGCCGCCCCGCCGACGCGTGCCACCGCCACCGCCACCGCCGCAGGCCGCCGCGGCGGCAAACGTTGAAGCTCCGGCTGTGCTGCCTGGGGGGACGCTCAACACAGACCGGACGGATCGGACGGACGCCGACGTATTGCAAAGCGTGCTCGACCGGCTCCGTCAGGAGGCGGAGGCAGGGTCCACCACGCCACCCCAGCCACGGGTCCAGCCGCAGTCGCAGCCGCAGCCCGAGCCGCAACTAGCGACGCGTGCGCCGGACCGCGCAACCTACCGCCCGGCGCAAGTCGGCCCGGATCAGCGGCTGGGCCTGGCGCGTGCGGCGCTGCTATCCGGCAAAGTGGACGCAGCGCGCCAATATCTCGAAGAAGCGCAACTGCAGCTGGTGTTCCACCCCACGACGCCGTACTCGGATGATGCGACCAGCACCAGCCGCGTGGCGCGTGACGTCGCCTCTGCCCTCAGCATGCTGGGGGCCGGCGACAGCAACGGCGCGCTGGAATATCTGGATCGCGCCCTGGCGGGGGTCCGGCGGGCGAGCGAGCGAGCCCCTCGATATTACGGCTATGCGGGAGCTTACGGCGGCACCCAATCCGGGCAGTAGCCCCGCCGGCGCGATGCCTGCCTCAGGTGAGCCCGTGGGCCAGCAGCGTCGATAGCGTGACGGTGCCGGAGCCTTGCAACTCGGCGACCTGTGTCGCTGCGCCGTTGCTGGTGTCGCTGAGGGAAATGATGGCGTTATTGCCGGACACGCCGACGTGCACGAAGTTCCCCAGCGTGGATTGGGTCCCCGTCCATTTGGTGGCAGCGAGGGCGGCGCGGAAATCCAACGTGTCGCCGTTCTGCAGCACGTAGCCAAAGATATCGTCGAAGCCTTGGCCGGCGGCCGGCATCACGATCGTGTTGTCGCTGCCGCTGTCCTGCAGCGTGTTGCTGCCCGCGCCGGCGTTGATGGTATTGCCGCCCCCCCCGAAGCTGATCGTGTCGTTGCCTGCGCCGGTGGTGATCGTGTTGTGGCCTTCATAGGCCTGGACCGTTTCCGTGCCGCCGGTCGCCGTCAGCGTATCATGGGTGCCGCCGATGAAGATAATGTGGTTGCCGGCGGTCGCAGCGATCACGGTGTCGCTGACCAACTCCACCGGATCGGCGTTGGAGGCGGCGATCGTCACCGTCGGCTCGGCTGACACGGTTACGCCAATCGTCTTGGTGATTTCCAGTCCCGCCTGGTCCCACACGTTGACGGAGATCGAGTCGGTCCCCACGCTGCTGCCCGCGGTGTAGGTCAGCGTGGCAAGATCGGCGTTGATCTGCGCCAGCGTGCCGCTGACAGACATCGCATGGGTGCCGGAGCCGGACAGCAGGGCGCCGTTCGCGCCGGTCATGGATATGTCGCCCGTGGTGGCGCTGACGTTCAGCGCCAGCATGCCCGGATTGCTGGCGGCGAAGGCATCGGCGACGGAGACGCCTGCGACGGGCGTGGATGAACCGGCGGTGACGCTGTCGCTGGCGGGAAGCGTGATGCTGGGACCGGTCGGTGGCGGGGTCGCGGACGTCGTCGCCCCTGCGGCGGCGATGGTGATGGCGATGCTCTTTTCGCCTTCAATTCCGGCTTGGTCCCAGATGTCGATGCTGACCGAATCAGAACCGGTGTTGCTGCCGGCGGTGTAGGTCAGAGCGGCAAGATCGGCGTTGATCTGTGCCAGCGTGCCGGAAACGGACACCGCATGGGTGCCGGAACCGGAGAGCGCCGCGCCGTTTGCACCGGTCATGGAAATGTCGCCCGTGGTGGCGCTGACGTTCAGTGCCAACGTGCCGGGGTTGCCGGCCGCAAAGGCATCCGCGACCGATACGCCGGTGATGGCGACGGTGCTTCCGGCCGTCGTGCTTTCGCTGTCCGGTAGGGCGATGATTGGGCCGGTCTGCGTAGTGGACGCTCCGCTTCCGCTGCTGCTGGTGGTTCCGGTGCCGGTGGTGCCGGTGGTGGTGGTGGTTCCGCTGCCGCTGCCGCTGGTTACGGTACCGCTGCTGCTGGTTCCGGTGCCCGTGGTGGTGCCCGTGCCCGTGGTTGTGCTGGTGGTCTCGGGTATGACCTCGATCAGCAGCGGGTCCGTGCCGAGGCTGACGGCGATGTTTGTGGCGTTGCTGGCGCTCTCGATCGCGGACGTGCCGGTGATCGGATCGAAGACTTCGATCTCCGAGGCAGTGGATGGCAGGTTCACCGTGACACTGTGCTGGCTGCCGGTCTCGGTCCACAGGCCGATCCAGAACGAGCCGTTCGATTTCTCGATCAGGATCGAGTTGTCGCCGGATTGTGTGCCGGACAAGCTATAGGCGAGAGAGCCGGGGGTGAAGCCTGGTGGCGCGCCGGGATCTGCCAGCAGCGTGGTCAGGTCGTGGAGCGCGGTCGCCGCCGGGCGCGCAGTGCCATCGGAGTTGAACAGCCCCCAATCGCCGGAGCTGTCGTCATACAGCCCATAGAACCACATGCCGGCGTCGCCATCGGCGATACCGTCGAAGGTGGCATCCACCACGTTTTGCGCGATCTGAGTCTCGGTGTACTGGCTTGTCTGCCAGCCGATTTCGGTGGTGATCACGGGGCGCGTGCTCGCCGCCAGCAGTGCGTCGGTGTTGAGCTGTTGTATGGCGCTGCCCGGCGTCTGGCCGACATTCGGATACGTGTGCGCGTTGGCGTAATTCGTATACGCCGACAGATTGCCAACGTTCGGATAGTCGCCTTCCCAATTGTTCGCCGCGGTCCACCCGGAGCCGAAGCTCATGTTGATGACAGGCAACCCCTCCTGCTGGCCCATCGCATAGACTTGCTGCTGGGACTGCGCCGTCCAGGCCAGCGTGTTGCCGTTCGCCTGGGCGTAGGAATCGTCTTCCTCATTGCCGCCCTCGATCGAATGCAGGATGCCCTCCTGTGCCATCTGCGGCACCAGGGCCAGCGCCGACTGGTCCCAGGCCGGTGCGCCCTCCGGCATGTAGTCGTCAAACTTGACGCCGGTGGCCTGCGCGACCTGCTGCCAGACCGCAGCCTCGCTGGCGCTGTCAACGCTGTCGCGCACGATCGTCACCCCGAGGTATTCGAGGTTCTGCTCGACCATGGACGTGTCGGAATAGGCGCCAGCGTCGCCGATATGCGTATTGACGCCGAGCGTATCTATGAAGACGGTCGCCGAGATCGCGTTGGCCATGGGATGAGGCTTTCAGGAATGGGGCAGGGGAGGGGGACCGGCGCGGCCGCCGCAACGATTTTCCTGCGCAACGGAATGCTGCGAATTTCCGCCGCGAATGGCGGTCCCGGGGATGAGCCGGCCGCCGCGGGGCGCAGCGGTGCGGATCCCTGGGGCACAATGCGGGGTACTGGCGGCCCGGGGGCCGTCAGGCGGGGTCGCGTCCAGACGCACGGAAAGCTCCTGCAATTTTGCCGGTAGCGCGATTGTATCGTCTTCGACGCAGTTACTCTCACGTTCGCGGGAGTGCTTCAAAGTAAATTGAGATTAACTTTCGGTAATCTTTCGCCGCCGTCGTCAAAGACCATCGCTGATTTTCCATGGTACTTGGCTTGACACCCGCGCCGGCCCGGAGGCGCGTCGGCGGCCGAGGGCGGCTTGGTCAGGTCGTGACATGGTTTGTTAACCAGATGGAATTTTATGCCTTTGACGAAATTGATGCATTATCCTCCAAATAGCAGACTCAAAATGCGGCATTGAGCGACACGCGCGCGTGAGAGGCGTTGAAAGCGGCGGCTTCGTCTCGAACCTATCTTCAACCGCCTGCGTTGCGGGGCCGGCCGGCTCGCTGGGGCCTACCGGGCGAGTTTGGGTGGGCAGACGGTACAAACATCATGACGCCAGGCTGCAGGGTTTCTGTTCTTGTGCCGGCCTACAACAGCGCGGCTACGTTGCCGCGCGCGGTTGAGTTCGTCCTGGCGCAGGACCTTCGCGATCTCGAAATCCTGATCATCAACGATGGCTCCCGCGACGAAACAGCCGAGGTCGCCGCGGCGCAGGCGGCTATCGATCCGCGCGTGCGCGCGATCACGCTGCCGTGCAACCGTGGCAAGCCGGCTGCCATGAATGCCGGCATCGCCCTGGCTCGGGGCCGATGGCTCGCGGTGCTGGACGCCGATGACTGGTATGCCCCCGAGCGCCTGTCGACCCTGATAGCGATCGCCGAGCGCCAGCAGGTGCAGCTCGTCGCCGACAATCAGTTTCTTTATGACGACGGAGCAGCTCAGGTCGTGCGCACGGCTCTGCCGGAGCATCCCGGCGACCGCCCCTTGGACAAGGCAACATTCATCGCGGGCAGCGATCCCTATTCCGACTTCGATTTCGGCATGTTGAAGCCGGTGATTCGGGCCGACTTCATCCGCACGACCGGCCTCGCCTATCACGAAAATGCCAAGTTGTCGGAGGACTTCCTGTACATGCTGGAATTCCTCGCGGCAGGCGGGCACGGCTGGCTGGTCTCACGGCCGCTTTACTATTGGAGCCAAGCCTTCGGCACTATTTCGCGCCGCTGGACAGAAACCGGTAGTGGGCGCTGGCGATACAACTTTCTCTCTGCCGCCCAGGCGAATGCCGACGTTCTGAGTGCCATGCGCCAGGCCGGAGAAACCGAACTGGCCGGCCTGCTGCAACAGCGAATGCGCGCCTTCTATCGATTGCATTGGATGCAGGAAGTCAGTCGCCTGCACGCCGAAGGCGCGACGCCGGCACGCCTGGCGCGCGAATTGCTTGGGCATCCCTCGATCTGGCCGTTGGTCGCACGGCGCGGATTCAGGCGCGCGGCGAAGGCGATGTCGCTTCACTCACTGGTTCGTGCGTGACCCATATCAATAGGGCGGCGAGGCACGCGCTGCGTGTTGCTTCCATGCGCATTGGATGCAGCTTTACACGATCGGTACGTAAACCGGCACGTCCCCTGCTGCCGCGTGCCGACATTCGATGAATGGCCGACCGCATCGCTGGGGCTGCGATACTGTCTCACGCTCTTGGCACGCAGCTTGCTGTGCCGAGTGCGCCAATACCGCGCCCGATCGCTGGGACCTTGCGAAGGACGACGCATGTATCCGATGAGGCGAGTTGACCGGATGGGATATCTGGCGACGGACGCTCGCAACGAGATGATGTCCGGCGCGGCTGCAATGCCCCGCCACACGCTGGCGTTTCGCATCTGCCCGCTCGCGCTGGTGTGCTCTGACATGCTGGCCTTCACGTTCGCGGTATTCCTGGCGTTCGCGGCGGTCGTCGCCACGCGGCCGTCGCCGCTGATGCGTGCGATCGGCAATCTGCAGCAGCTTGGCACTGCCTGGCATGGCTGGGGCACGCTTCTCGTGCTCGTGAGCTTGCTTGGGTTCTTCACCGCGCGTGGACACTATACTTCCCGCGTGCCGTTCTGGACCATGCTCGCCGACGTGGTCATGGGCTGCGCTCTTGCGCTGGCCTGCGACACCTTCCTCACGATCGCGGTATACGCTCGCCCCGTGCAGGTGGAAGAACTGCTGCGCTGGGTCTTCCTGGGCCCATGCCTGCTGCTGCTGCGGGCCGGCGTACGAGAGCTGCTGAACGCCATCAAGCTATGGACCATCAACACGCTGGTGATCGCCGACGCGGGTGTCTATGTGCAGGCACGCGCGGCACTGCTGTCCGACCGCGCGATGGGTTATAGATTGGTGGGTGCCGTCGAGCTCGAAACGGCTGCTGGCCTTGGCGATGAGGACTTGCTCGATCTGGTCAACGAACGCGGCGCCGAGTTTGTCGTGGTCGGCGTCGGCACCGGCAACATGGCTGCCGAGCGGGGTGTCATCGCAGCCTTGCGCCGCGCCCGGCGTTCCATCGCGCTGATGCCGGCCCTGGAAGGCCTGCCGGTGGTTGGCCTGCGGCAGCATCACTTCTTCAGTCACGACGTGGTGATGCTGGTCAGCCGAAACAACCTGGCGCGGCCGTTCAGCCGCATCATCAAGTGCGCCTTCGATCAGGTCGTCGCCGTGGTGCTGCTGATCCTGCTTGCTCCCCTGCTGGCGACGCTGTCGCTGCTGGTGCGCATGGATGGCGGGCCCGCCTTCTTTCGCCATCGCCGCATCGGGGCCGCCGGACGCACCTTCGACTGCTTCAAGTTTCGCACAATGGTGATGGATGCGGACCGCGTGCTGCGGCGCATGCTCGCGGAAGATTGTGTCGCGGCCGAGGAATGGGCAAACGACCAGAAGCTTCGCGATGATCCACGGGTGACGAAGCTGGGCAGCTTCCTGCGCCGCTCCAGCCTCGACGAACTGCCGCAGTTGTTCAACGTGCTGCGCGGCGAGATGAGCCTGGTCGGGCCGCGGCCGATCGTGCATTCCGAAATCGCCCGTTACGGCGATGACATCGACTATTACTATGAGACCAAGCCGGGCCTCACCGGGCTTTGGCAGGTAAGCGGCCGGAGCGATACGTCCTATGCGCGTCGCGTGCGGCTCGACGTGTGGTACGTCCGCAATTGGACCCTCTGGCATGACATCGCGATCCTGCTAAAGACCATCCCGGCCGTTTTTCTTCAGCGTGGAGCGCAGTAGCGCTCCACGGCCGTCCCTCCAACCAGCAACGTCCAGCAGACACGAAGCCGTGTGGTCGAAACGGGAGATATGGCAAGAAATGGATACAGTTTCAGGATATTCCGCGCCGTCACAGGGTGTGCGCCAAATGCTGCGCACATCCACAGCCCTACGCGGGGTTGTTGTGCTGTCCGTCGCAATCGGCATGGCGGCCTGCACCAACACCTCGAATTTGCCGCCCGCGCCGCTCGAGCCAGCGGTGCTGGGTCCTTCGGCGCCACTGCCGCCCTACCGAATCCAGGTGGGTGACGTGCTGGATGTGCGCCTGATTCTGAATCCGGAGCTGAACGAGGAAGTCACGGTGCGGCCGGATGGCCATATCTCCACCACCGTCGTCCGAAATGTCGATGCCGCCGGCCTCACCGTGCCGGACCTCGACACGGCGCTGGTCCACGACTATTCGAAAGATCTGCAGAATCCCAGGGTATCTGTGGTGGTCAGGTCGTTCGCACCAACGCGCATCTATGTTGGCGGCGAAGTGAATAACCCGGGCGAGTTCATCACGGTCGGGCCGACGCTGACGCTGTCGCAGGCGATCTCCCGCGCTGGTGGTGTCAAGCTCAGCAGTGACGAAAGCGACGTCTTCGTCATTCGGCGTGGCGCCGACGATCGGCCGGAGTACCTGTCTGTCCGCTACAGGGCCATCGAACACGCAGAGGATCCAAACGCCGACGTGCGCCTGGCGCCGTACGATGTCGGTGTACGTACCCAAGCTCGGTGTTGCCGAGGTCTACAAGTGGTACAATCAGTATATCCAGCAGTTCGCCAACCCGAGCTTCGGGTTCTCGTACATCGTGAACAATCCGACCTCCAGCGTCATCACGACGCCGGCGGCCGCCACGGTGGCACACTGATCGGCGATCGGGCCGTGATGGATGCCTGCGATGTGACTGCCGCGCCGAACACCAGTCAGGACCGGGGACAAACAGATGATCGTTCAGCCGTCGTTCCGTGAAACGATCCTTACCTTCTTCCGGCGCAAGTTCACTTTCCTGTTGGTGTTGGGCGCGGTTTGCCTTGCGGGCGCGGGGTATCTGCTGATCAAGACGCCGCTGTACCTGTCGAGCGCCGGCCTGGTGCTGCGGTTCGACCAGCAGACCGTGCCCGATATCGATCGGACGCGCACGCCACAGCAGCCGCTCGGGTCCAACGAGCGGCGCGAGATCCTGTATTCGGATGCCGATATCCTGCGCAGCCCGGACCTTGCCCGCGACACGATCAAATCGGTTGGCCTGGCGCGCATCTATCCGAAGATCGCTGCCGACAACCAGAGCGCGCAGCGTCAGATGGATGCCGCATTAAAAGCGTTCGCGGGCGACATGCTGATCGACGTCGGGTTGCAGAGCGACGTGATCAACATCTCTTTCCTCAATCCCAGCGCCCAGGTGGCGCAACAGGCCATCCAGACCCTGCTCGAACACTTCTTCTCCTCCGAGGCGGTGATCTACGCCAACCCGCAACTGCAGTTCGCCGAGGACGAGGCAAAGCGGTCCGGGCAAAAGCTGGCCGCGGCGCAGGAGGCTCTGAGCCAGTTCCGCCAGACCAACAAGATCTCCGACATGAACGCCCAGCTCAACCAGTTGCTGGAGCAGCGGACGTCGGTTGAAACAAAGTTGGCGACGGCAAAAGGGGTGGTGCTGGAGGCGCAGCAGAAGGAGGCGGCCTACAAGGAATTGCTTACCTCGGTGCCGGAGCTGGTGACCACCTCCGCGAATGGCGACACCTACCAGGGTATCGACGTCGTCCAAGAGCAGATTGCACAATTGAAGGCGAAGCGCGACCAGATGGCGGCCACATACCGCCCGGGCAGTCCGATCTTCAATTCGATCAACGCCTCGCTGCATTCCCTCGAACATTCCGCGTCGCAGAACGAGGCGGCGGTGCGCCACCGGTCGAGCACCTCGCCGAACCTGGTGTATGAGAACATCAAGACCGACCTGATGCGCGCCACCGCAGAAGCCGTGGGCGCGCAGCAGCCCGCGCAGCTTCTGTCCGACCAACTCGACCAGATCAACCAGCGGCTGGCGCAGCTAGACACATTACGAACGGAGAACGATAACCTGCAGCGCACCGTACGCATTCAGGACGATACCTACCGCACGCTCGCCATTCGTGCCGAGGAAGCAAGCGTGGAAGCGAATCGCAATGCCCAGAAGATTTCCGCCGCGGCGGTGATTGCCGCGCCGTCGCTTCCGGACCTGCCGGCACGGCCTCGCCGCAAGTTGATCGCGTTGGGAACGGTGATCGCCGGCTTCATCCTGGCCAGCGCGGCAGTATTGGGGGCGGAGGCCTTTGATGACCGCCTGCGCAGCCCGACCGACGTGACACAAATACTGCGACTGCCGGTTCTGGCGACGTTCGGGAGGGATGCATGAACGCCTTCTCGGAGGCGGACCGCCAGCACTCTGGGCCGGAGACGGGGAAAATGACGCGTGCAGTACTGAAGAAATCCGCCAACGGCCACAGCCTGCCGGTGCCCAGCCGGCGCCTGCCAACGAAGCTGCGCGACGGCAAGCCGCATGGACTTGCACCGGGCGAGCTGGTGAAGCTGCACCACACGCTGACGGAATCGCTGAACACCGGTAACGGCGTGGTGTGCCAGTTCATAGCGCCGGAAAGCGGCGCCGGGACCGAGGACGTGGTTTACGACCTCGCTTACATCAGTGCCGCCTGGCTCGGCAAGCGCGTATTGTTCGTCAACGGCACCGGCATGCAGCTCGATCCGAAGGATCATTACGTTACCCGCCGCCGCGAACCGTCGCTGACCCATGAGCAGGATTTCGACGATGTGGAGAGCACGATCACGCGGGTGGTTGGGCTGGATCTGTATAAGATGACGATGCCCAGCATGCGCGGGGCGCTGGACCTGGCGCCGACCGTCAAGCGGCTACCGGATTTTCTTGGCCGCCTGCGGGAGGCGTTCGATCTGGTGGTGATCGCCTCGCCAGCCGCCTCCGATGCGCCGATGGGTGTGCTGCTGTCGCGCTTCGTCGACGGCAACATTCTGGTGCTGGAAGCGGGCCGCACCCGTGCGCCGGTGGCGACGGAGCTGCGCAATTCTCTCAGTGCGTCCGGCGGCATAGTGGTGGGTGCGGTCCTGACGCGCTACCGATCCCCCGCGCCGCGTTGGCTGCAACGCTGGCTCTGACGGACGCATGCACGTCCTGTTGGTGAACAACCTCTACCCGCCGATCGCGGTGGGCGGAGCGGAGCTGGTGGTCGCATACTTGGCCGAGGGCCTTGCGGCACGCGGGCACCGCGCCACGGTGGTTTCCACTTGTGGGCCGGAGATGGAGCCGTACCCTGCGGAAATCCGCAACGGCGTTGAGGTGCTGCGGTTCTTTCCGCGCAACACGTATTGGAGTTTCGCCCGTGAAGGCCATGGGCAAATCAGCCACGCGCTATGGCACGTGCGCGATGCCTGGAATCGCGATGCAGCGCGCCGCTTCCGTGCAATCCTGGCGAGCGCGCGGCCGGACATCGTCCACACGCACGTCATCGATGGCTTCTCCGCCTCGATCTGGCGGCGCGCGCGGCGGCACGGCGTGCCGGTGATGCACACCGCGCACGATTATCACCTGATCTGTCCGCGGGCTTTTCTACTGACGCGCGACTGGAAGATCTGCGTGCGCCCGGCGCTGCCATGCCGCGCCTACCGCGCCTGGCACCTGCATACCGCGCTGGATGTGGATCTGTTCGTCAGCCCGTCCCAATTCCTGCTGGACAAGCATCGCGAGGCGGGACTGGTGGTGCCGCGATCGGCGGTGGTACGCAACGGCATCCCGCAACCGCCACCGCGTCCACCACGTGTTACCGACGCCGATGCGGGCGCGCGATTTCTGCTGCTATGCCGGTTGACGGAGGAAAAAGGCGTCCGCGTGGTGCTGGAAGCCGTGCGCCGCCTGCCACCGGACGTGCGTTTCGCACTGACCATCGCCGGTCGCGGCCCATTGGAACCCGTCGCACGCGCCGCCGCGGAAGCCGATCCGCGCATCCGCTTTGCCGGCTTCGTTCAGGGAGAAGCAAAGCATGCCTTGCTCGCGCAGGCGGACCATCTGTTGATCCCTTCGCTTTGGTACGAAAATGCCCCGGTCGCGGTGGTTGAAGCAGCGGCCTACGGTCTCGGCGTGGTCGGCAGCCGCGTCGGCGGCATTCCGGAGTTGGTAACGGAAGGGGCGACCGGCCTGCTGTTCGAGCCCGGCGACTCCGCTGGCCTTGCGGCGATCATGCATCATCTCGCGAAGGGCGAAGTCGTGCTGCACGGCCTGCGCGAAGCGGCGGCGACGGTGGCTGCGCGCCATGATATCGGGACCATGGTGGATGCCTACCTGCGGCTTTGCCAGTCGCTCGTCGCCGGTTCGGATACGGCTGCCGACAGACCGCACCATCCAACCCGTGTTCCCGAGAGAGTGGGAGTGTAAGGCGGAAAAGGCCCTGCGCCGGACGTGATCGCGGGAGGAAGCCCGGTAGGCCGTCCCGCACCTGGTGTCAGAGTCCCCCAACGGCGGAGTACAGGATCCGGCGCTTTGGCCGGAGCAATCCCCGGCGCAGCGATGCATGCGCCGTGCTCGTGTTGCGCTTCCGCCATGCACGTGGCGCGATCCGCGTAAACGCAAGACGAGGAGCCCGCCAGCGCCACGACGCAATACTGCCCGATCCCGCGTTGCAAGGTGAATTGCTGGGGATTCGCCGAGCAAACCCCGCCCTGCTGTCCCGCAGCCTGCTGGCACTGCGACGGGTCATCGTAGATGCATTGCGGCGGCAGGCTCTGACTTTGGATGCAGAACCTGGCGGCAAACGCCGGTCCGCCGGTTGCCGCCAGGAACGCGGCTAACCCGAGACAGCCCGCGCGCGGGATTGCCAACCATCGCATGCGATCACCCTCTGTTTTCTCGCGACGCGGAGCACGCAACAATGGTGCCAAACTCCTACCAGACGCCACGAATGGCAAGTCATCAATGTTTGATGTTGCACTGCCACGCTTTGGCCCGCGTTGTGCTGGCAATTCACCTGGACCCGGAAACTGCAGCAGCGCGGGAGCCGCAATGCAACGTCTGTTTTCCCTATGTGCTGTCGTCTATCTGCTGCTCTACGCTTTCGAAGCGGTCATCCGTTACGGGCTCTATGACATCGGCGCCAGCAACGCCATTCTGTTGCGGGACGGCCTGATCCTCGGGCCATTGCTGCTGCTGCTCACGGCTCAGGCGTGCCGGACGCGGGTGCATCCGGCGTATTTCGTCTTCGGCGCCATCGTCGGGCTGCATGGACTGATCAGCACGCTGAACCTCCATAACGCCTTCCCGGCCATCTACGGCGCCATACTACTGGCCAACGTGTTGTTCGGCTTCATTGCCGCGCGCTGCCTGATATTGCCAAGCCGAAGGGTGGTCTTGCTGCTGGCGACTGTCTGGGTCATTTCCGTGGTCGGCGTGGTGCTGGACAAGTTTTTCGTCACCTTCCCCTGGACCGGCCTGGAAACGCATATCGGCGGCATCTCCGTCGATATCTCGCGCGATTGGGAGATCGGCGACGGACTCGCCAAGCGCGCAGCCGGCTTCATGCGCAGCTCGATCTCCGCCGCAATGCTGCTGCCTACTGTTGCGCTAATCATCGCTCTGCGCATGCGCAGTTACGTCCTGCGCATGCTCATGCTGCTGACCACGGTCGTCGCCGTGTTCCTGACCACGCAGAAAGGCAGCGTCGCCGCCATCACCGCGATTACGCTGATCCTGGCGACGCCCGGTTTCATGCGCTACCGGCTGCTGTGCTGGGCGGCACTCGGCTTCGCGATCCTGGACGTAGCCTTACCAATCTTCAGCCCCGGCCTGCTGATCAGCGACAATGGCGGCGTCTTCAGCCTCGCATCGTTCGCCATGCGGATCACCAGCACCTGGCCCGATGCCTGGCGCTGGATCAACGACAACAACCTGTTCCCGTTCGGCGTCGGCCTGGGCGGCATCGGCGGGGCGCAACGCTTCTTCGCGCCTGAACTTCGCCAATCCGTCCGATAACCTTTTCATCTTCCTTTACGCCAATTTCGGCGTGCTGACCTTCTTCTATCTCGGCTGGGCCCTCTGGCAGGCATGGCACCAGCCGCCGGAGACCCAGTCGATCGCGATCATTCCGCTGGCGATTCTGGTCTTCAACCTGGGCTACGGCGCCGCCCTGTCCATGCTGGAGGATCAGGTTTCGCAACTGTTCTTTGGTGCCTCGGTTGGAATGCTGTGGTTGCTGCGCCAGATGGCCGCGGCGAAACCGTGGGCCAATCCGTACCGCGCTTCCCCCACCCACTACGGTCCAGCCCTGACCTACCAGCCGAAGCATCCGGCGCACGCGATGGATCTGCCATGAAAGTCGACGTGCCATGAAAGTCAGAGCCGAAGGCGAAACCAACAACTTCACCCTGCTCCGGCTGCTACTGGCGCTGGCGGTGGTGCTGGGCCATTTCAAGCTGCTGTCCGGCACCGAGTACCCGCACTTTCCATCCAACCTCGCCGATGCCGCGGTGGACTGCTTCTTCGTGGTCAGCGGCTTCCTGATCGCGCTCAGCTACGCACGTACGCGCGGCCTGTGGTCGTTCTACGTCCGCCGCTTCTTCCGCCTCTACCCGATGTACGCCTGCATCGTGCTGATCCAGACCGGGATCATGCTGTCGATGCTGCCGGGCGGTCCCTTCAGCGAGCCGCACGCCACCATCCGTTACCTTGCAGTGAACCTCGCGTTCGCGAACTTCCTGCAATACGACATCGGTGGCGTGCTGCACGGCCTGCACGTGCCGGGCATAAACCCCAGCCTGTGGACGCTGAAGATCGAGCTGGGATTCTACCTGATCGTGCCGCTGGTCTTCCTCGCCATACGCCGCTGGGGCTTCAAGTCGCTGCTGGCGATCTTCCTCGCCTCGGCCGTCTACGAGGTCGTGGCGTTGCATCTCGGCGACCCGCGCTTCGCCAAGCAGCTTCCCGGGCAGATGCAGTTCTTCGTCGTCGGCATGGCGCTGTATCTCTATGTCCCGAATTTCCGCCTGCCCTCCTGGGTATCCGCGATCGTCACGGTCGCCTTTCTGGTCGTGTGGACCTGGCTGGACCCGATCGAGCCCGGACTGTGCCCTCTGATTGTCGGCGCCTTCGTGTTCTGCTTCGCGCTGTGCACGCCGGTGGCGCGCATGCGCAGCGACATGTCCTACAGCGTCTATCTGGTGCACGGGCCCCTGATCCAGACGCTGCTCCTGCTCGGTCTGTTTCGCGATACGCCGCTTTACCTGATGGGCATCATAGCCAGCGTGCTGGTGCTGTCCTACGTGGCGGAGCATCTGGTCGAACGGCCCGGCAACGAACTCGGACGCCGGCTGGCGGTGCGCCTGGCGGTGCCGCGCGTACGAGCCGTGGTCAGGGTGGCATGACCATCACCGCATCGGCCGAAGCGGTTTTGGTCCTGAACGACTTCTGCTACGTGCAGGGCGGCGCCAGCAAGGTCGCGATCGACGAAGCGATCGCCCTCCATGGCGCCGGCCTGGACGTGACGTTCCTGGGGGCCGTCGGCGCGCCATGCGACGCGCTGCGGGATGCCGGCGTGCACGTTATCTCGCTTGGTCAGGCGGAACTCCAGCAGGTCTGGAAGCATCCTGCCGCCGCCGTCCGCGCTGCGTGGAACAGTCCAGCGTTCACTGCGACGCGAACACTGCTCGCGCGGCGGGATCCAAATTGCATGGTCGTGCATCTGCACGGCTATACCAAGGCACTTAGCACCAGCCCGGCTTTGGCCGCGCGGCTGGCCGGCTTTTCCACCGTCTGTACCTTGCATGACTTTTTTGCTGCCTGTCCGAACGGCGCTCTGTACGACTATCGGCGTGAGCAACCCTGCCAACGGCGGGCCTTGTCGCTCTCCTGCATGTTGACGAATTGCGACAAGCGTCATCCGCTTCATAAATCCTATCGCGTTTTCCGGGGAGTCACCCAACGGCATTTCGCGCGCTTCCCTGACTGCGTGCGCGACTTCATCGCCTTGTCACGAAAATCGGGAGCGTTGTTGCAACCTTATCTGGCGCCGGATTCGCAACTATACTCGCTACCCAATATCATCACCCTGCCGCACGCGCCTCCGGTGGATGTGGCGGCCAATCGTCAACTGCTCGTGCTGGGACGGTTGGATGCGGAGAAAGGCGTGATGCTGGCGGCGACGGCGGCGCAGCAGGCCGGGATGCCGATCGTGTTCGCCGGCGACGGACCATTGCGTTCGGCTGTGGAGGCCGGCGGCGCCACGGTTACTGGGTGGTTGGAGGACGATGGCGTATGGCAGGCTCTAGGCAACGCGCGCTGCCTGGTGTTTCCCAGCCGCTGGTATGAGACGTTTGGTCTCGTTGTCGACGAAGCCGCGGCGCGCGGCATCCCAGCCATCGTCAGCGACGTCTCGGCCGCCGCGGAACGGGTGGACCATGACGTCACGGGTTGGATATTCCGCAGCGGAGATGCACAGGATCTTAGCCGCTGCATGATGTTGACTGGCGACAATGCGAGCGTGGGCGCTGCCGGTGCGGCGGCCTACGCTCGCTTCTGGGCCAATCCACCCGACCGGCCAAGCCATGTGCGCGATCTGCTGACAATCTACAATCAGGTTCTGGCGCGCGGCGTGACGGCAGGAAAGAGCCAGGGCATCTTGGCAAGCTGAGCAGCGGCGAGGCTTTGGCCGAGATGGGCAATGGTGGCGCTCAGCTCGTTTGGGCGCATCGTGCGGCAGGGGAGGAAGCGCACCGGCGCAGCCTCGGCTTTCGCCCGGCGCAGATCCCGATCGTTGCCGAACCAGCACACGGCGGCGCAGCTTTGCATCAGCGGTAGGTCCGCCAGGTCGTCGTTGAAGAAGATCCGCGGGCGTTCCAGCCAATCGCGTTCGCGCAGCAGTTCCAGTACGCGATCGCGCTTCTGTGTTCCGGTGTTGTGCGGCTCGCCGCGGGTGCGTTCCGCCGGCGTGGCGATGATGATTTCGAAACCGAATTGACGCCCCAGAGGTTCGGCATAGTCGGCGGCAGCGGCAGTGGCAAGAATGCCGTCCATGGTGCCCTCGGCGACCAGCCGCAGGACCGCCACGAGGTTCGGTCGCAGCAGGGCAGTCAGCCGCCGCTGGACGTGCTGGGCAAGCGTCGCGCCGGGTTCGGCCGCGGCGGCGCGCCATAGCGTTTGCAGCCGGCGCAGCAGGTCGTCGTGATCCAGGCGCCGCAACTTGCGCGCCAGCAGCAGGCGCTGCACCGCGAGCGATAGTACCAGGCGTTGGCGCAGCTTCAGGCCGCAACCACGCAGGCCCATCATCGATACCGCCCAGATTGGAAAACTGTTGCGGCGGAGGATCGTGCCGTCGAGGTCGAAGATCAGCACCGGCTCAACTTGCGGCATCGAATGACCATGGGAAGCGGCACAACACGCCGCGATACAGGGTGAAATCCGGTTCGATCAGCGGTCGGTCCAGCGTGACCGTCACGACAGCGGCGCGTACTTCCGTGTCGGGCGGAGCCGTTTCACGCAACAAGCGGAACACGGTGTCCAGCGTAACGCCGCTGTCCACCGCGTCATCCACGACCAGCACACGCGGGGAGGGTGGCCCATCCGCCAACCAACGGCCGATAGCAGCGGCCTCGGCATGATCGGCTTCCTGCGGTGCCGGCCGATTGCGGCGGTGGTTGGACAGCAGGCGATGCTCCAGCCAGCGCAGGTCGTCCACCACGGTCCGAGGCAAAGCGGCCAGCAGCGCGGGCAGCAGCTTGAATTGCGATTTCGTGGCGGTGCTTGCACGCCGGCAGGTCAACGGCATCACCGGCACCGCGTCGGCCGCGGCGTCCGCCATCGCTTTCGCAACGATGAGGCCGCCGGTGCGGATACCTATCAGGACGTTCGGGCGGTAGCGCGCCGCCACCTGCTGCATCAGGAGAGCGCAGGCGGCGGCGAAGCGGGGAGTATCCAGGGTATTGATCAGGCCCTGCGGTGCCGGCGGCGGGCACAGCGGGGCAGCGGCATCGGCGAAAGCGGTGTCGGACATGGGTCGCGAAATGCAAGCGCGGCGCCGGATGGTCCGCGGCATGATCACGATCCGGCACGATCACGATCAGGTGGCCGTCCCGCGAATTCGTGATGCTTCCCCAGGCGTTTCGTGGTATCGATGCGGTGATGACACAGGCGCCGCCGAGGAACGTTCACCATGGCTGTTAGCGGTAGTTCATCACCGATGGCCAGATTCGTTGCCGAGGCGCCGAATGAGGGCGAAGTCCACACACGCCGTCGTGTCCAGGTGGTGGAGGCGTGGCAAGCCGATCGGGAACCTTCCGACGCGGTCGAAAGCAGGTTGCGCCGGCGAGCACGGCGGCAGGCACTGGCTCTGATGGTCGCGTCGAGCCTCGCCAGTGTCCTTGCGCTCTATGCTATGTGGGTGCTGTTGCGTGCGGTGATCTGAACCGCCGCGGTTGACGTCGCGCGTGACGTCAAGGTCTTGTGTCGCAGTCACGCGAGCGGCCCTGTGTGAATATTGCAACAGGCCAGCGATTTCCCCTGCGCACGCGCCCTAAGCCCAAGCGCACTGGACAAATTTTCGCGCTTTCTAAATGCTGGCGCACAAGAACGCCACGAGGAACAGTTGCTTACACTAAACGGTGAGGCTGGCATAGCCCTTGCTACAAACTATTACAGCGGAGGCGAACGGCAGGGCGCGCGCCCGCAATGCCGGGTCGGGATGAAGGCCGGATCGCGCAGCTGGCCCAAAATTGGATGAGACGGCAATGGAGTTTGCACAAGCCCAAGCTGCTCTTGCGAGTTCCGGTGCGACGCCAAATGGGCTCAGTCCAGACGACCGGCGGGTTCTGGCCGACTGGATTGCCGCGGCGCGCAAGAGCGGGATTGAAACGGTGGAAGATCTCGGCTTGCGGCCCTGGCCAGGCCATGGGACCGAGACGATCATCGGCGTGTTCAAATCGGGCCACCTGTTGGCGTCGTGGCTGGTGGTCGGCCGGGCCGGCTCGTGGGCCGTGGCCTCTTGTGGCGATGGGGCGGTGTCGCAACGCGTCGACAGTCTTGCCGATGCGCTGGAGCTGGTGTTTCCGCGGCACGCAAGCGCACGGCACTAGCGGCTATCCGGCGACGAGGTCGAGGTCGTACGACGTTTGCGCACCGTTGCCGCGCGTGACCGGTGGCTCCTTCAGACCGCGGTCGAGCGCCACCGAATGGCGCCGCAGCATGCGGTATAGCGTGACGCGCGAAACCCCAAGTTCCTGCGCTGTGAGCGTCACGTTCTCGTTGTGTTGCTCCAGCGCGGCGAGCAATGCGGCGCGCTCCTCAGGTGACCCGGCACGAGGCAATGCCTTCGGCGCCGGCATCGCAACCGGTGCAGCGGCCGGGCGCGGCGCCTCTTCGATGCCGATCAGGTCGTGCAACTGGACATTGTCACCGTCGCCGATCACCACCGCGCGGCGTACGGTAGACATCAGTTCCCGCACGTTGCCGGGCCAGGAGTGGCGGCGCAGCACAGCCAGCGCCTCCGGTTCGAAATCCATCACGCTCCGGCCGAAGTCGCGCGCCGCTGCTTGCAGGAAATGTCGGGCCAGCGGCTCGATATCCTCGGGCCGCTCGCGCAGTGGCGGCAGCGGCAGGGTCAGCACGTTAAGGCGGTAATACAGGTCCTCGCGAAAGCGGCCTTCGGCGATCGCCTCGCGCAGGCGCACATTAGTGGCGGCGACGATGCGGACGTTGACGTTGATCGTTTCGCGTCCGCCGACACGCACGATCTGGCCGTCCTGCAGGAAGCGCAGCAGATGGCCTTGCAGGTCCACCGGCATGTCGCCGATCTCGTCCAGGAACAGAGTGCCGCCGTTCGATTGCTCTATCTGGCCCTTAGTGCGGCCGTTCGCGCCGGTGAACGCACCCTTTTCGTAACCGAACAGTTCGGAGGCCACCAGATTGGAAGGGATGGCGGCGCAGTTGACGGCAACGAAGGGACCTTCATGGCGGTGGGAGCCTTCGTGGATAGCGCGCGCGGCGAGTTCCTTGCCGGTGCCGCTTTCGCCGGTGAGCAGTACCGGGTCGTCGCTGCGGGCGAAGCGCCGGATCAACTCCGCCACATGACGCATGGCGGGGCTTTCGCCGACGACGTGCGCGGCACCGCCGGACGGTGTCACAGCGGCGATGCGGGCGACCCCGGGAGTGCTTTCCTCGATCGTCGCGTGCAGCCGGCTCAGCAGCATGGGATCTTCCGCGGCGCGCTCGAGCAGGAGGCGCGCCAGCCGCTCGACGGGCAGCCGAGACAGGTCGTTCAGCGTGACACGGACCACAGGGGAAGCGTTATCCACGAGAATCATGCGAGCCCCAATGCAGTAACGGACGGACGCAAGCCGAGCCTCGAAATCAACGCCTCGTTCCCTTTCCGTTGACGGTGACATCGCGGGCACGTTTTGCCCCCGTGCGTGTACGCTGAATCCACCTCTGGGCGAGATCACGTCCGCGTGGCACACGACAATGCAGGGAGGCAGAACCGGCGGTTTTTGCGACGACTTGTGATCGCACACAACGAAACCGTTTTGAATGTGCAGTATAATGAGTATGCGGCAGTCACGATCGAGTCACGGCGCCCGGTCCATTCCAAGCTGTTCTGGCGATATCGGTCCGTATACGAAAAAAAGAAAAGTCTGAAATAGAATCGGGTTGCCGCGCGGTTGCAGGTGGGCCAAATTTTGCACACGCAATCTTGCAGGACATTTTCTGGCTCGATCCCGGGGATTGCCCCGGCTAGAGAGATTCCTCTGGCCTCGCACACGAATTCGTGTGCATAGCGCCATGCATGCATGCTGCCTTCCGCTATCTGACCATTGTGGCGCTGTTGTGCCTGCCGTTTGCGGCGGGCGAGGCGGCACCACCCACGACGGCGTTGTGCGGCGCGGCCATTGCTACCGCGGAAGATGCGTTCCGCCTGCCCCCGCATCTGCTGAAGGCCATTGCCCAAGTGGAAAGCGGCAGGCCCGATTCGGCGACCGGGCGTCTGCAAGCTTGGCCGTGGACCATCAACGCGGAAGGCCAGGGGGCGTTCTTCGCCACTGAGGCGCAGGCGGTCGCGGCAGTGGAAGGCCTGCAGTCGCGCGGCGTGCGGTCGATCGATGTCGGATGCCTGCAGGTCAATCTGATGTTCCATCCGGCGGCGTTTGCCTCGCTGGAGCAGGCATTCGATCCGCGGGCAAATGCGCTGTATGCTGCGCGGTTCCTCCATGCATTGCATGGCTCCAGCAACGACTGGTTGAGTGCGATTGCGGCCTACCACTCGCAGACGGTGGCGCTGGGCGCCGACTATCGCCGCCGCGTGCTGGCGTTGTGGCGCGATCCTTCCGCGGACTGGCGATTTCGGGCTGGCGGTTGCTTATCGCGATTTCGCCGCAGGATCGCAGGCATATGGTGACTTCGCGCCAGTCACCACGGTGTATGGCGCCTTTGTAGGATCGTTCACTGGTCCAGCCAGCATGCCGCGGCGCTGACACGGCCGCGCGTTGCGGGCGTGTCACGAAACCGCTAGCAGCACCACGCCGACACAGATCAACCCGACGGCGCCGATGCGCACGGCGCTGATGGCCTCACCGAAGGCGAAGTGCCCGATCAAAACGGCGGCGATATAAGAGGCGGCGGTGCACGGCAGCGCCACCGACATCGGGATGCGCCGCAGCGCCACCATATAGAGCGCGGCGGCGCCGCCATACAACATGAGGCCGGCGAGGGTGCGCGGATCGAGCACTTGGCCGATGAAGCTGGGTGCGGCGGCTCCGGCCTTCAGCAGCACCTGGCCTGCCATTGCACCGACGATCGACGATGCCAGCATCGTCCAGTAGAAATTCATCGCTGAGCCCGGGCGACCGCCGGCGGGCGCGCGGCGGGGTAGGGCGCAGCGCGCGATGCTGCGAGGTGCGACTGCGGATCGTTGGTCATGACGGGCGTCGTCATGCCACGCCGCGCCGAGTCCGGCCACGGCGGAGGTGCGATCGGCAGGCTGAGTCGTGGGCGACGCGAACGGCCGATATCAGGCGCGGCGCACGTAGCGTCTTGCAGCGCAGCACCAGCATGTCGCGGAAATGCGGGCGCATGCGCCGCGTCCACTCGGTGTCGGCTGCCTTGGTCCAGGCCGGCGAGCGCGATACCTCCGCGCCGGCGAGGTGATAGAGTGCGAGATACTTGCGCTCGCTGGCGGTGTCGGAGGCGTGGAAGCGGCGGGCGCACAGCACGCCCGGAACGGCGGCAAGCTGCGGCAGGTGTTCGGCGTTGTACCATTCATTGAATTCATGTTCCGCCGCCGGATCGACGTCCATCGTCGCCACCAGCAGTGCCGCCGCACCATCCGGTGCCGCGAGGCTGCCGGGCACCAGTTGCTCGCCTTCGTAGCGCATGATGCGCTGGCACATCGCGGTGACACGCCTGGTCCAGACCGAGGCATTGTCGCCGCCGATGGCCTGGTACGGTGCGGTGTACAGCACCCGCGGATTGGCCAGGTCATAGGTGGCAACGGCAATCTTCGTGTTCTCGTCGCCGATCCAGCGCTCGGCATTGAGGAATCCGGGCACACGCAGCCGCTCCGGAATGTGCTCCAGATCGTACCAGTCGTGGAACTCGTCCTCATGCGCGCCGGAGAAGTCGAACGACGCGAACAGCAGGCCGTTGGCCATGGTGGTTTCCTCCCTGGTGTGATTGCGAGCGAAGCGAGGCAAGCTCCGCCCGATCCTGGCACGAGCGGCGGGTTTATTGCCAGCCCTGGCGCTTTGCTGTCATGTAACCGCGACCCACGCAACGAGGCCATCCATGCCCTTCCTGACCGAACCCGAGCCGGACCGCGGCGCGGTGCTGCCGGTGCTGCCCGGCGTTTCCCGCATCGTCGCCGCCAATCCGGGACCGATGACTTATTACGGAACAAACACGTATTTGATCGATACGCCGGACGGCATGGCCGTACTGGATCCGGGACCGGAGGACCATCCGGACCATGTGCAGGCCATCCTGCGCGCCACCGGCGGCAACGTCGCGCTGATCCTGGTGAGCCACACGCATCACGACCATGTCGGCGCAGTGCCTGACTTGCAGGCGGCGACCGGTGCGCCGACGGTGGGCTTTCGCATCAGCGGGCTCGACACGTTCGACGCCGACATCAAGCTGGCGGACGGTGATGCGATCGCGGGTATGACGGCGGTGCACACGCCGGGCCATGCTTCCGATCACCTGTGCTATGCGCTTCCGGCGAAGGACGGATCGAAGGTGCTGTTTTCCGCCGATCACGTGATGTCGTGGTCCACCAGCGTGGTCAGCCCGCCCGGCGGCAACATGGCGGACTATTTCAACAGCCTTCGCCTGCTGTTGGCCCGCGACGACGAGGTGTTCCTGCCCGGGCATGGTCCGCGGCTTCCCGATCCGCGTGCCCTGGTGCGGGAGATGCTGCATCACCGCGAGGTGCGCGAGCAAGCGATCGTGGCGAAGCTGACGGCGGACGGCTCGGCGAATACGTTCACGCTGATGGATACGATCTATTCGCAGGTGAATCCCCGCCTGCGTCGCGCGGCGGAACGCAACGTGCTGGCGCATCTGATGAAACTTGAATCGGAAGGCAAGGTGGTGCGCGACGGCGAGTTGTGGCGCGCCGCCTGAATTGGGGAAGGGCTTCGGCCGGAGTGGGGTGCGCACGCCGCGCGCGCCTTGTTGCTGCTCGGTCACCCGACCATGAAGCAGCCCATACCTCGTGAACTCGAGCGTCTGGCCCATGTCTGGAGTCCGACCCATATCTTCGAGGAATTGCCGTTCCCGAGACAGGCAGTGCCATAGGCATCAACACGCAGCATTGCGCGCGAGCAGGTGACTCCCTAGCGTGCTGCGTAAGCTTCACCCGCAACAGGTAGATAGGCCATGACGCCGGATGGGTTGCTCGGCATTTTCCGCGAAAATGTAGTCTATTTGCGCGGTACTCCGAAATCGATCGGAGGGAATGCCAACGACTACCTCAAGATCACGAGGGACCCCGGCAAGATCGGGGAGTTCAACGTCTCTGGCGTTTCGCACGCGGTACCGGTGATGAAGGTCGAGGCCGCCGAAAAGGGGGAGGAAGGCGCCTTCCTCTCTTGGATCTGCGACTACGAAGCCAATGACATACGCTATCAGACGCTGACCGGCGACCGCCTGTTTTGTTTTACCGCAACGATGAACGGCTGCACGTTCGGCATCGGCTCTGCCACCTCGTCGGGCACGCTGATCGTATCGCATGCCAATAAGAAAGCGGGTAACGACGACATTATCGCCCAATCGCGGGAGCAAGCCCGGTTGACGAAGCTTCAAATCGAGCATGGCAAGTTATTTCAGCCCACTGATTATGAATTCGGGCCGAATTGCAAGGTGAGTATGACACTGTTCGGCATATTTATCGGCGGCACCTGGGAGTTTTATTACCAGCAATATCTTGTCAATTTTTGTACTTACACGTTAAAGACCTTCCAGAAGGTCAATCAAACGAGGCTTACGTCGTTGTGAAGTTTTGCTCCTGCATCCGCGGTCGTTTCGTCCGTAACGACACAGCCTTGCGGCCGACACGGATAACGCACTTTGGCTCGGGCGATACCTGCGCGCCCCGTTCCGCTTCACGGGAGCTCGAACCGTTCGTATGTTGCGACCCCTTCCCACAACCTTGGTCCGCTTCGCGGCCCAAGCCTGCGAGCGGAGGGGGAGTTTCTTTTGCATCCCAGCACCGATCAGCAGCATCCCAGCCCCATAAGCGCCTTTGGGTCTTCGCCCGTCGTGACGGCGGGCGAAGACAGACAGTCAACCACTACGCTGCTTCTGCTCACACCGGATCCCACCCATACACATCGCGCGTGCGCTCCAGCGGCGTGAGACTGTTCTTCACCGCCGGCAGCCAATTCTCCGCCAGCTTCTCCGGCGTCCAGCCGTCGGTACGCGCCATGATGCGGATCGGCCGAGGCTGGCTGTACAAATAGATCTCGTTCCCCCGCACGCCCAGAATCTGCCCCGACACGTCAGTCGCCGCATCGGTGCCCAGGAACGCGATCAACTGCGCGATGTGGTCCGGCCGGGTCCGCGCCGCGCGCGCCTGCAATTGCTCCTCGGTCTGGCCCGGCACCGTCTCGATCATGCGGCTGAACGCGTGCGGGCCGATGCAATTCGAACGGATCTTGTAGCGCTGCATGTCCATCGCGATGTTGCGCGACAGCCCGGCGATGCCCATCTTCGCCGCGCCATAGTTGGTCTGCCCCACGCTGCCGATCAGCCCGGACGTGGAGGTGATGTGCACGAAGCACCCGCTCTCCTGCTTGCGGAAGTACGGCACCGCCGCGCGACTGACATAGAACGCGCCATAGAGATGCACCTTGATCACCGCATCCCACTCTTCCGGCGACATGTAGTGGAACATACGGTCGCGCAGGATGCCGGCGTTGTTCACCACCATGTCGATATGGCCGAAATTGTCGATCGCGGTCTGCACGATGCGCTGCGCGTTCTCCCACTCGGCGACGCTGTCGGTGTTGGCCACCGCGCGGCCGGCGCCATGCGCCTGGGTGATCTCGGCCACCACCTGCTGGGCGGGACCCGCATCGTGACCCTCGCCGGTCACCGCGGCGCCGACGTCGCACACCACCACCTGCGCGCCATTCGCCGCCAGCACGAGCGCGGTCGCGCGTCCGATACCGCGCCCAGCGCCCGTCACCACGGCAACCTTGCCGTCAAGCATGCCAGCCATCCTGCTCCCTCCCGTTGGAACGCTACTGACCGGTAGTGTGCGGCAAGTGCCGGGGTGACACAACAGCCCGCGCCCCACGCCGTCCGGCTCTCCGCGATGCGAGCGAAACTGTCGCGTTACGCAGGCAGCCTCCGTGCTGGTGCGCGGAGGTTTTGATCGGTTGCCGGCAAGTTTCTTCGGTCTTACGGTTCCGCACCGCCTCGGTCGAGGCAGGTTGGTTTCCTCCGAGCAGCCGCTTCGGGTGGAACCGGACGGTCAGCTTCCGAGCGGCGCATATGAAAAAGCGGACATTGGCCTCTGGCCCAAGCCATGGGCCGCTTCGAGGTCGGCGGCCGTTGTTCCCCCTCGGTCGCTCCGTGGCGACCTCCGTAGCTCCTGGGAGGGATGCGCCGTAGATCGCGAAGGCATTGGTTCCCAGGCGTGATTATTCGTTACCAAGTTGCACAGCGGGAAAATACGGCCCCAGCAGCCGCCGATGCCACCACTGGCCATTTGCCGCTTCTTCACTGTCAGCATAGGCGTAATCGTATAGTTGTGCGCGCACATACAACGGCGGCTTGTCCGGAAACGCATTTTTTCCCAGCAAGGCCAGCACCGAGGGGTCGTTTTCCAGCACCCGTTGGAGGAAACGGGGAAACCACGTCAGGTTCCTCGGGTCGTCAAGCGCGGCAAACCACATCTGCCAGTCCAGGCGCGGCTGATGCGGGATGTTCCAGCGCGGGCGGCGCGTGACATCGCCGGGCTTGTATCGGTATTCGTATTCGCGCCAGTCGACACCGTCATACGAGCCCTCAAGGACGATTTCGTGACGTTGCGTGGTCATGATCGCGAACAGACCGTAGGCGTTCGCGATGCGCAGTGGTTCGATGAGCCGGTCGACTGTCTTCGCCAACGCGGGCGGATCCCCGCCGAAGCGCACATCCATCTCCACTAAACTGCAGAACACGATCAGCGCCCCTAGTGAACTGACGATGATGCCTGTCATCCTTCGCGGTGGCCGGATTTCGCCCGGTGATGGCAACAGCCTGGCCAGGAGCCCTGGCACTATCTTTCGTATTGCTGCGTCATCGAACAGCACGAGACACAGCAGCATGGTTTGGAGATTGAACCAGTTGTAGTTCCCGGTCAGCAAAATGCAGCCTTCGAGGAGCAGGATGCCGAAGGCGGCAACAAACCGGGACCGACGCGGACAGAAGATCAGGAAAGGCAAGCAGAGCTCGATGACCAACATGCAGGCGGTGGCAAACTCCAGCACAATCGGCGGCAATTGCGCTGCGTACCAAGCCAGCGGGGTCGGCAGCGGTTGGGTCACGAAGTGATAGGACAATGCCGACAGGTTCCACCAATTAGGATCGCCGCTCGACAGCTTGACGACGCCCGACATGAACATGAAGCGGAACAGCAGCCATCGCAGCAGCCAGATACCTGGCCGGGTGCTGAAACTCAGCAGCAGAGAAATAAACCCGGTTTCCAGCAGGAAGGTGTCCCACTGGAAGGTCATGAAATCTTGCCCGGCGTAAAGCAGTGAGAGGTAGAGCAGATAGAGAAGGAGCAGACTCGGGCGCGTCAATATGTTGCAGACCACAAGCAGCGATAATCCTGCCCCTGCCCAGCAAACTGCCTGAATCGCAAAATCGCTGGCGTTCCACCAGAACACCATCGGCGCCAGAAAAAAGCGCTCCGCACCGAGCCTCGCGGAGACGGAATTGACTAACTCGCTCACGGGAAGGATGCCGTGGCTGCCAATCAACCCCAGCGCCTGCACGCCAAAGGAAGCGAATGCCGATAAGTAGATCAGTCCAAACAGGCGCAGGAACAGAAAGGCGACAAGTTCGTAGCGCGGCGGTTCGTGTTGTCTTCCCCACAGCAGCAGGCTGACACGGTAAAATCCCGGACGGTGCGCGGCAATGAATGCATAAGCCGCCTCAGATATAGCTGCGAATCCAGGCAGTTTCCTGTAAAATGCGAGCCAGATACGTTTGCCCGGCGCCTGGCTCAGGGTCAGGAAGCTCGCTTCGGCCGCACTGGCTCGATGTCCATCAGGCGCGATGAATTGAACTGCGCGCTGAAAATCGCCGGGCGGGATCTCAGGATAATCCGCCCGCACCTCTTGGTATGTCTTGTAATCGACACGGTCGCCCGTGAGCTTCTTCCAGTAGAGAGCCCAGTAACCGCAGAATCCGCAATCACCGTCCCAGATCAGAACTGGTCGTGAACTTGTGGCCGGCGTTCCGGCAGCAGCGGCAGATGGATTTTCGGAGGTCTCTCGCATGGTTCTAACGACGTCAGGAGCCGGGTAGCATATTCGAGTTTGCTCTCGCGTAGCGGCCCTGGCAACCGGTCGGATTGGATGGTTGAGTTTGGAGGGGCAGCGAGGCAACCGCCTTCGGCGGGCACATTGTCACATTAACTGGGGTTGGGTCAGGACCGCGGACCCTTGAACTCTTCGATGCAGCAATCGATCGCCATTTCGCTACGTCTGCTAACTGGCGCCGGAATAGACCCGTTTACGTCCGCAATGGGTCGGAACTGGCTGTCCGGTGGGGTTGCCTCACCGGGGCGCCAAGCTGGTCCGGGTAACCGCGTGCAGCCGGTCAAAATCTTCGTACGGAGCTTCTAGCGTGACGCGGCGTCCGCCGCGCCCCCCGTCCTGCCAATCGCAACCAGTGTCGCGATCAACGCGGCGGCAGCGGGGTTCGGCTCCATGCCGCGGCGCGTGATAATGCCGGCGCTGCGCCGCCACACCGCAGTCGGCACATCCAGCCGCACGATCGTCCGGTCGGCAAGCTCGGCCAGAAAGCCCGCGGCGGAGAAACTCAGATACGGACCCGACGCTAAAAGCTGATGGCGCAGCGCGACGATGTCGGTTTCGACCGCCGCCACCGGCGCCGGCAACGCATGCGCGCGGAAGATGATCCGCAGCCGCTCGACCATCAGGGAATGCGCGCCCGGCAGGATCCATGGAAAGCCGAGCAATTCGCCCAGCCCGATCCCGCGCCGCCGGCGCAACGGATGGCCGCGCGCCGCGATCACGCAATACTCGTCCGCCATCAGCGGCTGCCATTCCAGATCCGGATCGAGTGCCGGCGCATCCGGCGTCGCCGCCAGCACCAGGTCCAGCGTCCCGTCGCGCAGCCGCAGCTTCAGGAAATCGTCGGTCCCGCCGAGCACCTGGATGCGCACATCCGGCCGCAGCGAGCGGAACGCGGCGATCGCCTCCGGCAGGACCGCGCGTTCCCAGGAGGGACCGGCGCCGACCCGCACCACGCCGGCCGCGCCGCTCCTCAGTGCCGCGATTTCGACGTTCGCCGCGCGCATCGATACGCGCAGGTTGCGGGCGTGGCGCAGCATCGCCTCGCCATAGACAGTGGGGCGCACGCCGCGCGACGAGCGATGGAACAGGCGGAACGCCGGTCTCGTCCTCGATGCGGCGGATCGCCTTGGTCAGCGCCGGCTGGGTGATGCCCACCACCTGCGCCGCGGAACGCAGGCTGCCATGCTCTGCCACCGAGAGCAGGTAATCCAGGGCACGAATGTCCACCGATTACCTCCGGTTATCGGGTATCCTCGCATTTGGACTTGCCGGCATTCGCCGCCCCCGTCAACCTTCCGCCATGCAACCCGCCAATCTCCTGTTCATCATGTCCGACGAGCACAGCCGGCGCGTGCTCGGCTGCTACGGACATAAGATGATCCGCACCCCGAACCTCGACGCGCTGGCCGCGCGCGGCGTTCGCTTCACCGACGCCTACTGCAACTCGCCGATCTGCGTGCCGTCACGCGCGAGTTTCGCGACCGGGCGTTTCGTCCATGACATTCGATTCTGGGACAACGGCATTCCGTATGATGGCAGCGTGCCGTCCTGGGGCCACCGGCTGCGCGATGCCGGCCACGCGGCGGTGTCGATCGGCAAGCTGCACTTCCGGTCGCAGGACGACGACAACGGGTTTTCGGAAGAGGTGATGCCGCTGCACGTGATCGATGGCATCGGCGACCTGACCGGCATGATTCGCGACGACATGAAGCCGCGCAAGGTGTCGCTGATGCTGGCCGAGGAAGCCGGGCCGGGCGACAGCGATTACCAGCAATACGACGAGTTGATCACCGAGACCGCCATCGCCTGGCTGCGCGACAAGGCGGCGCGGCAGACCAAGCCCTGGACGTTGTTCGTATCACTGGTCTGCCCGCATTTTCCGCTGGTGTCGCGGCCGGAGTACTTTTCGCTGTACCCGGAGGACCAGGTCCCCTGGCCGTTGCTGTATGCGCCGCACGAGCGGCCGGTGCATCCGTTCATCGAGCAAATGAACGAAACGATCATCTACGACCAGGCGTTCACCCCCGCGCGCGTGCGCCGGGCGATCGCCGCGTATTTCGGAATGGTGACGTTCCTCGACCACAACATCGGCCGCCTGCTGGGGGCGTTGCGCGACTGCGGCCTCGCCGGCGACACGCGCGTCATCTACACCAGCGATCACGGCGACAACCTCGGCAACCGCGGCTTCTGGGGCAAGTCGAACTTATATGAAGATGCGGCTGGCGTGCCGCTGATCATGGCCGGCCCCGATGTTCCCGAAGGCATCGTCTGCCACGAACCCGTGTCGCTGGTGGATGGCTTCCCCACCATTCTCGCGAGCGCTGGGGTGGCGCCGCAACCCGCCGACCGCGCCCTTCCCGGCCGGAACTTGTTCGAAGTCGCCCGGGGGCGTGCCGCGCCGCGCACTCTGCTGACCGAATATCACGCGGTCGGCTCCTGCACCGGCGCGTTCATGATCCGCAAGGGCGATTTCAAATACGTCCACTATGTCGGCCTGCCGCCCCAGCTTTTCGATCTGGCGGCGGACCCGCTGGAGCAACGCGATCTGGGCCAGGATCAGGGGTATGCGGGGCTGGTCGCGGATTGCGAAAGAGCGTTGCGCGCGGTGGTCGATCCCGATGCCGCGGATGAGCAGGCGCGCGCCGACCAGGCGGCACGTGTCGCGGCATTCGGCGGAAGGGAAGCGGTGCTGGCGCGCGGTGTGTTGGGGCACTCGCCGGTTCCGGGGACGAAGGCGCGGGTGATGTGAACTGCCGCCCCCTACTGTCATTGCGAGGAGCGGAGCGACGAAGCAATCACCTGCGAGGAGCGCATGATCGTCCGAGCGCCGCTCGAGGGAGATTGCTTCGTCGCTTCGCTCCGAGCAATGACAGGGGGGGAGGGCGCCTCGCAATGATAGCGAGCACGCTCAGTGATGGCGGTTAACAAAAAATCAAACGAACCGAGAGGAAACCGATGCCCGACCCAACAGCCGCCGCCCCGCCCTGGCAAAACCGCTGGTGTCGCATCCTTGGCATCGCGCTGCTGATGTACATCATCTCGATGATCGACCGTACCAACATCTCCATGGCGATTCCGGCAATGCGTGCGGAACTCGGTCTCGGCCGCGCCGGCATAGGCTTTGCCACGGGCACGTTCTTCTTCGGCTACGTGGTATTGCAAATCCCCGCCGGCCGGCTCTCCTCGGTCTGGAGCGCGAAATGGGTGATCTTCGGTCTGTTGCTGGTGTGGGGCGCGATCTCCGCATCCACCGCCCTGGTGCGCACTGAAAACGAGCTGATCGTCAACCGCTTCCTGCTCGGCGTCGCCGAGGGCGGCGTGCTCACCTCCACCCTCGTCCTGATCCGCCACTGGTTCACCCGCACGGAACGAGCCCGAGCCAACACCGTCTTCCTGCTCAGTCTCCCGCTGGGTTCAGTGATCGCCAACCCGATCTCCGGCATCGGTACTCAAGCTGTCGACCTGGCAATGGATGTTCATCATCGAGGCAATCCCTTGCCTCGTATGGGCCGCCTTCTGGGCCGTTGCCATCACCGACCGGCCAGAGCATGCCGCGTGGCTGCCGGCGGCCGAACGCCAGCGGCTGACCATGGCACTCGACGCCGAACGTGCCGCGGAGACACCGCTCGCCGGCCACTGGATCAGCGCGATCTGGAACCGCTCCGTGCTGATCATCGCTGCGTACAACTTCCTGGCGCTCGCCGCGAACTGGGGCGTGTCGATATGGATGCCGAGTGTGCTGAAACAAGCCGGCCTGTCGATCATGAGCGTGGGATTCCTCAGCGCCATTCCCTACGCGGCTGGTGCCGTCGCCATGCTGATCGTCGCCTTCAGTTCCGACCAGCGCATGGAACGCAAGTGGCACACGGTCGCGCTGACCGCGTTCTCCGGCATTTTCTTGTTGGCGGCGCAGCTCACCGGCGAGACCGCGATCATGATGACGTTGCTGTTGCTGACCCTGTCCTTTGCCAGCTTCTACGGCCGGTTCGGACCGTTCTGGGCGCTGCCGTCCGAGGTCCTGCCGGCATCAGTCGCGGGTGTCGGGATTGCCGTCATCAATGGCATCGGCAACCTCGGCGGCTTCGCGGGCCCGTTTGCGTTCGGTGCGATCCGCACCGCGACGGGCAGTTTCGGGCTGGCGCTGTCATTGGCAGGGGTGGTGCTGCTGCTCTCCGCCGCGGTGCTGATGGTGCTGCGCATGCCGACACGACGGCCCGTGCTGGCCGCGCATCCGGCCGAGTAACGCCAAACGTCCATAGCATCGGCTGGGTCATCCGCTGACGGCGACCAGGCCGTCCGTCGGCGCTCCGCCGGTAGTCTCTGGCCGAGTCTCCGGCATTGCCAGCAGGAGCGTCAGCCACGCCACGGCTCCCACCGCCGCGAGGCCGATGAATGCCATGGGCGCGCCGGCCGCATCCGTCACCACGCCGGCCAGTGTCGTGCTGGTCGTCGCGCCCAGGCCGGTTGCCAGCCCGAGCGCACCAATCGCCAAATTCAAATTGCCGGTGCGCTGTGTGACATCGGCGGCGATCAGCGGCAGCGTGAGGCCGAACACCGTCGCGCTGACGCCGTCCAGCAGTTGGATCGCGACCAGCGGCAGCCCCGCCGGGCCGGCCCAGACCAGCAATGCGAACAGTACGCCACGCACGGGGAGTGCGGCGAAGCCGGCCAGCAGCACCGGTCGCCGGCCCAGCGTCTGCGCCTTTGACCCGACCCAGGGCGACATCGTTGCGACGATCACCTGCGGCACGATAATCGCGGCGGGCACCACCAGTCCCGCCGACGGCGTGTGTTTCGCCAACTCGTTCAGCGCCAGTGGCAGCATGGCCGCGTTGGCGAGGTGGAACAACACGGCGCAGATGGCGAATGTGTGCAGCGCCGGCTCGCGGAAGATCTCCAGCGGTCGGATCGCGCGCTGCCGCCGCTCACGCGGATGCAGCAAGGCGCAGTGCGTTTCGCCTTCCGCCTCATCCTCGGCGCGAATGCTGTACAGCGCCACCAGCGCGGGCACGACAAAGGCGGCGGTCACGATGAACACCGAACGCTGCGACAGAGCCCAGGCACATAGTCCGAGCAATCCGGCGGCGGAGGCTGCGCCCAGTGAAGCGAAGCGCGCATTCAGTCCCAGCCGTTGGCTATACGCGGCGTGGCCGCAGAGCCGCAGCGTGATGGCCGCGATGGATGGGGTGATGACGCAGGCTGCCAGTGCGTCCAGCGCCTCGGCCAGCCAGACCGGTCCGCGCATTGGCAGGAAGGCCAGCAACAGGGCGGCGGCGGCGATCGCGAGCAACGCGAACGTCACCACCGGGCGCTTGTGATGCACGGCATCGACGAGCAGGCCCCCGGGCAACTGGCCGAGCAAGGCCGCGCCGGAATTGATGCTCAGGGCCAGGCCGACATCGGTCTGGCTCCAACCCTGCTGCGTCAGCCATACGGCGACGAACGGGCCGAAGCCAGCCTGCGCCGCGGCAATGAAGAAGTTGAGTCCGTTGAGGCCTCGGCGGCTGAAATGCGTTTCCATGGGCGCATCGTAGCGGCTCCCGCGCCAACATGCTCGGCCTCACGCGCGACTTTGTCGGTAACCGCCGCAGCGCGCCAATCCGGTTTCGCATGCGCGCCGCGGGTGGTACGGCCGGTGGCAAAACCATGGCCATGGAATGCGGTTCCGATACGCGCTTGGTAGCGCGCGGTGTGATTCGCCCCTTCGCGGACAAGCGCACGGCAGCGATCTGGGCAGACCGAACGCCGAAGGGCTTCCCGAGCGATTTGGCCAAGGTGTCGAGCCGCAAGCTGCGGGCGCTGGCCGCCGCGATCCGCTTAGAGGATCTCTGGCAGCCGCCGGGCAATCACCTGGAGGCGCTGGCAGGCAATCGCGCCGGACCGCATAGCGTTCGCGTCAACGATCAATGGCGGCGCTGGCGGGACGGCGATGCATGCGATGTTGAGATCGTCGACTACGATGGAGGGTGACAGTGGCCATGGCGATCATGTTGGGCAAGCGGTTCGGCACGTCGGCGGAGTTCTGGCTTAATCTGCAGATGATGCACGAGCTGGAGGAGGCACGGCGAACCGGGCGCTTCCAGTCAGAGCGGAGGTGCTTTAACCGGAATCAGTGGGCCGGACAGACACGCCGCCCGGCCCAAAATTTGCCGGTCGTCCTCCCGGCGTCAGTCCCCCACGGCACGCAGCAGCGGAACCTCCGGCTCGCAGAGTTCTTCGTACAGATCGACGTAGTCTTCCGCCATCCGCCGCGCGGTGAAGCGGCGGTCGAAGGTGCGGCGGACCATTGCCCGGTCGAGTTCGTCCAGCCGGTTCACGGCGGCGATCGCGGACGCTTCATCGTGCACGATGAACCCGCTGACGCCGTTGTCGATCACCTCTGGCACCGAGCCGCGGTTGAATGCGATCACCGGCGTGCCGCAGGCCATTGCCTCGATCATCACCAGGCCGAACGGCTCCGGCCAGTCGATGGGGAACAGCAGCGCGTGCGCACCGGAGAGGAATTCGGGCTTCTGTGAATCGTTGATCTCGCCGATGAACTCCACCCACGGGCTGGCATCCACCAGGGGCTTGATCTCCTCGTTCCAGTACTTCTTGTCGGCGTTGTCCACCTTCGCTGCGATCTTCAGCTTCAGCCCAGCCTTGCCGGCGATGCGGATCGCCTTGTCCACGCCCTTCTCCGGCGATATGCGCCCGAGGAACGCGGCGTATTCCTGCTTCACCGGCTGCGGCGTCAGCAGGTCGGCGGGCATGCCGTGCAGCACGGTGCGTGCCCAGTTCAGCCGCGGGATCGGCCGGCGTTGGGAATCGGAGATCGACACGAACGGCGCATCGGGGAAGGTCTCGTAGATGTCCTTGAACTCGGGGATGTCGAGACGGCCGTGCAGCGTCGTCAGGAACGGCGTGTCCTGGCGCGAGAACAGCGACAGCGGGAAGTAATCGGTATGGAAGTGCAGCACGTCGAATTCGTGCGCGCGGCGGCGGATGAGTTCCATCATACGCATATAGATGGCGATCCAGTCCACCACGGACGGATCGAGCCGCAGTGCCTTGTTGCGCATCGGCGCGAGGGTGGCGGAAGTAATGGAGTCACCGCTGGCGAACAGGGTCACGTCGTGCCCCATCGCGACCAGCTCTTCGGTCAACGCATAGACGACACGCTCAGTGCCGCCGTACAATTTAGGCGGCACCGCTTCGAAAAGCGGAGAGATCTGAGCAACACGCATGGCTGGAAGGCCCCGGTCTTCTTAGGGTTTACTGATATCGAACGCCGCTATATTTGGTCTTGACTTCACAACAGAGTGGCGTCTATCAATTGAAGGTTATAATTCGTAAATGTGGCGAAAGTCCGGCAGGTATCTTGTCGGAAACAAGTCAAACGGGCCGGGCCGTTCTCCTTCCCGGCGAAAGAGAAGGCCGTAAATGGCGGTATTACACAGGCTACCAGAACAGACTGCGGCAGCAATGCGGCGGAATCAGGACGCGCTGCTCTCCCTGCGCACCAGGCCGCTGGGCTTCCTCGGCCACTACGTCCGCCGCCATCCGGTCGGTCACACCGTCGTGTTGGCTTCGGTCCTGCTCGCCGTCGGCTGCGGTGTCGGCACGCAGTACGGCATGAAGCACCTGATCGACGTGATCGCCGGCGGCCCCGCCGCGGCCGGCACGCGCGTCTGGTGGGCGTTCGCGCTGCTCGCCGGGCTGATCGCGTCGGATAACTTCCTTTGGCGCATCGCCGGCTTCACCGTCGCCCGCGTCTATGTCGCGGTCACCGGCGACATCCGCAGCGACCTGTTCGCCTTTCTCTCCGGCCATTCGCCGGCGTACTTCGCCGAGCGTCTGCCTGGGGCGCTGTCCAGCCGCATCAGCGCCACCGCCGCCGCGGCCTTCGCCGCGGAGAGCAGTGGCACGTTCAATGTGCTGCCACCGTCGATCGCGGTGGTGATGGCGATCGGCCTGATCTCTACGGTCAATGTGACGATCGCCTTGGTACTGGTTGGCTTCGCCGCGGCACTGGGCACGCTGATCTACCAGCTCGCGCGCCGCGGCACGCCGTTGCATCGCGCCTACGCCGTGGGCGCCGCCAAGGTGGACGGCGAACTGGTCGATGTGATCGGCAATTTCAGCGTCGTGCGCGCATTCGGCGCGATGCGACGCGAGCAGTGGCGGCTCGGTCAGACCATCGGTCAGGAGATGGGCGCCCGCCGCCGCAGCCTGTTCTATCTGGAGCGGCTGCGGTTGATCCATGCGGTGGTGACCGCGTGTGCCGCCACCGCGATGATCTATTGGTCGATCCGGCTGTGGCAGGCCGGCGAGGCGTCGGTCGGCGACATCGTGCTGCTGACCAGCCTGGCCCTCAGCATCCTCGCCTGCACGCGCGACCTTGCGGTGGCGCTGGTGGACCTGACGCAGCACATCGCCCGGCTGGAGGAAGCCATCACCACGCTGCTGGTGCCGCATGAATTGCCCGACAAGGCCGGCGCGGTAGCGCTGCTGCCCGGCCCCGGCCAGGTGGCGTTCGAACATGTCCGCTTCGCCTACCCGTCCCGCGCGCCGGTGCTGCGGGAGTTCGATCTGGTCATCGAACCCGGGCAGCGCGTCGGGCTGGTGGGCTTGTCCGGCGCGGGCAAGTCCACGGTGCTGTCGCTGCTGCAACGCTTCTATGACGTGGAGGCCGGCCGCATCGTGATCGATAGTCAGGACATCCGCGATGTGACGCAGGAAAGCCTGCGCCGCACCATGGCGATCGTGCCGCAGGACATCTCATTGTTCCACCGCTCGGTGCTGGAGAACATCCGCTACGCCCGCCCGGACGCGTCGGAAGCGGACGTGCTGGCGGCGGCCGAGATGGCGCACTGCCGCGATTTCATCGAGGCGCTGCCGGAGGGCTTCGACACCATCGTGGGCGACCGCGGCACCAAGCTGTCGGGAGGGCAGCGGCAGCGGCTGGCGATCGCTCGGGCGCTGCTGAAGGACGCGCCGATCCTGCTGCTGGACGAGGCCACCAGCGCGCTGGACAGCGAGAGCGAGCGCGCGATCCAGTCGGCGCTCGATCGGCTGATGCATGGCCGCACGGTGATCGCCATCGCGCACCGGCTGTCGACGCTGCAGCGGTTCGATCGGATCATCGTGATGGATCAGGGGCACATCATCGACGACGGCACGCCGGCGGAGCTGGCGGCTCGGCCCGGCCCGTATCGGGAGCTGCTGCGTAAGCAGACGATGGAGCCGCTGCCGCAGGCGGCGTAGCCTCGGTGCGTCAGCAATGAATTCTCCTGAGCCGTCGCAACGCTAGCTACCCGAAAGCGGGCGGGCAATTCCAGCGTCGCTGGACCCGCTGATGAACGGCCGCACGGCGATGGCCGTGGTGTACCGGCAGTCCACGCTGCAGCGGTTCGACCGGATCATCGTGATGGATAGGGGACACATCATCGACGACGGCACGGCGGCAGAGCTGGCGTGGCCGTACAGTCTCGGTCACAGAGGTGTTCGGATTGCTCTTGTGCCGCTTAAGCAGGATTGTGCGTCGCTGGCACTCAACATCTTGGTCGGCCTCGTCCATCCCTCATTCAGGTCACCGCGGCGATTTCCTTGAGAAGCACGCGACGCTGTGCCAGAGCACTGGCGGCAATACCGAGAACTGCCAGCGTAGCACCCAAGCCCAACTGAGTGAGTTCATCAAGAAGCATAATCCGGTTCAGTCCAAAATAGATGATCATGCAGGCTGCTGTTACAACAACAGGTGTGATGATTGCCTGGGCATATAACAGTATCGGACAATCGATAAGCGGAAGAGTACGCATCTGAAGAAAGGGAGCATATATCAGAACGGCGCAACTGTGGGCGATTGCCAGCCACTCAAGGCCGAACCAGGCCGAAACCAGCAAGGACGCGATCCAAATAAGACCGAATTGCAGGGCGGTCTTCAATTGGATATCGGTGCGGCCGAGCGCCAATGCAACAGTCCCGTTGAGAGCCGACAACTGCGTTGCCGCGCTCGCGGGAGCCAGAATCAAAAAAAGCTCGCCCGACTCCTGCCACTTATCCGACAACAGGAGTTTGAATACGGGATGATGGGCTGCGGCGACCATTCCAATCATGGGAAAGGTACAAACCGCAAGCGCGCGAGTCAGCACCAAAAACAGCCGACGTATCGCAAACAGGTCCCCCCGGAACCGGGCAAGCTGAGCATAGATAACGTATTGCAACGGACCGGTGACCACCATCAACGGCAGACGGTAGAATTGGAAGGTCATCGAGAAGACGCCGACCGCCGCAACTCCGAGCGCCTTGCCGATAACAAGGTTATCCATTGATCGTGTGAAGAAACTGACGATATTGACAATTAGGACATCCCGACCAAAGGTCAGGTGCTCTCGTACGCTGGGGAGATCCCAGATCGGTAACGGTCGAAAGGAGGAGAAAAGCAACGTTGCGACCAGCCTCACGCTAAAGAACGCGAGTTGCTGATCAACCAAAGCCCATGCGCCGCCACCATCGAGCGCGATGACGACTGCCGTCCCGATGCTGACCGCAACGGCAGTCGTCTCTATTGCCGCGATTACGTGAAACCGATGCTCCTGCTGCAGGGTGGTCATCGGTACCGTCAGGATTGCCTGGGCAAGGACGACCAGTCCCAGAACCATCACGATGGGTCCAAGACGCGGCTCGTCAAACATGAGAGCGACGATGGGGCCCGATGCCGCCATGATGATGGCCAACGCAAGACCCAGAACTCCCAACAGCCAGAAACACGTTGACCATACTTCCCGCCGGTCCGGGGAGCAGCGGATCAACGACATTCCAACGCCTGCATCCGCGAGCATCATTGCAAAGGCCAGGAACGGCATGGCGAGGCCGACCACGCCATAGTCGGCAGGCGATAGCCGCCGCGCCAACAGGGGAAGCGCGAAGAACTGCGCCAGCAGTCTAAGGACGCTGACCGATGACATCGCTGCCGTGCCAAAGGCTATCTTACGGAGCGACATGAGGCACCTGATATGACTCCAATGGATGTGCAATCAAGGAACGGGTGACGTTTGAGGCTGTATTCGCCATGGTGAAATTTACCGAGTTGTCAAAATTGCCGAGTACGACGCCAGACCCACCTGGTATCGAAACCGACGCGGTCACCCCAGCGCAAGACTTTCTGATCCGGAACTACAGGATGGACGATAGCAAAAAGTCCTCCTGTTGCCGCATTCGGCGCTGGACATTCTCCAGTGCACGCCGGATTTGCTGCTCATAGAAGGGCATCCGTTGCAACATCTCCATCGTTTGTGCTTTCAGCCGCTCGACATCAAGGTTGTCGATATGCTGACAGAAGTCCTGGAGACCAGCGTCGGTCATGACCGCTTCGTTCTTGGCTTCGTAGCCGATCGAGATCGTAGGCCGAGCGAGTTTGAGAGAGCATATGACGTTGTGATAGCGTGTAGCGATTACCATGTCGGTATCGCCAATCTGGCGCATGATATCATGCAGCGACCGTATCGGCTCGGCGATCAATTGCCCCGCTTCGGCTACTGGCGGTGCGTGAGTCGTCAAATGCTGATAACCCTGTTCCGGCAATCGGCGTCCGAGCTCAGCCACCACGCGCTCGTCCGCGTTTTCGCCAACCAGCAGGCGTACTCGCAGGCCACGGTCGAGAAGCCAGGCGACGAACCCGACCATTTTCGCCACGTAGGCATCGTAAATTACGAAGTCCTTCCTTGCTTCCCAACCATTATAATTCATCACCCCGACGCCTATTGTAATAGGACGACCGGTAGCGGTTCTGTGGTTCGGCAGTTCCGGCGTTGGTAGCCTGAATACGAGATCTGGATAGACAACATCCCTGCTGGTATCAATGCCAAGGCTGCTTACGAAGTCCTTCGAAACCTGATCACGAAAGGACCGGTAGTGAGCCATGTTGGCCGCAGCTGTTATCATCAGGCGGCTAAGCCGGCCAGATATTGGACCGGCTCCGGTACTTACGAAGCAAAATTTTGTACGACACACCCAGGCGGCCGCCGCCCATCTGAACAGACCATAGGGCGTGCCAAACGGTCCCGAGCGATAGTCACACAGGGTCGAAGTACCGGGAATCAGCAATACGTCGAATTTGCGGACATGCCAAATTGCCCGGACACAGTTTATGAGCCTGCCGGGGACTTTCATGGCAGCCCTGTCGAGGCGTCGGATCAGGGGATTGGAAAAGCCGGGCCAACTCACCGCAACCGTGGGGATCTTGTGAAGTCCCCCGATCAGGATCGGATCGACGCACACGCACGATAGTTCCGCGTCAGGCCGCGCGTCGCGTAGAAACACCAACATTGCTTCCAGTGAGCCATCATTGCCATAATTACCTCCCCCGAAAAGGCCAAACAGGCAAATCCTTATCGGGCGACGGTCCGTGCGAGGTACGTCGGCGACCTCTCGCGTTGCCGGCCGAATAAGCGAGGAGATCACGTGCGTCACTCGGAGACGTATCGATGGAGTCCTGGTCGATGGGGACCTGGTCGATGGGGACCTGGCGATTGGCTCCCCAGGCTTCTCGAACCCTGAAACTTGGGCTTGCGGCTGAATCATATCGTGCTCCAGACATGTAACGTGTTTCGCCCGACCACCTGCAGGAGGATCACACGACATGACAGCTGGCATCCAAAGGACAGGTTGTTAGAAATGCGAGCAGTAGCCGTCGGAAAGCAGGCCTCTTGCCAATGCGGTCCGGATCGGTACCTCGCGAACCTACTCAAGCTGGTACTCAGGGACAGGGATACCCAGCCGGGTCACGATTTGCCTGAATCGCCTCGCCAGGCGCAAGAATGGCCATTCCACCACTGCGTGGGTATAGTCCAGCATCGTTGGCTGCAGGGAGATCCCGCGGAGCCAGCTCTGATGCTGCTCCAGGATCTTGAACTTTCGCTGCGCCGCCCATAGCAATAAATGTAGGTAATAGTAGCGCAAGTATCGGGCTCGGCATTTCAAGAACTCTGCTCTCGTATCGAACGCCACTGGGCCCCAGCGTTCAATAAGCAGCATAATTGACCAAAGATCAACTCTGTTCGGGATCAACTCGGCCGCGGTTACGCTCCCCGGCCAGCGCGTCATCGTGAGCGGCTCATGCACGTAGGCGCAGCAACTCTCCGACAGCACACGCATGGCCACGTCTACGTCGCTGCACAGAAGCTTGTTGCCATTCCATTCCGTATTGTAAAAGTCCGCTGGAATACCGCGCGGCGGGTATCGATAAAGGCAGTGCATATAAGGGAAATCGAGCGCCTTGAGCAGCGAGGCACGCATGATGGACCGTCCGTCGAACACCGAGCGGTCGCGGGGCAGATCGGCGCCACGCAGCGTTGTATTGACCCGTTCCTGACAAGCAATCATATCGGCACGCGGATTCTGCTCACCAAGCGCGACCAGCTTTTCGATGCAATCTGGAGCGATCATATCGTCGGCCGCGAGCACACGGAAATAGGCGACCGTTCCGGGAACCAGCCCGAGGGCGGCGTTCCAGTTGTCGATCTGAGGCAATGTCACGGCATTTCGGGCGGTGATCAAGGGAATTCGACCGCCCTCGAAGCGAGCAATGATCTCGGGTGTAACGTCAGGTACTGGCGTTGTCGAGTACGCAGTGCACAAGATTAGGATAGGTCTGGGCCTGCACGCACGCCATGGTGTCCGCAAGATATTCGGCGCCGTTGTACACTGGCGTGGCGATCGCCACAAGCGGAACGCGGTCGGCATCAGACATGACAGTGTCTGCGACACAGACGCGAGTCCTGTTCGAGGGTGGCTTCATGGTCAGCCGTTCCTTGATCAGCGCCACACATGGCAGCACCTCGGCCGGACTTTCTTCTGTGCGCCCGGCTAACACAATCGCCTATTGGGGGAACGTCCATTATTCAAATGGACTAAGTCTCAGGATGGGGGCAAGTCGCAGGCACACTTGGCTGAAAGATTATTGCGGCGGATCCTGGACAATTGTCGCTGGTGCAGCCTGGTGGGCAGGGTGACCCAACCTCGCGGTGGCACTGGACGTGCCCGAGGCCTCATGACTCCCCTCATTTGTGACTGGCACAATACTGTCCCGGAGCTCGAGGTGATTCTCCCGGATTCTGGTTGTTGTCGGTCGCTGGCCGCGTTATTCGCGCAAGCGAACCGATCCTGTCGTGCCACCGGACGGCGGCGGGAGTTGAGCGCTCCCGAATCTGCTCTATAACATTGAAACGATTGGAGAAAAATGAGGGAATGGCTGAGGCCCGAGACCGGACGTCCGAGGCACTTTAGGTGCAAGGACTTGCGTTTCCCGATGGATGACATGGCTGGCCGTTCGGTCAGAAATCCGTGCATCGTGGTCAGGATGTCTTGTAGGACGGTCGCTTGATCGGCCCCTCTTTTGTAGGAGTGGTATAACCAAAAGGTCTATCCTCCCCGCGTTGCCTATTTCCGCTAAGTTTCGATAGATGACGGTCGGATAGCCGGAATCGAGCATCGTGGAGTCCCAAGAGAAGGGCATGTCACTATGGAGCGTGAAGATGTCGCAGATCCGTCTGCCACCAGATTTAAGCGGCGTGGAAGAAACCATGCTGTGGTCGCTGTACGAGCGAGCCTACGCAGCCTCGCGCTCCGATGGGCCGCTTCGGGATGAATACTGCGTCAGAATCTACAACTCCATTAATTACGATTTTCAGGCGAATTTCGGCATACCCTCGGAGCATGCTCCTGTCCGCGCGCAGAAAATCGATCAGGTATTGCGTCAATGGCTCTCCGTCCACCCGAGTGGTTTTATAGTTTCGCTCGGTGAAGGACTCGAGACGCAAGCATACCGTGTCGATAACGGCACAATGAGATGGCTGTCGGTGGACCTCCCAGACGCCATCCGGATGCGCGAACGCTTTATCATGCCGACCGAGCGTTTTCGGCATCTCGCAATGAGTGCTCTCGAACCGGCATGGATGGATCATGTCGATGATCGTTTTGGCGTGTTCATCATCGCGCAGGGTCTTCTCATGTATTTCAGCCCGGCTGCGGTACGCGAACTTCTTGTCGCCGTCGCGAAGCGCTTTCCAGGAGGCGAAATGATGTTTGACTTGGTACCCCGCGTGCTTTCCGAGTCGACCAGGCAAGGCCATAAGGTGACGGCGACATGGACCTCCCCTACCATGCCATGGGGCCTTGATCGCAATGAGGCGACGTCGACGCTGAGATCCTGGTTGCCCGAGCTAAAAAAGGTAAATGTCTCAAGGTACCGGCCGCGCAGCGGGAGGCCAGCGGTCGTCGAGGATATTCTTGATGCCGTGCTGCCTCGTCGGCAACGGCTGCCAAGTCTGGTACACATCCACCTCTAGCTCGTTCCAGGGCGGACAAGCGGGCCACGTCTTACCGAGTCGAAAAAAAGGTGCTTTCGGGCCAGATGCGCTCTATCACCTCCCGCAAAGAGATATGGGGCGAGTCGTGCGCAAACCGCGGCCGGGCGGCAGCTGCCCGGCCACAGGTCGTGCTCATAGAGGTAAGGCGTACCCGCCATGATCCAGATGCGGCCGTTTGCGATGTGGACATGCTTCGTCATTGCCGGCGTGACGCTGCCAGGCATGGGAAACGTCATGGCGCAACCGGTGGCATCCCACGACGCACCGGTCGCAACGGCCCCGTCGGTACCACCACTCAGCCCCAGCCGTGCCGTCAGCGCCGCCGCTTTTCTGGACTCGATTGGCGTCAATGCCCATATAGACCAGGGATATGATCCAAAATCGTACATAGAGCCGCTCCGCTACATGGGCGTTCGCGAGGTGCGCGACGGGGAACGCAACGTCGAAAGTGACGTCATGATCCACACGGAGACTGGCGTCGGTTACACGATCAATGGGGGTGGCGACGTGCAAGGCTTATTGGCCTCGGCCAGGGTCCTCGCCGCGGCCGGCGCGCTCCTGGCGGTGGAGGGCCCCAACGAGCCGAACAATTTCCCGATCAGCTACGAAGGAAAGAAAGGCGGCGGTATCGGGGGAACCTGGGTTCCTGTCGCACTGTTCCAGAAGGATCTGTATGCGCAGGTCAAGGCGGATCCGATGCTGCGCCGCTATCCGGTGTTCGGCCCATCCGAGGTGGGCGCGGAAACAGACAATGTCGGACTGCAATTCCTGGTCATTCCGCCCGACGCGGACGCCGTCATGCCGCCGGGAACGCGGTTCGCCGATTACGTGAACGTGCACAACTATGTCATTGGCAACGGAAATACCTACAGGGACAATCAAGCCTGGAACGCCGCCAGCCCGACCCTGAACGCACGTTGGGACGGGCTCTATGGCAACCATGGCCGCACCTGGTACCGGCGCTACCAAGGCTATGCCATATCCGCTCTTCCCGGCATTCCCCGCGTCACGACGGAGACCGGTTGGGATACGCATTCAAACCCCGGCGGCGACCGTGTCCAGGGCACCATCCTGACGAACACTTATCTTGCACAATTCAAGCGCGGCTGGAGCTACACCTTCGTCTATGAATTGAGGGACGACGAAGGCGGCGCTGGCGCACAGGGCCTCTATCGCGGAGCCACACCGAAGCTGGCAGCGACCTATCTGCACAACCTCACCACCATCCTGTCCGACAACGGGTCAGGTGCCACGCCGGGGTCTCTTGCGTATGCGATCCCGGACCAGCCTGCCACCGTGCATGATTTGCTGCTGCAGAAAAAGCACTGGCGAATTTGCCTTGGTCGTTTGGGATGAGCGGGTGGAAGGCAACGATGCCGTGACCGTGGAACTGGGCGAGCATCGCAAGCTGATCACGATCTATGACATCACCTCCGGGACCCACCCTGTCACGTCGCTCAAGAACACGAGCTCGGTGCCGCTGACATTGAGCGATCACGCTGTCATCATCGAGTTGATCGCGACAAAGTCGTGATCCTCGGCGTTCGCCACAGCGCACGTCGTCAGACCAACCCTTGACGCGACGCCGGGGGAACGGCGCACCATCGCCTCATGCCAAGTCCCCTGCTCGCGGTCGACGGTGACAATTTCGCGCATCGCGCCTTCCATGCGTTGCCGAAAACCATCAAACGCGCCGATGAGCGCCCCGCCGGTGCCATCGTCGGCTTCGCCAACCTGCTCCTGCGCCTGGTCGAGCAAGAGCACCCCCGCGCGGTGGTAGTCGGCTGGGATACGCTGGAGGTGCCGAACTTTCGGCAACGTCTGTTCTCGCCCTATCAAGGCGGCCGCGAATTCGATCCGGCGGTGATCGAGCAGTTGGGCGTGATCCCGGAATTCGTGCGCGCCTGCGGCTTTGTGAATGCGAGGGCTGATGGTTATGAGGCCGACGACTTCCTCGCCGCGGCGGCGGCGAGCGAGCAACGTCGCCACGGTACGGCGCTCGTCGCCAGCGGAGATCGCGATGCGTTTCAGCTCGCGTCTGCTGCGGTCACGATCCTGCATCCGGTGAAGGCCGGCGAGATGGCACGCATCGGTCCCGCCGAGGTGCGCGAACGCTACGGCGTCGAGCCGCACCAGGTGCCTGATTTCATTGCCCTGCGTGGCGATCCGTCCGACCGGTTGCCCGGAGCGCCGGGTGTAGGGGCAAAGACAGCGGCAACCTTGCTGCAGCGGTTCGGCTCGCTCGAGAAGGTGCTGGCAGCCGGACGGTTCGCCGACGAGGCCGAGGCACTGCGGCTGTACAAGCGGATCGCTACCATGGACGCCGCGGCGCCGCTGCCGGCACTGCACGATCAGACGCCCACATGGCCGGCGGCGGCGACTTTGGCGCGGGAGTGGGGGTTAGGGAGGTTGGCCGGCAGGCTGGAGCAAATCGGCAGCGCCGGCGTTCTTGGCGTTTGACACTCTTCTCTGGCAGCCGGTCCGTTCTCGCCAGAGTGTGACGGCCGCCCGCAATCGCAACCGGGAAACCTGCGTTCATTGCCCGGGACGCAGGGAGATCGACGCCATGGGACGAGCTTTGCTACGAGGACGTATTACGCTGAACCATGACACGCGACGCATCATATCCGACGATATAAATGTGGAACGCAGCCAGCCAGGCGACGTGGCGCTCGTTGCGATCGTGGCAGGGCTTGGGGGATTGGTGCGTGTACGCAACGACCGCGGCAATGCGTGGTCGGCCTGTCACACAGGCAGCCCTGTCACACAGGCAGCCGATCCCCGCCCTCCGGTGCCGGCACCTCGAACGCATTGACCATGCCCGACAGGAACGCGAAGTAATTCGCCGCCGCCGTCAATTCCACCAGCCATTGCACGCCGAACCGGTTCCGTAACGAGTCAAACACCGCCTGCTCAACCCGATTGGTCCGCATCAACTGCCGCGTGTACTCGATGATATCGCGTTGTTCGGGGGGCAGCCCGCTCGCATCGCCCTTCGCCCGCAGCAAATCGATCGTCGATTCTGCAACGCCGGCGCGCCGGGCAGCACCAACCTGCGCTGCCCAGACATAGGCCGCCTCCTTCTCCCGCACCGTCGCCAGGATTGCGAGCGAGCGAAGCTGCCCCGGCACGATGCTCTCGTCGCGGTTGAAGGTGACCAGCTTCAGCAACCGCTCCGCCAGCTTCGGGCTGTGCAGCAGGATGCTGAACGGGCCGCGCACGTTGCCGAACACGGCCAGCACCTGATCGACGACCTCATGATATTCCGGTGCGACCTCCGCCTTGCCGGTGACTGGCGCGATGCGCGGCATGATTCGTCCCTCTGTTGTTAGAGTATTTTCACCATGACCAACCGTGACCGGCATTGCCGATCCCCTGTCATTGCGGGCAGCACAGCGACGAAGCAATCTTCGTCGAAAGTGCACGAACTTTCGAGCGCGGCTCGAAGCAGATTGCTCCATCGCTGCGCCCCTCGCAATGACAGGGTGCCGGCGCACGCCGGCCATGACGCACCAGACTATTGCAAGGCCGAATAAGGTTCGCCCCATTTGTCCTGGTAAACGATCTCGCTCAGTGCGCCGCGCCCCACCGGACCGAACTTCCCCATCGGATAGCCCACCGGCAGGATGGCATAGGAATGGACGCCAGGTGGCAGACCCAGCGCCGCCTCGGCCTCCTTCTCATGCAGCAGATGCCGCGTGGTCAGCGTCGACCCGAGCCCCAGCGCACGAATTGCCAGCAGCATGTTCTGCACCGCCGGATAGATCGACGCGCCCGCACCGCGCCCCGGATTGGGCCCGTCTTCCATGCAGGCGACGATCCACACCGGCGCTTCATGGAAATGCTCGGTCAGGTACTCCACGGCGCCGTGCTGGCGCTTGTAGCGGTCCGCGGTCACGCCTGGGGGCGGCGCGCTGGACGCGTAACGAGGCCCCACCACCTCATCGAACGCCTTCTTGTACCAGACGGCGACCTTCTTCTTGATCCCGGGGTCCTTCACCACCAGGAACCGCCATTTCTGCGTGTTGCCGCCATTGGCGGCGGCGGCGCCTGCCTCCAGGATCTTGCGGATCAACGCGTCCGGCACCGGATCCGGCTTCAGCCGCCGCATCGAGCGTGTGGTATGCATGATCTCGAACACGTCGGGGCTTCCGGTTGTCGCGGACATCGGTTTCTCCTGCTCAGGTGACATTTGTCGGGCAGCCTAGCGCGCCACTCGCAATCGCGCCATTGCCACCGCATCTCTCCCGGAGACAGCGACGGAGGAACCCTGCGATGCCGCAAGACCAGAAGGCCGCCTTCCTGTTCGATCTCGACGGCACGCTGGTGGACAGCGTCTATCAGCACGTGCTGGCCTGGCATGAAGCGCTGGACCAGGAGGGCATTCCGCTCTCGATCTGGCGCATCCACCGCAAGATTGGCATGAGCGGCGGTCTGTTCACCAACATGCTGCTGCGCGAGACCGAACTTGACCTGGACCCGACTCGCATCGAGCGGCTGCGCCAGCGCCACGCGGCCGCTTACAACGCACGCGCCGCGGACGTGCGCCCGCTGCCTGGTGCACGTGATTTGCTGGCGTGCCTGAAGGAGGCGGGTGTGCCGTGGGCGATCGCCACCAGCGGCCGGATGGAAACCGCGCGGGCGCCGATTGAATCGCTGGGCGTGGATTTCGACAAGGACGTAATCGTGACGCGGGACCACGTGCGCTACGCCAAACCCAACCCGGATCTGTTCCTTGCCGCAGCGGAACGGCTGGGCTGCGACATCGTGTTTGCCTCGGTGGTGGGCGACAGCATCTGGGACATGCTCGCCTCCCGCCGCGCCCGCGCGCTGGGCATTGGCGTGCTGTCCGGCGGCTACGGCCTGGAGGAATTGGAACGCGCCGGTGCCTACCGGGTGTATGACGATCCCGCCGATCTGCTGCGGCACATCGATGAGGTGGGGAGGCGGCAGTAGGGCGCCAGCCGCTGCAACATTGCCAGCCGCTTGGTATTGTCGAATTGGTGCGTGCCTGGCGCCTCGCTCTGGGCCGCTATCACGAACTCGACGGCGAGGGGGCGCGCCTTTATGGCGGCCGATGGAACAGTCCGGGGACGCCGCTGGTCTATGCGGCGACCCACGTCTCACTTGCGTTGCTGGAACAACTGGTCCACCTCAACCTCGATCGCATCCCAGCGACGTTCTGCGGGTTCTCCATCGATCTGCCCGACGACGTGCCGGTTGAGACGCCAACTGTCGCTGCGGATGACGTTACGGAATGCCGCCGCTACGGCGATGCCTGGGCCGTCTCGTTGCGGTCAGCGGTACTGATGGTTCCCTCCGCGGTCTTGCCGCCATCCCTGCAACCGGGCGAGATTCTGACGGATGAGCGCAACGTGCTGCTGAACCTACGGCACGCATCAGCCCGACCATGGCGCGTCGTGGAGACGAGCTTCCAGGTTGACCGGCAGCTACGGCGCAGCCGTGGTAAGTAAAAGCGGCGCCGGCCATGACCGCGACAACCTTGGCCGCCTGCGGTAGATTGCAGCCTTGATGCGGCGCCACAACTACGGTGCGCAGTGGAGTCAAGCATGGGCACGGCGGAAACAGCCCGACGGCTTTGGACGGCGGACGAGTTCCTGAGGACCGATCAGTACGAATTCGGCTTGCCTGGCGCTATGTGCTGGTGGACGGCCGGATCGTTGCGCACGCCGCACCGTCGCCTGACCATGGTGCGATCGCCGCGAACCTCACGACCGCTCTTTCGAACCGGCTTCAACGAAGAACTGAGTACGCCATGACCCGCAACATGCTCGCTCGGCTCCGCCGATAACCAACAAAGGGAAACGCCATGCAGCTCAACCGCGAGACGCTGACCCAGGCCTTCCGCGCCATGACCACAATCCGCCGCTTCGAGGAGCGGGTGCAGGAGGAGTTCTCCAAGGGCGGCATCCCCGGCTTCGTGCATCTTTATGCCGGACAGGAGGCATCCGCGGTCGGCGTCTGCTCGCATCTGGCGGCCGCACGACCATATCGCCAGCACGCATCGCGGCCACGGCCACAGTATCGCCAAGGGCTGCGACGTCACCGGCATGATGGCGGAGTTGTTCGGCAAGCAGGACGGGCTGTGCGGCGGCAAGGGCGGTTCGATGCACATCGCCGATCTGCGACTCAGGGAATGCTCGGTGCCAACGGCATTGTCGGCGGCGGCCCGCCGCTGGTGGTGGGTGCGGCGCTGACGGCGAAGACGCTGGGCACCGGCAGCGTCGCGGTGTCGTTCACCGGCGACGGCGGCTCCAACCAGGGCACCACGTTCGAGGCGATGAACCTGGCGGTGGTGCTGAAGCTTGCCGGCGATCTTCGTGTTCGAGAACAACGGCTATGGCGAATACACCGGCGCCTCCTACGCCGTCGGCAGCCGCGACATCGCCGGCCGCGCCGCCGGTTTCGGCCTGCCGGCGGTGAAGGTCAGCGGCGACGATTTCTTCGCGGTGCACGAGGCTGCCGGCGAGGCGATCGACCGCGCCCGCAACGGCGGCGGTCCCGAGCGCGATCGAGGTCGATACCTGCCGCTTCTACGGCCACCACTCCGGCGACGCGCAGCTCTATCGCGGCAAGGACGAGGTGAGGCGGCTGCGCGACGAGCGCGACTGCCTGAAGCATTTCCGCGCCCGCGTGACCGAGGCGGCACTGCTGGAGCATGCCGAACTCGACGCGGTGGAGGCCGAGGTGGCGGCGCTGATCGAGCCGGCCGTCGCCGACGGCACGTGTTGCCGATCTGCCGTCCGCCCGAGGCACTGCTGACCGACGTGTATGTGTCGTACTGAGGGAGGTTCGCCATGACCGTCAAAACCATCCGTCAGGCGCTGCACGAAGCGCTGGAGCAGGAGATGCGCCGCGACCCACGCGTGGTGGTGATCGGCGAGGATGTTTCGGGCGGTGCCGGCACGGAAGGCGGCCGCGACGCCGCCGGCGGCGTGCTCGGCGTCACCAAGGGCCTGATCAAGGAATTCGGCGAAGCGCGCGTCATCGACACGCCGATCACCGAATTCGGCGATCATGGGCGCCGCCGCGGGTGCGGCGGTGACCGGACTGCGGCCGGTGGCGGAGCTGATGTTCTCCGACTTCCTCGGCGTCTGCTTCGATCAGATCTTCAATCAGGCGGCCAAGTTCCGCTACATGTTCGGCGGCAAGGCGCAGCACGCCGCTGGTGATCCGCACCATGATCGGCGCCGGCCGCAGCGCCGCGGCGCAGCACTCGCAAAGCCCGTATCACATCTTCACCAGCGTGCCGGGGCTGAAGGTGGTGGTGCCGTCCAACGCGTACGACGCCAAGGGCCTGCTGATCCAGGCGATCCGCGACGACGACCCGGTGATCTTCTGCGAACACAAGCTGATGTACGACCTGAAGACCGAGGTCCCGGACGAGCCCTACATGATTCCGTTCGGCGAGGCCAACGTGGTGCGCGACGGCGACGACGTGACCGTGGTCGCGCTCGCCCGCATGGTGCACTACGCCAACGAAGCCGCGGACGACGCTGGCAGCGGAAGGCATCGAGTGCGAGATCATCGACCCGCGCACCACGTCGCCACTGGACGAGGACACCATCCTGGAAAGCGTCGAACGCACCGGCCGGCTTGGTGGTGGTGGACGAGGCGACGCCCCGCTGCGGCATGGCGACCGACATCGCGGCGCTGGTGGCGGACCGCGCCTTCGGTGCGCTGAAGGCGCCGATCCGGCGGGTCACCGCGCCGCACACGCCGGTGCCGTTCGCGCCGTCGCTGGAGAAGCTCTACATCCCGGACCAGAACCGAATCGCCGCCGCGGTGCGCGACGTGTACGGCTACGCCCGATGAGCGCGTCGCTGATCGCGATCACCATGCCCAAATGGGGTCTGACCATGACCGAGGGCAAGGTGGTGCAATGGCTGCGCGAACCGGGCGCGTCCTTCGCGCCGGGCGACGAATTGCTGGAGATCGAGACGCGAAGATCACCAACGTCGTCGAGGCCGAATCCCCCGGCACGTTGTTGCGCGTCGTTGCCGCGGAGGGCGCGACCTTGCCGATCGGCGGCTTGCTCGCGGTGGTCGGACCGGCCGATGCGCCGGCGTCGGACATCGATGCTTTCGTCTCCGGCTTCGTGCTCGAAGCGCCTGCCGATGACACGACCGATGCGGCCGACGCCCCGGCGCCCCGCATGCTCGACGTTGCCGGCACCCGGCTGCGTTATCTGGAACTCGGCGGCGGCGCCGGCACGCCGGTGCTGCTGCTCCATGGTTTCGGAGCCGATCTGAACAGCTGGATGTTCAATCAACCGGCGCTGGTGGAGGGGCGGCGGGCTTTGGCGTTGGATCTGCCGGGACACGGCGGTTCGGCCAGGGATGTCGGCGCCGGCGACGCTGCGGCAATGCGGCAGGCGGTGGAAGCGTTCGTGACCACGCTCGATGCCGGGCCGATTGATGCCGGGCCGATGCATGTCGTCGGCCATTCGTTGGGCGGCGCACTGGCGGCTTTGCTGGCCGCCCACCGGCCCGATCTGGTGCGGTCGCTGACGCTCATTGCGCCGGCCGGGCTGGGTCCCGAGATCAACGCCGCCTTCATCGACGGCTTCGTGCGGGCCTCGCGCCGCAAGGATGCCGTCGAGGTATTGCAGCTTCTCGTGCACGATCCTGCGCTGGTCAGCCGCACGATGGTGGAGGATGTGCTGCGGTTCAAACGGCTGGATGGTGTTGCCGCCGCATTGGCAACGATCGCCGCCGCGTGGTTCGCCGGTGGCCGGCAGCGTGTATCCATTGCTGGCGATCTCGCCGGGCTGGACATGCCCGTACAGCTCATCTGGGGCCGCGAGGACCGCATCATTCCGGTAGCCCACGCGAATGCCGCCCCGCCGCGCGCCGTCACGCATGTTCTGGATGCCGCCGGTCACCTGCCGCACATGGAGAAGGCCGGCGAAGTGAACCGGCTGATCCGGCGGTTCATCGAGGCATAGCGCCTGCCGCCAGTGCGACGCGCGTCCACACTGAAAGGTGCGGATTCCGCCTCGATATTTCCGCCTCCAGCTTTCCCCGTCCTATACCTTTCCGCTGGAAGGACCGCCCCGCATGCCCGACACCATCTCCCCGATCGTCTCCCCGCTTCTCTCGGCGATCCGCGACGTCGTCGGCGATCTCGGCCTGCTCACGGATCCCGCCGACACCGCGGCCTACAGCGAGGACTGGCGCCGCCTGTACCAAGGCCGCACTCCGGCGGTGATCCGCCCCGCCACCACGCAGGACACCGCTGCCGTCGTCCGACTTTGCGCCGAGGCCGGCGTCGCGATTGTTCCGCAAGGCGGCAACACGTCGATGGTCGGCGGTGCCGTCCCGGCCGAGGACGGCAGCCAACTGGTGTTGAGCACCGCGCGGCTGAACCGCGTGCGCGCGATCGATCCGGTGGACCTGACCATGACTTTGGACGCCGGCGTCACGCTGAAGGCGGCGCAGGCCGCCGCCGCCGATGCCGGTTGCCTGCTGCCGTTGTCGATTTCATCGGAAGGCAGCGCGCAGATCGGCGGCGTGCTTGCCGCCAATGCCGGTGGCAACAACACGGTGCGCTACGGCAATGCGCGCGATCTGGTGCTGGGGCTGGAGGTGGTGCTGGCGGATGGCAGTATCTGGAATGGCCTGCGCCGGCTGCGCAAGGACAACACCGGCTATTGCCTGCGCCAGTTGTTCGTGGGGTCCGAAGGAACGCTGGGTATCATCACCGCCGCCGTGCTGAAATTGGCGCCGCGCCCACGCGAGACAGCGGTCGCGTTCTGCGCCGTGCCGACGCCGCAAGCCGCCTTGCAGTTGTTCGCGCGGTTCCAGGCGCACGACGCCGCTGCGATCAGCGCGTTCGAGCTGATGTCCGGGCCCGGCACCGCCTTCGTAGTGAAACATATCGAAGGCGCCACGCTGCCGCTGGACTCGCCGTCGCCCTATTACGTTCTGGTGGAACTCGCCACGCCACGCCCGGATGCGCGCCTGGACGACGCGCTGGAGACGGTGCTGGAAGATGCGCTCGGCGATAGCGTCATCACGGACGCCGCCATCGCCGAATTGGAGGCGCAGCGCGCCGCCATCTGGCGTCTGCGAGAGGAGCATTCGGAAGCACAGAAACGCGAAGGTGCCAGTGTGAAGAACGATGTCTCGGTGCCGGTGTCGAAAGTGCCGGAGTTCATCCTCCGTGCCACCGAGGCCTGTGAACGCCTGATGCCCGGCATCCGTGCCGTCCCGTTCGGCCATATGGGCGACGGCAACATCCACTTCAATGTCGAGCAACCGGAGGGTAGCGATCCGGCTTGGTTCCTGGCGCAGGACCACGCGATCATGGATACCGTGAACGAGGTGGTGCGCGCATTCGACGGCAGCTTCTCCGCGGAGCATGGCATCGGCAAGCTGAAGCCATACATGATGCCGGACTGGCGCGGCGGCGTGGAGTTGGCGATGATGCAGCGGATCAAGGCCGCGCTCGACCCGCGGGGGATTTTGAATCCCGGGAAGGTGCTGCCGTCCACGGCCGTGACATCCGCGGCACCGTAGGGCGGATAAGCGCAGCGGCGATCCGCCGCGGTCCGTTCCGGCGGAATGCACCTCGCTTTTCCGGCCCAGTCTTTTCCGGCCGAGGCTTTTCCGGCCCAGGCTTTTCGGTCTACAGCGCTTCGGCCTACAGCTCTGCGCCCTCGGCTTTCCATCGTTCGCCTTTCCGCCGTCCGTTTGTTGGCCCCGCCTTTCCGCCCCACGATACCCACGGGAACAAACCACCCTCCGCCCGCGTCTTATCGCAGAACCATTATGAAGGTGCCGGTGACCCAGGTCTGGCTCAATCGCATCGGCACCGCCGTGCCGCCGCACGACATTCACGCCGAGTTCGTTGATTTCGGCCGCACAACGGCGCTCGACGGCCGCACGGCCGGGATATTCGACCGCATGGTCGCACTCGCCGACATCGAGCACCGCTACGCGATCTTCGCGCCCGGCCCCAAGCCACGCGATCACGTTCTCGATAGCGAGGGCTTCTACCGCCGCGGCGCCTTCCCCGGCACCGCGGCGCGCATGGCCCGCTTCGAACCCGCGGCACTGGCGCTCGCCATGCGGGCCATCGACGTGCTGGACATCGCGCCGGAACGCAACACGATCACCCACCTGATCGTCGCAAGCTGCACCGGCTTCACCGCACCGGGGCTGGATTTCCAGATCATGCGCGCCGCCGGTCTGCGCGACAGGTACGGAACGCACCATCGTCGGTTTCATGGGTTGCTTCGCCGCGGTGAATGCGCTGAAGCTTGCGGCCCACATCGTCCAGGCCGAATCCCGCGCCAGGGTGCTGGTGGTGAACCTGGAACTCAGCAGCCTGCACCTGCAGGAAGACTGGCGCATCGACAAACTTCTCAGCTTCCTGCTGTTCGGCGACGGCGCGGGCGCCTGCCTGGTCTCCGCGGAGCCATACGGCATCGCACTCGGCCCGTTCCGCGCGGCGGTGATTCCCAACAGCGACGGCCTGATCACCTGGCATATCGGCGACCACGGGTTCGTCATGCATCTCTCCGGCCAGGTGCCCGGCCGGATCCGCCGTTGGCTGCCGGCGCACGGCGCATCGTTGCTGCGCGACCGCACAGTGAACGACATCGCATTATGGGCGGTGCACGCCGGCGGACGTTCGATTCTCGATGCGGTCCAGCAAGCACTGGCGCTGCATCCGCGCGCGCTGGACTTCTCGCGTGGCGTGCTGCGCGACTACGGCAACATGTCCTCCGCCACGCTGATCTTCGTGCTGCAGCGGATCCTCCGCGATGCCGCCGCGACCGGCGAGGGCACGGCCATGGCCTTCGGCCCCGGCCTGACCGTGGAAACCTTCAGCTTCCGCCGGCCATGAGCCTCGCCGCGCGCAGCACCGCCGCCGAGCGGATGGATACCGACTGCGCCGACTACGACGACTACGCACGCTGTCTCGCCGACCTCGCGCGGGTCAACCTGGTGACACGCACGCACCAGCCGTTGCTGGCCTGGCTGGCGCGCGAAACCGCGGGCTTGCGATCCTTCAGCTTGCTCGACGTCGCCTGCGGTCACGGCGACCTGTTGCGCCGCATCCGGCGATGGAGCCTGCGCCGCGGCCTCGACGCGACACTGCACGGCATCGATCTCAACCCGTGGGCCCTGCGTGCTGCCCGGGCGGCGGCAACGCCGTCCGATGGTGCGATCACCTGGCACAACGGCGACGTCTTCACGTTCCAGCCGCCGCAACTGTACGACTTCATCGTCAGTTCGCAGTTCACCCACCATCTGTCCAATGCCGACGTTGTCCGCTTCATCAACTGGATGGAACAACACAGCGCCCGCGGCTGGTACATCGCCGATCTGCATCGTCACTGGTTCCCGTATTACGGCTTCGGTCTGCTTGCCTGGGCCGCCGGCTGGCACCGCTTCATTGGCTACGACGGGCGAATCTCGATCGCCCGCAGTTTCGTTACGGCGGAGTGGCGCGAACTTGTGCGAACCGCCGGTGTCGATCCGGCACGCGTGCGCATCGACTGGCACATCCCGTTCCGCATTTGCGTGTCGCGGCAAGGCGGCCGCCCGTGATCAGATGCACCCGCCTGTAATTGTCGGCGGCGGCCCGGCCGGTGCGGCCGCGGCCGCGTTTATCGCCGCCGCAGGCCGCCCGGTCACGCTGATCGAGCGCAACAGCGGGCCGACCGACAAGCTGTGCGGCGATTTCCTCAGTGGCGGGGCGATCAGGGTGCTGCACGACCTGGGGATCGACCCACTCACTGATGGGGCCATGCCGGGTACTCACTATCCGGTTAGTTCATCGCGACACCGCCGCCGAGGCCCCCCTGCCGTTCGCCGCCGCAGGGTGGTCGCGCCGCAGCCTGGATGAGGCATTGCTGCGCGTCGCCGTACAGCGCGGCGCCACTGTCAGGCGCGGTCATTCCGTTCAAGGACTGGAACGAACGCCTGCGGGCTTCAGCCTTCGCACGGCGGCGGATGGGCCGGTGTCCGCCGGCACGGTCTTCGTCGCCACCGGCAAGCATGACCTGCGCGGCCTGGCACGGCCGCCGCGTGCCAATGGATTGCTCGGCCTGAAGATGTATTTCGCGCTCGCCCCGGACCAGCGCGCGGCGTTGCACGGTCGGATCGAATTGCTGCTGCTGAGCGGCGGCTATGCCGGCTTGCAACTGGTGGAGCAGGAGCGGGCGGTGCTGTGCATGCTGCTGCCCGCGGCGGCGTATCGGCGGACCGGCAGGAACTGGGACGCCTTGCTGGCCAGCCTGTGCGCGGAAGCGCCATGGCTTGAACGAAGGCTGGCCGGCGCCATCCCGTGCCTTCCGCGGCCACTCGCCATCGCCGGGACACCCTATGGGCATTTGTATCGCGCGCCGCGTGACGCGCCCGGGGGGTTGTTCCGAGTGGGCGATCAGGCGTGCGTCGTTCCGTCATTCGCCGGCGACGGCGTCGCCATCGCCTTGCACAGCGCCATTGCCGCGACCACCACGTGGCTGCGCGGCGACGGCGCGGCCGGCTATCACGCACGCTTCGTGCAGCAGGCCCGCACGTCGCTGCGCTTTGCCTCGCTGATTCATTTCGCCTGCCGACTGCCAGCGGCACAACCGGTGCTCGCCGCCGCCTGTCGCGCCTGGCCGGCAACGCTGGGCTTCGCGGCCGGCCTCAGCCGCGTGGCGCCGGTCGGATAGACCACAGCCGCTGTTCCGGCTGTAACCACATTTGCCGGAGACCATCCGCGGGTTGCGCCGCGGTTGCGTCCCGAGGGCGGCTATTGCACAAAGCCGCGCTTCCGAACGGAGAAACCCGGAGCGCATGGATACTGCAACCACGGTCAGCCGGAGCACATCCACACCGCCCCCCGCGCAGCACCGCCTCGCCGCGGAACGCCGCCTCTTCCAGATTGCCGTAGCGTTGATCCTGCTGTTGCCGCCCGCCCTGCTCTATGCCCGGGCGATCGCTGACGCCCTGCTCTCCGTCGTCGCAATATTGTTCCTGGCCAACCGCTGGGTCTTGCGCGACCGCACCTGGCTGCGGCCCATCCACATCCGCCTGTCGCTGATCTTCTGGGCCTGGGTCCTGCTCTGCACCGTCATCGCGGGACGGATGCACGCGCTCGGCGAGGCGCTGGCGCTGGTCCGCTTCTTCATATTCGCCGCCGCCCTGGAGTTCTGGGTCCTGGCCGACGCCCGGCAGCGGCGTCACCTGCAGTATGTCATTCTCGCCGTTGCCGCCTGGATCATTATCGAGAGCTGGCAACAATACCTGCTGGGCACCAACATCTTCGGCGACCCGCGCTGGGGCAGCGGCGTGCTGACCGGACCACTGCGAGAACCGCGCGCCGGCCTCACCTTGCAGACCCTGTATTTCGCCGCCTTCCTGCCGCCGGCAATGCTCCTGATGGATCGCCCCCGCCGCTGCCCGCGCCTCGCCGGAGCGCTGCTGCTGGTTTTCACCCTGCTGTCCATGGCGTTGATTGGCCAGCGCATGCCCATGCTGCTGGTTGTCTTCGGCTTCTGCGTCGCCGGCCTGGTGATGCGGCGTTTCCGCTGGCCGATGGCCATCGCGCTGGTGATCCTTGTCGCCGCGGTCGTTGCCGCCCGCGTGGTCTCGCCCGAAACCTATGCAACACTCGTCACCGAGTTCCTGTATCGGATGGAACGCTTCTGGACCAGCCCGTACGCCGCCCTCTACCAGCGTGGCATTACGATGGTGCAGGCGCATCCCTGGCTCGGTTTCGGCTTCGACGGCTTCCGCGATAATTGTGCCGACCCGCGCTACATGCACGTCATCGACTGGATTCCCGTTACCGACATTTACGAGCCCTTCGGTTGCACCATTCATCCGCATAATTACTGGCTGCAGATCGCTACCAATTCCGGCCTGGTCGGCCTGGCGTTGTTCGCAGCGCTGTCCATCGCCTGGCTTGATCGCATCGGCCACGGCATGCTCGCCGGCGGCCGTCCGATCCAGGTGGCGCTCTTCGTTTCGTTGTGCGTCGCATTGTGGCCGATCGCATCCACCACCGCCCTGTTCACCGTGCCAAACGCCGGTTGGCTGTTCCTTCTGATCGGCTGGGGGCTTGCCGAGCAATGTGGAAACCCCGCAACACCGGCCCGATAGCGAGACAGCCGCGGCGGCCACCGGCAACGCCGCACTGGCGCTCTTCACTGACTCCTTCGAGGGATGCTAGTCAGGCACCATGCACACCGCGATCTTCGGCAAGCGGCTGGACCGTTACATTTTTCGCCAGCTCCTGTTCGCCCTTCTTGCCGTGACCAGCGGTCTCACCGCGCTGATCTGGCTGACCCAGTCGCTGCGCTTCGTCGAGCTGGTGGTGAACCACGGCCTGTCCATCAGCGTCTTCATGCGGCTGACCGGCCTGCTGATTCCCAGCTTCGTCGCGGTCATCCTGCCGATCACCACATTCGTCGTCGTGCAGTTCGTCTACCAGCGCCTCTCCGGAGATCGGGAGCTGACGGTGATGCGCTCCGCCGGCCTCTCGCCCTTTGCGCTGGCGCGTCCCGCCTTCGTCCTGGCGATTCTGACAACGCTCGCCTGCTATGCGCTCAATCTCTGGATGGTGCCCGCAAGTTTGGCAGCATTCCGCCAATTTCAATGGGAGATCCGCAACCGCATCGCCGCCTTCCTGGTGCAGGAAGGCGTGTTCACCGAAGTGTCGGACGGCCTGACGGTCTACATCCGTTCGCGCGAGCCGGACGGCACGTTGCACGGCATCCTGGTGAACGACGAGCGCGACAAAAACAATCCCGCGACGATTCTGGCGCAGCGTGGCCGTCTGCTGGAGGGTCCCACCGGCCCACGCGTCCTGCTGCTCAGCGGCAGCCGGGAGCAGATCGACAAGCAGACCGGACGCCTCGACATCCTGACCTTCCGGGAAAACGTCGTCGACCTCGCCGACAGCAACCACCAGGACGGTCCGCGATTGCTCGACATCAGCGAGGCGTCGATTCCCGAGCTGCTGCAACCGCCGTCGAACATCCCAAGGGTCGATGTCCCGCGCTGGGCGGCGGAAGCCTACAAACGTCTGGCCAGCCCGCTGAGCTGTCTTTCCTATGCATCGGTTGCCCTGCTGTTCTCACTGACCGGCGCGTTCCGCAGGTATGGTGGATTTCTCCGCCCGCTGGCTTCCGTCGGCACCATGGTTGTCCTGCTGGCGCTCGGCCTCGCTATCGATAACATCGCCGCGCGCGACAATGCGCTGATCCCGCTGATCTGGGTGCACGCAATTCTCCCCGGCGTCGTGTGCGCGTGGCTGCTACTGGTGCCGCCCCTCATGCCGTCCCGGCGCCGGCCGCTGTCGCACGCGAGCTGAGCGATGACTCCTGCCATCACGCTGTCGATCTACATCTCCCGTCAGTTCGTGGCGGCCACCGTGGCGATGCTGCTGGCGTTGACCGGCCTCACGTCGCTGTTCGATTTCCTCGAGCTGCTGCGCCGATCCGCCAGCCGGCCCGAGACGACATTTGGGCTCATCTCGGAGATCGCCGCGCTGCGGCTGCCCTATCTCGCGATGCAAATCCTGCCGTTTGCGATTTTGCTTGGCGGCATCCTGTGCTTCTGGCGGCTGACCCGATCGTCGGAACTGATCGTGGCCCGCGCCGCCGGCGTGTCGGCGTGGGAGTTCCTCACCGCACCTACCTTCTGCGCACTGCTGTTCGGTGCTGCCGCGGTTATGGTCGGCAGCCCGCTTTCCTCCGTCATGTTCGCGCGCGCCGAACGGCTGGAAAACACCTACCTCAACGTCGGTGGCGGGCCGCTGGCAATGAACAGTGGACAGCTTTGGCTGCGGCAGTCGGACCGGGCGCTGACGCCGCAGGGTGTCGCCATCATCCATGCCCGCGACGTCCAACTCCACGGCAAGCAACTGACAGCCGACCATGTCAGCGTGTTCCGCCTGGACGCCGAAGACCGGTTGTTGACACGCATCGAGGCGAGCCGGGCGCTACTGGATCGCGGGCATTGGGAGCTGGTGGACGCACGTACCCTCCGGCCCGATGAAGCACTGGGGCCGGTGCAGAAAATCGCCCTGCCCACTGACCTTACGGTACGGCGTGTCGAGGAAAGCTTCGCCTCGCCTGACACACTGTCGATATGGGCTCTGCCGAGCTTCATCGAACTGCTGCGCCAGTCAGGCTTTTCCAGCGTCCGCCACCGCTTGCATTTTCAATCGCTGCTGGCATTGCCGCTGCTGTGCGCGACGATGGCATTGGTCGCCGCCGGCTTCTCCATGCGTCCGGCGCGGCGAGGCGGCGTGGCGCGCATGATCGGCAGCGGCGTGACCGCCGGATTCGCATTGTTCATGATCTCGAAGATCGCGGAAGAATTCGGTCAGTCCGGTGCCTTGCCGGTGATCCTCGCAGCCTGGGCACCGGCGGCGTCCGGCCTGATGCTGGCGGTTGCGCTGCTGCTGCACATGGAAGACGGCTGAGCATGCGGCGCCTTCCTTTCGCCTGTTTGCTCGCGCTGCTGCTGCTGCCGGCAGGGCTTGCCCGGGCGCAGCTTGGCGCGCTGACCGGCTCGCTCTCCAACAATCCGCAGCCATCGAGCAGGGAGCCCGTTACGTTCCGCGCCGATCAGGTGCAATACGATCGGACGAATAACCTTGTGATCGCCACCGGCCATGTGGAGGCTTGGCAGAACGGCCACGTCCTGCGCGCCGACAAGGTCGTCTTCGACCGGACTACCGGCACCGCCGCCGCTACCGGACATGTGGTGCTGATGGAGACGGACGGCGAAGTGATGTTCGCCGATTACGCGGAGCTGTCGCAGGACATGAAGGACGGCGTCCTGAAGGACATGCGTGCACTGCTGGCGGAGAACGGCAAGCTCGCTGCGAACGGTGCACGCCGCACCGGTGGCGAGATCAACGAGTTGTCGCGTGTGGTCTATTCACCTTGCAACCTTTGCAAGAAGGATCCGACCCGGCCGCCGCTGTGGCAGATCACGGCGTATTCCGGCGTGCAGGACCTGGAGCACAAGCGCGACGAGTATTACGACGCCGAGCTGCAGATGTTCGGCCTGCCCGTGGCCTGGTTCCCGTACATCTCCGCGCCCGATCCTTCAGTGAGGCGCGCGTCCGGCCTGCTGATGCCGTCTTTCGGCTCCAGCAGCGATCTCGGGGTATTCTTCGCGCAGCCGTACTATTGGGTGCTCGATGACCAGTCCGATGCAACCTTCATCCCGGTTCTGACCTCGGAGGCGGGAACGCAAGCCATGCTGCAATATCGTCGGCGGTTCAACGACGGCTATTTTCTGATGGATGATACGATCGGGTACTTCATCGATCATCCGGTGAATGGCGTACCGCCCACCACCCAGGATTCCCTGGAAGGCACGATCGCTGCCACCGGCCAATTCGACTACAACGATACCTGGCGTTGGGGATTCGACCTTAACCGCGCATCTTCGTCGGACTATGTGCGTGATTTCCATTTCGGCAATGGCTTCAACCTCGACCCGAACTTGCTGACCTCGGATATCTATGGGGAAGGCTTCGGCGAGGGAGCCTATGCCCGGCTGGATACTCGCTTCTACCAGGGGGTCAGCAACGCGATCGTGGACAGTGAATTGCCGGTCGTGCTGCCGCGCTTCCAGTACAGCTATTTCGGCCAGCCGGATGCCTTGGGCGGCCGCTTCTCTCTCGACACCAACGACTTCAACGTCATGCGTGCCGACGGCACCAACACGCAGCGTACCGCCGTGACCATGAACTGGGAGCGGCCGTTCGTCGGTGCGCTGGGCGATCTTTGGAAGATCACGTTGCACGGCGATGCCGCCGCATATAACGCCACCAACTTCAATGAGCAGCCGAATTTCGGCACCCATAGCTCGGTGGATGATGCGCGTGCGCTGCCACAGGCAGCGGTGGATTTCCGCTGGCCGTTCATGCGCGATTCGGGTGCCTGGGGCACCCAGATCATCGAACCGCAGTTGCAGCTCGTGGTCGCACCGCAGGTCGGCTCCAGCCAGAACGACAAATATCCGAACGAGGACAGCCTGGACCTCGAATTCACCGACATGAACCTGTTCGGCTTCAACCGCTTTACCGGCATCGACCGCCTCGACGGCGGCGTCCGCCTGAATGCGGCGCTGCAGGGCACCTGGTATCTTGGGGGCACCACCTTCGACGGCTTTATCGGCCAATCCTACCGCACCACCAAGGACAGCGTATTTCCGGAATATACCGGCCTGCATGACCAGGTCTCCGATATTGTCGGGCATATCTACTTTGCCCCGACCTCCTGGTTCGACATGATGTATCGGGCGCGGTTCAACCACCAGACCCTCAATACCGAAATGACGGACGCCACGGCGTCGATCGGCGTGCCCAGGTTCCGCCTCTCGGGCGGGTACCTCTATACCGCATACGACCCCTATACCCTGTTCGATTCGGCGCCGCCGCCGACGTTGGCAAGCGATCCAAGCTTCTTTCAGCCGCGCGACGAGGTTACGGTCAGCGCCAGTTCCACCTGGGGGCAGTACCGGTTCACCGGCTTTGCCCGTCGCGACCTGACCTTCAATCAAATGGTTGCGGTCGGCGCGGACGCGATCTATGAGGACGAGTGTTTCATTCTGGATATCAAGTTCTACCGCCGCTATACGTCATTTGACGGCGATAATGGCTCCACCGCCTTGCTGTTTCAGTTTACGTTCAAGACCTTGGGCCAGGTCGGTTACCGGGCACTCTGACGATGGGGGTTGTTGCAATGCAGCATGACCGCGGCTTTCGCCTGCGGCGATTGGCGCCATTTGCAGCCGGGGGGCTGGCGCTGCTGGTTTGTGTCACGACGCTTCCCGCCACGGTCGATGCCGCGGCGGCAGTCCCGGTACCGCTCGCCGATACGACCCGCATCGTCGCCGTGGTGAACGGCGACGTGATCACCAATGTCGACGTGAACAATCGCACTCGGCTGTTCGCGCTTTCCACCGGCCTGCCGATGTCGCCCGACATCCTGAACCGCCTGAAGCCGCAGATCCTGCGCCAGCTCATCGATGAGCGGCTGCGCATGCAGGAGGTGCAGCGGCGCAAGATCGTCGTGCCCGACAAGAACATTGCGGAGGCGATCCGCCAGATCGAGCAGCGCAACGGCATGGCCCCGGGCAGTTTGCCGCCGAAGCTTGCATCCGATGGCGTCAGCCTGCGCACGCTGATCGACCAGATCCGTACCCAGCTCGGCTGGACCCAGGTGCTGCGCCAGCAGTTGGCCGACAGGTCGCAGGTGACCAATGCCGAGGTGGCCGAGCAGCAGCGGCTGCTCGGTCAGCTCAACGGCAAGCCGGAATATCGCGTAGGCGAGATTTTTATTCCGGTCGAGGACCCATCCAGCCAGGCCGACGCCGAGCGTTTCGCCGAGACAGTGATCGGCGAATTGCGCAAGGGCGCCGCGTTTGCTCTGGTGGCGGCGGAATTCAGCCAGACGCAGACGGCGCTGCAAGGCGGGGAAGTGGGCTGGGTGCAGCCGAACCAGCTTGATCCCGGGGTGGCGAACCTGGTGCAGCAGATGCCGATCGGCGCGATCAGCAACCCGGTTCCGGTGCCCGGCGGCTACAGCATCGTCACCGTGCAGGCAAAGCGCGACATCGGCCACGACATGGGGACGGTGCTGTCGATGCGGCAAACCTTCCTGTCGTTTTCCTCGCCGTTGAATCCGCAGGCGCCGACCGGCCAACAACGCCAGATGTTGAACAAGGCACGCTCCATCAGCGCGAGCGTGCACAGTTGCCAGCAGATGGAGGACGAAGCGAAGGCGGACCATTCGGCGCGGCCGGCGGATCCCGGCGAAGTGCGGCTGGACTCGGTCAATCCTCCCGCATTCCGTCAATTGCTTGGGACGCTGCCGTTGGAGAAGGCCAGCGAGCCTCTGGTGGCAACCGATGGCATTGCCGTGGTGATGGTCTGCTCTCGAGATCAGAAGAATTTGGCAACGGTGAGCGATACTGAAATGCGCCAGGACATGCTGTCGCAACGCGTGGAACTGGCGTCTCGCCAGTTGATGGCGGAACTGCGCCGCAAGGCCACGATCGAGATCCGGCGCCCCAACGGCGCGTGACCGCGCTGCCGCCGCTGCGCGAGGTCATTGCCCGGCACGGTCTCGACGCCCGCCGGTCTTTAGGTCAGCATTTTCTACTCGATTCAAATTTGACGGCGCGCATCGTGCGACTGGCCGGCGACCTGTCGGGGCGGCACGTTATTGAGGTCGGGCCAGGCCCGGGCGGGCTGACCCGAGCGCTGCTCGAATCAAGCGCCGCCAGCGTCGTCGCGATCGAGATCGATCCGCGCGCCGTGGCGGCGATGCAGGAACTGGCGGCAGATGCCGATGGCCGCCTGCACGTTGTCGCGGCGGACGTCATGGCGGTGGACCTCATGGGCCTGGTCGATCCGCCGCGTCAGATCGTGGCAAACCTGCCCTACAATATTGCATCGCCGCTGCTGGTGCGCTGGCTGCGCCAGGCCGCGGCGTTCGAGCGGCTGACGCTGATGTTCCAGCAGGAGGTGGCAGAGCGGATCTGTGCGGCGCCAGGCGGCGGGGATTACGGCCGGCTTTCAGTGTTGGCGCAGTGGACATGCGACGCGGTTATCGTGCAGCGCCTTCCGCCCGCGGCATTCGTTCCTCCGCCGAAGGTGTGGTCGGCCGTGGTGCGCCTGACGCCGCACGCGATACAGCCGGATGCAGCTCTGTTTTCGGCGATGGAACGCATGACGGCCGCTGCGTTCGGCCAGCGGCGCAAGATGCTGCGCGGCGCGCTGAAGCCGTTGGGCGGAGAGGCGTTGTTGCACGCGACGGGTATAGCACCCGACCGCCGGGCGGAGACGCTGACGGTCGGCGAATTTGAAAGACTTGCCCGCGCGGCGAAGGAAAAGAAGGAAATCCCCCCTCCCCTTGAGGGAGGCGGGCTAGGGGGAGGGGTCGAACAGAATCGTATTCCGATCCCTCCCCCAGCCCCTCCCTCGTGGGAGGGACCTCAAGGGGAGGGGGATTTCCTTCGCTACCGCCACCGTTGCACCGCCACTACCACCTCAGCGCCGCGGCCGAGTGCGTTTGCGGCAACCGGTCGCCACAGCCGAACAGCTTCTGCCGATACGTCCCAGCCGCGTATTCCCGTTTGTACATGCCGCGTTCCTGCAGCACCGGGACTACCAGTTCGATGAAGCTGTCGAGACACTCCGGCACCACCGTGCGGGCCAGGTTGAAGCCATCCACGTCGCCTTCTTCCATCCACGCGATCAGCTCGTCCGCCACCTGCTGCGGCGATCCCACGATCGGCGGCTGTCGGCTGCCAAGCACGAAACGATCGATCAGCTTGCGTTTGGTCCAACCCGCGCCGAGCGACCGCGCTATGGCCTCGACATTCGATCGGATCGCCTGCGTTGGCGTATCGTCGATCGGCTCATCCATGCCGTAGCGCCCGAAATCGATTCCCAGCGAGGCCGCGGCATGCGCCAGCGCGCCCTCGACGCTGGCGTGGCGGCGATACTCCGCCAGCAGATCCTGCGCCTCGCGTTCGGTGCGGCCGACCACGGCCGTGGCGCCAAGGAACGCCAGGATCGGCCGTGGCGCCGCCCGAGCACGCAGGTCGCGCGACGAGCCGGCGCACGTTCGCCTTGGTGCTGGGGTTGATGAACATGCATTCGGCATGACGCGCCGCGAACACGCGGCCGCGGTCGGACGCGCCGGCCTGATACAGCACCGGCGTGCGTTGCGGCGACGGTTCCCACAGTGGAATCGGCATCGACCCGGAATTGCTTGCCCACATGTTGCACGCGCCGCAAGCGCGCCGGATCGGCATACACGCCGGCCGCGCGATCGCGCAGCACCGCGTCGTCGCGCCAGCCACCTTCCCACAACGCGTACACCACCTGCATGTATTCGTCCGCGAGGTCGTAGCGGTCGTCATGCTCCATTTGCGCGGCAAACCCCATCGCCCGCGCGGCGCTGTCCAGATAGCCGGTGACGATGTTCCAGCCGATGCGGCCGCGCGTCAGGTGATCCAGCGTCGCCATGCGGCGGGCAAACAGGAACGGGGCCTCGTAAGCAAGGTTGCAGGTGACGCCGAAGCCGAGATGCGTGGTGGCGTGCGCCATCGCCGGCACCAGCGCCAGCGGGTCGATCAGCGGGATCTGCACCGCGTTGCGCAACGATGCGTCGGGCTTGCCTTCGAACACGTCGTAAACGCCCAGCACGTCGGCCAAGAACAGCCCGTCGAACAATCCGCGTTCCAGCGTGCGGGCGAGCGATACCCAGTGGTCGAGCGACGTGTAGTCGCATGATCGGTCGCGCGGGTGCGTCCACATGCCATGCTGGATATGGCCGACGCAGGCCATGTCGAACGCGTTCAGGCGGATCTGGCGGGGCGGGGGCATGATGCAAGCATACCCGCTTCAGGTGCCGCGCGTGTAGGGCGGACGCAGTCCGCCGTCGGCGCGGCGGCGGACGTGCATACCGCCCTGCAACGCGGCGCCATCCCGCGGGCGCTGCTTGACGGCGCGCGTCGATCTGCGCCAATCGCCAGCCCTCAGCCGGGAGCCCCAACATGTCCGATGCCGTGATCGCCCACCTCGGCGCCCAGCGCGACGCCATCCTCGATCGGCTGAAGGCGCTGCTGCGCCTGCCCAGCGTCTCCACCGATCCGGCCTTCGCCGGCGCCATGCATCGGCGCGCGAGTTCCTGCTGCAGCGGCTGCGCGACATCGGCATGCAGAACGTGCAACTGCTGGAAGGCGGCGGCCAGCCGGCGGTGTTCGGCGAGTGGCTCGGCGCACCGGGCCGCCCGACGCTCATCGTTTACGGCCATTACGACGTGCAGCCGGCCGATCCGCTGGAGCTATGGGACACACCGCCGTTCGAACCCACCGAACGCAACGGCCGCCTCTATGCCCGCGGTGCGTCGGACGTAAAGGGCTCCACCACCATCGCGGTCGAAACCCTCGGCGGCTTCCTCGCGGTGACCGGCGGCCTGCCCCATTAACATCAAACTGTTCATTGAAGGCGAGGAGGAATGCGGCAGCCCCAGCCTGCGCAACATCGTCGAACGCTATGGCGACAAGCTGACCGCCGACGCGATGCTGTCGGCCGATGGCGGGCGCGCCAGCACGACGGTTCCGACGCTGGGCATCGGCGGGCGCGGCATCGCCGGCCTGCAGTTCACGCTGCGGACCGCGCAGAAGGACGCGCATTCCGGCCGCTATGGCGGTGCGGCGCGCAACGCACTGCACGAGATGGCGGCGCTGATCGCCAGCCTGCATGACCGCCAGGGCCGCATCCAGGTCGCCAATTTCGGCGACGACGCGGCACCGATCACCAACGCTGCTCGCGCGGCCACCGCGGCATTGCCGTTCGACGACGCGGAATTCTACGCCCAGATCGGCGGCACGCCCTGGGGCAATCCCACCTATACCGTGCGCGAACTGACCACGTTGCGGCCGACCATCGAGGTCAACGGCATGTGGGGCGGCTATATCGGCGCCGGCGCGTAAGACCGTGCTGCCGTGCGAGGCGCACGCGAAGATCACCATGCGCCTCGCCCCCGGCATGGATCCAAACCGCGCGCGCCGGCACCTGGTTGCGCATCTGCAGGCGACTTTGCCGCAGGGTGTGCAAGTCAGCTTCGACCGCGACGAAGGCGGCACGCCCGCGCCGACGCTGCCCGACGACCATCCGCTGCTGGTGACGGCCTCGCGCGTGCAGGAACAATTGCACGGCCGCAAGCCAGTGCCGGTGCGTGCCGGTGGCACGATCCCGATCAGTGCGATCTTCCGCGAGATGCTGGGAATCGACACGCTGACCTACGGCCTCGCCATGCCGGACGAAGACGTGCACGCGCCGAACGAGTTCTTCCGGCTGGCGTCGTTCGACGAAGGACTGAAAAGCTGGCCGATGCTGCTGACCGAACTTGGACGGCTGTCGTCGGCTGACTTCGCGCCGTTCCGTCACGCCGCAACGGCGCCCAGCAAGTAATAACCAGTCCGTATAGAGGTTGACACACGTTCGGCGGCCGCTGCCCCCCGTGTCATGCCCGGGCTTGGCCCTGGCACCTACGTCTGCGCGCCTGGTGTCCTACATCGCCCGCCACCCCAACCCGGCGGTGCGCGCGGGCAGCCGCACCTGGCCCTCGCCGATCAGCGCGAACGGCGCCCAGTAGAACGGGTGCGCCAGTTCAGCCGGCAGTGTCTTGCCCGCCGCGTCCAACATCCCCAGTTGCGCCCCGCGCAACGCCCCCGCCAAGCCACCATCGCTGCCGGTGACGAAGCGGCGCAGCGTGTCCGCCACCAGGAACGCGGAAGACTGGTCGCTAATCGACCAGTGCGTCACCAGCAAGGCTCGCGCTCCCGCAAAGAAGAACGCCCGCGCCAGCCCTGAGAGGCTGTCGCCGCCATCTGCCCCGCCCGGGCCGCCGGAATTGCACGCCGACAGGATGACTGCGTCCGCATCGAGGTCGAGTCCCACCACGTCGCTCGTCGTCAGCAGCGCGCCGGAGGCGTCAACCGCACCGGCCGGGGCCGAGGTCACGATCGCCGGCTCGCCCTGGCAACGGAGCTCGGATGGCAGCAGCGCATGCGCCGCGAAATGCAGCACGCGGTAGTCCTTCAGGCTCGCATGCTCTACCGCCGGCACGGTGAACGCGGCGCCCAGCATCTGGTCGGACGGTGAGGCACCCAGCAGCGCTTGTGCCGCCCCCAGCTCGCGCCGCGCGAACGGCAGCGGCGGCAGGCCGGCGAACAAGCGCGCGCTGTCGGCACAGGCGGCGGTGGGAAAAGTACGTTCCGCCTGCGCCAGCGTCACGGGATGGAAGTCGCCGAAGCCGAACCACGGCCGGCGAGCGCGCGAGGTCGCCGCAATCCGGCGCAACGAGACGAAATTCGCCGCCGAGGGCACGTGCGATATGGTCATCTCGCGAATCAACCACGGCGCCTCGGCCAGCCGCGCCGGGTCGGCCGGTCCGGTCAGCAGCACCGCGAAGGGCAGCGACAGCAGCGGCCCCGACGGCGCCACCACCAGGTCCTTCACCCCCGCCAGACGCGGCGCCACCGGCCCCAGCACGCCCTGGTACAAGGCGTGCGCCGCCTCCACGTTGAAACGGGGCAGGCCGGCGGTGGTCATCTCGATGCCGGCGCGCACGCGGCGCACCAGGTCGCGCGCCCCCGTCGTGCCGATCCGCAGCGGCGCGGTCGAGATCGTGCCGTCGCGCAGCACGAACGCCCACCCGGTATCGCCGGTCAGCGTAATGCCGACGAACGCCTCACCCGGCCGCAGTGCCGCCAGCACGCCGGATGCCGGCACCGCCTCCTGCACAAGCTGCCCATAATTGGGCGCGGCGGCCTGCAAGGCGGCATCGGCATCCGCCAGCTCGCCTTCGGCCTTGGCGATGCGTCGGTCCAGCTCCGCCACGGTCGACAGCTGCCCCTCCGGCGGGGGCGGTACTGTTCCCGGCAGCGCACCGTGGATCAGGTCATCGCGCTGGCGTTCCAGATCTGCCAGCACCTGCCCGGCATCCTGCCGCCGCCGGATCGCCTCCGCCACTTTCGGGTCATGGGCGTTGACCGCCAGCCGCGCCGCCGCCTCCGCGATTTGCCGCGTGGTCAGGCTGTCCTGCGCCAGCTCCGCGGTCTCGAACATCGCCGCCAGGAGGTGCTGGGCCTCCGCGGGGCGGCGCGCCGCTTCGGCGGCGTAGGTCGCCAGGCATGGTGCCAGCAAGCTCGGATTGGTGCCGGAGCGCAACGCCCGCAGCAGCTTCGCCGCGGCATCGCAAAGGGCCAGCGCGCGCTCCGGCTGGCCTTGCCGCGCCAGCACGGCGGCATCCAGCAAATCGGTCTCCGCCACCGGCCGCGTCTGCGGCAGCACCTCGGTGAAGGCGATTGCCGATTGGGCCAGGCCGGTCTCGGCGGCGCCGATCTGTCCGGCGGCGCCGGCGGCGGTGGCGGCGGTACGGGTCAGCCGCGCGGTGACCACCGGTAGTACGATGCCGTCGGCCTCCGCCACACTTTGCGCTGCCGCGATCATGGCGGTGCTTTGCTCCGCCTGGCCCATGTGACGCAGCACGATCGCCTGGTAGCGCCGCGTCTCCAGCACGCCCATCAGTGCCGACATGACCGTTGGATCGGTGATCGGCTCGCGTTCCGGCATCGCCCCTATCGAGGCAAGCCGCACGCGCGCCACTAGCAGTTCGGGCGGTACCAGCGCCGCATACTCGGCTTCCGCCTGCCGCAGCATGGCCAGTGCCTCGGCCTGCTTCCCCTGGTTCAGCGCATGCAACGCCCGGTAATGCAGCAGGCGCGCGGGAGCGACGCGGTCGGCGGCACGCGGCGCCAGCGCCTCGGCGCGAGCGAACAAGGGGTCCGCCGCGGCGAACCGCCCTTCATCCGAAATCTGGAGCGCGAGATGCATCAGCGGCTCGACGGTATTCGGGTCATCCTGGCCCAGCGTCTTCTGCTGGATCGCCAGCGCGGCGCGATAGGCTTGCTCGGCGGAGGCAAAATCCTCCGCGAGGTTGGCGCGGGCGCCCACCGTCATCAGCGCCTCGAACTGTCCCACGTCGCCGGCGGTGAAGGTGCGCGCCGCCAGGCGGCGGGCGAGCAAGGCATCGGCCGCCGAGGCGAGCAGGGCAGGGGCCGCGGGCGCGGAAATCCGGCCCGACAGGATGCCGATAGAGCGCTCCATCACGGGCATGGTTGGCAGGATGCCGTCCGCCAGCCAGGTCCGCCCGCCCACGGATGCGGTCAGCGCGACCTGCGGCCAGCCGCCGATGCGGCGCGTGCATTGGAGGACCACCGCCGGCTGGTCGCCCAGAATGGTGCTGCGTGCCGGGGCCTGGCAGATCAGCCGCTGGTCCAGCATCGTGCGCCACGCACTGCCGGTGGCGATGCCCATCAGCGCGTCCGCACCACCCGGTGGCCCCGCCCGCACCAGGGCGGCCGGCTCGGTCCAGGAGCCGCAGAAGATGTCGGCGGTGTCCGGACCGTCGCCGGGAAGCTGATGGCACGTCTCGCCACTGGCATCTGCGCCCAGGGCGGTGCTGGCCGCCCCGCTGGCAGTACCGCCGACGAACGCCTGCGGCGGCGGGTTGGCGCAACCGGCGGCCACCACCAGGCACGCCAGCATGGCGAACAGGGTGCGCATCAGTAGTCCTCGAACGAGATATTCGGCGGCACGACGTCCTGCGGCGCAAGCTGATTGCTCAGCAGCGGTGTGGTTGGCAGCAGCGTCACGTCCAGCACCGGCAGTCCGGGAAGCGGCAACAGGCGTGGCCCGGGAAGGAAGTAAATCAGACCACCCAGCACTGCGGTTGACGGCGTGTCGAAACCGACGATCGTAATGGGGGGGCCGCTGGAAGTCGGACCACCGGAAGTCGGACCGCCGGAAGTCGCACCACCGGAAGTCGGACCGCCGGAAGTCGCACCACCGGAAGTCCCGCCGGAAGCGGGGCCGCCGGAAGTGGGGCCGCCGGGTCCTGTTCCCGTTACCGGTGGGATTATCGTGGACGATCCGCCGCACGCCGCGAGGCCGATCGTGCAGCCGTTGAAAGTGTAGCTGGGGTTGGTGGCGGGCGTGATCTGCCCCAGCGCGGCGGCCGCGGCGGTCGTCACACCGGCGACGCTGCCGGTCAGCGTCGCGCCGCCGCTCTGGCCGATCACCAGCAGCCCGCCGACCTGCATGGCGCCGGTCGCGCTCCCGCTGCCCAGCGCCAGCACCAGGTTGGCGCCGGTGCCTACCAGGTTGGCGAAAGTCGCGGTGCCGCCGCTGGCGGGAAGCTGCACGCGCAGTGTGGTGGCGGGCGGATCGGAGAGCGTCACCGTCCCGGTCTGCATGAATTGCGCCCCCGCCCCCTGGTTGAGCGCTGACGCCACGACCTGAAGCGTACCTGCCTATGACAGCGGGCGTGCTGCCGGATTGCTGCGCCAGCGGCGCCCCGACGGTGGCGATGTCGCCCGCCAGCACCAGTTGCCCGGTTGCCGTCACGTTCAGATAGTCCGCCGTCACCGGCCCCGTGATCGTCAGCGGCGTAGCATCGTTCAGGGTCAGGCTGCTTGCGCTGAAATCGCCAAGCGTGGCGATCTGGTTGCTGAACAGTGAGGCGCCGGACAGGGTCGCCGCGCCAGTCGCGCTGCCGCTCAACGTGCCGGCCCGCAGGGTCCCGTTCTCCGTGATCGTGCCGTTGGTGGCGGTCAGCGTGGTGTTGCCGGCGCCCCCATCGCTGACCACGCCGGTATTGCCGATCGCTATGCTGCCGCCGGCCAGGCTGATCGTGTTGTTGGCGAACACTTCGCCGGTCACGGTCAGGGTTCCGGCCGTGCTAATCATGGTGCTCGTCTGGCCGGTCACCGTCCCCGACACGGTCAGGTTCACTCCGTTGACCAGCGAAAATCCGTCCAGAGCGGCAAAGCTGCCCAGTGTGGCGATGTCGTTGCTGTCGTTCAGCGCGACGCTGGTCGACGCACCACCGGTCAGGGTACCCGCCGTAATCGTCCCCAGGGTCTGGGTGATCGCCCCATCATTAGCCCCGAGCGTCACCGTCTGCCCGCTCGCGGTCAGGTTCGCGGCGAGGGTCAGCCCGCCCGTGGCGCCGAGCGTCAGCGTGCCGGACGTGGTGATGCCGCTCAGCGGATTGCCCGGTAGGCCAGTGCCGGTCGCCATGGCCGTCGCGCTCGCGAAGCCGGTGGCATCCACCGCGACGCCGAGAGTTCGGCAGCGGCATGTTGCCCACGGTCAGCGGCGCGCCGTTGCTGAACGACAGCAGCCCGCCGTCCGTGAAACCGGCGAGCGTGCCGATGGAATTGCCGCTGCCCATCGTCACGTTTGCATCGGCGATGATTTCCAGCGTGCCGCCGGGGAAGCTGATCGGCTCGGTCTGGCTCACCGTGCCGGCGCCGCCGGTCACCAGCAGCAGGCCAGGGAAGTTCGCGGCGTTCGGCGTGATCCCGGCGGCGCCGGCGACGGTGATGTTGCCGGTGAACGATGGGGTGCCGTCTTCCGCGCGGTAGCCGATCTGCACCATGCCGGCGGTGATCGTGCCAAGGTCGCCGGTCTGCAGGCCCAGCGAACCCTCGCCACTGGGTGCGCCCAGCACGACATTCAGGGTGGGCGTGGCGGGTCCCAGCACGACGGTGCCGGTGCCGGCGTCGATGACTCCTCCCTCCTCGCTGCTCAGTGTCAGCGTGTCGCCGAGCAGGATGATGTTGCCGCCGCCGCTGGTGATCGTGTCGAAATTGGCGAAGCTGCTGCCGGGCGCCGCGGCGATGGCGATGGCGCCGCCGCCGGAGGCGATCGGCGCCTCCACCGTTATGTCGCCTGCGGTCGTCGTTGCCAGCGAAATATTGCCGCCTATTGTCGTGATGCCGGTGACATTGCCGACGGTGCCGATGGTGAGCGGAGTTGAATCATCGCGGAAGTTGAAGTTTTGGCCGCCGGTCACGGATGCCGCCAGGATTCCGACGACATTGGCCGCCGCCAGCGTGACGGGCCCGGCCGAGGTGATCGCCAGGTTGCTCACCGAAATCACGCCGTTTATGGGGTCCTGCGTTATCCCTCCCGCGCCGGAGGCGTTCAGGATCAGCGTGCCGAAATACGGGCTGGTCGGCGTGGCGGTGTTGGTGATGGCTGCGTCGATGATGATGCCGCCCGCCGCGCTCATCGTCAGCGTCGCGGCGGAGATCCAGGTGATCGGAGCGCCCGCATCGACCGTGATGTTGCCCAAGCCGCTCGACCCGGTGTCCTCGGTGCTAAGGACCACAGTGGTATTGTCGTTCAGCGTCCGATCGATGATATCGGTTGTGATGGTCGCGCCGGTACCGGTTGGGGTGACAGTGAGCGGCGGACCGGCGGCTAGAGTGACGTTATTGTTCTCCCCCTCGCCGCCGACAACGTCGAGATCGAGCGGGTCGAGCAGCCACGTCCCAGGCATTCCGCTCGGCGAGGTGGCGCTGGCGTCCACCACCGCCGCGCTGCCGATGTCGAGAGTCGGGCCGGAGGTTTCGACGAACCCGCCATTGCCGCCCGCCGGGCCGCCGGTGGCGCTGATCGTGCCGTCCATGCTGGTGGTCTGCTGCGACAGCAGCGTGATCCGCCCGCCATTGCCCTTCGCCGTCGCGTTGGCGGCGATGGTGGCGCCCGCCGCCACCGACACGTTGGCGGCGGTGTGCTTCGAAGCCGTGCCGGGACCGCCCGCGGCGCGCGCCAGTGTGGTGCCGACAGCGATGGTGCCGCCGCCGGCCTGGCCCGACGCGTCGATCCGCGCTCCAGCGGCGATGGCGACCGAGCCACTGCCGTTGATGCCGATCCTGCCACCGGCAGTGCCGGGCGCGGTTCCCGTCGCATCGAGCTGTCCGGCCACGGTGATGTCGCCGCCGACGCCGTTCAGCACGATCGTGCCGGTATGGTTGCCGAGCCGTGTCGGCACGGATCTTCCCGCCGGCATCGACCAGGGTTTGCACCACCCCATCCGCCGCGCGCGCCGTGAGCTGCACCGTGCCGCCGTCGGCCCGCATCAGGCCGGTATTGGTGACCAGCGCCGTCGCTCCGTTCGGCGCGTGCACCACCTGGCCGGTGACGTCGATCGCCAGCAGCCCGTCGCCATACAGGTCGAGCGTTGCCGTCTGGGCGCCGGCCAGCACCACATGTCCCAGCCGGGCATTGATCACGCCCGAATTGGCGACCTGCGGCGCCACCAGCGCCGCGAGGCCGGCATCCCGCACGGTGATGCTGCCCTGGTTGGTCACCGCCGCGTTCGGTGCGGCCGGCTGGTCGAACACCATCCGGCCGGCCATGAAATTGGCGTTGCCGATGCCGGCCGCCGAGACCATCAGTCCGGCAGTGTTCACCTGCGAGCCGCGATAGAACGTGACGCCGGACTGGTTGGTGAGCACCACCTGGCCGTTGGCGTCGATCCGCCCGGCGATCTGCGACGGGTTCGGTCCCGTCACCCGGTTGAGTGCGACCGCGCTGGCGGAGGGCTGCTGAAACTGCACCGTCTGCTGGCTGCCGATGTCGAACGTCTGCCAGTTGATGGCGGCGCGCTGGCTAGCCTGCTCGATGGTGGTGGTGCTGGCCGATTGCGCAATGGCGGCGCTGCCCGCGACCACCGTGCCGCCCGTTGGGTGCGCATTCGCCGCCGGCTGTGCGCAGGCGGGAGGCGGCGACAATGGCAGTGCCAATGCGAGCACCGCGACCAACGGCAACAGCGCGCCGCGGAATGACCGCGGCATCGCACAGTGCAACGGGTTGCGACGCACGGCACCGTTTCTCCCCTGATGGCCGGAGCCTATCGCGAACGGCTTGATATCGACTAAGAAATAGTGCGGGGCCCTGCTCAACTTCCGGTGATGCTGCATGGAGAGATTCGCGGCATCCTGGAGCAGACGCCACCGACGGGAACTCGTCATTCGCGCTAATGCGGGGACGAAGTAATTTGGGTTCCCGCGTTCGGCGGGACGGCGCTTCGGACCGCGGCACCCGCTCCCAGTGGCGCGTGCTCCATAATAGGCGCGTGCTCCATAATATCGGAATATCCCACGCGCCCAACGGCGCTTCACATACCTCCCCGCCTCCCTGCAAAAGCCGCGGCCGGGCCCGGCATCCTCGGCACCGCATGCGTTGCGTCGGTCGCCGTTTCCGCTATGCATCAAATGCTGCTTCGTTGGCCAATTCCTTCATGCCGCCTGACCTGCCGACCGTTATCGTTTTCTCCGTCTTCCTGATCGGCTTTCTGGGCCTGCTGCAGGTATGGCTCTGGTGGCGTGACCGGACATTGGTTGCGCTCGCCATCTGGGGCGTGGCCGAGTTGCTGGGGACCGGCGGCGTTCTTCTGCTGGCGGGACGCGGCATTTTGTCGGACTGGATCTCGATCCAAATTGCGCTGGGCCTGCTGATTTTGGGGGTCGGCGTTGCCTGGATCGGCGCCCGGCGGTTCGAACACCAGCCTGCTTCGCTTGCCGCCGCGGTGGCTGGCACCGGCCTTTGGCTTGCCGCCTGTCAGTATGCCCCATTCTACCAGAACCTCGGTTACCGCATCGCCGGTGCGTCCACCATCATCGGCGTGTACGAGATCTTGTGCATGCGCGAGTTCGGCCGCCGCCGTCCTGGCGGCAACCTTCCCTCGCGCGGCGCCCTCGCCATCCTCTTCGGCGTCAATGCGGCCATGCAATTTCTCCGCGCGGTCGTTGCACTGTCCGCCAGCTTCAACCGCATCACCTTCAACCTGCCCGGACTGGCCTGGTTCGGCATGAACGCCATGATCGGCGTGGTGCTTTTGGCGGGGACGTCGGTCCTGCTGATCGCCGTCGCCAAGGAGGAGGCCGAGCAATCGTCCGTCGCCATCGTTGCCCGGGCACGCGATACGGCCGACAGCGCCAACCGGGCCAAGTCCCGCTTCCTCGCCCGCATGAGCCACGAACTGCGCACACCGTTGAACGGCATCCTCGGCATGGCGCAGGCGCTGACCCGCGACCCGCGGCTGGACGGCGAGCATCGCGAGCGTGCCGCGTTGCTGGAGCAATCGGGCAAGCACCTGCTTGCGATCATCAACGACATCCTGGACCTGGCCAGCGTCGAGGCCGGCACGTTCTTGCTTTCGCCGCAACCCGCACGCCTTGCCGACATCATCCAAGGCAGCATGGATCTGTTGGCGGAAACCGCGGCGGCGAAGCACGTGGCGCTGACACTGGACCAGGCGCCTGGCCTGCCGGAGTTTGTCCGGGCCGACGCGCTGCGGGTGCGCCAGGTCCTGCTGAACCTGTTGGGCAACGCCATCAAGTTCACGCCGCCGCAGGGACGGGTGACGCTGTCCGTATCATGGCGTGGCGAACAACGCGGTGGCCTGCGCCTGCAGGTCGTCGATAACGGCCCCGGCGTCCCCGCTTCACTCCGCCCGCATCTGTTCTGCGACATCGCGCAGCGGCCGCTGGAGATGGCGGCGACAGAGGGCACCGGACTGGGGTTGGCGATCAGCGCGTCGCTGGCACAGGCGATGGGCGGGATGCTGCGCTATCAGCCGGGCCCCGGCGACGTGGGCAGCTTGTTTGTCGCCGAACTGCCGCTGCCGGTCGCCGCGCCGCCCCCCGACGCCGCGCCTGCCCGGATTGCGCCGCCTGTCGCCGGCCTGCGCGTGTTGGTGGTGGACGACGTGGCCTCCAACCGCAGGCTCGCCGAGGTGCTGCTGCAACAGGCCGGCTGCACGGTGCAGCTTGCGGCGGATGGTGCCTCCGCGGTGGCGGCGCTGGCGGCCGGCGACGTTCCTGATATCGTGCTGATGGACGTGTTCATGCCCGATCTCGACGGCCTGGCCGCCACGAGGCGCATCCGCGCGCTGCCGGGTCCTGCGGGGCTGGTGCCCGTGATCGCCTTGACCGCCGACGCCAGCCCGGACCGCCTTCCCGCCTGTCTTGCGGCCGGGATGAACGGTTGTGTCACCAAGCCTTTTGCCGTCGAGGATTTGCTCGCTGCGATCGGCCGGACGGCGGTGGCGCCGGTCGCGGCCAGGGCAATCGGGTGAAGCTCAGTCCGGACGAGATCCCGTGGAATCAGGAATCGCCGGTGGGGAATCATCAACCGCCGGTGCCTCATGATTCGCTGTTTTTTCACACGGAGGAAGAGCGGAGAACCACGGTGAACACGGAGTCGGAGGTGCCCCGACAGCGGGGGCATCTCCGACTCCGTGTTCACCGTGGTTCTCCGCTCTTCCTCCGTGGTGAGAAAGCGTTGCTGCCACCATCGATGGCGGTTGGATTCAGCGCATGGCTGGGGTACGCGTCGGAGCCGGCAGAGCAGCGGCCCGGCTTCCGCCCGTTCATCCGATTGCCTTGCGGTCGCGGCGCCCTCCCTTGACGCCGCGGCCGCCGCTCCCGATACCGGGGGGTGCGGTAGCGGTTCCGGTTTTGTAAGGTGCTCAGCATGAGCGATACCGTTTCGGGCGCTGCGATTGCCGGCTCGCTGGACGGTGGCGGGTGGACGTTCCTGGCGTTGCCGGACGTGCCGCCGTCATCGGATGCGCTGCATGTGAACGGTGCGGCCCACGCCGATCCGGTTCCGGCCGGGCTGCTGGTGGAGTTTTGCACACTGTCGCCGGATTTGCGGTCGGTTCCGGCAGGCGTTGCCCCGATCGATCCTTCGCCGAGCGTGGCGGGGAGTTATGCGTTGTTGCCGGACGCGCAGCAGCCGGCCATCGTCGCCGGCGCGCTGCAGGTGGGCGGGTAGGCCGTTTGGTGGGGTGGTTTGTGCGTGGCACGCCGTGCCAGTTCGTGCCGATTGGGACGGCGCCTGATACTCTTGTCCCCATAACGATTAGCCATGATTTCGCGGCGCTACCAGCATAAGCGATGCCTGATTCACGTTGTCTATGTGCTGCCGGGACTATGTGCCGCCGGTGCGGCTGGCAAATTTATCGCAACTTTATAGCAGCGGAAGCGGAGGCGCAGAGGTTGCGGAGAAGCGTTTGCTGATGCGCGCTGACGAGGCGGTCGAATAGTCCGCAAAATGAGTCGTTGCTTGCACGACAGCAGTACCCGAGCGACCAGCGCGGCCACCACGAGCGGGTAAGGATCATTCAATCCTTCTCTGCGCCTCGGCTGCCTCTGCCCTTCTCTGCGCCTCGGCTGCCTCTGCGATAAATTTGCCAGCCGCCCGCCGCACCGGCGTGACATTGTGTGCCGCAGGCCGCGCTGCCGGTCAAAATTCTACTGGCCGGCGCATGCCATTCCCCACCACCTTTGCTTCCCGATCGCTTCCCTGCCTAGAATACCGCTTCAACCTGTTACCGAGGTAGGAGGGGATCGATGTCCGTCATTAAAGTGCGTGATCTCGCATACGGGCGGCTGCGCGCGCCGGACCTGGACGCGGAGGAGGAATTCCTGACCGCCTTCGGCATGGTGCGCGCCGAGCGCACGCCGCATGCGCTGTATATGCGCGGTAGCGACCCGAACCACCACATCCACATCACGGAGAAGGGCGATCCGGCCTTCCTCGGCTTCGCTTGGTATGCCGCCACCGAGGACGACCTGAAGACCGTCGCCGCGCTGCCCGGCGCCTCTGGCATCGAGCCGATCGACGAGCCCGGTGGCGGCAAGCGCGTACGCCTGACGGAACCGAACGGCTACACCATCGAAGTGGTCTACGGCATCGAGCCGGTGGCGCCGATCCGCGTGGAGCGCCAGCCGCTGAACTCGGGACTGGAGCCGCTGAACCGCGCCGGCGAGGTGATGCGCATCGACGCCGGCCCCTCGCGCGTGAAGCGGATTGGCCACGCCGTCATGGGCACCCCGAAAAACCAGGAGACGGTCCGCTGGTTCCGCGAGACGCTGGGGCTGATCGGTTCCGATGACGTGTATGCCGGCGCGACCGACAACATCATCGGCCAGTTCAGCCGGCTGGACTGCGGCGACGAGTACGTGGACCACCACGCGTTCTTCTGCATGAGGAACGAACGCACCGGGCTCAATCATTTCTCGTTCGAGGTATACGATATCGACGACGTGTTCATGGGCCACGAGCACCTGGCGAGCATGGACAAATTCGAGCACATGTGGGGCATCGGCCGGCACCTGTTGGGCAGCCAGGTCTATGACTACTGGGCCGACCCATGGCGGCGCGTGCACGAGCACTGGGCGGATACCGACCGGCTGAACGCGGCGAACGGTGGCAACCTGGTGTCGGCGGAGGAGGGGCTGCGCTCGCAATGGGGCACCAGGCCGCCGGAGAAGTTCATCGGGCACGTGACGCCCTGAGGTCCGCCGGGGCACTGGGGCGACCCTGCCCGTCTTGGCGGGGCCGGCCAAACTACCCAAGAACTTGCATGCGCGGATTGCCAGGCCAAGCCCGGCCATGACGGGAGGCGCTCGTCGCCACGGCAACATAGGGGTGGGCACATTTCATAAGGGTGGGCGCATTTCGCGGGTTGATGCGAGGAGGGTACGGCCAATTGATTGCCGCGCCCTGTCCTCCTACGTTTCCCCTCGCCGAAACCAAGGAGTCGCCCATGCTCCATGAATCGCGCCTGCTGGCCGCCAATCCATGGGTAGCGCGCCGCCCCATCGCGGTGACCGAATATCACCGGATGGGAGAGGTCGGCATTCCAGGCGAACGCGACCGCGTCGAACTCATCGAGGGAGAGCTTGTCGCCATGTCGCCGATCGGCAGCTATCACACGGGCACGGTAAACAAACTCACCCGCTCGCTGGTCACGTCTGGCGAGGTCGAGATCTGCCGCGACCCCGCCGCCGAAGGCTATGCGGAGCTCACATGTGTCGCGCGAGACGGTGCCGTGGAACCGGGTCTTCTGCCGGGAGTCAAGCGTACAGCTTGCGGCACTCTTCCGTTGAAGCGCCCACACATTATCAGGCCAGATCCAAGCTGATGACAGACCTGCACAAGCTACTGTTCGAGACGAAGGCGACCATCAGCGACCGGGAAGTACTGGCGACGGCCCGGCTGAATGCGCGGGTCAAGGCATTCGCGGGCCAGGAAGTGAATGACGACGTGATCGACCGGATCAACGCGGAGATCACGGATGAAGCCGACCAACTGGTCAAGGAAGGCGTGCTGCAAGAACGGCCAGACTGGCTCGCGGTCCTCGTTTCTCGCCGTCTCTACGTGGCGTTCGGCAGCAAGGCCGTGCAGCACCTCAGCCGCGAACTTCGGCGGATGGGCGCGATTTGATCGCCACGGCGTGGGACTCGAACGCAGCCGCGCGTCTCTTACGTTCGACGCCAATTCGATGACAGCGGTAATCTTCGGCCGCGATCGGATCGACGGCATGACTGCAAGGGCTGCCGCCCGCGCGCGGTGCCCGCATTTTCCCATTCAGAGAAACTTCAAGGAACATCGATGCCGGATGAATTGCTGCATTGGCAGCGCAACATGTATGTCTGCCTCGTCGGCTCCTTCACCAATATCACGGCGATGACGCTGCTGCTGCCCTTTCTGCCGATCTACGTGGCGCAGCTCGGGGTGCAGGGCCATGCCGCCATCGTGCAGTGGTCCGGGATCGCCTATGGCGTCAGCTTCCTTAGCGCGGGCATCATGGCGCCGATCTGGGGAAAAATGGCCGACCTCTATGGCCGCAAGCTGATCCTGGTGCGCGCATCGCTGGGGCTGGCGATCTGTATGTCGCTGATCGGCATGGCCGAGAACATCTACCAGCTTGTCGGCCTGCGCCTGTTGGCCGGCCTGCTCGGCGGGTACGCCTCCGGCGCCGTGGTGCTGGTGGCGACGCAGACGCCGAAGGAGCGTTCCGGCTGGGCGCTCGGCATGCTGTCCACCGGAACGATGGCGGGGACCTTGCTCGGCCCGCTGCTCGGCGGCGGCCTGCCCGGCCTCATCGGGGTGCGCGCGACGTTCTTTCTTGCCGGCGGCGTGATCTTTTTCGCCTTCCTGGCGACCTGCTTTTTCATTCATGAGGACCGCAGTCACCTGCACGCAGCCGGGCGCCGGGCAATGCGCAGCGCCTGGTCGATGATTCCCGACAAACGGCCGGTGATCGCGATGCTTTCCACTGCGATGCTGCTGATGCTGGCGAACATGTCGATCGAGCCGATCATCACGGTCTATGTCGCCCAGCTCATGCCGCCGGGCGGCGACGTGGTCTTCACCGCCGGCCTGGTGATGGCGGCGTCGGCGATTGGCAGCGTCCTCGCTGCCCCCCGGCTGGGCCGCATGGCCGACCGCATCGGCCATTGGAACCTGATAATCATGTGCTTGGCCGCCTGCGGCGTGTTGCTGGTTCCGCAGGCGTTCGTCACCAACCGTTGGCAGTTGATCGGCTTGCGCTTCCTGATGGGAATCTCGCTGGCCGGACTGCTGCCGGCGGTTGCTGCCACGATCCGGCACAGCGTGCCGCACGGCGCGGCCGGGACGATCCTGGGGTACAACACGTCAGCGCAATACGCCGGCCAGGTGCTGGGGCCGGTCGCCGGCGGCTTCGTCGGCGGCCACGTGGGGATGCGCGCGGTCTTCCTGGCAACGACGGTGATCATGTTCGGCGGTGCGGCGTTCAACTGGATCATCAGCCGGCGGATCGCGACCGCGCCCGGCGCCAACGCGGCTGCGGGCTGAACCGGCGGCGTGCCTCGCCCGGCCAGCCGCCGCCGGCACTGATATCAGCCCGAATAAACACGTTCGGCGGCCGCTCCCCCCCCGTGTCATGGCGGGGCTTGGCCTGGCTTGGCCCCTGGCGCCGAGAGGCTGCCAAGGCCAGGCAGGCGCGATCTCCAGACAACAGCCCAATGCCTCGGGTCGCGCATCCGCCTGTACCGAATCGCGACGGCGGGACCAGCCGTCGCCGGCCCCGTGCGCGACATCGCGATGGTGCGTCCAGCCCGCAGGTTCAGGGCGGGCGGGCGCAGGCAGGCGTCAGCCCCGGAAATGGCGGCGGTTGCCAAGGCGGCGCCGGCTCCATCATCCATATTTCGGGGGACAGGTCGGGATTGAACCGCCACCGCATGTCGCGGATCAAGAGACGCACGTGGTCGCCGCCGTAGCAGTTGATGGCGTCCTTCAGCTCGTTCCACGTCGCACGGTCGTAGTCGCAGTCCAGGACGCGGAGATCCTCGACGATCTCGGCGATGACAGCGCCCTCCGGACGAGCGCGGACCTCGGCCGCGGCTTCCTCCATCGTGGGCACGTGGTTGGGGTCCTGCCACCAGGGCGGGGCCTTGGCGTTCTCGGCGGCCGGCGGGCCGGAGCGTGGACTGCCAGGGGACGCCAGGCGAATGGCGGTTGGACCGCGCAGCTCATGGCCGCCGGCGGCACGCTCGCGGAGCCAGGCTTCGAGCGCGGCGGCGCGCATCAGGCCGCGGGTGAGGCGGCGGAGGATCACGCCGAGATCGGGGGTTTGGAACCAATAGACGAGCGTCCGGGCCAGCGGCTCGGCGGGATGCTCGCGAACCGCGGTGGCGAGCAGGGTGCCATAGGCGATGAGCCAGCGGACGATGCTGATGACACGGCCGATGCGGCTGGGTTCGGCGGGGGCGATGGCGGTCGCGGGCTGATCGGGGTGGGCGGTGGCGGGCTGATCGGGATGCGCGGTGGGAGCGGCTGGTGCCGCGGGCGCGGGGGACACGGTGGTGCCTCGGTCGGCCCGACTGGGATCGGGCTGGAGGGTAGGGACGACGGGAGCGGTGAGGGTGGTAGACACGAGCGGAATAAAAGCATATATCGCGGCCGGTGTCAAATGAATTTTTTCATGGATGGAGTGACGGTTGGCCTGCCCGTGCCCTCATGTCTGCCGACATGAACGGATTGCGGATGGGAAGCCGGCGCTCAATCACCTGTCCGTCCTGCCACGTCTGCGGAGAACGGGGTGTCATTATGAGAGCCCCTGTCATGCGAGCCCCTGTCATGCGAGCCCCTGTCATGCGAACCGCCGTCATCCGCACCGCCGTTAAGCGAATCGCTGGCATGCGAACCGCTGTCATTGCGAGTTGCCTACCGGCCGGGGCGGGGGGGGCAGGGGGGAGGGGTGTGTGCCACCGCGGTCGTTGCGTGCACGCACCCCTCCCCCAGCCCCTCCCAAAAGGGGAGGGGTTATTCTGTTTCATGGGCGCCAACCGGTCAGGATCGGAGCGCTACGCGGTCTTCACCCCCAGCGTTCCCGCCAGGTCCTGGATGAACTGCCAGGCCACCCGCCCCGACCGGGCACCGCGGGTCACCGACCATTCCACCGCGCGCGCATGCAGCGCTTCGGCATCGATAGGCAGCCGCATGGCCGCGGCATAGCCATCCACCATCGCGAAGAACGTATCCTGATCGCAATTGTGAAAACCGAGCCACAGGCCGAAGCGATCGGACAGCGACACCTTCTCCTCCGTCGCCTCCGACGGATTGATCGCGGTGGCACGCTCGTTCTCGATCATGTCGCGCGGCATCAGGTGGCGGCGGTTCGACGTGGCATAGAACAACACGTTGTCGGGCCGGCCCTCGATGCCGCCCTCCAGCACCGATTTCAGCGCCTTGTAGTCGGCATCCTCGCGTTCGAACGACAGGTCGTCGCACAGGATCAGGCAGCGGCGGCGCTGCCCACGCAGCACGTTCAGCAACTCCGGCAGCGAGCGGATGTCCTCGCGGTGGATCTCCACCAGCGCCAGCACGCCGCCGATTTCCGCATTCGCCACCGCGTGCACCGCCTTCACCAGCGACGACTTGCCCATGCCGCGTGCGCCCCACAGCATAGCGTTGTTGGCGGGCAGCCCCCGGGCGAAGCGCAGGGTGTTGTCGAGCAGGATGTGCTTTTGGCGATCGACGCCTTGCAGCAGAGAGATATCGACTCGCGATACCTTCGCCACCGGCGCGAGATGCGGCGGGGAGGGGTACCAGACGAAGCCCTCTGCCGCTTCCAGCGCCACCGCCGGGGCGGGCGGCGGGGCGAGACGTTCCAGCGCCTCGGCAATCCGGGTGGCGAGCTCGGTCAGGCACGGGTCCATGCGGTGGTTTCCAGGGCAAGCTTGACGCAAAGGGGGCGGAAAGTATGGTCCCGCCGCCATCACCGCAAGGACCCGGATTATGTTGATCACCCCCGCCTACGCGCAGGACGCCAGCAGCATGCTGGGCAGCGCCACGTCGTTTCTGCCGCTGGTCCTGATTTTCGCGGTGTTCTACTTCCTGCTGATCCGGCCGCAGCAGCAAAAGCAGAAGGAGTCGCGGGCGATGATCTCCGCGATCAAGCGCGGCGACCGCGTGGTGACTGGCGGCGGCATCCTGGGCACCGTGCAGCGCGTGCCGATGGTGCAGGACAAGGACGGCAAGCAGGTGGCGTCCAACGAGATCGAGGTGGAGATCGCGCCGAACATCAAGGTGACCGTGCTGCGCGATACGATCAGCAGTGTCCTGCGGCCCGCTGTGGCGAACGACAGCAAGCCGGCGAAGGCATCCTGAACGGCCATCCGCAATGGGCATCTGCTGTCATTGCGAGGAGCGCAGCGATGCCGCCAGCAAGTCTGTCATTGCGACCGCAGCCATTGCGAGCGCAGCCATTGCGAGCGCAGCGAAGCAATCGCCCCGGATAGTACGCACGTCACTCGCGGGAGATTGCTTCGCTGCGCTCGCGATGACACCCCAGGCATCAACCGTCTGAGCCGGAGCGCTACAGCCCCGCCTCGATCCGTTCGCACAGCGTGCGCAGCACCATCACCCGCGCGAAATACTTATCATCGGCCGGCACCAGCGCCCACGGTGCGAACGCGTTGTTGGTGCGGTCCACCATGTCGCACACCGCCCGGTCGTACAGCGGCTCCTTTTCCCGGTTGCGCCAGTCCTCCGGGGTCAGCTTGAAGCTCTTGAACGGCGATTGCTCGCGCGCCTGGAACCGCCGCAATTGCTCCTCGGGCGTCACCGTCAGCCAGAACTTCGTGATGATCGCGCCGGCTTCCGCCACTTGCTCCTCGAAATCGTTGATCTCGCCATAGGCGCGCATCCAGTCCACTTCGGAGCAAAAGCCCTCGACGCGCTCCACCAGCACGCGGCCGTACCAGGAACGGTCGAAGATCGTCACCCGCCCCAGTCGCGGCAAATGCCGCCAGAAGCGCCAGAGATACGGCTGGGCGCGTTCTTCCTCGGTCGGCGCCGCGATCGGGATCACGCGGTAGTGCCGCGCATCCAGTGGCCAGACCACCCGGCGGATGGCGCTGCCCTTGCCGGCGGCATCCATCCCTTCGAACACGGCGATCACCGACCGTTGCGCGAGCTTCTTATGCCGCATCAGCAGGTTCAGCTTGCCCTGGTACTTGTCGAGCTCGTGCCGGTAATCCTTGTGCGACAGCTTCTGCCGGTAATCGAGGGCGGTCAGCACCGTCCGTCCGTCGGCCGGCGGCTCCGGCAGGGCTGCCTGGGTCGGCGTGACGGGCTTGTCGCCGTCCAGCCGGCGCTGCACCGCGTCGGCGATGGTGCGACCGACGGTGAGGTAGCGGTAGTAGGGATCGCTGCCTTCCACTAACTGCCAAGGCGAGTGGCCGGTGCTGGTGCGGCGCAGCGCCAATTCCGACACTTCGCGAAATTTGTCGTACTGCTTGAAGCGTTCCCAGTCGGTGTCGCTGATGCGCCAGCGCGTCTTCGGATCCGCCTGCAGCGCCTTCAGCCGCGCGTGCTGCGCCTGCTTCGACAGGTGGAACCAGAACTTCAGCAGCAGCGTGCCTTCGTCCACCAGCATGCGCTCGAAGCGCACGATGCGCTCGCAGGCGCGAACCAGTTCGTTCTCGCTGGTTTTGCCCGCGACGCGGTCGAGCACCGGGTTGGAGTGCCATGCGCCAAACAGGATGCCCATGCGCCCGTTGGGCGGCAGTGCCCGCCAATAGCGCCACATGCGCGGGTGTTCACGCTCCTCATCCGACATCTCGCCGAACGCGGTGGTGACGATGTGGCGCGGGTCCATCCACTCGTGCAGAACGTTCAGGGTCTCGCTTTTGCCTGCACCGTCAACGCCGGCGATGACGATCACCACCGGAAAATCGGGTTTCGTTAGCATGTCGTATTGCAGGCCGAGCAGATGGGTACGCAGCTGCGGCACCTCGCGGTCGTACTCCGCCTTGGCGATCTTATGGCCAAGTTCCGCCAATTCGAACATGCGCCGTGCCTTTCATAGTTGCCCCCCGAGTCCCGGGCGGCCCCTGGGAGGCGTTGCAAGGTTCACGGACTGCTCCCGTTATAATCTTATATCGCTTCTGGCCAAGGAAAGCGAGCCGAGGAAAGCAAGCCAAGGACAGTGAGGCGCCGTGCCTCGCGGGGAACGACTGGCCGTCCCGTTCCTGGCGTGTCACGCTCGAACCGGCTCTGACGTTTGGTGCAGGGGCGGTTGGTGCAGGGGCGGTTGGTGCAAGGGCGTTTGGTGCAAGGGTACTGCCCGACCCGAAGTGTCGTTGCGAGTTGACCACCGGCCTGGGGCCGACGCGCCTGGAAAGAACGGCGGTCGGAAGTGGAAAGAACACCCCCTCCCTCAAGGGGAGGGGAGTTTTGTTTCTTGTTAGCGCAGCGACGCAATCTCCCGGTGACGTGCGTACCTCCAGGAGATTGCCTCCCGGGAGATTGCCTCGCCGCGCTCGCAATGGCAGTGTTGCTGACGGCATCGAACCGTCAGAATTACCAACAGCCCGAGACGGATGACGCTGCTCCGCTGCGGTACCGGCAGGTGCCGATGGTCGATCGGGAATGACAGGGAAGGCTCACCGTGACCTGGTCCATTGTCGCGCATGACCCCGCCACCGGCGCCTTCGCCGTGGCCGTCGCCACCAAGGCGTTTGCCGTCGGTGCGTCCTGCCCCTTCGTGCGGGCCGGGGTGGGGGCGGTCTCGACCCAATCCTTCACCAACCGCTACCTCGGGCCCGCCATTCTGCATGCGCTGGCGCGCGGCCTGCCGCCCGAGGCCGCCATCGACGGCGCGTTGGCCGGCGACGCCGGGCGTGGCATCCGCCAGGTGCACGCGGTGGACCGCCACGGCCGCACCGCCGCCTGGACCGGCCAGAATTGCGTAAACTGGTGCGGCAGCGTTGCCGCGCCGGGCATCAGCGTCGCAGGCAACATGCTGGCGGGCGAACCCACCATCGCCGCCACACTGGAAACCTGGCTGGAGCACCCGGACCGGCCGGTCCCCGAGCGCCTGATGGCCGCCATGGAGGCCGGGGAAGCCGCCGGAGGCGACCGCCGCGGCCGGCAATCCGCGGCAATGACGCTGATCACCACCGAGGACTTCCCCGACCTCGACCTGCGGGTGGACGACCACGCCGCGCCGCTGGCCGAACTGCGCCGCCTGCTGGCCATCTGGCGCCGCGAACGCGCGCCGGGACTGGCCATGGCACCCCGCAAAGCCGATCCGGCGGGCTTCATCGACCTCGACACCATCGAGGCCGCCTGGGCCGCCCACGGTCTCGACCTGCGATTCCCGCGGTAGCGGCCACAATCCCGCTTGCCCTGGCGGCGCGGTCCGTTCAAACCTGCCGCCAGGGGAATCCTGGACAAGGGCCGCACGGCGTGGCCTGGACCAACCACAGGGAGTTATTGGGAATGATAACACGTCGCGCAGCCGCCCGGCTCGCCGCCGGTACCGCCTTCACCGCCGCGCTCGGTCTCGGCGGCCGGGCCAGCCTGGCCGCCGGCAAGGTCATCAAGATCGGGGTCGACCTGTCGCTCACCGGCGCGGATGCCGAGGATGCGGAGCTTGTCGAGGACGGCATCAAGATGGCCTTCGTGGCCGCCAACGAGGGCAATGCGGTACCGGGCTACACCTTCCAACTGATGGTGCTCGACGACGGCACCGCCACCGCAGGCCAGTATGACCCGGCGCAGGGCGCCACCAACGCCCGCAAGATGGTATCCGACCCGCAGGTCGTGGCCGCTATCGGCCCGCAAATGAGCGGTGTCGGCAAGGCGATGACCCCGATCCTGAGCGAGGGCGACCTCGCCACCATCACCCCCAGCTCCACCAACCCCGACATCACCAACCCGAAATTCGCTCAGCAGTTCGATCCGTCCGGCAAGGCAATCTATTTCCGCACCGTCACCACCGACGCCTACCAGGGTCCCAACATGGCCAATTTCATGGCCGAGACGCTGAAGATCAAAAACGTCTATGTACTGGACGACAGCGGCGCCTACGGTGTCGGTCTGGCGGATGCCTACCAGAAGCAGGCGGATGCGAAGGGCGTGAAGCTTCTTGGCCGCGACCGGCTGGATCCGAAGGCGTCCGACTACACCGCGATCCTTACCAAGATCAAGGCGCTCAGCCCCGCGGCAATTTACTATGGCGGCGTGGCGCAGGCCGGCACGAAGCTGGCGAAGCAGGCCTATGATGCCATGCCGAGCGTCATCAAGGCCGGCGGCGACGGTGTCTATGGCGCTTCGTTCCTGAGCGGCGCCGGCTTCCCGGCCGCCAATGGCTGGTACGCCACCATCGCCTCGCCGCATTTGACCGGCGGCGACGAGAAGGCGGCCGAGTGGGTCAAGACCTTCACAGCGACCTACGGCAAGGCGCCGGTGGATTACTCCATCACCGCGTATGATGGGGCGCTGGTGATCATCGATGCGGTGAAGCGCGTCGCCGCCAGCGGCAAGCCAGTGACGCGCGCCGCGGTGCGCGATGCCATTCAAACGGCGAAGGTGCCCACCATCCAGGGCGTCGTGTCGTTCGACAAATACGGTGACCTGGCGGACCGCACGGTCAGCGTGTTCCAGATTGAGGAGAACAAGGCCGGCAAGATGGACGACGTCACTGCGCAGTACCGCTACATCGGCGTGGCGCCGCAATCGTAAGGCGCCTGGTCGGCGTGCGTGGCACCTCTCATGCATAGCAAGTCATGGCTGGCCGGCCCTGGCCCCCCGCCAGCCACGACGCCAACCATGGGGATCGAGCGGATGCGAGCAGTTGATGTGGTTGGCCGACCGATCCCCGGGACGGGCCCGGGGAGATGGGTCGGCCAAAGTGGAATACGATGACCGAAACCGCGCTGGTTCTGCAGCAGTTGATCAACGGACTGAGCCTGGGCGCCATGTACTCGTTGCTCGCGCTCGGGTTCACCCTGGTCTATGGCATCCTGGAGCTGATCAACTTCTCGCATTTCAACGTCTTCATGGTCGGCTCCTTCATCGCGATGTGGGTGCTGCAGATGTTCGGACTGACCGGCCAGGATGTGATCCTGACCGGTCTGCCGCTCGCCATGGTGCTGCTGGTCGCCTTCGTGGCGACCATGGTCGGCAGCGGCGTGATCGGCGTGCTGATCGAGCGGCTGTGCCTGCGGCCCTTGCGCAACGTGAAGGGCCCGGCGGCGATGATCACCACCATCGGCGTCTCGTACATCCTGTTCAACATCATATTGCTCACGGCGGGTGCGGAGAACCTCAATTTTCCCAATCCGATGCCGCGGGTTCAGTACGACATCGACGGCGCTGTGCTCGACCTGCGCGTGGTGCTGATCTGGGTAGTGGCGCTGGTGCTGATGTTGGCGCTGCATTTCTTCGTGCAAAAAAGCCGGGTCGGCAAGGCAATGCGCGCCACCGCGCAGGATCCGGAAGCCGCACGCATGATGGGCGTGGAGGTGGACAAGGTCGTGATGATGGCCTTCTTCCTCGGCTCGGCGCTGGCCGGTGCGGCCGGGCTGATCTTCGGAATCTACTACAACTTCACCAGCTTCATCATCGGCTTCACCGCCGGCCTGCGCGCCTTCACCGCCGCGGTGCTGGGCGGTATCGGCAATGTGCCCGGCGCGATGCTGGGCGGCGTCATCATCGGGCTGATCGAGGCGCTTGGCGGCCAGATCGCCGGTGCGTGGACCGACGTGATCATCTTCTCCATCCTGGTGCTGGTGCTGGTGTTCAAACCGTCCGGATTGCTCGGGCGAGTGGCGCCGAACAAGTCGTGAGGGCCCGGTACGCATCAGCCACGCATCAGCCACGCATGAGCCACGCATGAGAGATGCCCTGAGCCTGCTGGTGCGGCCGGTGGCCTGGATGCCGGAACCACGGCGCCGCCAACTCGGGCTGGCAATCGTGATCGTCTTCGCGGTGACCTTCCCGATCTGGCACAGCAACGATGCCGACATCGACAGCATGGCCAACGCTGCAGCCTATGCCGTGCTGGCGCTGGGACTGAACATCGTCGTCGGCTTCGCTGGCCTGCTGGACCTGGGCTACGCCGCGTTCTTCGCCATCGGCGCCTATACCTACGGCATCCTCACCTCGTTTCAGTTGCAACCAGCATGGAGCGAGTTCTGGGTGCCGTTCCAGTGGCTCGGCCTGGTGTCGAAGATGGCCGCCGAGACCGGCGACGGCAGCGTGGTGCATTTCACCCTCTCGTTCTGGCTGGCGCTGCCGTTCTCCGCCGCGTTCGCCGCGTTCTGGGGCGTATTGTTCGGCGCGCCGACGTTGCGGCTGCGCGGCGACTATCTGGCCATCGTCACGCTGGGTTTCGGCGAGATCGTGCCGATCGTGGTGCGCAACTGGGACAGCCTGACCAACGGCGCCGCCGGCCTGAACGGCGTGGCGGCCCCGCAGCTGTTCGGCTGGAGCTTCGGCGTCGATGCCACGCCGTACTACTACGTGGCGATCTGCCTGGTGGCGCTGCTGATCTTCATCTCCATCCGCTTGCGCGATTCGCGCATCGGCCGCGCCTGGATGGCGATCCGGGAAGACGAGATCGCCGCCGCCACCATGGGCGTCGATCGCACCAAATTCAAACTGCTGGCCTTCGCCATCGGCGCGGCGTTCGGCGGCATGACCGGCGTGTTCTACGTCGCCAAGCTGCAGACCGCGACGCCGGACATGTTCGGCTTCCCGGTCTCCGTCATGATCCTGGTGATGATCGTGTTCGGCGGCATCGGCAGCGTTTGGGGAGTCGTCGTCGGCGCGTTCTTCCTTCAGTTGCTGCAGTCCTGGTGGCTGGAGGACCTCACCGGCTGGATCAACGCGTTGGGCCGGCTGGTCCACAGCCGCTGGCTGACGCATGTCGATCTGGTGAGTTCGATCGAGCTGATCTTCGGCCTCATCCTGGTCCTCATGATGCTGTTCCGCCGCGACGGCCTGATCCCGGCCGTGCGCAAGCAGGTGGCACTGACCTTCGATCAGCAGCATGCGACAATCCAGCGCGGCGGCTTCACCGATTTGAAGCTGCAAGGCCTGGGCGGCGACGTGCGCACCGGCGCGGCGGCGTTGGAAGTCCGCGGTATGACCGTGCGCTTCGGCGGGCTGACCGCGCTGAACGGCGTGGACCTGGTAGTGCCGAACGGCGGCGTGGTGGCGGTGATCGGGCCCAACGGCTCCGGCAAGTCCACCTTGTTCAACGTCATTACCGGGCTGGTGCCGTCGGATGCCGGCTCGATCCGCTTCCATGGCGAGGAGATCCTGGGCCTGCCGCCGCATGAGATCCTGCGCAAGGGCATTGCACGCACCTTCCAGAACCTGCGGCTGTTTCCCAATCTGACGGTGATGGAGAACGCGCTGATCGGCCAGCATGCGCGGCTGACCACGGGTGTGTTCCGCGCCATCTTCCGCCCGCCCGGCTCGCAGGCCGAAGAAGTGGCGGCCCGCATCTGGGCCATGGAGATCTTCGCCATTTTCGGCAATCGGCTGACGCCACGTGCGACCCAAATGGTCAGCGGGTTGTCGTATGCGAACCGCCGCCGAATCGAAATCGCCCGCGCGCTGGCGTCGCGTCCGCGCATCCTGCTGCTGGACGAGCCGACCGCCGGCATGAACCCGGCCGAGACGCTGGAACTGGCCGAGCAAATCAAAAGCCTGAACGGGTTGGGCCTGACCGTATTGCTCATCGAGCACAAGCTGGACGTCGTCACCACGCTGGCGGACACGGTGTATGTGCTGGACCACGGCGAGGTGATCGCGCACGGCACGCCGGCCGAGGTGCGGCGCAACGAGGAAGTGCTGCGGGCGTATCTCGGGCGAAACGCACAGGCCGCGGCGGCGGGCGTGACCAGTGCTGCCTGAGCAAGAAAGGAAAGAAGTCTCCCGCTTCCCTCGAGGGAGGGGGTTGGGGGGAGGGGTCGGTGCAACCACTGGCCGTCGCTGCTCGCACCCCTCCCCGCAACCCCCTCCCTCAAGGGGAGCGGGAGTTTTCTCTTCGTCCTCCCATTGTCCGCACCGGCGCACATCCTGACCCTCACAGGGTCAAGCCCGGCCATGACGGGAGATCTTGACCCGTGCTCCTCGAGTTCCGTCACGTCGATACCTATTACGGCGACCTGCACGTCCTGAAGGACGTGAACTACGCGATCGAGGAAGGTGAGATCATCGCCTTGCTCGGCGGCAACGCCAGCGGCAAGTCCACCACGATGAAGACTATCATGGGCGTGGTGCGCCCGGCGCGCGGCCAGGTGATCTATCAGGGCCAGCCGATCGAGCGGCTTGCCACCGCCGAACGCGTTCGTCGCGGCATCGCTCCGGTCCTGGAAGCGCGCCGCCTGTTCCCGCGTATGACCGTGTTCGAGAATCTCGAAATGGGCGCCTACCTGCGCAAGCGCGGCACCGAGTTCGATCGGGACCTGGAACGCGTCTACACGCTCTTTCCACGCGTGAAGGAACGTCGCAACCAGATTGCCGGTACGCTGTCGGGTGGCGAGCAGCAGATGGTCGCGATGGGAAGGGCACTGATGGCGCGGCCGAAGCTGCTGTGCATGGACGAACCATCGATGGGCCTGTCACCGCTGTATGTCGAGCAAGTGTTCGACGTCATCCAGGAGATCAATCGCCAGGGCACGACGATCTTCATGGTGGAGCAGAATGCCAACATGGCGCTGTCGATCGCGCATCGGGCGTATGTGCTGCAGACCGGACAGGTGGTGTTGTCCGGCACCGCGTCCGACCTGCGGCAGAATCCGCTGATCCGCGAGGCATATCTGGGTGAGCTGCAGGTGGCGCAGCCGCTGGTGTGACGGGAAGGCGCGCCTCCCAGCGGCTTCGTTGGCTCCGCTGCTAGGCGAGATGGTAGCGCGGGAAAGGATGTTGCCTGGGGGACGCGATGCTGGGCTGCTCTCTCCTCCCTCTGTCCTTCCGCCGCCATTCGCGCCATTCTCCCGCGACGCACGGAAGGACCCCGCCATGGAGCAGGACGATCTGGACGCCCGCCTCGGCTTCGCGCCGGATTTCGACGCGCCGATTCCCTATATGCAACGCACCCGCGATTACTACGCCGCGATCGGGTACAGCACGCCCTATCGCTGGGCGCATCATATCGACGCGCCGTTTACGCCGTTGCGCACGCCGTTGGCGCGGGCACGCGTCGCCATCATCACCACGGCCGCGCCCTATCAGCCGGGCAAGGGCGACCAGGGGCCGGGCGCGCCGTATAATGGCGGCGCGAAGTTCTATCAGGTCTATTCCGGCGACACCGCGCGCGACCACGACCTGCGCATTTCCCATATCGGCTACGACCGCGTCCACACCAGCGCCGAGGACAACGGCACCTGGTTCCCACTGCCTGCTTTGCGCCGTGCCGCCGCGGCCGGCCGCATCGGTGCCGTCGCCCCGCGCTTCCATGGCGCGCCCACCAATCGCAGCCACCGCGTCACCATCGAGACCGATGCTCCGGAAATCCTGCGCCGCGTGCGCGAGGATCGGGCCGACGCGGCGATCCTGGTACCCAATTGCCCGGTGTGCCACCAGACGTGCAGCCTGGTCGCGCGCCATCTGGAGGCGAACGGCATCCCTACCGTGCTAATGGGCTGCGCCAAGGATATTATAGAGCACGCGGCGGTGCCGCGGTTTTTGTTCTCGGATTTCCCGCTGGGCAACAGCGCCGGCAAGCCGCACGATAACGCTTCGCAAGAGCAGACGCTGGAGTTCGGGTTGCGCGTGCTGGAGGCGGCGCCGGGGCCGCGCACCACCATGCAGTCGCCGCTGCGCTGGGCGGCCGATGCAGGGTGGAAGGCGGACTATTTGAACCTCGATCGCATCGGCGCGGACGAGCTTGCCCGCCGCCGGGCTGAGTTCGACAAGCAGAAGGAAATCGCGCGCGAGATCCGTGTGGGGAAGGCGGCATGAACGGAAGAAGACCGCTGCCGCTGCGCTGCCGAGCCAGTTTACGATGATCCGCCCCTTCACCGGCACACGTATCCTCGACTTTACCCAGGTGCTCGCCGGGCCCTTCGGTTCGTATCAGCTTGCCCTGCTCGGCGCCGACGTCATCAAGGTGGAACGCCGCGAGGGCGAGGACATGCGCCGCACCCCGCTCTCCCGCGAATGGGCGGACCGTGGCATGGCACCGTCCTGGCTGGCGATCAACGGCAACAAGCGCAGCCTGACCCTTGACCTGCAAAAGCCCGCGGCGATCGAGATCGTCAGACGCCTGGCCGAGCGCGCCGATGTGGTGATGGAGAATTTCCGCCCCGGCGTGATGGATCGTCTCCGCATGGGTTACACCGCGCTGTCCGAGATCAACCCGCGTTTGATCTACTGTGCAATTTCCGGCTTCGGCCAGACCGGTCCCTATCGCAACGAGGCCGGATACGACGGCAAGATCCAGGCGCTGTCCGGCATCATGTCGCTGACCGGCCACGCGGACAAAGGCCCCACGCGCGCGGGCTTCGCGGTGTGCGACGTGTTGTCCGGCATGACCGCCGCATTCGCGGTTTCATCCGCCCTGTTCCAGCGCACGCAGACCGGCCAGGGGCAGTTCATCGACGTGTCGATGCTGGAGGCGAGCCTCGCGTTCCTGTCAACGCAGATCGCCGATTTCACTGCCGCCGGCCATCGGCAGGAGCAATTCGGCAACCAGGCGATCAGCCGCAAGGTCACGGCCAATCTGTTCCGGGCCAAAGCAAGCTACCTGTTGCTGGCGGTCAACAACGACCGGCAATACGAGGCGCTGCTGCGCGCCATCGGCCGTGCCGACGTGCTGGAAGATCCGCGCTTCTCTGACTGGTTCCAGCGCAAGGAGCATGAGGCCGCCCTGCGCGCGATCATCGAAGACGCGCTGGCTGCCGAGGATGCGAAGACATGGGAAAAACGCCTGAACGACGCGGGCGCGCCGTGCGCCAGCATCTGGCGCATCGAGGAGGTCATCGACCATCCGCAGATCGCCGCGCGCGAGGCGATGCAGGTGGCGGAAACGCCGTACGGCCCGGTGCGGCTGATCGGCTCCGGATTCCAAATGGCGCATGGCGGCGGTAGGCTGGATTCCGCCCCGCCGGAACTCGGTGCGCATACGGACGAGGTGCTGCGCGAGGTCGGCTATAGCGCCGAGGAGGTGGATGCACTGCGGCGCGACGGTGTTATCTGACGCCGCGGTGCGGTTTCCACATCAAGCGTGGTCAGTCCGCCAGCGCCCGCTTCGCCACGCTGGCCAGGTACCCCGCCGCCGCGGGCAAAATCGCGTCATTGAAATCGTAATTCGAATTGTGCAGCTCGCAGCCGCCTTCGGTCTCGCCGTTGCCGATCCACACGAAGGCACCCGGCCGTTCCTGCAAATACCAGGAGAAATCTTCACCCGTCATCGCCGGCAGCATGTCACGCCGCAGCGGCAGCCCCGCCGCCGTCACCGCCGCCGCCGCCAGTTCGCGTTCCTCCGGCGTATTCCGAGTCACCGGATTGCCGCGGCGGAACGTCACCTCGATGTCCACGTCGCAGCTTTGCGCCACACCCGCGGCGACCCGGCGGATCGCCTCCTCCACTTGCTCCGTCACCGCGGGGCGCAGGGTGCGGGTGGTGCCGCGCAATATCGCCTCACCGGGGATCTGGTTCACCGCGCTGCCGGCTTCCATCGTCGCGATGGTCAGCACCACCGAATCCAGCGGATCGACGTTGCGCGACACGATCGTTTGCAGTGCCAGCAGCAGGTGCGCCGAGGCCACCATCGGGTCGCGTGCCAGATGCGGCATGGCGGCATGGCCGGAATGGCCCTTCACATACAGCTCCAGCCGCTCGCCGGAGGCCATCACCGCCGAATCATGCACCGCCACCGTGCCGGCATCCAGGCCAGGCCAGTTGTGATAGCCGAAGATGCGCTCCATCGGGAAACGGTCGAACAATCCCTCCGCGATCATGGCGCGGGCGCCGCCGCCGCCCTCCTCCGCGGGTTGGAACACGAGCTGCGCCGTGCCAATCCAGGACGGATCCTGCGCCAGCAGCGCCGCGGCGCCGAGCAAGGATGTGGTGTGGCCATCGTGACCGCACGCATGCATCACGCCGGGATTGGTGGAGGCGTGCGGCACACCGGAGGTTTCGGTGATCGGCAGTGCGTCCATGTCGGCACGCAGTCCGACGCTGCGATTGGATTGGCCGCGGGTCAACGTCGCCACCACGCCGTGTCCACCCACGCCGGGGACAAACGGAATCCCCAACTCGGTCAAGCGAGCACAGACGAAGGCCGCCGTTTCCTTTTCGTGCAGAGTCAGTTCAGGGTGCGCGTGCAGGTGGCGGCGCCAAGCCGTCAGCCTATCGGCAAGGGATCGTTCCATGACAATCCGATAGCGGGAAAGCACCTGCGTTGGCAACTCTCCGCCAACCATTGGTCAGACCATTGGTCCCTGGCACTTGGTACCTGGGCCTTGGTCCCCGGGGCATAGGTCCAGGGCATTTGTCCCAGGGCATTGGTCCCAGGGCATTGCCCGGGCATTGCCCAGGGCATTCGTCCCAGGGCATTGGCCCCAGGGCCAGTAGTCACGCGCCGATATCGCGCACGAATTTCGCCTTCCCCGCGCAGGCCGCCTGCAGGAACGCCATGTCTGTGCCGGTGGAGACATAACGCGCGCCCATCCGCACGAACTGCGTCATCAGGTCGTTGCGCGAGGCCAGGCCGCCGACGCCGACATGCTTTCCCGCCGCCGTCGCCGCGGAGATGGCGCGGGCGAAGGCATCGCGCAGGCGCGGATGGTCGTACTGGCCGGTGATGCCCATCTCGTTGCACAGGTCGTTGCTGCCGACCAGCAGCATATCGACACCGTCCACCGCGATGATCTCCTCCACATGTTCCAACGCAGCGACCGTCTCCAGCATCACCACCAGCGTCGTCGCGTCGTTCATCGCGGCATTGGTCTCCGCCAGCGGGAAGCTGCGATACTGGTACTGCGACAGCGCGCCGCCCGCCGAGCGCTCCCCCAGCGGTGCGAACTTCACCAGCTTCACCATCTCCCGCGCTTCCTCGGCGGAGCGGATGTGCGGCGTGATCACCCCCATCGCGCCGCCATCCAGCACGCGGCAGATATATTCGGGGCTGTTGGCCGGCACGCGCACCAGCGGCGTGATGCCGATCTGCTGCGCGGCGATGCAGATCTGGCAGGTCTCGCCGATCGACAGCGTGTTGTGCTCCATGTCCACATACAGCGTGTCGAAACCGGAGGTTTTGGCGATCTGCGCGATCTCGATGCTGCGGCACAGGCGCACCGTCATGGAGGCCAGCACCTCGCCGCGTGCCAGTTTCTCTTTCGCGTGGTTGCGCAGGATGTCGCGCAGGTCGGACATGGCGGTTTCCTCCTTGATGCGGCGGCCATTGTCGCGCGCGTTCGGTATCCGTCTCAAGCCCGCTTGCGCGGCCGCCGCGGCCGCCGCAATTTGCGCCCGCAAGGGCAGGGAGGCGGCGATGACCAAGGTAGCAGTGCTCGACGACTGGCAGGGCGTGGCGCAGACCAGCGCCGACTGGTCGAAGCTGATGGCCCGCGCCGAGGTGGTGTTCTTCGGTCAGGCCTTCGCCGACCAGGACGACGCCGCGGCCAAGCTGGCCGATTTCGACATCGTGCTGTCGATGCGCGAGCGGACCCCGCTGCCCGCCGGCCTGATCAACCGGCTGCAGAAGCTGCGCATGCTGGGGATGACCGGCGCGCGCAATGCATCGCTGGATACGGCGGCCTGCACCGCGCGCGGCGTCCTCGTGTGCAACACGCAGGGGGGCGGCAACACCGAGGCCGCCACTGCCGAGCTGGCGCTGGGCCTGCTGATCGCGGCGGCGCGCGCCATTCCCGCCGGCGATGCCAATATCCGCGCGGGCAAATTCCAGGAGGGCGTGCCGGTCGGCATCAACCTTGCGGGCAAGACGCTGGGGTTGCTCGGACTAGGTCGCCTCGGCGGCCACATGGCCCGCTACGGCCGCGCTCTGAACATGCACCTGCTCGCCTGGAGCCAGAACCTGACAGCCGAGAAGGCGCAGGAAGCGGGCGCGACACTGGTGCCCAAGCAGGAACTGATGGCGCGCTCCGACGCGGTCAGCATCCACCTGGTGCTGTCGGATCGCACGCGCGGGCTGATCGGCGCGAGCGACCTGGCCAGGATGAAGCCGGGCGCCATCCTGATCAACACGTCGCGCGGACCGATCGTGGATGAGAAGGCGCTGATCGCCGCGGTGCAGGCGCGGCGGATCGTCGCGGCGCTGGACGTGTTCGACCGCGAGCCGCTGCCGGCGGGCCATCCGCTGCGTACCGCGCCGAACACGGTACTGACGCCGCATCTGGGGTATGGCGTGCAAGACACGTGGCTGCAGTTCTATCCGCAAAGCATGGAGAACGCGCTGGCGTTCCTGGATGGCAAGCCGGTGCGGGTGGTCAATTCCGAGGTGCTGGCGAAGGCCTGAGCCGGAAGCAGCAGCGGTCGGGGGCGACGATCTGCCGCATGGTTGCCAGTACTCACCAGGCCGACGCCGCTGGACGTTCCGCTTCTCTCACAAAGGAAAAGGATGCGAGGTAAGTTCCACAAAGAAAGCACCTCAGAATCCATTTGGCGATGCCATCGATCGCCGGAACGTCAAGTCGGGCCGAGTGTGCTTTTTTACCCTTCCTGCGACTATGTGAGAATTTCAATCTCTGCGGGCGGCACCGGCCCTTCCCGCAAAGCCAGTCTCGGCGCGGTCGCGCGTTGAAGGTCGGTTATGGCCGTAGCCGTGCTTCGGAATCACCCACTTGAAGACAACTACTCAGCGACCGGGGCCATCTGCACCGGGTCGAATTCCAGCCACACTTTTTCCCCCACCTCGAACACCTGGAACGGCAAGGCCGTCACCTTGAGCCGCAGGCCACTGTCCGCCGGGGAGACGATGTAATCCCAGGTCTCGCCAAGGAAGGTGCGCTGCACCAACCGGCCCTGTACCAGGCAAACCCGGTCGCAGCCGGTTGGTGCGAACCGGTGCAGGGCGATGCTTTGCGGGCGCACCGAGAACAAGACTTCGCCTGCCAATGCCTGGCCACCGTCCTCGAACATGCCGCGCGGCAACGTGAAATGATCGAATGCCACGGCCGTGCCGTTGCAGGTTCCGGCCAGCAGGTTGGTACGCCCGATGAAGCCGGCAACGAACCTCGTCTTCGGCCGGGTATAAAGCTGATACGGTGCGTCGATCTGCTCCAGCCGGCCATGGTTCATCACCGCGATCCGGTCGGATGTCACCATCGCCTCGCCCTGGTCATGCGTGACATACACCGTGGTGAAATGGAATTCGTCGTGCAGGCGACGAATTTCGAAACGCATCTCCTCGCGCAGGTTGGCGTCCAAATTGGACAACGGTTCGTCCAGCAGCAGCACGCGCGGCTGGATCACCATGGCGCGGGCCAGCGCCACGCGCTGCTGCTGGCCGCCCGACAGCTCGGCTGGATAGCGATCGGCCATCCGCGTGAGCTGCACCGTCTCGAGCATCTGCAACACTTTGGCGCGGATCGTGGCCCGGTCGATGTGGCGCAACTTGAGGCCGAACGCGACATTCTCGGCGACCGTCATATTCGGCCAGATCGCGTAGCTCTGGAAGATCATCGACATCTGCCGCTTCTCCGGCGCCAGCACCGAGCTCGCCGAGGAGATCGTCTGTCCGTCCATGCTGATCGTGCCGCCAGTCGGATGCACGAAACCCGCGATCATGCGCAGCGTGCTGGTCTTGCCGCAGCCGGACGGACCGAGCAGGGAAACGAATTCGCCGGGCGAGATTTCAAGATCCAGGTGATCGACGGCGATGACCGAGCCGAAGGCACAGCTGATCTGGCTGAGCGACAGGCGCGCCTGCATGTTGGCTTCGGAAAGGCTCATGATCGCCGCAGCATGAAGTCGCGCCCCACCAGTTTGTAGCCGATCAACACGATCAGGATCGTCACGATGAGCAACAGGAAACCGAGCGCCGCCAGGGTCTCGAAGCTGCCGTTCTCGCTGAGGTCCAGCATCATCACCGATATCACCCGCGTATGCGCGGCGACGAGGAACAATGCGGTGCTGAGCTCACGTGTTGCCGGGATGAACACCAGCAGCCAGGAGCCGACCAGGTTGGTCTTCAGCAGCGGCACGACGACCTTCGCCAGCGCGCGCAGCCGGCCGCCGCCCAGGATGCGGACCGCCTCCTCCATTTCGGGATTCAAGGAGCGCATGCCGGCCTGGCTGTTGACATAGGCGATCGGCAAGAAGCGTGTGGTGTAGCCCAACACCAGGATCGCGGCGGTGCCGTACAGCGCGACCGGTGGCGGTGCGTAGGTAGCGTAGAACGCGACGCCCAGCACAATGCCGGGGATGACCAGCGGCGCCATGCACAGCAGGGAAAGCACGCTGCCGCCCCGCGCGATGCGGCGGGTGACGATGTACGCGATCACCAGCGCCAGCGCGACGGTCAGGAATGCCGCGGCCGCGGAATAGGTGAAGCTGTGGATGATCGTGTCGCGCGAGTCGGCCTGGAACAGGACGGCGCCGAAATTGGCCAGCGTCAGGTTCGCCCAGGAGAAGCCCAGGCCCCACGCCTTGCTGAATGCCGCTTGCGCCAGCGCGGCATACGGCAGGATCACCGCCATGCCCACGACGAACAGGGCATAGCCGAGCGCCAGCCAGCGCCAGGCGCCAAGCTGCGTTGGGCGGCGTCCGCCGCCTTTGCCGGTGAGCGCGACATAGCCTTTCCTGCCTAGCAGCAGGCGCTGCATGGCGACCATCGCGAGGGTGATGACGATCAGTGGGATGGCGTAGGCCGCGGCTGCTTCTGCTCGCACCGGGAATTCGAAGAACTGCCACAGCACCAGCGTCATTGTCGGAATGCGGGCGGGGAGCGCGATGATTGCCGGCGTGCCGAACAACGCGACGGTGTCGAGAAAGACGATGATGGCGCCACCCAGGATCGCCGGCAGCACCAGCGGCAAGGTGATGCGGAGGATGGTGCGCACGCCGCCGGCGCCGAGGATATTGGCGGCTTCCTCCATCTCCGACGACACCAGGTCGAGCGCCGCCGAGGTGAACACGAAGATGTAGGGAAATGCGTACAGCGCGGTGACCCAGACCATGCCTCCGAAGCTGTAGATGTTGGCGAAGCCGCTGTCGCTGCCCGTCAGCGCCATCCACACGCGGTTCAGCCATCCGGCGTTCGGGCCGGCGAGCAGGATCCAGCCGATGGCGCCGAGATAGGGGGGCGTAATGAAGGCGCCGATGATCAGGGCGCGGACCAGGCCCTTGGCGGGCATGGTGGTGCGCGACACGCTCCAGGCGATCGGCACCGCGAGCACCGTCGACAGCAGCGTCACTTCGAGCGCATAGAGCAATGAATTGCCCAGCGCGATCACCTCACGCGGATGGCCCCAGGCAATCGCGTAGTTGTCCAAAGTGAAGGCGCCGGTGTCGGTGGACTGGAAGCTGGAGATCAGCAGCCGGACAAGCGGCACCACCACCAGTGCGCCCAGCGCGATGACGGCGGCGAGCCAGAGCAGGGTTGCCGGTTCGAACCGGGACAGGCGGGAGGCAAAGGGGGTGGCTCGCCGCGGGACGCCGTCTCGCAGCGAGCTGGTTTGGGTGAGGCTCATGGGGCAGACGCGGTGCCGGTCAGGTGCCGAACGTGTCGCGCCACTTGCTCTTGAGGCCAGGCAGCTGCGTTTCGATGTTCTTCAGAGACGGCTGGAACAGCGTGAGCTGGCTGAGCGACTTCGCGCCCTGCGGTGGCGGCACGTCGGGCCGCAGCGGTTGCTCGAAGTTCTTCGCCAGGATCGCGGAAAATTCCTTGCCGCACATGAAATTCAAGAACAGTTTCGCGGCGTTGGGGCTGCGCGAACCCTTGATGGCGGCGGATGGGGAGAGATCCGCCAGTGAGAATGACGTGGCGTAGTTGACCACCAGCGGGTTGCCGGCGGCGGCGCTGCGGAAGGCGGACGCGGGGCTGCAGATGGCCACCTGGCGCTCGCCGGAGTTCAGCATGGCAACCGCGTCGTCGATCGAGCGGCCGATCAGCGGGTTGAGCTTGTTCAGTTTCTCGAAATAATCCCAGCCGTATTTTTCCGTCATGCCGACGGTCCACACGGCGACCAGGCCGCTGTAGTTCGGACTGCCAAAGGCAATCTTGTTCTTCCACTTCGGATCGGTCAGGTCCGGCCAGTCCTTCGGTGATTCCGCCGCGGTCACGTGCTTCGAATTGTACATGATCGCGACCAGGCCAACCCAGCTCGGGTAGTAATAACCGCCGCCGTTGAAGTCGCGCAGCGCCGGCACCAGACCCGCCGCATCCGGCGGGGTGTATTTCACCAGCTTGTCCTTACCAATCAGGTAGGTCATGTGGCTGGCATCGGTCGTGGTGAACACGTCGGATTGCACCGCGCCGCCATTGATGTCCTGCATGACGCGCTGGAAGGCGACTTCGGAGGTGGTCTTGGTGCCGTCAACGCGAACGCCGGGATATTTCGTCGTGAAAGCCTGACCCATTGAATCGACGATTGGCTGATTATAGGTACCGGAATACCATGTCAGGTGCCCTTCCTTCTTTGCCGCTTCATAGAGCTGCTGCTCTTCATTGCCGGCGGCCAGCGCAGTCGCCAGGCCAAAAGAACTTGCACCGAGGGCGGCCAACGCCGCCCGCCTCGTCAATCTCACTTTGCGTCTCCTCTCAGCGGCCTTGCAGGTATTCGCGCTTCGCATGCAATTTCAGATGATGCGATCTTCGTACACGCATGGCCATTGCCGAGCGGCACCTTAGCAGCGGCGAATTGCAATGCAAGTGTGCAAATATAATTCGTTTAGGTACTGTTGCGCACATGGCCGGGCCGGCGAGAACTGCGCTTCCCCGTGTCATGCGCGGCGTGTCATGCGCGGTGCCGGCCGGCCCCCCATTTCTTTGCCGGATGACACCGCTGAAAGACGTGGGTGGCCGCCTCCGGCCGCCATGACACGGGGGATTGCGACACAGCGGGAATCTGCCGCCGCTGCGGCCAAAATACGGACTTCCGCCGTACCTGCGGGACTGCTTGCGCCCTGGCGGCCCGGCCAGTATATCCCCGCCCTGTCTGCGCGCCGGGCCTGGAAGGGCATGCCCGGCCGCGACCGCTTGCCATCGATCCGGCAGGCACTCACCCAGAGGAGAGTAAAATGCCCAAGGCGAAGACCAAGTCGTCGGTCAAGAAGCGGTTCAAGATCACCGCGACCGGCAAGGTGCTGGCAGGTGCGGGTATGAAACGCCACGGGCTGATCAACCGCTCGCAGAAGGCCAAGCGCAGCAACCGGCGCATGCAGGTGCTGACACCGGAGGACGCGCGGACTGTGAAGCAATGGGCCCCCTACGGCCTGGGTTAAGGAGACCGCACCATGGCACGCGTCAAGCGCGGCACGACCACTCACGCCCGGCACAAGAAGGTCCTGGAGCAATCGAAAGGCTTCTACGGCCGCACCTCCACCACCTATCGCGCGGCGCGCGAGCGGCTGGAGAAGTCGCTGCAATACGCCTACCGCGACCGCCGCGTGAAGAAGCGCGAGTTCCGCGGCTTGTGGATCCAGCGCATCAACGCCGCGGTGCGCGAGCACGGCCTGACCTACAGCCGATTCATCGACGGGCTGAAGAAGGCCGGCATCGAGATGGATCGCAAGGTGCTGGCCGCGATTGCCTACGACGACGCCGCGAGCTTTGCGGAGATCGTCAGGAAGGTGCAGGCCGTTCTCTGACCAAACTCGTCATGGCCGATGCGGGGTTGCCGGGCTTGATCCGGGGATCGCGCCGGCCATCTCCGCACCCGCAATGGGGCCGGATGTCCGGATCACGCCCGGCCATGACGGAGAGCAGGATCAGGGGCCGCCTCACCGGGCGGCCCCTTTGCATGTGCGAGAGACCATGACCGACGATCTGCAAGCCCTGCTGGCCGAGACCGAGGCCGCGCTCACCGAAGCCGCCGACCTGCGCGCGTGGGACACGATCCGCATCACGGTGTTTGGCCGCAACGGCAAGATGACCGCGCTGATGCGCGACATGGGCAAGATCCCTGCGGACCAGCGGCGTGAACGCGGCGCGGCGCTCAACCGGCTGAAGGACGCGCTGACCGAGGCGATCGAAGCCCGCCGCCGCGCGTTGGAAAGTGCCGAGCTGGATGCTCGTATCGCCACCGAAAGCATCGATCCAACGTTGCCGCCGCGTCCGCGCGAGACGGGGCTGATCCACCCGATCAGCCGCACCATCGAGGAGATCGCCGCGATCTTCGGCGCAATGGGCTGCACGATCGCCGAAGGTCCGGATGTCGAAAGCGACTGGTACAACTTCACCGCGCTGAACATCCCGCCGCATCATCCCGCGCGCGCCGACCAGGACACGTTCTATCTGCCGCCGCGCGGCAACGAGGCGCCGCCGGTGCTGCGCACGCAAACTTCTCCCGTGCAGATCCGCACCATGCTGACGCAGAAGCCGCCGATCCGCGTGATTGTCATCGGCCGCACCTATCGCGCCGACCATGACGCAACGCACTCGCCGATGTTCCACCAGTGCGAGGGACTGGTGCTCGACCGCGACCTGACGCTCGGCCATTTGAAGGGGGCGCTGATCGATTTCCTGCGCTCGTTCTTTGGGATTGCGGACCTGCCGGTGCGTTTCCGTTCCAGTTATTTCCCGTTCACCGAACCGTCCATGGAGGTGGATATCGGCTGGAACCGCCGCACCGGCGAATTGGGCAAGGGCGACGACTGGCTCGAAATTCTCGGCAGCGGCATGGTGCATCCGCGCGTGCTGGCCAATTGCGGCATCGATCCGCGCGAATGGCAGGGCTTCGCGTGGGGCATGGGCGTCGAGCGCATCGCCATGTTGAAGCATGGCATCACCGACCTGCGCCCGTTCTTCGAATCCGATATTCGTTGGTTGCGCCATTACGGTTTCTCCCCGCTGGCGCCAACCATGTTGCATGAGGGAGTGTGAACCATGAAGTTCACACTCTCCTGGCTGAAGACGCATCTCGACACCGACGCGCCGGTGGCGGAGATCGGGGCCACACTGACTCGCATCGGGCTTGAACTCGAAGGCATCGACGACCCCACGGCCGCCATCGCTGAGTTCCGCATCGCGCGCGTGGTGGAGGCGGTGCAGCATCCGAATGCCGACCGGTTGCGCGTGTGCCGCGTCGATACGGGGCATGGCATCGTTTCCGTCGTGTGCGGTGCGCCGAATGCGCGCACCGGCATGAAGGGCGTGTTCGCTGCACCGGGCAGCTTCATTCCCGGGACCAGCGTCACCCTTCGCGTCGGCGAAATCCGCGGTGTGCAAAGCGCTGGCATGCTGCTCTCCGCGCGCGAGATGGGCCTCGGCGACGATCATTCCGGTATCGTCGATCTGCCGGCAGATGCGCCGGTTGGTGCGGCGTATGTGCAATGGGCCGGCCTCGGCGACCCGGTGATCGAGGTCAATGTCACCCCCAATCGTGGCGATTGCTTCAGCGTGCGCGGCATTGCGCGGGATTTGGCGGCAGCGGGGATCGGCACGCTGCGCCCATGGCAGCCCGCGGCCATCGAATCGCGATTCAGCGGTGGCCCGCGTTGGCAGATCGATTGGCCGGAGGCGTGTCCCTGGATTCTCGGGCGTACGATCAGGAACCTGAAGAACAGTCCGAGTCCTAAATGGTTGCAGGACCGGCTGACATCGGTAGGGCTGCGGCCGATCAACGCGTTGGTTGACGTGACGAACTTTTTCACCGTCGATCTCGGCCGGCCGCTGCACGTGTTCGACGTGGGCAAGCTGACCGGCGATGTGCTGACGCTGCGGCGCGGTGCAGGCGAAACATTCCGTGCTTTGAACGGCAAGGACTACACCGTCGCGCTGGAGGATTGTGCCATTGCCGACGCCGCCGGTGTGCAGTCGATGGCCGGTGTGATCGGCGGCGAACCCACCGGCTGCGACGAAACCACCACGGCCGTGTTCGTCGAATGCGCGTTGTTCGATCCGGTGCGTGTCGCGCTGACGGGACGGCGGCACCAGGTGGTCTCCGACGCGCGTCAGCGCTTCGAGCGCGGCATCGATCCGGCGCTGATGCCAGGTGCGGTGGAAGCGGCCACGGCGATGATTTTGGAACTGTGTGGGGGCGAGCCGGGCGAAGTCACAGAAGCCGGTACGCCGCCGGCCTGGCAACGCGATGCCACGCTGCGGTTCGCGCGTATCGCCACGTTCGGCGGGTCGGATATTCCTCGGGATGAGGCAGTGGAGTCGTTGCAGCGCCTCGGCTTCACGGTACGGCAACGCGACGCGGACAAGGTGACGGTCGCGGTGCCGTCATGGCGCAATGACGTCGCGGCGCCGGTCGTGCTGGACCAGGCACCGGACCTTGATCCGGCGGTGAAGGCGAAAGTCGCGCAAGGCTGCGCCGAAATCGAGCCGGAATGCGACCTGATCGAGGAAGTGCTGCGCCTCCGCGGCCTCGATGCGGTGCCGCCGATGTCGTTGCCGCGCACCGCCCCAGTGCCGCTGCCGACGCTGACGCCGCGGCAGCAGCGAGCGGAATTGGTGCGGCGGACGATGGCGGCGCAGGGGCTGGCGGAGTGCGTGACGTTCAGCTTCATGGCTGCCGCCGATGCGGCGCTGTTTGGCGCCACGCCGGACTCGTTGCGGCTGAGCAATCCAATCGCTTCGGACCTGGATCAGCTTCGCTCGACGCCGATCGCGACGTTGGCTTTGGCGGCGCGGCGCAATGCGGCGCGCGGCTGGCCGGACGTGGCGTTGTTCGAACTGGGGCCGGAATTCGCCGAGGACGCACCGCAGGGCCAGCGTCTGGTCGCCGCGGGGTTGCGTGCGGGCAATACGCCACGGCATTCTGCGGTGCCGGCGCGGCCGTTGGATGCGTTCGATGCGAAGACCGATCTATGGGCGGCGCTGGCCGCGCTGAATGTGCCGATGGATGCGTTGATGGTGTCGGGCGATGCGCCGTCATTCTATCACCCCGGGCGTTCGGGATTGGTGCGGCAGGGACCGAAGACAGTGCTCGGGAGCTTCGGCGAGTTGCACCCGCGCGTGCTGGCGGCATTGGACCTTGCTGGCCCGGTCGCGGCGTTCGCGCTGAACCTTGATGCGGTGCCGGAACCGAAACGTCGCCGCCGGGCTGCGCCGGAGCTGCCGCCGTTCCAGCCTGTACGCCGCGACTTCGCGTTCCTGGTGGATGCGGGCGTGTCGGCCGACGCGGTCCTGCGTGCCGCTCGCGGTGCCGAGCGCACGCTGATCGCCGGTGTGTCACTGTTCGATGTGTATGCCGGTGACAAGCTCCCGGAAGGCAAGAAGTCGTTGGCGATCGAAGTGGTGTTCCAGCCCCATGAACGTACGCTGACCGATGCGGAGATCGAGGCGGTGTGCCAGAAGGTCGTCTCGAGCGTGGTGAAGGCGACCGGAGCATCGCTTCGATAGCGTAACGCGTCGGGCGCCGCCGGGGAAGCTGTCATTGCGAGCAAGCTCTTTTCGAGCAAGCTGTCTTTTCGAGTGCAGCGAAGCAATCGCCCCGAGAGTACGCACGTCACTCGCGGGACAGTGCTTCGCTGCACTCGCAATGACAGTTCGGTTCGCATGCCAACTGTCATGATCGGAACGTCAGGCCCTCGGTGCGCTCTCAGGACAGTACAATCTGCTCCGGCTCCCCGCTGCATGGATGGACCGTGCCGACGATGGCGGCGTCCGCATAACCGCCGGCCCGCAACGCGGCGAGGCAGTCATGCGCCTGCAATTCGGGCACGCTCGCCAGCAGGCCGCCGGCCGTCTGCGGATCGAAGAGCAGTGGCAGACGTGGATCGTTGGCCATGGCCTCGATGTTGCGGATCGCTCGCCGCAAGCGCAAATTCTGGGGTTGCAACGAACTGAACAAGCCCAGTCGCACCATGTCCAGCGCGCCATCCAGCAACGGCAGCGCCGCCAGCGTCAGTGCGACGTCCACCTCCGACGGCCGCACCATCTCGATCAGATGGCCAATCAAGCCGAAGCCGGTGACGTCAGTGCAGGCAGTGGCACCGCGCGCAACCAGGCAGCTCGCCGCGGCGCGATTGGATACCAGCATCGAGCCGATGGCGGCGTCGATCCATCGCCCCTTTGCCTTGCCGCGCATTTCCGCGGCGAACAACACACCGGTGCCTAGCGGCTTGGTCAGGATCAGCCGGTCGCCCGGTCGCATGCCACTCTTGCGCAGCAGCCGGGCCGGGTCAGCGAGGCCGTTGACCGCGAAACCCATGGCCAGTTCGGCTCCCTCGCTGGTGTGGCCGCCGACCAGTGCCGTGTCCGCTGCATTCAGCACGAGCAGTGCACCGGCCATGAGCTGCTGCAATTGGTCCTGTATTTTGGTTTCGAGACCGAACGGCAACGTCACGATCGCAAGCGCCGACTGCGGCTCGCCGCCCATGGCGTAGATGTCGCCAAGGCTGTGATTGGCGGCGATCTGGCCGAACACATACGGATCGTCGATCATGCCTCGGAAGTAATCCACTGTGTGCAGCATGATCTTTCCCGGCGGCACGGCGGTGGCGGCGGCGTCGTCCGGCGCGTTCAGGCCAAGCACGACGTCCGGCCGCGACACGGGATGCAATTGCGCGAGGGCCTGCGTCAGCACCGTGCTGCCGACCTTGGCGCCGCAGCCACCGCAGCGCATGGCGCTCTGCGACAGTTCGCGGATCGCTGCCGTGTCGGCCACGGTCGTTGCGAAAGTCGGAGATTCCGCCGCGGGCATCGCCGGCAGATCGCTGTAGCGCCGCATGAAGCGGCGGTCGATGCGGTCCTTCCAGCGCCACATCAGATGTCCGTCCAGCGCCCAGTTGTTGCGCGAGGCGACGGCGTATTTGTCGCCCGTGCTGATCAGGCTGAGGAACGCCCGTTGCGGCCGGAACGGCACCAGAGCGCGCCCTTGCAGCGCTCGCCGCAGGTTTTCACCAAGCGGCGGGCCCTGGCGCACCGCGATCACACCCGATTTCGGCCGCGGATGGCGCAGCATCGCGGCGATATCGCCGGCGGCGAAGACGTTGGGATGCGACAGCGACTGCAACGTGTCACCCACGGCAACGAACCCTTCCGCATCCACGCGCAATCCGGATGCGGCGATCCATGGCGCCGCACCCGCGGCGGTCGCCCATACAATTTCGTCCAGCGCATAGTGCGTGCCTTGTGCGGTCGTCAGGCGACCCGGCGCCACCTCGACCACCGGGCTGCCGGCAACCACGTGCACGCGGCGTTCGCGCAGCACGCGCTCGAAGATGTGGCGAGTGCGCGCGTTGTAGCTGGGAAGGATGTCGTGGGTGGCACAGAAAAGCAGGTAGCTGATGTGGTCGTCGTTGCGGCCTTCCTTCCGTAGGCACTGGCGCAGGCGGTATTGCGCGGCGAGCAATACCTCGACGCCGCCGGCGCCGGCACCGACAACGCCGATCGTGAGATTGCCCTGGTGTGCCAGGATGCGGTCCAGCATCTGCTGCCATCGCGCGACGAAGCGGTTGATCGGCTTCACCGGCACAACGTTTCCGTCCGCTCCCGGCACGTCGGAGGTCCGCGGCGTCGAACCGATGTCGAGCGACAGCAGGTCATAACTAACTGGTGGGTGCGTTCGGCAGTTAACTAACTGGTGCGTGAGGTCGAGCCCCACGACCTCGTCATGGTAGAACCGGGCGCCGGCAAAGCGGCAGAGCGGGCCCAGATCGATATGCGCCTCATCGAACGTGTAGTGTCCGGCGACCAGGCCCGGCAGCATGCCGGAATAGGGCGTATCGATATCGCGGCAAATGAGGGTGAGGCGAACCCCCGGCATCGGCCGCATGCCGAAACGCCGCAGGACCGCGATATGGCTGTGCCCGCCACCGACCAGCACGAGGTCCTTGACAACGGGTTGGGGCGCGGTGGCTTGCACGTGTGATCCTGGGACGGGATTCGAAGCGCCGCCCCGTTATGGCAGGCGAAGGCCCTGCCATCCGCGACTTTCCTGCCGCCAGCAGAAAAGTAGCGGATGGCGGGCCTTCGTTCGCCATGACGAGGACGCCCCGGGCATCGCGCCGCGCGATGAACCGGTTCCACAGCCGGCTCCATGTTGTTGATTCGGAATGAACCCGCCACGCGAAGCAGCCCGGTCCATGGCCTCTGCGTCATCCCCGTGAGTGCAGGAAGCTGTGCTGCGCGGATCCGCGCTTTCGCCGGGATGATGAAGAAGCGTGCCAGTCCACACCCCAACCGAGGCGGTCGCTATTGGGCGCCGTCTATCCAGCATTGGCCATCGTCTCGTGCACGAACCCCAGCAGAAAATTCGAAACCTGGTCCGCTTGCTCTTGCTGCACCCAATGGCCGGCTCCGTCGATCAAATGGCAGCCCATGAAGCGTGAGCAAGCATTCTGCTGCATGCGTTCTACGGCTCCGGGATTCTGATAGGTCCCCCAGTCACTGCTGCCGGCAATGAACATTGCGGGCACGTCGATGCGGCGGCCAGAGAACACCTGCAACTCCGCGGTATCCAATCCGCCGGTGCCGCGGCGATACCAGTTAAGGCCACCCTGGAATCCGGTTCGCCCGTACTCGCCGCTGTAGACACGCAGTTCGTCGTCGGTCAGCCATTGGCAGGCGGCGATCTGTTGCATCGACGGCATTTCGTGCGCCACTGTCGCAGGCATGTCCTCGTGGAGATCCATGATGTAGTAGGTGGGCATCTTCGCCAGTTCGTCGGCGAGCCAGCCGCGCAATTTGAACGGGCGGTTCTGCTGCCAGTCGGCGCTCTTGTGATGGTAGTAGGCGCGCAAGAAGGCATGCACCCCCTGCTTGCAGTGCCACATGTCGGCGTTCGCTGGTGGCGTTGAATAGTACCATTGGTAGTGCTTGCGCGGGCGTGGCAATTGCGCAAGTGCGGCGTGGATGTCCGGCCCGACTGGTGGCGGGGGGTTGCGCAGCGTGTCGAAGGGCAGGGCAGGGGGGCCGGCGAACGGCGCGCTCATCAGCGCCACCGAGCGGAACACGTCGGGGCGGACCAGCGCGCACCACGCGGCGACCGGTGAGCCGAAATCGTGACCTACGACCGCGGCAACCGAGCGATAGCCGAGTGCGGCCACCAGCCCGAGCGAGTCACGCACGGCGTTAACCAAACGGAATGAGGCAAGGCCGTGGCCGTCGCCAGTGTCCCAGCCGGTGGTGCGGCCGTAGCCTCGCAGGTCCGGGGCGATAACGTGGAAGCCGGCGGCTGCGAGCGCCGGCATGATCTTGCGCCAGGAATACGCAAGTTCGGGGAAGCCGTGCAGGAGCAGGATGCACGGGCGGTTTGGGGTCTCGAAACCGGATTCCAGGATGTGGATGCGCAGGCCGTTGATGTCCGGCACGTAGCGTGCGCGCAGACCTGGCTGCAGCAGGGCGGCGTCGAGCGGGGGCAGGTCGGGCATGGTGGAATCTCTCCGAGGGGCGGCCATGATGCATGGTCGGGAGGACGGGGAGAATAGTATGCCGCGACCCGGTCGCTCTCCGCCCCGACGTTTCGGATCTCGCCCTGCCCTTGTGGCAGCCCTCCGCGCTATTCGACCTGCCAGCCGTCATCGCGCGACGGCTGGTACCAGCCGAGCGCGACGGCTGGTACGGGCCGACGGAACGGCTGACGTACGCTTGCTACCCACGTCGTCTTGCCGACGAAGAACCTGCTGCGATGAAGGTCGGGGGTCAACATCTACGACTTTCGCCTGTTGCGCTTTTGCCGCTGTGGGCGACAAAGTTGTGGATCGCGGACCCGCGCCCGCCATGAAGATGTGCACCGAGGGTGCGTGACCCTCCTGTCACTGCGAGGTCGCGCAACAACGGAGCAATCCCGGTCATGAGCGGAGACTCATGATTCGGGTTGCTTCGTTGCTTCGTTGCTTCGCGACTTCGCCCTGACGTAGGGCGTTCGGCGCCGAGGGATCAACCGTTTCGGCGGCTGGTATTACTCCGCCGCGACCCCGAGGGAATGGAGGTCCCGCGTGGGTGGGTTGACGTATGCAAAGGGCAGCGCCATGAACACCACACCTCCCACGACGTTGCCCAATGTGGCGAATACTACGTTGTAGATAGCGCCGCCAAACGTGATCGAGCTCTTTCCCATCAGCGTCATGGCAAAGGTTCCCATGTTGGCGATCGAGTGTTCGCCACCCAGGTACAGGAACATGAATACGACCAGGATCAGGATGGCGATCTTGGCGATTTCCTCCTGGCAGCGCAGCGCAAGACGCACGGCCAGGCAGACGATCCAGTTGGCCAGCACACCTTTCCAGAATATGGCGATGGCGGCCTGATGCACCTTGTGTGCCGCACCGGCATAGAACGCATGATTGGCCGGCAGGTCGCCGATGATCCCAGTTCCATACAATAGACTGGCGACGACGACTGCTCCCAGCAGGTTGCCGCCGTAGCACACCGCCCAGAGCACGAGCGTGTGCCGCCAATCGGCGGTGCCTTCATAGCAGGAGATGGCCAGGTAGAGATTACTGCTGGTGAATAGCTCGGTATTGGTCAGCACGATCATGGCAAGGCCGACACCAAAAAACAGGGACGCGATCAGCTTCGCGTATCCGGTTGCGGCAACACGAAGATCGGAGTCCTCGACTTTCCCGCCTGCATGAACCCAACGCGCGGACGGCATACCTTTGCCCGCCATGACGATGGGCGTGGGCGTAACTCATACCAAGCGCACTCTCCGTGTCATTGCCGCGCTTGGCGCGGCTACCCACGTCATGCGGTGTTGCGAGCAGCAAAGACGTGGGTGACCGGGCCAAGCCGGGCCAAGCCCAGTCATGACACACAGCTGATCGCCTCGCCGATATGGGTCAGCGTCAAGGATGGTTGGTATCAGACGCTCGGTCGATTGGCATTATCGATGGGCGATGGAGACCGCCTCGCCGACCGGGTCGGCGGTCAGGAACCCGATCGTTCCGCCTTCCAACACCACGCAAGTCATTTTGCCGCCGAACACCGCGCCGGTATCGACGGCGATGCGGTTGTGGCGCACCACCGGCTCTTTGACCGGCGTATGGCCGTGCACCACCACGGCGCCGAGATCATGCTCGGTGTAGAGGAACGGCTGGCGGATGCGCAGCATGTCCTCGCGGGTCTGCCGGTCCAGGGCGACGCCGGGCCGCACGCCGGCGTGGACGAAGAAGTAGCCGCCGTCCTGGTGGCAGAGCGTCAGGCGGCGCAGGAAGTCCACATGCTCGTCGGGGATTTGCGGCAGCCATGACTTGCGCGGTGAGTCCGGATCGATGCCGTAGCTTTGCAGCGCGGGCTTGCCGCCGGCGAACAACCAGTCGGTGGCCGCGGCGCGGTCGCCGGAGATGGCGTGCAACATCGTCTCGTCGTGGTTGCCAAGCAGGTTGACGGTGGGGATGGAGTTTACCGGTGGGCCGGCGGCGAGGCGGGCCAGCACGCCAGCGCTATCGGCGCCGCGATCGACATAGTCGCCGATATGCAGCAGCAGCGCGCTGTCGATCGGGCGGCGCGCGAGGTCCTCCGCGATCATCTCATGCAGGGCGGCGAGCTGGGCGTCGCAGCCGTGGACGTCGCCGATGGCATAGATGCGGCGGCCGGGCTGCACGGTGGCGGGGGCGCGGGAGAGGGCGATGGTGTGCTGCATGATGTGGGTCCGTTATGCCTTCTTCTCCCAGCCGCGTGCGCCTTGCTGCCAGTAGGTCAGCGTGTGACCGGCGGCCCTGGCGGCGCGCCAGCGGTCGCGGGCTGCCTCGACCGCGGGCTGATTGTCGCCATCGAACAGATCGAACACGCGGTCGAATGCCTCCAGCCGCGCATTTGGGGTGCCGTCAACCAAGAACAGAAAGCGGGCGTTGTTCGAAGCGGTGTCTTCGGTGGCGAGCCAGATCGGCTGTAGCTCGGCGTCGCCATCCGCCTCGGTGCCGTGCGGCAGCCATGGATCGTCGGCCTCCCACAGCGCACGGTCCAGCGCCGCGACACGGTCCGCGTCACCGCACAGCACCAGCGCCCGCTGGCCCGCCGCCAGGGTGCGGGCCAGCAGTTGCGGCAGGGCCTTGGCCAGACCGGTGCGGGTCAGGTGGTAGAAGCCGATCTCTGTCATAAGCCCCTTGGCATCGGGCCGCTTGGCATCAGGCCTCGTAATGCGCGGCCACCAGCCGGTCCAGCAGGCGCACGCCGAACGCGGTGGCGCCCTTGGGCGTGGTGGGGGAATCCTTGGACGACCAGGCCATCCCCGCGATATCGAGATGCGCCCACGGCTTGTCATTCACAAACCGCTTGATGAACTGCGCCGCGGTGATGGAACCGCCCGGCCGGCCGCCGATATTCTTCATGTCGGCGATCTCGGACTTGAGCTGCTTGTCGTACGCCTCATCCAGCGGCATACGCCACAGCTTCTCGCCCGTCGCCTTGCCGGCCGCGATCAGCTTGTCCGACAGCGCGTCGTCGTTGCTGAACAAGCCGGCATGCTCGTGACCCAGCGAGATGATGATCGCGCCGGTCAGCGTCGCCAGATCGACCATGAATTGCGGGTCGAATTTCTCCTGGCAGTACCAAACGACGTCGGCAAGGACCAGGCGGCCTTCGGCATCGGTGTTGATCACCTCGATGGTCTGGCCGGAATAGCTTTTCACCACGTCGCCGGGACGCTGCGCGCTGCCGGACGGCATGTTCTCCACCAGCCCGACCAGGCCCACCGCGTTCACCTTCGACTTGCGGCCGGCCAAGGCGGCCATCAGCCCGACCACGGTGCCGGCGCCGGCCATGTCCCACTTCATGTCCTCCATGCCACCGGCGGGCTTGATGGAGATGCCGCCGGTGTCGAAGGTGACGCCCTTGCCGATGAACGCCACCGGCTTCTTTGCTGCCGCCGCCGTCCCACTTCATCACCACCATGCGCGGCTCGTTGACGCTGCCCTGGGCGACGCCGAGCAACGCGCCAAACCCCAGCTCAGTCATTTCTTTTGGGCCGAGGACATCCACCTCCAGGCCGAGTTGCGTCAGCTTGCGGCAGCGTTCGGCCATCTCGGCGGGGTTGAGGACGTTGGGCGGCTCGCTGACCAGGTCGCGGGTGATGAACACGCCTTTGGCGATGCCGGCCAGCGGCTCCCAAGCGAATTGTCCGCCCGCGGGATCAGCATGCAGCACGGTCAGGGTGGACAGGCGCGGCTTGTCCTCGGGCTTCTCCTTGGTGCGGTAACGGTCGAAGCGATAGGCGCGCAGCGTGGCGCCCAGCGCCACCTCGGCCGCCTGCGCCGGCTGCAGCGTGTCGGCGGCGATGGCGGCCGCCGCGTCGCGCGCGACCGCGACGATGGCGGTGCCACCGGCTTCCTGCAGAGTGCGGGCATCCAGGTCGGCCGTCTTGCCCAGGCCGACGACGACCACGCGGGTCAGGTCACCGCCGGGAGCCAGAATGGTGCAGGTCTTGCCCTTGCCGCCCTTGAACTCGGCCGCCGCCAGGGCACGGGCGATGGCTCCCTTGGTGGCGGCGTCAGCTTCCGCCCAAAGACCGCGGGGTTTGTCGCCCTCGCCCACCAGCAGGATCAGCGCGCCGGAACGCGGCAGGGTTGGTCTGGCGAAGCCGATCTCGAGCATGGCTGAAGGACTCCCATCGATGTTGATAGAGGGGGCTGATAGAGGGGACTGTTTGGGGGAATGTAGCCAGCACCGGGCGCCACGGCTATCTGCTGCGGCCATGACGGAGGTGTTGCACGCCGACAAAGCCGGGATCGCACGCGCTGCGGCGCTGCTGCGTGGCGGCGGGCTGGTCGCGTTCGGCACCGAGACGGTGTACGGCCTCGGGGCGGATGCGACAAATGCCGAGGCGGTGACTGGCATTTTCGCCGCCAAGGGACGGCCGCGGTTCAATCCGCTGATCTGCCATTACCCGGATGCGGAGGCCGCGTTCGCGCAGGTGGTTGCGAATGATACGGCGCGGCGGCTGACGGCGTTGTGGCCGGGGGCGCTCACCCTGGTGCTGCCGCGGCGGCCCGACTGCCCGGTGGCGCTGCTGACCGGGGCGGGGCTCGATACGCTGGCAGTGCGCGTGCCCGCCTCGCCAGTGGCGCGGGCGCTGCTGCACGCGGTGGGGCGGCCGGTGGCGGCGCCCTCCGCGAACCGGTCGGGACGAGTCAGCCCGACAGACGCGGCGCATGTGCTGGCGGAGTTGGACGGCCGGATCGACGCGGTGCTGGATAGCGGACCGTGTCCTGTGGGCGTTGAATCGACGGTGCTGGACCTTTCGGTTGGCCAACCGGTGCTGCTGCGGCCGGGCGGGGTGACGCCGGGGACGATCGAGGCGCTGATCGGGCCGGTGGTTCATCGCGCTTCGGACCTAACGGTCCGTTCCCCCGGCATGCTGCTGTCGCACTACGCTCCCGGACTGCCGGTCCGCCTGAATGCGCACGCATTGCGCCCCGGAGAAGCCTTGCTGGCATTCGGTCCGCCGCTGCCCGGTGCGTCCGTCGCCTTCAACCTCAGCGAAACCGGTGACCTGACGGAGGCCGCCGCACGGCTGTTCTCCGGCCTGCGCTGGCTCGATGCCCAGGCGCCGCGGCACGGCCTGACACAGATGGCCGCCATGCCGGTGCCGGAGAGCGGGCTTGGCCTGGCGATCAACGACCGATTGCGGCGCGCGGCGGCACCGCGGCCGTGACAAGATCGGAGCAGGGGGATGGCAGGGGGATGGCAGGGGGATGGCCTGGGGGTGGTAGAGGGATGGCCTGGGGGATGGTAGAGGGATTGCCTGGGGGATGGTAGAGGGATGGCCTGGGGATATCCGGCGTCCCGGCCGGCCAGTTTGCGCGCACCGTCAGGTTCGTGCCCGGCTGGGCCGTCAGCCGGCCTCCTGACGGGCTAGAAGAACACGCAAGCCACTATCACTGCTACCAGAATAAGTGCCCCCAGAAGAGCCATCACATTATCCCAAAGCGTCGCTCGCCATGGCCGATGCGGTGCCCACCTTGAGATCCGTGCAAAGTCTGGATTGCCCATCCGTTGCAGATCGAACTGCTGCTCGTATCGTTGCAACCGTCGAAGACGATCTGCGTCCAACGGCTGTTTTTTGTCGGTGGTCATCGAGACACCTGATAAGTCAGCAATGGAGGTCATCCCGTCGATCGGCCAAGAACCTATCGACGCTCTCATCGGAACCGGCCGAGTGTTGGGCCACCCTTGCTTGCAGCCCTTCCAGGATGGCCCGCACGGGCGGGGTACGAATTTGTCCGTTCTCTACCGCACTGCACTCGCCCGCTGTCCCGATGACGACTTGATCAGATTCTCAGCTCATCAGCGGCAGCGGTTGTTCCCCAAGCATGTCGCGCAGCACCACTTCGCGCGCCTCGTCCAGATCCAGCCTATGCGCGGCGATCATCGGGGCCGCGTCGGCCAGCACCGCATCGACGTCCCGCATCAGCTTCAGCCGCTTGAAAAGGTCGGGCCGGGTCAGGCCCATGCTCTCGCCGACCAGCTCGAGGAAATTCACCACCTCGAACGGCCAGTCGCGTTCGTGGCTGCACAGCTCGCGATGGCACGCATGGTAGATGCCGGCCAGCGTCGTCACGCCGGCATCCGCCGCCGCCTGCAATTGCTCGCGATGCACCTGCCGCTTGTACTCCGGCAGCGGGTTCAGCATGTTGCACATGTAGCCGACACGCGGCTGCGCCAGATCGACGAATTCCAGGCCGGGGATCATGCGCAGGATCGCCTCGGCTGATTGCGACACGCCGGCGACGCCCGGATGTTCGTGCAGGCCGACGCGCTTGCGCACCGGGTGGCACAGCAGCGGACGCAGCTCGTCCAGGCGCTCGGCCAGGAAGCGCAGGAACGGCGTCAGCTCCAGTTGCTGGTCGGCGGGCCGCGACGGCACCACCACCTCGCCGAGCTGCGTCTGGCAGGTCGGGCACCAGGTCAGCACGCGGCCGCCGGCGCTGCCCAGGCGCTCTACCGTGCGGTTGGCGATGCGGCCGGAGGTGGTCAGGTCGCCGGCGCGGAACTGCAACACGCCGCAGCAATGCGACGGGCCGCCCATCACGCGGTAGCGCAGGCCCATCGCGTCCATGATGTCGAAGCACAGCAGGGCGATGTGCGGGGTCTTGAGCAGGTTGCAGCCGGTGTAGAAGACGACGTCGGGCGGGGTCTCGTCGGGTTCGTCGTCCGGGCGGAAGCGCGCCAGCAGCTCGGGCGGAAGCTGCAGGCGGGACAGCACGCGCACGCCGGTGGTCATGCCGGTGAAACGCGAGAAACCGTCCTTGCGGCGGGACGCGGCGTCGGCGTCGCGCTGCATGGCCAGCCGCGCCATGGTCAGCATGAAGCGCGGGTTCACGCCGTGCGGGCAGGCCGGGATGCAATGGCCGCTGCCGGAGCATACCGACGCCCACCGCGCCGACGCTTCCGGGGCGGTTTCGCCGCGCAGGATCGCCAGCACGCCGGCGGCGATGCCCGGCGCGTCGCGCGGCGTCGAGGCCGGCGGGGCCGGGCATCGGGCACACCTCCACGCAGCGGCCGCAGGCGGTGCAGCGGTCCAGCACGTCCTGCGTGCGGATTTGCAAGGCTGGTTCGAAACCGCCGTCCATCGGTCGTTCTCCTCGTTCAGCGGGCTTGCAGCACGGCGGATTGCTCCGCAAGGCCGGGCGAGTGGTCCACCGCGGGTGGCAGTGTGTCGGGCCAGGTCCAGGCAGAGGCCGGAAACAGCGCCCGCATCGCATCCAGGTCGCAGTGGAACGGCGGGCCGCCGGCGCGGGTCGACTGCATGAACAGGATATAGAGTTTGCCATCGGGACGCAGCCAGCGGTGCAGGCGTGCGGCGTAGTCCGGCCAGATGGCGGGGGGCAGAGCGCAGAGACACGCCTGGTCGTAGATCGCATCGAACGGCGCGGGCGGATGCCATTGCAGCAGGTCGGCCTGCACCGCCTGTGCCTTGACGTGCAGACGTTCCATGCGTGCGCGCTGCGTGGCGACCGCGGTGGGGGAGGCGTCCACGAGGGTGACGTCGAAGCCGGCCTCGGCGAGGACGAGCGGTTCGGGGCTGCGGCCGGCGCCAGGCACCAGGATGCGACAGGGGGCCAGGACGCCGGACTCACGCCAGGCGGCGAAGCTGGGGTTCAGGCCGGCGCGCTCCCAGCCGGTGGCGCCGTCGCGATAGCGGCTCTCCCAGTCGATCACCTGGGTGGCGGGCGGATCGGTCATCGGACTTCTCCCTGGACCAGCGGGTCAGCGCGCGGCCCGATTACGGCGCATGAGGCGGGAGATGGGGCAGCGGGGTCAAGCCCGTAGCGGAAAATCAAAAAGTCGGATTGCGTGGCGGGAACGCCGAGGATGCTCCCAACTGGTTGTGAACCGCAGCCGATCCGCGCAGTGCGAATGCGTCGTCGACCGCTGCCCTGCTCTGTCTGCCTCGCGCACAGGTGCTGTGCGGGAATTTCTACTTATCATCGCACATGCCAATGGAGAAGGATGCGGGCTGACACAATCGCTTGCGTTGCATCGAGCAACGCGGAGGCGGGCATCGTTGATATTGCAAAGACTTTTCCGCATTGGGTTTTTGCAAACGGACGCGGGCCGACCATCCCTCATGGCAGACCGCTGGTTTCCGTCTGTTGACACCAATGCAGAGCCATTGCAGCCGCACACATTGCGGATTGCGGTGATATTACACGGGAACATTGGGAATAATTATAGCTCTCTCAAATTGGAAATGAGGAGCACTTGGGCCACACACGCGCGCCGGCATGCCTGATGAACAAACGTGCGAGGGCCGCATGTTGCAGACGGATGGCAAGACGGGACGCGGATCGCCGTGCAGTCGGGAGGTTGAAGATCCGCCGGCTCGTCCGGCGCAGCAAGGAAGGGTGAAATGCGCACGCTGAAACTACTGCTGTCCGCCGGGACAATGCTGGGCATGTTCGTGGGGGCGGCGCACGCCGGCCGCATCACGGACATGACCGGCAACCCGAGCACGCCAACGGGTGTCGGCATGGCCACGCTGCCCGATGGCTTCGCCGAAGTGGGATCGCCGTACACCGGCGCCCAGGGACTGGAAGGCGAAGCCGCGGTGCCGTTCTCCGTGCCAGCCCCCGGCACCATCAACATGCGCATCAACCTGGAGGTCACCGAGGCCCCGCAGGCGGCATGGTGGACCGGCATGAACGGCGTGGGCACGCCGGCCAGCAACGCCGGCAACAAGCAGCAAGCCCTTGGCATCTTCGGCTGGGTCCGTCTCGACTTCGGCCTCGACGGCGAAACCCGCAACGGCGTCCGTTACGGTGCCTTCACCGAAATCCGCGAGAACAACACCACCTCGATCTCCGGCGGCACAGCGAGCCTTCCCGGCGTGACCTCGACCGCCGCGACCGGGCTTGCGGGCGCCAGCGTCACGTCCGGCTTTGCGCAAAGCGCGTCCGGCGATTCCGGTGACAACACGCTGTATGTGCGCCAGGCAAACACCTATATCGGAACCGATAACCTGGGGTTCCTGCGCATCGGCACCGGCCTTGGCGCGCAGACGTTGTTCGAGGTCGGGTTGCTGGACGATTTCGATATCGGCGGCTGGAACGCGTTCGACAGCAGCAGCGTCCCGACCAACATGGCGCCGATCTGGCCGTGGGCGGACGACGGTGCCGAGTACATGGCCGCCCGCATCATGTATGTGTCGCCGGTGATCTATGGTTTTGACATGGGCATCGCCTTCGCGCCGAACAACAGCACGCCGTTCGATGGTTCCGGGTGCTCCGCCGCTTTTGGTGGGGTCGGCTGCGCCACGCAGTCCTCCTCGTTGATCGCAGGCGACTTTGGCCGATATCGCAACGAACTCGGCGTCGCCCTGCGCTACCGCAATACGTTCGGTCCGGTCGGCGTCGCGCTGTCCGGGACTTATACCACGAGCGGCACGGTGGCCGACGCAGCGGCGGTTTCGCAGCCGTTCAAGGGGCTGAACATCGGCGACGTGGGTGCCTCGATTCAGTTCAACCGGCAGATCGAGCTTGCGGGCAACGTGATGTGGGGTGCGTTCAATGGCAACTGGGGTTTGCAGCCGGTCGGCGGCACCACCGCCGTCGCCTGGGTGGCCGGCGTCAAATACACGATTCCGCAATTGCCGATGACGTTGGGCACCTACTATTTCAACTACAAGAACCAGGGCGCCGGTCCTGGCCCGGGTCTCGGACAGCGGACCGAGCAGGGGTTGGATGTGGGCGCGGTCTATGGCCTTGGCCCGGGCGCGGTGCTGCTCGCGGAATATACCTGGGGCCAGAGGTACCAGGGCGGCTATGACTTCCTGACCGGAGCCTCGGATACCACCGCCGGCAACAAGGTGCAGGCGCAAATCGCGACGCTGGGTATGTCGATCCGCTTCTGATCGGTCAGGGACGGCTGGCAGTGGCGGCCGCCTCGACCGCTTTCTCCGTCATCCACGCGGCCATGACATCGCAGAGTTCGCCCAGCACCTGGGCGTCGGTGCGGCCGCTGCGTGCGGGGACGTGAAAGGAATGGTCAGCATCGGGGACCGTTATGAGGGTCGCGCGGGTGCCGGGCGTCGCGGCAACTCGGGCAATCAGATCGGGTTCGGCGAGGGCATCGCGCGTGCCTTGCAAGAACAGCATCGGCACGTGCACGACTGCCAGGTGCTGCGCGCGATCGCTTGATGGCCGGTTCGCGGGGTGCAGCGGGAAGCCGAGGAAGACCAGGCCCAGGACGGCGGGCAAGGGCGTTTCGGCCTGCGCCTGCGACGTCATTCTGCCGCCGAACGATTTCCCGCCGGCGAAGAGTGGGAGATCGCCGAGCTGCCGGCGTGCCTCGGCGACGGCTGCCCGCACTGTTGCATGCGCCACTGCGGGACGGTCGGGTCGCCGCGATCCATGCTCCATATACGGAAACTGATAGCGCAGCGTCGCGATGTGGCGATCGCCAAGTTGCTCGGCGACGGCGTTCATGAACGGATGCGACATGCCCGCGCCCGCACCGTGCGCGAGCACATAAGCGGCGCGGGCCGCCCGGGGCTCGGTCAGCAGTCCCGAAACGGCGGTGCCGCCGGGCAGCGGGATGGCGATGGCGCGGGTCTGCGGCGTGGTCATGCAGGGAGAGTACTACTCTCGCTCTGGCCGTTGGAGTCCGACCGGTCGTGTCAGTGCGGGCGAGGTCGTATTGGGAATGCGGGAAGTTGTCATTGCGAGCGCAGCGAAGCGGTTTCGCGCGTGAGACGAGCGGACCCCGGTTGGGTGAATATCAGCATCGCCTGTGCCGGCTCTGCATGCGGCGATTGGCCGGTTTCGGAGGCTCCATCGCAACCGCCATCGACGTTGGCGGCAGCTTTTTTTCAGCACGGAGTTAGCGCGGAGAACACGGTGAACACGGAGTCGGAGGCGCTCTGGCCGTTGGAGTCCGACCGGTCGTGTCAGTGCGGGCGAGGTCGTATGGGGAACGCGGGAAGGTGTCATTGCGAGCGCAGCGAAGAAGTTTCGCGCGCGAGACGAGCGTACCCCAGCTGGGTGAATATCAGCATCGCCTGTGCCAGCTCTGCGTGCGGCGATTGGCCGGTTTCGGAGGCCCCATTGCAACCGACAGCGACGTTGGCGGCAGCTTTTTTTCAACACGGAGTTAGCGCGGAGAACACGGTGAACACGGAGTCGGAGGCGCTCTGGCCGTTGGAGTCCGACCGGTCGTGTCAGTGCGGGCGAGGTCGTATTGGGAACGCGGGAAGGTGTCATTTTGAGCGCAGCGAAGCAGTTTCGCGCCTGAGACGAGCGTACCCCAGTTGGGTGAATATCAGCATAGCCTGTGCCAGCCCTGCGTGCGGCGATTGGCCGGTTTCGGAGGCCCCATTGCAACCGACATTGACGTTGGAGGCAGCTTTTTTTCAACACGGAGTTAGCGCGGAGAACACGGTGAACACGGAGTCGGAGGTTCCCTGACTGCTGGCAAACCTCCGACTCCGTGTTCACCGTGTTCTCCGCGTTATCTCCGTGTTGAAAATAAGGTGAGTCACAAGGCACCGGCGGTCGGTGATCGGTTTCGTCCAGACCATGGTTCACCCGATTGCATTGTACGCCCTCTCGAGGAGATTGGTTCACTGCGCTCGCAGTGAATAGGCATCGAGGCGATTTACCCCCGGAACAGGACCATGCTACCGACGCTACCCTACCCCGTCCGCAGGAACCCATCATGCCCCACCCGCCGTCCGCCCCGCACCATTGGGATGCCGAAGCCGATGTCGTTGTCGTCGGCTTCGGTGCCGCGGGGATGGCGGCATCCGTCACCGCGCACAACCTGGGCGCCGAGGTCATCCTGCTGGAAAAGGCGCCGGAAGGTCAGGAAGGCGGCAACACGCGCGTCGCCGGTCAGGGCTATCTGAATACCACATCGACCGAGCAAGCCATCGCCTACCTGACCGCTCTGTGCGGGCCCTACACGGTGCCGGCGCCCATGATCAGGGTGTGGGCCGAGGAGATGGGGCAGAACAACGATTGGCTCCGCGGCCTGGGCGGCGATCCGCAGGAGCATCAGCACCCTCCCGTCGGAATCGAGTTTCCCGATCTGCCCGGCGCCGGCTGCGTCCACAAATTCCACGACGGCCCCACCTACGGTTATTCCCTCACCTGGAAACTGTTCGAACGCTTGGTCAAGCAACGCCCGATCCGCATCTTTTACGAAGCGCCGGCGCAGCAACTGATTCAGGACGACGTCTCGAAGGACATCCTGGGCGTCCGCGCGCGACGGGGCGACACGACCGTCGCTGTGAAGGCGCGCCGGGGGGTGGTGCTGACCTGCGGCGGTTTCGAAAACAACCAGCAGATGATCCGCGATTACCTGCCCGGCGTGCCGTACTGCTACACCTCCGGCAGTCCTTACAACGAGGGCGACGGCATCACGATGGCCATGTCGGTCGGGGCCGATCTCTGGCACATGAACAACTTTGCCGGACCGTCCATGGCGTTGAAGGTGCCGGAGGTCCGCACCAGCTTCTCGATGCAAGCGCTGCACTACAGCAAGGCGCAGCCGGGCGGCATGATCGTGGTCGGGCCGGACGGCCGGCGCTTCACCGACGAGAAATTCAAGACCCGCCACGGCAAGATCCCGGTGAACGGACGCTGGATGCCGCTGGCCACGCCATGCCCGATGTTCATGATCTTCGACCACACGTTGTTCTCGGCGGGACCGCTGTATGACAAGCACCCGAGCCATGGCTGGACCCAGATCGTCGAACGCTATCCGTGGAGCGAGAACAACAGCGCGGAATTGGCAAAGGGCTGGATCAGGTGCGCCGACACCCTGGCGGCGCTCGCGGCGCATGTGGGGCTCGATCCGGTGGCGCTGACCGACACCGTCAGCCGATGGAACCTCGATTGCGAGGCCGGGTGCGACACGGCGTTCGGCCGCACCCTGATGCTGGCGCCGATCGTTGCCCCACCGTTCTATGCTGTCGAACTGTCGCCGTCGATGTTGAACACGCAGGGCGGCCCGCGGCGGAACGAAAAGGCGCAGATCGTGCGGCCGGATGGCACGCCGATCCCGCGGCTGTACAGCGCGGGTGAACTCGGTTCGATCTATAGCTACCTATACCAGGGCACCGGCAATATCGGCGAGTGCCTGGCATTCGGCCGCGTGGCGGGACGGAATGCGGCTGCCGAAACCCCATGGGAGGATGTACGGTTGGCTCGGCCAGGATTTGCCTGATCCGCACCACATGTCATCGCGGCGAGCGAAGCGACGAAGTAATCGCTTACCCCTTAGTGTCCGTCCGGGAACAAATCCAATATTCAGAATCGGTTGGTTGCGTCAGTAAAATTCACCACGAAGGCACGAAGCCGCGAAGCCATGGATACAGGCTTCGTGGCTTCGTGCCTTCGTGGTGAATGATTCTCTGTGGCCTCGTTCTTACTCGTTCCCTCGTCGTCCGCCGGAAAGCAAACAAACTCAAGCAGAGCCTGAAGCAGTTTCCGAACAAACTCTTAGATGTCTTGCAGAGGCGATCTCGAGCACTCAGATGGAGGGTCGGCGTATTTTTTTCTCCTCTGAAGCCGTGGCCAAGTTGCACCATGCCGCTGTACAACGTCAAACATATTGATTGGCGGCGGGGGCATGTGGCGGTCCCCAGGTAATTCGAGGGATCGAGCACCGCTTCCCGGTCGGCGTCATCCACCACCAGAATATCCCAGTCGCTGCCATCGCGGGCAGTGTCGCGCGCCCGGCTGCCGAACAGCCAGATTTCTCGCGGATCGTAGAAGAACCGGATGCGCCGGAGCAGCTCTCGCAATGGCTCGGGTGTGGTCGAACCAGCCGTGGGCTCCTCGGCTTGAGACACAATCGTCCTCCCTACGCCGCCGACAGCCGCGCCATCACCGCATCGGGGATCTCGTAATTCGCATAGACGTTCTGCACGTCGTCGCTGTCCTCCAGCGCCTCCAGCAGCTTCAGCACCGTCGCCGCGCGTTCCTCGTCCAGCGTCACCGACGTGGTGGGGCGCCACTCCACCTTGGCGCTCTCCGGCGGTCCGAACCGCGCCTCCAGCGCGTCGCGCACGGCGAAGAAGTCGTCCGGCGCGCAGGTCACCTCGTGCCCGGTCGAGTCGCTTTCCACATTGTCGGCGCCCGCCTCGATCGCCGCCTCCAGCATGTCGTCGGCCGACCCGGCGGAAGCCGGATACTCCACCACGCCCGCGCGCAAGAACAGAAAGCTGACCGAGTTGGTTTCCCCCAGCGCGCCGCCGTGCTTGGCGAAGGCACTGCGGATGTCGGACGCGGTGCGGTTGCGGTTGTCGGTCAGCGCCTCGACCACCACCGCGACGCCGGCCGGGCCGTAGCCCTCGTACCGCACCTCGGCGTAGTTGTCCCCTCCGGCCCCGCCGGCCGCCTTCTTGATCGCTCGGTCCACCGTGTCCTTCGGCATATTGGCCTCGCGCGCCGCCGCCACCGCCGCGCGCAGCCGCGGGTTGGCGGCCGGGTCGGGCAGGCCCTGGCCGGCGGACACGGTGATCTCCCGGATCAGGCGCGCGAACAGCCGGCCACGGCGGGCGTCCTGCACACCCTTGCGGTGCATGATGTTCTTGAATTGTGAATGTCCAGCCATATGTTCCGCGGTCAGTTGCCTGGGTCTCGAGTCATCCTGCTATACCCCGCAGGGGAGTTTCCACAAAAACGGAGAGGCAAACGTGGCGGACGCACCTGGATGGCCCGGCATCGAGCCGCGCTGGAGTTCGTCTGCCAAGACCGGGGTGGGCGCCGCGCTCTCGCTCGAGAGCCGGGTTTGGTTCACCGTCAGCCACGGCATCCTGAACGAGATCTACTACCCCCGCGTGGACCAGGCCTGCACCCGCGATTTCGGCCTGATCGTCACCGGTGATGACGGCTTCTTTGCCGAGGAGAAGCGCGACTGCAGCAACGAGACCAGGCGGCTGGAGGACGGCGTCCCGGCGTTCCTGACCGTCAGCACCCATTTCGGCAGCCGTTTTCGCATCACCAAGACGACCATCACCGACCCACGCCACGACACCGTGCTGCAGCAGGTCCACCTGGAAGTCCTGCAAGGCCCGCCCCTGCGGTTGTTCGCCCTGCTGGCGCCGCATTTGGTAAATGCCGGTGCCCACAACACGGCCTGGGCGGCCGCCTACAAGGGCCGCGGCATGCTGTTCGCCGAGGGCGGCGGGTCACGGCTCGCGCTGGCCGCGGGCCGGCCGTTCATTGCCACTTCGGTCGGCTTCGTCGGCGTGTCCGACGGCTGGCAGATCCTGCACGCCCACGGCCAACTCACCGAACAATATGACCGCGCCGCCGACGGCAACGTCGCGCTGACCGCGGAACTGCCGGTGAATGGCGATGAGCCGATCCTGCTGGCCATCGGTTTCGGTCGCAGCGGCACGCAGGAGGCATCGTTCCATGCCCACTCCAGCTTGCAGGTGGCATTCGCCAGCACGCTGGAGCGCTACACCATCGGCTGGCGCAGCTGGCAGGCCACGCTGCGCTCGTTGGACCGCCACGTCGGACCGCACAACAGCTATCGCGTCAGCACCGCCGTGCTGCGCGTCCACGAAAGTCCGACGTTCCCCGGCGGCCTGATCGCAAGCCTGTCGATTCCCTGGGGCTTCAGCAAGGGGGATGCCGACCTGGGTGGTTATCACCTGGTCTGGCCGCGCGACCTGATGCAATCGGCCGGCGCTCTGCTGGCCTGCGGCGCGTTCGAGGAAGTGCGCCGCGTGCTGCGGTACCTGCGCGCGGTGCAGGAAGCCGACGGCTGCTGGCCGCAAAACTGCTGGCTGGACGGCACCTCCTACTGGCACGGCCTGCAGCTCGACGAGTGCGCGCTGCCGATCCTGCTGGTGGACCTGGCCTGGCGGCATGGCGCGCTGCGGCGCCCGCAACTGGATCCGTACTGGCCGATGGTCCGCGCCGCCGCAGGGTTTGTGGTGCGCAGCGGCCCCACCACCAAGCAGGATCGCTGGGAGGAGAACGCCGGCTACACCCCGTTCACCCTCGCCGCCGAGATCGCGGGGTTGCTCGCGGCGGCCGACCTGGCGGAACTCTGCGACGAGGCCAACGGCGCGGCGATGGCGCGGTTCCTGCGCGATACCGCGGATGCCTGGGAAGCGGCGCTGGACGATTGGATCTACGTCAGCGGCACGGATCTGGCGCGTGCTGCCGGGGTGACCGGCTACTACGTGCGGATCGCCGCGCCTGTCGCGGGCGAAGCGCGTGCGGCGACGCATGGCATGATCGAGGTGCGCAACCGCGACATGATGAGCGCGGCGATGCCGGCCAACTCCCTGGTCAGTGCCGACACCCTGGCGCTCGTGCGGTTCGGGCTGCGCGCGCCCGATGATCCCCGTATCGTGGATAGCGTACGGGTGATCGACCACGTGCTGCAGACGGAACTGCCGACCGGGCCCGGCTGGCGCCGCTACAACGGCGACGGCTATGGCGAGCATGACGATGGCAGCCCGTTCAACGGCACCGGCGTGGGTCGCGTCTGGCCGCTGCTGGCGGCCGAGCGCGCGCATTACGAACTTGCCGCCGGCCACAAGGCGGACGCCGAGCATTTGCTCGCGGTCATGGAATCGACTGCCAGCCCGGGCGGCCTGCTGCCGGAGCAGGTGTGGGACGGGCCGTCGCTGCCGGAACGGGAGCTGGAGCCGGGCAAGCCCAGCGGCTCCGCCATGCCGCTGGTCTGGGCGCATGCCGAGCATATCAAGCTGCTGCGCTCGCTGGCGGATGCCGCGGTGTTCGACCTGCCGCCGCAGCCGGTGCGGCGGTACCAGCGCGAGCATCGGGAGCCGCGCGTACAGCCCTGGCGTCCGGACTGGCGCACCGAGACGGTGGCGCCCGGGCGTGTGCTGCGGTTGGACCTGCCGGAGCCTGCGGTGGTGGCGTGGAGCACGGATCGCTGGCGCACGCGTACCGAGATACTAACCCGCGACACCGGCCTGGGTGTGCACGCCGCGGAGCTGCCGGCGGCGGCGTCCGGCAGCATCGCCTTCACGTGGCGCTGCGTCGCCGGCGATGGCACCTTCGGCGAGCAGGTGGCGATCAAGGTCGGGTAGGCTCCCCCTGTCATTGCGCGGAGAGAAGCGATCCCCGTCATTGCGAGGGGAGAAGCGACGAAGCAATCTCCCGTCTGACGAGCCGGAGCCGCTGTCCGGGGGAGGATTGCTTCCTTGCTCCGCTCCATTGCAATGACGGGAAGCCGCGAGCCAGCCGGCGTTTCCTGTCGGACCGGAAATGCGGTAGGCTTCGCGACATGAGCGTCGCCCTCCGCAAGCCGCTGACCCGCGAGGAGTTCCTCGAATGGGAAGCGCAGCAGTCACTGCGCTATGAGTTCGACGGATTCAAGCCGATCGCAATGGCCGGTGGGACCGAAGAGCACGCCGCTATCCAACGCAACATCGCCGTCGCACTGACCACTCGGTTGCGCGGCACGCCATGTCGTTTCTACGGTAGCGACCTGAAAGTTGATACCACCGGAACGTTCCGCTGCCCTGACGGCTTCGTGGTCTGTACACCTGCGGTGCGAGGCCGCACAAGGATCGACGATCCCGTCGTCATCTTCGAAGTCATGAGCGGTGAAAGCGCGGGCCGGGACCTGGTTACCAAGAACCAGGAATACGCCGCCATGCCCAGCGTACGGCGCTACATCGTACTTGCTCAGGACGCGATGGGCGGCAGCGTGTATGAACGCATCGGCGGCGATTGGATCGGCCACCTGCTGACCGCCGACAACATCCTGCGCATGCCCGAGATCGATATCGAAGTCCCGATCGTGGAACTTTACGAGGGCGTCGCCCTCACTCCCGCCGAACCCGCGGCTGCCACCCAGGGCGATTGACAGACAACCCTCCGCACCCCCATCGTTCCTGGCATAAAGCAAGAAACGCACCCCTTCGGGTGCATGCCGCATCGCAGGGGGAAACGGCATGTCGCAAGCCACTAACGCGCCCGGCGCCACCACTGGCCCGGCCCACATCCACGGCCATATCGCCGCCCGTGTCGACCGCCTGCCGCTGACCCGCGTGCAGTGGCAACTCGCCGTCCTGGTCGAGGTGACCTGGGGCTTCATCATCTTCGATACCGACGGCATCGGCGCCCGCCTCTATCCTTTCGTCTGGCGCCCGCTGCACATCATCGACGTCTACCAATACGCGGTGATCCAGGCGCTGCAGGTCGGTGCCGGCATCCTGCTGGGCGTGTACCTGATGAGCTGGATCGCCGACCGCTACGGCCGCCGCCCCGCCATCCTGCTCGCTACCTTGCTCGGCGGCTTCTGCATCTGGCCGTTCGCCTACGTGACGGACTTCTGGGGCATGGTGGTGCTGTCGGTGGCCAGCACGCTCGGCGTCGGCGGCATCGTCGCGACGCACTCGGTCTATCTGTCGGAAATGACCTCGCCACTGGTGCGCAACAAGGTTCTGCTGACGTCGCAGGGAGTCACCGCGCTGGTCGCGGTCGGCGTGAACATGCTGGCGTTGTGGCTGATCCCCGGCCGATGGCAGGCCTTCCTGTGGGTCAGCGCCGCTGTCGAGATCATCATCCTGTTGCCGTTGCTCTACCTCTATCTTCCGGAATCGCCACGCTGGCTGGAAGCGCACGGCCGGGCCGAGGACGCCGAACGCGCCATGGCGGAGTATGAAGAACGCTGCCAGCGCTACCTCACCGAACCGCTGGCCGAGCCGGTCGGCGCCGACAACCCGGTCGTCATGGCCAGTCGCGGCGCCTGGAAGGAACTGTTCCTCAACCCGCAATACCGCAGCCGCACCTGGGTGCTGATCATCTGCTGGCTGGCCGGCTACGCGGGCCTGATCTACGGCGTTGGCGCGTTCTTCGGCGTTTACATGGTGGACCATGGCGGCTCGGCGCACGAGGTGTTCGGCACCGTCGCCGCCGCCTACTTTGTCCTGTTCATCGGCTTCCAGGTCAACGCCCGGCTCGGCGAAAATGTAGAGCGGCGCGACGTCATCGCCCTGATGGCGACCTTGTTTGCCGCGTGCTGGATCGTCGCCTGGGTGGTGCCGAGCCTGTGGGTGATCGCGCTGTGCTTCATCGTCAGCCGCATCGGCACCGGGCTGTTCTTGTTCAATCTCTATAACTACACCGCGGTCGCCTACCCGACCCGCATCCGTTCGATGGCGTTCGCCTGGACCGACGGGCTGGGACATCTGGGGGCGTGGGGCGGGGTGACGTTGCTCGGGCCGCTTTATCTGTTGGGACCGAACCACCTGGGCTGGATCCTATGGATCGTCGTGCCCGGCGCGCTGCTGCCGGCGGTATTGATCCGCGGCCTGGGCATCAAGCAGGCGGGCGCGGTGCTGGAGCAGGTATCGCGGTAGCGCGTGGTAGCCGGGGACACGAAAGCTGGCTGGACGGCCGCGCCCGCCGCCGGAGCGGGCCGCGGGGGCGGTGCCGTGTCAGGGGCGGCGGCCCCACCGGGCGCGCCGCATGGTTGACCTAGATCAAGGCGTCCGTGGCCTCCCGCGACGATAAAAGCGGCGGCAATACGCCCCGCAAGATTCAGGAGGCACGCATGAACGCGGCCGATGTCATGACGCCTGACGTGATCACGGTGCGTCCCGACGCATCGCTCGAGCAGGTCATCGCACTGATGCTGGAGCACCGCATCAGCGGCGTGCCTGTCATGGACCGGGACACCCTTGTCGGCATCATCAGCGAGGGCGACCTGCTGCGGCGGGTCGAACTCGGCACGCAGCCGCGGCGCTCGCATCTGCTGGAAGCGTTCAGCAGTGCCACGTCCCTGGCCGCCGAGTATGCTCGGACCCATGGCCGCAAGGCGTCGGAGGTGATGACCGCCGACGTCGTCACGGTGGAGGACACGACGCCGATCTCCGAGGTGGCGCGCGTGCTGGAGACGCACCGCATCAAGCGCGTGCCGGTGCTGCGGGAGGGCAAGCTGGTAGGCATCGTCAGCCGCGCCAACCTGCTGCGCGCGCTGGCCGAGCGGCTGCACTCGGTGCCGGAGCCGCTGCCCAACGACCGGCGCATCCGCATGACAGTGTTCAATGTCGTGCAGGCCCATAAATGGGGCAGCCACGTTGCGCAGCTCGATGTCACGGTGCAGGACGGCGTGGTGACGCTGTGGGGCCTCATCAGCAGCGAGGAGCAGCGGATGGCCATGCGGGTGGCGGCGGAGAATGTGCCGGGGGTGATCCGCGTCGAGGACCGGCTGGAGGATGTGACGGCGGCGGGGACGATGGTGCCGATTGCGTAGCTGCCACGGCTCAGCGGTCCGACGGTCGGCTGGCGGTCGACCTCACAACTTCGCCACCAGCGCCACGAGCTGGTCGGTGCAGCGCCCCCAGCCTTCATGTTCTCGTGTGTCTCGCGATCGGCCACCGACCAGTGTCGCGCGCGAGCCGTGTAGCGGGTTCGTCCGGCCTCCTCGTCGAATAGTCACGATCACCGTCACGAACGGTTTCGACGACGGTTCCCGTGGCCCGGTACAGGCGTTGGTAAGGACCAGCCTCTCGTTTGGCATCGAGATAGACGCCATCGTTGGGAAATTCGCTGCGTCCGGGCCGCGCATGACCGCCACCCGGCCTGACGTCGTTCCGCCCGTAGCGTGGTCCAGGAATGCGGCGCGAACCATTGCGTCAGCAGCGCGGGTTCGGCCCAGGCGCGATACAACTTCTCGCGCGGTGGGTCGATCAGACGGGCCAGCATCAGCTCGCGGTCCTCGACGGATGCGCTGTCGGGCCGCGGGGGCAACGCTGGTATCCTTATGCTTTTCGCTACGCTTGCCAAGGCAATCGGATGAACGGACGGAAGCCGGGCCGCTGCTCTGCCGGCTGCGACGCGTTCGCCAGCCATGCGCTGAATCCAACCGCCATCGATGGTGGCAGCACCGCTTTCTCACCACGGAGGAAGAGCGGAGAACCACGGTGAACACGGAGTCGGAGGTGCCCCCGCTGTCGGGGCACCTCCGACTCCGTGTTCACCGTGGTTCTCCGCTCTTCCTCCGTGCGAAAAAACAGCAAATCATGAGGCACCGGCGGTTGATGATTCCCCACCGGCAATTCCTGGTTCCACGGGATCTCGTCCGGACTGAGCTTCACCCGATTGCCCTGCTACGCTTGCTCGTAAGCTTGCCGAAGCTGGCGGATGTCGAGTTTGACCATCTGCATCATGGCTTGCATGACAGCGGTCGCCTTCGCCTGTTTCTCGTCCTGCAGCATGTCGGTCAACCCGGACGGAACGATCTGCCAGGTGACGCCGTACTTGTCGGTGATCCAGCCGCATTGGAGCGGATTGCCGCCGTCGCGCAGCCTCTCCCAATATGTATCGACTTCTTCCTGGTTCTCGCAGGTGACGAAGAACGAGATGGCGGGGGTGAAGCTGAACTGTGAGCTGCCGTTCAGGGCGATGAATTCCCGCTCCTCGATGGTGAAGGTCACCAACATTACGGAGCCTTTGGGTCCAGGGCCGGCGTCGCCATAGCGCATGACGCTGCCGAGCGTCGCATTCTTGAAAATGCCGATGTAGAACAGCGCGGCTTCTTCGGCCTTGCCGTCGAACCAAAGGAAGGGCCGGATTTTCTGCATGAGTGTCTCCTGCGAAAAGCAAATTCTCCCCCTCCCCTTGAGGGAGGGGCCGGGGGGAGGGGTGCGTGCAGCCGAGGATAACGGTTGTACGCACCCCTCCCCCAACCCCCTCCCACAAGGGGCCCACAAGGGGAGGGGAGTATGTGGTTGGGCTACCGCTTGCGCTGGTTCATCGCCCACGCCACACCGAACGGATCGCGGAGCTGAGCGTAGCGATCGCCCCAGAACATGTCCGTGGGTGGCATGACGGGGGTGGCACCCGCGTCGATCGCGCGCTGCCACCATGCCTCGATGTCGTCCACCATCAGCGTCATCGTGAACGCCTGCGGTGCCTGCAACGCACAGCCATGTTCCGGGAACGGATCGCTCAGCATCACTGAGCTGCCATTGATGTAGAGATGCACGTGCATCGTGCGCCCCTTGTCATCCGGCGGATAGGCCATCGCTTGCTTCGCGCCGAAGGCACGGCGATAGAACTCGGCCGCCTTCAGGGCGCCGTCAACGTTCAGGTACGTGACCACGCCCCCCTTTACGGCAACGTTGGCGGCGGGCTTCGTTTCAGTCGTGGCCGACATCAGGATCTCCTTGCTCGTTGTCGCGTCCCAAGGACGCTGCCACGGGAAGCAAACCGACAGCCCCACCATAGAAAACCTCAGCCCGGTGACGCGGCGGCGTCGCGCATCAGGCGGTCGAGGTGGCGTCGGATATGCGCCGCTTCGGCCGGTGTGTTGGCCAGCGCGATCGCCTGGTCGAACGCCACGCGCGCGGCTTCCTTGCGGCCAAGCTGCAGAAGAAAAGCGCCGCGCACGCCAAAGAAATGGAAATAGCCGGATAGCCGCGGTGCCAGCGGCTCTATCATCGCCAAGGCCGCTTCGGTTCCACGCACCTTCGCCACGGCGACCGCTCGGTTCAGCGTCACCACGGGCGAAGGCTGCAGCTGCTCCAAAGCGGCGTAGAGCAGATCGATGCCGGCCCAATCGGTGTCGGCCGGGCGCGCGGCGCGGGCGTGCAGCGCGGCGATGGCCGCCTGGATCTGGTACGGGCCAGGCTGGCGGTGGCGCATCGCCTTGTCGATCAGCGCCAAGCCTTCCGCGATCAGCTTCTGGTCCCAGCGCGCGCGGTCCTGGTCCTCCAGCAGCACGATCTCGCCGGCCGCATCGAAGCGAGCCGCGGCGCGGGAATGCTGCAGCAGCATCAGCGCGGTCAGGCCCATGACCTCCGGCTCGGCCTGGAACAGGCGCAGCAGCAGGCGGGCCAGCCGGATGGACTCGCCGCAGAGTTCGGTGCGGGCGGAGCCGTCGCTGGCGGAATAGCCCTCGTTGAACAGCAGGTAGATCATGGCGGCGACGGCGGCGAGACGCTCGCTGCGTTCTACCGCGCCGGGCGTTTCGAACCCCAGATTCCCCCGCGCCACCCGCGCCTTCGCCCGAGTGATCCGCTGCTCCATCGCCGCTTCGCCGACCAGGAAGGCGCGAGCGATCTGCGTCACCGACAGGCCGGACACGATGCGCAGCGCCAGGGCGATCTGCTGGGTCGCCGGCAGGTCGGGATGGCAGCACATGAACATCAGGCGCAGGACGTCGTCGCGGTAGTGGGTTTGGTCGACAACGGCGGGGCGAAGGGCGAAGTTCGGCGTCTGCGTGATCCGTCGCCGCGTCCCGGCCCTCCATCCGCGCGATGCTCTCGTAAAGCTCGCCGCATGATCTCGTCACCGGAGACAAACATCCCGGTCTCGGCCTCACTTTCCGCCGGTGCGGCCAACAGCTCGGCCTCGCTCGTCGTCATCGGCTCCCAATCGGCAGGCGGCTTATGCGGCCTCCTGCACCCAAGTGCCACAAGCCCGGCCACGGCGGAGAGCGATCAATCGCCTGATGGAACGAACATGTAGCCGACGCCACGCACGCTGCGGATGGCCTCGGGCTGGGCCGGGTCGCGTTCCACCTTTCGGCGCAACCGCATGATACGGTTGTCGATCGCGCGGTCGAACGCGTCCGGGTCGCGATGGGCGATGGTCTCCAGCAGCCAGTCGCGCGCCAGCGGCCGGTTGGGGTTTTCCACGAGCAACTTCAGCAGGTCGAACTCGCTGGCGGCGAGGGGAGATTCCGTGCCGTCGGCAAGCCGCAGCAGATGGCGCTGCAGGTCGAGCATCGCGGTGCCGACTCGGATCTCGGTCAGGCGTGGCGGCGGCGGCGCGGCAGCGGCGGCGCGGCGGAGCAGGGCCTTGACGCGGGCAACCAGTTCGCGCGGCTCGAAGGGTTTCGCGATATAGTCGTCCGCGCCGGATTCCAGGCCGACGACTCGGTCGATCGTGTCGCCCGCGGCGGTGAGCATGATGATGCCGACTCGGGCGGACTGGCTGCGCAGCCAGCGTGCCAGTGCGAAGCCGTCTTCCGCTTCGTTCAGGTGCACGTCCAGCAAGGCGAGGTCCGGCATGGCATGCTGCGCCAGCCGCTTCAGCTCGACACCGGAGGCGAGCGTGGTGGGACGCAGGCCATGCCGCGCCAGGCATTCGGCGATGACCTGCCGCTGGAATGCCTCGTCTTCCACCAGAACGATCTTTGCCTGGCCGGGCACGTTGGTTGCCTTTGCTACGAACCGCGTGGTGAGTCGTTGCAGGGGACTATCTCATGGCTGGGGTTGGCATGCACGGGCGGCAGCTTGAACAGGCTCAAGAACAGGCTACCGAGGGTCCATTTTCGATCCGAGTCGATGCGCCCCGAACGCCATTGGTCCAGCAATACGCCCGCTCGCGACGTGTCCGAGCGCGAAAGAAACTCACACCAAGGGAAACGCATGCCAGAAGATACGCATGACGCGGCTTCTTCATCACTTGTTAAGCTCTTCTGCCTATGATCCCCGGCATGTTGTCCGTCGCTTCGCTGTCCGCATTCTCGAGCGGCATTGGCCAGGTTCAGCCGACGCCGATTCGCTTGCCCGGCGGTGTGCCCGCGAGCACTTCGCCCGGAGTTGCGGCGCCGGCATCGCCGCCGGCCCAAGCGCCATCCGCGGGCAGCGGCAACGCGGAACCGAATCGCATGATGCCGCGCGGGTCTTTACTCGATCTTTCGATTTAAAGATTTAGTCAGTTTAATCGGCTTGATCCGCGGGGGCGACTGCGTCAGTTTGCCGGCATGTTAAATTTCGTCCGCCGAATCCCAGAGGGTGATAACCGCGAGCGCCTCGTTTGTGCCGGTTGCGGCTACATCGCTTATGAGAACCCGCGCATTGTGGTAGGCTCGGTGGTCGTGCAGGACAACGCCGTGCTGATGTGCCGCCGCGCCATCGAACCGCGGCGGGGCTACTGGACGCTGCCCGCGGGTTATCTGGAACTGGGCGAGACGCCGGAAGAAGGCGCCGCGCGGGAGGCGATGGAGGAGGCGCAGGCGAACATCGTCCTCGACGGCATCCTGGCGGTGTTCAGCATTTCGCGCATCGGCCAGGTGCAGGTGATCTTCCGCGCCCGATTCGCCGACCCGGCCCGGCCGAATTTCGCCGCCGGCCCGGAAAGCGAGGAGGTCGCTCTCTACGCCTGGGATGCCATTCCATGGGACGACATTGCGTTTCCCTCGGTGCGCTGGGCGCTGAACGCCTGGCGGAGCAGTGGCGCCGGGGTGCTGGGTGCCCCGTTTGGCAACCCGCCGGAGGACCGGCGCGGCGTGCAGCGCATAACGACCGCGGCGGAGGGGGGGCTGTGACCCGGCCAGTGGTCACACTGCTGGTCGCAGGCCTGCTGCTGATCACCGCGCCCCGGGCGTGGATACCCCTCCCGCCGCCGCTGCCGACGGATCCGCCCACGGACCGGGCGGCGCCGATGCCCAACGACAGTGTCTCGGCGCCCAGCGCGCCCAGCAACGATGACGACAGCTTCGCGCTGCGGATCTATCCGATGAACAACTACAACACGGGCGACGGGTTCATCCCCGGCTCGGCGTATGAACCCCCGGAGGAGCGCAAGCCGCTTCAGCCGCCCGGCTTCATGGTCACCGTGCCGCTGCGATAGGGGGTGGCGGCGATCGGAATGGCTGGGTCGCATTAACCGTTGGTTAGGACTATAGGAGAACAATTGCAGTCCAAACGCGGTGCCGCTGCCCGCGTGCGTCAGAGCGAAAGGACTGCCCCATGCGTGATACCCAGGATCGTCTCCCGGCGGATGTTGCCGAGGATCCGTTTGCCCCGAAAGCCGTGCATGGCGGTGTCGCTGGCGCCGTTCCTCGTAATGCTCCTGGTGCCGTGCCTGTCGCCGTCCCTCTGGCCGTCCCTGGGGCCGCTCCCGGCGCCGCTCCGGCGCGGGGGCCGTTGTCAGGTGTCCGTGCCGCAGGTTTACGCTCGCAGCCCGATTGGGGGAGGGGGAGGATGCAGGGACCATCACCGGTCAGCCGCATCGACCTCGCCCGGCTGACCGCAGCACCGCCGCTGCATCGTCCGACGGTCACTGGCGCCGCGGTGGGCCGCCCGGTACCGCATGTCGGCGGGGGGATGCGCCCGGCGGCTGACGATACCGTGGCCTTGTCGGACGGTACCCATATCAGCTTCGCTGCGGTGGAGGAGATTCCCGTGCAGGACTACGCCTGACGGTCAGGCGATGGGTTTGATGCCACGCGGCCGAGCGATCGACAGACGGCGGCGCGATCGATGCTCGGCGACGCGGGACGCCCCATGGACGCCCCTCCCATGCACGCCCCCATGGACGCCCCCATCGGCGTCAGGCTGAGGCGGCGCGCTTCGGACTCCGCTACACCGGCTTCGGTTGGGCGGTTGCCCGCGCCTGCGGTGCGGCGGCCCAGCGGCGCGCCAGTGCGGCGCAGGCCATAAGCTGGACTTGGTGGAACAGCATTAGTGGCAGCACGATCAGGCCGACCGGCTGGCTGGCGAACAAGACGCTCGCCATCGGCAGGCCGCTCGCCAGGCTCTTTTTCGAGCCGCAAAAGACCGCGGTGATCGCGTCCTCCCGGGCGAAGCCCAGCAGACGACTGATGCCGGCGGTGGCGGCCAGCACCGCGCCCAGCAGCGCGACGTCCACCGCCAGCAGCGTCCCCAGGCTGGCCAGGTCGACCTGGTGCCAGATGCCGTGGGTCACGCCCTCGCTGAACGCCGCGTAGACGATCAGCAGAATGGACCCACGGTCGACCATGCCGACCACCGTCTTGTTGCGGTTGGCCCAGGCAGCCAACCAGGGCCGCGCGAGCTGCCCCGCGGCGAACGGCACCAGGAGCTGCAGCACCACGTCGCCGACCGCGTGGATCGAGAACCCGCCTTGTGTGCTCAGCAGCAGCCCGGCCAGCAGCGGCGTCAGCAGGATGCCGAGCAGGTTGGAGGCGGTGGCGGCGCAAAGCGCGGCAGGGACGTTGCCGCGCGCGATCGAGGTGAAGGCGATCGAGGACTGCACTGTGGACGGCAGCACGCACAGCAGCAGCACGCCGGTCCAGAGCGGCCCGGTCAGCAGGCCTGGCGCCACGGCGCGGGCGGCGAGACCCAGGGCCGGAAACAGTCCGAAGGTGCTGAGGAATACCACGACGTGCAGCCGCCAATGGCGTGCACCGGCCAGTGCCGCCTGCGGTTGTAGCCGCGCACCGTGCAGAAAGAACAGCAGGGCGATGGCGGCATCGGTGGCGTAGCCCGCACCAACGGCGCCAACGCCGCGCGCCGGCTCCAGCGAGGCGAGCCCGACCATGGTCAGGATTGCCAGGATGTACGGATCAATCGGAAGCCTCGACAGCAGCTTGCTCATGGCGACCTCGTGGACGGCGCGCTTGCTCTGGTTGCGGTAACTGGTATCGCGCGAGGCCTGGTTATTGTGAAGCATGCTTGCCGCACTTATTGTTATCATGATTTGCAATCACGGAGGCGGCCGATGCTGGACCCGGTGTTGCTGGATAGCTTCCTGGCGGTGGCGCAGACGCGGAACTTCACCGAGGCCGGGCGGCGGCTCGGGCTGCGCCAGTCCACCGTAAGCCAGCACGTGCGCAAGCTGGAGGAGGCGGCTGGCCGCCGCTTGCTGGTGCGCGACACGCACCGTGTGGTGCCGACCCCGGACGGCGAAGCGATGGTGGGGTTCGCGCGCTCCATCCTGGAGGCGAACGAGCGGGCACAGCGGTACTTTGCCGGCTCGCAGTTACGCGGGCGGGTGCGGTTCGGCACGTCGGAGGACTTCGTGTCGTCCCGCCTGCCGGAGGTGCTGCGCGACTTCGTGCAGCGCCATCCGTTGGTGGACCTGGAGTTGACGGTCGACCTTAGCGCGACGCTGAACATCATGCTGGATGAGGGGGCGCTGGACGTCGTGCTGGGCAAGCGCCGCCCTGGCGACGACCGCGGGAGGTTGGTGTGGCGGGACCGGCTGGTGTGGATTGGCAGACAAGACACGCGGATTGATACGGCGGCGCCGCTGCCGCTGATCTTGTACACGCCGCCCAGCATCAGCCGGGTGGTGGCGCTGGAGACGCTGGAGCGCGCCGGACGTCCCTGGCGGATCGTCTGCGCCAGCGGCAGCCTGAGCGGGTTGCGCGCGGCGGCGCTGGCCGGGCTGGGCGTGACGGTGCACGCCCGGGGACTGATGCCGGAGGGGCTGGTCGAGGTGCCGGCGGCCTACCGGCTGCCCGAATTGGGCGAGGTGGAGTTCGTCGTTCAGGGCGGAACGCGCGACCGCCGCGGTCCGACGGCGGCGCTGGCCGAGACGATCCTGGCGAGCGGGGACCGGTTGCAGGCGCGGTAGCCGACGCGCCTCGAGGGCATGGGGACCGCTCGCAATCCGTGAGATCGCGCTGCGTCGGTCGTGATGATGTGCGGGCGTGCAGGGCGGTGCGGGCAGTTCATTTGCCGCGATGATCGACAAGGCGCCCGAAGGCATTCCTGCCTTGTGGAGCTCATCGCCTGGATTTTCTATTGAACACGCCGCTGGCGGCATGAGTTTGCAGCGTGCGGTTGCACGCTGATGCCGCGACATTTGGCGTCGATACCGCGAATGGTCGGGCCTTGGACAAATTCATTGCTGAACGGCGCGGTCAGCGCAGCAGAAGAACCAATCCGCTGAGAGCCGAGATCGCCAGAACGGTGACGCGCGCCCGTCGCCGGTCGATCCGGCGCCCGATCGCGTAGGCAAAAGCGAAGCCGGCGGCGACACCCGGCAGCAACCGCAGGCCGAGGCCAAGTTGGGCCGTACCGAATAGCCCGGAGACGGCGAGCGACACGATGGAAATCACGCAGCCGACGGAAAAAAAGGCACAGAGCGTCGCGCGCAACCGATCCGGCGGCTCATGCTGGAGGACGATGGCGATCGGCGGACCATGTACGCCCGCCATGGTTCCGAAAACACCGGACGCCACGCCGCCGATCAGCAACGCTGGCCGGGTCGCGCGCAGGTGCAGACCGGATACGCTCAGCAGGACAGCACCGAGAATCAGGATCGCAAAAACACGGGACAGATTCAGGCCGAGAAGCAGTACAAGCAAGGCCGCGCCGATCACGCAGCCGACCAGCAGACCTGCGAGTCCTGTCGCCAGGACGCTGCGATCGATGGCGATGCGCTCGCGCCAGGCCACGGCGGCGGACAGCGCAACGACGGCACACAGCATCGGCCCTGGCACCAGCGCCGGATCGAGCAATACCAGCAGCGGGGCGGCGAGCAGTGCCATGCCCATGCCGGTCGCCGCCTGCAATGCCGACGCCACCGCGACGATGGCAGTCTCGACAAGGAAAGCTACGACTTGATTCGGGATCGCTGACGGACCTGGCGGTATCATGGCCGGCGCGCTTGATACGGGTCTTTATCCCGTCTCTGGTCCAACCCACGTGTCGCTCGTCCATCCATTGGCGTCATAGTCGGCCATGCATTGCTCGACCAGCGATTCCATTGCCGCCATGTCGCCGCCACGCTGCGCGCCGGTCAAAGTCTGCAACCTGATATCCTCCCATCCGCCGGCATAGTTGCGTTCGTACAATTCGTGCCGCCCACCGAACTCGGTGCCAACCGCGTCCCACAGCAGTTTCATCACCTTGATCCGGTCCTCGTAGCCGATGCCGTACGATCCGCGCACGTACTGGCGCAGGTAAGGCTCGATGGCGGGGTTGGCGAAATCCCTCGCTGAGGACGGCAGGTAGATCAGGGCCGACGTCACCGTGCGCTCGATAATGTCCTTGATGCGCGGGTAGGCGTCGGGCGCGAACACGCGATAGGCCAGCGCCGCGCGAGGTTCCGGCAGCACTGCGCCGTCCTTCCACGGGTCGGGGTTGTTCGCCATGGCATTGGATAACGACCAGAACAGATTGCGCCAGGCGACGGCCTCGCCGAGCAACGTCTGGTTGCCGCGCGCGTCGTCGCCGCCGGTGCAGCGCAACGCTTTGCTCAGCAGCCCGCAAAGGAAGTCCAGCTTCACCGCGAACCGCGTGCAGCCCTGGAACAGGAAGCCGGGCATGAAGCCGGAGCGCGGGTAGAAACTCAGCACGCGCGCGGGGTCGCGGTAGATGAAGACGTCCTCCCAGGGCACGAACACCTTGTCCAGCACGATGATCGCGTCGTTCTCGTCGAAGCGCGAGGACAGCGGGTAATCGAACGGCGTGCCGTGGCGCACCGAGGCCAATTCGTAAGATGTGCGGCAGAACAGTTTGAGGCCGGGGGCGTCGATCGGGACGATGAACATCAACGACATGTCCAGGTCCTCGGTCGCGGTCTTCGAACTCTGGCCCATGTAGTTGTAGTGCGTCATCGCGGCGGATGTGGCCACCACCTTGGCACCGGAGACGATGATGCCCCCGTCCACCTCCTTCTCCACGCTGACGAAGACGTCCTTCACTTGCTCGGCCGGCTTGTGGCGATCAACCGGCGGATTGACGATGGCGTGGTTCATGAATGGCACGGTTTCCTGCGCGCGCTTGTACCAGGCGCGGGCGTTGTCGGCGTACGGACCGTAATACTCGGGGTTGGCACCGAGCGTGTTGGTGTAGGCGGCCTTGTAGTCGGGCGTGCGGCCCATCCAGCCGTAGCTCAGCCGCGACCAGGCGGCGATGGCGCCTTGCGCACCGACCAGGTCCTCGCGTGAGCGCGCGACGCGGAAGTAGCGATGGGTATAGCCGCCGTTGCCGGTATCGGTGGGGCAGGTCAGCACGCCCTGCCGCGCCGGGTCGTGCAGCGCGTCGTACAGCCGCGCGATGGTGCGCACCGAGTTACGGAAAGCGGGGTGGGTGGTGACGTCGGCGACGCGCTCGCCGTCGATATAGACTTCGCGGCCGTCGCGCAGGCTTTGCATGTATTCCGCGCCGGTATAAGGCCGGCCGTTGTCGGCGATCGCGTGCTCGGGCCGCATGGTCTTTCTCCCGGTGTCACGCTGCTCCGACTTCTGACGGGGCAGCGGCCTGACCCTATGGCGGTTCGCCCGTCAAGGCGACTCCACCGGTGCTGCATGGCGATGGCTCTTTGAATCGACAGGTGGTCAGGTTTGCCACGGCTGTCCGCCGATCGAATGCATCTGTCCCGGCTCCCTCCTCGTCAGCGGAACCGCAGCAGGCGTCGCAGACGTTGCACTCGGTCGGCGAATTCGGGGAAGCCCATGTCCGGAACCGGCCAGGGAAGGCTGGCGCGCAACGTGCCCGCCTGCCATGGCGCGTTGGCGATCCGCCGCAACGCCGCCGGCGTATCCATGACCAGTTGCCGCAACGGCACGGGATTTACCGCACGGACATTAAACGCGCCATCGAGACCGTGGATGTAGGGCACGCGGTTGAGCGCCGCGACATCCTGCGCCGAGGGGCGGGTGAGCAATGGCACCATCTCGCTCAATGCCGACGCCGCGTCGATCGACTCGGGCCACGCGCCGTCAAGGATCGCATCCATCTCGTCGAACGCGGTCAGGCTGGCCGCTTCGATCGCCGCCACAGTTTGGCGGCGGACCCTCTCATTCTGCTCATGATCCGCGGCAAACACCGGAACCACGCGGCCGTTCTCCTCGGCGTAGTGGGATACCGGGCCGTGCGGGGCGGAAAAGTCACAATTCGAACAAGACGTAGCCCTGGTGTACGATGTCGAGCAGCGGCTTCGGATGACCGAACGAAAACAGGTAGCCGGCCGCATTGTGCGGGTTCAGTCCGGCGCACAGCGCCTCCGGCCATAGCCCAAGATAGGCGCCGAAAATGTCGGTGGGTGTGGCGCCCACCAGCGTGGCGAGCGCCTTCTGCACCGATCCGCGCCAGCCGACGTCGACGACCATGCGCGGACCGGGATCGAGAAAGCCGCATTCGCCGAGATAGGCGAGCGCCGCATCCCGCCGCTGCCGCAGCGTGGCGCGGATGGTCTCACGGTGCGCGTCGATCAGGCGGCGCACCGCGTCCTGGCCTTCTGTGCCGCGGACCGGCTGGTCCGGATCCTGGCCGGCGGCGCGCGCCATGCCGGCGGTCGCGTCCGGGGCGATGCCGAGTGTGTTCAGCGCGGCGTGCAAGGGGCGGCCGAGCATGCCGTCGGCGACCATCCGCGCAAGCTGCGGCAGGTCGTCGAGCAGGGTGGGCAACAGGATGGCCTGCCGCGAGCATGGCAGGTAGGCGAGCTGCGGCGCCTCGGCGCGCCGGGTCAGCAGCCGCCGGGCAATCGCGAGCGGCAGGTAGCCGTCGCGTGCCATGAAGTAGATGCGGCGGATGCCGCGGCGGCGAGCTTCAGCCAGGACGAACAGGGTGAAGCCGATCAGCGGTCCCAGGCAGATGCGCAGCAGACGCGGATCGTGCAGGGCGCTTCGGGCCGGCGGTGCGGTCGCTTCGGCCGGCTGTCGGGTTGCCTCGGCGGGCAGGGCGCTGCCCTCGGCCGGCTGTGGGATTGCCTCGGCCGGTTGGACGCTGCCCCCGGCCGGCTGAGCGGTGGCTTTGGCCGGCCGGGCGGTCACCTTGGCCGGCTGGTCTATGGCCTCGGCCGACTGTGCCGCGCCCCGGGCGGACTGTGCGCCAGAAGCGGATAGCGTCGCGCGCGAACGCTGCAGGCTGTGCGCGAGCCGCATCACATAGGCCTGGGCGCCGACATCGCTCGGTTCCGGCGGGATATGTGGTGGTGGCAGATGAAGCGTCACTATGCCGTGCTGGCGTGCGCGTGCCACGTCGGCCAGCGGGTTGTCGCCCAGGTGGATGACGTCACGCGGCTGGCATCCCAGCGTTCGCAACACATGGACAAACAAGCCGCCGGCGGCCTTGGTACAGTGAGCTTCGGCGGAGCAAATCACCTCGGGCCGGTCGCCGTAGCCGCAATTCGTCAGGATCGCCGCCAGCCACGCCGAGGGCAGCGTGGTGTCGGACAGAAAGACCAGGCGCTGGCCGGGATCGCGGGCGGCCAGCGCGGCGAGGTACCGGCTGGACCGGGTGGCAAACGGTTTGCTCGATGACAAATTCCAGGTGTGCAGCCGCGGTCGCGTCCGTCAACACGCCGGCCGCTTGCAGCCGCCGGTACACGTCTGCGATGGCAATCTCGTCGTCGCCGGCCTGGACATGCTCCGCCCGCTCGGCGGCCTCGGCGGCGAGCCGGTACTCGCGGAACGCCTCGGGAGCACAACTGGTCAGCCCGGCCGCCAGGGCCCGCGCGCCGGTCGCAAGGTGCACGTCCTCGGGCCGCGCCAGCCGGCGCATGACGGCGGTATCGAAGATGTCGCAGGTGATGATCGGGAAGCCGGCAATGGCCTGCGCGATCCGCGCCGCATCGAGGACGCCGGAGCGGCCCGCGGACAGCCGGGGGGCGCGCCGTGTCACAGGGTCGGACGCAAAACAGGCATGGCGCGCAGCGGTCACCGCCAGGATGGTTTTCGGAGGGGCCGCTTTCGCCGGGACCGTCACGCGACGCAAGCGTCCTTGCCGCAGGCGGTCACGAGGGCGGCTGGGTTGCCATCGGCTGCTCCTGCACCCGAGCCGACAGCGCCAGCTTTCCTCGCAGCAAGCGCCTGATCCGTTGCCGAATGGCCTCCGGCGTGATTTCCCAGAACGGCAGCGCGTAGGCCAGCAGAGCGTTGCCGTATGGTTGCGGCTGGCCCGCGCCGAGGCCGAAGCTGATCTCCTCATGGCCCTCCGGCACGTAGAGCGTACCGCAAATCCAGTCCCAGAATGCGAAATTGCCGCCCATATTGCGGTTCCAGTGGCGCGGCGCGGAGCTGTGGTGGATCTGGTGCTGCGCCGGACTGATCAGCACATGCGACAGCACTTTGCCCCAGGACAGCCACACGTGCGAGTGGTGCAACTGCGTCCCCAGCACGCAATAGAACGCCGCCATGAGGTTCATGCCGAGCACATCGACCAGGGTGGCGTGACCGGTGCCGAGATAGATCGCCGGTGCCAGCACCAGCGACGTGGTGATTGCCTTGCATGGCTCGGTAATCGCGTATTCGACCGGATGCGTCCGCACGTTGGCGAGCACGGTCAGCGTCTCGGCGGAGTGATGCACCTTGTGAAATGCCCATAACCAACCGATGCGGTGCGACGCGAGATGAAAGATGAAGTAGCCAAGGTCATCCGCCATCGCCACCAGGATGGTGTAGAGGACCAGCATCACCGGTGTCCAGGCGAGGAAATGCGGCGCGGGACCGAACACGTGGACCAGGACCGCGAGGAAGGTGGTGGTCATCAGCGCGGCATTGAACCGCCACGTCACCATGAAGGAGTTGGCGAAGAAGTTGTTCAGCACGATGATCTGGAAATCGACCCAGGTGGATTTGTGGCGCCACATGGCGCTGGGGAACCAGTACCGCCACAGCCCGCGCAGGCTACGGTCGCCAGGCTGGGAGCGGACGATGTAGAGCGCCGCGGCGATGATCAGCGAGGCAACAAGTTCCGGCCAATAGGACCGGGTGCGGATGCCGGTGAACGGGCTGGTGAGGAAGTCGATGATGGAAAAGACGAACCACTGAAGCCAGGGAATCGCGCCGAGCAGGGTGGCGTGCAGCAGATTCTCCCAGTGCTCGACGAGGTCGGCGGCCATGGCGACATTGTAACTAAAACCCATCCCTTCGCACAAGCACCGATCGCTTTATGGGAACGAATTGGGCCGCTTGAGGGCAACTACCTGGCCTTGGTCGCGTCCGGCACGGTGCGCGCATAAAGGTCCCAGCCGTTGAGCGACACCGCCAGTCGATAGTCGGACCACGCTTGGCCGAATTGCGGGTCTGCCTGGTAAAATTTCAAGACGTCAAAGTTGTTCGGCAGGCTTTGCTTGACCGGGCGGCGGTCGACGGCGACGACGTCCGGGTGATACCGATCCAGGTCCTCGATCAGCAGATTGGTGGCAAGGCCGCGCACCTCCACAGCGCGCTTGCGCTGCGCGGCGTTGCCCTCGGCCAGCCGCACGGCTCCTGGTAGCAGCAGTTGGCTCGGCGCGCGCGCGGCGAGGCTGACGCCGGCCAGGCTGGGAATCCCGGGCTGATAGCCGGAGGTCAGCACCAGCAACGACTTGCCGTTGAAGGAGTGCCGTAGCGTCGCGATGAGCGGGGTGGCCGTCGCCTTGGCGCGGGTGGCAAAGACGGCGTCGTCGAGCGGCTGTATTGCCAGGGCCGTGGCCTCCAGCAGGACCGCGGCACAGACGACGGCCGCCGGCACGCGCCCCCAATCGCGCGCCCGATAGCGCCACGACAGGCGCGGCACCAGGGCGATCACGGCTCCGGCCAGGATGAACGCCGCAAGCTCGATCGTCGGGAGCAGATGATAGGTCCAGGCCTTCTTTTCCCACAGTGCAAGGAACAGACAGGTTACCGCCGCCACACAGACCTGCCGGAACAGTACCCGCGTCCGCTGCTCCAGCGGCGTCAGTTCGGTCAGGACCACCGCCATGGCCAACGCCATCATTGCCGGGCGGGACTCGTCGAACACGGTAAGCCAGGCGCGGTCCCAGGCGAAATAGACTTCCTGCTGGATGGCCGCCGCCGGCAGGTACGTGGGGAACGCTACCAGGACCAAGGCGACGTACAGCACCGCGACCACCAGGAACACGGCGACGGAGCCGTCCAGTACCACGCGCCAGGTGCGATGGTGGCCAGCCTTCAGGACCAGCATCATCAGCGGGACCAGCAGCACAAACGGCTTGATCAGCACGCCGATCGCCGCCAGCACGACCGCCAATCCGTTACTGACGCTCAGCGGCCGCGTGTCGCCTGCATCGCGGGCGGCGAACCACAACAGGCCGGGGGCGAACAGGATGACGAACAAATGCTCGCGCTGACCGAAATCGTAGCCGGGCTCGAGCGCCAGGATGGCGGTGTAGCACAACAGAAGCACGGCGGCGCCGACCGGCTGGTCCGCCATGCACCAGCGCAACGAACGCCACGCCAGCCAGGTCGAGAGCAGGATCAGGGCGCAGACATAGGCGACAAACGCTGTATAGACGGGCAGATGCAGCAGCGGTGCCAGCAGGACCGGCGGCACGCTGAGGAGAATGATCAGCGGCGGGTTCGGCTCCATGAAGTCGCGGCCGTAGCGTCCGCCCGCCAGCAGGCGCTGGGCGACAACCAGGTACCAGTCGTTGTCATGGTTCTGCAGGATCAAGAATGCGTGCAGCGTGAAAGCCGCCCCGACGATGCCGACGATGCCGAGCACTACCAGCACTGCGATGCCGCGGGTGGCTGCGCTGGCGCGCGACGCCGGCGCGTCGTTGGCGACGGCGGGAGCGAGCGATCCGAGGCTCATGCCGGCAGCTTGCGCAAGGCGACGGCGCGGCCGAGGGCGAACACGGATGGCGCGGCACGGCACAGCAAGGCGTCCAACTGCGCCACCAGCCGGAGGATGCTGTCGGGCAATTCGAGGCTCCAGGTCTTGGCGGTCACGCCGCCGGAGAGGGGGAACAGCAGGCACTCAGTGAAGGCGTCATGCTCGATGCGCAGCCGCGGGAACCGGCTGGCGAACTTATTTCTGTTATGGAACAGCAGGCGGCTGACGGCATTGTTGCCGGACCAGGCGTCGGCCGGATCGTTGGCGAGGCCGTTGGCGTCGAAGACATCGACGTCGAGGGACCAGCCCTCGTGCCGCATCGTCCGCAGCATGCACAGCATCATGATGCTCGGATTGGGTTCGTGGATGAGCAGTACACCCCCGGGGCGCAGGCATTCCACGATGGAATCGAGAAACGCCGCGGGCCGCGCGAGATGGTGGATCATGTTGACGCAGATGAAGGCATCGACACTCTCGGACGCGAACGGCAGGTGCAACGCATCGACGCAGGCGGAGACCCAGCCATAGGGCCGGACGTCGGTCTCCAGGATGCGTTCCTGATTGATGAAGAACTGTGTCAGGCCGGCGCCGCAGCCCAGTTCGACGATCGTCTGGCCTGGGCGAAGGTAGTCATTCATCCAGATGAAGCGCTGTCGCAGCAGGGCGCGCAGATTGCGGCTGCCGGTGCGGATGAAGTCATCGCGGGCGCGCGCCACGTCGCCCTCGCGGGCCATGCGGTTGCTGTCATGCGGGGGGAAATAGGTGCGGGGCAGCAGCAGGGCGGGCAAAGTTTACCTCGTGTCCGCGGCGGCTTCGGCGGACCAGACGACACTGTGCGCCGCGACCATCTGCAGCACGTCGAAGGCCGGGATCACCGGCCGCGTGCTGCGCGCGTTCAGCAGCATGAACACGGCGATGGTGGCGAACAGCAGCGATTCCAACAGCATGACCGCGAGCGAGCCAAGCATGTTGGAGGCCCAGCCGGGAATGCCGATGCTGGTGGTCAGGCGCAGGACCACGACGCTGACCATGGCCAGCACGGTGAGGCCGGCGATCCAGATCATCGCGAGAACAATCCGGACCATCACCAGGTCGGCATAGACCGAGATGGCGCTCATGCCGTGCAAGATCAGGGTGGTGAAGTTCATTTTCGATTCGCCGGCCAGGCGACGGCCACGCGGGGCGTCGACGCCGGCGACCGGGATGCGCGAGCGCAGGATGCTGGCGGCCAGGTGGTTCCAGGTGGCGGGATTGTGGTTGACCGCGTTCAGCAGGCGGACCGGGATGAAGCAGAAATTGCCGAAGTCGATGGTGCGGCCGGTCAGGCAGCGGAAGGCCAGCTTGTAGACGCCATAGAAGGTGCGGAACAGGCGGGATTCGGAGCGCTCGCTGCGGCGGGCACAGATGATGTGGCCGGGGCGTGCCGCCGCCTGGTGCAGCAGGACGGCGATGTCTTGCGGCCGGTCCTCGCCGTCGCCGTCCATGACCACGACGCCGGTCACATCGGCTACGCGCGCCGCCACGACCAGGCCGATGGCGATGGCGCGCTGGTGGCCGACGTTGGCGACCAGGTCCAGCAGCTCGACACGGCCGATGCAGCCCCGGCCGACCTGGCCGAGATGCCAGCGGTCGGGCAGCGGAGAGCCGTCGTTCACCAGGATGACGTGAAACGACGTGTCGCTGAGTTCCGGACGCTGGTCGATCGCCTGCAGCAGTGCCATCACGGAGACCCAGTCGTTGAAGATCGGGATGACGAGCACCAGGACCGGCGCGTCCGGGCGAGTCCTCGGGTTGGCGCGCAGGAGGCTGACTGGCACGTCGACTGGCAGATCCACTGGCACGTCGACTGGCACGTCCACTGACAAATCCATCTGATGGTCGGGTACGATCCGCCCCCACAGTGCGGCCCATGGTTCGGGCTGCCGGGCGGCGATCCGCCGGCGGGCCTGGGCTGGCAGCGGCCTTCTCGCAGGTCCGTGAGCCGATTTGCAAGCACGATGACCACGATGACGCGGGGGACAAGGCATTCCGCTGAACAGGATGCCAGGCGTCTGTCCGGCTTGCTGTGATTTGGTTGGATTGGGAGGCTCGCTGCTGCCGGCATCGATGTCGGCAGCCAGGCTTTTTCAGCACGGAGGCAAAACGGAGAACCACGGAGCACCGCAGAGCCGGAGGTTTCCCAGCAGTGCGGGACCTTCCGGCTTCATGGGCATTTCGTGATTCTCTGATTTGTCTCCGTGATGAAAAGATGATGATTCAAATGGCTTGGACGGCTGGTCAAAGGCGCCGTTTCGCCAGGGCAGTGATTGACGATTGACGCTATGGCATGGTGCCGTCGAAGCGGGGTAACGCCTGGCGGCAAAGCTGCACCGCTCCCCGGCCTTGGTCCGCTTTGCGCCCAAGCGCAGGAGGGCAGAGGCGATTGCTTTTACGTCTGCTGCTGCGATCGCCGCAGCATCTCTGATCGCGGCAGCATCTGCGATCGCCGCAGCATCCTCACCCCATAGGGTCTAACTGGTCCCCAGAGTCTCGAATACGTCCCCCACCGGCTCCAATCCGAGAATATGCCGTCGGTGCCACAGTGCGTAGAACAGCAGCTTCCATGCGGCGAATCCGTCGCGCCAGCGCCGGATACCGCGGAACAGGGCGACGACGCGCTCGGGATCGGCGATTTCGGCCACGCCGGGCTGGGCCGCCACCAGCGGGCCGAGCCGCGTGCCCTGGCCCTTGATCCAGGCCCCCACCGGCACCGTGAATCCTTGCTTCGGCGCGAAGGGTCGCGCCACGGGCAGGTGTTTCTCCAGCCACTTGCGCAGGATCCACTTGCCCATGCCGTCTCGCAGCTTCATCGCGTCGGGCAGGCGGAAGGCCGCGGCGGCGACGCCCTTGTCGAGGAACGGCGTGCGCCCTTCCACCGCGTGTGCCATCAGGCAGCGGTCCAGCTTCAGCAACAGGTCATGCGGCAGCCAGTCGGTCATGTCGGTGGCCTGCGCGGCCGCGAGCCGGGAGCGGCCACCCTCCGCCGCGCGCAGTTCAGCCGCCGCGATGCCGTCGCGCCAGCCTGCCGGCCGCGAGCGCAGCACGTTGACGCGGTCGAACGAGCCGCGCGCGTACATCGCCCGGCCGCCCCGCCACCACGGGCGCATGGCGCTGACGTAGCGTGGGTAACCGGCAAAAATCTCGTCGCCGCCTTCGCCGCTCAGCACCACCTTCACGTCCTGCCGGGCGCGCCGGGCCAGGAACCAGGTGGGGATGATCGCGTAGTCAGCCGCCGGATCGTCCATGCAGGCGACGATCTCCGGCAGGTGCCGCCAGACCATCGCCTCGTTGATCTCGATCGCCTCGTGTCGCGCGCCGCAGGCTTTCGCCACCGCCGCGGCGTGGTCGCGCTCGTCGGCAGCCTCCGGCACGTCGAAGCCGGCGGTGAACGCCAGCACCGGTTCGTCGTTGAGCCGCGCCATCAGTGCCAGCAAGGTGGAGCTGTCGATGCCGCCGGAGAGAAACATGCCGTACGGCACGTCGCTGCGCTGGTGCAGGTCGACAGACTCCTCCAGCGCGCGGTCGAGGCGGGCCAGGGCGGCGTCCTCGTCGATGTTCTCCGGCCCGCCTTCGGGGATCGGGCAAATGCGGCGGCGGTCGATCACATGGCCATCGGCGCAGGTCAGTGTCTCTCCGGGGAGCAACCGCTGGATGCCGTCGAAAATCGTGTCGGTGCCGGTGGTGAATTGCAATTGCAGCAGTTCCTCCCGCGCTGCCGGGCGCACCGAGCGGGCCACAAGCCCGGCCTCCAGCAGCGCCTGCGGTTCCGAGGCGAAGGCAAGCCCGTGCTCGACCTGCGCGATGTAGAGCGGCTTGATGCCGAACGGGTCGCGGGTCAGGGTCACCGTGCGCTGGGCGCGCTCGTGGATCGCCACGGCGAACATGCCGCGCAGCTCGCGGGCATAGTCGGCGCCATGGCGCAGCCAGAGGTGCAGCGGCGGTTCGCAGTCGCTGTTGGTGGCGAAGCTGACCTCCGGCATGGCGGCACGCAGCTCGCGGTAGTTATAGATCTCGCCGTTGCAGATCAGCGTCGCGGGGCCGGAGAACAGAGGCTGGTCGCCGGTGACGAGATCAATGATCGCGAGCCGGTTGTGCACCAGCGCCACGCGGCCGACGACGGCGTGGCCGGTACCGTCGGGGCCGCGGTGGTGCAGGCTGTCGATCAGCTTCGACAGGGTGGCGGGATCAGGGGGCGGCGCACCGCTCGACAGGATCAGCCCGGCAATGCCGCACATCTAGGCTGCCACCTCCAGCAACAGGTTTTCCAACGCGACCGATTGGGTCTGCGCGTTCAGCGCGCGCCGGGCGTAGTCGAAGCCCGCCTGCGCCAGCGTATGGCGCAGCCCGGACTGCGCCACCAGCCGGCGCATGGCGGTGGCCAGCGCGGCGGGATCGCGCGGCGGCACCAGCAGCCCCGTGCGCTCGTGCTGCACGGCCTCGGCGACTCCGCCTTCATCGGTTCCGATCACGGCACACGCTTGCGCCATGGCTTCGGGGACGACGCTGGGCAGGCCCTCGGCGTCGCCATTCGGGGCGACGACGCTGCACGCCAGCAGAGACCAGGCCTGCGCCATGCGCTCGCGTACGGCATCGGGTGGCAGCCAGCCGGTGAGTTCGACACCGGAGACCTCGCGCGCCAGGGTTTCCAGCAGCGGGCGCAGCGGGCCGTCGCCGATGAACACGACCTGGGTGGCATCGCCTGCCGCACGCAGATGGCGGACGGCGGCGGCGATGTCCTGCACGCCCTTCTTGGCGACGAACCGGCCGACGAACAGGTGGTAGGTTGGCGCGGAGGGCGGGGATGGCGGCGCGGACGGCACCTCCACCCCGATCGGGAGCACCGTCAATTTCGCCGCCGGCACCTGGTGGGCGCGCGCCATCTCGGCGACGGTCGCCGATACGCAGACGAACCGCGCCGCCGCCGCGACGACGCCGGGCCAGCGCCGTGCCTGCATCGTGCCATGCCAGTTCCTCGCTTTGCTGACGTCGCCGCCGTGCAGCGTCACCACCAGCTTCAGGCCGCGCGCCCGGGTCAGCGGCAGTGCCAGCGCGCCACCGCGCGCGAACTGTGCGTGCAGCACCGGAGCGGTGCGTCCGAGGTCCATATGTGGCACGATCCCGGCTTGTTGGAACAAGACGCGCGCAAGCCAGGTGGGGCCGAGCTGCACCACCGATCCTCCGAGTTCGCCCGCCTGAGGCATGATGTGCCGCCCGACCCAGACCGGCGCAAGCCGGGTAAACCCGACATATTGCCGGCGCAGGAACTGGATTTCCGACGGCGCGCCGATCCGATCACGGTACACCAGCAGCGGTGTCGGAACGGATGGGGTTTGCTGGCCGGGACGTACCAGGGTGGCTGCGCTCATCCGACCGGTTCCTAGCCGTCTTGTCAGTTGCGGCGCAAGCACCCAATCTCCCCGGTCATGACACAGTTGGTGGCGCTTCCCGGACGGGCGGTGATCGAGGTCGGCGGCGAGGACCGCGTGGCCTTTTTGCAGGGGCTGGTGAGCAACGACGTCGCCGAGGCGGCGCCGGGCCGCGCCGTCTGGGCCGCCCTGCTGACGCCGCAAGGCAAGTACCTCGCGGACTTCTTCATCCTGGCCGACGGCGACCGCCTGCTGCTGGACGCGGAACGGTCGCAGGTGCCGATGCTGCTGCAGCGGCTGACGCGGTTCCGGTTGCGGTCCAAGGTGACGCTGCGGGTGGCGGAGGAATGGCTGGTATATGCCGCCTGGGACGGCGCTCCAGCGGCGAGCGGCATCGTCACGCCCGATCCGCGTCTGCCCGAGGCGGGCTGGCGTGTGCTGACCGTGGCGTCGTTGCCCGCCAATGCCGGCGAGGACGACTGGGACAGCCATCGCCTGGCGCTCGGCCTGCCCGATGGCACGCGCGATCTGGAGCCGGACAAGACGATATTGCTCGAAGCCGGGTTCGACGAGCTGAACGGCGTGTCGTGGACCAAGGGCTGCTACATGGGTCAGGAACTGACCGCGCGCACGAAGTATCGCGGCCTGGTCAAGCGGCGGTTGGTGCCCGTCGTGGTGGACGGCGCTTTGCCGGAACCGGGCACGCCGGTGCTGCGCGACGGCGCAGCGGTGGGCACCATGCATTCCGGTCGGGGCGGATCGGGGCTGGCGGTATTGCGCCTGGAGGCGCTCGATGCGCCGCTGGTGTGCGGCGAGGCACGGCTGACGGCGCGGATACCGGACTGGATGCGGCTGGCCGTACAGGCGACGTGAGTTCGAGGTACGCATGGGCGGGCACAAGACCGTGCGGGTCGATCGCCAGGAACTGGATGACGCGTTCGATACCGTCAGTTGGGGGGCACCCATGGATGGAAGCGTGAGGGTCGAAGCACTAGCCGAACACCCGCCGTCCGGCCTTCCAGGTGCCCAGGACCACGCCTTCCAGCGCGCGGCCGTCGAACGGGGTGTTCTGCGCCTTGCCGGGTAGCTTGCCGGATTCGACCTTCCAGATCCGCTCGGGATGGAACAGGCAGAGATCGGCGGGGGCGCCTTTGGCCAGGCGGCCGGACTCGGTTCCCAGCAGGCCGGCCGGGCGCGCGGTCAGCAGCTCGATCGCCTGCGGCAATCCGATCGTGCCGTTGTGGACCTGCGCCAGTGTCACGCCCAGCAGCGTGGCCAGCCCGACGCCACCCGGCGCCGCCTGGGCGAAGGGCAGGCGCTTGTCGTCAGCGTCGCGCGGCTGATGGTCCGAGGCGATGGCGTCGACCGTGCTGTCCACCAGCGCGGCGGCGACAGCCCGGCGGTCCGCGTCCTTGCGCAGCGGGGGGGACAGCTTGGCGTAGGTGCGGAAATCGCCGATCGCCGTCTCGTTCAAGTCGAAATAGGGCGGGGCAGTGTCGCAGGTGACCGCCAGGCCTTCGTCCTTGGCGCGGCGGATCAGCACCAGCGCGTCGGCGGTGGACACGTGCGCGAAATGCACCGCCCCACCAGTGAGCCGCGCGAGGCTGATGTCGCGCGCCACCTGGATCGCTTCCGCGGCGGCGGGAATTCCCGGTAAGCCAAGCCTGGTGGCGAGCTCTCCCTCGGTCGCCGCGCCGCCGGCCGCCAGCGACTGCTCTTCCGGATGCTGCACGATGCGGGCGCTGAAACCGCGGGCGTAGGACAGCGCGAGCCGCATCAGGCGGGCGGAACGCAGCGTGTTGGCACCGTCGGTGAAGGCCACCGCACCGGCCTCGCGCAGCAGCCCGATCTCCGCCAACGTCTCGCCGGCGCAGCCGGTGGTGACGGCGGCATAAGGCAGGATGGTCAGGCTGCCGGTGTCCTCCCCGCGTCGGCGCATCAGGTGCACCAGCGCGGGATCATCGATCGCCGGCAGGGTATCGGGCAGCGCGGCCAACGTGGTGATGCCGCCGGCGGCGGCAGCCTCGGCGGCGGAGGCGATGGTCTCGCGGTATTCGAAGCCTGGTTCGCCGAGCGCGGCGCGCATGTCCACCAGGCCGGGGCAGAGGACCGCGCCGTCTTGCTGGATGATCGTGGCGCCGTCCGGACGGCCAAGGTTGGGGCCGAAATCGGCGATGACGCCGGCGCGCACCAGTAGATCGCCGACTGTATCAACGCCGGACGACGCATCGAGCAGGCGGACGTTGAGGAAGAGGGTGTCGGGAGTCATGCGGCGCCCGTGTCATGGCGGGAGAAGGCCAGGGCAATCGGGTGAAGCTCAGTCCGGACGAGATCGCGTGGCATCAGGAATTGCCGGTGGGGAATCATCAACCGCCGGTGCCTCATGATTCGCTGTTTTTTCGCACGGAGGAAGAGCGGAGAAAGCGTTGCTGCCACCATCGATGGCGGTTGGATTCAGCGCATGGCTGGCGTACGCATCGCAGCCGGCAGAGCAGCGGCCCGGCTTCCGTCCCTTCATCCGATTGCCTTGGGCCGACGACCCTCCATTCACGATTTTCGACGCGGTACCGAGCAAAGTCGCAGATGGCGGGCCCCCGGCCATCTCGCCGGGGCAGGCTTTGCCCGCGATGACGCATTGGCTCAGTCATTCCGCCCATGCCGCCGCGCCAGCGTGTCCAGCACCGCCATGCGCACCGCGACTCCCATCTCGACTTGCTCCTTGATCACGCTGCGATCCGGATCGTCGGCGACCGCGCTGTCGATCTCGACGCCGCGATTCATCGGACCGGGGTGCATCACCAGCGCGTCTGGCTTGGCGTAGGCGAGCTTCTCGGCGTCCAGGCCGAAGAAGCGGAAGAACTCGCGGGCGCTGGGGACCAGGCCACCCTGCATGCGTTCGCGCTGCAGGCGCAGCATCATGACGATGTCGACGCCGTCCAGGCCGCTGCGCATGTCGTGGAAGACCTCGACGCCAAGGGCGGGCGCCTCGGCGGGCATCAGGGTCGGCGGGCCGATTACGCGCACGCGGCTGCCCATCGCGGTCAGCAGATGAATGTTCGAGCGCGCCACCCGCGAGTGCAGCACGTCGCCGCAGATCGCCACGGTCAGGCCCTCCAGGCGGCCCTTGCGGCGGCGGATGGTCAGGGCGTCGAGCAACGCCTGCGTCGGGTGTTCGTGGGTGCCGTCGCCGGCGTTGATCACCGCGGCATCGACCTTCTGCGCCAGCAGGTTCGGCGCGCCGGACTGGTCGTGGCGCACCACCAGCAGGTCGCAGTGCATCGCGTTCAGCGTGGCGGCGGTGTCGAGCAGGGTCTCGCCCTTGTTCACCGAGGAGGTGGAGACCGACATGTTGATCACGTCGGCGCCCAGCCGCTTGCCGGCCAGTTCGAAGCTGGTGCGGGTGCGGGTGGAGTCCTCGAAGAACAGGTTGATCAGGGTCTGGCCGCGGAGGACGTCGCGCTGGGTCTTGGCCGGAGCGGGTCAGCAAGACGTAGCTCTCGGCGAGATCGAGCAAGTGCCCGATCTCGGGCGGGTGCAGGCCTTCGATCGCGAGGAGGTGCTTCTGCCGGTAGGACACGGTGCGCTTGCTGGCAGGATTCGGGGCGGGGCGTCAATCGGGGAGGCGCTATTTGCGGGCGCTTACGGCGGAGCGGTCAGCGTATCCAGCGCGATCAGGCGGGCAAACCATTCGCCGAAGTGGCGGCATTCGATTCGCATCCGCGCGAGGCCGATACGCTGCGCGATCAGCAAACCGGCAACCGTTTTCTTATAATCGGGCACCAGCAAGGCAGCTGACAGCGGGTCGTCGTCGATGTCCTCAGGGGTCAGGAATTGTGCACGGATCGCGGCAAGCGCCGTCATCGCTTGCGGCCTGTCCGGGTAGGCCTCAGCAAAGGCGGCCGAATCCGAAAACAAAAGGGCCTCGAATTCGTGCACCTGATGTAGGGGATCAAACGTCGTGACACCGCGATGTCGCCGAGACGGCTGGAAATGTCCTGACCAAATTCTTGTTCCCTGTGCGACCCGATCGAACGGATCGGAGGTCGCCGACAGCGCCGCATGACTCGGAAAATCTTGCGGCAGGGCGTACAAATCAACCAATGTCGTGAACCACGAGTCAGCGTTCTGATCCTGCTTCATCCACAATGTCAGGTCGCGCGCAAGATGCTCGTACGTCACCAGGCCGCCACGGAACAATCGGCCATGCCGACGCCCGGTTTCGATCCGGCGTGCGTCGGCGAAGACATTGCAGCCGCCCAGCTCCGGCGCGAGGACAGTGTTGACGAAGGCTTCCTCGGTCTGGCCTTCGACGACGAAATGGAGCCTGATCAGCGCGAGGGCCTCCGCCAACAACATTGTTCTCCCACAACTCGGACAAGGTATAGGAGTCGAGCCACTCGCCGAGTTCCACATTGCTCAGGCGCTGGAACGACGTTTCGCGGCCCTTGCGGTTCGTGACGACGATATCGTCCGGTTCGAACCGGTCGATCAGCGAGACCGACTGCGTGGCGACGATCACCTGCACATGCTTGGACGCGCTGCGAATCAGGCCGGCGAGTACCTCGATGGCGTAGGGATGCAGCCCGAGTTCCGGCTCGTCGAGCACCAGCATCGCGGGCAGGTCACGCTCCGGCTGTTGCAGCAGCGCGATCAGTGCCATCGCCCGAAGCATGCCGTCCGACGCCTGTGAGACATCGAACACCTCGTCGCAACCGATTTCCCGCCAGCGCAACAAGACGTTGTCTGCTTCGGGGTAGAGCTCGAACGCTGCAAAAAACGGCAGGACCAGGCGAACAGTGTCTTCGATTCGCGTGCAATAGGTCGGATCCTCATTTTGTAAGCGGAGGAGAAAGGCCGCCAGGTTGCCCCCGTCCTCCTTGAGCGATCGACTGTCGGAGACGCTCCATTTATTGCGGATCCTCGCCGTCGGCGATGTATTGTGGAACTGATGGACGATGATCCGCCGCAACATGCCCAGGATGACCTGCGGCGTCATTCCCGCACGACCTATGAGCTGCGCCTCCCGATGTCCGGCCCCCATGTGCCTGGGGCGTCGATCGGGCCCGCCGCGTGGCGTATGGTTGAACCACTCGTCGGTGAACACCAGCGTGTCGCCGGCGGCATGCGCAAGCTGGAACCCGTATTGGTTGGTGCCGGCACTGGTGGTCAGCGTCAACGCGGCCTCAATGCGAGTCGTGACGTTCGCACCGTCATGCAACAGCTTATTCGCGCCGCCCAGCAACCCAACGTGCACCTGCAGTTGGCCCGGTGGGGTAAGCATCCAGGAGAGCATGCGGAAGAACGCGATGAAATTGCTCTTGCCGGCGCCATTCGGGCCAATCAACACGGTCAGGTCGCCGGGCCTGAAGTCGGCAAGCGTCCGGATCGTCCTGAAGCCCTGCAAGCTGATGCTGGTGAGTTCTCGGTCCCATGGCGTGAGGATACCCATGCTGCCGAACGGCGAGAAGGCTGTCCTTGGTAGGGGGCCGTCTTACAGCCGGCGGCCCCCCCTACTCTGCCACGCGCTGACGCAGCGACGCGAGGACTGCCAAACGCCGAAAGATTTATCTCTGCATCCGTCCTGGCCAGCCTCCGGGGTCGGTCATGACCGATGGGCGGAGCAGCGCACATCGCCAGATTTGGCCATTGGGCTCGCCGCATGATCGCAAACCGGGTACTGCTCGCAGCATCCGCCAATGTTTGCCAGCCTCGAGCGCTACGAGCACGCTGTGGTCTAATCTGAATATGCGGTGCGACACATGAACCGTCCGATGCGGCGTCTCCACGAAGAATTATTCTTCAGGCGAAGACCGGCCCGAGGGTAGACCTGCCGCCGGATGACAGATGGCGGCGGCATGGCAGCATCGGTGGGCACAACTTGCGCGATGGGGGGCGAAGTATCGGCGACAGTTTGCCGCGACAGCAGCAACGCCATGGCATCGGCGGCCGGCGGGCAGGCCGTGGCACCGAGCATTCCCGGGACGATGTCGGGGTTCTCCCACCATTGTAGCCCGCAGGCGGGGAGACCTCGGCGGAATCCCTTTATGCTGCCGCCGAATGCCACGATGGCGCGTGACAGGGATGGCCACTCTGGATGGCTCGGCCGATGCCGCGGCGGCGGGACACTCAGGCGATGGCGTTGCCGAACGCGCCACGTCTCGACGCGGCGAGTTGCTGCACCGAGCCGGACAGCAAGGTCCAGCCGGTAATTGCACCACGACGGCAGCCAGGCGTGGCGCGAGCTCTCGGCGAAGCTGCGCTGGAGGATGAAGCGGATGACCAGGGCGATGAGATGGACGAGCCACTCCGGCAGGCGCGCGGGCGCGTCTGGGCCGGCCCGATCCGTATCGGGCGCGCAGGCGTCGGCCGGCGGTGGGAGTGGATTGTGGGTCATGGCGGGACGGTGCTCCGTTGCCTTTCTGTGCGGGTTGCACGTAGTGGCGTGTTTGTTAGCACGGGCGCCGTGTTTTGTCAATATAAATAACCGACCACGACAATTGTGCGGCCGCGGCGGCAGCAGGGGCGAGCCCTTGGGAGCGCTCGTTGGTGCGACTTGAAGACGCGGACCCGCTCCCGGCCGGCATTGCCAGGCTCTGAGTGCGCGTGGCTCAGGACGTCAACCGTTTGGCAAGGTTTTGCTGGAAGGGTTGCAAACCCTTCTTCTTGTGATGGGTCGTTGCGGCACGGTCGTTGCGGGGTGGCCAGCCAAACGGCGCGATCGACGAGAGCCGACGATATCCGAACGCTAGCCTGGCCGAGGCGGCCCTGTTGGTCTCTCGGCTGACGGGCGTGGCGGTTCGTGCTAGTCTTTGCGTATGGACATGGATACCGACGTTCTTCCGCCCAGGCCGTTCTCGGTCGCAGAATACCACCGCATGGCCGAGGCGGGTGTCTTCGGCGAGGACGAGCGCGTCGAGTTGCTCGATGGCCAGGTTGTTGCCATGTCACCGATCGGGCCGCGTCATGCGCTCACTGTGGACGTGCTGTCCCGCTGGTTCGGTGGGCCGCGGGACCGCTGGTGGGCACGCTTCCAGAATCCGATCGACCTCGATGCGCGGACCGAGCCGAACCCGGACGTCGTGTTGGCGCGCATGCCATGGCGCGGGTATCCCCACCGTCATCCCGGTCCCGAGGACATAGTCCTGGTCATCGAGGTGGCGGATTCGACGCTGCGCCGCGACCTTGCGAACAAGCTGCCGCTGTATGCCCGCAATGCTGTTGCCGAGGTGTGGATCGTGGATCTCACCGTCGATCGGGTGATGGTCCACCGGGACCCGGATCCGACGGCACAGCGCTACCGGAGCAGCTTCGAGGTCGGGCCGGATGGCGATCTCGATATTGCCGGCTTGCCGGGTATCACGCTCCCGGCGGGAGCTTTATTCCGACCGCCACCGCTCGAGGACCTGGCGACTGAGCGGTGACCCGGCGCGTGCGGATGGGTCGGCCGTCGCGTCCACCGCGTGAGCAGGCAGGTTCGGCAAGGGCAAGTCATGCTCACCGAGATCCCGACAACGCGAAATTTTGAATAGCCTTTACCGGACGCGCTTGGCGAGGACTGAAATGGCCTCCGGCAATTCTCAGAACTCATTCTCCGATGGGCTATCTCAAAACCGGTCGTATAGTGTGAGATTAGCGAGGCTCCCATGAGCTAGTAGGCCCTCAATTCCAGCTTGCCGCCCTGCGCGCCTACGCCGCCGGACAGCTCGGCACGCGCCGTGCCATCGAGGCGAGCGGGGCACATGACTATGCCGACCTGGTGATTGCGCTGGCGCAGAACGGCCTCGATTTCCCTAAGCCGTCGGCGACGCCGTCGCATGAGGCGCATCTGGCGCGTGTCCGCGCCGTCTTGCAGCCTCGGCTCCGTCATGACGCTTGAGGTTGCCCTCATCGTCACGGACGTGCAGCTTCCCGTTCTCACAAAGATGAGGAAGGGGCGGAAGCATCACAAAGGCTACGTATCACGCCGAGGATCGAAAGGATCCGCTCAATAGTTGCCTCTCTTCGTGATTCTTCCTAGGTCTTTCCTGACCTTTGTGAGACATCCCTGTCGGCCGGGGTCGCCCAGCCGCCGCGCCGTTGTCCCCGGCCCGGACAAGAAAAGGTCGACCATCACCGTCTTAGCGTCCTTTCCATACCGGCTTGCGCTTCTCCACGTAGGCGCGCACGCCCTCGACGCGGTCCTCGCTGGTGTAGGGGCTGATCCCTTCATTCAGCCGCAGCGCGGTGGCCATCGGCAGGCCGGAGGCCTTCACCGCGGTCTCCTTCATGCGGCGGATGGTAACGGGGGCGTTGTCGCAGATCGCCTCCGCCATGCGCAGCGCTTCGGCCAGCGCCTGCCCCTTGGGAACGATGCGGTTCACCAGGCCCCAGCGCTGCGCCGTCTCCATGTCGATGTATTCGCCGAGATACAGCATCTCGAGCGCGATCCCCATCGGCACCAGCCGCGGCAGCAGCACGTTGGCGAAGTGCGCGCCCTTGCCGCGTTTCGCCTCCGGCAGGCCCAGCTTCGCATGTTCCGCTCCGATGCGGATGTCGCAGGCCAGCGCCAGTTCGCAGCCGCCGGCGACCGCGGGACCGTTCAGCGCGGCGATGGTGGGCTTGAAGGTCTCGAACACCACTTCGTAAAGATAGCGGCGCACGCGCGACAGCAGGGGCTGGAACGGTTTGCCGGCGGCGTCTTCCTCCTTGCGGGCCTTGAGGTCGGCGCCGGCGCAGAAGGCGCGGTCGCCGACGCCGGTCAGGATCACCGCGCGGACGAACTCATCGGCGTTCGCTTCGACGAACGCTTCGATCAGCGCGTCGCCGAGTTCCGGCGAGATGGCGTTCATCCGTTCGGGACGATTGATAGTCAGGATGCGGATGTGGCCGCGATCTTCGCTGAGCAGGATCTGTCCGGCGCCGTCGTTGGGTGTGTCGCTCACGCGGTAACCCCTCCTCATGGGATGTTTTCACCATGGACCGCGTGGCCTGGCGTCCGGCCTGCGTCAATCACCGTGCGCGGGCTGGCTGCGCTTGCAGGACCGTATTGTTGCCGGACACGGCAACCCGATCGTACGTCTGCCGCAGAGATCCTGCCGTATTTCGCCGGCAACGAAATGGTACGAATTCAATCCCGCCCTGCAAACCTCGGCGCCGATCCCGCAGGCGACGATCCGGGAGCTGCAAAGAGCAAAACCGAAACTGATCGTGCTGGAACGCAACTGGACCACGTTCGACGAACCCAACAACATCGCCATCAGCAGCGGCGTCACATTGCTCGATGATTACCCGTCCGCGGAAGCGGCGGCGGCGGGCGGCACGATGGGGCCAACAACACCCGGCCGGTGCGGTGGGCTTACCAGACCGCTACCGGAACAAGGCATCGCACGGGCCAACGACCTGCTTGGAATGCCCGCTTGGAATGCCCGTTAGAATACCTGGCCATTGGCACGATCAGGACCGGGATTGCGCCGCCGCGATCGAGGCATTCAACGCCCGCACGCCGGCGGCCGGTCCCTCGGGATGGTTCCAGACGCACCCGACCACCGCGAGGAAATCCGCGCCCGCCTGTACCAGGGGGGCACAGTTCTCCGGCGTGATGCCGCCAATGGCGCAGCAGGGCAGCTCCATCAACTCCGACCACCACTGGATGATTTCCGGATCGACGAAGCGCGTCACATCCTTGGTGCCCGAAGTGAAGAAGGCGCCGAACGCCACGTAGTCGGCGCCGTCCTCGCCCGCCTGCATGGCGAGATCGCGGCTACCCTTGCAGGTGACGCCGAGCGTTGCCTCCGGACCGATCAGCGCCCGCGCCTGGCGCGCCGGGATGTCGTCCTGCCCGACATGGACGCCATCGCAGCCAGTGGCGCGCACCAGGTCGGCGCGGTCGTTCAGCAGGAACGCAACGCCACGCGACTGTGCCACGGGGCGCAGTGCGTCGATGGCGCGCCGCCAGTCGTCCTCGGTGACGTCCTTCAGCCGCAACTGCACCGCCGCGACTGCCGGATCAGGCCCGGCGGTTGGCCCGCCGGCATCCAGCGCCGCCGCCAAAAGGTCGGCGAACGGCGCCGGCTCCAGCCTGGGCGGGGTGATCAGATAGACGCGGCAACCTTCCGCACCGTCGCCCATGCGGCGCATCAGTCGCCGTTCTTGTAGATGTCGATGATCTTGTTCAGCATCTCCAGCGCTTGCTCCTTCGGGCGCTGGAAGGTGTTGCGGCCGATGATGCTGCCGTTGGCGCCGCCGTCGCGGATGCCGCGGACTTCTTCGTAAACGCCGTCCAGGTCCTTGGCCTCGCCGCCGGAGAACACCACGACGCGCTTGCCGTTGAACGACGCCTGCATCACGTGCGCGACGCGCTTCGCCAGCGTGGAGCCATCGAACTTCTCATAGCTCTTCTTCGCCGCTTCCAGGCTGACCACGGCGGTCGGCGGCTTCACCTTGATGATGTTGGCACCCAGCAGCGCGGCCATCTGCGCGGCATAGGCGCAGATGTCGACCGCGGTTTCCGCCGCCTTGTCCAGGTTGGGGCCACGCGGGTAGCTCCACACGACGACCGCGAGCCCGGCGTCCTTCGCTTCCGCGGTGAGTTCGCGCAGTTCCTCCATCTGGGCGAAGGCGAATTCGCTGCCCGGATAGATGGTGAAGCCGATGGCAGAGCACCCCAGCCGCAGCGCGTCCTTCACGCCGGCGGTCACCGCCTGGTCCTTGTTGGTGGCCAGCGAGTTGGAGCTGTTGCACTTCAGGATCGTCGGAATCTGCCCGGCGAAGGTGTCGGCGCCCTGGGCGATCATGCCCAGCGGGGCGGCATAGGCGTTCAGCCCGGCCTCGATCGCGAGCTGGTAGTGGTAGTGCGGATCATAGGCCGGCGGATTGGGCGCGAAGCTGCGGGCAGGGCCATGCTCGAAACCCTGGTCCACCGGCAGGATCACCACCTTGCCCGTGCCGCCGAGCTTGCCGGTGCACAGGATGCGCGCGAGGTTGGCTTTCACGCCGGGTGGATCGCCCTCATACCAGTCCAGGATCTTCTTCACCTTCTGGGTCACACGCATGGTTGTGCCTTTCTCGGTTGGCGTCCGGGTAGTGGCGGTACTACCGCACGGGCGGCGCGCTGTCACGCGGGGTCGTTCGCATCTGCAACCAATCGTGTAGCCGCCGGGACGCGCCGCGTGCGGCCAGGTCCAGCGCGGGCGGTGCCGCGGGAAGCAGCGCGCCGCCATGCTCCGCCACGATCGCCGCCACCGCGTCCCATCCCGGCGCCGAAGGCCACAGCACGAGGTGTTGTTGCCCGATGCGCAGCGCCGCCAGCGCCTGGCCGGATGCCTCGCCGCAATCGAGGATATCGTCCACCGCAACGTCGGGCGACGACGCCCGCGCCTCGGCGGCCAGCGCGCGCCACCAGCCGCAGCCGGCATACAGCGCCGCCCCGGGCGCCGACAGCAACGTGACCGGGCGCCCGACCGCCAGCGCCAGCCGCGCGTCGGCCAGCCCGTGCACGACCACTGCTGGAGCAAAATTACTGACCACTGACCGCAAACCATCCATCGCCGACTTGACCTTCAACCGTCTGAGCGGCTTCAGTTCAAGCGGCAGCTGCACCGAGGCGGGGGTTTTGCAGGCATGGCGGGCGAGGCGGACGATCCTGAAGACGCTGCCGCGCGACTGGAAGCCGCACTGGAACGTATCGCGCGGCTGGCCGGTACCGGCCCGCTACCGCCCCGCGGCGCAGCGGACGGCGTGGGGGCAGGTGGCGCGGAGCCGGCGGTACCGGTCGATGAGATTGCCGCCCAACTCGACGGGCTGATCGATAGACTGCGCGCCGCATTGAGCAGCTCCTCGGGCGGCAAACCGGCTTGAGCGAGGCAGAAGGAGCCACGTCGCATGGCGCAAGTGACGCTGCGGATCAACGGTTACGCCTACACGATCGGCTGCCGCGACGGTGAAGAGCACCACCTGCAGGCGATGAGCCGCGAGGTGGAGCAACGCATCGATACCATCAAGTCCAGCGCCGGCCAGAGCGGTGAGGCGCGCATGCTGGTGATGGCCAGCCTGCTGATGGCGGATGAGCTGCATGAGTTGCGGCAGAAGCTGGCGGTGGCGCAGTCCGCCGCCCAGTCGGGAGGGGCTGGCAACGGCGACCTCCGGCTGAGCCGGCGCCTGTCTCGCATGGCAAAACGCGCCGAGGAGATTGCCGCGGGCCTCGAGGCACCTTAAGTAGGGTCGGGCGGGGCTGCCCGGTGCGTCAGGTAATTCATCCCCGGGGCCACTAAGCATCCTCCAGGGAGCTGGCGCTGCCGGGATCCTGGTCTCGGTATCTGGCACCCACCTGCACAGCAGGCCTTGGGAGGGTTGAGACGCCAACGGCCATGGCGGCTCCGCACATTTCTTCTGCCGAACTCGCCGATGCCAAGCGGGCGCTGCGCCAGCGCATGCTGGCGGCGCGCGAGGCGTGGGACCCGGAAGCGGCCGGCCTGGCGCTGATGCGGCGGGTGCTGGCAGATGCGCCGCCGCCGACCGGGGCGGTGGTGTCGGGGTTCTGGCCGATCGGCAAGGAGATCGACATCCGTCCGTTGCTGCACGCGCTACACGAGCGCGGCAATCCGATCGTGCTGCCGGTCACGCCGAAACGTGGCAACCCGCTGAGCTTTCGACTGTGGCGCCCCGGCGACGTGCTGGAGCCGGAGCGGTTCGGCACCCTCCGGCCCATTGGCGACCCGGGTGAGCCCAGACTTTCTGTTGGTGCCGCTGCTGGCGTTCGACCGTCGCGGCCATCGGTTGGGCTACGGCGCCGGGTTCTATGACCGGACGCTCGCCGCGCTGCCGGCAGGGCGCTATGCGCTGGGCGTCGCCTATGCGGCCCAGGAAGTGCCTGAGGTGCCCGCTGGCCCCACTGATGTCACACTGGACGCGGTGGCCACCGAACGCGATCTGGTCCCCTGCAAGGAGTTCTGAATGCGCATCCTGTTCATTGGCGACGTGGTGGGCCGCACCGGCCGCGAGGCAGTGGGCGCGGTACTGCCGCGGCTGAGAGAGGCGCTGCGCATCGACCTGGCGGTGGTAAATGCCGAGAACGCCTCGCACGGCTTCGGCCTCGGCCCCGACATGGCGACGGCCTTGTTCGCCGCGGGGGCGGACGTGATCACCCTGGGCAACCACGCCTGGGACCGCAAGGAGATCATCCCGTTCATTGCCGACCACCCGCGCCTGCTGCGTCCGCTGAATTATCCTCCAGGCACGCCGGGGAGCGGCGCGATCGTGGTGGACGTGGGCGGCGGGCGGCGCGCGCTGGTGCTGCAGGCGATGGGGCGGCTCTACATGGACGCCCTGGACTGCCCGTTCCGCGGCATCGCGGCGGAGCTGACGCGGCACCGGCTGGGCGGGCCGCCGGGAAGCTACGGCCTCGCGGCGATCTTCGTCGATTTCCACGCCGAGGCGTCCAGCGAGAAGATGGCGTTCGCGCATTTCCTCGACGGCCAGGTGTCGGCCGTGGTCGGGACCCATACGCATTGTCCGTCGGCGGATGCGCAGATCCTGCCGGGCGGCACGGCGTTCCAGTCGGATGCAGGGATGTCGGGCGACTATGACAGCGTCATCGGCATGCAGAAAAGCCCCGCCACCCTGCTGTTTCTGGCGCAAGATGAAGGGCGAGAAGCTGAACCCCGCGGAGGGCGAGGCAACGGTGTGCGGCGTTTTCGTGGAGACGGACGACGCGACCGGGCTGGCGAGGCGGATCGAACCGGTGCGGCTGGGCGGGCGGCTCGCTCCGGCGATGCCGGCGGGGCAGGGGAGTCGGTAAGCCTTGTCGTTCCGTGCGAGGTCGACCTCCGGAATCGTGCCAAGGGATCGTGCCAAGGGGAGGTCGGCCGAGAGCGTCGTGACGCGTACTGCGCCACGAGGCTGGGGGTTAGGACCAATACCAAACGCCTACCAAGCACCGTTGACGGTGACTCTCCGTCTCATGGTCGCGATTGCCGCGGCCACCCACGTCTTGCGATGTTGCGAGCAGCAAAGACGTGGGTGATCGGGCCAAGCCCGGCATCGTTCAAGACCGGGCCAAGCCCGGTGTCGTTCAAGAAGCGCGAACCGGAGCCATCGACGGCGCGCGCCTATAGGCCCACCGGTCGCTGCGGATCGGCACGACTCGAATTGTGCCCTGGCACGCCAGGGTCCGGTTGACACGAAGCTCTGGAGGTTATATATACTACCAAACATCCGCGGACAGGTTCATGCCCGACACTTCTGATCGTCCCTTCGGCCATCACACCGTGAAGCTTCGGGCGCTGTTCGTGCCCGAGGGAAGCGAAGACCAGGTATCGAGAGCCGACGCCATCGAAGCCGTTGGCTCCGAGCCGTTGAAGATACCGGCGGTGTTCGTCGCCGAGGGCGAGGCGCGGCCCGGTCCTTCTTACGTGCATGTCGGCCAGGTTGTTTTCAGGCCGGACCCCGGCGCTGCGGCCGACCAGAGCGGCCCGAACTCGCAGCCCCGGCAGCCGGCAGAGCAGCCGGAGGAGGAACAGAGCGGCGGCGGGGTGGTCATGCCGCCGAATCCGGCTCCGGGTCTTGGGAACGGCGACCCGTTTGCCGCAGGGATGGCAGCGTGGCGGACCATGACCGATGTGGCCGGAGGGTCGCGCCGGCGCTCGTTGGCCGCTGGACCCGGCGGCAACCAGGGTACGAGGGCTGCGGAGGTCCCGCCCGCGGGCCTGCCTGCCAGTGATGGCGCCAGTGATGGCGCCGGTGATGGGGCCGGCAACGGCACGAGATAGCATCGTGACCGGGAGGGCTCGTCGAATGCCTGAGCCCGAACATGCACGGTGAGACGGGCGCCGGATTCGGCCATGAGTTGAAGGGGTAAACCAGCAATGCCTGACCAAACTGATCCTCCGGTGGTGCGACCGATCGTGAAGCTGCGCAACGTTTCGATGCGCGAAGGTCCCCCGGATCTGCTCCCCCGCCGCGGCATCCAGCGCGCGCCGGGGTCCTGGGTCACGCCTCAGGCGCCTCCGCCCCCGGAACGGGCGGCGGACCAAGCCAGCACACGCCCCCCGGCCGATCGCAGCGTCATACCTCCGGCGGCGGGCGACGCCGACCGCCCCATCTTTACACACCAGTACACCCGGCGTCCGGCCGAGCCCGTGCAGCGGGAAGCGAGCGCGCTCACGATCCTGCCGCGAACGCGTTACCGGCCTGCGGCGGCGATCGAAGGGGAGCCCGATGTGCCACCCACGCCTGCTCTGGCACTTCGGCTGGCACAGCGTCAGTCCAGCAGCCGGCCGGGCGGGACAGCGTTTGCCACGCCGTCCCGGCTGCTTGACCAGGCGGTGCGGCGGCGATTGTGGGACCCCTTCGCCTTCCATCGCCGCAAGCCGCCTCCAGCCGGCTGACGGGCCTCCACCGCCCGCCCAGGCCATCGCGCGCCTAGGCCGTGGCGCCACCATCCACCGCCAGCGCCACGCCGTTGACGAACGACGCCTCATCCGAGATCAGGAACAGTGCGGCGTTGGCGATTTCCTCCGGCTGCGCGACACGGCGCATCGGGTTCAGGCCGCCGCGCTTGGCGACCAGCGTTTCCGGCGTCTCGCCGGGCGGCATCTGGCTGTCCGGACGCGCGACGAACACACGCAGCATCGGCGTATCGGTGGTGCCGGGGCAGACCGCGTTCACCCGAATCTTCTCGTGGCCGTACCGCTTCGCCAGGCCCTTCACCAGTCCCACCACGCCGAACTTGGCGATGTTGTACACCGGGCTGTAGGGCGAGCCGACCAGGCCCGAGGTCGATGCGGTGAACAGCAGCGCGCCGCCGCCGCGGGCGCGCAGCTCCGGCAGGGCGGCTTCCGTGGTGACCAGCACGGTGCGCACGTTCAACGTCATCGCAAAGTCGAAATCCTTCCAGTCGATGCCCTCGATCGAGGCGGGACCCGGCGTGCCGACATGGTTCCACACGAAATCCAATCCGCCGAACTGCCGCGCCGTCTGACGCACGATGTCGCGGGCGAAATCGTCGCTGGTGAGGTCGCCTGCCAGCGCCATCGCCTTGCCGCCCTCGTCGGTGATCTGGCGCACCACCGCCTGCGCTGCGTCGCCGTCCAGATCGACCACGGCGACCGCCGCGCCCTCCTTCGCGAACCGCTGCGCTCCGGCCCGGCCCATGCCGGATCCCGCCGCGGTGACGATGCCGATCTTGTTCTGCAGGCGCATGTTGGTTTCCTCCGTCGTGAGGCGTCAGTGCGGGCGTGTCTGCCCGCAGCGATCCCGGGCGGAGATTGCTGGGTCGCCGCGTCCCCCGCAATGACGGCACGGCCGGCGTAGGATGGAGAAGCGCACCGCATACCGCCGCCGTCACAACTGCGGAATGCGCCGCGCCTTTCCGCCCTATCGAATTCAGCACGGCGCATGACAGTCGGAGCCCCGCACGCTACGTTCAGGCGGAAAACGATCCGGTGCCCGCAAGGCAAGGGCCGCGGACATGGAGGAGGAAGCGCATGGCGCAGACGATCGAGGCCTATGTCGGCGACGCAATGGATAATGCGCGCATGGGGCCGATCCATTGGCGGGTGCTGTGGCTGGTCGCCTCCGGCTATTTCATCGACGTGATCGACTACACGATGTTCGGCGCGATGACGCCCGACATGATTCATAGCGGCTTCCTCGACGCATCAGGCGCCGCCATGGTGAACAGCGTCACCCTGATCGGTCTGTTCTTGGGCGCGCTGGGGCAGGGGGAATTCACCGACCGGTTCGGCCGCAAGGCAGTGTACCAGTTCAATCTGCTGTTGTTCGGCCTCGCAACGATCGCCGGTGCATGGATGCCGAACCTGACCTGGCTGTTGGTCGTGCCGGTTCTTCGCGGGCATCGGCCTGGGCGCCGAGCAACCACTGTGCTTCTCCTACACCACGGAATACGCGCCCAAGCGTAATCGCGGACGCATCATCGCCCTGATGCAGTTCATCGGCGGCGCCTGGCCCTGGCCGGTCGGTGCCCTGTTCGTGCTGGAGTTCCGCGACATCATCCATTGGCGCGGTATCTGGACGGTGGTCGGCGTTCTGGCGCTGGTGATCTTCGTGCTGCGCTTCTCGCTGCCGGAATCGCCGCGCTGGCTGGCGACCCACGGCCAAGGGAAGCGCGCGCTCGATCTGCTGCAGCGGATGGGGATGCGCACGCCGCCGCTCGAAATCGCTGAGCACGGACGCGGCGAGCGACACCAAGAGCGATCCGTTCGGCATCATCTTCCGCGCGTTCCCCGGTCGGATTATCGCCGGGATGATCTGCTTCGTGGCATTCTTCGGCGTGGCGCTTGGGCCTGGGCGCGTGGCTGCCCAACATGATGGCGACGACGCACGGATTCACCATCAACAAGTCGCTGGCTTACACGCTGGGCATGACGCTGGCGTTCCCCTGCGCCAGCGGCTTCATGATGTATGCGCTGGATCGCTTCGGACGGAAGGTCACGGCGGTCGCGGCGTTCGTGCTGGCGGGCCTCGCCGCCGCGGCGTTTGGCGTGGTGACCTCGGACGCGATGTTCTTGGTGGTCGGGTTCGTGATGATCTTCTTCATCCAGCTCGCCGGGAACTCCGCGCAGATCTTCATCTCCGAGGTGTTCCCCACCAACGCGCGCGCCACCGGCTTTGGCATGGCGCAATCGGCGGGGCGCCTCGCCAGCGCGGTGATCATCCCCGGCATCCTGGTGATCCAGCGCGGCTACGGGATCACCGCGGTGTTCGTGGCGATCGCCGTGATGCTGGTGATCGCTGCGGTCGCGGTGACGCAGGTGGGACCGGAGTCGCGCGGCCTGGGACTGGACGAAGTCGCCGCACCGACCGCATAAGGCGCGCGGCTGCTATCGTTGTCCACGCGCAAGGGCGACCCATATTGGGTCCCCGCTTGCCGAATGATAAAAATGGTGGCGCCGTCAGGAGGAAACCGAATGGGACGTTTTATCGGCCTGGGCCTGGCGGCGCTCTTCGCCTGCGTGGTGGCCGCCGCGTCGGCATCGGCGCAGGGGTTCAACTGGAAAGCCCACCAGGGCGAGACCATCGACTTCCTGACCGAGAACCACCCCTGGTCCAACGCCGTTGTAGCGCAACTTCCCGAGTTCGAGAAACTGACCGGGATCACCGTGCAGGTGGATACGTTCCAGGAGCAGCAGATGCGGCAGCGCCTGGTGACGGTGCTGCAGTCGAAGAGTCCCAGCGTCGATGTGTTCATGTCGCTGAAGTCGCTGGAGGGCAAACTGTATGCCCATGCCGGCTGGTATGCGGACCTGGATCCGCTGCTGAAGGATCCGGCCGACACGTCGCCCGACTATGACTTCGCCGATTTCAGCCACGCGCTGGTGGCAGGGGAGACGTTCGACGGCAAGCTGGACGGCATTCCGCTGAACATCGAGGGGCCGATCGTCTACTACCGCAAGGACGTCTTCCAGAAGTGCCACATCCAGCCGCCGGCCTCGCTGGATGCGCTGATGCAGGCGGCGGCGGCGCTGCACAAGTGCCAGCCGACGATCATCCCATGGGCAACGCGCGGCTTGAAGCCGGCGCTGCCCTATACGTTCAGCAACGTGCTGCACAATTTCGGCACCGACTACATGGATGCGCAGGGCAAGCCGGATCTCTGCGGTCCGAAGGGGATCCAGGCGATCACGTGGTATGCCGACATGCTGCGCCAGTACGGTCCGCCCGGCGCGGTCAACAATAGCTTCATCCAGACACGCGAACTGTACGGCCAGGGCCGCGCTGCCGTGGCTTTCGAATCCAGCAACGAATTCGGTGGGATGATGAAGTTCCCGCATCGCCAGGACGATACCGGCGTGATGCTGCTGCCGCCTGGCCCGGGTGGCTCCAAACCGACGGTGATCGGCTGGGGGGTGTCGCTGTCGGCGTTCTCGAAGAAGACGCCCGCGGCCTGGTATTTCGTGCAGTGGGCGACGTCGAAGGCGATGGACGCGAAGCTGGCGTTACAGGGGATCGCGCCGCCCCGCGATTCGGTCGCGCAGAGCGCCGCTTACAAGGCATGGCTGCAGCAGGTGCCGTTGCGCGCCGACTGGGCGGGGTTGCTGCAGCAGATGGGCGCCACCGGCACCAGCGAGGTCGGCCCGCCGCTGGAACGTCAGCCACAGGCCCGCGAGATCGTCGGCGAGGCGGTGGACAGCGTTCTGCTTGGCCAGGCCTCGGCGCATGACGCGGCGTGCAGCGCGGACAAGCAGATCGCCGCGATGATGGCGGGGAAGTAGCATTCCGACGCTTCTGTTGCGTGCCCCGCCGCCTGCCGCGACGCGTCGTCGTCCGCGTCGCTTGCAAGGCTCATTCCGCTGGATGCTGCTGCCCGGCCTGGGCTTCGTCGCGCTGATGATCGGCTTTCCCCTGCTCGACACGCTGTGGCTGAGCCTGCAGCATTTCAGTTTCGGATCCTCGCCGCGCTTCGCGGGCCTGGGCAATTACGGGCAGCTTCTGCAGGATTCGAAGTTCTGGGAAGGCCTGCGCGTCACCTTCGCGCTGTATCTGTTGTCGCTGGCGCTGCAGCTCGTCACGGGGCTTTATCTTGCGTTGCTGCTGCATCGCACGCGACTGCTGCGCGGCCTGCTGCGCACGCTGCTGGTGTCGCCCTTCGTCATGCCGCCGGTGGTGGTGGGGATGATGTGGCTGGTGATCCTCGATCCCTCGCTTGGCGTCGCCAACTGGCTGCTGCAACTTGTCGGCATTCCACCCGCGTTGTGGCTGGCATCGCCGGACTGGGTGGTGCCGACCGTTGCCATGATCGATACCTGGCAGTGGGCGCCCTTCGTCGCCCTGATCCTGCTCGCCGGCTTGCAGACCCTGCCGCCGGACGTGTTCGAGGCAGCCGACATCGACGGCGCCCGCGGCTGGGCGCTGCTGCGCAGCATCACCTTGCCGTTGCTCACCCCCAGCATCGTTACCGCCGCGACGCTGCGCAGCGTCGATCTGCTGCGGTTCTTCGACATCATCTATATCACGACGCAGGGCGGCCCCGGCGATGCCTCGCAGACGCTGAACATCTACGCGTTCAAGCAGGGGTTCGTGTTCCTCGACATCGGTTATGCCTCGGCGCTGATGGTCACGCTGACGGCCATCGTGATCGGCGCCGTGCTGGTGCTGATGCGCCTGCGGCACGCAACGCAATGGTAGGCCGCGCAGTTTCGGCGGCAACCGCGCGGCTGCTGGACGCGGTGCAGATCGTCATCGTGGCGATCGTGTTCGTCGCGCCAGTGTTCTGGATGGTCACCTCCGGGTTCAAAGATCCCGACGCCGTCACCGCGCTGCCACCGCAACTGCTGTTCCATCCGACGCTGCAGAACTTCCACACGGTGCTGACCACCATGCCGTTCCTGCGCTTCGCGCTGAACAGTCTGGTCGTCGCGGGAGGCTCGACGGTGGTGGGGATCGGACTGGGCGTGCCGGCGGCGTTCGCAGTGTCGTGGAACCGCATGCACTGGCCGGCGCTGCTGATGCTGTCAGCGCGCATGGCGCCGGGAGCGTTGTTCCTGCTGCCGTGGTTCGTCATGTTCTCCGCGATCGGCGCGGTCGGCAGCTTCTGGGTGCTGATCGTTACTCATGCGGCCATCACCCTGCCCCTGGCGCTATGGACCATGCTGCCGTTCTTCGACGCGCTGCCGCGCGAACTGACAGAAGCCGCGCGCATCGACGGGTGCTCCGACACGGCGGTGTTGTGGCGCGTGGTGTTGCCTCTGGTCGGTCCCGGGCTGGCGGTCAGCGTCATCCTGTGTTTCGTGTTCGCGTGGAACTACTTCCTGTTCTCGTTGGTGTTGAGCGATATCCACAGCCGCACCTTGATCGTGGCGGCGTTCAATTTCGTCGGCGAGGGCGTCACGGACTGGGGCGCGCTGATGGCGGCGGCGACGCTGATCGCACTGCCGCCGGTGGTGGTGACGTTGCTGGGACAGCGCTGGCTGGTGGCGGGGCTGACGGCGGGGGCGGTGAAGGGTTAATTAACGACGGCCGTACACCATCGCCCGAGTCTCGTGCTGATGATGTTGCTGCCGCTGATGATGCCGCGGCCGCGCTTTGGGTCGCCAGAACAGGAGCAGGGTGGCGGCGAGTACCACTCCGACGGCCCAGCCACCAAGGATGATGCTGCTGCAATACCCGAAGCCGACCAAGCCCAGAAACACCACGAGCATAATGCCCGACCAGATGGCCCAGCGGATCCACAACTTGACGACTGGCCCAGCTTTCATGTGTTCCCCCGATGATGCGATTTCATGCAATCGCCATACTGGTATTATGCACAAATGGTTTCAGTCAGGTTACATTATGGATATCGGTCTGACAGAACTATCACGATCGTCGGTAAGACCTGTTAGGAACAAAATCTGCTAGAAGAGGTAACTCGAGCATCGACGGATAACCGTGAGCTGCGCCTGATAGCCCTGATCACCTGCACCCTTCACGAACTCGAGGCACGAATCCAGCGCCTGCATAACCGCATCGATGCGACGGAACAGCGGTTGACGGTGAGGATGGGCGGCATGATGGCGACGCCGTCGCGACCTTGGCCGCGCTGATCAATTGCGGACCTGCCAGGGGATTGGAGCGGGTGAAGGGAATCGAACCCTCGTATGCAGCTTGGGAAGCTGCCGTTCTACCATTGAACTACACCCGCGGCCGGCAGTGATTTTACGCAACTCCCCACCCTGGGGCAATCCGTCCGCTTGGCACCATCTCACCACCAGCGGGCGTCGCCAGCGCCGCACCGAGTTATCGCGGCCGCCGGTCTCCTATCAGGAACGAAACGTCCTAATGCGTCCAGTTCTCGATCCGGCCGTAGTGGAAATTGTCGGCATACGCTTTTGGCTTTACCCGCCGCACCTGCGGCAGCTCCAGATCGTAGTCGATCGCGCGCTTCTCCGCATACGCCACCGCTTCATCGCGCGTCTCGAAATGCAGGTGCACCTGCTCCTGCGTGTCGCCGCCGCCGATCCAGCCCATCAGCGGGTCGGGGCGGGGCGGCGAGGAAGGCTTGAACTCCAGCACCCACTGATGCGTCGACGCCCAGCCGGACTGCATCGCGGTCTTCGGTGGCTGGTAGATGCGGGCACGCATAGGACCTCCGTTTCACGCCATGGTCGGGGCGGCGGGATTCGAACCCACGACCTCCTGTACCCAAAACAGGCGCGCTGACCAGGCTGCGCCACGCCCCGCCAAACCCTGCCCCCGTACTGCTCTGGGGCCTGCCCCCGCGCAGTCCGGGCGCTCGTCCCACATCGTCTCGGGCCTGCCCTCATAGTCCTGGGTCTTCCTCCCGCGAAGGCGTGAGGCGGCGGGAACCTATGGGCGCCGCGCCTCCAGCGCAAGGTGCTGGAGCGGCATTCCAGCGGCATTCCACTCGTCATTTCCCGGCATCCCGCGTTGCAAGCTATCCCGCGTCGCATCATCCCACTGCATCATCCCACCGCGTCATCCCACTGGATCATCCCACTGGATCATCCCACTGCTTCATCCCACTGGATCATCCGACCGGGCCGAACTGCTTTGCCTGGACCTTGTCCCCCACCACGATGTTCAGCCGCGCCGTCGTGCCGCCTGCCAGCTCCAGCACCGCCAGCACCGGGCCGTGGCTGGAGACGGGGGCCAGGCTCTCCGGCACCGTGTTCTCGGCGATGGCGCGGATCGTCCCGTCCGGGTTGATGAACACCATGTCCAGCGGCACGAGCGTGTTTTTCATCCAAAACGGCGACTCATGCGCCACCGGCGAGACGAACAGCATGCCTTGGTCGGGCGGGACCTCCTTGCGGAACATTTCGCCGACCTCTTGCTCGCGCGGCGAGGTCGCCAACTCCACGGTGAACGCGTGCTGCTTTCCGTCCTTCGTGACGATCACCAGCTTCTCGGTTGGCAGCTTCGGCTGCGGCCCGGTGATCTTGTCCTCCTGAGCGCGCGCGGCGAGCGGCAGCGCAGCGAGCAACAGAAGCAGATGGCGGCGGTACATTGGATTTCGGCCCTCCGGCGGCGTTGGTGCGGGCACCGGCTAGCATATCCCGGGAAGCAGCCGCCAGCGCGCGCGGGCGGCGGCGTCCGCATGGCCGGGCAAACCGGCGCGCGGCATGCGGTCACACGCGAGGTCTGGTTCGGCACGAATCAGGATGGCGGGACCGCCGCGCGGTGGTTCCGTTGATGTCTCGCAAGGCTGGCGCGCCGTTCGGCGCAGGCTTGGTTCAGAGCCTGCCACCGGGCATCGACCCGGTGTGCGGGCCGGCGCAGGCGGCGTAGCACAGGCGCCGCGTCGGCGGATGTTGCGGCGTGTTGCGCAAACGGCCGCGAAGAGGCGGTCGGTAGCAGCCGAAGGTCCGGCGGCAATGGTGGAGCAGCGATCGGTAGCGGTGGCGGGACGTTCCGCCGCGGGAGGTTCTGCTTGGATAGCGGAATAATCGGGCGTGGCGGAAGCCCGGGTTCGGCGGGAGCGTGACGTTTGGCGGGGCCTCGGATGTGGCAATGTCAAGGCTTATGGCGTTGCCCGCCGGGTTTGCGGCTGGCGCTTCGGGCAGCGCCGGAGCCGACTCGGGTGGCGCGTTTGGCAACACCGCCGTCATTGGCCGTACGCCGCTCCGATGGCACGAGCGGCGCAGGCTCAGGCTGTTTTACAACTCCACGCCAGCAACCAAGCGGCGACTGATTATCTCGCTAAGGCTCTCAAGCGCTCCCAAGGTAGCCACGCCTTGTGGGTCGGCGGTTGCCCCGGCAAGCGCACGGCCATACGCTTCCCAATCTTTGAATCGTATCACAACCACCCACTGGCCTGCACCTGGGCCAGCGATTTCGGTGAACAGTTGCAGGTCTTCAGCCCCGTGCTTCATCACGACCGTCTTCAACTGCTTGCTGGCGGCAATGACCTCTTCCGACTTTCCGCCCTTGCGGTGCGTTACGAGATTGATCGCCATTTGCTTACCTCCCTGGTGGATCGGCGATACACCGACCGGGCCGGAAGATACGCTTGCTGCAGTATTGATAAACAACATTTCCGCGTGTACGATTGAAGACGTGCCTTTGAGGATAATTTCGCTCGATTTCGCCGGATTTGGCACCGGAGGAATGGGAATTCGGCGGGTTCGGCACCTCCATCCGTTGTTCCGTAACGAAAGGACGGTCAGGCTGAAGCTAACATCCGAAGCACGCCGTCACCTGTTGTGCGACATTCCGCATGGGTATTAGGTTACCCAGCCGCTTGGAAGCCATGCTCACGTGGTTGAGTCGCTGACGAACGCCAGCCCGTTCCCATGCGACCACATGCGACATTGCTGGGGGGCTCGTCAGCGGCAGTTCCCCCATATGTAGGGTCGCAGGGGTGGAACGTGACCCAAGACTTGCCCCGCGTGGTTCCAGTGGCCTACACCGTGGTCGTCGCCGCCAGTCGCCGGCGTAACCCAAATCGCGACCACGAAGCGAGGTTTTCCTTGCCTGACGGAGCGCCTCTCAACCGCACGGTCGAGGCAATCGACTGCCCGAGCGTCGCCACGGATGATCGACCGGTGACGGGTTCGGAGCGCCATTCGCATGGCACGGAGGAAATGGCGAAGCCAACTCCCGAACGACGTGCGTCCGACATCAAGTCCTTCGTGAACAAGATTCACCAAGGCGATGCGGCTGACGTAATCGCTCGTATGCCGTCCGGATCGGTTGATCTGATCATCACGTCACCGCCTTATTGGACTGCCGTCAAATATGACGACGGCGCAGTCGAGGGCGATGACGCTCCGGGGCAGTGGGCAACGTATGAGGCTTATCTCGAGGATATGTTTCGCGTTTGGGCGCAATGTGCGCGTGCGCTTCGCCCCAACGGAAAGCTCTGTATCAACGCCCCTCTCCTGCCGATTCCCAAGGAAATCATCCCACAACACACTCGCCACCTGAAGGACATAGCGGGAGACATCGCCCAGACGATTATCTCCCGCACAGATCTGGCACGCTACGGGCTGTTCATATGGCAGAAGCAAACATCGAAGATGATGTTCGGCTCCTACCCCTATCCCGGCAACATCATCGAAAACAACACCGTCGAGATGATTGGCGTTTACGTCAAGCCGGGGAAGCCGCCCAGGTTCGACCCTGACGTGAAGGAGGCGAGTAAGCTCAGCAGAGAGGAATGGCTCGACCTCACGCAGCAGGTCTGGTTCATGTATCCCGAGGACGTAAAGCGCGACAAGGATCATCCCGCCCCCTTCCCCGAGAAACTTCCCGCGCGACTGATACGCCTCTACACATTTAGCGAGTTGGGGTCATTTCCAGGCGAAATCGTGCTTGATCCCTTTGCGGGTACCGGCACGACCTGCGCTGTTGCGAAAAGCATGGGCCGCCGCTGGATCGGCATCGATGTCGTGCCACGGTATGTCGACTTCGCTCGCAACCGCGTTCGATATGCTGCCTGTCAACCTCTCCTGCTTGTCGGGCGGCCGAAATATCCGGGTGCCGGCGAACTGCGAGAGATGATTGCAAATAGCGCGGGCAAGGAAGCCGAGGCCAAACATAAGCGAAAGACGTTTGGCCGGGGGGCGGACCGAGACGACGACAGCCAACGCAAGCTTGTTTAAGCCCACCTCGTTGAGAGCAAAGTTAGGGTCTTCAACTTCGGCAAGACACCGGGGTACCGATGAACTTGATAAGAATGATCTGCCTGGCTTTCAACCCCGTGCCTTCTCAGGCGCGCCGATAACCCGGATTTGGAACGCTGCTCATCAGTCGGGTGGCGTTGCGGACCGCCTCACCCCTCCGCCAAAATCCGCAGGCACGGCGGATCGCTTTCCGGATCGACCTCCACCATTGCCCCATCCGCCACCGCGACGGTGATATCGACCGCGAAGCCGGAGATCATGGTGAAGTCCGCCAGAGCCGCGCCCTGCACCATGATCGGGTTCACCGTGTTCAACACCAGCGCCGAGGGCACCACGCCGCGCGCGGCCATCTCGTGCAGCATCCAGGCGGTGGCCACGCCGCCCTTTGCCGCATCCAACACCAGCACGCGATCGACATAGGACTGGCCCGCCAGCTTATGCTCCGGCCGCGAGAACACGCCCTTGATGCGGTCCAGGTCATAGCGTGCGGAGAACCCGTCCCTCGCCACCAAAGCCCGTCCGCGCACGCGCTTGCCCATCGCGGCGGTCGCGGGAAATTCCTTCATCGGCCGATCCTCCCGCGGCCGATCCTCCCGCGGCACGCCGCTTCGACGCAGGCCGCCATGGACAGCAGCGCCGGGCGGTAGCCGTAGCCGCCGAGAATGTTGGTCAACTTCGCCGAGTTGGTGGCCAGCGCCTGCCAGCCGTTCGCCTCGGCCATTTCGCGAGCGTAGCTTTGATAGAAGCACATGCCCGACAGGACCAGCGCGCCGGACGCCTCGATCCGGGCGGTCAGCCCCATGCGATCGGCATCGGGCTTCACCTGCGGACTGGTCACCGCCAACACCGGCACCGCGACCCGCCGGCCGTCCAGCATGGCGGCGAGCTCGCGCAGTTCCAGCAGCGAAAGCTGCGGCGCGGAGAACACCACCAGATCGATCGTGTCCACCCGGTCGGCGTAGGTCTGCTGGAAGGCGCGCAGGTCCGCCTCGCCGATCTCGGCCCGCACCGGCATGGCGGGATCGGCCACATCGCCCAGCCGTTCCGCTTCCGGCGTGATGCCGTCGAGGTGGAACAGGGCGACGGAGCCGTAGCTGGCCATCGCGGCACCGAAATGTTTCAGCTCGTCGGAGCTGGGCACGCGATCGATGTCGAGCACTGCCGGCACCTGCCAGTAGTCGCCGGCGGCGCGGCCGACCAGCGCGCCCAGCGCGCCCCAGTCCGCGAGGTCCCGCGGCGTGTGGGTAACGCGCAGCTTCAGCGTGGCGCGGCGCTGGGCGTCCAGATGATAGCCATAGCGCGGCGTGCGCCCGGTCAGCCCGGCGGCGAGCGCCGAGGGGCCGCCCTCGAAATTGCTGCGCGCGCCCAGCACGCTGTTGCAGTAGATCGCGACGCCGGTGTCGCCGTAGGCCATGTGCTCGTTGCGCACCGCCGGCATGATGGTCTGGTAGTTGATGCAGGTGTTGGTCATCAGGACGCCCATGGCCTCGAACGCGGCGATGGCGCGGCGTTCCAGGTCCAGCATCCAGGGTTGGTGCTTCAGCCGCCCCGCGGCAGTGAAATCGGTGCCGCGCGGGTCGGTGATGGTGGGAATGCGCACCTGCCGGTGCTCTGGCGGCTGGGCGGCAAGGCCTTCCAGCCATGCGATTCCGGCGGCGCCGAGCGACTCGGTATCCGCCATGATGTGCGCCTGCGACACCGGCACGAAATCCGCCGCCCCGAGATACCGGCCGACGCGCATCTGGTGCCGGATCGCCCATTGCCGCACCGGGCCGGCATCGCCGGCCAGCATGGCGTCGTCTTCGTCGTTCAGGTGCATGGACGGTTGTCGGCCTCCCGGGACCGACGATGCGGCGGGGGGCGCGGAGTGTCCAGCCGGGGCGACGCGGACGGCGGAACGGCCGGGGTCGCAAGGTCCGGGCAAACAATGGTGGGCAAAAAAATGGCGGCCCTTGTGGGGCCGCCAAGTTTAGGGAGGAAACGTCCAAGAAAGCAGACAGCGCGACCAAGGGCCGCATTGCTGCGATGCACAACGTAGGTGATCGGTCGTTCGTATGCAAGCGAATTTTCGCAGCGCAGCAAAGAAAGTCTCTGGACAAGACGGCTACTCGCTGGTAGCCACCCGCTCACACCAAGTTTAGGTGCGAGGAACGTCGACACGCCCTGCCGGTTTCCGGCGGGGCGTCGTCGTTTGGGGCACTCAGGCGAGGCGCGACTCCGGCGGCTATTGGGGTCGGGCCAGGTCGGGCCTGATTTAAGACCTGGCGAGTCACATCGCCCCCAAGCCATGCGTCGTGTTTCGCGAGGAGCGGGCGAAGCATCGGCAGGGGAGCGTGCAGGCCGGGTCCATGCGCAAGTTTCTCCAAGCCGCGTAGACGGGATGGGCGTTTCGAACCGCCTCCGCAACACACTTGGCGCGCGGCCTGACAGATCCCTATACGTTGAGCCGACGCAGGAACTGCCGCAGTCGATCAAGCAACATGTCAGGTTTCTGCATCATCTGCTCTTGTTCTTGCGCCGCGACTTCACAGCGAAGCCAAGCGTGTCCCCGCTTGGCCTGCGCTTCCAGGCTGCCCGCGATCGCCGGACGAATCCGCAGCACTGCGGCGATAGAAGTCTTGTCAAGGCGATAGCCGGCCACCGGCGTCAGTGCAGTGGCGGTCACCAACGAAGCATTGCCGGTGATCAGGCCAATCATCCCGAGGCTGTCGCCCGGACTCGCAAACAACAGCACCTGCCTGCGGCTCCCCTCGCCGCGCGAGACTTCCACTGTACCCCTCGACAGCAGGAACACTGCCTCGGGCATTTCGCCTTCGCGGATCAGCGTCTCACCCATTTCCGACATGACCGGGACAAAATGCTCCGCGAACAAACCCAGCTCCTCCTGGGCGAGAGCGCGGAACATGTCCGACTCAGCCAGTAGCTCAGCGATCGACGGGACGGAGGGCGACGGTAGTGGCGCCACCCCACCGACGCCGAAGCCGATGCCGCCATGCCGCAGGTGCCGATGGATCTGACCGAGCATTTCCGTGCGCGCTGGGCGAACATCTTCGCTGGACTTGACGAAGAACCGAACCTCGTAGGCGTTGCCATCTCCCAGCAGGCTGACGCACTCAACCGTCGGTTCCGGAACCGGCAACGGGAAGCGGCACGCGACCGTCGCGGCGTCGAGTGCGGCGATGACGCGCCTTGGATCGATGGCGGCGTCGGCATTGACCGTGAGAGTGATGTTGCGCGTTGGCGTCGGCGCGCTGCGGTTCTCCAGGCGCGACTTGGCGATAACGCTGTTGGGCACAATCGCGATGCTGTCGTGCGACGTCGCGATCTGGGTTGAGCGCCAGTTGACCTGCAGCACCCGTCCCTCGATCCCACCCTCGACCCAGATCAGGTCGCCTGGCTTATAGGCATGCTCCAGCCCGACGGCGATGCCGGAGAACACGTCGGACAGCGTGCTCTGCAACGCAAGACCAAGAATGATGGCAACCACGCCAGAGGTCGCAACCAGCCCGACAATGGCGACGCCAAAGACGAAATTGACCACGGCCAGGGTGGTGGCAGTGTAGATCACGGCCGCCAGCAGGTCCGACACTATCTTTGTCTCGCGCGGCCGATTCTCCAGCACCACCACCAGTCGTACAATGCCGACGGCAACACGCGCACCCAGAATCCACCAGCCGATCTCGGCCAGTAGCATCCATATTTGCTGGCCGGTCGTGGCGGCATGGAACCGCGGCGCCACCGGCGAGCCGATCGCGCGTTGCATGAGCCACGTCGCTACCCCGAACACGGTGACGCGGATGACGAAGCGCAGCCATAGCGGCCGGTTCCGGTCCAATCGCATATCAAGCGCGGTCGCCAGCATCAGCAGGCTCGCCAGCGTGAGCGACAGCAGAGGCCCCGGGGAGGTCATCACGTCATCACGTCGGACAATAGCTGCGCTCCGGCGCACGGCATCAGGGCTTGCCGCGCTCCTCCTCGGTTCGAATGTCGATCGGCGACCCCAATATGCGCCCGCACGACGAGGCAGTCGAAATCGGCCGCGGGGCTGATATGGGGGCGAACCGTCAGCGCAGCAACCTCGCCGACTTCTACCGGGCCGCCTTCGGCTGGCAGGAGGTCCGCCGGCTCGACAACCCACGCTGCCACGGGGTCGTCCTGAGCGACGGCGCGATCAACATCTCGGTGCTGAAGTTCAAACAGGACCAGATCGGGCGGGGCATGGAGTTCACCGGCCTGCACCACATGGGGGTCTTCGTGGACGACATGGATGACGCCGAAGCAAAAGTGTCTCGCGCTTGGCGCCATCCCCTATGACGAGCTGCCGGAGGACAAGAATGAGGCGAACTATCGGCCGAAGCGCTCGGACAAGTTCAAGGGTCCCGAGGGCAATCTGTTCGACATCAACGACAAGCCGTGGATCCGCGCCACGCCGCTGAACGCCCCGCCGAGTAGGCGAACTTATCCCGCGGTACGCACCGGCTCTCGCTCAACGTCGAATATCTTCGCCGAGCGGCAGGTCAGTATGTATTGGCCTGCCGCCGGGACGACGTAGGAGCGGCTACGGCAAGGATTTCCAGAATGCCAGTGCGGCGCGCGCGCACTGTTCCGGAACCACAAGATTGATGCCGTGACCATAGCCGGAGAACAGTTGAAGGCGGCCGTTCGGCAACGTATCCGCGAAGACCTTCTGCTGGTCGGAGGATATTTGGCTTCTATCGCCGCTCAACAGCAGGACCGGGGCGTCAATTCCAGGTAATATGTCAGTAGTGTCGATATCTTCGAAGCAACGGTGCATCGCCGCCGCGACCGCGGGGGGTGTTCGATCCATCTCTTGCACGACCCAGTTCTGCAGCGCAGCGTCCGTGTGCTCCAGGTCCAGCCGATATCCAAGAGTCTGGCGGCACCACGCGCCGGTCCCATGCGCCAACATCGCTGCCCCCGCGTCAGCATGATCGAGCGCATAGATCCGCCTGATTTGATCCGGGATGCGCGATGGCGTGTTGCATAGCACAAGGCTCGCGACCCGTTCCGGATGCGCCGCCGCCAGCAGCAGGCCAATGAGGCCGCCCGAGGACTCCCCAATCCAGTGCACCCGGGACAACGACAACGCATCGAGTAGCGCGATGATCTGCGCGCCGATCGAAGTCGGTGTGTATTGATAGTCTCGCGGTGGCTGGATCGAAAGGCCACAGCCCAACAAATCGGGCCGGTAGACCCGATGTGTCTCCGCGATCGCCGGAACCCATCGGTTCCAGAACAAGGCGTTGCGCGCGAAGCCATGCATCATCAGCACCGGTGTTGCGTCATCCCAGGGCCACAGGTAATCGTCCACCGCACAGTGGATCGACATTCCTTCCGCAATAGCGACGTGCGGCATGGGCTCCTCCCTTGGTGTGGGCGCGGACGACGTCGACACGGCAGCCGGCGCGGAAACCTGGATGGTAAACGCTGGCGGAAACCGACGCTACATACCGATACCCGTGCCGCCTCAGCCCCCAGCTGCCTGGAGTTCGTCCGCCGCCTCCAGAAAATTTGTCATTGAGCGGCGGTTTGTTTCTCGCCACCATGTGGCGTGAGGCAGACGGACCTTCGGGTCTGATCGGAGCTCGAGCCAGCGATAAGGATAACGCGATGAGGGTCGGGATCTCGCTTACGAGCAATCACCCGGACGCGAAGGATCCGCGCCAGGGAGCAGGCTGGATGATCGAGCGCGCCGCGGCGGCACGCCGGGCCGGGCTCGAACTCGCTGTTTATCGGCGATCAGCACGTGTCGCCCACGCCCTATTATCAAAATACGCCGATGCTCGGGCGGCTTCTCGCTGAGTGGGGCGAGGCTCCGGCCGGTTGCCTGTTCCTGCTCCCCTTGTGGCACCCGGTGCTGGTGGCGGAGCAAATCGGGACGCTGGCCGCCATCGCGCGAGGCCGCTTCATCATGCAATGCGGGCTCGGCTACGGCGAGGCACGCTTCGCCGCGATGGGTGCCAACATCAAGACGCGCCCTTCGGCGTTCGAGGAAGCGCTCGATATTATCCGGCGCCTCCTCGCGGGCGAGGCGGTGAGCTCCGCCCGGCGCTTCCGGGTCGCGCAAGCGAGCCTCGCGCTGCGTCCGGCCGAGCTCGTCGAGGTCTGGATCGGCGCCAGCGAGCCGCCGGCGATCGACCGCGCCGCGCGGCTGGGCGAGGGCTGGATCGCGAGCCCCGGCCTCACCCCTGAAGAGGCGCGCGCCCAGGCCGATCTCTATCGTGAGCGCTGCGCCGCTTACGGCAGGCCGCCGGGTGCCATCGTGTTGCGGCGCGACATTTACGTTGGCGAGTCGTCGTCCGAGGCACAGGCGATCTTGCAACAGGCGCTCGGCCGGAGCTACCGCGGCATGTCGGCGCAAGCGCTGATCGCGGGATCGGTCGACGAAGTCGCGCAACAGTTTCGGGCGTTCGGGGAGATCGGCTACACAGACATCCTGGTGCGCCATCTGACGAACGACCAGCCGAAGGTCCTGGGCTCGCTGGAGCGGCTGGCCGCGGTGCGCGCGGCGTTGGCTTGAACGAAAGGGAGGATCTCCGATGCTGGAGCTTTCTGACATCCAATCTTCGCCGGAGGAACTGGAGAACTACTACGCGCAGTTGCGCGCACAGCACGTGATGCCGGCCTGGATCGGCGGCGGTATCACCAACGAGCCGAAGAGCGAGGCGGCGCCGTACCTGTGGCATTGGCGGGATCTACGGCCGCAGGCGATGCGGGCGGCCGAGCTGGTCGGCACGCAGCAGGCCGAACGCCGGGTGCTGCGCCTCAGCAACCCCAACCTTTCCGGGATAGCGAGCAATACGCTCGTCGCCAATATCCAGATCGTGATGCCGGGCGAGATCGCCCGCGCGCATCGCCATTCCGCGGCGGCCTTGCGCCTGATCATCGAAGGACGCGGCGGCTACACCGTCGTCAACGGTGAGCATGTCCCGATGTCCCCGGGCGATCTCGTGCTCACCCCGAACTGGTCATGGCACGACCACGCCAACGACACCGATGCGCCGATGATCTGGCTCGACGGCCTCGATACCCCGCTGGTACGATTGCTCGAAGCCGGGTTCTACGAAGAGTATCCCCGGGAAAGGCAAGAGATTGGGGCGGCGGTCAACGCTTCGCAGTGGCACTATCCGATGTCGGAGATGCGGGCCGCGCTTGAGCGATTGGGCGCTGCCGCTCCTGGCGATGAGGTGGTCCTCGAATACACCAACCGGCGCACCGGCGGAACGGTGATGCCGACGATCGCCTGCCACATGCAGTTGCTGCGTCCCGGCGAAAAGACGCGGGCGCATCGCCGTGTCTGCCGCACGAACTATCACGTGGTCGAGGGCGCCGGCTATTCGATCGTCGGCGACCGGCGGCTCGACTGGGAAGACAAGGACGTGTTCACGGTGCCGGCCTGGACCTTCTGCGAGCACGTCAACTCCGCCGACCGCCCGGCTTTTCTGTTCTGCTTCAGCGACGCGCCGGTCATGCAGGCTTTGAGTCTCTACCGGGAGGAAGTCCGGGCATAGCTGCCGGCAGGCGACCTCCGGCCTCGATTGTCCGAGGTCGTCGCAGCTCGGCTGTACGTCTCACATCGGGACAAGGAGAGTTCGCCATGCACACAATCCGCATCGACCGCGGCAAGCGACTGTGCGATGAGCCCAACTGCGGTCATAACCGCTACCACCCGGACATCGCGCCGGTTGCCGAAATCCCCGAGGGAGAAGAGATCGCATTGGAGACGCGGGACGGGCTCGACGGGCAGATCGGGCCGCAGACCACCGTCACCGATTTCCCCAAAATCGACGTTGGCGCGGTGCATCCGCTGACTGGGCCGGTATTTGTGAAGGGCGCGATGCCGGGCGACATACTGGAGGTTGAATTCCTCGACATTATCGCGCAGCCGACCGCATTCAGCGCCATCATGCCGGGCCTCGGGTTCCTGCGCGACGTGATGACAGAGCCGTTCCTGGTGCACTGGGACATCCGCGACAACTGGGCCACATCGGCGCAATTGCCGGGTGTGCGGATTCCCGGTGCGCCGTTCATGGGTGTGTCCGCCGTTGCGCCCTCGGCGGCGAAGCTTGTGGAATGGACGGCGCGTGAGCAGCGGGTAATTGACAGGGGCGGGTTCGCGCTGCCGCCAGATGCGGCGGGCGCGGTGCCGGTGGGACCGTGCGGATTGAGCGGGCTGCGCACGCTGCCGCCGCGCGAGAACGGCGGCAATTTCGATGTGAAGCAATTGACCAGGGGCGCCAGATTGTTCCTGCCGGTGTTCAAGGAAGGCGGCTTGTTTTCCACCGGCGACGGCCATTTCGCGCAGGGCGACGGCGAAGTGTGCGTCACCGCGGTGGAGATGGGCGCGACCGCCGTGGTGCGGTTCCGCGTGCACAAGGGCCTGGCAGAGCGCCGCAAATTCAGTTCGCCGGTGTTCTCGCGCTCCGGGTATTTCACCGACCCGCGCTTTGCGGCGCCGGAACGGTTTCTCGGCGTGATGGGCATGCCGATCGGCGCGGATGGCGAGATCGAGGCGGAGAACCTGACGCTTGCCTGTCGGAATGCGGTGCTCAATATGATGGAGCTGTTGCAGGAACGCGGCTTCACGCGCCAGCAGGCCTATGTGATCTGTAGCGTCGCGGTTGATTTGCGCGTGTCGAACGTGGTCGATGTGCCGAACTACGTCGTTTCGGCGCTGCTGCCAGAGGCGATATTCGACAGCGCTTGAGCGAAGCGGGCGTGCCAGCGGCAGCGGGCGCCAGGCGGTGCCGCTACGATCGTGTCCAGGGCGTCCCTTAACGGAACCCCGAATTCAAACTGGGACACGACCCAATCGGACGAACGAACCCGTGGCGCCGCCGGCCGCGATTCGCGTCCGCAGCGAAAACCTCGCAATCTTGTGCCGACGTCCGATACGGGAGGATGACGATGAAAGTGAGTGCCATGATCCGCTTCGCGCCGGCAGCCGAGCCGCATGACCGATTGCTCGACCGCGTCGCCGATTATGCCCGCCGCATCGAGGCGCGTGGCTTCCCCGGCATCTGGGTCGGCGATTCGCTCGGCCGCGGCCGGCCGACGCTGGATCCGCTGATCGAACTTTCGGTACTCGCCGCAGTAACCCAGAAGGTCGAACTGGGCATCTCGGTGCTGCAGATCCCGCTGCGCCATCCCATCGAACTCGCCCACCGCGTGCAATCCGTTCAGGCGTTGTCGGGCAACCGCCTGCAGCTTGGCGTCGGCAGCGGCTCCACCCGCGCGGATTTCGAGTTGCTCGGTTACGACTACGACCACCGCTTCGGCACCATGAAGCGTTCGCTGGAAACCATGCGGCGCACCTGGCGCGGCGAGGCGGTCAACGCCGGCGGAGCCTTGTCGTTGTGGCCGGGATGCGAAGGCGGGCCGCCGATCCTGATGGGCGCCTGGCGCAGTCCGCGCTGGATCACCTTCGCCGCGCAGGAGTGCCAGGGCTGGACACCGTCCGGACGCTTCAGCAACTGGGACGACCTGGAATACGGCATGCGGGTCTATCGCGAAGCCGGCGGCACCAACGCCGTGCTTGCCAACGTCGCCGTCGATTTCGACAACCGCCCCGAGACCGCGCCGCTTGCCGAGTTGGCCCCATGTTCCCTGGTCTGCCCGCCGGACGAAGCCCGCCGGCGCTTGCAGCGCCTGGAGCAATTGGGCTTCGACGAGGTGTTGCTGGTGTCGCACTCCAGCGTGCTACAGGACATCGAGCGGGCGCGCGATTTCCTTTGATCGCGGGCAGGCGGTGGCGACAGCAGGGCCAGCGCATTTGGACCGCCCAGCGACGGGGTTTGCAACGTCAGCCCGCCGGTCGTGGGGGCGCCAGGAAAAGCAAGACGCGACAGTCAGGCGGTGGCATCTTGCAAGATCATGTCCGCCGCCTTTTCGCCGATCATGATCGACGGTGCGTTGGTGTTGCCCGATGTGAGTGTCGGCATGATCGACGCATCGGCGACGCGCAGCCCCACGAGGCCATGCACGCGCAGCCGCGCGTCCACCACCGCCATCGGATCGGAGCCCATCTTGCAGGTGCCGACTGGATGATACGTCGTTTCGGCCACGCGCTTCACCCAATCCAGTATCTCGTCGTCGTTCGTTAGCGACGCACCTGGCGCGAGTTCCGTCACCCGCAGATGCGCCATCGCGGGCGCCGTCATCACCGAACGCGCGATGCGCACCGCCCGCGCGGTGATCTCGCCATCGATCGGCGACGAGAGAAAGTTGAAATTGATCGACGGTGGACGGCGCGCATCTGCCGAGGCGACGTGGATACGCCCCTTGCTTTCCGGCCGCATCGGATGCGCGTAGCAGGTCATGCCGGACTGGCGCGAGATGATCGGACCGCGCGGCCCCGGCTCGGTCAGCATCGGCACCCAACCCAGCAGCACGTCCGGCGCTTCGAGGCCTTCGCGGGAACGTACGAATGCACGGATCGGCGCCCCAACGGCGCCCAGCAGGCCGTCGCGCGAAACCGCGTAGCGCAGCGCCTGTCGCACCAGTCCGATGCCGCGCGCGGTGTCGTTGTAGGTTATGCCCTTTGCGCCGATCGCCCAGCGCGTGCGCGGCGCGTAGTGATCGCGCAGGTTCTCCCCGACACCCGGCAGCGCGTGACGCACTTCGATGCCAAGATCGCGCAGACGTTCCGGCTGGCCGATGCCCGACAGCTCCAGCAATTGCGGCGAATTGATCGTGCCGGCACTGACCACGACCTCGCGTCCGGCACGCGCCTCATGCGGTGTGCCGCGCACGGAAAAGCGCACGCCGATGCAGCGTTTGCCGTCCAGCACCAGCGCCTCGGCCAGGGCATCGGATTCGATAAGCAAATTCGGGCGCGTGCGGATCGGATCGAGATAACAGCGCGCGGTGCTCATGCGGCGGCCGGAGGAGATCGTCGCCTGGCTCATCGCGATGCCGTCCTGCCGGGCGCCGTTGTAATCGGGATTGTGCGGAATCCCGACCTGCCCCGCCGCGTCGATCAGCGCCGCGAAGATCGGCAGGCGCGGCGGCGGGTTGGTGACACGTAGCGGCCCCTCGCACCCTCGATATGCCGGGTCGCCGTCACCGTCATAACGTTCCATGCGTTTGAAGAACGACAGGACCTCGGCGTAGCTCCAGCCTTTGTTGCCCATCTGCGCCCAGGTGTCGAAATCCTGAGCCTGGCCGCGCACGAACGCCATGCCGTTGATCGAGCTCGATCCCCCCAGCAACTTGCCACGCGGCACCGGCAGCTTGCGTCCGTTGGTGTTGGCCTCAGGCTCCGATGAATAGAGCCAGTTCGCCGCCGGGTTGGTAAGCAACCGAGCGTAGCCGATCGGGATTTGCGACCAGGGATGGCTGGCGGCACCGGCCTCCAGCAGCAGCACCTTGTTGCGCGGATCGGCGGAAAGCCGGTTGGCGACAACGGCGCCGGCCGATCCGGCGCCGACGAGGATGTAGTCGTAGGTTTGCATGTCGTTCGATCCTCCCATCGGATCCAACGGTTGCACAGCGGCGGCTTGTCAGGAACCCCGCCGCGACGGACGATCCGACGAACGATGGAGGGAAGCGATGAAATACGATCTGTTGCTGACCGGCGGTGAGGTGCTCGACCCTGGCGCCGGTTTGCGCGGCGTGATGGATGTCGGCATCGCGGGCGGCAAGATCGCCGCGGTCGCGCCATCGCTGCCGGCCAATGAGGCGCGCAAGTCGATCAGCGTGAAGGGCCGGCTGGTAACGCCGGGTCTCGTCGATATGCACGCGCATGTTTTTGTCAACGCGCATGACATGGGTGGCCATACCGATCGCTTCTGCCGTTGCAGCGGAGTCACCACGCTGTGTGACGCCGGTAGCGCGGGTTCCGCGAACTTTGCCGGCCTGCGCCATATCCTGGACACGGCGGTGCGGACGCGGGTGCGCGCCCTGGTCAATCTCTCGGCGATCGGCATCACCGGGACGTCGCGCGGCGGCGAGCTCTCGCATCTGCCCTACGCCGATCCGGAGGGTTGCGCGCGCACGATCATCGAAAACCCCGACCTCGCGTTCGGCGTGAAGCTGCGCTTTGGCCCAGGCCTGGTCTGGGAATATTCGGCCGAGCCGGTGAAGCTGGCGCGCCGCGCCGCGGACATGGCCGGCGGCGTGCCGATGATGATGCACATCACCAACTCGCCGGTGCCGTTGCCGGCGCTGATCGAGCACATGAAGCCGGGCGACATTGTCACGCACTGCTATCACGGCCGCGCGCACGGCATCATGGGCCAGGAGAAGGAGTTCGTGCTGAAAGAGATCGTGGAGGCACAGCGCGCCGGCATCATTTTCGACTGCGCGCACGGGCGGAACCATTTCAATTTCCGTATGACGCGGCGGGCGCTGGACCAGGGGTTCATGACCGACACGATCTCCACCGATCTGACGTCCACCACGGCGACGCAGGGACCGGTTTGGGACCTGCCCACGACGATGACCAAGCTGCTGCATTTCGGCATGCCGCTGGACGAAGTGGTGCGGCGCGCGACTGCGGTGCCGGCGAAGATCATGGGGTATGAAGGAACAGTTGGGACGCTCAAGCCGGGCGCGAATGCGGATGTGGCGGTGTTCGAACTCCGCGACGAGGATGTCGAGCTGCGCGACAGCGACGGCGACACGGTCACCGCGCGGCGGCGGTTTCTGCCGCAGTTGACGCTGAAGGACGGGCGCGTGTGGTACGAGCGGCCGGTGGGGTAGTGGCTGCGTCTGTCATTGCGACCCACGCTCCCCCTCCCGCTGGAGGGATAGGGGAGGGGGGATAGGGCTTCGCGGCCCCTCAAGTTGAGGGGAGAGCCTTTGGCCCAAGCGCTATGATCCTCGCAATGGCGCGTTGTGACGGGCGGATCACCCCTTCGGCGTATGCTTGGCGAAAAACTCCATGACCTTCGGCCGCGCCGCTTCGAGTGCCGCGCCGGTCTTCCATTCCCGAATGAACTCGTTGTTCGGCAGCAGCTTCCCAAGCTCATCGGAGATCGGACCCGGATGTGCCTCGTCGTTCCCAGCCAGGATCAGGCACGGCGTGCGGACAGTCGAGACGAATGCGCGGTCCACGCAATACACGAAGCCCCGGCCATAGAGATTCTGCGAGAACGCATCCAGTACCGCCGGCGTCGCCTCCGGATGATCCGTCAGCGTTGCCGCCCATTCATTGAACCTCGGCGATCGCTCGGTCGCCGGAGCGCCCACACGGCCGATCGGCTGCGCCAGCACAGCGGACGCCACGCGGTTCGGCTGTGCTTTCAGCAAATTCAGAATAAACGACCCGCCGATGCACTGGCCGTACAAATGGCATTTCTGAACGCCCAGATGATCGAGCACCGCGAGGTGGTCGGCAGTGTAAGAGTCCCAGCCGTCCTGCGCGGTGATCGGCGCGTACGACTTGCCGCCGGCATTGCGCTGATCCATCACGATGACGCGGAATTTCGTCGCAAACTCGCTGATGGGATTCATCGGCGCCATCGGCTTACCCCAGACCGTGATAGTCGAGGCAAGGCCGGCGGGCGCAAAGGTCAGGATCGGAAAACCCTGGCCGTACTCCTCATAATAGATGCTCGCACCGTGATGCTGGATGGTTGGCATGTCGATCTCCCTTATAGTTTCGCAACGCCGGCCCGCGCGCAGTCCGCGTCCTGCTGCGCGGTGCCGACGCCGATGCCGCAGACACCTTCGACGACGCCATCACGCAGGATCGGCATCGCACCCCGGCCCATGATCATCTGCCCGCCCGCGGCTGCGGCGATGCCGGCCGGCGTAGGATGATGCGCGCGTTTCGTCAATTCGTCGCTGGGGCGGCCAAACGCGGCGGCTGCGATTGATTGCACCAGAGCGCTCTCTCGAAGCCTTCGTCCGCGGTCTTGCCGCGCGGCGCGCGATCTGGATAATGCCGCCGGCCGCTGCCGTCGATCCGGTCCTCGCCGCGCTGACACCCCTGTTGGAGATGGGAGACATGGTCATCGACGGATGCAATTCCTGCTGCCATGACGATCTGCGTCGCGCCGACGCACTTCGGCGCGCGCGGCTGCATTACGTTGGCGTCAGCGGCGGTGTGCGGGGCCTGACCGAGGCACTCGGCATACCGCATCGTCTCCGCCAGAACCCCTGGCGCGATGACATCAGGCGTAATCTGCTCGATAGGGGAACGCCGGCACGCCCCATCGCCGAATGGATCCAATCGTTCACGACCGTAATCGTTCGCTGAAGCCGATGGACCTTACAGCGGAATGGCTCGAAGCGGACGCGCGGGGTGGCTTCGCCTCCGGCACGGTCGCGGGCGAACGAACCCGGCGCTATCACGCATTGCTGCTTGCCGCCACAGATCCGCCGGGCGGACGAGTTGTCCTGGTGAACGGAGTCGAGGCCTGGGCTAACGGGCCGGATGGAGATCATCCGCTCACCTCCCATCGCTATACGCCGGATGTCGTCTATCCCGACGGATGGCGCCATCTTACCGACTTTTCGCGTGATCCATGGCCTCGCTGGCGGTTCACCCTGCCCGGCGGCACGACGATCGTGCATGAGCTGTTCTTATCGCGCGAGACCTCGGAGATCGTGCTGCGCTGGCGGCGGGAAGGCACGGCTGGCCCTTGCCGGCTCGTAGTGCGCCCGTTGATCTCCGGACGCGATTACCACGCACTGCATCGTGAGAACCCGGTCTGCAATCTCGAGAGCACGCTGAACGGCCCAGCCGTCAGCTGGCGTCCATACGCGTCGCTGCCCGAAATCATCGCCGGCAGCAACGGCGACTTACACGCCGAGCCGGCCTGGTACCGCAATTTTCTTTACACCGCCGAACGGGATCGCGGCCTTGATTGCGTCGAGGATCTCGCTTCACCCGGACGATTCACGTTCGACCTCGAGCGGGGCTCGGCGGTCCTGATCTTCAGCGCCGGCGGTGTTGTCGATGGAGATTGCGAGCGTCACGCCGAAACGCTTGCCGAGACCGAGCGCCGGCGGCGCAACGCCGGACCGAATCCGCTCGCTGTATCCGCGTCGTACTATGTGGCCGATGGCAGCCGTGGGAAAACGATCGTGGCCGGCTTTCCGTGGTTCACCGACTGGGGTCGCGATACGTTCATTGCGATGCGCGGCCTGATGTTGGCAAACCGCCGGCTGGCGGAGGCGGACGCCATTCTGTCCACGTGGTCTGGATTGGTCGACCGCGGAATGTTGCCCAACTGGTTCGGCGAAAGCGGTGCCGCCGCCGAGTACAACACGGTAGATGCGCCGCTGTGGTTCGTTGTTGCGGTTGAGGAGTTTCTGAACGCAGCCTCCCATGCCGGCTACGTGCCACAGGGCGAAGCGAGGTTGGCGCAGGCCGTGCAGGCGATCCTCGAAGGCTTTGCTCGCGGCACGCGCTACGGGATCGCCCTCGACGCCGACGGCCTGGTTCGCGCCGGCGAGCCCGGGCTCCAGCTCACCTGGATGGATGCAAGAATCAACGGCCGCGCCGTCACGCCGCGCGTCGGCAAGCCGGTCGAGATCCAGGCTCTCTGGATCAACGCGCTGTGCATTGCCGGTCGCTGGTCGAGCCACTGGGCGCAGACCGAGCGCGCCGCGCGCAACGCCTTCAGCGTGCGATTTCCCAATCCGCAAAATGGCGGCCTGTTCGATGTCGTCGACGTCGATCATCGCCCGGCAGAGAACGACGCCACGATCCGCCCCAACCAGATCTTCGCCGTCGGCGGCCTGCCGCATCCGGTCCTGGAGGGCGACCTGGCGCGCAAGGTCGTCGATCTCGTCGAACGCACGTTGCTGACGCCGCTCGGCCTGCGCTCTCTGGCGCCAGACGATGCCGGTTACATCCCGCACTATCGCGGCGGTCCGGCCGAGCGCGATGCGGCCTACCATCAAGGCACCGTCTGGCCCTGGCTCATTGGTCCGTTCGTCGAAGCGTGGCTGCGTGTGCGCGGGCGAAGCCGGGCGGCGATAGACGAGGCACGTGCGCGCTTCATGCCGCCCCTGCTAGCACACCTTGAAACCGCGGGGCTCGGCCACGTTTCGGAAGTGGCCGACGGCGACCCGCCGCACACGCCGGGTGGCTGCCCGTTCCAGGCCTGGTCCCTCGGCGAACTGATCCGGCTTCAGCTTATGCTCGACGGCGACCAACCTCCAATCCGCGAGTGAATTGCGATGCAAGACACCACTCCACCCCGGCGTCGCCTTTTCGAGACCGCCGAAGGCCGCCGACTTGCCGCGACGGAACACGGTGAAGCCTGGCGCCTGTGGGGGCCGTATGTGAGCGAGCGCCAGTGGGGCACGGTCCGCGAGGACTATAGCCCCGACGGCACAGCCTGGGACTATTTCCCCCACGATCATGCCCGCAGCCGCGCCTATCGCTGGGGCGAGGATGGCATCGCCGGCTGGAGCGACGATCATTTGCGCTGGTGCCTCGGCATCGCGCTATGGAACGGCCGCGACCCGATCCTCAAGGAGCGTATGTTCGGTCTTACCAACAGCGAGGGCAATCACGGCGAGGACGTCAAGGATCTCTGGTATTTTCAGGACGGCACGCCGACCCATTCCTATATGCGTATGCTCTACAAGTATCCGCAGGCCGAGTTTCCCTACACGCGGCTGGTTGCGGAGAATCGCGCGCGCACGCAGCACGATCCGGAATTCGAGATATACGATACCGGCATCTTCGATGAGGGCCGCTATTTCGACGTGACCGTCGAATATGCAAAGGCAAGCCCCGACGACACCTTGATGCGGATCACCGTGGTCAACCGCGGACCCGATGAGGCGACGCTGCATCTGCTACCGCAGCTCTGGGCGCGGAACATGTGGAGCTGGTCGGACGAGTTTGCGCGTGCCCGCATTCGCGTCCATTCGAACAGCAGCGTGGCGACCGAGCATCCCAGGTTTCCGCCGCTCTGCCTGTTTGGGGACGGCACACCCGCGCTCCTGTTCTGTGAAAATGAAACCAACCACCGCCGGCTGGACGGCCTTGATGTCAAAGGCAGTTTCAAGGACGGCATCAACGACTACATCGTTCACGGCGACAGGGACGCTGTTGGCGTTGACACGGAAGGCAGCAAGTGCGCCTTCCATTACCAACTCGTTGTGGCGCCCGGAGGCAGCGCTGCCGTGAGACTACGCCTGCGGCCCGCCAACGGGCAGGGCGACCCATTTGCCGGCTTCGATCGCATGTTCTCCGACCGGATTGCCGAGGCCGACGAGTTCTATGCGGTGCTTCAGCAGGATATGGCCGACCCCGATCGGCGCGCTGTCCAGCGTGCGGCCTTCGCGGGCATGTTGTGGTCGAAGCAGTTCTACTATTTCGACGTTCCGGCATGGCTCAGCGGCGATCCGACCCAACCCGCGCCGCCAGCCTCGCGGCTGAATGGGCGTAACGCCGATTGGCGGCACCTGAACAACTACGATGTGATATCGATGCCGGATACCTGGGAGTTTCCCTGGTATGCCTCATGGGATCTCGCCTTTCACTGCATCACCTTTGCCCTGATCGATCCGGAATTCGCCAAGGCGCAACTGGTCCTGCTGATGCGCGAATGGTACATGCATCCGAACGGCCAGTTGCCGGCCTATGAATGGGCATTGAACGACATCAATCCGCCGGTGCAGGCTCACGCCGCCTGGCGGGTCTATCTGATCGACAAGTCGCTGAAAGGCAGCGGCGACCGCGGTTTCCTGGAGCGGGTCTTCCACAAGCTGATGCTGAACTTCACATGGTGGGTGAACCGCCAGGACGCCGGCGGCCGCAACATCTTCGAGGGAGGCTTCCTCGGACTCGACAATATCGGCGTGTTCGACCGTTCAAGACCGCTGCCGACCGGCGGCTTCATCAGCCAGTCCGACGGCACCGCCTGGATGGCCATGTTTACGCTCAATCTGCTGCGTATCGCACTCGAACTCGCAGAGGACGATCACGTCTACGAGGATATCGCGCTGAAATTCTTCGAGCATTTCTTGTTCATTGCCGGTGCCATGGAACATACCAGCGGCGACGGAAGCGGCCTATGGGACGAGACCGACGAATTCTACTACGACGTCCTGAACTTTCCCGACCGGACGGTCATGCCCCTCAAGGTGCGATCGTTGGTGGGCCTCATTCCCATGTTCGCCGTGGAGGTGCTGGAACACCACATCGAGACGCGGTTGCCCGAATTCGGGCGTAACGCGCGCTGGTTCGTCGAGCACCGTCCGGATCTGGCGCGCTTGGTCTCGCGCTGGCGGGAGGCCGGCCATGGCGAGAAATACCTGCTGTCGCTGCTGCGCGGTCACCGGCTGAAGGCCCTGCTTCGGCGCGCTCTGGATGAGGCCGAGTTCCTGTCAGCCTTTGGCGTGCGGTCGCTGTCGAAACACCATGCCGAGCACCCGTTCGTCTTTTCGTCTAACGGCACGCAGTATTCCGTCGATTATGAGCCCGGCGAGTCGACGACGGGCCTGTTCGGAGGCAACTCGAACTGGCGCGGCCCGATCTGGATGCCGGCCAACTACCTGCTGATCCATTCACTCTGCGAGTTCCAACGCTATTACGGTGATGACTTCAAAGTGGAGTTTCCGGTCGGCTCCGGTTCTCTTGTGACACTGTCGGAGATTGCCGCTAACCTGAGTAACCGCCTGGCTTCGATTTACCTGAGAGGGAAGGATGGCCGCCGTCCTGCGCTTGGGACCAGCGGCTTGCAGCAGCACGATCCCCACTTCCGCGATCACCTGCTGTTCAACGAATACTACCATGGGGAGACCGGCGCGGGGCTCGGGGCGTCGCACCAGACCGGCTGGAGCGGTCTGATCGCGCTGCTGCTTCACCCGCGCGATCCAGGCAATCCCTGCGGCCTCGCGATCGACGGCCGATCGTCCGTTTCCACACCAGATCCGGAGGAATCATGAACACCGCACTGGACCGTCTCTGCATCAATACGATCCGAACGCTGGCGATCGATGCTATCCAGAAGGCAAAATCCGGCCATCCCGGGACCCCGATGGGCATGGCGCCGGTGGCCTATGGCCTGTGGCAGAAGCAGCTCGATTTCGACCCCGCCGAACCGCTCTGGCCCAATCGCGACCGCTTCATCCTGTCGGCCGGCCATGCCTCGATGTTGCTCTATGCATTGCTCCATCTGACGAAGACGCAAGCGGTGACCGCCGATTACGAGCCGCTCCACCGCCCGACGGTAACTCTCGACGACATCAAGGGCTTCCGGCAGCTCGACAGTGCCTGCCCCGGCCATCCGGAATACCATCTGACCTCAGGCGTGGAGGCGACCACCGGGCCGCTCGGCCAAGGTGTCGCGATGAGCGTTGGCCTCGCCATCGCCGAGCGTTGGCTCGCGGCGCATTTCAACCGCCCCGACTATCCCGTGGTGGATTGGCGCGTTTGGGCGCTTTGCGGCGATGGCTGCATGATGGAGGGGATTTCGAATGAGGCAGCTTCGCTCGCAGGCCATTTGAAACTCAATAAGCTCTGTTGGATCTATGATTCGAACCGTGTCTCGATCGAAGGCCATACCGAGATCGCGTTTACCGAGGACGTCGCGACGCGCTTTCTTGGACTGGGCTGGAACGTCCTGCATGTGCGTGACGCCAATGACGAGCAGGAGGTGCTCGGCGCGTTCGATCTTGCCAAACAGGAGCCAGGGCGGCCGAGCCTGATCATCATCGAAAGCCACATCGGCTACGGCGCCCCGCACAAGCAGGACTTCCCCGAGGCGCATGGCGAGCCACTGGGCGAGCAGGAGGTCAAGGATACCAAGCGCTTTTACGGTTGGCCCGAGGATGCGCAGTTCCTGGTGCCCGGTGGCGTCTACGCGCATTTCGCCGAGGGCATCGGCGCCCGTGGTGCGGCCCGGCACGCCGACTGGCGTGCCATGTTCCAGCGCTACAGCGTCGCGCATCCCGATCTCGCGCAGGCCTTCGATGCCATGCAGCGGCGTGAGCTGCCTTCGGGTTGGGAGGACGCACTTCCAACCTTCCCCGCCGATCCTAAAGGCATCGCCAGCCGCAATTCCTCGGCCCAGGTCGAGAACGCGGTCGCCCGGAAAATCCCCTGGTTGATCGGCGGGGCAGCGGATCTCGCGCCGTCCACCAAGACGCGGATGACGTTCGAGGGTGCCGGCGATTTTCAGCCGCAAACCTCTGTCGGCCGCAATCTTCATTTCGGCGTCCGCGAGCACGCGATGGGGGCGGCCGTCAACGGAATGGCGCTCGCGAAGCTGCGTCCGTTCGGTTCCGGGTTCATGATCTTCTCGGACTATATGCGCAATCCGATCCGGCTCTCGGCCATCATGGAGCTGCCATCGCTCTACATCTTTACCCATGATTCGATCGGCGTCGGCGAAGACGGGCCGACGCATCAGCCGGTGGAGCAGCTCGCGGGTCTCCGCGCGGTGCCGGGGCTGGTGACCATCCGCCCGTGCGATGCCAATGAGGTGGCGGAAGCCTGGCGCACCGTGCTGAAGGAGAAGCATCGGCCGGCCTGCCTGATTCTGAGCCGCCAGGCTTTGCCCACGCTCGATCGCAGCCGTTTCGCTCCGGCATCGGGGCTGGCCCGCGGTGCGTATGTTCTGGCTGATCTCGGCGGGTCCCCGATCAAACTCATCCTGATCGGCACTGGCAGCGAGGTTTCGCTCTGCATCTCCGCGGCGGAGCAACTCGCTGCGGCGGGCACGCCCACCCGCGTCGTCAGCATGCCATCCTGGGAGCTGTTCGAACTTCAGGACGAGGCCTACCGCAAATCGGTCCTGCCGGATGCGATCGACGCGCGCGTGGCAGTGGAGCAAGCCGCGACGGTGGGGTGGGAGCGTTATGTCGGGCGCCGCGGCGCCGTCGTCGGCATGCACACATTCGGCGCCTCGGCACCGCTCAAGGGGCTGCTTACGAAGTTTGGCTTCACGCCGGAACATGTCGTCGACGTCGCTCGCGCCCAGGTCGCGAAATACGCCCGCTGAAGCAGCCGTGCCCTGACCAGGAAAGGAGCGTCAGTCGGCCATCTCGACTTGCCGCGTGGCAAAGGCGTTTCGATCGCCGCCGACGACGGGGTCGCCCGTGATCAGCCGAACGCCGAGCCGGTAGGTGAAATACGACCAGCCCCAGCCGACGAGGACGGATATGCGATTGCGCACGCCGACCAGGAAGGCGACGTGCACCAGACCCCAGAGCCACCATGCCGGCGCGCCGGACAGACGCAGCCAGCCCAAATCGACCACTGCGCTCTTGCGGCCGATCGTGGCAAGGCTGCCTTGATGGCGATACCGGAACGGCGGCGGGGCTGCACGCCCGCGCAGACGCGCGGCGATCACGCGGGCGACGTAGCCTCCGCCCTGCTTGGCGGCCGGCGCCAGCCCCGGCACCGGCTGACCATTCCACGCCCGTGAAGCGACGGTGTCGCCGACCGCGAACACACGGTCATGGCCGGGCACCGACAGATCATCCGCCACGATCAGCCGCCCCGCGGGATCGGCCGCCGCGCCGAGCCAGGATGCCGCCGGTGATGCCATCACGCCGGCCGCCCACAGCACCGTCGCCGCCGCGATCCGGGTGCCTGCGATTACCGCGCCGCCGGCGTCGACCAGCTCAACACGCTTGTCGGTCCAGACCTCGACGCCGAGCATCTCCAGCGAGTGTTGCGCGAAGGCCGACAGGCGAGCGGGGAACTGCGGCAGAACCCGATTGCCGGACTGCACCAGGATGATGCGCGCGGTCGCCGGATCGAAGCGGCGGAACTCCTTCTCAAGGCCGCGATGCGCCAGCTCCGCAATCGCGCCGGCCAGCTCCACGCCGGTCGGGCCGCCGCCGCAGACGATAAAGGTCAGCAGCGCGGCGCGCTCGGCCGGGTCGTCGGTGGCTTCGGCGCGCTCGAACGCCGCCAGGACGCGGCCCCGGATCGCCACCGCATCCTCGACGAATTTCAGGCCGGGCGCGTAGGCTGCCCAGGACTCGTTGCCGAAGTAACCGTGCTGCGCGCCGGTCGCCAGCACGAGATAGTCGTACGCGGTCGCCTGTCCGTCGACCTGCACCGTGCGGTTGACAGGATCGATCCCCCGCACGGTGCCATTCAGCACGCGGATGCTCGGATCGTCGCGGAAGACGCTGCGGACAGGTGTTGCGATGTCGCCGGGCGAGAGCGCCGCGGTCGCTACCTGATAAAGCAGCGGCTGGAACAGATGGTAGTTGTGGCGGTCGATCAGCGTCACGCGCGCGCGCTCGTGGCGCAGTCCGGCGGCGCAGGCCATGCCGCCGAAGCCGGCACCGACGATGACGACATGCGGCTCGGTGCCGTCCATCCGCAGCGGCCGGTGCAGGGTCCGCACGACCAGCGCGTCGACGGAAAGACGGCCGGCACCGCACGCGCCGAGCAAGGCCAGCACCAGCGGCGCATACAGCGTCATTGCGTCGGAGCCCATCATTGCTACGCCGGTCGCTGCCGAGATCAGTGCGAGTGCGGCGACCGGCGTGGCGAGGCCAAGCGCCAGCATCAGGCCAGACGCCAGCGCCAGCGACGCCGGGTACGTCCCCGCCGTCGCCACCGGAAACGCGTGATAAGGCAGCGATGCACCGATCGCGGCGCCGATCAGTGAAGCCGCCAGCCAGATCCGCAGGACGAGCCGCCAGACCGGCCCGACGCGCGTTTCGATCCAGTGGCCTCCTGCGACCGCACGCGCCGCGAACGGCAGCGGACTGTGGGCGAGGCCCTTGGCCAGTATTCGGTCCAGCGAGAGCGGCCCGGCGCCCTCGATCACGTACCAGACGAACAACGCGGACTGGAACAGGGCCGTGTCGTGCGGACGTCCCGCGAGTTGCGGGGCCAAGGCCAGCGCGAGCATCGCCAGGGCCGCCGGACGGACCAGCAATCCAACCGCAAGCAGCGCCGGGGCGATCACCACGGCGGACCCCAGCATCGGGCCGTGCGGGGCCATCATGCCGCCGATGAACAACGCCTGCGCAAGGCTCAGACGCACCAGCAGATCGACCGGCCCCGCCGCCAGCCTCACAACGGCGCGCACCGGATCGAGCCAAGCCGCCAGGTGCGCTCGTAAAGCGTCGTTCATTCACCCCTCCGATGCGCGTTAGCGCGATGAGCGTGGTAGTCCGACCACCCGACAGCCAAAACGTGACAGGAACACCAACGGGGACTGTCCACTCTTACAGTCGTGTTGTGATGCTCATCTTGCCGTCTCCGGAATGAGGGCAGGGGCATCACGCGCGGGAGCGGGGCGATGCCTGTCAGCCCTGATACGCCCCCAGGAGACCTGGCGACAGGCAGGGTGAACCCGACCACCCCGCGTCGGAGATCGCGCTTCCCAATAAAGTATTCTAAGGTGGCCTTGCCGCCTGCACGATCTGCGCGAGGACCTCGTCGAACGGCGCCGTCGACACCCGGAAGTCGCCGCGAAACGGATTGCTGAGCGCGACGATCAGGATCACCACCAGGGCGCCGGACAAAGCGAGCGCGGCGGACATCGCTAGATGCATGCGCAGGCTCGGCGCGCCAAGGAACGAGCCGAAGGCGATCGTCAGCCCACCGCCAAGCAGCATCACGAACCAGACGATCCCGGGAATGGTGGTTTGCGCGGCCAGCAGTCTCTCCTGCCGCGCATCCCGCAGCCTCATGATCGATTCCAGCAGCATCGAACGCAGGGCGCCGTTCGTCGCATCGGTTGGACGGATTTCGAGCGCGATCCGGTCCATGTCGCTCAGGTCCGGCGAGGCCCGATCGACCGCATGGCCGTCTGCCTGCTCGGGCCATTCGACGTTCACCACAAACCGCGTGTAACCCAGGATGTCGTCGCGCATCGCCGATCTCTCGGGCTCGGCAAGTCCGCGCGACACTTCGTAGACGTCGAGGATGGTGGCGGCCTCGGCGAAGCTTGCTCCCTTTGCCTTGTTGAATCCCTCCCACGCCAGCATGGCTACGAATGCCAGCAGAACCGCATAGGTCACGCCGATGATCGAAAATATCGCCGCGGAGACATCGTTGTGCTGGCGGCGAAGTTGAATTGGCAGCAAGCGGCGAGCAGTAAGCTCGAGCAGGTACTGCACCAAGAACCGCGATGCTCGCCAGCGCGAGTCCGACCCCCCAGATCGGGTACTGGTAGACCATATCCGGATGCATGACAAAATGCACGGCGACTCCTCATGCAACTTCATAAAAGCTTCTCGACTGTAATCGGGAGATCGCGCACGCGCTTGCCGGTCGCGTGATAGACCGCATTGGCGATTGCGGGTGCCACCGACACAGCAGTCAGCTCGCCCAGACCTTTGGCGCCGAGCGGGCTCGCATCTTCGTCGAAGTCACCGACAAACAACACATCGAGTTCCGGGATATCGGCGTTGGTCGGAACGAGGTAGCCAGAGTAGTTGCGGCTGACGAAGCGGCCCATCAGCGGATCCGTTTCAGATTGCTCGAGCCAGCCTGGCGTGCGGAAAGGCGTTCTTGTAGGTGTCGAATTCGGTCATGGCCGGGACTCCGGTTATGTAAGAGGGGACGGTATGTTCGCGAGCAGGAACCCCAGTCCCTCCGCGATCGTCAGATGTGTGATGACGGCGTCGCGGAGTTCTGGGGTAGGGCAGCTCCGCCAGCATCGCCGTCTGCACCGCGGTCATGACCTCGCCTGCCTCGGAGCCGATCATCGTGAAGCCGAGGATGCGATCGTCGCTGCCTCCGACGAGGACTTTCATGAAGCCGAGCGTCTCGTCCGTGGTATGCGCCCGCAGCACGGCCTCCATCGGCAGCCGGGCGACGCGCGCGGTTATCCCAGCGTGCTGCGCATCGCGTTCGCTCAACCCCACATGGGCGAGCGGCGGATCGGTGAACACGCAGTACGGCACCAGCCGGTCGTGTGTGCTGCGCAGCCCTCCGGCCAGGTTGTCCGCGATGATCCGGAAGTCGTCGACGGAGACATGCGTGAACTGCGGGCTGCCTGCGCATTCTCCCAGCGCCCAGATGCCGGACGCCGCCGTCTCAAGGCGCTCGTTGACGCGGATGTAGCCGCGTGTGTCCAATTCGACTCCGGTTTGCTCGAGCCCGATCCCCGCCGTGTTCGGGATGCGCCCGGCAGCGACCAGGATGTCGCTGCCCTCGATCGTCTCCTCGCCGGAGGCGGTGCGCACGGACAGCGACACCGCCTCACCGGTGTGCCCGCGCACATTGCGCGTCTCTGCGGACACCAGAAGGCGGATGCCCTCATCACTTAGGATCCGGTGCATGGCTTCCGCGACGTCCGGGTCCTCACGACCCATGAGCTGCGGCCCTGACTCGATCACTGTCACGCGGCTGCCGAAGCGGCGGAAGGCCTGCGCCATTTCCAACCCGACATAGCCGCCGCCGAGCACGATCAGGTGCTGTGGCACGTAGTCCAGTTCCAGAGCGTCGATATGCGTGAGTGGCCGAGCCTCCTCGAGGCCCGGAACGCCCGGGATGGCCGCGTGCGATCCGAGGTTGAGGAACACCTGTTCGGCTGTCAGCCGGCGCGTCCCGCCTGCATTCAGTTCCACCTCCAGTGTCTTCGGCGCCACGAACCGCCCGGTCCCCATGATCAGTTCGGCGCCGCTCGTCTTGAAGTTCTGCAGGTGCGCCGCGACCTCGCGGTCGACCATGTCGCGCTTTCGCTGGCGGACCTTCGCCATGTCGATGGTGACGGTGCCGGTGATCGTCCCGAACTGAGCTGCGTGCCGTGCCAGGTGCGCGACCCGCGCGCTCCAGACCTCGTTCTTGCTGGGCATGCAGGCGATGTTCGGGCAAGAGCCGCCGACATACCGCCGCTCCACGACGGCAGTGCGCCGCCCCGACCGTGCCATCTGCCACGCGAGCAATTTGCCGCCCTGGCCACTGCCCAGGATCAGCACGTCCAGCCGTTCCGGTTCCGGCATCGCTCTCTCCATGTTTCGCAATTGCTGTTCAGAAGTGCGGCCGGGACCAAGCCCGCCCGGGCGGCACCATTATGCGGGCCGCCTGAGTGCGCAGGACTGGCAGCATGTCCGATGGCTCGGGGCGGTGCGGGTAGTCGGGATTGACCTCCGCGTACCGGATGATCCCGTCCTGGCCGATCACGAAGCGGCCCGGCACCGGCAGCGTCCAGCTCGTATCACCGTTGAAGACCGGTAACTCATTCTTGAGGCTGTTGTACAGGTCGATGGGTAGCCCGGCAACGCGACGCGCAGCCCGAATGCGGCCGCCGTCTCGTTGCCGGAATCGGAAAGAATTGGAAAATCAAGCCCGTTGTTGCGCATCGACTTGCGGCTGTTCACGGCATTTTGCGGCGAGATCGCCAGAAGCTGCTTGCCGGCCTCAATATCGACCTTGAAAGCATCAAGCCTGGCTTGCAGGGACATCGCGTTTCTCCGGACCCTCGTGCTGACGGTGGAATGTGCGCGGTGACCAACATGGCGAGCACAGGACTGACGCGGCAGGCATGGCACGACGATAAGCTTTATTCCCCGGAGGAATGGGGTCTTGGGGCGTAAGCGGATGGATCGGCTAGCCGCGATGGAAACCTTTGTCCGCGTGATCGAGACATTCCTGGCAGCGCACCCCGGCCTGACGATGAATGTGATTCTCGATGATCGGGTCATCGATCTTTTAGAGGAGGGCATCGACGTCGCGCTGCGAATGGGATCGCTTGAAGACTCATCGTGCCTGACGGCACCAAAAGTCGTTAAGTGCCCACACCGGGTTGCGGGAACTCGACGGGCTCGAGGCGGCGGCCGGGAAGGGCAGGGCAGTGACGTCAGATTGCGACAAGCGGTCGCCCGCGCGCCTGAGCCGCTCGCCGCGCGCACAAGCAATCTCGTTCGGGTGGACGCAGGGACCGCGCATGCGTCGCTACCACCGAGATTGCTTCGGCCCTGCGGCCTCGCCATGCCAGGAGGTGGGGTCGCTAAATCAGCCCCACGACTTCGGCCACCGCGTCCACTTGCTCCGCATGGTGCGACACCGGATTGAGCAGCAAATGGTTGGCACCCATCGCGACCACTTCCTCCAGCCGCTCGCGCACCTGCTCGACCGTGCCGTACAGGCCGGACGTTTCGGTGCCATCCGGATCGCGATAAACTTCGGTGAACCAGCGGTGCAATTGGGAACGTGCCCGCTCCGAGCGTTCGTCCACAGCGACGAAGATGCGCTTCGAAATCGGGAACGCCGCCGGATCGCGCCCGGCCGCCGCGAGGGCTTCCTTCAGCAACGGCACCGACCGCGCGAAATCGGCGATCCGCGACCCGCCGGACCCCATCCAGCCGTCCGCCAGCGACGCCGCGCGGCGGATCGCGTTCGGGTGGCCGACGCCCATCCAGATCGGCACATGCGGCCGCTGCAGCGGTTTGGGCGCCATGGTCGCGCGCTCCAGGTGATAGAACTGCCCTTGGAACGTCACCGCCGGCTGCGTCCACAGCGCCTTGATGACTGCCAGTTCCTCGCGAAACCGCGTCACGCGGCCGGTTTCCGGCACGGCGAAGTCGCGATAGTGATGCGCGCGGCCCAACCCGACGCCGAGGATCGCCCGTCCGTTGCTCAGCAAATCCAGCGTCGCCCATTGATGCGCCACCATCATCGGGCTGTGCACCGCCAGCACCACCACCGAGGCACCCAGCCGAATCGTGCTGGTCACCGCGGCGGCATAGGTCAGCGCGACCACCGGATCGAGGCAGGTGACGTGGTCAAGCGTATTCTCCGTCACCCACAGATCGCGGAAGCCCAGCGCTTCGGCGCGTTGCGCCACGCGGCGCACCTCCGCCACGCCGATCGGATCGGGTGAGCGATGCGGCAGCGACATCCCGAACGGGATACGGTCCTTCAGTGCCATGCGGCCGTGTCCTTCAGCATCATGCGGTTGCATTCGCCGGCCCGATGCGCGGCGGGCCTCGGTAACCGGTTCCACCCAGTTGCGGCGGCGTCAAGTGCGCACAAATGCCGGATAGCGGTGTCTCTGTCCGTCATCAGTTCACCACGGTCAGGCTGCAGATGCTTTCCCTGCGGGTGCCGGTGTATGCCGCCCGCCGGATCACCTGAAACACCGCAGTGTCGGCTTGCGCCGACTGGCGCAGCAGCAAATGCGACTTGATGCTCCAGGTCCGAACGGCCATCGTCAACGACACGTGCGATGCGGATCACCGCGACATCTGCCGGCGTCACCGCTCATTCCGAATGCAGCATGATAGCCCCCATGTTTGGGACGGTCTCAACCGTGCTATCCTGCCCATCCATGGCGTGATCCCAGATGGCTGCGTGCGCGACGGCCTGCTGAGTGGTCCCGTCGCAGCCCACCGATCACCATGCCTTCGTCGAACAATTCACTCGGTGATGCTTCGGCAGCCGCACACTCAGGCGAGAGCTCTTGCAACCGTTCGGTCCCAGGAGCGGCTGCAGACCTCAACGTCGGCTTCGTAGGCCCGCATGGAGGCTCGCAGCAGGAATGCATCCTGGCTGCATGACATCCGCGTCTCCATCTCGATACGAATTCGCCATGCGCCACGCGACACAGTCTGCGACTGACGCATTTCGACGACAGCGCTGAGTGGATCATGCTCGTCAATCGAAGCGCTGAAGCTGCTCGTGGTCGAAAGCTCAAGTCCGAGCCGGGGAATGCGCACCGCACCCTGACCGGACTCGGCAATCGGCTCGGGTGCGGCGGTTTCCGGCCCCGGGAACGGACGCACGAAGGTATTCGCAACCGTTGCAGCGCGCATGGGCAATGCCAGTGTTCCCTCGAGTATCGTTACCGTCGCGGTTTCTGGAGGCGGCCAGATCATCGGCCAATAGGTGGTAGAGATCGAAACTCTGATTCGGTGGCCCGCGGGAAACACCGCCCCTGCGTCGTTCAACTGGATTCGCACCTGATAGCGTCGTCCCGAAACCAACGGCGACGGCTCCTCATGCTGCTCGCGATGTGTAAGGTTCAATATTCCATAGCTGATCCGCAGCGACGCGCCATCAGGATACACATCGCAAAGACGTACCACGAGGTTGGCAACCGGCTTGTCAGCGACAATAACCAGGGCGATGACCGGCGCTCCGAGGATCTCAATGGAGGTGGGGATCGGTGCGGTGTCAAATACGGCTGAACCTGCATCATCCTCCTGTTGGTCGCCCGCCTGATCGGCACCCTGGCCAAACGGACACCACGCACCGCCGTGCTTTCCCACTGTTTGCAGTGAGCACACAGCTACCGGTGTCAAACGCCCATTAGCCGGCTGTAGTCCGTCGTCAGTGAGATAGAGGCAATGCTCGACGATGTCAGGCGGGGGCCAGGACGTTTCGGTGACCCATCTTCCCGGCAGTTCCTCGTGATGCGACGCGGGCCGCACACTGTCTGTCATCCACGCGCGGAGCATGGGCTCTTCCATCACACCCGTCTCGACACCCTTCAGCCAGTGATCCCACCATCGCAACGCTTCCTGCAAGAACCCAATTCGCGGTCCGGGGAGAGCCAAATGCGGATAGGCGTGTGCCCAAGGTCCGATCAGGCCCTTGCGCGGCCCGGTCAGATGTTCGAGCAAGCGGGGGATCGCGTTAGTATAGCCGTCCGTCCAGCCGCCGACAACATAGACCGGACACCGGATCGCACCGTAGTCCTCGCACACAGAGCCATGCTTCCAGTAGTCGTCGCGCCATTGGTGCCGTATCCAACGCTCAAGGAACAGCGGCAAATGGTTCAGCCGCTCAAGCCACATCGGCCGCCAGCGTGCGCCGACCAGCACGGGGTCGGGAGGATGACACATCGTGCCGAACAGAAATGCCGCCCAGCCGAGTCCCGCCCGGAGCAGTGCGCCGCCCATGTAATGCACGTCATCGCGATATCGGTCGTCGGTCGAGCAGAGCGTGATGATCGCCTTAAGCGCGGGAGGTCGGCGTGCCGCGACCTGTAGTGCGTTGAACCCACCCCAGGAGATACCCATCATGCCAACGGCGCCGTTGCACCAGGGCTGCACCGCCAGCCACCGAATGAGCTCGAACCCGTCGTCCTGCTCCTGTTGCGCATATTCGTCGGTCAGCAGGCCATCAAACTCGCCACTGCCACGGATGTCGACACGAACGGCGGCGTAGCCATGGCCGGCAAGGTAGGGATGCGTGAGTGCATCCCGTTCGAACGTGCCGGTCCGTTTTCGGTACGGTAGATATTCGAGGATCGCCGGGACACGATTTTGCCAGGCATCGACGGGTAGCCAGATGCGAGCGGCCAGCTTTGTCCCGTCGCGCAGAGGGATCAACGTGTGCTCAATTTCACGTATTGCGCGGGGGAACTTCGTGATGATCACGAGCTCATCCTCCTTGGCGTTGATAGTCACATGCACGGGCGCCGAACCCGCCTTCGGAACCCTCGGACGATCGGGGTCACCGTACTCCTTGTCTTCCTTGCTTTCCTGCAAGCTTTGGATATAGCGACGCGGCCGCGCGGGGTCCATGCGCGGCTGATCGCAGCAGTGCGGCGGGGTCTCACGCCGAGCGAGGCCGCGGGTGCCGGATCGTGCTGCCACCAAGCCCGAGCCACGCCAGCTCATCGCGCCAGGCGATGACCGCCCATTATGGCTGAGGTTGCCAGGAGCCGAAATCCAAAGACGAAGCTGGTACTCAATTTCGCTGGCACTCAATTTCGCTGGCACTCAATTTCATTGCGTCTATGGATAGCAGAACGATATTCCAATAACGGGATATACCGTGCCCTGGTTCCTCGCATTAGCTATCATGCGGCGCCGAGAAGGGCATCGCGCGCGCCCGTGCGGCGATCGCCGGGACGATCGAGATCTTTGCCGAGGCGGTGTGACCGCCAGGAGCTCCTTCAGAGACTCGCTCCTCGCATCTCCTGCTTCCGATAATCCCCAACGCAAGGAATCACAGGCTATGAAATCCGTTCGCTTCGAACGCCAGGGCGCAATTGGACGCATCGTCCTCGCCAATCCGCCCCGCAACCTCATCGATCGCCAATTTTCGGAATGTCTTCGGCACGCGGTGCGTGACGCGAGCGAAAGCGACATTCGTGTTCTGGTGATCCACACGGAAGGACCCCACTTCAGCTTCGGCTCCGACCTGCGGGAGTGGACCCATAAGGACGTGAATTGGTTCCGCACCTTTATCGCGGAAGTCAATCAGTAATATCGCGCTATCGAAGCTTTGAAGGTACCGACCATTGCGGCCGTCCAGGACGTCGCGTTTGGCGGCGGCTTCGAGCTTGCCCTCGCTTGCGATTTCATTGTTGCGGTGTAGAACGCCGTCTTTCGCTGCGTAGAGGTGACTGCGGGAATGGTGCCGGCCGCAGGAGCGCTGCAGCGTCTGGCTGAGCTGGTCGGTCGGGGACCGGCGCGTCACGCGTCGCGATGCTCGGAGAACCCGTTTCCGCTCCAGTGGCTGGCCAACTTGGGATCGCGACACGGGTGGTTCCGGAGGCCGAATTTACCCAGACAGTCGAAGTGATGACACAGAAACTGGCGCTCGGGCCTACAAAGTCCTACACGGCGACCCGCACGCTGCTCAAGGCCTGGTCGTCTGGCGGTGTCGCAGCAGCCGACGCCAAGATGCTCGAAGTTGTCACCGATTTTGCAATACCGAGGATTGCACGCGCGGCTTCTTGAACAGGGCAGAGGCCATAGATCGCGGCGTCCAGCCTTCGGAAATGATTTTCAACAACCGATGAAGCACGGAGACCGAGCACATGCCGATCTCCGCGCTCGACGCATTTGCGCTGGAGGAGGCACGAGCCTGCGAACCGGGCGACAATGGGCAATTTGTTTTCGTCCGGACGATCCTCGGAGATCAGCATGAAGACGCTGCTCGCGGTCGCAGGCGACGAGCACCTCTCGGCCGACGACAGCGGCTCGTAGGCATCTCCATCCTCATCTGAGGAAAACGCTCATGGGCAGCTCTCCTGTCCCTATGGATCAGGCCGTGCGAGCGAAGCGCCGCATTCTCGTTGCGACGTCGCTGGTAACGTCGTTGATCATGCTTGATTTGAATATCGTCCCCGTGTCGTTGCCATCGATCGCGCGGGAGCTCGGCGCCGGCTTAGCCGACATCGAATGGGTGATCAGCGCCTACGTGCTGAGTGTTGCGGCGTGCTGCTCGCCGCCGGCTCCTATGCCGACCGATATGGACGCAAGCGCGCGATACTGATTGGCGTCGCCGGTTCGCCCGCAAGGGAATCGAAGTGGCTGTAGCAAGCAGGAATCCAGCCTGAAGCGCTCGCGCCGCAGGCAAACGCGATCGGCCCGACGACCGTTCCCGAACCATCTTCTACCAGCGTGGACTGATCCGATTTTCGGAGAAGACGCCCATATAGAGATTGGCCGCAAGCCGGGGTCGTCGCGAACAATCCGCTGGTAGCTGCTGGAAGTGATGGATCAGTTTGCAAACAGCTTTCCGCCCCTGCAACACTGCGCACGGATACAGACCCGGTCAAGCTGTCTCTCAGAGAAGTTGCCGCCCGGATATGATCGACGCCTCTGGGGGCGCAGGAAGCTGGAAATGGCCGGTCGAACATAAATAAGCGACCCCGCCGGCGGTACATGGGGGTCGGCTTCCCCGTCCTCCTCTAGCCGACGGGTGCCGCGACAGAACGTCCGCTCGGTTATGGCAACCAGTTCCGCGCCTCCAGTTGGCTCAGTTCCGACGCCTGCGGCTCAACACGTCTTTCTCCGGCGCCAATAAGGCCCGACCGGACCCTTCGTCTGCTAGCTACACCGTCCCTGTGTCAACTTCCCCCTAACCGTTGATAACCGTTGGCGCTGCCTATGTTACGGGGCCGCCGAACAGGTTGTGACCTGTCGAGGCACTCCCTGGACTGGTGGTGAACTCGCTTGCATTCAGGCTGCTGACGCCCACGAACGTTACGATCGTGTTATCGGACAGTCTGATGGTGGTGTTGCCGTGCAACGTCTGCTGACTTGCCAGCGCATCCGCCACCGCGTGCGCGCCGTACCCCTGCAAGTCGATCTTATCGACACTGCTGAAGCCGATGACCGTATCGTGTCCGCCGGCGTGCCGATCAAAGAACGTGAACGTATCGGCCTTGCTGCCCGCCTCCATGGTGGCGGAGCCGGTTCCCGCAATGAACGTATCCTTGCCGTCGCCGCCGATCATCAGATCATGGCCTGAGCCGCCCCGCAGGGTATCCGCGCCGGTACTGCCAGCTGCGGACAACGTTTCGTTGCCGCTGCTGGCGATCAGATCCTGTGGCTTGCTCCCTTGGGCAAAAAGCTGGTCGCCGGAGCCGCCGCCAAACAATGTGGCGCGGCCGGTGCCACCCAGCAGCGAATTATGGCCGCCAGCGCCACCATAGACCACGAGATTGCCCGAACCGCCAACGACGGTGTCCTTGCCGGTGCCGCCGAACAGGGTCGCAGGCCCGGTGCCACCCAGGAAGGTGATGGTCGCGCTGCCTCCTGTGATCAGCGTCGATTTCGCCTGCGTCGCATCGATCGTGTCGTGACCGTCGGTGGCCCGCACCGTGTCGGTTCCTGCGAGCAGAATGGAGTCACGGCCACTGCCCGCCGTGACCAGATTCTTGCCGGAGCCCGGCTCGATGGTGTCGCGTCCCCCGCCGAGCGCCAGGATCGTATCATTGCCGTTGCCGGTCGCGATCAGCCAATCACCGTTATCGCGGGGAGGAATGAATACCATGTTGTCGCCGCCGCCAGCGACGACACTGCCCGAGCCGCCGGTAGCCCAGAACGTCAAGCCACCGGTGCCCGACAGCACCAATTCGTCCTTGCCGCCCGAACCTACGATAGTGGCGTTCTTGGCGGCATTCACCACTGCGTCGTAGCCCGGCGGCAGGATCGTCAGGCCGGTCCTGTATTGGACGAACTCGCCCTCTGTACCGTGCGGCAGCGTCGGCGGTGGTCCCGACTTATCGGAATAACTGGACAACGCCCCGCTATCGACTGCAGCAGTAATGGCGGCGGCCAACTCCTGTCCGACGAATAGATTAGCACTGGATGAGAACTTGAGCGTAATAATACTGCCGTTCGCCCCTGCGCAGGTGACGGATGTCATATTGGTTCCTCGGGTATTTTACTGGTTCTCTGACGAGCGATACCAAAAGTAGGCACCAGCACTGAGGAAAATTGGAAATAGAAAATTGGGTGTCATTCTGTATTTGCAATTTATATCGTGATTTAGCTTGCTGCGAACGTTGTGCACCGAAGAATTTATGACTTAATGCCTAGGAATACTACGCCTGTAACGCCAGTGTAACTCGGGTCGGCGTCTCTCACATGACCGGCACCGGCGTGCAGACCTACGCGGGGGGTGTTGGCGCGGCGCGGCCGTGGCGGAGGTCACGGCGACCGCAGCGCGTACCTAAATTCGGCCGCACGGCGGAACTTGTTCGTAGTGCGCATTGTGGGCTCGGGCGATGCCCGGCGCCGCTTACCCAGGGATTCTCGCCGCCACTGACTGACGTCCGGCTTCAACGGCGCCATCAGCATCGGTGGCTTCCCCGGCAAGAGCGTCGCGGCCATAGGTGGGTAGTCCGCCCACCCGGAGCCGGGCCATCCGCCCTCCGTTGGCGCTGCCGACCCCCGAGCGCTTCCCATTGGTACCGCCACCGCCTTTTTGATGGCCGCATTGGGCGAGCAACAACATCATCCCTCCACCATCACCCCGCCGGCACGGTCGGCATCTCGGCCTTCACCCGCTGCACCGTGCTGACCCCCACGCCAAGCGACTTGGCCACCTTCAGCATCCCGTCCCCTGCCGCCAGGCGGACGCGCGTCGCGGCTTCCTTCTTGCCGCCTACCTTCGGCCGCCCGAGCTTCTTCTTGCCGTCGGCCCGCACCCGAGCCAGCCCGGCCATCACACGCTCGCGGATCATGCCGCGCTCAAGCTCCGCAAACACCGCGGCCATCTGAAGCATGGCGCGACCGTGCGGGGTGGTCGCATCCATGGCTTCCTTGTCCGCGTAAACTGCCACCCGGCCGCATCCAACTCTGCCAGCGCGCTCGTGACCGCGGCCGTGCTGCGGCCTAGTCGGTCGATCGACCAGAACATCAGCACGTCGAAGCGCCGCCGCGTGGCGTCCTTCAGCATTGCGTCGAAGCCCGGCCGCTTGTCCCGACCCTTCGCGCCCGAGATGCCTGCGTCCTCGTATGGTGACCGTCCATCCCCGCCGCTCTGCAACCTCAGTCAGCACCCGCCGCTGGTTGTCCGTGGTCTGGCTGCGGCCGTCCGGTTTGCACACTAGGCGGGCCGCGCCGACCCTCTCGCCGGAGGTCTCGAGCACCGCGATGAACGCATCCCATCTCCCGATCGTAGTCGACCTGCGTCGGCCGGGCCCATCTGTGCTTGCGACAGTTCCGTCATCGCGAGGCGAAGCCCGCGTCGGGTTGGAACGTGCGGTCCTACATCGCAACCCGGCTCGGCGAGGCGCGCCCGGCGATGGAAGCGCTGCCAGCGACGCTGCCGCCCGAGGAACTGAACCGGGTTGGGTTCCGGCTGTATGAGCGGTTCTGGTCGGGGTTGAAGGCCGGGGCGCGCAGGGTGAGCTGCGGATCGAGCGCATCCGGTCGACGCGAATGCAGGCCCACCAGCTCCACCTCGCCCACAGCACCTCCTGCTTGCGCGCGCCGGTCAGCATCAGCAGCGCCAGCGCCGAGGCCGCGTCCTGGTGCGGCTCGGCGTCCAGCGCCCGCACCAGCGCCTGCGTCTCTGCCGCGGTGAGGAAGCGGTCGCGGTGCTGCTCCGGCAGCATCCCCGGGGAGGCGGCCGGGTTCCTGCCCTTCTGTGCGCTTCGCATAGCGCAACCAGCACCGCCTCCCTGCCGGCAACGGCGCCGGCTGGGGCGGCTCGGCCAAGGGCGCAGGCTGGGTGGCCCAGCGCACGGCAAGCACCCCAAGACGCGCTTTCAGCCCGGCGAGACGCCCGATATCCCGGCCACCCAAGTCGGTCGCCGATCGGTCGCCGCTTCGCGTGATTGAAGCCGCACCTGGCCCAGGTGGCTGACACTTGGCTCGCAGTCATGCGCGATCCTAAGGCGCATGCTGGCGCCCGCATCATCGCCGCGGACAAGGTCGCCGAACGGGTCGAGGGCAAGCCGACGAAGCCGGAACCGGCGCCAGACCGCCCGCAGTTAAGGATCGATGTATCGTGGCTGATGCTCGCGGAGCGAAAGACATTCCTCGGAATGCTGCGGCGGGTGATGGTGCCGAGGATCGGCGGGGGACGCCTAGCCTGGATGCCGCGTCGGCGGCGGCCGCTGCAAACTGTTTGGGCCGCATCCGGGCCGCCGAAAACGCCGCAAATGAGTCCGCAGTGAGTCCGCGCCCTGGCAATGGCCATTTGTGAGGTTGATTTTCGCTGCTGCGAATACCGCAAAAAACGTAGCAAATTCAACG
>CAWADP010000015.1:0-14814 GCA_963780805.1 uncultured Alphaproteobacteria bacterium
TCCACACCCTCGAGCATGGCCATCAACCGGCCCTCGACCGATCCCCACAGAACCTCCTGCTTGCCGTTAACGTATGGCGAATATGGCAGCGTGGTTTGATGAAGGATGCCGAGCCTGGCGAGACCTTCGGTGATCTCGGTCGCCGTCATTGCGGCGCCGTTGTCACTCATCGCGGCGCGCGGCCGGCCACGCTTTTGCATCGCCTGCGACAAGCCGTGGGCTATGTTCTCGGCTGATTCCGACAGGTACCACTGCAGATGACAGGCCAATCGCGAACGATCATCGAGTACGCCGAACAGAATCGGTGTTCGCCATTCGCCGCGCGGCGTCAGAACCTTTCTGGAACCATTATGACAGTCCCAGTGCCAGAGCCCGTTCACATAGTCGAACTCGTAGCTGCGCACTTCGCGCGCCTCGAGCCGTGCCGCAGCCGCCAGCGCGCCTTCGGTCTGGCGCGTCGTCAGCGGCCGATGCCTGGTCAAACCGTGCGCAGCCAGGAACCGCCGGACCGTCGTGTAGGATGGCACCGGCCGCAATTCCGGCCGGGTCTCGGCCAAGGCGACCAGGTTGTCATGATGCAGCTGCGCACTCCAGCTTTTGTGGGCGCCGTACTGCGCCAGCAGGGCCTGGCGCAGCGCTGGCGTCATCGATGCCTGCGCACCGGCATCGCCGCGCCGCCTGCGGCGCAGCACGTCGACCGGATCATGCGGCTCGTTGCGGGCGCGGTAGAACCAACGTTCCAAGGTGGACACACCGAAGCGGACCGGCGCGCCAGTGCTCGGGTGACGCCATTCGCGCGCCGCCAGTTGTTGCAAAGCCGCGCGCAACGCACCCTTCGCCGGCGGCGCCGCCAGAAGCGCGCCGATAATCGAGAAGCGCAGCCGCGCCCAACGCTCATGCACCCGCGATCCGTCTCGTTCCGCCACGTTCGCCCTCCGAAATTAAGCGAACCGACGGTAAGCGCCCTCACCGTGGGGCGGCGACGCGCATCCTTTGCGGGCCGGGGGCGCCCATCAGAAAGCGCGCATCCCCGATGCGCCGCCGGTCAGCGGACCGAGGAAGTGCAGCAAGGCGATGAGCTGCTCGCGCACGTCGCCGGCAAAATGATCGAGCAGCGAGACCGGCAGGGCGGCGATGTCGATTGGCCTCGCCACCGCGGCCCGGGCGGCCGCGGCGAAGGGGCCGTCGGAGAAGGTGGACCGCCACCAGGCGCGCCAGCGCGCCAGCGTCCGCCGATCGATCCCCGGCACCACTGACAGGCGCACCAGACGCGACGGCGTGGTGCCGAGCATCAGCGCCGAGATCAACGTCACCACGGTGGCGAGGTAGACGTGACGGCCCAGAAAGCGCAGCGACGGCGGGGTGGTGCGCTTGCGGCAGCCATCGACCGCGCAGCAGAAACTGAAGCGCTCGGCATATTCTGGGCCCAACCCACCCGGGCAGCCGCGCGGCTTGCGGTCATACGATGCCGAATGCAGCGCGCCACCGCAGAGCCAGCACCGCGCTGCCCGGGCGCAGGCCGCAAGGTCGCGGTCGAAGACGAGCAACTGCTCATGGAACTTGGCGTCGGCCAGCACGGCTTGGTACACTGGGTCCGTCCTTTGCAATGAAGTTGGCGAGATGGCCAAAATCGGACGGAATGATCTCTGCTCTTGCAACAGCGGCAAGAAATACAAGAAGTGCTGCATGGCCAGTGACGAGGCCGCCGCCCATGCCGCACGCCCCGCCCAGCCGGCCGCGGTGCCGGCGCGCCGGCCGTCTTTGGCCAGCTATATCCAGGAACACGACGAACGCGACGAACTGACCGAGGCGTCCAACGCGGTGGTCGACTTGGTCCACGCCGGCAATCTCGATGCCGCCGAACAGGCCGCCCACGACCTGCTCGTGCGCTTCCCCGAGGTCCATGACGGTTACGAACGCCTCGGCATGGTCTGCGAAGCCCGCGGCGATCATCGCCAAGCCGCCGACTACTACCGCAAAGCCATCAACGTCATTCGCCGCCACCCCGGCAACCACGATCCCAAGTTCGAGGCCGTCTTCCAGAGGCTCATCGACCGGCTCGATGCCCAGGCAGACGCCGCCGCCGGCTGAGCCTGCCGATCCGACCTCCGCTCCAGCCTCGCCGGGTGCTCGGCGGCGTCAAGGCATCCACGCCTGCGGCGCGGAGCCTCCTTGACCCCGCCTGCGCTCCCGGCGGTCAGGAGCGCAGGTCGGCGCCGAGGAATGGTCCTTCAGTCTCACCAAGGAATGACCCGAAGGAAGCACCCCTGCACCCGCCAAGATCCATGAGGGACATGACCCGCCGCCCCTCAAATTCCGTGATCAGAAAACGCCGATAACACATCCGCTTCCGTGCTCAGGCTCAGCAAGGCGCAAGTGCTGTTGATGCGTCTCCTCCAGGACGTCGTAACTGATGTCGCTGGTCTCGGCCATACCGAGCATACCGTGATTCATGGCCTGGGCGAGGATCACAGCCATCAAGCTGTCTTCGTCTGCGGTCTTCTTTGCATAACGCGGCTGCAAAGGTGTCAGTGCCGACAAAAAGCCACAGCGTGCATTCACGAAGCGGAAGACGTCAGGGACTGCGCGCGCCTGGAGCTTGGCATAGAAGCTGCTCTGCAGCGCTTCGTCTTTATCGATCTTGGGCTTACGCCAGGACAGAGTATTGTGTTCAGGGTCGAATTCGAGATGCTTGAGTTTGCCCACGCGCAGATCGTGATCGAACGTCCGCCACAGCCGATCCAATTCGTCGCACAAGGCATCGACCGTGGCGTCTGCGGGCTGGCGCAGCCAGGGAATGTTGAGGTTTTTCAGAGCTTCGGGCGTACGAGCCGGGTCGACCAGTTCGTCGCCGAAGCGACGGTGACGGACGCTATCGTCGAGGTACAACTCGCCAGAGACCAGGCGTTTGCGGAGCTGGCGATAGACCCAGAATTCATAGCGATCCCCACGGAGGTGGGTCTGCCTGCCGGCTTCGTCGAAGTCGAAAAGGTGCGGCCGCAATCTTTCCGGTATTGTGTCCGCGGGGATTTCAGCAAGCGGGCGTTGCACGAGACGCTGCTGGCAGTTGAAGACATCTTTCATCCAGGACAATGCGGCGCGCCATTGACGGCCGGCTGGCTCTGCCGAGAAGTCGATCGCCATTGCGAGCGGGCGCAGGTTCCTTTTGAACCGGCCGGCCGCGCGGTCGACTGCCCGCCAGCGCAGTTCGAGTTGGCTGTCCGATCTTTCGCACAGGCGATTTCCGGCTGTGAGAAGGTCATCTTTCGGCATGATCGCGAACGCACGCTTGCGGACTTCCCCGAACGGCGTTGTGTCATCGACCGTCTCGTCGACATAGAGCAGCAGCACGCGGCCCACCCGAGGTGCCTCCCGCTGCCTTTTCTCCTGGGCCTTCGCGTATGCCTCCTCGGATGCCTCCTTGGTCTCCTGCTCAATCTGCGCCATGCCGTGGCAAAAGGCGTCGACGAGATTATCGTTTATCTGCCGGTAGCGTTGCCAAGCATAGCACAGCAGATACAGATGTCTTTGTCCGGCCGTCATCCGGCGCAGATCAAATATCGTATAATAATGCACAAGACTCGCATAGTGTCTCGTGTTTTGCTGGGAGATGCCGAGCCCTGGAAGAATGGCCTTGGCGGCGGTATGCAAGGGTGCCAGCGTTGCATGCTTCTGTCGCTCGACGACCATCATCTGATAACCGAAATGTTTGGCATCCTGCTTGAGCGCCGCCAATGCCGACAGCGTGCCTTCGCGCACGAGGAGATCCTGCAGCGCCGCGCGTGTGCTGGCATCCAAGCCCTCTTCGATGAGGCGTGCCAGGCGCCCGCGCTCGGCGGCGAGTACGTCGCTGATGATGGTTTGCAGCGTCGTGTAACCCGGCCGCACGATCTTGCCGGCTTTCAGGAACCCCAGCATCTCGACCAGGATGAAGGTCGGCGTCACGTCTCGTCTTGCCAGCAGCGTCGCCATCTCGATGAGGGTCGGCCGGTCTGCCTCAGACCAGAGCCGGTAGCTGAACAATTTTGCGATCTCAGTCCGTTGCGTATACCGCTCGTAATAGGGGCAAAAGTGTGGGTAACCCCGCATTTTTCCCTTGCGTCGATTCGGCGCGGTGGATTCTTTGCGTGATGTGCCGCCGCGCGCCACCCTTTCCGCGCTAAGCCGTGCAGAGCTTGAAGCGCTGCTGGCCGAACTGCACGGTGAGGTAGCCATCCTGAAGCAGACCGTCGCGGAACTGCGCGAAGAGAACGCCCGGTTGAAAGGTCTGAAAGGCCGCCCGAACATCAAGCCGAGCGGCATGGAAAAAGGAACCGCGCCGCCGACGCCCCGGAAACCGGAGAAGCGGCCTGGCAGGGGTAAGGTCACACCCCGGGTCAAAGTCGAAGAAGAGGTGATCCGGGTCGAGATCCCGCCAGGATCGATTTTCAAAGGTCATGAACCCTTTCTGGTCCAGGATCTGGTGATTTCGGCGAAGGCGACCTGTTATCTGCGAGAACGCTGGATAACGCCCGACGGTCGGACGATGCTGGCGCCATTGCCACAGGGGATCGAAGGCCATTTTGGTCCGGAACTGCGCCGCTTCGTGCTGGTGCAATACCACCGGGGTCAATCGACGATGCCCCGGCTGCTGGCCTTGTTGCGATCGGTGGGGGTTTCGATCTCAAAGCGGCAGCTGGTTCGCCTGTTGAATGAAAACCATGAGGGGTTGATCGCCGAAGCCCGCGAGGTTCTGCGCGCGGGGCTGGAAACATCGCCCTGGGTCACAGTTGACGACACCGGCGCGCGGCATGCCGGGAAGAACGGGTTTTGCACGCAAATCGGCAATGAGTGGTTCACCTGGTTCCGCACGCGGTCCTCGAAGAGCCGGCTGAACTTCCTCGATCTGCTCCGCGCCGGCCACACTGACTACGTGCTCAACGACGCCGCTTACGACTACATGCGAAACCAAGGCCTGCCAGCGGCCACGATCGCCCGTCTGAAGGCTGAACCGGAGACACGGTTCGGCGACCAGACCGCCTGGCAGGCACATCTCGACCGGCTGGGCTTCAACGCGTTGAAGGTCACGCCGGACCCGACCAGGGTCGCCACCGAAGCGGCGCTGTGGGGCAGCGTTCAGGCGCACGAATTTCTGTGCGATGCCGTGATTCTGAGCGACGACGCCGGGCAATTCAACATCGGCCGGCATGCGCTGTGCTGGGTTCACGCGGAACGGCTGGTGCATAAGCTGGATACGTTCAACGACCAGCATCGCGCCGCCCAGACGCGGGTTCGTAGTCTCATCTGGGACTTCTACGCGGACCTCAAGGCGTACCAGCTGAAACCCGGCAAACGCCGGGCGTCCGCGCTGCGCGCACGCTTCGACCGCATCTTCCTTCGCCGCACCGGCTTCGTCACGCTGGATCGCCTGCTGACGCGGCTGCATGCTAATAAGGCCGAACTGCTGATGGTGCTGGAACGGCCGGAAATCCCGCTCCACACCAATGGTTCGGAAAACGACATTCGCTGTCAGGTCACGCGGCGGAAGATCAGCGCCGGAACTCGCAGTGAGATCGGCCGGGATTGCCGCGACGGGTTCCTGAGCCTCGCCAAGACGTGTGACAAGCTGGGCATCGCCGTCTGGGATTTTCTGGGCAGCCGGCTCAAAGTGGTGGGGGCAGCGATCATTGAACCGCTCGACTATTACGTCAGGGCGCGAGTCCGCCCCGCCTGACCGGCATCCGACCGTTCCTCTCACCAATCTGATCGTTGGCGTTCGGAGTGTCCGGCACCTGCGTGCCCACATTTTTGCCCCTCTTACTACCGCTCGTCCTGGCGCAGCGACCGGAGCGCTACCGTCTCTCCTGGAAAGTAGCGCCTCAACAGGAATTCAATGTCTTCGGTCGGAATTTCCTGCACCTCGAAGTTGAAGAAAGCCTGCTTTGCCTTGAAGTAGCCGATCTGAAGCAGACAGTGCAGACGCTCAACTGTCCCTTTGCGCCGGTCCGCCACGGCACGCTCGACCTCGGTCATGGCGAAGAATTCGGCGCGCTGGAAGTCATCGAAATCGGGCAGGCCGTAAAGCGCGGTTCGCTCGGCTTGCGACAGCACCGTCAGCCGTTTGCTGTTGCCGGCGCGCGTCGGTTGGTCGGTTTGCAACGGGGCCTCGGTCGGGTAGAAGCGGGTAACGATTTTCCCTATAACGCCCTTTTTAGGGAAAGTAACCGGCACCCACATAAGGCAGCATATGGCTCGAAGGCCATGTTCAGCCGCCGTCCCAACCATCCTTTTCGGGAAAGTTGCCTGACGATGGATCCACCCCCGAGGCAACCCAATGCCACCCGCCGCAGCCGAGAGCACCTCACCCCGGCTGAAATCGACCGGCTGATCGCCGCGGCACAACGCCTCGGCCGCCACGGTCAACGCGACGCCACGATGATTCTGCTCGCTTACCGGCACGGGCTCCGCGTCTCGGAACTGGTGGGCCTACGGCGCGAGCAGGTCGATCTGCGGCAGGGGTTATTGCATGTGCGCCGCCGTAAGAACGGGCTCCAAAGCACCCACCCTCTGCGCGGCCCAGAACTCAGGGCTTTGAACAAGGTACTGCGTGAATATCCCGACAGCGCCTACGTCTTCGTCTCCGAGCGCGGCGCGCCGATGACCTCGGCGACCTTCCGCAAGCTGGTCGCCCGCGCCGGCGACGCGGCCAAGCTGGGCATGCCGATCCACCCGCACATGCTCCGCCATTCAACCGGATTCAAACTCGCCAACGACGGCCAGGACACCCGCGCCATCCAACTCTATCTGGGCCACAGGAACATCCAGCACACGGTCCTCTACACCCAGCTGGCCGCCGATCGCTTCAATGACTTCTGGAAGGATTGAGAGGCCATGTCGTCCGCCGAGAACCGCCTAAGGCACTGAATCTGAACACTTTCAAAAATTCCGAGGGTTTGAGCCCAGAACCCCAAGAGGCAGGGGGAGACCTTTCCGTCGCAGCGTAGTCGAACCATCCCATCGGTCCGGCACGGGATGCCAATGTGGCGGCCGGTCATCTGGGCAAGGCCTGGCCAGCGCCGGGCTCCAGACAGACCGCGCGGGGGCGCAGTGCGGCTCGATGCCCTGCGCCGCCTATGCCGATGGGCACGCAGCACCGGCACGCTTCGCGCCCGAGCACGAACCCGCTTCGCGGGATTGGTGCTGCGGGTGGATAGCAGTCCTAGCCCATTTAGCGTCCGCGTACGGCTTTGCTCGATAGGCAACTTGCGGGCACCATCCTTTCATCTATGGCCTTGAGGAAAAATCCGGCCTGCCCGTATCAAGGTCGACCGGGATGGAGATGTGCTCCTGCACGATCACCCAGTTACCCTTGATCTTGCGATACACGTCGGACACGCGCGTGGTGAGGTCGATAGGATCTCCCTTGATACCGGTTCCCACTATCTTTTGGATCGAGTGACCGTAGGCGACGGTGCCGACGGTGGTGACGGCCAGATCGGCGATCGTGTATTTGAGCGGTCCCTTGGTGCCGCCTAGAAACTCATCCCAGTCCTTACGAAACGCCTTGGCGCCGACGTACTGGCGCGGCGGGATCACGTCGAACACGAACAAGGTTTCGTCAGAAATATAGGATTTCATGATCGAATCGAGGTTCCTCGCTTCGACGGCAGCAGCCAACCTGTACTCGAGGGTCCGAATTTGCGCAGCATCATCGGAAGCGGCGCGCGCCAACGGAATTGCGGCACAGCAGGCGGTAACCAGGCACCACAGAATTGCGCGAGCGTGTATTGCTGTCATGGAGCGGTCGGCCGGATGTTGTGGTTGATGTGGAACAGGTTGCCCGGATCGTACTTGTTCTTCAATGCGACGAGCCGGTCGTAGTTGGCGCCATAGGCAGCGCGTGAATGGGGATCGGCCTCCTCTTCTAGGTAATTCACATAGGCACCGGAAACCATGAAGGGGCGCATAGCATCCCAGCACTCGCGGGTCCACGCGATGTTGCGCTCTGCCTCGGATGCCCCGGCCCAGCTTGACAGCACCAGGAAATTGAACGGGTGCCGGCGATGCGAAAAAGCGGTCTCGGAGGGTCCGAATCGTGACACCGCGCCATGCACGGCCTCGAGCCACGGTCCGGTGGTGTACGGCGAAGGTGCGGTCAGCGCATAGCGATGGAAGATCTCGATCGCCTCATCCGGCAGGCCATGCAAGAAGTTGGCTTTCCAGTAAGCCTGACGTCCCGGTGGGAACCAGGGATCAAACATGCTTTGCATCTGCAGGTAGCTCATCGGCCCGAACAGGTCGGCGACCGGCGCGCCGAACCGGCGTAGCGGCGCAAGCACTTTTTCGCCCTCTTCCACCGGACCGCTATAGCAGCCGGCGACGCCGATCACGGGAACGCCGTCCGGCGTGCAGATGCGTCCTACCTGCGTGCTCAGCTCGTCGGGGCCGGAGAAGGCAAAGTCGCGATAGAACCGCAGCACCTCGCGCGTTTGATCAACCGGGTAAAGCACGCCCCCGCCGAACACCGGGCCAAGCTGATGCAGCCGGTACTCGAACGACGTGACGATTCCGAAGTTTCCACCGCCCCCACGCATGCCCCAGAACAGATCCGGGTGCTGCTGCTCGCTCGCTTTCAGCAGTTGCCCGTCGGCCGTGACGACGTCCATCGCGATCACGTTGTCACACGCCAGACCGTGCTTGCCAATCAGCCAGCCCATGCCGCCGCCAAGTGTCAACCCGGCGATGCCCGTAGTGGAGATCACCCCCATCGTGGTCGCGAGACCGAAAGCCTGCGTTTCCCGGTCGAACTCTCCGATGGTGAGGCCGGGTTCGGCGCGCACGGTGCGCGCTGCGGGATCGACGCGGATGCCCTTCATCGCGGACAGATCGACCATCAGCCCGTCGTCGCAGATCGCCTTGCCCGCGATGCTGTGCCCACCGCCTCGCACCGAGACAGCAAGGTTGTGCTCGCGGGCAAATCCCACGCAGGCGATCACGTCCGCCGCGCCAGCACATTGCGCGATAAGCGCGGGTCGCCGATCCACGATCCGATTGAAGACGACACGTGCCGCGTCGTAACCTGGCTCGCCCGGGGCGAATGACGCACCGCGCAGCGATTTCCGGAAGGCACTTATAGCAGTTTGCGAGACCATGTCGGTTGCTCCTGGCGGTCGTTTATGTGGTTGCGTTCCAGATGTCGCGGTGCAGCAGCCATTTGCCCTTGAGCCGTTTCCACACCACCAGGTACTTGATGCTTGCCGTCTCGCTCTTGTTGCCGGGCGGCGCCATCGTCATCGTCGCGTGGCCGACCTCGCTTGCCACGTCTCCGACGAGATCAAGCTGCTGGGTGGTGAACTGACAGCGCGTCATGCCGTGCTCACTGATCGCGGACGCCCAGAGCTGCCTGACCGCCTCGCGGCCCGAAACGATGGGACCGTCTGGCGGCAGCGCCATGACATCGGGCGCGAGCAGATCGGCGATGGCGTCGACGTCTCCGGCAGCAATAGCATTCTCGAAGGCACGATTGTTGGCGGCAATTTCGGCTGCACTCATGGCTCGAACTCCTGATCTACAGTCGGCGAGCGATCGTCCTTGCGAGCTGCCACTGGCAGATCACTGGCGGGTAACCGGCTGGTAACAGGCCGCCACGTTGGGTATGGTCGCCATGTCCTAGCGAGATCGCAGATGGCCCGGGTGCGCAGCCGGATCATGGTGGTCGGTCGCGACGTGGCGCAGCGCGCGCGCCTCGCGCGACTGCTCAATGGCGCCGGCTACAGGGTCGAGCTTGGGGAAGACGCATTGCACGCCCGCCGCATCGGCTTCGATGGGATTGCACTGGCGATCGTTGCGCCAGGTGGGCTCGGGCCCGAGGCAAGCGGGCTGATTCGGGAACTGCGAGCTGTGATCGGCCACGTCCTGGTGGTCGGCGGGTCCGATGACCGGGCCACTAATGTGCTTGACGCCTCAGACGAAGACAAACTGCTCGCCCGAGTGGCTGAGGCGCTAGCGCTAGCACCCCGCCCCGAAGCCGATTTGCTGGAACCGGTGCTGCAGTTCGGTGGTTACTGGCTGGATCCAGGCGGCCAGACCCTGAGGGAACAGACCGGGAAGGAGATTCCGCTCACGCATGGTGAGTTCCGCCTGTTGCGCGTGTTCGTGCAACGGCCCGGACGGGTGCTGTCCCGCGACCAGTTGTTGCAGCTTCTTTCTGGGCGCGACGCCGAAGTTTATGACCGCAGCATCGACATGCAGGTCGTCCGTCTGCGCCGCAAGATCGAGTCGGATCCCAAGCGCCCGACCCTGATCGTCACGGTGCCCAACAGTGGCTACAAGTTTGCTGCAACGGTGCGTCAGGCCGAAGCTGCTGCATTGGTGGAGGTTGCTCCGCCCGAGATCGCCGCTGGCAATGCGGAACGGCGCCACGTCACAGCGCTGGCTGCCGAGGTGCTGGCAGGCGAGGGGACGACGCTACCGGATGATCCGGAGGAGTTGCGCTCCATCATCGATGCCTGGCGCCGCTATGCCACTGCTGTCATTGCCCGCCATGACGGGATGCTGTTAGCGAGCCGGGTGCGTGAGACGCTCGCCTATTTCGGCTATCCGGTGGCTCAGGAACACGCTGCCGAAAGGGCGCTGCACGCCGCGCTCGCTCTGACCCGGCAGTTGGCCGAGGGGCAACAGACGCTTCCGGCTGGACTTGCTGTGCGCGTCGGCGTTGCGAGCGGCCTCGTCGTCGCCGATTCGACTGGCGAGGTGCTTGGCGAAGACTCCGACGGAGGCCACGCGGATGCAGGCTCTTGCCGAGCCTGGTCAGGTGATCGTCGCCGCAACCACGCGACGACTGGCCGCGGAGCTATTCGCTTATCGCGACCTTGGTCGGCTCGCGGTGCGGGGCTTAGCCAGTCCAGTGCAGGCTTGGGAGGTGGTCGGCGCAGGCGTCCATGCCAGCCGCTCCGAGGCATTGTATGCGGCGGCGGCGACGCCGCTGGTGGGTCGCGACGAGGAACTGAGTTTATTAGTGCGGGCGTGGCGGCAGGTATCGTCCGGTAGGGGTCGCCTTGTGCTGCTGACCGGCGAACCAGGGATCGGTAAGTCGCGCCTGCTCGCCGCACTGGAAGGGTCGTTGGTCGCGGAACCGCACGCCAGTCTGCGGGTATTTCTGTTCGCCGCTGCACTGCGACAGCACGTTGCATCCGATCGTCGCGCGCTGGGAGCAGGAAGCCGGCTTCTCACGCGGCGATTCGAACGAGACGCGTCTGCGCAAGCTCGAGGCTATTGTCGCGCCGACGGCTGTGCCGCCCGAGGACGTCGCGTTGATTGCAGCGATGCTGGCGGTACCGACCGGTGATCGCTATCGACAGCCGGAACTCAACGCGCAGCGGCGCAAGGAGCGAACCTTTGCCGCACTGCTGCGCGGGCTCGCGGGCGTGGCACGAAGCCATCCCGTGCTGATGCTGTTCGAGGATGCGCAATGGGCCGATCCCAGTTCGCTCGAACTGCTGGACGCGTTAATTGATCGGCTTGCTGAGCTTCCGATCCTGCTGGTCATATCGTTCCGTGCCGACTTCAGTGCTCCCTGGGTCGGTCGCGCCGACACGGGCTTGATCGCCCTGAGCCGGCTGAACCGAAGGGACTCCGAGACGCTGGCCGAGCAGGTGACCGCCGAGCACACGCTCAGGCGCGAGGCGCTGGAACGGATCGTCACGCAAACCGATGGCGTGCCGCTGTTCATCGAGGAACTGACCAAGGCGGTGCTGGAAGGCTCAGCCGATCCCGAGGACGCCGTGCGACCGCTTGCCGTTCCAGCTACCCTACAAGCCTCGCTTATGGCGCGACTCGATCGTCTTCCAGCCGCCAAACAGGTCGCGCAAATCGGTGCGGTGATCGGCCGCGAGTTTCTGCATGCGGTGCTGGCTGCATCGGCATTATTGCCGGACGCGCAGCTTGCGCGCGGGCTCGAGGAACTGACCGCTTCCGGATTGGCATTGCGACGCGGCGCACCGCCCGATGCCGTCTACACGTTCAACCACGCGCTGACCCGTGACGTCGCCTATGCCAGCCTGCTCAAGAGTTGCCGGCGCATCTGTCACCAGAGAATCGCGACCGTGCTGAAGGATTTCGACGACGGCTACATCGGCGCGACAGAGCCGGAATTGCTGGCGCACCATTTTCAAGAGGCAGAGGATATTAGTGCGGCCTTCGCATATTGGATTCTCGCGGGCGATGTTGCGGAGCAGCATGGCGCCACTCAGGAGGCCGTCGCGCATTATCGATCTGCGCAGCGACTGACCGAGCGAGCAGGGCCACCGGCCCCCGACCGTGCCCGCATCCCTGAGGTTCTGATGAAGCTCGGCAACGCCCGCATGCAGATGGTCGGCTATCATTCGAAAGAGGCGTTGCAGTTCTACCGGGAAGCGCGCGATCTCGCGTCGGCTCTTGATCTGCAGGACGAAGCCGCGGAAGCCGGAATCCGCATGGCGCCGTTCCTGTTCGGAAGTTGTCGCCATCGTGACGTCATTGCAATAGGCAACGCTATCCTGAGAGGGGACGCGAGCCGTCTGCGCCCGGAAACGCTCGTGCACGTCTGGGTCATGATGGGCGGAGCCAATTACCATGCCGGTGCATTCGAAGAGTTGCTGGCCTGCTCCGAGAAGGCGATCGAGCTGGATGATCAGGTCAACTGCACGCATAAGTCGCCGTGGGCAGCGGCGGACCCGGCGATTGTGGCACGCGACTACGGGGAAATGGTCGCACGGCTGATGGGCGATTTCCAGCGGTCCCTGGCAATCTCGGAGCAAAGCATGGGGCTCGCTTTGGATCGCGGGCACCTGTTTTCCATCGTCTGGGCGAGCGTATCCCGCGTATCTGCCCTACGCAGTTTTGGCCGCTACGCCGATGCGGTCGCGTGCGCCGATCGTGCCATCGAGATTTGCGAGAAATACGGCTTCGAGGCACGCATTGGTAACGTTCTGCTGCATCGGGGGCCGGTGTTATTCGATCTGGGCGATGAAGAACGAGGACTTGCGGACCTGCAACGTGGGATCGCCTTGTGGCGTAGAGCGAGCGGCATCTTCATGCTTGCGCGCAATATGACGCTACTCGCCGATTACCAGCTCCGCGCGAAGCATCTCGAGCAGGCGCACGCCAGTCTTGCAGAAGCCGAGCGCCACGCGGAAACGACCGAGGAAAAGGATCAGCTTGCAGAGATTTTTCGAGTTCGCGGCCGCATCTGGCAGAGCCAAGGCAATCACGAACAGGCCCAACTCTGCTTCGAGCGTGCCATCATGCAGTCACGCGATCAGCGGGCACGCCTATTCGAACTGCACGCTGCCCGCGACCTTGTTCGGCTCAGCGTCGTGGCAGGCGGAGCGGCTGATGCGCTCGAGAGGCTGTGCGCTGTCGTTGACTGGTTTCCCGCCAGTCTGAATGTTCCTGTGCTCGCTGAATGCCGCACACTGCTGCGGTAGCGGCTTCAGGCTAGAAGGCTTCGAAATACTCCTGATGTTCCCAGTCCGTGACATGGCGCTGGAAGCGGCCGATTGCGTGACGGCGGACGGATACGTAGTGGTCTATGAACTCGTTGCCCAGGGCGTCTCTGAACATGCTTGAAGCAGCCAGCGCGTTCGTCGCCTCGTCGAGGCTGCTCGGCATCGGAGGTTTCTCTGTCGCTGCATAAGGGTCCGTCACCGGCTCGCCCGGGTCAATTCTGTTCTCTATACCATCCAGGCCAGCGACGATTTGCGAGCCCATGTAGAGATACGGATTGGCGGTCGGCTCGCCGGACCGATTTTCGATATGCGTTCCCGGATCGCCCATGCCACCGACCACACGGCACATCGCACCCTTGTTGTCGTGCGCCCACACGACACGGTTGGGCGCCAAGGGATTACCATGCAGACGCTTATACCCATTGACCGTCGGGTTGGAAAAAGCGGCGCTGGCTCGTGCGTGTTCGACCAGGCCACCGATGAAATGCATACCCAGGTCCGATAGCAAGACGTCAGCTTCAGCAAAGGCATTTTTGCCGCTCGCGGTGTGGAATAGCGATTGGTGCAGATGCCAGCCGCTCGAATAAACGTTCGGCAGCGCCGGCTTGGTCATGAAGGATGCGAGTAGACCCATGCGGCGGCAAACTTGTTTGACCGTGCCTCGCAAGAGCACCACCGCGTCCGGCGCAGCCATGTTCTCCAGCGGATCAAGCGAGATCTCGAATTGGCCCGGCCCCCACTCCGCGTCCAGGATGCGCAGTGGCAGACCAACGCCGATCAATGCATGGCGAAGGGGTGTTATGATCGGTTGTAATTGGTCAAGGCCGTTCTCCGACATGTATTGATAGCCGTGGCGCAGCGCCTCAACGCTGGGTGGCGCCGGGGGCAGTGTAAAATCCGCGAGAGCGTTCCGCTCATCCGTGATCTTCAGGATGTGACATTCAACCTCCACGCCGCCGACAAAGGTCAGCCCTTGCCGTGCCAGCCTGTCGCAGGCGGTCTGCATGATAAGACGTGGATCGAGCGGGCAGCGCTCGCCAGACGTGAGATAGAGGTCGCTGAGGACCCAGCCGGACTTATGGGCCCAAGGTAGAACATGGAAGGTGGCGAGGTCCGGGATGGCGAGCATGTCGCCCCCGCCGCCCATGGTGTCGCGGCCGAAGCCGCCATCGCCGGCAAACACGTTCTGGAAAATGCCATTGGCCGAGTCCATCGCGAATAACGCGGTGGTGAACGGCACGCCGTTTTGTGCCGCCTGAGCAAACAGTCGAGCCTCGATCGGTCGCGTCCGGACGATGCCGTGCGTATCGACGAATGCGACACGCACGATCTCCAAATTCTCTTCGTC
>CAWADP010000016.1:0-10615 GCA_963780805.1 uncultured Alphaproteobacteria bacterium
GAGGGATCGAGAGAGAGAGAGAGAGAGAGAGAGAGAGAGAGAGAGCAGCGTCCTCGCATGGGGCGTGAGTGCGTGCCGAATTAGCATATAGCCGGTTGCGCCGACACTGAAACCAATGGCCGCCGGTCCGGCCGTGTCCCGAAAAAACTCTTTGCCGGACACTCGCGCAAGTACATGCGCCGCCAAGACTGGCCTTTCCGAGCAATCTCCTCGAGCCCGGCAAGAAGCATCGTGCCGTTGATCAGCTCAAGCTGCGCCGGAACAAATTTACCCACGAGGGAGGCGAGCAGGAGGACGCCAATCGCGCCTCATTCCACCCGCAGCGCCGCCCGCAGGTCGGCGACGCCGCCCAGGTGGTGAACATCACGGCCGGCCTGCCGGCCATGCGCACATCGGTGAACCATGGCACGGCATTCGACATCACCGACAAGGGCATCGCCGACGACGGCAGCCTGCTGGAGGCACTGCGTCAGGCAATCGATCCCGCGCCGGCGAGGGCGTGAACCAGCCGTTGGCTGTGCCGCCACAGGCAACGATCGACGCCGCGCACAAAGCGGCGTGTTCCGACGCTCCGTCGCACCCGAAAGAGTTCAGAATCTCGGTGTATCCTCCACGACCAGCTCGTAGTGCAGGCAACGAGGGTCGAAGCGTGCAAGCAGTTCCCGCCCCCTCGGGGCAACATGAGCGGCCTCACGGTCTTCGCCAGCGAAGCGGCGGATTGCGTCCAGCAACTCGAAACGAGTTATGGTCATGAATTCCAGTTCCCCGGCTGCCGGGCGTCGAAGAACCTGCGCCCCGCGGTAGCCGCCGATCGTATAAGCCGACGGCAGGAACGTTGAGCGCAGAAACTCTTGATACAGGTGAGCGGCTTCCGGCGTCGCGGCCCATCCCCGCCAAACTCTGGCAATCATTGGATCCTCCATTGCAGCCTGGCCTCGTCCTGTGCTTCTAGACGGGCTTGCCGTGGCTTGGATTGGTCAAAATTGCGCCGCCGGGTTCATCGGAGTACAGGAGGTAAGTCATGCCCCGTGTGGATGATCGAAACACCAGCTCGTACTGGAGCGATCGGGGGCTTGCCGGGCTGAGCCTGCTGCAAGCGGATTTCACGACACACGAATACGCTCCGCACCGCCACGACGAATTGGTCATCGCCGTCACCCGGAAAGGGGGCGCCATCATCAGAAGCGGCGGCGCGATCGTCGAAGCTCGTCCAACGGTGCTCTTTATCTCAAACCCGGCGGAATTGCAGGCGGCGTGGATGGGCCGCAGCCAACGGTGGCAGTACCTGTGCATTCTATCTATCGGATTCGGCTGTTGCACAGGTAACCCGGAACCTGGGCTTGGTCCGCGAGCCACGGTTTGTGCAAAGCGCGCTCCGGGATCCCCAGCTTTGCGAGGCATTCCTCTTGCTGCATCGCACGTTGGCCCAGGGGCGCGATCGCTTCAAGCAGCTGGAACTGATCACCGCGGCTCTTGGGAGCCTGTTTGCGCGGCATGCGGTTCGCCAGGAACGGGCCGAAGTGGTTCCGGTAGACCGGCGCCATCTCAACAAGGTCCTCGAACTCATGAACCAATGCTTCCAGGACAATCTTGAGCTTGCCGATCTTGCCGAGGTAGCCGGGCTCACGATCTTTCAACTCATCCGGCTCTTTCGGCGTGTCACGGGTCTCACGCCCCATGCTCACCTTGTACAATTGCGGCTGAATTCGGCCCGTCGCCAATTGCAGCGTGGAGCGTCGCTTGCGGAGGCAGCAACCGCCAACGGCTTCTACGATCAAAGTGCGCTGACGAAGTACTTCAAGCGAGCCTACGGCATTACACCCGGACAGTTCGCGGCTGCCGTCCGGCCTGGTCCGAATACCGCGGGCGTGTCGTGAACCGCATGCGGCGTCGTGAAACGCCAGGCTGATCCGCTCAATCAGCCGCCCCCCGTTACTCCACCCGCAGCGCGGTGCGCAGGTCGGCGACGCCGCCCGGATCCTCCACCGCTGCCAGCCGCCCGGCGGCCAGCAGCGCGAAGCGGTGCAGCAGCGCACGGCGGCGCGCTGCGGGGAGCGGATGCGGCGGCGCGTCCCGCAGCAGGTCTGCTTCCAGGCCCGCGGCGACGATCAGGCCGGTCTCCGTCGGCAACAGCTCCTGCGGAAAGTCCACGTCCACGGCGACTTCACTTCGATGCAGACGAAGCCGCCGTCGGGGCGCAACGCCAGGATGTCGGCGCGGCGGCCGTTCGGCAGCGGCACCTCATGCAGCGGCGCCCAGCCGAGCCGGCCGCAGAGCCGGGCCGCTGCTCGCCGGATCGCGAGCGAGCGTTCCGGAAAGCCCGCGTCACTCATGCACCCAGGCCGTCGATCGCCTGCGCCAGTGCCACGTCCTTCTGCGTCAATCCGCCGGCGTCGTGGGTCGAAAGCTCGATCCGCACGGTGTTCCACACGTTCGACCAGTTGGGGTGGTGGTTGTGTTGCTCCGCGATCAGCGCCACCTGCGACATGAAGCCCCAAGCCCGGTTGAAGTCCTTGAAGCGGAATTCGCGGCGGATCGACTCAGGGTCGCGCACCAGTTCCCACTTGGGCAGGCTGGTGGCCAGGGTGGCACGCTCGGCGTCATTCAGACGTTGGACCATGGGCGTCTCCTGCTTGTGTTTGCGGCCAGCCCGGTGCTGAACCGCAGGGCCCGTTTGGCGTCGGGCTCAACGACAGTGCTACTGTGTCATGGCCGGAGCAGGCCGGCCATCCACGTCTGTTCTGCATGCGCGAAGACAAGCCGATCGTGACCAGCCTGTGCTCGCCATGACGCAGTAGGAGTAGCGCCGTGCAAGCGCGAGGGGCGGAGCCGCGGGGCGCTTCTTCACGGCTCGGCCCGCAAGCGGCTTGGCAGCAGTTCGCCCTGGCCCTCCAGCACCGGGTAGGCCGCGGCGCCCACCAGGTGGCTGTTGATCCGCTTCAGTTCGCGCAGCAGGTCCAGATTGACGCCGGCCCCGCCGGTGTCGTCACCGGTTCCCCGCAGCCGGCCGAAATGAGCCGCGGTAGCGTTGGCTTCCAGCTCACGGAACGCCTCCTTCTCGGCCACAAGCTGGCGGGCGGCACGCGCATCCTCTGTCATGAACACCGCCGCGGCGTTGCGCATGGTGCCCGCGAGACGCGTCATGATCTTGGCGGTTTCCGCTTGCTCGGCGGCGGACAGCAGCTTGCCCCGCTTCAGGCGCCGCGCCACCGCGGCCATCACCGTGTGATCCAGCACGTCGCCTGCCGCTTCCAGATTGGTGGTGAAGGTCAGGATTTCGGAAACGCGGCGGTCATCCGCCTCGCTCAATGCCTCGGCATCGAGCGACGTGAGGTACGTCCGGATGGCCGCATTCAGCTTGTCCAGCACCTTGTCCTGCCGGCGGACCTGCGCGATGCGGCCTCGGTCGGTGCTGGTCAGTGCATCGGCTGCGGCGGCCAGCATGGTCTCCAGTGCGTCCGCCATGCGCAGCGCCTCCCGCGCCGCGGCCGCCACGGCGATCGGCGGCGACTCCAGTGCGGTCGGGTCCAGGTAGCGTGGCTGCGACGGATCGTCCGCCTCGGCGCGCGCCGGCAGCAGCTTGCGCAGCAGCGCGGACCAGGGGCCGAGCACCGGCAGGAACACGGCGGCCAACGCCAGGTTGAAGGCGGTGTGAAAGTCGGCGACCTCGCGCACCGGATCCGGGTCGATCCGCACCAGCAGCGGTGCCAGGTAGGGCAGCAACACCAGTGCCAACGCACAACCGACCAAGCGGTTCAGCAGGTTGCCGACCGGCAGGCGGCGCGCAATGGGATCGTCGCCGGAACCGCCCTCCAGCACCGGGTTGATCGCGGTGCCGAGATTCGCCCCCAGCACCAGCGCGAAGGCGGCGTCGGGCGGCACCACGCCCTTCGCGGCGAAGGACATCACGAGCAATACCACCGCAACCGAGGAATGCGCCGCCCAGGTCAATCCGGCCGCGAGCAATACGTCCACCGCCGGCTGGGTAGCGATGGCGCCGAGCACCAGGCGCAGGCTGGGGGCGTCTTCATAGGGCGTCACCAAGGCGAGCAACCGTGCCAGCGCCATCAGCATCAATCCGAGCCCGATCGCCGCCCGGCCCAGGTCGCGCGTGCGCGCCGCGCCGGCGCGGCGGAACAACACGACGCCGAGCAGGATGAGCGCAGGGGCGATCCCGGACACGTCGAAGGAGAACGCCTGCACGATCAGCGTGGTGCCGACATTGGCGCCGAGCATCACCGCCAGCGCAGGCTGCAACGCGACCGCTCCGCCCGCGGCGAACCCTGCGACCATCAGGCCGGTCGCCGTGCTGCTTTGCAGGATCGCCGTCACACCCAGGCCGGCGCCGAAGGCCGCGAGGCGATTGTTCAGGGCGGTGCCCAGCCAGCGCCGCAGGTTAGGGCCGAAGGCGCGCTGGATGCCGGTCTGCACCATGTGCACGCCCCACAGCAGCAGCGCGACGGAGCCGGCCAGGTCGAGCAAGGTCCAGGTCATGGCAGGGAACCGGTCATGGCGGCGAATCAGTGGGCCGAGCGGCGCGGGGGGTCAATCATCGATCGCCTCCCACCGATGCCGTGCCACACGATACCGGGTGATGCGGGGAAATAAGGGCGGGCGCGCGAACGGGCTCATATGCGTGCCGGAACGGTTCCGGCGCGGCAGCCGAGGGGCCGTCCAGGCGCAGTCCAGGGGATATGGGGTCAACCGGGCGCCCCCGGATCAACCGACACTCGGCAGGTGTTCTCAATCTCGGCTTTGCCCAGATGCCATTGGCCGCTCCACTCGATCCTCAACCGGATCGAAGAGCTATCTGCCTCTATCGACACAGCCCGCAGGGTAATCCAAAATGTGTTCCGATCGTGATGTAGATGCGGAAAATGGCTTGGGGATATAGCCGGCGTAAATCCGAGGGGGCCGTCCGTCTGCACAAAGAAGACGCTTGCAAGTTGGTCTGAACCAACCGTGCGTGTCAGGAGGGGATAAAGCTCCTGTCGCGCCCCTCATGACTCCCCTCATTTTTACACGGCCCCGAAAGTATCGGCAAAGACGGGGATTCGGCGAGCACGGCGGCGAACCGCTCAACCAACGGCAGTAGCCTTGGCTCCGGCATGGTCGGAATAAGCTCATAGAGCATGCAGCCTTGGCGGAACACCGAGTGAGTACGGTGCTTGGCGGTATTCGATTTGAGCAAGCGATCGTAGCCGAGCGCTTCCCCGGCTGCTCCCAACAATGTCAGCAGCACGATGGCAAACGCGTTCAGCAACCACAGCCGGTCACGCCGCGCCGGGGTGCTGACGTGGATCGAACCCATCCCCATGCCGAAGCGCAGGTCCTTGGTATCGCGCAGACCGCACTCGATGCCCCAGCGCTTGCCATAAAGGGCTTTCAGGGTCTTCGCCGACGCCGCGGCGTCGCTGGCGGCCAGGCACCAGGCCTGTTTCATGTCTTTGTCCTGCACACACAGGACCGTGCCAACGCGGTATTGCTCCGTCGTCACCGATGCGCCGGGCAGCACGCGTGCCCGTCCGCCGCGGCCGACCCACGCGGCTGCCGTGTGCGGCTCTCGCCATCCGGTCACCTTTATGTTGCCACGAAAGCGGATGACGTAGTCGAACTTTAGTTCCTCGGTGAGCACGCGGTAGAGTTTCTGGTCGCCAAAGCCACGGTCGGCGACGACGCAGACCTTGATATCCGCGGGCAGGGCGTCGGCGAGGCGGACCAGCGCCTGATACTCATATTCGTTGCGGTGGTCCTTGAGTGTGGCGGTGTCGACGGTGAGCCACAGGAGGGGTGTAGCGCGGCCGTGGCGGGTCAGCAGCGACAGCATAATGGTTGCCTGGCCGTCGGCGTCGAAGTCGGTCCAGTCCATGGCGACGTTGATGTGGGTACGAGGCCCCACGACATAGGGCACCCAATGGCGCAGTGCGGTGTCGATGTCGATGCCATCGTTGGACTTGGACGGCATGCGGTCCACCTGCTTGATGGCGTGTTTGGTTGTCAGCCCGCGCGCCAGGGCCAGACCTTGGCCGATGATGTGTACCGCCAGCGAGGCTGTCTTGATGACCCCGAGGGTGGCATTCGCCAGGGACAGCACCCGCTTGGCGTGCATGTCGCCGTCGAACAAGTTGGTCAGGAAGCACAATAGCTGGGTGAAGCAGAGGGTTTGGTTCGGTTGCATTGCTGGCCCTGCGAATCGTGATGTATCGCGGGAGACTCGCTGGTTGCCAGCGTCGGGCAACCAATATCTGGCGTCCGGAATAACCCGAATCCAAATCCGGTCGCTTTGATTCTTTTCGAGACGGTTCAGCACCTCATCTGATTCTTTCCTTACACGGTGCTCCAGGTCCCAAAATGAGGGGAGGCATGAGGTCGCGCCCACCACATGGGCATGATCTCGTCGAACAATATCTCAGGTCCGTGCTGCCCGGATTGTTCTATGCGGGTGAGCACGAGTTGAACCTCATGCGCCGACGTAACCCTTTTGGGGTTTCTTACCCTTAGACCCTTACAAAATAGTAGCGCGCGTTTTGACCGTTTTGGTGCCTAGCGACTGTGCCCGAGAACCCATCTTTTTCAATACACAACCCGGGTCTGAACAAAAGTAATCTGAGTCGTTCTCCCCATATTGCCAAGACGGCAATGGTCCATGTGCCAGCGACCCCGATACCCATGATAATTTGCGTTGCCATGCAGAAAGCCATCCCTGTTTTTCAGACCTTCCCCGCACGGCGACAATGTGACTTAGCCGGTCGAGCCGGTGCAAACGGGGGGCGGGTTACGCCTCACGCGCCGCGTTTCGATGCGGTGCTGTTGATCTATATGTCGTGGTTCTTGCACAGTTGTCGGGGCGGCTCTGCGAAGTCACAGAAGGCCAATTACGGAAACTCGCCCCTGCCCTCGCGCGGGTAGGATCGGGCCACACGCTGAGCCGTCGTCGGGATCATTCGCCTACATACGATTAAGGACATTACCGCATATAACTGGATCATACTGCGCAGGCCCTTCCCCGAGAGCGGGCTATCGCGACTGGACCAACGGAAGGGTCGGCATAGCAGGTCGAACCTTCCATAGCGCTGCGGACGGACATATCCTGCTATCAGGGAGGGCTGCTCACTATGGCAGAAGTCACGCGCAAACGGGTCGGAGAGCTTCGCAAACGGGTCGGAGAGCTTCTAAGAGTTTGTCCGGGAACATTCCTAGGCGCGGCATAGCCTCCTGACCATGAAGCGGATGGAGGCGATCAGCAGAAAAGCCCGCGCCTTGTGGTTCAGATTCTCCCAGTCCTTGCTCAGGCGCCGGCAACGGTTCAGCCAGGCGAGTGTGCGCTCGACCACCCAGCGTTTGGGCAACACTGCGAAACCCTTGGCCTGGTCCGAGCGCTTGACGATCTCCACCTGGACATTTGCCAGCACCTTCCTGATGGCCTTGCGGAACTTGGGTCCCTGGTACCCGCCGTCGGCATAGAGCTTCAGCAGGAATGGATACAGGCCGAATAAGGTGCCCAGCAACCAGGCGCCGCCGTCGCGATCCTGGACGTCCGCGGCTGTCACGATGGCATGCTGAACCAGCCCCTGCGTATCAACCAGAACGTGCCGCTTCTTGCCTTTGACCTTCTTGCCGGCGTCGTAGCCGTGCGGATCAATATGAGCACTCTTGACGCTCTGGGCGTCGATGATCGCCGCGGTCGGGCTGGCCTCCCGCAAGGCCTGCTCCCGACATTTGACGTAGAGTGCGTGATGGATCCGCTCCAGCGTCCCGTCCCAACTCCAGCGGTCGAGCTAGTGCCCTGCGTCGTTGATTCTGCGGCTAACCTCTGAATCGATGCCTCCGGCAACCCCGGAGATGCGTCGTGACCGCGAAACAACCCTCCATCAAAAGATACATTGTAAAACTTGCTGCTGATGAACGCGAGCGGCTCAATGCTTTGATCCAAAAAGGCAAAGCCCCCGCGCGTCAACTGCTGAAAGCCCGCATCCTCCTGAAGGCCGACGCCTCGGACGCTGGCGAGGCCTGGAGCGACGGCCAGATCGCCGAGGCGCTGGATACCAGCGCCGATACGATCGCCCGCACCCGCCAGCAACTGGTGGAGGGCGGCCTCGACGCCGCCCTGACGCGCAAGCATTCGCCCAACTCCGCCCGCAAGCGCATCTTCGACGGCGTCGCTGAGGCCAAGCTGATCGCGCTCGCCTGTTCCGCGCCGCCCAAGGGCCGGGCGCGCTGGACGCTCAAGCTGCTGGAAAGCGCCGTGGTCAAGATGGACATCGTCGACCGCGCCAGCGACAACACGATCGGCCGGACGCTAAAAAAAACATTCTCAAGCCGCACTTGCAGAAACAGTGGGTCATTCCGCCGCAGGCCAACGCCGCATTCGTAGCCGCGATGGAGGACGTGCTCGAGGTCTATCAGCGGCCGCACGATCCGAACTGCCCTGTCGTCTGCCTGGATGAGACCAGCAAGCAACTCATCAAAGAGACCAAAACGCCGGTGCCCGCCAAGCCAGGCCGGCCGGCCCGCCACGATTACGAGTATGAGCGCAACGGCACCGCCAATCTGTTCATGCTGTTCGCGCCGCTGGAAGGCTGGCGGCATGTCGAGGTCACCGACCGCCACGCCGCAGTCGACTATGCGCACCTGCTCCGGGACCTGTCGGACAAGTATTTCTCCAACGTACCCAAGATCGCGCTCGTGCAGGACAATCTCAGCACCCACAAGCCAGCGTCTCTCTATGAGGCCTTCCCCGCGCCCGAGGCTCGCCGTCTCGTCGAGCGGTTCGAGTGGCACTACACACCCAAACACGGCAGTTGGCTGGACATGGCCGAAGCGGAGTTGAGTGTGCTGTCCGGCCAATGCCTCGATCGGCGCATCCCCGACAAGCAGACCCTGATCGACGAGGTCGCCGCCTGGGAGAACGACCGCAACACCGACCACACCAAGGCCGACTGGCAATTCACCACCGCCGATGCTCGCGTCAAACTGAAGCGGCTGTACCCGGCAATATGAGTGACTTATACCAGCCCGCCTAAACATTGACACTCGCCCAGGCGCGCGTGGCGATCGATCTGATCCGGTCGGGGTCGCCGATCAGGAAGCGCCAGGCCTCGGCGCATGCCCGGACGATCGCGTCGTAGCTGTCCCAGACCCTGTGGCTGAGCTTGTTGCCGCGCAGGTAGTCCCAGACATTCTCCATCGGGTTCAATTCCGGCGAATAGGGCGGCAGGGGCAACAACGTGATGTTGTCGGGGACCTCGAGTTCGATCACCGCTCTGATGCCAACCGGCACCGTCGCATACCAATACAGCATGCGCGCCGGGCGCCACCTGTGTGGCGATCTCCTTTAGATGTTCGCTCATGGCCTCGCTGTTGGCTGCCGGCATAATGATCGCGGCTCCGGTCGCGCGCGCTGGGCATAAGGCACCGAACAGATAGACTGAATCACGGCGGTTATCCCGCACCGCCCGGGGGCGTGAGCCGATCGGGGCCCAGATGTATTCCAGCGAGCCCTGCTGCCCCACCCTGGCTTCGTCCTGGAACCAAATCTCAATCGGCTTGCCCGCTACCGAGCCGAGCAACGCCGCCTTCACCAAGCCGCTGAAGTTTTTTTAAAAGCCACCTCCGCCGCCGGATCCTTCTTCGGATGATACGGACGCGGCTGCAAACGGGTCATTTCCAACCGGCGCAGCCACGTTCCCATGGTCTGCTCGCACACCTTCACTGACCATCGCCCGGCGATTTCCGCGCACAAATCAACACACCGCCAGCGTATCACTGTGTGCCGCTCGGGCTCTGGCCCATTCAGCACAATTTCCCGCAATTCCTCCATCCGCGCCTCGGTCAGAAACGGCGGTCGCCCGGGGCCGGTCCGTGAGCGAAGGCCCTCCACCCCTGCGGCGTTGTAGCGATGCACCCAGTCGCGCAGCGTCTGGCGGGTCATTCCGTTCAGCAATGCCGCCTCCTCCCGGGAACGGCCTTCCAGCAACAGTGCAACCGCCAACAGGCGACGCACGACCGCTCCGTTGTCGCACTTCCCTGCCACAGCCCGCAACGCCGCAGCGGACAGCTCGGTCCGGCTGATCTCGATCGGTTGGCCCATCGGCGGATTCCCTGCAAGGCTATGATGCCCAACACAGAATCAGCTGCCAGCCGATTCGCCAAGCCCCAGCCCGACGCGGGAGGGGCGGCGAGAGTCAGCCGATACGCGGGCTGGTATCAGGGCACTAGCCCGAATTTCTCACCGAATTGGGTGCATTGGGGCGCGGATTTTGAGAAAATCGTGTTGCGACCACGGCTTTTCTCGAATCCGCAGGAGGCCCCAGTGCCGACAGAGTGTAACCCCGCGCTGTTCGAATTTCCACCCGTCGAGGGCCGCCGCGTCGAGGCCAGCTTCGACGGCGGCGCGATCACTTCGGATGCCGGCGCCCTGCTGCTGGGCCAGACCGACCGCGCGATCCGGCTGACCGAGCGGTTCGCCGCCTGCTTCACCGACGTCCGTACCCCCGAACTGGTGGAGCACCAGGTCGAGACCCTGGTGATGCAGCGGGTTGTCGGCATCGCGCTGGGCTACGAGGACCTCAACGACCATGACACTCTGCGCCATGATCCGGTGCTGTCGGTGCTG
>CAWADP010000017.1:0-83016 GCA_963780805.1 uncultured Alphaproteobacteria bacterium
CGCCTGCTCGTGCTCGATCCCTTCGTCCGGCTGCACCGTATCGATGAGAATGTCAGCGGCGAGGTCGCCCCACTGCTCGCCTTCCTGCGCGAACTTGGGCAGCGGCGTCATGCCGTCGCCGTGGCCGTCGTCCACCATGCCAGGAAGGGGGCTGGCGCCGTCCGCGCCGGCCAGGGCCTGGCGCGGATCGTCCGAATTCCACGCCTGGGGTGACTTCAACCTCTACCTTCGCCGCGACACCGACGATCGCATCGTGCTGACCGTCGAGCATCGCGCAGCCGCCGCCACACCCAGTGTGACGCTCGAACTCGCCCAGCGCGATCATGCTCTCGCCTTGCAGCCAGCCGAAGCCGATCCCCTGCAACCGACAGCCCGCATCGAGCCGATCTCCGCTGATCAGCGCATCACCGCGGCTCTCGCAGACGCGGGCAAACCGCGGCCATTCTCCGAGTTGCGCGCATCCTGCCGTGTCCTGGCACCACCACTGGATGCGAACGCCTCGCCGCCATGACCGCGGCGGGCCGTGTCGTCAAATCAGCCGACGGGTACTGCCTCGCCATTCCCTGATCACTCCTCTCGGACCGAACAGCCTTGCGCCTCGCCCCGGCCATTCTCGACATCGCGACTGGGCAGACCGCGCTGCACGACAGCTGCTTCCCACTTCCGCTTCCCAGACCCTTTACAGAGCCCGGGAAGAGGAAGCGGGAAGCCCATCAAATTCCGCGACCAGAGCACCATCAGACAACGTGATCATGCTCATACCACGACGAACCGGAGCGCGGCGGATGCTTTCGCGGTGAACATGCCGCCGATCGTCCACCTGATCCGGGGCGACCGACGCCACGACGCATCGGGCCACTGCCGCCGCACTGAACCCCAGGCAGGGACATACGCACGGCGAAGGCTAGCGCTTCGCACGACCGGATGGTGCGCCACTGGCTAACGCGGTGGCACCTTGGTCTGATGGTCTGCAATGGGTGGGGAGCGGACATTCTACGCCACCGGGCGGAGGCGCCGCTTCTGCCTCATTTCCGGCATCACCTGATGCCGACCTGGATGTCGTAGGCCCGGGCTGGTTTGAGAACGGAATGCAATAGCTGATGCAATAGCTGTGGGATGACGTTCGGTTGACACACTGGTCTCAGAGTTTGTCCGGGAACATTCCTAGGCGCGGCATAGCCTCCTGACCATGAAGCGGATGGAGGCGATCAGCAGAAAAGCCCGCGCCTTGTGGTTCAGATTCTCCCAGTCCTTGCTCAGGCGCCGGCAACGGTTCAGCCAGGCGAGTGTGCGCTCGACCACCCAGCGTTTGGGCAACACTGCGAAACCCTTGGCCTGGTCCGAGCGCTTGACGATCTCCACCTGGACATTTGCCAGCACCTTCCTGATGGCCTTGCGGAACTTGGGTCCCTGGTACCCGCCGTCGGCATAGAGCTTCAGCAGGAATGGATACAGGCCGAATAAGGTGCCCAGCAACCAGGCGCCGCCGTCGCGATCCTGGACGTCCGCGGCTGTCACGATGGCATGCAGAACCAGCCCCTGCGTATCAACCAGAACGTGCCGCTTCTTGCCTTTGACCTTCTTGCCGGCGTCGTAGCCGTGCGGATCAATATGAGCACCGCCCTTCTCGGCACTCTTGACGCTCTGGGCGTCGATGATCGCCGCGGTCGGGCTGGCCTCCCGCAAGGCCTGCTCCCGACATTTGACGTAGAGTGCGTGATGGATCCGCTCCAGCGTCCCGTCCCAACTCCAGCGGTCGAGGTAGTCGTATATCGTGCTGCGTGCGGCAAGGCCCTTCGGGATCGCCCGCCACTGGCAGCCTGTGCTCAGGATGTACATCAGCCCGTTGACCACCTCGCGCAGCTCGACCGTGCGCTTGTTGCCGCCGGGTTTGGCGGGTGGGATCAAGGGCGCAATCTCCGCCCACTCCTCATCGGTCAGATCGCTCTCATAGCGCAGCCCGCTGCGGTCGTAGCGAGCGCGGTTCTCCTTGGTCCACATCCGGGTGCCCCGAAATTGCGCAGGGGACATAAAATGGGAGCAGAATCAACGGGTTCAAGGGGCCACCGCTAACCGATTCAAAAGACTTAATTTGTTCTTGGACAGACACTCAGCAACCTACCGTTTTGCCGCATGGAAGTTCCTGGCAGGATCCGATCCGCGGCACAGCGACTGAAGAAGGGCCTTCGGGTCAATCGCATTACTGTGCGCGACTTCCTGGGCCATTTCGGGGCCGAACGGCGAGGGGCGGTTAAGGTCGAGGGGATACGTAGAATTCTGGACTTCTCGACCTTCAAACCGAGCCAGACTTTGAAACCGCCTGGATTGATGAACCGATTTCGCTGCGGCTCAAAGACGGTATGCCAGCCGCAGGCATCGCCCCAGAGTTCACGGATGAGCTTGGCGATGACCATGGCGGTGCGGACCTGGAGGAAATCGTTCTCGAGAGCACGCCATCGGCGGTTAGGCAGGCGATGGAACAGCCCGAGTTAGCGCCCACATCAGCAGAACCCGACGCTTCCGCGGGAAGCGTAGACTGAGAAACCTCCGACCCCACGTTCCGCATTGGCAGCTTACCGGCGGCAAACAAGACTCTTGTCGCGGTGAATTAGGACGACGACGTGGCCAGGGCGGTCTCACTTATGATGCAACACGACTTCTCGCAATTACCTGTCATGCAGGGCGAACGGGAGGTAAAGGGCGTAGTTACGTGGAAGTCCGATTGGCTTGAGGCAGGCGCTCTCTTGTAAATGCGAGCGCGTAGCAGATTGCCGCGAAGACGCGCGAATTGTTGATTAAAAATCGAACACTATTTGATGCGATCCCGACTATCGTTGAACATGGCTACGTGTTGGTACGCCAGCGTGATCGGAGAATCACGGGTATTGTGACCTCCAGCGATCTGAGCTTGCAGTTCCAAGCACTGGCCGAACCGTTCCTTCTGCTTCAGAAATCGAACTCCACGTCCGACGGATCTTGAGAGGAAAAGTCACGACAGAGGATTTCGCTTTGCTCAACAGCCTGGCTCCAGCAGGCCGTCCACCGCAAGACATAGCAGACCTTACATTTGGTGAGTATGTTCGGTTATTCCAGCATCCGCAAATATGGGGAAAGGTCAATTTGAGAATTGATGGCGTGGTTCTTGACCAAACTGCTGGAGGATGTTCGAAAGGTTCGTAATGATGTCATGCACTTCGACCCCGACCCCATGACGCCAGACGAATTGGTAAATCTCAAAATGGCGGTTCGCTTTATGCAACAACTCTACGAGCTTGTGACCATAAGTCGTCAGCTCTCTCAGCTTCGCGCATCAGCTTAAGTGTGTGCTTGGGTTGTTGGTGCTCCCCGCAAGTTCCTACACGCTACCCCATTGCTTGGCGGGAGTCCGCTTTGGGTCGGATCCGGCTGTGGCCGCCGCGATCACTTTAGAGCCACTTTGGGTCGAAGCCGGCGGTTCAGGCAAACCGACCCGATTACCGCCGCGTTCGTTCGGAACGGCCTGTAGCATGTGAAGGTCTGACGGCCATCCTCTGCCTTGATCGTCCCGTCCAACGCTACCTCCGCCTGCCGGCTGCTCCGCCCGGCCTCGGTCACCAGCCTTGCCGATCTGCTCACGGATGCCCCGGCTGACCGCCAGTTCGGGGGGATTTCGAGCCAACACCCTCCGGTCTCGACCTCCGACCGGTGGCGTCCGCCCAAAACGCCGTCCAAAAAACCCCTGAGAGGCCGGGGAATCGGCTTTCGGACTTTGGACGACCTCTCGCCGCCGGTCGTGCGCCGATCATCCAGGGGGCGCCCTGGCGGGCTGGGCAGACGGGAGACTGCGGAGCGCCATCGGCCGCAACAGCGCAGAGGCATAAATACCACGGCAACCTATTGACAATACGCGATTTTGTAGTTCACTCTGCCAATGACCCGACGAACGATTATCTATGTTTCCGGCTATTCGCCTCGGCAGGAAAGCACCGCAGAGGCGCTTCGGCGAGCCGTCGAAGACCGTGGCGATGTCGTCGCGGGCACCTTCATCGAGCACGTAGCGCCGAGCAGCCGTCAGGGCCGACAGGCAGGCTGGAAGTGGCCTGCTGGCGAACCTCGATGGCGGCGATCAGATCGCGGTCGCCTCGGCTGGTGATCTGCCCGGCAAATCGGTAAAGGACCTCCTGAACGTTCTCGGCCGGCTTCGGGATCACGGCGTCGATCTCCTTCTGGTCGCTGAGAGCATCGACACCGGCTTCTGTTCGGCGTTCGACTTGCTCGACCTCGTGGCGAGCTACCGCCGCGCCAAGCTCTCACAGGCGATCCGGGCCGGACAGGCACGGGCTGTGGCGGCAGGCAAGAAGATCGGTCGGCCAATGGTGCCTGCCGGCGTTCGGACACGGATTTCAGGTGGCGCTACACAACGGCGCCGGGATCAGACCGACCGCGCGGCAGTTTGGCGTCTCGAAAGGCACGGTCCAAAATCTGCTAGCGGCTATGGTGTCGGTCGAAGCGGAGTTTGCCTGATTATGGCGTTCGCCATCGTTCTTCGCCTGGACGGCGAGACTTGCGGGTACATTGACGCGATGACAGCCCGCCTTCCAGAGCGGCTGGCAGACGATCAGAACGACGGATACCCAGCGCATATCACATTGGCGACCTTCCGGCGGCGCCGTTGACCCCGGCGACCTTGATGCAGCGTTGGCGACGGCCACAGGCCGGTGACAACCCTTGCCGGTGATGCTGGCGCCCATCCATTATCTCGTTGATCGCGGCGCCGATTTGCGACATCCTCGCACGCCACGGCAGCCTGCTTCGGGCGCTCGCTGACTTGCCGTGCCACCCAGCTTGCGAAGCGGGCGCATGGTTGCCGGATGTCGCGGTGGCTCGGACACATCTCGCGGCCGATGCCGTCGAGGTGTTGATGTCATCCTGGACTGGTTCCTTGGTCGGGTGACTCGACAGTCTCGACCTGATCCAGACTGATCCTATTCGGGCGTTGAGCCTCGTCCGCTCACAATATGTCTATTATTCCGGCCGACGATGCGGCGGTGAAACACGAACATGTGGATGTCGCCACTGCCGAACAAATTTGCGCGCGTCCTCGCGTGTCTTGAAGCCATAATGGCAAAGCAGCACGTTCCGTGTCTCGACCCCATTGGTCATCTCTGCGATGGCCGATACTAGCCACCTGCAACCATCATCGCTGGGAGGTGGGAACGGCTGTTGAGGTTGGGCAACAGGATGTGAGGAATTGGCGGCGAGCGTCATGCTGCTATTTATGCTGGCCGCTTCTGTCTATCAGTTTCCCATGAAGGGCGCTTCATACGTCGCAGACGTCACTGAAACAGCGCTTGTACCAGCGCCACCACTGCTGACAGGGCTATCAGCCAAAATAGCGCCGAAATCAGCGAACCAACGATCCGCGCAACACTCGGAAACAGCAGCGCCAGAATGATGATAATCAAAATTAGGTGCATTGGCCGATCGCCGGGGTCAGGTGTTTCTCGATGGCCGGCGTGTGCTATGGCACGTACTTCTTCCGGCCGCCAGTATATCGAGGTGCCGCATGAACGAGTTGACCGTCGCAAACCCTTCGCTCTGCGGTGCCCGTTCCATTTCTCGGAGAGCTTTCTCGGCCTCTCTTACGATGCGACGCTCCATCACTTGACGGCGGATTTGCTCGAACCGCTGAGGCGACCTGGTGAATGGCATAGTCGGTTTCCTCAATTGTGTAGATGCCATTATACCGAGGATTTCGTCTGCGCGAAGGACGCTCGAATGAGTGGTCCTGTATCGTCGCTATGAGCCGTAGAAGGCGCCACAGCCGGCTCGAAAACGGTTGGGAAACAATAAGGCCAGAAGTCGCAGCCGGCTGTAGGCCCATCTGAGTGGCGTGGCGCAGGGCAAAATGGGGCGGCGCCATCATACTGTACCCCCGGACCTGACAGGCGACCTTTGACGCCCGGACTGCACTGCGTACCTCTGAGCGATCGGCCATGACATCAGCACGACCTGGCTGACATGCCGTGCGATCTGACGCCGACCTGGAACGCGATCGGTCAGCCGCCGAGGCGAAGCCGAAGCCATTCGAGCGGGAGCGATCATTCTTCCTGCGCCGAGGGCGACGGCTTGCCGTCGTCTCGGTGCATTCCTCTTTCCATTGAAGAATTCGAACTGTCCCGTCGATACCGATCTCGGTCGTGATGCGCCTGCGGCCTGGCGCTTGCGGCGAAGCCGATTGATCGCGTGTCAGCCATTGATCCGGCTTGCTCTTTCCATTGAAGAATTCGAACTGTCCCGTCGGTACTGATCTCGGTCGTGATGCGCCTGTGGCTTGGCGCTCTCGGCGAAGCCGAATTGATCGCATGTCAGCCATTGGTCTGCGTTGCTCTTTCCATTGAAGAATTCACGCCCAAAGCGATCACTCCCGCCTTGTTCCCGCGAGAGCCACATTGCTCTCATTGGTCCGTTTTCCATTGAACAATATTCACTTCGTTGAATTTATAGGATCAATAAGAACAATGGATAATGGAAAACCCTTACCTTGTGAAGTACCAGACCTGCTGCGATGCCCGATCTGACCGGCCTTCTTTCAAGGGAACTGGTGTTGAGCAATCAAGGACCTCACCATCGAGTAAAAGGGCAAGCCGCCGATCTGGATAGATCACCGCGCCATAGGCCAGGTATCGTCGCTGGCCTTTTAGGTTGCCGTGCTTGCGGCGTTGATTGAGACACCCAACAAGGTGGTCTGGGTCATCATCAATGTAACCGACAAAGCCCTCTAGAATGGAGTTCCCATCGCCACGAACCAGGTCCGCTGGCTTTGACATGTAGAAATAGAACGGTTGACTGGTTCCCTCGGCGTACTTCGAAATCTGCTCCTTCACGCAGGTCCATACGAATAGCTTTAGCACGCGAGCAGGCACACCTTGCTTTGGCTTATTGTGGAATAGCTCGGCCCGCACCTGGGTGATCTTGTCGGAGCCGGGAACGAGTTCGAGATAAGGCAGCGCCTTTCGCTTCCCCATCAACTCAATCTCCTCGCGCAACCGTGCATTGTCTGACTCAAGGGCGGTGATTTGCGAAGTGTGGATACGGATCGCTCGTTCGAGGTGGGCGATTCTATCTTCGGTATCGGTCATGGTAAAATCCTTGTTTGAAATAGCGCCGACCAATTCTGCCAGCCGGTCGACGCTGATGGTTGTGTGTTGGGCAGAGGGCTGGTTGCCATGGGGTTCCGCCGCAGACAGTCGAACATCTGCGGCGGATTCGTTGCTACGCCATAACGCGGCACCTGATGCTACGCGCCAGGTTTTGCAGACCTTCTATGGCTTCCGTAGCTTCGGTTTCGCGCAGATAGGCGGCTAGTCGGTCGAGCATGGCAGCGATAGTGAGATCGCGGTGAAACCCAAACTCAGGGTCGATGACAATCTCCGCCACATTCCCGGCGAAATCGGCTGCGTCTGTGAATGGATCAGTCATTGTGAGCCGTCCCATTCTGGTCGATCGTCCACCCGTGGAAGCTTCGCTTCCACGTAATGAGTGTGTGGATGCCTGGTGACGATGTAGCCGACGCGGTTGACGTACCTTATTCCTGATACTATTACTTCGCCGCCACAGTCCCCCTCAACGAGTGTCCACACGAACTCGTCAGGGGTATTATCGGGAACCTCGTCAAGTAAGCAACAGTCGCCGTATTCGTCGGGCAGCCATTGATACTGCTCATCCCATTCATCTTCTGTCATGGACTGCACGCTCTCTCGGTCCGACGAGGGGCGGCTCGGGCTTGTCGTATAAAATGCCATAGTTTCTATCCTTTACTATTTGAAATGTGGTCAGTCATCGATCAGGTCGATCGAGAAGTATTCTGCCAATCGATGGGCGCGTTTCAACGCAGCGTGCTTACGACGGTAGGTGCGGTGGTAAATGCACTCGATCTGACGGTAGTTTTGTGGACAGCCAGGCACGTCGCCCCACAGGGACACGTGCCAGCGGTCGGCGGCCGGGTCGTCAAACTCGGTTGGGCCGCCTTGCGGTCCGTCGACCGTTGCACGGATTGAGACATGGCTCGGGTTGGTGTCACTCATCATCCACCCCCGACTTGGCCGGCGTTTGATCGGCGGCATTCGCTTTGAGCCAACTATCACGCCATGCTTCGACATCAGACTTGAGGTACAGCGTGACGTGCGGCGACGGTCGCACGAATCGTGGTCCGTGCGCTGTACGCCGCAGGTTGCGGAAATACGTGGGATCAAGGCCGCACAGTACCGGCGGCCTCGCTTTCTTCTAGTAGTTTGTCTTCCATAATAAGTTCTCCTGTTGAAATCATGGTTGCAAATGAGCCGGGCTACCGGCGTGCGTCTCAAACAATGCCGCCGAGTAAGTGTCGCGCCCAATGCCATCAAAATAGCCAGCCGGTTCGTCACCAGCCGTTCCCAAGTCGGTCTGGTCAACGGTAATCATATCGAATACACGGTCGTATCCATATCGGGATTCGACGTACTCAACTGCTGCCGCACATCGCCTTTCGGCAATCTCCACATAATCGGCGTAGAGATCGATTCCGATAAAGGATCTGCCCAACTTCAGGGCGACCTCACCGCTGGTGCCGGTACCGCAAAATGGATCAAGGACGACACCGGGCGCTGCGCCGTTTTGGATCGGTTCCCAACCTCTTGAGACCGGCATCTTAGGGACATATCGGCGGCCAGCATCGTGGCGACCAGTTCGGTCATCGTCCGGTTCGCTACGACCAACACATCGCTGACCCCGACCTTCATCGTATGGTACCATCTCAACAAGCCGTCTCGGTAGCGAGCCATCCGGGCTCACTATGAGCGGACATGTCATAGCAATCGGTCGTTCGCACAATGCCGGCGGAAACACCGCATAGTGTCTTTCGCTGGTTTGGCCGGGCCGCACATTCCACACGGTATGCAGGTTCCGCCCGTTGATTGCGGTTTCAATTGTCATCAGGTCTGGTGGCAGGTACCGCACAACATCAACATTGTGCCGGCGCAGTTGGACGGCGAGGGTGTCTGTCCAAGCATTTCGGCTTTTGGTGAATCTGTAGAACGGTTCGTGTGCCTTGTCGTTGAGACGGTTGCGACACGGTTCTGGTGCATAGTTGCCGTTGCTAGTACCATCTTCGAATGCCTCGGACTTTGCCCAGATTACTCTGTCAACGAGACCAAAGCCTACCTGGGCCATCGCGATGACGAAGCGCTCAGGGATGCATAGCAACCTGCCGTTCTTGTCGCGTTTGTCTCCAAGATTTACCCACACACTGCCCTCATCGTGCAGGTCTATACTTGCAAAGATCGCCACCAGGTTGTTGATGTAGTCGTCCACTTCCTTCTCCCGACCGATCTCAACGTCGGGGTTGCCACCGTAAAGTCGCTGCTGAAAGTAGGGCGGCGAGGTAACCACGCAATGTGCTTGCGGCAGTTGCGGGGTTAGAGAGCGTACGTCGCCCTGAAGTATTGCATAACTTGGGGTGGGCCACGGGTGGGTTGCGGATGTTGTCGCCCCATAAGGGGCGCTAGCATTTTGAAAAGAGCATAAATCGGCGCTCTCGTAGGTCAATAAATCATCATTCATAAAATGGCCTTAGATAATATGATACGTTGTAATGTGCGTATCTTCGCTAGATATACCTGATCTGCTGGATTATGTCAATAATATTCGTAAATACATTATACGTCCATCCGTATCGAGTCCTTGCGACCAGGATTAGCCGCAACTTTAGTCCGCGGACGAATGCTGCATTGACTGTGAATGAAGGAAGAGAGGGCGCCACAGCGCCCTCTGCTTACCTGTAGTGACTATGAGGAGGTGGATTTATACGATCAGCATCCTCTGATCGCCACACTGCGCGGCGGCCATGCTCGCCAAAAACGGTGATCGTATACTCAAGAATCTTGGTACGAGCGGTCACAAGAGTCAGGTGTCTTATTTTTGTGTGAAGAAGCTCAACTCGTTCTTCTGCTGCCATCCGGCGTCGTTCACTGTCTGCCAGTTGTCTCCGAATCTGTCGATTTTTCTGGCCCAGCGTCACGGTCTGGTCCACCGGCTGATCTGCCGTGGCTTCGGGTTCTTTGCTGTCCTGCGCGGATGAAGCTTCATCAGAGAACGAGAAGATCGGCGGCTGGTCGGGCTGATCTTCTTCAGCTTCGGCGGTGCTTGGTTGTGCCGTCGTGGGACCGTCCGGTGCGGCTTCGGTACCTTCGCCAGAATAGGTCAACAAAAGAAGAGGCTTGCCGGTCCCATCGCTCGCGTCCAATTGGGTGGCCCTTGGCTCCGGGGCCACGACACTATCCAGCAAAACATTCTCGCCTAGCCCAGCCGGCCTGGCCTTCTCGTCTTCGATCAACGAGCGGAGCATTCGTACCGACCAGAGCCACTGCTCACCATTCCACCATGCGTAGCCGGAGTTCTCGGCCTCGTCGGTCGGCAGATTGTCACCCTCTCCCAGCCATTCGTTTGATATGAGAAGCGTGGTAAGCTCATCGAGGGAAATTTCCAAGGTCCGCGTCACGTCCGCCTCGATTAGCGGGATGTGCAGTGGTTGCCTTGGCAAAGCCTCCTTTATCTCTGGCGGAGGCTTCGGCGCTGATTCCTTTTTGATGACGTCAGCAACCAAATCCCAGAGTTTCGGAACATTCCAGACTGTCTTGCCAGCTACGACGCGAGCGAAATCCAACACTTTGGCTTGTTCACCGGGCACGCGCAGCAGTTCACCGTTCCAGGGCGAGCCTTGTCCGCCTAGCTCAGTTAGTCCGATGTGAAGCGGATGCATTCCGGTCCATCCTGGCGGTACCGGGAAGTAGGCCCTGACGAGATCGCCGGTCAGAGGTTCGTACGCCTCGCTACGATCCTCGACCGGCTCATTTGCCGCTGCCTTGATGGCATTGTACGTGGTGAACGAGACATGCTCAGCCACATCTCCAACTGACAAGGTTGCGGGGACAGGGCTGAGCCACTGCGAATCGTGTTCGAACGCTATCAGGATCGATTGGCCACGAAACTGTTGACCCGCCAATGTGAACAAGAACTGGCTCGCCGCATCGGTTTGGTGGAGATGCAGACCCTTCAGTGCTTCATACAGGCCAACGGGGTCAACCCCTGCTCGGATGATAAGGTCGTCCTTTACCTCGCCCCTCGTGATCTGGCCCTCGCGGGGATCAATAGAGAAGGCGCGAACAGGCTGTGGTTCACGGGCATCGAAATCAATCATCGCAATCAGTCTTTCGGTGTTGCCCAACTCCAACACCTCGTTCTTTTTATTGATACGCGCAGCGATTAGCCGACGAGCCTTGTAGGCAGTGCCGTTGATCTTCAGATACCGAAGACCACGATCTCCAGCATCTTTGTCAACCTCCTGCCAAACCCTTACACCTGCGGCAAGGTTCGTTTTCTCTATCTCGGCCCAATGCCGGCGTTTGACTTTCGACACGGAAAAATTGGTGGGAAGGTCCTGCACAATTGCGGATCGCTCGGCGGGATCGACTATAAGACATTTCCCGGAGCCAAAATACTTTGCTCGGCGCACGGTCGCACCGGCACGCTCAGCGGCCTTCTCGCCTTCGGTTATGATGTGGTCGAGGGAGTATTGGAGTCTTTGCCCTCAGCAGCGGCATCGGAGGCCTGTTCGCGGATCGCAGCGTAGCTCCACGGCAAGAATTTGTAGAGCTTCTCATAGCGGTTGGCAGTGTCCTCGCTCAGCCGAAAGTCGCGTGCTACGGCGGCCTTTGAACCCTGCGTCATATATTTGCCGACCGTGACGAGACCGCCGATTTTGGCCTTCGTCATCACGACGTTCCACTGGTCATCATCGAGCGAGGTGCGTAGGGCCTCGGCATCGGTCTTGATAGATGCATAGCTCGTGTAGCGAGCCTTGAGCGTGTCCAGAGGGTCAAGTCCCGCTTTGCCGAATGTCTCCGGGTCGAAGACAGAGATGAACCCTGGGTGCCGGGACGTATCAGGGAAAGGGTCGTCTGTTTTGGGTTCTCTATTAGGCTGACCGGCTGATGATGTAGGAGTGGTAGTTGCCTTCGAGTCGTCGGCGCCGGCATCAGCCATGGTGCTCGTCGCCGCGTTTTTGTCGCTGCCATCAGACATTGTATATGCCTCTATGTGGGTGAGAATTTCGGGGGTGGGTCCAGGACTTTTCAGGGACACTTAGAAATCCGGGAGGGGTCCGGGGTTTGTTGGTGGTGCGGCGCTGCTCCTGCATGTGCGTGGGCGATGCACGCGGAGATGGCAGACCAGGGAACTGGGGCGCTAGCGACGCACTGGTGCGGCGGGTCGCACCAGTTGGATTTGCTTCGGCTGTTGACGGCTATGCTCGTTTCCGCTTTTTCACACCGAGACGATGGCGGAGGAGGACAATGTGGCGAGCGACGTTGCGGCCGACTGGTTGGGTGATTTGGACGACATTCGGCTGCTTGCGATGCTTCATCGGCCCGGTGAGCCGGTCCATGGAAGCGGCATGCTCACGTTCGGTGCGGTATTAACTGGTACTCTACAGGCCGACCCCTGCTTTGCTTTTGTAAGAAATGCGTTGATGGCATCTGCCAACGGCGTTCCTCCGAAGGGAACTCGCGATCAGATTATCAATAGGTGTTCCTCGGACCCGTTGGTGCGTCGTTCATTGCTGGAGTTTTCTATCGATGTGTATGTACACGGTCTGCGTTACCTTTCCTATGACCTAAATGGACCCCTGGACTTTGAGGTCGCAAGCAGTCCAGAGTTGCTTTTCTGGGACCTGCTTGTGTACTCCCGAATTGAGGACGAAACTCTATAACTTCCAACTATCGGCGATTAATCACATCGAGAAGAACCTCGGGTTGCCGATCAACTGGTTGGCAGAATTCGCTGCTCGCGGGAAAAGCGCGGAGCAGCTTGATAACGACCCCAACGAGACTTTGCTCGGGTTTCCAATGGTGGCGGGGGTCATCCTGCTGCTTATATGGAGTCTCGACAAGCGTAACGAAATGCTCAAGGAGCAGCAAAGGCCGAAGGAAGGCAATGCCTCCGTAAGATACGGAGCCGAGATAGTGTATGCTTACGCATCGTTTGGCGATACGAGCACTGTAGCACGCCGTCTGAAGGGGGAAGAGGTGTGGCAACGCTGGCGATGGTTCGCGCCAGCCTGGGCTGGGGTGCTCGCCGAGGCCAACCGCACCGAGATCGACTGGCTCCGACAATCGGATTTGCTGACGGAACGGATTTTTGGTGTAGTGCGGTCTAAGGAGCGGCGTGTCAGAGCATTTGGGTTTGCGCGACGGTTTGCGGAGTATGCATCAGGCCACGAGGCAGATCATAATGCGACGGGCAAGTCGTATATCCCGGCAGAAGAGGTCGTATGGTCGACTGCCTGGCCGCGAAGCGAGGAGCCTCCACCGCTTCCCGTCCTGACACCAGAGATTTTCAAGGCGGTCGCGACGGAGCGGGAGAAGAGTAAAAAGAATGCAGAACGGATGAGAAAGGAACGTGCGCAACGTGAGGAGGAGGCGCGCGGTCAATAGGCATGGTGGTGCGGCTCCCCCCACTGGTGCGGAGCTATCGCCTCAGTTGGATTATTAGCCAATTCCAATCCCTGCCGGCGCCATGTCGTCGCCGAGCGAGCGGGGCAGTGCAATTGGCATGTCGGCGGAGCAAAGTCACTCCGATCTTTGTCGCACCAGGGTGGCCTTCGCTGCCCTGCACCGTACGCTTTTCTATCGGGGTGAGGATACGAGCCTGTACGTCGTCGCGGTTGAGGATGGGACCATGTTCTTCAGCCGCCGGCAGCCATCACTGTACAACTCGCTGGCTCGTTCCATGCCGATGCACGAAATACTGCCTGGGTCAGTCGTCAACGTGCGGTATCACATTGAGGATGGCATTCGGAAGATCGACGCTGTGCAGATCGTTCACGAACCAGAGCCGGATTGTCCTTTTGAGCCTGTCTTCGATGTCGTGGCCGGGTAGACTATGGCCTTCTTGAGCCACCGCAGCCGGTGGTCCATTCGGGTTTCACCAGAGTAAATTCCGAACGTCAGATCGGTTTTCGCATGGCCAACTATATCTTTTGCGATCCCCGGCGGGCACTCTGCGGTTTCCAGCAGGTGCGTTACCGTCTTCCGTATGCTATGGAAGACAAAACGGTGATCGAATCCCAGGTCGGTTTTGAGTCGACCAAACCGCTTACCGATTGGCTGGCTGCGCTCCCCGTACTTGTTGTCGGCCTTGCTGTGGATGAGATAGTTCTTTTCGTCCGCCTGTTTCGCCAACTGCTTGATCAAACCGGTGATCTTCGGATGCACCGGGACGAAGCGGTCTCCGGCCGCGGTCTTGTCGCTCATGCGCATGAATTTGATCTTGGTATCCGGGTCATCTCGGATGTCACTCTTCTGAAGCTGCGCCACGCCTTCAATGCGAGCACCGCTGTAAGCTGCGATCTTGATCGCCGCGGCAAGCGGCTCGTCGTTGTTCTGCTCGGCCGCCACCCAGCAGCGAACCACGTCTTCCGGCCGAAACCGTTGCCGTTCGTCGTCCTTGGTCTTGCGCCGGCTTGCTGGGTCGCGAACCCGGTGGCCGTCGAACGGATTGTGTGACTTCGGCACCAGGCGGTGCTGCTGCATCCAGGTCCAGTAGTTGCGGATTTCGCCCAGCTTCCGGTTGACCGTCTTGCTGCTGAGGCCGGACTCACCTTCAGCGTTGATAAGCGTCTCGATCCAGCGCTGAACGTCATGCTCGCCTATCTGCTCGATCGGCTTGGCAACCGCTTTCTCGAACTGCTTGATCGAGGAGATGGCTTGGTCCAGAGGCCGCGGCTTCAGGCCAGCGTGTGGTTTCCATTTTTCCAGGTAGCTGAGGAACGGCGTCGCATGACCTGTGATCCGGTCGGCAGCCTCGGCCATTGCTTCACCCCCAGGCAGAAGCCGGAGAGCCGCATGAACGTCGTAGCCAGCCTCCGGCACCTGGCTGGCGTGTTCCGGCCATTTCCCGCCATTGGTCCTGCAGCACGAACTCAATGACGTCGGTGATCCTGGTGACCTCGGCCTTCTCCGGGTCGGTTTGCCGTTCGGCCCGGTAGCGTTCGGCCAGATGTTCCGCTGTGACCTGTTCCAGGCGTTTTCCGGCCTCTCGTGCGGACCTGATCTGGTCCTGGAGCTTGGCGACGATCCCAGCCGCTACGGCGGCGGCTCGGTGCTGGTCGGTGTGGCCGGTTGGCACCTTGAAGATGGATTGGCCGATGACCTCCCGCACATCGGGGGGCACCACCATCCGCACGAACCAGCGGCGGCGTTGCTGGATGAGATAGGGGTAGCGAGACCTGACCATTGACGGCCCGTTGAGCGCAGCCAGCTGTCCCTACCCCGTTGGACAAACGTTGGTCAAATCGTTGGTCAAAACGGTCGATCTGATGGCCGATAAGTCGCTGAAATCTTGTAGATTTATGAGAATTGGCGGAGGGGATGAGATTCGAACTCACGATAGAGGTTGACCCCCTATAACGGTTTAGCAAACCGCCGCCTTCAGCCACTCGGCCACCCCTCCGCCGGGACGGGCGCACATCCCGGGGGTTGCCCCCCGGACACGGCGTTTGCGCCAGCGGTTCTAGGGCATTGCCCGCCCCGGGGTCAAACCAAACCCGGCCGTCGTCAGCTCAACGCCACCTCGAACCCCCGCTGCGTCCCCGGCCGCGCCATCATCGTGTTGTACCAGCGCTGCACGTGGGGGAATTCGGCCAGGTCCACCTGGTGCCGCTCATGCCGCCACGCCCAACCCAGGATGGCGAAATCGGCGATGGAGCACGCGTCCGCGACGTAATCCCGGCCGGCGAGGCGCTTGTCCAGCACGCCATACAGCCGCAGCGTTTCCTTCTTATATCGTTCCAGTCCGTACCGCCGGTCCTGCTCATTCTCCACCTGCAGGAAATGGTGCACCTGGCCGGGCATCGGGCCGAAGCCGCCCATCTGCCACATCAGCCATTCCAGCACCGGCACCTGCGCGCGCAGGTCCGTCGGATAGAACTTTCCTACCTTCACCCCCAGATAGATCAGGATCGCGCCCGACTCGAATATGCTGATCGGCGCGCCGCCCCGGCCCTGCGGGTCGATGATCGCAGGAATCCGGTTGTTCGGGCTGATCTTCAGGAACTCCGGATTGAATTGCTCACCCTTGCCGATGTTCACGGTGTGGACGTTGTAGGGCAGCCCCATCTCCTCCAGCGCGACGCTGATCTTGCGGCCGTTGGGGGTGTTCCAGGTGTAGAGTTCGATCGCCATGATGCCTTGCCTCCCGCATGAGCAGCGCGGACTTTGCCTGCCCCCGCGACAGTGCTCAACCCCGGCGCTATGTTGCGTGCGCCATGAAGATCGCCACCTGGAACGTCAACTCGATCCGCCAGCGCGAAGGCCACGTGCAGCGCTGGCTGCAATTCTGCCAGCCCGACATCCTGTTCTTGCAGGAAATCAAGTGCGAGGCCGCCGCCTTCCCTGGCCTCACCTTCCACGGCCTGGGCTACCAGGCCGAGGCGGTGGGGCAGAAGGCGTATAACGGCGTGGCGGTGCTGGGCCGCATCCCCTTCACCGTGACCCACCGCGCCCTGCCCGGCCTGCCGGAGGATGACGCCCAGGCGCGCTACCTGGAGGTGGTCGCCGATGGCATGACCATCGCTGGCATCTACCTGCCGAACGGCAACTCCCGCGGCGACGACGGCTTCGCCTACAAGTTGACCTGGATGGACCGCCTGGCGGACCGTGCCGCGGCGCTACTGGAGGCCGATACCCCCACCGTGATCACGGGCGACTTCAACGTGGCCCCCACCGATGCGGACTTCGCGCCGGGAGCCCTGCCGCCCACCGACGCCCTGGTCCGCCCCGAAACCCGTGCCCGCTTCCGCCGCCTGCTCTGGCTGGGCCTGACCGACGCGGTGCGCGCGGTACATCCACACGGCGCGGTCTACACGTTCTGGGACTACCAGGCCGGCGCCTGGCAGCGGGACCTGGGCTTGCGCATCGACCACACGCTGTTGTCCCCGACCCTTGCCGAGCGCCTGGTTGCCGCCGCCCCGGACCGCGAGGAGCGCGCCCAGCCGCAGCCCTCCGACCACGTGCCGGTGGTGGTCGAACTGCACTGAGGCCGCCGGCCGGCGACTTGGTCGAGCTTGACCCACATGAGCGTCACGATACGGCACGCGGAGGGTGAGAACTGCCCCCCTTGTGGGAGGGGGAGGGGCCGAAACGAGAAGACATCCTGTGTTGCGCCCCCTTCCCCTCCCACAATGGAAGGGGGAGTATTCTTGGCTGCCCCCATCCGTTGCGGTCGCGGCCAACAATATCCACAGCATTTTGTGGTCGCGCGCCCGATTGGTGTTGACCCACGCCGCGCCCCCGGATACCTCCGACTCGATGGCAACCGTCGAGTCCCCTTCCTTCATCCGGCTGCGTGGCCGGTCCTTCATGGCCCTGGTGCTCGCGCCCGAGACGCCGCTTGCCACCTGGATCACCTCGCTTGACGCGCAGATCGAACGCTCGCCGTCGTTCTTCGACAACCGCCCGGTAGTGCTGGACCTCGCCGGCCTGCCGCGCGAGCAACCGGACATCGAGGGCCTGATGACGGCGCTCGAAAGCCGCGGCATCCGCGTGATCGGGACCGAGGGCGCCCATCCGTCGTGGCAGGGCGTCGAAACCTGGGGTCGCCCGTTGCCCAGCGGCGGACGCGCCACCCGCGACGTCACCCCGCCCGACGAATCCGTCCGCCAAACCGCCGCGTCGGAACCATCCGCCGCCGAACCTGCCGGGGGCCTGCTGATCGCGAACCCCATTCGCTCCGGCCAGTCGGTAGTGTTCGAGAAGGGTGACGTGACCGTGGTCGGCTCGGTCAGTTCCGGCGCCGAGGTCATCGCTGGAGGCTCGGTGCACGTTTACGGCGCACTCCGCGGCCGGGCGATCGCCGGGTTCGCCGGCAACCCGCGCGCCCGCATCTTCTGCCGCCGCCTGGACGCCGAACTGCTGGCGATCGACGGGGTTTACCAGACCGCCGACGACATGGACGCCAACCTGCGCGGACGCGCGGTGCAGGCTTGGCTGGAAGGCGAGCAAATGCGCATCACTGCCCTGGACTGAAAGACGAGGGGGAGAGCAAATGGCCAAGGTTGTGGTCGTGACTTCCGGCAAAGGCGGCGTTGGCAAGACGACGTCCACCGCGGCGCTGGGTGCCGCGCTGGCGCAGGAAGGCGCCAACGTCGTGGTGGTGGATTTCGATGTCGGACTGCGCAACCTGGACCTGGTTATGGGCGCCGAACGCCGCGTGGTGTTCGACCTGATCAACGTGGTGCAGGGCGACGCCAAGCTGCCGCAGGCGCTGATCCGCGACAAGCGTGTCGAGACGCTGTCGCTGCTGCCCGCCTCGCAGACCCGCGACAAGGACTCCCTGACCGTGGAGGGCGTGCAGAAGGTCATCGCCGAACTCCGGGAGAAGTTCGACTGGGTGATCTGTGACAGCCCCGCCGGCATCGAGAAAGGCGCGGTCATGGCCATGCGCCATGCCGACATCGCGATCGTGGTGACCAACCCGGAAGTGTCCTCGGTGCGCGATTCGGACCGCATCATCGGCCTGCTGGATTCGAAAACGGAGAAGGCGGAAAACGGCGGGCGCATCGAGAAGCACCTGCTGCTGACCCGCTATGACCCGATCCGCGCGGCCCGCGGCGAGATGCTGAAGACCGAGGACGTGCTGGAGATTCTCTCCATTCCCTTACTCGGCATCATCCCGGAGAGCGAGGAGGTGCTGCGGGCTTCCAATCTCGGTTCCCCGGTCACGCTGCTGAACCCGAACAGTGCGCCGGCCCGTGCCTATCGCGACGCGGCCAAGCGGCTGGGCGGCGCTAAGTTGGAAGTGGTGGTACCGCTGGAACGCAAAGGATTCATCGGCCGGCTGTTCGGGAGGAAGGTGGCATGAACCTGATCACCCTGTTCCGCCGCCGCAGCTCCGCCCCCGTGGCGCGCGAGCGGCTGCAAGTGCTGCTGGCGCATGAACGGGCGCTGACCGGCCGCTCCGACCTGCTGGCGACGCTGCAGGACGAGATCCTGGCGGTGATCGCCAAGCATTTCACCATCGACCGCGACAAGGTGCAGATCAAGCTGGACCGCGGCGAGAACGTCTCCACGCTGGAGATCGACGTCGAGGTACCCGAGCCTGGTCGGGATGAAGGCCGCCGCCGGGGCTTAGAGGAACGGCGTCGAGGAAGCAGAAAAAAGGCATAGCCTTCTCTCTTGCGTCAGGGATTTGCACCGGCGCCGTCGACGCCGGAGGCGATACAGCAAGCGTTGGAGCAGTAAGCAGAGCAAGCGTGGCGGGCACGCAGCGCCGACAGGCAGCGCAAGTCTCACCAAGGCTGTGCGCGGCATCAGCGGCATCATGGACCAGCAAGGTCGGCGCGTCTTGAAACTGTCCGCGGCTCGCGGTCGGTTGAATCGCGGCCTACAAGGCGGCGTTCCCGCTGAGCTGGGGACCTCTGGTGTGGGCTGGCGGAGTGTTGCCGCTTCAGGCGCCGGCGACGGGCGTGGCGAGTTTATTCAACTGGCTGGCCAATTTGTTCGTCGCGCTGACGTTTCCGGTATTGCTGGCGGCCGGCGCAGGCGCGGTGTTCGAAGTGCTCGGCTGCCTTGTTTTTTTGGCGTTTTTCTTCGCGCGCTCCCTGCTGCATGAAACCACTGGTCGCAGTCTGGGAGCAGATCGAGCTGCAGGACGCTCCGTTGACGGTGGGGTAATCCGCTGGCGGTGGAGTAATACGAAGCACCCGAATGGCCGCTTTCTGTAGCGGCCTCCGCATCCGCCATTGCAAGTTGGCCACCCGCGGGCGGTGGCCGACCCGCCGTGAATGAAACGGTCATCGGAGCAGAAGGCTTCCCCAGCCCCCAACGGGCTTGGGCTGCGAAGCGGACCAAGGTTGGGAGAGGCGTCGAAAAGACGACATGTTTCGCCCTCGGCTCGCGGGCCGCTCCCGGGGAGAAACCTTGTTTCTCGCCAGGAGCGAGGCGACGAAGCAATCTTCTGCGTAAGTCGGCCATGAGCGGTTACTCTGACCGGCGATTGGTTTGTCGTTTCGCTTCCGCTCAACGACATGTTGTGTAGATCTCACGTTCCAGCGCCCACACTGGCATGAGCGCCGGCGAACAACTGTGCTGAACAGGAACTAATCGCCCGATTCGAGTATTTTTATTCGGATTTTGGAAGATTTTATTGCGCGATCATTAACCGTGCGTACTTCTTTCGTCGCCTTAATATTCGCAATCCCCAAAAAGGGGCAAATGGATCAAATGAATGCGATTCCACTTGTTCCCCGTGCCCATCAGCGTCAAAAGTGAACGCTGGTTTATAATGCTACGGCAACGGCCACGGGGGGTCCATGCAACGGATCGTTACGGTTTTACTATGCCTACTGTCTGCCTCTCCCGCGCTGGCGCAGCGCCAACCACCGCCGCCTCAAGCCGCCACGGCGAACGAAGGCACCGTGGGCGTGATCACCGGCATGGAGGGCGGCACTTACGCACGCACCGGTTCAGATCTCACCTTGCTCGACGACGACCGGTTGCGCGTGCTTCCCGTGCTTGGGAAAGGTTCGTTGCAGAACCTGTCCGACATCCTCTACCTCAGAGGCATCGATGTCGGCTTCGTGCAGGCCGACGCCCTGACCTACGCCAAGGAGCACAACCTGTTCCCGGGCCTCGCCCAGAACATCCGCTACATCGCCAAATTGTACGATGAGGAAGTGCACGTCCTCGCCCGCAAGGATATCGCCCAGATCGCCGGTCTGAACGGTCAGCGCGTCAACGTCGATGTCGCCGGCAGCGGCTCGGCGATGACCGCGGAAATCCTCCTCGATGCCCTCGGCATCAAGGCGAAAATCGAGCACCAGAAACAGATCATCGGCTTGCATGAACTGGAGCAGGGCGACATCGCCGCCGTCATTCATGTCGGCGGGGCACCCATTCCGCTGTTCTCGGGGGTGCCCGGCAATCTTGGCCTGCATTTCCTGCCGATCGAACTCACGCCAACTCTGGCGCAGTCTTATCTGCCGGATCGGTTCACGGCCGACACATATCCCGCATTGGTTCCGTCGGGGGCGCCGGTATCGACGATCGCGGTCGGCGACGTGATGGCCGTGTTCGCATGGCAGTCTGGCTCGCCGCGGTACGCCAAGGTCGTCCGTTTCGTGAATGACTTCTTCAGCAAGTTCGATGAGTTCCGCCAACCGCCATGGGACCCCAAGTGGCGGGAGGTGAACCTGACGGCCGAGGTCCCCGGATGGACCCGGTTCCAACCCGCGCAGGACTGGCTGCAGCAGCATGTCGAAGCCGGCAACGCCAATGTCGCCACGCAAGTCCGGTTCAACCAATTTCTGTCGCAAACCAAGCCGGGGATGGACAACGCTCTGACCGATGCCGCGAAAACCGTCCTGTTCCAGCAATTCCTCGCCTGGGACCGGCAGCAACCGACGGCACATTGATATGACTGCCCCACAGTCGATACGGCCTTGGCACGCGGCGCTCCGGCTGGGATCGCAGTCGCGCGGCACAGTCAATCGATCCACCGTCTCTCCTTGGCGCGGGCCTTGGCGCGGGTGCCCTCTTCTTTGGGGGCTGGCACTATTTTCCGCTTGCGTGCTGTCGATTGGGCATACCTGCCTCGCCGCGGATGACCCGGCGGCCGCAGCAGCGATCCGGGCGGCACGCCCTGACCCGGTCGTAGCCGCGCTGTTGCGCAAGGTCGAGCAGCAGGTCGCCGAGGGGCATGACATGTCGCCCCCAAAGGACAATGCAATGGAGACCTGGCAACTGGTGATCGACAAGATGCCGTATCCGGTGTCCGCCGATTTCGCGCGGGCGCTGGCGGATTTCATTGCAGACGTCAAACAACAGTCGGTGCAGGAGTTGGCTGCGAAGAATCAGATCGCCGCGTATGATCTTTTGACATTCGCCGACCTGGCGGATGGCCAACTGAAGTACTTTCATAACCCTGAGCAATCGACCACTGCGCTCGCCGAGACAGCAATGCAGCCTGTCCCGCAGCAGTCCACCGCCTCGCCTGCAACGGCGCCGAAGGCAGGCGCCGGGCAGGAGCAAGCGGGTATCCACAGCGCTGTTGCTGTTGATGCGGTGCAACCACCCGCCGGTTCGGCCGCAGATCCCAAAATTGCCTCGGAAACGCCTCCACGGGTCCGAAGCGCTGGAATCCAAAACGTTGCGGTTGCCGCCGCTCCAGCCGTGACGCACCCGTCAGTTACACCGGCGCCGGTTACACAGGCGCCAGGCATGCACCCACCAGTTGCAGACGCACCAGTCACGCAAGCGTCGATCACGCAGCCACTGGCCACGCAGGCGCCATTTACGCAGGCGCCATTCACTCAGGCACCAGTCGCGCAGGCACCAGTTACGCACTCGGCCTTTGCGGTACCGGCGTCGCAGGCCGCTTTGTATGTCAGCCGTGGGGATCAGATGCTGGCCATCAAGGATGTGTCCGCTGCGCGCAAGTTCTTTGAATACGGTGCCGACGCCGGCAGTTCCGTCGCTGCCGCGGATCTTGCCAAGACCTATGATCCGCTGTTCCTCGGCCGATTGGGGGTGGCAGGCCTGCAACCCGACCTCGAGCAAGCCAGGAAATGGTATCGCAAGGCAGCCACGCTTGGTGACGCCGATTCGCAAGCGCGATTGCGCACGCTGAGCGAGCAGGTCTCCCGTTAGTCCAACCGGCTGAGCAGGCGTCAGATCTCCCAACCGGGACGCGCGGCCGGATATCGTGGCAGTCCGTCTTCCACGCGAATCCACGACAGCCGCGTGCCGTCATGCACATGATCGGCCGGGGGCACCTGCTCCGGATCGTCCAGGCTGGCTGACGCGATGTCGATTTCCTTGGAATGCTGATCGCTCTCGAACGTAAGCTGCGTGCCGCATTGCGCGCAGAATCGGCGAGTGGCGTGCTCGCTGGACCGATAGGCCGCAGGCGCTGTCGCCGTGAAGCGGAACGCCGACCGATCGACGCTGAACCACGCCATCACCGGTGCCCCGGCCGCGCGCCGGCACATCCTGCAATGACAGATCACGGGGTGGAACGGGGTGCCACCCGCTTCGTAGCGGACGGCACCGCAGAGACAACCTCCGGTCAGCACCGCGCCTTCAGGTCCCGATGCCGCCGACCGCAAGATATTTGACTTCCAGGTACTCTTCGATCCCGTATTTTGACCCCTCGCGTCCCAACCCTGAGAACTTCATCCCGCCGAACGGCGCCTCGGCAGTGGAGATGATGCCTTCGTTGATGCCGACCAGCCCATATTCCAGCGCCTCACCGACACGGAAGATCCTGCCCACGTCGCGCGCATAGAAATAGGCCGCAAGCCCGAACTCCGTGTCGTTCGCCAGCTTGATCGCCTCTTCCTCGGTCTTGAATCGGAACAATGGCGCGACGGGGCCGAAGGTCTCCTCGCGGAAGATCATCGCATCCTTCGGAACGTTTGCCAGCACCGTGGGTTCGAAGAACGTGCCGCCCAGTTTGTGGCGGTGCCCTCCGGTTACCACGCTCGCGCCGCGCTTCAACGCATCCGCGATGTGCTGTTCCACCTTCTTCACCGCGTCGGCGTTGATCAGCGGGCCTTGCGACACGCCAGGCTCCATGCCATTGCCGACCTTCATCGACTCCACCGCGGCCTTCAGCTTGGCGGCGAACGCGTCATAGACGCCCTCCTGCACCAGCAGCCGGTTGGCGCAGACGCAGGTCTGGCCGGTGTTGCGATATTTGCTGCCCATCGCGCCCTGCACCGCCGCGTCCAGGTCAGCGTCGTCGAACACGATGAACGGCGCGTTGCCGCCCAGCTCCATGCTGGTCTTCTTGATGGTCGGCGCGCACATCGCCAGCAGCTTGGCGCCGATTTCGGTCGAGCCGGTGAACGACAGTTTCCGAACCAGCGGGTTGGCGGTCAGTTCCTCGCCCATCGGGCCGGACGGGCCGGTCAGCACGTTGCACACGCCGGCCGGCATGCCGGCGCGCTCGGCCAGCACCGCCAGCGCCAGCGCGCTGAACGGAGTTTGCGACGCCGGACGGATCACCCCCGTGCAGCCGGCAGCCCAGCCGGGACCGGCTTTGCGGGTGATCATCGCCGACGGAAAATTCCACGGCGTGATCGCGGCGAACACGCCGATCGGCTCCTTCAGCACCAGGATGCGGCGGCCCTTGGCGTTCTGCGGGATGGTGTCGCCGTAGACCCGCTTCGCTTCGTCGGCGAACCAGTCGATGAAGCTGGCGGCATAGGCGATCTCGCCCTTGCTCTCGCTCAGAGGCTTGCCTTGCTCCGCGGTCATGATCACCGCGAGGTCCTCGGTATTGGCAAGCATCAGGTCCGACAGCTTGCGCAGGATCGCGGCACGTTCCTTCGCCAGCATGGCGCGCCAGGCGGGGTAGGCGCGGGCGGCGGCCTCGATGGCGCGGCGGGTTTCGGTGGTGCCCATGGCGGGGACCTCGCCGATCGCTTCGCCGTTGGCGGGGTTCTTCACCACGATGGTCTTGCCGCCGTCGGCCTCGACCCATTTGCCATCGAGGTAGTTCGCCTGACGGAACAGCGTCGGGTCCTGCAAGGGCAGCGGAGAGGTTGGGTTCAGCATGGCGCAAGTCCTCCTTGCCTTGGTTCCCGCCCCTGCCTGCACGGCGGCGGGCCTGGCGGGGATGGGGGCGTTAACCGGAAGATAGGACGGGCGGCACCGAGTGTCAGGGGCGGGGGCCAGTTGGTCCTTGCCAGGCAGGTTTTTCGTATCTACATTCTGAGGGCGCCGCCGTGGGGTATGAATGGGACGAGACGAAGCGACGCAGCAACCTTGCGAAGCATGGCATCGATTTCACCGAGGTCACCGAGTTTGACTGGTCGTCGGCGTTTGATTGGTCGTCGGCGGTGATCCGGGCGCATCGGCGACGCTTCTACGGCGACCGCCGATGGCATGCACTTGGTCCGATCCGTGAGCGATTGCACACCTTGGTCTATACCGAGCGAATGGGACGGACGCGCGTGATCGGTCTTCGCAAATCGAAGAAGCCAGAGGTCGACACATATGACCACGAGACAGCGCCTGATTCGCCCGACACCTGAAGAGGACGCAGAGATCCAGCGCGGCATGGATCAGGGCCCGGACAATCCGGAATGGACCGCCGAAGACTTCGCCCGTGCCCGCCCTGCCCGCGAGGTGCATCCCGAGCTCGTCGAGGACTACCTGCGTCGCACCCGAGGCAAGCAGAAGGCCCCGACCAAGGTGCTCGTCTCGCTCCGCCTGGAGCGTGAGGTGGTGGAGCGGCTACGTGCCTCCGGCCCCGGCTGGCAGAGCCGCGCCAACGACATGCTGCGAAGGGCGGTGCTGGGCGTGTAAGGCCGCGTGCAGGTTCCAATCGCCCATCGGGATGTTGGTTCGCACGGCCACCTGAAGCTGATCGATTGGAGGATTTTCCCGGCCCCGGAGCGCCAAGATGATGACAACCTTCAGCGTTCCTTCGCTCGCAACAGATCGGCTGAAGCTGCGCGCGTTTCGCGCGGGCGACCTCGATGCCTATGCCGCGATGCAGACAAACCCAGAAGTGATGCGTTACCTGGTTACCGGCCGACCGTCTACCCGTGTCGAAGTTTGGCGGACGATGGCGACTTATCTTGGCCAGTGGGCGTTGCGCGGCCATGGCATGTGGGCCTGCGAGGAAATCGCCAGCGGCACATTTATCGGAAGCGTCGGCATCTTCCAGCCGCTCGATTGGCCGGAACCGGAGCTCGCCTATTCGCTGGACCAACCGTTCTGGAGACAAGGTTTCGCGACCGAAGCAGCGACGGCCGCTCGCGATTGGTTGTTCCTGCGGTTTCCCTTGCCTCGGATTGCCAGTTTCATTCGGCCCGACAATCTGGCATCGAAGCGCGTCGCGCAACGGCTCGGCGCGATTTGCGAATGCACCTTCGAACTGCGCGGTTCCACCTACGAACATTGGGTACACTACCGGGTCGGAGGAAGCAGCTGAATCGTCCCCCGCGGTGAAGCAAGCGCGGCACCGTGCCACCTCCTGCCGTCATTGGCCGCCGTCCGCGTCGAGGCGCACGCCGGCAGCCCGGGTTGACGAACCGCCCGGTCATGACGCCATACTCGACGGTATCCCGCGCCCAGGAAACGGACCCACGCCATGAAGCTCCTCTGGTTCCACCTGATGCCCTACACCGAGCTGCCGGACGACTTCCGCGACCAGCACCCTTCGGTCTGGGTGGACGTCCATTCCACCCTGTTCGATCCGAAACGCGCCCATCTCATGTACAACGACTTCATGGATGAGATGGAATACGCCGCCGATTGCGGCTTCGACGCGGTGTGCTGCAACGAGCACCATTCCAACGGCTACGGCCTGATGCCGTCGCCGAACCTGATCGCCTCGGCGCTGTCGCGCCGCACGCGCGATACGGCGATCTGCGTGATGGGCAACTCGCTCGCGCTGTACAATCCGCCGACGCGCGTGGCGGAAGAGTTCGCCATGATCGACGTAATCTCCGGCGGTCGGCTGATTGCCGGCTTCCCGGTCGGCACGCCGATGGACACCTGCTACGCCTATGGCCAGAACCCGTCGCTGCTGCGCGAGCGCTATCTTGAAGCCCACGACCTGGTGATGAAGGCGTGGCAGGAACCGGAAACCTTCGCGTTCAACGGCCGCTACAACCAGCAGCGCTATGTGAACATCTGGCCACGTCCTGTGCAGAAGCCGCACCCACCGGTGTGGATCCCCGGCGGCGGTTCCATTGAAACGTGGCAGTGGTGCGCTCGGATGGACTACGTCTACGCCTATCTGTCCTATTTCGGCTATAAGGACGGCAAGGCGACGATGGAGGGCTTCTGGAACGAAATGGCGCGCCTGGGCAAGGACCGCAATCCGTATCGCGCCGGCTTCCTGCAATTCGTCGGCGTGGCGGAGACGCGCGAAAAGGCTTGGGAACTGTATCGCGAACCCGCCGAGTATTTCTATGGCCGCTGCCTGCACGTCGATCCGATGTGGGCGACGCCGCCGGGTTATATCACCGAGGCCACCCAGCGCGCCGGCATCGAAAGCCAGATCGGCCGCGCTTCCGCCTCCGGGGCGCGGTCACGCATGCGCGCCACGGAGATGAAGGACATCGTCGATCTGGGGTACGTGATTTTGGGTTCGCCGGACGAGGTGGTGGCGCAGCTCACCGAAGTGGCGACCGAACTGAATGTCGGTCACCTGATGCTGCTGCTGCAATTCGGCAACATGGGCAAGGACCTTGCCAAGTACAACACCAAACTGTTCTCCGAGCAGGTGATGCCGAAGCTGCAGCCGCTGTTCTCGGAATGGGAAGATCGGTGGTGGCCGCAGCCGATGCCCGGCGCCGAGCGCGCTGAGGTGGCCGCGTTCGTGCCGGGGCTGGCAGCGGAGTAGCGCCGCGCCCGCCCGTCATGCCGGCCCGCCGCTATCATCGTGGCCACCTGTCATCGTGGCCACCTGTCATTGCGAGCGTAGCGAAGCAATCTCCCGGAGAGTACGCACGTCACTCGCGGGAGATTGCTTCGCTACGCTCGCAATGACAGGTGGTCGCAATGACAGCTGCTCGTAGTGACAACTGCTCCTGGTGACAGCCGCTCGCAGTGACAGCCGCAGGGGCGGCACTCAAAACAACGAGTACCCCCCATCGATGACGAACGTATCGCCCGTGTGGTACCGCGACGCATCACTCTGCAAATACACCGCGATCCCGGAAAAATCCTCGCCGGTTCCCCACCGGCGCATCGGCACACGCGGAGCCACTTTGGTGCGGAAGCCGTCGGTGGCGAACGCCCGCGCGGTCATGTCGGTCTCAATCCAGCCGGGCAGGATCGTGTGGGCGCGGATGCCGTGGCGCGCGAACTCCACCGCCAGCGCGCGGACCATTGAGATCATGCCGCCCTTGCTGGCGGCGTAATGCTCGCTGCGGGGCGCTGCCTCCACCGCGGCGAGCGACGCGGTGCCCACCAGCACGCCGCCGCCGCCCCGCCCCACCATGTGCTGCGCCGCGGCCCGGAACGTATGGAATGCGCCATCCAGGTTGACGCGCGTCACGCGGTGCCATTCCGCACTCGACATCTCCAGGAAGGATGCAACGCCGCGTCCACCCACCCCGGCATTGGCGAAGCACCCGTCCACCCGTCCGAACGCCGCCAGCGTCGCGGCGAAGATGTCGTTCACCGCCGCCTCGTCGCCTACGTCGCACTGCCAAGCCTGCACGCGGCGCCCATGTCGCGCGATGGTTTCGCACGCCGCCGCGTTCTTCTCGGCATTGGTGCCCCACACAGCGACATCCGCACCCGCCCGCGCCAGCCCCAGCGCCATACCGAGGCCGATGCCGCTGTTGCCGCCAGTGACCAGTGCCACCTTGCCGGTGAGATCGAACAAGTTGTCGGGCATACGGACGTCTCCAATACTCTGTCGCGATGGTCATGTGCCCGGGGTTGGTGAGTACGCCGCCTGCACGCCGCGGCCACCGGCCGTCGCAGAGTGCCCACACGGACAGCCCGGTCAATCCCCACCCATGAACAACTCATGAACGGCCACCTTCACCGTCATCCGACTGGCGCAGGTGAATTATTGATCCGGATCAATGATCCAGTTGAAAGCGCATTGACGCCTGCCATGGGACACTTCCCGCGCGGCACCTGAGCCGCTCGAGATCAAGGGGACGGCAGATCAAGGGGACGGCTCCCCGCCGGTTCTTGAAGGACGCCAGCCGGCCGATAAGCGACCTTACGACCCGCAGCAGGGGACAACGCAGCACGGAGCGCTCGCGATGCGATCGAGCAGCCATCGTAAGTCGGACCACTTATACGCCACGCTGTGCGGGACTGTAGCCGCGGCCCTGACGATCACCGCAATCATCCGCGGCTCGCTGCGACTGGCGGACGCTTTGCGGCCGCGGACCGGCGACATCATAGCCTTCGTTCCGACGAGCGCCGACGTCGCCGACACCAGGGCGACGATCGTCGCCATGCGCGCCGGACACTCGCCAGCCGCCTTTTGCGTACTCGACCCGACGATCATGCAGCAAGCCGGCGGCAGCCTGATCGTCGAGGCAGCCGGACTCGCCGGCGGCCGCCCCTATCGCGTTCATTGGGCTGGCGCCCGCACCAGCGGCTCCGGCACGGATTGCGGCCGCTCGGTCGACCTGCTGCTCGCGCCCGAGGACGTCGCGGTGCTGTTGTTCACTGCGGCCAACGGAAACCAGCGTGCGAACGCTGCCTACAGCAACCCGGGGATCGGCCGGCGCGTCAGATAGCGTTCATCGAATCCCGCCAGCGCCGACAGCGCGGCCACGTCGTGGATCACCACGCGCTGGCCCTCGATCGTCGCCAGCCCCTCGTCGCGCAGCGAGCGGATCATGCGGTTGATGTGCGGCCCGCTAAGGCCAAGCACGTCGGCCGTCAGCTCCTGCGTCAGCGGCAGCGTGTATGCGTTGTCTTCGCCCAGCCCAGCCGCGCGCAGCCGCACCATCAGTTCCAGAAGCAAGTGCGCAAGCCGTTCGTAGGCCGATCGGCGCCCCAGGTTGACCAGATGCTCGCCAAACATCGCCGCCTCGCTCGCCGAGGACCAGAACAGTGCCGTTGCAACCCGGGGGAACCGCGAGAACAGGAAGAACAGTTTTGAAAATGGGACTGGGGCCAGCACGACGTCGGTCAGGGCGGAGACGGAATTCACCGCGACATCGAACAGACTGGATGGCAAGCCGATTAGGTCGCCGGGCAACCCCAAATTCAAGATCTGTCGCTTGCCATCCGACAGCACCTTGTAGCGCGACACGACGCCGCCGCAGAGGATGAAAAGCTGATCGTAGCGTCGGCCCGCGACGATGATGTCCCGATGCCGCCCCAGCTTGCGCTTTGGCTCGTGCAGCTCGGCGAGAAACGCATGCTCATCCGGGTTCAGGGTCAGATAGGCCGCCAGCTTGTCCACCAACGGCAATGCCGCGGACGCAGTCGGCAACCCGTCCGGCACAGCCCCCTGAGCCATCGCTGCCCCCGGCATCGATTGTGCGAAACTTAGTCCGCCACCGCGGCAAATGCAGGGCGACTTGCCAACTGTCGTCCAGCCCGGCACGGCTGACAATACAAGATGGCGCAATAACCTGCATCAATGTGCCAGTTTGTGGCTGGCTTCATCCGCTTCGCCTACGTCCCCCGCAGCGCGGATTGCTTCGATTGCTTCGGCATGACCTGCAACCGATGGTTGATCAAGTCGCCCTGGCACAGGACGACGGATGGAGAAGTGAATGAGCCTCAGGGATATCCTGGTGTTTCTCGATGCCGGGCCGGCCAGCGCCGGCCGCCTGCGCCTGGCGGCCGGCATCGCACGCGAGCATGGATCGGACCTCAGCGCCGCTTACCTGGACGATGGCACGGCGTTCAAACATGCCGCCGCCGTGCCGCGGTTCGGCCTGGTGGCGCAGCTCTGCCCGGACGCGACCGCCGCCCGACCACAAACGGTCCTCCCGCAAGAACAACGGCAGATCTTTCGCGAATGCCTCCACGGGTGCGGCGCCGACGGCGACTGGCACCACGTGGAGCACGGCGACTCCGCGCGGTTGATCGATCTTGCTCGCGCCGCAGACCTGATCGTGCTTGGGCAGATCAGCCCCTATCTCCGGCCGTCGCCCTGGTGGCGCACGGACGAGATCGTGGTCGCGGCCGGGCGCCCGGTGCTGCTGGTCCCCTATGTCGGCACCTACACCGAAGTCGGACGCCGGGTGCTCGTAGCGTGGGATTGCTCGCGCGAGGCGGCGAGAGCTCTGCACGATGCCCTGCCCCTGATCGGCCGCGCGTCGGCGGTGACCGTGATGACTGTCCGTACCAACGGTGCCACCTACCAGCATGACCGCGCCGCGACGGAGCGCGTCATCCGTCTTCTGGCGCGGCACGACATCGCGGCCCGCGCGGAGCACCCGGTGCGTGGCAGTAACGCCGTCTCCGACGTGCTGCTGTCCGCGGCGATGGATTTCTCGGCCGATCTGCTCGTCGCCGGCGCCTATCACCACTCGCCGTTACGCGAGGCGCTGATCGGTGGTGTCAGCCGCGAGCTGCTGCAGACCATGACCGTCCCGGTACTGATGTCGCATTAGTGCCGTGAACTTCATGCCTCCGCAGGGTCGTAAGACCCAGGCCGCGGCCACCGTCCATGCGGCGGCCGCGGGCATTCGCCATTTGGGTGACTTCACCACCAGTCCCCGGGTTTTGTTCATCTCCGCCGTCGCCATCGTGGTGGGCATCGGCGGGACCATCTCCGGCGTGATCCTGCTGCACCTGATCCGCCTGTTCACCAACATCGCCTATTTCGGGGTCTTCAGTTCGGCCAACATGAACCTCGGCTCGACGCCACTGCCGCTGTGGTCGGTCGCGGTGCCGGTGGCCGGATCGCTGATCATCGGCCTGATGGCCCGCTACGGCTCCGACAAGATCCGCGGCCACGGCATCCCCGAGGCGATCGAAGCGATCCTGCTGGGACGCAGCCGGCTCGACGTCCGGGTGGCAATCCTCAAGCCGCTGTCGTCGGCGATCTCGATCGGCACCGGCGGACCGTTCGGCGCCGAGGGCCCGATCATCATGACCGGCGGCGCCATCGGCTCGTTGATCGCACAGGTGCTGCCGGTCAGCGACGCGGAGCGCAAGACGCTGCTGGTCGCTGGCGCCGCGGCGGGCATGACCACCGTGTTCGGCACGCCGATCGCCGCCGTCCTGCTCGCGGTCGAATTGCTGCTGTTCGAATGGACGCCGCGCAGCTTCGTCCCGGTCACCGCCGCGGCAATCACCGCGGAAGTGGCGCGCACCTATATCGGCCTGCCCTCGCCGTTGTTCCCGTTCGCCGGCACCATGGACACAACGCTCTTGGCGGTCGGCTGCTGGCTGTTCATCGGGTTGGTCAGCGGCTTGCTGTCCGGAGTGCTGACGCAACTGGTGTACGCCTGCGAGGACGGCTTCCTGAAGCTGCCGATCCACTGGATGTGGTGGCCGATGCTGGGCGGCCTGGTCGTCGGCATCGGCGGCCTGATCGATCCACGCGCGCTCGGCGTCGGTTACTACAACATCGCGCAGATGCTGCAGGGCCATATCGTGGCAACCGGAGCGCTGCTGCTGCTGACGGTGAAGACCGTCATCTGGGCGGTTGCGCTGGGCTCCGGCACCTCGGGCGGCGTGCTGGCGCCGTTGCTGATCATTGGCGGCGGCCTCGGCGCGGCGATGGCGCATATCCTGCCGCCCGCCAGCCCCGGCTTCTGGGCGTTGCTGGGCATGTGCGCGACCATGGGCGGCACCATGCGCTCGCCGCTGACGGCGACGTTCTTCGCGGTGGAGCTGACCGGCAACACTCACGTGCTACTGCCCCTGCTGACCGCCTGCGCGACCGCGCACCTGGTCACGGTGCTGCTGATGCGGCGGTCTATCCTGACGGAGAAAGTGGCGCGCCGCGGTCACCATCTGGCGCGCGAATACCGGGTGGACCCGTTCGTCCTGACCCGCGTGCGGGAAATCATGGTGACCGACGTGCAGACCGTGCCGGACGGCATGACGCTGCACGAGCTGGCCGCGTTCCTGACCGATCCCGCCACGTATCATCCCAGCTTTCCGGTGATCGACGGCGACGGGCTCGTGCTCGGCATCGTCGATCCGCCGGCGGTGCTTCACTGGCGGCGAGCCGGAAAAGGCCGCGGCACGACCCTGCGAGAGCTGCTTGCGAACAACAATCCGGTCGTGGCGTATCCGGACGAGTACCTCGACGAAGTCATCGAGCGCATGTCGCGTGCCAACGTGGCGCACGTGCCGGTGGTCTCGCGCGAGGGGTCGAAGCTGGCCGGCTATCTCGCGTGGAAAGATCTGCTGCAGGTACGCACCCGATTGCAGTCCGAGGAACGGGACCGCGTCGTGCTCTACCGGGTGCGATGAGCACTCCAGCGACGCACACCATGGCGCTGCGACACGCCGGTTCTTGTACGAGCGCCTTTGCACCGAAGCTTTGATCGGTTGAATGGTGGCTACCCGGACCCTCTGACCGCCCCGATGGGGCACGCTACCGGAGAGCCGGTTCCGATCCGATGCGGGTGTTGGCCGTCTGGACCGCGTTTTGCCTGGAAGAGTTAGAACGCCGTACCACGTGTCGAACGTTGTGAACATGCTGATTGAATCACAGTCCAAAAAAGCGGCGTAGTCACCGTGCGCCTCGGGTGCCGGAGTCGGGAAGTCTGGCCGTCAACGGTGAGGCCGGACGCTATTTCCGGAGACCCGACACATGCCTGCCGCGCACCGCAGCCAAGCCAGCGACAAGGCAACACTCGTCTCGATGGTCAAAGAGATGATCGAATCTATGACCGGAGCCCAAAGCACGCGCCACTGGGCCGATGATGCCTTGTGGTTCGACATCCCTCCGTTTGCCACACGAGGGGTTCCCTATCGTGCTGTTTCCAGCATCGAATAATTCAGAGATCAGCAGCGACGTTGCCCGCACGCAATGCGGCAAGGCGACATGCGGAAAGGTGGTGGGCCTTTCCTGGCGCCATGCCGCAAGGTTGGACGGGCATTCCGCACCGGAATTACGCGACAGAAAAGCGTCCGCTCGTGGCAAGAGCATCTTTTCGCGTGTGAGCGGTCGAGTTTGGCGGCCTCGCGCACATGCACTAACCTGGGCTCCTTGCCGGTGAGCTCCGACGAACGATTTCTCCGTGCAACCTCTATTCGCGGATCCACCGACGGCATCCCGGCCACACCCGGCGGCGCCGTCGTCATGTTTATCCGCAGGCAAGCGCCGTCGGCGATGGCGTCTATGGAAACCACCTGGCCGACGGCAACTCGCGGCACGCCTGCTCACAAAAAACCGCAGCCGCTCGATAGCTCTTCGATCTACGAAGCCCGAGCGCCGACCGCTGGTTTGACCATTTGTTGCAGCTTCGCCAGCAGGGTTTTCGCCGCTGCGCCTGACGAATGTGGGTTCTGTCCGGTGATCAGCAGGCCGTCGCTGACAACGTGAACGCCCCAGTTGGCTTTCTTCGAGAAGATCGCGCCCAGCTTCAACATCTCATCCTCGACAAGGAAGGGCACTACCGTGGTGAGGCCCACTTCCGCCTCCTCGCCGTTCGTGAAGCCGGTCACTTCCTTGCCATGCACCAGAAATTTGCCGTCTGCCGTCTTGACATGACGCAGCGCACCGGTGGAATGACAGACAATGCCGATCGGCTTACCGGCGGCAAGGAAGGACTCGATCAGCCTGGCCGAGTGCTTGTCCTCGGCGAGATCCCACATCGGGCCGTGGCCGCCCGGGTAGAAGACGGTGTCGAAGTCTTCCTGCCTGACGCTGTCCAGGCGAACAGTTTTGTCGAGCTGAGCTTCCGCGGTCGCATCCTTCTCGAACCGGAGCGTAAGGTCGGTGCGGAATTCCGGTTCGTTGCTTTTCGGGTCAAGCGGCGGCCGGCCGCCCTTCGGGGATGCGAGCGTGATCTCGGCTCCCGCATCCTTGAAAACAAAGTAGGGTGCCGCCAGTTCTTCGAGCCAGAAGCCCGTCTTGCGGCCAGTGTTGCCCAACTGATCGTGGGATGTCAGTACCGTAAGTATCTTCATGTTCTTGCTCCTCTATCGAGCTGTTATCTGACCGGTCCGTAGCGTCCCAAATCACATTTCACCGTGCTGGTACTTCGCCGCAAGCAGCCGCATGGGCAGGAGTCAGGCGTCTCGCAGTCCCGCCTCGAGGATCGCGACATCCTGCTCGACGGTGCCGCCGCTTACGCCAACGCCGGCGATCACCTGACCCTCGCGGGTGAGCGGCGCCCCGCGCCCATCGCGCAGTACTTGCCCCCTGAGACCGCTATCAGCGGGAAGAGTTCATGCCCAGGCTGCACGAGCGGAAGCAGGTCGATCGTTCGCATCCCCACCAACGCCAACTCGATGGAGAAGGCCGGTGCCCCGCTCATGCGGTGCTGGAGGACCATGTTGCCGTGGATGTCGATTACTCAAACCGCGACCGGCACTTTGACGCGGGAGCCCTCCAGCTCGACACGGTCTGCGACACTCTTCGCCAACGTGAGCAAGTCCATGCTGGGTGTCCTTTTCCAGGCAGCGGAGCGCGGAGACCAAGTCCAGCGAGCGGAGCGCGGAGACCAAGGCGTGAACTTGTCTCGCCCGGGCCGGCAACCGCTCAGTGGCCGAGCCGCCCGACATACGATGCCAGGCGTTTTTCTACGTCTCCAGGCTTATGAAACCTGGGGCAGCCACAATCGGAATGCCCCACCATCTCAGATCACGGCGCGGTCATCTTGAACGAAGCCCGGGTACTGTTGGACGAACTTGCCAAAGCCATGCATCCGAATTGGGCCCGAAGCGGAATTGGGCCCGAAGCGGCGCTTGATGGGAGCCGTCGCCAACATCCGCTCCCCGCCCAACACGGCTCACCGTAGGTAACTTGCCTGCCTCCAGGCCAAGGCCGCATGGAGCCGCGAGACCGGAGAACCGCCCCGCCATACGTCAGACCATCGAGCGGGCGGCCACACCCATCGCATCCCAATCTCGTCTCACCCCAATCTCGTCTCACCACTGACGCGACCGTCTCGCAAACGAGACGCGAATGAGACGCGGCGCGCCCGCAAGACGGCAGCGCCAGAGCAACAAGCCGGCAATGCCACCACCCGGCGATGCCACCACAAGGTCCGATCGGTGACCGGCATGGCCATCGTCCGCGTCAGAATGGCCAGCGCCGCGTCCGGTTCGCCTCCTGCGCCGGGGTCAACCCCGCCGGTCCATCCGCCTGCTGCGGCGGCTGGCCGGCCGGATCGGCCCAGCAATCCGCGACCCCCAGGCTCCGCGTGCAATAGGGTTGCGGCGCGGGCGGCGGTTCCACCGGCCGGCAGTAGCTCAGCCCCTGGTCCAGCCGGACCGCGGAACAATCCCTGCCTGTCACCAGCGAATACAGCGCATCGAGCGGAGTGCGCTGGATCACCGCGACGCTGCCCGCCGTGGTGCCGACCACCACCGAGGTCAGCGTCACCGGATCTGCCCCGCAGCCACCCAGCGGGACCAGCAACGGGAGCAGCAACGGCATCATCACCCAGAGCGCGTATCGCATGCGCCGCAGGCTGCGCCACAAAGGTAAACCAACGGTTTCCGCCAGTTTGCCGACGCGCCGCCCCGCCGCTATGGTCCGCCGCCCAGCCAGAGTCGGGACCGGAGTCCATTGCCAGACATCTTCGATGAGGTAGCGGAAGACCTGCGCGCCGAACGCACGCAGATCCTGATGAAGCGCTACGCCCCGCTGATGATTGCTCTTGTCCTGGTAGTCGTCGCCGCCACGGCCGGCTGGCAGGTGTGGCGCTGGCGCCAGGCCCGGGAAGATGTGGCCGCCGGCCAGCATTACCTGTCCGCGATGGCGCTGGAATCGACGCCCGCCGCCGCCGCCGACCGCAAGGCACTGATCTCCGAGTTCGATGCCATCGCCAAGGCATCGCCGGAGGGCTACCGCACCCTCGCCCGACTGCAAGCCGCGGCATTCCAGGCCGAGAACGGCGACCTGCCTGCGGCGCTGGCCCTGTGGAACGCCGTCGCCACCGACGATGGCGCCGACCCCCTGCTGCGCGGCGCTGCCAACTTGCTCTGGTGCGAGCATCAGATCGACACCGGCGATCCCGGCATCCTGGCCGGGCGCCTGAAGGCTCTGGCCGAGCCCGGCAACGTCTGGCGCCCGCTGGCCGAGGAGCAACTTGCCCTGCTCGACCTCCGCCAGGGCAAGACGGCGGCGGCCAAGGCCACGCTGACCAAGCTGACGCAGGACTTCACGGCGCCCGAGGGCGTGCGCGGGCGGGCGGCTGCCCTGCTGGCACAGCTCGGCTGAGCGGCATGCCAAGGGAAATGCCGCGGCAAACGCCCGGGGGAACGCCCAGGGGGACTCCCAGCGGAACGCTCGGGGAAATGCCCAACGAAACGCCCAGGAACACGGCGAGGGAAACGGCGTTGGAACCAACCCGACTGGCGCGGCGCGCGGCGCTGCTGGCACCGCTCGCCCTGACCGGCTGCGGGCTGTGGGACAAGTGGTTCGGCGAGGCTCCGAAGCCACCGCTGCCTGGGATGCGGGAGCCGGTGCTGCCGCCGGGCCGCAGCCTGATGATGGATCCTTCGGCCCCGAAGGTCGTGCTGCCGCCGCCGGTGCGCAACGCCGCCTGGCCGCAGGCGGGTGGCAATCCGGCGCACGACATGGACCATCTCGCCGCCAATCCGGCGCTGGCACAGGCCTGGTCCGTCAGCATCGGCGAGGGCGGCGGCTACCGCCGCAAGATCCTGGCGCAGCCGGTGGTGGCGAACGGGCTGGTTTACACCATGGATTCCGCCGGCACCGTGACCGCCTTCACGCTCGCCGCCGGCGCGCAGGTCTGGCGCACCGAGACCAGGGGCAAAGATGTCAGCAGCAGCAACGTCGGCGGCGGACTGGGCGTGGGCGGTGGCATCCTGTATGCCGTGAACGGCCTGGGCGACCTTGTGGCGCTCGACGCCGCCAAGGGGACTGAGCATTGGCGCACCTATCTCGGCGCGCCCGGGCGCTCTGCCCCGACCATCGTGGAAGGCCGTCTGTTCTTGACCACCATCGAGGACAAGCTGCTGGCCGTGGCCGCCACGGACGGGCACGTGATCTGGACCTTCCAGGGTGCCTCGGTGCAGCCCGCCGTGCTTGGCCGCCCGGCCCCGGCCTTTGCCAACGGGCTGGTCGTCGCCGGCTTCAGCTCCGGCGAGCTGGCCTGCCTGCGCGCGGAGAACGGCGCCGTGTTGTGGAGCGACAGCCTGGGCGGCTACGCCGGGGGCGCCGCCGGCGCGGACTTCGCGGCGATCCGCGGCCGCCCGGCGATCAGCGCGGGGCGGGTGGTAGCCACCGGCATGGGCGGGCTGATGCTCTGCCTGGACCTGCCGACCGGCCGCCGGCTGTGGGAACTTCAGGTAAGCAGTGAGAACAGCCCGTGGGTGGCGGGGGAGTGGGTATTCATGGTGTCGCTGTCGCAGCAGATGGCGGCGCTGACCATGGCCGGGGGCAACGTCGCCTGGATGGCCCAGCTGCCGCGCTGGGTGAATGTGCAGAAGTCCACCAACCCGATCACCTGGTACGGGCCGACCCTGCTGGGCGACCGGCTGGTGGTGGCCGGCACCGACAAGGAGGCGCTGTCGGTCAGCCCCTATACCGGTGCGATCCTGGGACGGCAGACGCTGCCCAGCGCGGCCTCGCCGCTGGAGCCGGTGGTGGCGGACGGCACGCTGCTGATGATCTCCGATGACGGGAAGCTGTTGGCGCTGCGCTAAGCGCGTGCCATCTCCGTTGCCATGCTTCCCGTCGTGGTGATCGCCGGCCGCCCCAACGTCGGCAAATCGACCCTGTTCAACCGGCTGGTGGGCCGGCGCACGGCGCTGGTCGCCGACACGCCGGGGGTGACGCGCGACCGCAAGGAAGCGGAGGCGCTGCTGCGCGGCCGCCAGGTGCGGCTGGTGGATACCGCCGGGCTGGAGGAGGCCGCGCCGGAGACGCTGGCCGGCCGTTTGCGCTCCGGTGCCGAGACCGCGGTCGGGTCCGCCGACCTGGTGTTGTTCGTGGTGGACGCGCGCGAGGGGCTGGTGCCGGCGGACCGACACTTCGCTCAGTGGCTGCGCCGGCAGGGCCGGCCGGTGCTGCTGGTCGCCAACAAGGCGGAGGGCCGCGCCGCCGATTCCGCCGTGCTGGAGACTTATGCGCTGGGGTTGGGCGACCCGGTCGCGGTGTCCTCGGAGCATGGCGAAGGCATCGCGGCGCTGATGACGGAGATCGCCGAGCGTTTGCCTGCGGCGGACGCGGTGGCCGAGACGGATGCGCGGCCGCTGAAGCTGGCGGTAGTCGGCCGGCCGAATGCCGGGAAATCGACCCTGATCAACCTGCTGCTCGGCGAGGAGCGGATGATCACCGGCCCCGAACCCGGCCTGACGCGCGACGCCGTGGCGTCGGTGCTGCACGACACCGAGGGACCGATCGAACTGGTGGATACCGCCGGCCTGCGCCGCCGCGCCCGCATCGAGGCACCGTTGGAGAAGCTATCGGTGGGCGCGGCAATCGGCGCCCTGAAGCTGGCCGAGGTAGTGGTGCTGGTGGTGGACGCCGCCGAGGGCCTGCACGATCAGGACCTTCAGATCGCCCGCCTGATAGAGCGCGAAGGTCGTGCCTGCGTCATCGCGCTGAACAAGTGGGACGCGGTGCCGGATCGCGGCGCGGCCCGCCGGGCGGTGATGGAGCGGCTTGAGGAGAGCCTGGCGCAGATGAAGGGCGTGGAGGTGGTGGCCGTGTCGGCGCTGACCGGCGTCGGGATGGAGCGGCTGCTGCCGGCGGTGCGCCGCGCCCATGCGGTGTGGAACCGGCGCCTGCCCACGGGCGAGCTGAACCGCTGGTTCGAGACGGCGCTGGAACGCCACCAGCCGCCGCTGGTGAACGGGCGACGGCTGCGGCTGCGCTACATGACGCAGGCGAAGGCGCGCCCGCCCACGTTCGTGGCATTCGGCACGCGCGCGGAGCTGATCCCCGAGGACTACCAGCGGTATTTGGTGAACGGCCTGCGCGAGACGTTCGATCTGCCGGGCACACCTATCCGGCTGCAACTGCGGGGGACGAAGAACCCGTTTGTCGCCGGGTCTGGCTGAAGCGGCGTCATCGTCATGCCGGCGAAATCCGGCATCCACGATCTGCATTCGGCTGGTTGACCGCCCGCCGTTGTGATCTTCTCCGGGTGCAGTTTGTTGTTGATCAATTCGGGCGCCGGTGCGATTGTGGTCCTCAAGGTGCCGGAAATAAGACGGATCTAGATTTCGATTGCCGCCGCGTATCCGGCCAAGCGAAGAGACATGCCCAGGATGGGTGCTCCCAAAGATGGGTGCGCGCCTCATAAAAGCCTTGCGAGGTTCAAACCTCGCCACGCCGGGGGATATGGATGTCTGAGCAACGAACTCCTTCTCGAGAAGCATCGATTGTCTTGCAAGCTCCACCATGCGACGTGAGACCGGCGCTTTGCCTGGGTGTCAGCGTCTCAACCGTGGGGAGCGAACACCTTCTCGTCGCCGACGATCTTGAGATCTGTGTCGAGGGGTTGCCCGACGCTATGGCGCGCCGGGTCGTGTCTCGCTTCAATGGCCGCGAGACCGCCACCTCCATCGCGGCGGCAGCTGGATTACCCGTGGCGCAGGTGATCGCCATTGTGACAAGGCTTATGGCAGCCGGCGTCGTGGTGGACCTGCGCGGCGGCAGGGAGTCGGATCTGACACCGGATGCCTTCATTGCCCTTTGTCAGCGCTCGTATTCAATGTGGAAAACGCGCCTCTTCGGTCATCCGCTGTGGCGTGGATTGAACACGGGAGAGGCGGCGCCATCCCAGTTCATAGGCTGGCTGCTGGAGAGTTACCACTTCGCGGAAGGCGTGAACCTGCGCTTGCCGTTGGCGATCGCGCATTGCCACCAGCGCGAAATCCGCGATCTGCTGTCTCAGCACTATGCCGAAGAGTATGATCATGAAAGGTTCTTCTTGTCGGCGCTGGCGGAACTGGGCGTCGAACCGGAGATTGTCATAGCGGCGCGGCCCTTGCCTGGTACCCGGGCCATCCTGAACCATATGCGCGACTGTGCTCGCACGGATCCGCTGCACTACGCGGTGTGCGGCGGCTTCCTTGAAGCGACCGGGACTGATCGCACGCTTGGGCGCGTATTCATCGCAAACCTCGAACGGCACTATGCACCGGAAAATCCGCTGGTTGTACCAGCCACTGATCGATCACGCAGCCCTCGACGACCTGTACGGACACCGTGGGCTGCTTGCCGCGCTCTGCCGCTGCGTACCCGAGCTGCCATGGGAGCGTGCATCGGCCGCGCTTGGCTCCTGCGCCTTGTTCGTCGAGACGCTGGAGCTTTGGTCGACGGACATCATGATGACGTACGCGCAGCCAGCACTTACGCCTGACCGGAGCCCCTGGCATTACCGTAGAATGGTTGCCGCGAGAGACACCGGGCACGTTGGACTGGCGGGTGAGCGGCCATGACCCCCCATTTGCATTCGGCCAGTCGTCCACTGCTCAGCGCTCGCGCACGCACGCTGACGTCGGACAGCGAACTCGTGGTCGATACGCGGGACATGGAGTTGACCTTCAGTGGGAGAAGCGCGGCCCTGCTTGCTCGCGTGCTCGACCACCTGGACGGCCGGCGCCGGATCGACGAGATCAGTGCACAACTGGATCTAAGCGAGAACGAACTGCGGAAAACGCTCCAGGTGCTGGTGGATGAAGACGTCATGTTCGACGCCGGCGCCGTTTTCGACGCGCGCTCTTCGCAGGCGTTCCTGGACGCGTATTTCGCCGAGTGCCGGTTCTTGAGCAACGAGATCTTCGCCCAACCGTTCTGGGAGACATTGCTGTCGGGGCGCGCCGGGCGCAACCTCGTGCTCGGCTGGGGCATCGAGTTCCACCACTTCGTCGACGCTGCCAACGAGCATATGGCGGTCGCGGTCGCGCAGTGCCGGGATGGCGCGCGCACGCGCGCCTGGCTCGCAAAACATTACGTCGAAGAGCGCGACCACGGGTCGATTTTTCTCGACGGACTGGCAGGCACCGGCCTTGATCGTGAGCTGGTCCGCAGGGCGCCACCGCTGCCATCGACCAGGGCATTGATAAACTATCTGACCGAGCTGGCATCGGTGGACACGATCGCATACGCGGGAACATTCGGGGTCATGCAAGCCAATCGCGAGGCGATGTCCCGAGACGCGCTAGAGCGATTGTTCACGTTTCTTGCCGGTCAATACCCATTCGCGGCACGATTGTTCGATGCCTTCCGCGAGCACGCGCTGATCGATGCCGACCTGCAGCATCAACATCTGATTCTGGAGGAGATGTTGGAAGACGGCAAAGCATTGCCACCTGACGTCGTCGCCCGGCCGATCAATGCGGCGCGAAGCGTCACGGAGCATTTCATCATGTTTTTCGAAGGTATTCATCAATACTATAGTCTTGCCGAGGCCGAGATGCCGCGCTGTGCATTCGACGTTCGTCTTGTCCGATGACGAGGCCGCAGAGCATGCATGGTCGAAGCCGTGGCATACGCTGAGCGATTCAGCGGGTCCGCCGCGATGTCCCGGCGCGCCGAGCGCGTGGTCGCCGGCGGGACGCAACACGACAGTTGGCGGCTGCAGCCTTTCCCGGTGTACTTCAGCGAAGCGCGCGGCCCATTCAAGTGGGACATCGACGGGCATCGCCTGGTGGACTGCTGGATGGGGCACGGCGCACTGTTGTTCGGCCACGGTTATCGACCGGTTGTCGACGCAGTCGCCCGTCAACTGGTCCGCGGTACCCATCTCGGGGGGGCACACGATCTTGAAGTGCGTTGGGCGGAGCTGGTCTGTGAACTGATCCCCTCTGCGGAGCGTGTCCGCTTTACCTCATCCGGCACCGAAGCGACCCAGCTCGCGCTCCGGGTCGCCCGAGCATTCACCGGCCGTAACCACGTCGTGAAACTCGATGGTCACTTCCACGGCTGGCACGACGAGGCGCTCGCGCATTTTGTGGAACCAGCTTCGGCCGGTCTCAATGCCGGCTCGCTCGACGGTGTCAGTATTGGCGATCCGTGGTCTGTGGCGTCCATCGCCCGGCTTCTCGCCGAGGAGCCCACGGCTGCCGTCATACTTGAACCGGGAGGCGGTGGCAGTGGTGCGTTGCCGTGGAGCCCGGACTTCCTTCGAGAGCTGAGGCAAGCAACGCAGGAGCACGGCACACTGCTGATCTTCGACGAAGTCGTCAGTGGATTCCGCTATAGCTCCGGTGGTGTGCAGCAACTCTGTGGTGTGACACCCGATCTTACGGTGCTTGGGAAGATCCTGGCTGGCGGGCTTCCGGGGGCTGCGGTCGCCGGCCGAGCCGATGTCATGGCAGTGTTCGGCGCGGGAACAACAGGCGCGGGCGGACCGGCAAAGGTCGTGCACACCGGCACATTCAACGCAAACCCGCTGTCTGCCGCTGCCGGCATAGCGGCGCTCGAGCGGGTTGGGGATGGCACAGCGCAGGAGGCCGCAGCTTCGGCGGCCGAGACGCTCGCCCGGCTGGTCAATGAGGCGGCTCGCGCTAACGACGTCGATGTCTGCTTATATACCCAAAGTTCGATCTTCCACGTGCTGATAGGCGCGCGACGTGCAGGATCTCCACTTGGACCGTCTGCGTCGGCGATGACACTTTACAAAGCGCATGCGAACTCATATAACATTCTTAGAAGAGCGCTGCTGGTTGAGGGGGTTGACTGCCATCCGCTGCACGGTTGGCTTTCAGCTGCGCACGAAACCTCAGCCGTGCATGAGGCGGCGGCCGCGTTCGATCGCGCGTTTCGCCAACTCCACCGGTCCACGGAATTCGCGCTATAAAGGGAGGACCCTGCCAATGGCTTAGCGATTATTGACCCCGAATACGTCGACCATAGGCCCGCGCCACACATGTGATGCGCTGTACGCTTACCATCAGCACTGAGGAGGATGCCATGGCGGATACTAAGGCCCTAGACCCCCACGAAGTCGTCGTGACTGTCTCAAAGGGTGAGGCCAAGCACGTGAAGATCGTCGAGCGCGACACGCCGGAAAGCGCCGAGATCACCGTCAAAGTCAGCCGGAAGCGGCCAGGCGGGTCGTTGCCGTTACTGGGATTGATGTTGAAATAGTCCTTGCCCGCCGAGACAAAAGCGACCGAGATCGACGACCCGATCGAGCTTTGACAAGATGAAGCCGGTTGGCAAGATCCGGTTCGAATCCCTGTGCGGTGCGGTGTCAAAGCGGTCACTGTGCCGGGCAGCGGTCGGTGCACTGGGGTTCAGGACCGGGTCCCAGATAGCGTTCATTCGCTGGTCGGTTCGCAACGTGTCGGATATTCAGATAACGTGAGTCGAGAACGGAGGGGCGCACCGTCGCCCCTTCGCGCCGTACAGGGCCGGGTGGGCGATAGAAGCCGACACCGTGCAAGTGTCTGCATACCAGTTTCACGAGCCGGTGTTCTGCGACGCGGATATGGTGTCCACAGCGCCCGCTGGCTATCCTGGAATGCGGCTGAACCACCTGAAATCAACGGGGGAAGCGATGGCCAACTCGCGAAAGACGTTCGTGCTGATCTACAACGATCAGTGGGGCCGCGTTCGATCGCATTCCTCGAATCGAGCTACCGGCTTGCGTCCGCGGAAGTTCACGCCGCTTCACGAATTTCTCGGGCTGGATGAGGAAGAATTTTCTTCACTCAGATATGGCGGTTCAGAGCACCCGATTTGGAGCCCTCGCCCGATATTCGCCAATGCCACCTTCCTGACCACGGCGGCGGTGATGACAATTCTCGACCGTCACAGAATTCCAACCCACGCCTATGGGGAGAGCAGCCTGCTCGACGATCGGGTGCAGCTCGATGGGCTTACTTCAGAGAACGTCGTTGCCGTTGGTATTTCAACCACGTTCATCTTCGATGACAAGTCACTGGATTTCCTGGTACGTAGGGCCAAACAGCTCATACCCGGCGTGCCGGTCATCGTTGGTGGGGCGGGGATCACGCTCAATCCGGACTGGTTTGAGGCAACGGACGCCGATTTCTGTATCGTGGGGGACGCCGAGTTTGCTCTTCCAGAGCTCCTGAACCGTCTGGAAGCCGGCCACGACTTCACAGATATACCGAATCTTACGTGGCGCGTTCGATCTTCAATTCCCGTGTCCGATGCCAGGTCTGATGCCAGTCATGCGGTTCGACGAAACCCACGGGACAACAGCATTAAGCTTGACGCAATTCCCACGCCTCGGTGGGATTTGACGACCGAGGATGGCGAATGGCCCGAGAGCATTTTTTACGAATCCCTGCGCGGATGCCCATTCAAATGCAAGTTCTGCAGCTACCCGCAGCAATCGCCGGTCTGGCGCGTGAAGAGTGCGGAGCGAATGGCGGAGGAATTTGCGTATTATGCGTCGCACGGCGTGCGCTACATCATGTGCCTTGATTCAACGATGCTTACGCCCATCGCGCGTATGCGTAAATTCACCCAGCTTCTCATCGAGCTTAATGCTCCGATTTTGTGGGGCTGCTGGGCGCATCCGAGCCAAGTTCAAGATCCTGAACTCTGCCACATGTTGTATCGGTCAGGATGCAGGGTGGTATCAATGGGCATCGAATCCGGAAGCGAACAAATTCTTGATAATATGGCTAAACATATCTCTACGCAAAAAGCAGTTCGTGCCATTGACAATCTAAGGCAGGCGGGGCTGTATGTCCACGCGAACTATATCATCGGCTTTCCCGGTGAGACGCAGGAGACAGCCAGGGAAACCATCAATTTCATGAAACGCACGCAGGCCGATTCATACACCCTGCAGGCGTTCCAGGTGCGCGATAAGCTGATTCCGATCCTGGCGGAGGCCGCATCCTATCAGCTTAGCATTCATATGGACGAAGAAGGAAATTACCAAGGGTGGACACACGCGGAGATGAATAGCGAGGAAGCCGAGCAACTGGTCAGAAACGCACAACGGGAGTTGATTGCTTCCTGCCCGAGCGTCATTTCATTTGCCATGCTCGCCTCTGGCACCCATTATGCTCCCGGGCTTAGCGAAGATACCAGCGATATTGCCTATCGCCGGAGCGCGATTACTCCAATTGTAAAAGAGTATGAACAATTCCTCTTCGCAACACCCAGTTTTGGACTGATGGGAAACGGTCATAAATCCTATAAGGTCGCGAACAAGCATCGGCAGATTGGCCGAGGCCTGTTAAGGGAAGAGCTATCGCGTGGCCGAATTATCTCCGGCGCCACACACCAGCGTGTCCAGGCGCGGTCCACGATGGCGGGGAAATCGATAGCGCCTGGGGATTCCGCCAGCAAAGCGGTTTTTCGACACACCGATTAGTCTGGCTCGAGTTAGTCTGGCTCGAGACGGCTTTGCGGACCGAATGCACTAACTTCTTCGTCCGTTGCCGCACCACCCCTTGGCGCGCGGCCATTTCCTGGCCGGGGCTTCGTGTGTTCTGCTGAGGTGCATGGGGCCGCCGCCCCTTGTCAGTGCCCGCCGCGAACAGGTCGAGGTCAGCCGCGGGCAAACAACGCCGCGCCACTGCCGGCGATACGGCCGAAGGTGACCCCGGCCACCAGTCCCGTGCCGCTGCCGTAATTATGATAATAAAGGCCACCGACGATCTCCCCGGCGGCGAACAGTCCGGCAATCGGCGTGCCGCAGGTGTCTTCGACCTGCGCGGCGGTGGACACCTTGAGGCCGCCGAAAGTGAACGTCACGCCCGCCGTCACGCCGTAAGCATGATATGGCGGCGTATCCAGCTTCTGCGCCCAATTGGTCTTGTCCACGGTGAGGCCAAACGTGCGCAGCCCGTCATGGATGTTCGGGTTGAACGCCACGTCCGGCCGCGGCGCATCGTTATAGGCGTGCAGCGTCGCCAGCACCGCCTGCGGATCGACCCCCGTCAGCTTGGGCGCCAGCACCTCCAGCGTATTCGCGGTCTCCTTGGTGATGCGGGCGATGCGATACTCCTCGCGCAGCAGGTGGTTGATCTTCGAGTCGAAGATCTGCCAGCCGAACAAGCCGGGCTGCTTCATCACCTCATGGCCGTACTTGGCGTAGGTGTAGGAATGGAAGTCGGCACCTTCATCCAGGAACCGCTCCCCCCGCGCGTTCACCAGCACGCCGAACGGATAGTTGTGCTTCTGGAACCGGTCGCCGATGGTCAGATCGCCGAACGGCGGGGCGTTCATGTCCCACTGCACCGCATGTGCGCCGGACCAATGTCCGGCGACCGCGGCGCCAATGTCGATCGCCATGCGGTGGCCGTAGCCCTGGTTGAAGCGGGTGCCGCGCACCTTGGCCAGGTCCCAGTTTGGTCCCAGGTAGCGTGCCCGCATCTCGGCGTTGGATTCGAAGCCGCCGCAGGCCAGCACCACCGACTTCGCGCGCAGATCGAAGCCGCGGCCGTCGGTGGCGCACGCGCACGCCCTGGATGCGCGCATCGTCGTGCAGCAGCGCATAGGCGGTGGTGTCGTACAGCACCGGCACGCCGGCCTTCTCCAGCGCCGCGTGCAGCGTCGGCACGAGTTGCGCGCCCCCGCCCAGCAGGTGGCACGCCAGCCCGCCCCAGAACTTGAATTTCCCCCCGACGTTGAACGCCTGCCGCCCGAGCGCCGGCTGGAACCGCACGCCATGCTGGCGCAGCCACAGCGCCGAGGCGTAGCTGTTGGAGATCAGCACCTCGGTCAGGTCCGGATCGCAGCGGTATTCGGTCAGCCGGCCCATATCGTCGAAATACTGGCCCTCGGTGTAGGTGCCGAAATCGATAGTCGAAAGGTCCAGGTCCTTGATGTCCGGCGCCAGCGCGAGGAGGTCGTCCACGCCGGCGTAGACGAAACGAAACGCTCCCCCGGTAAAGGCCGAGTTGCCGCCGCGTGCTTCCTGTGGCGCGGTTTCCAGCATCGCCACCGAGGCACCCGCCTCATGCGCCGCCAGCGCCGCGTTGGCCGCCGCGTTGCCCGCGCCGATCACGAGCACGTCCACTTGCGTATAGGTCGTTGGAGTCATGGCGCTGGATCCTGGCGAAACGAGCATCAGGACCGTGTGGGCCGCGCTGCCGCCTGTCAATCGTTGGACCGGGGGAATGCTGGTGTTCGACAGCAAGTGTCATTGCGGAGCGCAGCGAAGCAATCTCCCGCCAGCGACTTGCGTACTCTCCGGGAGATTGCTTCGCTGCGCTCGCAATGACAGATGGACGCAATGACAGACGTTCGCGATGGCAGAACCCTGGCAAGCAACCAAGGCTCCCCCTCCCCCTGGCCAAGGGGAGGGGGTGTTCTTCCCCTCTCCGATCGGCGTTTCATTCAACTCGGGTTGGCCGCCAGACCGGTGGTCAACTCGCGATGACAGATGTGCGCAATGACAGATGCTCGCGATAACGGCCTCGCCGCCAGCATTGCAGCGTCATGACACAACACTGGCCGGTCGGCGCCGCACTAGCTGGACGGCGTCGCGGGTTCGAAATCCGACGGCGCAAAGAAGCGGCGCAATTCGATTTCGCCGTGGCCGCTGCCGAACGCCGGATCGGGCGCCCGCATGGCCCACTCGAGCGCTTCCTCCGCCGATTTCACGTCGATGATCCAATAGCCCGAAACGATCTGCCCCCCGCCGTCGAACGGGCCGTTGGTAAGGATGCGCTCGCCGCCGGCGAACCGGATGCGGGCGCCACGGGACGTGGGGTGCAGGCCCGCCAGGTCTACCAGCACGCCGGCCTTGGACAGTTGGTCGTTGTAGGCTCCCATTTCCGCGATCTGTGCCGGAGTGGGCATGGTGCCGGCTTCACTCGCCGGCGTAGCTTTCACCATCATCATGAAGCGCATGGCTGTCTCCTTCGGTCGGGTTCGCGCGCAGGCTCGTTTGACCCCGCTGCATGAAACGACGCACGACGAGGCTTGGCACCGACAGCGTCGACGCAATCTTTTCGTCTGCCAGGGTACACTCACTTTACGTCTGCCATTATACGTCTGCCAGGCTACAGTCACCCCGCCAAGGCCGACCGCCCGCGTGCGATGCGGAGGAACGCGCCCGTGGTCACGCACCCCGGATTCGGCAACGGTCAAATCTCGGCACTTGACGGCGGCATCGCGAGGCAGCCCACATTGGGCGATCCGGGACGGGTATAAGGAACCGCGACAATGTCCTCACGTATCAACCGCGCGATCGAACTGCGGTCGCAGGACCAGGCGATCTACTATGTCGGCCCGCACAGCGGCCATGTGCTGACCTATGCGCAGGGCAAGGACGATGCCGGCACCTGGGCGGACTACATCAACGTCGGCATGGAGCATGGCTGCTTCGACGTGACCGGCCTCGCCGAGTACATGCGCGGCCTGGCTGATGGCGGCCCGACCCGTTCCGACCACCGCACGCCCACGGTGATCGTGGAGGCACCGGTGAACGGCATCAACGCCAACCACGTCCGCTTCAACGCCTGGCAGTTCCGCCAGATCCTCGGCCGCGGCGTGCACGGCATCCTGCTCTGCCAGGCGGAAAACGCCGACGCCACCCGCGCGTTCGTCGAATCCTGCCGCTACCCGCATCACCAGCAAGGCGTCGATCCGGCGATTCCCTCGGCCCTGGACCGCATGCGCGGCGCTACCGGCGGCACCCACGGGGGCACTTACGGCGGCACCTCCCGGGACGGCCGCCTGCTGCTCGGCGTCGGCACCCGCGGCCGAGGTTCCGAATCCACCGCCGCCGCCATCTGGGGCCTGCCGCAGCCGGACTACATGCGCCGCTGCGATCCCTGGCCGCTGAATCCCGAAGGCGAGCTATTGCTCGGCGTGAAGTTGGAAAGCCCCGAGGGCATCGCCAACTGCGAATCGATCTGCGCCGTCCCAGGCCTCGGCTTCGCGGAAATGGGACCGGGCGATTTGGGGCTGTCGCTCGGCTACACCACGCTGCGGCGCGATCCCTATCCGCCCGAGATGCAGGAGGCGCGCGACCGCGTGCTCGCCGCGTGCAAGAAGAACGGCATCGCCTTCCTGGAAGGGGGCACGGCTGCCAACATCATCCAGCGGCTGAACGACGGCGTGCGGGTGATCGCCGATCACAACGAGGAATCCGCCCGCCTCGGCCGTGCCCACCAGAAGCGGACGATGGCGGTCTAGGTGAGCCATCGCACGCGAGTTGGGCTGGGGCTGGGGCTTGCCGTCTTCGTTCTGGTGCTGGATCAGGTCAGCAAGGCGCTCGTGCTGGGGGCGCCGGTGCTGCAGGACGGCGGCTCGATCACCATCGTGCCCGGCATCCTGAACGTCGTGTTCACCTGGAACCTTGGCATCACGTTCGGCATGTTCCGCTACAGTTTCGCCTGGATCGTGGTGATCCCGGTCGCTCTTGCCGTCATCGCCGCGCTGCTGGTGTGGCTGATCAAGGCCGAGAATGTGCGCGTTTCCTGCGCGGTCGGCGCCATCCTTGGGGGTGCGATCGGCAACGTCACGGACCGGGTGCAGTACGGCAAGGTGGTGGACTTCCTGCATCTCCATCTCGGTGCGTTCGATCCGTTTCCCTACATCTTCAATGTCGGTGATTCGGCGATCGTGCTCGGGGTGGCGACGCTGTTGCTCGACATGGCGCTTTCCGGCAGCAGGCAGGCCAATGCCGCCGGGAAATAAGCCTCGGGGAATAAATAAGCCTCGGGGAACAGGTCCTCGAAGGATAAGTCCCCATGGAGTGCATCCTCGGGGAATGCGTCCTCGGGAATGCGTCCTCGGGAATGCGTCCTCGGGGTATGACTGTTAGAATCACGGCAAGGGGATGCACCCATGACAGCCGCCGCTACCATCGCCGCCACCTTGGCCGAACGTATCGCCGCCGTGCGCTACGACGACCTGCCGCCGGAGGCGGTGCACTGGGCAAAGGTCGCGATCCTCGACACCATTGGCTGCACGCTGGCCGGCTCGACCGAGCCCTGCGCCCGCATCGTCGATCTCGTGACGACGGGAGGTGCATCCGCCGGCCCGTGCCTGATCTTCGGCACCAACCGCCGGACCGCAGCGCTGGACGCGGCGCTGATCAACGGCACCGCGGCGCACGCGTTGGACTATGACGATGTCAGCAACACGCTGGGCGGTCATCCGTCGGCGCCCATCGTTCCGGCGCTGTTTGCGCTGGCCGAAACGCGTAACGCCGGCGGCCAGGCGTTCATCACCGCCTTCGTCACCGGCTTCGAAACCGAGACCCGCATCGCCCGCGGTGTGAATTTTCATCATTACGAAAAGGGCTGGCACCCGACCGCGACGCTCGGCGTGTTCGGTGCCACCGCGGCGTGCTGCCACCTGCTCGGCCTGCCCGCGGACCGGACTGCCGTGGCGCTCGGGCTGGCGGCGTCGTTCGCCTCCGGCGTGAAGGCGAATTTCGGTACCATGACGAAGCCGCTGCATGTCGGGCATTGCTCGCGCAACGGTCTGCTGGCCGCGTTGCTGGCGGCCGACGGCTTCACCGCCAATCCCGGCGCGTTCGAGCACAAGCAGGGCTTTCTGCAGGTGTTCAACGGGGCAGGGAATTTCGATGCCGACGCGATCACGCACGGCTGGGGCGATCCCTGGGACATCGAGCAGCCGGGTGTCGGCATCAAGCAGTACCCGTGCTGCGGCAGCACGCATCCGGCGGTGGATGCGATGCTGATGCTGGTGCGCGCGCATGATTTGACTCCGGCGATGGTGGAACGGGTGGATTCCTGGACCCATCCGCGCCGCCTGGCACACACCAACCGGCCGGCGCCGAACAGTGATCTGGATGCGAAATTCAGCGTGCAGTACCTGCCTGGCGCGCGCGCTGACGAACCGTGCGGTGAAACTGGAGCACTTCGTCGGCGACACTTACCGCGATCCGGACGTCCAGGCGCTGCTGCCGCGCATCCACGCGGCGCCGCACCCCGAGATGCGCATGGACAACAGCGGCGAACATTTCGGCGCCGAGGTGCGGGTCACGTTGACCGACGGCCGCGTGTTGGCGCAGCGCGTCCGGCAGGCGATCGGGCGCGGCGTGGCCAATCCGCTGCCGGCGGAATTGCTGGAGGCGAAGTTCCTCGATTGTGCGTCGCGTGTGCTACCGGAGGCGAAGGCGCAGCGGTTGCTGACGTTGCTGCGGGGACTGGAGGAGGTCGATGACCTGTCCCTCGATGTTGGAGACAGGCTGGCAGCGGGTTGATCTTCTATTGCACTGCTTGTGCGAGACTGCCTGGCACGGTGGGGGCGGCAATTCCAGTGATGGTGGATAAACTCATTTCCACGTCAGCCGGAACACCCGCATCCAATTGTCGAAGGCGATCTTCCGCACCGCGGTCTCGCCGAAGCCGTGCATCCGCAAGGCCTCGATCAAATGCTGCAGGCGGCTGGCGTCCCCCACCGGGCGCGGCATCACCGCGCCGTCGAAATCCGAACCGAGCGCGATATGGTCCTCGCCCAACCGGTCCACCAGATAGGCGAGATGCGACACCACCGTCTCCATCGATGTGTCGGCATCGAGATGCGCATCCGGGCGCAGGTCGTTCACGCAGAGATTGAACCCCACCACGCCATCGGTTTCCCGCACCGCGTCCAGCTGCCGGTCCGTGAGATTGCGCGTGGACGCACAGACCGCGTGGGCGCAGGCATGGGTGGCAACCAGTGGCGCGGCGGTGATCGCCGCTACGTCCCAGAAGCCGCGCTCGTTCAGGTGCGACAGGTCGATCATGATGCCCAGCCGGTTGCAGGCACGCACAAGGTCCTTGCCAGCGTCGGTCAGGCCCGGGCCGGTATCGGGCGAGCGCGGATAGGCGAACGGCACGCCGTGGCCGAAGATGTTGGGGCGGCTCCAGACCAGCCCCAGCGAGCGCAAGCCGGCGGCGTGCAGGCGATGCAGCCCGGCGAGATCGGGGTCGATCGCATCGGCGCCCTCCATGTGCAGCACGATGGCAAAGGCGTTGTCGCGGCGCGCGGCATCGATCGCGGCTACGCTGGTGGCGAAGCGGATTTGCCCGGCCGATCTGGCCACCAGCGCGGTCAGCGCGGCGCGTTGCGCTTCGATGCGCTCGCTAGCGAAGGCGGGATCGAGCGGGTCCGCCAACCGCACTTCGTAGCCGTCGCTGGTGCGGGTGAAATCGTCCTTCGGGGGATGTTCGGGTTTTGCGAACAGGGCGAAGAGGCCGCCGGCCATGCCGCCTTCGCGGGCACGCGGAAGATCGAGATGGCCTTCCTCCGATCGCGCTAGGAAGTCGCGGCCGCCGGGGCGATACTCGGCGATGTGCTGGACAGCGTCGTTGTGGCCGTCGAAGGCCGGGACCGGGGTCGGTACCGGGATTGGGATTGGGATCGGAACGGTGGCGGGCATCGTCTCTAACCCGTCATGGCCGCGCTTGACCCGGCCATCTACGCACGCTGATCGGGCGGGCATCAATCATCGGGGCCCGATCGTCACTGGGTAGGTGGCCGGGTCAAGCCAAGGCTTGGCCCGGCCATGACGCAGGAAGAGAAATTACGCATGCGTCATGCGGTTCCAGGCATCCAGCGCCGCGATCTTGTACGCCTCCGCCAGCGTGGGATAGTTGAACGTGTTCTCGATGAAATAATCCAGCGTGCCTTGCAGGTTCAGCACCGCCTGGCCGATATGCACCAGCTCGGTCGCGCCCTCGCCGACGATATGCACGCCGAGCAGCCGCCGCGTGTCCAGCGCGAACAGCATTTTCAGCAGGCCGGCATTCAGGCCCATGATATGGCCGCGCGAGGTCTCGCGGAACCGCGCGATCCCACATTCATACGGGATGTCGCGCCTGCGCACCTCCTGCTCGCTCATGCCGACAGTGGAGATTTCCGGCACCGAATAGATGCCATAGGGAAAGAACTCCGGCGCCGGCGGCATCGGCATGTTGAACGCGTGGCACGCGGCGATCCGCCCCTGCTCCATCGACGTTGACGCCAGGCTAGGGAAACCGATGGCGTCGCCGGCGGAGTAGATATGCGGCACCTCGGTCTGGAACGTCACCGGGTTGACCTTCAGCCGCCCGCGCTGATCCGGCACCAGCCCGCAGGAATCCAGGTTCAGCGCGTCGGTCGCGCCGACGCGGCCGGCGGCGTAGAGCAGCATCTCGGACCGCAGGCGGCGGCCATTCTCCAGCACGGTGACCGGCCAGTCGTTCTCGAATTCGATGCGCGCCACCTTGCAGCCGAAACGCAGCGCCATGCCGCGGTCGCGCAACTGGTGGGTGAAGTCCTCGATCAGCTCGTCGTCGATGAACTCCAGCAAGCCGGGCCGCGCCTCCACCAGCGCCACGCTGACATCCAGCGCACTGAAGATGGTGGCGTATTCGACGCCGATGACGCCGGCGCCCACCACCGTCAGGCTGCGCGGCAGGCGCGGCACGTCGACGATCTCGTCGCTGTCCAGCACGTTGTGGCCGTTGAACGGCACGTCGGCCGGGCGATGCGGCCGGGTGCCGACGGCAATCAGGAAGCGCTCGCCCTCGATCGCGCGGACGTCGCCGTTGTCGAGCACCACCTCCACGCGGTGCGGGTCGAGGAAGCGCGCGGTGCCGCGCAGCGTGTGCACCGAATTGCGGGCGAACTGGTGTTCCAGCACATCCACCTCGTGGTCGAGGGTCATGTGCAGGCGCATCATCAGGTCCTTGGCCTCGATGTCTTTCTTCACCCGATAGGCACGGCCGTAGAAGCCGCGCTCGCGCCAGCCGGTCAGGTTCAGCACGGTCTCGCGCAGGGTCTTCGACGGGATCGTGCCGGTGTGCACGGACACGCCGCCGACGCGGCGGCCCCTCTCCACCACCAGCACCGAACGGCTGAGCTTGGCGGCCTGGATGGCGGCGCGCCGACCGGCCGGACCGCTGCCGATGACGACAAAATCGTAGTTGGTCATGCCCGCATGGTAGCCACGTCGGGCCGGCTTGTGGGAGAAAAAGCAGCGACTATGATCGCCGCACAGCCCTTCGAGAGGAGACCAGCGTTGGCGACCATCCCCAAGACCTTGCAGCCGCACATCAACACGGCATTCCCCGATCATGTCTGCCTGATCGGCTCGGCACTGCCGAGCGGGTATGCTCAGATCACCCCGCGCGGCAGCACGATGGTGTACGACGACGAGCACATCGCGCTGTGGGAGCGGGGCAAGGGCTCCACCACCGGCAGCCTGCACGATGGCAGCAAGATGACCATCTATTTCCGCAAGCCGCAGCTTCGGGCGGATGGAGTGCTGCCGCTGGGCGGCATCGCCCGGTTCTACGGTGTTGCCGCGATCCACAAGTCCGGTCCGGCGTATGAGGAAGTGTGGCGGCGCCTGGTGCAGCCGGAGAAGGACCGTGATCCGGATAAGAAGGGCTTCGCGGTGCTGATCAAGATCGAACGCGCCGAGGACCTGAACGGGGCGCCGCTGACGCTGGAGTGACGGAGGCGGGGAACTCAGGGCATCCAGGACACTCCCTCCCCTTGGGGGAGGGGGAGGGTGCGAACCGCGACAAGCGGCAGTTGGACGCACCCCTCCCCCCAGCCCCCTCCCTCAAGGGGGGGTGCCTTTTCTTTCTACGCTTCCCGCGCATTGCTCAATGCCCCGACCGGTCCTTCCAGCGGTAATACGCGATGGACGGCGCCAGGAACCATGGGTTGCCCCAATAGTACGGGCGGGATGCGAAAGGCAGGTTGTCGAATGCCGTCGCACCCTCGGCGCGTCCCAGTATCTGTTGGCCGATGCGCGTGCCCAGATAGCCGGCCATGCCGACGCCTGATCCGCAATAGCCCATCGCGTAGTACAATCCCTCACGCTCGCCGACATGCATCATCTCGTCGAACGTGTAGGCGACAAAACCAGCCCAGGAATGGCTAACGCGAATACCCGCAAGGTCCGGGAAGATCCGCACCATCTCGGCATGTAGTGGCGGACCGCTGCGTCTGGGGTCGGTCTCGTCATACGAAACCCGGCCGCCGAACAGGATGCGGCATCGGTCGGGCGAGGGGCGGTAGTAGTAAACGACCTTGCGAGTGTCGCTGACGATGCGGTCGCGTGGCATCAGCCGCGCCATGGTGGCGGCGGGGATTTCCTCTGTCGCGATGATGTAGCTGCCGATCGGGATGACGCGGCGGCGCAGCCAGGGGGTCAGCCGGCCGGTATACCCGTTGGTGGCCACCACCACGTTGCGCGCGACGATACTGCCGCCGGTGCACTCGACGCGGAAGCCACCGCGGTCGCGATCGATCGCGGTGGCGGGACAATGCGGGATGACCGTTGCCCCCGCGTGCCGGGCGCGGTCCAGCATCCCCTGATGCAGCCGCGCCGGGTGCACCGACGCGTGTTGCTCGTACAATACGCCGCCGTAATATGCGTCGGTGCCGAGCTCGTGCCATTGCTCCGCGCGCGGAACCATGTGGGCGGCGACGTCCAGCCCCTTCGGCTGCGTCGCCAGCATCTGCGCGAGCGCTTCGTAGCGGGCCGGATTGTGCGCCGCGTGGAAGCGGCCGGCGATGCGGAAATCGCAGTCGATACCTTCGGCCGCGACGAAAGCCCCGACCCAGGCGAGCGAATTCTGGCCCTCCTTGACGATGCGGAACGCATGCTCTGGCCCGAACCGGCGCACCAGCGCGGCGTAGTTCGGCTTGACGCTGGTGGAGATCTGGCCGCCGTTGCGGGTGCTGCAGCCCCAGCCGGCATCCTCGGCATCGAGCACGACGGTGGCGCGTCCGCCGCGCGCGGTCTGCAACGCGACCGCGAGGCCGGTGTAACCCGAGCCGACCACCACCACGTCAGCCTTCGCGGGCGGTGGCACCTGCGGCAACGCCGGGCGCGGCACGTCGTCCCACCAGTAGGGCGTAAGCTTCAGGTCGTCGGCGAACAGGGCGGCGTTGCTCATTCCGGCGGCGGCTCCGGGTGGCACGGGAGGAGACCGTTACGAGGATCGTGTCAGCGGGCGGCGGCGAAGGCAACCGAGCTCCGCCGCCATGCTTGCAGTCCCCGGCGTTGGAAGTGAGGCTAGCTTTTTTCTCAACAGTCTATCCCCAGTAGCCACCCCTCCCCTTGTGGGCGGGGTTGCGGGAGGGGTGCATGCACGCAATGACAGATTAGCCGACGGGTCCGAAGCGTCAGGGTCACAACCGGTTCCGATTCATATGCGCGGCATCGAAGGTTGCCGATATTCGACGGTATTGATTACGCCGCTCTTTGCCACAGCCGTCGCGGGTCACGACGCTCCTCAATATGCGGTTCACTCCGCCGCCACTACCACCATATCGGCCCGCGCCGAGGCCCGGGCGCTGCCCATGCAGAGCAGGCTTGCCAGCAGCAACGCCGCAACCAGGAACAGTACCATCTCCGGGTGGTGATGGTCGATCAGCATGCCGAACGGCACCGGCGTCAGTGCGCTGCCCAGTGGCAAGCCGGCGCTGACGAAGCCGAACACCTTGCCGATCTGTCCCGGCGGCGACGCCTCCTTCAGCATCACGTCGCGCGGCGTGCGGCTGGCCCCCAGGGCGAGGCCGGACACGAACATCAGTCCGATCACCGACGCGGGTGACAGCAACAGCATTGCCACCACCAGCACCAATGCCGCCGATACGATCGTCAGTCCCACCGCGAAGCTCTGCACATGCTTGCGGTAGGCATCGGCGAACCAGCCGCCGAACAACACTCCGCAGGTGGTGCCGACCATGTAGCCGGTGAGAGCCGTCGAGGCGAGTGGCAGCGCCATTCCCTTCACCGCGTGCAGCACCGTGATCAGCCAGGCCTGCACGCCTGCCCCCGCCATCGATCCCAGCAGATAGAAGCCAAAGAACAGCAGCATGGTGCGCGAGAACAGCAGGGCGCGACCGGTGATGGCGTCGTCGGCCTCGGTTGGTTCGTGCCGTACCTGGTCGTTCAGGACGGCGCTTTGCAGCAGGATTGAAATGACCACCGGAATGCCGAGCAAACCGACCAACAACAATCCGGCGCGCCAGCCGATCGTCACCGTCAACAGGGCCATGACCGGCGGGCCTGCCGCGAAACCAAGATTGCCGCTGAACGTGTGCAGGGCGAATGAGGAGCCCATGCGCTCATGGTCCACGGAGCCGCTGAGGATCGAATAGTCGCACGGATGGATGACGGAGTTGCCCAAACCCGACAGCATCGCCAACGCCGCGATTTGCCAGAAGCTGGTGGCGGTCGACATCGCGGCGACCGAGAGCGACATCAGCAACGCGCCGCACACCAGAAACCGCCGTGCCCCGTAACGGTCCACCAGGAACCCCATCGGGGTCTGCATCAGCGCCGTCGTGCCGGCCATCAGCGCAACCGCGAGTCCAAGTTCGGCGAAGGACACACCGAAGGCCTTTTGCCAGACCAGGAACAGGGGCGGCAGGCACAACTGATAAAAGTGCGATAGGAAGTGGCCGTTGCCGATCAGGAAGTTGACGCGGGTCGTGCGGCTCAGGACCATTGTGCGGGCGTCCGGTCGGTGTGTTCTTTCCGCAAGCATGGAAGCAGGTTTGCGCTGCGTCAATCGAGGGAGGCCGGGCGCGAGGGAAGACGGGCGCGAGGGAAGACGGGGACGCGGAGAGAAGAAGCGAGGGAAGTAGAGTCGCGGGAAGACGGGGACGCGGAAAGGAGAGGCGAGCGAAGTAGAGTCGCGGGAAGTGGAGGCGCGGGAAGTGGAGAGGCGCGGGAAGAAGAGGCGAAGGAAGCAGGAGACCGAGCAGAGGTTGGGAAGCCGTGCAAGGGCAGGTTGCCGGTGGAAGCACGATGAGGGAGGGCGAATGAGCGATCGGACCGTGCCGAGTCTGGCGCAGCGGTTGACGGCGCTGTGGGACTACCTCGGCATCGGCACGGCACATGTGTCGGCGCCGATGCCGGGCGACGTGGCCGGGCTGGTCGCGGCGGCGCCGGACCGCGTGGCGGGGCTGGTGCTGTGCGTGCCGTCGCGGCTCGATCCGGCAGCGTTCGCCGGCATCCCGCGGCGCGTGCTGATGATCGCCGGGGACGGCGACATGACCGACGCGGTGACCGCCCGGGCGTTGCCTCGGCTGCCCGGGGCGCAGCGGCAGGTGCTGGCAGGCTATGCGGCGCCCGGCTGGGCTGACGTGATAGCCGACCGCACCGATGCGGTGGTTGGCCGGTTGACCGGCTTTCTGGACCACTTCTCCGCCGATCCGCCGCGCGCCGTGGCGCCGGAGGGGACGGTCGCCGGCATCTCCTACCGCATCCACGGTGCCGGGCCGGCGCTGGTGCTGCTGCCGTTCTTCCTGGCGCCGTCGCAATGGGAGCCGGCGATTCCGCTGTTGGCGCGGCGGTTCTCGGTGGTGACCCTGGGCGGGCGCCATGTCGGCGGCATCGCGGCGCTGGAGGACCGGGCCCGCGCGCCAAGCTACCGGGCCATGGTGCGCACCCTGGTTACGCAGATGGCGCCGCAACCGGGCGAGACGATGCTCGACATCGGCAGCGGCTCCGGCGCGCTGGACCGCATGGTGGCGCGGTTATGGCCGGGATGTCCGCTGACGGCGGTGGACGTAAACCCGTTCCTGCAACGAGAGGCGAAGGCGTTGGCAGCGGAGGAGGGATTGGGCGCCATCGCGTTCCTTCCAGGCAGTGCCGAGGCGCTGCCGTTCCCGGATGCGTCGTTCGACTGCGTATTCAGCGTGACCGTGCTGGAGGAATGCGACGCGGACAAGGCACTGCGCGAAGCATGGCGAGTACTGCATCCGGGTGGACGGCTGGGCGTGGTCGTGCGGGCGATCGACCTGCCGCAATGGTGGAACCTGGATTTGCCGCCGGGCTTTCGCGCGCGTGCCGAGACTCCGCCGCAGTCGGTCGGGCCGCGTGGCGTGGCGGATGCAAGCCTCTACCGGCGCATGCACGCGGCGGGGTTTGCCAGCCTCGTGTGCTTCCCATCGCTGGTGACACTGGATCAACCGGACGGCCCGATCTGGCGCTATCGCGAAGATCACCTGCTGTCTTTGTTGACGGCGGAGGAGACGCGGACGTGGCACGCTCTGACGGAAGCCGGGCGGCGGGAAGCGGTGTTGATGATGGCTCACCCGATGCACTGTGTTGTAGGGACCAAACAAGCCTCAGGCGATGGGATGGGCATAAATGGGCCGGATCAGTCATGAGCTAATCAGCAATGCCGATACGTGAGCAGGCAATACGTCACGGACCGTGTGGTCGAGGCCCATTCACGACATACTCACGACATGGCGTCTTTGCGCCGCAGGTGCCGATCGAATACAGGCGGTTCGAATACAAACGGTCGCCGTTTCCAGCATTTCGACGACGCTTTGACATTCGATGATGCTTTAACATTCGATGTCATTGCGTTTTGGGGCTGCTGATCGATTGTGGACCATGCGCGACCTGTGCCGCGGGCGGCTGCAAAATTTATCGCAAAGGAAGCGGAGCCTCATAATCAGGGGGCGCAGAGAAAGACCACTTGCTATTTTCAAACGATCTCGGATGCCGTCATTTCGCGTGAAATGCCGTTCATTGTTGCCTGCGATCTCTCCGCCTCCGTTTCCTCTGCGATAAATTTGCCAGTTGCCCGCGGCACCGGCCCGACATTATGTGCTGCCGTCGTCGATGAGCCGCGTCTGCTATCGCCAGATCGGAGTTCCAAGATTGATCGCGTGGCCGCTGGTCACCGCACCACCCAAGGCACCCGCCGCACCGCCGATCGCGGCGCCCACCAACGGAGAGCCACCGGTGATGGCCGCAATGCCCGCGCCGCCGGCCGCGCCAATCAGCCCGCCGGACGCGGCACGGTCGCCCGGGTCATAGCCGCATCCCGCAAGGCCGAGCACCAGTACCATCAAGCCGGCAATTCCAATGATCCTATTCATAGCCAATCCCTCGTTGCACGCTTCGCCGAAAATATGGGGCCGGTCATCAGTTTGATATCTGTCGGCACAAGGTCACGATCGCGGCATCAACATGCATCTGTTTGACCTACGTCACAAAATCCCATGCCAGACAAGTCGGCTGTCCTGATCGCCGCCCGACCTGCTCTTCCGCACTTGCCACCCGCGCCACTGAATCCGACGCAACCAGTGCGGGACGGCGAACTATCTCCCCCCAGACCCCGCTTTGCGCTACCTATTTCCGTATGTCGTCGTGGACCCAACTCGCCCGTGCTCATACCGCAAGCGGCGATCTGCTTGTCCTGCGCGAGCGCGCCGGCACCATCGAGCTCCGCTGCAACGGCTGGGACCTGATGTCCAACCGGGCCCACTATTCCGAGGAAGCCCTGGCGGCCCTCGCCTGCCCTCACGTCGCCTCGGCGGAGCCGGTGGTCCTGATCGGCGGCCTTGGCTTCGGCTACACCCTGCGCGCCGTGCTGGACCGCCTGCCGCCCGCCGCCCGGATCACCGTCGCCGAAATTCTGCCCGACATCATCGCCTGGAACAGGGGCATGCTCTCGGCCCTGGCGGGCCACCCGCTGGCGGACCGGCGTGTTATCGTTGCCAACGCCGACATTGGCGCCCTCCTCAGTGCCACGGCCCCGTCCCGGTTCGACGCCATCCTGCTCGACATCGACAATGGTCCCGACGCCATCATGCTGTCGGGCAATGCGCCGCTCTACGCCGCGGCCGGTATAGCCCAGATCCGCCGTGCCCTGCGGCCGCACGGTGTTCTGGCGGTCTGGTCCGCCGACCGCTCTCCGGCCTTTGCCGCCCGCCTGCGCGCCGCCGGCTTCCGGCAGGAGGCGCACGACGTCCCCGCCCGCGGCGCCCCCGACGATCCGCTGCACACGATCTACCTGGCGTGGCCGGCGTCGGAGCAGTGCGCGCCGCCGGCGTGATCCCGGCCCCGGCCGAGCCACCCGTATCGGCGGGCGCACGCATCCCCGGGTCGCTCTCTGGCCTGCCGTCAGCGCCTGCGCTGCCTGCTCTCCGCGCCCGGCCCGCGAGCCGCCGGCAGGTTCGCGCACCAACCGGTTCGCGCACCAAATCGGCATGCGCCGGGTTGATTTCTCGATGCAGAAGTGGGACCGGTTTCTCAACGTCAACACCGCGGCTGATCTGGCGATCGTTCGTGCGCTGGCGCCGCGACCGCAGGAGGACAGCGCATGACGACCACCGTCGCGATCGGCGGGCTCGGCGCGATCGGCCTCCCGCTCGCTCGCGCGCTGGACTTCGGGGTGGAGGGGCTGTCCCTGATCGCGGTCGCCGCTAGGGACCCGGACAAGGCGAAGGCCAACCTGACCCGTTTCCGAACCCTGCCGCGCATCGTGCCGCTGGAAGCGCTGGCCGCGGCCGACATCGTCGTGGAAGCTGCGCCCGCAGCGGTGTTCGAAACCATCGCCCGAGCCGCGATCGAGGCCGGCCGGATTCTGGTGCCCGCCTCGGTGGGAGCGCTGCTGCCGCGCATGCATCTGGTGGAACGTGCCAAGGCGACCGGCGCCCGCATCGTGGTGCCCACCGGCGCCTTGCTCGGCCTGGACGCGGTGCGGGCAGCGGCCGAGGGCCCGGTGCACAGCGTCACCATGGTCACACGCAAGCCGCCGGCCGGCCTGGCGGGCGCGCCGCATCTGCTGCGCCATGGCATCGACGTCTCCGGCCTGACCGCGCCGCTGCTGGTGTTCGAGGGCAACGCCTTCGACGCCGCCGCGGGCTTCCCCGCCAACGTCAACGTCGCCGCGGCTCTGGCGCTGGCCGGCGTCGGACCGATGCGCACGCGGGTGCAGATCTGGGCGGACCCGGGCGTCACCCGCAACACCCACACGATCCAGGTGGAAGCCGAAGCGGCGCGCTTCACCATGACCATCGAGAACGTCCCCAGCGAGGACAACCCGCGCACCGGCAAGCTGACGGCGCTGTCGGTGCTGAGCTGCCTGCGCGGCCTGGTGTCCACGCTGAAGGTCGGCAGCTAGCGTTGCTAACGCTTGGATCGCATCGGAGAATCCCGTCATTGCGAGCTTGGCGGAACCTGTCATTGCTAGAAGGGGTTCTGGTCGCGGATTTTCGTGCGGGCAGGTCGATGCTCTGTTGCATGGGGTTCTAATACGGGAATTTTGTGCACGCGGCCGACGGCCGGAGGCAAAGGCGGGCAGCAATAGTTTTGTGTCTCACGGTCGTCTCGTTAGGAAATCCGCGAGATTCCGTTGGGAGATATGAGACTCGATCCCGGCATTTCTCGCGATCGTCTCGTTTCGTTCGCTGTGAGACGGATGCCGTCAGGCGCGGGGCGCTGCCGCGCGTGCGGTGCGGTTGGGCACCCGGCTGTCCCGCTTTGGGGATGGCGTTGGTAAAGGATTTCACACCGAGAACCACGGAGGCAGTTAAAGCCACCGAGCGCCACCGAGGGTGAGAGGCCAGGTCACCGCGCGCACGCGGCCGATGCCGTGCATGACCCGGTGGCGCTCGGTGGCTTTACCTTTCTCCGGTGATCCGGTGGTTTTCGGTGTGAAACACTGCTGCCGCAAACAATCGACCCCGCGGGTTGTCGGCCACCGCTGTGGCGACACGAATCGGAACGGCGGGGCCAGCCATGCTCTGGCCCCGTTCGTCAGCGTTGGGTTGTCGTGTGAAGCAATCAGGTCAGGGCGGCCCGGTCGCCGTGGCGACGATTGCGGGACCCTCTAACGTCCACTCGGTCAGACTTGGGGTGGCAGGCTCTGGACGGCACGGATCGGCTGGCGGGTCGCCGATGAAAAATCCTAGCACCCGTTGGACGCCGTCGCGTGTTTCCTCCGGCCAGCCGAGCTTCGGGTGCCGCCATTGCTCTGCTTCAAACCGTATCTCGCGGCGGCGCTTCTCGGCGAGGAACTTGTTCAGGCTGCCACCGTAGCAGCGGATCGCCAGGAAGAGCTGCGTCCAGAATGTGCCTTCGCACAGCGTGGGGGCAACGCCGAAGTCGCTCATGATATTGGCGAGGACCTGGCCCGGCTGCTGACGGCGCACCTCGGCTTCGATTTCCTCCATGCTGGGAAGGTTGGCGAGTGTGAGAGGCTCCTTCGGGCTGCGGTGGCGGCTGGGGCGCTGCGCGGGTTCGGGCGTGGCCGGTGCTTCGGCGCGTTGCAGTGCGGCGTCGGGTCCCGCAATAGGATCGGGAGATGGCGGACCGACCGGTGGCTTGCCGCGCCGGGAATGCACGCGCCGCGCCAGGATCACCAGATCGCGGCCGTGCGCTGCGCGCGCCAGCAGCACACGCTCCAGCGCGACGGCGCGCATGATGCCGCGCTGGATGTGAGCCAGAATCATCGGCATCGCGGCGGTGCCGAAGAACTGCGCGATGGTGGCGAAGCCGCGCCAGAGGGCGCGATGCTCGATTGTCTCGGCCATGTGGCGGCCGTAACCGAGCAGGACCTGAACGATCTCAAGCATGACCGCGATGCGTTCGGGCACGGGCTTGCCACCCTGATCCGGTTGTGGATCAGGTCGGGTAGCGAGACCAGGGGCGTTGCCTGCGGTTACCATAACGTCTGATAGTATAATTAACGCAAGCAAGATCGTCAAGCCCTTTCCGGGCCGGCGGAACAAGATTTCCGACTTGCCTTGTTGCTGGCTTCCACCTCGGGGCAGTGCTGGCTCGTGGTCAGGTGTGATCGCTACGCGTCCCCGTCGAGCCCAGCCGTCTCATCGACCATGGCGCCCGCCACAGGCGCTATTTCCTCAGCATCATGCCGCCGTCGATCTGCAACACCTGGCCCGTTATGTACGCGTTGGTCATCAGGAAGATATAGGCCGATGCGACTTCTTCCGGCGTCCCGAGACGCCCCAGTGGATTGGCCTGGGAATAGGAGCGTATCCTGGCGTCTATGTCCTCGCGCGGCTTCGCGCGCCACAGCGCGGTGTCCATGAACGCCGGGGCGACGACGTTCACACGCACACGCGGCCCGAGTTCCGAACCCAGTCCTTGCGCCATGGCGGCGAGCGCCCCGTTCGCCACGTAGCTCGCCGCCGCGTCCTGCGCCCGAACACCGCTCCCCGAGGTGAACGTCATGCTACCGCCGTCGCGGACCAGGGGTGCGGCGAAACGGGCGATCAGCAGATTGGTCCAGAAACTTCGAGTGCAGCACATGCCGCATCGTGTCGAGCGGCGTCCGCAGGAAGCCGCCCGCCATGGTGTCGCCGATCATCGAGACAAGATGGTCGTGCTCACGCAACGCCGCGATGAGTTTCTCAAGCGCAGCATGATCATGGGCATCGCCCTCGATGCTCTGCACGTCGCCGCCGAGTTCTGACGCTGCTGTCGAGAGCTTCACCGGATCCCGCCCGACGATGACCAGCGAAGCGCCTTGTGCCCGAGCCTGGCGGGCAATCTCCAAGCCGATGCCGGAGCTGCCGCCAATGACGACAACTTTGCTACCCTCGAGCAGCATGTCAGAGTCCTCCTGAGACGAACAGGGTTTCGCCGGTCACCCAGCGCGCGCCATCGGATGCCAGAAACACCGCGACCGGTGCGATGTCGCCCGGTTGCCCAACCCGGCCGAGCGGTGTCTGTTGCGCCGCCATCCGCTCGAAGTCGCTGCCGATGATCCCCCCGGCATGCGTTCCTTCGGTTTCCACGACGCCGGGACTGATGGCATTCACCCGGATCTTTCGTGGGCCGAGCTCTTTCGCGAGCACACGGGTAATGGCTTCCACAGCGCTTTTCGTCGCCGCGTACACGGCATTGTCCGGCGGCGTCAATCGGCTCGCGACCGAACTGATATTGATGATGCTGCCGCCATTGGACGCGAAGTGTTTGAGTGCTTCCCTGATCGCCAGAAGCACACCAAGAACGTTGGTGTTGAAATGGCGATGGAATTCCTCTTCCGAGACCGTTTCTATCCCGCCGAACTGGTAGACCCCGGCGTTGTTCACCACGATGTCGATCGGCCCGAAGACGCGTGCCGTCTCGGCGAACAGGCGCTCCACATCTGCTGCTTTCGCGACGTCGCCCTGGATCGCCATGGCGCTGCCACCATGGCTGGTGATTTCGGCCACGACTTTGTCCGCCCCGTCACGGCTGCTCGCGTAATTCACCACGACGGCAGCCCCCGCGGCCGCCAGCTCGCGGGCGATCTCCGCGCCGATCCCCTTCGATGCACCCGTAACGACCGCAACCTTGTTCGATAGCTTGCTCATGGCATCCTCCTTGCGATCTGTACAAAAGCCTCAACAACGGACGAGCAGAGCGGACAGCGCCACGGGATTGCCGTTCGCGTCGTTCAGCGCGAAGGGAGGAGCCTTGTCGCCCGCCTTCGAAACGCACGCGGCGGCACCGGAGGCGACCGGCTCGGCGGTCGCGCGGTGCATGGTGTCGACCGCGGAACGGGGCACGTTGTGCGGTGGTTTGCCTGCCTCAAAATCGGCCTTGAAGGCATCGACCCTGGCTTGCAGCGACATCACGTTTCTCCTGAATCTCGTGCTGACGGTCGTGTGCACCGCGGTCAATGTGGTGAACACAGGGTTGGACCGGCAGCCGTGGCGCGGCGATAACCCTTGTTCCTTGGCGGAATAGGTCCTGGATAAGCGGATGGATCGGTTGGGCCGCGATGGCAACCCTTGTCCGCGTCTTCTGCACGGCGCGGGACGGCTGCATGTCCAGCGAACGCGATGGTTCTCGACCTTTGGGGACTGGCCCAAGGCGGCTGGGGCTATTTTGGGCAACTATATACTTGACGCACTATTTCGCTGGCAAACTAAACCGTTGGAAGGGTCGTGTTTCGCCCGGTCGAGAACCGGGTACCATTCGGCCCATATAGGTTAGGCCGTCCCCACCGCCGTATTGCCCGGTTGATGTCGCCTCCCACCACTGCCACAAATCGCCAGTGGTGGTGTCAAGGATCATCACTCTATCGCCGAATTCGTTCGGAGCCTTTGGCAACGGCACCATTTGGTATCGACCGACGTCCTCTGCGTTTGCAAGACGTAAAGGAACCGCAACCAGCAGGGCGAGCGTGATAAGCCAGCAGCAGCGACAACTCATCATTTCACCTCGACGGTATGCCCAAACGTGTGGAAAACGATTATCTTTTCGAACACCGTCGAGTCAACGTGCAGCCCGTCGATCCGCACTTCTTGTTCCTGAGCGGCGTCGATCCCATCTACCACGATCAACAACCAATAAGGATCACACCCCTCATAACCCGAAGCTTTTTCTCCTTTCTCTCGGATTATAGCCTCAAGATCGCTCGTTGACATGAGGCCAAAGGAATGTACCTTCGTGGCTGTCCACTTTGCTCCTTGGTACACACCGGCATTCCATAGGCGGAATATCTCTTTCGGGGCCTGATTGAGTTCCAGTAGAATATCGCCGTTCTGCGCTTCGATTCGCTTAGCCAAGGCCGCAAGCTCTTTTGGCAATGATCGGCGGCGATCAGCCTCGATAGGAAACCTTCCGTCAAAACAGAAAGTCAATCCAATGGCATGACCACCAGCATCCATGTACCGCTTATAGGCTTCGGCAACAACCGCTTCACGCAACGGCTTCTGTCGCTGTTCACTACGTATGTTGCCGCCGGGTTGCAGGAAGAAGTTTCGGATTTCGATGCCGATCTTCCTTGTGCCAATGATTTTGAGATCAGGTTTGTCGCCGTACACGATACAACCGTCAGGCAGTGAATATGTCTGCCGGAACTGCTCGAAGTAATGCCGCTCTATCTTGTCGTTTGATGGCGCACTCATGTCTGCACGCTTATCTATAAATCAATCGGCCAAACGAGCGATCCAAATGTGAAGTCGCACGATTGCGCCTCGCAAGACGGGTTCTGGATTTGCATTGAAACCTCAAAATCTCCCTTGCCTCGTTTGCTCACGTACAGCATCCGGTCTATCGCCGCCCTGAGCAACATCGGGATGTCAATTCTCATACAATCTCGTGCGTCAGCAAGCATTTCCTCCGGGATTTTGGCGACAACGCCGCTATGTTCCAACTCCATCTATTCCTCCTACTTCATCCCAGCGCAACGCTTCAACGTTCTCTACGGCGGTTGAATGCCCTTTTGGTCATATTCTGGAATGGTCAAGTCGGTAGTCCATGTCCCTGCTTCGTCAACACGAACGCCATTAACCTTCCCATCCTTGACCAGCAAACATTGACCAATTCGCACTATTTACTCTCCTGAAGTTTTCTACGTGTGCGGCGTTTTCTTCCAATCTTCCTCTTTCTGTTTGACCTCGCTTCGGCTCACGTGGGGCAGCCGACGTGTCAGGGCGAGAAACCTGTCCATCGTCGGCCTTTCTCGATCTCGAATTACGGCGGCGTCCGCTTTGGCGGCGCCTCGTCCGATGAGTTCATGATACGTTAGCCTCTTGCCTACCACCGCAGAGGCTACCATACAGAATCGCCCGCCGTCATCTTTCTCCCGTTCATTGAAGCGGAACGCTTGCCCGTCACCATACCGATCCAGATGTGGCGGCATGACTGAGACATAGGTTCCCTTGATTGACCGCTTGAGCACAACCAGAAGTGCCCCACCATACCACGGATGGGGATATAGTTGCCCTATTTTGGGCACGCGGGGCAGCGACGGGCACCAGACGGCCAACGAAAGCTGGTCAGGGTGGCGGAGGACTCACGTTGTAGGTTTCCTGCTGGATTTTCCAGGTGTCGCCGTCACGCACATCCGTGTCCGACCAATAGCCCTTCAGGCGCACCGGCCCGCGTGACCCGTTGTAAGTCCCGCTCCAGGTCCCGGTTCTCAACATAACCCCACTCCCAATCATCTTCACCTGCTCAAGCTTGCTGGGATCAAATGTGAAATCCTTGAATGTCTCGGTTGCGTCGCGTTCGATTGCCGCCCGACCGGAGATCAACCCCTCTGGCGTCACCTGGATAGCATCTTCGGTGAACAGGGCAGCTTGCGAGGCCGCATTCTTTTGCAGCGATGTTTTGTTCCAGGCATCGAGGACACTTTGCCCAGCCTGGTGCGCGTCTTGTTCGGAAACCTGCTGCGCAGTGGCCGAAGCTGCCAGACCCACCGCCAACGCCGGCACAATCATGAGGAATCGTAGCATCGTCACACTCCATTACAACATGGAACGAGCGGGAAACAGCATTCTCCCGTAACGGTCAGACTTCGTCGGGGAGAATGCCGGCGGCACGGACTTCCGATATAAGTCTCAACCGCCATCTGACACAAGGTCCGCACTTTGCGGCAGCCGTTTAGGCAATCCGTCATCAGCAAAGTCATGCGGCGCTTCCCACGGCAGATTGTGGCCGTAGTCCACAAAGCGATGCTCGTAACAAGTGGTGAACATCGTGGCGTGGCTCGCAGTACCGCCGGGCTTGAGCGGCTCTTGCGTGCCATCCAAAGTGATCGTGGGAACGCCGATCTTTGGTTTTTCCGCCAGCCGATCTTCCAGCGATGCGAGAGCCGGGTCGCCTGCCGCCGTCCCGAAGCAGAAGCGATAGCAGTCGATCACCACATTAGGCTGGCTGGCGCCAACGCGGCTTTATCGCATCCGATCCTGCCGCGCTCGCGAGGCACGCGGCGGTTGAGAATGTTGCTCCACCAGGTCGTGGAGCAATCCAGGCAAACGGGTCACCGGCTCGTCCGACTCGAGGCTCTGGGAAGCGATCCGGGCGCCTTCGCACAACAGAAACGCCTCCACGGCAAATCCGTCGGGATCGGTCAGTCCGGCATCGCGGCACAGCTCGGCCAATCGTTGCCGGAACGCGGATTTGTGTTGCCTGATGACCAGCCGGGCGGGGTGCTCGCCGTCAGGGAGTTCGACGGCCGCGTTGGCAAGCGCACATCCCCGTCCACCCTCGCGAGCCAACCATTCACTGAGATACTGCAACCATGCCAGCAACTGGCCTCTTGGGTCGCCCTGATGCGCGGCAGCAATAGCTTCCCAGTCCGAGTCTATCTCACGCACGAATTCCCTCAGGCATGCGGCGACCAGCGCGTCTTTGGAGGCAAAGTGCCGATAGAGGGTCATCTTGTTGGTGCCGGCCGCCTCGGCGATCGCGTCGACACCAACGGCATGAATGCCGCGACGATAGAACAGCTCACGGGCCACCGCGAGGATGCGCTCGCGGGGCGGCGGCAGCGTGGGGAGCGGCGCGGCGGCGGATTTGGCGGCCGGCGCGGTCATGGTCGGGCCTCCCGATTATGTTACCGACCGGTCACTCCCGGGTAGGGTGTTACCGATCAGTCACGCACTATCTAGTGCCGCGACCAGCAATTGCCTACCCCGCTTCGCAAGGAACTCCCCCGATGGTGAACTTCTTCATCCATCGCCCGATTTTCGCGGCTGCCATCGCCATCATCATGGTGCTCGCCGGGGCCGTCGCCTACCAATTCCTTCCGGTGGCGCAGCTCCCGGACGTCACGCCGCCGCAGGTGGTGGTGACCGCCACGTATCCGGGCGCCAGTGCCGACGTGGTCGCCAGCACCGTGACAACGCCGCTCGAAGAGCAGATCAATGGGGTGAAGGGCATGGCCTACATGTCCTCGGTCAGTGCCAATGATGGCAGTGCGACCATCACCGTTACCTTCAACGTCGGCTACCCGATCGACATTGCCGCGGTCGATGTGCAGAACCGGGTAGCACAGGCACAGGGCGACCTGCCTTCGATCGTCAATCAGGCAGGCGTCGTCGTCGACAAGAAGAACCCCGATATCCTCCTGGGGGTGACGCTGTATTCGCCGGACAACTCGGTTTCTCTGCTCGATATCAGCAACTACGCGTATCTGCAGTTGGTGGACCCGCTGAAGCGGCTGCCGGGGGTCGGCGACGTGGTCATATTCGGTGAGCGCCGGTATTCGATGCGAATCTGGCTCAACCCCGACAAGCTGGCCAAACTCGGCATCACCGCGACCGATGTGCAGCAGGCCATCGCCGAGCAGAATGTGCAGGTTGTGGCGGGCAGGCTGGGGCAGTCGCCGGCGCCGCCGGGCACCGAGTTCGAGTATCAGGTGAATGCACTCGGCCGGCTGAGCGATCCCGCGCAATTCGGCAACATCGTCATCCGCGCCGGCACCGGCAGCGAGGCCGTGGTTCGCCTGCGCGATGTCGCGCGCATCGAGCTTGGCGCTTTGCAATACACGTCGAGTGCGCGGCTGGACACCCGGCCCACCGTCTTTACCGCGGTTTATCAGACCCCCGGATCGAACGCGTTGCAGGTGGGTCGCGAAGTGCAGAACGAGATGGCGACGCTCAGCAAGCGCTTTCCTCCAGGTCTCGCCTGGCGGATTCCCTATAACACGACGATGTTCGTGTCCGCCTCCATGCATGACGTGCTGGTGACGCTCGCCGAGGCGCTCGCGCTGGTGATCGCCGTCGTATTCCTGTTCTTGCAGAGCTGGCGGACCACGATCATTCCGACCATCGCTATTCCCGTATCGCTCCTCTTCACATTGGCCGTGATGCTGGCGGCGGGGTTCTCGCTCAACCTGGTCAGCATGCTCGGCATGGTGCTGGCGATCGGGTTGGTGGTGGACGATGCGATCGTGGTGGTCGAGAACGTGGAACGCCAGCTCGAACGGGGGCTTGCGCCGATCGACGCCGCGGTGACAGCGATGAAGGAGGTTACCGGGCCGATCGTCGCGACCACGGCGGTGCTGATGGCGGTGTTCGTGCCGGTCGCTTTTCTGCCCGGTGTCACGGGCCGGCTGTATAACCAGTTCGCGCTGACCATTGCCATCTCGGTCGCGATCTCGGCGTTCAATTCGCTGACCCTCAGCCCGGCTCTCGCGGCTGTGCTGCTGCGCCATCGTGCGCCCTCCAGCTTTCTGCCGTTTCGCGCGTTCAATGCTGGCTTCACCCGCGCGGCGGACGCCTATGCACGCGGCGTGCGCTGGGTGATCGGCGCGCGTTGGGGTGTGCTTGCCATATTCGCCGGCCTGATGGTCGTCACCTATGGCCTGTACTCCCGGATTCCCACCGGGTTCCTGCCGGTCGAGGATCAGGGCTACTTCTTCGCGGTGATCCAGCTTCCTCCCGGCGCGGCGTTGCAACGGACGGACGCGGTGGCGGAGAAGGTGCGGAAGATCCTGACCGCCCAACCGGGCGTGCAGGACGTCGTCTCGGTGACCGGCCTGAACTTCCTGACCGGCGCCAATCAGTCGAATGCGGCGGCGGAATTCGCCATCCTGAAACCATGGGCTGAGCGGGGCGCCAGGCTGGACGCCGCGAATATCATCGCCGCCGTACGGCCAAAACTGCTGGCGGTCCCGGAGGCGATCGTGCTCAGCTTCGACCCCCCGTCGATTCCGGGCATTTCCACCACAGGCGGCTTCGAATTCGAATTGGAAGACCTGACCGGTCAAGGCCCGCAAGCCTTGAACAACGCGGCGCAGGCGCTGTTGGCAGCAGCCCGTAAACAGCCCGAGCTCGATCCCCATCAGCTTTTCACCACGTTCAACACCGCGACTCCCGGGTATCAATACGATCTCGACCGAAGCAAGGTGAAGCTGCTTGGGCTCAATCTGTCAGATGTGTTCAACACACTGCAGATCTATCTCGGCTCGCTCTACATCAACGACTTCAATCTGTTCGGCCGCACCTTCCGGGTGACGATGCAGGCCGAGCGAGGGGCGCGAGCCGACGCCAGGGATCTGTCGCGCCTGTATGTGCGCAATACGGGCGGGCAGATGATCCCCCTGGACACTCTCGGCAGGCTGACTTCGACAGCCGGGCCGGAATACGTCTCGCATTACAACGTCTATGGTTCTGCCCTGATCAATGGTGCACCCGCGCCTGGATACAGCTCGGGGCAGGCGATCGCGGCGATGCAGCGCGCGGCGTCGGAGGCACTTCCGGCCGGTTTCGGTTACGAATGGACCGGCATCGCGTACCAGGAACTTCAGGCAGGCTCGACCGCCACGATCGTATTCCTGCTGGCCATGGTCTTCGTGTTTCTGGTCTTGGCAGCGCAGTACCAGAGTTGGTCGATGCCGTTCATGGTCATCCTGTCGGTGCCGCTCGCCCTGCTCGGCGCGGTGCTGGCGGTCTGGCTGCGAGGCATGGAGTTCGACGTCTACTCGCAGATCGGCATGGTCATGCTGATCGGGCTGGCGGCGAAGAACGCGATCCTGATCGTGGAGTTCGCCAAGCAGTTGCGCGAGCGCGGCGCCGGCATCGTGGAGGCAGCCATGGAAGCGGGGCGGCTTCGGCTGCGGCCTATCCTGATGACGGCCTTCGCCTTCATCCTCGGTACCTTGCCGCTGATGGTGGCAACAGGTGCCGGGGCAGGCAGCCGGCATTCGATCGGCACCACGGTTGTTGGCGGCATGCTGGCCGCGACGGTGTTCGGGCTCGCACTCGTACCGGTGCTTTACGCGGTGATCGAGCGGCTGCGCGAAGGCCGTGGGGCTGAGACTGGGCAAACGGGTGATCAATCCCGGCTCGAACACGCCCCGGGCGATTAAGTTCAGGGCGATCGAGTTCAGGGCCATCGAGTTCAGGGCCATCGAGTTCAGGGCGATCGAGTTCAGGGCGATCGAGTTCAGGGGCGATCGAGTTCAAAAGGACAACAGCGATGCGTTTCTCAGTGAAGAACCTTGGCCTGGCAGCCTTCGGTGTTGCTCTGGCCGCGACGGGGTCCGTGCTGCTGGACGGCTCCAGCCATGGTGCCGCGCAGGCGCCCGCCGTGACCATGCCAGCCATGCCAGCGCCGGTCGTGGCGGTGGTGCAGCGGACAGTGCCGGTTTATCTCGCCTTCGTCGGCACGACCGAGGCGATCCGCAGTATCACCGCCGAGGCACAGGTCACCGGATATCTTGATCGCCAGGTTGTCCCGGACGGGGCGGACGTGCGTCAGGGCCAATTGATCTATCAGATCGATCCACGCAACTACCAGGCGTCGCTCGACCAGGCGACGGCGCAGGCCCGCCGCGACGCCGCTGCTCTTGTCTATGCACAGGCCAACAGCCGCCGGAATACCACGCTCAACAAAGACGGTTGGGTGTCGAACGACATATCCGATCAGTCAACGAGTTCGTTCCGCCAGGCACAAGCGACACTCGGCGCCGACGCGGCGGCGATCGAGACGGCGCGACTCAATCTGGGATGGACCGAGATCAGGGCCCCGTTCGCGGGTCGCCTTGGGCGAAGCCTGGTGCATGAAGGCACGCTGATCAGTGCGGCGGGGACGCAGCTGAATACGCTGGTTCAGCTCGACCCGATCTATGTCACCTTCAATCCAAGCGAGACCGATCTCTCGCTGCTGGGTAAATACCATGCAGGAACGACGATCCCCGCCGAGGTGACGGTCCCGGATGATGGCGGAAAGCGATACAAGGGGCAGCTTACGTTCTTGAATAATACGGTGGATGGGAGCACCGGGACTATTGTGGCACGCGCCACCATCGCCAATCCCGACCACACCCTGCTACCTGGCGAGTTCGTCCATGTGCGTCTGCTGGTGGCGGATCGGCCCGATACGCTGCTGGTCCCGCAGGTGGCGCTGGGTTCCAGCCAGTTCGGCAAGTACGTGTATGCCGCTGAACGCGGCAAGGCAGTGCAGCGGATGGTTTCCGTCGGTGCGACGTATGGCGATCTGGTCGTTATCGACAAGGGCGTGACGGCGCATGATGCGGTGATTGTCGGCAATCTGCAGAAGATCGCACCCGGCGCCGCGGTGCAGCCGGTTACCGAACACGCAGTGTCGCGCACCACGGCGTCGCCTGATGTTCCGGGTTGAGACAGCGAACGTTCCGGTTTGGTCAGGACGATCCGCGAGGGCAGGGCAAACGGTTGAAGGGACGGGAGGGGCCGCCGCTCTGGCGGCTGCAATGCGGACACGAGCCGCGGGATCAATCCAACCGGCGATGACGTTGGCAGCACCGCATTTTCACCACGGAGATAGCGCGGAGAGCCACGGTGCCCACGGAGTCGGAGCTTCCCCGGCAGTCGGGGAGCCTCCGTCTCCGTGATCACCGTGGCTCTCCGCGCTATCTCCGTGGTGAAAATGCGGCGAATCGTGAGGCACCACCAGTGGATGATCCCCCTGCGTTTCGTCCGGACTGTGGTTCACCCGATTGCCCTGCTTTGCCGGCGGCCTAAATCAACCTCACCCCGACAACACCCCGACAGTGTCAACCTATATAAGGGCTGGTATAACACCCATCCGCCTCTATCCCACCCGCTACCCTCTGTCTGGCGCCGCCGCCGCGCATCCTCTATCCGCTCCGCCACGCCGGGCACGCCCCACGCATGCCCCTGGGCACGCCCCGCATGCCCCGGGCCCGCCCGGCACAGGAGACCGCGCTGCCCGATGACCGAAACCCGCTTCTGGCTGATCCGCCACGCCCTGGTGGACGAGAACGCCCGTGCCATCCTCTACGGCGTCATGGACGTGGCCCTGTGCGAGACCACCTTGCTCGGGCAGGGACCGATGTATCGCTCGCTGGCGCAGCGGCTGCCGCGGGAGGCGGATTGGATCGTCACCCCGCTCACCCGCACCCGCCGCACCGCCGAGGCCATCTTCGCCGCCGGCTACCCCCGCGCCGAGCTGACCGAGGAACCCGGCCTGATCGAGCAATCCCTCGGCGACTGGCAGGGCCTGCCGCATGCCGAGCTGCCCGCCCGCCTGACCCTGCCGGCGCACGCCTTCTGGCCGCTGGCCGGCCAGGAGCACCCGCCGGGCGGCGAGAGCATGACCCAGGTCATCGCCCGCGTCGGCGCTACCCTGGAACGGCTAGCGGAAACGCATGACGGCGCCGACGTGATCGCGGTCGCCCATGGCGGCTCGATCCGTGCCGCGGTGGCGCATGCGCTGCGCATCGGCCCGGACAACGCGCTGCACCTCGCCGTCCAGAACCTGTCGCTGACCCGGCTGGAGCGCTCCCCCGAGGGCTGGCGGGTGTCCTGCGTCAACGAACTCCCCGGTTATTGACCGGCAATCCGGCCTCAACTCGGCCGCTTGCGGCAGGATGCTTGCGCCCGAACTCGCGTCATCCGCGCTATGCAGGCGCCAGTTGCCCTGCGAAGGAGGATCGTCATGCGCCGCTTTCTGTCGGCTGCCATCGCTCTGGCGGCAATACTGATGCCGGGGCTCGCCCACGCCCAGGGCCAGCCGCAGACCCTGGTGGACCGCGCCACGCTCGCGATCCAGGAGATGATGACGCAGCAGGTCTCCCAGGATCCGCGCATCATGCTGCAGCGTGCCCGTGCGGTGATGATCTGCCCGCGGGTGTTCAAGGCCGGGTTCATCCTGGGCGGCTCGGGCGGCGATTGCGTATTGCTCGCGCGGGCGGGCAACGGCACCTGGTCGTATCCGTCGTTCTACACCATCGGCAGCGGCAGCATCGGCTTCCAGGCCGGCATCGAGGACAGCTCGCTGATGATGACGATCATGACGCAGCGTGGGCTGAAAGCGGTGATGGACAGCCAGTTCAAGCTGGGGGCGGACGCCTCGGTGGCGATCGCCACGGTCGGCGGCACGCTGGGTGGCGCGACCACCGCGGCGGTGGGGGCGGACATCGTGGTGTTCGCGGCGACGCGCGGATTGTTCGGCGGCGTTTCGGTGGAGGGCAGCCTCATGTCGCTGCTCAGCACCTGGAACGCGGCGTATTACGGCCAGCCGTATGCGGCACGGCAGATCGTGCTGCAGATGCAGGGGGCCAATCCCGGGGCGAACCCTCTGCGCGAGGTGCTGACGCGCTACGGCACCCCCTCGACGATGAAGGTATCCGTGCCACCACCCGTGTATGGACCGAACGCGCAGGGGGGGTATCCGCCGCCGGGGCAGGGATACGTAGCGCCGGCCCAGGGGTATCCGCCGCCCGGCCAGGGCGACAGGGCGCCGCCGCAGGGGAATCCGCAGCCGGGACAACAGAGCTATGCCCCGACCGGTCCTGGCTATGCGCCCGCCTATCCGGCGGCGAACCAGGACGGTGGTGGTCAGAACGAAGCTGCGGCCGGTGCCGACCAGGGCGGTCAGCCGGTGCAGTTGCAGCCGAACGCGCCGGTACAGCAGCAATCGCTGCCGCCACCGACGCGGTAGAGGCCTTGGCTGGATAGGGCGGGGAAAGTTCGGAACCCTTGAGGTCCCTCAAGGAGGGGGTGTTCTTTCCACCTCCGCCTCCACTTCCAACGATAACTCCAACTCCACCCCCAACTCTTCGCTTCTAACTTCCGACTCCCCGCGCTTCCAACCGTCCGCTTCAACGCATCGCCGCTTCGCCGCATCACGCGACCGCGTATTCCCGCGTCTCGCCAAACCCCAGCACGTCGAAATCCTCCACCGCAACACCGGCCTCCGCCTGTGCCGCGCGCAGCGCCCGCACCGGCGCATCGATGCCTTCGTCGGTCAGTTGGAAGGTGCCGAAATGCATGCCCAGGCTGCGGCCCGGCCGCAGGTCGCAATGCGCCCGCACGGCTTCCTCCGGGTTCATATGCTGCTGGCGCATGAACCAGCGCGGTTCATAGGCGCCGATCGGGAGCAATGCGAGATCGATGCGGGGAAACCGCTCGGCGATCTCGGTAAAATGCGGGCAGTAGCCGGAATCCCCGGCGAAATACACCACCGCGCCGCCGGCCTCGACGACGAACCCACCCCACAGGCTGCGGTTCCTGTCATGCAACGTCCGCGCCGAGAAATGCTGTGCCGGCACGTAGGTGACGCGAGCGCGGGCCAGGTCCGTGCTCTGCCACCAGTCCAGCTCCACCGCACCGCTGATGCCCGCCTTGGCCAGAGTGGCGCGCATTGCCAAGCCCGGTCGCCGCCGGTGGCGCCCAACGCGCGCGCACGCGGCGCAACGTGGGCAGGTCCATGTGGTCGTAATGATTGTGCGAGACCAGCAGCAGATCCACCGCCGGCAACACGTCCAGGCCCTGTCCGGGCCGGCGCGCCCGGCGTGGGCCCGCGAACGCCACGGGGCTGCAGCGCTGCGACCAGATCGGATCGAACAACACCGCGACGCCGCCGACCTGCACCAGGAACGTCGAGTGGCCGACGAAGGTCACCGCGATGCGGTCGGGTGCCGCACGCGAGGGCGGCGCGAAGGGCGGGTCCTCGACATGCGCCGGCCACGGATGCCTGCGGCGGGTGCGGCGCCAGCGGCGCAGGTCCTCGCGGGTCTTGCCGTAGGGCGCGTAGGGATTGAAAAATCGTTCGCCGTTGAAATGATCACTGCGCTCCGCCACCGGCGGCACCCGGATTGATCCGTCCATTCGTCCAGTCCTGTTGGGCCCCTGCCCGCTCCGATATGGGGCGGCGCACGCGGCCACGCTACGCGAGAGGCACCCGCAAGATCAGCGCGTCGCCGCCATCGGCATAATAGCGCCGACGGCGCCCGGCTTCGACAAATCCCGCCTGTCGGTAGAGCGCCTGGGCGGCGGCATTGTCTACCGCAACCTCGAGGAACATCGTCCGCGCATCCTGCTCGCGCCCCGCCGCCATCGCGGCGGCCAGCAGGGCGCGCGCCACGCCCTGACGGCGCGCTTCGGGCGCGACCGCCAGGGTGAGCACCTCTGCCTCATCCATGGTGACGCGGGCCAGCAGCAGGCCGCCGCGCGGATCAACCAGGCCGAACACACCCGGCATGACGAGTTGAAGGGCGAAGGCGTCCTCGGCCCAGGCTTCGCGCGGCGGGAAGGCAGCGGCATGGATCGCCACCATCGCCGGGATGTGCACCGGGGTGGCGCGCTGCAACGGCTCTGCCATGCCACCGGTCATCCCACTGATGATCCCACCGGTGATCCCACTGATGACCCCACCGATGACCCCACCGATGATCCCGCCGATGATCCCACCGATGATCTGGGTGGCCATCCCGCTGGTGGCGGGCGAAGGCCGCCCGCCGGCGGCCGCACCGCGGGCGGATCGACGTAGAGCGGCTGGGCCGGCAAAGGCGACAGTTCGCCGCCGAGGCGGCGGCCGCCCGCCACCGCGACATGGCGTGCGGTGGGCAGGCGGGCGTCGGTCAGCATCACGTCGGCGCCGCGAGCCGCCAGCCGGGCCGCGACCGCAATGGCGGCGTCACCGGCCACCGCGACCGGGCCGTCCGGGCGGGGCAGGTCGTCCAGCGCATAGGCGAGGACAATGCCTTCGCGTTCCAGGAACACGCGGCCGCGACGGCTGTCGATCGCGGTCCAAAGCCGCCGGACGCCCAGGTACGGCAGAGCGTCGGCCAGCGCCTCGCCGACCGTCACGCCCACCACCGGGACGCCGGCACCGAGTGCAACCCCGTGCGCCAGCGCGAGGCCTGCCCGGATGCCGGTAAAGCTGCCGGGGCCGACGGTGACGGCGATCAGATCGAGGGCGGGGGCAGCGACGCCGGCCTCGCGCAGGACCGCGTCGGCCATCACCGGCAACAGCGCGGCGTGACCCTGCGCCGCGGCCTGCTGGCGGACGGCCCGCAGGGCGCCGTCCAGCACGACGCCGGCGGAGCACTGTGCCAGAGCGGAATCGAGGGCGAGCACAAGCATGTCGTGCAGATGTAGCTGCGGACCGGAGATTTCTCCAATCGGCGGAGGACGGCGCGGCAGGCGCCGCGGAACACACATAACCGGACACCCACGACAAGCAGCTCCGCCCGACCGCCTCGTTGCACTGACACGGCAACGCTTTTGTGTTTCGCCTGGGTGGGTTGGCCTATCCCGGCCGTCGTCGCTAAGGTCTGCCCGCGGCGGCAGTCCAGCCGCCGTCTGCCTGCTGCGGAACGCTGACACTTCGCGGTTACGACCGGATCATGCCTCGATCAATGCGTCGATGCCGGTTACCGACCTCCACCGATCGGGTATCCATATGATCCGCCTGTCCACTTCCGCCCCCGATTTTTCCGACGCCTTCGCCAACCTGCTCGCCCAGACGCGCGAGACCACCGAAGACGTCGGCCAGGCGGTCGCCGCCATCATCGCCGACATCCGCGCCCGCGGCGACGCCGCCCTGCTCGAGTACACCGCGCGCTTCGACCGCCTGTCATTGAGCGCCGACCGCCTGCGCATCCCCGCCGGCGAAATCGATTCCGCCGTCGCCGCGGTGCCGCGCGAACAAGCCGCCGCGCTCGACCTCGCCGCCACCCGCATCGAGGCCTTCCATCGCGCCCAGCTCCCCGCCGACCTCCGCTTCACCGACGATGCGGGCCTGACGCTGGGGATGCGCTGGACGCCGCTGGATGCGGTCGGCCTCTATGTGCCGGGCGGCAAGGCGGCGTATCCGTCATCGGTGCTGATGAACGCCGTTCCGGCGCGCGTTGCCGGCGTAGACCGCATCGCCATGTGCGTCCCGACGCCGGATGGTGTGCTGAACCCGCTGGTCCTGGCGGCCGCGCGCCGCGCCGGCGTGGCGGAGGTCTACCGTATCGGTGGCGCCCAGGCGGTGGCGGCGCTGGCCTATGGCACCGCCAGCATCGCCCCGGTGGACCGCATCGTCGGCCCGGGCAACGCCTATGTCGCCGAGGCCAAGCGGCAGGTGTTCGGCCATGTCGGCATCGACGCCATCGCCGGCCCGTCGGAGGTGGTCATCCTCGCCGACCGCTCCAACGATCCGACGCCGAATCGCCCTGGATCTGCTCGCCCAGGCCGAACATGACGAGGCAGCGCAAGCGATCCTGATCACCGACGACACCCGCTTCGCCGACGCGGTGGCCGAAGCGGTGGCCGCGGCGATCCCCACCCTGCCCCGCGCCGCCATCGCCGGCGCAAGCTGGCGGGCGCATGGCGCGGTGATCGTGGCGCGCGACTGGGCGGAGGCGGTGGAGCTGGTCAATCGTCTGGCGCCAGAGCACCTGGAACTGATGCTGCCGGACCCGGAGCCGGTGTTTGCCCGGATACGGCACGCCGGAGCGGTATTCCTGGGCGGCTGGTGCCCGGAGGCGCTGGGCGACTACGTCGCCGGCCCCAACCACGTGTTGCCCACCGGGCGCACGGCGCGATTCGCCTCCGGCCTGTCGGTGTTCGATTTCCTGAAGCGCACGACTTTCGTGGCGGCGGACGCGGCGGCGTTGGCGCGGGTCGGTCCCGCCGCCGTGGTGCTCGCCGAGGCCGAAGGCTTGCAGGCACACGCCCGCAGCGTTGCCGTGCGGCTCGCGGACAGGATGGTGTCGGGCGGAAAAATCGTCGGGCGGAAAAGCGCAGCGCCTGCCGCCGTCCCCAGGCGCGGCGGAAGGCGCGGCGCCCGCCCTACGTTTTTCCGCCCGACGCATGTTCGGGTGCACTACAGTCGGGCGCACCATAGTCGGGCGCACCACAGTCGGGCGCACCACAGTCGGGCGCACTACAGGGCGCACCACGGTCGCGTGCTTGACCTCGCCCTCCCCGCCGCTCATCTTCGCCCGAGAATCGACCAAAATCAACCCATGAACGAGGTCTGATGTCGAAGGAAGACATGATCGAATTCAGCGGCACGGTGACGGAGCTGCTGCCCAACGCCATGTTCCGCGTGAAGCTCGACAACGAACACAGCATCCTGGCGCATACCAGCGGCAAGATGCGCAAGAACCGCATCCGGGTGCTGGCGGGCGACCGGGTGAACGTCGAAATGACGCCCTACGACCTGAGCAAAGGGCGCATCACTTTCCGCTTCAAATAGCCCACGCGGGCGTGAGCAGGAGTCCGCTGGTCCTGGCTTCGGCCAGCCCGCGGCGGCTGGATCTGCTGGCGCAGATCGGGATCGTGCCGGACCGCATCCTGGCCCCCGAGGTCGACGAAACCCCCGACCGGGACGAACTCCCTCGCGCCTACGTGCAACGCCTGGCACGCGCCAAGGCGGCGACGGTGAGCGCGTCTGGTTGCCTGGTGCTGGCGGCCGATACCGTGGTGGCCGCCGGGCGCCGTATCCTCCCGAAGGCCGACACTGAAGCCGACGCGCGCTGCTGCCTCACCCTGCTCTCCGGCCGCCGCCATCGGGTGCTGACCGCGGTCGTTCTGGCCGCGCCCGACCGTCGCCCGTCCGAGCGCCTGGTCACCAGCATCGTCGCCTTCGCCCGGCTGACGGCGCCGCAGATCGAGGCCTATCTCGCCACCGGCGAATGGCACGGCAAGGCGGGCGGCTACGCCATCCAGGGGAGCGCGGCGGCCTTCGTCCGCTTCCTCTCCGGCAGCTACTCCAACGTCGTCGGGCTGCCGCTGTTCGAGACGGCGCAGCTTCTGCGCGGCGCCGACTGGTTGCACCCGTGACCGTGCGCGTGCTCTGCGCGTCCAGCCCCGGCGAGGTGCAGGTCGCGGCGGCGCGCGACGACGAGCTGCTGGACTACACGATCTGGCGCCCCGGCGCGCCGGACGGCGTCGGCGACCTGCATCGGGGGCGTGTGACGGCGCGCGCACTGGCGCTCGGCGGCGTGTTCGTGGCAGTGGACGGTGCCGACGGGTTCCTGCCGGATACCGACGGCGGCAAGGGCCGTCACCGAAGGCACCGTGCTGGGCGTACGCGTAACCCGGGCAGCGCAGGGGGGAAAAGGCCCGCGGCTCAGCGCTCGCCTGTCGCCCGACCAGGCTGCCAGCCTGTCCGGCGATGACGCGGGACCCCGGCCCCAAGGGTTGGTCCGGCGGGGGCCGGGCGCCGTGGACCGCCTGGCCGCGCATTATCCGGACGCTCCGGTTTGGGTGGACGATCCGGCGTTGGTGGCCCCACTCCGGTCCACCCTCGGCGCCCGCCTGGCGCTGCGGACCCGGGTGTTCGACGACACCCTGCTCGGCGCGATCGAAGCGCTGGCGCACCCCGAGCATGTGCTGCCGGATGGCGCGCGGCTGTCGTTCCACCCGACGCCGGCACTGGTGGCGATCGACGCGGATACCGGCACCGCCGCCGGAAGCCATATGGCGGTGAACCGCGCGCTGCTGCCGGCCCTGGCGCGGCAGATCCGGCTGCGCAACCTGTCGGGCGCTATCCTGGTGGATCTGGCCGGGCTGCCGGTGCGGCGGCGCGCTGCGTTGGGGCCGGCGCTGGCCGAGGCGCTGGCGGAGGACCCGGCGCGCCCTCGATTGCTCGGGTTCACCGCGCTGGGGCTGGCGGAGATCGTGCGTCCCCGGGTGCATCCGCCGCTGCACGAGTTGCTCGCCGGCCCACATGCCGCAGGGTTGGCGGCGCTGCGGGCGGTGGCCGCCGCGGTGGCCGCCGCGCCCGGCCGGATGCCGGCATTGCGCGCCTCCCCCGGCGTGGCGCGCGCGCTGGAGCAGGACACGGCGGCGCTTGCGGACCTTGCACGGCGGACGGGGCGCAGCTTGATCCTGCGCAGCGATCCGTCCCTGCCGGGGAGTCAATGGATGATGGAAACGCGGATGATGGAACCGCGGATGATGGAGCCGCCATGAGTGGCCGCGTGCCTTCCGCCGTGCCGGTTTCCTCCCGTCGGACAGGCCGCGCGCGCTGCCCGGTGTGCGGGAAGCCCGCGGATGCGGCGACGCGGCCGTTTTGCAGCGTGCGCTGCGCCGATGTGGACCTGGGCCGCTGGCTGACCGGACAGTACCGGATTCCAAGCCGACCCACCGACGAGGAGGAAGAACCTTCGCTGCCGCGCGAACCGGAATCGCCGGACCCGGACGCCGCTTGATCGGGGGGCGGGCATCCTGTATGGCACCGGGCCTTGCAACGGCTGCCCTGTGCCCAGGTAGCTCAGTTGGTAGAGCATGCGACTGAAAATCGCAGTGTCG
>CAWADP010000018.1:0-8428 GCA_963780805.1 uncultured Alphaproteobacteria bacterium
TTACCGATCACGCAGCACGCGTACACATCCTCCGCCCGGTACGAATCCGGAGGCCAGTACTTCCTCGGTGTGCCCATAGAATGGCCATTCTACGGCCTGTGATAAGTCCCGATCTCCCGCCGGCCAAGGACTGACATGTCTATCGCCAAGAGCACCGGCGGTTGCCGATGCTTAAATCACGCAATACACGCCGCCCGGTCGCTGCAATTCCATTACGGTCATGCCTTCCGCGAAATCCGGAAGTCTTGAATTCTGCTTCACAGCTCAAAGGCTATGGTTTCTGGGGACTCCCCGGACGCCTTGACCACGATAATCCCGAGTGGACAACAGGACGGGCTAGGCGAGCTTGATGGTTACCACACCTAGAAGGATGATTGCGGCGGCCGCCGGCCGACTCCAACCGAACCGCTCTTTCAGAACGAAGGCAGATATGGCTATTCCAAATGCGATGCCAGTTTCGCGCAATGCCGCAACCATGGCAACGGGGGCCCGCGTCATCGCCCAAAGCACAAGAATGTAGGCTCCCAGGGTGCATGCGCCCCCGATCAAGCCAAAGCGCCAACGACTATAAAGATGCCTAACAATGTCAACTCGCCGACGCAGCATCGGCCATATCAAGATCGAAGGAGCAGTTAGTAGAAACATCCACATCGTGTATGCGACGGGATTTCCGGATAACCGCACGCCAGTTCCATCGACGAGTACGTAGGCGGCGATAACTACGGCATTGATGAGAGCGAAGCGAGTAGTGCGGCCAGGAAGGCTGCCGGTCCGCCGGTCCACCAACAAGAGCCCAAGAATTCCCCCGCATATTAGAAAAATACCGCCCCACTCTCCTAGGGAGAGTCGTTCCCCAATCAGACGACCGCTCGCAAGCGCTACGAGTAAAGGCGGTGCGCCACGCATCAGGGAATAGGCATGACTCATGTCACCGCTGCGGTATGAGGCCCCGATCAGCAGGAAATAGGCTATATGAAGGACGACAGATGCCGCGACATACGGCCAACTTGCTGACCATGGCAAAGGAAGGAATGGAAGAATCGTGGCAGACAATGCCGCGGCACCGCTTGTCACCAGGACGATGTCGAGAAACTTGTCCGGGCTGGATTTCACGATGCCATTCCAACTGGCATGCAGAAGAGCCGCGAACAGGACAACCAGCATGACGGCAGCGGACAAAGGCGATTACTCGGAAGGATTTCGAGGCGAGCTTTATCTCTCGTGGTGACGGGCCACAAACCATTACATCTGGTGCAGCAATTCGTCAGGAAAACACAAACGACGCAGCATTCTCTGCCTCCCTCTCAATGCCCGGCGCGTGTTCGAAGCTGCCGCCCGCCCCGCGCCCGGGCAAGACCCGGCGTCGAGCACGAAAAGGGAGAGATCGGCGGAGTATTGATCGGGCTCTCCGCGCCCCCCCTGACCCTTCGCAGCGTGGAGGTGTTCTGCATGATGTCCTCCTCTCTTTCCGAGCACAGACATGGGCACTAAGCTTCGCGCGGGCGAGTGCATTTCGAGAAGGGCGCCACACCGCCCGTGAGCGGCTTCTGGTCGATCACCTTGTATGACGGTGAGGGCTATCAGGTGCCGAACAGCCTTAACCGGTTCGCTGTCTGCAGTTGGATGAAGTTCAAGTACGGCCCGGACGGCTCGCTCGACATGTATTTCCGGAACGCCAGCCCCGGGGCCGACATGGAGGCGAACTGGCTGCCGGTGCCACAATAGGCTCTGCTGCTTCGATGGGCCGCACGCAGTCGGCGTGTAGAGGTCGAGCGGCGAAACAGCGGTTCACCGACGGCAGACCGGTCATGACGAGACACAAAAAACGAGAGCGCATGATCATATCTCGGTCTGCGCGGCGCTGGCCATCGTTGCTGTTCTTGCGACCAGCCCCCCAGCCCAAGCACAATCGGCGGCGCCCGCGATGCCGCACGGCGCAGCCCTACCTCCATTGCCGCGTAAGGCGGCGCATTACGGGGATTGGCGGAGTGCTGGGAGACGACGCGAGCCGGGCCAGGCACCGTTTCCAGAAAAATTACCTTTAGCGGATTTTTTTCTTGGTCTCGCGGACGCCTTGCGCTACGTAGCCGCCTCTCGCAACAAAGTTCCACCCATGACAACAGCACACCGCATCGCCGGCCTTCCCTGCCAGCCCCACCAATGGGTTGGTGTGCGCTTCGTGCGCCGGCTCGGCGGTGCGGTGCGCACGATCGTGTCCAGCGGCATCACGCTCGCCGGCAGCCTGTGGCGTCCGGTCGCGCCGATCCCCACGTCCAACCCTCCCGCCGCCGCGGACCTGGAAGCTCCCCTGCCGGCCAAGCCGCCGCGCAGCCCGCGCCGCTCATGTGCCGCTGCGCCAGTCCCGCAATCCCTGCCGCCGGGGTGGCTCGCGCACTCGCTCAGCCGCCGCCGGCCCGCCAGGTTCCCAACCGCGCGCGTCAGACTTATGCGACATCAACGGGACCACCGCGGGCGGTCCCGGTATCCTGATTCGCGCCCAAGCAACCTCGCCGGCGCCCAGCCAAGGACCAGAAAAGCCGGTTTCGCTGTCAGCCCCGCAGGCAGAAGATGGCTCTAAGGGCCTGAGCCGGGATAACTGCGTCAATGATCGGGCAACCTGGGTGAGATGGTGTAGTTCCATTCGCCGTGGAAGTCGGCTGGGTGGATATTTAGGGCTGCCATCTCGGCATTGGTGACCTTGATGCCCTTCTCATAGCTGTTGGCATCGAGACGGCAAGCGACAGTCAGGCCGGCTTTGGTCTTGGTGTTGGCGATCAGTTGCACGATGACCTGATGGCTGACCAGCGGCTTGCCACGCCAGTTCTGGGTTATGAACGCGAACAGACGGTGCTCGATGCGGTTCCACTTGCTGGTGCCCGGCGGGTGATGGCAGACGCTGATTGCGATCCCGAGTTCGTCGGCCAAAACTTGCAATTCGCGCTTCCAGAGCCGCACACGCGCGCCATTACTGCCGCCACAGTCGGCGGTGATCAGCAGGTTGCTGGCGTTTGGATAGCGGGATGAGCCCCACGCGTGCCACCAGCGCCGGATGCTCTCGACGGCGAAGGCGGCCGTATCATGGGTGATGCCGAGGTTGATCCATCCGGCATTGGCGGCGATGTCGTAGACACCGTATGGCGCCACCTTGCCAAGTTCAGGGATGATGAAGTCATGCACCCGAACCGGTTCGGGTTGTCCCTTGGGGCGCAGCTCGCGGCCACCGTTCTTGAAGTCCCCGACAAGCTCCTTCTTCTTCGTATCAACCGAGATCGCCGGTTCGTTGGCGGCCTGGAAGGCCAACACCTCGGCATTGATATGCTCGAATTGTGCGTTGCGGTCCGGATGGCTGGCGCCTTCACGCGTTTTGCTGTTGGCTTGCAGGCTGAACCCCAGACGGGGCAACAGGCGGCCGACCAGCTTCTGCCCGGCGGTGAAACCGCGTGCCGCCAGCGCCGCCGCGAGATGGCGTTGGCTCTTGCTCACCCACAGCAACGGCGCCTCCGGATCGCCGCGGATCGATGATTGCACCAACTCGTTCAGGGCACTCAGCAGTCCGGGCTGGAGTTCCGTCGCAGCCTTGCCGCCGCCGCCTGGCCGGCGCACGCGTCCTTCGAGTTTCTCCGCTCCGACGCGCAGGTCGCGCAGGCCACGATCGATCGTGCTACGCGCGATCCCGGTGGCGCGCTGAACTGCGCTCACCCCGCCGCGGCCTGCGGCCTGTGCTTCGCTTGCGGCGAATAATCGCCGCTCACGCTCGTCCAGGAACGGCGCAAGGGCGTCGAAACGGGCCTTGATCGCAGCGCTATCAACCACGCCTTCAGGGTAGCCCAGTTGCGTTCCGACGAGTTGCGGTTTTCCGGATTCGTTCCTTGCGTTCTTACCGCCCGCCGGATTCTTTTGTTCCGATTCGGTTATTCTGGCTCAGGCCCTAACTGAGAACGTATTGCCGGCGCCTGTCACGCCGGCTCGATCGGCATCCGCGCGATCCCCAGCCAGGCGATGGGCGCCCCGGCCTTCTCCGCCGCTTGCTCGGGCGGCAGTGCCGCATCCCAATCGGCGGCGATGAAGCGCCGGCCGTTCACGCCCGCCGCGGCATCGGACACCAGCCAGAGCAGGGGCGGCACCATGATCTCCGGCTGCAGCATGCGGCTGCGGTCGCCGGCATGGTCGCCGACCAGCGGTGTGTTAGTCACCCCGCCCGGCACCAGCACGTTCGACGTGACGCCCGTGCCTTTCAGGTCGGCGGACAGGCCGGCCATCGCCGCCTCGGCCGCGGCCTTGCTGGCGCCATACAGCAGGTAGCCCTCGCGCACCATGGTGCCGAGGCTGGTGGTGACGGTGATGATGCGTCCCGCCTTCGCCGCCAGCATGTGCGGCAGCACGGCGCGCGCCATCATGATTGGCGCGGTGGAGTTCACCGCCAGGAAGCGGCTCCATTGTTCAGGCGTCGCTTCCCAGAAGCGGATCGGCTGGCTGCGCGCATCGGCCCGCACCGAGGCCTGGCCGATCCCTGCGTTGTTCACCAGCACATCGATCCGGCCGCTGCGGTCCAGCACCGCGGCGACGATGCGGTCGAACGCGTCGGGCTGCGACAGGTCGGCCTGCATGGTCTGCACCGCGCCCGGCTGCCCCGCCGCCGCGGCGGCCAGCGAGTTCCAGGCCGGCGGCGGTGCGGTCCACCACCGCCACGTCGATCCCGGCGCCGAGCAAGCCCAGCGCCATGGCGCGGCCAAGGCCGCTCGCGGCTCCGGTGATGATGACAGTCTTCCTGGTGGCCATGGTGCTTCCTCCGCGATCTGTTGTTGCTTCACGTCCCATCATCGCAGAGGTAGTGCCCCCGGAGGAAGATCGGGCGGAAGACCCGGAGGAAGACCGGGCGACGGGTGCGGATCAGGGTTTCCCGGCGGTCGCCGCCGCAGGCGCCGCACTGCCCTGGGCGGCAGGAGTGGTCGCCGGCAGCGCCAACGATATCGGCGCGCCCGCCTGCGGCGCTGGTGGGCCGGTGGCCGATTGGACCGGGACACCGGTCGCGGGCAGCGTTGCGGTCGGCATCGTGGCAGTAGCCGCGGCTGAATTACCGGCCGCCGCGGACACGGCGGGCGTGACGGGCGGCGCTGCCTCCAGGCCGGGTGGAATCATTGGCAACGGGACCGTCCCGGTGAGGCCTGTTGTGGACACACCAGCGGGTGGAGACGCTGGGGCAGAAGAGGGGGACGTTGCGCCAGGTGTTGGGACGGCGGGTGCAGCGGCTGCCAGTGGCAAGACGGACGATGTCGTCGCCGCAGCCCCCGCGACCAGTGGCGCCGAGACCGCGGCGCCGGGTGGCGCCGAGGCAGCCGCAGCGGTGGGCGTCCCCCCCGCCGTCGCGGGCGGCGGCGCAATCGCGGCAGGTCCGGAACCCGGGGGAGGCGTGGCGGCCGGGGGTGCGGACGGCGTCGAGGCGACCGTAGGCGCGGACGTCCCCGACATCGTGGCGACCGGAGGCGCGGACGCCGCCGACATCGTGGCGGCCGATGCGGACGTCGCCGTCCCCGCGGTGGCCGGTGCGGGCGTCGTCGTCCCCGTGGCCGGCGTGGCCGGCGGCTTGGCCGTCGCCGCCTGCTTCGGCTTGGGCGGCGGCATCCCGGGCAGTGCCACCGTGTAGTCCGGCACTACGCGCGCCTGCTTGCCGGCGATTACCAACACCTTCTCGCCGAGTGCCAGCGGCACCTTGTCGCGCTGCGTCACCGACACCAAGCTGCCGTCGTTCTGCCGCACGATGTACTCCCAGGCGGTGGTGTCACCCCCTGCATGCTCGACCCCATTGCCGACCAGCCCGCCGATCACCGTGCCACCCAGCGTGGAAAGCGCGGTGATCGGGCCGCCGCTATCGACCTGCGAGCCCGCAATGCCGCCCACCGCCGCCCCGGTAACCGTACCCAGCGTGGCGTCGGCGCTCACCCTTACCTCGCGCACGCCCACCACATCGCCCTGCGTGACCTTGTTGGCCTGCTGGACCGCGGCCGCATTGTAGGTGTTGGGCGAATAATTGGGGCCGCAGCCGGCCAGCATGGCCAACATGGCGGCCGCGGCGGCGCCGATGACGTGACGAACCAAGCCCCGCCCTTCCTGTCTGTTGTGCGGGTGCGAGATAAGCACCTCGCGCCGCCGTGTCATCCCCGAAGACGCGCCAGCGCACAATGGCCCGCCCGACCGCCGCCGTCGTCATCTCTTCGTCGCAATTCGCTTCCATCCGCTGCCGGTTCGCGCCTACGCTGCTGCATCGCAGCAGGAGACGGGAATGGCGCCGACCGCCCTCACGCAGACGCAGACCCAGAGCCAGACCCAGTCCCCGCCGGCCGACACAAACTGCGTGTTACAGGGCTACGACCCGAACAATTTCTTCTGCGAGATGCTGCGCCGTGGCCATCCGCCGCATCCGGGTCTTGAACTGCTCTGCGCTCGCCTGGCCCAGTTCCCCATCGAAACCCTGCGCCGCCGCGCCGTGGACGCCGAACGCGACCTGCTGGAGCGCGGCATCACCTTCACCGTCTATTCCGACGCCACCGCGATCGACCGCATTCTGCCGTTCGACCTGATCCCCCGCGTCATCACCGCCGCGGAATGGCGGCAGATCGAGACCGGCGTCATCCAGCGCGTACGCGCTCTGAACATGTTCCTGCACGACGTCTATCATGACCGGAAAATCCTGGCCGACGGCGTGGTGCCCAAGGAATTGGTCCTGGGGAACGCCGGCTACTGCGAGACGATGGTCGGCTTCAACGTGCCGTTCAACACCTACGTGCATATCTGCGGCACCGACATCGTGCGTGACGAGACCGGCCGCTTCATGGTGCTGGAAGACAACGCCCGCACGCCGTCCGGCGTGTCCTATGTGGTGGAGAACCGCCACATGACGCAGCGCGTGCTGTCCGACCTGATGGCCGGACTGCAGGTGCGCGGCGTGGACGAGTACGGCCTGCACCTGCACCGCGCGCTGGTCGAGATTTCTCCACCATCGGTGCAAGACCCGCAGGTAGTGTTGCTGTCGCCCGGCATCTTCAACTCCGCCTATTTCGAGCATGTGTTTCTGGCGCGCGAAATGGGCGTGCCGCTGGTGGAGGGCCAGGACCTGGAGGTGGAGAACCACCGCGTCTTCATGCACACCACGGCGGGGCTGGCGCCGGTGCACACGATCTACCGCCGCCTGAACGATGACGCGCTGGACCCCGTGGTGTTCAACCCCGACAGCATGCTGGGCGTGCCCGGCCTGATCGAGGCCTGGCGCCGCGGCAACGTCGCCATCGCCAACGCGGTCGGCACCGGCGTGGCGGACGACAAGGCAGTGTACGCCTACATGCCGCGCATCATCCGTTACTATTTGGCCGAGGACCCAATCCTTCCCAACGTCGAGACCAACATCTGCAGCGAACCCGACGCGTTGGCCTACACCCTGGACCATTTGTCCGAACTGGTGGTGAAGCCGGTCGCCGAGTCCGGCGGCTACGGCCTGATCATCGGCCCGCACGCGACCCGCGCCCAGTTGGACGATTTTCGCGCCCGGCTGCTTGCCGACCCCGCCAACTACATCAGCCAGCCGACGCTGAAGTTGTCGGTCTCGCCGACATTGACCGAGGATGGCGTCGCGCCGCGCCACATCGATCTGCGGCCCTTCGCGGTGACCGGCCGCGATACCTGGGTGCTGCCCGGCGGCCTGACCCGGGTCGCGTTGCGTGCCGGCACGCTGGTGGTGAACTCGTCGCAGGGCGGCGGCACCAAGGACACCTGGGTGCTGGCATGAGCGAAACCCTGCAAGTCACCGGCACCATGCGCCTGATCGCGCGCCACGCCGCCAGCGCGTTGTGGCTGGCGCGCTATGTCGAGCGAATCGACAACCTGGCCCGCATTCTCGACGTGACCAGGACGTTCACGCACGATGACAGCGACTGGCTGACCATACTGCGCATCAACGGCGACGCCACCGGCTTTCTGAAGCGCTATCCGGAAGTGAGCCACGACAATGTCGCGCGGTTCTATTTGCTCGACGCGGACATTCCCAGTTCCGTGCAGGCGGCGATCGCCGCGGCGAAGGAGAACGCACGCACGCTGCGGGCGCTGATCTCCACCGAGATGTGGGTGCAGATCAACGTGTTCCACGGCCGCATCCGCGCGCTGAGCGGCGCCGATCTGGCTCCGGATCGGCTGTCCGCCGTGTGCGCCATGCTGAAGGAAGGCGCCCAGGCGCATGTCGGCATCAGCGAGGGCACGTTCTATCGCGACCAATGCTGGCACTTCACCATGATCGGCCGTTATCTGGAACGCGCCGACCAGACGACGCGCTTGCTCGATACCCGGTTCAACGCGCTGGTGCCGCGGGCGGATGCCGGCGATCCGGATATCGATGCCGGCAAGTGGCACGCCCTGCTGCGCGCCGCCGGCGGATATCACG
>CAWADP010000019.1:0-118593 GCA_963780805.1 uncultured Alphaproteobacteria bacterium
GGTGCGATGGCGCAAGCGGACAGCGGACAAAGTTGGTAGCGGATATGCGCGCTGCGTTGGTGACGGCGTAATGCGACTCCCCCTGAAGTGACACGCCGTCGGCGGTCCCCCGCCGAGGGTGTCGTCGTCACATTGCCGAACCTGTGATTTTGATCCTTTGATGCAGGTCGCCGGCGGCTCGATGCAGGTCGCCGGCAGCGGCGTTACGCCAGGACTGCAGCCGTCTTGTTCTACGCCGCGGGCTTGCGGAGAGCAGCCTTCACCAGAGACCGGCTCTTGATATCGACGGTATAGTGTAGATCGGAATCGATTTCAGTGGGATCGACATGGAGAAATGCCATCCCGGCGACCGAGGTATTTGTCGCCCGCGCCGCGTGATCCGCCGCCAGCTTTCCAATGTGGCCGGGTCGGGAGCGGTGCCCCCTCGTGTCGTGACAGCCTGGTGGGTATGCGCGATAGATCCCGTTTTCGGATCGTACAGGACCACCATGCTCCATTGGTCATAAGGCCCAAACACTTGGTTCTTGGCCATTACCTTCGCCTTTCCCCGGTTCAGTCAAGAAATTCGGTAATGCACAACGCGCTGCCGCTGCCGCCATCGAAGGCGGTCATCTGGTACGTGACAGTGGTGCATTTTGTCGCGAATACACCGATGTCGTTGACATTGTGGGTCCCAGCCGCGTCTTGGAACTGTGAGACGACAACATTCGCGCCAGGTTGGTTGCTGACGTTGTCACTTTGTGTCGAGAAGCTCTGCAAGCCTGGATGACCCCAAATCGAGGACGCCCCGAAATGGTGAGTGAGCGTCGAACCGGCCCCTTGGGACCCGACGATGTTGCCCCCCGTATCCGCAAAAACGCCGTTCGCCAGGATACCGATGATGGACATGTTGCCTCCCGGGACACGATGACCCGGGCACCATCCACCCTTTGTAGGTCAAGGGCAACGATATTTGCCAGATGTCATATATAGCACGCAACTGCGGCGTGATCATGACAGGAAATCGGCAAACTCAGGAAGGTTCGGCAATGCCGGGACGCGCCGCAGTGGTTTCAAGCGGAGGTTGTTTCAAGCGGAGGTTGGTTTCAAGCGGAGGTTGCCTTCTTGCCCGGCCAGCCCCCGGCCACCCCACAGCGGGACCACGGCAATTCCGGTCCGGGTGAAACCGCTCTACCCGCCGCACAACCCGTCGATCACATCGCCATGCAGGGCGCCGATCTCGCGCTGCATCCAGTCGAGGAACGGCGACAGGCCGCGCGCCACCAGGCCGGCCACGCCCTCGTGCGTCAGCGAGGTGCACAGATTGTCCAGCCGCTCCAACGCCCGCGCGCCACCGCGCAGGTAATAGCGCAGGCGAAGCTGCGTCAGGTGCCATTCGATCTGCGACAGGTTCAGCGCCACCGAGCGCGGAAACGCGGTGTTCGCCAGCAGGAAGCCGGCGACCTCGACCGGGCGGTAGCCGTGCGGGTGCTCGCGCCGGTAGGCGTGGTAGCCGCCGGCGGCGCGCAGCAGCGCGTGCCACTTGCCGGCATCGATATCCGGATCGCCGGCGTCCGGCTGCGGCACCAGCGCATGGAACCGCGTGTCGAGCAGGCGCGTGGTCTGGTCGGCGCGCTCCAGATAGCGGCCGATCATCGTGAAGTGCCAGCACTGGTCGCGATAGAACGTGCCCTCGCTGATGCCGACATGCGCCTGGGCGCCTTCCTTCAGCATGGCGCACACGGCGGACAGCCGGTCCGGAGCCAGGTCGGCGCCGCTCAGCGCGCGGATGTGGCCGTGGAAGACGTTGATCTGCAGCCACATCTCGGTGGAGATCAGCGCCCGCAGCGTGCGCGCGTTCTCCTTCGCCGCGGCGATCGCGGACTGCACCGAACTCGGATTGTCGGCGTCCAGCAGATAGAACCGCGCGACGTTGGCGCTGGCTCACCTCCGGGTAGCGCTTGAGAAAGCCGGTGGCGTCGCCGTTGATGCGCAGGATGGTCAGCCAGTCGGCTGTCGTCGTGCGGTGAACGTCTTGGTCACGTCGAGCATGCGGGCCAGGTTCTCGATGCGCTCGATATAGCGGGCGAGCCACAGCGCGCTTTCGGCGTGGCGCGCGATCAGGTGCATGGTGCCGGTGACTGTGCAGCGGTCTCGCTCATGCCAGCACCCAGGTGTCCTTGGTGCCACCGCCCTGCGAGGAGTTCACCACCAGCGTGCCCGCCCGCAGCGCGACCCGGGTGAGGCCGCCGGGCAGCACCCAGGTGTCGCGGCCGGTCACCGCGAAGGGCCGCAGGTCGATGTGGCGCGGCGCGACGCCGTCCTCGGTCAGCGTCGGCGAGACCGACAGCTTCAGCGTCGGCTGGCTGATGTAGTTGGCGGGGTCGGCCAGCAGCCGGGCGCGGAAATCGTCGAGCTGCGCGCGGGTGGCGTGCGGGCCGATGATCAGGCCGTAGCCGCCGGACTCGGCGACCGGCTTCACCACCAGTTCGGCCAGATGGTCCAGCGTGTAGGCCAGCGCGTCGGGTTCGCCGCAGATGTGGGTCTCGACGTTGGGCAGGATCGCGTCCTCGGCCAGGTAGTAGCGGATGATGCGCGGCATGTAGGCATACACTCGCCTTGTCGTCGGCCACGCCGGTGCCGACCGCGTTGGCGATCGCGACGTTGCCGCGGCGCCACGCCTCGATCAGGCCGCGCACGCCCAGCATGCTGTCCGGGCTGAACACGTCGGGATCCAGGAAGTCGTCGTTCAGCCGGCGATAGATCGTGTGCACCGGCGCCAGCCCCGCGGTGGTGCGCATGCAGACGCGGTGGTTCTCCACCACCAGGTCGCGGCCCTCCACCAGCGGCACGCCCATCTCGCGCGCCAGGAAGACATGCTCGAAATAGGCGGAGTTGAAGATGCCGGGCGACAGCACCACGACCTGCGGGTCCTCCACGCCCTGGCGGCGCGATCTCGCCCAGCGCGCGGTGCAGGCGCAGGCCGTAGTCGTCGACGCCGCGCACCTGCAGGCCGGCCATCAGGTCGGACAGCACGCGCTGCGTCATGTGGCGGTTCTCCACCACGTAGGCGACGCCGGACGGCGTGCGGGCGTTGTCCTCCAGCACCATGAAGGTGCCGGTTTCGTCGCGCACGATATCGGTGCCGCAGACATGCACGTAGGTGCTGAACGGCACGTCGAAGCCGACCATGGTCTCGCAGTAGCCGGCATTCCCCAGCACCAGCTCGCGCGGCACGACCCCGTCGGCCAGGATTTTCCGCTCGTGGTAGATGTCGTGCAGGAACATGTTCAGCGCGCGCACGCGCTGGATGACGCCGGTCTCGATCTGCTGCCACTCGGCCGCGGTGATCACGCGGGGGATCAGGTCGAACGGCAGGATGCGGTCGATCGCGGTGGCGTCGGAATAGACGGTGAAGGTGATGCCGCGTTCCAACAGGTCGCGCTCGGCGTCCACGGCGCGGCGGCGCAGGGTTTCGACCGGGAACTCCGCCAGCCGGGCGCGGAACAGGTCGAGGCCGGGATGCGGCGGCTGGCCACGGCGCATCGTCTCGCAGAAGAAGCCGTCCGGGTCGTAGCCCTGGAGCAAACAGTGTGAGTCGTCCGGCGGGACTGGGTCTGGCTCTGGGTTTGGGTCTGCATGCCGGCGGTCTGCGCCATCCGTGGCTCCTGCTGCAATGCAGCAGCGTAGGCGCGAAGTGGTTGCGGAGGGAAGCGAATTACGACGAAGCCATGACGCCGGCGGTCGGGCGGGCCATTGGCGCGCGCGTGGGGATGACACGGCGGCCGAGGCGCCTATCTCGCAACCGCACAATAAGCGGGAAGGACGGTTTTGGTTCGTAACGTGATCGGCGGCGTCGCGGCCGCCCTGCTGGCCGTGCTGGCCGGGTGCGGCCCGAATTATTCGCCGAACACCTACCAGCGGCCGCGGTGCAACAGGCCAAAGTCCGACCCAGGGCGACGTGGTCGGGGTGCGCAAGGTCGGGGTCAGCGCCGACGCCACGCTGGGGACCGTTACCGGCGCCGCGGCCGGCGGCATTGCGGGCTCGCAGGTCGATGGCGGCGGCCCGGTCACGGCGCTGTCGGCGCTCGGCGGATCGGTGATCGGCGGGGTGGTCGGCAGCGGCGTCGAACATGCAACGGGTGACACCACGGCCTACGAGTACATCGTGCAGGAGACCAAGGGCGGCCTGGTCTCGGTGACGCAGCGCGATACGGTGCCGCTGGCGATCGGCCAGAAGGTGCTGGTGATCACCGGCAAGCAGGCCCGAGTGGTGGCCGACTACACAGTGACACTGCCCGGAGCCGGCGCCAAAGCCGAAGCGGCGGCGACGGCCAAGCCGCCGGCCACGCCGGCCACGGGGACGACGACGCCCGCACCGGCCACCGCGGGGACGGCGACGTCCGCATCGGCCGCCACGATGTCGGCGGCGTCCGCGCCTCCGGTCGCCACGATGTCGGGGACGTCCGCGCCTACGGTCGCCTCGACGCCGTCCGCACCCCCGGCCGCCACGCCTCCCCCGGGTTCCGGACCTGCCGCGATTGCGCCGCCGCCCGCGACGGCGGGGGGGACGCCCACCGCTGCGGCTGCCTCGGCGCCACCCGGCGCCGCGGTCTCGGCGCCACTGGTCGCGGGGGCTGCGGCGACGACATCGTCCGTCTTGCCACTGGCAGCCGCTGCACCCGCCGTCCCAACACCTGGCGCAACGTCCCCCTCTTCTGCCCCAGCGACTCCACCCGCTGGTGTGTCCACAACAGGCCTCACCGGGACGGTCCCGTTGCCAATGATTCCACCCGGCCTGGAGGCAGCGCCGCCCGTCACGCCCGCCGTGTCCGCGGCGGCCGGTATTTCAGCCGCGGCTACTGCCACGATGCCGACCGCAACGCTGCCCGCGACCGGTGTCCCGGTCCAATCGGCCACCGGCCCACCAGCGCCGCAGGCGGGCGCGCCGATATCGTTGGCGCTGCCGGCGACCACTCCTGCCGCCCAGGGCAGTGCGGCGCCTGCGGCGGCGACCGCCGGGAAACCCTGATCCGCACCCGTCGCCCGGTCTTCCTCCGGGTCTTCCGCCCGATCTTCCTCCGGGGGCACTACCTCTGCGATGATGGGACGTGAAGCAACAACAGATCGCGGAGGAAGCACCATGGCCACCAGGAAGACTGTCATCATCACCGGAGCCGCGAGCGGCCTTGGCCGCGCCATGGCGCTGGGCTTGCTCGGCGCCGGGATCGACGTGGCGGTGGTGGACCGCACCGCCGCCGGCCTGGACTCGCTGGCCGCCGCGGCGGCGGGGAAGCCGGGCGCGGTGCAGACCATGCAGGCCGACCTGTCGCAGCCCGACGCGTTCGACCGCATCGTCGCCGCGGTGCTGGACCGCAGCGGCCGGATCGATGTGCTGGTGAACAACGCAGGGATCGGCCAGGCCTCGGTGCGGGCCGATGCGCGCAGCCAGCCGATCCGCTTCTGGGAAGCGACGCCTGAACAATGGAGCCGCTTCCTGGCGGTGAACTCCACCGCGCCAATCATGATGGCGCGCGCCGTGCTGCCGCACATGCTGGCGGCGAAGGCGGGACGCATCATCACCGTCACCACCAGCCTCGGCACCATGGTGCGCGAGGGCTACCTGCTGTATGGCGCCAGCAAGGCCGCGGCCGAGGCGGCGATGGCCGGCCTGTCCGCCGACCTGAAAGGCACGGGCGTCACGTCGAACGTGCTGGTGCCGGGCGGGGTGACTAACACACCGCTGGTCGGCGACCATGCCGGCGACCGCAGCCGCATGCTGCAGCCGGAGATCATGGTGCCGCCCCTGCTCTGGCTGGTGTCCGATGCCGCGGCGGGCGTGAACGGCCGGCGCTTCATCGCCGCCGATTGGGATGCGGCACTGCCGCCCGAGCAAGCGGCGGAGAAGGCCGGGGCGCCCATCGCCTGGCTGGGGATCGCGCGGATGCCGATCGAGCCGGCGTGACAGGCGCCGGCAATACGTTCTCAGTTAGAGCCATCTTCTGCCTGCGGGGCTGACAGCGAAACCGGCTTTTCTGGTCCTTGGCTGGGCGCCGGCGAGGTTGCTTGGGCACGAATCAGGATACCGGGACCGCCCGCGGTGGTCCCGTTGATGTCGCATAAGTCTGACGCGCGCGGTTGGGAACCTGGCGGGCCGGCGGCGGCTGAGCGAGTGCGCGAGCCACCCCGGCGGCAGGGATTGCGGGACTGGCGCAGCGGCACATGAGCGGCGCGGGCTGCGCGGCGGCTTGGCCGGCAGGGGAGCTTCCAGGTCCGCGGCGGCGGGAGGGTTGGACGTGGGGATCGGCGCGACCGGACGCCACAGGCTGCCGGCGAGCGTGATGCCGCTGGACACGATCGTGCGCACCGCACCGCCGAGCCGGCGCACGAAGCGCACACCAACCCATTGGTGGGGCTGGCAGGGAAGGCCGGCGATGCGGTGTGCTGTTGTCATGGGTGGAACTTTGTTGCGAGAGGCGGCTACGTAGCGCAAGGCGTCCGCGAGGCCAAGAAAAAAATCCGCTAAAGGTAATTTTTCTGGAAACGGTGCCTGGCCCGGCTCGCGTCGTCTCCCAGCACTCCGCCAATCCCCGTAATGCGCCGCCTTACGCGGCAATGGAGGTAGGGCTGCGCCGTGCGGCATCGCGGGCGCCGCCGATTGTGCTTGGGCTGGGGGGCTGGTCGCAAGAACAGCAACGATGGCCAGCGCCGCGCAGACCGAGATATGATCATGCGCTCTCGTTTTTTGTGTCTCGTCATGACCGGTCTGCCGTCGGTGAACCGCTGTTTCGCCGCTCGACCTCTACACGCCGACTGCGTGCGGCCCATCGAAGCAGCAGAGCCTATTGTGGCACCGGCAGCCAGTTCGCCTCCATGTCGGCCCCGGGGCTGGCGTTCCGGAAATACATGTCGAGCGAGCCGTCCGGGCCGTACTTGAACTTCATCCAACTGCAGACAGCGAACCGGTTAAGGCTGTTCGGCACCTGATAGCCCTCACCGTCATACAAGGTGATCGACCAGAAGCCGCTCACGGGCGGTGTGGCGCCCTTCTCGAAATGCACTCGCCCGCGCGAAGCTTAGTGCCCATGTCTGTGCTCGGAAAGAGAGGAGGACATCATGCAGAACACCTCCACGCTGCGAAGGGTCAGGGGGGGGCGCGGAGAGCCCGATCAATACTCCGCCGATCTCTCCCTTTTCGTGCTCGACGCCGGGTCTTGCCCGGGCGCGGGGCGGGCGGCAGCTTCGAACACGCGCCGGGCATTGAGAGGGAGGCAGAGAATGCTGCGTCGTTTGTGTTTTCCTGACGAATTGCTGCACCAGATGTAATGGTTTGTGGCCCGTCACCACGAGAGATAAAGCTCGCCTCGAAATCCTTCCGGAGTAATCGCCTTTGTCCGCTGCCGTCATGCTGGTTGTCCTGTTCGCGGCTCTTCTGCATGCCAGTTGGAATGGCATCGTGAAATCCAGCCCGGACAAGTTTCTCGACATCGTCCTGGTGACAAGCGGTGCCGCGGCATTGTCTGCCACGATTCTTCCATTCCTTCCTTTGCCATGGTCAGCAAGTTGGCCGTATGTCGCGGCATCTGTCGTCCTTCATATAGCCTATTTCCTGCTGATCGGGGCCTCATACCGCAGCGGTGACATGAGTCATGCCTATTCCCTGATGCGTGGCGCACCGCCTTTACTCGTAGCGCTTGCGAGCGGTCGTCTGATTGGGGAACGACTTTCCCTAGGAGAGTGGGGCGGTATTTTTCTAATATGCGGGGGAATTCTTGGGCTCTTGTTGGTGGACCGGCGGACCGGCAGCCTTCCTGGCCGCACTACTCGCTTCGCTCTCATCAATGCCGTAGTTATCGCCGCCTACATACTCGTCGATGGAACTGGCGTGCGGTTATCCGGAAATCCCGTCGCATACACGATGTGGATGTTTCTACTAACTGCTCCTTCGATCTTGATATGGCCGATGCTGCGTCGGCGAGTTGACATTGTTAGGCATCTTTATAGTCGTTGGCGCTTTGGCTTGATCGGGGGCGCATGCACCCTGGGAGCCTACATTCTTGTGCTTTGGGCGATGACGCGGGCCCCCGTTGCCATGGTTGCGGCATTGCGCGAAACTGGCATCGCATTTGGAATAGCCATATCTGCCTTCGTTCTGAAAGAGCGGTTCGGTTGGAGTTGGCCGGCGGCCGCCGCAATCATCCTTCTAGGTGTGGTAACCATCAAGCTCGCCTAGCCCGTCCTGTTGTCCACTCGGGATTATCGTGGTCAAGGCGTCCGGGGAGTCCCCAGAAACCATAGCCTTTGAGCTGTGAAGCAGAATTCAAGACTTCCGGATTTCGCGGAAGGCATGACCGTAATGGAATTGCAGCGACCGGGCGGCGTGTATTGCGTGATTCAAGCATCGGCAACCGCCGGTGCTCTTGGCGATAGACATGTCAGTCCTTGGCCGGCGGGAGATCGGGACTTATCACAGGCCGTAGAATGGCCATTCTATGGGCACACCGAGGAAGTACTGGCCTCCGGATTCGTACCGGGCGGAGGATGTGTACGCGTGCTGCGTGATCGCGTGATCGTGTGTGCGTCGCGAAAGTGGCGCTGGAACCGGTACTCGTCGCGAACCCCGGACGTTCCCACAGCAGCATGGATCAGGTCCACGACCTTCGCTCCTGCCATCACCGCATGCGTGCCCGCAAGTTGCAGCTTCATCTTACCGGGCATGTCAATCATGTGACCCCTCTGTGCCTTATCCCAGACTTCGCCCAGAGCTTCGTAAAGATAGGCCCGACCAGCGCCCATCGTGGCTTCCGCCTCGCCGATAGCCCCCTGAAGTGTGGCACGATTTCTGAGTGGCGTCGTAAGATAAGATGGCGTCTTTTGTCCCGCGAGTTCTAGCAAGTCGTCGCTGGCGGCTCTGGCGATGCCGAGCGAAACAATTCCCTGCGCTGCTATCCCCGGCCAGATGCTGAGTTTATAAAACGGTCCTTCGTATGCGCCACCCGGCTTTTCGTATGGGGCCAACAGCGCAGTATGGCGCGACGGCACGAACACATCCGTCATGACCACGTCGTGGCTGCCCGTTCCCCGCATGCCAAGGGTTCGCCACGTGTCGAGGATCGTGGCCTTATCCGCTGGACACATGGTCATGAGCGTCACCGGAGATCCGTCTTCGGCGAGCCTCGGCGCGTCCCCATCATGAATATGGGCCAGACCCATGAACCACCGCGCCTGGTGCGCGCCGCTCACGAATGGCGTCCGCCCAGTGACACTAAACCCGCCATCGACCCGGACCGCCCGACGCGGCGGAAAGAACGAACCCGCGAAGGTGGTATCGGGTTGGCTGTAAATTTCCCCCGCGCCTTCATCCTCAAACCACGCTCCAAGTGCGTCGATCCCGCTGGAAAGAAGCAAATTCCATCCGGTCGCGCTGTCCAATCGGGAAACCTCTTCCAACACCTGGAACCCCGTGATGGGGTCCACTTCCAGTCCGCCAAGGGACTGCGGACGCCACATCCGGTTCAACCCACGCGAACGTATGGCCTCCGCGACAGCTTCGGGCTGGCGGCGTCCGAGTTCCGCCTCCGTCGCGTGCGCGCGAAGGACCGGCTCGATCTCATGGACGGCATCAAGCAATGACGAGATTGATTGCGTAGTACTAACCGTTCGCATGACTAGCCTCGATTGCGTTTCGCCGTTTCGGAGCCGGATGAAGTTCGAGATTTCTGCACGACGGATCGCACCCGCGGGCGGCGCTTCGTTGGCGCTGCTCGGGCTGCCTTCTCTCCGCCCAGCCGTTCTGATTCACGCCGTGGCGCTGCGCCCGGAGCCTGCCACGGGCGCTTGACCCGGTGTGAGTGGTCTGCCTCCACGGAACGGTCACTCCGCGTTGCGCCAGCCGCAGGCATCTCACCAGCGCCACCGCTTGCCACCAACTCCGTCGGAGCGTCACTGTCGTTGGCATGCCGGCACCACCCCGCCCCCCCAAGAAGACACCGCGCCGCCAGTTCCGGACCATGTCCCTGGCCGACGTGCACCTGTTCCTCGAGGCGCTGGCCAAGGCCAATCCCGACCCCCGCAGCGAGCTCAACTACGCCGATCCCTACACCCTGCTGATTGCCGTCGTGCTGTCCGCGCAGGCGACCGACGTCTCGGTCAACCGCGCCACGGTCCCCTTGTTCGAGGAGGCGCGCACACCGAAGGCCATGGTCCGCCTGGGCGTCGAGGGCGTCTCCCGCCACATCCGCTCGATCGGCCTGTGGCAGGGCAAGGCGCGCAACGTGGTCGAGCTGTCGCGCCAGCTCGTGGAACAATACGGGGGCGAAGTCCCGCGCGACCGCGAGGCGCTGGAGACGCTGCCCGGTGTCGGCCGCAAGACTGCCAACGTGGTGCTGAACGTGGCGTTCGGCGAAAGCACGATGGCGGTGGACACCCATATCTTCCGCCTCGGCAACCGCACCGGCATCGCCCCGGGCGGCACGCCGCGCGAAGTCGAGGACGCACTGCTCCGTCGCGTGCCGGCGGAGATGCTGCGGGACGCGCACCACTGGCTGATCCTGCACGGCCGCTATGTCTGCAAGGCGCGGCTGCCGGAGTGCTGGCGCTGCGTGGCCGCCCCGTGGTGTGGCTACAAGAACAAGACCCCGCCGCCGGTCGCGAAGCCGCCGCGCAAACCGAGTCCCGCCCGGGTTTGACCCGCCCTCACGCGTCATGGCTGGTGCCCCACCTTCGCGGGGCCAGGCTTTCGCCCGGCCGTGAGCCGGGACGTGCGCAACGCGAGTGTCACATCTCCGCCGCAGCCCCGGGCGATCTCCGCCTGTGCCGCGCAATAATGCCATGCAAACCGGTACTTAACACACGGATAACGCCGTCGACACTACAGTGACGCAACGATCGCGCCTCTGTTGAGTCCGGTCAATCACGCCAAGAACATCCCACGTCCACCGCCACGACATCGCAGTAACGCTTCGCAATGCTTCGCGAGGTTGACCGACGCGGGCCGGGGGGACCATAGAGGTCGCCGCAACGCAACACCACCGGAGGGCTTACCTTCAGATGACCGCTGCGGTTGCCGTCATTCCGAGCGCCGTCGGATCCAAGACCTTCGTTCCGAGCAGGGCCGATCTGGACGTCGCGCGCGCGGTCCTGGCGATCGAGGCGGCTGGCCTGCGCATGCTCTCCGCCGCGGTCGATGAAGGCTTTTCCCGTGCCGTCGACCTGCTGTTGACCAGCACCGGCCGGGTGGTGGTCTCCGGCATGGGCAAGTCCGGCCACGTCGCGCGCAAGATCGCGGCCACTTTGGCCTCCACCGGCACCCCCGCGTTGTTCGTGCATCCGGCCGAGGCCTCGCACGGCGACCTGGGCATGATCGTCGCCGGCGACGCGGTCCTGGCGTTGTCCAATTCGGGGGAAACCGCGGAACTCGCCGATCTCGTCGGCCACACGCGCCGATTCGCGCTGCCACTGGTGGTGATCACCGCGCGGGCCGACTCGACGCTCGCCGCGGCCGCGGACGTGGCACTGCTGCTGCCGGCCGCTGCCGAGGCCTGCCCCATGGGGCTGGCGCCGACCACCTCCACCACCATGCAGATGGCGTTGGGCGACGCGCTGGCGGTCGCCTTGCTCACCCGGCGCGGCTTCACCGCGGCCGATTTCGGCCGCTTCCACCCCGGCGGCAAGCTGGGCGCGCGACTCCGGCGCGTGCGCGAGCTGATGCATGAAGGCGATGCCGTCCCGCTTGGCCCTCCCGACATGCCGATGGACCGCGCGCTGCTGGTGATGACGGAGAAGCGGTTCGGCTGCCTCGGCGTCCGTGGCGACGATGGAAGGCTGCTTGGGATCGTCACCGACGGCGACCTGCGCCGCGCGATGGGGCCGGACCTGCTGTCCCGCCGGCTGGGCGAGATCATGACCGCCTCGCCCCGCACCATCGGCCCCGACGCGCTGGCCGCCGAGGCCCTGCACACCATGAGCGCGCGCGAACGCCCGATCACCGCCCTGTTCGTCGTGGACTCGGCGGGCCGCCCGGTCGGCATCCTGCACATCCACGACCTGCTGCGCGCGGGGCTGGCATGACGCCACCCGCCAGCACGACCGTGACCGACGGCCGGCCCGGTGCCAAGCTGATCGCCGCGACGGCCGCCCGCATACGCCGCCCACCGACGCCACGCCACTTGGCGCGCCGGCACCTGACCATCACGCTGACCAAGTGGGCGCTGCCAGCGCTGGCCGTGGCGCTGTTGTCCACCATCGCCCTGTGGCCGGAGTTCAACCGCGCCACCGAGGAAGCGCGCGCGGCGTTCCTGCGCGTCAGCGCCGAGATCCAGGGCGGGCAGTTGGTGGACGCCCGCTATCATGGGATCGACGAGAAGGGCCGACCCTACACCCTCACCGCCGCCACCGCCCAGCAGGACGGGCCGGAGCGCGTGAACCTGACGATCCCCAAGGGCGACATCACGCTGGAGGACGGCACCTGGCTGATGCTGCAGGCCAAGGACGGCGTGTACATGAAGCACATCAACGAGCTGGACCTGTCGCGCGACGTCACCCTGTACCGGGACGACGGCACCACGATGGTGACCGCGAGCGCCGCGATCGACTTGAAGAACGGCGCCGCCGCCGGCGCCCAGCCGGTGCATGCCGAGGGACCGTTTGGCACGCTGGACGCGCAGGGCTTCACCCTGGTGGACAAGGGCGCGAACATCCAGTTCACCGGACCGGCGCATCTGGTGCTGAACGGGGCCACCGTGGGCGCCGCCACGCCTCGAGCGGCGCAAACCGACGCCCCGCCCCCGCCCCCGCCGCCGCCCGCCCCGGCCGCCTCGCCCCGGACGCCGGTCGAGGCGTCGCGGTGAGCCCTCTCTGCCGTGCCGGTCGCGGCTGGGTCGGCTGGGTGCTGCTGGCGCTGGCCACGGCCGCGTTGGCGCCGGGGTCGGCCTCGGCGCAGGAGATCGACCTCTCGCATGGCGGGCCGATCGACATTACCGCCAAGGGCGGCATCGAGTGGTTGCAGGCGCAGCAGGAGGTGATCGCCAGCGGCGACGCCAAGGCCGTGCGGGCCAACGTCACGGTCACCGCCGACCGGCTGATTGCCTGGTATCGCAAGAAGCCCGGCGCTTCCACCGGCGCCTCCACCGGCAGTGGTGCGCATCCACGGGCAGCCGAACCGCGGGTCCAGTCGCCGGCCGGTTCGAAAACGGCGGCATCCGACCAGCCGGGTCTGGCAGGCGACACCGATACCGGCGGCAACGAAGTCTATCGCGTGCAGGCCGAGGGCCACGTGCACATCTACACCCAGACCGATCAGGTGTGGGGTGACAAGGGGACCTATGACCTGGACCAGTCGGTGCTGGTCGTCACCGGCCACGCTCTGCGGCTGACCACGCCGAACGACGTGCTCACCGCGCGCGATGACCTGGAGTACTGGTCGCAACGCCACATGGCGGTGGCGCGCGGCGACGCGGTGGTGGTTACCAACGATGGTCGTCGGCTGCAGGGGGACACGCTGGTGGCCTATACCACCGATACTCAGTCTGCGCAGGGCGCTGGGCGAGGCAGCGCGGCAGCGACCGCCGCCGCGACTCCCAAGGCGATGCAGGTGGCCGACAAGCCGGGCACGCCGCCCAATGCGCAGAATGACCCCCTGCTGAGTTCGGGCAAGCTGCAGAAGGTGGACGTGTTCGGCCATGTCCTGGTGCGCACCGTCACCGACACCGTCACCGGCGATCGGGCGGTCTACGTGCCGGACAGCAGCATCGCCCGGGTGGCAGGGCACGTGCACATCACGCGCGGCCAGAACCAGCTCAATGGATCGGAGGCGATCGTCAACATGAAAACCGGCATTTCCCGCTTGCTCGCTTCCAATGACGGACGAGTGCAGGGCCTGCTGGTGCCGAACGACCAGACCAACCAGTCGCTCGCCCCGCCCAATGGGGCAACGGGTGGGGCGACTAATGGGGCGTCGGGTGGGGCAAGGCGGCCGGCCGCGGCCAACCAGGCTGGCGCCGCGAACCCGGCCGGCGCGGGAATGCAGCCATGAGCCGCCGCCCCCCTGAGCGCGCCGGCCCGGAACTCCGCGTCCTGCTCGGCACCGGCGGGTTGGCGGCGCGCGGCGTCGGCAAGACCTACAAGAAACGTCCGGTGGTGCGGAACGTCTCGCTGGAGGTGCGCCGCGGCGAGGTCGTCGGCTTGCTCGGGCCGAACGGCGCCGGCAAGACCACCACTTTCTATATGATCACCGGCCTGGTGAAGCCGGACACCGGCTCGATCAGCCTGGACAACGCCGACATCACCTCGCTGCCGATGTATCGCCGTGCCCGGCTGGGCATCGGCTACCTACCGCAGGAGGCCAGCGTGTTCCGCGGCCTCAACGTCGAGCAAAACATCAAGGCGGCGCTGGAGGTGGTGGAAGCGGACCCCGACACCCGCGACCTGATGTGCGACGAACTGCTGGCGGAGTTCGGCATCGGCCATTTGCGCCGCACCCCATCGCTGGCGCTGTCCGGCGGCGAACGCCGGCGCGTGGAAATCGCCCGAGCACTGGCCACCCAGCCCTCCTACATCCTGCTCGACGAGCCGCTGGCGGGCATCGACCCGATCGCGGTGAACGAGATCCGCGAACTGGTGAGGCACCTGAAGGACCGCGGCATCGGCGTGCTGATCACCGACCACAACGTGCGGGAGACGCTGGAGATCATCGACCGCGCCTACATCATGCACGACGGCCAGGTGCTGATGGAGGGCCGCCCGCACGAGGTGGTGGCGCATAAGGATGTGCGCCGCGTTTATCTGGGCGAACGGTTCACCCTGTAATACCAGGCCGCCAAAACAATGACCCGTCCGCCTGGCGTACGCTTCCCGTTTCATGGCCGGCGCAGGCCTGCCCCTGCGAAGGCGGGGGCCAGCCACCCACGGCTTCCTGGTTTGTCGCGCGAAGACGTGGGTGCCCCGGGCCAAGCCAGGTCAAGCTCGAGCTAATACCAGCCATCCTAACCACTGACCGATGCCCAATCCCGGGTTCCGATTGGACCGAATACGATCCGGATCGTCGGTCAGAAACTGCCAGGCTGCGCGGCATGCCTCGACAATAGCGTCGTAAGTGTCCCAGACGACGGCGCAGAGCTTGTTGGCCCGCAGGTATTCCCAGACGTTCTCCATTGGGTTCAATTCCGGCGCATAGGGCGGCAAGGGGAGCAAGGTGATGTTGTCCGGCGTGCTCAGTTCCCCACTTGTCTGATGCCATCCGGCCCCGTCCAGGATCAACACGGCGTGGCCACCCGCGGTGACTTGTGTACTGATTTCCTTGAGATGTTCGTTCATCGCCTCGGTATTGGCCGCTGGCATGATGATGGCGGCGCCGACCCCGCGGGCTGGGCAGATGGCACCGAACAGGTGCACGGAGTCGTGGCGATTGTCCTTCACCATGAGCGGGCACGAGCCAACCGGTGCCCAGACATAGGCATGCGTGCCTTTCTGACCCACGCGGGCCTCGTCTTGATACCATATCTCAATCGGCATCCCGGCGGCAGCCGTACTACCGAGCAGTGCGGCCTTCACCAGACGGGCGAAGTTTTTTTAAAAGCCTCCTGGGCTGCTGCATCTTTCTTCGGATGAAAGGGCCGCGGCTGCAGCCGTGTCAGACCCAGCTTGCGCAGCCATTTGCCGATCGTTCCCTCGGTGACAGTAACCGTGAACCGCCGAGCCACCTCCTCACGTAGATCGACGCAGCGCCAGCGCACAACTTTGTGCTTCTCGGGGTCCGGCCCGTTGATCGTCAGTTCCCTCAATTCCGCCATTTGCGCCTCAGTCAGAGAGGCCGGATGTCCGCCGGTCCGAATGGAGCAAAGCCCTGCCACTCCTTCGTCGTTGTAGCGATGCACCCAGTCCCGCAAGGTCTGACGATCCATCCCCGACCGCTCGGCCGCTTCCCGGCGCGGATGCCCTTCCAGGATCAGTGCGAGGGCCAACAGACGCCGCACTTGCGCACCATCGTTGCTCTTCGCGGCAAGACCGCGCAAAGCTTCTGCCGTATCATCCGGCCGGGTAATCTTGACCGCCGCTCCCATCAATGCCTCAGTCCTCCTGAACCGATCAACGGATGCAGCGAATCGAAATTCGGCGCCGATTCCTAGCCCCCCTATGAGTTGAAGGTTCGGATGGTTGGTATAAGACCACGCGGCGGAGAGGCTGATTCTGCGGGTTGTCCTCTCGGGGCGCACGCGGCGCGTCCTGCGTCATCCCGCGAAAACGGGGACCCGAATAGCATGAGGCTGCCGCGACAATGACGGCCGGGCTGCATTGCGGACGAGCGTGCCGCCGACCTGATGCGGGACCGCGGGCAGCGCCGACAATGGCGGAGACACCAAGCACACAAGGCATTGAGGGGAGGGGGATCGGGCGGGGATCAGGCATTCCCGGACACAGCCCGCCGCCGCTTGAACAATATGCAGCGCGTTTACCTGGGAGAAAGATCCGGGCTATAAGGTGTCGCTAGCACGTTTCTTGCATTCTTTGGCATCAGGGCGGCTCCGAATCCCGTTGACCTTCTCCGTTCCCCCCCGTTAGGCGCGGCCATGGCGATCGCTCCACGCCTCGACCTGCGCCAGACCCAGACCTTGGTCATGACGCCGCAACTGCGTCAAGCGATCAAGTTGCTGCAGTTTTCCAACATCGAAGTGGCGGCCTTCGTCGAGGAGGAACTGGAGCGCAATCCCCTGTTGGAACTCGGCGAGGCCGGCGATGCGCCGCCACCAGAGCATGCGGCGCCGGATCAGATCGTGCCGGCGAATGCCGCGCCAACCGACACCGCTTCGGCCGCCTCGGCCGAGACGCTTCCGGCGGAAGCCGCCTCGCCGCTCGATACCGACGATGCCAACAGCTATGACGCCGGCGGGGTCGCGGATGGCGCCGGTGCGCTGGGCCGTATCGATGGCCGCGGCGGCGACCGCGGCTTCGAGGGCGACGACCGCGGCGTTGATGACCTCGAGGATGGCCGCCGCCCGCTGCGCGAGCACCTCGGCGAGCAATTGCGGCTGTCCTTCGCCGACCCGGTGGACCGGATGATCGGTGCCCACATGATCGCCCTGCTGTGCCCCGCCGGCCGGCTGACTGCGGACCCCGCGGCGATCGCCGTGGCCATGGGCCTGTCGCTGGACCGCGTCGAAAGCGTGCGCGCCCGCATGATGCGCTTCGACCCTCCAGGGCTGTTCGCGCGCGACCTGAAGGAGTGCCTTGCCGCGCAGCTCCTCGACAAGAACCGGCTCGATCCGGCGATGCAGGTTTTGCTCGACAACCTCGATCTGTTGGCTCGGCGCGAGACCCGGAAGCTGATGGCGCTGTGCGGCGTTGATTCCGAGGACCTTGCCGACATGATCGGCGAGATTCGTGCGTTGGATCCGAAGCCGGGCGCCACGTGGGACGAGCAGCCCGCTCCGCTCGTGGTGCCGGACATCCTGATGCGGGCCGGACCGGACGGGATTTGGCTGCTGGAGCTGAACCCGGACACCATGCCGCGCGTGCTGGTGAACGAGCGCTTCTATGCCCGTGTCGCGCCGCGTGCGCGCAAGGAGGACCGGGTGTTCCTGACCGAGCGCCTGGCCAACGCCAACTGGCTGGTGCGCTCCTTGCAGCAGCGCGCCCAGACCATCCTGCGCGTGTCGGCCGAGATTGTGCGCCAGCAGGACGGCTTTCTGCGCCACGGCGTCGCGCATCTGCGCCCGCTGATCCTGCGCGACATCGCCGAGGCGGTGGAGATGCACGAAAGCACGGTCAGCCGCGTGACCTCGAACAAGTACATCGCGACGCCGCGCGGGACTTATGAGCTGAAATACTTCTTCACCACGGCGCTGCACGGCACCGACGGCGAGGAGCATAGTGCCGAAGCGGTGCGCCACCGCATCCGCTCGCTGATCGCGGGGGAAAATGCGGAGGACGTGCTTTCGGACGATGCCATCGTCGCGGTTCTGCGACGCGAGGGTGTGGATATCGCCCGCCGCACCGTGGCCAAGTATCGCGAGGCACTGCACATCCCCAATTCGGTGCAGCGCCGGCGGGAGAAGACGGTCGCGGCTTGATAGGTGACGCGAGCGGCGTTGGGTGGGGGCGGAGAGCAGGCCGGCCCCGTTGCTGGAGCCGGTCCGTCTCCTAACGACTGCGAATAATGACCTTGATCTTAACGGTCACGATCACTACTACCCGTCGCAGGAGAGACCGGTTGTTGTTCATCGGTTCTCTCCCGTGGTGCGCCGGCTGGGACTATCCCGGCCGGCGTTTCCCATTTCGGGGCAAAGAAGTTGAGGATCCGTGAGCGCGGCGCCTTGTTGGCGAGATTGCATGCTATTGTATGCAAGGTTTTCGAGCGAGGGGCTGGTTCATAAATTGGGAAACCGTGGACGACGTGCCGTTGCACGGTGCCACCGTCGCGGTGCTGAGGCGGGGGGCGTCGATTGCCCGTCGCGCCGTCGCCAGGTATCCCGAGGCACTGCATTCCCAATTCGGTGCAGCGCTGGCGGGAGAAGACGGTGGCGGCGTGACGAGTGAGGCGAGCGGAGCGGCTTCGCATGGGGGCGGGAGAGCAGGCCGGCCCCGTTGCCGGAGCCGGCCCGTCTCCTAACGACGGCGAATAATGACCTTGATCTTAACGGTCACGATCACTACTATCTGTCGCAGGAGAGACCGGTTCGTAGCCATCGGTTCTCTCCTGTCTTATACCAACCCGCGTTGACAATGACTCACCCGTGTCATGGCCGGCGAAGGCCGGCTACCCACGACTTTGTTGGGCGCAACTGCAAAAGTCGTGGGTGGTCGGGCCAAGCCCGGCCATGACACATGGGTCACTCGTTCCGCGGGCTGGTATTACGCCGGTCGGGACTATCCCGGCCGGCGTTTCCCATTTCGGGGCGAAGAAGTTAAGGATCGGTGAGCGCGGCGCCCCGTTGGCGAAATTGCATGCTATTGTGTGCGAGTTTTTGGTCTCAGGTCTGGTTCGGAAACTCGGTTGATGCGGCGCGTCCTGCAACAGTACGCTGAACACTACCTGTTCCTGCCAGGACAGTGCTGTTGGCACCGGCTGTTTTTCTCACAAAGAAAGGCGGCAGGATTCAGTTTTTCTCAAAGAGAGTTTCATCCGAATCACCATCTCTTGACGTTCGACGATGCCTCCTCTCCTGCGGCGAAAGGCCGGCATCCTCAACAATGCGGGGGGAATGGCACTGATCTTGGAGGTCCAGGGTGTTCGGCTCCGGGGCCAGGTGGACCGGTTGGTTGACGGCAATCACCGGCGCCTCGTGGCGCTGCTTGCCCGATCAGGGCTTGCCCGATCAGGGCTTGCCCGATCAGGGAGACGCTCCTCCACATTCGCCGCTAGGCATCGCGGGCCAGGCCGGTTGCCAGAGCCGTGACGGCCGATCGCACTTGCCGGCGCAGTTCCTGCGCATCGATGGACGCCACGAGCTGATCGAGCCCAAGCGTGACGATGCCATGCACGCCGGAAAACAAAGTATGTGCCACGTTGGTTTGTTCGGCCGCGGCAAGCTGGGAACATAGCGCCGCGACTGGTGCCTCCAGGTGCGCGAGCAGGTCAGCCCTCAAAGCACGGAATCAATCCGGCGCATGGCAACGCCGCTAGCGTCATCCGCCTAATTGCATCGTTCACCACGAAGACACGAAGTCACGAAGAAGGGTTGCTTCGCCGCTTTGTGTCTTCGTGGTGAGCATTTTCATAAGTTGCCGCCTGCGGCAGGATCGAAGCGTTAGTGGCGGTACACTATCCCGTGACCCTGGCTGTTCGGTCCGGCCGAAAGCAGCTTGTCACCATGGGGCGGGCGTGAGGCGGCCGGGGGCGAATGCGACGCTCGCCGTTTCACCCCTTGCCGTTACAGCCGCGCCATTACCTGTCGCGCGAATTCCTCCGCAAGCTGCCACTTCGCTTCGTTCCCCACCGCGAAGATCAGCTCGTCCAACCCGTCATTCGCCAGCACGCGGATGCGCTCGATCAGTTCGTCCGCTGTGCCGACCAGGCAGGTGTCGCGGATCAGTCGCGCATCGATCAGCGCTGCCTCGCCGGGATGCAGCTTCGTGTAGTGAAATTCGTGCGTGCGCAGGTGACGGAGCGGCGGCGGCGTTTGCTCGACCAAAGCGCAGTAGCCGGGCCAGATCCGCGCAAGGAAGGGCGGCGGGTCAATGCCGCGTTCCTGCACCTCGTCGTAGAAATAATACACGCTGGCCATGACATTCGGACCGATCGCCGCCTTGACACGATCGGAATCGACCGCCTCGCCCGGTTGCAGCAGCTCGACATTGGTCAGCGCGCAGGTGTGGAAACGCGCCGCGTCGAGCTCGCGGTTGGCGCGCGTGGCACCCTGGCGGGCATGCGCCAGCGCTTGCGCCACCGGCACGCCGCGCGGCGGAATGGCGAACACCAGCCCGTCGCCGTGCAGCCCCGCCAGCCCCATGGCGCGCGGACCAAAGCCGGAGACATAGAGCGGGATCTTCGGCTTCAGGCTGCCGCCGCCGTTGCCTTCCAGCAGCATGCGGATCGGGCGCGTCATGCCGCCGTCCAGTACCAATTCCACGGTCTCGCCGCGCAACAGACCGGCCAGCACATGCAAATAAGTGTCGAATGCGGCGATCCGCATCGGCCGCTGCCCCATGCTGCGCATCGCGGTGTTGCCGGTGCCGATGCCGAGGAACACCCGCCCCGGCGCCAGCCTGTTCAGCGTCATCATCGCCGCCGCGTGCACCGGCGGGATGCGCGTGCCGCAGATCGCGGTGCCCGGGCCGAGGCGAAGTTTCGTCGTCTGCTGCGCAGCTAGCGCGAGCACAGCATAGCAATCCGAGAACAGCATCTGGCTGTCCGCGACCCAGGCAGTGTCGTAACCGAGGGACTCGATGTGGCGGTAGAAGCCGATCTCTTCGATGTTGGCCATGACGCAGAAGCCGAACTGCATGGGTTGTCCTCCGGAACTGCCACTACGATGCCCACAGCGATGCGCCCATGGGATGCGCCCATGGAGAGGGGAAGAACACCCCCTCCCCTTGGGGTGAGGGGGCCGGGGTGAGGGGCCTACTGCCGCGGTCGGTGCGTGCACGGTTCTCGGCGAGTACAAGCCTTCGCGCGCAGCGCCGTTCTGTCTCCCGTTGCGGGCACCCATTGCGGGCACCCGTTGCGGGCGGTTACCGTGGTTGCCGCCGCGACGCAGTCTCCGCCGCACGACAACAGCAACCCGTGAGCTGGCACCCTGCGACCCTTGCGATCCATCTGCCGCGTGCTCTCGGTCGCAGCGGTGCTTGCCGCTCTGGCGGACTGCGCCCATGCGCAGCCTCAGGCCGAGACCCCAGGGCAGTTCTGTGCCCGGGCCGGCACCGACGACACGCTGCGCCCGATACCCGCGACCCTCGTGCCGGCTGTCAACGCGCTGCTGCATACCGATATGCCGCCCGACGTCGCCGTCCGCATGACCGTGTTCCGCTGCGCCGGCGGCCACGTGCTGTTCTGCGGCATGGGCGCCAACCTGCCCTGCGGCAAGGCCAACACCAGCCGCACCAGCGAAGGCGGCACCGCCTGGTGCCGCGACCACCCAGACGCCGACTTCATCCCCGCCTATGCCACCGGCCACGCCACCATCTTCGACTGGCGCTGCCACGACCGCGCGCCTGTGATCGTGCGGCAGATTTTTCAGGTCGATCCACGCGGCTTCGTCGCGGAGTTCTGGCGGGAGCTGCCGGCGGGACCATGATCGGTAACGTTTGAGCGCGCTTGCCTGCCGTGATGCATCTGTCATTGCGAGAAGCGGACCGACGAAGCAAGCCAGGTCATTTCGTACGGTGCTGCCGCAGGTCAGCTTCTATTGCTTCGTCGGTGTGCATCTCGGAACGATGCGGGTGTGCAGCACCACACCCACCCCGAGTTGCACCGCACTCCGCCGCCGCCTACTCCTGCGGCATTCGCAAGCGGAGCCTCCCATGGACCAGCCACTCCCATCCGACCCGCATGCCGAGATCCGCGAGGAAGTCGCAAAACTCTGTGCCCGCTTCCCCGGCGAGTACTGGCGCAAGCTGGACCAGCAGCGCGCCTATCCCACCGAATTCGTGCGTGCATTGACCGAGGCCGGCTACCTCGGCGCGCTGATCCCCGAGGAATTCGGCGGCGCCGGCCTGCCGCTGTCCGCCGCCGCGGCGATCCTGGAGACGGTCCACGCCGAGGGCTGCAACGGCGCCGCCTGCCACGCGCAGATGTACATCATGGGCACTATCCTGCGACACGGGTCGCCGGAGCAAAAGCAGCAATACCTGCCGAAGATCGCCACTGGCGAGCTGCGCCTGCAAGCATTCGGCGTCACCGAGCCGACCAGCGGCACTGACACCACCGCGCTACGCACCTTCGCCCGGCGCGAGGGCGACCATTACGTCGTCAACGGCCAGAAGGTCTGGACCAGCCGCGCCGAGCATTCGGACCTGATGCTGTTGCTGGCGCGCACCACGCCGCGGGACCAGATCAAGCGGCGACCGATGGGCTGTCCACACTGCTGGTGGACATGCGGGCGAGCCTCGGCAAGGGCATGACGATCCGCCCGATCCGCACCATGATGAACCATAACTCGACCGAAATATTCTTCGACAACCTGAAGGTTCCGACCGAGAACCTGGTGGGCGAGGAAGGCCGCGGCTTCCGCTACATCCTGGACGGCATGAACGCCGAGCGCCTGCTGATCGCTGCCGAATGCATCGGCGACGCCAAATGGTTCCTGAAAAAGGCCACCGACTATGCGCGCGAACGGCAGGTGTTCGGCCGGCCGATCGGGCAGAACCAGGGCATTCAGTTCCCGCTGGCGAAGGCCTATGCGCAGATGCGCGCGGCGGAGCTGATGGTGCGCGAGGGTTGCACAAAATTCGAAGCCGGCCAGACACCGGGCGAGGAAGCCAACATGTCGAAGATGCTGGCGGCGGAGGCGAGCTGGGCTGCCGGCGAAGCCTGCATCCAGACCCATGGTGGCTTCGGCTTCGCCGAAGAATACGACATCGAGAGAAAATTCCGTGAAACGCGGCTGTACCAAGTGGCGCCGATCAGCACCAACCTGATCCTGTCCTACATCGCGGAGCACGTTCTCGAATTGCCGCGGAGCTACTGAGCAACACCGCCATCACTGGAATCGCCCGGCTCCCTGTCATTGCGAGGAGCAGAGCGACGAAGCAATCTCCCACCAGAGGCGCACGAAGGTTCGAGCGGGGCTCGTAGGAGATTGCTTCGTCGTTGTGCCCCTCGCAATGACAGGTGGGGGGCGGCAGACGTTTCCAATCAGACCGAATAGGTTCTAGAACACCTCTTATGCATCATCCCCTCTCCAGCCTCCTCGTCGTCTCCATCGAACAAGCGGTCGCCGCGCCCTATTGCAGCTCCCGCCTTGCCGACGCCGGCGCACGCGTCATCAAGATCGAGCGCCCGGAAGGCGACTTCGCCCGCGGCTACGACAAGGCGGCCAACGGGCTATCCAGCTATTTTGTCTGGCTGAACCGCGGCAAGCAGAGCCTGGTCGCGGACATCAAAGATCCCACCGATGCAGCGCTGCTGCACCACATCCTCGCCCGCGCCGACGTGTTCATCCAGAACCTTGCGCCCGGCGCGGCGGCCCGGTCCGGCTTCGGCTCCGATGCGTTGCGCGAGCGCTATCCGCGGCTGATCACGGTGGACATCTCCGGCTACGGCGACACCGGCGACTACGCCACGATGAAGGCGTACGACCTGTTGGTGCAGGCGGAATCCGGGCTGGCGATGATTACCGGCCACCCGGCCGGTCCGGGCCGCGTCGGCGTCTCAGCTTGCGACATCGCCTGCGGCATGGCGGCGCATGCCGGCGTGCTGGAGGCGTTGATCGAGCGCGGCAGCACCGGTCAGGGAAAGGGACTGAAGGTCAGTCTGTTCGATGGCATGGCCGACTGGATGAACGTGCCGCTGCTGTTCTACGAAGGCACCGGCCGTGCGCCAGAACGGTTGGGCCTGGCGCATCCCTCTATCTGTCCCTACGGCGCCTTCGAAACGGCTGACGGCGCGCTGGTGCTGATCTCGATCCAGAACGAACGCGAATGGGTGGAGTTCTGCGCCAGGTTCCTGGACGAACCGGAGCTGCCGCAGCGCGAGGGCTTCCAGACCAACCTGATCCGCGTCGCCCACCGCGCCGAAGTCGATGCCTACATCGCCGCCGCCTTCGCCCGCCTGACCCGCGATCAGGCGGCCATGAAACTGCGCGCCGCCAACACCGCCTACGGCTTCGTCAATGACGTCGCGGCCTTCGCGCACCATTCCGCGCTGCGCCGCGCCACGATCGGGACGCCGAACGGCCCCGTATCGATCGCCGCATCGCCGGTGTTGTGGAGCGACGGATCGCGCGAACTGGGTCCGGTGCCGGGGGTGGGCGAACATTCCGCCGCCATTCGTGGGGAATTTGCTGGTTGATGCGTAGCGTCGAGCACGCGGTGCGGTTCCACATGTCATTGCGAGGGGGCAGCGACGAAGCAAGAGACAGAGACTTCCTCCGATCACCGTTTCATTCAAGGCGGGTCGGCCGACGCCGGCCGGCGATCAACTCGCAATGACATGTGGAGCGGCCGCACACCTTACCGCCAATGCCCCGCCGTACTTGTCACACCACCCGCGGCCGTACTTCCTGACACAGCAGCCGCAGCGATTCCATCATGTGCTCCGACGGAATCGCCGCGCCGAAATTCAGCTCGGCTAGGATGCCGTCGATGCCCAACTCCTCCTGCAACTGCCGCAGCCGCCCCGCGACATACTCCGGCCCGCCAATCACCACCTTGTCGCGCAGCACGTCGGCGTAGGTGATGGTGCGCACCTCCTCCAGTTCCGCCCGCCGGCGCTTGTTCGGCGAACCTTCAAGCTGCGTGATCAGCTTGCGATAGCCCAGCATGATACTAGGTTCTGCCTGCTCTCGCGCCGCCGTGTCGGTCTCTGCCACGTGCAGCGTCACGCGCAGGTACACCTCGCCCTTGCCGGAATGGCCCGCCTCCGTATACGCCGCGCGATACGCCTTCAGGTCCGGCGCCAGCCCCACCAGCGACCCGCTGCGCACGGCGACGAACAACGGATAGCCGAGCTTGCCCAGTACCGGGAACGTGTCCTCGCTGGCACCGGCAATGCGGATCGGCGGGTGCGGCTGCTGGAACGGCCGCGGCACCGCACGCGCGTCGTTAAAGCTGTGGTACTTGCCTTCGTACGAGAAACTCGGCTGCGTCCAGGCCAGCTTCAAGATGTCGAGTGTTTCATAGAACCGTTCGCGGCTTTCCGAATAAGGCACGCCGTACGCGGCATAGGCGCGCGGATTGCCGCTGCGTCCGGCCCCAAACAACAGCCGCCCGCGGCTGATCTGATCCACGGTGGCCGACTCCTCGGCGAGGCGCAGCGGATGGCACAGCGGCAGCACCTGCACCGCGGTGCCGATCTTGATCCGATTGGTGCGTCCGGCGATCGCCGCGGCCAGCGTCATCGGCACGCTCATCACCGAGCGCCCGGGCTGCTGATGGATCTCCGCCAACCAGATCGCGTCGAGCCCCCAATCTTCGGCGGCCTGGACCTGCGCCAGGCCTTGCGCGAAGGCATCGGTATCCGATTGTCCTGCCACCTGGCGGTGGAATTCCACGTACCAGCCGAATTCCATGGATGCTCCTCAAGGTCTCGTCAGGGCGAACGCACGCCCGCCTCGCACCTTCGCAACTGCGAAGACGCTACGGGCCGTCCCGCCATCCAGCAAATGCCGAATTGCGATCCGCGCCATATCGCGCCGGCATGGGATTCGGGCGTATAGTGCCGGTGCATGGAACTCCGCAGCCTCGCCTATTTCGTCCGTATCGCCGAGCTGGGCAGCATCACGCGCGCCGCGGCGCATCTGCGCGTGGCCCAGCCGGCGCTGACACGCCAGGTGCAGCGGCTCGAGGAAGAACTCGGTGCCCCCCTGTTCACCCGCGTCAACCGCGGCGTGCGCCTGACCGAGGCCGGCCAGCGCTTGCTCGACGGCGCCACCCGCATCCTGCGCGACGTCGAGCGCACCAGCGACGAGATCCGCGCTCACGACGCCTTCCCCAGCGGGCGCATCGTCCTGGGCATCACCCCGACCCTGTGCCCCGTGTTGGCCCCGGGTCCTGTTCGAGCGCATGCGCGAGCAGTTTCCCAAGATCGAGCTGAAGGTAGTGCACGCCGGCATGGTGCGGCTGGAGGAAATGCTGATCGACGGCCGCATCGACCTGGCGCTGCTGTCGGAGCTGTCACGCAATCGGCTGATCGTCTCCACGCGCCTGGCAGAGGAAGAGATGGTGTTGGTGACAAAGCCGGGCGCGCGTGCCCCGGGTGTGGTGACCGCCGCCGAGCTGCGTCGCACGAATTTGATCCTCGGCGACGGGTTGCGGGCCGCGATGGATGCGCTGCTGGCAGGCTTGGGGATCGAATTGAACGTCGAGATCGAACTGAATGATCATGAGACCATCCGGCGGATGGTGCAGCAGGGTGTCGGCGCCTCGATCCTGCCGCATGCGTCGGTAGCCGGCGAATGTGCGCGCGGCCTGGCCGAGGCCCATCGCCTGACCACCAGCGGCATCTTCCGCACCTTGGCGCTGGGCGTTGCCGCGAACCGCACCAGTTCGGTCGCACGCGAGGCAGTGGCCCAGGTCGTCGGCCGTCTGTTGCGGGATTACGAGCCCGCGTTCCAAAAGCCTCGAGCACCAGGCAGAGGCGCAGCGCGGGGCCGGCCGACGCGACGGACAAAGGCCGAGGCTTAGCGCCAGGCCGGTCCATACCCATCCGCTATGCCGCCGATCGAAAACCGGCATTTGGAACATCCCCCGGCGCTCGCTAACCTCCCCTCGACGCGACAACGGCAGGAGAACATCAGCATGCGGTTCGGTCTGTTCGGCAGCGCGGCGGCGCGCCGCGGTAGCGGTGAGTTCGACAGCGCGGAAGGGTACCGCGACTTCATCGAATACAACATTGAAGCCGAAGCTCTCGGCTTCCACGGCACCTTCGTTGTCGAGCACCACTTTACCGGCTTCGGCCAGGTATCCGCCACCCTCAACCTGCTCACCTGGCTCGCCGCCCGCACGCGCACCCTGCGTCTGGGCACTGCGGTCATCGTGCTGCCCTGGCACAATCCGGTGCTACTGGCGGAGCAAGCCGCGACGCTCGATCTTCTCTCCGGCGGACGCCTGGATTTCGGTATTGGCAAAGGCTATCGCTACAACGAATTCGCCGGGTTCCGCGTGCCCATGGGGGAAGCCGACGCCCGCTTCGAGGAGGCCATCGAAGTCATCCTGAAATCCTGGACCTCGGAGACACGCTTTTCGCACCAAGGCACCTACTGGCAATTCGAAGACATCATCGTCGAACCCCCCAGCGCGCAGAAACCACACCCGGCGGTGTGGATGGGCGCTGGCAGCGAGCGCTCGATCCGCGACGTCGCGCGGCGTGGCTTCAATCTGTTGCTGGGGCAGTACGCCTCGCCCGAAGACGTTGCGAACAGCATCGCGATCTACAAATCCGCGGTCGAGGCCTCCGACCGGCGCTACGACCCGATGCAGGTCGGCATCACCCGCGCCTTCTTCGTCGCCGAGAACGACGAGGAACGCGACACGGCCCTGGACCGCCGGCTGCAGAACCGCGTGCGGCAGTTGAAGCTGGCCACCCGCCCGGACGGCACCGTGCATGGCGGCCCGGATCGCGCCACGGGCGATCCGCGGGCGGTCAACGTCAACAGCGCCATCTACGGCAATCCAGACCAGATCGCCCGCAAGCTGGAAGCGCTGCAACAGGCCGGCGCCGGCTACGTGCTGATCAATGGTGGCGGCTCGGGCGGTGGCGAACGAGGCCGGCGCAGTCTCCGCCGCTTCGCCCGCGAAGTCATGCCGCTGATGTCAGACCAGGCGCCGGCACGAGCGGCGGAATAGGGCGCGGGGCGTAGGGCGGAAAAGCGCAGCGCATTCCACCGCCGCCCGCCGGCGGAATGCGCTGCGCCTTTCCGCCCTACAGGTTCGGTGCCGCCTGCATCCCCAGATCCGCCGCCGCCCGCCGTTCGTACGCGCGGCGCGTCTCGTCATACGCCTGCCCGATGATTCCGCCGCGCACCGTGCCGGGCGCCACCGACCGGTAGAACGGCTGCCAGCTTTCCGGCAGTCGGGTCGAATCCGGCGGTGCCAGCCACAGCCGGAACAGGGTGCGCTTCATCGCGGGGGCGCCGTGGTCCTCGAATTCCGTGCGGGAGTGCAGCGTCACATGATTGTTCAGAAGCTGCATGTCGCCCGGTTGCAAGTACATCGCGTACATCAGCGATGGCCGGCGCAGAACCTCGTCCAGGCACTGCGTCGCCCGCCTCTGCGCTTCGGTCAGCGTCGGCACGCCGGGCAGGCGCTGCGCCATCGTCACCCGATTGCGGTTCCACTTGCTGAACAACAGTCCGTCCGCCACGTCGAACACCGGGTTCGGATACCGCGGCCCCTCATCCGGCGCTTGTTCCGCTTGTCTGCTGAAATAGAAATCCTGGTGCAGGACCTCTGCCAGCTCCGGGCATTCCGACACCATGACATTGTGCGCGGTGACGGAGCTAGCCCATCTTATTCACCGTATAAAGCAGCCGTAACAACGTTATGATACAGGAACCAGTGTGCCCGCACCGCGCCGCTGGCTGGCCGGGCCGCATTTCAAACCGTATCTGCGAGGCGTTGGGGGTTGATCGGGAGGGGCTCTACTGGGGACTTGCCCCACCGCTTACGTTGGGCGCGGGATCAGCGCACCAACCAATTCGCGGAACAACGCAGCATCCGGACAGTTGGCGGCGAACGCCAGCCTGATCCGGGTCGTGGTCTCCTTGATCCGCACGGCAATCTTCAGCAACCGCAACCGAATGGTGGAGAACTCGCCAATCGCCAGCGGTTGCATCACAGGGATCGCATCGCGCATCGTCCGCATCAGCCAATAGGCAGCCGTGTGCAGGATAAGTCGCATCTGATTGGCCAGCGGCGAGCGGCAACTGGTCCGATCGGACGCCAATTGGCTCTTGTGCCGCTTGATCAGGTTCTCGGCCTGACCGCGTGCGCAGTACAGCCTGTCATACAGCCACGCTGCGGTACCATATGTTATGTTGGTGACGACATAGCGGGCGTCGAGCCCTTTCCGCGTCGCCTCGATCCGCGCCACGACCCGGCGGGGATGCGACCAGGTTTTGGCGGCATAACGCGTCTCGGCGTAGTCGCGCACTACATCCAGGTTGGCTCGTGCGCGTCGGACGCACACATCATCGATCTTGGTGAAGACCTGAGCGGCCAGGACCGCGTTGGGGGATAGGCCGAAGATGTAGCGAACACCGTTCTTCTCGCACCAGTCCATCGCTTCGCGCCGGCCATAATGACTGTCGCCGCGGACAGTGATCCGCGTGTGCGGCCAGTGCAGCCGGATGCGCCGAACCAAACGACGCAGATGGGCGCGCACTTCCTTGCCATCCGGCGTCTTCCCAGGTCGTAGAATGGTGAGCACACAATGGCCGGTGTCCGCGTCATAGACATGGATCGGCAGAAAGCACCGCTCATCATAATGGGCGTTGAACAAAGACAACTGCTGATGACCATGCACGGTGTCGGCGGTGTCGTCGATATCAAGCGTGATCGTCTTGGGCGCACGTCGGTAACTCTTGCACCACAGATCCACCAAGGCGTGTGTCAGCCGGATCAGAGTGCGCAGGTCGGGAGCATTCTCCCAGCGTGACATTGTTGGTTGTGAGGCCAGATCGTCGCCACTCTCCGGCAGACGACCGCATGCCAGTTTGAAGGCCGGATCCTTGCGCAGATCGTCCAGATCATCGGCATCCGGATAGCCGCACGCAATGGCAAAGATGCGAGCGCGCAGAATGTCTGCCATGGTGTGCGTGATCCGGTCGGGATCGCGATGGTCAGGGATGATCGCGGCCAATGGATCGATCAGACCAAGCCGCTTGTCGGCACCGGCCAGCAGTAGAACACCGCCGTCGGAACTGATCCGACCGCCGTCGAACGCTGCGGTGACCTTCTTCTGACAGATGCTTGGCAAGGAGAAGGGCAGAAGCGTATCGTCGTCGCTGGCGGGCATGGCAGATTCTGTCCGGACGTTGAGACTGGCGTCAGCACCCAATCTCTACGCGATTCCAGGCGGTTATACCATGTCCGTCAGCGAATCCCTGCTATGCGGTGAATAAGATGGGCTAGTGACCATGCTCATCCCGCCGGAGCGTGCCACGTTGTAGCAGCTCAACAGCACGACGTCGGCGCCGTCGGTATGGAAATCCAGCTCTGCGTTGGAGGAATACCCGCGCCCGCCGCCCGAGCGGTACACGGTTCCAGTGTCCTTCACCGCCGACAGGTACCGCGTCGCCTTCCCCTGCGGCCGCGCGACGCCGGCATGCAGGCCGATCGCCCAGGTCAGCAGCTCGAACTCCTCCGCCGTCATGTCGACGCGCGGCAGGCCGCGCAGCACGGCGAAGCCGCGGCCGGTCTTGATCTCCGTCAGCGCACGGCTGATCGCCGGCCAGGCAGACCCAAGATCGAAATCGGCACGCCGGTAGTCGAGCAGGGACCCGGCCGGATCGCGGGCGCGTTTCACCGCCTGCGTCAGGTCGCGCCGCGCACGCTCGTCAAGTTCGTAAATCCAGCCCATATCGGCGTTCAGGTCGTCAACGGTCCAGGCCGCAAGCGTATCGGCATTGATTGGCTGCATGAGTGCCTCGGTCGATCGATGGATCGCGTATTGTCCACGGAATCGGCCGGAACGCGAGACCACCGCCGCCGCACGTTGCTGGCCCGCCGCGTCCCGCTTATCACTGCGGGATTGTTGCCAAGGAGGGGACCACATGCCGGTCAAGCATATCCGCGGTGTCGATCTCGCTTATGAGGTGGTGGGCGATGCCGGACCGTGGGTCGTGCTCACCCCCGGCGGGCGGCGCGGCATCGGCGCGGAGCGAGCGCTCGGCACGCTGATCGCCGAGTCCGGCTTCCGCGTGTTGTTGCACGATCGGCGCAACATTGGCGCCTCCGGCGTCGCACTGGCCGGCGACAACGAAAGCCTGGAGCAAGCGCAGGACATGCAGGCGCTGCTGCAGACGCTGGGCATTGGGCCGGCCTACGTCGCCGGGTGCTCGTCCGGTGCGCGCATGTCGCTGCTGCTGGCGCGGCATCATCCGGATGCGGTGCGGGCGCTGCTGCTATGGCGCGTCACCGGCGGACCGTATGCGGCCAAGCGTCTGGCCTGGAACTACTACGAGCAATTCATCGAGGCTGCCGGCCGGGGCGGGATCGACGCGGTGTGCCAGACCGAGCATTTCGCCGCGATGATCCAGGCCAACCCGGTCAACCGCGAGACGCTGCAACGCATGGGGACCGAAACGTTCGTCGCCGGCATGCGGCGTTGGCTGGCGGGGTTCAATAAGGATTTGGGCCATCCTGTCGCCGGCATCACGCCAGCCGAGATGCGGGCGATGGCGGTGCCGGTGATCGTCATTCCGGGCAACGACCGCGTGCATCCTCGGGCGCCCGGCCAAGCGGCACACCGGCTGCTGCCGAACAGCCGATATGTCGAGATCATCAGCAACGATGTCGATTTGGACGTGGACTTTCCTGGCTGGGAGGCGAAGACCGGCACGCTCGCCGCGGCCTTCATCGACTTCCTGCGGGAACGCGAACGGGCCTAGGCGAGGGAGCCGCACGGCGCCCTTGGGGGGAGCGGCGCCCGGGGTGCCGCTTTGCTCCCCTGCCTTCCCCGCGCTATTTGTGCGCCGGAAGCGAGGTCCTGGATGGAAGATGATCAGGAGCAGCGACCGGAGAGTCTGCTACCGTATGAGCAATGGACAGAGACGGCCCTGCGCCAGGTGGTGGCGCAGGCGGTCAGGCACGTTGCCGCGAATGGGCTGCCGGGCAACCACCACTTCTATGTGACTTTCCGCACCGATCATCCTGGTGTGGCGATCCCGCCGCGCCTGCGCGCGAAATATCCACAGGAGATGACCATCGTCCTGCAGCATCAGTTCTGGGACCTGAAGATGGACGGCGAGGCCGGGCTGATCAGCGTCGGCCTGTCGTTCGGCGGCGTGCCTGCGACGCTGGTGATTCCGCTCGACGCGGTCATCGGCTTCGCCGACCCGCATGTGCGCTACGGTCTGCGCTTCCACGTCACGCTGCCGGACCCGCCGGCGGAGAAGCCTCTCGCCCTGGTGCCTGCGTCGGAAGCCACGCCGGAGGCGGAGGCCAAGCCGGAAGCGCCCGTCGAGCCGCCACAGGTCGTCAGCCTCGACGCATTCCGCCGCCGCACGCCGCCCAAGGATGCGTAGGACGGAAAAGCCTCACCCGGACGTGATCCGGGGAAGGCGCATTCCGCCGAGGCCATGACAGCGGAATGCGCATCCTCGAAGGCCGCACCCTGGCGCGAATTTCCCACTCCCCGAGCCACGGAATAACCCAAAGGATTCCTCCTTATGAACGCTCCGCTGCCGCGGCCGTCGGGCTTCCGCTATTCTCCCATGTTTCCTCTGACGCCGGCCGCACCGGCGTGGAAGGCGTTGCCGCTGGATGGCGTGCGCACCGCGACCTGCGACGGGCAGACGGTGCTGCGCATCGCCCCGGACGCGTTGTCTGAACTGGCGTTCCAGGCGTTCCACGAGGTATCGCATTTGCTGCGGCCAGGGCACCTGGCGCAGTTGCGCGCGATCCTGGATGACCCCGAGGCCAGCGCGAACGACCGGTTCGTCGCGCTGGACCTGCTGAAGAACGCCAACATCGCGGCCGGCGGCGTGCTGCCGATGTGCCAGGACACCGGGACCGCGATCGTGTTCGGCAAGAAGGGCCAGCGCGTCTGGGTGGACGGTGACGAGGAGGAGGCGCTGAGTTGGGGCGTCCACCGCACATACACAGAAACGAATCTGCGCTATTCGCAGATGGCGCCGCTGTCGATGTTTGAGGAGGTCAACACCGGCAACAACCTGCCAGTGCAGTTCGACATCATGGCTGCTCCGGGCGAGCACCATGCCGACGAATTCCATCTGATGTTCGTTGCCAAGGGAGGCGGTTCCGCCAACAAGTCGTTCCTGTTCCAGGAAACCCGCGCGATCCTCTCGCCAGAGAAGCTGCTGTCGTATATCGGAACCAAGATGAAGACGCTGGGCACGTCGGCCTGTCCGCCGTACCATCTGGCGATCGTGATTGGCGGCACGAGCGCGGAGCTGACGCTGAAGACGGTGAAGCTGGCGTCATGCCGGTGGCTGGACACCCTGCCCACATCGGGCAGCCACGCTGCGCATGCGTTCCGCGATTTGGAGATGGAGAAGAAGGTGCTGGAGCTGTCGCGCAACATCGGCATCGGCGCGCAGTTCGGGGGGAAGTACTTCTGTCACGACGTGCGGGTGATCCGGCTGCCGCGTCACGGCGCGTCACTGCCGGTCGGGATCGGCGTTTCCTGTAGCGCTGACCGGCAGATACTGGCGAAGCTAGCTCCGGCCGGCGTGTTCCTGGAACAATTGGAGACCGACCCGGCAAAGTACCTGCCGGAGACCACCGACGACCACCTGGGCAGCGACGCGGTCGCGGTCGATCTCAACCGGCCGATGACGGAGATCCGCCGGCAGTTGTCGTCCTATCCGGTGAAGACGCGCGTAATGCTGACCGGCACGATGGTGGTGGCGCGCGACATCGCGCACGCCAAGCTGAAGGAATGTCTGGACCGCGGCGAGGGCCTGCCTGCGTATTTGAAAGACCATCCGGTGTACTATGCCGGCCCGGCCAAGACTCCGGCGGGCTATGCAACCGGATCGTTCGGGCCAACCACAGCCGGGCGCATGGACAGCTACGTGGCGGAGTTCCAGAAGGCCGGTGGGTCGCTGGTGATGCTGGCGAAGGGCAATCGCTCGCGCGCGGTGCGCGAGGCGTGCAAGGCGAATGGCGGGTTTTATCTAGGGTCCGTCGGTGGGCCAGCGGCTCGGTTGGCGCAGGACTGCATCCGCAAGGTGGAAGTGCTGGAGTATCCGGAGCTCGGCATGGAAGCGGTGTGGCGGATCGAGGTGCAGGATTTCCCGGCGTTCATTGTGATCGATGACAAGGGGAATGATTTTTATGAGGGGATGGAATAGCAATCCCCGCTCCCCTCGTTGGACCGAAGACTGGCACGCCAATTCGACGGTATAGTCAACTGGTCGACATGGCACACTCGACACGCATACCTTCGTGAAGACCCTGACCGCGGCCGGTTTGCCGGAAGCGCCGGCAGGGCTGTGGCCACCGTCGTCCGCCAATCGCCATGCCCCATCATCGGCGCCATGCCGGCGCTGACCACGATGGGCGGGCGTTAAGCTGCCCCTTGCATCCCGGGGTTGCACTCCCGCCCTCATTCCCGCCATAGACACCGGCCCACCACCCCCTGACAGGAGGAGCCCCGACCCATGCCCGCCATCACCCTGCCCGACGGTTCCGTGCGCCGCTTCGATGCGCCGGTGACGGGCACGACGGTGGCGGAGGCGATCGGTCCTGGCCTCGCCCGCGCCGCCCTCGCCATGAAGCTGGACGGCAAGCTGATGGACCTCGCCGCTGAGATCGATCGCGACGCCCAGGTCACCTTCATCACCCGCCGCGACCCTGACGCGCTGGAACTGATCCGCCACGACGCCGCCCACGTGCTGGCCGAGGCGGTGCAGGAACTTTACCCCGGCACCCAGGTCACCATCGGCCCGGCGATAGAGCATGGCTTCTACTACGACTTTGCCCGCAACGAGCCGTTCACCCCGGAAGACTTTCCCGCCATCGAAGCCAGGATGCGCGAGATCGTTTCCCGCGGCGAACCCTTCGTGCGATCCGTGATGGACCGCGAGGACGCCATCCGCTTCTTCCAGCAGAAGGGCGAGAAGTACAAGGCCGAGCTCATCCAGGACCTGCCGCGCGGCGAAACGATCAGCCTCTATACCCAGGGCGGCTGGGTCGATCTCTGCCGCGGCCCGCACATGCGCAGCACCGCCGATGTCGGCCAGGCCTTCAAGCTGATGAAGACGGCCGGTGCCTATTGGCGCGGCGACCACCGCAACGCCATGCTGTCCCGCATCTATGGCACCGCCTGGCGCGACCAGAAGGAGCTGGACGCCTACCTGCACCAGCTCGAGGAAGCCGAACGCCGCGACCATCGCCGTATCGGCAAGGAAATGGACTTGTTCCACCTCCAGGAGGAAGCGCCCGGCGCGGTGTTCTGGCATCCGAACGGCTGGAAGCTCTATCGCACCGCCGAAGCCTATATGCGCCGCCGCCTGGATGCCGCCGGCTACCAGGAGGTCCGCACGCCGCTGGTGCTCGACCGCGCCTTCTGGGAGCGGTCCGGCCATTACGAGAATTTCCGCCAGAACATGTTCTTCGTCACGGTGGAACGCGAAGAGGACAAGATCAACGCGGTCAAGCCGATGAACTGCCCCTGCCACATCCAGATCTTCCGGCAGGGCGTGCGGTCCTATCGCGAGCTGCCGCTGCGGCTGGCGGAATTCGGCTCCTGCCACCGCTACGAGCCGTCCGGCGCGCTGCTCGGCATCATGCGGGTCCGCGCTTTCACCCAGGACGACGCGCACATCTTCTGCACGGAACGACACATCGCCAGCGAAACGGTCCGCTTCGTCGCGCTGCTGTCCTCGATCTACCGCGATTTCGGCTTCCCGGAGTTCCGGGTGAAGTTCTCGGATCGGCCAGAGAAGCGGCTGGGCACCGACGCGGTATGGGACCAGGCGGAGGCGGCGCTGCGCGAAGCCTGCGCCACCGCGGGCGTGGAGTACACGTTGAACCCCGGCGAAGGCGCGTTCTACGGCCCGAAGCTGGAGTTCGTGCTGCGCGACGCGATCGGCCGCGACTGGCAGTGCGGCACGCTGCAGGTGGATTTCATGATGCCGGGATTACTCGACGCGGAGTATGTCGCCGAGGACGGCAGCCGTCGGACTCCCGTAATGTTGCACCGCGCCATCCTGGGCAGCTTCGAGCGTTTCCTGGGCGTGCTGATCGAACACTATGCCGGCCGCTTCCCCCTGTGGCTGGCACCGGTGCCGGTGGTGGTCGCAACGATCGTGTCCGACGCGGACGACTATGCGCGGGAGGTCGCCGCGGCGCTGACCCGGGCGGGCGTGGGGGCGCAGCTCGACCTCAGCAACCAGAAGATCAACGCCAAGGTGCGCGACCACAGCCTGACGCATGTCCCGGTGTTGGCGGTGGTCGGCCGCAAGGAGGCAGAAAACCGCACGGTGGCGTTGCGCCGGCTGGGCGGGGCGGCGCAGGAGGTGCTGCCGCTGGCCGAGGCGGTCGCCCGGCTTGCGCAGGAGGCCACCCCGCCCGATCTTAAACAAGTAGAAACCCAGGTTGAGGCAGCTTGATCTGGGACGGAATGATCGGCCACACTGGTGGCCGGTCAGGCCCCGCTTGGCCGTGACCAGACCAGAGACGTGACCAGACCAGAGACGTGACCAGACCAGAGACGTGACCAGACCAGAGATGTGACCAGACCAGCGAACCGCAACAGAGACAGGAGAGACCCATAGCCCGACCCCCTATGCCCGCTCAGCCAACCCGCGGCGGGCCCCGCGTCAACGAGGAGATCCGATCCCCCCAGGTGCGACTGATCGACGAGACCGGCGAAATGTCGGGCGTGATGACCGCCCGGGAGGCGCAGCAGCGCGCCTACGCAGCGGGCCTCGACCTGCTCGAGATCAGCCCGAACGCCGAACCGCCCGTGGTCAAGATCCTCGACTACGGCAAGTATAAGTACGAACAACAAAAGAAGCGGAACGAAGCCAGGAAGAAGCAGAAGGTCATCGAGATCAAGGAGATCAAGGTTCGCCCGAACATCGATGAGAACGACTATCAGGTGAAAATGCGCGCCATGAAGACGTTCATCGAGGAGGGGGACAAGGTCAAGGTGACGCTGCGTTTCCGCGGCCGCGAGATGGCCCACCAGGACATCGGCGTGAAGGTCCTGGAACGGATCCGCGCAGAGATGGACCCGACCTCCAAGGTCGAGCAAATGCCGCGGATGGAAAACCGCCAGATGGTCATGGTGCTGTCGCCGCGCTGACGCATCGCGCTGAGCGCCGCGCTGACCCGTCGCGCCTGGGTGCCGCGCTGACCCGTAGCGCGCTGACCCGTTGGGCCTGGGGGCCGTGCTGACCCGTTGGGCCTGGGGCGCAGTGTCGCCGCCAGCGTTATGGCCGGGTCCTATTGGTGGCTTGACCCGGGGATCACCCGGCCATCGGCGTGCGGACCCACCCCCGGTGTCCTGGCTCTCGGATCGGCAGCCCGATCAGATTTGCGAGTTCGAAGGCGCTTCCCTCGGATTCCACGGCGGGTTCTGCGGCAGGCGCAGCAACCTTTGTCCGACCCGGATCGGTGCGCCCTCACGAATATCGTCGTTCAGCGTGAAGCCATCCGGCGCGAACACGATGATGGTCGAGCCATGCTCGAACCAGCCCATCGCCTCGCCTTTGCGCAGGGCCGTGTCGCAAGGAATAGTGCGCGGCCCTCCGTGGCGCAGGTTGCGGCGCGTATCCAGGAAGTTCAGGCGAATGCCGGCCACCAGAATCGCGGCGACGGGGACCAGCGTCACCGCATGCGCATCCGGCACGAGCCTGGTCCTGATCACCGCCCGTTCGTTCTTGCAGAACAGGTTTTCTACCCGTTTCAGCGCGATCGGGTTGACGTTCCAGGTGTCGCCCGAGATGTAGGTAACGGACTCCACGCGGCAATCATGCGGCGCGTGGAAGTGGTGGTACATGGCCGACGTCAATCGCAGCGTCACGTAGCAGCCGTTGCGGTAGCGCTCGGCGTCTGCGTCGTTGCCGAACAAGTTGTGCAGGCTATAGGGAAAACCCTTGATCTGCAGGACCTGGCCGGCTTTCACTTGGCCGCATGCGCCGACGATGGCATCGCAGGGACTGACAAGAACGTTCGGATCGTCGTCGATCGGCCGCGCCCCGTCCTTCAACCGGCGCACAAAACAGTCGTGCAAGCTGCGGAAGCGGGTGGTGCGTGCCTCGCTGAGATCGAGGTCGGAGAACAGTCGCCAGCCGTTGACGGAGAGGTGGCGCACCAGCGGGTTTTCGATCCGGCTGAACCAGCCGATGAAACGGGTTGCCAAACGGCGCGGGATGCGGTTGGTCAGCAGGAAGTTCAGGTCCTCCTGCTGGACGATCCGCGCTATCACACTACGAAATCCGGTCATCGGACGGCTGTGCTGCTATGCCCTCCGTCATAGCGAGGAGTGAAGCGACGAAGCAATCTCCTGCGAGGGAGCACAGTCATGACTCGCAACGCGGGAGATGGCTTCGTCGCTTCGCTCCCCGCAATGACATGTGGGGGTGGCCCCTCGCGGGGGTCAGCCTGTCGCGCTCCAGGTATAACGTAACTGACATCCAACCGCCGGCGGCGCCTGCCTATGCTACGGACGTGGCAATATCGATTCCCCTGTTGGGCAGCCTGAAGCAACGATTCGAGCTGTCGCGCGCGAAGCACCCGTCGCTGGCCGGTCATGCGCGGCTGTCGCGCCGCATCGCCGGGCTGATCCCGTTCTATGAATACGACGAGCATCGCTTCTTCCGTTCGGACGATCCGCCGGAGGACATCGCGGTCAGGCGCCGCGAGGCCTTTGTGCGCCTCGCATCCCTGTATCGGGAGAAATTCCCGCATACCAGTGCCGTGACAGCCCAGGTCCGCGCCGGCGCCTCCGACCTGCAACTGACACACAACTATCGCGTGCCGTTTCAATACAGCCGCATCGTGCGCCAGGCGTTGTCGGCCGGTTCGGTCGTCGGTGCGTCGTCCGGCGTCACGTTCAACGATCTGGACGGCAACGTCCTCTACGACCTCACCGGTTCCTACGGAGTCAACCTGCTCGGCTACGATTTCTACAAGACCTGCATCGCACAAGGCGCCGAGCTGGTTGCCGACCTGGGGCCGGTGCTGGGATCGTATCATCCTGTCATGGCCTACAACGTGGAGCGGCTGCGACAGATCTCCGGAATGGACGAGGTGTCCTTCCACATGTCGGGCACCGAGGCGGTGATGCAGGCCGTTCAGCTTGCCCGCTATCACACGCGCCGCACCCATGTCGTCCGGTTCTGTGGTGCCTATCACGGCTGGTGGGGCGACGTGCAGCCCGGCGTTGGCAACCCGCTGCCGCCGCGCGCCACCCACACCCTGGCGGAAATGTCGCAGCGTACGCTGCATGTGTTGCGCACGCGGCGGGACATCGCCTGTGTGCTGATCAACCCGCTGCAGGCGTTGCATCCCAATCGTGCCGCACCCGCCAACTCGTCGCTGGTCGATAGCGGCCGCACCGCCGGCTTCGATCGCGCGGCCTACACCGCGTGGCTGCAGCAGCTTCGCAACGTGTGCACCGAGCGCGGGATCGCCCTGATCTTCGATGAAATCTTCGTCGGCTTCCGTCTCGCTCCTGCTGGCGCCGCGGAGTATTTCGGCGTCCGGCCGGATCTGGTGACCTACGGCAAGACGCTGGGCGGCGGCCTCCCGGTCGGCGTGGTGTGCGGCAAGCACGCCTTCATGAAGCGCTATCGCGACGACCGGCCGGCCGATATCTGTCTTGCCCGCGGCACGTTCAATTCGCATCCCTACGTCATGGGCGCGATGAACGTGTTCCTGCACCGATTCGAATCGCCCGAAATCCAGCGGCTTTACCAAGGCCTGGATGAGTGTTGGAACAGTCGGGCGGCGAAGCTCAATCAGCGTCTGGCGAATGAGGGTCTTCCGGTCCGCGTGGAGAATCTCTCCACCATCTGGACGGTGTGCTACACGCGGCCTTCCCGCTATAACTGGATGTTGCAGTACTATCTGCGCGCGGAAGGCATCGCGCTGAGCTGGGTCGGCACCGGCCGGCTGATCTTCAGTCTGAACTACAGAGACGCGGACTTCCTGGCGGTCGCCGACCGGTTTGTTGCGGCGGCGCGCGCAATGGAACGCGACGGCTGGTGTTGGTGCGAACCCGGGACAACCAACAAGTCGATCCGGTGGCGGATTCTGCGGGAGATCATGGCCGCCTACCGTCCGCGCTGGACCGGCCTGCTCAGGCGCCCGGAACCCGTCGCCGCTGACGCCGCGTAATTGCATGGTTGTGTGGCTCGGCCTTGCCGTGATGATGTCGTCGTGACGATGCCGTCGGGCGGAAAACTGCAGCGCATTCCGTCGTCATCGCGACGGCGGAATGCGCTGCGGTTGTCCGCCCGACGAGACTTCCCTACGACGCTACCGGCTCGAACATCTCGCCGCGCAACAGGTAGCCCGGCGCCCGGTGGTACAATTTGATATCGTGGAACGGATCGGTCAGGATCTTCGTTGCCCACACCAGCCCGGTTTGCACGTCGCGGATGAAGAAGAGCTGCACCGTGCGGAATGCCAATCCGGCGCCGCCCAAGGCCAGCCAGAGATAACCGACGCTCCGCCAGAAATCGCCAAAGGCCCTGGGGGGGCGGACTGTGTGCAGCAGCGTCGGGTCCCACCACAGCAGCAGCGGCGACAGCGCCCAGATTGTCAGCAGGACGATCTTGCGCCGCAGATTGTAGCCAACCTTGATGGCTTCCTTGAACTCGTGGGTCGCCTGGTTGATCACGTCGTAGGTCTTCGGCTCGAACACCAGATGGCCGACCTGGCGGGAGGTCATCGCCAGCAGCCAGCCGAGCAGGGCCGCCATGGCCGGGTCCTTGAATGCGACGACATAGGCACAGACGAAGCTCATCGCGCTGACCAGGTGCAAGGACTGATTGATCCGGCTGTGATGATAATACCGGTGATCATCCCAGCGCTGCACCTTCAGGCATTCAAGAAAACGGCTCATCGCGGCTCCTTCTTGTTGTCGTCGCAGCCGGCCCAACCCGCTGTCGAGCCGTTCGGTGTCCATGCACTCACCAGTTGGTTACCGAAGCCGCCCACCCACCAGTTAGTACCCACCAATGAGGTTAATGAAGCCCCGGGCGCTTCGCGAACCGGATCAGCGAAAAATGCCCCATGGGCGGGAGAGGGCGGCGCTCGATCAGGCGCACCGCGGGCGACGTGTCCGCCCAGCGCACGTAGCGGTCCCAGGCGAACTCGGTGCGAAACCCGAGCCGGCTGGTCACCGGCATCAACTTCTTTTCCACGGTGCCGCGCAGCCCCGCCTCGGCGCCGATGCGGCTGGTGATGACAATCTCGCCGCCGGGCCGCACCACGCGCGCGAATTCATTCAGCGCGAGCTCCGGATGCGGCACCGCGGTGACCACGTATTGCGCGACCACGACGTCGAAGGCGGCGTCGGGAAATTCCAATTCCTCCGCATCCATCACAGCGAGGCCTTCGACATGGTTCAGCTGCTGTCGCACCACGCGATTGCGTGCCCGCTGCAACATCGGTGCGGAGATATCGATACCGAACACCTTGCTGCGGCCGGAATACCCTGGCAGCGACAGGCCCGTGCCCACGCCTACTTCCAGAATGCGTCCGCCAACTCGCTCCGCTGCCTCGATGGCGACGCGGCGTCCAGTGCGGAACACGGGACCGAACACCAGATCGTAAACCGGGGCCCATCGGCCGTAAGCCTGGATGACGGTATCACGCGCCAGGTCCGTCATCACGGCGCCACATGCATCAGCTTCAGACACGGTGGTAAAGTCCGGCATCACAATATTCGATGGACATACTTCCACTCCGCGAAATCGGTGCAGTGTCAGCAAAGTGACATTGGCCGCTCGGGGAGGCACGTGACAGTTTTATAAAGATCATCGCCGAGCCCGTCATGGCGAAGCGCGACGGGCCTGTTCACCCCACAAGCCCCATCGCGCGGCGCATGAACAGTCGCTTCAACGGCGGGGTGCGGTCCACCGCGGCGATGCCGATGTCACGTGCCAGCCGCAGCAGCCGGTTGTCGTTGCTGAACAGCCGCTCCAGTCCGTCGGTCATGCCCAGCATCAGCAGGTTGTCCGGCCGCCGCTGGCGTTGATAGCGCGCGAGCAATGCCGGCCTACCCGGGTCCTCGCCCCGACCCGCCGCCTCGATCACCAGATCCGCCAGCGCGATTGCATCGCGGAAGCCCAGGTTCAGGCCCTGGCCCGCGACCGGGTGGATGCCGTGGGCCGCATCGCCGGCCAGTGCCAGACGGGTATCGACGTAGCGGTGCACCAGCATCGCCGACAGCGGATACGACCACCGCCGCCCCACCATGCGGATGACACCCAGGTGGCTGCCCAGATGACCCCCGAGGCGCCGCGCGATCTCCTGGCCGAACCGCGCGTTGTCGTGCCGGAGCACCTGTCGGGCGATCGGGGTGCGCTCGGTCCAGACGATGGCGGAGACGTTCGGCGCGCCGCCCAACTCCGCGTCCTGGCTCGGCCCCATCGGCAGGACTGCGAACGGGCCGGACGGCAGGAAATGCTCCAGCGCCAGGTTGTCGTGTGGCCGGTCGTGGCTGATGGCGCAGACGATGCCGGTCTGGTGGTAGGGCAGCCGGGTCACCGGGATGCCGGCCGCCTCACGCAGCGGCAAGTCGCGGCCCTCTGCCGCGACCACCAGCCGGCAGCGCAGCTCCGTTGCGGGGTTTGACCCATTGGCGGCGATGTGCACCACCGCTCCGTCCGGCTGCCGTTCCACGGCGGCGGCGGCCGGAGCAAACACGCGCAGCGCCGGCAGCTGGGGGAAATAAGCGTTCAGGGCCATGCGCAGGCTACGCGCCTCCACCATCCAGCCGAACGGACCGGCATCCGCGCCGGCCTCGTGGTGGTCGAAATGCAGGTGCAGGCGTGACGGCCGCCGCCCGAGCCGGCCGTCGCTGACCCGAATGTCCAGGATCGGATTGGGCGGCACCGGCAGCCGGTCCCATACGCCGGCTGCCACCAGCAGGTCGCGCGACCCGGCAGCCACCGCATAGGCGCGGCCATCGAACGCCGGATGCTCCGTCGGCGGCAGCGCGGCCCGGTCTACCAGGACGGTCGCGACCCCTGCCGCAGCCAAGCGGCAGGCCAGCGTACCGCCTACGGGACCCGCGCCCATTACGCACACCTCGGCTTTGATGGTCTCGCTCATGCTGGCGTCCTTCCTGCTGCCCACGAACGGGCAGCCGATCCCGGGCATGTCCCGCCGGCCGGCCGCGCAAGTGCGTGGCCTGCGAGCAATCCGGGCGTCCCCAATCACGCGGCAACATCGCGTCGAAGGCCGGCGGCGGCAAGGCGCCGGCGTGGCATGGAACTTGATAGCGCGGAACGCGGGGAAGTGGCGCACCCGACCCATGGGAAGAGCCAGGTGCGCCTGAGCCGCACATGAGGAACAGGCATGCACGGCTGTTTCCGTAGTTTGTCTATCTGCAGCGGTGGCACTCATGCCAGGCCGGTGCGGCGGCCGGCTGGCAACCTTGTCGCAAAGGCAGCGGAGGTGCAGAGGGCGCAGAGGAGGATCGTTTGTCGAATTCGGATGATCCCGATCGCCGTGCGTTTCGCGCGGGATGCCGTTGATTGGTTGATTGTTCTCTGCGACTGCTGGTTCTCTGCGGCCTCCACGCCTCCGCTTCCTCCGCGATAAGTTTTCCAGCCACCCGCCGCACCTGACCGAGCGTCGATCAGGCGTCCCACCAGGCGAAGCGGACATGGTGGCTCGGGTCACGGCGAGCGCTGCGGGTCAGGTCTCGAGAACTGCTTTGCGCCACGCCATGTCGGGATCCCGATGGCTCGTTCCCCGCAGCCTCTCTCCTGCGCCGCTCGCCGCTACCCCTGCAACTCGGGGATCACCCACAAGGCCGGCTCGCCACGCGCCACACGCTGCACGTTGTCGAACGCGTTGCGGAAGCGGGCATACTGATTGTCCCAGGTCGGGCCGGCGAAATGTGCGGTCAGCACGACGTTCGGCAATGAGAACAGTTTGTTGTCCGGCGGGGGCGGTTCCTGGTCGAACACGTCCAGGCCGGCACCGGCGATCGTGTTGTTCGCCAACGCCTCGTACAGCGCCGGCTCGTCCACCACCGGACCGCGGCAGGTATTGATCAGATAGGCGGTCGGCTTCATCAGCTTCAGTTGCGCCGCGCCGATCATGTGCCGCGTCAAGGGAGACAGCGGCACGTGCAGCGACACGATGTCCGACGTGCGCAGTATTTCGTCCAGCAACCGGAAGCGCACGCCGAGCGCGTCCGCCTGGTCCTCGGTCAGCCGCGCGATGTCGAAATACTGCACCGACATGTTGAAGGCCTGCGCCATGCGGGTGACCTTCTTGCCGATCCGGCCCAGGCCGATGATGCCCAGCTTGCGGCCATCCAGTTCGTACAGCTTGACTTCCGCCCAGTTGTTGCCGCGCCAGCGGCCGGAGGCGACGTTGTCGTGCTGCCAGATGAGCCGGCGTGATACTGCGAGCATCAGCAGCATCGCATGCTCGGCCACCGCGATGGCGTTGGCGCCACCGTTGTTGCATATCGGCACGCCCGCGCGCCGCGCCGCCTCGATGTCGCAGCGGTCGTAGCCGGCGGACAGAAGCTGCACCAGCTTCAGCTTCGACGCCGTCTTGTAGAACGCATCGTTCATGGACGGGGCGCCGAAGCCGACCATGTATTCGGCGTCGGGCAGCGCGGCCTTGAATGCCGGCGTATCGGGGCGGGTGATAACCAGTTCGAACCCGGGCGGCGCCAGTTCGCGCGCGATGTCGTTGTCGTTCATCGGGTTGTCGGCGACGATGATCTTGGGCGCCATGGGTGGTTCCCCTCCTCCGCTACGGTTGGCGGGAAGGATAGCTGGCATGCGCGGGTACGCCCAGGGGCGGAGGGCGACAGGTCATTGCCGAAAAGCGACATGGTGCGGGAGAAGGGAGAAGAAAGCTCCCGCTCCCATGGGGGGAGGGGTGGGGGAGGGGTCTGCGGACGGGTCGAAGAGATGGCATGTTTCGACCCCCCCTCCAGCTCCTCCCACAATGGGAGGGGAGTTCTTGGCCAGTTCTTGATGCCTGCCCACCACCTCACCCTGCGGCGCGCGCGCCACCCGTCGCAAACTCTCGCGCCATCCGCCGCACCAACTTTACGAACCGCTGCACGACCGCCGATCCGTCCCCGCGCCGCGTCGCCAGCAGCAGCGGTGCCCTCGGCTGCGCTGCATCGCGCAGGCGGCGATACGCCACGTCGTTCATGTGCATGCGTTGCAGCGAGGCCGGCACCAGCGATACGCCGAGCCCCGCCGCCACCAGGTTGAATGTCGAAATGATGCGTGGTGCCTCCTGGCCCACATTCGGGCTGAACCCTGCCGCGTGGCAGGCGGCGATGATGGCGTCGTAAAGCCCCGGCCCGCTCGGGCGCCGATAGACGACGAACGTCTCCCCCGCCAGCGACTTCAACGGCAGTGAGCGATGCCCCGCCGCCAGCGCGTGCCCGCGCGGCAGGGCGGCGAGCATCGACTCTTCCAGCAGTAGGATCACGACAAGCCCCTCGGTGTCGCTGACCCGCGTGCGGATGAACGCCACATCCACGCTTTCGCGCCGCAGGCTATCAATCAGCTCGATGGTGCCGCTCTCGTCCAGCGTCAGCCGCGCGGATCACCCGCGGCAGGAACGGATGAAACGGCGCCGAGCTGGTGAAGCCGACCGCAATCTTCCCCTGCTCTCCACGCGCGGTCCGCCGCGTCGCGGCGAAGGCATGGTCGAGACGCGCCAGGATCTCGCGCGCATCAGCCGGCAATGCGCGTCCGGCCTCGGTGAGTTCCACACGGCGCGGCCGCCGCCGCAGCAATTGCACGCCCAGTTCAGTCTCCAGCGCGCACATCCGCTGGCTCAGCGGGGGCTGCTGCATGCCCAACCGTTCGGCGGCACGGGTAATGTGCCCCTCCTCGGCGACGGCGACGCCGCTGACAGCGAAAGGAACCGGGCCGTGATTGCGATCGAATCGTAAGGCGGTGGACACCAGCAAGGAACATCCCTCCCCCTGTGGCCCCCTGTGGGAGGGGCCGGCGGAGGGGTCGAAAGAAGATTCTCTGACTTGTAACCCCTCGCACAAGGGGAGTGGGAGTGTTCTTTCTCTGGCGCCGCCTTTCCTGATGCCCACGGGGACAAGGGCCGGCCATGACGGGAAAAGCATCGCCGCGGTTTCGTCCAAGACAGGTCGGCAGCCCGTGAGCTGGTCCGCATAGACCGCCCGACCGCAATGCCTGTCATCGCGCTGCAAGCGAGCACAGATCCGGCTTACCAGCCTGCCAACATCTGTTCTTAATTCATACCAACTCGATTGCCTCGCCAGCCCGTCAGAAGAACAGACAGTGAATCTTTTGCACGGCCACAATACCCGTGGCCGGACTCGGAACAGATCAGGTAAAGCTTTGAGTCGACCAGCAAATTCCGGCACGGCCGGAATCAAAGAGCGCAAGGCGATTCCCTTTGACGCCCATGCAAGCCCATGCTATCCCATGCCATCCCAGAACGACAGCAGGCGTTCGAGGACGCGGCAGGCCACGGCTGAGCAGGGACGCAGCCGCCCTCCACCGCGATGGCAAGGCGATCCCTGCCGCACCTGAGCGAGGGGCAGAACGAGAAAGGCGGCGCGCCGCGGATGACCCACTTTTTGGGCACCCATCAGAACAAGCTCGACGCCAAGGGCCGCGTGTCCGTTCCCGCGCCGTTTCGTGCCGCCTTGAAATCTCCGGATGGCAGCAACGGTGCCCATCTCGTGTTGCGGCCCTCGCACCAGCATCACTGCATCGAGGCTTGGCCCGAGCCGGTTTTCGAACAACTCGCGGAGCCGCTGAACCGGCTCGATCTTTTTAGTTTGGAACACGACGACATGGCCGCCACGCTGTATGCCGATGCGTTCCGAGTGGAGGCCGACAGGGAAGGGCGCATCGTGCTGCCGGATGATCTGGTTGAATATGCCGGGTTGACCGATGCCGTGGTGTTCATGGGCCTCGGCCGCATCTTCCAGATCTGGGAACCGTCCGCCGCCGCGCACCGACGGTCCGAGGCTCGCGTCCGCGCACGCGAGCGCGGACTGACCCTCCCGGGCGTGGCATCATGAGTACGCACGTCCCGGTGATGCTGCAGGAAATCCTGGCGTCGTTGGCGCCCCGCAACGGCGGCATCTATCTCGATGCGACCTTCGGCGGCGGCGGATACGCGCAGGCGCTGTTGCAATCCGCTGCCTGTACGGTTTGGGCGATCGACCGCGATCCCGACGCGATTGCACGCGGCGCCAGCCTGGCCGCGCGTTTTCCCGGCCACCTGCACCTGATCGAGGGCCGCTTCGGCGACATGCTCTCCCTGCTGCCGTCGGCCGGTGTGGATCGGCTGGATGGTGTCGTGCTCGACCTGGGCGTGTCGTCATTCCAACTCGACCAACCCGAGCGTGGCTTTTCCTTCCGAACGGATGGTCCGCTCGACATGCGCATGGGACAGCATGGGACAACGGCGGCCGATCTGGTCAACACGCTCTCAGAACGCGATCTGGCCGATCTGTTGTTCCAGCTCGGCGAGGAACGCACGTCCCGCCGTATCGCCCGCGCCGTTGTCGCCGCGCGCAAGGAGGCGCCGATCACGACGACCGGCCGTCTCGCATCCATCATCCGCGCTGTGCTGCCGCCCGACCGCTCCGGCATCGACCCCGCCACCCGCAGCTTTCAGGCGCTGCGTATCCGGGTGAACGACGAACTCTCGGAGATCGAGCATGCCCTGGCCGCGGCGGCGGAACTTCTCGCACCCGGCGGCCGGTTGGTTGTGGTGGCGTTCCATTCGTTAGAAGACCGCATCGTCAAGCGCTTCATGACCGAAGCCGCCGGCCGCGCGCCCGCGCCCTCGCGCCATGATCCGCGCGGGCTGCTGACACCATCGCGCCCGCATTTCCGCCTGCTGACGCCGCGTGCGCTGCGCCCCGGCGCGGTGGAAACCGCGGCCAATCCGCGCGCGCGCAGCGCCCGGTTGCGTGCCCTGGAACGCCTGCCCGCCGAAAGCCTGCCCGCCGAAAGCAGGCCCGCCCAAAGCCTCCCCGCCGCCAGCCCACACACCGAGAGCCCGACCGCCGAAAGCTATCCGCCATGATCCGCCCGGTCACCTGCCTTGCGTTCCTGCTTGCGTGCGGCTCCGGCCTTTACCTGTATCAGGCGAAGCACCGGGTGAAGGTGCTCGATGATCAGATCGCCGCCGTGGTGAAGTCGACCGACACCCTGCGCGAGCAAACGCGGATGTTGAGTGCGGAATGGACGCTGCTGAACGATCCGGAGCGGCTGCGCAAACTCGCCAATCAGTTCCTCACGCTGCAGACCGTGTCGCCCAACCAGTTCACCAGCCTGGCCGACGTCGACAGCCGCCTGCCGCCGCCGATGCCGCAAGGCGCGCCGCCTGCTTCGGCTGCGGCCTCGCCCGTGGTCGCAGAGCAAACCCCGACTGTCTCGACCGACACCAGCCACCCGGATGCCAATGCGGCACCGTCGCCGACAACGACGGTCGCCGGCACCGCGCCGGCGGACGTGCATCGCGACGTCGCGTCCTCGGACGTGCATCGCAACGTCGCGTCCGCGACTGGCCCGAGCAAGGGCGGTGCGGCCAGCAGCGGCACCGCATCGCCGCACATCGCCTCGGCCGACGACCACGCCACCGATCACCATGCAGCTCCAGACGTGCTTGCGCGGGCGGCCGACTACCATGCGTCGCCGCGACCGCCGGCGCCATCGCCGCGCGTCGCCGCCAATCCGCCGCGTCCGCCCGGGCTTCGCGATGCCGATCGCCACGCGCCGCCGGAGCAACACGACGTGGCGCTGCGAAGCTTCGTGCCGCGCAGCGTGGAGCGCCGGCCGGTAATGGCCGTGCGAACAGCGCCGATGGCTACCGGTGGCTCTCTCCTCGGCATGGCGCATGACATGGCGGCCCCCCCGGCGCCGATGCCGATGGGCGAGCCGGTGCCGATGGCCAGGCCGGCCTCCTACGGCGCGGGCGGCTGACATGAGCGACCCAATCGATCTGCCGCCCGAGCCGGATTCCGCGCCCCGCAACTCTTACGGCCGCCCGGTAAAGCGACGCGGCGCCACACGCGCCGACGCCGTGCCGCGGATGGAGCATGTGCGCATCACCGCGCCGGACCTGCTGCGCCGCGCAGCGTTGGAAAAGACGCGCGGCCGACTGGTCGTCACAGCGCTCTGCTTCGTCCTGCTGTTCATCGCCGTGATTGGGAAGCTGGCCGACGCCACCATCCTGCAGCCGCTGATGCCGCATCGCCCGGCGCCGCCCCTGGCCGAACTGGTGACGCCGCCCAAAGCCTCCATCACGGTGGCCCTGCCGGGGCAGCGCGCCGAGATCACCGATCGCGACGGCCAGATCCTCGCTATCTCGATGCCCACGGTCTCGGTGTTCGCCGATCCGCGCCAAATGATCGACCCCGTCGCGGCGGCGAAGAAGTTGAAGCAGGTGCTGCCACGCCTCGACCTCGACATGGCGATTACACGCTTGTCGGAGAGTACCAAGCAGTTCGTTTACCTCGAACGCGACATCACGCCGCGCGAGGAGGAGGAAATCAATAACCTCGGCATCCCCGGCATCGACTTCCAGCCCAGCGAGGAGCGGCGCTACCCGATGGGCAACCTCGCGGCCCAGGTGCTTGGCGGCGTCGACGTGGACGAGCATGGCGTCGCCGGCGTCGAGAAATCGTTCAACAAGCGGCTGAGCGACGATCCGACGCCGCTGCGCCTCTCCATAGACATACGCATCGAGGGGATCGTGCGCGAGGAACTGTCCCAGGCGATGGACGAATTCCAGGCGATCGGCGGCTGCGGCATCGTGATGGACGTGCATACCGGCGAGGTGGTGGCGATGGTCAGCCTGCCGGACTACGACGCCAATGATTTCGGCAAGGCGCCGGCGGACGGCCGATTCAACCGCTGCGTCACCGGCATGTATGAGCCGGGCAGCACGTTCAAGCTGCAGACCTCCTCGATGGCGCTGAACTATGGCGTGGTGCACATCTGGGACATGTTCGACGCGGCCCACCCGATCCATATCGGCCGGTTCACCATCACCGATTTCGAGGGCAAGCACCGTTGGCTCTATTTGCCGGAAGTGCTGGCCTATTCGTCCAACCTGGGCGCCGCGCATATCGCGGTGGATGTCGGCGGTGAACGCCAGCGCGCCTGGCTGAAGATGATGGGCATGTTCAGCCGCTCGCCGATCCAGTTGCCGGAAGCCGGCTTGCCGATCGTGCAACCGGCCGCCCACTGGGGCGAGGCGACGGTGATGACGGTGGGCTTCGGCCAGGGCATTTCGGTCTCGCCGCTGCACGTGGTGCGCGGCACCGCGGCGGTGGCGACCGGCATCCTGGTGCGCCCGACGATCCTGGCGATGAACCTCGCGCCGGGCGAGGAGCCGCCGGGTGCGGAACAGGTCCTGAAGCCCGAGATCGTCACCATCATGGATAAACTGATGCGCTTGGTGGTGACCGATGGTTTCGGCAAGAAGGCGGAGGTCGCCGGATACTACCCCGGGGGCAAGACCGGCACGTCGGAGAAGGTGGGCAAGCACGGCTACGACCGCGGCTTCAAGGAGAGCCTCAACGTCTCCGCCTTCACCAGCGTGTTCCCGATGAACGACCCGCGCTACGCGGTCTACATCATGCTGGATGAGCCGCACGGTAATAAAAGCACCTACGGCTATTCCACGGCCGGCTGGGTGTCGGCGCCGGAAGCCGGGCGCGTCATCGCCGCCATGGCGCCGATGATGGGCATGCTACCCGACATCAAGGACAAGGCAGAGATCAACCAGGCGCTCTTTATTCCGCTGCAGCCGGGACGTCCGCCGGGTGCGCCGGCGCTGGGCCCCGGAACACTGGCGCCGGTGACGAGTGCCGTGGCGCACGGGAAGCACGAGCTGTCCGAGCCGGTGCGCCTGATTCCTCCTGCCCGCGTGCAGCCCGCGCAGAAGCATGAGGCAGCAGCAACGCCCTCTCCCGGCGCGGCGGGCTTGGTCGGCTCAGCGAATGCCGAGGCGGCGGATCAAGGGCGCGAAGTGGATCAAGGGCGGGGTGAGAGTGCTGCGAATGGCACGCTGCCTGCCCAGCCGGTGCGGGAAGCCGCCCTTGCGGATCGCTGATCTCATGCGCGCCGTGCAACCCTCCGCCGCCTTCGTTGCCGCGTGGCAAGCCGTGTCTGCCCTGGATGTGGCCGGTGTCACCGCCGATAGCCGTCAGGTGGTTCCCGGCGACCTGTTCTTTGCGCTACCGGGGAACCGCGCCGATGGCCGCGCCTTCATTGCCGACGCGGTAGAGCGCGGCGCGGTGGCGGTGTTGGCGCCACCGGACACCGTCTGGCCGCCCGGCGTGCCGCCCCGCCCGTTGATCCGCGATCCCGAGCCGCGCCGCCGCCTGGCGCAGATCGCCGCTGCGCTCGCGGGTCCCCAGCCCGACACGCTCGCGGCGGTCACTGGGACCAACGGCAAGACCAGCACGGTGGAGTTCCTGCGCCAAATCTGGACCGCGAGCGGTTTCCCTGCCGCCAGCCTGGGCACGCTGGGCGTGATCGCCCCCGGGTTCGACCCCGGCCCTGGCCTGACCACCCCCGACCCGGTAAGCCTTGCGGAGATCCTTGCTGGCCTGCGCCGCACCGGTGTCCGACACGCGGCAATGGAGGCGTCCTCGCACGGCCTCGACCAGGCGCGGCTGGATGGCGTGCGACTCGCGGCCGGAGCGTTTACCAACCTGACGCGCGACCATCTGGACTACCACGGCAACTTGGGCGCCTACCGCACAGCCAAGCTGCGCCTGTTTGCCGATCTGTTGCCGGGCGGTGCTCCCGCTGTGACCAATGCCGACATGGATCCCGCGACGCTGGACGCGTTGCGCGACGTGGCGCGGTGTCGCCGCCTCGATCTGAGCACCGTCGGCGAGGCCGGCGACGCGATCCGCCTGCTGCGGGTGACACCGCTGCCGGACGGTCAAACGGTCCTGGTCGAAGCCGGCGGTGCGCGCCGCGAGATCGTGCTCCGGCTGCCCGGCCAATTCCAGGCCGATAACGCACTGCTGGCCGCCGGCGTGGCGATCGCCCTGGGCCAGCGCGACGCGCTGGACCGCCTGCCACACCTGACCGGCGTACGCGGCCGCATGGAACTGGCCGCCCGGCTGCCGAACGGTGCCGCGGTCTACGTCGATTACGCCCATACCCCGGATGCGCTGGAGCGGCTGCTGACGGCGCTGCGTCCGCACACGGTAGGGCGGCTGCACGTGGTGTTCGGCGCCGGCGGCGACCGCGACCGCGGCAAGCGCCCTCTGATGGGCGCCGCCGCAGCGCGGTTCGCGGACCGGGCAATCGTCACCGACGACAACCCCCGCAGCGAGGACCCCGCTGCGATCCGCGCCGCCATTCTCGCGGCCTGTCCCGGCGCACGCGAGATCGGCGACCGCGCCGCCGCCATCGCGGCCGGGCTGGAAGCGCTGGGCCCGGGCGACGTGCTTGCCGTGGCCGGCAAGGGGCACGAGCAGGGGCAGACGATCGGCGGCGTGGTGGTGCCGTTCGACGATGTGGGGGTGGTTCGCGGCCTGGTTGGGCGAGGGGAGGGGGCCTCACCGTGACGATACCGCCCCTCTGGACCGCGCAGAGCCTGCGCGAAGCAAGCGGTGGCACGCTGACCGCGCCGTTTGCCGCCACCGGCGTCTCCATCGACACCCGCACTCTGGTGCCCGGCGATCTGTTTGTTGCCCTGGTCGGTGAGAATGGCGACGGCCATCGCTTCGTCGCCGACGCGCTGGCCAAAGGCGCGGCCGGGGCGATGGTGCACCAGGACGTGCCCGCCGGCGGGCCGCTGCTGCGTGTGGACGACACGCTGGCGGCGTTGACCCGGCTGGGTGGCTCTGCCCGGGCCACGTTCACCGGCCGGGTAGTCGCGATCACCGGCAGCGTCGGCAAGACCACGACGAAGGAGATGCTGCGCTGCATCCTCTCCGCTATGGGGCCGACGCACGCCGCCGTCGCCTCCTACAACAACCATTGGGGCGTGCCGCTGACCCTGGCGCGGCTGCCGCTTGATGCCGCTTTCTGCGTGGTGGAGATCGGCATGAATCACGCCGGCGAGATTGCCCCGTTGTCCCGCCTGGCCCAGCCGCACGTCGCGGTGATCACGGCGGTGGAGAAGGCGCATATCGGCTACCTCGGCAGCATCGAGGCCATCGCCCACGAGAAGGCTTCCATTGTGGCTGGACTGGCGCCAGGGGGCGTCGCGGTCCTGCCCGCGGACTCGCCGATGTTCCCCCGGCTGCGCGCCGCTGCCGAGCGTGCGGGAGCACGGGTCGTGACATTTGGCGCTGACACAGCGGCGGCGGCAAATATCCGGTTGGTGGACATCGCGATGGACGCCGACGGCAGCGACGTCACGGTCGAAACAGACGGCGGTCCGGTCCGCTTTCGCCTGAAAGCCCCCGGCCGCCACATGGCGATGAACGCCCTGGCGGCGATCGGGGCGGCCAATGCCACTGTCTCCCCGTCATGGCCGCGCCTGACCCAGCCATCCACCCCCGACAGTCCGAGCGCGGATGGTCGGATCAAGTCCCGTCGGCATGCGGATAAGGCGGCGCCGGAGCAGAATACTCCCCCTCCCCTTGTGGGAGGCGGCTCGGGGGAGGGGGTGGAACAAGAGGATGTTTGCGTTTCGACCCCTCCCCCGGCCCCTCCCACAAGGGGAGGGGTGTTCTTGGGGTCTGCCCAACGGCCTTATCCTGACGCCTACGGGGACAATCCGCGCCGTGACGCGAGCGTTGTGCATGCCCTGGGGACCTTCGCCCCCGTCTCCGGTCGCGGCACCCGCCGGCCCATCGCCCTCCCTGGCGGCACCGCCCTCCTCCTGGACGAGAGCTACAACGGGAACGGCGCCTCCATCCGCGCCGCCCTTGAAGTCCTCCGGCTGCAACCCAGCCGGCGCCGCATCGCGGTCCTGGGCGACATGCTGGAGCTCGGCGATGCCGGCCCCCCAGAGCATGCGGCGCTGGCAATCGAGGCCGCCACCGCCGCGGACCTCGTGTTCGCCTGCGGCCCCCTGATGCGCCACCTGTTCGACGCCCTGCCATCCCATCGCCGTGGTGCTCACGCGACCGATTCAGCCGCACTCGCGCCACTGGTCGTCCGAGCCGTTGCCCCGGGAGACGCGATCCTGGTGAAGGGCAGCCTCGGCAGCCGTATGCGGCGCGTGGTCGAGGCCCTCGATTCCGCCGCTACCCACACGGCGGAGGAAGCGGCCTGATGCTGTACAACCTCGCCCGACCGTTCGCGGAACAATTCATCCTGTTCAACCTGTTCCGCTACATCACGTTCCGCTCGGGCGCCGCGTGCCTGACCGCACTGGTCGTCAGCTTCTGGATGGGCCCCGGGGTCATCCGGTGGCTGAAAACCGTGCAGCGCCAGGGCCAGCCCATCCGCATCGATGGCCCCGAACGCCACCTCATCGAGAAAAAAGGCACGCCCACCATGGGCGGCCTGCTCATCCTCTTCGCGATGACGATCTCCACCTTTCTGTGGGTGGATTTGAAGAACCTCTATGTCTGGGCGGTCCTGTTCGTCACCTGGGGCTACGGCTTGCTCGGCTTCGCCGACGACTACCTGAAGGTGACCAAGCGCAACACCAAGGGCATCTCCGGCCGGGTCAAGCTGGCGGTGCAGGCGGTCATAGGCTTGGGCGCAGCGGTCTGGATCGTGACGCTGACCCGAGCGCCGCTGAATACCGAACTCGCCGTGCCGGTCTTCAAGGACCTGCTGATCCAGCTCGGCTGGTTCTTCCCCGTGTTCGGCACACTGGTGATGATGGGCGCCTCCAACGCGGTGAACCTCACCGATGGCCTCGACGGCCTGGCCATCGTGCCCACCATGATCGCGGCCGCCGTATTCGCGTTGATCGCCTACCTGGTCGGCAACCGCATCTTCGCCAACTACCTGCAGCTCACCTACGTGCCGGAGGTCGGCGAGCTTACGGTGTTCTGCTCCGCCCTGATCGGCGCCGGCATGGGCTTCCTGTGGTTCAACGCGCCCCCCGCCGCGGTGTTCATGGGCGACATCGGTTCCTTGTCGCTCGGAGGCGCGCTCGGTGCGGTCGCCGTGGCGACCAAGCACGAGATCGTCCTGATGATCGTCGGCGGCTTGTTCGTCGTCGAGACGGTGTCGGTGATCGTGCAGGTATTCTGGTACAAGCGCACCGGCACGCGCGTGTTCCTGATGGCGCCGCTGCACCACCATTTCGAGAAGAAGGGCTGGGCCGAGCCCACCATCGTCATCCGCTTCTGGATCATCTCGATGATCCTGGCGCTGATCGGCCTCGCAACGTTGAAAATCCGATGAGCACCTTCCCTCCGACCCTGTTTTCCGGTTCGCGCTTCGCCGTGCTGGGGTTGGGGCGCAACGGCCTCGCGGTCGCCCACGCCCTCCTGGCGATGGGCGCCGAGGTGACGGCCTGGGACGATGCCGCCGCCGCTCGTGCCGCAGCCGGCGACGTGCCGCTGCGCGATCCGTGCACCGGCGATTTCGCGTTCGACGCGCTGGTGATGTCGCCCGGCATCCCACACCGGCTGCCACACCCTCATCCTGCGGCGGACCGCGCCCGTGCCGCCGGCGTGCCTATCCTGTCCGATGCGGAACTGCTGTTCCAGGCCGTGCGCCGCACCGGTTCGCGTGCCCGGTTCGCCGGCGTCACCGGCACCAACGGCAAGTCCACCACCACCGCATTGCTCGCCCACGTCCTGGAATGCGCCCGAGTGCCCATGGCGGCGGGGGGTAATCTCGGCACCGCCGCTTTGGCGCTGCCGCTGCTGCCGGACGACGGCATCTATGTGCTGGAGATGTCCTCCTACATGTTGGAGCGACTCGCCACCCTACGCTTCGATGCCGCGGCGATGCTCAATCTAAGCCCCGACCACATGGATCGCCACGGTGACATGGCCGGCTATATCGCCGCGAAATGCGCGATCTTCGACCGCCAGCAGCCCGGGGACCTGGCTGTGGTCGGCGCGGACGATGCGGACTCACGCGCCATGGCGGACGCGCTGCATGCCGGGCCGGCACAGGTGGTTGCGGTTTCGGGCGAGTCAGAAACCCCCCCTCCCCTTGTGGGCTTGGACCGCGAAGCGGACCAAGGTCGGGGGGAGGGGGAGTCTTTCTCTCGCATACTCTCCGCGGCTCCCGCACTTCCGGGCACCCACAACGCCCAGAACGCCGCCGCGGCCTATGCCATGGCGCGCTACTTCGGCGTGCCGCACGACACCATTGCGCACGCCTTCACCAGTTTCCCCGGACTCCCGCACCGCCAGCAACGCCTGGGCACCATCGACGGCATCACCTTTATCAACGACTCCAAGGCAACCAATGCCGATGCCGCCGCGTGTGCGCTGTCCTGCTATGACCGGGTGGTGTGGATCGCTGGCGGCCTCGCCAAGCAAGGCGGGATCGAGCCGCTGGCGTTTTTCTTCCCCTGCATCGTGCGCGCGTTCCTGATCGGCCGCGACGCGCCGATGCTCGCTGCCACCCTCGCCGCGCATAACGTGCCGTACGAAAACGTCGGCACACTGGATGCCGCCACCGCCGCCGCCGTCGCCACTGCCCGTGCCACCGCCACGCCCGTGGTCCTGCTGTCGCCCGCCTGCGCCAGTTGGGATCAATTCACCGGCTTCGAGGCGCGCGGTGACAGGTTTGCCGCCCTGGTGGCAGCGCTCGCGCAGGAAAGGGCGGCCTGATGCCAACCCTCTCGCGCGCCGACAACTCGCTGCTGGGCCGTTGGTGGTGGACCGTTGACCGCTGGACGCTAGGCGCGGTCGGCGTGCTGATTGGTTTCGGCTACGTGATGATCCTGGCGGCCTCGCCCTCGGTGGCCGTACGGATCGGCGACCCGCGCAATCTGCTGGTCTATAAACAGGTCTTCTTCCTGGTCGCCGCCGGCAGTATCGTGGTCGGCGTATCGCTGCTGACGCCGCGCCAGATCAAGCGGCTCGCCATCGCCGGCTGCATCGTCGCCATCATGCTCACCGGCGCGACGTTGTTGATCGGCGTGCAGATCAAGGGCGCGCAGCGCTGGATCGAACTGCCGGGCATGGCGGTGCAGCCCTCCGAGTTCCTGAAGCCGTGCTTCGCCGTCGTCACCGCCTGGTTGCTCGCCGAAAGCAAGCGCACGCCGCGTTTCCCCGGCTTCCTGATCGCGCTGGGCATTTTCGGCGTCATCATCATGCTGCTGAAGTCGCAGCCCGATATCGGCATGGCGGCCGTGATCATCAGCGTGTTCCTCTGCCAGCTCTACCTCGCCGGCATGAACCTGTTCTTTGTGTTCGCCGGCCTGGGCATGATGGGCGGCGCCGGCTTCCTCGCCTACACGCTGTTTCCGCACGTGCAGAGCCGTGTGCAGCGCTTTCTGCATCCCAACAGTGGCGACACCTATCAGGTCACCACGGCGCTGGAGGCATTCGGCAATGGCGGCTTGTTCGGCCGCGGCCCGGGCGAGGGCCGTGTGAAGGACGTGCTGCCCGACGCGCATGCCGACTTCGTCTTCGCGGTGGCGGGCGAGGAATTTGGCATGGTGGTGTGCCTGGTGATCCTGGGCGTGTTCGCCTTCATCGTGCTGCGCGGTCTGCTGAAATTGTTGAAAGAGCAGGACTTGTTCACGCTGCTGGCGGTCGCGGGATTGGTGGCGGGATTCGGGCTGCAGGCCTTCGTCAACATGGCCTCGACGCTGGAGCTGATCCCGACCAAGGGCATGACGTTGCCGTTCATATCCTACGGCGGGTCGTCGCTGATCGCAGTGGCACTCGGTATGGGCATGCTGCTCGGGCTGACGCGGCGGCGGCATCACGGAGACGCGCCATGAGGGGCCCGGCCGTGTATCCCATCGTCATTGCCGCTGGCGGCACGGGGGGACACTTCTTCCCCGCCGAAGCATTGGCCATCGAACTGAACGCGCGCGGGCGGCGCGTGGTGCTGATGACCGACGCACGTTCGGGCGGCCTGCGTAGCGCCGGGTTTGCTGGCGGCGAATGCTACGTCATCCGCGGGGGGGGTATTGCGGGTCGCGGGCTATGGCGCTCCGGCAAGGCCGTGCTGGCGCTCAGCGGCGGGGTAGTTCAGGCGCGGCGCATCCTCGCGCGGATCAATCCTGCCTTGGTGGTCGGCTTCGGCGGCTATCCCTGTGTCGCGCCGGTGCTGGCGACGCGCTTTATGCACCGTCGCCCGGCGGTGCTGCTGCACGAGCAAAACGCAGTGCTGGGGCGGGCCAATCGGTTCCTGCTGCGGTTCGCCGATGTGCTGGCCTTGAGTTTTGCCGGGACGACGCGGGCACCGGAGACCACGGCCACGGTCGTCACCGGCAACCCCGTGCGCCCGGCGATGATGGCTTTGGCGGATTTACCCTACGCGCCGCCGACCGGCGCAATACGGCTGCTGGTGTTGGGCGGATCGCTGGGTGCGCGCGTGTTCAGCGACGTGGTGCCGACCGCGCTCGCGGCGCTGCCCGCCGGATTGCGGGCGCGGCTGACGGTGGTGCAGCAGTGCCGGCCGGAGGACCTGGACCGCGTGCGTGCCGCTTATGCGGACAATCGGATCGCCGCCGACCTGGCGCCGTTCTTCCCCGACGTGGCAGAGCATTTGACGCAGGCGCATTTGGTCATCGCCCGTGCTGGCGCTTCCACTGTCGCGGAACTCGCGGCGGCCGGTCGGCCTTCGATTCTGGTTCCGCTGCCGGGCGCGATCGACGATCATCAGACTGCCAATGCGCGGGCGTTGGCGGAGGCGCGTGGTGCCTCGGTGATCGCACAGCGCGACTTCACCGCGGATGCGTTAGGCACGCGGCTGACCGCGTTGCTGTCCGAGCCCGACATGCTGGCCCATGGCGCGCGCGCCGCCCGCAGCATCGCGCGTCCGGACGCCTCCGCGCGGCTCGCCGATCTGGCGGAGCAGCTCATGCGCCAGGAGGCACGGACATGAGGAGCTCGCCAGGGACACCCCCTCCCCTTGAGGGAGGGGGCCGGGGGGAGGGGTACCGAACAGCCGCTGTCCTCGCCTGTACGCACCCCTCCCCCCCTCCCTCAAGGGGAGGAGGTGTTCCTTCTCTTCGCTCGCCATGCCCACGCCTCCGCCATGACGCGGGTGTCGCGAAAGGTCCGCCCATGAGAGCCCTCCCACTCTCGATCGGCACGATCCATTTCGTCGGCATTGGCGGCATCGGCATGTCGGGCATCGCCGAGGTGCTGCACAACCTCGGCTATTCCGTGCAGGGCAGCGACATTGCCGAGTCCGCCAACGTGAAGCGGCTGCGCGACGCGGGCATTCCCGTCGCGGTCGGCCACGACGCCGCCAACGTCCACAACGCGCAGGTCGTGGTGATTTCGTCGGCGATCAAGCGCGACAACCCGGAGGTTGCCGCCGCGCGTGCCCGGCTGATCCCAGTGGTGCGCCGTGCCGAAATGCTCGCCGAGCTGATGCGGCTGAGATGGTCGATCGCGATCGGCGGCACGCATGGCAAGACGACCACCACCAGCCTGGTCGCCGCGGTGCTGGAAGCGGCGAAGCTCGATCCCACGGTCATCAACGGCGGCATCATCAACGCGTACGGCACCAACACGCGGCTCGGCGCCGGCGACTGGATGGTGGTGGAAGCCGACGAATCCGACGGCAGCTTCCTGCGTCTGCCCGCGGTGATCGCGATCGTCACCAACATGGACCCGGAGCACCTGGACCATTGGGGCACGCCCGAGGCGATGATCGCCGGCTATGACCAGTTCGTCGCCAACGTACCGTTCTATGGCTTTGCGGTGCTGTGCATCGACCATCCGTCCGTGCAGCAGATGATCCCGCGCCTGTCGGATCATCGCATCATCACCTACGGGTTCTCGCCGCAGGCGGATGTGCGCGCGGAACGGGTAATGCCGGACAAGGTGGGCTCCACCTTTGAAGTCATCGTCACCGACCGTGCCCGCAATCGGCAGCGCCGCCTGGGTCCGTTTCGGCTGCCGATGCTGGGCGGCCACAACGTGCAGAACGCCTTGGCGGCGATCGCCGTCGGCCTGGAGATGGAGATCGACCAGGCCACGCTGCACAGCGCATTGATCAACTTCAAAGGCGTGAAACGCAGGTTCACCAGGACAGGGGAGGCCGGCGGTATCACCGTCATCGACGATTACGGCCACCATCCCGTGGAGATCGCTGCTGTGCTGAAGGCCGCGCGTCAGGCCGGAGCACGTGACGTGATCGCGGTGGTGCAGCCGCATCGCTTCAGCCGGCTTCATTCCTTGTTCGATGAGTTCTGCACCTGCATGAACGACGCCGGTACCGTCATCGTTGCCGACGTGTATCCGGCGGGCGAGGCTCCGATGGAAGGCGTGAACCGCGATGCATTGGTCGAAGGCCTGCGGGCCCGCGGCCATCGTTCCGTGGTGGGTCTGCCGTCGCCCGCGCGCCTGGCGGAAATGGTGAACGCGATTGCCAGGTCGGGCGACTTCGTCGTGTGCCTCGGCGCCGGTTCCATCACGCAATGGGCGGCCGCGCTGCCGGCGGAGCTGGCCGAGATGCAATCAGCCGCCGCGCCGCGCCGTGCCGCGGGAGGCGCCGCATGACCATGCCCGCCGAACGCATCGCATCCCTGTTCGAAACGCTGCCACCGCTGCGCGGGCGCGCGCAGGCGGACGCGTCGCTGGCGCCGTTCACCTGGTTCCGCGTCGGCGGCCCCGCCGAGGTGCTGGTGCGCCCCGCCGACGCCAACGACCTGGCCGCTTTCCTGCGTGCGCTGCCGCTCGACATCCAGGTGCGCGTGATCGGCGCTTGCTCCAACCTGATCATTCGCGACGGCGGCTTGCCTGGCGTGACGGTCAAACTGGCGCGCGGGTTTTCCGCGATCGAAGCGGAAGCGAATGGGGTGGTCGCCGGCGCCGCCGCGTTGGATTTGACGGTGTCGGAGCATGCCGCCGCGGCGGGACTGACCGGGCTTGAGTTCCTGTCCGGCATCCCCGGAACGATCGGCGGCGCGATGACAATGAACGCCGGCGCCTATGGCGGCGAGTCGGCCCATGTCGTCGATTGGGTGGACGTGGTCACACGCTCCGGCGAGCAACGCCGCATGGCCGCGGCGGAGCTGGCGTTCGCCTACCGGCATGCGCGGCTGCCGCATGGCGCGGTGGTGACGCGTGCGCGGCTGCGCGCCTTTCCGGGTGCGCCGGCCACAATCGCTGCCCGCATGAACGAGATCCGTGCCGCGCGCGAGGCGTCCCAACCGGTGCGTGCACGCACCGGCGGTTCCACGTTCCGCAACCCGCCCGGCATGAAGGCGTGGGAACTGATCGATGGCGCCAGCTGTCGCGGCCTCACTCGCGGCGGTGCGCAGGTCAGCGAGAAGCACTGCAATTTCCTGATCAACACGGGTGGGGCAACCGCGGCCGATATCGAAGGCCTGGGCGAGGAAGTTCGCCGACGCGTGTTCGCCGCGTCGGGGGTGAATTTGGAATGGGAGATCCACCGCATCGGTGTCCCCGCGCGTGGGCCGGAGGTGGTCGGATGATGCGAACGGGATTCGAGTGGCGCGGCGACAGCATCGAGGGGAGAGGGAGGATTTTGTCGCCATGACCCACGTTGCAGTCCTCTACGGCGGCATTTCCGCCGAACGCGAGGTCAGCCGCTCCACCGGCATCCAGGTCATCGCCGCCCTGCGCGACGCCGGCTTCATCGTGACCCCCATCGAAGTCGACCGACGACATCGCGGCTGTCATTGACGCTTTGACGCCCAAGCCCGACGCCGTGTTCAACGCGCTGCACGGCCGCTTCGGCGAGGATGGTGCGATCCAGGGCGTGCTCGACTGGCTCGGCATTCCGTATACCCACTCCGGCGTGCGTGCGTCCGCGCTTGCCATGGACAAGGCCGCCGCCAAGGCGGTGTTCGTCGCCAATGGCCTGCCCGTCGCGCACGGCCGCGTCGTGCCGCTGCACGAACTCGAGGCTGCCGACCCGCTGCCGCTGCCCTATGTCGTAAAGCCGGTGAACGAAGGTTCGTCGGTCGGCGTCGAGATTATCCGCAGCGGCGACAACCGCCGCGCCGATGTGGCACGCACCTGGCGCTTCGGCTGCGCCGCCATGGTGGAGGAGTACATCCCCGGCCGCGAACTCACCGTTGGCGTCATGGGCGATCGCGCGCTGGGCGTGACGGAAATCATCGCCGAGGCCGGCGCGTTCTACGACTACGAATCGAAATACGCCGATGGGGGCTCGCGCCACATCATTCCCGCCGCGGTGCATCCCGATATCTATACCCGTGCCCTGGACGTGGCGTCTGCCGCGCATCGTGTCCTGGGTTGCCGCGGCGCCACACGCTGCGATTTCCGCTACGACGATACCAAGGGCGAGCCCGGGCGCCTCGTGCTGCTCGAAATCAACACGCAACCGGGCCTGACGCCGACCTCGCTGCTACCGGAACAAGCCGCGTATCACGGCCTGAGTTTCCCGCAACTTTGCGCCTGGATGGTGGAGAACGCCGCATGCCGCGCGTGACCCGCAGCCCCCGCAATTCGGTCAAAGACCGTCCGGCGTGGATCAAACTGCTGTTGCGCCGGCAGAAGCGTCTGTTGCGACCCGCCGCCTGGGTCGCCGGGACCTTCCTGCTCACCATGCTGCTGATCGGCCTGCTGCGGTCCGCCGCGCCCGCCGGCTCGCTGGTAACGCTGCAGGAACGGATCGGCGGCCTGACGGCATTCGCAGGGCTGCGCGTGCAGCACATCGAATTCGAAGGCCGGCAGAACACGCCGGAACCGCTGCTGCGCGCCGCGCTCGGCGTAACCAGGGGCGAGCCGATCCTGGGCTTCTCACTCGATGCCGCGCGCAAGCGGATCGAGACGCTGTCCTGGATCAAGCAGGCCACCGTCGAGCGCCAGTTGCCCGACACCATCGTGGTGAACGTGGAAGAACGCCGCCCCTTCGCCGTCTGGCAGAACAACAGCAAGTTCGTGCTGATCGACCGCGCCGGCAACGTCGTCGCGCACCAGGACGTGGCGAATTTCCGCAATCTGCCACTGGTGGTGGGGCCTGGCGCGCCGGAGGCCGCCGCGCCGCTGATCGATGCGCTGACCGCACGTCCGGCCTTGCAGAAATTCGTTATTGCCGCAGGTACGCGTGGGCGGGCGGCGCTGGAACCTGCTGATGAGCAGTGGCGCCAACGTGATGCTGCCGGAGGGCCACGAGGTAGTCGCGCTCGATCGACTGATGCAGTTGCAGCAGGGCCACGATTTGCTGGATCGCCCGTTGGTTGCGATCGACCTGCGCCTGCCGGACCGGCTGGTGCTGCGCCCAAAGCCCGGCGACGCCGTTGTACCGCCGCAACCTCAGAAGAAACCGACATGACGGGAGAGAGAGCAATGGCCGGCTGGAGTTGTCGACGGACTCGAGGACTCCCCCTCCCCTTGAGGGAGGGGGACCGGGGGAGGGGTGCGGACCCCGAAGGCCCCCAGTTGTGCGCACCTCTCCCCCCAACCTTGGTCCGCTTCGCGATCCAAGCCCACAAAGGTAGGGGGAATCTCTCGAGCCTCTTGAGTATCGTACCATGAACGAAATATCACCCCGCCGCGTTTTGACCCCGCCGATGTCGCCGCCGGAGGAGCCGGAACGGCCGCGGCATCATCGCGCCGGCCCCTTCGGCGTGCTGGACATCGGCACCACCAAGATCGCCTCCCTGATCGGCCGCACCGAGGGCGACGGCACGTTGCGCGTGCTCGGCTTCGGCTGGCACCGCGGCCGCGGCGTCCGCGGCGGCGGCATCGTCGATCTGGAGGAGGCCGAAAAAGCCATCCGAGCCTGCGTCGGCCAGGCCGAGGACATGGCTGATACCCGCCTTCGCTCGGTCACCGTGAACCTGTCCTGCGGCCAGCCCGAATCGCGCCTGTTCAACGTGCAGTGGCCGGTGAACGGTCGCGCGGTCGATGCGCAAGACATCCGCCGCGTGGTGATGGAAGGCCGCGGCCGCGCCGCCGCGGAAGGCCGCGACGTGATCCATGCGCTGCCGCTGACCTTTGCCACCGACCAAACCGAAGGCATCGTCGATCCCCGCGGTTTGTTCTGCACCACGCTGGTTGCCAAGCTGCACATCATCGATTCGGCAGCGACGGCGCTGCGCTCGCTCGGCGCCTGCATCGCGCGCTGCGATCTCGACATTGCCGAGCTCGTGTCGGCGCCGATGGCCGCCGGGCTCGCGACCCTGGTGGCGGATGAGCAAGAACTTGGGACGACGGTGATTGATATGGGTGGCGGTACGACAGGGATGGCGGTGTTCGCCGACCGTCAGCTTCTGCACACCGCGCAACTGCCGATCGGTGGGTTCCACGTCACCAAGGATCTCGCCACCGGCCTGTCCACGTCGCTGAACCACGCCGAGCGTTTGAAGACCTTGTTCGGCAGTGTGCTGTCTTCGCCTGACGACGAGCGCGAGCTGGTGCCGGTGCATCTGGTCGGCGAGGAAGAGCATCAGATCGCCAAGGTGCCGCGCAGCATGGTCGTGAACATCATCCGCCCGCGCCTGGAAGAAACTTTCGAGTACGTAAAAGACCGACTGGAAAGTTCCGGCCTGACCCGCGCGGCGGGCAACCGAGTGGTGCTGACCGGGGGCGCGTGCCAACTCGCCGGCGTGCGCGAGATGGCGGCGCGCATGTTGAATCGTCAGGTGCGGCTTGGGCGTCCGCATACGGTACGCGGGCTGCCGGATTCCGCATCGGGGCCGGCATTCGCAACTGCTGCCGGCCTGCTGCACTGGGCCGCGGGCGAAGGCCACACTCTCCACGACGTCGATCTGGAGGTCGCGCAACCCACCGGCCTGTTCCGCCGCATCGTCAATTTTCTGCGCGAGCGAGTTCTGATGCTTCGCGAATCGACACACTTCCTGCTTAACACACTGATCGCCGACCCGAGTTCGCGTGAGGGGGACGTCCGCATGACACTCAATCTCACCATTCCGCAGCAAGTCCACACCGACTTCACACCGCGCATCACGGTGATCGGCGTCGGTGGCGGCGGTACCAACGCCGTCGACAACATGATCACGGCGAACCTGCAGGGCGTGGAGTTCGTCGTCGCCAACACCGACGCGCAGCAGCTGATGCAGAGCCGCGCCGACCGGCGGATTCAACTCGGGCCGCATATCACGCAGGGCCTTGGGGCAGGCGCCAAGCCGGAGATCGGCAAGGCCGCGGCGGAGGAGGCGGCGGACGAGCTGTATCGCCACCTCGATGGCGCGCACATGGTGTTCATCACCGCCGGCATGGGTGGCGGCACCGGCACCGGCGCCGCCCCCGTCATCGCGCGCATGGCACGCGAACGCAACATCCTGACCGTCGGCGTGGTGACCAAGCCGTTCGGCTTCGAGGGCGTGCGGCGCGCGCGCTGCGCGGATCAGGGGATCGAGGAACTGCAGCAATACGTCGATACGCTGATTGTCATCCCCAACCAAAATCTCTTCCGTATGGCGAACGAGCGCACCACCTGGAAGGATGCGTTCAAGATGGCGGACCAGGTCTTGTATATGGGCGTGCGCGGCGTCACCGACCTGATGATGGCGCCCGGCCTAGTGAATTTGGACTTTGCCGACATCCGTACCGTAATGGCGGAGATGGGCAAGGCCATGATGGGCACCGGCGAGGCCGACGGCGATAACCGCGCCATCCGGGCCGCCGAGGCCGCGATCAGCAATCCGCTGCTGGAAGATACCTCGATGTCGGGCGCGCGTGGCCTGCTGATCAACATCACCGGTGGCGACGACCTGACGTTGTTTGAAGTAGACCAGGCGGCGAACCGCATCCGCGAGGAAGTCGACGAGGAAGCCAACATCATCTTCGGCTCGGCGATCGACGAGACGTTGTCGGGGCGCATCCGCGTATCGGTAGTCGCCACCGGGATCGATTCGCCGGTTGCCGCAGCCGAGCCTCGGCCGAGGCTGGTGGCCGTGGGCGGCGGCGCGATGCCGGCCCCGCAGCCGATTCCCGTCCCGGCACACGTGGCCGCGGCGGCGATGGCAGGGCAGCCCGGCGGGCAGATGTCCGCCTCGCCGATGATGACCGCGGCGGCACCACTGCGTCATCCGTCGGCGCCGCTGCGCCCGGCGGCGTATGGCGAACCGATCGTCGATGGCAGCATGGCGCTGGAAATGCCGGCGGTGGTGCAGCCGACGGCGCCCGTGCAATCGGTGATGCCGCCGCGCGTCGCGCCGACCTTCACACCGCGCACCAGCAGCGGGTTGTTCAACGAGGCACCGCGCCCCACGGCCACTCCAGCCGCGCCGGCGCCCGTGCCCGAGGTGCCGCGCACCAGCTTGTTCAACACCGTGACCGGCGTGTTGCGCCGTCGCATGGCGCCGCCGATGCCGGTAGAAGGTGCGGCGCCGCGGCATGAGCCGATGCTGCACCCGGAACAACGGACGGAGCCGGCCCGTGCCTCGGTACGGCTGGCCAACGGCAACGAGGAGACGACGCTGGAAATTCCAGCGTTCCTGCGGCGGCAGACGTCGTAAGGCGGGCGCGACAAGCCGTAGAAGTGGAAAAGAGGTAGGAAGCACTCCCTCCCCTGGCGGGAGGGGGTTGCACGAGGAGGCGTTTGCCAAGCCGTCATGGTCGTGTGCACCTATCCTCCAGCCCCTCCCGCGAGGGGAGGGATATTTGCGCTTCTATGTTAAAAGACCCGCATGAAGCGCGTCGTCTTTTCCGCCGATGATTTCGGGCTGTCGGAATCCGTCAACGCGGCGGTCGAACGTGCGTATTGCGATGGCGTTCTGAACACCGCCAGCCTGATGGTCGCCGCCCCGGCTGCCGCCGATGCCGTGCGGCGCGCAAGGATGTTGCCCGGGTTGCGCGTCGGGCTGCATCTGGTGGTGGTTGAAGGGCGAGCGACGTTGCCGCCAGCGGCGATTCCCGACCTTGTGGATGCGTCGGGCTGGTTCCCCTCCGATCAGGTGCGGCTGGGCGTCCGGTACTTCTTCCGCCGCCGCGTGCGCCGCCAGCTTGCCGCCGAAATTCGTGCCCAGCTCACGGCGTTTGCCGCGACGGGCCTGACGCTGGATCATGCCAACGCCCACAAGCACATGCACCTGCACCCGACCGTCGGGGCATTGCTGCTGCGGATAGGCCGCGACTTCGGGCTGCGTTCCGTGCGTGTACCGGCCGAGCCACCCGCGGTGCTGGCCCGCTGCGGTATCCCTGTTGGCTGGGGCGACCGCGCACTGTACTGGTGGACGAGGTTGCTGCGGCGCCAGGTGCGTGCGGCGGAGATCATCACGAGCGATCATTGTTTTGGCATAGCAGGGAGCGGCCACATGACGGCCGATCGGGTGCGCTGCCTGCTGCGGGAACTACCCGACGGGGCCAGCGAAATCTACCTCCATCCCGCGACCGGGCGCGACGCGGAGCTGTGCCGGCTCATGCCCGATTATGAGCACGAAGCGGAATTGGCGGCGCTGCTGGATCCGGGCATCGCAGCATTCCTGACGAACGATCCGCAGGCTATTTCTTGTGATCTTTCACGAGTGCGGTAAGGCGGAAAAGCGCAGCGCATTCCGCCGCGGCGAAGGTGGCGGAATGCGCTGCGTTTTTCCCCACTACGTAGTACGTACCGTGTCAGCAGGCCGCCAAGATCGCTATCCCGGGATCCGCAGCATAACCGACACCGGACAGTGATCGGACAGCCGGTCCTTCCATTCGTCGCCGCTCTCCTGATACGTCAGTACTCGCAGTGTCGAAACCTGCATCCAATCCCGCGCCGGACCGCCGGCGATGATGTGGTCGATGAACGACTCAGTGCCCCAGCAGGGGCTTGAACGCCCCTCCGTCGCCCGCGCCAGCGGCGCCGCATGGCGTAGCGCCGCCCAAAGCTGGTCCCTGCCGTCCATGTGGCGGTTGAAATCGCCCAGCACCAGAAACGGCACGCCCTCCTGCTGCCGCGCCGCAATCCATGCCTGCAACGGCAGAATCTGCTCCCGCAATTCCACGCAGGAACGGCGCGCGTGCCGGGTCAGCGATGAGTCGTGGCAGCCGGTCTTCAAATGCACGGCCAGGATGCGCGTCACCATTGCGCCGAAATGCAGTGTGATGTCCGCGCCGCTGCGCAGATGCTGGTGTGGATCGACGTCCAACCCGGTCACATCCGGGTTGGCGTCATAGGGCAGGCCGCGGCGCACCACGATGCCAACGCGCTGCACCACATCGTCATGCGTCATATGAATGGAATAGCGGTCGGCGGGAAACAGCCGGGCGGCGACGGCTCGGCCATCCACCTCCTGGATCGCGATCACGTCGGCGTTCAATTGGTCGGCGTAATGCCGTAGCCGGTCGAAATCGTCCGGTGCGCGCGCATGCACGTCCGACGGCAAGGCCGGGTCACCGGCAGGGCGTTCGGTGAACCAGTTCAGGTTCCAGGTCGCGATCTTCAGTTCGGCAGAGAGCGCGACCGCTGGCAGCAAGCAGGCGGTCAGAACCAACGCGAGGTGAACCAAGCTCCGTAACGGCGTGCGGCATTGTTCCATCAACCAGGATAGTGCGCGAACTTCCTGCGGATATGCAACCTATGGTTTCATACGGCGGGCGATTCAGCCACGGGGGCCGTCTGGACGGCCATCTTAAGGCATGCCTGCACCGCTTCCCGCAGAGTCGCGACGTAGCAGTCGGCGCCGATCGCGGTGCGCATCCGCTCATCCTGGAAGGCCGGAGCGTCGGCTGACCACAACCCCACCAGAATCGGCCGGTCCGGCACGACCCGGCGCAGGCGGCGCAGCAGATAGCGGACATGCGAGATGCCCCCGCCCAGATCCAGGTAGCACAGGCACAGCATGCCGGTATTGCGGGATTCCAACGACGCGATCTCGGTACGCGACACGCCTCGGTTCGGCACCACGCGTGCGGCAATTCCCCGTTCGCCCAACAACTGTGCCAGCATTCGCGCGGCAGCTTCATCTACGGGCCCGCGTCCCGCGATGCATAGGACAAAGCCGCGATCGCCTTGCCAGGCGTCGGTAGAGGGCGGGGCGGGGTCCGCTTCGTCCACCAGATCCTCGATCAGCGCGTAAGCGGATTCCAGGACGCGGGCCAGTTCCTCGCCGGCCAGCGTGCCGCGGCCGGCATCGTACGCGGCGCGTTGTAATCCCGGCACCGCGACCTCATCGTAATAGCCCGTCAGCGTCTCATCGCGCAGATATGCTTCCGCTTGCTCACGCGCCTCGTCGGGATCCCCGGCGAGCATGCGCTGGTAGAAGCTTTCGTCCGGCCGCAGCGCCGGGCGGTCGCCGAGCAGGATGTCGAGAAATTCCAGGCGTTTGACGTGGCGGCCCAGCACCATGAAGCACAGGGTCAGCGGTGTCGAAAGAATCAGGCCGATCGGTCCCCAGATCCAGGTCCAGAAAATTGCAGCCACCACCACGGCAAATGGCGAGAGGCCGGTGGAACGGCCGTACACCAGCGGCTCGATGACCTGACCGGTGACGGCTTCCAGTCCGGCGAACAGGGCGACAGTCGAAACGACCTGGGTCCAGCCTGGGGAGGTTGCGGCCGCGAGCAAGGTCGGCAGCACGGCGGCGAGAGGCGACCCGATATAGGGCAGGAACCGCAGCAGCATCGCGATGATGGCCCACAGCAGCGGCGTCGGCAGGCCGATGAAATACAGCGCGATGCCGATGACCGCGCCGAACGACATGTTGATCGCGAGTTGCGCCAGGAAATAGCGCGAGAGGCGGCGCGCCGTTTCGTCCATGGCGAGGGTGGTGCGATGCAGGTCGTTGGCACCGAACAGGCGGATCATGCGGTCGCGCAGGTCGTCCCGTTGGGCCAGGATGAAGCTGGAGACGATAAATACGATCGCCAACGAGGCGAGGGGATCGATCAGCGGCTCGACGATCTGCTTGGCGATCGCCAGAGCGCCGGTGGGCGGCGGCTGGACCTCCACCGGGACCGGCTGCGGCGCGCTGCCCGCCGCGGCATGGGTAGGCGCGGCGCCCGTGGCGGCGTGCTTCACGGGCGATCCGCCGAACGGGTGGCCGATATAGCGCACAACCGCATCGAGATGCGATGCGACGAATTGCTGTACTGTTTCCACCTTCGCTTCGATGGTGCTGGCGTACTGCGGTACCTGTCCCACAAGGTCGGCGACCTGGCTGCCGATCAGTCCGCTGACGCCGACGATGATTCCAAGCGCAAGGATCACCGCGAGCAAGGCGGCGACGGCATTGGGGACGTGAACGCGGTACAGCACCTCCACCAGCGGTGCGAGCAGGAATGAGAGAAGGACCGCGAGCGTGATCGGGATCAGGACGCTGCGGCCGAAATAGAGTCCCGCGACGACGACCACGCTGGTCGCCAGCAGCAAGAGGCTGGAACTGCCCGGCGTTTGTGCCGCGGGGATGGGTGCCGGGCGTCGCTGCAACGGCAATCGCGGCAGGGGCATGGGTGAACCTTGGTGGTTGAAGCCGAAACCAAGGTAACGGGCGAAACGGGGCGGCCGTGTGTTGCGGAGAAGTCAAGAAAGCGAGAGGGTTGCGGGAAGGAGGCAAGATAAGCAGAACACCCCCTGCCCTTGTGGGAGGGGGCGGGGGGAGGGGAGTAGCAAGCAGCGACCTCGCACCCCTGCCCCCTCCCACAAGGGGAGGGGGGTGTTCTATTTTTCATCTTCCTCCTGCGTTCCTTCGTTCATAGACCACCGCTTCCTCCGCCAACTTAGATCACCCCTTCTTCCGCCAACCGTTCGACGTCCGACTTCGACATGCCGAGCAGATTGCTGAGGAGCCATTCATTGTCCTCGCCGTAGCAGGGAGCTCCGCGGTTGGTGGGGCCGCCGATATAGGCGGGCGTGCGGCTGAACTTCATCGGCAGTTCGTACACCGGCCAGGTGCCGATTTTGGTTCCGGTCACCTCGGTCAGCCACTTCAGATGCCGCAACTGCGGGTCGTGGTCGCAGCGGTCCTCCGCGTTCTGGCAGACACCGGCCGGCACGCCGGCGCGTTGCAGGCGCGCCATCAACTCGAACGGCTCCTGCGTCATCGTCCAGGCCCGCACCGCCGCGTCCAGCATGTCCTGGTGCGCCAGCCGCGTTTCAAGCGACGCAAAGCGGCGATCCTGCAACCAGGCCGATTGCGCTGCGACGCCGGCCAGCGCGCGCCATTCCAGATCGCTGAAGCAGGCGATGGCGATCCAGCGATCCTTGCCGGCGCAGCGATATGCGCCATGCGGTGCGGCAGGCTTATAGGGCGAGCGGTTGCCGTAGCGTGTCCACACCCGCTCATTTGCCGACCAGTCGAGAATCGTTGTGCCGGTCAGGAACAATCCCGATTCGCACTGCGAGGCGTCGATCCACTGCCCCTGTCCCGTGCGATCCCGCCAGTACAGCGCGCCGAGCAAGGCCAGGGCGTAACCATACGCACCCATCCAGTCGAGATACGAATACCCCCATCCCACCGGCATCGCGGGATCGGGCAGGCCGGACATGTCGCCTTGGCCGGCGAAGGCCGCCGCCACCGGGCCGACGGTGCGCATCCGGCCGTACAGACCGTGCACGCCCATGCCCGACTGCTGGATATAGATGATGTCCGGGCGTATCGACTTCATCACGTCATAGCCGAGGCCCAGCCGTTGCAGCACACCGGGAGAAAACCCTTCGGCCACCACGTCGCAGATGCGCACCAGGTCCTTGGCGATCTGCAGCCCTTTCGGATGGCGGATGTTCAACGAGATGCCGCGCTTGCCGGCATTCTTGTTGTTGAACTGGCCGCCCATGTTGGAGTCTTTCACCCCTGTCAGCGGACCGGTGGCGGCGTCGCGCGCGGCGCGTCCGCCGATGGGAGCCATGGCAGCCAGGCGCGTATCGGGATTGTCCTTCCATTCCACCTTGAAGCTTTCCGCCCCCATCGCGGCGAGAAACCGCGTGCCGCCGGCCGATGCCAGGAACCAGGCGAAATCGAGAATCTTCACGCCCTGCAAGGGGAATGGCTTGCCATGCAGGGCCGAGACGCGCGGGTTCGCCACGCCCCGCGGCTGCGCCGGCACCGAAGGGCGGCGCGGCGACGCGGCCAGCACCGTTTCAGTATCTTCGCTCAGCAGCGGCGCGCGCCGGCCGACCTGCCAGCTTGTCGCCGTGCTGAGCCACTTGCTGGTGGGATAGCGGAAGCTGCGGCCATGTTCCGGGTGCGGCACATCAGCAAAACTCTTGCGCCGCAGCCAATGTTCATCGAGCGCGTTCTCGTGCGGCTTGCGCAGCGGCGCCCAGAGCAGACCGGCATCCTGCGCCTCGCGCCACGGCATGTCGGCATAGGTCCAGGCGCGGATGAAGCGCTGCACCACGTCAAGCATGTGGGCGCGCGTCTCGTCGCCGGCCGCGGATCCCGGCACCTGCCGTGCCTTCAGGTCGGCATCCGGCGGCGGCGGCTGCAGATCCGCCTGCATTCCATAGTTAGCTAACAGCGGTACCAGGTTCTTCAGGTCCCGCGCGCCCATGCCGTGGGACATGAACCAGCGGCCGTCCTTGGTATGGCAGATGCTGGGCGAATGGTTCGGCGTTTCCCCCGCGTGGCGGTTGGTCAGCCGCCACAGCGGCACACGACGCATCACCCAATGCATGATGTCGAGTTCGGGGTTCTTCGACACCGCCTCGTGCACGGCCACCGAAATGTCCTGGCCTTCGCCGGTGCGCTGCCGGTGGATCAGTGCGGCGATGATGCCGGTCGCCAGTTGCTCGCCCGCGATATGGTACGCGTGCCAGACCTGCGGCGCGATCGGCGGCGTGTCGTATTGCAGGTTCGGATCGGGATCGTAGCCGCAATTCATCATCACCCCGCCCAGTGCGAGATGGATCAGGTCGGACCCCTTGAAATGCGCCCACGGCCCGTCGTCGCCGAACGGCGTGATGCGCGCGGTCACCAGCGCGGGGAAGCGTGCGTTGAGCGCCGCGCGGTCCAGCCCCAGCACCTGGTTCAGCGCGCCGCACGATGAATCCAGCAGCACATCGGCGCCATCAAGCAGATGCAGCATCCGCGGGCGCGCTGGCGCCTCCTGCAAATCCAGAACCACGGACTGCTTTCCGCGATTGTAGTTCCAAAAGAACAACGAGCGTTCCAGGCCCGGCTGGTCCTCCAGGAACGGCCCGATGCGGCGCGTTGCGTTGCCTTCCGGCGGTTCGATCTTCACTACCTCGGCGCCAAGCCCGGCCAGCAGCAGCCCGATGTATTCGGCGCGTTCGTCGGCGATTTCGATGACACGCAAGCCGGACAGCATGCCCGGGCCAGCGTTGCCCATCATTTCGCCGGGGCCGGGTTCGATTGCGCTGACATCCGACATGGCGCTTCCTCCTTATCGCCCACGCCTTACGGGTGGGTGCGGCTCATTCTTTCATTGATGCTCGGCATTGATGGCCGGGTGCGGCTGAGCATCTCCAGCAGCATGGCGTTCACCGTTTCCGGCGCTTCATAGGCCACCCAATGCCCCGCGTGCGGAACCATCCGCACATCGGCGTCCGGCCGCCGTTCCCGCACCACCGCAACGCGTTCCGGCGCGCGCGGATTGGCGGGTGCATCATACTCGCCCCAGATGGCGTTGATCGGAACATGCACCCGGTCCAGCGCCCGCCACACTACGCCGCTGCGCGACAGGGTCGGCGTCTTCAGGCGCGACCGCACCGTGTTCCAATCCTGGATCGCCAGCGCCAGAGCATCGATCTTGGCCGGATCGGCGATCATCAGGCGGCTGAGGTTGATGCGATGGGTATCCACGCGCTCCTGGCCTTGCAGATGGCGCACCTTCAGCAGCTCCACCCGGCTGCCGAGCGGTCCGACGCCGCTGCACCCGATGATCGTCACCGAACGCACCCGTGCGCCGCGCAGCGCTCCAACGCAGCTCGCCATCACGCTGCCGAAGGAAAAGCCCGCGACGTCATACGTCGTATCGCTACCGACCAGGGCGTCGATGCCGGCCGCGACAATCTCCGCCACCGCGAATGCATCGTCGCCATTCGGAGGAAAATCCGACTCGCCCAGGCCAGGGAGATCCGGCACCAGCAGGCGATAATGCTGTGACAGCTCGGGGATATTGTGCGCCCAGTGCCGCCAGGAGCCGGCACCGCCGTGGAACAAGGCCAGCACCGGCGCGATGCCGCCGGACGTATCCCAGATGTGCCACACCATGCTGCCGTCGCCGCACGGCGTTTCGTAGCGGACCGACTGCTGCTCCAGCCGGTCCAGGATCGCCTGCGGGTCTTCGGTCACCTGATCGTTCATGGCGGTTGCGTCCAGCTCCTTTCCGGGGATCGCTGGTAACAGGGGACGGCGGCGCTGTCGAATGGCGCGATCCCGACCTCTCGTCATAGACCACTTGTCATGCACCTCTCGTCATGGACCCGGTGTCATTGCGAGGAGTCGCAGCGACGAAGCAATCTCCCGCCCGGCGAGCGGTGTCGGCTCGTAAGGAGAGGGATTGCTTCGTCGCCGCATCCCTCGCGATGCCGGGTGGCCGGCAGGATTCGAGTTTCATCGATAGTGGGTACTACACCCGTGCAAGATGCGACACACGCAACACAACGCCGCCCCGGGCCGTGCGGCTGGGGATTTGCTCGACATCCATCGCCCATGTTTGTGCTGCCTCGGCAATCTCGCTGACCACACCATGGCCTTTCAAAAACAGGCATTCACCGTCGGGGATGAGCAGTGGCGCGGCATAGGCCAGCAGGCGCGGCAGCGGCGCCAGGGCGCGTGCCGTCACCAGACGTGCCGGCGGCAGCGCCGCGGCCTCGATCTTCGTTGCCACGACGTTGACCGGCGCGCCCGTCACCCGTGCCGCTTCCCGCAAGAACGTTGCCTTCCCCCGATCCTGCTCGATCAGATCGAAGGGCACACCGAACGCGATCGCCAGCACCAGTCCGGGAAATCCCGCGCCTGACCCCAGGTCGATCGCACGCTCTGGTGGCCGGCGCCATAGTTTCGCCAATTGCAGGCTGTCGGCGATGTGCCGCGTCCAGAGCACCGGAATATCACGCGCGCTGACCAGGTTGACCGCACGGTTCCAATGCAGCAGCAGATCGGCATAGCGCCGCAACGCGGGCGACGCATCCTGTGGCACGGTTGGTTCGCTCATTCCGCCGCTATACGCCGTCGCTTCTGTCCGCCGAAGTCCCCGCCCCGGACGCTTGAGGCAAACCCATCCCACGGGTATGAGGGGGGCACGCCATGGCCGGGCTGGACGCGGCCATCCGCGCCCGCGAGGGTGACGGTGGGTTGGCCGCGTCGAGCCCGGCCATGACAGCAAAAGGAGGAAACGAACGCCGGTGGATCCACACGTTGTCGTCGAAAACGTACTGAATGCGCTCGTCGCCGGCGTGACCATCGGGTGCATCTACGGCCTGATGTGCATCGGCCTGGGCCTGATCTTCGGAATCATGGAAATCGTCAACTTTGCCCAGGGCGAGTTCATGATGCTGGGCATGTTCGTCAGCCTGTACCTGGTCTCGGTCACCGGAGCACTGGGGTTCCTCGGTCCCGATATCGCCCCGTTCGTCGGCGCGCTCTGCGCCGGCCCGATCGTGTTCGCCGGCGGCGCGCTGATCTACCAGTTCATCGTCGGCCGCGTATCCGGCATGCGCACCGCCAGCGTTATCAGTGATGGACGGTTCGGTCAGCTTATCGTCACGCTGGGAATCTCACTGATGTTGCAGAATGGCGGGTTGCTGGTGTTCGGCTCGACGCCGCAAACGGTGCATACGCCGCTGGCTTCCCGAGCCTTTCTGGTTGACGGCTTCTATGGCGACGATGTCGTGTTCATCAACAAGGCCCGGTTGATCGCCTGCGCCATCGCCGTCGTGGTAGCGGGCGGGCTGTACCTGACTATGGAATACACCCGGTTGGGCAAGGCGATGCGCGCCGCGGCCGACAACCCCACCGCCGCCACCTACATGGGCATCGACGTCGGCCGCACCTACCGATTGGCGTTCGGCATCGGCAGCGGCATCACCGCCATCGCCGGCGGGTTGATGGCTACCTACCTGTCGTTCGACCCGTTCATCGGCTTCGCTTACGTGGTGATCATGTATTCCGGCGTGGTGCTGGGCGGCATGGGCAGCATCATGGGCGCGTTCTGGGGCGGGCTGACGGTGGGCTTCGTGCAGCAATGCTCGGCGCTGGTGCTGCCGCCGCAATTGCAGAACGCCGCGATCTTCGTCGTCTTCCTGCTGATCGTGTTGCTGCGCCCGCAGGGATTGTTCGGCCGCTCGGCGGAACGCGCATGAGGCTCGGAGCAGGCACAAGGCTGCGGCGTGACGGCATCGCTCTGGCGGTGATCGCAGTGGCGTACTTGGTTGCGTCCAGCCTGATGCAGAACAGCTACTACCAGTTGATCATGACGCTGGTGCCGATTTGGGCGGTGTTCGGCGTGTCATGGAACATCCTGTCCGGCTATGGCGGACAGCTTTCCTTCGGCCATGCCTCGTTCTTTGGCGCCGGTGCCTACACCGTGACGCTGACGCTGGTGTATTGGGGACTGACGCCGTGGATCGGCATTCCGCTGGGCATGCTGGTCGGCGCCCTTGCGGCGGTGCTGATCGGCACGCCAACCTTCCGCCTGCGCGGCCACTATTTCGCGCTGGCGATGCTGGCATATCCGCTGGCGATTCTCTACGTGCTGGAATACCTGGGCTTCCAGGAAATGTCGCTGCCGATGCACAGCGTGCACCCGGCGCTTTACATCCAGTTCAAGGACCCACGCTTCGACACCTACCTCGCGGTCGGCCTGTTGGTGCTGGGCATGATCGTCGGCATGCTGGTGGAGAACTCGCGCTTCGGCCTGGCGTTGCTGGCGGTGCGGCAGAACGAATTGGCCGCAGAAGCCGCCGGTATCGACGCCTGGCGCTGGAAGATGCGCGCACTGATCGTGTCCGGCATGATCGCCGCCGCGGCCGGGGGTCTCTACGCCTGCGTCCTGCTGGTGGTCACGCCGGATTCCGTCTTCGGCATGTTGGTATCAGCACAAGCGGTGGTGGTGACCCTGTTCGGTGGCATTGCCGGATTGTGGGGGCCAGTGATCGGCGCCGCCATCCTGGTCCCGCTGGCGGAATCATTGAATGCGGAGCTCGGCAACATCCTACCGGGCATCCAGGGCGTGGTGTACGGCGCCGCGATCATCATCATCATGCTTGCCGCTCCGGAAGGTCTGTTCTGGACCGTACGCGACCGCTTCTTCCGCCGCGTCTTGCCACCGCCGCCGCAGGTGCCGACCACGCTGCCTGCCCTCGCCGTGGCCCGGGCGTTGCCCGATGGCGAGCCGCTATTGCAGGTGGATGGATTATCGAAAACGTTTGGTGGACTACGTGCCGTCAGCGAGATCAGCTTCGCGGTGCATGCCGGCGAGATCCTCGGCATCATCGGACCGAATGGCGCCGGCAAGACCACGCTGTTCAATTTGCTGAACGGCGTGCTGCCCGCCGATGCAGGCTCTGCCACGCTGGCGGGACAGACGATGCTTGGCCGCAAAGTGCATCAGGTGTGCCGCATGGGTGTAGGCCGCACCTTCCAAGTGGTGCGCAGCTTTCCGCGGCTGCCGCTGATCGACAATGTAGTGGTCGGCGCGTATGGAGCCGGCCTGCCGGACCATGAAGCGTTGGAATCCGCGGTTGCTGCCGTGGCACGGGTCGGGCTGCATCGGCAGGCGGGCACCCCGGCGGGGCAATTGACCAACAAGGAACTGCGGCTGATGGAGCTGGCCCGCGCGCTCGCCGGCCGCCCGCGTCTGCTGCTGCTGGACGAGACGCTCGCCGGCCTCGGGCGCGACGAGTGCAACGACGTGCTGGACGTGCTGGCGAGGCTGCGCGAGGAAGGCATGACCGTTGCGATCATCGAACACACCATGCACGCGATGCTGCGGCTGGCGGACCGCTTCGTCGTGCTGGATCATGGCCGCGTGCTGGCCAGCGGCGAACCGCGCGCGGTGGTGGAGGACCGTTCGGTCATCGAAGCGTATCTGGGCAAGAAATGGCTGGCGCGGCAGAATGCTTGAATTCCGACAGGGACCGGCGAATTGGAGGAGCAGGACTGCCCGTCCCCTTGTGGGAGGTGGGCGGGGGGAGGGGTGTGTACAAACGACGGCCGTCGCGTGTGCCCACCCCTCGCCCCAGCCCCCGCCCACAAGGGGACGGGGTGTTTATCTTGCTTGCCGTGGCAATCATGCTTGAAGTCCGTAACCTCTCGGTCGCCTATGGCGGCCTGCGCGCGCTTACCGACGTGTCGCTGACCGTCGGCGAAGGTCAGTTCGTTACCGTTGTCGGCCCGAACGGTGCGGGCAAGTCAACCTTGTTCAAGACCATCTGTGGCGTGGTGCCGCCGGCGCAGGGTAGCATCGCGTTCCAGGGCAAGGACCTGCTGCGCCTACCAGCGGCTGCGCGCGCGCATCTCGGGATCGCCCATGTGCCCGAAGGCCGCCAGGTGTTCCGCACGCTGACGGTGCGCGAGAATCTCGAAATGGGCGCTTACACCAAGGCCGGCCAGGCGCAGTGGCGTCAGACGCTGGACCGCATCCACGCGCTGTTTCCTATCCTGCATGAACGCGCCCACCAGCTTGCCGGCACGCTTTCCGGTGGGGAACAGCAGATGCTGGCGATCGGCAGAGGACTGGCGTCGGCGCCGAAGCTGCTGATGCTGGATGAACCGTCGATGGGCCTCGCTCCTGCCATTGCCGACACGATCTTCGAGCGCGTTTCGCAAATCCATCGCGAGGACAGCCTGACTATCCTGCTCGTGGAGCAACGCGTGGCGGAGGCACTGGAACTTTCCGATCATGGCTATGTGCTGGAAACCGGTCACATGGTACTAGACGGGCCCTACGAGACGCTGCTGGCCGACGATCGCGTCCGCCGCTCGTATCTCGGACTGACGGATGCGTAGGACGAAACAAGGGAGAACGCTCATGACGCAATCAAGCATCGGACGGCGCGGCACGCTGGGGCTGGGCCTGGCGGCGGGCGCGGCGGTACTGGCGCCGCGCGCGCTGCGCGCACAGGCCAAGGACGTCAAGATCGCCATGCTGGTGCCGTTGTCCGGTCCATGGGCGCGCCAGGGCATCCTGGAAAAGATGGGCGCCGAAATGGCGGTGGACGACGTGAACAACGCCGGCGGCATCAAGGCGTTGGGCGGCGCCAAGCTCAAGCTGCTGGAATTCGATACGCAGGACACCGCGGAGAAGGCGAAGGATGCCGCGCAGCGCATGCTGGCACAGAATCCGGACGTGGTCGGCGGCTTCGGCTGCTGGCTGTCCACGTTCACGCTCGCCGTCACCGAGGTGACCGAACGCGCGCATCTGCCCTGGCTGACACTGTCCTACTCCGACCTGATCACCGCCCGCGGATATAAATACGTGTTCCAGTCCTCGCCAACCGCCGTGCAGCAGGCCGAGGACATGGTGCCGGTCATCATGGCGATGGCCGAGAAGGCAACCGGCAAGCGCCCCACCAAGGTTGCGTCGATCGGCGACAACACCGCCGCGTCGGTCAGTTTCCGCAAGCCGATCGATCAGCACGTGCTAAAGGACCAGAAGCTTACGGAGGTGATCCACGAGATCTATACGCCGCCGCTGAGCGACGCGACCACGCTGGTGCAGCCAGTCCGCAGCGCGCGCCCGGATTTCGTCTTGCTCACCTCCACCAACGTGCCGGACGACAAGCTGTTGCTCGACGATTTCAACGAGTTCGGCATGCCGCCTTCCAAGCTGCCGCTGATCGGCAACGGCGGCCACTGGGCGGTGCCGGAGCTGCTGAAGAACACCAGCAAGGAGGAGCTCGAAGGCACGCTGGTTGGCCTCGCCAACTGGCCCGGCAAGGCGGTGGAGGATGTGTCGCAGCGCTTCATCAAGCGCACGGGCGAACCATGGTTCGGCCACGACTCGATTTTCGCCTATGCCCACGTCATGATCTTTGCCGCCGCGCTCGAGAAGGCCGGCGCGGCGGACAAGGAAAAGGTGAATGAGGCGATCCATGCCCTCGACACCACCACCGGCCCAGCCCTGTTCTTTCCCGGCAACCACTTGCAATACGACGCACAAGGCCGGCGTGTCGGCGCCGAGATGGTGATGGTGCAATGGCAGGATGGGCGGCCAGTGACGGTGTTCCCGCCCGACGTTGCGGTGGCACCGGCCAAATGGAAGGCCTGACGCCATGCCGGAACCTTTTGAAGTCTACGCCGTCCGTTATGCGCACAATCCGAACGCACGGCGCTCCGGAAATTTCATTGGCGGCGACCCGCATGACGGGCCGATGCCGCTGGACTATTTCGTCTGGGCCATCAAAGGCCCAGGCGGAAGCTTCGTGTTTGACACCGGCTTCGATGCTGCAATGGGGGAGAAGCGGGCGCGGCAGTTTCTGCGCTCGCCTTCGGTCGGGCTGAAGGCGGTGGGCGTGGAACCGCACGAGGTGCGGGACGTGATCCTGTCGCACATGCACTACGATCATTGTGGCAACTACGATCTGTTTCCGCAGGCGCGCTACCATCTGCAGGACATCGAGATGGCGTACTGCACCGGCCGGTGCATGTGCCACACCGGGCTGCGCGGGCCGTTCGAGGAGGAGGATGTGGTCGCCATCGTGCGCAAACTCTTCGCCGGCCGCGTGGTGTTCCACGAGGGCGTGGACGAGTTGGCACCCGGACTGACGGTGCATCACGTCGGCGGCCACTCGAAGGGTTTGCAGGTGGTGCGGGTGTGGACGCAGCGCGGCTGGATGGTGCTGGCCTCCGACGCCAGCCATTTCTACGCCAACATGGAGGAAGGCCGCGCCTTCCCGATCCTGCACAGCCACGAGGCCACGCTCGCCGGCTATGAAACCATGCGCAAGCTGGCCAGCGCGCCGAACGCGATCATTCCGGGCCACGATCCGCTGGTGCTGGCACGTTATCCCGCCGCCAAGCCGGGGCTGGAAGGGATCGCGGTGCGGCTGGACGTGGAGCCAGGCTGAAAAGAGCAAGGTCGCGTCGTCCTTCAGCCCCTGCGCGCAGCGACCACCAATCCACTGCTCCAGGCAAGATTGACGACGCACAGCTCGGCCCGATCGGCGAGCGTCGTCATCAGGCGGGGGACCCGGGGCGCGTGTCCCTCGGGCCAGCTTGCTTGCGGCAACATGTCGTCGATGATGTACAATCCGCCGGGACGCAGCAGTGCCAGCACGTGGTCCAGCATTTCGTACTTTCCGACCATCGCGTCGGCGAAGATCAGATCGAACCCACCGCTCCCATCGCGACTCTCCGAGGCGGTCAATCCGGCCACAAACACCCCAGCATCCTGCGTGATGATCTCAAGCCGCGGATCCGCTCCCAATACCTCGCGTGCAATGGCCTGAGCAGAGGGATCGATATCGACGGTGGTCAGTGTTGCGTGCGGGTTCATGCCATCGAGCAACCACGCGGTCGCCAATCCAGTTCCAGTGCCGAGCTCAAGCAACCGGCCACCGGGTTTGGCGGCAGCAAGCGTCCGCAGCAACGCGCCGGTGCGTGGCTCGGAAGCCATGGGAAATCCGAACGCAGCCGTGCGGCGTTCGATCTCCGCCAAAAGCGCGGGCGGTCGGGTGATGGGCAGGTCTTCCATGCTGTGCATCCCTCCCTTGCGGTCCGCGCCGATTGGACTCGCGATCAGCCTTGGTGTGCAATGCCCCCGACACCAACCGGGAGGAACCACCCATGGCACAGCAACCCTCGAGCGCCTCGCGCGACCGCGTCCGCAACACGGTGCCCAAGCTGATCGAGTATACCGAAACGGTCCTGTTCGGCGACGTATGGGAACGCCCGCAGCTTTCCAAGCGCGACCGCAGCCTGATCGTCGTCGCCACGCTGATCAGCACCTACCGCCCGGAGCAACTCCGCGGCCACCTGCAGCGCGCGCTGGTCAACGGTGTGACCAAGGAGGAGTTGTCCGAAGTCATCACCCATCTCGCCTTCTACGCCGGCTGGCCCGCGGCCATGACCGCGGCCAACGTCGCGCGCGAGGTGTTCGAGGAAAATCCGTAAGGGAAACGCACCATGCAGGCGGGATTCATCGGCCTCGGCACCATGGGTGCCAGCATGGCCGCGAACTTGCAAAAAGGCCTGAAAGCGCGCGGCGACACGCTGGTGGTGCACGACATCCGCCGCGAGGCCGCCACCCCACACCTGCGCGACGGTGCCATCTGGGCGGAATCGCCGCAGGCGGTGGCGGAGCAAAGCGACGTGATCTTCACCTCGCTGCCCGGGCCGCCGGAATTCGAAGCGGTGGCGGCCGGGCTGCTGGCCGGCATCCGGAAGGGCGCAGCGTATTTCGATTTGACAACGAATTCGCCGACCGTGGTGCGCAAGGTGCACGACGGCTTCGCGCAAAAGGGGGCACATCTGTTCGATGCGCCGGTCAGCGGCGGGCCGCGCGGCGCCGCGTCCGGCAAGCTGGCGATCTGGTGCGGCGGCGACGAGGACGTGTTCGAGCAATGGAAGCCGGTGCTCGACATGATCGGCGACGCGGCACGGTATATCGGGCCGGTCGGCGCCGGGTCGGTGGCGAAACTGGTGCATAACTGTTTCGGCTACATCGCCACCGCCGCCGCGGCGGAAGTGTTCAGCATGGGCGTAAAGGCCGGCATCGAGCCGCTGGCGATCTGGGAAGCGGTGCGCCAGGGGGCGATCGGCCGCCGCGGCGCGTTCGATTCCCTGACCGACCAGTTCCTGCCGAACAAATACGAACCCCCGGCCTTCGCGCTGCGCCTGGCGCACAAGGACGTGTCGCTCGCCACCGGCCTGGGACGCGAACTGAACGTGCCGATGCGTCTGGCCAATCTCGCGTTGGCTGACCTTGCGGAGGGGCTGAACCGCGGCTGGGGCGACCGCGATTCCCGCTCGATCATGCTGTGCCAGTTGGAGCGGGCAGGGGTGAAGATCGAAGTCGATCCGCAACGCCTGGCCGAGGCGTTGGAGAACAAGACGAAGAACGGCTGAGACAGGCGGGGATACGCCCCGGGACATTCCCCAGAGCACGACGAGGGCACGACCAGGGCACGCCCCACCACTCCCCTTAGTGCCTTCCCGGGTGCTAGCATCCGGCATCGTCACCGTCGCGCCAGGGAGACCGCATGGCGTTCTCATCCCGCACCGAAGGGCTGCTGGACCGTGCTGGCGCGATCTGTGCCACGCGCGGCGCGCGGCTGACCGATCTGCGGCGGGACGTGCTGGGCCTGATCCTCGAATCCGATTCCCCCACTGGCGCCTATGACCTGCTCGAGCGCCTGCGCTCCCTGCGCGGCCCCGCCGCACCGCCCACCGTCTATCGCGCGCTCGATTTCCTGCAAGAGCAAGGGCTAGTGCATAAGTTGGAGCGGCTGTCGGCGTTCGTCGGCTGCGTGGCGCATGAGCAAGAGCATGCCGCGCAGTTCCTGATCTGCCGAAGCTGCGGCCGGGTGACAGAGCTGGAGGACCACGAGTTGGCGCACGCATTGGCCGACGCAGCCGAACGCTTGGGCTTCACCGTCGGGAAGGCGACGATCGAGGCGGAGGGCCAGTGCGCCGCCTGTGCCGCCTCTCCAAGCGGAGCGAACGCATGACGCTGATTGCCACCGCCGAGGCGGCGCGGCCCAATCGCCGGCGAGCGACCGCGGGCGACGGCATGGGCTTCTGGCATACGCTGTATCTCGGTACCACGCGCTACAACATGGCAGCGGGTCAAGCGGATCCGGCAACAGGCACTCTGTTCCCCATGGCCTTTTTGGTCGAGCAAGATCCGGGCGAGGTGGCGAACGCGCATTACCACCAGGCGGACCAGTTCCAGGTGGTGGTGGCAGGGGAGGGGACGCTGGGCACCCATGCCGTGCGGCCGGTCTGTGTGCATTTCGCCGGAGCCTTCACGGCGTATGGCCCAATCCGCGCAGGCGCCAACGGCATCACCTACTTCACGCTGCGCAACAGCTTCGATGCTGGTGCGCGCTACATGATGCGTCGCGAGAACAGCTCGGCATTGCGCAACGTCGACGGCCGCCGGCACCGTGAGGCGGTGGCCGGGCCGTTGCTCCCCGGTGGTAATGACGTGCTGCTGGGGCCCGAGCAGGATAACATGGCGGCTTGGCGCTATCGCGTCGCACCGGGCGAGCGGCTGACTGGTCCGGCGCCGGCGCAAGGCCAGGGGCAGTACTGGCTCGTGCTGGACGGCAGCGTGGAGCGTGACGGGACCGAGCTTGGCCCCCTGTCATGCGCCTTCGTCTATCCGGATGAAGTCGCGTTCGGAGCGACCGGCGGCGCGAAGGGGGCAACCGTATTGGCAATGCAGTTCCCGCGGCATGGCGCCACCGGAACGTAACGAACCGCCGCGCCACGGCCGGCGGGTTCGTTGTTGTCCGTCAATATTGAATACCGGTTGGCTGTAGGGAAGGCGATGCACATGGCAAAAGAGCATTGGGTCGGCACCTGGGCTGTGGCACCCGCGCCGGCGGACGGTGTGGCGTTCAGCAACATCACGCTGCGCATGAACGGCCGCGTCAGCCTGGGTGGCGACGTACTGCGGGTGCGGCTGTCGAATGCGCACGGCACCGGGCCGCTTACGATCGGCGCAGCGCATGTCGGGCTGCGGGCGGAACGTGCCGCCGTTGTGCCCTCCAGCAATCGCAAGCTGACCTTCGGCGGCGACGGGTCCGCCACCATCGCCACTGGCGCACTATTGATCAGCGATCCGGTGGAACTGGACGTGCCGCCGCTCGCCGATGTCGCGGTCACCGTGCATCTGCCGGCCAGCTTCGGCATCACCGGCCGCTATGCGCGGGTGACCAACTACATCTCGCCGCTCGGCAATTTCGCCGATGCGGACGCGATGCCGGTCAGCAAGCTCACCGACGACTGGTACATCGTGGCCGGGATCGACGTGCTCGCGGAGACGGGCACCGGCGGCGTCGTCGCGCTCGGCGATTCGTTGACCGACGGCAACATCGCCACCCACGATGCCTGGGCCAACTGGCCAAGCCAGCTCGCGCGCCGGCTGGCCGCACGGCGCGGCGGACGGCCGATGGGGGTGATGAACCAGGGGCTGGGCGGCAACCGCATCCTGCACGACATTCGCGGCGACAGTGGCCTGCGCCGGTTCGATCGCGACGTGCTGACGCAGCCCGGCGTGACGCATGTCATAGTGCTGCTGGGCACCAACGATCTGCGCAACCGCTGGGCCAAGCCGGAGGAGGAAGCCAACGCGCCGGCTTTGATCGCCGGCCTGAAACAGCTCGCGCTGCGGGCGCACGCGCGCGGCATCAAAATCTTCGGGGGCACCATCACGCCGTTCGCGAACGAGAGCTTCTTGCCTGGCGCCTGGACTCCGGCGCGCGAGCGGATACGCCAGGACGTCAACGCCTGGATCAGGACGAGCAACGCGTTCGATGCGGTCATCGATTTCGATGCCGGCGTGCGCGATCCGGAGCGGCCGACCAGCATGCTGCCGAAGTGGGACTGTGGCGACCACCTGCATCAGAGCGACGTCGGCTATAACCATATGGGCGATATCGTTGATTTGTCGCTGTTTGAGTGAAACGTCGAAGATTTGTCAGGGAAGGCATTATGTAACAGGGCGCATTTGGAAACCTGTGCGATATTTCTCACCAGGATCCCGCTTCGCGGCCCAGCCCACGAGTGGAGTGAGGAGCCTTCTTCGCGACGTCCACCACTCAGCTCCCGAGGGATAATCCTTTACCCGCTGTCACCCCTTCAAAGCCCCGCTCGTCAGTCCGGAAATCAAGAACCGTTGCACCAGCACCACGAACAACAGGATTGGCACCAACTGCACCGTCACCGCGGCGAACAACACGCCCCAATCGACGCCAGTGAGCGAGGACATCATCTCACTGAGCAATAGCGGCGCCGTCTTGGCGCGCGACGTAGTGAAGATGAAGGCGAACAGGTATTCGTTCCAGGCATACACCACGATGAAAACACTGGCGGCAACCAGGCCTTGTGCCGACAGTGGTAGGATGATGTGCAGCAGGATCATCACATCGGACGCGCCATCGATGTATGCTGCCTGGTCCTGCTGCATCGCTCCGATCAGGTCGTTCTGCGTCATCGCCGTGATGTTGGGCGGCACCAGCTTCTCCTGATGCAGCGCGCGCAGCAGTTTCAGGGCTTCGATCATGCCCGGTCTGCGCCCCCTTATAGGCAAAACCCTTCATGAATCCTGGAGAGATGTCTTCCGGATCCTCGATCGGTGCCGAATGCAGGTAGGCATCCAGCGGCTCGAACAAGTGCAGGGCTTCAGGAACGGCGGCGGTGTTGACCAGGAAACCGAAGTTGATATCAGTGTGAGACAGGCTGGCCTCGCGCATCATAATCAGACGGTCTCGGATCGCATTCAGGTCCAGCGTTACCCATTGCAGCGCGATGTCGTTCTGCTCACGCCAGGGTTTGGTCGCATCACCGGTGGGGCCTTCGGTGCAGACGAGCTGATGCACCCGGTGGGCCAGAATCGTCAGCTTGGAAGGCTTGTCGGCCGCGTTTGCCGCGGCGGGCAGGCCGGCGGCGGCGAGCGCCGACGCACCGTGCAGTACGCCGCGAGAGTGATGGCGAGCATGACGTCCTCCCTCTGCCTGGCGCAGAGCCTGCTCCGTTAGCGATAAAGGGCAATGGCGCTTCGCCAAATTTCTCGAATTGTCCTACATGAATTCACGGCAGGCAAGCCCCTGGTCGCTGAACGGCGTCTTTCGTCTATGGCGCCGCGCTCGACGCCGATGGCGGTTCGATGTTCAGCTGATCCCCCGATACCAAACTCAACACCAAACCCACTCCGTAGAATCCCGGCCCTTGAGCATAGCAACCGTCGCCGCTTCGGTGCCCTGCAGCCACACGCTGAAGGTGGCGCCAGAGAAGGATGTGATCGTCGTCGGTGGCGCGCCATCGGGCATCGCGGCAGCTATTGCGGCGGCCAACTTCCGCTTTGCTTATCCGCCCTACGGCCGCACCGGCAACGGGGACACTTCCTCCAGTTCGATCGGCACCTTCGGGTGCAGTGCCGACCGCAGGAATGCCTCGATCAACCGCTTCTGCAGCGCATCCCCGTCACCACCCTGTACCGGCGCTTGCAGCGATGGATTGAGCAGTACCTCGGCCGCCGGCGTACCCGGGCAAGGCCGGCACCGACAGGAACGTCGCCACCCCTGCACTGATGAACGTCGCGATCGCCGTCACGACCTCGTGCCGCAGCATGATCTCGCACGGCCCAAGGACATCGAGAACGACGCCGGACCCTGCGGCATAGCCCGCCGGCACGTCATCGTCTGTCGCGCGCAGCAGGATCTGCGATCGGTCGGGCCGCCACGTATCGTCCAGCCATGCATAGCAGCGCCACAGGCAGAACCATTCGCGACAGATCGTCGGCCGATGGTGATAGATGCCGCAGCCACCGCCCGGGATGCAGTGCTTGCACGCAACACCCTGCACCTTACGGATGGCATCGGTGTCGACCGTGAGTTCCTTGCAGCAGACCGTGCACGCGCCGCATTCGCGGCCCGGCACCAGCCCGTCCAGTGCAGCCTCCGGCATCGCGGCGGATGACGCTTCGCTCATCCGCCCTACGGCCGCGCCGCGGCGCCTTGCGAGAATGCCGTCTCCTCGTTGGTGATGAACTCGAGCAAACAGGTCTTGCCTTCCTCGGTCTGGCGGCGGGCGCGCAGGATCGCCTCGCCGATCTGGCCGGGGTGCTCTACCCGCTCGCTCCACCCGCCCAGGTCCTTCGCCAGGTTCGCATAGTTGCCACCCAGGTCGCGGGCGCGGAACTTCTCGTGCGACAGCCCCATGTGGCGCGTTTCGATCGCCATGCTGGAGTTGTTGAACACGATGGTGAGGATCGGCACACCGCAGCGCACCGCGGTTTCGAAGTCCAGTCCGGTCATGCCGAACGCGGCATCGCCCATGATGTTGACGCAGAACTTCTCGGGTGCCGCGATCTTGGCGCCGATGTTCAGTCCCAGTCCGGTCCCGAGCTGGTGCGACTTGCCCCACCCCAAATAACCGCGAGGCCGCTTCGCCTGATAGAACGGCAGCAGTTGCTCGCGCGGGCTGCCGGAATCGTGCGTCATGATGACGCCGGCGGTATCCACGACCTTTTGGAACTCGGCAATGACGCGATACGGATTGATCGGCGCCGTGTTCGCTTCCAGCTTCGGTTCCCAGCGCGCCAGCCAAGAGGCGCGGGCGCGCGCTATCTCCACCGCTGGAGAACGCTCCATGGAGCGGCGGTCCAGCCGGTCCAGTACCGCGGCGATCAGGTGCCCCAACGTCAGCTTCGCATCGCCGAGCAAGGCAATATCGGTGTCGTAGGTCTTGTTGAGGTCGCGGCTGTCGTTGGTGTTGTGGATCAGCCGGGCGCGCTGCGGCAGGGTGGGCGTGGACAGCGGATGTTGCGTCAGCCCGGCGCCGACCGCGAGGATCACGTCCGCCTTGTCGTGCAGGAACAACGCACCCGGACCGGTGAAGCTGTTGCCTGCGCTGCCCAGCGCAAGCTTATGGTCCTCCGGGAAGGCGCTCTTGCCGTCCACCGTGGTCATGACAGGCGCCTGCAGCAGCTCGGCGAGCCGCACCAGTTCGTCGGAGGCTTCCGCATACAGCACACCCTGGCCGGCGAGGATGATGGGGCACGATGCTTCCACCAGCAGCTTCGCCGCATCCTCTACATCGCGTGGAGCGGGGGCCGAGCGCGCCGCTCGGACGCCGCGATACTCGCCGGCGTTGCCGGGGATATCGCGGCCGACCACGTCGCGCGGCAGCTCCACCATCACCGGCCCCGGCCGGCCGTTGCGCAGCGCGTTGAACGCCCGTCGCATCGCATCGGGCGTGTGCTCCGGCTGCATGACGGTTTCGACCGACTTGGTCACCGACGCGTAGCTCCGGGCGGCACTGAACAGGGGAAAGACCTGCGCTTGCTCCAGGGCGTGGCCGAGGGGCAGCAGCAGGATCGGTGTGGAATCGGAATACGCAGAGGCGACGCCGGCGAAGGCGTTCTCCGCCCCCGGGCCGTACTGCATGGCGAACACGCCGACCGGCTTGCCGTTGGTGACGCGCGCGAACCCGTCGGCCATGTGCACGCCGACACGCTCCTGCCGGCAGATCACCGGGCGCAGGCCGCCAGCCACCGCCGCCTCGATCATCGAGGTGGTGGGAAAACAGAAGAAGGTGGTGACGCCCTCACGACGGAGGGTTTCGACGATGGCGTCGGCGACGATCATGGGTATCCTCCCGGCGATGTTGCCGACACTATAGCAGTGCGGCGCCGGGCGTCATGCCGGCCCTGCCTTCTCCGCAGGGCCGAAACCAGATCCGCTCAGCGCGTCACCGTGCCATTTGTCGGCTGGGCCGCCAGCATGCTGTCCATTCTTGCGCCCAGCACGTCGGACACCGCGTCAACCCGCTGCGGGACCGCCGCTGTCGGCGTGGGAGTAGCGTTCGCGCTGTAGTCCTGGTCGTTCGTTGTCGCGCAGCCCGCCAGCATGACGAGGGCCGGCAGCACATAGCGCATCCGGATTTTCATTGGTCAACCCCAAAGCAGCGTGTGGTCCGAACCCCAAAGCAGGCACGACGCAAATCAGCGACTATCCGCGAAGCAGAATAGTCCGCCTTGGAAGCGTTCTGGATTGACAATAACGCGAGTGTGTCCGCAGAAGGTTACACATTGCGTGAACACTGCATCAATTCATCGAATACGCCGCTGCGCTCCGGATTGCGTGAGGAAACCGATCCGACCTGCTGCAAGTGTTGCTACGACTTGCGGAACGTCAATGTCAATAATTGTAATGTCTCCTCGCTTTCCTGCCGATATCGTACCGTGATCAGATAGACCGGCCGCCCGCGCGGGGTTTGTCGAAATCAGCGACCACGCCTGTTGCAGGGCCAACACGCCGCGCCTGGCCAGGATGAGCGCCGCGCGCAGCATGGCGGGATAGTAGTAGTCGGACGACAACACATTGCAGATGCCGGCCTCGGTCAGCCGTGCAGCGGAGGCCCAGCCGATATGCGACCGGCCGCGCACCACGTTCGGGCTGCCCATCACCACCCAGTCGCCGGCGGCGCGCGCGGCTTCGCCGACTTCCTCGGCCATCGGAAATTCACAGATACGGGCGCCGAGCTCACGAAAGGCGGTGCGGTCCGGCACGGTTGCGTCGTCATGACTGGCCAGTGGGAGCCCCGCCTGCCGCGCCGCGGCGGCGATGCGCGCCCGGCCCTCCACGACCGCCTCGGTGCGGGCAGCGATCCGATCCGCCAGAGCGCGGAAATCCGCCAGCGTCATGCCGGCGCGATCGCTGTATTTCGCTCCGGCGACGGGATCGGCAATCTTCTTCAGGATCGACGGCGTATGGTCGTTGAACGCGACGAGGTGGACATGGCCCGCTTCGATGTCGGCCAGTGCCGTATTCAGCGCGTCGAGGTTGTAGGCCTCCCAGCGCAGATGCACCCGCATGTCACAGGTCCATGTCCCTGCCCGCAATGCGGCCAGCAACGCGGTCCAGGCATCGGCGCTGCGTAGCCCGGGTTCCCAGGACAGCGTCACGCCATGAAACGCGGTGGTGATGCCGTTGGCCAGCAATTGCGTCTGGGTATCGGCCAGCGCGACGTCGGGCGGAAAGTCCACACCGGGCCGCGGCTGCAACTGCCGTTCAAAGGCATCGCCGTGGATGTCGACGATGCCGGGCAGCACCAGGAGTCCCCGCGCGTCGATGATCGTGCCGCGCGTCGCATCGGTGCCGATGGCCGCAATTCTCCCGTCTTCCAGCAGCAGGTCCGTCGTCTCTTCTCCGTTCGGCAGCAGCACGCGGCCGCCCACGATTCGCAACGTATCCACGTTCGGCAACGTATCCATCCGGTGATCTCTCTTAAGGTTCAAAAACGATCTGCACGCGCGGCGTGGGATAGCGGCCGATGGCGAACTCGACCACCTGGCCGGTGTGGTCCACGTTGATGTTCTCGGCCAGCAGCAGCGGCCGGTTGCGCGGCATGCGCAGCAGTTCGGCTTCCTCGCCGGTCGGCAGCCGCGCCGTCACCCGGGTGGTTTGCCGCAGATAGTCGGTGACGCCGACTGCGTGCAATGCGTCGGTGATGCGCGGCGCAGTACGCAGCGCCTCCAGCATGCCGCGCAGGCGGGAACTGGGGAAATGGTGGCTGGTCAGGCTGACGGGCCGGTCGTCGGCAAGGCCCAGCCTCTCCAGCAGCACCACGCGGCTGCCGGCGCGGATGCCGAGGCCAGATGCGACATGCGAATCCGCCACAGTTTCCTTCAATTGCAGCACGCGGCCGGAAGGTTCCTTGTTGTGCCGCCTGATCCACTCGGAAAACCGCGTGCGCGGTTCGACCGCGTATTCGATGACATCCTCGGCGACAAACGACCCGCGTCCTTGCTCCACCCGCACCAGGCCGCTGCGCGACAACTCCTCCAGGGCGCGTCGCACGGTATGGCGGTTCACTGCGAAATGCTGTGACAGTTCCGCTTCAGTCGGCAGCCGACCACCGGGCGGGTATGTGCCGGCTGCGATATCCTGCTGCAGATGGCTGGCGATCTGCCGCCACAGGGCCACACCTTCGTGGCGCAGCATCGGATGAGTCGGGCGGTCGTCGGCGTCGCGCGCCAAAGTCATGGTTTCGTCACCCAAGCTCCACCCGTTCGTGCGATTTCACAGTTGACGATACCCCGGCGCGCCGCTAGCTGTCTAGACATCTACATAAGCTTCGGGCAAACCAATGCGAGACGAGGCCGGCCCCCATGAACAGCATTCCGCGCGCCGTCGTTGGATGGCGGTGTTGGCGCGTGCCGAGGCCGCGGAGCTGGCCGCGCTGCTGGATCGGCATGCCGTGGTTCCGCTCTATACCCGGCTGCGTGGGCCGGAGGCCGGTCTGGTGATGGTGCGTGGTCGCACCGGCGGCGGCGGCGCGCCTTTCAACCTGGGAGAGATGACCGTCACGCGCTGCAGTGTGCGGACGGAGTTGGGGCAGGTGGGGCACGCCTACGTCGCCGGGCGCGATGCACGACAGGCGGAGCTGGCGGCGATCCTGGATGCGATGTTGCAAGACCCGTCGCGCGCCTTTGAACTGCACGCGAAGGTGATCGAGCCGTTGGCGGAGGTGCAGCAGGCACGTCGCGCCGAAATCGCCGCGAAGGCGGCCGCAACCAAGGTGCAGTTCTTCGCCATGCGGAATATGCGTTCATGAGCGCCGCAACGTTGCAGCCCGGTTTCACCGATCCGGTCGCCGGCGCCCAGGCATGTTTTCGTGCCGTGCTGGATGCGATGGCGCGTCCCGGCCGCATCTGTGAGGTTGGCGGCGGTCTTGTCGCGCCCGAGCCGCTGGCCCCCGCGACCGCGGCAGTGCTGCTGACACTGCTCGATTACGATACGCCGGTCTGGTTGGATCCCGCCGCCACCGCGGTGCGCGAATGGATCGCGTTCCATTGCGGTGCGCCGACCGTGCTGGAGGCTGCGAAGTGCAATTTCGCCCTGGCGTTGTCGCTGCCGGCGCTCGGGTCGCTGCCGGCCGGTTCGCATGAGGCACCGGAAGCCGCGGCGACATTGGTGTTGCAAGTGAATGCGCTTGGCCGCGGACGGGCTTTCCGTGTGGCGGGGCCAGGGTTGCGCGTGCCGGCAGTGCTGGCGGTGGATGGCTTGCCCGCCGGTTTCGCCAGTGCCTGGCAGGAGAATCATGCGTTGTTCCCGCGCGGGATCGACATCGTGCTGTGCGCCGGCACGTCGTTGGCGGCCTTGCCGCGCAGCGTGGCGCTGCAGGAGGTCTGAGCCATGTACGTCACGGTAAAGGGCGGTGAGCAAGCGATCGACGCGGCGCACGCGTGGCTGGCGGAAGCTCGGCGCGGAGATCCCGCAGTACCGGAGTTGTCGCTGGCGCAGGTGGAGCAGCAGCTCGGCCGCGCGGTGGACCGGGCGATGGGTGAAGGGTCTTTGTACGATCGGGAGCTGGCAGCGCTGGCGGTGAAGCAGGCGCAAGGCGATCTGATCGAGGCCGCGTTCCTGTTGCGCGCCTATCGTACGACGCTGCCGCGATTTGCCTATTCTGTGCCGGTCGATACCGCGTCGATGCTGGTGCGGCGGCGCATTTCAGCGGTGTTCAAGGATTTGCCGGGCGGGCAGTTGCTCGGGCCGACCTACGACTACACGCATCGGCTGCTCGATTTCGGTTTGGCCACCGATGGGACGCCGCCGCGGGCACCGCAGGCACCGCCGGACGATGCGACGATGCCGCGCGTGCCGGACATCCTCGGGCATGAGGGGCTGCTTGAGCAGGATGGAGGCGGTGACGGCGAGCCGGGCGATCTGACGCGCGAGCCGCTGCGGTTTCCCGCGCCGCGCGATGTGAGGTTGCAAGCGCTGGCGCGTGGGGACGAAGGGTTCCTTCTGGCGCTCGGGTATTCGACGCAACGCGGTTATGGCGGCTCGCATCCGTTCGCCGGCGAAATACGCATGGGCGAGGTAACGGTGGAGATCGAGCCGCCGGAACTCGGCTTCGCCATCGATATCGGCGACATCACGCTGACCGAGTGCCAGATGGTGAACCAGTTCAAGGGTTCGAAGAAAGTGCCGGCGCAGTTTACCCGCGGCTATGGGTTGGTGTTCGGGCAGTCGGAACGCAAGGCGATGGCGATGGCGCTGGTCGATCGGTCCATGCGGGCAGAAGAGTTGGGTGAGGATGTCACCGCGCCGGCGCAGAACGTGGAGTTCGTGGTGTACCACTCGGACAACATCGAGGCGACCGGCTTCGTGGAGCACCTGAAGCTGCCCCACTATGTCGATTTCCAGAGCGAACTGGAGAACGTCCGCCGCATGCGGCGCGAGGCGGCGCGTGTGATGGAACCAGCGGAGGCGGCGGAATGACCGTGCGCAGCGGGAGCCAACCGGCAACTGGCAGGTGGAAGGAAGCCGGGAACTTCCTTCAGCAATCATGAACGGCTACAACTTCGCATATCTCGATGAGCAAACCAAACGCATGATCCGGCGCGCGCTGTTGAAGGCGGTGGCGATTCCCGGCCATCAGGTGCCGTTCGGTTCGCGCGAGATGCCGCTGCCGTATGGTTGGGGCACCGGTGGCATCCAGGTTACTGCTTCGGTGCTGGGCCAGGACGACGTGTTGAAAGTCATCGACCAGGGCGCCGACGACACCACCAATGCCGTCTCCATCCGCCGGTTCTTCGCCCGCACGGCCGGCGTGCGCACCACCACACATACCGCCGAGGCGACGCTGATCCAGACCCGTCACCGCATTCCCGAGACGTCACTGCGCGACGACCAGATCATCGTCTATCAAGTGCCTCAGCCGGAACCGCTGTACCGGCTTGAATCCAGCCGCGCGGAGACCCGCCGGATGCACGGTCTTGCCGACTACGGGCTGATGCACGTGAAGCTGTACGAAGACATCGCGCGTTACGGCCAGGTCTCCATCAGCTACGACTATCCGGTGATGGTGAACCGGCGCTACCTGATGTCGCCCAGCCCCATCCCGGCCTTCGATAACCCGAAGATGCACATGATGCCGGCACTGCAGCTCTTCGGTGCCGGCCGCGAGAAGCGCATCTACGCCATCCCACCCTATACTGAAGTCCGTTCGCTCGATTTCGACGATCATCCGTTCCGCACCATCCGTGCCCCGCACGCCTGCGGACTATGCGGTGCGGACAACGTCTATCTCGATGAAGTCGTCACCGACGACCGTGGTGGCAGGTTGTTCGTTTGCTCAGACACCGACCACTGCGCGGAACGTCGTGCCGCCGGCCATGTCGGAGATGCCGCCATGCGGGACGCCGCCGAATGACCGACGACACCCTGCTCTCGGCTCGCGGCCTGACGTTGTCATTTGGCAGCATCCCCGCGCTGGCTGGTGTCGATGTCGATCTCTGGCCCGGCGAGATGTTGGCCGTGGTGGGCGAATCCGGTTCCGGCAAAACGACACTGTTGAATGTATTGTCGGGGCATCTCGCGCCGGATACTGGCGCGGTGTGGTATCGCGATCCCGCCGGCCGGCTGTACGACGTGCATGCAATGCCGGCGCCCGCGCTGCGCACGCTGCACCGTTCGGACTGGGGCTTCGTGCACCAGGACCCGCGGCAGAACCTGCGCATGAACGTCACCGCCGGCGGCAATGTCGGCGAGCGGCTGATGGCGCAAGGCACACGCCATTACGGCGACATCCGCACGCAGGCGTTGGAATGGTTGCGCCAGGTGGAAATCGATGAAGATCGTATCGACGACCTGCCGCGCACGTTCTCCGGCGGCATGCTGCAGCGGTTGCAGATCGCGCGCACGCTGGTAACGCATCCTCGGCTGGTGTTCATGGATGAACCGACCGGCGGATTGGACGTTTCCGTGCAGGCGCGCTTGCTCGATCTGATTCGTACGCTGGTCGCGCGGCTGTCCATCGCCGCGGTGCTGGTGACGCACGACATCGCGGTGGCACGCTTGCTCGCGCATCGCATTGCGGTGATGCAGCGCGGGTGCGTGGTGGAAACGGGATTGACCGATCAGGTGCTGGACGACCCGCAACATCCGTACACGCAGCTTTTGGTCAGCTCGGTGCTGCACGCATGAGTATGTATTTGAAGTTGCTTGCGAAAAGGGGCGGGGGGTGCTATTCGGATTGCCGGAGGACGGCTACTACCGCCCTCCGGCATCCGATGGGTCAAAGGCGGATCTGTATCGATAGGCGGATCCGCCTCTTTCCCCACCGGATTTCGACCTCTACGCGTATGCGCATGGTTTACTCTCCGATGACGAACATGCCACGGCGGCCGGGCACCATACCCGGCCGTCCGGGCACGCCGCCGCGACCACACATCCGTATGACGCAATGTGCGGTTTCGTCCTTCGGGACTCTTCGGGCGGCGATACGATCGTGTGCAAGCGAAAGACATGCACCGACCTTGCACGCCAAATCTGAACAAATCGTTGAAAACCGGAGGATCGAATCATGTCCCCGGTGATGCTGCGGACGGAAAGCCTGGCGAAAGGCTTCACCCTTCACCTGCGCGGCGGTATGCATATCCCGGTATTGTCCGACGTCGGCCTTGTCGTGCATGCGGGCGAATGCGTCGTGCTCTCCGGTCCATCCGGTGCCGGCAAATCGACGCTGATGCGCAGTCTGTACGGAAACTACCGCGCACAAGGCGGACGCATTCTGATCCGCCACCAGGGCGAGATGATCGACATCGCCGCCGCCGATCCACGCACCATCCTTGCGGTGCGCCGGGAAACCCTGGGATACGTTAGCCAGTTCCTGCGGGTGGTGCCGCGCGTGCCCGCACTTGATATCCTCGCCGAAGTGCTGATCGCGCGCGGTGTGCCAATCGAAACGGCACGCCGCCGCGCGACCGATCTGTTGCTGCGCTTGAACATCCCGCGCCGGCTGCACGCGCTGCCGCCTGCGACCTTCTCCGGCGGTGAGCAGCAGAGGGTGAATTTGGCACGCGGGTTGATTGCGGAGTATCCGGTGGTCTTGCTCGATGAACCTACCGCGTCCTTGGATGCCGAAAACCGGGACGTCGTCGTGTCGTTGGTGGATGAAGCGAAAACCCGCGGCACCGCGATTGTCGCCATCTGTCACGATGCCGACGTACGCGAGGCTATAGCGGACCGGTTGTTTCCTCTGACGCCCCTGCAGGACGCCGCATGAACGACGAAACAGTCCTGACCAATGCGGTACTTGTGCTGCCGAATGTGGCACTGCGCGGAACCGTGGTCGTGCGAGACGGCGAGATCGCGGACGTGCAGACCGGCCGTTCGGCGTTGCCCGGTGCGTACGATATGGAAGGCGATTACCTCGTTCCCGGTATTGTCGATTTGCATACCGATAATCTGGAACGCCAGGTACAGCCGCGCTCGCTGGCGCGTTGGCCGTCGCGCTCGGCGATGGTGGCGCATGACGCGCAGTGCGCCGCCGCTGGCGTTACCACCGTGTTCGACGCGCTGTGTCTCGGCGATCTTGGCTTCGATGCCGAGCGCATCCGCACGTTTCGCGATGGCGTCATCGATCTCGACGCTCTGACGGATGCCGCGCTGTTGAGGGCGGACCATTTCCTGCACCTCCGCTGCGAGGTCCCCGCCACCGACATGCTGGAACTACTTGATACGGTGTCAGACCATCGGCTGGTGCGCATGGTCAGCCTGATGGATCACAGCCCGGGCGTGGGCCAGTACGCCAACCTGGACTTCTACCGCGCGCTGCGCCGCCGCGGCGGCATGGACGATGCCTATATTGAGCGCCGCATTCTTGAATTGCAGGAGCAGCGGCAACGGCTGCGCATTCCCAACCGGCAAGCGCTGTTGCAGCGCGTGCGCGGCCGCAACATCGCATTGGCCAGCCATGACGACCGCACCGAAGCGGAGGTCGCCGAGAACGCCGCCGACGGGATCCGCGTCAGCGAGTTTCCCGTCACCATGGCAGCCGCACGTGCCGCCAAGGCTGCGGATATGGACGTGATCGCCGGCGCACCGAATATCGTGCGTGGCGGCTCGCATTCCGGCAACGTCGCCGCTGCCGAATTGCTGGAACACGACGCAGTGGATGCATTCGCCTCGGACTATGTACCGAACAGTCTGGTGGAAGCTGCGTTTCTTTGTGCCGAGCGCATCGGCTTGCCGCGCGCCATCGCGATGGTTAGCGTGCAACCCGCGCGTCTGGCCGGGCTGACCGATAGGGGAAGGATCGATACCGGGCAGCGCGCTGATCTCGTGCGTGTGCGGCTGCACGACCGCCTGCCGGTGGTGCGCCAGGTCTGGCGTGCCGGCGAACGCGTCGCATGATCGACTCCTGCGCGCGCGCCGCCGTCTATTACACGCCGCTGCCGGACGATCCACTGTTTGCCAAGGCGGCTACATGGCTGGGGCGCGATCCCGAAAGCGATGCGCCGGTAGGGCAACCCAATCTGCCGGATCAACCCGATCTGGCGGATATCGCCGCCGTGACGGAAGAACCCCGGCTGTACGGGTTCCATGCCACGCTGAAGCCGCCGATGCGGTTGGCCGCCGGGCGACAGTGGTTCGATGTACTGGAAGCGGCGAAAGCACTTGCCAGCCGCACCGCGCCGTTCGCCTTGCCGGCGCTCGCGGTGTCTGACGTATTCGGCTTCCTGGCGCTGCGCGAAACCGTGCACTGTCCGCCATTGCAGGCACTGGCTGATGCCTGCGTCGCGGATCTCGATCCGTTCCGCGCACCGCCGTCCGAGGCCGAACTTGGGCGCCGCCGCCGTGCCAGCTTGACGCCGCAGCAGGACGCTATGTTGCAGCGCTGGGGCTACCCCTATGTATTCGAGACCTGGTTCTTCCACATGACACTGACCCGGCGACTGAACGCAGCGGAGAAGGCGCTGTACCAGCCTGCCGCGGAGCAATACTTCGCCCCGATGCTGGGCATCCCGCGCCATGTCACCGACATCTGCCTGTTCGTGCAGCCGGCGCCGGGCGAACCCTTCGTCATTGCCGAACGCCTGAGGCTGCGCGGTTAAGCGCGTCGAGGAACCGAGCCACCCCAACCTCCCGGATCGCATCGTTCAGCACCGTTTCGGCCGCGACTGCCGCGGGCATGGGCACGGTGCGGGTCAAACGAGCCGCGATGTCGGTGGCGGCTTCGCGGCCTCGGCCGGCAAGCCGCGCGGCAAGGATGTGTGGCGGTGCGGTCACCTCGATCACGCGCACCGGAAAATGGTCGGCGGCATCGGCGATGATGGCGCGTGAGACATTCGCCACCACTACAAGGCCGGCCGCCAGATCGACGGCGATGTCCGCGGGAATGCCGTAGTGCAGCCCATGCGCCTGCCACTGCAAGGCGAAGTCGCGTTGGGCAAAGGCAGCTTCGGTGATCGGTTCGTGGTCCTCGCCGCTGGGATCGGCGGGACGCGTGATGACCCGCCGCACGAAGCGGAACCGTAGGTCGCCCGCCAAGGCGCCGCGCGCGGCGTTCAGCAGGGTGTCCTTTCCGGCACCGCTGGGTCCCACCACCAGTAACAGCATCTTTGCCTCACAAAGCAATGGCGCGCATATATGAACGCCATCGATGGTAACGCACAGACCTGAAGGAACACGACCGCCATGTTCACCACGCGTCCCGAGATTGCCGGCACCTTCGGCGTGGTAGCCAGCACGCATTGGCTGGCGAGCCAGGTCGGCATGGCCGTGCTCGAACGCGGCGGCAATGCGTTCGATGCCGCCTGCGCCACGGCCTTCACCTTGCAGGTGGCGGAACCGCATTTGAACGGCCCGGGCGGCGACGCGCCGATTATCCTGCACGACGCGCAAGCCGACACGCGGCATGTCGTCTGCGGCCAGGGCGTGTCGCCGCAGGCAGCTACGTTGGCCCAGTTCCGGGACCTCGGTCTCGATCTGATTCCCGCCACCGGCCTGTTGCCTGCCGTGGTGCCGGGCGCGTTCGACGCCTGGTGTCTGCTGCTGCGCAACTGGGGCACGTGGGAACTGCCCGACATCCTGGCCTTCGCGATTGGCTATGCGCGCAACGGCGTTCACATCGTGCCGCGCATCAGCGCGACGATAGAAGGCGTGCGCCCATTATTCACGCAGGCATGGCCAAGCTCGGCCGCGGTGTTCCTGCCCGGCGGCAACGTGCCGCGTCCCAACTCGTTGTTCGCGCGCCCCGCGCTGGCGGACACCTACGACCGAATATGCGGCGAGGCGACCGGCAGCACCCGCGAGGCACGCATCGATGCCGCTCGCCGCGCTTGGTACCAGGGCTTCGTCGCGGATGCCGTGGACCGCTTCTGTCGCAATACCGACGTGCTCGACGTGACCGGACGCCACCATCGTGGACTGCTGCGCGGCGACGATCTTGCGCGCTGGTCGGCAAGCGTGGAAGCGCCGCTGACCTACGACTATCGCGGGCACACGGTGTTGAAATGCGGACCCTGGAGCCAAGGGCCGGTGTTCCTGCAGCAGCTCGCCTTGCTGCGCGGCTTCGACATCGATGCGATGGACCCGTACGGTGCCGAGTTCATCCACACCGTGGTGGAGTGTGCCAAGCTCGCCTTTGCCGATCGCGAAGCCTACTACGGCGATCCGAATTCTTGCCGCGTTCCCATCGAAGCATTGCTGGCCGACGACTATAATGCCGCACGACGCCGTTTGGTGGGGCGTGACGCGTCGATGGAACTGCGGCCAGGGGAGATTCCCGGCTATACGTCGGTAGTCGATCATCAGGCGGCCGAGCGCGCGCAGTTGCTGACGGGCACCAGCGCGGGTGCCGGCGAGCCGACCGTGGCGCGGCTGGGCGTGATCGGCGCGGATACCTGCCATCTCGATGTCATTGACCGGCATGGCAACATGGTCAGTGCCACGCCGTCTGGCGGCTGGCTGCAGTCCTCGCCGGTGATTCCCGGGCTCGGTTTCTGCCTGGGCACGCGCGGCCAGATGTTCTGGCTGCGGCCCGGGCTGCCGACCAGCCTGGAACCGGGGATGCGGCCGCGCACGACGCTGTCTCCGAGCTTTGCGTTACGCGACGGCAAGCCGTGGATGGCGTTTGGCACGCCAGGCGGCGAGCAACAGGATCAGTGGTCACTGATCTTCTTCCTGCGCATGGTGCACTATAACATGGGGATTCAGGAGGCGGTCGACGCGCCCGCTTTCCATACCGAGCATTGGCCTTCCAGTTTCTGGCCGCGCGTCGCGCGTCCTGGCAAGGTGGTGATCGAGGGCCGCTATCCGGACACCGTGGTGGGCGAGCTATTGGGGCGTGGCCACAAGGCGGAGAGCGGCGACGACTGGAGCGAAGGGCGGCTTTCGGCCGCGCGGCGTGAGCCCGACGGGCAGATGTTCGCCGGCGCCAATCCTCGCGGCATGCAAGGCTACGCGGTGGGACGCTGATGCGCACCCTTGTGCAACCGGGCCCGGTGCATCCGGCGCGGTTCGAAAGTTTCCAGGGAGAGCCGACTGCGCTGCGCTACACACTTGCGCCGGGCCTGACGTTGAACGAGGCACTCACCGCGCCTCTGGTCGCTGCCGGCTTGCAAAGCGCAACGATAACTTTCGGCGGGGGTTCGCTGTCGCCGTTCCGCTATGTCGTGCCGGGTCCACCAGATAGCGAGGCCCATGTCGCTTATTTCAGTGCGCCGCGCGCCCCCCAGGGCGAAACGCGCGTCGATATCGCGAATGCCACCTTTGGTTCGGATGGCGACAAGCCGTTCGTGCATATCCACGGCGCCTGGACCGAAGCTGATGGCAGCCGCCACGGCGGCCACATGCTGCCGCAGAACTGCATTGTGGTTGGCGAAATGCCTGCGCAGGCCTGGGGCTTTGCCGAGATTCGGATGGCAACGGCCGCCGATCCGGAGACCAATTTCACACTGCTGCAGCCATCCGGGCGTTCGGTTGCCTGGGCCCACGGCGTGTTCGCCCGCATCCGCCCGAACCAGGACATCAGCCTCGCTGTCGAGGCGATCGCGCATCGCCACGGTCTGCGCAATGCCACCGTGCGTGGCAGCATGGGTAGCCTGATCGGCGCGCAATTCAGCGATGGTCGCGTCGTTGCCGATTATGCGACCGAGGTGATGGTGCGGCAGGGTGCGGTGCATGACGGTGTGGCCGAGCTGGCGATGGTGGTCGCGGACATGCAGGGCCATGTGCACGAGGGGCGGTTGGCTCGTGGCGACAACCCGGTTCTGATCACGTTCGATCTGATGTTGGAGTTGCTCGACAACACGTAGGGTGGACTCAACACGCAGGGCGGAAAAGCGACGCAAGAAAGCAGAAGACGCGCCTCCCCTTGTGGGAGGGGGGAGGGGTGCGTACTGGCCACGCCCCCCGTTTGTACGCACCCCTCCCCCTACCCCCTCCCACAAGGGGAGGCGAGTCTTCTGCTTTCTTGCGTCGCTTTTCCTCCCTACGCCATGCGGAGCGACAATGCGTTAGTGACCCGGCGTACGACGCCGTGCCAGTCGCGGCGCCCGGTCTGACGGAACAGACGGGCTGTGGGGTACCACGGACTGTCTTCACGGTTCTGCAGCCAGCGCCAATCCGGGCTGAATGGCAGCATGACCCATACCGGCTTGCCCAGGCCTCCGGCCAAGTGCGCCACCGCGGTATCGATGCTGATCACCAGATCCATGTGTGCGATTAACGCCGCCGTATCGGCGAAATCCTCAAGCATGGCGTCATGGCATACCGCCGCTGCATGTGTTGCCAGCAACGTGCGTTCCTCCGCCGCGATGTCTTTTTGCAGGACGTGGAAGTCGACGCCGGGCACCGCCAACAGCGGTGCCAGCATGGCAAGCGGCATGGCGGATCGCCGCGCGCTCTGCCGCGATCCGCACCAGGCGATGCCGACACGGGGAGGCGACCGGTCAGCGAAGACAGCCGCCCACCGTTCCAGCCGCGACGCCGGCACGCGCAGATACGGCACCGCCGCGGGGACGGTTCCTAGCGTCGTGCCGAACGCGAGCGGCAAGCTCAGCAGCGGCGTGAGAAGCTCATGTTGCGGGGTCAGATCGGTTTCCGCCACGACCTGCGTCACGCCGTCGATCGCCCGGAACAGAGGCACGAGGTCGGCATACGTCTCCACCAGCACCGTCGCGCCACGGGCGGCCAGTAGCGGCAGGTAACGGGCGAACTGCAGCATGTCGCCCCGGCCTTGCTCATGGAACACCAGCACGCGCCGCCCTGGCACGGCACACAGATTGAGCACTGCAGCGCCTTCACGTGGCGGATCGTGGTCCGGTACCTGGAACCGGCATTCATATTTGCGCCAGCCCTCGGCATAGTCGCCGAGGATCAGCTGCGTCAGGCTTTCATTCCAATGGACGGCCGGCGCGTCCGCGATCTCGGGGGGGACGCCGCGGCAGATGGCGAGAGCTTCCTTATAACGGCATTGGCGCACCCGAACGTCGCTCAGGCAGGTGTAGAGATCGATCAGCCGGCTTGGCTCGATATCGGGCCCGGCGGCAGCACGCGCGGCGTCGATGCAGTCGGCTGCCTCCTCCAGCTGGTCGAGGGCCAGCAATGCCCGCGCAAGATTGAACAGTGGCTGCGGCGAATTGGGACGCAACGCAAGCGCCTGGCGGAGGCAGGCGACGGCTTCTTCATAGCGCGAATCGCCGGACAGGGCATTGCCGAGATTGTTCAGCACATCAAGATTGTCCGGCTGCAACGTCAATGCACGACGAAAAGCGTCCACCGCCTCCTGATGACGCTTCAGCGCGAGCAGCGCATTGCCGATGTTGAACTGCAATTGCGCGACGTCCGGGCGTTCCTGCTCTGCCCGGCGCAGATGGTCGAGCGCCTCGGCCGGTTGCTCCGCAGCCAGGAACAGCACCCCACGCAGATGCAGTGCGTCAAAATCGCGCGGCCGGAGCGCAAGGATCGCGTCGCACTTGTGCGTTGCCGCCGGGTAGTCGCGGGCACGGAAATACCGTCCCGCTTCCTCGATCGAAGGCTGCGCGTTGTCCGAAGACTGCGCGTCGTCGCGCAACAGCCTTCCTGCCGCATCGATGCGAAACCGCGCGGAGACCCGATACTCCATGCCCGCGGTGTTCAACCCCGCGGCTTGGCGGAGCCGGCCGCGGCGCGCGCCGGTTTCGGATGCTTCTGTGCCGCCGCGCGCTTCAGTTTGGGCGTGGGCTTCGGCGGCGCCTTGCCGGCGCGCAACTGCGCGATGGTCTGACGCGTGGTAATTTGCTCCGGGTTCACCCGCAGCTCGATCACCGCCGGACGGCCGCTTTCGACGGCACGATGAAACGCCGGAGCGAACTCGTCGGTCTCGTTCACCACCTCCCCATGGCCGCCGAACGCTTCGATGTATTTGGAGAAATCGGGATTGGTCAGCGCCGTGCCGGAGACGCGCCAGGGATAGATGCGTTCCTGGTGCATGCGGATCGTGCCGTACATCTGGTTGTTGAACACCATCACGATCGGCGCGACGCCGTGGTGGAAGGCCGTCGCGACTTCCTGTCCCGTCATCAGGAATCCGCCATCGCCGACCAGGCTCACCACCATCCGCTGTGGAAACGCGATCTTCGCCCCGACAGCCGCCGGCACGCTGTAGCCCATGGCGCCGTTGGTTGGACCGATATACCGCTGGCCGTCGCGGAAGTTGATGAAGCGCGTGGCCCAGCCGGCGAAGTTGCCCGCATCCGTGGTGACGATCGCATCGTCCGACAGCAGGTCCGCGAATTGGTGCATCACCGTGCCCAGATTCAGCGGTCCTTCATAATTGGGCACCGCACGCTGCGCCTCCCGCAAGGAGCGCAGTTCTTGCGTCCATTGCGACCAGGCGGGCTGCACCGGCTCCATCGCCGCAACCGCTTCGGCAAAGCAATTCAAATCGGAGACGATGCCCAGGGCAGGGCGGAACACTCGGCCGATCTCGCCGCCGTCGGGATGCACCTGAACGATCGGCACACTGCCCGCCATGTCGAGCAAGCTGTAGCCTTGCGACGTGGCGTCGCCGAGGCGGCTGCCGATCGCCAGGATCAGGTCGGCTTCATTCACCTTGCCGATCAGCCCTGGATCGGATCCCACGCCGAGGTCGCCGGCGAAGTTGTCCATCGTGCCGTCGTACAGCGCCTGACGGCGGAAGCCGACCGTGACCGGAAGCTCATTGCCGAGCAGGAAATCGCGGATGGCGGCGCGGCCGGCGTCGGTCCAGCAGGAGCCGCCGAGCACCGCGACCGGCCGTCGCGCCCGCGCCAGCATCGCCCGCAATTGCATCAGCGCCGCCGGATCGGGATTCGCCGGCGCGACGGAACAGCGCGGTAGATCGGGCACTTCTGCCGTGTCGCGCTGCATTTCCTCCGACAGTGCGATTACCACGGGACCGGGTCTGCCCGACGTCGCCACGTCCATCGCGTGCGCGACGATCTCAGGGATGCGCCTGGCGTGATCGATCTGCGTCACCCACTTGGCGACGGGCGCGAACATGCTGCGGTAGTCGATCTCCTGGAACGCATCGCGGCCGGCGTCCTCGTGCGGGATCTGGCCGACGAACAGGAGCAGCGGGGTGGAATCCTGCATGGCGATGTGCACGCCGATCGCGCCGTGGCACGCGCCGGGGCCACGGGTGACAAAGGCCGCGGCCGGGCGGCCTGTAAGTTTTCCGTAAGCTTCCGCCATATTGACCGCGCCTGCTTCGAAGCGGCATGTCACCAGCTTGAGCTTTTGTCGCACGTCGTAAAGCCCGTCGAGTGCATCCAGAAAGCTCTCGCCCGGCACTTCAAATGCGTGGTTGATGCCCTGCGCGACCAGCGCGTCCGCCAGGATGCGTCCCCCCATCCGCGGCGTGATCCGCGCCTTGCGCGCTTGTGCCAACTCCATCCGTGCCTCCTGCCAAGGCGTTTGCACGCACAATAGGCAGGCACGGCGGGGCCGTCACCTGCCGCCACGACGCGGCCACAGCCACCGCAGCCCAATCGCTTGGCACGCTGGATGCATTGCACTTGCAACGACATTGTAATCGGAGTCCCGGCAAATGTCGCCGAGTGTCTTTCGCGGTCGTGAAGCGGCTGTCACGGATCGGTGTTGGTTCGCCACAAACCAGCCATCACCGATGCGCAATTCAGCCGTCAGCAGGACGAGAAACTAGCGGCATGAGACGACGCCAATGGAGGCCTGTATGCTACGGAACCTGAGCTGGGAGACCACCGACAATCTGGCGCGGAGCCAGTTCCGCATTTACCACGACCTCGGTGACGTGGCGCGGATCGCCGAAGAGGATCGCCGCCGGGCGCTATTGCTCGACCGGCAGGAATGGAGCGCCTGGGCAGACTTCATGAACGAGGGTCCGCTGCCGGCGACCCCGCCGTTGCCGGATATGCTGCAGCGCCTGGGGCGGGCCAGTTATCAGTTCGCGGTACTGGCGGAGCTCGACGGCGACGACACCCACGCCTGACGCGGCGATTTATGCTAGGCTGCGCCGCACCGGGACAGGAGGTGGCGCATGCGGGCGATCTTCGTGATGATCAAGTGCGACATGGGGCAGGCCTACAAGGTCGCGCGCGAGGCGGCCGACACGATCGAAGAGATGTCCGAACTGTTCTCGACATCCGGCCAATATGACCTGCTGGGCAAATTCTACCTGGACCCGGAGCAGGATATCGGATTGTTCGTGACCGAGAAGATCCAGACGCTGTCGGGGGTGAAGGATACCTACACGCTGATCACGTTCAACGCGTTCAGCGCCCGGTAATTGGAGCTCGAGCACGTGATGAGGAGATAATATGCCCAGCTCTTGGGATCTCTGATTATCGAGATGCGGGCGCCGGGTACTGGCGCGCACGGTAAGCCTGCTGCAGCCGGGCGCCGGGGGGATGGAGCCCCTTCGCCCTGGGACCAACCATGGAAGTCGGAGCACTGGTGTCACAATCGGCGAAGGGTGGCCATCATCTGATCCGTTATTTCGAGCAGAGGCATGTATGGCCCGCGTTCGTCGGTCCCTGACACATTGAGGTGTTGGCCGGAACGGCGTCGCGCCGTCCGGATTGCTGGTCAGTAACTGTTGCGGCTGTATTGCGGGCGTTGCTCCACCGGGAGAGCATAGCGGGGCGGACACACCGTGATGCTTTTGGCGGCAAGGAACGCTGCGACCAGGCGATCGGCTTCTCCAGCCTCGAGCCGAGGCAATTGCTGGCAGCGACGGCGATGGTGCAAGGCGGTGAGCGAAAGACGAAAAGGCGAGGATTTCTGCTGCATTATCGCGCGTCCTTCCCTGGCCGCCGGCTGGTGCGCCGGACGGGAGATTTGACCCGAAGAGCGAAAGTGGCGCTGCTTCGATAGCTCACGGACCTGTGAAGTTTCAACAGCTACTTCACGGATGCGCGATCAAATCTTAAGTGCTGAACCGCAATATTTGCATAATCGGCACATATTGACTGAGGCCTGACAGTCGTCGTGCTCCGGGTTGGCGCCGGCCCGGCCCTGCCATGGCGAGCGCGACTGCTTCACTAGGCTACCACGCCGGAATCACACCGCTACCGCGCCGCCTGGATCGCCTGCCACACCCGCACCGGCGTCGCCGGCATGTCGAAATGGCGAATCCCCAGCGGGGCCAGCGCGTCGTTCACCGCGTTCATCGCCGCCGCGAGCGCGCCGACGGTGCCGGCCTCGCCCACGCCCTTGGCACCCAGAGGATTTACCTTCGTCGGTACTTCCCGTGTCGTCATTTGGAAGTTCGGCAGGTCCCAGGCCCGCGGCATCTGATAATCCATGAACGTCGCTGTCAGCATCTGCCCGTTTTCGTCGTACCTAATCTGCTCTCCCAGCGCCTGGCCGACGCCCTGCGCCACGCCGCCATGCGTCTGCCCTGCCACCAGCAGCGGATTCAGCACGCGACCCAGCTCCTCCACCGCGCTGTAGCCCACGATGTCGGTCACACCGGTATCGGGGTCGATCTCCACTTCGCAGATATGCGTGCCGTTGGGAAAGGTGACGGCGGTCGCCTGGAACTCACCGCTCTCCACCAGGCCACCTTCCTCGCCCGGCGGGATGTGCGCCGGATCGTAGGCAGCCTTCGCCACCGTCGCGAGATCGACCGACCGGTCCGTCCCCGCGATGCTGAACCGGCCGGCCTCGAAGGTCACATCCACCACCGCCGCTTCCAGCAGCTCCGCCGCGATCCGCTTCGCCTTCTCGATCACCGCGTCCACCGCCAGGACCACCGCGGACCCGCCGATGCACAGCGCCCCCGACCCACCGTTCCCCTTTCCATACGGCAGATCATCGGTATCCCCCTGCTCATAGCGCACCTGCTGGAGGGGGACCCCGAAGCGCTCGGCAACGATCTGGCTGAATGCGGTTTCCAGCCCCTGGCCAACCGAAACCGAGCCGGACTTCAAGACCAACGTGCCATCTTCTGCCAGACGCAGCGTGGACATGTCCTTCGCCGGACGCAGGAATGGGCCGCCGGCGACCTCGATGCAATTGCACAGGCCGATCCCGCGCAGCTTGCCGCGACGCTTCGCTTCCTCGCGACGCGCGGGAAATCCCTTCAGGTCCGCGAGATCCGCGGCCGTCTGCATGTTGCCTTCGAACTCGCCGCAATCGTAGGTGAAGGTCAGTGCGGTCTTGTAGGGCATTGCGTCGGGGGGAATCAGGTTGCGGCGACGCAGCTCGTAGGGATCGATGCCGAGCTCGCGCGCGGCGACGTCAATCAGCCGCTCGATGGTGTAGGTCGCCTCCGGCCGTCCCGCGCCTCGATACGCCGCCGTGGGCACCGTGTGAGTCATGATGGCGCAGGACTCGGCGTAGATCGTCGGAATGTCATAAACACCGGCAGTGCCGCCGATATTCCCCACCGGCCAGCCGGAGCGCCCCGACACATAGGCCCCAAGGTTCACATCCCAGCGCAGCTTCAGCGCGGTGATTTTGCCCGCCGCATCCAGCCCCAGCTCCGCGGTGATGCGCATCTCGCGGGCTTGCTCGTCGGTCAGCAGGCCCTCGGTGCGGTCGGAGATCCAGCGCACCGGACGCCCCAGCTTGCGCGCGACCCAGCAGACCAGCGCATATTCCTGCTGCACGCCGGACTTCATGCCGAACGAGCCGCCGACATCGCCGACCAACACACGAATGTCCTTCGGTGCGACCTTCAGGTTGTTCTGCGCCAGGCCGTTGCGCAGGGGATACGGCGATTGGATCGACGGATGCAGCACCAGGCGGCCATCCGGACCGATCTCCGCCCACGCGCCGCGCGGCTCCATCGAATTGGCGGTGACGCGCGAGACGGTGAATTGCAGCCGCGTCACATGCGCGGCGTCGCGCAACGCGGCTTCCGTGCGATCGGCGTCGCCACGTTTCCACAGGAAGCCGATGTTGTCAGGGTATTCATCCCACACGGCCGGTGCTCCAGGCTGCATGGCGGCGATCGCATCGGTCACTACCGGCAGTTCGCTATAATCCACCAGCACGGCTTCCCCGGCTTCCAAGGCGGCGGCGCGTGTTTCGGCAACCACCAGCGCCACCGGCTCGCCGACGAAACGCACCCGGTCGGACGCGAGCAGGGTGCGATCGGTTTTTGGAGAGGGACTGCCGTCGGGACGGGGGAAGTTGATACCACCGGGGATCGGGCCGACATCGGTCAGGTCGGCGGCAGTATAGACGCCGATCACGCCGGGCATGCCGCGCGCGGCGCTGGTATCGATGGTGCCGAACGCGGCGTGTGCGTATGGGGATCGCACCAGCACGGCGGCCAGCATGCCGTCGCGCTTGCCGTCGGCGGCGTAGTTGCCTTTGCCGGTCAGCAGCCGCTCGTCCTCGCGTCGCCTGATCGATTTCGCCTGCAATGTCGCCATCTGCATCTCCTCTCTTCTCACGAACCCCGACGTCCGATTGGCACAATCGGCGCATGCTTCCCTATGCTCGTGGTGTAGCTTGTGCGCGGCTTGCCGGAAAGGCGAGTCAGGGTGCCTCGGGGTCCGGTGGCACGAGCGGGATCAGAGTCGAAGCCAGCTCTGGCAGCCTGCCGCGCAGCACTGCCCAAACAGCGTGCACGTCCGCAGACATTGTATCCCTCACTGGCTATGCACGGCCGGTGCTGCGGTCGGCTGGCAAATTTATCGCAGAGGAAACGGAGGCGCGGAGGGCTCAGAGAAGGATATAATTTGGTGATTTCCCATGGTCACGGCTGGTGTCATTCGGGCGAATCCCTTGTTTCTTATCTGAGATCTGTGCGTCTCCACTGCCTCTGCGATAAGATTTGCCAGTTGCCCGCCGCACCGGCGTTAAGTTCGATGCCGCTCCAGTCAATAGGCGGGCTGCTTTGGTGCCCAGCGACCGCCGCGGTGACGTGCCGCGTAGCAGGCCGGCCTCGTTAGCAGAGATGGGGATGGCGGTGCCTGAACGCAACGGTCGCGAATCTGCCGATTGCCGCCGCAGCGCGCGGATGGTTTGATCGCTTCCCAACAGGAGACATGACGATGACGAAGATTGCCGTCGTCGGGGCTGGCCTGATCGGCCGTGCCTGGTCCATCGTGTTCGCACGCGCCGGCTTCGACGTGGCCCTGTGGGATCCGGTCCCCCAGGCCATCGCCGCCGCGCGGGCCTTCATCGCCGAGCGCCTGCCGGAACTGCGCGAATTCGGCCTGCTGGCGGACGAACCCGCCGTGGTCAGCGCCCGCATCCACCCCGCGGCAAGCCTCGCCGATGCAGTACATGGCGCGGAGCATGTGCAAGAGAACGGTCCGGAGAACGTCGCCGAGAAGCAGCGCATCTTCATGGAGCTCGACCTGCTGGCGCATGCCGACACCGTGCTCGCCAGCTCCACCAGCGGCATTCCCGCGAGCGCCTTCACCGAGGGCCTGAACGGCCGCTCGCGCTGCCTGGTGGCGCATCCAGTGAACCCACCGTATCTCATTCCCTTGGTGGAACTGTGTCCTGCGCCGTGGACCGACCCTGGGGTGACCGAACGCACCCGTGCGCTGATGACCCGCGCCGGCCAGGTGCCCGCAACGGTGCGGCACGAGATGGACGGGTTCGCACTGAACCGCCTGCAAGGCGCGCTGCTGGCCGAGGCATTCCGCCTGCTGGCGGACAACGTGATCTCGCCCACGGATCTCGATGCCCTGGTCAAGCACGGGCTGGGTCTGCGCTGGAGCTTCATGGGGCCGCTGGAGACGATCGACCTCAACGCACCCGGCGGGCTGGCGGATTACTGCACGCGCTACGGGCCGCTCTACGCGACGCTGCAGCGGCAGATGCAGCCGCGGTTGTGGGATAAGGCGCTGATCGACCGGGTGAATGCCGTGCGCCGGGCCGAGCTGCCGGCAAACATGCAGGCCGTGCGGCAGGAATGGCGCGATCGGCGGTTGATGGCGTTGCTCGCGCATAAGGCAACGCAGCCGGACTAGTACAGCGATTCCATGAAACCGCACCTATGGTTGAGGCCCCACCGTGAGTCGCCGGGACGGGAGCGTTTCTCAAACCTGGTCGTAGTCCACCACCACGCGTTCCGTGACCGGCTGCGCCTGGCAGGTCAGCACGTACCCCGCCTCGGTTTCCCATGGTTCGAGCGAGTAGTTCACCGTCATCTCCACTCGCCCCTCCAACAGCTTGGCGCGGCAGGTGCAGCACATCCCGCCCCTGCAGGAGAATGGCAGGTTGCGGCCGGCGCGTAACGCCGCATCGATGATCGCCTCGCCAGCCGCCACCGGAATCTCCCAGCGGGCGCCTTCGCAAATGACAGTCGCGATGGCCTTCGGCGGTGCCATCGCCGGCACTGCGACCGGGTGCGGGCGGCCGCCGGCGCCGGGCGTGAACCGCTCGACATGAATGCGCGGACGCGGCAGGCCTAGATCCGCCAGAGCCTTTTCCAGACCCTCGATCATCGGTTGCGGTCCGCAAACGAACGCGTGATCCACCGCGTCGGGCGGCAGCATTGCGCGCATCAGCATGCCCACCTTCCCGGCATCCAGATGGCCGTTCAGCACCGGCACATCCTGTTGTTCGCGTGACAGCACGTGGAATATCGACAGCCGCGCCATGTACCGGTCCTTGAGGTCCTCCAGCGAGCCGCGGAACATGATGCTGTCGGTGGAGCGGTTGCCATAGAACAAGACGAAGCGGCTGAGAGGCTCGCGTGCCAGCACGGTCGTCAGGATCGACAGCACCGGCGTGATGCCGGAACCCGCGGCGAAAGCCGCGAAGGTGCGCGCCGCGTCCGGTTCGATGGGCACGCCAAAGCGGCCATCCGGCGTCATCACCGAGAGCGTGTCGCCCTCGCGCAGCGTCGCGTTGGCCCAGGTGGAGAACGCGCCGCCCGGCACGCGCTTGATCGCCACGCGCAACTCGCCGTCGTCCAGGCCGGCGCAAATGGAGTAGCTGCGCCGCACGTCCTCTTCGTCGATGCGGGCGGACAGCGTCAGGTACTGGCCCGGCGTGAAACGGTAGTCGGGCTGCAACGCGTCGGGCACGTCGAAGGTGAGCGAGACCGCATCCTCGGTCTCGCGGCGCAGCGAAGCGATGGACAGCGTGTGAAACCGGGGCGGCATGCAGCCTGTCTTGCGCGGGGGGAAAGTCCGCCGCAAGTGTAACGCATGCGGCAGAGTTTGCATCGCCTCACTGTGAACACCGAGGGCCAGGGGTTGATCGAGATCACCGCGCCCATCCGGCAATGGGTCGCGGCGCAGCGCGCTTTGACCGGGCTGCTGACTGTCTGGTGCCGGCACACATCGGCCTCGCTGCTGGTGCAGGAGAACGCCGATCCCGACGTCCGCGCGGACCTGGTGGCGTTCTTCCGCCGCATCGTGCCGGAGGGTACGCAGTACCGCCACCAGGACGAGGGCGCCGACGACATGCCGGCGCATATCAAGTCGGCGCTGACGCAGACGCAGCTTTCGATTCCCGTCGATCGCGGCGAGCCAGTGCTGGGCACCTGGCAGGGCATCTACCTGTTCGAGCACCGCGCCGCCCCGCACCGGCGCGAGGTGGTGCTGCACTTGCTGTGCGATTCGTAGGGCGGAAAAACCGCGTAGGTCGTAGGGCGGAAAAACCTTGCCCCGCACGTGATCCGAGGGGAGCGCACTCCCCCGGGGGCACGCGGCGCACGGCGCTTCCATCCGGATCACGCCCCGGCCGACGTTTTTCTGCCCTGCGGCTTTTTGCCCTATGCTCGCACCGCCGTGCGGCCGAGGCCGCCGTATTGGTCCAGCATGCGCTCGAACCATGCGGTCATGACGTCATCTTCCTCCAGCAACGCAAGGCGCGAGCAGCAGCGTGGCCACATCAGGGTGCCGGCGATGATGGCGTCGGCGTAGCTGGGGGCGGCGCCGCCGAACCAGGGCTGGGCGCGCAACACCAGGCGCAGCGGCAGCAGCGATTCCCGGAACGCTTCGACCCGCGTCTCCCGGCCGGCCTGCGCTTGCTCGAGCGTCATGCCGAAGCGTGCCTCGCGGCTTGCGCGGAAATAGGCGTGGTCGGCGGCGTCGATCACGTCGAATATGTCGCGCACGATCAGCCGCACCATGCCGGGCAGCATGACCGCATCGGCCCAGGCGTTGACGAAGCGCGCATGTGCCAGAGCGGTGGCGCTGCCGAACAGGGCAGGGGCGGGATAGTGTTCCTCCAGGTACGCGGCGATCGCCCAACTGTCGGAGACCACGGTGTCGCCATCGCGGATCACCGGCACGCGGCCCTGGCCGGAAAATGCAATCAGGGCCTTGTCGGTGAAGCGCCAGGGGATGGTCTCGACCGGCAGCCCCTTGTGCGCGAGAGCGAAGCGGATGCGCCAGCAATACGGGCTGAACCGCAGCGCCCGATCGGCGCCGGCGAGATCATGCATGATGATGGTCATGCCGGGAATTGTGCGCCACAGGCGGAGGGAAGGGAAGCTGGTGGCGGCCGCGCGTTGGCCGCGAGTGCAAGGGCGTTCGGGTTGGCGTGATGGCCGACCGGCAGCATTCCCGCGATCGACGGGGTGACGCGGCGGGTCGTTGACGCGCCGCGGGCGGACCGGGATCGGGAAGGCGCCTCGTCTCATGGTCGTCTCGTTTCATTTTCCTGGGCACTCGGTCGCACGACATGAGAGATCGGTCGTGGGGTGAGACGTGGCAGCGAGTCCCGGAGGCGTCTCGTTGCGCGTGCGGCTGGTTCTGCCGCAAGCATTCAGCACGGAGGCCACGACGGCTTGCCCGGCGAAGGCCGGGGATCACGGGGCAGCACGGAGACGTTCATTCGCAAAAATGTCCGACGCAAAACAACCCGGCCACTCGATCGGTTCGCCGCCATGTCCCTCGCGCGGCCGCGATTGGCTCAGGCTGGGGGGCTGCACGGATCGGGATGGGAGGCCCGCTGCTCGGGGTGCGGCTGCCAGGTGTCCGCCCAACAGAAATTGCTGCTGTTGTCGTGCAGCAGGACGTGCATGATGTCGGGCGACGGCAGCTCGAAAATGAAGCCCGGCGGCGGCCCACGGTGCTTGCGGATCGCCGCCGCGCAAAGCGGCCGGCGGATGGTGTAGTCGTTGGCATCCAGCCAGATCGACCGCAGCGCGTGCTGCTCTTCCGTCATGTTGTCGTCGATCACGGTGTACCACATCGGCGTGTCGCATCCCGGCTCCCACGGGGCATAGCCCGGCGGTGCATCCGGGCCCTCGGCGTCCGCCCCCTCGGGCGGCGGCGCGTCCGCCAGATGCGCCATCGACGGCGGCAGCGGTGCCGGGGGACGCAGGATCTTCGGCGGCTCGGCCGGCGGGCTGGCGGCAGCCTGCGGCGCGACCGGCGGCGGCATCGGCGGGGGCGGCGGCAGCTCGGCCATGCCCTGGGCCAGGCCGTCCAGCGCGAGACGCCCGGCGGCCTCCGCCATGGCGGCCTCGCGCTCGGTCAGCCGCCGGCGGTAGGATTGCAGCTTGAGCAAGGCATTCAGCGCGCCGCGCGAATCCCGCCCGAAGCGGGCGGCCTGGAGCTGCAGCCGGTCGGTCGCCGCAAGGTCGCCGCGGCAGAAGGCAAGCTGGCCGAGCACGTTGACCCGGTGGGCGTTGGCGGCGGCGACGTCGGCGGCGTAGCCGATCTCGGCGTAGCCCAGCGGATTGAGCGAGGCCGCGACCGCGGTGACGGCGATATCGCGTTCGGCATAGGCCTCCGGCGTATCCGGCGCGCAGGGCAGGGCCTGGAGCGAGCAGCGGACGGCCGCGGCGAGGAAGCGGAACACGGCCTTGGGGGATTGTTCGGCGGGGTCGAGGGAGGCGGGATCGGATGGGTCGAGCATGGTGTTTGCGCTGTGGTTGTGTTTGGTTGGTTATACTAACTTGAAGTCAGTGAAAAGGTCAAACAGCGGGCGCGCGGCGATGGCTTATCGCGCGTCCGGAAGGCGGTGACGCCGGGGCGCGGACCGAAGTTGGGCGGGTCCGGCGGCTTGCCATTGCACATGCCGCCGGGGCGGCCCGCTCGATCCTCGCACAAATCGCCGGGTCAAGCCCCGCCATGACGCGGCGGGGCTAATAGGATCAACTTATCTTGCACAACCCTCCCCCTTTTGGCGTATATTTGCGACCCAACGATCGCGGATGCCGAATGTTCGCCCCCCCAACTCGCCCCTTTGCCGCCAGATCCCCGTGAGCCCGACCGGCTTTATCGACGAGCTGACCCGCTTCCTCGTGACCGGGTGGGCGGCCGACCTGGACGAACTCGACGCCACCCTGCGCTTCGGCGTGTTCGTCAACGGTGAGGGCTGCGCCGTCGTCATGGCCGACGGGTTCAGGCCCGGCCTGGAGCAGCTCGCGCCGGGGGCCAGTGGACGCTACGTCTTCCGCTGCTACTTCCCGGCGCCGCTGTCGCCCTACCGAGACCACCAGGTCACGCTGCGCTGCTCCAATGCCGACCTAACGCTGCGGGCGGACCTGCCGGCTCTGGCGCCGATCGCCATACCGCCCGCGGACGACGCCTGGCGGCCGCACGGCCCGATCCTGCTGACCAGCGGCGGGCGCTGCGGATCGACCGCCATCATGGAGGTGCTGCGCCGCCACCCGCGCATCGTCGTCGCCGGCCAGCCGCCGTACGAAACCGAGATGGGCTGCTACTACGCCTATGCCCTGCGCGCGCTGACCGCCGCGGCCAATCACGAGCGCTCCCTGCGGCCGGAGCGCGTTACCGACGTGCAGCAGCAATACCAGCTCGGTTTCAATCCGTTCATGCAGTCTTTCGCATTCGGTTCCATGCCGGAGTTGCGGCAGTTCCTGTCTCGAAACGTCGCCGGCCGGGTGGGGGACGCGTTCCGCGGCATCATCCTGGACTACTATCAGGTCATCGCGCGGGCGCAGGGCAGGAAGCATCCGGTCTTCTTCGCCGAGAAGACCTTGCCGGAGCCGGATTCGCGGCTGGGCGTGCGCTATATGTTTGGCAACACCAAGGAGATCGTGCTGGTGCGCGATCCGCGCGACGTCATCTGCTCCTTCATGAAGCACGGCGGTATCCCGTTCCAGGAGGCGCTGGGCGACGCGGTGGCCACGACGCGGCGCTGTTTGGAGATCAAGGCGGAAGCGGATGACAGCATCTATTTGCTGCAATACGAGGATTTCGTGGCACAGCCGCGGGAGACGGCGGAGGCGCTGTTTCGCTTTGTCGGACTCGCGCCCGCCGCGTATGATGATGACGGCATGGGGCGGCTGTTCTCGAATCACGGCACCAGCCGGACGCCGGCGGATTTCAATCGGGCGGTGGCGGCGGGACTTGAGTGCGGAGCAGTTGGAGGCGTGTCAGGGGTTTGGGGGGTTTCTGGAGGAGTTTGGATACGGCGATTCATAACAACAATTATGATTGCTGGTTGTGGCGAGCGATGGTAACTGGCTTTGGTCGCGCGGGTGGACCGCGTTTTGCCGGCTTCGCGCTGGCTACAGCGAGGTTTCTCATGTCCGACGCAGCCCGGACGAAAAAGACGCTGATATTTTGCACTGCCTACGTTCGTCCGGCTGCACGGCCAAGCCAGGCATGGACGGGCGCTATAAACGGTGGCTGGAGGCTATTCAGCTATCCGAGTTGCACCGTGACCAAATCCTGATCGTGGATGACGGTTCGCCCACGCTCCCGAATGGCCGGGGGTGGCAACCCTCTCGTTTCTTCCAACCAGTCAGCCGTCCGAGCCGGTCGTTTTGTTCCATTTCAAGGAAAACCTCGGCCGCCCGGCGGTCTACGACTATCCCGGCTGGTTTCGCTCCTTTGCGTTTGGTGCGACTTACGCACAAGCATACGGCTTTGAAAGAATTATTCACATCGAGTCAGATGCCTATCTCATCTCGTCGAGAATTCAGCAATATTGCAACGAGGTAGATGACGGCTGGGTCACATTCCTCGGGCCGAGGCACGATTACCCGGAAACTGGCATCCAGGTGATCGCTGGCAGGGGCCTTTCGCTGTTTTACACGGTCGCTGTGCAGCCCTATGAGGATTTTGCCGGCAAGCCCATCGAAGTGATGCTGCCGTTTACGAAAGTTGAGCGCACTTTTTTGGGCGACCGCTTCGGGAGAGTACTTACCTACGTGCCCGCAGGAAGCCGATTGGACCATGCAGACCTACATGCCAGCGGCTCACTCTGATCGCTACTACTGGTGGCTAGAGCGCCGGCCTGGACACGGGGATTGCTCGATGTATCGCAAAGATGTTGGACCAGACCTAAGGCACTCAGGAGTGCCATATGCCGAGCTGTTGTCCAGGATGGCGGCTGGCTTGAGTTGTCGAACATACTTTGAAAAAATTCGGTACGGGGCTGGAAACGCGCTAAAATCAATTAAATGTGACTCCGTAAGTGTCGATCCGCATTTCAATATTCCTCATGATGCGCTGGAGGGACGCCGCCGCGCGCATTTTTTTCAAATGACCTCTGGCGTATTTTTTGAGCATTACAATATTAGGGCTTTCTTCCCCGGTGGAATTGACATCGCCCTCCTGAACGGATTCCATGCCTTCGAAGCGTTGCTGCACGATTTCATCAATACTGAGCAGTTTTGCCACAAGGGTTCTGTGATATTATTGCATAACTGTCTACCACTGAACGAAAGAATGGCAGAGCGAGCCTTCCGCCGGGTGGAGACGGAGGATCCTGCGACTAGGGATTACTGGACCGGGATATGTGGCGCTCCTCCCCATATTAGAGAAATATCGGCCGATTTACACACCTCGCCTTCGATGCGAACCAACCGGGATCGTAGCCTGCACTCAACTCGACCGCTGCTCGCAGACACTTTCGAGCAACTATGACGCCATAGAGAAGAGTTCGGTAAGCTGGGACCTCGCCGAATTGGCCTCCGCCGGCTTTGGTCGCTGTTCCCGACCCTCGATAGCAGAAGGCTCTGTCAGTCCCTGTCGGACTTGCCAGCGGTTTTATTCGGGAAAGCGGGCGAGCCATTATGAGCCATGCGAACCGGCTCTTCAGCTTGACGTTCAGACGGAGGCTTTGGCTCACCGTTGCCTGTGCCCTCTTCGTGGCGACCGCCAGCTCCGACGTTGCCTCTGCGCAATCTATCTGGCTCGCGCCGAGGGCGGGGTATCCACCCGGACATGTCGCCGGCGTTCCGGATTTGTTGGACCTCTTCAATCCTAACGCGCCTTGGCAGACTGCCGCAGCGCACGTCAACGTGTTCGAGCTCCCGACGCAGATCCCTCGTGGATACCTGACGCCGAGCTTGCTACGGTCGTCAAGGACCTGGAGCAACGGGGAATGGCGCTCGCGGTATCCATCTTGGCTCAAGGCGTCCGTGGTGAGCCCACTTGCGGAGCCGGGGTAGAAGGCTACGGGACATCAGAGCAGGCGGTGAAAATCTCCAAAAAGCTCAAGCGCGTGGGAGGACGCTTGGCCTACGTAGCTATGGACGAACCCCTATATTTCGGGCGTTTCTTCAGTGGGCCGACCGCATGTCACAGTCCGGTCGCCAATATTGTCGAGAGAGTGAAACAGGTGGTCGGTGTCTACAGGCAGGCCTTTCCCGGTCTGACTGTAGGGGACATCGAGCCTGCAGGGGCGGCGCTGCTCCCTGGCTGGCCTTCGGATTTCCGAAGGTGGGCGAAAACCTTTCAGACGAGCATTGGTTAATCGATGGCCTTCCTGCAAATCGATCTGGTCGCCATCCGAGAGCGCATAGCGGCCTTGCGTCCTCGGTGGACATGGCAAAGACCGAATCATCTGCGGAATAGATATTGGCATTGTTCCAACGGGGACGACGGGGTAGATTTGGAACCGAGAGATGTGGGTTTCTGGCCCCGGAAGCATGATATCGGAAACCGCCGAGCGATGCTGGGCAAGCGATTAA
>CAWADP010000020.1:0-585749 GCA_963780805.1 uncultured Alphaproteobacteria bacterium
TTCACGACCAGGAATAGCTTGTCGGGGCCGAGATTCGCGACCATCAGGTCGTCGAGGATGCCTCCGGCTTCGTTGGTCAGCAGGGTGTAACGCTGCCGGTTGGGCTTCAGGCCGATGATGTCGCCTGGCACCAGCCGTTCCAGCGCGGCGGCGGCGGCGGTGCCGGTCAGCATTGCCTGGCCCATGTGGGAGACGTCGAACAGGGACGCCTGCGAGCGGCAGTGCAGGTGCTCGGCCAGCACGCCACCACGGCAGCGAGCGGCGAGGTCGCCTTTCAGGTCGTACTGGACCGGCATGGCATAGCCCGCGAACCCGACCATGCGCGCGCCCAGGCGGCGGTGCCACGCGTCCAGCGGCGTGGTGCGCAGGGGATTGGGGGTCGGGTCGTCGGGCAGTGCGTTCTCGATCACGGTCCACTCCGCAGGCAGGTCTTCCGGTCGGCTATGACGCCGACACGGTTGACCCCCCTCTGTCGCGGGACCTGAGAGATTCGGGGCGCGGCCCCTTACTCCGTCGGTGCGCCCGGCGCGTGAACGCCGGCCGGCTTTCCAGAGATCCCGTATCCCGCCGCGGTCCTTTTGCCTGAGCGTTTCCGGGGGCCGGTTGCGCCTTCGGCGGCGGTGCCAGGATCGGGCTGGCTGGCCGCTCTCTCCCGCGCCGGGTGGCTGGGACGCGGGCAAGATGCCTGAAAGCGCGAGGCGGCACAATCGGAACTATGGGCGCGCGATCCCGCCACGCGCCGGCGTCACCGATTGCTTAACCTTTTGGCAGCACCATGGCGGCTTGCGCGCCAATATCAGGGCATGATATATGTTCGGCCCAGAGATGGATCGCCTGCTGGGTTACAACCGGCGGCGATACTGGTTGACGAACGGTTGGTGCCTGCGGTTCCGGGTCAGGCAGTGTCCCGTCTCTCATGCCCGGCCGCACGGTATCCGCTACGCCTTCACGCTGCACGATGCTGGTATGACGCGCTTGCTCGGCTTCGACAACGCACACGGCATTCCCCGCCGGCAGGCTTACGACCACCGGCATCGCTTCCGCCGCCCCAGGAAGCCGGCGCCCTACGACTTCGTCGGGGTCGATGAACTGATCTGCGACTTCTTCGACGAAGTCGAACGTGCCTGCCGGCTGGAAGGCGTTCCCTTTGCCTTCGATGCCGAAGAGACCGAACAGGAAATTGAGGCCGACGATGACGATGAAGTCGCTGCGTGACCTGCGGGAGGAAATGCGGTCGGTTGCTCGCGGCGAACGCGAGCCGGCGCCACTGCCCGCTTCTGCCATGCTGTCCACACTATCCTCGCCGGGCAACCTGGACCTGCTTCGCATTATCAATCAGGAGCATCCGGCCAGCGTCTCGAAGCTTGCCGAACGCACCGGTCGCGCGCAGTCGAACGTGTCGCGTTCACTGCAGGGACTGGCGCGGCATGGGCTGATCAAGCTCGAACGGGAGGGCAAGGAAGTGCGCCCCGTCGCGCTGGCGCGGTCCATCGATGTGGACCTGGCGGCGGGCACCTGCCGCACGCTGGCCGCCACCCCGTCGGGGCGCCGGCGGCAACCGGTCCGCGCCATTGGCGACTCGCAATGACCGACGCCGCGGTTCCCGATAGCCGCGGCCTCAACCTCTACCGCGCCGATCCATCGCTGGCCCGGCTCGCAGCGCTTTACCTGCCACCCGACCTGCATCGTTGCCTGGAACCGCATCTGGACCGCCTGGGCGCGTTGGCTGGCGACCATTTGGATGAACTCGCCGGACTGGCCGATCGCAACCCACCGGTGCTGCACACTCGCCGCCGCACCGGCGAGGACGGCGACTGGATTGAGAAGCACCCTGCCTACCGCACCATGGAGCAGCTTGCGTTCGGGGATTTCGGCCTTGCCACGTTGTCGCATCGAGGCGGCGTGCTGGGATGGCCAACCCCCATGCCGCCCGCCGCCAAATACCTGCTCACCTACCTGTTCGTGCAGGCCGAGTTCGGCCTGATGTGCCCGGTCAGCATGTCCGATAGCCTGACTCGCACTCTGCGCAAGTTTGGCGATCCGGCACTGGTGGCGCGCTACCTGCCGGCGCTGACCAGCCAGGACCTCGATGTGCTGACCCAGGGCGCCATGTTCATGACCGAGCAAGGTGCCGGCTCGGACGTCGGTGCCACCGCGGTACGGGCGGAAGCCGCCGACGACGGCACCTGGCGGCTGTTCGGCGACAAGTGGTTTTGCTCCAACGCCGACGCCGGCCTGGCGATGGTGCTGGCGCGGCCGGACGACGCCCCGCCCGGCCTGAAGGGCCTGAGCCTGTTCTTGCTGCCGCGCGTGCTGCCGGATGGGCGGCGCAACGCCTATCGGATCGTGCGGTTGAAGGACAAGCTGGGCACCCGCTCCATGGCCAGCGGCGAGATCACGCTGCAGGGCGCCACCGCCTACCTGGTGGGCGAGCAAGGTGCCGGGTTCCGCCAGATGGCAGACATGATCAACAACTCGCGGCTGTCGAATGGCGTGCGCGCCGCCGGCCTGATGCGCCGCGCGGTGACCGAGGCGCTGTTCGTCGCACATCGGCGCGTCGCCTTTGGGCGGCGCCTGATAGAGCTGCCGCTGATGCGCCGGCAGTTGCTGAAGATGCTGGTGCGGGCAGAGCAAGCGCGCAGCATGATGTTGCAGACGGCAGAGGCGTTGCGGCGCTCGGATGCCGGAGAGCTCGGGGCCTATGCCCTGCTGCGTATCCTGACGCCGTTGATCAAGTTCCGTGCTTGTCGCGATGCCCGCGTGGTGGCGGGCGACGCGATGGAGGTGCGCGGCGGCTGCGGCTACATCGAGGAATGGCCCGATCCACGCATCCTGCGCGACGCGCATCTCGGGTCGATCTGGGAAGGCACCAGCAACATCGTGGCGCTCGACGTGCGGCGCGCGGCGAAACGTGAGAACGCGCTGGCGGCATTACGGGACCACGTGACGGTATTGCTCGCCGATGCGCCACCGCTGGCCGATGCGCGTGCGGCGCTGGACCGGGCGTCCGCGCTGATGGAAACAGCGCAGGCCGAGGGCGGCGAAGTGCTGGCGCGGCAGGCGGCATCGGCGCTGTATCACGTGACCTCGGCTGCGGCGATAGCGTGGGAGGCCGGGCGTTTGCAGGACCCGCACCGGCTGGCACTGGCGCGCATGGTGCTGGTGCATCGCGTGCTGCCGCGCGATCCGCTGCGGGCGGATGTGGGCCCGGACGGCGTGGTGGAGGACGGCGCGGAGGACGGCGCGGCGGAGGACGGGACAGTGGCGGCGCTGCTGTCCGATCCGGGCAGGACACTCTTGCTGTGATCGTGAGGCGCATAGGGTATCGTTGCGTGATCACGGGATGAGGTCGCATGGAAAAACGCATCGCGTAACAAAACAACTTGATACGGGTAATTTTCCCGGCCATGCGTACCGAGGATTGCAGGGCCCGTCGATTCAGGCGTTGTAGTTCAGCTCCCAAAGCGTGGCATCGCCTGCAACAGGTTCGCACCAAATCGCCACGGCGTTTGGCGTGCGGACCAGCGGTTCGATTCCCATTGCGGTCCGCAATGCGCGGAACAGTGCGCCGTGCGCCACCACCAGCACGGCAGGCGTCAACGCGACTGCGCGGTTGATCGCGGCGACCGCTCGGTGGCGCAAATCGGCAAATGGTTCCGCGCCTTCCGGGGTGAAATTGCCGGCGATCCAATGGGCGAACCAGTCGCTCATGGGGTGGCCTTCCTGCACACCGAAGTGGACCTCGCGCAGGCCGTCATCGATATGCACCGGCAACGACAGCGCATGGCCGACAATCTCGGCAGTGACGCGCGCGCGCGACAGCGGCGAGCTGACGATAGTGGCGATGCCACGGTGGCGCAGGCGTTCTGCCGCCGACCGGGCCTGTGCCAGCCCGGTCGGGTTCAACGGAATATCGACGTTGCCCTGTGACAGGCCCTGCGCGTTCCAGTCGGTCTCGCCGTGGCGGAGATACCAGAACGGCACGCGGTGCACTGTTTCGTCGAGGGCAACGTCGCTCATCGGCGGATCAGGCCGCGAGGCCCTCCTGCTGCATCATGCGCTGCACCGCCGGGCGCGCCGTCATGCGCTTGTAATGCGCCGCGCAGTTCGCCGGCAGGTCGATTTTCAGACGCGCCGCGCCCCAGAACTCGACATAGAACAGGGCGGCGTCGGCGATGGAGAACTGGCCGACGAGGTAGTCCTTGCCTTTAAGCGCCTGGTCCATGATGGCGAGGCCCTTTTCGAAGATCTCACGGCCGCGCGCCTTCACCGCGTCCTCGTCGGCGGTGTTGGGGGAGAAGTTGCCGGGGCGGAAGATGCGGGTGAAGCCCTGCATGTGCATGGTGGCGACGACGTAGTCCATGGCCTCCAGCGCGCGCGCCTGAGCGTCGGGATCGTCCGGCAGCAGTTTTGCCGCCGGGTTGGTGCGGGCGAGCCAATAGGCGATGGCGGGGAATTCGGTCAGCACCGAGCCGTCGTCGCGTACCAGCGTGGGCACCTTCGACTTGGGGTTCACAGTGGTGAAGTCCGGCTTGTACTGGGCCCCTTCCATCAGGTTGACGCGCTGGGTCTCATACGGCTTGCCGATCTCTTCCAGCAGCAGGTGGATGCCTAGCGAGCAGGCGCCGGGCGCGAACATCAGTTTCATTGCGGTTCTACTCCTGGTCATTGCAGATGGCGGTTGGGACGGCTGTTCGCCGTGACCCCCAGGCCAACTTGGCAGCCCATGCGATATCGCGCAACGGGCACCGACCGGCGGTGCCCGGATGGCCAGCGCCTTGCTGTGCCGCGCGTCCGGTCCGGCGCTCCCCTGCGGGGGCGACGCGACTGACTGTGGACAGGCTGCATTTCGCTGCGAGCCGCCCCGTTTCCGGGTTGATTCCGTATTCGGGTTGCGCCGCGTCCGGGTTGGCTCCGTGCGCTACGGCGCATCCGGACCGAAGTTCCTCAGAGCACCGACCGCACAGACCTCGGTTTCCGGATGCGGGAGCAGGGCAGCCAGACTCTTGTAGGTGGGCTGCGGTGCCAGAACTTTCGACACCGGAGCGCAGCCGCGAACCGTCGCAGTGATCGTGACCTGCTTCGTGGCAAAGTCGTAGCTGAAGCGATATTTCTTCTCGTGGCTCAGATCCTCGGTCATCCATTCGACCTTCGCATATGCCCCGTACGGATCGCGTACAATGAACGGGCCCTCATTGTTGCCGTCGTCGAAAAAGCAGCCGCCCACGGTCGATAAGCGAACGGATGCAACCGGGTGCTGACTTGCATCGCGACCATGCGCCGGCTCGGCAACAGCGATGCGCAGGTCGAACTGGGAGTCGAAGATACGTCGGGTGCACCAAAGCTCGATGCGATGTCCGTGCGCGTCCTGGTAGACTGCCAATCGCTCGTCGCCAAGCCTTTCGAAATTCAGGATGGCACCCTTGCACGACAATCGGATCATCTGTGGCTGGGCGGATGCCGCAAGGCAGTACCCCAGCGCTGCCACCACCAAGCCCGACACCAGCGCTGGCATGAGCCATCGGGACATCCATCCAAGTCCTTCAGCGCCTGTCCGGTGCTGCCAGCCGGGAGCCGATCGTTCGCCGCAATGCGGTCTCGTTGTTCCGAATCCTGTCCGGTGAGTCTGCTGCCGTTTGGATCGCCACAGTGCGATGCCGGGCTTCGGCTTTACCGCGCCCGCCGCCAGTCGCCGATCGCCGGCCGATCCAATCCTAAATTCTCGCGCAACGTGGTGCCACGATAGTCCTTGTGCAGCAGCCCGCGGCGCTGCAGTTCCGGTGTGATCAGGCGGGCGAAATCCTCATACGTGCCGGGCACGTGCGACGCCGCCACAACGAAGCCGTCGCAGGCGCGGCCGGCGAACCACTCCTCCATGCCGTCCGCGACGTCCTTCGGGCTGCCGACGAACCGCGGATGGTCACGGAATGTGCCGCGGTGCGACACTTCCATGAAGTCGCGCGTCGTCGGGTTGCGCTTGCCCAGCACGCGATGGACGCGGTCGCGCAGCCCTTGTGCGCCGGTCCAGGTCTGGATTTCCTCCTCGGTCCATGGCTCGTCCAGCGGCTTCTTCGAGAGATCGACGTTCAGTACTTCGCAAAGCAGAGAAAGCTGGTCGATTTCCTTCGGCAACCTGTCGATCATGGCGACCTTGTCTTCCGCCTCGGCGCGGGTTTCGGCGACGACATAGTACGTGCCGGCGGCGGCGTTCACCTTGTCCGGGTCGCGGCCGGCGTCGGCGATCTGCGCCTTGAACGCGGCGTAATCCTGTTTCGCCGACGCGAGATCATGGTAGTTCACGAACACCAGCTCCGCCCAGCGCGCGGCGAACCGCCGGCCGCGGCCGCTCTGGCCGGCCTGGATGATCACCGGATGGCCCTGAGGCGAGCGCGGCACGGTGAACGGCCCGCGCGAGCGGAAGAAATCACCCGCGTAGTCCAGTCGCCGCACCTTGTCGGGATGCGCGAACAGCCCGGTTTGCTTGTCGCCGACGATCGCGTCGTCGTCCCAGGAATCCCAGTGGCCGAGCACGACTTCCATGAACTCGTCGGCGCGGTCGTAACGGCGGTCGTGTTCGTCGTGCGAGGGCTGGCCCATGTTCAGTGCCTCGCCGTCGTTCATCGATGTCACCACATTCCATGCGGCGCGCCCGTTGGTCATCAGGTCCAGCGTCTGGAACACGCGGGCGACATGGAACGGCTCGTAGTAGGTCGTGGTATAGGTGGACCCGAGTCCCAGGCGTTCGGTCGCCATGCCCATGACGGTGAGAATTGTCACCGGGTCCATCTTCACGCAGCGGATGCCGTTGGCGACGGTATGGGCGTGGTCGCCGCCGTAACGGTCCGGCATGGCCAAACGATCGTCGAAGAAGCCGAGGTGGAACTTGCCCGCCTCCAGCGCGCGGCCTACGCGGCGGTAGTACTCGGCGGACATGAAGTCGGGCGCCGCTTCGGGATGCCGCCAGGAACCAACGAAGTTGGTGCAGTTCTGGGCCTGCAGGAAGCCGACAAGGGTCATTTGGCGCATGGGTTGCCTTCCGTATCCCGCTTACTGGATCGACCTTACTGGATCGAGCCGCCAAGCGGATCGACCGAGGGTGATGGTGAAACAGGCCGCACGCAACCCCGCCTCAAGCTCCCGCCCCGACGTTGACGTTGGGCCGACTGACGATCGCGACCTCAATCGAACAGGGAACTGACCGAGCTCTCTTCGCTGATCCGCCGCATTGCCTCGGCCAGCAGGGGCGCAATGGTAAGCTCGCGGATATTGTGCGCCCGCTTCACCGCGTCGGTGGCCAGGATCGAATCGGTGATCGTCATCATCTCGATCGGCGACGACGTGATCCGTGCCACCGCGCCGCCCGACAGCACGCCGTGCGTGACATAGGCGCCGACGGACCGCGCGCCCTGCCGGATCAGCGCATCCGCCGCGTTGCAGTGCGTGCCACCGGAATCCACCATGTCATCGACCAGGATGCAGTCGCGTCCCTGCACGTCGCCGATCACGTTCATTACTTCGGAAACGCCCGCGCGCTCGCGTCGTTTGTCGATGATCGCTAGGTCGCAGTTCAGCCTCGTGGCGATCATCCGTGCCCGCACCACGCCGCCGACATCCGGCGACACGATCATCACGTCCCGCCCCTTGTACTGCTCTTGGATGTCGCGGCTGTACAGCGGCGCGGCGTACAGGTTGTCCACCGGGATATCGAAGAACCCCTGAATCTGCGCCGCGTGCAGATCCATCGTCAGCACGCGGTTGGCGCCGGCCTCGGTGATCAGGTTCGCCACCAATTTGGCGCTGATCGGCGATCGTGATGCCGTCTTCCGATCCTGCCGCGCATAGCCGAAATACGGGATCACCGCCGTTACCCGCCGCGCCGAGGACCGCCGCAGCGCGTCCAGCGTGATCAGCAGCTCCATCAGGTTGTCGTTGGCGGGAAACGACGTGGGCTGCACCACGAACACGTCCTCGCCGCGCACGTTTTCCAGGATCTCGACGAACACCTCCATGTCCGCGAAGCGGCGGATCGAGGCCTTGGTCAGGGGCAGGTCCAACTGCGCCGCGACCGCCTCGGCGAGGGGGCGGTTGGCGTTGCAGGCGACGATTTTCATGCGGTCTAGGGCGGGGCTGGTGGTCATTGCACTCGTTCGACGCCGGAACCCGATCCTTCTAGCAACGGCTTTCCCGGCTGTCCACGAACCGCCGCGTTTTGTGCGGTGGGTGGCTGGGCCGGCGGCGGTGCGAGCTGGCGCTTGATCACGTCGTTGACGCCGCCGGATGCCTCGGTGGCCACCACCACGGCGACGTCGCCCCAATAGTGGTCCAGCGTGCCGGCGGGAATCTCGTTGAGCTGGATCACCCGGCCGAGGTCCTGGCCCTTGGCGTTCTTGATGCTCCACTGGATCTCGATGCGCTGCTTGTTGCCGGGGACCGGCACCGCGCGCACCTGGCCTTGCACGGTGAAATCGGCGTCGGTGGGCGTTGCCTGCACGTCCGGCCCGAGCAAGCCGAGCCGCAGGCGCATCTGCTTGGTCAACGAGTCGTCCCCGTCGCCGGGGGCGCCGGTGACATCCGCCACCATGACCTTGGCGCGGCGGTGGTACAGGCTGTTGGGATCGGCCATCTCCTGCGTGGTCTGGATGTCGGTGAGCAGGCTGGCGATCTTGGGGGCGGCTGCGGCTGCGGACTGTTGCAGCGTTGCCGGGGTGGCGGCGGCCCAGGCGGCGGCGGGTACCGAGTCGCCCTGGGCATCGCCGCGCCTCTTGCCCTTCGGGTCCACCACGGTGAAGGTCGGCACCACCGCATCGCCTTGCAGCGCCGCGGTGGCGACCAACCGCCAATCCGAACTGCCGGGCTCGGCGGCGACGGCGGGCACCGCCTGTGCCTGCAGGGCGTGCGCCAGATCCCCGGCCAGCGCCTGGCTGCCGGCGTCCGACAGCAGCGCGTTGCCCGCCGGTGGCACCGCCAGCCGCGGTGCGGGCGGCTGCGCCAGCACACGGCCGACAGGGCCAGGGTTGCCGAGGAAAGGTTCCGGAAGATCGCCGCAGCCAGCCAGCGCCAGCAGCGGGAGGAGCAGAAGAATCGGACGAAGCATTGCCCGCGGGTTGAAGCAGATGTCGGAGGCAGGGGCCAGGGGCGCCGTCGTGGCGCCGTCGCCGCGGCCGCCGCGCGGGGTGCCGGGCCGGACATTCGCGTTCCCGGTGCCATGCGGCCGGGATCGGGTATTTGTTCCAGGCGGGTAGTTTTGTCGCTCAACGCCACAGGCCAACGCGGAGGCGCGTCACCTGGCCCCACACACGCTCGGTGTTGCGAAAATCAAGATGTATGCAAGGCAACAAGGAAATCAGGCCGCTGAAAATCAAAGGCTTTTCCTTTGCATCTTTGCATAAGATACCGACATAAGTCAGCGCGCGCGGTTAATTTTCAGGGTCGTCGAGGGCGACTCACCGAACAGCTCTCGATATCGCACGGCGAAGCGTCCTAATTCCGCGAACCCATGGTTGAGGGCGATCTCGGTTACCGTTGTCATCTTCCGATCAGCCTTGGCAAGCGCGCTGCGCGCAAGGTTCATCCGCCGACGCCAGAGATATTTTTGCGCTCCCATTCCAACATGTTCCTCACAGTGTTGGTGGAGTGTCCGAACCGAAACGCCGATCGCTGCGCAGATCTCCGGCAGATAAATCGACCGATCCAGATTTGCCTCCAGGAACTCCTCAAACCGCCGCATCACCGACCTGCGCTGACGCCTGGAACTGCTGCTCTCGATCTCCAGATCTTCAGCCAGACATCGGACCATGACGTGCACCAACTCGTGCTCCATCCGGCGGCAGAACTCGGGGTTCGCAAGAAGATCGGGGACGGTCTCGGCCAGCTGAGCGGCTGCTTTGTGCAAATTCAGCAACCGCGACATCAGATGAGGCGGTGGTCGAATAAGCCGCATCGCTGCGGAAGCAGTTAATTCGCGGTCGACCATAGCTTGTCCGGCTGCGGCGAGGTGTTCCGGGGTCAACGACATTGATCCCCAGCAAACTCCTGTTGACGTGCGGCAGTAATGCTCCGTCCCTGAAGCGCACAGTGCGACCACACCCGGCGGCAGCTCCATGCCATTTTGCCAGATTGGCGCCTGGTCGGGGTCAGCAAGAAAATGGATCGAGGTGCAGCCTTGTGGTGCGGCAACCTGAGCGACGAGGGGCAGAGATATCGCCGCGCGATGCATCGAAAGTCGATGCATGCTTATCCTGGTCAGCTTTGATTGATACTCACCAGGTGCTGCGAGAAGCGTTTTTACGTGCGTGGCCTGCATGGATGCCTGAAATTCCCATGGGTCGGCAAAGCTTTGGACGGAGCTATTGGGCATGACAAAGGCTCCCGTCAGTTCGGCGCGCCGGATGCAGATTATTGCCCAGAACGCACGCAGTCAGAGGGACCGGGCTTTCCCCGGCAAGTCGCGGCACGATGAAGTCATGGTGGAGGCAATCCTGCCGGCTATCGCGCCGGCCTCCTACGCCCGTCGCGAGCAAGACGTTTCATTTCTATATATGATAATGTCCTCCGAAGTCGGCTGTGCTGAGGCACCTCAGGCCACAACTCCTGCGAGCATGGCACGAAACTTGAGCATACGGGCATTGAATGGTTTAGATCGCCTGCAGAGTCAATGAGTTGTGCACAACGTTGCAAACGCGTCGCCACTTTCGGTTGAGCGCCCAAGGAATCGAGTGTACGCCGAAACGAGCCCACCCTCCAAATCCCGCACACATTCGGACCAACACCGCCCGCTGCGGAGCGCCGGAAAAGCCGTCGGCTGCGTGTGGCTGACAAACCTGGCACCATATCCACGATAAAGCCTGCGAGCCGGCCAACACAGAGCTACCGCGAAGGAATTTAGTCCAATCCTGTTTATCGGGCAACCGGTCGTCGTGCATATGGATCCGGTCCGGATGAGCAGGAAATCGGAATCGGGTGTGTGACGCGGCGCGCCGTAACTCGAAAGTTCTCCCGCGCTCGCCGTTCGTGTGTCGCCGAACTCGCCGGCCAGCCACTGGATGGAGCTAACGAAAGAGCGGTCATAGCGGACAGTCCACCGCTGTGCGCACCCGCCACTTCCTCCCTGCCGGCGAACGGCCGCAAGCTTTGACACCTGAACGGCAGCGATGTGACTACGAATTGCTCGCTAGTCTCGCGCGACGTCCGCTGTAGAGGCTGTGTGACAGCTGCTTTCGGATGGCGGTCGGTGGGGGTTGCGAGTGGCGTCGATCTTTGAAGGAAAACTACATGCCCTGCTCAGGCGCAGTCAATGAAGATGATACCTCGCCACGCCTCGGCGAGCAGGCACACCGAGCAGCCCACCGGCCTGCACCAGCAGACGGAGCGCCGGGCGTGGCCTCCCGAGGAGTTGTTCCCGGAATCCGGATGCCGCGATGAGAAACCGGCGTATGATCGGTGCCTCTCCACCTGCACGCAACACGAGGAGCAACGGAAATGGCCGAAGCACGCGCGAAGGAACTAAATGTCCGCGAGCACCTGGGAACCCCAACCGACCTGAAGCCGGAGGCCACGCGTGATATCTCGGCAGCTCTGAGTGCCTTGTTGGCAGATACATTTGCGCTGTATCTGAAGACCAAGAATTTTCACTGGCATATGAGCGGGCCGCATTTCCGCGACTACCATCTCCTTCTCGACGAACACGGAGATCAGATTTTTGCCATGACGGACCCGATCGCCGAGCGGGCACGGAAGATCGGTGGCACTACGATCCGCTCGATTGGCCATATCGCTCGACAGCAGCGAATCAAGGACAATGACGCCGACTATGTCGAACCGCGAGACATGCTCGCAGAATTGCGTGGCGACAACCAGCAGCTTGTCACTGCGATGCGCGAGGTTCACGGCGTATGCGACGAGTACGGCGACGTGGCAACGGCAAGCTTGCTGGAGGTCTGGATCGACGAAACCGAGCGGCGCACCTGGTTCCTGTTCGAGGCGACGCGCAACGTGTCGCGATCGAATGCCTGATGCCAACAGCTTCCCGGCTTCGGCGGTACGGGGGCCACCTACTGGCGTGGGGGTTGTAGCAACGGAACCGAAAGTTCAATTCAGCAGAAGCCCAAGGCTTGGTGGTTTTCTCCGTCTCGCGTCGACTACGGCCGAATTGGTTGGAAGGCGGCCATTCAGCCCGCGAGGTCTGGAGGCGGATGGTTCCCAATGCGGAAGGTTTCTCTCGCATGGTCAGAAAATAAAGGTTATCTGCGTCCGCAGCTGCCACGTCGCGCCATATTCCGGACGCACAGCGTTGTAGTATGCGCCAATCGCCAGGTTGATCGGCAATTTGCCGCCGAGTTTGATCACCCGCCCCGCCTGCGCGCCGATCGGTACGGTCCAGGCTTTGTTTTGCACCGCTGGCCAACCCGCCGTGATGATCGGCGCCATGCTGGCGTACCAACCTTCCCCGAAGTTGTAATTGATGAAGGGTTGCGTCAGAAAAGTCGTGTAGCTCGTGCCGCCGCGGCCCGTCGTGCCACCGAACGAGAAGATGCTGTTGGCCAGCACACCGGCAACGATTGGGCCCTTCATGTAAACCAGCACCGCGGTCGGGCCGCCACCCCACACGTTGGAGCCGAGGGTGCTGCTGCTGATCGTGGGCATCTGGATCACCGGCCCAATGCCCCACAACCAGCCGTCGACCGGTTTGCTCGGCGACAGAAAGGCTGAGAACGTGGTTGGGCCGGTTCCAAATGGCACGGTCTGCGCCGGTTGTAACGATGGCTGCCAGATCAGCGGCAGGATGGTACGCGTGATGATGTTCCAATCCTCGGTGATATGGATCGGGATTACTGGCTGGACATTGAGAATGTCCTGAGTGCCCTTGTTCGGGCCGTAATTGAAGTTGGTGTTGTTCTGAAACGGAAAGCTGTAGAGGTCGCCGATCGGATTCTGTAACTTCTTCGCGAGCTCGGTCGCGTCTTCATCGCTGCCGGCCGCCGCACCTGGAGCCGGCGCCACCGATTGCGCGGCGGCGCCGAATGCGAGAAGCGATAGGGCGAGCAATCCAGCGCTCAGAGAAATCAAACCTGACGGACGATGCATGTTCGGGAGCCTTGTAGCGGAATGATTAAGGTATTGGCCGTGCTGGCCCGATCTGCGGCGCGCGCACTGGCTTCGCCATGCCGTAGAACACGACAACGCCCTGGCCGCCGCAGCGGGTCGAAAGTGCCTCGTTGGGCGTCCCCACACAACTGTCGATGTCCTGCCAATTGTTGATCGCCCAGACATCACCGGCTGGATCGACGGCGATATCCGTCTGCATCTGCAAACCTCCGCCCACATAGCCGCCGGGCGGTGAAATCTGATCGCCGGTTTTCATCCCTGGCGGACAGTTCTCCGTGCGGACGCCGCAAAGCTCCACGATTGGACTGCTTGGAGTGGCGAAGTTGGAAATCCAGACGTTATCGTTGCCGTCCACGACGGCCGCCCACGGGCCAGGCATGCCTCCGCCGGTGAATGGTGAGCCTGGAAACTGAGTGCCATCTGGCCGTAGCACCGTGACGCTACCGCCAGCCCGTCCTCCCTTCTGCTCCGACAGGGTCTTCGTCAGGTAGTCGGAGGCCCCCACAACTCCCTGGAGCTTCAGGCGCAGGTCCATATCGACAAGATGCGCCATGCCCAGTAGCCCGCTGCCGAACCGGGCTGTCAGCCAGACGTTGCCCTGGCTGTCGATGGCAAGGCCGCTGTTGTTGAACCCGGTTTTGAAGTTCTCGGCTTTGCTCGGATCATTGGCGGGAAATCGCGTGACGTGGTCGATGGCGCTGTTGGCGACCCAGATCCTGTCCTGTTGGTCGATGCCGAGGTGAAATGGCGCCAGGAACGAGCTGCACGGTTCGGCGCTTTTGCCCTCGCACACGATCCGGCCCTTACTGATATCTCCCTGGGGAAAAAAGAGCAGTTGGCTCTTCTCGATACCCAGGATCCAAACGTCGCCGCCGGGTGTGACAATGATACCCTGCATCAACCCCAGCCGGCCGTTGAAGGTGATACCCTCCGGAGGCGTCAGCGGTTTGCCCGTCTTGTCGAACACCGCGATGGACCTGCCGCCGTAATTGGACAGCCAGACATTGTCATGGGTGTCGACGGCCTCCCCGAACGTGCCTCCTTGCATGCCGCCGCCGGTGAAGCCGGTGGTGTTCGGCGAGAGCGGGCGGCCGTTGGGGGCGAACTCTGTCAGGTTCCCTTGCCATAGAGCGTCCTGCCCCTGCCAGCCGACCGTCCAGTTGTCACCAACCCATAGATTGCCCTGGCTGTCGAACATGGCCTTGCCGCCGGCGCGGAATCCGCCGCCGTCGAACTTCAATGGCAGCACCCAGGCGCTGGGCCCGAAGTTCAAATACGGCATGAACGGCACCGGGCGCATATTCTTGCCCGCAGGGACCGGATAGAACGCATCGAGCAGAGCAAAGAGGCGTCCGGGCTGGAACCAGGAATACCGGGCAATCGACTGGGCAGCCGTCAGCGTATCGGTCGGCGCGTTGCCCGCCGGCGGCGTGGCCGCCGCGAAGAACTTGCCGCAGGCCTCATCCACCACGCGTGTGGCGCAGCCGGCCAGCAGGTCGGCCAGTGTCGCAAAATTCGCCATCGTCGGTGTCTGGCCACTGTCGAGCGGACCCTGAATGGGTTCACCCCATCCGCCGGTGGTGAGATCAACGAAGTTGGGGACGTTGCCGGCGGCGATGCGCAGGCTTAGCTCGGAACCTCTGAGCGCTGTGCCATCAAGGAACTGCGCGTTTGTCCACACCGAAGCCACAGTTGTCATCTCGTTAATGACGACGTGCCCCGGGGGATTGCTACCCAATACCGCCAGCAGGGCGAGGGCCGGGTTGTTGCCGGCTTGCCTGCTGATTGTTGGGGTTCCGCCTGTCGCGATAAGGTAAAGCACGGCGCCGCGGGGCGCTTGATCAACGGTAACCACGAAATTCCCGTCCGCGCCGGTCGTGGCCTGCGTCAGTCTCGCGGGCGCGCCGGCAGTCGCGGCCCACAGGGCCACGGCGGACCCAGCAACCGCCCCACCGCCCGCCTGGACTTGTCCTTCGATCCGAAGAGCCGCTTCGGCCGAGGCGGATACCAGGCCGAGCAATCCTGCCGCGACCAGGAGCGCCGCCACTCCGCCATTGCGTCCGCACCGGAACATTCGCGTGTCCTCTCGTCAAACAGGGCCGGCGCATCCGGCCACCTCGTGCACCGGTGGGCTATGCGCTTTCGGCAATAGCCGCTTAGGGTCGAATGCGGTCCTATCGCCCTGGTCGCTCAACCCGGTCTCGTTTCTGCATCGAACTCTTGGTTCGGTTACTACCAGCCGCCCTCTTACGATCGAGCAGCCTCTCGCCGTCCGGCCTCAGCTGTCCCGTGGGGTTCAAGTGGCGATACAGCGTCTGTCGGCTGACGCCGGGCTCGATGCATAGTTCGCCAATCCTGGTATCTGGCTGACCCATGGCGGCCTGGGCAAGACGCAGCTTGGCGGTGGTCATCTTGAATGGCCAGCCGCCGTTGCGGCCCCGAGCGTGCGCGGACGCCAGGCCAGCCTTGGTGCGCTCGACGATCAGCTCGCGTTCGAACTCGGCGAGAGCGGCGAAGAAGCCGAACATGAGCCTCCCGTTCGGTGTCGTGGTGTCGATCGCCGCGCCCTCGCCGGCGAGCACGCGTAGCCCGACGCCGCGTTTGGTCAGATCATGGACAAGGTTGACCAGGTGCCGCAGATCGCGACCGATGCGGTCAAGCTTCCAGGCCACGAGGGTGTCGCCCTTCCGCAAGCTTTTCAGGCACGCGTCCAGCCCAGGCCGATCATCACGTTTGCCGGAGGCGTGATCCTCATAGAGATGGTCGGATGAAACTCCGCCGTTGATCAGAGCATTCCGTTGCAGGTCCAGCACCTGGCTGCCGTCGGCCATGCTCACGCGCAACCAGCCGATCAGCACCGGATCCCCTCGCCACGGTCTCGAATCCCAAGTAGGCGAGTATCGCTGCCGCTAGGCTGAAGGCGACATATCCGGCCGTTGATTGCCAGACTCGGCGAGAAAGAACGCGGCGAACACCAGAACAAGAAAAGTCAGCATCAAAACCAGCGCCCATCCGCCCAACTTGTAGATCTCTTGGAGCGCCTTGCTAAGCGGTGTGATGGCCTGGGTTGAATAATGCGACATGCCGTTGTGGTTGTGATCGTCGTCGTCCGGATGATCCGTCATTCCTCTTCTCCCCAGCGATTCCACCTGCACGGAATTCATTGACGCGCGCCAGCAGGTGGCGTTTCGAATGGCTGATAAAGGTAATGCAGCTCGACAACAGTCAACGGCTGGCCGGGAGCGGATCACTCGATCCGCTTAGGTGTGCTGGACCCTATCCCGAATTTACTCTTGATAACAGATTTTGCCGAGACTGCCCCGCTGGCTCCCTCCCCCGGTTCCCTCGGCCGGCAGGGGTCCAACTTCTATATGTGATATCCTTTATCGCATATGCGTGCAGCGTCGCCTAATTGACTGATATTACTCTCATATTCTTCACTGGATTTCAACAGTCAACATTCAAGGCGGCATTCGGACCGGCAAAGAGCATCCCAGGCGGTGAACGTCCGCTCCGGGACCAGAAGCGGCTTTCCAGTGCCGGGCCGCCCCGAGGGAGGCGCCCCGAGAGCCGGCAGTCGAGCCGCCGGCGTCACCCGCACGAATTAGACTAACCCTTGCCAGTTATTTTTATTGACATATCTCCGCGTCCTGCGGTATACGTCCCGCCGCTATCCGCAACCGGAACACCACCGCTATGGCCGAAGCCCATGCCCCCGATGCAGATCGGGTTGTCCCGAACGCGCCCGCACAGATCCCGGGATGGCTCGTCCATCTCTTCGTCCTGCTGCGCCTGCTCGCACGCAAGTGGGCTTTCGCCAGCGCCCGCCGGCACGTTTTCGCGCTGCCGTCAGGGATCCACGACCGGTCGGACCCGCCGCTCGCCTCGGTGCAGGCTCTCGCCGCATCGATCCGCGGTGCCTGGCAATTCGCCATCGCCCGGATGTGCCTCCGCCGCGGCTTCGGGCCGGGACACCAGGACCGGCCGGAAATGTCCCGCGCCATCGTGGCCTTCCGCGGCAGCGCACAAGGGTTCCGCTCCGGCCTGCCGGCGTGCGGCCTGCAATGGTGGAAGGATCCCGAGATCGTGCCTGGCATGATCGGCACGGCCAAAGCGGCTCCGCCTGCCGACGCGATGGCAATGCTGCTTTCGCGGAACAATGATTTTGACGAACCGCCGCCAGGCCCTGACAGTTGTGCCTGCCGCAACCCAGCCTGCCGTGGCGCCGGCACCAACGCGCCCGAGTGCGCACCGGACCTGGTCCGCCGACCGGACCGCCTTCACACCCAAATCAACAACTCCATTAGGTCAAGCCAACGGGACCGCGCCATGGCCGGCCCTGCCATCCTGATTCGTGCCGCCGCCATGCCGAGGTCACGCGCCCCGATCCCCCCGAAGCAATCCTGCCTTCTCCCGCCGGCCCGTGTAATGTGTCTCGGCGCAAAGAAAGTTTCTTCGCGGACCAGCAGCGGATAACGCGGATGCATGGGAGTCTGCCGCGGCAGCGGGGATGCTCACGACAGACCTCCAGCGAGGGGTCGCGCCCTTGCATACCGGCCAATGCCGGCCGCCAGCCCATCGGAGCCTGCCCCGGACTACGATCCGCGGTGCATCTGCGTCCATCTGCTGCTGATCTGCGTTCAAATGCTTTCGTTGCCGCCAATCCCACCGCGCATGCGGCATAGCCCCATTGGCCGGAGACGCCGTACGCCGCACTCCGTCTCACCAGCGAAGGACTGGTCTCGCTAAAAACCAAACGAGACATCCATGAGAACTCGCCACAACCCCCGCCGGGCACGCCGCCATTCGCCGCCGCGTCGCGCCATACGTTGGCGGCGCACAAGCGTCTCATCGAAATCGAATCGAGACATCCGTGAGACTCGCCGGGACAGCCGCGATTGCCGGATCGGCGGCCTGCGGGGGAACCCGGCAGGGTGCCCCTGCGCCCGCGACCCGTGCGTTGCGGCCGCTGCCATGCGGCCCGTGCCATAGCCCGCCACCCGCCGCTGCCGCATAATGCCGGCCCCGCAGCCTCGCCCGACCGGAGGGACGCCGATGCCCGACTACCAGAACATCCTCGTCGAAACTCATGGCCGCGTCGGGCTGATCCGCCTCAACCGTCCGCAGGCGATGAACGCTCTGTGCGATGCGCTGATGACCGAACTGGGCGAGCAAATGCTGGCGTTCGACGGCGATCCCGGCATCGGCGTCATCGTGCTGACCGGCAATGAGAAGGCCTTCGCTGCCGGCGCCGACATCAAGGAGATGCGCGACCGCACCCACCCCGAAGCCATCATGCAGGACTTCATCGGAAGCCGGTGGGAAACCGTGCTGCGGGTGAAGAAGCCGGTGATCGCCGCGGTGGCTGGCTTCGCTCTCGGTGGCGGCTGCGAGCTGGCGATGATGTGCGATTTCATCCTCGCGGCCGACACTGCCAGGTTTGGCCAGCCGGAGATCAACCTGGGCATCTTCCCCGGTGCCGGCGGCACCCAGCGGCTAACTCGCGCGGTGGGCAAGTCCAAGGCCATGGACATGATCCTGACCGCGCGGATGATGGACGCGGCGGAGGCCGAGCGTTCCAGCTTGGTGTCGCGCGTCTTCCCGGCCGACCAGCTGCTGCCGGAAGCGCTGAAGATCGCCGAGCGCCTCGCCGCAATGTCCCCTGTCGCCCTGGCGCTCGCCAAGCAGGCGGTGAACCGCGCCTTCGAGACCACCCTGGCCGAGGGCGTGCGTCACGAGCGTGCTCTCTTCATGCCCCTGTTCGGCACGCCCGACCAGAAGGAGGGCATGGCCGCCTTCGTGGAGAAGCGGAAGCCCGCCTTCCGGCAGGGGTAAGGCTTTGCCACGCCGCCGCAACAACTTTGCAAGTTGTCGGCGCCGCGGGGCCACAGCGTTTGGATTCAAGCAGCGTTAACGCAAGGCGGCGCTATGTTGCGGCAGACAATGTCGCGCGTGCCTGTCGCGATGGTTCGAAGGATGGATTACGTCCCAACGCATGACTGATTGCACTGACATGTGGGCAGCGGGTTGCACGCGGACAGTGGTCCCGCCGCCGCCGTGCAATCTGCGGCTGGTCAGCGGCAGCCGGCGCTGGGCCCGGGCGGTGCAAGCGGCGGCGGCCGAGCTCGGCGGCGTCGTTTCCCACTGCGACGCCAGAGATGCGGTAGTCCGCCTGGCGGGCGTCGCACCGCGCTACTCGCACCTGCTGCTGCACCCCGACAGCGCCGACGGGTTGCTCGACGAGCTGATGAAGCTGACCGCCGGCGCGTGCGAGTCCGGCACCGAGGTCCTGTTGCTGGGCCGCACCCGGCCGCCGCCCCGCATCGGCGTGATTCCGGCCGCCGACCGCCACGCGGTGCGGCAGGCTTTGGCACCTGCCGCACCAGGACGCCCATGGGATGACAAGTCCATGCACCAGACCGAGCTGCACGAGGCGCTCTCCAGCGCAACGATCGAGCTCCGCTATCAGCCGATCGTCCGCATTGCGGACCGTCGACCGGTGGCGCTGGAAGCGCTCGCCCGGCTCAACCACCCGATCCACGGCATGCTGCCTCCCAGCGCCTTCGTGCCGCAGCTCGAGGATGCCGGCCTTGCCGCGCATCTGACGGACGTCGTTGTCGGCCGCGCGCTGACCGACATGGCGAGTCCGCTGCTGCGCTCGCATGCCTTCGACATCAGCCTGAACTTTCCGCTGGACGTGCTGCTGGTGCCGGAGGCGCTGCGGCGGCTGGATGCGCAGCGACGCGCGGCCGGGATCCCAGCCGAACGTGTGGTGATCGAGCTGACCGAGAGCAAGCCGGTCGAGGACCTGCCCCTGCTGGCCCATGTGCTGGAACGTCTGCGCGGCGACGGTTATCGCGTCTCGATCGACGACGTCAGCCCCAGCATGAACCGCATCCCGGACCTGCTGGACCTGCCGTTCACCGGCGTGAAGCTGGACAAGGACGTGGTGCAGGCAGTGCACACCGCGCCGGCGATCCGGGCCTTCGCGCAGCGGATAATCGACCGGGCCCGCGCGCGGCAGTTGTCCGTGGTCGCCGAGGGCGTGGAGGACATCGCCACCTGGCAGCGCATGCACGCGCTGGGGGTGGACCTGGCACAGGGCTTCCTGGTGGCGCGCCCGCTGCCGCCGGCCGCGGTGCCGATCTGGCTGGAGGCATGGTGGAACCAACCGGCATTCGGGTGAAATCAAGCGCCGGCCAGCCTGACTTTCCTTTGGGATACGCCCCCCTTTGGGATACGCCACGTCCGTCGTCATCCCGGCGAACCGCAGACCCATGTCGCTTGGGTCCCGGCGTTCGCCGGGATGACGGTCGGGCCGCGCCAGGGGCGGCGCCGTGATCGGCCGATGGATCGGCATGCAGCACGCATCCTTGCTACCCCCCAGCCTATCGGGCCGCGCCGAGGGCGGCGCCGTGATCGGCCGATGGATCGGCATGCAGCACGCGTCTTTGCTATCCCCCAGCCTATCGGGCCGCGCCAGGGGCGGCGCCGTGGTCGGCCCATAGTCCCGCGGCGAGGTTGCCGGGCATGACCGCAAGCCGCCGCGCCGCGCTACTGCTGGGACTGCTGGCGGCGCTTACCGCGATCCGGCTGACGGTCGCGGCCGTCGCCCCACTGGCACCCGACGAGGCGTATTACTGGATCTTCTCCCGAGCGCTGGCATCAGGCTACCTGGACCATCCGCCGATGGTGGCGTTGTGGATCCGTGCCGGCACCGAGATCGCAGGGCAGGGGGTGCTGGGGGTCCGCTTGCTTGGGCCGCTGGCGGGCGCCTTGGGCACCATCCTGCTGTACGACGCCGCGGAATGCCTCTGGCCCGGCCGCCAGGCCGGCGCCATGGCGGCGATCTTTCTCAACGGCACGCTATTGTTCGGCGTCGGCAGCGTCATCATGACGCCCGACACCCCGCTGCTGTTCTTTTGGAGCGCGTGCCTGTGGGCGTTGGCACGGCTGCTGCGCGGCGGCCATCCCGCGTGGTGGCTGGTGATCGGCCTGGTCTCTGGCCTCGACCTGGTGAGCAAATACACCGCGCTGCTGCTGTGGGTGGGCATCGGGTTGTGGCTGCTGGCGGTCCCGTCGCTGCGGCGCTGGTGGCGCTCGCCGATGCTGTGGGCCGGCGCGCTGCTGGGCGCGCTGGTGTTCCTGCCGGTGTTGCTGTGGAACGCATGGCACTACTGGGCCAGCTTCGCGCGCCAGGGCGGCCGTGTGGAGGCCTGGCAGCCGGCGCGCGCCGCGCAGTTCCTGGGCGAGCTGATCGGCGGCCAGTTCGGCCTCGCCACCCCGCTGCTATTCATCCTGTCCTGCGCCGGCATCGCCCGGGCAATGCGCCGCGCCTGGCGCGACCACGACCCCGGTGCCACTCTGCTGTGCGCCCTGACGCTGCCAGGCGCGGCCGTGTTCCTGCAGCACGCGATGGGCGACCGGGTGGAGGGCAACTGGCCGGCCATCCTCTACCCCGGCGCCGCGGTCGCCGCCGCAAGCCTGGATGGCCGGGCCTGGCGGCGGCTGCGTTGGCCCGCGGTGGCGCTGGGGCTGGCCATCACCCTTCTGGTTTACGTGCAGGCGGCTAGCCTCGCCTTGCCGCTGCCGGCGCGGACCGACCCGATCGCGCTGCAGCTCGCCGGGTGGGACGGATTGGCCCGCTCCGTCGATGCGGCGCGGCAACAACAAGGGGTTGGATGCGTCGCCTCGGACGAGTACCGGCGTCGCGGCGGAACTGGCGCGAGCGCTGCCGGCGGATGTGGTCACGCTCGGGGTGGGACCGCGTTGGCGCTTGTTCACCCTGCCGCCGCCCGCACCGGGCGATATGACCTGCGTCCTGGTACGCCGGCCAGGCGGTGCGGCGCCGGCCGGCTGGCGCGAGGCGGACCCGATTGGCCCTGTGGCGCGCACCAGCCGAGGCCGCACGCTGCAACGCTTCGCCCTTTGGCGAGTGGCGGGAGCGCTGCCGTCATTGTCGGCCGCGGTGTTGCCGCGGCCGTCGACCAGCCAACTTCGCTGAACTGCAACGCCGCCGGTTGATGCTTGCTGCTCACGCGCCGGTGAGTTGTTTCTTGCGGCTCGATCTGTCACTTGCCGGTTCATGGTTTGCAAGTGAGCGTGGCAGGAGCCGTCGATCCTACCCCAGGCCTCAGCACAACCGACCAGATCGGCGGGGCGGAACGCCGGGTTCGCGACAATGAAGCCAGGGTCGCCCGCCAGGCGGCGCTGGCGGTATTCCTGGCGCAAAACGGCCGCATTACAGCGGCGAAAATTGCCGCGGGGCTGTTGGAGGTTTTTGAGCATAGCCTGCAGCTCTCTCGCGAGCGTCTTGCGATCGAGATAAAGCTGAGCGATATGGCGCGCACGCAGCGCGATCGGCAAAAAGAGCCCCCGCGAAGCATCGGGCCGTTCAGCATGGAAGCAGTGTGCCGAGGCTGCGACACCTGCGGCGGAAATTGACACCAGGCTTCGCACGTTGGTTGTTTTGGCGCCGCGACTGGAACTGCAACTATTTTTTGACCGGAGCCATGGTTATCGTGCCGTAGGCCGCACGACGGCGGGGCCGCCGGCATCCCGCCTCCAGCGATCGACCGGATCTCTGGCGTGGCCCGAAAGGACGCTACCCCATGGTCCCCCTCGTGTTGCAGGCCGTCGCCGCCGCGCCGTGGCTCGATGCACTTGTCGTCGCATTGCTCGTCGTGGTCGTGATTGGGATGAAGTCGCTCTGGGTGATCGGCCCCACCCAGGTCGGCCTCGTCCGCAAGCGCGTCAGTCGGAAACGGGTCGACAGCGGCAGCCCAGTCGCCCTCGACGGCGCAGCCGGCTACCAAGCCGACCTGCTGGCGGCGGGCCTCCGCTTTAAGCTCTGGCCCTGGTACACGGTGACGCGGCATCCTTTCGTGCAGATTCCCGCCGGGCAAATCGGCGTCGTCATTGCCCAGGTCGGCAAGCCGCTGCCGATTGGCGCCAAGTCGGCCATCTACAAGCCGGAGTTCGGCAGCTTCCAGGACATCCGCGCCTTCATGACCAATGGCGGTGAGAAAGGCGTGCAGCGCACGGTGCTGCCGCCGGGCACCGTGGCGGCGATCCATCCGGTCGGCTTCCTGGTGGTGGCGTTCAACACCGTCTATGGCGTGCCGGTGGCCGACGAATATGTGCGGCTGTTGCGCGGGTCCGCTGGCGGGCTGACGCACGCGACGTTCGGCCTGTCGGACGAGCAGATGGAAGTTGTCCGCATCCAGCCGCACGCCACCTCGGACGGCAGGCTGGTCGACATGGTCGGCATCGTTACGACGCTGGAAGGCTCGCCGTCGCCCAAAGGTGCCATCGCCAACCGGCTGGGAGACTTCGACGACATCGCGACGCTCGAGGCAAACCCGGCCGCCCGCAACAGCGACCTGGTCGAGGCGATCCTCAACAGCAAGAACGACAGCCACAACAACTACCAGGACTTCCAGTCGTTCCTCGATTCCGGCGGCCGCATCGGCCTGCAGCATGATCCCTTGCTCTATGGCGCCTACAACCTCAACCCGTTCCTGGTGTCGGTCGAAATGGTGCCCATGCTGGTGGTGAACCAGGGCCAGGTCGCGGTGGTGAAGGCCTTCGTCGGCCTGGCGACCGAAGACACCTCCGGCGAGGACTTCAAGTTCGGCTCGCTGGTGCGGCCCGGGCATCGCGGGCATCTGGGAAGAACCGCTGCGCACCGGCAAATACGCGATCAACCCGCGCGTCTATGCCGTGGAGATCGTGCCGACCTTCATCCTGACCCTCAACTGGGCGGATGTGACGTCGACCGCGCACAGCCTGGACAAGGACCTCTCGCCGATCGAGGCGAAGTCGATGGAAGGCTTCGTGTTCATGATCGATCTGCAGGTGCAGATCCACGTGCCGGACAGCGACGCGCCGCAGGTGATCTCGACCGTCGGGACGATGGCGAACCTGGTGAACGAGGTGCTGCAGGCCGCGGTGGGCAACCACTTCCGCGACAAGCTGCAGGGCATGCCGGCGATCGATTTCATCCAGAAGCGCGCCGACGTCCAGGCGCAGGCGCAGGAGCACATCACCGAGCGCCTGCGGGTCTATAGGATCGAGACGCGCGGCGTGTACATCCAGGACGTGGTGTTTCCGGCGCAGTTGGTCCAGGTGCTGACGGCGCGGGAGATCGCGAACCAGCAGAAGGCGACCTACGACGCCGAGCGCACCGCGCAGGATCAGCGGCTGCTGCTGGAAGCGTCGCGTGGCCGGGCGGATCAGCAGGCCTCGCTCGCGCAATCGATGATCGGCGTCGATATTGCGCGCAACAAGGCAGCCGCCGTGCAGGCGGAAGCTGACGGCGAAGCCTATCGATTGACCAAGGTCGGCGAGGCGAGCGCGGTGCAGACACGGGCAGAAGGTCTTGCGGTCGCCGCGGGACTGGAGGCGCAGCAGCACGCGGTCGGCGCCGGACCCGCGGCGCTGATCAACGTCGCCAGGGCGCTGGCCGGGGGCAAACAGCGATTCATGCCGGAGAACCTGGCGATCACCGGCGGCGGTGGGGGCGCGGGTGGGGGCGATGGTATCGGCATCGCCCCGCTGGTGCCCCAGTTGATGCGGTTCCTCCAGAGTTGGGACAAGGGCTCCGGGCCGGCCGCCGGCGGGGGCGACACCGATTCGCCGAATGCGCCGGCGCCGCCAGAGCAGGCGGTTGGTGGGGAACCAGCGGCAGCACCAATGCAATGGGGGATCACGCCCATCGTCACGCAGCCGGACGGTCTCGCGCGCTGACGTATCGCGGCGGGGCCTTGCTCGGTCGTGGCAGGGCCTGGCCCGGCAATCGGCCGGTACAGTTGCGCGCGCGGCTGGGCGCAGGCGTGTCGCGGGGCCCCGCTCGGGGGTGGCTGGGCCCGGCCCGGCAATCGGCCGGTGCGGTTGGGCGCGAGCGCCTCGACCGAGACGGATGGCGTTCGGGAAGGGTCCGCCGATCTGTTGCGGGATGGGATGAGAGCTGGCGTGGTTAGCGTGTCTCACCGGCGTCTCGTTTCGTTTCCTGTGAGATAATCGCGCGGCTGGTGCGACGCGCTTGGTCGGCGGTGGCTGGTGATAGTCTGGTGCATAGGGTCTTGGTTGCGGATTTTTGCTGCGTCGCGCCGGGACGCCGGCAGGGCGAAGGATCGGCCGCCGTTCTGGCGCATGAGGTTCTGGTCGCGGAATTTCGCGCAGCGCGGCCGAGCTGTGCGCCGGGGGCAGAGAGGACCTTCTGGTGCGTTGGGTTTTGCCACGGCGCTTGCCGGTGCGGACACTCGGCAGCCTGGTCGCTCCGCTGGCCATGAGGGAACGGGTGCGGACGGTCATCGCCGGCGGCACGGTGTGGCCGGTGGCAAAGCAAGCAAGGTCTCACGCAGATCAGCAGCAGATGGCGCAGATGCACGCCGATGGGACAGTGGATGGCATGAAGTTGGTTGCGCCATGCTCAAGGCGAGATTCGGCAAGCCTCGCTGCTGGGCCGACCTGGTCCCATCCGCGTGCATCTGCGCCATCTGCTGCTGATCTGCGTGAGACCTTGCTTGCTTTGCTGCCTGCCGCACCGGACGGCGGGGGTGAGGGCACCCCGCGGAACACGAAAGCCCCGCATGGCTTGATTGCCGGGCTTGGCGAGGCATGTTCGACCGGCACGAATCAGGATGGCGGAGCCAGCCATGCTCTGGCCCCGTGCGGCAGGCGTGACAGATTTGGCAGCCCCGCGGCACGGGGCGGGCCAGTCGGCGGACCTGTGGCGGCGCGCGCCAGCACCGGCCGCAGGGGCGCAGGCGACACGGCAGGCCCCACGTCGGCGGGCACGGCTCGCGGCGCCGGTGGTGGCTCGTCCATGGTGAGATACCGGGCGAGCGGCGCCGCGGCCGTCGGCGTTGTCGCGGCGTCAGGTTCGACAACGGCAGGGACGATCCAGTGCGTTTCCAGGCAGGGGCGTGGATGCTTGCGGCCGTCCACGCCCCTCAGGCTGCCGCCGAAGGCGAGGATCGAGCGGCGCAGGTACGGCCAGTCGTGGTGCCCCGGGCCGAAGCCGCAATAGCGGCACATGTGGGCCATCGCATGGCCGATCGGGCCCCGGACCGAGGCGGCGAGTTCCTGGGTGGAACCGGGCACACAGTCCGGCAGGCTGACCCACCACGAGGGCAGCAGCCGGGCGCGCGGGGGGAACCACTGGCGTAGCATGCGGCGGATGAACAGGGTCAGGAACTCGAGGAAAACCGCCGGCAGACGTTCGGACGCGACTTGGCCGGCCCGATTTGCATCGGGGGAACAGGCTTCGGCGACGGCGGTGTTCCGGTCTCGCGTCATACAGGCATACGGGTCTCGCTGGAGGGGTGTGCAGGTCGCACGGTTCGTGCAGGATAGAACGACGGAATGGGCCTGTCAAGCAATAACTTTCCTACCAAAGGATTAATGTCTACAAGAACTCAGGCGCACACCGTGGCAGGGGTGCCTGCGGGCGCTGACGGCGTCTCCGAGCCGCCAGTCGTTCTGCACAAAGGTATTGGTCGATTGTGGCAGCGATTGTGGGCTCTCAGGGCTCCACGCCGCCCAGTCGTCGCCTATCGTTACGCCCTTTGCGTCACCGCCGGCGGCCGCCATGTGCCCGAGCCCGCCGGAATGATCGACGGTGGCGTCACCTTCGGCCAATAGAGCCGCATCACCAGATAGATCGGACCGCGCGGAGCGGGAAGCCAATTGGCTTCCTTGTCGGCACCTGGTGACTTGTTCTGAATATAGAGCGTTACCGAGCCGTCCTCGCCCTTTTTCATGTTCGGTAGCATCGGCGCGTTGATCAGGTAGCGGTTGATCGGGTTCTTGATGAGAAGTTGCGTTTTGCCGTCGTACATTGTCACCGACCAAAACGCGTCGACCGGAGGAAGCTGGCCGGCCGGAAACGTGATCATGTAATTGTTCTTGCTGCCATTCAATGGCTTTCCCGTCCCGTCCTTGCGCGTGAAAGGATACATCGCTTCTTCCGGGCTGTTGCCGTATATGCCAGCCTGGGCGGCGACGGCGCGGGCAAGCCAGCTACCGTTGTAGTGAGCGCTGTCACCCGGCGCTCCGAAGACATTCCAGCCATTGATGACAGCCCCTGCGTTGGCGACGGCGGCGTCTACCTTGTCCTGGCCCTGCTTCATCCCTACGAGTATTTCTGCCTTCTGCTCCAGCGGCAGGTCTTTGAAGTTGAAGGTCTTGCCCGGACCGACACCGATGGTGGCGAGTTTCGCGCGGATGTCAGTTTCATTGGGTGCCGCGGGTGCGAATTGCAGCGCGAAATCCAGATATTCGAAAAAGTTCTTCTTCGCGAGTTCCTTGGTGATCTTTGGGAAGTCGATAACTGGCGCGGCGGGTGGTGCGGGCTGCTTCAGGTAGGCAGACATGGGCTGCGCGCCGTAGCCGGCCTGTACCTTCCTGACGTTGTCAATGTCCGAGGGGCCAAAAAGCTGGGTCCTGAAGATTGCGATCGAATGTTGCGTGCTGGAATGGAAGATCTGCTTGATGCCCGGTGGGGTCGTACCATTCCAGCCGGGGCCGACCACCAGGTAGTCGCCGGCATCCGTGCCGGTGGCGCGCGTCCCGATGTAGCCATAGTTGTAGGTGTTGCTGTCGCAAAGCTGCACCGAATAGTACCGCTGCCGTTCAATCGGCGGAACCGAGATCACCATGGGTTCGGCACGGAGATCGAGCCAGAGCAGAGAATAGGGCGTGTCGCTGTTGGGTGTGATGACAGCCGTATCCTTGTAGGTGAAGACGTTCGATTCGTTTTTGATGATATTGAATGGCGCCTTGTACTGGTCCGAACCCTTGTCGATCACGAACTCATACATCACCGCATAGTTCATCACGATCGGCAGGCCATAGATCAACCCTGCCTCGGCTATGTCTTTGGCCGCGATAAGCCCAGGGCGGGCGCCGGTTGCCTGTGCGCGTGCCGAACCGGCGTTCGTCAATCCGGCGGGGATGGCGGCGGCAGCGGCGAGAGAGCTCAGGAAGCTGCGTTTCGTGATCATGTTGACGTTGCTCCTATGGATGAGGCGTTTTGCTAGATCGGAGGAGGACCGGCCATCAGGCTGGGATATCGGCATTTGCTCCCACGGTTTGCGGGTTGCGCCACCGCCAACGGCGCGATCAAGAGAACCGCCATCAGGCTCGCACGGCTCTCAAGGCCGATGCACGCTCTCATCTGCTGATTCCCGTCACTCATTGGGCAACTGGTCGACGCCTTTGCACCTGATGAAGCTGACATCTCGGCGAAAGACTGGCTATGCGAAAAGTGGCGTGACGCCTGTCTTGTGGCTGCCGACATTCGCAGCGAGGAGTACGACTGCCGAAGGGTGTGCTCGCGACAACGCCATGGGCCGAGCGCGGAATGCAGTTCGTGCTCCTGACCGGCCCGGAGCGGCCAACGGCGTCGAAGCTTCGCTCAGCGGCGATTCCGCATCGCGGGCCGCCGGATCGACGTAACGACTGCCGTGATCGCCGTCATGGGCAGGAGTGTCGCAATGTCACTGACGGTGACTCGCCGAAGATAGATTTGTATGCGACAGCGAAGCGTCCAAATTCCCAAAAGCCAAACCGGCTTGCAATGTCCGTTACGCTCGTCTTGGCCGCGTCGCCCTGACGCAGGGCTCGGTAAGCCAGGTGCATTCTCCGCCGCACGAGAAACTGCTTAGGACCCATGCCTAAATACTTTTGGCAGCACAGCCGCAGGGTCTTGTGGGCCACACCCATCGCCATACAGATCTCCGCCACGTAGGCGGCTTCGTCGCCCCGTTCCTCTACCGTATCGTAGAATCGCCTCATTATCGCCGCGTGACGATGGTGACTCACTCGGTCATTTTGCACATCTGGCTCAGATATGCATGCGACCAACGACCCAACGATTGCCTGTTCGAGGCCACGCGCCGCGTCTGGATGTGCGATAATCTCGGGAGTGTATTTCGCCAGATGTTCGGCCGCGGAGTGCAGCCGCAAGAACTTTACCATGGCTGTTGGCGGAGGCGTGATGGGCAGCGCGCCTGGCGGCGGCGTTAGATCGCGCCCGGCGTAAGCCGCGCCAAGTTCGGCCAGATCTTCGGGCGGTAGCGACACCGCGCCCCAGTGCGGTGAATCAGACACCCGATGTGTGAAGTCGCGACCCGGAGGAAGCGAGGAGATATCACCCGGACGCGCTTCTACGCCATTCACGACAATGCCGCGGCCTGAACCGGTGAGGAAGCAGAAGCAACCGCGGTCCACGCTTATTGAGGCCCATACCAATTGCGACGGACTCCCTCCGACCCGCTGCATGCCAAGGCGATGAAGGTCGATGCGAGTAATATCCGCCGCGATACGCTCGTTCGCGGTTACGATGACTTCACCCTCGGGGCGTATCGCCGTACGTAACTGATCGACATCGGTGATGGCCCAGGTTCTGCTCGACAGCATCACTGCCCTCCGCCGTTCGACTCAGCCTTCCAAGGAGTCCTGGCACGACACCATGCTACTTGCGACCGTTAGCCGCCTCGGCCGGGCCGCCCATGCCCGAGCGGCAAGTCCCTGATTCACGCCGCCAAATGTCCCCCGGGTCGCCCGCGGCTGATCGATGCCCATTTGGCAAGATCGTGCCGGCAAATCGGTGCGGCGGACTATGCAAAAACGACCATTGGGCAAATTTTTTCGGAACTCAACGGTGCGGCGCGGCCGGGCGCGGCGTGGCTGAGGGCGCTTCGCCGAACAAGCCGAAGTAGTCTGCTGAGAACTGGTCCCAGTCGGTGAAACCGTGCGCTATGGCAATCTCCACGATCTGCGTGTTTGTTGGCGGGGCGCTTCGCAAGCTGCGGCGCACCTGGTGCAAGCGATACAACGGTGGATAGGCTTCCGGATCCATGCCGAGATGCGCCCGGCAAAGCGCCCGCAGGATCTGCTCCGATATGCCTAGCGCGGTGCTTAGGTCGGTCAGCCGAAGCGCCCGATCGGGATTCGCCTGGCACAGGCGCTCGAAGCGCACCATCACGTCCGATCGCAGTCGGTTCGTTTGGATGGCACCTTCCGAAAGGCAATCGGTGATTACCTCGATCAACTCCTGCTCCAGACCGTGCATTTCCCGCGCTGTCCATGGCACCTCGGGTCGAGACTGCGTCCGGCCCATCGCCGCGGCATGCAAGCTGGTTAATGCTTCAAATGCCGACCCGGATGGCCGCCAGAGGCGTACATCACGAGGGACCCTGAAAGCTTCACCCATCAGCGCTCGCCCGTACTTTGTGAACAGCGGCAGGTCGATCCGGATCTCGCCCCACCGGGAGGGACGCACCAACCGTGCATGCACAGCGCTGCCCGGTCCCGCGATCAGCAACTCGTTTGATCCGGTCGGTACTCCACCCCAGAGCAGCGAGCTCCTGGGGACCGCCGGTAGAGCAATCAATAGCGTATCGGCGTTCACATCGAGGAAAGCGATGCGGCCAAGATGCTCCCACACCCGGAGCAATTGGACGCCATGCAGGTTCAGCCGGGTCAATCTTGCCTCGAACCGTCCTGCATGAGTGGCAAGCAACCCGTTGACGCCACCTGGGTGGATGGCTGCGGCATATGCGTCCAGGTCATCGAGCACGAGCGTGGTGCTTGCGGGCATATCCCTACGAACCGAGGTCGCTTGTGAGATCGAACCGTCCGGGGGTGAAGGTCGGTGGTCTGAGCATCGCCGACCATGGGGTCACCAGGGTCGGTGCGCTATGCAATTTCGACCGCATCCGAGGTGAACAGAAGGCATGCCGCGAAACACGCGCGCGGCCGCGTCACTTGCACCGCCGCGGTTCGCCCCGGAATGCAGGTAGGACGGCTGTGGGCCGCTGATTGCCGTCGATAATCTCTAACGAGGAATGTCTGCTTGTCGTCTTTGCGCGTTTCGAAGCGGCCGTTCCGAATTCGGCCAGACCAAGCCGTCCGGGTCGGCGTGGCGTATGTGCGCTTTGGGTCGGAACCGGCTGTCCCGCGCAGCGCCGCGCACCGCCGGACAGGAAGCCGTGTAGCCCGTGATCCGTCCAATCAAGACCTCTGCGCGGATATACCAGCGCTGGCGCTTACAGCGGCGAGTCCGGCCGGAACGCCGGGCGCCGCTTTTCCTTGTGTGCCGCCAGGCCTTCCTGCACGTCGGGCGACGTGAACCCCATGAACTCCAGCGCCAGCGAGGTGTCGAAGATTGGTCCCGCCGCGCGCAGCCAGTTGTTCAGCGCGTATTTGGTCCAGCGGATGGCGTTCGGTGCGCCTTCCGCCAGACGCGTGGCGATTTCCAGCGCCTTGGCGTCCAGCTCCGCGTCCTCCACCGCCAACGAGATCAGGCCGATGCGTTCGGCTTCCGCGCCGGTCAGCGTGTCGCACAGCAGCAGGTAGTATTTCGCCTTCGCCATGCCGCAGAGCAGGGGCCAGACGATGGCGGCATGGTCGCCGGCGGCGACGCCCAGGCGCGTGTGGCCGTCGATCAGCCGCGCGTCCTTGCTGGCGATGGAGATGTCCGCCAGCAGCCCGCAGACCAGCCCGGCACCGACCGCCGGGCCGCGCATCGCGCTGACCACCGGCTTCGAGCAATTGATGATGTTGTAGACCAGATCCCGCGCCTCCTTCCAAACGCCACCCCGCGTTTCGAAATCGCCCATCATCTGCTCGATCATCTTGAAATCGCCGCCGGCGGAGAACGCGCGGCCCTCGCCTTGCAGGATCGCGGAGGAGACCGACGGATCGGCATCGATGTCGCGCCAGACCTGGCCGAGTTCGCCGTGCATCAGCCGGTCCGCGGCGTTCAGCTTGCCGGGATTGCTCATGGTGATGCGCAGCACGCGCGGATGCGGGCGGTCGAACAGCAGACGTTCGTAGCTGGCGTAACGGTCGGGCATGGGGGCGTCTCCTCTGTCGCCCTGATCCTGGCATGCAAAGGAAACGCGCGAAAAGGGTCCGCTGATGGACCCCTTGCACCCGCCACCAAGGACTGGTGGCCAACGCGCCGGGGTGGTTCTGTGCAAGAGGCCGGGACCAGAAGTCGCGCGGGTGATACAAGGTGGGAGGTCTCGCGGCTCTCGCGTTCTCCGAGGGAGAAAATCGTTAGAAGGTGACCCCCCTGGCGGATATGCTATGCTGCAGGGATGATAAAGGCTGGAGGCTGCTAACGGTACGTTGGACGTGCGACCAATGCACGTACGGTGGAGAAGCGCAGTGCATTCCGCCGTTCAGACGACGGCGAATGCGCTTCGCTTTGCCTCCCTCCGGCGTTTACCGGAACAGCTTCAGCGCGTTCAGCAGGGTCTCGATCACGCCCCAGGCGAGGGGGATGCCGACAAAACCCCAGGCCAGGATCAGATGCAGCGGCGTGGTGCCGTGTTGTGCCTGTGCGGCCATGTTTGCCTCCCTCAATCCGCCATACCGACGGCGTCGGCCGTGTCTTCCGCCATGTAATGCCGTTCATGCACCGCGCGGATGAACAGGTTGCACAGCAACCCGATCACCAGCAGCGCCGCCATGATGTACATCGTGTTGTTGTAGGCGTCCGCCGGTCAAATGGCACGTGAGAGAAATAATTGCAGCTTATTCCGGGGAGCTCAGTGATGCCCCACCGGTTCCACTTTTGAGAATGTGAGCAGGAATTCGGGATCGCGCAACTTCTCGTTGCGGCTGATCGGCGGGTCGCCGGGACAGGCGCCGGCGTGGCCGACGATGTGTCCGTCGAACCGCACGGCATCGCCGGGCCGCAGACCGTGCACCTGGGCGAATGCCGGGGTATCGGCTGGGATCAGGGTACCGGTGGCGTCGGGAAACAGCGCCGTCCGCACGACGATATGCGGCCAGATGGCGACGGCCAGGCTTTCCCCCTGGTTCGAAATCGGTCAGATACGCTTGCTCTACCCGCCCGTTCCAGCCTGCAACGGTGGTTGGCAGGGCACAGAGAGTCGCCTCGGCCTGGCGCAGCGCCGCGAGATCATTGCTACCGCCCGAGTCGCGCACCCGCAAGGCGTGCAGCTTCTCGGCTGCGGTTATGAACGCCGTCTCGGAAGCGGGTGCCTCCGGCATCGTCCAGCGCCAGTACATCGTCTGGAATGTGTCACTGTTCCGGACGACGATATAACCGGCGAGCAGCATTGCCGCTGTCGAGAGCACGACCACCTGGGGCCAGGTCAGGTCGGCGATCATGGCCGCTGCCAACGGCAGGGCTATCAATCCGAGAAAGATTACGCCAAGCATAATGATTCCCAAAACGCGCTATCCTATGTGCAAGGGTTCTGTGGCGATCGGCGAGACGGCCGCGGCTACGGCGTCTTGATACAGGACGCGTGCAAAAGCGTCGCCTGCCGGAAGTCCCGCGTGGCGGTGGGCCGCGGCTTGTTCCCACTGTGCCATGGCCGGCGCGGGCCGGCCCCCACGGCTTTCTTGCACGCCAAAGACAAGCCGTGGGTGGCCGGCCTGCGCCGGCCATGACACAGGCCGGCCCGCGCCGGCCATGACACAGTGGGATTATGACGCGACGGGCGCGCGCAGCCTCTCCACCGCCTCGCGCACCAGCGGATCCACGCGGAGGCCGGGGTCGTCGAAATGCGCCAGGATTTCGCGGCGCATGCGCGGATCCTAGAACTGGCGCAGGTGGGTCGTCATCGACTCCACGGCCTGGTCATGCTTCTGGTGCGCGAAGAATTTGCCGATCTGGTTTGCCATGTAGGCGAGTTTGTCAGGCGGCATGCTGCACCTTCCCTGTGGCCCCGATGGCCCCGTGGCCCCTATGACCCTGTGGCCCCGGCGGCAGCGATGCGCGCACCGTGGGTGAATACCTCGAATTCCTCGCCGCGAGCGATGCCGATCAGGGTGATGCCCGCGGTCTCCGCCAGGCGCAAGGCCAGCGCGGTGGGCGCCGATACCGCCACCACCACGGGCGCGCCGATCATCGCCGCCTTTTGCACCAGCTCGACGGAGATGCGGCTGGACAGCAGCAACAGGCCGTCGCCGGGTTGAGCCTGCGCGCGGGCCAAAGCGCCGGCGAGTTTGTCGAGAGCGTTGTGGCGGCCGACATCCTCCCGCAGCGCGACCATGCCACGGGCCGGATGCCAGAAAGCGGCGGCATGCACGGCGTGGGTCTGCTGGTTCAGCCGCTGCGCAGCGGGCATCGCCGCCATTGCCGCGACGATGCCGGCGGGCGTGAAGGAGGCGTCGGCGGTGACGCGCGGCGGCAGGCGGACGGCGTCCGCCAGGCTTTCCAGTCCGCACAGGCCGCAGCCACTGGGGCCGGCGAGGCGGCGCTGCCGCACGGTCAGCGAATCGATGCGGTCGGGCGCGAGCCAGAGGCGGAGTTCGATGCCCTCCTCGGCGGGGACGATCTGGATTTCCTCGAGTTCACCGGCATGGCGGATGATGCCCTCGGTCAGGCTGAAGCCGACGGCGAAGTCTTCCAGGTCGGCCGGCGTGGCCAGCATCACCGCATGGGTGGTGCGGTTATAAGTGAAGGCGACGGGGATCTCTTCCGGGATGGCGCGCGTGCCGTTGGTCGCGACGGCGCCGCGCCACGCGGTGCGGAGGACGGTGAGGGCGGGGGAAGGGGTGGGAGCCGGGGTGGGTGCAATGGGCGTAGCCGCCTCCGCTTGAGGGCTTGTGCCGCAAGGCGGACCAAGGCTGGGGGGAGGGGTGCGAACAGTGGCCATCACGGGGGGGACGCACCCCTTCCCCCAGCCTTGGTCCGCCTTGCGGCCCAAGCCCTCAAGCGGAGGGGGCGTTTTCGAGTACTACCCATCGTCGATTTCCCAAACATCACTCAGCGGCCACCGCCTCGATTCGCCGGCTCGCCTCGGTCAGTTCGCGGTAACTCTCCTGCCAGTCGCTCGGTCCGTTGGACGGCGTCACCTGCACCGCGGTCACCTTGTACTCCGGGCAGTTCGTCGCCCAATCCGAATAATCCGTCGTCACTACGTTGGCCTGGGTCGTCGGGTGATGGAACGTGGTGTAGACGACGCCCGGCGCGACCCGCTCGGTGACCCGCGCGCGCAGCGTGGTTTCGCCGGTGCGGCTGGCGAGGCGCACCCAGTCGCCATTCTTCACCCCGCGTTGCTCGGCGTCGTGCGGATGGATCTCCAGCAAATCCTCCTGGTGCCACACGACGTTTTCCGTGCGCCTGGTCTGCGCGCCGACGTTGTACTGCGACAGGATGCGCCCCGTGGTCAGCAGCAGCGGGAAGCGAGGGCCGGTCTTCTCGTCGGTCGGCACGTATTCGGTAATGACGAAATTGCCCTTGCCGCGCACGAAGCCGTTCACATGCATCGTGGGCGTGCCCTCCGGCGCCTTGTCGTTCACCGGCCATTGCAGCGAGCCTTGCGCCAGCTTCTCGTAAGTGACTCCGGCGAAGGTCGGGGTGGTGCGGGCGATCTCCGCCATGACCTGCGAGGGATGCGTATAGCCCCAGTCATGCCCCATCGCCTTGGCGATCGCCTGGGTCACTTCCCAGTCCGCCATGCCGGCGCGCGGCGCCATCACCTTGCGCACCAGGTTGATGCGGCGCTCGGCGTTGATGAACGTGCCGTCCTTCTCCAGGAAAGTGGACCCGGGCAAGAGCACATGCGCGTAGTTCGCCGTTTCATTCAAGAACAGATCGTGCACCACGACGCACTCCATCGCGGCGAGGCCCGCGGCGATGTGCTTCGTATCGGGATCGGACTGCACGATGTCCTCGCCCTGGATGTAGATGCCCTTGAACGAGCCATCCACCGCCGCATCGATCATGTTGGGAATGCGCAGGCCGGGTTCGGGGTCCAGCGCGACATTCCACTCGCGTTCGAAGATCGCGCGGGTGGCGGCATCGGAGACGTGGCGGTAGCCGGGGAGCTCATGCGGGAAGCTGCCCATGTCGCAGCTTCCCTGCACGTTGTTCTGGCCACGCAGCGGGTTCACCCCGAACTCCCGGGCGGCCGATATTGCCGGTCGCCATCGCCAGGTTGGCCAGGCACATCACCGCGGTGCTGCCCTGGCTATGTTCCGTCACGCCAAGGCCGTAGTAGATCGCGCCGTTGCGCGCGCCGGCGAACAGCCGGGTGGCCGCGCGGATTTCGTCGGCGGGCACGCCGCTGACCTTCTCCACCGCCTCCCGGCTGTTGCGAGGCTCGGCGACAAAGCCGGACCAATCGGCGAAGGCGTCCACGTCGCAGCGCTCGCGCACGAAGTTCATATCCGCGAGGCCCTCGGTGACGATGACGTGCGCCAGCGCGGTCAGCACCGCGACGTTGGTGCTGGGACGCGGCGCCAGATGGTGACTGGCCTGGACGTGCGGCGTGCGCACCAGGTCGATGCGGCGCGGGTCGACCACGATCAGCTTCGCGCCCTGGCGCAGCCGGCGCTTCATGCGGGATGCGAACACCGGATGGCCGTCGGTCGGATTGGCGCCGACCACGATCATCACGTCCGCATGCTCGACCGAGTCGAAATTCTGCGTGCCGGCGGACGTGCCGAACGTCGTCTTCAATCCATAGCCGGTCGGCGAGTGGCACACCCGCGCGCAGGTATCGGTATTGTTGTTGCCGAACACCTGGCGGGCCAGCTTCTGCACCAGAAACGTCTCCTCATCGGTGCAGCGGGAGGAGGTGATGACGCCGATCGAACCCTTGCCGTGCTGCGCCTGCATGCGGCGGAACGCGCTTGCCACGTGGCCGCTGGCTTCCTCCCAGGTGGTTTCGCGCCAGGGGTCGGTGATCTTCTCGCGCACCATCGGCTTCATGATGCGGTCCTTGTGGTTGGCGTAGCCCCAGGCGAAGCGGCCCTTGACGCAGGAATGGCCGTGATTCGCCTTGCCGTCCTTCCAGGGCACCATGCGCACCACGGTGTCGCCGCGCATCTCCGCCTTGAAGCTGCAGCCGACGCCGCAATAGGCGCAGGTGGTGACGACGGAATGCTCCGGCTGGCCGAGATCGACCACGGTTTTCTCGATCAGCGTCGCGGTGGGGCACGCCTGCACGCACGCGCCGCAGGAGACGCATTCGCTGGTGAGGAACGGTTCGTCCATGCCGGCGGCGATCTTCGAGGCGAAGCCGCGACCCTGCACGGTAAGGGCGAAGGTGCCTTGCACTTCCTCGCACGCGCGCACGCAGCGAGAGCAGACGATGCACTTGGAGGGTTCGAACTGGAAATAGGGGTTGGAGGCGTCGATCCGCTTGTCCTGAAGATGGTTGGCGCCGTCGTAGCCATAGCGCACGTCGCGCAGGCCCACTTCGCCGGCAGCGTCCTGCAATTCGCAATTGCCGTTGGCGGCGCAGGTCAGGCAGTCGAGCGGATGGTCGGAGATATACAGCTCCATCACGCCACGGCGAATGCGGCGGACTTTTTCGCCCGCGGTGTGCACCTTCAATCCGGGTGCGACCAGCGTGGTGCAGGAGGCAGGGGTGCCCGGCCGGCCTTCGATTTCGACCAGGCACAGCCTGCAACTTCCGAAACTGCTCAGCGAATCGGTGGCGCAGAGTTTTGGCACTTTGATGCCGGCTTCGGCGGCGGCGCGCATGACGGAGGTGCCTTCCGGCACTGTCACTTCATGGCCGTCGATGGTCAGGGTGACCGGCTTGGCGGCAACGGCGACGGCGGGGGTGCCAAAGTCGATTTCCTGGATCAGCGGCATGCGGGCCTCCATGCGACGATGTTGCTCCCCCTCCACGTGCGGGAGGGGGTCGGGGGGAGGTGTGCGTCCAGGCAAGAACCGTGGGGCATGTACCCCTCGCCCCGCCCCGCTCCCACAAGGGGAGGGGGAGTCATAAACTCCCTCATTCCGCCGCCACCTTTTGGAGCGCGCGGCAGCGCGGTGGGCACCGCGGCGAGGCGCAGGTGTCCTGCCAGCCCCTGCTTGAGCGCACGGATCTCCTGATGCATCGCACGGGCGTCGCCAACGATGCGGCGCGCCCAGTCCAGCACGCGCTCGCCCTCCGGCGTGAAGCCGAGGAAGCGTGACTGCCGGTGCACCAGCAATAGGCCGAAGGTTTCTTCCAGTTGCTTGAGTCCGGCGGAGAGGATGGGTTGGGTCACGCCGCAAGCTTCGGCCGCACGGCCGAAATGTTGCTCGCGTGCCAGGGCCGGCAGCATTTCCAGCTTGTCGATCATCGGGGGACGGTCATGCGTGACGCTGTCATGTGCTCGAGCGGCCTCTCGGGGTGGGTGATTCACCGACTGTAAACCAGATTCCGCCATCCTGCGTGCACCCGACCCGTCATCCACGATTTCGCTGCTCGCTGCAACGGATCGTCGTGGATGCCGGCAGCGGCAGGCCTACGTTCGGATCGACGTCCTCCAGGCCCCTCGGGAGCCCGGACAGTGGCTGAAATGCCGCCTCCAGTCATGCCGATACTACAATATATTTCTAATGCGGTTAGCGCAGGCATTCGCAGCAGCCCCGTATGGCTCGGCCTTCACAAGCGGCTGCCTGCGCTGACCGGATGGGGACAATATATCGCGTCATATCGCGTCATCACGAACGCAACGTCAGCTCATCGACTGGAAGGAATACACCGCGGCTTGACCTGCAACCGTACTCCGGCACGCTATTGATCGCATCGCGCCCGGCCATGCCGAACCAGGACGCGGCACATCGGAAGGAGACACCAAATGGCCGATCGATCGCGCTGGGATCCGGAAATGGCCGCATTCACCGCGGCAGCCGAGGCCGCGGCAAAACAGTATCCGCCGATCCGGCTGGAGGTGCCGCTCGACCCCCACCGCGCCACCAACGAAGCCTTGAACCTGCCGTTCGCCAAAGGCGGCCCGGCCATGGCCGAAACCGCCGATCGCTGGATCGCCGCACACGGCCGGCGGATCTTCTGCCGCGTGTATCGCCCGCGCGTGGATCGTCCGTTACCGACGATGGTGTATTTCCATGGCGGTGGCTGGGTCTGGGCCTCGGTCGACACGCATGACCGGCTGGTGCGCGAATACTGCGCCGCGGGCGAGGTGTCGGCGGTGTCGGTGGACTATGCCCTGTCGCCGGAGGCCAAATTCCCACAGGCGCTGGAGGAATGCGTGGCGGCGTTGCGCTGGATCGCAATGCATGGTGCGGACTGGGGCCTCGACACGTCGCGCCTGTTGCTGGGTGGGGATTCCGCCGGCGGCAACCTGGCGCTGGCCACCGCGCTGCTGGCACGCGACACCGGCGGTCCGGCGCTGCGCGGCTTGCTCACAACTTATCCCGTCTGCGACAGTGCGTTGGACACGCCGAGCTATGCCGAATTCGGCGACGGCGCGTACGGGTTGAGCAAGGACCGGATGGCGTTCTACTGGTCCGTGTATGTGCCGCATGCGGCGGATCGGCTGCATCCGCTGGCCGCGCCGCTGCGCGCGGACTTGCGCGGCTTGCCGCCCGTGCTGGTGCACCTGGCGGAGCTGGACGTGCTGCGTTCCGAAGGCGAGGCACTGGTGGCGCGGCTGTGCGATGCCGGTGTCGCGGTGGAGACCGAGACGTTCCCCGGCGTCGTGCACGGCTTCCTGCGCGCGACCGCAACGATGGCGAAGGCGCGGGAGGCGGTGGCGAAGGCGGGCGCCTGGCTACGGCGGCTGGGGTAGGTCGGCTACCGGCGCCGTCTCCCTATCCGGTTAGCGCAGGCGTTCGTGGCGAGCCTGTCTGGCGCGGCCTTCGCGAGCGGCTGCCTGCGCTAACCGGATAGGGACACTGCACAGGGACACACCACAGGGACACTGCACAGGGACCCTGCGCCGATATGCGGCGTCGTCCGCCGGAATGCTGGCGGCGGGTGGCCGGCGGCGACCATTGTTCGCTCGAACCGTCTTCCTCGCGCATGAACCGATGTTATCATGCGCCCGAACCTGTTCAGGAATTGGGCCGGATGAAGCGTATCCTCGTCGTCGTCACCACAATCGGCCTTCTGTTGCCGGGCTTGGCCCTGGCGCAATCCGATCAACGGGAGCACCAGGGCGGCCGGGGAGAAGCGGCTCCGGCAAACCGATCTGCTCCTCCCGCGCAGGAGCGTCGTCCCGGTCCGCCGGGGCCGCCGCATCAGGCGCAGGCCATGCCGGCGCGTCCTCCGGCGGCACGTCCTCCAGCGGGGCGGCCGCCGCAGGCGTATGAGCGGCCTCCGCAGGCGTATGGTCGGCCGCCGCAGGCGTATGAGCGGCCTCCGCAGGCGTATGGTCGGCCGCCGCAGGCGTATGGGCGGCCTGTCGTCGCCCAACCCTTGCCGCCACGCGGCAATCAGGTACCGGCATCGCGGACAGTACTACGGCCGCATTCAGGGGCCGGCCTTCGTGTATCCGCGCGGTTGGGCCTACCGGCGCTGGACCATAGGCACGCGGCTGCCCCCGGTGTTGTTCGCGCCAGCCTATTTCTATCCCGGCTGGGCGGCACTTGGTCTGGGAGCAGCGCCGCCCGGCTATGCCTGGGTGCGCTACGGTCCCGACTTGCTGGAAGTCAACCTGATCAGCGGCGAGGTGGAGGACGTGGTGTACGGCGTGTTCTATTGATGGCCAATGCTTCGGGCGATGGCCAACGCTTCGAGCGGTGGCTGATGCTTCGAGAGTGACGGTGGTTGCTCGCCCCAAAGTGTCTTTGCGAGCGCAGCGAAGCAATCTCCCGCGAGTGACGTGCGTACTCTCGCGAAGACTGTTTCGCTGCGCTCAAAGGCGCCCCTTCTGTCCTTCCCACGCTTGGCTTTATGCTGTCGCCTCGATCGCCGCACCAGGGAGGACCCCAACCATGGCATCCATCACCATCCAGGCCACTGACGGTTCCGGCAGCTTTTCCGCGTATCTGGTGGAACCCAAGACGAAACCGGCGGGCGTCGTCGTGCTGATCCAGGAGATCTTTGGCGTGAACCAGGCCATGCGCGACACCGCGGCCTGGGTGGCGGACATGCGCTTCATCGCCGTCTGCCCCGACCTGTTCTGGCGCATCGAACCCGGCATCGACATCACCGACAAATCCGACGCCGAATGGAAGAAGGCGTTCGAATTGTTCGGCAAGTTCGACCAGCCCAAGGGCATCGAGGACCTGAAGGCCACCGTCGCCGCCGCCCGCAAACTGCCTGGCGCCAACGGCAAGGTCGGCACCATGGGGTACTGCCTGGGTGGACGCCTGGCCTTCATGATGGCCGAGCAATCGGACGCCGACGTGAACATCTCCTATTATGGCGTCGGACTGGACAACCTGTTGGGCGATCTGGGGAAGGTCGGCAAGCCGCTGCTGGTGCACATCGCTGATCAGGACGAGTTCTTCCCGCCCGAGGGCCGCGCCAAGGTGGTGGAAGCTACCAAAGGCCACAAGCTGGTCCACAGCCACGTCTATCCCGATGCCAATCATGCTTTCGCCCGGGTGAACGGGGTGCACTGGGACGGACGCTCCGCCGGCATCGCCAATGGCCGCAGCGCGGAGGCATTGGTCGCGGCACTGGGGTAACCCGCGATCTCCATGCCTGCGCAGCGAAGTGCGAACGCGGGTGACGCTGTTATCTTGGGCGCGGCGAAGCAATTTTCCGCAAGTGACGCGCGTCCTTGCGGAGATTGCCCGCTACCACGATGACGCTCCGGGCGGGGCACCAACCGCTGGAGTCGGTGCATTCGCGGCACTATGGCGTCCGTAAGCTTCGGATGGCCTCCACCAGTACATCCGGCCGCTCGCGCGGGAGAAAATGGCCTGCGTGCGGTAAGCCCCGCCGCGTAGACCGATTTCTGAAATGTCGCACCGCATCTTCGGACTGCGAAGCAGGGTCGCACCGTAACGTTCGCGGATGGCAGGGTGGCAAGGGAGCTTCTGGTGGATCGCGATGACGCGGCTCGCCGGCTGGTTTATGCCGAACCAGGCGGCCCCTGCATGACCCGCAGCGCGGCGCTGCAGGTTTTTCCCGAGGGCGACAATCAGACCCGGCTGGTCCGGATCATCGATCTGCCGCCTGATACGCTAGCCGGAATGATCGGCGCGAACATGGAAAAAGCCGCAGTCGTCTTCAAGAAGACGCTGGAGCAATCGACAGTCCGGTTGTTCGCCGACGCACAGTGACCGCCGGTCAGCGTTATTTGATCCGACAGAACCAGGCGGCCTGCCATTCCGATGGCGCGGGTCGAGGAAAGCCGCATGGCCTGTCAATTCACCCGCTTCTCCCGCCCCACCCAGAACGGGGCTCGCAGATCCGTCTTCAACACCTTGCCTGCCCCGGATAAGGGTAGCGACCGCTCGCGCACTTCCACGCTGCGCGGGCATTTGTAATGCGCAATCTGCTCTCGGCAATGCGCGATGACGTCGGCTTCGGTCACCGTTCGCCCGGCCCGCGGGACGACCACGGCATGCACTGCCTCGCCCCATTTTTCGTCCGGGATGGCGATGACCGCGGCCTCGCCGACGGAGTCCATCAGCAGGATCGCGTTTTCCACCTCAGCGGAATAGATGTTCTCGCCGCCGCTGATGATCATGTCTTTCAGGCGATCGACGATGTAGAAGTAACCCTCGGCATCCATCATGCCGCCGTCGCCGCTGTGATACCAGCCGCCGCGCAGGGCCGTCGCGGTTTGCTCCGGCTTGTTCCAGTAGCCCAACATGATGTTGGGGCCCCGCACCTGCACCTCGCCCACGGTGCCAGGCGGCACCTCGTTGTCGTCGGCGTCGGCGATACGCACCTCGCACAGCACCGCGGCCTTGCCGCAGCTCCGGCTGCGTCCTGGCACCAGCATGTCGTCCGGTTCCAGCGTGGTGCAGAGCGGCGCGCCCTCCGTCATGCCATAGAGGTGCAGGAACCGGCACCAGGGCAGAGTCTCCGTCGCGCGCTGCAGCACCGCGTCGGGCATCGGCGAGGCGCCGAACGGAATCATCTTCAGCGTGGACAGGTCGTACTTGTCCAGGTCCGGGTAATTGACCAGCGCGTTGATCATGGTGGGCACCAGCAGCGTGTTGGTGACGCGTTCCTGCGCCACCATCGCGGCGACGGCGGCGGGATCGAAGCGCGGGATGAACACGTGCGCGCCGCCCAGCATGGTGACCGCGAAGGTCGAGGCGCCATCGGCCAGATGGAACATCGGCGGCGCGTGCAGGTAGACGCTGGCGCTGGTGTAGCCGACCGAGACGATGATGCCGGCGGCGTTGGTCACCAGGTTGCGGTGGGTCAGCATCACGCCCTTGGATACGCCGGTGGTGCCGCCGGTGTAGTAGATGCCGGCGACGTCGTCGTCCCGCGGTTCGAACTCCGGCGCCGGCGGCGCTTCGACCAAGGTCTCGAATGCGTGCATGCCGGGCGGCGGGGGCGTGTCGTCCAGCCAATAGATGTGCCGCACCTGGCCCAGCCGCCCTTGCAGCGCCTGCACCGCCGGCGCCATGGCGGCGTCCACGAACAATACCGCGGCACCGGAATCGTCGAGCATGTAGGCGATTTCCGGGGGAGCGAGCCTGGTGTTCAACGGCACCGTCATGCCCCCCGCCGCCGGCACGGCGAACAGCAGTTCGAAATACCGGTCACTGTTCAAAGCGAGAATGGCGGCGCGGTCGCCCTTGCCAAGGCCGTTTGCCTGCAGTCCGCCGGCGATGCGTGCGATCCGCTCGGCGGTGTGCCGCCAGGTGAGGCGGCGATCGCCAAAAATCGTCGATGGCGCATCAGGCCGCGTCTGCAGCGCGCGCTTCAAGCCCTGACCCAGATGCATCCGAGACCTCCCTGGTGGCGTCTTGTCTTCGTTCGCTCGCGCAGGCGGCGGCGAGAGCGGGAGCATCTCGCGAAACGACGAGGGTCGCAATCGGCCTCCTGGCCTGGTCCCGCCACAAATGAGGCGTCGCCGATCGCCAGCCCAAGCACCGGCCTGGATAACGGCATCCGCTTGTGATTCGACTTCCCGATCGAAGGCGGCGAAGGCTTGCGGGATCACGGCGATCTGTATGAGGCGGTATCGTCAGCGTTGAGCAGCGAGACGTGGCGCATTTCCCGGTCACGGCTTTGATGCGGAAAGCGGTCAAGCGCTTCTTCCTCCTCCCTCGCGCAAGCACCTGATCCGCAAGCACCCGATCCCTTGAGCACCGGATTCAGGCCGACTAAACTTAAAGCTTTTGACCTGGCCGATTTTCGTGGGAGGGAGTGGACATGGCGCGGGCACTCAAACCAGTTGATCCGGCCAGCACTCCCTATCTCAGCGGCCTCTTCGCGCCGGTGGATGACGCCCTCGACGTTGCCGAGCTATCTGTTGCCGGCAAAATCCCCGAGGATCTGCGCGGCGTTTATCTGCGCAACGGGCCCAACCCGAAATTTCCGCCGCTCGGGAGCTACACCTATCCGCTCGACGGCGACGGAATGATCCACGGTATGCGGCTCGCTGATGGCCGCGCGCACTACCGCAACCGCTACGTGCTGACCAAGGGCCTCAAGGCGGAGATCCGCGTCGGCCGCGCCCTTTGGGCCGGCATCACGACGCCCGTCCAGCCGGACCCTGCTCTCGTCGGGCCGGATCAGGATCCGGAGGGAGACAAGCTGCTGCCCGGGATCAACATCGTCCGCCACGCCCATCGCTTCCTCGCTCTCGCCGAGGGGACCGCTCCCTACGAGATGACGGAAGAACTCACCACGGTCGGACGCTACGACTTCGCGGGCGCGCTGCCGCTCGGCATGTGCGCGCACCCGAAGATCGACCCGGAGAGTGGGGAGATGATCCTTTTTCGCTACGGTCTCGAGGAGCCGTATCTCTACTGGGCCGCTATCGGGCCGGACGGGCGGATGAGCCGCCCACCCGAAGTGATCGCCGAGATCGATCGCGGCTACATGATCCACGATTTCCTGATCACCGCAGATTATCTCGTGATCGTTATAAACCCGGCAACCTTCGACTTCGCGCGCGCGGCGCGCGGTGCGAGCCCGCTTGCCTGGGAGCCTGATCGCGGCACGCGCATCGCCGTCATCCCGCGACGTGGCCAGGCGAAAAAGATCAGCTGGGTCGAGACCGATGCTTTCTGGTGCTGGCACTACGCCAATGCCTGGCAAGAGGGGGGCGAGATCGTCACCTGCTTTCCCTGGTGGAGTCATCTCGGTTTCGGCGTTCCCGGCGCGCCGCCACCTAAGGGTCATCTCGCCCGCGCCCGGATCAATCCCGCCGCTGGCAGCTTCCGCCTCGAAGTGCTGGACGAGCGCACGACCGAGTTTCCCCGCATCGATGACCGCAGGACCGGCCGCCCGACCCGCTACGCCATGGTGTCGCACCGCGCCTCGCCGACCCTGCCCGCGGGGAGTTTCGACGAGCTTTTCCGTTTTGATCTCGCGCGCGGGAGTCTTGCGGTGCATCGCTTCCCGGGCCAGGCGATCGGTGAAGCCGTCTTTGCGCCCAAGGCGGGGCGGAGCGAGGAAGAGGCGGGTTATGTCCTCACCTACACGACCGATGTCGCGACCATGGAATCGCGCTTCGTCATCCTCGATGCCGAGGATTTTGCCGGCGATCCGGTTGCGGTGGTGAAGCTGCCGCGGCGCGTGCCGCTCGGGCTGCACGGCAACTGGTACCCGGCCGAATCCTGAGGACGGGAAAGGGGATCGCGCCGATGCTCCGGCTGATCATCGGGTTCCTGCCCTGGATCATCTTCGGCGTGCTCGGGAAGCGGCACTTCCTGCTGGCCCTGATCCTGGCGCTCGCCGTTTCCGCAGTGACCGCGGTGCGGCGCGCCGGTCACGCCGCCGAGTGCTGGCTGACCTCGGCAACCCTGATCCGCGGTCCCTCATCCTGCCACGACGGTACCTTGGACCGGGTCGCGGAAGCTTGGACCGGGTCGCAGAAGCTATGGGGCTGGCCGGCAACGCTTACCGCATAATGCCGGCGGAACCGCCGCCAGGTTCCTGGTCGCCATGCGAGCTTCGCACCGGACGCAGAATCCGTGACGCAGTGGCGTCGATCACGGCTGCGTCGAGAACCGGCGGAGCCTCGCATCTCACGGCGAGGGCCGCGCGGCTGGTCGCGGTGGGCCTGATCAATGCCAGCCACCAGATTCGCGCGGCCTGTCCCATGAACGGCGCCGAAATCGAGCCCGGCTTCCGCAGATCAAACCAATACCTCCTCAAATCCACTCCGATACCAACGCCACGAGCCTTCAAATAGGCTTCCTTAAGCGTCCAGAGGTCAAGGAAGACCTTGTCGCGTTCAAACGGCATGGCCGTGATGATTTGTGCCTGCTCGTCAGGAGAGCAAACCTCCGCCACAAGAGATGCGTTGTCGCGTGCGAGAGTGTCGCATTCTACATCGATCCCGACCGGGCCCTGGCAACCGGTGGCGCACGCCACCAGGCCGCGGGTATGAGAAATGCTGAAGTGCATCGAGTCCGCGGGCGGCGAGACGACATACGGCTTCCCGGCCGCAGTGCGCGCGAACCGCCAGGCCCTGGGCTCGACCCAGGGTTTGGCCTCGCTCAGCGTCCTGCGCAGCAGCGCATGGGCCGCCGCGTAATCCAGCCGGTCGCGGGCGAAGACGAACCTCTGGAACGTGGCCCGCTCTTCTCTATCAAGAATATCAACGTCCTCGGCAACCTGGCTCTCGGTACGTCCAAACGTAGTGACACAGCGGACGTGTAGAAGACGATTGTGTTTCACGGGGTCAAACTAAGCATGACATTACTTAACAATCCTCCACTTTAGCAAGCGTGTGAGGGAAACCGGCCGTTTTTACGATGCCGTGGCCTCGTACCACCAAAGTACAAGTGGCACGGCAAATCTCTGTTACATAACATCCGTCAGATCGCGGTCGGAGCCGCTTGGAACTTTTCCAGGATAGCACGTGATGGCGGACAGAATGGTGAATTGTGCCGGCGCTGCCGAGGCGCTGCCGTCGCCACAATGGATCGGTGCCGACCATCCACCGAATGATCACTGGCTGCGCAATCTGAGCCGTCGTCCCGCAACTTCCGCCAATCTGTTCTGCTTTCCCCATGCGGGCGGCAGCGCGGCCGCGTTCCGATCGTGGGCCGCGGAACTGCCCCTCGCGCTCCAGGTATGGGCCGTGCAGCTCCCCGGCCGTGCCAATCGTTTCCGTCAATCGCCGGTGGATCGTATGCCGGCGCTGATTGATGCTGTGGCCGAGGCGCTGCTGCCGCTGCTCGACCGGCCGTTCGGGTTCTTCGGCCACAGCATGGGCGCGGTGCTCGCATTCGAGGTCGCGCAGCGTCTCGTTGCCATGGGCCACCCCGCGCCGGCCCATCTCGTCGTTTCAGCGCGACGGCCCCCGCATGTCCATGACGGCATCGCCGATCTTCATCCGCTGCCGGATGACGAATTCGTCGCGGAAATAGTTGCCCGTTACGGCGGCATTCCACCGGAACTTCTGTCCGACCGTGAGATGCTGGCACTGCTGCTCCCCAGCCTGCGGGCGGATGTCACCGCCATCGAAACCTTTCGTCCGCCGCGACGGCCGCCGCTCGGCTGCCCCATCACCGCTTTGGGCGGGGCGCGCGACAGGCTGACCCCCCGCGCCCATCTCGAGGCATGGCGCAGCGAAACCACCGGCGTCTTCCGGGCGCGCGTGTTCCCCGGCGACCACTTCTACCTGGACAGCAATCGCTCCGAGCTGCTCGCCGATCTGTCGACGCTTCTGGCGCCGATATTGCCCGAACATCAGGCGCTGATGGCGGTCGCATGAGCGCTGTCATGCCGCCAGACGCCGATGGCGCCGTGGCCATCATCGGCATCGGCTGTCGTTTTCCGGGGGGAGCCGCGGATCCCGCAAGCTTCTGGCAACTCGTGGCCGGCGGCGGTGATGCGATCGGCGAAATCCCGCCTGACCGCATCGAGATCGGCCATTATTTCAATCCCGCGCCGGCGACGCCCGGCCGCATGATGACCCGCTGGGGCGGGTTTTTGGGGCGTATCGACACGTTCGATGCGGGTTTTTTCGGGATCTCCCCGCGTGAAGCCGAACGGCTCGACCCGCAGCAGCGGTTGTTGCTCGAATCCGCCTGGGAGGCGCTGGAAGACGCCGGCCAGGATGTGCGAAGCCTCGCCGGCCGGCACACCGGCGTCTTCATCGGCGCATGGATCAGTGATTTTGAATCGCGCCTGGCCACCGACCCGGAGGGCGTCGATTTTCTGATGACGACGGGCAGCGGCCGTTATGCCGCTTCAGGCCGGCTCTCCTATCTGCTCGGCTTCCGCGGCCCGAGTCTGACGATCGACACCGCATGTTCCTCTTCCCTCGCAGCGATCCACCTGGCGGTCCGCAGCATCCGTAGCGGCGAGAGCCGTGTCGCGCTGGCGGGCGGGGTCAACGTGATCCTGCAGCCGCATATCAGCATCGCATACTCCCAGAGCCGCATGATGGCAGCGGACGGGCGATGCAAATTCGCCGACGCCGCCGGCGACGGTTATGTGCGCAGCGAAGGCGTCGGTCTGGTCGTGCTGAAACAAATGCGTGACGCCGTCACCGACGGCGACCGCATCTACGCCGTGATCCGCGGCAGCGCGATCAACAACGATGGCCGCGGCAGTGGCTCGATGGGAACGCCCAGCCGGACAGGGCAGGAGGAACTGCTGCGCGCCGCCTATGCGGACGCCGGTGTCCCGGCAGGGCAGGTGGGCTACATCGAGGCGCACGGCACCGGCACCCGGGTCGGCGATCCGGTCGAGATCACGGCGCTCGGTGCGGTTCTCGCCGAAGGCCGCGCGCCGGGAAGCCGCGCCGCAATCGGCTCCGTGAAAACCAATATCGGTCACACGGAAGGCGCAGCGGGTGTGGCAGGCCTTATCAAGGCGGCGCTGGCACTGCACCACGGTGCGATTCCCCCAAGCCTGCATTGTCGGGTGCTCAACCCCGCCGTCCCTTGGTCGGACATCCCCTGCGAGATCGCACGTGAACTGCGCCCATGGCCCGCACAGGCGCTGCCGCGCATTGCCGGCGTGAGCGCCTTCGGCATTGCAGGTTCAAATGGTCACGTCGTCCTCGAAGCGGCCATGTCGGACGGTCCGGTCGCTGCCCGCGGCGGCGGACGCGGATATTGCCTGCTGCCGCTATCGGCGAAGGACCCGAACGCACTGCGGGCGCTTGCCCATCGTTACGCCGATCTGCTCGAGGTACCCGACGCGTCCCTGCTACCCGACGCGTCCCTGCTGCCCGACGCATCACTGTTGCCCGACGCATCACTGTTGCCCGACGCATCACCGTTGCCCGACGCATCACCGTTGCCCGACGCGTCACTGTTGCCCGATGTGTGCTGGAGCGCCGCCACGCGGCGAACCCCGCTCGACAAGCGTGCCGTCTTCATCGGCACCGATGCCGCCAGCATGGTCGATGCGCTGAGACGCTACGTCGCCGGCGCGGCGCCGGTGGCGGAGGGCACCGCCGATACCGAGGCAACACCCCGGATCGCCTTCGTGGTGCCCGGCCAGGGGGCGCAATGGGTCGGGATGGGGCGCGAACTGTTGACGCACGAGCCGGCGTTTCGCACCGCCCTCGAGCGCTGCGACCAGGCTGCAGGCCCATTCATCGACTGGTCGATCATCGAACAATTGCAAGCGGAGCCCGACGGCCCCGGCTACTTGCTGGACCGCATCGACGTGATCCAGCCCGTGCTGGTCGCATTGGCGATTGCCTATGCCGAACTGCTGCAATCGCTCGGGATCGCGCCGCACGCGGTGGTAGGTCATAGCATGGGCGAGGTCGGTGCCGCCTGCATCGCCGGCGCGCTTGATCTCGACCAGGCCATGCGGGTGATCTGCCTGCGTAGCGCGTTGATGCGCCGCGTCAGCGGAGCGGGCGCGATGGCGCTCGTCGATCTGCCGATCGACGAGGTCCGCGCCCGGCTGGTTGGGCTGCGGGACCAGGTTTCGGTGGCCGCAAGCAACAGTCCGCGCTCCAGCGTCATCTCCGGCACACCGCCGGCGGTTCAGCAGGTGATGGCGGCGCTTGCCGGGCAGGATGTGTTCTGCCGCCTGGTGAAGGTGGACGTCGCGTCGCACAGCGCACAGATGGACCCGCTGGCAGTGTTGCTGGAAGCAGGCTTGGCCGGCATGCAGCCGGCATCGGCGCGCATTCCAATCTATTCTACCTTGCGTGGCCGCTCCGCCGACGGCGAAGCGTTCGACGCCGGTTATTGGGCGAGCAACCTGCGGCAGCCGGTACTGTTCTCGCAGGCTGTCACTCGGATGGCCGCCGACGGGATCACGATCTTTGTCGAACTAGGACCGCATCCCATCCTGCTGTCATCGGTGCAGCAGACGGCACCGGAGGTCACTACCATCGCCTGTGGCCGGCGGGAAGAACCGGAGCAAGCAAGCCTGCTGTCGGTTATCGGCGGACTGTGGTCGGGCGGGTATGCGATCGACTGGCATCGCGTCATGCCCGAAGGGGGGCGCATGGTGCGGCTCCCGCTCTATCCCTGGCAACGGGAACGATATTGGGCGGAGGCTGCCGAACTGCGGCCCGCCAATGCCCGACCGGGCGGCGTTCGGTTGCCGTCCGACGATGAATCCCGGCACTGGCTCTATCGCCTCGCATGGCAGCCATCGGCGGTATCGGCGGCGGCCAGGCGCCATGCGATGCGTTGGCTTGTTGTGGCCGATGACGCCACCTTGGGGGCGGCGGTCGTGCAGGCGCTTCAGCGCAGCGGTGCCGTCGCGGACATGATCCCATGGTCCCGGCTCGACGCGGGCGACCGAGGGTCGTTGCCCGGCCCGCAGCACGGCATCATCGCTCTGGCAGGTGACAATGCGGACGCCGCATTCCTGCCGCTGCGCCTCCTGCAATGGTGCCTGGCCAGCCCCAGCGCGTGTCCGCGCCTTTGGTTCGTGACACGCGGCGCCCAGGCCGTGGCCGACGGCGAACGCGTCTCGGTCGACCAGGCGGCGCTATGGGGCGCGGCACGCGTCGTCGCGGAGGAGCATCCCGACCTCTGGGGCGGGCTGATCGATCTCGATCCCGCGGCCGATCCTGCCGCGAATGCGTCGCTACTGGTGGAGCAAGGCCTGCGCGACGACGGCGAGGACCAGCTTGCGTTCCGGCAGAACGGTTGTCGTCATGTCCTGCGGCTGGTCCAGCTCGATCGCGATCCAACGGTGACCGGACAATCGTGGCGGCCGGACTCGGCCTACCTCGTCACCGGCGGCCTGGGCGGTGTCGGTCTGCAAGTCGCACGCGCCATGGCGGAGCAAGGCGCGCGGCGCCTCATCCTGCTGGGTCGCACCGCCTTGCCGCCACGCGAGCAATGGAGCAGGGCGGCGGCGGATTCCATGATTGGCCTTCGCATTGCCGCCGTGCGCGGCCTCGAAGCCATGGGCGTGGCGGTTCACACACCTGCCGTGGATGTCGGCGACGAGGCGGCGCTGCGGCGGTTCCTCGACAGTTACGCTGCCGAAGGCTGGCCGCCGATCCGCGGCGTCATCCATGCCGCCGTGGCGCTGAACAATGGTCTTGCCGGCGCAATGGGCCGGGCGCGTTTCGAACTCGGTGCTGCAAGCCAAGCTGCGCGCCGCACAGGCGCTGGATCGCCTCCTGCCTGACCTGGATGTCTTCGGTACTGTTCTCGTCCATCGGCGGTTTCCTGCCGCATCCGGGCGTGGCGAACTATGCCGCGGCGAATGCCGGGCTCGATGCCCTTGCGCAGGACCGCCGTGCCCGCGGCCTGCCGGCGCAGAGCATTGCCTGGGGACCGTGGGACAATGCCGGTCTCGCTTTGGGCGAGGCCGGCGCGCACGCGGTCGTCGAAATGGCGCGCCAGGGAATTCGGGCCATTCCTACCGTGCAGGGTGCTGCCTTGTTCTCCTGGCTGTGCCTCCGCTCCGCGACGACCGTCGCGGTCATGCCGACAGACTGGTCGCGCTTCCGTCAGGCGCGAGCCGAACGCCCCCTGGCACTGATGCGTGATCGGCTGCGAGACCTGGGCGACACCGCCTCTGCCGCCGGGTCATTCGCCAGTGCGATGGAAACCGCCGATCCTGCCCAGCGGCGCGCGATGCTGGAAAGCGCCGTTCGCGATGCGGTCGGGCATGTGCTGAAGATCCCGCCGGCGCGGCTCGATCCGCGCAAGACACTCGGCAGCCTGGGCCTGACCTCGCTGATGGCCATCGAACTGCGCAATCGCCTCGAGAATCAGGTCGGGCGCCCGCTCTCGGCCACGCTGGCCTGGAACTTTCCCACCATCGAGGCCATCACCGCCTGGCTTGCCGGCGAGGCGCCTTCGGTCGCCTTCTGCGGCGTGGCCGTGCCGGAGCCGACCAGGATCGACCTGGCCGCGTCCATCGACCAGATCGCAACCTGGTCCGATGAAGCCGCATTGCACGCCCTGCGGGGACAGCCGGTCAGCGCCGGGCAATGAACGACGCACCCGATACCACGGCCGATCCGTCGGTCCTCAGGCTTGCAGTGACCGCACGGCAGGTGCGGGCGCAGGCGGTGCGCGCCCTGCGTGCGGACCCCATCGCCGTGGTCGGCATGGCCTGTCGCCTGCCGGGCGACGCCGATACACCGGCGCGATTCTGGCAGCTTCTGCACGACGGCGTCGACGCGGTGCGCGAGGTGCCGCGGGATCGCTGGAACGCCGCTGGCTGGTACGACCCGGACCTGTCCGCGAGCGGCAAGGCCGTTACCAAGTGGGGTGGCTTCCTGGATCGCATCGACGGATTTGATGCGGCCTATTTCGGCATTCCACCACGCGAAGCGGACCGGATGGATCCGCAGCAGCGTCTGTTCCTGGAAGTGGCGATCGAGGCGCTGGACGATGCCGGCCTGCCGCACCCCAAGCTGGCCGGCTCGCGCACCGGCGTCTTCGTTGCCAGCTACCACAACGATTATGCGCAGCTTCAATACGCCGACCTCGACGCCATCGATCTGCGCACCCTGACCGGCACTCTGCACAGCGTGCTGGCGAACCGCCTGTCATGGTGGCTTGACCTGCGCGGTCCCAGCGTTGCGATCGACACGGCTTGCTCCGCCTCGCTCGTCGCCGTGCACCTGGCCTGCCAGAGCCTTCGCCTGGGCGAAAGCGATATCGCCATCACCGGCGGCGTGTCGCTGATGCTCAGGCCGGAGCTGATGGTGGCGCTGTCCAAGGTCGGGTTCATGGCGCCGGATGGCCGCTGCAAGACATTCGATGCTCGGGCCGACGGCTTCGGGCGTGGCGAAGGCTGCAGCATCGTCGTGCTGAAACGGTTGTCGGACGCGATCGCGGACGATGATCGCGTCCTGGCGGTGATTCGCGGGTCCGCCGTCAACCAGGACGGCCATTCGACTCTCCTGGCGGCACCCAGCGGGCCGGCACAGGTGGCGCTGATCCAGGAGGCGATGGCCAACGCCCAGGTATCGCCCGGCCGCATCGGATACGTCGAGGCGCACGGCACCGGCACGGCGCTCGGCGATCCGATCGAGGTCGAGGCGATCGCGGCGACGATCGGCCGCAGTTTCGCCGGTGCCGCCCCCTGTCTCATCGGGTCGGCAAAGGCGAATTTCGGCCACCTGGAGGCCGCCGCCGGTGCCACCGGGTTGATCAAGGCGGTGCTGACGTTGCAGCACGCCATGGCGCCGCCGCAGCCGAACTACCAAACGCTGAACCCGCACATTGCGCTGGACGGTACGCGGCTTGCCATCCCGTCCGCGCTCACGCCGTGGCCGTCCGGCCCTGCGCCACGCTGCGCCGCGGTCAGTTCCTTCGGTGTCGGCGGCACCAACGCCCACGTCATCCTGGAAGAGGCACCGAAACTCCCGGCACGCCCGAGCCTCGTGCCGGCGCAAGTTGGCTCCGTTCTCCCGCTGTCGGCGAAGAGCCCGGGCGCGTTACGGGCGCTGGCGCAGGCCTGGGTGGCGTTGCTCGCCGACACGCCGGAATCCGCTGCCGATCTGTGCCACACCGCCGCCCGGCGGCGCACGCATTACGACGTCCGCCTGGCCGTGACCGGCCGATCGACCGCCGAATTGCGCGCCCGGCTGCAGGACGTTCTGTCACACGGCTTTCTATCCGAGTGCGACGCGCCGGGCGCGGCACGGCCGGACGCGGCACGGCCGGACGCAGCACGGCGGGGAGCGCCGCGCATCGGCTTCGTGTTCAGCGGGCAAGGCCCGCAGTGGCACGCGATGGGCCGGGAGCTGCTAACCGAGCAACCGGTGTTCCGCGCTGTGATCGACGCGTGCGATGCATTGCTGCGGTCGCAGGCCGGCTGGTCCCTGCTGGAGGAACTGGAGCGTCCGGCCGACCAATCTCGGCTGGATCAGACTGCCTTCGCGCAACCCGCGCTGTTTGCTCTCCAGGTCGCGCTGGCGACGCTCTGGCGATCGTGGGGCGTGCAGCCGGCCGGTGTCATCGGCCATAGCGTGGGCGAGATCGCGGCACTCCATGTGGCCGGTGTGTTGAGCCTGGAGCAAGCCGTGCGACTGGTGTCGCTGCGCGGCCGGATCATGCAGCAGGCCACCGGGCTGGGCCGCATGGCATCGGTCGGTCTCGCGGAGGCGGAAGCAACAGCCCTGCTGGCGCCGTATGGCGATCGTCTCAGCGTCGCCGCTGTCAATGGGCCGGACAACGTCGTGCTTTCGGGGGAGTCGGCCGCGCTCGACACCGTGCTGGCGACACTCGCTGCGCGCGGCGTGCGCCACCAGAAGCTGCCGGTCCAGTACGCGTTCCACAGCCCGCAGATGGCGCCCTTCAAGGACGCGTTCGTGGACCAGCTCGGCATGCTGCACGGCGCGCCGCCGCAACTCCCGGTGTTCTCGACGGTGACCGCTGCCGCAGCGGAGGGCTTGCGGTTCGACGCCGCCTATTTCGGCCGCAACATGCGCGAGACCGTGCGCTTCGCTCCGGCCATCGTGGCAATGAGCGACGCCGGCATCGATCTGTTCTTTGAATTGTCGCCGCATCCGGTGCTGGGAAATGCGATTCTCGAAACTCTGGCGGGACGCGGGCACGACGTGCGGGTGCTGGCGTCGTTGCGTCGCGGCAAGCCGGAGCGCGACACACTGCTGCAGGCCTGCGCCGATCTCTATACGGCCGGTGGCAATCCCGACTGGGCCCAGATCCTGCCGAGCGCCGGCAACCTGGTGAGCTTGCCGGGCTATTGTTGGCAACGCACGCGGCATTGGCTCCGCACTCGCCCGCAGGTCGCGCCGCCGGCGCCTTGTCCCGCCGCGGAGCAACACCCTTTGCTGGGACGCCGGATCCGCGTGGCCGGGACCGCGGCGCAGGTCTTCGAAGCGGCATCCGATACGGCGCCAGCCTGGCTCGCGGACCACCGCGTCTTCGGCCGGCTGCTGCTGCCCGCGGCGGCGGTGGTGGAGGCGCTGCTGGCCGCCGCTTCCCAGGCGATGGGCTGGCCGGAGCCGCAGCTCTGCGGCTTTGCGATAGAGCACCCTTTGGTGCTTGGGGAAGCGGACGCGGAACCGGGGCGCTGGCAGGTGGTGGTGCGGCCGCTCGCCTCCGGCTCGGCGGAGCTGACCTTGTATGAAGCCGCCACGGCGGACGGCGGTCGCGATCCCGAATGGCGTCGGATCGCCGGTGCCACGGCGGAGCCCGGCAACGGGGCCTGGGAGCCGGCCTCGCCACCCGCCGCAGGCCAGCCTCTCGTACCGCCGGCCATCTATGACCGCTTCGCCGCCTTGGGGGTTGCGTTTGGTCCGACGTTCCGCTGCCTCAAGGAGGGAACGCTCGGCGACGGTGTTGGGCAGGCCTGGGCCGCGCTGCCAGAAACGTTGGGGGACGACACGGGCTATTTTGCCGCGCATCCGGTTCTGGTCGACGCTGCGTTGCAGCTTTGCTCGGTCGCCGCGGCAGGTGACGCAGGCCAGGCTCCGGATGCGATTTTTCTCCCCATAGGGGCGGACCGGATCGAGTTGCGTCCGGGCCGGTACGACCGGTTGCAGGCGCTGGTCCGGATTGTCGGTCCCGGTTCGGGTCCGACGATCACGGCGGATATCCGCCTGCAGACGCCGCAGGGCGAACCCGTCGGCATGATCCATCGCATGCAATTCGCCCGTGCGGTGCGCGATGCACTGCCGGCGGCAGCACAACAGGCTACCGATCTCTATACCATCCAATGGGTGGCGGCGGACCAGCCGTCCCGCCTCCCGACTGCCCCGCGCGGGACGTGGCTGGTATTCGCCGACTCCACCGGAGTTGCCGAGGCGCTGGCGGCGGCCATCGAAGCGGCCGGAGCAAGCTGCCATCGCGTTGCACCCGGCACCGCTTATCGACGGACCAAGGATCGGTGCTGGGAGGTGGATCCCTCCAATCCCGAGCATCAGCGCCGGCTGTTGCAGGATACGGGATGGCACGATGCTCCGGCGCGCGGCGGGGTCATCCACGGCTGGTCGCTCGACATCGGTTTGGCGGAGCCCGCCGGCAACGTGGCGGTGGAGGTTCCCGCCGGTATGGCGACGCTGGAGCATGACGAGCATGTGGCCGTCGCTTCGGTGCTGCATCTGCTGCAAAGCCTCGCCGCTCTTTCCGCCGGCGCGCCCTGCCCGATCTGGCTGCTGACGCGCGGCGCCCAGATCGTCACTGGCACGGAGCCGGTTGCGGCTTTGCGGCCAAAAAGCGCCGCCCTCTGGGGCCTTGGCGGCACGGCGGCGCTGGAACATCCGGAACTGCGCATCCGGCTGATCGACCTCGATCCCTCGGGCGAGGCTGACGACGCTCGGTATCTGCTGGCGGAGTTGCTGAACCACGCGGAACCGCGCGTTGCCTTGCGCGGGCGTGGGGGCGTGCGTGAGCGCCGGGTGCCGCGACTGCAATCGTATGGTCGCGGCGAAGGCCAGCCGGATGCCCGCGGCGAAGGCCAACCGGATACCCGCGGCGAAGGCCAGCCGGACGATCCGGTCGCCCGCGGACCGGTGCGCGTCGTGCTGGCCCGGCCGGGCAGCTTTGACGGTCTGGAAATTCAGCCGCAGAGGCCGGCCGCCTTGCAGCCGCACGAGGTCCGGGTGCGGGTGCTGTGCGCCGGCATCAACTTCCGCGACGTGCTGACCGTGCTGCAAATGTATCCGGGCGAACCGCCGCCGCTCGGGCTCGAATGTGCCGGCATTGTCAGCGAGGTAGGCAGCGCTGTCGGCAAGTTCCGCGTGGGCGACCGCGTATTTGGCTTTGCGCCCACCAGCCTTGCGAGCGAGGTCACCGTTCCGGCGGCGTTTCTCGCGCCGATGCCCCCTGGAATGCGCGCGGCGGATGCGGCGGGGATCGGCGTCGCCTTCCTGACCGCGCAATATGGTCTGCATCGTCTCGCCGGCCTGCGCCGAGGCGAGACCATCCTGGTGCATGCTGCCGCGGGCGGAGTCGGGCTCGCGGCGGTGCAAATCGCGCAGCGCTGCGGCGCCGAGGTATTCGCCACCGCGGGGTCGCCGGCAAAGCGCGACCTGCTGCGCCGCTTGGGCGTCGCGCATGTGATGGACTCGCGATCGCTGGCTTTCGCCGACGAGATCATGGCGGCGACCGGCGGGCGCGGCGTCGATGTCGTGCTGAATTCGCTCTCCGGCGATTTCATTCCCGCCGGCCTGCGCAGCCTCGCCCCCGGCGGACGGTTTCTCGAACTGGGCAAGCGGGACATCTGGTCCGCCGCTTCGGTCGCGGCGATCCGGCCCGACATCCGCTACCAGGTGTACGATCTGGGCGCGCTGGCGCAGGCGGATCACGCGCTGCTGCCGCCGCTCTATGACGAAATCCTCGCGGGGCTGGCGGACGGTTCGCTGCGGCCCCTGCCGGTGAGCGTCTTCCCGCTGGCGCAGGCCGGCGCAGCCATGCGCCACATGGCATTGGCGCGGCATATCGGGAAGGTCGTCCTGCGCGTCGCGACCGATATCGGCCCGGCCGCCACTGCTCCGGTCTCGGCGACGGCGACCTACTGGATCACCGGTGGCCTGGGCGCGCTGGGAATGGAAACCGCGCGTTGGCTGGTGCAGGCGGGCGCGCGGCATCTGGTTTTGAGCAGTCGAAGACCGCCGGGTGAGGCGGCGCAGCGGTGCATTGCGGAACTTGAGAGCAGTGGTGCGAGCGTGCGCGTCTTTGCGACCGACGCCGCGGATGCGGACGGCATGGCGGCGATCTGCGAGGAAATAGCCCGCACGATGCCGCCGCTGCGTGGCATCGTGCATGCGGCCGGCGTCATTCGCGACGCGGTGCTGATCCACCAGCGATGGGACGCGGCGAAGCAGGTGTTCCGCGGCAAGTTGCATGGGGCGTGGCTGCTTCACGAGCTGACCCGCACGCTGCCGCTGGATTTCTTCATCCTGTACTCCGCCGCCGGGGTGGTGTTGGGCGCGCCCGGGCAAGGCTTGTATCCCGCCGCCAATGCCGGGCTGGACGCTCTGGCAATGTTCCGGCGCCGGCTCGGGCTGCATGCCCTGAGCGTCGCATGGGGAAGCTGGTCCGGCGCCGGCATGGCCGCCGACCTCGCGGAACGCGGCCAGGATGTCTGGCAGGCGCGCGGCCTCAAGAAGATCGACCCGTCTCTCGGCTTCAGGGAGCTGGAGCGGCTGCTGGCGGACGACGCCACCTATGCCGCCGTCATGCCGATCGACTGGCAGCTCTTCTTGCGCCAATTGTCGCCGGCGGCCGATCGGAGCTTCTTCGATGCGGTAAGTCCTGTCGCCATGGCTCCCGCCGCCACCGCCCGTCCGACCGAGGATGCGGCAATGCGCGAACGGCTGCGAGCGACGCCGGCCGGCCAGCGTCACGAGGCGGTGGCGGCGCAGTTGCGGGTCCAGGTGCTGTCGTTGCTCGGGCTTGATCGCGGCATGGCGATCGCCCTTCGCACGCCGTTGAAGGAACTCGGGCTCGATTCCCTGATGGCGGTCGAGCTGCGCAACATTCTGGTTCGCCTGGGCGGCCGTCCACTGCCGGCGACACTACTGTTCGATTATCCCACGCTCGACGCACTGGCTCGGTTTCTCGCCCGCGCCTGGGACCTCGAACGCGACGATCCGCGTCCGCAAGCCCCGCGCCCTCCAGCGCGCATCGACCCACAGATCGCCAGCCTGTCCGACACCGAAGCCGAAGCGATGCTTCTGGAGGAACTGGCGCTCGGCGAAACCAGGAGAGAAGCATGACCCCGGACGGCTCCGGCCCTGACGCACCGGTGAGCGCCGTCAAGCAAGCGCTGATCGAGATCCGCGACCTCCGGGCAAGGCTGGCGCGCGCCGAAGCCGCGCAATCGGAGCCGATCGCCATCATCGGCATAGGACTCCGATTTCCCGGCGGCGTGCACGACGTCGAAGGCGTTCGCCACATTGCTCTGGAGCGGGACCGACGCAATCGGTCCAGTCCCTGCCGATCGTTGGTCCACGGATGCGCTGTACTCCGCGGATCCGGATGCGCCGGGCAAGATGATCACGCGGCATGGCGGCTTCCTCGATGCGGTGGATCAGTTCGATGCCGATTTTTTTGGCATCTCGCCGCGTGAAGCCGCCACTATGGACCCGCAGCAGCGGCTGATCCTGCAGACCGGCTGGGAGGCGCTGGAGGATGCCGGCCACTCGCCGGCGGCGCTCGCCGGCAGCAAGACCGGTATCTATTTTGGCATCTGCAACAACGATTACGGCCGCAGCCTGCTGGCGCAACCCGACCGGCTCGACACCTATGTCAGCACTGGCAATGCCTCCAGCGTCGCCGCGGGTCGATTGTCGTATTTTCTCGGACTGCATGGCCCGAGCATCGCGGTCGATACCGCGTGCTCTTCATCGCTGGTGGCCTTGCATCTCGCCTGCCAGGGACTGCGCACCGGCGATTGTGACCTGGCGCTGGCCGGCGGCAGCAACCTGATTCTCGCGCCGGAGATGAACATCATCTTCTCCAAGGCGCGCATGATGGCGCCGGACGGCCGGTGCAAGACTTTCGATGCCGCAGCCGATGGTTATGTGCGCGGCGAAGGCTGCGCCATCCTGGTGCTGCGCAGGCTCTCGGACGCGGTGGCGGACGGCGATCGTATCCTCGCGGTGGTCCGTGGCAGCGCGGTCAACCAGGACGGTCGCAGCGGCGGGCTGACGGCCCCGAACGGGCCGGCGCAGGAGGCGGTCATCCGTGCCGCACTCACCGCCGCGGGTGTGGCGCCGGCCGCCATCGGCTATATCGAGACGCACGGCACCGGCACGCCGCTGGGTGATCCAATCGAAGTCGGCGCGCTGGGTGCGGTGTTCGGCCCCGGCCGCGCGGCACGGCAGCCACTCGCGATCGGGTCGGTGAAGACGAATCTCGGCCATCTTGAAGCCGCAGCCGGCGTGGCTGGCGTTATCAAGGTGATCCTCGCGCTGCAACGCGGCGCGATACCGCCCAACCTGCATTTCCACGCCGGCAACCCACACATCGACTGGGCAGCCTTGCCGCTGACGGTGCCGGTCGAGACGGTGCCGTGGCAACCGATCGACGGCCGCCGCCTGGCAGGCGTCAGCTCGTTCGGATTCAGCGGCTGCAATGCGCACGTTGTTTTGGAGGAGGCACCACCGGCCCGGGCCGCTTCCCTTGATACCGACGATCGCCCGCTGCATCTGCTGACCGCATCGGCACGCGACCGCGGCTCGCTCTGTGCATTGGCGCGCCGGCACGCCGAGGCGCTGCATGACGACGTGAACGTTGCCGATGCCGGCTACACCGCCGCCGATGCCGGCTACACCGCCGCCGATGCCTGCTACACCGCAAATGTCGGCCGCGCGCATTTCAATGAACGTGTGGCGGTGATCGGCGCGGACGCCGCCGCCCTGCGGCGCGGGCTCCGCGCCTTTGCCGACGGCGAGGAGAGCACGGCGTTCGCCGCCGGCTCACACGAAGGCGCGGCGCGGCCGCAGGTCGCATTCCTGTTCACCGGCCAGGGCTGCCAGTACGCCGGCATGGGACTGCAGCTCTACGCAACGTCCCCCACCTTCCGTCGTGCGCTCGATGATTGTGCCGAGGGGCTGGCACCGTATCTCCGGCACGATCTGCTCGAAGTGTTGCGGGCCGGCGATAGCACGACGCCGATCAACCGCACGGGTTACGCACAGCCGGCGATCTTCGCGATCGAATACGCGCTCGCCAGTTTGTGGCGTTCGTGGGGGATCGAGCCGGCCGCGGTGCTGGGTCACAGCCTGGGGGAGTATGCTGCGGCCTGTGTCGCCGGCGTACTCCCGCTGGGCGACGCATTGCGCGTGGTGGCCGAACGCGGGCGGCTGACCGAGGCACTAGCCGATGATGGGGCGATGGCCGCCGTGTTCGCGACCGAAGCGCAAGTGGAGGACGAGATCCGCCGCGCCGGCGGCGCCATTACGATTGCCGCCTGCAACGGACCGGCGCATTTCGTCATCAGCGGTGAGCATGCCGCCATCGCGGCGGCGCTCGAGCACCTGGGTGCCGCCGGTGTGCGCGTGCGAGAGCTTCGCGTGTCGTTCGCGGCCCATTCGCACCTGGTCGAGCGTGTGCTGCCGCCGTTCCGTTCCGTGCTGGAGACGGTCCGCTTCGCACCGGGCCACGTCCCGCTGATTTCCAACGTGACCGGCCGGGTTGCCGGGTCCGAGATCGCGAACCCCGACTATTGGCTGACGCATATGCGTGCACCAGTGCGCTTCGATGCCGCGATGCAAACCCTGGCCACGCAGGGGGTCACGCACATCATCGAGACTGGCCCGCACCCGGTGCTGCTGGGCATGGCCGCCGAGTGCCTGCCCGGCCTGCCGCTGCAATACCTGCCCTCCTTGCGACGCGACAGGCCGGCATGGGAGGAATTGATTACCAGTCTGCAACGCCTCTATGCCGACGGCGCGGATATCGACTGGCACGGCTTCGATCGGGACTATGCGCGCCGGCGCGTCGCCCTCCCCACCTATCCGTTCCGCGGGCGCCGGCACTGGGTGGACAGTGCAGCCCCGGCCATGGCCACAACCCCGTTGCCTGGCGAAGCCGAACGCTGGTCTTCGTTGCAGAGCGCGGTGGGGCGGCAGGCGACGCAAGGCCCGCTGGATCTCAACCCGGCCTCCTATCCCGCCAAATGGGCGTGTCTTGCCCGCCTGACCGAGGCGCACGCTATCCGCACGCTACGCGAGGCCGGTCTGTTCGCCCGGCAGGGCGAGGCCCATACCCTGGATCAGGTGCTTTCCGCCGCCGGCATCGGCCCAGTCTACGGCCGCCTGGTGCGGCGCTGGCTCGACAGCCTGGTCGCACGCGGCGTCCTGCACACCGTCGATGCTTGTTACATCGCCGACCGGCCACTACCGGATCCTGGCCTCGACGCGCTGTGGCAGGAAGCCGAGGTACTGTTCGCGGACAATCAGCCGCTGCTCGCCTATGTGCGTCATTGCGGGGACCTTGTCGGGCAGGTGCTGCGCGGCACGGAAAGTCCGTTGGAGACCTTGTTCCCGCGCGGATCGTTTGAACTTGCCGAGGGGCTGTATCAGCGCTCGGCGACCATGCGGTATGTGAACAGTCTGGCGGCTGCCTCGGTTGCCGCGTCTTATGATGGGGTTCCTGCGGGCCGTCCGGTCCGCATCCTGGAAGTCGGCGCAGGGACTGGTGGCACGACGGCATCGCTGCTTGCGCTGCTGCCGGCAGATCGCACGCAGTATGTATTTACCGACGTTTCGGATGTCTTCCTCGACCGCGCGCGAGAGCAATTCCGCGACCAGGCTTGCCTGAGCTTTGGCCGGTTCGACATGGATCAGGATGCCGCCGCGCAAGGTTACCCGGCCGGCAGTTTCGACGTCATCGTTTCCGCCAACGCCGTGCACACCAGCGTCGATCTGCCGGTGGTGCTGAGCCGGCTGCGCGACCTGCTGGCGCCCGGCGGGCTGCTGGTGCTGATCGAATCCACCACGCACTTCGCCTGGTTCGACATGACGACCGGGCTGATCGACGGCTGGCAGCATGTTGCCGACGACCTGCGCCGCGATCATCCGCTGCTGTCGCCGGAGGCCTGGATCGCGGCGCTGTCCGATGCCGGTTTCGCCGCGGCGCGCGCTTGGCCCGAGGCTGACTCCTCGGCCAGCCATCTCGGCCAGCACGTGCTGGTCGCGCGCGTCGCCGGGGTCTCGGCCGCCGGTGTCACGCGGCTGGCCGACGCCGCGGCCGGACAAGGCGACGCGACGGCCAACCCCGCGACGGAGGGCGCGTCGGCGCCGCGTGAGCGCATCCTGGCGGCGTTCCCAACCGAGCGATTGGCGATGCTGCGCGACCTGGTGCGCCAGCAGGTGATGCGCGTGCTGCGCCGCGACACCGACGATCCGCCGGGCCTGAACGATCGCCTGATGGAACTGGGAACTCGATTCGCTGATGGCGGTGCAGTTGCGCAACCAGATCGGCAAGGCGCTGGCGCTGCCGGCGGCCCTGCCGGCGACGCTGATGTTCGACTATCCCACGATCGAGCGATTGGCCGGCTATCTGCTGCGGCAACTGCTGCCGGAAGTCTCCCCGCCGGCAACAGAAGTGCCCCCGTCGCAGGCGGCGGAGGTGTTTGCGTCGCAGGCGAATGAGCCGGTCCTGTCGGAAGCCGCGGCGATCGCCGCGATGAGCGATGCGGACGTGGAGCGCGCTCTGTCCGAACGCCTGGGCAGGATGTGAGCGGATGCACGCCGCGCCGACAACCCCGCCCGAGACATTGAACCAGCAGCAGCGTGCGCTGCTGGCGGTCATCAACGCTGAGAAACGCCTCGCTGCCCGGGAACATGCGGCACGCGAGCCGATTGCGGTGATCGGCCTGGGGTGCCGGGTGCCTGGCGGCGATAACCCGGCAGGCTTTTGGCAACTGATGCAGGACGGCGTCGATGCCATCACCCCGGTGCCCGATCGGTGGGATCATGCGGCGTTCTACAATCCCGATCCGGACAAGCCGGGCTGCATCGCTACCCGCAGCGGCGGCTTCCTGCGCGGCGTCGATCAATTCGATCCCGCACTCTTCGCGATCGCGCCCCGCGAGGCCGAGGGAATCGATCCGCAGCAGCGCCTGCTGCTGGAGGTGGCCTGGGAGGCGCTGGAACATGCGGGCCAGGCACCCGACCGGCTGCAGGATACACCCACCGGCGTCTATATCGGCGCGGGCAGCAGCGACTACGCGTATCTGCAGCTCAAGTCCGGTGACGTAGGATTGCTCGATGCGCACTTCACCTCGGGCGTGGCGCATAGCGTGTTCAGCGGGCGGCTGTCCTACCTGCTGGGACTGCGCGGACCAAGCCTGACCATCGACACCGCCTGTTCCTCGTCGCTGGTTGCAGTGCATCTCGCGTGCCAGAGCCTGCGCAATGCCGAGTGCCGCATGGCGATCGCCGGCGGCGTGAACCTGATCCTGGCGCCGGAATTGTTCATCGCCCTGTCGCATGCCCGGATGCTGGCGCCGGACGGACGCTGCAAGACCTTCGACGCCGCCGCGGATGGCTTTGCGCGTGGCGAGGGCTGCGGTGTCGTGGTTCTCAAGCGGCTATCGGACGCGCGGTCCGACGGCGATCGGATTCTGGCGGTGCTGCGCGGCAGTGCCGTCAATCAGGACGGGCCCAGCAGCAGCCTGACGGCGCCCAACGGGCCGGCGCAAGAGGCGGTGATCCGCGCGGCCCTGGCATTCGCCGGCCTGGCGCCGCGCGAGGTCGGGTTCATCGAAGCGCACGGCACCGGAACGCAGCTTGGCGATCCGCTGGAACTCAAGGCTGTCGGCGCCGTTTTCGGCGGCGATCGCGACCGTGCGCGACCGCTGATCGTCGGGTCGGTCAAAACCAATCTCGGCCATCTGGAGGCGGCGGCCGGCGTCGTGGGGCTGATCAAGGTCGTGCTCGCGCTGCAGCACCGGACCATCCCGGCCCATCTGCACTTCACGACGCCCAGTCCGCATATCCCCTGGGCGGACCTGCCGCTGCAGGTCCCGCGCGAGCCAATCGCCTGGCAGCCGATCGATGGCCGCCGCATCGCAGGGGTCAGCTCTTTCGGATTCAGCGGGACCAATGCGCACGTGATTGTTGAGGAGGCGCCCCCAATCGACGCTGCGCACGATGCGGCCTCCGGCGAAGCCTGCCTGTTTGCCGTGTCGGCACGCGATGCGAAGGCGCTGGCCGAACTCGCCGCGCGGCATGCGGCGGTGCTGTCGCAACCGGCCGATGCGGCCTTGGGCACGATCTGCCACACCGCGAATGCCGGCCGTGCGCATTTCGCGCAACGGGCAACGATCATGGCCCGGACCCGGGAAGAGTTGCGATCCGGCCTGGCGGCGCTCGCTGGTGGTGAGGCCGCCGCGGGACTGGCAACGGAACGGGTGGTCAGCCGCGACCCGCCGCGCATTGCCTTCGTGTTCACCGGCCAGGGCGCGCAGTACAGCGGCATGGCGCACGGCCTTTACCAAAGCGCGCCGGTCTTCCGCACGGCGTTGGACCAGTGTGCGGAGATCCTGGCCTCGCAGCTTGCGCGGCCCTTGCTGTCCGTACTGTTCGATCCTTCCGCAGCCGCCTTGCTTGACCGGACCGATTATACCCAGCCGGCGCTGTTCTCGGTTGCGTATGCGCTCGCCGAGTTGTGGCGTTCCTGGGGAATCGTGCCATCGGTCGTGATCGGCCATTCGGTCGGCGAGATCGCTGCCGCCTGCGTCGCCGGATTGTTCAGCCTGGAGGATGGTCTGCGCCTGGTCGCGCAACGCGGCCGCCTGATGCAATCGCTTCTCGAGCAGGGGTCGATGGCCGCGATCGCTGCGCCCGAATATGTTGTCGCGCAGGCCATCGCACCGTTTACCGACCGCGTAGCGATCGCCGCCGTCAACGGGCCGACGCAGACCGTCATCTCCGGCGACGCGAATGCCGTTGCGACGGTCTGTACAGGTCTGACCGGCCGCCGCATACCGCACCGGGTTCTCCCGGTGTCGCATGCATTCCATTCCCCGTTGATGGAGCCGATGCTCGACCGCTTCGAACAAGCGGCGCAAACTGTACGGTTCACGCCGCCGCGTATCCCGCTGATTTCGAATTTGAGCGGACGCGTGGCGACGAGCCACGAACTCATGCAGCCGTCCTATTGGCGGCGCCATGTCCGCGAAGCGGTGCGATTTCATGACGGATTGCGCGCACTCGCCGAGCTGCGGCCGGATTGCTGCATCGAGATCGGTCCGCAGCCGGCGCTGCTGCCCTTCATCGATGCGGCAGGCCACGGACACGCGCCACGGCTGATCGCATCGTTGCGGCGCAAGCGGCCCGACCGGGCGCAAATGCTGGAGGGCCTGTCCCGGCTATACCTCGCCGGCGCCTGGGTCGATTGGCGTGGCGTCGCGGAACCCGGCGTGCGGCGGATTGTCGATCTGCCGACCTATCCGTTCCAGCGCGCGCGATACTGGTTCCGCGGCAGGGCCGGCCATGCACGCCGTGTAACGGACCAGCCGGCCGATGCGCATCCGCTGTTGGGATCACGCCTGCGGTCGGCAGTGGCCGGTACGATCTATCAAGCGGAACTTGCCGCCGATGCTCCGGATTTTGTCGGCCAGCATCGCGTGTTGGACCACGTCGTGCTGCCTGCCACCGGCTATCTTGCGATGCTGCTCGCCGCGGCAGGAAACGTGTTGCACACCGACAGCGTGTGCCTTGACCACGTCGCCATCGCGGAAGCGATGCTGTTCGCGGATGACGGCGCGACCAGGATCGTCCAGACCGTTATCGAGCCCGCGCGCGACGGCAGCTCCACCGTTTCGATCAGCAGCGTTGCTTCCGGCGCGCCGGAGGCGACACCCTGGACATGCCATGCCACGGCGCAGATCAGCCGCGCGGAGCCACCGCCGGCGACGATCGATACAATCGCGCAACTGCATAACGACTGCGCTGTCCCGGTCGACGTGGCGACGCTGTATCGCGACCTGGCAGCACTTGGCGTGCAGTTCGGTCCGGATTTTCTAACGGTCCGCCAGGCATGGCGCGGCGCTTCGCAGGCGCTCGGTCAGATCGCGCTGTCGCCAGCGCTCGCCGCACAGGCACCGGCATACGGGCTGCATCCGGTACTGCTCGATGGCTGCCTGCAAGTCATCGCCGCTGCGTTGCCGTCGGACACTGGCGGGCATGCGCTGTATCTGCCTGTCGGCATCGGGTCCTGCACGGTCCATGGCGGCGCGGGCGCATCGTGCTGGAGTCACGTCGTCCTGCATTCGGCCAATGACCATGACTGCAAGGCCGATGTCAGGATATGCGACGCCGAGGGCGCCTTGGTTGCCGAGCTGCGGCAGGTGCATCTCAGGCATGTATCGCGTGGCGCCCTGGAACGTCGCGGCGAGCGTCGGCTGGACGACGCCATGTACCAGATGGTCTGGCGCGTCGCTGCCGCGGGAAGCGCATCACCAGCGCCTCGTCGAACGCCGCAGGACTGGTTGTTGTTTGCCGACCAGGACGGTGTCGCGGCCGCGTTGGCGGCGCGGCTGCAGGCGGCCGGCGACCGCTGCACACTGGTGCAAGCCGGCGACTTTTTCTGCGACGCAACGCCGTCACGCATCGATCCGGCTGCCGCGGAGGATTATCGCCGCCTGCTTGCCGGCCTTCGCCGCCTGGGCAGAACGCCGCGCCGCGTGGTCTATGCCTGGCCGATCGATGCCGTGGCGCAGGACGACATAACTGACGCGCAGTTCGAAGACATGCGGCTGCGCAGTGCCATCGCTCCGACGCTGCTGGCCCAGGCCCTGATCGCCGAGGAAGCGCCGCCCCGCCTGTATCTCCTGACGCGTGGCGGCCAGCATGTCGAAGCGCAGGATCGCAACATCGCAGCCGGGCAGGCGGCCGCCTGGGGGCTTGGCCGGACGCTCATGCAGGAACATCCGGAGCTTGGCTGCGTCTGCATCGATCTCGATCCGGCCGGGAACGCTGCCGATCACGACGCGCTGGCCGCGCTGGTGAATGACGACACGGCGGAGTCGCAGGTCGCCTTGCGGGGGGGCGAACGGCGCGTCGCGCGGCTTGTGAAGCTGCGGCACCCCGAGCTGCCGGCTTCAGAGCACGCGCCGCATGCTCTGCCGGCTTCAGCGCAGGCGCCCTGGCAGTTGCGGCCCGCGCTGCCGGGATCGTTCGAGCAATTCCTGCAACAGCCGGTGGAGCGGCGCGCGCCGGCGGCAGGCGAGGTCGAGATCGCAGTGCAGGCGACCGGCCTCAACTTCAAGGACCTGTTGCAAGTGTTGGGGATGGTGCCGGCGGCATCAGCGGCGCTCGGTGGTGAATGCGCGGGCCGCGTCACCAGGGTTGGCGCCGGCGTCAGCCATCTGCGGGTCGGCGACCGCGTCATGGCGGTGGCACCCGGCTGCCTCGCGGCCTTCGTCGTCGCCAATGCCGCGCTGGTGCAGCGCTGTTCCGCGAGCATGGGCGCGGAGGAAGCCGCTTCGTTCCCGATTGCCTTCCTGACCGCTTCGTTCTGTTTGTTCCATACGGCCGGCTTGCGTGCCGGGGACCGGGTGCTGATCCATGCGGCCGCAGGCGGCGTGGGCATGGCCGCAGTGCAGCTTGCCCGGGCCGCCGGCGCAGAGGTGTTTGCCACCGCGGGTTCGCCCTGGAAGCGCGCAATGTTGCGGGCCATGGGCGTGCCGCACGTGTTCGATTCCCGTAGCCGTCGGTTCGTGTCGGAAATCCTGGCCTGCACCGACGGAAGTGGCGTGGATGTCGTGCTGAACTCGCTCGCGGGCGAGTTGCTCGACGGCAGCTTTGACGTGGTGGCGCCCGGTGGCCGGTTCGTCGAGATCGGCAAGCGCGGCATCAGGTCGCCCGAGTGGGTGGCCGCCCTGGGGCGCGACCTGCGCTATTCCATCGTTGACTGGAGCACGGTCGCGGCCGCCGCCCCGCCGCTGATCGGCGACATGCTGCAAGACCTGGTGGAGCGCTTGGACAAGGGCGCGATCACGTCACTGCCGCGCCAGGTGTTTGCTCTGGCCGACACGCCGCGCGCCTTCCGGTTGATGGCGCAGGCAAGGCATGTGGGGAAGGTCGTGCTGCGCCACGCGCCGGCCACACCGGTGACGATCCGGGCCGATGCCACCTATCTGGTAACCGGCGGCCTGTCCGGTGTGGGTCTGCTGATGGCTCGTTGGCTGGCGCAGCGTGGGGCAGGAAGGCTGGTGCTGGCCGGGCGACGCGGCCTGACACCGCAAGCGGCAGCGGTGGTGCAGGAACTGCGTGCCGGCGGGACTCACGTGGCGGTCGAAGCGGTCGATGTGACTGACGAATCCGCCCTGGCGGCACTGTTTTCGCACCTGCGCGCGGCGGGGCCGCCGTTGCGTGGCATCATTCACTGCGCCGCGGTGCTGGACGACGCGGGCGTGCCGCACCAGGACCCGACCCGGTTCGCACGCGTGTTCGACCCGAAGGTGCGCGGCGCGTGGTTGCTCGACAGGTTCAGTCGCAGCGATCCGCTCGATATGTTCGTCATGTTCTCCTCGATCGCCAGCATCTTCGGCGCCCGCGGGCAGGCCAACTATGCAGCCGCCAATGCCGTGCTCGACCTGCTGGTGCATGAGCGCCGCAGCCGCGGCCTGTGCGCGCTTGCCGTCAATTGGGGCGCCTGGGCCGGGGTGGGCAGCGCTGCCGACCGCGGCCTGATCGAGCGTCTTGCGGTGCAGGGGATCGGTGCGCTGAGCCAGGAGGAAGCTTTTTCGGCATTGGACCGCTTGCTGCGGGAAGCTGTAGCGCAGGCCGCCGTCGCGCCAATCGACTGGCAGCGCTTCGTCGCGCATGGTGGCGCGCGTGCGGGGGCGGGTTTGCTCGCCGAGATCGACAGCGGCGCCGCCGTCCTGTCGCATCCCCCTGCCGCCGATGCGGCAACGACGCGCGGACTGCCGCGAGACGTTCCTTGCAGCACCGCTGCCGCAGCGCCGGCAGATGGTAGCGGGGTTGGTGCGCGACCTCGCCTTGCAGACGCTCGGCATTGCCGCGACGCGGCAGATCGATCCGGCGACCCCGCTGCATGAGCTGGGTCTCGACTCGCTGCTGGCGGTCGAGCTGCGCAACCGGCTGCATGCGGCGCTCGGCCAGACGCTGCCGGCAACCTTGTTGTTCGACTATCCGACGATGGAAACACTGACCGAGTACCTCCTGGTCGAGGTGCTGGCCGCGGCGCCTGCCGCGTCGGACGCGGCGAAGCTATCCGGGGATGCGGCAACCCACGCACTGGATGTCATCGAGCATCTGTCTGATGACGACGTGGATCGGCTGCTCGCCGAACGCGAGCAGGTGGAGGTTTGAGGTGAGCGACTTTCTGGAGCGGCTCGCCAAACTTTCGCCCAAGCAGTTGCTGCTGCTAGCGGTGGAGCAACAGAAGCAGCTGGAAGCGGCAGAGCGGCGGCGGCACGAGCCCATTGCCGTGATCGGCATGGGGTGTCGGTTTCCCGGTGGCGCCGACAATCCGCAGCAGTTCTGGGAGCTGTTGGCCGGCGGATGCGATGCGATCCGCGAGGTGCCGGGCGATCGTTGGAATCGTGAGGCGTTGTTCGACGCCGATCCTGACGCGCCGGCCCGCATGTCAGTGCGGACCGGTGGCTTCCTGGACGAGATTGCCGGCTTCGACGCCGCCTTCTTCGGGATCTCGCCGCGCGAAGCCATCAGCATGGATCCGCAACAGCGGTTGCTGCTGGAGGTCGCGTGGGAGGCGCTGGAGAATGCCGGCGTGGCGGCGGCGCGGCTGACCGATTCCGCGAGTGGGGTATTTGTCGGCATCTGCAACCAGGATCATTTCGTCCGCCTGCTGCATCGTGGCCGCGAGGCGATCGATGCCTACCTGGCGTCCGGCAATGCCGGCAGTGTCGCGGCAGGTCGCATCGCCTACAGCCTGGGCCTGAACGGTCCGGCGATGGCTGTCGATACGTCGTGTTCGTCCTCGCTGGTCGCCATGCACCTCGCCTGCCGCAGCCTGCGTGAGGGCGAGACGCGCCTGGCGCTGGCGTGCGGCGTGAACGTCATATGCGCGCCCGAAACTTCGATCGCACTGTCGAAGGCGCACATGTTGGCGCAGGACGGCCGCTGCAAGACGTTCGACGCAAGCGCGGACGGCTACGCCCGCGGGGAGGGATGCGGCGTCCTGGTTCTGAAACGCCAGAGCGATGCGATCGCCGACGGGGACCACGTCCTGGCTGTCATTCGCGGGACCGCGGTCAATCAGGATGGGCGCAGCGGCGGGTTGACCGTGCCGAATGGACCGGCGCAGGAGCATGTCATTCGCGCCGCACTGGCGGATGGCGGCGTGAGGCCGGAAGAGGTCGACTATGTGGAGGCGCACGGGACCGGTACGGCCCTGGGCGACCCGATCGAGGCACGTGCCTTGTCCCGCACGCTGTGCGCTGAACGAGGCGATGCCAATCCTCTGCTGATTGGTTCGGTGAAGACCAATATCGGTCATCTTGAAAGCGCCGCCGGCATTGCCGGCGTCATCAAGGTCATTCTGTCTCTGCAACACCAGAGCCTTCCCCCGCATCTGCATTTCACGCGACCCAGCGGGCATATCGACTGGCATGACAACCGCCTGTCCGTCACGGACAGCGCGCGGCCCTGGCCGCGGAGCGAGCGGCGCCGTGTGGCCGGTATCAGCTCCTTCGGCTTCAGCGGCACGAATGCGCATGTGGTGCTGCAGGACCCGCCGCCGGCCCGAGCGGCACCGGTCGAGCCGCGAACCTTCCGGTGCCTGCCGTTGTCCGCGCGCAGCCATACGGCGCTTGTCGCACTGGCGGCACGCTACGCCCGCGCGCTGGCGGCCGATCCCGGCGTGTCCATCGCGGACGTTGGCTACACCGCTGGAGCCGGCCGGTCGCATTTCGCGCACCGGCTGGCGGTTGTGACGGGCAGCACAGGCGGTGCGATCGATGCACTGACGGCTTTTGCGGAAGACAGACATCATCCCGCGTTGCACATTGGAACAGCAGGCCCCGCGCAAGCAGCTGATGTCGCGTTCTTGTTCAGCGGCGGAACGCCGGTGCGTTCGGCCGCGGGCCGGTTGCTTTATGAGACGTCGCAGGTCTTCCGCACGGCCATCGATGAATGTGACAGCGCGCTGCGACGCCATGCTGGCGGGCGCCGCCGCTTGGCGCTGCCATGGCTGTCGGCCGACGATGCAGCCCGGCCGGAGGAGCCGGGGGCGGCCAGTACGGTGCTGTTCGCGATGCAGTACGCGACCGCGCAGCTTTGGCAATCCTTCGGTGTCCGGCCGGCGGCGGTCATCGGCAGTGCAGACGGTGAGCCTGGCGCCGCCTGCGTGGCGGGTGTCCTGTCGCTTGAAGATGCCTTGCACCTGGTTTCGCAGGCAGCGAGCCTGGCGCCGGCGCGCGGATGTTCGCCGGACATGAACGGCACGCCTGCCGCCCTGGCGCACACGCCGACCATTCCAATCGCGTGGACCTCCGGCGGCAGCGATGCGCTCGGACTGCATGGCATTCCGGATGCGGATTATTGGTGCGACCGGCATGCGGAGCCGACGCGCGTGGCCGAAGCGTTCAGGGAATTGCATCACGCGGGCTGCCGGCGATTCATCGAGATGGCAACGACTGCCACGCTGATACCGATCGCCCAACGGGCGCTGCCGGAAGCCGGGAACCTGTTCCTCACCCCGTTGCATGCCGGCGCGGATGATTGGGCCGGAATGAACGCGTGCATCGCGGAACTTTATGTGCACGGCGCCGTGCTGGATTGGGCCGAGGTGAACAAGGGCGGACGCAAAATCCACCTGCCGACCTATCCTTTCGAACACCGCAGCTATTGGTACGCGCCCACGGAAATCGAAGATCAGTACTTGGCAAGTGCATGTCATGAAGGGCCTCTGACCGGCAACCCACTACCATCGGCGGCAGCACGATCCATGCCGGCATCGCCCTCGCAACAGGGTGGCGTGGAAGACAGCCCCGCAGGCACGACAGGGGATGACCTGTTCTATCGAGTGCTATGGGAGAAGGCGCCGCTGGTCAGGCGCGGAGCTCCCTGGCTGCATGGGCCAGAACAGTACAGTTCCTGGCTGCAGCAGCGCTTTTCGACGCTCGCCGTGGCAAACGACCTGGCCATTTATGACCGCGTGGGTCCGGCCCTTGACCGGCTGAGCGCCGCGTTTGTCGGCGCCGCATTGCAACGGCTCGGCTTCGACGCAACGGCGGGCCGCATATTCACGGCCGACGAGGAAGCGGTGAGGCTTGGTGTCGCGCCGCGTCAGAACCGATTGTTCGCCCGCATGCTGGTGATGCTGGCAGAGGACGGCGTGCTCCGCCGAAGCGAAGCATGGTTCACGGTGGTAACAGCGTTGCCATCGGTTGGTCTGCCGGCGGAAGGCATTGCCGAGGCGGGTGAATCGGGCGTTCTCGACGCGGAACTAATGATGCTGCAGCGTTGCGGGACCGCACTTCCGCGCGTGCTCACCGGCGAGCAGGATGCGCTGCCATTGTTGTTTGTTGGGGGTTCGTTTGAAGAAGCCCGCAAGCTATATGTGAGTTCGCCCTGGGCACGAACCTATAACGCGACACTGGGTGAGGCTTTGGCCTCGGCGATCCGGAACCTGCCGGCCGATGCGTCGCTGCGCCTGCTCGAAATCGGTGCGGGCACCGGCGGCACCACCGACTATATCCTGCCGTTGTTGCCGGCGGACCGCACGGACTATGTGTTTACCGACCTCTCGCCCCTGTTCCTTGAACGGGCGGCACAACGATACGCGGCCTACCCGTTCCTGCGAACCGCGCTGCTCGATGTCGAGAACGACCCGTCCGGCCAGGGATTTCATGCCGGGCAATTCGACATCATCGTTGCGGCGAATGTTCTTCATGCGACTCGCGATCTCAGCACGACGATGGAGCATGTGCGCAGCCTGCTGGCCCCGGGCGGCCTGCTGCTGCTGCTTGAAGTTGTCGCACCCCAGCGCTCGACCGACCTTACCTTCGGCTTGACCGAGGGCTGGTGGCGCTTCAGCGACACCGCGCTGCGGCCGGATTATCCGTTGATCGATACCGCCGCGTGGCGGCGTCTGCTGCAGCATCATGGCTTTGACGACGTCGCAGCGATCCCCGCGGCCGGCCAGGGCACGGTTGCCGGGTCCCGCCAGGCGCTGATCGTTGCGCAGCGGTCCCGCACCACTTGTGCCTGGGCATTGGTGGGGGACGACAATGGTATCGCCGCGGCTTTGGCCGAGCGCTTGCGCGGGCAGGGACAACAGGTCCGCGTCCTGGATGCCGCCGCTCCGCAACACGCCGCGCTGGATAACGAGGAACTGGTCTACCTCGGTGCGCTGCCGCTGGCGCGATATCGAAATGACGATGCCGCGGCTGTGCCCCTATGCGAGGCGCTTGCGTGCCAGTTGCCGGTTCAGTGGCTCGCTCGTTTCGGGCGGGCCGCGCACGGGGGAAGAGCCTGGCTCGTCACGCAAGGGGCCCAGGCGGTGCAGGGTGCGATCGGACCGGGCGGGCGTTGGCAATCGCCGCTCTGGGGCGTTGGCCGCACCTTTGCTGTCGAGCAACCGGACCGGTGGGGCGGGCTGATCGACCTGGCGCCCGACGACGACGTTGGATCCCTCGCCGAAACTTTGCTGTCGGCGATTGCGGCCGGGGATGGTGAGGACCAGACGGCGTATCGCGGTGGCGGCCGATATCTTGCCCGGCTCGACCATGCTCCGCCGCCGGCGCCGGCGCCAATCCCGCTGCGTGCCGATGCAACCTATTTGATAACGGGTGGGTTTGGTGGATTAGGGTTGTTGCTGGCGCGCTGGCTTGCCGACCACGGCGCGAAGCACATCGCTTTGCTCGGCCGGCATCCCGATACCGCTGGCGATGCGGTCCGGGCGATCGAAGCCATGGACGTGCGCATCCACGCGCTTGCCGGCGATATCGCCGATGAGCAACACATCCGCAGCCTGCTTGCCGCGCTGACGACAGAGGCGCCACCGATTCGCGGGATATTCCACGCGGCAACGCATGCGGATGCCACACCGATCGACCGGCTGACGCCGGAGCAGATGGCCACGATGCTGCGTCCCAAGATAGCGGGAGCAGTGGTGCTGGAACGCGTGCTGCAGCACGATGACCTCGATTTCCTGGTGTTCTATTCCTCGACCGCGGCGCTGATCGGCTCCGGCGGGATGGCGCATTATGCCGCCGCGAATGCTTTCCTCGACGCAACGGCACTTGCTGCCAGCCCGGCGCAACGTGTCCTCTCGATCAACTGGGGGGCGTGGGAACGCATCCGCATGGCATCGGAAGACGCGCAGCGCGGTTTCCATGCGGGCGGCCTGGAACCCATTTCGGCGGACGCGGGATTCGACGCGATGGCTCGTCTGCTCGCAAGCGCACAGCCGCAGGGCATCGTCGCCCGAATCGACTGGTCACGTTACAAGCCATTGTTCGAAACGCGACGATCGCGGCCGTTCCTGTCACGCTTCGGCAGTAGCGCATCACCCGAGATAACAAAGCCAACGTCGGGTGGCGTGGGAACGGCCGGCGTGGGAACAGGCGCTATGGCGTCGCGGTTGGCGCAGGCTTCCGGCGCCGCACGCGCAACGCTGATTTGGGATTTCGTCTGCCGCGAAGTGGCCGCCGTTCTGAATGCCGAAGCCGACGCCACCGCGCCGGACCAGGACTTGTTCGCGACGGGCCTTGACTCCCTGATGTCCATCGAGCTGAAACGTCGGCTGGAAGCGGGCATCGGGCAATCCTTGCCCTCCAGCCTGACTTTCAACTACCCGACCATAGACGCATTGACGACATTCCTGGGATCGCTGGCCGGCGCTTCGCCGGTGGCCGGTCCGGAAACCACCGCCGCCGCCATCGCCGCGCAGCGGCCCGATACGCACCCGCTGTCCTACAGCCAGAAGGCGTTGTGGTTCCTGCAGCAGCAGGATCCGCACAGCGCCGCGTATCACGTGTCGCTGTCGGTGCGGGTGCTGTCGCGGCTGGATACCGCGCTGCTGCGAACTGCCCTGCAGGCAGTCATCGATCGGCATGCGATCCTGCGCACGACGTACGATTTTCACGACAACGCGCCGTGTCAAAGGGTCTCGGTCGATCAGGACGCGGCGTTGAGCGTCCATGTCGTGGGCGCGCTGCCCGACAGCGAGCTCCGCACAATGCTGGGGGCAGACGCCGGTCGTCCGTTCGATCTGCAGCACGGACCCGTCATCCGTGCGTCCGTCTATACCCGCCGCGCCGACGACCATGCCCTGTTGGTATCGGTGCATCATATCGCCATCGACGGCTGGTCGATCCTGATGCTGATCGAGGAACTGCTGAAACTTTATGGTGAACTGGCCGGTGGGCCAGCCGTGACGTTCGACCAGCCGGAACGCGAATACAGCGACTATGTCCGCTGGCAAGAGGCCATGCTGGGCGGTACCGAGGGAGACCGGCTGTGGTCATATTGGCAGCGGCAACTCGCCTTGCCGCGCCAGCGCCTCGCGCTGCCGACCGATCATCCGCCCCCGCCGATCCAGTCCTTTGATGGTGCCACGTTCGCCTTTCAACCGCCCACCGCAACCATCCGGCAGGTGATGGATCTGGCACGCAAAGAACGCACCACGCCGTTCGTCGTGCTGCTGGCAGGTTTCCAGGCCTTCCTGTTCCATCTCACCGGCACCGAGGACGTGATCGTCGGTACCTCCGTCTTCGCCCGCAGCAAGCCGGAATTCATGCGTGTCGTCGGCAATTTCGTCAGCTCGGTGCCGATACGCGGACGCCTGTCAGGACCCATGACGTTCCGCGAGCTGGTTCGGCAGCTGGGCACTGCCGTCGTCGGTGCGATCGAGGCACAGGAATTTCCGCTGCCGCTTCTGGTGCAGCGCCTGCAGCCCGAGCGTACCGCAGGCAGCTCGCCGTTGTTCGAGACGTTCTTCAGCTTCCTGCGCTTCCCGCAATTGCAGTCGTTCGGTCTGCTATATGGCCGCGACTCCGACGATCCGATCGACCTCGCGACCCTGCGCCTGCGTCCCTTCTCGATCGAACAAGGCGCCGGACAGTTCGATCTGTCGCTGCAGATGGTCGATATCGCCGGCGATATTCGGGCCGCCTTCACCTACCGCACGGATCTGTTCGAGGAGACCACCATCCGCCGCTACGCCGAGGAATTTCTCATGCTGCTCGACAGCCTGACCAGCAATCAGGATGCGCCGCTGCTAAATGCACCAGGCCCGCACGGCGGCGACGCCGCGGCCACCGACGAAATAGCGGTACTGCTCTCGCAACTCGGGCAGCGCGACATTCGCCTGGTCCTGGATGGGGACCGCCTGCGGATCAATGCACCGCGGGGAGCGTTGGATGCCGCGCTGAAGGCGGCCATTACGGACAAGCGAGCGGCCATCGTCGCTCATTTGCAGGCCGCGGCCGACAATGCACAGCTACGCCGGCTTCCCCGTACCACGCGGATCCCCGCCACGTCCGCCCAGCAACGGCTGTGGTTCCTGGACCGGATCGACCCCGGCCAGGCCAGCTATAATATCGGCGGCGGCCTCAGGTTTCGCGGCGTGCTCGATATCGATTGTCTGGGGCAGGCGATCCAGGCGCTGATGCAGCGCCACGAGGCTTTCCGTACCCGCGTCGTCGAAGCCGGCGGACGCCCCTGGCTCGAAGTGCTGCAAAGCACCGAAGCAGCCAGCGACGTCATCGATCTTTGCGGCTTTCAGGCGGACCAGCGTGACGCCGAAGCCCGTCGGCTGGGGGAGGAACTGCTGCGCTGTCCGTTCGATATGGCGCGTGGTTCGCTCGCGGCGTTCCGCATCATTCGGATGGCGGCGGACGACCACGTGCTGATCCTGACGATGCACCACGTGATCGCGGACGGCTGGTCGCTGGCCATCGCCTGCCATGAACTGTGCATGCTCTACGACGCTCTGGTGGCGGGACGCGGCGCGGACCTGGCGGCGTTGGCGATCGATTATGTCGACTATGCTGGCTGGGAGGCGAAGCAGCTTCAGGCCGGCGGTTTCGACGCCGACCTGGCCTATTGGCAGACCCACCTGCGGGGCGCTCCGGCAATGCTGGACCTGCCGATGGACCGGCCCCGGCCGCCGATCCCGTCGCACCGCGGCGGTCGGGTGTGTCGGTTCCTCGACGGTGCACTGATCGCGGCGCTGGAGGCCTATGGCCGGCGGCACAATGCCACGTTGTTCATGACGTTGCTCGCCGCCTGGCAGGTGCTGATGCACCGCTATTCCGGACAGGACGACATCGTGATCGGCACGCCCGTCGCCAACCGCGACAACCCGGCGCTGGAAGGCGTCGTTGGCTGCCTGGTAAACAACATCCCCGTGCGCAGCCTGTTGGACGGCAATCCAGACTTTGCCGCCTTCCTGTCGCAGGTGCGGCAGACCACGCTAGGTGCCGTCGATCACCGTGCGATTCCCTTCGACAGGCTGGTGCAGGCCCTCAACCCCGAACGCAGCACCAGTCACGCTCCGATCTTTCAGGTGTTGTTCACCTTGATGTCGTTCCCGATCCGGTCGCTGGCGCCGGCGGGAATGAGCGCGGATTTTTTCGAGCTGGACAGCGGCGCGTCCCGTTTCGATCTCACGCTGGAGCTGAGTCCGATCACCGAGGGCGACCATGTCGGCCAGTATCGTGCGCTGTACGAATTCGACAGCGACCTGTTCGTTCAATCTACTATCGTTCGGCTGCACGACCATTTCATGAACCTTCTGGCCGCACTGGCGGCCGATCCGTCCTGCGGCGTGCGGGACATTCCGCTGTTGACCGCCGCGGAACAACGGCAACAGCTGACCGAGTGGAACGCTACGGCCGCGCCGCACGACCGGACGCGTTGCCTGCATCACCTGATGGAGGCCAGTGCGCGGCGCACGCCCGACGCGGCTGCCGTGACTGCCGGCCATGCCACGCTCAGCTATCGCATGGTGGAACAACAGGCCAATCGGTTGGCGCACCTGCTGCGCCGTCGCGGGATCGGCGCGGGAATGCTGGTTGCCGTGTGCCTGGACCGGACGATCGACATTCCGATCGCGTTGGCCGCGGTGCTGAAGGTCGGAGCAGCCTATGTGCCGCTCGATCCCACGCATCCGGAGGAACGCCTGCACTACATCATGGACGACGCAGCCGTTTCCTGCGTCATCACCAAAAGCAGCTTCCTGCCGATCTTCGATGGCGCCGGCGCGCCGACGCTGCTGCTGGATGAGGAAAGCGATGCGCTCGCCCGGCAGCCCGACACGAGCGTCGATGCCGACGTTCAGCCTGAAGACCTCGCCTACGTGATCTATACCTCCGGTTCGACCGGGCGTCCCAAGGGTGTCGAGGTAGAACATCGCAACGTCGTCAGCCTGGTGACGGCCATGCAGATCGAGCCTGGCCTGGCGCCGACCGACAATCTGTTGGCGATCACCACGCTGTCCTTCGACATCGCCGGCCTCGAGATCTGGCTGCCGTTGAGCGTCGGTGCGCATGTCGTCATCGCATCGCGCACCGACGTGCTCGACGGCGCCCTACTGATGGCATTGCTGGAGCAGCATCGTGTTACGGTTTTGCAGGCAACGCCGGCAAGCTGGCGTCAACTGCTTGAGGCGGGATGGAACGGCAAGCCCGATCTCAAGGCGTTGTGCGGTGGTGAAGCAATGCCGCGCGACCTGGCCTCGGCGTTGCTCGAACGCTGCGGCGAAGTGTGGAACATGTACGGGCCGACCGAGACGACAATCTGGTCGACGGTCGAGCGGGTCACCGACGCGTCCGGCCCGATCGCCATCGGTGGTCCGATCGCCAACACGCGGGTCTTTGTGCTGGACACGTCGGACCAGCTCGCGCCCACCGGGGTCGCGGGCGAACTTTGCATCGCGGGCGAAGGCGTCGCGCGCGGCTATCGCCAGCGTCCCGAACTCACGGCGGAGAAATTCGTCGCGATCATGTTGCCCGACGGCAGCCGGCAGCGGGTCTACCGGACCGGCGACGTGGCGCGTTTCCGGGCCGATGGTCGGCTGGAGCTGCGGGGCCGGCGCGATCATCAGGTGAAGCTGCGCGGGTATCGCGTCGAACTGGGAGAAATCGAGGCGATCCTGGCGCTGGTCCCCGGCGTGGCGAATGGTGTCGTCGTGACGTGCGAGCTTGCTCCCGGCGACATCCGGCTGGTCGGCTATGTCACCATGGCGGAGGGCGCGGTTTTCGAACCCGAAATGGCGCGGGCGCTGCTGCGGCGTAAGCTGCCCGAATATATGGTGCCGCACTTGTTCATGGTGCTTGCGGCCATGCCGATGACACCCAACAACAAGATCGACCGCAAGTCGCTCCCCGCACCGCAAGTTTCCGAACCGGCCGCCGACACGATCGGCGACGCGCTGATGACGCCGCCGCAGCGCCGTGTCGCCGATGTCTGGCGCCGCGTGCTGCGTACCAACCGGGTCGGCCTGCACGACAATTTCTTCGACCTTGGCGGCCATTCCATGTTGCTGGTCAGGTTGCACGCGGAGCTGAAGCGGGAATTCGGCGCCGACATCCCCCTGGTCGAATTGTTCCAGCGAACCACGGTCGTCAGCCAGGCCGACCGCATGTCGTCCAATTCCGGCGCCAACGACGCGCTGGCTCGCGCCCGGATCCGCGCGGAAAGGCAACTCCATGGCTGACATGCCGATGTTCGAACCGACGCCATCCTTCCCGCCCCACGCCATTGCCATTGTCGGCCTGGCCGGACGCTTCCCCGGCACCGCGACTCTCGAAGCGTTCTGGCGGAATATCGCAGGCGGCGTGGAATCGCTGGAGGAATTCAGCGATGCCGATCTCGCGGCCGCCGGGGTCGATGCCGACCTGCGCAGCAATCCATCTTTCGTTCGCAAGGGCACTACGCTGGCGGGCGCCGAGTTGTTCGACGCCGGGTTCTTCGGCATTTCGCCGCGTGAAGCGCAGATCCTGGATCCGCAGCAGCGGATCTTTCTCGAATGCGCGTGGGAGGCTCTGGAGCATGCCGGCTACGCGCCCGGCAGCATCCACAAGACGGTCGGCGTCTTTGCCGGCGCAAGCATGAACACCTACGTCTTTGCCCAGATCCTGCGCGACAAGGCATTGATGGAGGCGGTCGGCGGCTACCAGCTCATGCTGGGCAACGACAAGGATTTCCTCTGCACGCGCGTCTCCTACAAGCTGGACCTGCACGGTCCCAGCATGACCATCCAGACCGCTTGCTCGACCTCTCTGGTTGCCGTTGAAGTCGCGTGCCGATCGTTGCAGTCGGGTGAATGCGACATGGCGCTCGCCGGCGGCGTGTCTTTGAATTTCCCGGCACGCAGCGGTTATCTGCACGCCGAGGGCATGATCCTGTCGCCCGACGGTCATTGCCGCCCCTTCGATTCCGCCGCCGCCGGCACACGCGCCGGGGCAGGCGCCGGCATCGTTGTTCTCAAGCGCCTGCGGGACGCGTTGGCTGATCGGGACACGATCCATGCTGTCATCATCGGTGCCGCCGTCAACAATGACGGTGCCAGCAAGATCGGCTACACCGCGCCGAGCATCGACGGCCAGGTCGAGGTGATCGCGACGGCTCAGGCCTTGGCCGGCGTCGATCCGCGGAGCATCACCTATGTCGAGGCGCACGGCACTGCGACGCCGCTCGGCGATCCCATCGAGATTGCCGCGCTGACCCGGGTGTTCCGCGCGGCGACGCCGGATGTCGGGTTCTGCCGCCTGGGGTCACTGAAGGCCAATCTGGGACATCTCGACGCGGCGGCGGGCGTCGCCGGGCTGATCAAAACCGTGCTCGCCCTGACACACCAGCAGATCCCACCATTGGTGAATTTCCGCTCGCCCAACCCGAAACTCGACCTGGAGCATAGCCCTTTCACGGCCAGTCCGGAGAGTTGCGCCTGGCCGGACCGCGCCGACCCGCGCCGCGCCGGCGTCAGCTCGTTCGGGATCGGCGGCACCAACGCCCATGTGGTGCTGCAGGAGGCGCCGCCAGTACCGCTGCGGCACGCGGAACATGACCACCAGTTGCTCGTCCTGTCGGCACGAACGGCGATCGGCCTTCAGCAAACGACGACCGATCTTGCGGCACACCTCGAGGCGCATCCGCACCTGTCGCTGCAAGACGTTGCCTGGACCTTGCAGGTCGGGCGCAAACCATTCCCGCATCGCTGTGCGGTGCCGGTGCAGGATGTCGCGCAAGCCGTGGCGTTGTTGCGACAGCCGCATCATGCCTCGGTTGCCGCTGCGGTGCATGAAGGCGGCACGCGGCCGGTCGCGTTCCTGTTCAGCGGACAAGGCAGCCAGCACGTTGGCATGGGTGCGGAATTGTACCGCCGTCAGCCGGTCTATCGTGCTGCCATCGACCGCTGCGCCACCCTGCTGCAGCCAATGCTCGGGCTGGACATCCGCACGGTCATGTTTGCCGAGGGCACGGACAATCGGATCAACGAAACGCGGCTGACCCAACCGGCGTTGTTCTGCACCGAGTACGCGCTGGCGACGCTGTGGATGCAGTGGGGCGTGTCGCCCACCGCGATGATGGGCCACAGCATCGGCGAATACGTGGCAGCCCATCTGGCCGGCGTGTTCTCGCTGGCGGACGCGCTGCTTGTGGTGGCGACGCGGGGCCGCCTGATGCAGGCCCTGCCGCCTGGCACCATGGCTGCCGTCCATGCGTCGGCCGCCGACCTGGCGCCGTTGCTGCCGCGCGCCGTCGAGATTGCCGCCGAGAACGCACCCGGCCTGTGCGCGATATCCGGTGCGACCGAGCCCGTTGCCACAGCGATGCGGCAACTGCAGGCGCGCGGTTTCGAATGCCGCACCCTGGTCACATCGCACGCTTTCCATTCGGCGATGATGGAGCCCGCGCTGGCACCCTTCATCGAGACGCTGCGGGGCATCACCCTGTCGCCGCCGCGGATCCCCTACGTCTCGAACGTGACCGGCACCTGGATCACCCCGGTCGAGGCGACATCACTGGAATACTACGCCACCCATATGCGGCGAGCCGTGCGGTTCGAACCGGGCATGCGCACGCTCAAGGCCGATCCGGCCCTGTGCTTTCTCGAGGTCGGGCCCGGCAACGCGCTGGCCACATTGGCGCGCGCGACGCTTGGCAAGGAGCGCGGCGCCTTCTGCGTGTCTTCCCTGTCGCATCCGCGTCGGCAGGACAACGACGCCCGCGCGGCACTGGAAGCGGCGGGCAGGCTTTTTGTGTTGGGCGCGGCTCTGGACTGGCCGGCGCTGCATCTCGGTGCCGAACCACGGCGGATTCCCCTGCCCACCTATCCGTTCGAACGTCAGCGGTATTGCATCGAGACGCCACCAACCGCCAACCCGACGCCTGCATCGGACGCGTCCGTGCATGGCGACGGCGTCCCGCGGATGTACGCACCGACCTGGATGCGCGATGAGTCGCTGGCCGGCGCGACGCCATCCCTGCAGGGCCCATGGATTGTATTGGCCCCCGCCGGACCGTTGGCCGCGGCGACCATCGAAGCGCTACGCGCCGCCGGCGCGGTCGCGGTGCTGGCCGAACCCGGCGATCGATACGAACAACGCGGTGCCGCGGCGGCGCGGCTGCGGCACGACAGCGCCGATGACGTCGCGGCGTTGGTGCGCGATGTCACCGCTGCGCACGGTGCCCTGCGAGGCATCATCCTGCTCGCGCCGCAAGCCGCGACAGGCGCCGAGCACGGCGCCGCCCCCGCGCAAACCTATCGGGTGCTGGTCGCGCTGGCGGCCGGGCTGGATGCTTGGGACGCCGCCGCGCCGATTACCGTGCTGGTGGTATCCGCCGGCGCGCGCAGCGTGCTGGGGGAGCCGGTCGCCGATCCGGCTGCCGCGTTGCCAACCGGTCCGGTGCTGGTGCTGCCGACGGAAGCGCCGGGGCTGCGTATCCGCAGCGTCGATCTTGCGATCGGCGGCGTCACCGGCAACCCGGCGGAGGCCGCGCGCCTCCTGGTCGAGGAGGCGGCTGCGGACGGGGCAGAAAACTTCGTTGCCTGGCGGAACAACCGCCGTTGGCTGCAGCGGTTTCAGCCGGTCACGCCGGCACCGTCCGAGGTGGCCCGCTTGCCACTGAAGCATCGGGCTGTGTACCTGATTACCGGCGGGTTGGGTGGAATCGGCCTGGCCTTGGCCGCATGGCTTGCCGCCAAGGTATCCGCCCGTCTCCTGCTCACCGCACGGCGTGCGGTGCCGGCGCGGGAGACCTGGGACGCCATCCTCGCAGGGGAGGACGCCGACGCCCAAAGTGTCGCGCTGATCCGATCGATCCGGGAGATCGAGGCGGCCGGCGGCGAGGTCATGACCGCAGCCGCGGATGCCGCCGACCATGCCGCGATGTCTGCCGCCATCACGGCGGCGCGGATCCGCTGGGGTGCGCTGGACGGCGTCATCCACGCCGCCGGGGTTCCCGGCAACGGCAGGATCGCCGTCCGCCAGGAGGATCAGGAGGTGCGCGATGTGCTCGCGCCGAAGGTCGATGGCCTGGCCGTGCTCGCCGACCTCCTGCGCGATACGCCGCTCGACTTCGTGGTGTTGATGAGTTCGATCAATGCGGTGGTCGGTGCCCCCGGCGCATGCAGCTATGCCGCGGCCAACGCGGTGCTGGATGCCTTCGCCGACAGCGAGGCCCGGCCCGCCGCATGGAAGCGGGTCATTGCCATCAACTGGGGCCCATGGCGCGACGTCGGCATGGCGGCGAATCTCGTCGTGCCGCCGGCGATGCAGGCACAGCACCTCGCTCTGCTGCGCAACGCCATCGCACCGGAGGCCGGCGTGGACGCCTTCGCGCGCATCCTTGGTTCGCGCCACAGCCGCGTCGTGGTCACCCCCTACGATCTGCATGCCGTCCTGGACATGCACCGCGACCAGCCGAGGCATGCTCCGGAGACGCCGGCGTCATCGGCGGCGCCGGAAGCCGTGAGCTTCGGCACCGTTACGGCCTCTGATCGGCCCGCGACGCCGATCGAACGAACTTTGGCGGCGATCTGGTCGGAACTCACCGGCGTGCACGACATCGGCGTGCACGACGATTTTTTCGATCTGGGCGGCCATTCCCTGCTGGCCACACGCGTGATCGCACGCGTCGGCGCGCAGTTGGGGGTTCGCCTGACGCTGCGCGACATCTTCGCCGCGCCCACCATCCGCCGCCTCGCCGGGCAAATCGGCGAGGGCGGCGCGCCGGATGTGGATGCCGCCGACCTGTCGTCGGACGATCGTGAGGAGATCCTGATTTGAGTGCGGCACAGCTCATCGGGTGGTTGCGCTCGGTCGGGGTCGGCATTGGCCTGTCGGAAGGCCGACTGCGCGTGACCGCCGAGCGCGGCACGGTAACCCCGGCGCTGCGGCAGGAAATCGCCGCCCAGAAGACGGCCCTGGTCGCGCTGCTGAGTACCGAAGCGGCCGAGGCGCCGGCCGGCCCGGTTGTTGCGGTGCCGCGCGACGGGGTGCTGCCGCTGTCGGCGTTCCAACAACGGCTGTGGGTGATCGACCGGCTGGAGCCGGACCGCACGGAGTTCAACCTCGCGACGGTCTGGTTGCTTCCCCGCGCCATGGATGCAGCCTGCGTCACGGCGGCGCTTCGCGCCGTGGTGCGCGACAACGAAATCCTGCGTGCTACCTTCTGCGATAACGGGCCCGCGCCCTGTGTCCGCCTGCTGGCGCCCGATGCTGTTCGCGTCGTCGTCCGCGACCTGCGCGACCATGACAGCACAGCACAGCAAGAGATCATCGAGGCCGACCGAGACCAGGCGACACGGTCGGTGTTCGATCTGGCCGGCGAGCCGCCGGTGCGCTGGCAGCTCTACCAGCTCGCCGGTGATCGTTTCGCCGTCCTGGTCGCGGCTCACCACATTGCCCTGGACGAATGGTCGTTCGACTTGCTCCGGCGGCGGCTGGAAGCAGCATGCGACGCCGCGGCAAACGGCACGGCCGATGATGCGCCGGCAGCGCTCCAATACGTCGATTACGCCGCCTGGCAGCGGCGCACCGAGGATTCCACCGTAATTTCCGCCGAACTGGACTGGTGGGAACATCATCTGGCGGGCATTCCGCAGCTTTGCACCTTCAGCCCCGACCGCCATGCCGCGGCCAACGGATCGGGATCCGCCCGGCCATTCTGCTGGGACGTCGACTTCGTCGCGCAGCTTCGCTCCTTGCTCCGTGCCGAAGGCGCCACGTTCTACATGACGCTGGTCGCCGCCTGCGCTGCCGTGCTGCGCGCGCATAATGGCCAGGACGATATCGTCCTTGGCAGCCCGATGGGCATGCGCGAGCGCCCGGAATTCGAGACCATGCTCGGGCCGTTCGTGAACCTGCTGGTGCTGCGGCTCGATCTGTCGGATGACCCGTCCTTTTCCGAGCTGCTGGCGAGGGCGCGGGATGCCGTGCTGGATGCCTATGACCATCGGCATGTGCCATTCGAAATGCTGGTGGAACGCATGCGTCCGGTCCGCTCCTTCGACCGTTCGCCGTTGTTCCAGGTCGCCGTGGTGATGCACAACGCCTCCGACCAGTCGGCAACGCCGATCTATAGCGGCGGCGCGGTCCACGACCTGACCTGCTATGCGCGCGAGTCGGAGGGCCGGCTCGAGGGCTCGTTCGAGTACCGCTCCGACCTCTATGCGGCCGAGACCATCGATCGGATAGCCCGGCACCTGGAGGCGGTGCTGCGCGCCGTCGTTCGCGATCCGCGACGCAAGATCAGCGAAATATCCCTGCTGTCGCCGGCAGAGCGGGGCACGTTGCTGGAGACGTTCAATGCCACCGCGCGGGTTGTGGACCCGGCACCGTTCATCCGTCAGTTCGAACGACAGGCGGAACTCCGCGGCGATCGGCCGGCGCTGCGCTGCGGCGAGACCGAACTCACCTATGCGAGCCTGAACGCGCAGGCGAACCAACTGGCGCGGCATTTGCGCGCGCGTGGCCTGGGCGCCGGGGACATCGTCGGCATCTGCCTGGATCGCTCGCCGGCGATGCTGGTGGCCCTGCTTGCGGTGCAAAAGAGCGGCGCCGCGTACCTGCCGCTCGATCCGGGATTTCCGGTGGAACGGCTGGCCGACATGCTGGGCGATAGCGGCGCGGCGGCGCTGGTCAGCACCGTGGACATTGTCGGCCGGCTGCAGCTTGCAGCGGGCATTGCGGTGATCGACCTGGCGCAGGAGGCGCCGGCAATCGGCCGGCTGGACGGCAGCAATCTGGCAACCGCCATCTCGCCGTCGCAACCCGCCTATCTCATCTACACATCGGGATCCACCGGGCGCCCCAATGGTGTCGCGGTCGCGCAGGTCGCCCTTGCCAACTTCCTGGGCGCGATGCGGCTGATGCCAGGCCTGACCGAGGTCGACGTGGTCGCTGCCGTCACCACGATCGCCTTCGACATCGCGGCACTTGAACTGTATCTGCCCTTGACCGTCGGCGCCCGGATCGAGCTGGTTCCGCGCGAGATCGCGACCGACGGCGTGGCGCTGGCGCAGTTGCTATCCCGGTCGAATGCCACCGTGCTACAGGCCACACCGGCTACCTGGCGGCTGCTGATTGAGGCGGATTGGCAGGGTGGTGACAGCTTTCGGGCGTTCTGCGGTGGCGAGAGCCTGCCGAGCGAACTCGCCGATGCCGTGCTGGAACGGGCCGGTACGCTATGGAATCTTTATGGCCCTACCGAAACGACGATATGGTCCACCGCGGGCCGGGTGCATCGCGGCATGGGTGCCGTCAGCATCGGTCGGCCGATCAGCAACACGCGTGTCTACATTCTCGATGCGGCCGGCGAGCCGGTCCCGATCGGAATCCCCGGTGAGATTTACATCGGGGGGGAGGGCGTGGCGATCGGATATCATCGGCGACCGGAGCTGACCGCGGCACGCTTCGTCGCAGATCCGTTCTCTTCCAAGCCGGGCGCACGCATGTATCGCACCGGCGATTTGGGTCGCTGGGACGGCAATGGCCAACTGCTCCACCTCGGCCGCAAGGACCGCCAGGTGAAGGTCCGCGGCTTCCGCGTCGAGCCTGGCGAGATCGAGGCGGCGCTCTCCTCCCACCCAGCCGTCAGCCAAGCGATCGTTACGGCACGACAGCTCGCACGGGACAACTCGCGGCTTGTTGCTTACATCGTCTACCGGCCGGGCGAGGACCTTACAGCCAGCCAGGCCCGCGCTCATCTCCGGCAGACTTTGCCCGAATACATGATCCCTTCGGTGTTCGTCGTCGTCACCGCGCTGCCGCTCACTCCGAACGGCAAGATTGACGTGCGGGCGCTGCCTGACCCGTTCAAGAACACCCTCGAGACGAACGCGGCCTTCGAAGCGCCTGCGCCGGGGCTCGAGCAAATGATCGCCGATATCTGGCAGGAGCTGCTGCGGGTCGACCGGGTAGGCGCCGCCGACAATTTCTTTGACCTCGGCGGCCATTCGCTGCTGTCGCTGCGGGTGGCCGTTGCGATCGAGCAACGCGTAGGCTGCCGGATCGCTCCGCGCATCTTGTTCTTTGAGAACCTGCGTCAAGTGGTGGCCGCCGTCCGGCGGGCGCAGGCGGACCGGGCAGTGGACCAATGACCCCGTTCTATTTCGGGTACTGAAGAGCGGCGTTTGTTCGGTATCTATGAACCTGCGCGCCGCGGGCCGGGGCGCCGGGCCGTGGTGCTGTGTCATCCCTGGGGCGCCGAGCATCTCCACGCCTATCGGTCGATGCGCCAATTGTCCGCCACGCTCACCGCTGCCGGCCTGCACACGCTGCGCTTCGACTATTTCGGAACAGGCGACTCGGCCGGTGAGATGACCGCGGCGACGCTCGACGGTTGGCACGCCGATATCAGGGCGGCCGTGCAGGAATTGCTCGATACCACCGGGGCGACCCGAGTGGGTCTGGTCGGGCTGCGCCTCGGCGCAACGCTCGCCGCCAAGGTGGCGGCGAAATCGCGCGACGACATCAACTCACTGGTTCTGTGGGATCCGGTGGTGAACGGCACAAGCTATCTGAAGGAACTGCGCGAGACCTGCCGGCACGGGTCTGTTCACAGGGCTGCCGTGCCACGCCGCGGGTGTGACGGCGGGGGGCATGAAATCCTCGGCTTTCCACTGACTACTGCGATGGCAAGCGAATTCGCGACCATTGACCTGCTGGCGCTGACGCCCGCTCTGCCCGAACGCACCTTGTTCATGCTCTCGCATCCTCTCCCGTCGCACATCGCGCTATCGGAGGCTTTGCGACGACACGCCGGGGGGTCGAAGCTGATCGAGCAGATCGATAACCAGCCGTGCTGGGTTGAGCGGCCGCTGGGCCATCCATTGGCCGGCACGGTGCCGGTCAAAGTGCTGCAATCCATCACCGCGTGGCTCGCATGAAGGTAGCAATACGCGATCAGGCGGTGACGCTGGGCCGCCGCGGCACAATGGTGGGGATCGTCACGCAGCCCGTGAACCATGTTCCCGGCGAGCTTCCGGCGTTTGTGATCCTGAACACCGGCCTGATCCATCGCATCGGCCATCATCGGATGTTTGTGACGCTTGCCCGTCGGCTTGCTGCCGCAGGACACCAGGTGCTGCGCTTCGACCTCTCCGGGATTGGCGACAGCGAGAGCAGGGGAGAGGCGCTGTCGCCGCTGGAGAGCACGCTGGCCGATATCGGCGAGGCAATAGAGTGGATCGCGAAGACGGGCGGTGCACGGCGGTTCATCCTGCTGGGCCTTTGCTCCGGCGCTGACCACGCACTTGTCTACGGCAGATCCGATCCGCGTGTCGTCGGCCTCGTATTGCTCGACCCCTCGATCCCACCAACGCGCCAATATCATGTGCGCTATGTCGCCGGGCATCTGGTACGCGCGCGAAGCTGGCTTGATCTTTTTTGCGGCCGCGGCCGGTTCTGGAACACCGTGCGACGATGGGCAGGTGATAGGTCCGACGAGCTTTGGGAACGGCACCGCCTGCGGCTTGGCGATCCGGAAGTCCGTACATTCCTGGAAAAGGCCTATCAGGACGCCATGGAGCTGGGCATCCAGTGCCTTGCGGTGTTCACCTCGGGGTTTCCGCATCAGCACAATTATCGCCGCCAGCTCCTCGACGCTTTTCCCAGGGTGCGCTTCGCCGGGCAGCTCCGGCTCGAATACTTCCGTCGCAGCGATCACGTGTTCACCCTCGAAGCAGAGCGCGCCAGATTGTTCGATATGGTCATGGGCTGGACGGCACAGACCGCCTTCGTTGAACCAGCCGCGGTCACCCGCTCTTTCGCTGCGCCGCGTGGGTTGCACGTCACTGCGGGGTGCGCGCCGCAGAATGCCTGAGATGGGCAAGCTTCGCCGCGCGCTGCTGTTCGCATCCGGCGGACGATACATCGTGATGGGAATCAATCTCAGCGCGACCATCGTCCTCGCACGGCTGCTGACGCCGGCGGAATTCGGCATCACGGTGCTTGGAACGGCCTTGCTGGGCATTGCCGAAGCGCTGCGTGAGCTCGGTTCGGTGGCCTATCTGGTGCAAGAGCAGGAAATCACCGCGGCAAAAATCCGGACGGTCTTCACGGTCAGCCTGATCGTCACGCTGGTTCTGACAACAGTATTGCTCTGTCTGTCGGGAGTGCTGGCGGACTTTTATGGCGTGCCAGGTGTGGGGAGGTACATCCGAGTGGTCGCGATCAGCTATGCGATCGCGCCATTCGCGCATCCGATCTACGCATTGTTGAGTCGCGATATGGCGTTCGACAGGGTCGCGACGCTCGACATCTGCGCGACGTTGGCAAGCGCGATTTGCGCCGTTTGCCTGGCCCTGCTGGGGTATAGCTACATGAGCCTGGCGTGGGCCGCCGTCGCCTCCGCCCTGGTATGGACGTTGCTCGGCCTGGGGCTGCGGCGAAACTTTTCGGTCTATCGATTCTGCCTCCTGGAATGGCGCAACGTGCTCGCCTTCGGGTTCTACGGCAGTGCCACGGCGGTGCTGTATCGGATCTCCGAGTCGTTGTTCTACCTCATGCTAGGACGGGTGCTGAACGCCGGGGCGGCGGGTGTGTGTCAACGGGCGGTCATGCTGACGCTGTTTCCCGAGCGCGTCATTCTCGCGGGCATCGGGGCGGTGGCACTGCCGGCATTTTCCGCTCATGCCCGGGATGGTCACGATCTAAAGGGGGCTTACTTCAAGGCGATTGAGCACGTCACGGCGGTTTTGTGGCCGGCATTGATCCTGCTGGCCATTCTCGCAAATCCCATCGTGTCAATCGTGTTCGGTCCTCAGTGGAAGGACGTCGCTCCGATATTGCAGATATTCGCCGTGTCGCACCTCTTCAATTTCCCCACCGCCCTGAACTACGCGATCCAGGTCGCCGTCGGTGCCATCCGGCATACGGTGCCGCTGGCACTCTTGCAGACCATGATCGCACTGACTGTTCTGGGCGTCGCGGCCGGCTACGGGCTCCGGGCCGTTGCGCTAAGCACGCTACTGACCATACCACTCAACGTTGGCTTGTCGGTCTGGCTGGTGTGCAGACATGTCCCCTTCCGGATCGGCGAATTGGCCGCTGCGATGAAAAAAAGCGCCTTCATGTCGGTCATGAGTGCGGCGGGGCCTCTGGCGGTCGCACTCCATGGTCGTGGCGACTTCTCGACACCATGGATGGCTACTGCCGCAATATTGTTCGCCGGTGGCTGGCTGGGCGGCCTGAAGCTTACGCGGCACCCGCTGTTCGCGGAATTGAGGCACGCCGGGACGGTGTTGACCAACTGGGGTGTGGTCAAGCTGCCAATATAATTTTGGGGTGGCGACAATGTGGATTTTTTAGCCGGCCCCCGGGCCTTCGCAGGGGTAGCATTCGCCGGCCGCGACACAGGGGGTGCACGTCGGGGGTGCACGTCCCGCCGGAGAGTCATTCTTTTGGCGGGCTGGCATAACCCTCGCCGTGCCTTTTTGGACCATCATGCCCACCTGCCTTTAGGGCGGAAGGCAGCAGGCGCCGGGATGCGTGCAGCCTGCCGGGACAACTTGGGGCGGCACGGTCAAATTCCATTCCTCAAAGAAATCATGGTGTTAACCAAACTACATCATCCTTTGCCTGATCTCCTAACAAGGACGTCGGGAAGGCGAACTCGTTGGGAAACGATAATCTTATTGCTTTGTGCCGTGAAAGGTGTAGGTTCGCAACGAGGGGTTCACGGTAGGCAACGGTCGCTTCGTCAGCGAGGACGGCGCCAATGGATCGACTGGTCAGCGAATTGCTAAGCGGCACCGAAGGCTATCGCCTGTTTTTCGGGGCGACACTGGACCTCCTGGAGGCGGGCAGGAACGATGCCGCTATCATGCTTCTCAAGGAGGGACTGGCAGCGGTCGAGGCGTTGGAGGCTGCGCTCATTCTGGACGCGGCTCAGAGGTCGGCTACGCCCTAACTGGACACATAGTCGGCGCCCCCGAACAGGTGCGGCGTTTGCAACGATTGCCGCTCGCGCCGGCAGAGCTTCCGGCTGTGAGTGGACTCACATGGGATGCCACATTCTCCGGGATTGATTTGAGATCATGCCTCCCCGAAGCCAGAACGTTCCGGCTGCACCCAGAATATGTCGCACCCTCTCAGGCATTCGCAGGGGCCCGCCACGGGTGACATGGCGCCCGACAGCCAGCCATCGGAAGTCATGCACAGGAATGGCACCAATTGCCGGTAGAGCATTGAGATCGCCGAGCGAGGTATTACCACCAATATGACGGGTGCTCGGTGCGTCGTGTTCCAGTGACTTATGCCGGTTCCTCGTTGCGCGGCGGGTTGCCGATCGAGCAGCGGACGCGTTTGACTGTCCAAGCGGGGTGTTCTTCTTCCCACTGCGGGCGCATCATCATGCCTTCGACCTGACAGGCAGACAGGCCGATAAAGGAACGTTCGACCGGTACAACAACGTGACAACTGCCGCCTGCAAAGGCGCATATGAAAAACGAAAGATAAACCGGCATGTCTTGATCCTCTGCTTCGCGCCGCTTTGCCAGAGAATATGCCGGATGGGCAACTTTGGCACTGTGATTTGTCTCACAGCAATTAGGCATTTTTGGTCAAGAAGGTCGCGCAGGTAGCGAAAAGGGCGAACCACCGCGTCGGGCCGCTTGCGTAGATAACGACCGCCCAGAGACGAAGTAACGGTTGCGACGGCAACCAGACCATGGTCCGCGGAATGGCGAGGGCATCCGTTTTGTCGAGCCGCTTGATCGCCCCCAGCGCCGGGACGATTTCCAACGACATTTGATTCCTGGTCCTCACCGCATCGAGCAACCGCGTGGCACCGTTCACCCCGGTGCCTGCCGACCACGATAGACATACCGGAAATCCGCGCCGGCGGAGTCCTGCTCCGCAAGTGTCAGCATGCGGGAATGGTGTGGCGACAGTTCACAAGCCGGATCGGCGGCACGAGCGTCGCCGGCAATCGCGAGCGCCTGACAGCGACAGCCTCCGAAATCAACATCGCGCAACGCGCAGGACCGGCATGGTTCCATCATCCATTCCGTGCCACGGAAAGCGCGGAATGCTGGTGATTCCTGCCAGATTGCCTGAAGCGAATGGTCACGCACCGACCAGAATTCCAGGTCGGGAATCGTCTCCGCGGCATGGCACGGCAGTACTCTGCCCGACGGGGTCACATTCAACGACCGGCTCGCCCAGCCACCCATGCATGCCTTCGGCCGCCGCGCGTAATAGTCCGGCACCACCATGTCGATCACCAGTTGGCCGGTGAACCGTGACCTGCTGTGCTCGATCTCCTGCATGGCGCGATCGACCTGCGCGCGCGTCGGCATCAACGCTCGGCGGTTTCGCAAAGCCCAACCATAGTATTGGGCATGGGCGATTTCCACGCGCCCGGCGCCAAGCGACGCTGCCAACTCCACGAATGCGACGACGCGATCGATGTTGGCTCGGTGGATGACGGCGTTGACTGTCAGCGCCAGGCCCGCTTCCACCACCGACCGCGCAAATGCAAGCTTGCGGAGATGGCCGCCCGGGTAGCCGGCGATGTGATCCGCGCTTGTCGCCTCCACGTCCTGCAGTGAGACCTGCACATGATCCAGCCCGCCATCCTTCAGTCGTGCAAGCCGGGCCGAATCGAGGCCGATCGACGATGTGATCAGATTTGTATAAAGGCCGGAGTCATGCGCCGCAGCGACGATCTCTGGCAGGTCACGGCGTGATGCCGGTTCGCCGCCGGATAGATGTACTTGCAACACGCCCAGGGCGACGGCCTCATCGAATACTCTTGCCCACATCGACGTATCGAGTTCGTGCGCGCGATCTTCAAGCATGAGCGGATTCGAACAATACGCACAGGCCAACGGGCAACGGTGCGTCAACTCGGCAAGCAAACCAAGCGGCGGCGCGACGACCAGGCCGGCTGATGGGATCGTCATCCCGTCAACATCCGCTTTGCCATCAGTTCGGCAAGCATCTCCATCACGTCGTCGGCAATCTGCACACGATCGGCGTTGTAGACTGCTGCAAGTTCATCGACGATCTGCCCTATCGTCCGGCTGCCATCGCAGCGACGAAGGATTTCGCTGGCGGGCCCTTCGGTTTCGACCACCCGTTCGGGCCCGAGCAACACCCACGCGTCGCGCGTGCGGTCGAAATGCAGCCGCACGCCCGGTGCCAAGCGCGGTCGTTCAGGCAAATTCAACGGCCTGTTGTCTGGCATTCGCAAAAATCAAAAAAAGCGGTACAACAGCAACCCCCGGCTTTCGCAAGCCGAGGTTGCCGTCGCACTCACATACGGGTTTCGATCACGTGTAGGGACTCGCGTGCACTGGCAGACTTGGTGTATATCAAGATGGGCGCCGCGAACACGTATTCGTGATCTAGAGCTTTCCGGCGAAGTAGCCGTTGATCTCCATGCCGATGCAGATTTCGCGCAGCTTCGGGCGTGTCCAGGCCATTGGATGCCTCCTCACTCAAGGTCGATCTGCGAGGTCGCAGGCCGGCTCTGATGCCGGCGTCCTTCATGTAGCAGATAGGGACCATCCCGTCCACCACGTCGAGATCCACGATACGCGTGCGCCCTTGCATCCGGTGCCAATGTCATCCTTTCGTCGCCTGCTCGTCTTGACCTTGCACGAAGGAGACCGTTAAGCTTCTCATAACCGGCAGGAGGAACGTCGGATGACTTGGGATTTATCAAGTTCATTTGGAGTATGCCGGTCAAACCCAGGAAGCCGCAGTATGTGCCGACCGGGTGCAACGCACTGACGCGCCGGCACGATCGAGGACCACGTTCAATCCATGCAAGTGCGCGTTCTTGGTGCCGCGGCCGGTGGTGGCTTCCCGCAATGGAACTCCAATGCTGCGGCGTGCCGGCGGGCGAGGGCGGGAGATCCGCATGCCCGACCGTGTACGCAGGCGTCAATAGCGGTAAGCGCCGATGGCGAACATTGGTTTTTGTGCAATGCTTCGCCCGACCTGCGGCAGCAGATCGAGGCAACGCCGTGCCTGCGTCCGCGCGACGGTCTGCGTTCGTCGCCAATCGCCGGGGTGGTGCTGACCGGGGGCGATGTGGACGCGATCGCCGGCCTGCTGACGCTGCGTGAGCGGCACGCCTTCACGATCTATGCGACTGCGGGCATCCACCGGATACTTCAGGCGAATCCGATCTTCGACGTGCTGGCGCACGATGTTGTGACGCGACGATCCCTGGCGATCGGCGAGGCGGTTACGTTGACGCTACCAGACGGCAGGCCCAGTGGACTGTCCGTGGAGTTGCTCGCAGTCCCCGGCAAGGTGCCGCTGTATCTCGAAGCCACCACGGAGCCGCCGATCGTTGAGGGCGATACCACGGTCGGTGCAGCGTTGTCCGACGGGGCACGCCGTTTGTACTTCATCCCGGGCTGCGCGCACATGAGCGATGCGCTGGCCAGACAATTGCAAGGTGCCGATGCCGTGTTGTTCGACGGCACGCTGTGGACGGATGACGAGATGCTGCGTGCCGGCATCGGCAGCAAGACCGGCTTGCGCATGGGGCATATGAGCGTTAGCGGTCCGCATGGTACGATGGCCGCATTCCAAACCATCAGTGTACGACGGAAGATTCTGCTGCACATCAACAATTCCAACCCTGTCCTGCTGGATGACTCGCCCGAGCGCGCCGCGGTGACGGAGGCGGGTTGGGACGTCGCGTATGACGGAATGGAGATCGACCTATGAGCGATCGCGTGCTGTCCCCCGACGAATTGGAAGAGACATTGCGGCGGATCGGCGCCGAGCGCTATCACTCGAATCACCCGTTACATAAGATGATGTACCAGGGCAAGCTGAACCACGGGCAGCTTCAGGCCTGGGCGCTGAACCGGTACTACTATCAGTGCCGCATCCCGGTGAAGGATGCGACGCTGATCGCACGACTGCCAACGCCGGACCTCCGCCGCGTCTGGCGGCGCCGGTTGCACGACCACGATGGCGACGCGCCAAACACCGGTGGCATCGAGCGATGGCTGAAGCTGACCGACGGGCTCGGCCTGGACCGCGACTATGTGATTTCCACCGCAGGCCTGCTGCCGATCACCCGGTTTGCCGTCGACGCATACGTGGACATCGTGCGCGACCGGCCGATCCTGGAAGGTATCGCGTCCTGCCTGACCGAGCTGTTTTCACCAGCCATCATTGCCGAGCGAGTCGGCGGCATGCTGGCGAATTACGATTTCATCACGCCCGAGACGCTCGGCTATTTCACCCCGCGTCTCGACCAGGCGCCGCAGGACGCCGATTTCGCCTTGGCCTACGTCAAGGAACATGCTCGGACGCTCCAGCAACAGGCGGCAGTCCAGGCTGTTCTCCGTACCAAGTGCGACATATTGTGGGCCATGCTTGACGCGCTGTATCTGGCCTATGTCAATCCGGGGATGATCCCGCCGGGTGCGTTTGTGCCAAATGATAATTGAACATTGTTTTTGAGCATCCAACGTTCGCAATAATCCCGCTGGGACCTGTGCCGGGGCAACACCCCGCAAGAACGCCGAGGGCGTGTGCAAGGTGGATCAGCCTGCGCGAAGCCTGCGGCGCATCCCGTGCGTGTCAGGGCAGCAGATTGGACGTGGCCCCCGCCAGTTCATACAGGCGGTGCTCGATCTCATCCGGCACGAAGCAGGCATAGGAGATCATGCTCTTGCGATCGGAAAACACCTGCGTATCCCAATGCACCTGGTCGGCCAGTTTGTCGATTTTCTGCGCGTCCGGATGGGCCGCATCCTGGGCATTGTGCAGGTCGGCAATCTCGGTGCGGATCTGCGCTGCGTAGCTCTGCTGTCTGACACCGAAACGATCGAGACCCTGGATCACGGCAAACCGTTCCTGATCGAGCAGCGAAAACGTTCCGGCCATGAAGGCCATCAGCGCGGTATTGCGCTGATCGCCGGCGGCCTGGGCAAAATCCTTGAGTTCCGCGTGCGCTTGCGCGACTGGCACACGGCGTTGCGCAAGCTGCTGCGCGAGTGCCGCCGCCTTCGGATAGTTCCGCCAGTCATCGGCGAATTTGCCGAGCGGCGGCCCGCCCCACATGGTCGCCAGCGACATATGGTCGATCTTTATCTGCTGACAGGGCCAATTGGGATCGAGCGGCGGCGCGCTCGCATCGGGTGGTCCCGCGGGCGCCGCTGCCGACAGCATGAGCGACGCCGCGGCCGCCACGGCGAGCCGCAGGGCCTGGCCGATGCGCGGCGGATGCGGTGTCATGCCGCCGCACCCGGGCGTCGTGCCATCACGCCGCGCGCCGGGTCATAGGCGAGGATCGCTCCGGCGGTGAACACGATGGTGCAGCCGGCCACCACCGCCAGCGCCAGCGGATTTAGCGTGCCATAGAGGCAGAAGCGGGACAGTTCGACCGCGTAGTTGAACGGGTTCAGCAGGCAGGCCTGATACAGAATTGGGCTCGACTGCTGCACCTGCCACAGCGGGTACAGTGCCGAGGATGCGAAGAACATCGGAAAGATCACAAAATTCATAACGCCGGCAAAATTCTCGAGTTGACGCACCATGGAGGACAGTAGCATCCCCATCGCGCCAAGCATGAACCCGCCCAGCATCAGCGCCGGCAGCACGGTGATCCAGCCGGTATCCGGAAGATCCACGCCCCACAACCAGGCCAGCAACATGAAGGCGTAGCACTGGAGGATCGAGATGATCGTGCTGGCGGTCAGTCGCGACACCAGCAGGAACCAGCGAGGGAACGGGCTGACCAGCAGCACGCGCATATTGCCCATCTCCCGGTCATAGACCATCGAGAGCGATGACTGCATGCCATAGAAGAACTGCACCATTGCCAACAGACCCGGCACGACATAGGTGCTGTAAAGAATATAAGTGTGATACGGCGGCATGATCGACACGCCGAGCACTTCGCGCCAGCCGGCGGCGAAGATCACCAGCCAGACCAGTGGGCGCACCAACGCGGAGATCAGGCGTCCGCGCTGATGCACGAAGCGCAGCGCCTCCCGCCACATCACGCCGCGCATGCAGATCAGGTAGCCGCGCGGCGTCAGCCGATGGTGGCCGGCGCCGATGACGGCCGTGGTCGCGCTCATGAACCCGGCTCCTCGGCGTCCGCGGCCAACCTGGCACCGGTCAGCACGCGGAAGGCCGAACGCAGGTCCGCCGCCCCCACTGCCGCGACGACCTCCGACATTTCGCCGCTGGCCAGAACCTTTCCGCGATGCAGCACCACCACGCCATCGCCTGGCTCTATTTCGTCGAGCAAGTGCGTCGCCCACAGTACGGCAACGCCGCTGGTCCGTGACAAGGTCCGCACATGTTCGACGATGGCTGCCTTGGATGCGACGTCCAGCCCGACGGTCGGCTCGTCCAGCACTAACACGCTGGGTGTGTGCATCAGCGCGCGCGCGATCTCGATGCGGCGCATCTGGCCACCGGAGAGCTGACGTGCCTTGTCGCGGGCACGTTCGGCCATGCCGACTTCCTGCAACACGGCGGCCGTGCGGGTGCGAGCCTGCCGGTGCGGCATGCCGTGCAGCGCCGCGTGATACAGCAGATTGTCCCGCACCGAGATGTCGAGGTCGAGCGTGCGCGCCTGGAACACGACACCAAGTTCGGCCAGCGCCGCGCTGGGCTGGCGCGAAACGTCATAGCCCTGCACCAGGATGCGACCGTGACGGGTATCGAACAACCGCGTGATGAGCGAGAACAAGGTGGTCTTGCCGGCACCGTTGAGACCGACCAAGGCGGTAAACCCGCCGCGGGGGACGGCAAGGCTGACATCGATGAGGGCGCGTCGATCGCCGTAGCTATGGCTGACCGCTGCGATGCTGAGCGCGTCCGGCGTCGGGCGGCTGGCGAGGCCAGCGGCCGCGGTCTCCGCCACGCTCTCCGCGGGCGCGGTCAGTGCGGCGATACCAAGGTCATCCATGGTTGCTGACCGACAGGAATGGTGTTGATCACTCGCAGGTCCGACACTCAAATCACGGACACATCGTTCGAAAGTCCGTTGGCCGAGAGCAGATATTTGCCGTCTGGGGTGAAGGCCAGATGCCAGGGGCGCTGGCCGACCAGCAGATATTTCTTCACCGTGGCATTATAGGCCGAACCGCCGGTTGTGACATAGGACAGCACCTTGTGTTGCGGCACGCTGACCACCGCAACTCGGTTCGCCGGGCCGAGCGCAACGAACGCAAGCGCGTCGTCGGCGGTTATGTCGATGCCGACCGGTTGGATGAACGTGCTGCGCAGGCCTTGGACGGCAAAGTGGATCGTGTCTAGGATCTTGAAGGTGCTGGTGTCGATCACGGTCACCGCGCCGCCCAGTTCGGACGATACCCAGACCTCGCGGCCGTCATGGGTGAACGCTGCCCAGCGCGGCCGTGGCGGGACCAACACATTGGCCAGGTTCTTCCCCGTGCCGTACGAAAAGAACTGCGCCATGTTGGTGGTTTCGGTGGTGTTGACGATCAGTTGCCCATCCGGGCTGACCGCCATGCCTTCGGGCTCGACGCCGGTCGGCATCTGCACCAACTGTTTCCGCGTGTCGATGTTCCACACCGTGATCAGCGCGTTGTTCTCGTTGGAGACGTAGAGCGGATTGTTCTCCGGCAAGCGCAACGCGGCATATTCCGGGTCCGGGGTGTCGATCGAACCAACCACCTGCCAGGTCGCGGTGTCGAAGATGTCGATGCGGTTGGAATCTCCCAGGCAGACCAGCAGCCGCTTGCCATCGCTGGTCAATGCCATTCCGCGCGGGCGCTGCCCGGTCGGCACCGTCTTCACCACCTGCATCTTCGCCAGGTCGATGACGCTGATCGTGTCGTCCTTCTCGTTCGACGCGTAGGCCATATAGGCGCGGGCCGGCGATGCCGCGAGCAACAGCAGGATCAGCGCGAGAGCAGCTCGGTAGCGCATGCGCTGTCAGGTCTTCTGGGCGGCGGGCATCTTGCAGGCGGTCTCCGGCTGGTCCGTGCCGAGCGTATCGAGCACGGTCACTTCGTGCAGGAACCCGGGCTGCGGCGACATCGAGACGACGGTGCGGCCGGAATCGGAGAGCAGGATGGCCTGCCGCACCTGGCCGTTCCAGCTCCGGACCGAAAGGCCGAGGCCACGATAGGCGCCGAGCTGGAAATCCGGCCTCCGCATGTATGCCATGATCTTGTCTGGATCGAGCGACTGGACGTAGCTCGCGGCCGTGCCGATCATCCGTGCCGCGACCCATGCGTTCATGTCCAGCTCCGTCATGAAGCGGTGGGCGTAGCCATAGAACCGGTCCTGCATCTGCTTGCCGCCGAACTCTGTACTGTTTGGATCCCAGCTTGTCGGGATCAGCCCGGCGGAACCCGCAACCGGGCGCGAGTCCCAGGTACGATAGGGGAGATAGCCGGCGAACGCCGAATTCTGGTCGGCGCAGACCAGGACATCGTATTCCGGTGCATTCTGCGTGAACACGGGAAGCTGTTTCTGCAAATCGATCAGGCCGGAATCGGTTTCGCGCGACCCGGCCGCGGCCTTGTATTGCCGCTCGGCAACGATGCGCGCACCGAATGTTTTGGCCGCGCGACGGTAGGCATCCGCCAGCAACAGGTCGTCGGGCTGCGTGCCGTAAGCGAGGAGCCAGCGGGACCAACGTTTCCAGACGAGATATTGCGCCAGCGCGTCCGCCAACATGGCATTGCTGGGCGCGGTGTGGATCAGGTTGGCGCGGCAGTCACTCTCGCGGATCGAATCGTCCGGCGCGCCAACGTTGAAGACGGTAACTCCGTGCGGGGCGCCGGCGTCGGCCAGCTTCAGCACGTCCGCGGCTGGACGATCGGTTATGACCAGCCGGATTCCCCGGCGGATCAGCGTGTCGAGTGCCGCAGCCGGATCTTGCTCCGTGCGGACTTCAATCGTATCCAGTGCGAAGTTCTGACCAAGGAAACGACCGGTGGTGTTGTTGTCGGCGACGCCAACCTCGGCGCCTGAACGGCCATCGTTCGCCGCCGGCGTGAAGATCAGCGAAATCGCCTCGACGTCATGCTGCCAATGAATATAGCCGATCGTCAGCGTCGGTACGCTCTGTGCCGGTTGCGTCGATGGCGAGCCGACCGGCGGCGACGATACCGTAGCAGCTGCGGCGGTCCGCGTAAGCCGCATCCCGAGCGCCGCGGCGACCCCTCCAAACACCGCCCGCCTTGCCGGAGCCTGTATCATTTGCGGAAAGTTATTCACCGGCTGCCGCATCGCTGTCCCACACTGGACTTTCCTCCTCGACACGACATTGCGTATCGCACTTTCCGGCATCGAAGAGCAAAACCCCCGAAGGGGCAAGCGACTTGACGTGGAAAAGTTCGGCTCGCTTTTTCGTGATCGCACCGGTTATTGCGACGTGTTGCGAGCCTCGCGATGACAATTTTGCTGGCAACCGAGACCGTGCCCGCGCCGACAATTGCGCAGGTAGCCTGCGTGCGCCCAACGATTGCGCCGTGATGGCTTCGGCAAGCTGCAAGCCGACCGACCGCAGGTTAGGGAATGCCATGAGACATCTGCTGACGATAGCCCTGCTTGCCTTACCGCTTACGGCCGCCGCCGCGCCAGCCTGCGGCGACGTCACGAACGACTATCCCACCTCGGCCCGGGCGGACTACGTATTCGGCTGCATGGCAGTGAATGGCCAGACTCATGAAGCGCTCGACCGCTGCTCCTGTGCGATCGACGTGGTCGCGTCCATCCTGCCGTACCAGGACTACGTCTCCGCCGAGACCGTGCTCCGCATGCAGCAGGAGAAGAGCTTCCTCGCCATGGAATTCGACACCGCGGCGACCAAACAGATGGTGCGCCACCTCCGCGAAGCCGAGGCCGAGGGGGAAATGCGCTGCTTCTGACCGTGCGATAGCGGACGAGTTGCGGTTTCGCCTCCGCGGCGGGTGACAAACTGTATTGCGCTGGTGAGACGCCTGTCACGGTTTTGCAGCGACCTCGCATGCACCTCCTGCCCGGTGCGCCTATATCATTTTGAAATTACTCAATACTTGCCGCCCCCACTGTTTGGCACGGCGCTTGCGTGGCGTGACATGAGTGCGGTCCCTCGCAATCCCCCAAGGGATGCGGCGATGGCGTGCGCCGACAAACTGGGAAAGGAGATCGAAGGCTGCATGCGCATAACGGACCAATAACGCAGTTGTTATGTGCGTCGTCCGTTGAACGCCTGAACGGCACAGACTGTGCCTTGGTTTGAAGGGGAGGACCGGGATGAAACGTACTGGAAAGTGGATCGGCTGCGCTGTGCTGGGCCTGATAGCGAGCGTCCTGTTGACGGGACCGGCACCATGGGCACAGAACACGACGAATACCAATAACGCGGCAACGAGTGCACCTGCGAACGAAAATTCCTCAGGACCTACGCTTGCACGGGCAGCGTCGAACCCTGACAACTGGGCATCGCCCAGCCTGAACGACGCGGCCACGCGCTACTCGCCGCTGAAGCAGATCGATGCCACTAATGCCAGCCATCTGCAGGTCGCCTGGACCTTCTCCACCGGCGTGCTGCGGGGGCATGAAGGACAGCCGTTGGTGATCGGGAACGTGATGTACTTGGTCACACCCTTCCCCAACACGGTCTATGCGCTCGACCTCAACAATGATGAGCGCATTCTGTGGCAGTACACCCCGACCCAGAACGCCGAAGTGATTCCGGTGATGTGCTGTGACACGGTCAATCGCGGCGTCGCCTATGGCGATGGCAGGATCATCCTGCACCAGGCGGACAATACGGTCGTGGCGCTCAACTCGCAAACCGGCAAGGTGATGTGGACGACACCACTTGCCAGCTACAAGGAAGGTGCGACCGGTACCGACGCACCGTTGGTGGTTGGCAACAAGGTGATCGTCGGCGTATCCGGCGGCGAGTTCGGCGTGCAGGGGTTCATCGCTGCGCTGGATGTCAATGACGGCCACATCCTTTGGAAGGCGTTCTCGGAAGGCCCGGACAGCCAGATCCTGTTCGATTCGCACACGACATCTCTGGGCAAGCCGGTCGGCGTCGACTCCAGCCTGAAGACCTGGAAAGGCGACGAGTGGAAGATCGGCGGCGGCGATACCTGGGGGTGGTATTCGTATGACCCCAAGCTGCATCTGCTGTATTATGGGTCCGGCAATCCGTCCACCTGGAACCCGAATCAGCGGCCGGGCGACAACAAGTGGTCGATGACCGTCTTTGCTCGCGACATCAATACCGGCGTGGCAAAATGGGTCTATCAGATGACACCGCACGATCAGTGGGACTATGACGGTGTCAACGAAATGATCCTGGCCAACCTCAACGTCGACGGACACGAGCTGCCAGCACTCGTGCACTTCGACCGCAACGGTTTTTCCTATGTCCTGAACAGGGAGAACGGCGAACTGATCGCGGCACATAAGTACGATCCGTCGGTGAACTGGGCGACCGGCATCGACATGGACAAGTCGAGCCCCAACTATGGCCGGCCCGATGTGGTGGCAAAGTACGCCCCTGGATCGAAGGGCGTAAACGTCAACTACACCGGCATCTGCCCGGCGGCTTTAGGCAATAAGGACGAGCAGCCTGCGGCCTTCGACCCGGAGACGCAACTTTTCTATGTGCCGACCAACCACGTCTGCATGGACTATGAGCCCTATCCGGTGGCGTACTCCGCCGGCCAGCCTTACGTCGGGGCGACGCTGTCGATGTTCCCCGGTCCGGGCGGCTATATGGGGCGGTTCATCGCCTTCAATCCGGTGACCGGAAAAACCGTCTGGCATATCGACGACCAGTTTTCCGACTGGGGCGGTGCGCTGACGACCGCGGGTGGCGTCGTGTTCTACGGCACCCTGAAGGGCTACCTGCAGGCGGTCGATGCCAAGACCGGAAAGCTGCTCTACAGCTTCAAGACTCCATCCGGCATCATCGGCAACGTGATGACCTACATGCATGATGGCAAGCAGTACGTCGCGATACTGTCGGGTGTCGGCGGCTGGGCAGGCATCGGCCTGGCGGCCGGCCTGACAGATCCGCATGCCGGCCTGGGTGCGGTCGGCGGTTATGCGGCGCTGAAAGACTACACAGCGCTGGGCGGCCAACTCACGGTGTTTGCGCTCCCTGGTTCGTAACTTCGGAGCTCTCCCTGGCCCGATCAGGCCCGGGCCGGCACCCATCGCGGGTGCCGGCCCTTCCTTTCCGATTTGCCAAAGGATCAGACTGTGAAGCATGGTTCGCGTCTTGTCATCGCGGCTCTGGCATTCGTCACCGTTGGGAGCATCGCAACATTGGCCGCCGGACCCGGCGACCCCAAGCCGGTCACCGAATCGAACGGCTTGTGGACCGACAAGGATGGAGCGCCGACCTACAACATTGCTAAGGATGGCACGGTCGACTGGGGCACCTTCGTCGGCTATCTGCGCTATAACGATACCTGCCTGCGATGCCACGGACCGGATGGAGCGGGCTCATCCTATGCACCCGATCTGACGCAGTCGCTGCGGCAGATCAGCTATTCCCAATTCATTGCCGACGTCGCGGGCGGCATCAAGGCCGTGAATACGGCGCAGCAACTGGTGATGCCGCCCTTCGCAGAAGACAAGAATGTGATGTGCTTCATCCAGGAAATCTACAGCTACGTAAGGGCTCGTTCGACCGGTGCCCTGGGCCGCGGTCGACCGGCCAAGACCGCTCCCTCGCCGAAGGGCTTCGATGAAGCGTCGTACAAATGCCTTGGCATTCCGCAGTAGCGGCGGCGAAGTCATGCCGAATCGCAGCGGAGCAGTGGCGCTGGCGATACTGCTGATGACAGCGGGTCCAGTCTTGGCACAGGCGCCGGGACTTGGCCTCGGTGCCGAGTTGGTCGATCCACATGTATTGCGGGTCTGCGCTGATCCCAACGATCTGCCTTTCTCCAATCAGGCGCAGGACGGGTTCGAAGACCGGATCGCTGCCGCGCTGGCGCAAGACCTGGGCAAGAAGCTCGGTTTCACCTGGCAGCCACAGGTGTTCGGCTTCCTGCGCCTGACGTTGGATGATTACCGCTGCGATCTCGTGATGGGCATCACCCAGGGCAACGGCGAAGTCGAGAATTCGAACGCCTATTATCGCTCGGTGTACGCCGTGATCTACCGGCCGCACAGCGGATTTGATGGGATACAAGGCCTTGAAGACCCGCGCCTAAAGGGCAAACGGATCGGCATCGTCGCGGGCACCCCGCCGGCGTCGATCCTGGCGGAAAACGGTTTGCTTGATCACGTCCATAGTTACCAGCTCTCGGTCAACCTCCGTTTCTTCGCGCCGGCGCGGGATATGACCGAGGATCTGGAAAACGGAAAGATCGATGTCGGCGTGCTGTGGGGGCCGATTGCCGGATATTTTGCCAGCCACTCCGGCGGCAAGATCAAGATTGTGCCGTTGCTGCATGAGTCGGACGACGGTCCGCCGATGGCGTTCAGTATCGTCATGGGGGTGCGTCACGGGGAAGATGCGTGGCGGCGCCAGGTCAACGCGGCGATTGCCAAGGAGCAACCGACGATTACCCGGATTCTGGAAAGCTACGGCGTCCCGTTGCTGGACGATCGCAATCACCTGATCTATCCGGGCGGGTGACACCGTCGGTCGATCGCGCCGCCGCCCTTATTCCTCGGTGTTGTCTTCCGCGTTGATCCGCACACCATGTTTCCGCAGCTTGCGGTACAGCGTGTTACGGCTGATGCCCAGTGCGGCCGCGGTTGCCGTGGCGTTCCAGTGTCGGCGCCTGAGTTCCACCAGCAGCCGCTGGCGTTCGGCGATGGCGAGGGGATGCGTCTCCTCCGGCACGCCGACCTCAGCGACTGGCACGCCGCCGAAGCCGGATCCCAGGTGCTCGCGTTCGATCCGTTGCCCGCCGGCCAAAGCAATCGCCGTCGCCAGCATGTTCCGCAACTCGCGGATATTGCCGGGCCAGGCGTGTGCCCGCAGCACGGCAAACGCATCCGGCGCGATTGCCACGGCGACATTGCCGTTTTCCTCGGCGGCGACGGCATGGATCAACGGCTCGATGTCGTGCCGGTCGCGCAACGGCGGCATGATCAGCACAAGACCCGTCAGGCGATAATACAGGTCCTTGCGGAAAGTGCCCTCCAGCACCATTCGCCCCAGGTCGCGATTGGTGGCGCTGATCACGCGGATATCGACGGTGATCGGGCGGCTGCGGCCAAGCGGCGTCACTTCCTTGTCTTCCAGCAGGCGCAGCAGCCGCGCCTGCAGGCTGAGCGGCATGTCGCCGATTTCGTCCAGGAACAATGTGCCGCCATGCGCTGCCACCACCTTGCCACGCATGCCGCCGACACGCGCACCGGTGAATGCGCCGGGATCGTAGCCGAACAGTTCGCTTTCGATCAGCGTTTCCGGAATGGCCGCACAGCTCAGTGCCAGGAACGGCTTGTCACGCCGCTCGCCGCGTTGGTGGATGGTGCGGGCGAACGTGTCCTTGCCGGTGCCGGTCTCGCCTTGCAACAGGATGTGGATGTCGCGGTTCATCACCCGCTCGGCGCACCACAGGTTACGCGCCACCACCGGATCGCCCAGATGCGGCAGCGCGGCTTTGGTTCGCGGGCCAGGTGAAGGCGGCGGCGGACCTTTTGCCGATCGCACGATCGGGGGCGCCTCCTGCGGCGGCCAAATGCCGGCATGCAGCAGGCTGCCGTTCCGCGTCGTGGTTGGCCATACGTTGTACGGACGGGCCTGGGCATCGTTGAAGAAGCGCGTGATCGAGATATCGAACAACTCCTCGATGGAGTGGCCGACCAGGCAATCGTAGCCGTCGAGTCCGAGACGCGCCGGCGCCGTGCTGTCAACCGCGCGAATCAGCCCATGCTCGTCCACCGCAAGCATGCTGGCATAGAGTTGATCCACCATATCGGTCTGGTCGTGGAAACGAAGGATCCAGCAATCCTTGAAACTCCCGGTGAAATACGATTGCTCGACGATGCGGGTGGACGTGGTGATCAAAGCCAGTGTCGGGACCTGACTTTCACGGCTGTCGGGGCAGTCGAAATGCGAGGTATCGAGCGCGCCCAGAAGCTGGCCGTTCGGGCCCCACAGCGGCGCGGCAGAGCATGTCATGCGAACGCTGCGGGCGAAGAAGTGCTCGGTGCGATGCACCAGCCGGGGACGACGGTCATGCAGGCAGGTGCCCGGACCGTTGGCGCCCTCATGCCGCTCGTCCCAGATGAAGCCAGGTGCGAGATCGACGCGCTGCAGCAATTCCTCATGGCCTGGTTCGCACATCCGTTCCAGGATCAGGCCGTCGGCATCGGTGAAAAGCAGCATATAGTGCGACGGCGCGATCTGTCCGAACAGACGGCGCATTTCGGCGCGCACGATCTGCGCCAGTGGGCCAAGCTGCGCACGGCGTTCCTCCAGGATGCCATTTTCGACGCGTTCGCTGTGTGGCGCGCCGCTCGGCTCAAGTTGATAATCGCTAAGGCAGCGTTCCCATGCGGCGATGACGTAAGGCTCGGCCCCCGCGCCGAGCACGCTGCCGGCACAGCTTTGCCGGACGAAATCCGCGTGGCTTTGGGCCTTTCGCAGCGTCAGATTCACCTGGCTGCGCGATATCGCGGCGTCCACTGTGGGACCTCCTCCCGGGCCAATGCCGTCATATTCTGCTGGCGCCGGTTGCTGCGGCGCTTGCTGTTGGGTACAGGTTGTGTCGCTTTTTGCCGTTGCTGTCACGCCTTCGACGCGGGGGTTCCGGCGCAGTGGCAGGGATGTGACGGCCAAGTCCGTGCAATTGCTCGCAAAGCGAATAACCCGTGGTCTGGCATGGCTTTTGCGGGGAATTGCGGCCATGGAGCAGGGCTGCAACCAGCGGTCATGCACGGACATGTGAAGGGTGCAACGCTGGGCGAGGCAGCCGAGAGGCACGGCGCAACAGCAGCAACGGGCCTGATCAGGAGGGACGATGACGCATGGATGGCGGCGCAATGCCGCGGGGCTGGTAACGGCCGCGGGGCTGGTAACGATGGTACTGTTCTCAGCGTCTTTCGTCGTCCTGAGCAGCAGCCCCAGCCGAGGCGCCGATCCGCCCGGCGAGGCATTGTTCGAAAAGAACGACTGCAAGGTGTGCCATGCCGTCGACCATAAGATAGTCGGCCCCTCCTATGAGGACGTTGCCAAGAAATTCGCCGGTCAGCCGGATGCGGAAGCAACCCTGATCCAGGCGGTGAAGAATGGCCATTCCGGCACCTGGGGTCAGGTTCCGATGCCGCCGCATCCGAGCATGCCCAACTCCGAGATCAAGACCATCGTCGATTGGATCTTGACGTTGAAATAGGCGGTGCCATGCATCTCGATTGCGTACTGCCAGCCAGCTACCCTGCCAGCGCGGTGTGTTGATCGCGATGGCGCCTTCGGGGAGATGACAGCGATGCCGTTGGTCGATCTGGTCGTGGTAGCCTGCGCCGTGGCCAATCCGGCGGCCTGCCGGGACTACCATCTGGTGTTCGAGTGGGAGGGAACGCTGCGCGCTTGCACCATGCAGGCAGAAACGCAACTCGAGCAATGGAACGAGGAACATCCGAACCTGCAGGTCACGCGTTGGCACTGCGCGTGGCCCAGCCAGGAGGATCAGAAAAGCTGAATACGGCCAATTTGTTCAATGCACAATGGCAGCGAGTCTACTGTCCTGCCATTATCACACTCTGTCGGAGGGAGGTGGCGTCATGAAGGTTCGCGCTGCGGTGGCCCGTGAGGCCGGCAAGCCGCTCAGTCTGGAAACCGTCGACCTGGAAGGTCCGCGTGCCGGCGAAGTGCTGGTGGAGGTAAAGGCGACCGGGATCTGTCACACCGACGAATTCACCCTCTCCGGCGGCGATCCCGAGGGTATTTTCCCGTCGATCCTGGGTCATGAAGGGGCAGGGATCGTGGCCGAGATTGGGGCGGGCGTCACCAGCGTGAAGCCGGGCGATCACGTGATTCCGCTCTACACGCCGGAGTGCCGGCAGTGCGAGTACTGTCTCAGCCGCAAAAGCAATTTGTGCGTGGCGATCCGAGCCACCCAGGGGCGCGGCGTGATGCCCGACGGTACCAGCCGGTTTTCCTCCGGCGGCAAGCCGGTGATGCACTACATGGGCACGTCCACGTTTGCCAACTTCACTGTGCTGCCGGAAATCGCGGTGGCGAAAATCCGTGAGGACGCGCCATTCGACAAGGTCTGCTACATCGGCTGCGGTGTCACCACCGGAATCGGTGCCGTCATGAACACCGCGAAGGTGGAAGCGGGGGCCCGCGCGGTAGTGTTTGGGCTGGGCGGCATCGGGCTGAACGTGATCCAGGGCCTGCGCATGGTCGGCGCCGAAATGATCGTCGGCGTGGACCTCAACCCGAAGCGTCGCGAGATTGCCGAGAAGTTCGGCATGACGCATTTCGTCAATCCAGGCGATGTGCAGGGCGACGTGGTGCCGTATCTGGTCGATCTCACCCGAGGTGGTGCCGACTACAGTTTCGAATGCATCGGTAATGTGAAGGTGATGCGTCAGGCGCTGGAATGTGCGCATCGCGGCTGGGGGCAGTCGATCATCATCGGCGTTGCCGGGTCCGGGCAGGAGATCAGCACGCGGCCATTCCAGTTGGTGACCGGGCGGGTCTGGAAGGGCACTGCGTTCGGCGGCGCCCGCGGCCGTACCGACGTGCCGCGGATCGTCGATTGGTACATGGAAAAGCGGATCAATATCGACGACCTGATCACGCACGTCCTGCCGTTCGAGAAGATCAACGACGGATTCGAACTGCTGCGCCGAGGCGAGAGTATCCGCAGCGTGGTGACCTACTGATACTCTCGCCGTCCCGGGTTCAGGCCGGCAGGGCGCCGGATGCCTTGGCGGCGTGTGTAGCGATCGCGTCCATCAGCGGCGGCGACAGGCAATCATAGGGCTCCAGCCCGAGTTGCTCCAGGCGGTTGCGGATCCCCGCCATGCGGTCGGGCGCGATGCCGGATTCGATCACGGACGAGACGAACGCCGCGAACTCCGGCGGTGCCCAACCGGATTGCTGGAACAGTTCGGGATGGACGAAGTCGAAGCCATAGAATGGGTGTTTGGTGTTCTCGATGCGGCCATACATGTGAACGCCGCACGCCTTGCAGGCATAGCGCTGGATGGCGGCGCTCGGGTCCACGACGGCAAGTTTGTCGCCATTCTCCGCCACCGTCAGGTTGGCACGCGGCACTACGGCGACGACCGAGAACATGGCGCCTGCCGGCTTCCAACATTTGGTGCAGCCACAGGCGTGATCGTAGGCCACGTTGCCCTTGATGGCGATCTTCACCGGCCGGTCGGTGCATTTGCACACCAGCGTACCGCCATCGAAGTTGGCGCTGCCGGACGGGAGCCCCCGGTCAATCGCGGGATGCAGGCGAATTGTATCGGACATTCTTGGCGCTCCTTTATTGCAATTGCGGCATGGCTGGTCTCGCGGACCGCCCGATCAGCCGCGCTTCACGCCGCTGCTCAACGGCAGCACAAATCTACTGTAAGGGATCGACCAGGGGAAACCGAATGTTGAAGACGAGAGGGGCTTTTCGCTGCGGACATCGCTAATTCTTCGGACTACACGAAATTGTGTTTGTTAAAATCCGTGCACGTATTCGCCTACGATTCGGGTTGCCTCGGGCAACCACAATCGGCATGGTCTGGCAGGAATGAAAGGGAGGCGCGCCAATGAGCAATTCCTATAGCGGAGCATGCTTTTGCGGAGCGGTCGAAGTACGTGTGAGCGGGCAGCCCAATGCCATGGGCTATTGTCATTGCCGGTCCTGCCGGTCCTGGTCCGGGGGACCGGTGAACGCGTTCACCCTGTGGTCGCCGGATGCGGTGCAGGTGACGAAGGGCGCAGAGTACGTCGCCACTTATCACAAGACGGACCTGAGCCATCGCCAGTACTGCCGCCTCTGTGGTGGCCATTTGATGAACCGGCATCCGCCATTGAACATGGTCGATGTGTTCGCAGCGACGATTCCCGATCTGGCGTTCGTGCCACAGGTGCATGTCAACTATGCCGAGACCGTCCTGCCGATACGCGACGGATTGCCGAAGCTCAAAGACTTCCCCGCCGAGTTCGGTGGTTCCGGGGAGACGGTTCCAGAATAGACGGGTGGCGTGGTCTTCAATTATCGGCCGGCGCCGGCCGGCAGCGGTCGCAGGAGGGGAGGGGGCATCGGCCTCGTGGCGAGGCTCGATCGCCATTCTCTGCGCTCCGTGGGGACGCCGGACCGTGAGCGCTGGCGGGGACGGGGACAGCTTCCAGGTTGTGCCGGACCGTCCATCAGATTGCGGATTTTGACCGACTATTGACGGTCGACGTGGCGAATCGGTCTTCCACAGATTTATCCTTGCAGGAGAGTTTCAGCGGGTCTGGGCAGATGCGGCGTGATCCTGTGGATAACATTCTGAACCTCAGCGACGCCCCACATCGCTGTGGTTTACCTGTTCTGAATGCCCCGCTAGGGGGCTCCGCGGGTAAACGGGACGCAGGTCCAGCCCGCTCAGACACCACAAAATCCCGACGGCAGGCCGCCGAAGAAGAACAGGTCAGGGGCGCCTTGGACAGGGCGCCAAATGCTGTGGCGATCTACAAGCGAGCCACGCTCGCTACCGGATTCACATCAAAGGTGTTACCCGATGGTACCATTACCATTGGGCGGCCCAGGTTGCCCGACTTTCGGGAGCTTGATAGATGCTTGAAGGAGCTTTCCGACCTCGGGATTGAACCAGTCCATCGCCGGCTGGCAGGTTCCAGTGGGTGAATGGTTGGTCCTCCATCCATCCTCGATAAGTCCTCGACAAGCCGGCCCTCTGGCGCGATCACCCGCCTCGATGCATAGTCCGGGCAGGTGAGCGGCAGACGACCATGGCAACAATCGCCGAGCCCTCGTCACGGTTCCCGGATGCGGGCACCGGCTTTATCCGGCCGCGACGCATCGCGGCCAAGCGCCGGGTGCCGGCCACGCGGGCTTGAATACCGCTCCCTGATGGCGCAAATCTCTGGGCGAAGGAGTCTCGCCACAGTCATGATCGACCCGTTCGGCCGTGCCATTACCTACCTGCGCGTCTCGGTGACCGACCGGTGCGACCTGCGGTGCGTGTACTGCATGGCCGAGGACATGCACTTCCTGCCGAAGCGGGACCTGCTGACGCTGGAGGAACTGGATCGGCTGTGCGGCACCTTCATCGGCCTGGGCACGACGAAACTGCGGCTCACTGGCGGCGAACCTTTGGTGCGGCGCGACGTTCTCTCTTTGTTCAAAAGCCTGGGTGCACGGTTGGGCCACGGGCTGAACGAACTGACCCTCACCACCAACGGCACCCAACTTGCCAAACGCGCCGAGGAACTGTTCTCCGCCGGCGTGAGGCGGGTGAACGTGTCGCTCGACACTCTGGATCCGACGAAGTTCGCCAACATCACCCGGTGGGGGAAGATCGAGCAAACGTTGGATGGCATCTTCGCGGCGAAGGCGGCCGGTCTGGCGGTGAAGCTGAATGCGGTGGCCCTGAAGGGGGTGAACGAGGACGAATTCGACGCGATGGTGGCTTGGTGCGGCGAGCATGGCTTCGACCTGTGCCTGATCGAGACCATGCCGATGGGCGAGATCAGCGAAGACCGCACCGACCAGTACCTGCCGCTGTCGATCGTGCGCGGACGCCTGCGGCGGCGCTGGACGCTGGAGGACACCGACTACCGCACCGGCGGCCCGGCGCGATACTTCAACGTGAAGGAGACCGGCCGGCGAATCGGCTTCATCACGCCGATGACCCATAATTTCTGTGAAAGCTGCAACCGCGTGCGGCTGACCTGCACCGGGACGCTGTACATGTGCCTCGGTCAGGACGACCAGGCGGACCTGCGCGCAGTGCTGCGGTCAGGCGCGTCGGATGCGGAGTTGGAAGACGCAATCCACGAGGCGATCAGCCGCAAGCCCAAGGGCCACGACTTCATCATCGACCGGCGGCACGAGAAGCCGGCGGTGGCGCGGCATATGAGCGTGACGGGTGGCTGACGGCGCCTGGCGTTAGAGTTCTCGTGCCAGCCGGCGCGCCAGAACCCAGCCGGGAATGGCGGAGACCGGTGCCCCTGGCAGCATGATGATCCAGCCGAGTGGCTGGCCGTTGAGGATCAGGTCCAGGCCGACCCCCAGCATCATGCCTCCGATCAAGCAGCCGGAGACGGCAGCGGACACGCCCAGCCAGACGATTTCGGAGCGGCTTATCATGGCCGCGCCTGCTACGGCCGGGCCGCCGGTTTGACAAGCCGGTGCCGCGGCCCCTATAGCCGCGCCCTTCACGGCCGGGAACGTGGACGGGCCCCAGGGGAATCCTGCCAAGGAAACCTGGACAGGTCCGCGCCCGCCATGCAGCCCACCCGCATGGCCTACCGGTGCAACAACGCCAGACGCAAAGGGCAACGCGCCACATGACCAAGCGCGCCGAGAGCAAGTACAAGATCAACCGCCGCCTGGGGGTAAACCTCTGGGGCCGGTCGAAATCCCCCATCGCCAAGCGCGAATACGGCCCCGGCCAGCACGGCCAGCGCCGCAAGAAGGCCACCGACTACGGCACCCAGTTGATGGCCAAGCAGAAGCTGAAGGGCTACTACGGCAACATCAGCGAGAAGCAGTTCCGCAAGTATTACGAGGAGGCGATCCGCCGCCGCGGCGACACCTCGGAGAAGCTGATCGAGTTGCTGGAACGCCGGCTGGACGCGGTCTGCTATCGCATGAAATTCGCCATCACACCGTTCGCCGCGCGGCAGTTCGTGTCGCACGGGCATCTGCTGGTGAACGGGCACCGGGTGAACATTCCGTCCTATCTGGTGAAGGACGGCGACACCATCGAGGTGAAGGAAAAGTCAAAACAGCTCGCCGTGGTGCTGGACGCGACGCAGAGCACGGAACGCGACGTGCCCGAGTATCTGGAAGTCGACCACCGCGCGATGAAGGGCCGGTTCTCGCGGGCGCCGAAGCTGTCCGACGTGCCGTACCCGGTTCAGATGGAACCGAATTTGGTGGTCGAGTACCTACTCGCGCTGAGCAGCCGAGGGCGGAGAAGAGGGCGAGGAAGAGGAAAAGGAACACCCCCTCCCCCTGAGGGAGGCGGTGTTCCTTTCGTTCAGACCGCCAGATATTATACCCCCGATCCACGTTCCTTTCTTTCAGACCGCCAGATACCCCCCATCCACGTAGAGTTCCGCGCCGGTGATGTAGGACGCTTCATCCGACGCGAGGAACAACACGGCATTGGCGACCTCGTCCACTTCGCCGGCGCGGCGCAGCGGCACGCCTTGCAGCATCTTCGCCCGCACCGCCGGATCCGCGGTGGCGCCTGACGTGCGCATCGGTGGCATCAGGCCCGGATGCACGGAATTCGCGCGAATGCCGTCCTTGCCGAACTGCACCGCCGTCGATTTCGTCAGCGTGCGCACTGCGCCCTTCGACGCGTTGTAGCCCATATGGGTCATCGTCTGGCCGGTGTTGCCGGAGATCGACGACAGATTGACGATCGCGCCGCCGCCGGTCTGCTTCATTTCCAGCACTGCGTATTTGGTACCCAGGAACACGCCGCGGGCGTTCACCGACATCAGCCGGTCCCAGGCGCCGGTGTCCAGCATGTCCGTCACCGCGCTGCCACTGATGCCGGCGTTGTTCACCAGGATGTCCACCCGCCCGTATTTCGCCACCGTCGCGGCCACCACGGATCGCCAGTCCGCCTCGTCGGTTACGTCCAGATGCATGAACTCGGCTGCACCGTTGGCGCGCGTGATGTCCGCCGCGACCTGGCGGCCCTCGTCGTCCAGCATGTCGGCGATCACCACCTTGGCGCCTTCCTTGGCGAAGCGCCGCGCCGTCGCCGCCCCCATGCCGGAGGCCGCACCACTGATGATCGCCACCTTGTCCTGCAACCGCATCGTTTCCTCCCTGCGCCGACAGAGGCCCAAGCCTGCCACGGGCGTGCCCGGCTGCGTAGGGGGCGCGGCTTGGCTATCCGGGCCGATCGGGGCACCATGCGGCAATACCGATCGGAGAACCCGCCCATGGCCCGTCGCGGCATGAAATTCGGAATCTTCCTCGCCCCGTTCCATCGTGTCGGCGAAAACCCGACACTGGCGATCTCCCGCGATGTGGAGCTGCTGGAATGGCTCGACTGGCTTGGCTACGACGAAGCCTGGATCGGCGAGCACCATTCCGCCGGTTGGGAATTGATTGCCCTGCCGGAACTGGTGATCGCCGCTGCCGCGGAACGGACGAAGCACATCCGCCTGGGCACCGGCGTGACCAGCCTGCCGTACCATCATCCGCTGATGGTGGCGCAACGTTTCGTCCAGCTCGACCACATGACGCGCGGCCGGGCGATGATGGGCTGCGGCCCCGGTGCGTTGACGTCGGATGCTTACATGCTGGGGATCGATCCCAGCACGCAACGCCCACGCATGCTGGAAGCGATGAACGCCATCATGCGCTTGCTCCAGTGCGAAGAGCCGGTGACGATGAAGACCGACTGGTTCGAGATGCGCGACGCCCGCCTGCATCTGCGCCCCTATACCGATCCGCATTTCGAAATCGCGGTGGCGAGCACGATCACGCCGTTCGGCATGATCGCCGCCGGGACGCATGGCGTCGGCGTGCTGTCGATCGGCGCCGGCCTGCCCGGCGGGCCGCAGGCATTGGCCTCGCAATGGAAGATCGCCGAGGACGCCGCGGCCAAGCATGGCAAGACGATGGACCGCAAGAACTGGCGCGTCGTCGTCAACGCGCACGTCTCCGAGGACGATGAGCAAGCGCTGGCCGAAGTGAAGAAGGGCGAGCGTGTCGAAACGATGACGTATTTCGAGGACACGCTGGGCCGTCCCCCCGGCCGCGCGGACGATCCGCTGCGTGACGGAGTTAAGATGGGCACCACGCTGGTCGGTTCGCCGGAAACCGTGGTGAAGGGCATTCAGCGTTTGCTCGAATACAGCCAGGGCGGTTTCGGCGGTATTCTGTTCCGCGCCCACGAATGGGCCAATCGCGAGCAAACGCTGCGCAGCTACGAATTGTTCGCCCGCTATGTGATGCCGGTGTTCCAGGGTTCGCTGGATACGATCGTCGGTTCCAACAACTGGGCGCGGGAGAACCGCAAGCAGGTGTTCGGTGCCACGCCGGAAGCGGTGAAGCGCGCCTTCACCGATTTTGGTCACGCGGTGCCGGAGGAATACCGGTCGCGCACGATCGGCGCGCGGGACGGGTGACTTCGAAGTTGATCCGGGGATTCGGGTCGGCACGTCGTCGGCTGCGTGTACCTCGATCGCCCCGGCGTCCCCGGATCTACGGCTTAAAAGCGAAGCGCATTCCGCCGGCCGCACAACGCCGGCCGCACAACGGCGAATGCGCTTCGCTTTTAAGCCCTGCTAATCCAATTCGTGCGAGAGGCGTTCTGCCAAAGCCGGTGCACAAGCGAGGATCGGATTGCCTGCCCTCGGTCCGTCGCCTTCCAGGAACGGACTGACCCAGGCCCCTGCTTCCGAGAGCAGAACCAACCCCGCGGCGACGTCCCACAGATTGATGTGCAATTCGACGTAGCCGTCCGATCGCCCTGCCGCGACTTCCGCCAGACCCAGCGCACCGGATCCACCAAGCCGCAACGTGGCGCCCTGCGCCAGCAGATTTTCACACAACGCCAGAAAGTCCGCGTTGGGCCGCCGGTGCGACCAGCCCACTTCGATCACCGCGCGGTCCAGTGCAGCGGTGTCCGCCGCATGGATCGGCGAGCCGTTCAGCATCGCGCCGCCGTCTTGGCGCGCGGCAAAGGTTTCGCCCAGCGCCGGCGCGACGATCACGCCGATCAGGGGCGTGCGGTCCTCCAGGCATGCGATCGACACGCAGAACCGCCGCAGGCCGCGCATGTAGTTCGCGGTGCCGTCGATCGGATCGACCACCCAGCGCAGGCTGCCGCGACGCGCGATCCCGCCTTCCTCGCCCTGGAATCCGTCCGCCGGGAAAGCAGCGGCGAGGCGGTCGGACAGGAAGCGCTCGACCGCGCCGTCGGCTTCAGTCACCCAGTCCTGCGGTCCCTTCAGAGACGGCGCAATGCCGGCACGCATCCGCAGCGCCAACGCACCGGCTTCGATCGCCAGGGCCATAGCGGTCTCGAAGCGACTTTCCAGTGCCCTCATCGTGATCCCCCATCGTTATCCCCCATCGTAGTTCCTGCTCGTATGACGCTGCCAACGAGCTGGCGCCGAGGCAGTAGGAAGGCAAGCGGCAGGCGTACGGCGGCCATTACTCAGGGATCGGGCAGTAAGGCTAGACGCGCATCTTCCTGCATCGTCATCCCCCCGCGAAAGCGGGGACCCAAGCCACATGGGTCCCCGCTTTCGCGGGGATGACGTGTCTGGCCGCGCGCGCCGCCTTCATTGCTGACTGCTGAATGATGGCCATCGGATCAAACCGCTGTCCGGCACTGCCGTGGCGCTTTCGCGACGCGTGCAACGCAATGGCTGCCCTCCGTGCGGCCATTCCAATCCTGTGACAGAACGATGACAGCTGCAGCAGAAATTTCGCAATTCCGGCCTGCGAAGTTCGATCTTCGCGCTTGCGCATGCAGCACGTTTGCGGTCTGATTGGTGGGCCTTTTCAACAGGCCAACGCGCCATGCCGCTGGAGCATGTCCTGCCGGACGCCGTGCTGCCCATCGCCGAGCGACGCCAGGCCGGCCAGGCCCTCCGCAAGGTCGTGCCGCGGAGCCTGCACGCGTCCTGGCGACCGCCGCCCGATCGCCGCGATCCCGTGCAGACGCTGATTGACACGGACCGTCACCGGCTGGCGCACCTGTTGCCGATCCGTTATGGCCGCATGCGTGTCTCGGCCTTTGCCTTCATGCGCGGCGGGGCCGCGATCATGGCCGCCGATCTTGCCGAGACTCCCCGCAGCGGTCTTTGGGCGCAGGCCTGCGGCGACTGCCACCTGGCGAATTTCGGCACCTTCGCCTCGCCCGAGGGCGCGCCGGTGTTCGACGTCAACGATTTCGACGAGACGCTGCCGGCGCCGTTCGAATGGGACCTGAAGCGGCTGGCCAGCAGCTTTGCCGTGGAGGCTCTGGGGCGCGGCGAGCCGGAGAAGAACGCGCGGCACCTCGCATGCACGGTGGCGCTGTCGTATCGCGTGCACATGGTGGAACTGGTGAAGCTGGATCCGCTGAGCGCGTGGCGGCTGCGCATCGACGTGACCGAGGTGCTGAACGGTATCGAGGATTTGCGGGTGCGCGACCGTGCCCTGAGGCGGCTGCAAGTGGCGGCCGACGCGTCGCACAAGGGCTATCCGAAGCTGATCGAGCGGCACAAGGGCGAATGGCGCATCCGCGCGCGTCCGCCGCTGCTGATGCCGCTGTCGGGGCAGGCGGACGATACGCACGAACTGGCCGCGCGGGCGGCGTTCGAACTCCTACAAGCTCAGCCTGCCGGAGGAGCGTCGGGTGCTGGTGGACCGCTACACGCTGGCTGATGTCGCGTTCAAGGTGGTGGGTGTCGGCAGCGTCGGCACGTTCTGTGCCATCGCACTGCTGGCGACGCCCGACGACGGCCTGCTGCTGTTGCAGTTGAAGGAGGCGTCGGCCTCGGTGCTGGCGCCCTATGCGGGGCCGAGCCTTTACGCCAACCAGGGGCAGCGGGTCGTGGTGGGGCAGCGTCTGATGCAGACCACGCCTGACCCTTTCCTCGGCTGGACGGCGGATCGGGGGGATGACCAGCACTGCTATGTACGAAGCTTAAAGGATTCGCGGCTGGCATTGGTGGGTGAAGTGGCCGAGCAAGCGCTGCCGCATCACGCGCTGCTGTGCGGGGCGACGCTGGCGCGGGCGCACGCACGGTCGGGCGATGCAGCGCGGATCGCGGGGTACATGGGCTCGGGTGGCGTATTCGATGCGGCCATTGCCGACTTCGCCATCGCCTACGCGGCGCAGGTGGAACGCGACTGGCGATTGTTTCTGGAGGCGATCAAGGCCGGGGTGATCGACGCGGCGGCCGGGTAATGCCCCGCACGTCATGGCCGGGGCCGCACCCGGCCGTCCACCCAATGCCGATCGGGACGCCTTGCGCCTGCACAGCCGGGGCGGATCGCCGGCTCAGGCCGGCTCAGGCCCGGCGATGACGAGCGGCGAATTTCCCGCTACACTTGGTCACGAGAGCCGCAAATACCGCCGCAAATACCAAGGGAGCCAGTCCATGACCGCGCAGACCAAAGGCCGCATCCGTCACGTCGCGCTGAGCGTCGAGGATCCGTGGGAGACCGCCGAATTCTACAAGGCGGCGGTCGGATTGCAGGAAGTCACCGAACTCGACGGCCCGCTGGCCGAGGGCGTTTTCCTGACCGATGGCGTCGTCAACCTCGCCATCCTGCATTTCAAGAGCGACGAAGCCGCGCAGGGCACCGGCAAGGACTTTGTCGGCATCCATCACATTGGCTTCTGGGTGGACGACGTGGTGGAGCAGGGCAAGATCGCACGCAACTCCGGCGCAACCTGGATCATGGGCGATCCGAGCAATCCGGACGGCTATGAAGTGAAGCACACCGACCTGTCGGGCATCATCTTCGACATCGCGGCACATGGCTGGGCCGGATCGCAGAAAAACCCGGGCGACGAGGACAACATCGTGCACCCGAACCCGCAGCGCCGACTGGCGAAGTTCGACGAGCGGCGCGCCCGGGCGCAGGCGAAGATTGCATCGATGCGGGCCCAGGAGACAGCCGCCGCGGCGGAGTAAAGGTCAGGGGCTTCGCCCCTTAACCCCACCAGGGGGCTTTGCCCCCTGGACCCCCAGCAAAGGCGAGCCTTTGCAATCCATCTGTTTGGCTGGATGAAGGGGCGGGGGATGGCTCGCTGCGACGACATCGCCACCTGGCGATGTCGTCGCAGCGAGCCATCCCCCGCCCCTTCATCCAGCCAAGTAAAGGGTTCCAAGGGCTCGCCCTTGGCGGGGATCCAAGGGGCAGAGCCCCTTGGTGGGGTTCGGGGGCGAAGCCCCCGGCCTTTACTGCACCCGCACCGGCAGTGACCGGATCGCGCGCAGGAAATTTGAATAGGCGTAGACCGGTTTGTCCATCACCTCGATCTGCAAGTCCCGCCGCAGCACTTCCTCCCACAGAATCCGCAGTTGCAATTCGGCCAGCCGGTTGCCCAGGCAGCGGTGGATGCCGAAGCCGAACGACATGTGCTCGCGCGGGCGGCGGCGATCGACGATGAACTCGTTCGGCCGTTCGATCGCTTCCTCGTCGCGGTTGCCGGAGACGTACCAGACCACCACCTTGTCGCCTGCCTTGATGGGCTTGCCGCCGACCTCCGCATCCGCCACCGCGGTGCGCCGCATGTGGATGACCGGCGTCTGCCAGCGCACGATTTCCGACACCGCGCCCGCCACCAGCTCGGGGTTTTCGCGCAGTTTGCGGAATTCACCGGGGAACTGGGACAGTCCCCACAGCCCGCCCGACATCGAATTGCGCGTCGTGTCGTTGCCGCCGACCAAGAACAGGATCAGGATGCCCATGCGCTGGCGCAACGTCATCTGGCTGGTCTTCTCGCCATGCGCCAGGATCGAGATCACGTCGAAGGACTTCGGTTTCTTCGCCCGGTCCTCCCACAGCTCGTTCATATGTTCGGTGAACTTCACTTGCTCCGCGAACCGCTCCTCCTCGGATCGCACGGGCGCATCCGGCGCATGGATGTTGCAGATCGCGATGTCCGACCACCGGATCAGCGCCCGCTTCTGCTCGATCGGATAATCGAACAAGGTGGCCAGCATCATGCTGGTCAGCTCGACGGAGACATGCTCCACCCAATTGAACGTTTCGCCACGCGGCAACCGGTCCAGCACCATGTTGGTGCGTTCGCGGATCAGCGTCTCCATCTTCGCCAGTGTGATCGGGTTCACCGTCCCGCTCACCTCCCGCCGCTGGTCATCATGTTCCGGCGGGTCCATGCGGATGAAGCTGGTGCGCTCCATGCCCTTTGGCGGGTCCTCGATCATGATGCCGCCGACCTCGTCGGACGAGGAGAACGCCTTGTGGTTCACCTCCACCTGCACGATGTCGCGATACTTGGTCACCGCCCAATAAGGGCCGTACGGGCTCTCCGGCGTGTAGTGCACCGGGTCCTCGCGACGCAGCCGTTCAAAATAAGGATACCAGGCGTCGTCGTAATAAAGTTGCGGATCGCTGACGTCGATCTTGTCCAGCGGCAGCGACCAGGCCTGCGCCCTGGGGTCGAGATTCACCGGTGCGTTCATCGTCGTCCTCCCTTCGCTCCTTGTTCAGCTTCGCCCGTTATTCGGCTTCAGCAGGCGGTGCGACCGCCAGGTTCCATCGTTATTCCTGCTCAGCCTGTCATCGCGAGGAGCGAAGCGACGAAACAGTCTCCCGCCAGGGGCGCTCGGCCGTTCACGTGCTTCGCGCAGGAGATTGCTTCGTCCGCTTTGCTCCTCGCAATGACAGGGGGGTCGACTTTAGTGCTGGCCTTCCGGCATGCGGACCACCAGGCCGTCGAGGTCCTCGCGCATCTTGATCTGGCAGGACAACCGCGAGTTCGGCTCGGCTACCGCGGCGAAGCTCAGCATGCTGGCCTCCTGCGAGCCCGGCTCCGGCAACCCGGTCTTATCGAGCCAGGCCGGATCGACATAGACATGGCAGGTGGCGCAGGCACACTCGCCGCCGCAGTCGGCGTCGATGCCGGGAACGTCGTTGTCCACCGCGCCGCGCATTATCGACAGCCCCAGCGGCACTTCGACCTCATGCGGCGTTCCGTTGAATTCAATGTAGGTGACACGCGGCATGCCGTGCTCTCTCCCCTGGGGCCGCGGCAGGTGTCAGGCCGCGCTTACCCGCCAGTAGCATGGTTCGCGACGCCGGACGACTCCCTTTTGCGGGCGGGGTCGTTGGCGCGCGGCGCACCGTCACTCCCTCGACGAGGGGTTCCAGTTCAGGGGCGGCCCGTAGCGCTCGACCATCGGGCCGCCACCGTTGGGGTTGGTCACGAGGGCGTGTTCCAGATAGGTGCCCTTGAATGTCGGCGATTCCCCAATCGGCGTATTGTTGCCGCACGCGGCCAGCAATGCGCCGACAGCCAGCACAAGGGCGATGCGCCCGACGCGGCGGTGGGCGCTGGAGAGCCGCCGGGCATGTTGTGTCACGCGCATGATGCGTTGTTCCTGCAACGATTTGGTCCAACTCTGCCCGCCCGGGGACTGTCATCGCCAGCGCAGCAAAGCAATTCGATGAGTGACGTGCGACTCCCCTGAAGATTGCTTCGCTTCCCTCGCAATGACAGGCTTGCCCGCAGCGTCTATCGAATTTCATATAGGTGCGCGAAACGGCTCAGCGCAGGGTGCCGCGGGGAATAAGCATTGGCTTGCGGCCCCTTGCGGCCTGGACCTCTTCCCACGCTGTGTCGGACCCGGCCATTACTACTCCGGCAGAGGGATGAACTCGGTCTCGCCGGAGACGGCCGGGAACCGGCCCGCCTTCCAGTCGGCCTTCGCCGCTTCGATGCGGTCCAGGCGCGACGACACGAAGTTCCACCAGATATGGCGTGGTCCTTCCAATGCCGCGCCGCCGAGGAACATAAGCCGCGCCTTCCCAATCGCCGTGACGGTGATGCGGTCGCCGGGACGGAATACCAGCAGGACGGGGCCGTCGAACGTCTCGCCAGCGATGCGGACCTGCGCCTTCGACCACATAGATCGCGCGCTCCTCCTGGTCTGGATCGAGCGGCGCACTGGCGCCGGCGTCCAGCAGCACCTCGGCATAAAGCCACTCGGACAGCGTCCGCACCGGCGAGGTCTGGCCGAACGCGGAGCCCGCGATCACCCGCGCCCAGACACCCCCATCGGCGACCACGGGCAGGGTGGCGGCGTTGAAATGCTGGAAGCCGGGATCGGTCTCCTCCAGTGCGGCCGGCAGCGCGACCCAGCTTTGGATGCCGGACATCGCGGCGCCGGCGGTGCGGGCGTCTGGCGGGGTGCGTTCGGAGTGGGCGATGCCGCGGCCAGCGGTCATCAGGTTCATCGCGCCGGGGGTGATGTCGAGCGCGTTGCCCTCGCTGTCGCGATGGGTGATGCGGCCATCGAACAGGTAGGTGACGGTCGCCAGGCCGATATGCGGGTGCGGCCGCACGTCCATGCCTTGGCCGGGCACGAACTGCACCGGTCCCATCTGGTCGAAGAAGATGAAGGGGCCAACCATCTGCCGCTTCACCTGCGGCAGCGCGCGGCGGACGGAAAAGCCGCCCAGGTCGCGCACTCTCGGCACCACCACGAGGTCCAGCGCATCGCAGGATGCGGCATCGCCAAGTACCGGGTCGTTCGACGGCATCCAGCTCATGGTCCTCCCTCTCTGCGCTTTCTGCCGACCCCGGCGCGCGCCAAGGCGGCCTCGTCTCGGCCGGGGGCACGCTCACCTGTTGGCGACGATTAAGTAATGCGTAGAGCGTTTGCAGCCCGATCGGAAGCTCCCTGGACGCGCGCCCTACGCGCGGCCCCGCAGCCCGCACCGTCTGCCCTTATGCCGGTTACGACTTCAGCAGGCCCATCAGGATCGCGAACAGCAGCAGCGCGGCACCTTGGAGTATGATGCGCCATCGCATCAACTGGTTGGACCGCCGCGGATCGCCGCCGCCGCGCACCAGCCCCACCATGCCGGCAATCAGCACCGCCAGAGTGGCGAACATCAGCAGAGCGATGAGCACTGTCAGGAACATTTTCACGAGCGGCAGCGTAGGTCCTGCGGGTAACGTCGGCAAGCCGGGCAACGCTCTGGCTGAGAAATCGAACCGATCAGTTGTGCGGCCGATTGACACTGAGGACTTGGCCATGTCGGCGGACCTGCGACGACTTCAGGTTGCATAAACTTACTGTTGACTATAAAATTAACGGAAAATTACCTCAGAAATATCGTTGTACCGCTTGCTGGACGCTGACGATTTGGTATTTTTCTACCATAAGTTGTAGCAGAGCGTAGTTGTTAAAGGAAGCAATGGTGCTCGGCCGCAACCAATCCTGCCGCTCTGCGCCGAGCTACGACTTGGCGGCGCCGATCAGAGGCAACCAAGGAGGGGTCATGCGTCAAACGCCGATCTTGCTGGCCGCGGCTCTGCTGTGCTCGTGCAACACGTTCAGCACTGAAGTCCAACGAAATTATCAGGAAGGGACCGGCTGGACGGTGCCGATGGTCTTCACAACAGCCGATGTGCGCGTGATCACCGAGCGTCCTCATCCGCTGCTGCAAAAACCCGTCATGTGCACGGAGCCGACCCCTGATGTGGCCAAGGCGTTGTCGTCAGCGGCATCGGTCACGGCGCAAGGCGGCACCACCGGCGTCAACGGGAGCTTGGCTATCAGCGCCGCTTCTGCGGAGGCGTTGGCCGAACTGGCCGGCCGGTCCACGGCCTTGTTAGGATTGCGGGACGGGCTCTACCGTGCGTGCGAGGCCTATTCCAATGGCATTATAGGTCAGGATGCATATGCAATGGTGCTGGCCCGATATGGCCAGTTGATGACGACGTTGTTCGTGGGGCAGGACATCGCCTCCGCCGTCAATGGGGCCACAAAGGCGGGTGCCACCGCGACGTCGCCGGTGGTTGGTAGTCAACCGAGTGACCAGTACCCGGAAACAAGACCTCGACGCCGTCCACCAGTGGACAGAGCGCCGGAACTCAAACTCCAAACGTAATCGCAAAGATACTTCCCACGGCGTTTCTGATCGGTTCAACCAGCGATCCGCTTTCGACCCGAATCATGCTGGCCGCCAATCCCGCCCCCGCGGATGGTGGTGCGGCCCTGGCCGGCGCGGGCGCCTCACCGTCCGGCCCACCGGCGTCTTCCACTGCGCCGACTGTTCCACCGAATTCGAGTTCGTCTGTGGAAGGCGCTGCCATCGCCGCACTGTCACTGGCCCGCGTGAACGAAGATTACATGAATGAGGGCGTGTTGGGTCTCCTCCTTGTAGCTTGTATCAACGACGCCGATCCGACGCGCTGGCGGCCAGTGCCGCAGACTGCAGTACCCTGGCTCTCAGTCAGCGGGATCCATGGATAATTCCTTCCTGAAGAGCCTGTGTCCTCAACTGGACACGGTGGCGGCAATTCAGCAGGTCGCGGCACTCGACCGTGCGGCCGCGACTCCGCTCGTCAATCCTGCGGCCATCCTCCCAGCCGCGTCCGGATCGCAAGCCAAACCAGCGGCTTCGGCAGCCCTGACCGCAAAGACTTCAAATGCGACAGTGAAGGCCGTGCAACAAACGTTGAAGGGCGAAGGATGCCCCGGGTGCGATCCCGGACCGATCGATGCCATCGATGGCGAACTGACCGACAATGCGGTTCGTGCCTACCAATATTGCGTCGGTCTGCCGGTCAACGGCAAACCGACAGATGCGCAGACGCTCTCCCACCTCGGCATCAAGACCGGACCGAACGGTGCCGCCACCGCTCCTCCCGCTCCGGCTAAGCCGATCCAATGCACCCCGGCATCGGCCTGATCACGGCGTAGCATGGATATTGTCATGAGCGAGCCGCCTGACACCGATGTATCGCCGCTGCGCATCGGCGTTATCCTCGTCCACGGGGTCGGCGAGCAAACCCGGTTCGAATACCTCGACGAGTACGGACGCGATATCATCAGGGCCATCGGCTACCAGCCTGGCGTGGAGGTCACTGTCGATATCGATACGGCCGGCGCCGCGGCCTTCCATGCGGAGCAGGACAGCTGGACCAACGGTCCGCGCGGTGCGGTCCAGGGTTTCGTGCGGCAGAACGGCCGCGTAACGCATTGTCTGCATTTCCACGAGGTGTGGTGGGCGGACGTGAACGAGCGCTATTCGCTCGCCAAGCAGCTTCGCTTCTGGCTGTGGGGCTTGGCGATATGGGCCTATCCGCGCGGCAATCCGGAACACGAACTGCATGGCACCAACGACGTGACATCTCCGTTCGTCCCAAATGGGAACGGCGTCTGGCACCGCCGGTGGCAGATCGGCCGCCTGTTTATGGTCGGCGTGGTCTTTCTGCTCGGAGGGGCCACTGTCGGCATCGGGATGCTGCTGGTCCAACGTCTCCTTAACCTCAGAACGCCCGATCTTCTCAAGACCGTTACGAACTATGTTTCCGGTGTGAAGCTATTCAATCAGCGCAGCCGTTATGGCCCCGGATTTGCCATCCATCCGCCGAACGACGACTTCCTCGACACGCTGGATGAACCGCCGCGGGTCTCGGTGCGCCGCCGCATGATCCGCGCCATCGCGACCGTCGCGGCGGCGGACTACGACCGGTGGTACGTCATTGCCCACAGTCAGGGTACAGTCGCGGCCTTCAACGGCCTGATGGAAACGCCGTATGCCTGGCCAGGATATTTCGACGCACCAACCTGGGCGGCGCTGCGTGGCAAGTTCGGAGGCCCTGGAAAGGCTGGTCCAGCCAATCTTCCCACCATGCCCCGGCGTCCGGTATGGGCAACGCCGAACGAGATCGCCTATCGCACGCGCATATTCCAACGGTTTCGCGGCTTTCTCACCCTCGGTTCGCCGCTGGAGAAGTTCGCGGCCATCTGGCCGGCACGGGTGCCGATTTCGCGGATGTGCGCGTTTCGGAAGAACACCGTCTGGATCAACGTATTCGATCCGCTCGACCCGATTTCGGGGGTGCTGAAGGCGTATCAGGGTCACGGCGACGATGTGTGTCCGCCGCCTGCGAACATCGGTTATCCTTCGTCACCATTCCTGCTGATCGCGCATCTGCGCTATCTCACCTGGACCGGGCCGGGGTGCCTGGCCGATGGCGTGGCGAAATGGTTGCTGACCGACGACAGCCATCACGTCACGGCCCTCCCCAGAAGCTTTTCTCCCGACCATGCCCAATCGCGCCGCCGTACGGTCGGCGCATGGCTATGGTGGTTCGCCGCATTTGCGCTGCTTGCCTTGCTGGGCGGATGGATTGTGGGCGCGACCGCTAGCCGGTTGCTGGGCGCGCCGCCCTGCGTCTGCACCCCGCCCGCTAATTTGTGCGGCTGGCTCGCCGATGCGTGGTCATGGCTCTGCCCCCACCGTCTGATCCGCTACGCGGCTTGGTTGATCGTCGTTGCGTTTATCGGCCCGATCGTTGTGGGGGGCGTTTCGCGTTGGTTGTTGTTTCGCGCGAGCGAGGACCCGAAGGATCCGCCAACCACCGGCGGTCCGCTTCCGGATCCCGGCCCCAGGGCTCCGTTGCTCTCGCCCAGGTCATAGGAACTCTGGACACCGGCCGGCCGCGCGGCATTGTCACCGGGGTCAGTCCTTCCGCGCCGCGCACGCAAATATCGCCTGCTTGACGAGCCGATCGTCCCGGCCGTTGACCCTACTGGTGTCTGTGGTCCGAGCGCCCGGATGAAAGCCCTGCTTCCCGTTCTGGTCCTGCTGTTGCTGGCACCGTGCCGCGTCCTGGCGCAGCCGTCGCCGGCGCTGACGCCTGCCCAGGCACGCGCCGCGCTCGAGGTGTTGAACGACCCGAAGAAGCGTGCCGAGGTGACCGCGACGCTGGAGGCGATCGCCAGGGCGCAGCCGGCACCGGCAACCTCAGTCGCCACGCCGGCCGACAGGGCCTCGACCGCCGCCGCTGCCACCCGGCCCGGTTCTGCCGCGCCCGCGCCCGGTGCCAAGCCGCCGCCCGCCGCGCCAGAGCAGAAGACGCTGGCGCTCGCCCCGGACAGCCTAGGGGCGCAACTGCTGCTGCGCGGCGAGACCATTGTCAGCCGGCTGTCCACCGAAACCAGCGACGCGCTGCACGCCATGCGAAGCCTGCCCTTGTTGTGGGCCTGGCTCGTGGTGATGGCCACCAATCCCTTCGCGCGCGGCATCCTGATCGATGTGACCTGGCGGCTTGCCGTCGCGCTCGCCTGTGCGCTGGCGGCCGAATACCTGCTGCGGCGCCTGGTGCAGCGGCCGATCAGGGTGCTGGAGGCCCCGACACTCCGCCCGGCGACCGCGGCGCGTACCGATGCCCATACCGATGCTCAGGAAACCCCCGCTGCTCCCGCGGACTCGGCGGGGGACACCCTCGCAGACCCTCTTGCCAACCCCATCGCAAATCCGCTCGCAAATCCCCTGAGGGAAACCGCCGAGGAAGCCGCCAAGGAAACCGACGAGGAAGCCGCCTCGGAAGCCGACGAGGAAGCTGCCGGGGCAACCCGGGACGAACCGGCGCCGGTCGCCAGCCCGGTGGAGCGCGCCGAAGCGGGCGACATCGAGCCGCCGCCGCGGCGCCCGCGCCATCGCATTCCCGCCTGGACCATGCTGCGCCGCCTGCCGCTGGCGCTGGCGCGGCTCTTCCTGGATCTGGTGCCGGTGCTCGGCTTTGTTCTGGTCGGTCACCTCGTGACCGGCAGCGCCGTCGGCTACCAGGCGAGCACCCGTGTCGTTTTGCTGGCGGTGATCGACAGCTACGCGATTTGCGCGATGGTGCTCTGCGTGGTGCGCATGCTCCTGTCACCGCATGCCCCGCGCCTGCGCCTCCTGCAACTGCCCGACAAGGAGGCCGCCTACCTGCTGCGGTGGATCCGCCGCCTCGTTGTGATCGCGGTGGGCGGTTATGCGATCGCGGAAGTGGGGCTGCTGCTCGGCCTGTCCGACGTCGCCCGCCTGGCACTGCTGAAGGCCGACGGGTTCCTGCTGCGCCTCTGCCTCGCCGTCATGGTGCTGCAGAAGCGGCGCGCGGTGCGGCGATGGCTACGCGCGCCCCCCGACGCCACCGACGTCATCGCCCGAGTGCGCAATGCGCTGGCCTCCGTCTGGCACTGGATTGCCCTGTTCTTTCTCGCGGCAAGCTGGCTGCTGTGGGTGGTCGACATTCCCAACGGCTTCACACGCGCCCTGCACTTCTCCCTGATCGCCGGCCTGCTGCTGGTCGGCGCGCGGCTGCTGCTGATCGTGCTGGACGGCGGACTCGACCGCGCGCTGAACGTCCCGCCCGAGACCGCCGCGCGCTACCCCGGCCTGGAGGAGCGGCTGCGGCTGTATCACCCCGGTCTCAGCGTCCTGCTGCGCGGCATCGTTTCCGTACTGTTCTTGCTCGCGTTGCTGCAGCTCAACGGCGTGGGCGGCTTCACCTGGTTCGTCGAGACCGAGCTGGGCACCCGCATCGTCTCCGCCTGCGGCACCACGGTGGTGACGCTGCTGCTCGCACTGGCGGCGTGGGAAGGGGCGAATGCGGGCTTCCAGCGCCAACTGGCGAAGCTGACGAAGGACCAGCAGGTCACGCGTGCGGCCCGCCTGCGCACGCTGCTGCCGCTGCTGCGCTCGGCGCTGCTGATCACCGTCGTGGTGTTCGCCGGCCTGACAGTGCTGTCGGAGATCGGCATCGACATCGCGCCGCTGCTGGCCGGCGCCGGCATCATCGGCGTGGCGATCGGCTTCGGCTCGCAGAAGCTGGTGCAGGACTTCATCACCGGCATCTTCCTGCTGCTGGAAAACGCCATGCAGGTGGGGGAGTTCGTCACCGTCTCCGGTTTGTCCGGCACCGTGGAGGCGCTGTCGGTGCGCACCATGCGACTGCGCGCCGGCGACGGATCGGTGCACATCATCCCGTTCAGCTCCGTCACCACGGTGACGAACGTGAACCGCGGCATGGGCAACGCGTCGGTCAGCGTCGTCGTTGATTATGACGAAGACACCGACCGGGTCGGCGGCATCCTGAAGGAGATCGTCGCGGGCATGCGCGCGGAGCCGGATTTTGCCGGCAAGATGCTGACCGACCTACAGCTCTGGGGCGTGGACAAGGTCGATGGCGCGGAGGCGACGATCGTGGGCCAAGTGGTCTGCACCGATTCCGGCCGGTGGTCCGTGCAGCGCGAATTCAACCGACGCATGAAGCTGCGGTTCCAGGAGCTTGGCATCCGGCTCTACAACCCCATGCGCAGTATCGCCGTTACGCTGCCGCCGGCCGGCATGTCGCCGGAAACCGCTGCCCCGACGACTGCCGGGCCGGATGCCGGCGGCGCAAATGAGGTCGGCCCGGATACCAGCGGGCCAAAGACTGCCGGCGCAAAGACGGTCGGCTCTGATACTGTCGGCCCCCAATACCGCCGGCCCCGATACCGCCGGCCCCGATACCGCCGGCCCCGATACCGCCGGCCCCGATACCGCCGGCGAGGACAAGGCGCATGAACGATCTCGAGCGGCTGACTGACACGATCCGCAAAGCAGGCTTTGCTTTCGTGCAGGCGGATGCGATGCGGGCGGCGCTGCTGGCCGCAGGCGCGTTGGCTGATTGGGATGCGTTCGCGGCAAGCTGGGACGATCTGGGGCTGGATACTTACATGGCGGATGGCGGCCGCTACCGGAAGCGGCGGTTCGCCGTGTTCGGCGCGGCGGCCGGCGACGATGCGATCACCCGCAAGCCGCACCAGCCGCATTACCAGAGCCGCGATTACAACACGCTGAACGGAGGCATCGAGCGGAGGTTCGCGCCGATCCTGCCCGAGATCGCCGATGGCGCCACGCTGGGCACCATCTTGCGCTTATGCCGGTCGCTTTTCGATCGGCTATCGGGACCGCAGGACTGGCATATCGAGCTACACCAGTTCCGCATCGAGGCGCGGCGCGGGATCGAGGGCCATCCGACGCCGGAAGGCCGGCACCGCGACGGCGTGGACCACGTGCTGGTGCTGCTGGTGAACCGCCGCAACATTCAAAGCGGCGTCACCACGATCCACGATCTGGACGGCGACACGCTGGGCAGCTTCACCCTGACCCAGCCGCTGGATTCGGCACTGGTGGAAGACCGAAGGGTGATGCACGGGGTGACGCCGGTGGAACCGGTCGATCCGCGCGTGCCGGGTTTCCGCGACGTGCTGGTGGTGACGTTCCGGCGGGAGGCGGTGGTTCAGTAGTTGGCTGGAGCGGTTGGGAGCGCGAAGAAAGAACACCTCCTCCCCCCGGCCTTGGTCCGTTTCGCGGCCCAAGTCCGCAAGGGGAGGGAGCGTCCTTCCTTCACGCGACCGCCGATTCATGCAACGCGGATCGGCCGCCAGGCCGTTGGCCAAACTCGCGATGACCAATGGACCTTCGGGACCGTCCACCCGGCTCCGTCCATCAGGATCATCGGACTACCGATTTCCCGCATCCGCCCCATGCGGCCGGAACATGCCCTTCTCCGAACCGCAGTCCGGGCAACGCCAGCCGGCGGGCAGATCGGCCATGCGCGTGCCCGGCGCGGCGCCGGTCGCCGGTGCTCCCTGCGCCTCGTCGTAGATGTAGTAGCAGCCGCGGCAGATGAACGTCCGAGGGCTGGCCGGCACGCCCGCCTCTTTCGCCGTCGCGGCGCGTGGCGTGGCACCGCCGGGGCGTTGCAGCACGTCGCCAACCGTCAGGGCAGCGTCGGTGCGCGCCACCAGATAGACCCCTAGATCCTTGTGCCCGAACGCCTTACGGAGCGAGCCCGGAATGTCGCGGTCGCGCCGCCCGGTGGCGGGATCGACATTGGTCGCGCCGCAGCGGCCGTTGCGGCGATCGACCCAGAAAACTGCCTCGCCCAGCCGGATGTCGTTGCCGACCCAATCGAATTCCTCCCAGGGCGCCGCGCCGTCGATGTAGATGTTGGCGCGGAACCGCAGCGGATCGATCGTCAAGTCCCACAGCGCCTCCAGGCTGCGCACGGTCGCCAGGTTGATCAGCGACACCACGTTGTCGGGCTTGTCCATGAAGTGGCCGTCGCGCGCCCGCACCAGGGTCGGCGGCGCGGCCAGGCTCGGCACCAGGCGGTGGAAGAATGCCTCGACCTGTGCCCGGCCGTCGGCGTCCGTCAGGTCGGCGGATAACACCGGGCGGTCGGCGTCGAACACGGTCAACCGCAGCGTCGCCTCTTCGAGATGGGTGCGCACGCTGGCCAGGCCCTCGTCCAGCATCAGCATGACGAACAGGCCTTTCTTGGCCCATTTCGGTTCCGCGGTGTTCATCGAGGTGCCGGGGCGCGCCAGGGCGAAGATACGGTCGAACGGAAACGGCTTGCCGGCCGCGACCCGGATCGTCTCGATCGGCTGCGGGCTCAGGCCCTTGATCGGATACCTGTAAAGTCCGGTGACCGCTGGCATCGGCGCGCTGACTCCCACCTCTGTCGTCGCGCGCGAATCTGCACGGCGCGGCGGCGGCGCCGGGAGAGCCGGTTTCTGGCGAAACCATGGAGCCGGTTTGCTGCCCCGCCGGCCGACGGGCCGGGATGGTGCGCGGGACACGCTCGGCCGCCAGGCGAGCAAGTCGCCGAACTCGATGCGGTGCCCATCCAGCGCATCGTCCACCGCGTCCGATAGGCGCGCGATCCCTTGCTCGATCTGTTTCGGCGTCAGGCCGGCGTAGCCGAGCATGATGCCGCGCCGCGACAGCACCCCCGCCGATGGATCGCAGACGTTGCCCGACGGCAGCGAATACACCCCGACGCGCGCCCGGCGGCCGAGGGCCTCGACCGTCGCGGCGTCGGGCACGCCGGCCGGCAGGTGCCAGAACAGATGCAGGCCGCCGGTGTCGCCGCTGATCTCGACCTCGCCGAAATGGCGGGCCAGCGCGGTCAGCAGGTGGTCGCGCCGTTCGCGATAGGCCGTGCGCATGCGCAGGACGTGCGACACGAAGCTGCCGCTGCGGACGAACTCCGCCATGGCGGCTTGCTCCAGCCACGGACTGCCACTGTTCAGCAACGCCTTGGCCGCCCGCACCGCGTCGGCCAGGCCCGGCGGCACGACCATGTAGCCCAGCCGCAGGCCGGCCCCGAGGGATTGCGAGAACGTGCCGAGATGGATGGCGCAGTCCGGCGCAGCGGCGGCCAGCGCGGGGGCGGCGGCGCCTTCGTAGCGGAAATCCGCGCCGCAATCGTCTTCGACGATGACGCACCCGGCGCGCCGTGCCCAGGCGACGATCTGGTGGCTGCGTCCCTGCGAGAGCGCATGGCCGGTCGGGTATTGGTGTGCCGGCGTCGTGTACAGCAGCGCGGCCGGCGGCGGGGGCAGCTCGGCGGGGATGAGTCCCTCGTCATCGACCGGCACGCCTGCCAGCTCGGCCCCGGCAGCCTCGAACGCCGCGGCGGCGGGGCGGTAGCCGGGCATTTCCATCGCCGCGACCGATCCCGGGCGCAGCAGCAGGCGGGCTGCCAGGGCGATGCCCTCCGCGGTGCCGCTGGTGATCACGATCTGCCCCGGCTCCGCGACGATGCCGCGCGCGGAGGCGAGGTGGTTGGCGATCGCGGACCGCAACGCAGGCAGGCCGAACGGATCGACCGGCTGCGACAGTCCGGCGGCGGCTCCCTGAGCCAGGCAGGTTCGCAGCAGCCGGCGCCATGCCTTCAAGGGGAACAACGCCGGATCCGGCCGGCCGGGGGCGAAATCGAACGACAGGCGGTTGCGGACCGGCACCGGACCGGTGGCGAGACCGCCGCTACCCGTGCGCGTGGCGACCGCCGCGGATGCGAGAGGAGCAGAGGCCGGCAGTGTCACACCACGCGTGCGGTATGGCGCCAGGTCGCCGGCGGTCACGGGCACGAGTCCGGGCGCGGGCACCGGTGACGGTCGCAGGTCCAGCGGCGGCAGGCTGGCGAAAATGCCGGAGGCGGGGCGCGATTCGACGTAGCACTCCATCAGCAGGGTCTCGTAGGCGCGCACCACGGTGTTGCGTCCGATGCCCAATTGCTCGGACAGGCGCCGCGATGACGGCAGGCGCGCTCCGGGCGTGATTCGGCCCACGCGGATTGCGTCGCGCATTTGGCCTACGAGCTGGGCGGTCAGTGTTTCCGGCCGCGCCCGATCCAACAGCAGGCTGATCTGAATTTGCACAGCGACGCTCCGGCTTGGGCGCGATTTCGCGCGACAGGACGATGGGGCCAGATCCGCAATATCACGGTCGGGCCACCGGCCGCGAGGCCATCCGCCGGCTTTCCGCCACCGTGAGACCGTCAACTGGACTCATCGTGGTTTCAAAGACTGGCTCCCTCACCAGCGTAAGTACGAGGCATATTGCCTGTTAAATTGGCTGAAGCGGGGTGACCGCTACGGATATGGCTATGTAATGGGCACTGATGTCGCGCGCCGGCCCGGTAACGACAGTCCAGGCAGCGCGCGCTGGCTCCATGCCATTTGCGTGGGGTGGCTCTCAGGGTTGGGCCGCACACGCCGGCAAGCTGCGCGCCACGGGAGATCCAAGGACCCGCAACAGCGCGTCAGCCGCGCCCAGTCCGCGGATGCCTGGACGGAGAATCAACACGAGCAGAGGAGCCCTCCGATGAGAACTCACGCGTCGTTCCATGCTGCGCACTGCCGCTGCGCTTCCGCTGGCCGCCGGTCTCGGACTACGGCCCGCGCGCGCCGCCGAGCCGATCAAGGTCGGCATCCTGCATTCGCTTTCCGGCACGATGGCGATCAGCGAGACCATCCTGAAAGACCTGATGCTGATGGAGATCAGCGACCTGAACGCCCAAGGCGGGCTGCTGGGCCGGCCGATCCAGCCGGTGGTCGTCGATCCGGCATCGAACTGGCCATTGTTCGCGGAGAAGGCGCGCGAATTGCTGACCGTGGACAAGGTCGCCGTCGTGTTCGGCTGCTGGACCTCGGTGTCGCGCAAGTCCGTGCTGCCGGTGTTCGAGGAATTGAACGGCCTGCTGTACTATCCCCTGGAATACGAGGGCGAAGAACAATCCAACAATGTGTTCTATGGCAGTTCGGTGCCCGACAACAAGGCGATCCCGGCGCTGAAATACCTGATGAGCGCCGACGGCGGCTCGGTGACGCGCTTCGTGCTGGAGGGCACCGACTACGTCTATCCGCGCACCAGCAACGCGATCATGCGCGGCTTCCTGAAGTCGGTGGGCGTGGCGGACTCGGACATCATGGAGAACTACACGCCGTTCGCCTTCGCCGACTGGCAGACGGAGGTCGCCCGGATCAAGAAGTTCGGTTCGGCCGGCAAGAAGACGGCGGTGGTTTCCACCATCAACGGCGACGCGAACGTGCCGTTCTACAAGGAACTGGCCAACCAGGGCATCAAGGCGACGGATATTCCGGTGATCGCGTTCTCGGTCGGCGAGGAGGAACTGGCCGGCCTCGACACCAGGCTGCTGGTCGGGCATCTGGCCGCGTGGAGCTACTTCGAATCGCTGGACAACCCCGAGAACGCGAAATTCATCGCGCGCTGGCACGCCTACACCAAGGACCCGAAGCGCGTCACCAACGACCCGATGGAGTCCGAACGCGATCTGTTCCACATGTGGTCGCAGGCCGTAACCAAGGCCGGCAAGACGGACGTCGACGCCGTGCGCATAGCGATGATCGGCCAGAAGGTCGCATCGCCGACGGGGTTCGACGTGGTGATGGGCGCCAACCACCACATGGCCAAGCCGCTGATGATCGGCGAAGTCCAGGCGGATGGCCAGTTCGACGTGGTCTACCACACCGGACTGATCCAGCCGAACCCGTGGAGCCCGTACATGCCGTCGAGCAAGGCGAAGACGTTGTAGCTGGGGCGGGCAACCTGGCGGTAGCGGGTGAATGCGGAGGGGAGTGACAAAGAAAAAAACACCCCCTCCCTCCGACGGGAGGGGTGTTCTTTTCTATCTCCGTTTCTCCATGCCCTCGCCCTCGCCTTACTTCATCGCATCCAGCGCCACGTTCAGCTTCAGCACGTTGACATGCGGCTCGCCGATCAGCCCGAACAGCCGGCCGGTGATGTGGTCGGAGACGAGCTGACGCACCTGGTCCTCGGGCAGACTGCGCGCCTTGGCGACGCGTGGCACCTGGAAATAGGCACCGGCCGGCGTGATGTCCGGATCGAGGCCGCTGGCGGACGTGGTGACCAGATCAACCGGGATCGGCGTGCCGGGGTTGGTCTTCGCCAACGCCGCCGCTTGCTCCTTCACGCGATCGACCAGCGCCTTCGACGTCGGGCCAAGATTCGAACCGCCAGAGTTATCGGCGGCATACGGCACGGCGATCGTCTTGCTCGGATCCTTCGGGATCAGGCTCCGTGGTGGCCGACGGCCGGCCCCAGAAGTACTTGTCCGCGGTGAAATTCTGCCCGATCAATGCGGAGCCGATCACCTTGCCGTCCTTCTGCATCAGGCTGCCGTTCGCCTGATAGGGGAAAAGCACCTGGGCGATGCCGGTCATCGCTAGCGGGTAGGCAAGCCCGGTGATGATCGTCATCACGACGATCATCACAATGGCGGGGCGGATGTGGTTCATGGTTCTACTTTTCCTCAGGCCAGGCCGATGGCGAAGACCAGCATGTCGATCAGCTTGATGCCGATGAACGGAGCGGCGATGCCACCGAGGCCATAAATGAACAGGTTGCGGCGCAGGATCGCGGCGGCGCCGATCGGCTTGTAGGTGACGCCCCTCAGCGCCAGCGGGATCAGCACGACGATGATCAGCGCGTTGAAGATGATCGCCGACAAGATGGCGCTCTGCGGATTGTGCAGGTGCATCACGTTCAGCGCCTGGAGCTGGGGGTAGAACACCACGAACATCGCCGGGATCATGGCGAAGTACTTCGCCACGTCGTTGGCGATGCTGAACGTGGTCAGCGCGCCGCGGGTCATCAGCAACTGCTTGCCGATCTCGACGATCTCGATCAGCTTGGTGGGATCGCTGTCGAGATCGACCATGTTGCCGGCCTCGCGCGCCGCCATGGTGCCGGTGTTCATCGCCACGCCGACATCCGCCTGCGCCAGAGCGGGCGCATCGTTGGTGCCGTCGCCGCACATCGCCACCAGTTTGCCGCCCGCTTGCTCGTCGCGGATCAGCTTCAGCTTCGTCTCCGGCGTGGCCTGCGCGAGGAAATCGTCCACGCCGGCTTCCGCGGCGATCGCAGCGGCGGTCAACGGGTTGTCACCGGTGATCATAACGGTGCGGATGCCCATGCGGCGCAGCTCGTTGAAGCGTTCGCGGATGCCGCCCTTGACGATGTCCTTCAGGTAGATGACGCCGAGCAAGCGACCGTTTCTCGCCACGGCCAGCGGCGTGCCTCCGGCCTTGGCGATCTCGTCGGCCTTCGCCTGCAGCTCGCGCACCTGGGCGTCGGAGATCGTGGGCCGCACGACTGTCGCCACGCCGCCGCTGCCGGCATGGTTGCCGGCGCTGCTGCGCACCCAGGCCAGCACTGCGTCCACGGCGCCCTTGCGGATCGAGGCGCCCTCGGTGTCGATGCCGGACAGCCGCGTCTGCGCCGAGAACGGAATGAAATGCGCGTCCATCGGTGCCAATCTCGCGACCGCGGATGTTGTACTTCTCCTTCGCCAGCACGACGATGGAGCGGCCTTCCGGTGTCTCGTCCGGCAGCGAGGCAAGCTGCGCGGCGTCGGCCAGTTCCGATTCGCCGACGCCGGTCACCGGGAAGAATTCGGTGGCCTGGCGGTTGCCGAGCGTGATGGTGCCGGTCTTGTCCAGCAGCAGCGTATCGACGTCGCCGGCGGCTTCCACCGCGCGGCCGGACATGGCCAGCACGTTGAAGCGCACCAGCCGGTCCATGCCGGCAATGCCGATGGCGGACAGCAGCGCGCCGATCGTGGTGGGGATCAGCGCAACGAACAGTGCCACCAGGATCACGACGGAGATCGCGCCGCCGGCATAGGCGGCGAAGCTCGGGATGGTGGCCACGGCGATGACGAAGATGATGGTCAGGCCGGCGAGCAGGATATTGAGCGCGATCTCGTTCGGAGTCTTTTGGCGTTCGGCGCCTTCCACCAGCGCGATCATGCGGTCGAGGAAGGTCGAGCCCTGCGCTGCGGTGATGCGCACCTTCACCCAGTCCGACAGCACGCGCGTGCCGCCGGTGACGGCGGAACGGTCGCCGCCGGATTTCGCGGATGACCGGGTGCGGATTCGCCGGTGATCGCCGATTCGTCGACCGAGGCAATGCCTTCGACCACGTCGCCGTCGCTGGGGATCAGGTCGCCAGCTTCCACCAGGACGATGTCGCCGGGCTGCAATTGCGGTGCGGCGACTTCGTGATATTCGGTCGCGCTCAGTGCGGCCAGGCGCTTGGCCATGGTCTCGGTGCGCGCCCGCCGCAGCGTGGCGGCCTGCGCCTTGCCGCGGCCTTCCGCCACGGCTTCGGCGAAGTTGGCGAACACCACGGTCAGCCACAGCCAGAAGATGATCTGGAAGGTGAAGCCCAGATGAGCGGTGTCGTCGACGGCCAGCTCGCGCAGGAAGATGATGGTGGTGAGCGTGGCGACGATCTCCACCACGAACATCACCGGGTTCTTGATCATCAGGCGCGGATCGAGCTTGGCGAAGGACTGCCCGATCGCCGGCACCAGGATGGCGGGGTCCAGCATCGAGGTCCGGTTGCCGCGCCGTGTGTTGGTGTTTTCCATGGGAGTGGGACTGCCTGTGTTAATAGAGAGTGCCGGCGTGCATGGCGAAGTTCTCGACGATCGGGCCGAGCGACACCGCCGGGAAGTAGATCAGGCCGCCGGTGATCAGGATCACGCCCACCACCAGGCCGACGAACAGCGGCCGGTCGGTGGGGAAGGTGCCGGCCGAGGCGGGCACGATCTTCTTCCCGACCAGCGAACCGGCGATCGCCAGCATCGGGATGATCACCAGGAAGCGCCCCATGAACATCGCCATCCCCAGCGTGTCGTTCCAGAACGGCACGTTGGCTCCGATACCCGCGAAGGCGCTGCCGTTGTTGCCGGTGGCGGAAGAATAGGCATACAGCGCCTCGGAGAAACCGTGTGGGCCGGCATTGTTCATCGCCGCGGTGCCGACCGGCAGCACCACCGCCAGCGCGGTCCATCCGAGGATCGACAGCGGCAGCATCAGGATGGCGAGCATGGCCATCTTGACTTCTTTGGATTCAAGTTTCTTCCCCAGGTATTCCGGCGTTCGCCCGACCATCAGTCCGGCGACGAACATCGCCACGATGACGAACAGCAGCATGCCATACAGGCCGGAGCCGACGCCGCCGAACGCGATGCAGCCGAGCATGATGTTGACCATCGGCACCGCGCCGGCGAGCGGCAGCAGGCTGTCATGCATGGTGTTGACCGCACCGCAGGACGTATCGGTGGTGATGGTGGCGAACAGTACCGAATTGGCGATGCCGAAGCGGACTTCCTTGCCTTCCATGTTGCCGCCTGGCTGTTGGGCGTCGGCGGTCTGGGTGACATGGAAAGCGGCGAAGGCGGGGTTGCCCTGCAACTCCACGGGATACGCCACGCAAATGCCAATCGCGAACAGGGTGAACATGACGGCCCAGATGGCCCAGCCCTGGCGCTCGCTGCCGACCATGCGGCCGAACAGGTTGGTCAGGCCGGCACCAAGCGAGAAGATCAGCAGCATCTCGATCAGGTTGGTCAGCCCGGTCGGGTTCTCATACGGATGCGACGAGTTGGCGTTGAAGAAGCCGCCGCCGTTGGTGCCCATGATCTTGATGACTTCCTGCGAAGCCACCGGGCCCTGGGCGATTACCTGCTTCACGCCTTCCAGCGTGGTCGCATCAGTATAGGGGTTGAGGTTCTGCGGCATGCCCTGCCAGACGAAAACCAGGGCGATGACGATCGCGGCCGGGAGCAGGATGTACAGCACGCAGCGGGTCAGATCGGCCCAGAAATTGCCGATGGTCTTCCCCGACCGCCGCGCGAAGCCACGCACCAGCGCGACCGCCAGCGCGATGCCGGTGGCGGCGGAGACAAAATTGTGCACCGTCAGCCCGGCCATCTGGGTCAGGTAGCTCATCGTCGTTTCTGGCGTGTACGACTGCCAGTTGGTGTTGGTGACGAAGCTGACCGAGGTGTTGAACGCGAGATCGGGCGAGACCGCGGTCTGACCCGCCGGGTTGAACGGCAACATGCCCTGCAGCCGCTGCAGCCCGTACAGCGTGGCGAAGCCGGCGAAGCTGAACGCCAGCACGGAGACCGCGTAGCTCAGCCAATGCTGCTCTTGTTCGGCATCGACGCCGCACAGGCGGTAGATGCCGCGCTCCAGCGGGCGCAGTACGGGTGACAGCAGCGTGCTTTCGCCGCTGAACACGCGGGCCATGTAGCCGCCGATCGGGCGGGTAATCAGCAGCAGCAGCACGCAAAACAATGCGATCTGCAGCCATCCGTTGACGGTCATGACAATCAGCCTTCCGGCTCGAGATGTTTCAGAAGCGCGGGTTGCAGAAGGGCGCGGGGTGGATCAGGGCGAACCTGCGCCAGGCGAGCGATGCCGGGCAGACGATTCCGCCGATCATGGCGCCGCGCCATTCAGAACCGCTCGGGGCGGACCAGGGCGAACACCAGGTAGCCAAGCAATCCGACGGTGACGATGCCGCCCAGGACATAATCGAACATCATGGCGTGACCCTCACAGATGGTCGCAGGCGTGGGCGTAGAGGACACAGGCGCCGAGGTAGATGGCGCCGATCCCCAGGTAGATGACATCCAGCATGAAGATGGTCCTTTCGACGGTGGCTGGCTGCGGCTGCTTCCGGCGCGCGCGGACATTCCGGCAGGCGCGCGCGGCTGCGGTTGGAGGCAGCAGCTAAGCTGATCGGCATATATTTTCGATATCGCGTGGTGCACTGCCGCATATAGGCGGCATATAGACGACCCTGCACGCCGCTCGGGGTTTCGTGCGGCGCCGCTGTGCCAGCTTCCGGCTCGTCGAGGAAGCGAGTAGGGGCCACCAAATCGGCACACCGGAAGCTGCGCGCGCTGGTGACGCCAGTCGTCCGCCTGGCCCGGCTCAAACGGGCGGCGGAGATAGCGCGCCGGCCCGGACGCCCGCTGCTAATAAACGCCCACGAACGCCACGAGGACGCGCGCGAGCAATCCCAGGCCCAGGCACACCGTGATCACCAGGCCGATCTGGCCTACGATTTCCCCCGGCGTCGGGCAGGACCCCACATTCTCCAGATCCAGGGGAGCGTGTTCTTCCTGCTCCCTCGGTGAACCAAACGCGGTCTCGCGGAGCCGGTCCACAAGGCACTCCATCGCTTCGGTGAGAAGGTCCGGATATGGGCCGGGAGGAGATATAAATGCCATAGCGCAGCGGCGAGGCCAGCATAGCGGCGGCATATAAGCGGGACCGGCGAATCGTCCGGGATGCCTCCGGAGAGCGTGATCACCGTCACCAGCTGGCCCATCCGAGGAGGCCTTGCCTAGCGTCGGACCGATCGTTCGCCGGAAACGGGAGTGGTGCCGAAAGGACGTTACGCTGCGGTACGCAAAGCACGTAGCGCAGCCTCAGGCTCGCGGTACAGCACAACGAGCAGTGCCTGCACCGCCGGGTCAATGCCAAATCGATTCTGCTCCCAGTTGCGTAAGGTGCCAAGCGGGACCCGTAGCAACCTGGCGAGTTCGGGCTGCGTCATGCGCAGCTTTTCGCGCACCAGCTTGACCGGAACCGAGAACTGCGCGTCGACCGGGACTGCCTCGTCAGGATCATATCCCTCCTCGACCATCTGATCTCGGATGTCCTGCTCCGTCGTAGCATCGTACCGCGCCTGTGCCACGGCTGCCGATCGTGGCGCACGCGCTGCCAGTTGCACCTCGATCTCCTTCGCGGTCATCCGCGTCAGCTTCGCTCTTACCATCTTCTGCGATCCCTACGGTTCGCTCGCCACGCTGTAATGATGCGGACATTGTCGCCACGCAGCGTGTAGGCAACGCGCAGCACCTTGCCGTTGACCTCACCGAGCGCGTTGATACGTGCTTCCCCATAGTCCGCACGCGTGTCCGGCCAGATGATTGCCTCGCCCTCAAAGATAAGTGCCGCCTCGTCTAGGCCGATCCCCCGCTTTCGCAGATTCGTCTCGTGCTTGGCCGGGTCCCATTTCGAACTTCACGGGCTAGACTACGCGCTACGCGCAGGATGCTGCAAGGGCGAAGACCCAGGATCGGCTGCGAGTCAGCGGCGGCTTGACTTGCCGGACATGGCGGGGCTTGTCTGCCCGCCCTTCGACGCAGCGGATCATTTACGATGCACCCGTATCGAACCCATACCTGTGGTGAATTACGCCTGTCGCATGTCAACCGATTGGAGTTGGTTAGCGGCCAACCGGAGCCGCAGGTACGTCTCTCCGGCTGGGTGCACGCCAAGCGCGACCACGGCGGCCTGCTGTTCATCGACCTGCGCGATCATTACGGCATGACGCAATGCGTGTTCCCGGCCGGTTCCCCCGCCTTCGCCGCCGCCGACGCGGTGCGGCCGGAGAGCGTGATCACCGTCACCGGCCAGGTCGTCCCGCGCGAGGTCGGCACGGTGAACCCCAAGCTCCCCACCGGCGAAATCGAGCTGCGCGCGGCCGAACTGGTAGTCCAGTCCGCCGCCGAGGTCCTGCCCATCCAGGTCGCCGGCGACGAGAAATTCCCCGAGGACCTGCGGCTGAAATACCGCTTCCTCGATCTGCGGCGGGACAAGCTGCATCGGAACATCATGCTGCGCGCCGGGGTGATTGCCTCGATCCGCCGCCGTATGATCGACGCCGGCTTCACCGAGTTCCAGACCCCGATCCTGACCGCCGACAGCCCTGAGGGTGCTCGCGCCTTCCTGGTGCCCGCGCGGATGCATCCGGGTACGTTCTATGCGCTGCCGCAGGCGCCGCAGCAGTTCAAGCAGCTCTGCATGGTCGCGGGCTTCGACCGCTATTTTCAAATTGCCCCCTGCTTCCGCGACGAGGCTTCCCGTGCGGATCGCTCGCCCGGCGAATTCTACCAGCTCGATTTCGAGATGAGCTACGTGACGCAGGAGGACGTGTTCCAAACGATCGAACCGGTGATCGCCGGCGTGTTCGACGAATTCGCCGAGGGCCGCGCGGTGACGCCCGCGCCCTGGCCGCGCATCCCCTACGACACCGCGATACTGGACTACGGCACCGACAAGCCGGACCTGCGCAACCCGCTGGTGATCCGCGATGTGACGCAGCACTTTGCGGGTTCCGGCTTCGGACTGTTCGCACGTATTGCGGCGAGTGGCGGCGTGGTGCGGGCGATCCCGGCGCCCGGCGCGGCATCGCACCCGCGCAGCTTCTTCGACAAACTGAACGACTGGGCGAGGGCCGAGGGCGCCGGCGGGCTAGGCTACATCGTGTTCGATTCCGACGGCCCGAAGGGGCCGATCGCGCGCAACCTCGAACCCGACCGCGCCGAGGCGGTGCGCGCCGCGTGCGGGTTGCAGCCCGGGGATGCGGTGTTCTTCGCCGCCGGCAAGCGCGACATGGCGCCGAAATTTGCCGGGGTGGTGCGGACGCGGCTGGGCGAGGAACTCGGCCTGGTCGAGAAGGGCGCCTTCCGTTTCTGCTGGATCACCGACTTCCCGATGTACGAGCTGAACGAGGAAACCGGGCAGATCGACTTCAGCCACAACCCGTTCAGCATGCCGCAAGGCGGGCTGGAGGCGCTGAACGCACAGGACCCGCTGACCATCAAGGCGTTCCAGTACGACATCGTGTGCAACGGCGCCGAGCTGTGCTCCGGCGCGATCCGCAACCACCGCCCGGACGTCATGATCCGAGCCTTCGCCATCGCCGGCCACCCACCGGAGGAAGTGGAAAAGCGCTTCGGCGGCATGCTGAACGCATTCCGCTACGGCGCACCCCCGCACGGCGGCGCCGCGCCGGGCATCGACCGCATCGTCATGCTGCTCGCCGACGAGCCGAACATCCGCGAGGTCATTCTGTTCCCATTGAACCAGCAGGGTGAGGATTTGATGATGGGGGCGCCGGCGGAAGTGCCTCCGGCCCGGCTGAAGGAGCTGTCGCTGCGGCTGGACCTGCCGCCGAAGGTAAGGACGGGCGGAGGGTGAGGGGCGGCGGAGACCTGTGTGCCTGAGGACCCGCTGTTGAACCGTGTTGCATGCACCGGTTGTCGTCGAGTGACGCGACCATCGCCGATGCATGCATTTGACAGCAGCACTGCTCGCCGATGGTGCTCGGTTAGCTCGTCCTAGGAAAGCTCTCAGTCACCACCACGGGATCGGCCGGTTGTGGGCGAGGTTGTGCCGGAGCGATTTTTCACCACGCCGCGCACCAATCGTACGCGGCAGTTCCTACGCCGGCACGTCGGTCAGTTCTTTCCTCAGCAGGATGTCAGCATGAGCAATCCCATCTTTCACATGATCGCCGACGCGCCGAAGCCGGTCGCGCCGTACAGCCACGTGGTAGAGCAGGATGGTTGGCTGTTCGTAACGGGACAGCTCGCGACCGATCCGGCGGATGACGACCTGCCGCTGCCGGAAGGCATCGAGGCGCAGACGCACAAGGTCATGGACAACCTGCGTCGCGCGCTGGCGGGCGCAGGCGCAGAGTTGAAAAATGTGGTGTGCGTGCGCGCCTTCCTTGTGCATTTCGAGCAGGACTATGCGGGCTTCAACAAGGTGTACGCGGGGTACTTTCCATCCGATCGCCTCCCGGCCCGCACCACGGTCGGTGTCACCGCGTTGGCCCGCGGCGGGATTGTCGAAATCGACCTGATCGCGCGGCGCTAACCGCACCAGTGAAGCGGCAGTCGTGCCGGTCATCGCGGGCATCAAAGTGATGCAGCAATCCTTCGCTTGGGAAGTGGCGCCGGCTCATTCCAATAGTGCTATCCTGCAACCGCCGGCGCGATCCGTCTGTCCGGAATTTTCACCACGAAGACACGAAGACACGAAGAAACACTTCTTCGTGCCTTCGTGTCTTCGTGGTGAAAATTGCTATGCGAGGCCCCGCGCGGCACGATCGCAGCAGTAAGTGGCACAAGCCCCAGTGTTAGTAGCAGTACACGAACCCAGCCCATGAGCCCCTTGGCTGCCGATTATCGCCCCGACCCACTGTTGCGCTAACCTGCTGCCGCCCACCCCAAGGCCGCCCCGATGGACCCCACCTTCCTCCCCGCCATCCGCCTAGCCGCCATGCTGCGTGCCCGCGACCTTGGCTGTCGCGAAGTGCTCGACCACTTCATCGCCCGCGTCGAACGCCTCGACCCCCGCATCAACGCCGTCGTGGTGCGCGACTTCGACCGTGCCCGCACCCGCGCCGCCGCCCTCGACAACGAACACGACCGCAGCGCGCGCCTGTTCGGCGTGCCGATGACCATCAAGGAGAGCTTCAACGTCGCCGGCCTGCCCACCACCTGGGGCGTCCCCGCCCAGCGCGACAACATCGCCGCCAGCAATGCCCTCGCCGTCGATCGCTGCCTCGACGCCGGGGCGGTGTTGTTCGGAAAGACCAACGTCCCGCTGCTGCTCGCCGACTGGCAGAGCTACAATGCGATCTATGGCACCACCAACAACCCGTGGAACCTCGCGCTCTCCCCGGGCGGCTCGTCCGGAGGCTCCGCCGCGGCGCTCGCCGCCGGCCTGACCGGTATCGAGGCCGGCAGCGACATCGGCTCCTCGATCCGCAATCCCGCGCATTATTGCGGCGTCTATGGCCACAAGCCGACCTGGGGCATCTGCCCGCCGCTCGGCCAGTCGCTCAACGGCAACGTGGCGCAGGCCGACGTTTCGGTGATCGGCCCGCTGGCGCGTTCCGCCGAGGACCTGAACGTCGCGCTCGACGTCATGGCCGGCCCGGAAGCGATCGAGACCGGTTGGAAGCTCGACATGCCGCCGCCGCGCGCAACGTCGTTCAAGGGCCTGCGCGTCGCAATGATGACGGACCATCCGCTGTCGGAAGTGGACGCGTCCATCACCAACAAGCTCAACGAACTGGCGGCGTTCCTGCGCCGCGAAGGCGCCACCGTCAGCCTGACGGCGCGGCCCGAGTTCGATCTCGCGCGCGGCCACCGCCTCTATATCGAGATGCTGCGCGCCACCACCAGCGCCCGCTCCGACGCCGCCGCCATGCGGCACTGGCGCGCCGAGGCCGAACGCGTGGGCCCCGACGACCTCAGCTACTACGCGACGATGGCCCGTGGCATCAGCCTGTCGCACCGCGACTTCCTGCTCCACAACGAGCAACGCCAGCGGATGCGCCGCGTGTGGGCAGCGTTCTTCCGCGACTGGGACGTATTCCTGTGCCCCGCCGCCGCCAGTCCCGCGCAACCCCACGACCACGCGGGAGAACGCTGGGAACGCAGCATCACGGTGAACGGCCATCGCGTGCCGGCGACCGACCAGATGTTCTGGGCCGGCATTTCGGGCTTTTACTTGCTGCCGGCGACGGCTGCCCCACTCGGCTTCTCGCCGGACGGATTGCCGGTCGGCGTGCAGATCGTCGGCGCGCAATACGCCGACCGCACCACGATCGAATTTGCAAAGTTGCTGGAAGCCGCGTGGCAGGGTTTCGTGCCGCCGCCAGGATGGGAGTGACACACAATGGACCTGTCGTTTGAACCGGCCTCACGCCTGGCCGCGCGGGTGCGCAGCCGGGAAATCTCCGCCCGCGAATTGCTCGACCACTATATCGCTCGTGTCGAACGCCTGGATCCGCGCATCAACGCCGTCGTGGTGCGCGATTTTGACCGCGCCCGCGCCCACGCCAGCGCGCTCGATGCGCGCGGCGACCGCAGCGCGCCGCTGTTCGGCGTACCAATGACGGTGAAGGAGAGTTTCGACGTCGCCGGATTGCCCACCACAAGAGGCCATGTCGAACTGCGCGAGCATCGCGTCGGCACGTCCGGGCTGCCGGTCCGGCGCCTGGAAGCCGCCGGTGCGGTCATCTTCGGCAAGAGCAACGTGCCGGTCGATCTCGCCGACTGGCAAAGCTACAACCCGGTTTACGGCACCACCTCCAATCCCTGGAATCACGAGCACACGCCCGGCGGATCGTCCGGCGGCTCCGCGGCGGTGATGGCCGCGGGGTTGGCAGGATTGGAAGTCGGCACCGATATCGGCGGCTCGGTGCGCGTGCCGGCGCATTATTGCGGCGTGTTCGGCCATAAGCCGACCTGGGCGCTGTGCCCGATGTATGGCGATCCGGCTACCAGTCCGGCCGCCATGACCGACATCTCGGTGCTTGGGCCGATCGCGCGGTCGGCCGCCGACCTGGCGCTGGCCCTGGACGTGCTGGCCGGCCCCGATCCGTCCGAGACCGGCCTGACGCTGAACCTGCCGCCGCCGCGCACCACGTCCCTGCGGGAACTGCGCGTCGTCGTCTGGTCGCACGAGCCCGGCCAGGCGACCGATGCGGAACTCGTGGCAAAGCTCGATGAACTGGCGGCGTTCCTGGAACGCGAAGGCGCGACGGTCAGCCGGACAGCCCGGCCGGCATTCGCGGCGGTGGACGCCTACCAGCTCTACCTTCGCTTGCTCGAAACCGCCTGGAGCGGCCGGCTCACCGAGGAGGCGCTCGCTCACCGACGCGAAGGCGCGGCGCGGCGGGCGCCCGATGACATGAGCGCGGACGCGATCATGATGCGCTGCACCGACATGACACACCGGGCGTGGCTCGGGCTGCGGGAGCAGCGGGCGAAGTATCGTCGGGCGTGGAGTGCGTTCTTCCAGGAGTGGGATGTACTGCTGTGCCCGCCGATCGCCACCGCTGCGCTGCCGCATCGACAGGACGGTGCGACGCCGGAGCGCTCCATCACCATCGACGGCCGCACCATCGCCTACAACGACATGCTGTTCTGGCCCGGCCTGACCTGCGGTTACCATCTGCCGGCGTCGGTGGCGCCGCTGGGCTTCACGCGGGCAGGGCTGCCGCTGGGCGTGCAGATCGCCGGTCCGATCTACGGCGACCGCACGACGATCGCGGTGGCGCGGATGCTCGAGCAAGCGTGGCTGGGGTTCCAGGCACCGGAGGGCTGGATGTAGGAGGTTGCACGTCGGCCGGATAAGCGAAGTGCAATCCGCCACCAGCGCGGCCGATTTGGCATGCAGCATTCAACCGCTCGTGCTGCACACAGCGCCACTGGTGCCATCGCTTCGCCGCCTGCCCTATAGCGTCGACAAATCTGCGCCGCATAGCGTCGACAAACCTGCGCCGCGCCGTGTCTCATGATGCCTTTCACCAGGACAAAGACCACCGCCACATGCCCGTCACCCCCCTGTCAGACCTGACCATCCTCGAATTCACCCACACCGTGATGGGGCCGTCGGCCGGTATGGTGCTGGCCGATCTCGGCGCGGACGTGATCCGCGTGGAGCCAGCCCCTGACGGCGACCGCACCCGCCGCCTGCACGGCTTCGCCACTGGCTTCTTCGTCTATTTCAACCGCAACAAGCGCTGCATCTGCATCGACCTGAAATCCGCCGCGGGCCTCGCCGTCGCCAAGGACATGGTGCGCAACGCCGACGCGCTGATCGAGAATTTCGGCCCCGGAACCATGGACCGCCTCGGCCTGGGCTGGGACACCGTACACGCGCTGAACCCGCAGCTGGTCTACCTGGCGATGAAGGGCTTCCTGCCCGGCCCCTACGAACACCGCCCGTCGCTCGACGAGCTGGCGCAGTTCATGACCGGCCTCGCTTACATGACCGGCCCGCCCGGCCAGCCGCTACGTGCCGGCTCCTCGGTCATCGACATCATGGGCGGCGTGATGGGCGTAGTCGGCTTGCTTGCGGCGCTGCGGCAGCGCGACCGCGACGGCATCGGCCGCAAGGTGACCAGCTCCTTGTTCGAGTCCTCGGCCTTCCTGGTGGCGCAGCACATGGCCGGCGAGGCCGCCACCGGCACCGCCCCTCCGCCGATGCCGGCGCGCAAGGGCGCCTGGGGCATCTATGAAACCTTCCCCACCAGGAACGGCGAGAAACTGTTCATCGGCATCACCTCCGACAACCACTGGCGCACCTTCTGCGACAAGTTCGCCCGCCCCGATTTGTTCTGCGACCCCCGCTTCACCACCAATGCCGACCGCGTGAACAATCGCCCGGCCCTGCGCGAATACGTCGCCGAGATCGCGCTGCAACACGACATCGCCACGCTGGAACGCCTGCTGGACGAGGCGAACATCCCGTTCTCCCCGATGCGCACGCCATCCGATCTGTTCGACGATCCGCAGCTCAACGCGCACGGTCGCATGCTGCCGATCCAGATGCCGCGCGGCAACGTGGCAAAGCTGCCCACCACACCGATCTGCTTTGACGATGAGGCACCCGGCCTGCGCCGTCAGCCCCCGGCGGCCGGCGAGCACACCGACGAGGTGCTGCGCGCGCTGGGCTACACGGAGGCACAGATCGCCGAGCTCCGCAGCGGCGGGGCCGTGAACTGATATTATACCAACCGTCTCAACCGGTGACTCTCAGCACGAATGCCCCGGTGTCATTGCGAGTGACGCCGGCGGACTTCGAGATTTGCTAACGACACGTCGCGACAAACAGACGACATTTCGTTGCACAAGACGCCCTTGCAATTACTTAATTGATCGTAACATTATTATAGCGTTAAATATTCGTCTACGGAAACATCCGCTCCTAAATCTATTGCGGGTAAGTCAAAAATTGTAGAAATTGGCCCCAAGTCGGGTGAGGGGCATAAATCAACAAATGGTTATTTTTCGCGGGCTGCCTGGCCTGACCGCCAGGCTTTCCGGAGCGAGAGCTGCCGGATCTGCCCGATGAACTGGCGGCCCCCTGCCGATCTCCGCACCCGTGCCGCCGAGGCCGAGCAATGGGCGCGCGCTGCATTCGCCGGCGATGCGCACAGCGCCGGTTTCGACGGGGCCGCATGGTGCGAACTTGCGCATTCCGGACTGTTCCGTGCCGCGCTCCCCACCGACCGGGGCGGTGACGGCCACGGCGCGGTCGGCACCACCGCTCTGTTGGAAGCCCTCGGCCGCGGCGGTGCGGATCGAGGCCTGCTGATGGCCTGCGGCGCCCACATCTTCGGTTGCGAAGTGCCGGTCAGCGCCTATGCGTCTCCGGCGCAGTCGGTGCAATGGCTGCCCGCACTCGCATCCGGTGACAGCGTCGGCGCGCTCGCGGTCACCGAACCCGGCGGAGGCTCGACATTCGAGAGAATGACAACCCGAGCCACCACAACCCACAAGGGTATATCGTTGAGCGGCAGCAAGAACCTGGTGTGCAACGCTCCTGTATGCCAACTGTTAGTTGTTCTAGCACAGCAGTTTCCCGATCGCGGCGTCCTTGGCCTTACTGCCTTCCTCGTTCCGCGCGAGACCCGCGGCCTGCACATCGAGCAGGTTGTCCGCACGTCCGGCCTGCCCGGCGCACCGCTGGGGGAGGTCGTGCTGGACGGCTGCATCCTGCAGGAGGACGCCGTCCTTGGCCGCCCTGGTGCCGGCCTCCGCGTCTTCATGACCGCGATGAAATGGGAACGCTGCGGCTTGCTCGCGGGCTTCCTCGGGGCCGCGGAGCATGATCTGCTGGCTTGCGCCGAAACCCTGGCCGGCCGTGGCGGAAATTTGCTGAAGCACCAGGCCGTCGCGCATAAGCTGGCCCACATCAAGGTGCGGCTGGCCACCGCGCGCGCCATGCTGCGCCAGGCCGCCGAGAGCATCGACGCCGGCAACGACGACCACGCGCTGTCCGCCATGGCGAAGCTTGTGATCAGCGAAGCTCTGGTCGATTGCGCGCAGGATACCGCGCGCCTGCTGGCAGGGGCCGGCTGGGCCGGCAAGCCATTCGATGCCGGCGCCGCCCTTGCCGACACGCTCGGCGGCCTGTTCGCCTCCGGCACCTCCGAAATCCTGCTCGATCTGATCGCCCGCAGCGTCATGGCCGGAGCCGTGGCGCCGTGAGCACGACCCTGGACGCTTCGCCCCTTCTCGCCCCGTTGCTGGAAGATTGCGGCGGTGCCTCCCAGCCGGCGGTGTGCGGCGGCGACGGCGTTCTCAGCTACGCGGAGCTTCGGCGCGCGGTTGCCGACACCGCCGATGCGCTGCGCCGCGCCGGCGTGCGGCCCGGCGACCGGGTGGCGGTGTGCCTGCCGAAATCCACCGGCGCGCTGACCGCGATCCTGGGCACGCTCGCCGCCGGGGCGGCCTATGTGCCGCTGAACCACCGCCTGCCGCCGGCGCAGATGCGCGCCATCCTCGCCAACCTGCTGCCCCGTCTGCTGGTCGCGGACGGCGCCACCGCGGCCATGCTGGCGCAGGAGCCGGTGCCCGGCCTGCGCATCGCCATCCCCGGCGCCGCGCATGCCGTGCCTTTCGGCGTCCTGCATGAATTTCCCGGCCCCGCGCCCGAGATCGCCTCGCCTCCCGGTCTGGCTGCGATCCTCTACACGTCAGGTACCACCGGTGAACCCAAGGGCATCATGCTGTCGGACCAGAGCATGATCAGCTTCGCCGACTGGGCGGCGGACACCTTCCACATCTCGGCGGCGGACCGCGTCACCAGCCACGCGCCGTTCCATTTCGATCTGTCGGTGTTCGACATATTCAGCACGCTGCGGCGTCACGCCACGCTGCACCTGCTGGATGAGTTGGTCGTCCGCTTCTCCGGCGCGGTGCGGGCGCTGCTGGCGAATGCCGGAATCACCGTACTGGTACTCGGTGCCCACCGCGCTCGCGCAGCTACAGGCACGCCGTGCGTTGCACGGCCTGGACACGTTGCGCACGGTATTGTTCGCCGGCGAGGTCTTCCCCACGCCGGTGCTGCGCGCCGTCATGGCCGACCTGCCGCGCGCCAGGTTCGCCAACCTCTACGGCCCAACCGAGACCAACGTCTGCACCTGGTACCGCGTGCCGGATCCTCCCACCTCGGATTTCGACTCCGTCCCGATCGGCAGTTCCTGCGCCCATTGTGAAGTGACGCTGTGCGACGATGACGGCCGGCCGGTCGCCGCCGGCGAGGCGGGCGAGATCTGCGTCGCCGGTCCCGGGGTGATGCTGGGCTACTGGCGGCGCCCCGATCTGACCGCCGCGTCGCGCGTTGCTGGACGTGTCGATTCGTATCGCACCGGCGACCTCGGCTACCGGCGCGACGACGGCATGCTGATGCTGATGGGTCGCCGCGACCAGCAGGTGAAGGTGCGCGGCCACCGCATCGAGTTGCTCGCGCTGGAGGCGGTGCTGAACGCGCATCCCGCGGTGCGTGAGGCCGTTGCCGTCGCGACGCCCGATGCCGCCGGCGGCCGTCTGATTGCGTTCCTCTCGCCGCGCGGCGAGGCCGCCGAAGCGGCGGACCCGCGCGACTTCATCGCAGCCCGCCTGGCTCCCTACTACATGCCGGACCGCTTCGAGTGGCTGCCCGAACTGCCGCGTACTGCCAACGGCAAGGCTGACCGCGGTGCCTTGCGTCATCAAGCCAACTCTCTCGGAGTAAGGTGAACCAACGTCATGCAGCCGGTTATCGATATCGTTACCAAGTGGCTTAGTCGGGCGGCCGCCCCGCGCATCAGCACCGAACTGACGCCGGATACGGAGCTGGTCGTGCAAGGGATTCTCGATTCGATCGAGATCCTGAATCTGGTGTCGTTCCTGGAAGAGCAGTTCGGCGCCGCGGTGCCGATCGACGAATTCATTCCGGAGAATTTCGCCACGCCGCGAGCAATTGCCGACCTGGTCATCCGGTTGGCTCCGATTGCGGCGGCGGCCTGAGGCGTGGCGGAAATGTCGCTGCCGAGCAACACCGACGTCCTGGTGGTGGGCGGCGGCCCGGCCGGCAGCACGGCCGCCGGCCAGCTTGCCGCGCTCGGCTACGACGTGGTGCTGATCGACAAGCAGCGCCATCCACGCGAGACCGTGGGCGAAAGCGTGCTGCCCGCAGCGTGGAAGTATTTCGACCTGGTCGGAGCCACGCGCGCGGTGGAGGACTGCCGCTTCGTGCGCAAATCCGGCGGCATCGTCGCCTGGGGCGACCAGATCACCCAGATCGCGTTCAGCGATTTCGGGTATGATCGGCCCGGTCTGCACGTCGAACGCGACGAGATGGACGATGTGCTGCTGCGCCACGCCGCATCGCGAGGTGCCCGCGTGTACGAGGGCTGGCGTGCCACATCGGTGGCGACCGGGGCAGGGGAGGGGGCGCGGGTGACGGTCACGGGGGAGGGCGGCCCCACCGAGATCGCCTGCCGTTACCTGATCGATGCGACAGGACAGGCGTCGCTGATGGCCCGCCAGCTCGGCTGCCGGCAGTTGAACGACGAATACCGGTTCGTGGCGCTCTGGGGATACTTCCTCGATTCGCGTTATGTCGCGCCGGGCGGGGTGGTGCGGCCGTTCGCCGACCTGGCGAGCCATCCGCCCGTGACGTTCGTGACCCGCCTGGGCGAGTGGGGCTGGTCCTGGCACATCCCGATGAAGCGCCACACCAGTGTGGGGCTGGTGATTCCGATTGCGGACTACAAGCGTGACAGCGCGGCGTTCCCCTCGGTGCAGGCGTATTTCCTGGAGACGTGCCGCACAGCGGGGTGGCTCGGCGATCTGCTGGAGGGTGCGACGCTGACCAACGGCGGCGTGCGGATGATGCGCGATTTCTCCTATGTGTCGCAGACGCTGGCCGGGCCGGGCTTCCTGATCACCGGCGATGCGGCCGGGTTCGTCGATCCGATTTTCTCGATCGGATTCGCGATCGCGATGTATTCCGGCAACGTGGCGTCGTGGACCGTGGACCGGTCGCTGCGGCGCGCCGGGCAAGCGGCGATGGCGCGCGCGGTGTTCGAAAAGCAGATGCTGGGGCGCTACCGGCTGGCCCACACGATGGCGCTGCCGGGGGTGGACGCCGCGGCTCCGGAGGAAGCGCGCACGCATTTCAATTTCTTCTCGCGGAGTGAGCAGGAGTTGATGTGGTCGGCGGCGTCGATGACGACGCGGTCGGGGAATTTGGTACGCACGGCATCGGACGGGACCGCGCCGTCGGTGCTGAAGCGGCAGGAGTTGGACAGGTTGGTGTTTTAGTACGACTTCGTCATGGTCGGGCTTGATCCGATTGGCGTCAGGATAGGGCGGCGGGACGGTAGGGTGGAGTAGGAACTCCCCCTTTCCTGGGGGGAGGGGGCGCAACGCTGGAATCATCTGGTTTCGACCCCTCCCCCGGCCCTTTCCATGAGGGGAGGGGAGCGCTTTTTGCATGTTCCGCAGCCCTGGTCTGACGCCTATGATGATTTTGGCGATTTGCCGATTTGCCAATTCGCCAGCCTCGCAACTCGATCGCGAGCAGGATCGCGCACCGGTTCGCCATAGCGCTGTTCAAGGAGCCCAGGTTCAATGAGCGGAATCGCTCTCGCCGAATGCCAGGCGACGATGCCCCTGGTGGCGCTGTTGGATTCCGAGGTGCGAAGTCCATTGCGGGCGCTTCCCGGAAGCGACCTGACGGAACGATTGCTTCGGTTCACCTACAACGGCCAACCGACCGCCGAAGTCCACGACGAAAGCCTGCGCTATTTCATCAACGAGTTCTGGACGGCCGGACAGCGCCAGGCGCACAGCATCCACGAGATCAGCTATCGGGCATGCTTCAAGCCGCAGCTTCCCCGGTTCTTCATCGAGCGTCTGACGAACCCCGGCGACACCGTCTACGACCCGTTCTCCGGCCGCGGCACAACCGCGGTGGAGGCCGCTCTGATGGGGCGCCGTCCCGCTGCGAACGACATCAACCCGCTGAGCGAGATTCTCGTGCGGCCGAGGCTGGATCCGTCGTCCGTTGAATCGGTCCAGGAGCGCCTGCGCGCGCTCGACCTGACCGAAGCGTCTCCGGCAGATGACGCGCACGACCTGCTGGTGTTCTATCATTCGGAAACCTTGCGGCAGATTTGCGCGCTCCGTTCATATCTTCTCACCGGGTGCGCCCGGCGAACCCTCGACAAGATCGATGACTGGATCCGGATGGTGGCGATCAATCGCCTGACCGGCCATTCCCCAGGGTTCTTTTCCGTCTATACGCTGCCGCCGAATCAGGCCGTGTCGCTGGAGTCCCAGCGCAAGATCAACGCCGCGCGAAATCAAGTGCCGCCGCGGCGTGACGTGGCGGCGATCATCCTGAAAAAGACCCGGACCTTGCTGGCCGATGGCCCGCCGGCCCCCCATCCGCCCGCGATCCTGTCAACCGGGCCCTCGGACGCGACGCGCCATATCCCGTCCGCATCGGTCGATCTCGTCGTCACGTCGCCACCTTTTCTGAACATCGTGGACTACGAGGGCGACAACTGGCTGCGCTGCTGGTTCGCCGGCATCGAGCCAAAATCGGTCAGGATCGACAAGCACAAAGGTATCCCGGCGTGGGAGGCGTTCGTCCGCGGCACCTTTGCCGAGCTGGCCCGCCTGGTGCGCCCGGGTGGAAATCGTTGCGTTCGAGGTGGGCGAGGTCCGCGGCGGCAAGGTGAAGCTTGAACGCCATGTGGTCGAGGCAATCCGCGGGCTGCCCTTCAATGTACTTGGGGTCATGGTGAACCAGCAGGCGTTCACCAAGACCGCGAACTGCTGGGGCGTGTCGAACAACACCACCGGGACGAACACCAACAGGATCGTGTTGGCGCAGCGCAGCGGATAGTCCGGCGATGCTGATGGTTCGCTGTCGCTGGCGAAACTGTCGGCCAATCTGTCATTGCGAGCGCCTCGAAGCAATCTCCCCCCGGAGAGTGCGCACGTCACGCGTGGAAGATTGCTCCGCTGCGCTCGCAATGACATTCCGGATCGGGTACCAACCGTCGGAGCACCAGTAGAAGGACTCGCCCGTGCCGCGCGTCAGCGTCCTGATGACCACCTACAACGGCGCGCCCTTCATCGCGCAGAGCATCGAGAGCATACTGGCGCAGACTTGGCGCGACTTTGAACTGATCGTGGTCGATGACGCCTCCACCGACGCCACGCCCAACATCTTGCGTGGCTTCCACGATCCGCGCCTGCACTTCATCCGCCACGCCGAGAACAAGGGCATCGTGGGCGCGCGCAACGCGGGGTTCGCCGCAACCACCGGCGTGTACGTCGCTGCCCTCGACCACGACGACCTCAGCCATCCGGAACGCCTGCGGCGGCAGATCGCGTATCTCGACGCCAATCCGAGCGTCGTCTTGCTTGGTACCGAGGTCCGCCTGCAATCCGCCGGCCGGCACAGTGCCCCCGACCACCCTGCCGCCGGCGATCCGCTGGCGCTGCGTTGGCTGCTGCATGTCGATAACCCGTTGACATGGTCGTCGGTCATGCTGCGCGGCGACGCGGTGCGCCGGCTCGGCACGTTCCTGCGACCCGATTTCGAACTGGCCGACGATTTCGATCTCTACCACCGCTTGCTCGCGATCGGCGAGATCGCGCGATTGAACGAAGCGCTGACGACCTACAGCTTTCACCCCGCCAGCGCGTCCTATCGCAGCGCCACGCGGCTGGATGACAACGCGGCCCGCGTCCTGGCGGGCGCCTATGCGCGCTGGCTTGGTGACGACGCGGCGGAAGCGGCCGCCCTCGCGGTGCGCCACTGGCTGAACCGCCGGCCGCCGCGCGACGCCGTGACGCTCGACCGGCTGGGCGGTTTCCTGAAGCGATTGCTTTCCGCCTTTTGCGCACCGGACGGCCCGGGCCACGCCGCGCCGGACCGCATCGCTGTCCTGGCCGGCGAGACCTGGTGGCGCACCGTGCGCAGCGCCACGCGCGGCGGAGCGCCGTGGCTGATCGGCCGCTACGGTGCATACCAACCGTTGTCCGCCGCCTTTAGGCCGCCACCGTCCGATCGTTTCGTTTCATTCACGGCAGGCGTGGTGCGTGCTTGCGGCATACCTGTCTGACCGACGCCCCGGCTGGACAGTGCGGCGTCAGCAGCTACGGTGGTTCCCATCGCGCGCCGGTCCGCGGCGCGTTCGTGCTGCGAGGGGAGGAAACCATGGCTTACAAGATCGCGGTAATGGGTACCGGCGCCGTCGGCGGCTATGCCGGTGCGCATATGGCCCAGGCGGGCGAGGACATCACCTTCATCGATCCCTGGCCAGCGCATGTCGAAACGATGCGGTCCAAGGGCCTGCGCATCTCGCACATCCGCGACGTGCCGGAATTCACCGTGAAGGTGCGCGCGCTGCACCTCACCGAAGCGCAGCAGCTCGCCAAGGAGAAGCCGATCGACATCGCCTTCGTCTGCATGAAGTCGTACGACACCCAGTGGGCCACCACGCTGATTTCGCAATACCTGTCGCCCAACGGCTTCGTGGTGTCGCTGCAGAACTGCATGAACGAGGAGACCATCGCCAGCGTTGTCGGCTGGGGCCGCGTGGTGGGCTGCATCGCCAGCTCCATCACCGTCGATCTGTGCGAACCGGGCCACGTGCGCCGCGCCGCCGGCAAAAGCGGCGACAAGCACACCGTGTTCCGTACCGGCGAAGTGCACGGCCGCATCACCGACCGCGTGCAGGAAATCCGCCGGCTGGTCGCCTATTCGGATTCCGCGCTGGCCACCACGAACCTGTGGGGCGAGCGTTGGTCCAAGCTGGTGACCAACGCGATGGCCAACGGCATGTCGGCCAGCACCGGGCTGATCAGCAAGGACATCCTGCGCAACGACGCGCTGCGCCGGTTCGGCGCGCGTCTGGGCAGTGAGGCGATCCGCGTCGGCCAGGCGCTCGGCTATGAGCTGGAAGACATCCACCACATCGATCCGGAGATCATCGCCAAGGCCGGCGAGGGCGATCCCGCCGCGGTGCACGAATACGACGAACACCGGCTGGCCGAGGTGAGCAAGTCGGGCGGTGGCGAGCACCGGCCGTCCATGGGCCAGGACATGGTGAAAGGCCGCCGGACCGAGATCGAATTCCTCAATGGGCTGATCGTGCGCAAGGGCGAGGAGATAGGCATTCCCACGCCGGCCAACGCGGCGCTGACCGATGTCGTGAAGCGGGTGGAAAAGGGCGACCTGAAGCCCGATCCGAAGCACCTGATCGATCTGCGGCTGAACTGATACCCACTCTCGCCAGCGCGTCCGCCGTCACCGCTCTGCTGGTTTGCGGCGACTGCGCTGTGCGATGGGGCGGCCTTCAGCGGCGCGCTCGATTGCCAGAATCTCGACTCTTCACCTGGTCGAGCATGCGCCGCTGCAGCAATGCGACAAGGTCTGCTGGACCGCAGGCGTCGCGCAGGTCGTCTCCGGTGATCACCAGTACCAGTTGACCGCCGGCCAACGCGGTTGCGATATGGTAAAAGCCAGCGGTTGGAGTATCCGGGTTACCAGTTATGCCATGTAAGGCAATGAATATGCCGTCGCGACGGCCACGATCGCGCAGCAGGTCAGCAAAATAACGCAATTCGCGGCCATCGACGGGACCGCTCCATCCCTTGCACTCGACGATCAGCGGACAGTCAAGGAAATGCAGACCGTTCGCTTCTCGCCGGTTGAAGTAATAGAGGTCGATCTCCTGCGTTCTGTATGCGCTGATGACATCCTGATCTTCCAGGACAAGCCCGGGGATTCGCCCAAATATCTGCCTTACCAGCCGCTCGACGCGCTTGCCTTTCGCAGCAGCGCTCCGCCCCTGTTCGATGGCCGCCAGTTCGCTATGCACCCATTCGGCGTCAACTGGTGGCACCCACCATCCCCCGGGTCGGTGTAGCGTTGTGTCGGCGATGCATGATCTTAGCCATCAGATTTCCACTTTCGAGCGCGTCAATAAGTGTTTCGATACAAACGATTGAAACACGCGGTGTCTCCGGCAAGCGTTCAGGCTGCCTCGGATGATCGCTGCTCAGCACCAAAAGCGCCATTCGCGCATCGCTGTTCAGGACCATATGCTCCAGCTTTTCCACCGTGTGCTTCAGGTTGGCGACAGTGCTGCGGGCGCCGCCGCTGTAGTGCTTGCACTCGATAATGAGCGAGCCGCCGGCTTCTTTGTCCCAGGCAATCAGGTCGACTCCCCGATCCGGTCTCTCCTTGCCGTGGATAATCGGATCCCCCGCCGCCTCGAATAGTTCTATCACCAGTTGTTCCAGGGCCAGCCCGCGGTCCGCACTGCCTTCGACCTTGAGCAAGGCCGCCCTCTCGCGGGCCCAGGCGAGATCCGCGGGTGGACGGGATGGGGGCTGTCGGTCAACAGGCGGCGGTGGCGTGGCGTGCCGGAGGAAACGGTCGATGTCATCCGCGAATTCCGGGCTCGCGACAGGCGCCTTCCTGACCACGTAGGTCCCGAGAAGATCGTCAAGCAGATGGTCGTAGTTGGTGGTGAAGGCGATCATCGGCTTGCGTAGCGCGTGGGCGACCCCGAGTTCGAATGCGAGGCCAGGGCTCGTCTCGCCATGCAGCGAGGCGACCACGAAGTCAGTCGCGGCGAGCTCTTTAAGAATTTCCTGGGAAATTTCCCCGCCTGGCGCGATGTCTTGCGCCAGTAGACAGTCGACACCGCGATCGCCCAGCGCCCGGGCAAGTGCCGAGGTCTCGGACCCGGGAGCAGCTATGATGACGCAGCGCCTGAGACGATCGTTGCCGACGTTGCCTCGGTCCATGACAACCGCCTTTCACTGCTCGTTCCATGCATCAGGTCCACCGCATCGGCAGGCTCGGCCAGAACGCGTGTAGTCTATCCGAGACGGTCCGGCCCTGCCATCCGTGTCCCGCGGCGTTATAGTGCCGCCGGAGCAGAGCGCGTCGGACGCTGGTGGCCGACCGAGCACGGGGCAGCGATGGCAGAGCATACAGCAGACGGCAACGCGGTCGATTGGTTCCTCGACCGCCATGTGCGGGAAGGGCAGGGCGCCGCGCCGGCGTTCATCGATCCAGCGCGTTCGCTGACCTACGCCGCACTCGCCGCCGACACCCGCCGCTTTGCCGGCGCGTTGCGCGTGGCCGGCATCGGCCGCGAACGCCGCCTCGCGATGCTGCTGTTGGATACTGTCGACTTTCCCGTCGCCTTCTGGGGGGCGCTGCGCGCCGGGGTCGTGCCGGTGCCGATCAACACGCTGCTGACGCACGAAACCATCGGCTACATCCTGGCCGACAGCCGCGCCGAGGCCCTGGTCATCTCTGCCCCCCTGGTGCCGCCGCTGCTGCCGGTGCTGCACAGCATCCCGGAACTCCGCCGCATCATCGTCGTGCAGCCGAACGGCGGTGCTCCGGCCCCCGTGGATGATCCCCGCGCCGTCGGTCTTCCCGAATTTCTCCTGTTCGGCGACCCCGAGACCGAAACCACACCTGCTTCACCCGATGAAGTGGCGTTCTGGCTCTATTCGTCCGGCTCGACCGGCGCACCGAAAGGCGTGCGCCACGTGCACGCGAGCCTGCGCCACACTGCCGATACCTACGGCGCGGAAGTGCTGCGGATCCGCCACGACGATCTCATGTTTTCCGCCGCCAAGGCGTTCCATGCGTATGGCCTCGGCAACAGCCTGACCTTCCCGATGTCGGTCGCCGCGCCCACCGTGCTGCTGCCCGACCGCCCGACGCCCGACGCGGTGTTGGAGGTGCTGCAGCGGCACAATCCCTCGATCTTCGCAGGCGTGCCGACGCTGTATGCGTCATTGCTGGCGCATCCGCGCATCGGCCCCAAGGCCGGCTCGGAGCGCCTGCGCCGCTGCATCTCCGCCGGCGAGGCGCTGCCCGAAGCCGTGGGCCAGCGCTGGTTCGACATGACCGGCGTGCATATCCTGGACGGCATCGGCTCCACCGAGATGCTGCACATCTTCGTTTCCAACCGCCACGACGACGTGCGCTATGGCACGTCCGGCAAGCCGGTGCCCGGCTATGACGCGCGCATCGTGGACGAACATGACCGCCAGGTGCCGCACAGCGAACCGGGCGAACTGGTGGTGCGCGGCCCTTCCGCCGCCGAGGGCTATTGGAACCAGCGCGAAAAGACCCGCCGCACCTTCCGCGGCGAATGGACCTATACCGGCGACACCTACACGCGCGATGCCGCCGGCTATTACCGCTATGCCGGCCGCAGCGACGAGATGCTGAAGGTCAGCGGCGTTTGGGTTTCGCCGTTTGAGGTGGAGGAGGCACTGGTGTCGCATCCCGCCGTATTGGAAGCCGCGGTGGTCGGCGCGGCGGACAACGACGGCCTGATCAAACCAAGGGCGTTCGTCATTTTGCAGGAGGCGGCGAAGCAGCAGGACGCCGATACGGTGAGGGAACTGTTGAAGACGCACGTGAAGGAGCGGATCGGCGTGTGGAAATACCCGCGCTGGATCGACTTCGTGGACGGCCTGCCGAAGACCGCCACGGGCAAGATCCAACGCTTCCGCCTGCGTGACGTTCCCCACTCGTCCCGCGAGCCCGGAGGCGCGCAGCGGAGTGGATCGCCGCGCCACGGCAGCGGTGGGTGAGGGCGCCGCATGCCGCCCGACTTCCTCGAGCTTGATGACGGCCGGTTGGAAACCGCGTGGTGGGGGCCGTCCCCTGCCGATGCGCCCACGGTCGTCCTGCTGCACGAAGGTCTCGGCTGCGTGGAGCTGTGGCGCGACATGCCCGCCTTGCTTGCCGAAGCCACCGGCTGCGGCGTGTTCGCGTTTTCTCGTTTCGGTTACGGGCAATCGGATCCGAAGCCGCTGCCCTGGCCACTGACCTATATGCAGGACGAAGCGCGCGATGTCCTTCCCCACGTGCTGGACGCCGCGGGAGTTCGCGAGGCGGTCTTGCTCGGCCATTCCGACGGCGGCTCGATCGCCGCGGTCTATGCCGGCGAGGCGGGCGATCCGCGGCTGCGCGGCCTGGTGTTGATCGCGGCGCACTTCTTCGTGGAACCGGCAAATATCGAGGCCATCCGCCAAATTCGCGACGAGTACCAACGCGGCGGGCTGCGCCGGCGGCTGGCGCGGTATCATCGCGATCCGGACATCGCCTTCCACGGCTGGAACGATTCCTGGCTGCATCCCGATTTCCGCGGCTTCGACATCACCGCCAGCCTGCCCGGCATCACGGTTCCGATCCTCGCCATGCAAGGCGCCGACGACCCGTACGGCACCGACGCGCAACTCCATGTGCTGCGCCGGCACGCACACGCGCCGCTGCAAACGATACTGCTTCCCGATGCCCGCCACGCCCCGCATCTGGAAGCGAAGCAGCCGACACTGGAGGCGATCGCGCAGTTCGTAGCGCGCGTTGTTGGACGAAAACACAAACAGAAGGCAGAGAAGGGGAGTCTTTCTTCTCTCGGTGCACCTGCCTTCCCATGCACCTGCCTTCCCGCCCACGGCCCCATGCCCCGCTGAAGGAGGCTCCCGATGCCCGACGGCATAACAGTCGACTATGACGGCCTGATCCCGAACAACGTCGGTCTCAACCAGGACGCGCGCGTGCGCAAGGCGTTGGAGACCTGGCATCCCGGCTACATCGACTGGTGGAAGACCATGGGCCCCGAAGGTTTCCACGATGCCCTGGTCTATCTGCGCACCGCTGTCGGCGTCGGCGCCGAGGGCTGGGCCCGCTTCGACTACGTCAAGATGCCCGAGTACCGCTGGGGAATCCTGCTCGCGCCGCAGGTCGAAGGCCGCACCGTCCCGTTCGGCGCGCACAAAGGCGAACCTGTCTGGCAGGAAGTCCCGGGCGAATATCGTGCCATGCTGCGCCGTCTGCTGGTCATCCAGGGCGACACCGAACCCGCGTCGGTGGAGCAGCAGCGGCATCTCGGCGCGACGGCCCCTTCGCAATACGATCTGCGCAACCTGTTCCAGGTGAACGTCGAGGAAGGCCGTCACCTCTGGGCGATGGTCTATCTGCTGCAAAAGTACTTCGGCCGCGACGGCCGCGAGGAGGCCGAGGAACTGTTGCGCCGCCACTCCGGCGATCCGGATTCGCCCCGCATGCTCGGTGCGTTCAACGAAGCGACACCCGACTGGCTGAGCTTCTTCATGTTCACCTTCTTCACCGACCGCGACGGCAAGATGCAGCTCGCCGCGCTGGCGCAGTCCGGCTTCGATCCGCTGTCGCGCACCTGCCGCTTCATGCTGACCGAGGAAGCGCACCACATGTTCGTCGGCGAGACCGGCGTGCAGCGCATCATCCAGCGTACCTGCGAGGCGATGCGTGGCGCCGGCATCGACGACCCCGCCGACATCGACCGCGTGCGCGCCCTGGGCGTGATCGACCTGCCGACCATCCAGAAGAAGGTGAACCTGCACTTCTCGCTGACGCTCGACTTGTTCGGCTCCGAAATCAGCACCAACGCGGCGAACGCATTCAACGCCGGCCTGAAGGGGCGCTACCGCGAGGACAAGCTGACCGACGACCACCAGTTGGTGCACGACACCTATCCGGTGCTGCGGCTGAAGGATGGCGCGATCGTGCAGGAGGACGTGCCCGCGCTGTCATCGTTGAACATGCGGTTGCGCGACGATTTCGTTGCCGACGCCGCGCAGGGCATCGCGCGCTGGAACCGCGTCCTGGAACGTGCCGGCGTCGCATTCCGCATCCGCCTGCCGCACGTCGCATTCAACAGGCGCATCGGCGAGTTCGCTGCCGCGCACGCCGACACGGAAGGCAGCTGGCTGGACGCCGCCGTGTGGGACGCGCGCAAGAACTCCATGCTGCCGACCGCCGACGATTATCGTTTCGTCGACAGTCTGATGCGGCCGGTGCGCCAGCGCGGTGAGTATGCCGGTTGGATTGCTCCGCCGCGCATCGGCATCGACAACAAGCCGGGCGATTTCGAATACGTCAGGCTGGAGTAGCACGCACCTCTGCCGCCGTGCGGGAGCGGCTTTCGCGAGCTGGTTTTCCCGGCCCGGACCAACCTCCCGTCATTGCGAGTTGCCACCGGCCGGCGGGTCAGCCCGCCGGCCGGTGGCAACGCAATGACACTCGCAATGACACTCGGTCATTCCTCGCCGAGAGTCATTGCTTGCGGCGGCTGGTATTACGTCCAGAGCGCTTTGGTCGCCTGCGCCGCGCCCTCGGCCAGAGTCTTCAGCTTGGCCCACGCGATCTCCGGATGCACGCGTCCGCCCAGCCCGCAATCCGTTCCCGCCAGCACGTTCTCCCGGCCCACCAGCTTCGCAAACCGCACGATCCGGTCCGCCACCAGATCGGGGTGCTCTACCACGTTGGTGGCGTGGCTCACCACACCCGGAATGATCAATTTCCCAGCCGGCAGTTTCCGATCTTCCCACACCCGCCATTCATGCTCGTGGCGCACGTTGCCAGCTTCGAACGAGTACCCCTGCGTGTTGATCGCCAGCATTACATCGACGATGTCCTTCATCGGGATGTCGGTGACGTGCGGACCGTGCCAGCTTCCCCAGCACAGATGAAAGCGGATGCGGTCCTGTGGCAGCCCCTTGATCGCGTAGTTCAGCGCCTCCACCCGGATCATGGTGAACTTCCGGTACTCGTCCACGGTCGGTGCCGGATTGATCTGGTCCCAGTTCTCCGCGATCGACGGGTCGTCGAGCTGCAGCACCAGCCCGGCATCGATGATCGCCTTGTATTCGTCGCGCATCGCGTCGGCGCAGGCGTAGATGAACTCTTCCTCGCTCTTGTAGTACTCGTTGCCGATGCGCGAGCAACTGCCCGGCGCGATCGAGGTCATGAACCCTTCCTCGACCCCCGCCGCCGCCAGTCCCGCCTTGAAATGCGCGATATCGGCGGCGATCTGCGTCGTGCCCCGTATAGGTCAGCTTATCGACGCACACCGGCAGCCGCATGCCCGGCCCGCCGCGGTTGGACGACACGCCAGAATCCGGATCGGCATAGGCGGCGGGAAACAAGTTGCGGTCGCGGCGATCGGGAAAGGCAGTGAGGATGACTTCTCCGCCCTTCCGGCGCTGCGGCGGCATGCGGTACATGAACTCGCCGACGCGCAGCCCGCCCAGGCGCTGGAACGAGTAGCTCCACCACGCGCCGTAATTGATCTTCTGGCCCATCTCCTTGCCGTATTCGCCGTCGCCCGGCACGGTGATGCCGCAATCCTTCTGCCGCCGCACCACATCCTGCACCGCGGCGGTCAGCCGTGCCTGATAGCCGGCTGCATCCTTCAATTCGCCTTCCTGGCGCGCGCGGTTCAACTCGATCAGATCATCCGGACGCGGCAGGCTACCCGAATGCGTCGTGACGATCTGGTGCTGGCTGTTCTTCATGATGGCGTTTCTCCCGGACCGATGCCGCCGACAACGAGCAAACGCCCGATCGCGCATGGGGGCAAGGTTCACATCCCGCGCTCGTCGAGCTTTCCCCCTCCGTCCCGCCGTGCCAAGCTGGTCCGCCAAGCCATTGTCCTGCTCCTGGCCGCCACCCGGCTGCTACTGGACAATTGACGGGGCGCCGCTACATGTAGCGCATGACCGGCAAGATCCATCCCAACACCCGCAAGCAGAACAACGCGTTGCGAGTTGCGCGCGCGCGAAACAAGTTACGGGCTGCCGGCCTCCGGCCGGTGCAGATCTGGGTCCCCGATACCCGCGCACCAGGCTTTGCCGCCGAATGCGCACGGCAGTCCCGTTTGGTCGCCGAGGCGGACGCGCGCGACCGGTCGCTTGACTTCTGGGAGAATGCTGCCGCGCTTGACGACGATGCGCGGTGACATCGTCACTATCGCCGACCCTAGCGGCGAGTTTACCGGCAAGCCGCGCCCTGCGATCGTGCTGCAATCGGACGCTTTCGCCCACTCGCCCACGGTCGCTGTCCTGCCGATCACCGGCGAAGCGACCGACGCCCCATTGTTGCGCATACCGCTCCCACCCGGCGAGGCAACCGGCCTGACGGCACCCTCCTGGGCGCAGGTCGAATTGATCAGCACGGTCAGGCGCCGCCGCGTCGGAGCGGTGTTCGGCCGTGTCGACGATGCCACCATGGTGACGGTCAATCGCGCGCTGGCGGTGTTCCTGGGGCTGGCATAACGCTGGCAGGCGTGGCCCGGCCTTCGCCGCGCTCCGGTGCACATTTCCCTATGTCCCCCAATCTGCCACCATCGCCGCATGACCGACCCCATCACCGTCGCGGTGCTGCAGAACCGCCTGAATGCCATCGCCGAGGAAATGGGCGAGGCGATGCTGCGCACCGCCTATTCGCAGATCCTCAACTCCTCGCGCGACTTCTCCATCGCGCTGATCGATGCGCGCTGCCGGCTGGTGGCGCAGGCGGACCACATCCCGGTGCATGTCGGCGCCATGCCCTGGGCGGCGAAGGCGCTCGCCGACGCGCTTTCCCGACCCCGTCGCCGCGGCGACGTCTATCTGCTGAACGACCCGTATCGCGGCGGCTCGCCACCTGCCCGACCTCACCGTCTTCGTGCCGGTGTTCGCCGACGCCGCGCTGATGTTCTGGTCGGTGGTGCGCGCGCATCACTCCGATATCGGCGGCGCGACGCATGGCGCCTACAACCCCGCCGCCACGGAAATCTGGCACGAGGGCCTGCGCATCCCGCCGATGCGCCTGACCGAAAACGGCGTGCTGCGCGAGGACCTGCTGGAGATGCTGGCGCTGAACGTGCGCCATCCGCGCGACTTCCGCGGCGACCTCGCCGCACAGATCGGCGCCGCGCGACTCGGCGAGCAGCGCCTGAACGCGGTGATCGCCGAGTTCGGCGCAGCCACGCTGACCGAGGCCGATCGAAGCGATGCTCGACGCCGCGGAGCGTCACGCACGCGCCATCGTCGCGTCCTGGGCCGACGGCGATCTACGACGGCGAGGCCGTGCTCGACGACGACGGCTTCGACCGCACCAACATCGTCATCCGCGCCCATGTCACCAAGCAGGGCAGCGACGTCACGGTGGACCTGTCGGATTCCGATCCGCAGGTGACCGGCTTCATCAATTCCTCGCTTCGCCAACACGCAATCCGCCGTGGCGATGGCCTTTGCCTTCCTGCTCGACCCCGACATCGCCAAGAACGAAGGCGCCTTCCGTCCGCTGCACGTCGTGCTGAAGGAGGGCACCATCGTCTGGGCGCGCGAGGGCGCGCCGGTGACGATGTGCACCAGCCATTGCTCCAACGAGATCATCGAGGCGATCATCGTCGCCCTGGCTCCCGCCTGTCCCGAGCGAGCGATGGGCGGCTGGGGCCGCCGCCTGCGCATCGCGCTGAACGGCACCGACCCGCGCAACGGCCGCCGCTTCATCTGGCACATGTTCCAGGCGCGTCCCGGCGGCGGTGGTTCCGCGGCGGGCGACGGCTTCTCCACCATCGGCGAGTGGCATTCCGCCGGCGGAATCAAATTCGGCAGCATCGAGGTGGCGGAAGAACGCTTTCCACTGTTGTTCGAAACGCACGAATACCGCGCCGGGGTCCGCCGGCGACGGCAGGCATCGCGGCGGCTACGGCGGCGACATGCGCCTGCGCGTCGAGACCGACGGCCCGGCGCTGGCGAACACCGCCGGCGAGGGCATCGTGCACGGCGCCCGCGGCATGCTGGGCGGCCACGACGGCGCGCCGCACGACTACACGCTGCTACGCGCCCGGCGCCTCGCCGCGCAAGCTGAAAAGCAAGGAGGTCGGCGTGGTGGTCCCGCCGGGCACCGTGATCCACGTGCTGTCCGGCGGCGGCGGCGGCTGGGGCCCGCCAGACCAACGCGATCCGGCAGCGCGCGAGCATGACGCGGCGGAAGGGCTCACACTGGACGGCGGGTAATTGCGCGGAGGGTTCTGCGTGAAATCGGAAAAGCGAAGCGCATTCCGCCGCCCAAAACGCACAACAGCGCATCCAACACCGCATGGACGAGTTCGGCGAAAACGCGCGGTTGCCCGCTATGCAGGCAACCAGGGCGCCGGCACGAGGAACCTGCCGCCGACGGTCTTCACCGCGTTGTTGTCGCTTTCCGTCGCCGTAGCCCGTAACCGGATCAGCAAGCGCCCGGCCAGTGTTCCGCGCCAGAACCACGCGTCGAGCTGCCGGCTGGCGGGCGCGGGTCCGATCGCCTGGCCAGCTTCGCCATAGAACGCCTTGATGTCGTCGGACATGAATCGCAACGCCAGCGCGGCGGTCTCGTGTCCGGCAACGCGTGGCAGATCCCCGCCAAGGAACGCCGCGGCGATGGCCGGCCAATCCGCCGGCGGCATGAAGCTCAACCCGACCGTGCTCCGGCCGAACCGCGTGCGCGCCCGCGCCCAGATCGGCTGCAACGCCGCCAGCTCCGCCGCGAATGCATCGCGCCATTCGCCCGCCGCGGACGGCGTGCCGGCATCGGGCACCAACGGCGGCACCCACTCGGGCGCATCGCGCCATCCCGGCGGATCGTCGGGAAAATCCTCCAGGATCACCGGACCATCGGTGCGTTCCAGCAACCGCAATGCCGACAGCAGTACGCGGCGCTGAAAGCCCGCATCCTCCGGTTCACCGAGCGGGCGTCCCAGTTGGAAGGGCACGAACAGTCCACGCGGTGGCTGGGTCTTTTCCATTTGCACACGCACCGCGCCGATTGCGACGCAGGGCACGCCATGGCTTTCCAGCATGTGGGCCAGCGCGCTCACGGCGCGCGTGCAAAGCGGTCAGACGGGGGTCAGCAGCACCGCGTCGATCCGCTCCTGCTTGAGCTGCCCCGCAATCTGCGCCGCGGCGTCAACCATCGCCGCCGGATCGGTCGAGCCCATGACGGTATGGTGGGTGTCCGCCACGCCGCCGATCACGCCCTCGGCCGCCAGCGCGCGCAACCGGTCGAGCGGGAACACGACATTGCGGTCGCGCTGGAAACCGCTGCGATCGAAGTTGATCGACACGTGGCTGATCAATTGCTCGTCGGCCGGCGTCGACGCCGGGATGAACCGCGCCTCTCCGCTGCCAAACGGGAAGGGCTGATCGCCGCGACGGATCAGCGCCGCGCTGGTGACGATCGCGACGCGCCGCTGCGACAGCGGCGGGCCATCGACGAACGGATGCGAGTCGAACGCCGGGCACGACAGACTCGCCACCGCGTCGCGCGTCGGCTGCGGAATGTCCTCGAGGCGTGCCATCGGCTGATCTCCTTGCGGCGACAGCAGCACATCCATCCGCGTCGCGCAACCGCGTCGCCGCCGTGCAGGCGGCCACGCGAAAGGTGGCGGCTCCGCATTGCCACCGGCAACGTCCGCGTTGCTTGCGGCGCCCGGCGGCGCGCTGTACATTGTACCGCATGGACCTGAAGGACCACATCCGCGGCATCCCCGATTTCCCCAAGCCGGGCATCCTGTTCTACGACATCTCCACGCTGCTGCGGGATGCCGACGCCTGGCAGGTGGCGATGGGCCGCATGGCCAAGGCGGTTCGTGCGTATCAGCCCGACTTGCTCGCCGGCCTGGAAAGCCGCGGCTTCCTGATCGCCGCGCCACTGGCCCTGAAGCTGGGCTGCGGGTTCATCATGCTGCGTAAACGCAACAAGCTGCCCGGCGAGACGGTGGGCCTGAACTACGAGCTGGAGTACGGCACCGATCGCCTGGAAGTGCAGGCCGACGCCGTCGAGCCCGGCCAGCGCATCGTGATCGTCGATGACCTGCTTGCCACCGGCGGCACCATGTCGGCTGGCATCGCATTGCTGCGCAGGGTAGGCGCCGTGGTGCCCGCCGCCGCCGCGCTGATCGAGCTGACCTTCCTGAACGGTCGCGCCCGGCTGGACGTGCCGTGCGAGGCGCTGGTCGCCTACGACTCCTGAACCCGGCCCGTTCTGGAATCTTGTCGGCGCTCGGTCCGGGGGTCCGGTAGCACCGGCACCGAAAGTTCGATTGAGCAGATACTTCGGCCGAGTTTTTGCCGATCGTAAATAAATGCACCAGCTGATGCACATGCACGACGAAGCCACGAAAAACACCTGGAGCACCGATCTATCGCCAACTCGAGCATCAAAGGGTGGTTTTCTGCATCCCGCGCCGGCTACAGCGGAATTGGGTGGAGAACGGACTCTCGGGCCTGAAGGCCGGCGGCCGCGTAGCGCCGGTTCCGGATACCGTGGTTTTCGCTTGCCAAGGGAGTCCGGAACTCCCTCCGCCTTCTCCACTGCCTACGCCGGGTCGCGATACCGGGCCCCGCGATCTCGCGCGGGGCCGCAGAACGATCATCGCTTCGTAACGACAACCTCCAGATACTCGCTCGGTACGACCATCGTACCGTCTTCGGCCTGGTTCATACGCACGATGAGGGCGTGCAGGTCATGCTTCAGACCGTTTTGCCCGGCTTCATCGAGATTCGCGAAGGCCTTGAGCATCGGACCGTAATAGTTTCTGAACACATCCAGGAAGTGTTCCGCCGAACGATAGCGGAAGTTGAAGCGGCGCGGCGCAGTCTCGACCGACATGGCGGCGGAACCGAACATTTCGACCAGATGCTCGCGCGTTCCCCACAGGGCTGGCGATTTTACTCCGTCTGGAGGCGGTAGGTATTTCCCAAGGGTCTTGAACATTTGTCCGGCAAAACCGTTCGGTGTCCAGTTCGCGAGACCTATCTTGCCGCCGGATTTGCAGACGCGCAGCAGTTCGGCGGCGGCCTGGTTTTGATCGGGCGTGAACATGACGCCAAAGGTCGAGACGACCGCGTCAAATGTGCCGTCGCCGAACGGCAACGCCTCGGCGTCGGCCTCCTTGAATGTGATGGTCAGTCCTTCGGCCGATGCCCGCGCGCGGCCGCGATCCAACAAACCCGGCACATAATCCGTCGAAGTGACGTCGCACCAGCGATGCGCGGCGGCCAGGCCGGCATTGCCGTTGCCGGCCGCCACGTCGAGTACTGTCTGTCCCGCCCGAAGATCGAGGGCCTCGCAGAGTTGTTCGCCGACGATCTGCAGCGTCATCCCGACAACGGCATAGTCGCCCGAGGACCAGGCCATCTGCTGCCGGTTCTTCAGGGCCGCGAGGTCGGGTTGCGCCGCAGTCGCACTCTGATGCGCCGGGATGTCCCGCACGATTGCCTGGGTCTGGCTCATGGTTTCCTCCGTTCCCTTCCGGTCGTGTGGATCACGGCCGGGATGCGCAGAGGTAGCCGGGAGCGCGACCGAAAGGCTTTCCCCAGAGCTTGATTTGTCCTTGAGATGGGCGTGATTATTCCTTGAGAATGGTTTTCGCGGCCCGGAATCGGGGCACTGACGTGCGATTTTTCTTCACCGAACACACACTCGATAGCGACCGGCGCGAGTTGCGCCACGGCTTCGAGCCCGTCGCCGTGGAGCCGCAGGTGTTCGACCTGCTGGTCTACCTGCTGCACAACCGTGACCGCGTCGTCAGCAAGGATGATCTCATCGCTTCGGTGTGGGGTGGCCGGATCGTGTCCGAATCGACTATGACCAGCCGCATAAACGCCGCACGAAGAGCGGTCGGCGACAGCGGCAAGAACCAGACGCTGATCCGCACCATCCCGCGCAAGGGCCTCCGCTTTGTCGGCGCCGTGCGCACGCGACCAAACGGCGCCGAACCGGCCCCAGCCACCGGTCCGGTAGCGGGCCAATTCTCCGAGCCATCAAGCCGTGAGTTGCCGCTGCCGGACCGGCCGGCCATCGCCGTGCTTCCGTTCACCAACATGAGCGACGATCCGGAGCAAGCGTATTTTTCCGACGGCATCAGCGAGGATATCATCACGGCGCTGTCCAAACTGCGCTGGTTCTTCGTGATCGCGCGGAATTCTTCATTCATCTACAAGGGTAGGGCCGTCCATATGAAACAGGTCGCTGAGGAGCTCGGCGTCCGCTATGTGGTCGAGGGCAGCGTGCGCAAGGGCGGCGACCGTGTGCGCATCACCGCGCAGCTCAACGACGTCGTCACCGGCAGCCACCTCTGGGCGGAACGGTACGACCGCGCCCTCGCCGACGTTTTCGCGGTGCAGGACGAGATCACCGAGGCCATCATCGGCGCAATCGAGCCGCAACTCTATGCCGCGGAAAACATTCGTGCTCAGCGCAAGCCGCCGGACGACGTGGATGCCTGGGATCTGCTCATGCGGGGATTGTCGCATTTCTGGCGGGTGACGCGACAGGACAATGTTGTCGCCCAGGCGCTGCTCGAAAAGGCGATCGCCATCGACCCGAACTACGGTCAGGCTCTTGGCGTGCTTGCCGCCAGCTATACGTTCAGCGCTCACATGGGTTGGGCCGATATGGCGACGGCGGTCCCGATCGCGGAGCGTGCGGCGGTCGCGGCCATCCTGGCCGATAGCGAGGACCCCTGGGCGCACCTGGCGTTGGGTTGCGTTTACCTGTTCGCACGGCGCTTCGACAACTCGCTGGCCGAGCACGAACTGGCGCTGCGGCTGAACCCGAACTTTTCGCTGGCCCACGGTTTCTACGGCCTGACTCTGGCCTATTGCGGGCGCTGGGAAGAAAGCGGCATGGCCGCGCGCCGTGCGCTGCGGCTAAGCCCGCGCGATCCGTTTTCGGCCCTGTATTATGGGATCGACTCGTACGCGCGTTTCGTCGGACGCGATTACGAAGAGGCGATGCGTCTGGCGCGGCAGGCCATTCGTCAGCGCGGCGATTTCGTCGGCGCCCACCGCGTACTTACTGCGGCCGCCGGCATGGCCGGACAGACCGAGGACGCCGCTGCCGCGCTCCAGGAACTACGCCGCGCGCAGCCCAATATTTCGCTCGCCTGGATCGCAAATCAAATGCCGATCAAACAGGATGCCGAGCGGCGACACTATTTGGAAGCGTTCCGGCGCGCGGGCCTGGACTAGCTTCGGTATCAGACGCTGATCGGGCTTGATATCCACTTCGGGTCGGATGCGGTCCTGCCGCCATGGCCGCTCAACCCGGTCTCTCGTCTGAATCGAACTTCCGGTTCCGTTGCTATCGAACCCCCCAGTCCCGCCCCTGACGGCGCCCCCCTGACGGCGCCCCCCTGACGCCGTCCCCCTGACGCCGTCCCCCTGACGCCGTCCCCCTGACGCCGCCTCCCTGACGCCGCCTCCCTGACGCCGCCTCCCTGACGCCGCCTCCCTGACTTCGACGCACACGATGTTGTCTCGCCGCGGGTCCCCGGCCCGCCCTCTATATGCCGCGCCTATTTGCCTTCAGGCCGGCTTGCGGTAGGGAGGGATGGGTCCGGTCGCCGCCGGGCCCCGAGAGCAGGAAGCGTCCGATCATGACCCACTCCCTTGCCATCGCCTGACCGGCGCCGCGTGCTGGGACTTCTCGCAAGCCTGCCTGTACTGGGACAGGCGGGGCGAGGCGTTGCCGCGCCTTCCTTCGGCGTCGCTCCCGCTTTGGCCGAAACGCCCTTCCCGGACGGCGCAACCATTCTCGTCGCGGGACCGGGCAACGGCGCGATGGACCGCTGGGCGCGCCTGCTGCGGCCCGTCCTGGCGCAGTCGGTCGATCCGGGTGAGGCGATGCGGCAAACCGTTGGCGGTGGCGCCGACGGGGTGACCGGCGCCAACCAGTTCGACACCCGTGTCGTGCCGGACGGCCGCACCGTACCTGCTCGCGCCGGGCGAGTCGGCGCTGGACTGGCTGGTCGGCGATCCGCGCGCGCAGTTCGATGTCGGTCATTGGATGCCGGTGATGGCCTGCGTGGCACCGGCCGTGGTGGCGGGCCATCCGGCCGCCTTCGCCGCGGGGGGTGTCGTGCGCATCGCCGCGGACCACCCGGCCGGCCACGCGCTGCCCGCCGTGCTGGGCATCGAATTGCTTGGCGCCCGTGCGCAACTGGTCCCCGTCGTCGCCGATGACGGCACCCTGCTGGAAGCGCTGACCCATAACGCCGTGGATGCGGTGCTGCTGCGTGGGCATAACGTGCCATCGCAGGCGAAGCAGCTTTCCGTTGGCGGGGCATCGCCGATCTTCACCCTGGGCACGCACGACGATACCGGCACCCTGGTTCGTCCCGCTGCCTTCCCCGGGATACCCACCTTGCCTGAGCTTTACGCCGCGCGGCGCGGCAGCAAAGCCGAGGGGCCGATCTGCGATGCCTGGATGGCCGCGGCGGCGGCCTCGCAGTTGGAGTTTGCTCTGGTGCTGCCGCAGTTGACGCCGGCGGCGATGGTGGCGCTGTGGCGTCGTGCCGGTACCGACGCGGCAGGGGCGCTGGACGTGCAGGCCGCCGCCCTGCCGCTGTCGGTGGATATGCTCGGCGGCCCGGCCGCCACCGCGAGTACTGCTCCCGTGGCGGCGAACCAGGCGGCGCTGCAGGCCCTGCGCCAATGGCTTGCACACCGCTTCAACTGGCGGCCGGCTTAGTACCGCGACCCGGGGACGCAGTCAGGCAGTTCTTGATGTTCGCTGGGTCAGTCCCATTGCGGCGATGCATACACCAGTCGAGGCAGCGTCCTGGTTCGCTGGCGAAAGATAAGAAATTGGCACCACAGATGCACACGGATGAACACAAATAGAGCGTGCGGCACAATCTATCTGCGTTCATCCGCGGTTCCAATTGCTTGCTTTCCGGCGCGGCCCGCCTCTCCCAGGCTTGGTATGGTATTCCGTTTCCGCCTACCCTGCCCGCATGACGAGGACCAACCAGGAGCAAACCGACATGAGCGTCCTGAACGATCCGTCCCTAGAACGCCTGCTTGCCGGCCTGCACGCCAGAAGCGACGCGCAGATTGCGGCGATGAGCGAGTTCTATGCCCGCCACGCCACCTATGCGCAGCCGCCGTCGGGGGATGATGCCGCGCGGCTGAAGGCCTTCCGCAGCGACAAGCTGGTCGCGCTCGATCGCGACAAGGCCGAGTTCTGCTATCTGTTGTGCCGCGCCAGCAACGCGCGCCGCATCGTCGAAGCCGGGACGTCGTACGGCGTGTCCACGCTGTATCTCGCCGCCGCCGTGCGCGACAACGTGCGAGCGTCGGGTGGCGCGGGCGTGGTGATCGGCACCGAGTATGAGCAGGAGAAGGCCGGCACCGCGCGGGCGCATTTCGCGGAGGCGGGACTGGAGGCATTCATCGATCTGCGCGAAGGCGATCTGCGCGAGACGCTGCGCGACATCGAAGGTTCCGTCGATTTCATGCTGGCGGACATCTGGGTGCCGATGGCGCGTCCGGCGCTGGAGCTGGTGGCGCCGCACCTGCGGCTCGGCGCGATGGTGGTGTGCGACAACACGCGGGAGCACCGCGACGCGTATGCCGACTACTTTGCGTTCCTCGAAGATCCAGCCAATGGGTTTCGCACCGTGACGCTGCCGTTCGGCGGCGGACTGGAACTGTCGGTGCGCTGCCGCGTGTGACGCTCGCCGGCGCGCTATCCCGCCCCCGCTGTCATGCATTACCACTCGCGCTTCACCGATAGCGCGCTTCACAGACGGCAGTTACCGGTGATCACGGGTGTCGGCGGCCTCGCAGGCTGGACCCTGCCGGCTGGTCGCGTCAGGATGCGGCAAAGCCATGTTCCGGGGTAGGACGTCATGCCGCAGCAGCCGAACATCGTGTTCATCATGGCCGACGACCTCGGCTATGCCGATCTTGGCTGCTATGGCCGGCCGGATCTGTCCACGCCGAACATCGATCGCATCGCCGCGCGCGGCGCGCGGCTGACGCAAGGCTATGCCAATTCGGCGGTGTGTTCCGCCACGCGGCTGGCGCTGATCACCGGCCGCTACCAGTACCGTCTGCCGCTAGGGCTGGAGGAGCCGCTGGCCGGCAAGCTCGATGTCGGCCTGCCACCCGACCACCCGACGCTGCCGTCGCTGCTGCGCGCGGCCGGCTATCGCACGGCGCTGGTCGGCAAGTGGCATCTGGGCATGCCCCCGACCTTCGGTCCGCACAAGAGCGGCTATGAACGCTTCTATGGCATGCGTACCGGCGCCGCCGATTACTTTTCGCACCAGAACACGCGCGGGGGCCATGATCTGTGGGACGGCGACGACCCCGTGACGCACCAAGGTTACCTGACCGACCTGCTCGGCGACCGCGCCGCCGCCACGGTCAACGAGTTCGCAACGGGCAACAAGCCGTTCCTGCTGAGCCTGCATTTCAACGCCCCGCATTGGCCGTGGGAAGCACCGGGCGATCGAGCCGAATCCGATCGGCTGCGCGGCAGCAGCCTGCGTCACTACGACGGCGGCACGCAGCGAATCTATTGCCGCATGATCGAGGCGATGGACCTGCAGATCGGCCGAGTGTTGCAGGCGTTGGACGCACATGGCCTGTCCGACAATACCGTCGTCGTGTTCACCAGCGACAACGGTGGTGAACGGTTCTCCGACACCTGGCCCTTCACCGGCATCAAGACCGAGCTGCTGGAAGGCGGCCTGCGCGTCCCGACGCTGATCTGCTGGCCGGCGCGCGTACCGGCCGGGCAGGTCAACCCGCAGGTGGCAATCACGATGGACTGGTTCCCGACGCTGTTGGAAGCGGCCGGTGTCGCGCCGCATCGGGACTATCCGCCGGATGGGATCAGCCTGCTGCCCATGCTGACGCGGGACACTGCCGCCCCGCAGCCGCGGAAACTGTTCTGGCGCTACAAGACCAATGCGCAGCGCGCGATGCGCGACGGCGATTTCAAATACCTCAAGATCCGCGACAACACGTTCTTGTTCAATGTCGTCGCGGACCCGCGCGAGCGCGCCAACCTGCAGGACCGCCGGCGCGACATGATGGAGCGGATGGTGGCCGACTGGACCGCGTGGAGCGCGGCAATGCTGCCGGAAATTCCGGACAGTTTCGGCGAGGCCTACACCGCGGCGCAACTCGCCGATCACATCGGCATGGTGTAGCATCGGCCCGATCCCGCGGAGGACGCCCGGATGAAACTCTGGTACCAGAGCATGTCCCGCCAGGCCGAATGGGGCGGCTATCCGCGTGCGCTGCGGGAAATTCTCGATCAGGTGAGGGACCCCGATACCGAAATCCACGTTGCCGGCATCACCGAGATTGGCGGCGTCGGCGACCAGTTCCGCTACCTGGAATACCTGGAGACCGGGGAGGTTCTGAAAAACGTGAACCGCGCCGTGCGCGAGGGCTATGATGCGTTCCTGATCGGCAACATCGCCGATCCCGGCCTGCGCGAGGCACGCGAAATCGCCGACATCCCGGTGCTGGGCCTGTGTGAATCGGCCATGCACATGGCGTGCATGATGGGCGCGAACTTTTCCTTCGTCACGATCAACGAGAAGTTCACCCCGCGCATCGTCGAGAACGTCGCCCGCTACGGCCTGCGCGAACGCTTCGTCGGCGCGGCGCGAATGCGCATCGACCGGCTGACGGATCTGGGCCCCGGTTTCGAAAACCCGGACGCACAGGCACGCATCCTGGCGCAGTTCAATGAAGCCGCGCGCAGGAACACCGAAGCCGGCGCCGAGGTGGTGATCGCCGCCGGCGGCGTGGTGATGGCCCTGCTCGCGCATGCCGGCGTTTACGAGACCGAAGACCACGTGCCGATCCTGAACGGCATCACCAACCTGGTGAAGTTGGGCGAGGCGGCGGTGAAAATGAACAGGATCATGGGCGGGCGGTTCACGTCGAAGAAGTGTACCTACGCCCCACCGCCGCCCGACCAGATCGAGACGTTTCGCAAGCATTATGGGGCGGATATCTATCCGACCGTGAAGGCGCCATGAGGGAGCAGCGCGGCCCCGGTGGAGAAGGACAACCTGCATCGCACGGTCATCGCGTAACAGCTCCTCCCGCAGCCTTGGTCCGTTTCGCGGCCCAGGCCCACAAGAGAACGCATGTACCTTGGTACTGCTCTCACGCCTTTGATCCCGATCGATAATAAAACTGCCGGAATCCTCTGATGCCCATCACCCTCCGTGCCGCCATCGCCTCCTACCCGCACGCTGTCGCCCTGAAGGACGGCACCGTCACGTCCGATCGCGTGCGCTTCGACTTCGAGGAGATGCCGCAGATCACCCGCGCCTTTCGCCGCATGGTGCGCACGTTGGATTTCGACCTGTGCGAGATCGCGCTGACCACGCTGGCCCAGGCGCATGCCTACGAAAAACCGATCGTCGGCCTGCCGGTGGTGCTGATGCGCGGCTTCCATCACGCCGCGCTGGTGTGCCGGCGCGATGCCGCCATCACCGGTCCGCGCGATCTGATTGGCAAGCGGGTTGGCGTGCGCGCCTGGTCGCAGACCACCGGCATCTGGCTGCGCGGCATTTTGCAGGCGGACTACGACGTGCGTCCGGAGGACATCACCTGGATGACCGCCGAGGATGCGCATGTGCTGGAATATCAGGACCCGCCCAACGTGCAGCGCATCTCGGCCGGACAGGATCTGTCGGCGATGCTGACGGCCGGGGAGATCGATGCCGGCATCGCGCTCGGCGGCCTGGATGCCGCGTCGCTCCGCACGGTCATTCCGGACGCAGACCGTGCCGCCGCCGACTGGTACCGTCGCACCGGCGCCTATCCGGTGAATCACGTCGTCTGCGTGAAGCGGGCCTTGCTGGACCAGCATCCTTGGCTGGCCTCCGAGCTGATGGCGCTGTTTGCCGCGGCGAAGCGCGCGGCTCGCGGCCCCAGTGCCGAGGCGCGTTGGGCGTCCATCGTCGGCGATGACGTGCTGCCGTATGGACTTGCGCCCAATCGCCGCGGGATCGAACTGTGCGTCGCGTATGCCGCGCAGCAGGGATTGATCCCTCAAGCCTACGCGCCGGAGATCTTGTTCGCAGCGACAACGAGCTGAAGGAGGAGCATGCAGATGGACATTCCTCGTCTGAACGGTGCCATCAAGGCGCTGGAGTCCGGCAAGCCGGCGTTCGCCACCTTCGCGCCCGGTGAGACCGGGACCGCGGTGAACCTGGGCACCTCTCCCTATGACGCGGTGGTGTTCGAAATGGAACACAACCCGTACGACATCAAGGCGCTGCGCGACTGCCTGCAATACATGCTGAACCGGCGGCAGATCGCCACATCGGGCAGCATCGCGCCGGCGGTGGCGCCGTTCGTGCGCATCCCGCCGAACGGTGGCGAGCAGAGCCAGTGGGTGGCGAAGCAGGTGCTCGATATTGGCGTCTACGGCATCGTCTGGCCGCATGTCAGCACGATAGAAGATGCGCGCAACGCGGTGGCAGCGTCGCGCTATCCGCGGCCGCGCGAGGCGGAGTTCTACGATCCGCCCGGCCAGCGCGGCGATGCGCCGACCTCCGCGGCGCGGTATTGGGGGCTGACGGCGCAGGAGTACTACAAGCGCGCTGATACTTGGCCGTTGAACCCGGCCGGAGAGATCCTGACGGTGATCATGTGCGAGGAGAAACGCGCAATCGCCAACCTGCCGAAGATGATCGAGCAAGTGCCCGGTATCGGCGTGGTGCTGATCGGGGAAGGGGACCTGTCGCAGGATCTCGGCTATCCGCGGCAGTATGAACATCCGACCGTGGCGTCGGCCATCAACGAGATCCTGGCGATCTGCAAGCAGTACAACATGCCGTGCGGCCATCCTCACGTTGACAGCAAGAACGTGGAGAAGCTGCTGGAGCAGGGGTTCCGCTGGCTGATGCCCGGGCCGGTGTCGTCGTATGGGGCGTTGGAAACGGGACGGAGGGTGTCGGGTCGCACGTAGCGGGCGATCGTGCCGGGCCGGTAGTGTTGCGATCCTCTCGCTTCGATGTTTGACGAAGCTGCGACTGCGTCTGTCGTCGTGTGCAGGTCTGTCATTGCGAGCGCAGCGAACCAATCTCCCGCGAGAGTTCGGACGTCACTTGCGGGAGTTTGCTTCGCGGCGCTCGCAATAAAAGACGGGCTCGGAATCGCACGCCAAAGCGGCCACCAACCGCCAGGGGCGGAGCGCTGGGAATGACGGCGCTCTCGTGCATCCGCTCCGGGCGGGATTCCGACGCAGAGCAACTGATCGGCCTGATCGCCGCGTGCTGGGGGATGTATCCCGGCGTCCGCATGGACGTGGATGGCGAGATGCCGGAACTACGCGCGCTCGCCACATACTACGCGCGCGCGGGCGGGGCCTTGTGGGTGGCGGAGGATGGTGGCGCCGTGCTCGGCATGGTGGCGGTGCGGCCGCATGTCGCGCCGGACGGCGCGGTTCAGTCATCCGGCGCTTGGGAATTGTGCCGCGTCTATGTGCATCCGTCGCAGCATGGTTCCGGCCTCGGGCACGCGTTGGTCGATGTCGCCGAGGAGCATGCCATAACCGCGGGCGCGCAGCGGTTCGTGCTGTGGAGCGATACCCGCTTTGATCGCGCGCATCGGTTCTACGAAAAGCGCTCCTATGTCCGCGCCGGGCCGATCCGAGTGCTGCAGGACATCTCGCAGTCACTGGAATTCGCTTATGCCAAGCCGGTGGATGGCATCGAGGTGCTGGATGCCGCCGCGGCAGCGTCGGCCGAGCGGAAGCTGGCGGACATCCTGATCGCCTGCGTTGCGGCCGGCGCGAGCGTTTCTTTCCTGCCGCCATTGCCGCCGGCCATGGCGCGCGCGTTCTGGAAGCGCGTCACCAGCGAGGTCGCCGCCGGCACGCGCATTCTGCTGTGCGGTTGGGCGCAGGGCGTGCTGGTCGGCACGGTGATGTTGGATATCGGCACCCCGCCGAACCAGCCGCATCGCGGTGAAGTGCAGAAGCTGCTGGTGCTGTCCGATGCGCGCCGCCATGGGCTGGGTCGCGCACTTATGCAGCGGGCAGAGCAGGAGGCGTCGCGTGCGGGCCGGTCGCTGCTGACGCTCGAAACGCGGGCGGGCCACGCTGCCGAGACGCTGTGCCTCGGCATGGGCTGGCACGAGGCTGGACGCATTCCCGGCGACGCGATGAATGCCGATGGAACGTTCGGCGATACGGTGGTCCTCTGGAAGCGGGTTTGACGAGAGGCGCCGGGGGCGCTGCAGCACCAAAATTCAGATTTTGCGCGGGCCGGTACCTATGCGGCCCGGCGCGTTGTCGTAGCGGCGGACGCGATGCATCGGTCCCGTTGTTACGTGGAAGCGTGTTTCATCTGGCGCATCGACAGCCCGAAGCGGAGCCAGGTGAAGCCTTGCACCAGCAGTTCGACGGCAATCAGCGTGCCGAGCACCCATAATCCCGACCATGGCAGGCTGGCATAGAGCATCACCGCGATGACCACGCTGATGATGCCACCCAGCAACATCAACCACCAGCCAGGCAGCTCGCGATGCTGCACCGCGATGATGATGCGCATGATGCCGCCGATCAGCAGGGCGGCGAGCAAGAACAGGGTCAGGATGATAGACCCGCGCACGGGTTCCTTCATGATCAGCAGGCCGCCGATGACGTAGAGCGCGCCGGCCATAAGGTTGAGCAGGAACGCGCGCCATTCGCGGGTCATGAAGGCATGGATGATCTGGCCGATGCCGCCGACCAGCAACATCGCGCCGATGAAGATGACGCTGAGCAACGTGAAGGCGACGACATCTCCCAGGGCGAAAACCCCTGCGGCGATCATGATGACGCCCAACGCTACGAACCAGCCCCATTTCCCCGCCATCCCGGCGTATCCGAGGCCGGGTCGGACGCCACTGCTCCTCATGTCGGACATTAGCCGCTCCCTTTGGCGTGCCTGCCTCCCTTTGGCGTGCCTACGCAGCCGCCAACGCGGGGGCCGCGCTTATCCCGGTGCCCTTGATCGACGTGCGGCGCAGGTCGCGCACCTCGTGCAGGTCGTCGAAGCGGCGGGCGCGGTGCATCACCGTGCGGTTGTCCCACATCACCAGCTCGTTCACCCGCCACTTGTGCACGTAGACGAACTCCGGCTGCGTCGCATGCTCCATCAGGTCGCGGATGAAGGCGCGCGCCTCCGGCACCGGCCAGCCGACGATGCCGCCGATATGCGACGCCAGATACAGCGACTTCCGCCCGGTGACCGGATGCGTGACGACCAGCCGGTGTCGCACCGGCTTCAGCTTGTCCGTATTGCCATCGTCCTGCACCGCAAACCCAATCTGCTCTCGCGAAAACACGATCGAATGTTCACAGACCAGGTCTTCGATTTCCGCCTTGGTAGCGGCGTCCAGCGCATCGTACGCCGCGCGCATGTCGGCGAATTCCGTGTTGCCGCCCTGGCTCGGCACGACGCGCGAATGCAGCAGCGTATAGCCGGCGCCATGCGCACGGAACGACGCATCGGAGTGCCACAGCCGGTTGGCCACCGCATACATGCGCTTCTCGTCGTCACGCGCGCGGACCCGGTTGCGCGCGTCGAGATTGGAAATATCCCCCAGTTCCAACCGGTCACCGAGCCGCCGTTCCCCCGGCTTGCTGAGCTGGCCGATCAGCGTCACCTCCAGCTCGCCAAAGTTCCGGGAGAACATGCACTGCTGCTCATCGGTCAGTGGCTGGTCGGGAAACGCCAGCACGGCATAGCGGTCCATGCCGGCCTCGATCGCAGCCACGTCATCACGCGACAGCGGGCGGGTGATGTCGAGGCCGGTCACCTCGCCGGCGAAATGCGGGTGCAGGGGACGAATGCTCAGGCTCATAAGACTGCCTCCTGGTGAAGCGGTTACCCGCGAGTATATCGCGCGCCGCCGGCGGCACCAGACCACGGCCCGAGGCGATGCGCCCGAACCGACGTGGCACCCCGCCGGCACCCCGCCGCCACCCCGCTGCCCCGGCCCGGGGCAGCGGGAGGGCCTCAGCGGGCCGGTCAGGTATTACGTGCCCGGAACGTGCGGCGCAGGAAAGATCGCTATGCGATCGGCATGGAAAGAACTCACCCAGATGTGGTGATTGACCTCGATTGCGCCGGTGCCGGCGCCCATCACGCCGTAAACGGCGGGCTTGACCACCGTTGTCAGCTTCAGGGTCGTGGGATTCATGATGTCGATCTTAAACGGCACGTTGCAGTTCACCGCACTCGACTCGAAGCAATCGATGACGTTCTTCACCGTGTCGGCCTGGCCGCCGACGAAGATCATGCGTCCATCGGGCGACCAGCGCAGGTTGTCGGTGAGGAAGCCGGTCGGCACCGTCGCCACCTTCGCCGGCGTCTGGTACGGACGGATGCGCGCCACCTCATGGCCGGACCACACCGCCACGTAGATCTCGTGTCCGTCTGGCGACGCCACCACGCCGTTTGGACCCGACAGTCCGGCGCTGCCTGGCACTTCGGTCCACCCCTTGCCGGGATACCATTCGTCCAGTCCGCCGACCGGCTTGCCGTTCATCAGCTTATCCATCCGGGTGGCGTCGGTCGGATCCCACAGGCTGGTGACGACGATGCCGTCGTCAGGCAGCGAGGCGACGCCGTCCGGCCAGAACCCGTGCGGCGCGACGACGCAGCCCGTCCAGGTGAATTTCGGCGTGGCTCCGGTCAGGTCGACAGCGAAGACCTCGACCGATTCCCGTCCGCCATGATTGACCACATAGAGCGTGCGGTGCTGTCCGCCGGTCCGGGTCAGGTCGAGGCCATGCGGGCCGAACACCTTCATGTCGACCGGGCCGGGACAGTCCGGATAGCGCGTCTTGTCCGGACTGATGGCAATCTGGTCGGGTTGCACATTCGACACGGTGTCGTTACGTGTATTGAACAGATGCAGGTAGCCTTGCTGTCCGGTGGGGGCGAGGTCGCTGCCGATGACCCAGTGCGTGCCCGGGATCGGCGCCCAGTCCTCCACGTTGTTAGCATTGCAGATGAATTTGACGTTGCCGGCCGGCGCGCAACTGGCGGCTTGAGCCATGGCCGGCGTTGGCTGCGCCGACACGATGGCGAGGCCGGCCAGCATGCCCAGCGCCGCCGTCGTCGCGAACCTGCACGCGCGCGCGACATCCATTCCTCGCATCATTTCCTCCCTTGCTTGACGATCCGTGGAGCCGTGGCGGCACCCGAACGCGAGCAGGGTGGAGGCAGACACGACACCCGAACCGTCCGCATGGTTCGTGCGGGGGGTGGCGCCGTCAAGCGCGCCCGCGCGGGCGGTTGGCGTATTGTTCCCGCAAAAGTGCAGGATGGCGCTCGAATCTTCGTGAGCGGACGGTGTGGGGGAATTGCCCGGCTTGGCGCGCCGCGGGTGTGGTGCGTCACTCGCGGCAGATTGCTTCGCTTCGCTCGCAATGATGCGGTGGTCTCTGCTTACGCAAACCGCGGCATCACCTTGGTCCAGAAAGTCTCGATCGACCGCATCAGTTTCGCGTGCGGGATCAGCGCGTTGTAGGTGTAGCAGAACAACCAGTCGACATTCTGGCGGCGCATGTTGGCTTCCAGGCCTCGGATCACCGTGTCCACCGTGCCGGCCAGGCTGTAGCCGTCGCGCACCGCTTCCTGCGAGGTCATGAAGGTGCCGGTCTTCGGATCCTGCAAGCCGCGGCGGAAGCCGAACGGCTCGAACCAGGCGCGGCCGGAGAACTGTCCCGAATCGCGCCATAGCGCCAGCGCTTCCTCGTCCGTATCGGCAATGATCACGTCGCGCAGCAGGCCACAGCCTTCGCCGCGCGGGCGGCCGGAGACTTCGGCATAGACGTCGTACAGCCGGTCCTCATAGACCGGCAGCATCGGCGGCAGGATCGCGGTGACGTTCTCGCGTGCCGCCCAGCGGATGGAGTTTTCCGACGATGCGAACGGCAGGAACAACGGCGGGTGCGGCTTCTGCACCGGCTTCGGCACTACGCCGACGGATTTCAGAATGCCGTTCTCCACGCCCTTGCCGTATTTCGCCGTCGTATCCAACGTCCAGGGCGTGGCGCCGGCGGGGACCTTCCAGTACTTGCCGTCGAAGGTCAGCATTTCCTCGGTCCAGCATTTTTTGATGATCTGGAAGTTCTCCTCGAAGGCGGCGCGGTTGGCGGCGTCGATTTCGTCGTGCTGGTGCGGCAGGGCGCCGTGGATGTCGTGCGTCTGCTGCGCCATCACGTCCACCCAGCGGCGTTGGTAGCCGCGGGCGAAGCCGGCGCAGGCGCGGCCGTTGGTCATGTGGTCGAGCATGGCGATGTCCTCCGCCACGCGGATCGGGTTCGCCGCCGGCAGAACGATGCCAAGCTGCCCGACGCGGATGCGCTTCGTCTGCATGGCGAAGTAGAGGTCGAGCAATACCGGGTTGTTGGACAGCTCGAAGCCTTCGATGTGGAAATGGTGCTCCGTGAAGCTGACGGAATCATAGCCGAGGTCGTCTGCCAGCCGGATCTGCTCCGACAGCTCGCGCAGCATGCGCTGGTAGAAGTCGCCGCGCATGCCGGCCATGCCGGACTCGATCTCGGCGCGGCTGGCGATGGTCGGGAGGTAGAAGAGGGAGGCTTTCACGGTGGGGGCTCCGGGTCACGTGAGGTCGGGGTGACGATAGGGCGCCTTCGGTCGAACCGCCATACTGGCGGGTAGCGATTCGGCGACGGGCACGGGTTTCACAACTGCGAGGAGGGATTGCGGTCGTGATACTGAACGATGCCGACGCGCCGAGCGCCGGTGGTTATGACGTTACGTTGGTCGCGGAGGGCCGTCGCCCGGCAGCGGTCGTGGAATACATCGATATCCTTGGAAAAGCGCGAACCATCGCGTGCAAGGGGCGCCGCTCCGGCGACGAAGATGACGATGGTCGCGATACGCAAGGGGCGAACCGCCCTGGACTCCATAAGGCGGTTTCGTCACCGCTCCTGCCGCAAGCCCATCTTTCCGAGCCTCGGCAGCACCTCCTGCGCAAAGAACGGCACCTCATCCAGATAATTCACGAACGACAGCGCGATCCCCCGCGCCCCCGCCGCCGCCAACTTCGCCAGCTCCGCGGCGACAAAGTCCGGATCGCCCACCACCGGCATGCCGCCCATGCCGTTCGCCTGGTGCGCCCGGCGTTCCGCGAAATCGTCGGGGAACCGCTCCCGCGTCACCCCGCGCATCGCCATGATGCGGTCCACCGCGGCCCAGTCGGCGTTGTCGATCACGCAATGGCGGTAGTATTCCTCCGCGTCGCGCGCGTTGGGCCGGCACGTCACCACCGCAACGGTATAGACGTCCAGTTCCCGTCCGCCCTCCCGCGCCTGCGTCTTCGCCCCGCGCACATGGGCGGCGAATTCCCCCAACCTCCCCTTCGGCGTCATCGAAAACAGCGCATCGCAGTTGCGGATGGCAAAAGCCTGCCCCGCCGCCGACGCCCCCGCGTTCATCACCACAGGCCGCCCGCCACCACACGGCTTCGGCTTCGCCCGCACCTGCCGCAGGTTGATGAACGCGCCCGGGAAATCGAATTCTTCCTCGCAGGACCAGCAGCGCTTCACCACGTCCAGCCACTCCTGCGCATATTCGTACCGCGCGTCATGTTCGCGCATCGTCGCGCCGAACATGGTGAACTCGTCCTCGTTCCAGCCGCACACCACGTTCAGCCCGAACCTACCCTCCCCGATATGATCGGCCGTGACGAACTGCTTGGCGGCGATCACCGGATGGATCAGCGGCGCGTGCACGGTGCCGAATACCGTGATCCGCTGCGTGGCCGCCAGCAGCCCCGCCGCCCAGGTGACGGTTTCCAGCGTCTCGCCCTGGTAATCGGTGTCGCCGCCGTAGCCCTTCCAGCGGCCCACCGGCAGCATGAACTCGAACCCCACCTCGTCGGCCAGGCGCGCCAGGCGCAGGCAGTCGGGCCAGCTTCCGCTCCAGCGCTCCGGGACCATCGTCACGGCGCGGCCGGACGAGCAATTCGCGCCGAACAGCCCCAGCTTCAGCGTGTTGCGGCTGTAGAGGGCAAGCCGGCCGGCCTGGTTAGCCATCGGAGCAATCTCCCTCCGCGCGCGGCCAACCTCGGCCCGCGCCCTGCGCCCGGAAGCTTGGCCGCCCGGGCGCTGCAGCGGAAGAGGCGCCGCGATGGGAGGAGCGCCGCAGCGGAAGAGGCGCCGCAGTGGGAGGGGCGCCGGCAGGGCAAGTCGGTGAACCAGTGCGCCGGGGCAGTCGGGTGAACCGCGGGCTGCACGGAACCGCCGCCGATAACCAACCGCCGAGCGACATGATACCGTCCGGTCAGCAACACTCCGGCGCGCGGAGCAGGCGCCAGGGACGCCGCTTTTTCATTCGATCGCCTGTGAAAGTGGTTGACTTTTGTGTCGCCGTAGGTTAGACTTACTGCGCCAAAATTGGTTAGATAAACGAACGAATGGCTGCCGCACTCACCACCGCTGGCCTTGCTACCCGACCTGATCCCCAACCGGATCAGGGTGGCAAACCCGTACCCGAGCGTATCGAGGGTATGCTCGACATCGTTCAAATCCTCCTCGGATACGGGCGCCACCTCGCGGAGACCATCGAGCATCGCGCGATCTGGCGCGGCTTCGCCACCATCGCGCAGTTCTTCGGCACCGCCGCGCTGCCGGTGATGCTCGCGCATATCCAGCGCGGCATCATGCGGGCCGTGGCGCTGGAACGCGTGCTGCTGGCACGCGCCGCGCGCGGCCGGGACCTCGTCATCCTGGCGCCGCGCGCGCAAGCCCGGTCCGCCGCACCACCGACCGCTCCACCGCCGGCTGGGAACACGGCGGATCCGGACGCGGGATCGGACGCGGCATCGCAATCAGCCGCAGCGCCGGATGCGCACGAACCCGCACAGAACCCACAGAACCCCCCACTGCGGCCCACGCGCCAACGCGTCCCGGAGGAGCCGCTCACCCTCGCGAACCTCCCCAGCATGGAGCAGATCGAAGCCGAGGTGCGCCGTCAGCCGCATGGCCGTACTCTCGCCAATATCCTCAGCGACCTCGGCGTCGCGCCGACCCTGTGCGCCAGCCCGTTCTGGACCCAGCTCTTCATGGCGATGCGCTGCTATCGCGGCAGCCTCAACAAGTTTCTCGGGGAGATGCGGCGGCGCGAGAAGCGGCTCGAAGCGGAAGAATGGAAGCACCCTGATCTGGGATGGCCCGAGCAAACCCGGGAGGGTGCCCGGCGAGTGCTCGGATTCTTCGTCGGCGAGCCGCCGGTCGATCCGTTTCGTCCGGAGCCTGCCGCCCCACATTTGACCCAGTGGACGGCCGAGGGTTCCGGCATCGTCGCCACCGCGACCGGGCCGCCCACCGGGTCATAGCCCGGTGGCAGGCTCTGAACGCACGACACGAACCATTCACGCCGATGCGCGGGGCCGGACATGGCCGGCCCCGCCGTTCGGATTCGCGCTATCGCGATGGGACTTCAGGACAACATGGTGGGCGTCCTGAATCATGGCCGGTCCCCCACAGGGCGGCGCCGGAGAAGAACATTCCCGCTCCCCTCGTGGGCGGGGCGAGGGGTCGAAACAGAAGAACTGCCTTGGGCTTGACCCGGCCATCTACCCCGGCTCTTGCGCCCGGTCAGTCCCCGGGTGAAGCGCCGGGTCAACCCACGCCACGATCGGAGGCGCCGGCGTCGTCACAGCGTCAAGTCGTCTGTTTGCGGGCCGGGACCAGTCCGCTGCACAGCAGCCCGGGGCGTCTCACCATGGTCACTCGCAGTCTCACCGAGGCGCCGATTATCTCGCGGAAAACGATACGAGACGTCCGTGAGACCAGCTGCGATGCGTTGATCAGGGCGCCGGCTGGCGGCCAAGCCGGCCGAAGCGGATTAGCTGCGGGACAGCCTGCGCCGACGGGATGAGTGCGCGCGCCTGAACCTGCGCACCATGGGGCGGTCACCAAGCCAGCGGAGAGGCTCCGTGATGCGCCACGATGTGGATGCGCGCAGTAGGTCGATCTCTCGCCGGGATGCCACAGAGTTTCGAGCGGCCGTGAACTCGAACCCCGCGGCGCGCTCGGCGTCACGCACACGCAGGACCAGATCATCCTCCGATCCATGCACCATCATGTTGTGGTATGTGAAGTCGAGCGGGCGTTCGCCCCCGGCGCTCCCGGCAACGGATACGTCGAATACATCCCAAAGCGCCTCGGCAAAGTGCAGGGCCTGGTAGCCGTGGGCGGTCAAAGCCCACGCATTGAATTCGATCATAACGACCGGGCGGTCACGAGCAATAATGCGTCGCGCTCCCCTTACTCGCGAGTCCAGAGTTCTGGCCCAATCCCGGGTCAGGACGCGAGCCGGAACGCCTGCATCTGATTGCTGTCCTGCCGCTCGATGACGAATTTCGCGAAGCTGTTGCCCGGGGCGGAATTCAGGAGAAATTCCGGCATGGTCTGGCGCAGCGCATTGGCCACGACCAGCTCGGAGGGCGGGATGCCGGGCCGGATGGTGCGCAGCCAGGAGCCGAAGGAGGCCCAGACGCGCTGCGGGAAGGCGGTGGCCAGGTACTGAAGCAGTCCCTGGCAGACCACGGCCGCCTGGATGAAGACATGGTAGGCGTGCAGCTTGCGCCTGACGGCGTCGCGGTATTCGGACGACGCGCGATGGAGATGCTGGTTGCCGCCCCGGCGGCGCAGCGGCTTCATGTCGGACATCCAGAAGTGGTAGCTGAACGAACCGATCAGCCGCACCGCCTGCTTGAACGTGTGTTCGATTTTGAAGCGCAGGCCGTAGAGGCGAATGATCTCGATAGCCGCCAAGGAAGTGTCGGTGCACATCAGCAGGCATGAGCCTCTCGTCGGATGGGTCACCGCGACGAAGCGCACGAGCCGGCCGGCCGGACGCCACAGCAGGTCGCGTACCTTATACTGTATGACCACCTGGCGCTCGCCGTAGACGGGACTTTTAGCGTGTTCGCGGCCCTTGGGATCTTGCAGCAGGGATTTCAGCTTGACCTTGCGGTCATAGACCTTGGGCCGGCCTCGCTTGCGCGGGCCGCGCTGCTGGTACGGGGTGTAGGCGACGGCGTTGGACTTCACCCGGGTGACCAGGTGATTGTTGTTTTTGAGCAAGCCGGCGACGATCTTGCGCGCGGCATAGTAGGCGTCGGCGACGAAGTAGCAGGGTTGCGCGATGGCGACGATGCCGAGGAGGGCGAGCATCTTGTCGAGCAGGGTGCGGCGGTCGCGGTTGGACCACACGACACCCTCGTGGATGCGCACGGCGAGCGGCACGGCGAACACGCTGGTGGCGGCGTGCACCAGCAGGCTGACGGCCTGCATCGAGTGTCCCATGATGTATTCGGGCTTGGTGTTTGACTTCGGACTGCTGATGCAGCAGTTTGACCCCCGGCATTTTGCGGCCGCGCTTCGGCACCTTGATGCCGTCGCCGACCACGACATACCGGCCGTTGATGCGCAGCGGCTGCGGGAACAGCCGCAGCGCGGTCTGGGTCCACAGCGCGGTAAGGCGGTCGAGCTTTACAGCGGGGCTGTGAAAGTGATCGACCAGCTTGTTGTAGAAGCGGGCGTCGAGCTTGAGAGCGCGCACCAGGCTGGTCACGCCGAGCAATTCGGTGCGCACGGTGAAGCCTGCGACGGCGGTGGCGAACCAGAGGAAGCTGCGCAGACGGGAGAACGCCGGGCGCAGTTGCCAGATCGCGTTCCACCAGGGGACCCACAGTGACATCGGGCCTGCTCGTTGCTGTTTGTGATGAGTGACGTGCGTATCCCGGGAGGCACTGTCATGCTGTTGAATTTATTGTGATCGATCTTGAATTTATCGTGAACATCGCGACGGCGGCGAGCTGCGGTGCTATGGTCATCCGATGGGCAAGCGGCGCGCAAAACACCCGTTCGAGGACAACCCGGTGATCGACGGCTTTCTCGAATGGATGGACGCACCCGAGGGACAACAATCGATCGAGGCACTCGATCTGGTATTCGCCGCCCTGCAACATGCCGGCGTCGACGCCCGGCAGCGCAAGATCGGCTGGGCCGACGGGACGCGGCTGTCGATCGAGCAATCGGTCGCGCGCATCCAGGCCGAGCATCCGGGCGTGCCTCGCGACCTGACCGAAACTCACGTGCTGGGTTGGCTGGAGAGCTGCGCGCCGGAATCCTGCTCCGAGGGTGAGCTTGAAGAACTCGACCGGCTCATCGAGCCGTGGCTCGATGACTATGAGCACACGTCACGAGCCGACAGAAAGTAGCCGAGAACTCGGCACTCTCGAGCCCTAGTACCTCCGGTTCAAAACCCTCGGTGTCGATCTTCAGGAAATCAATGCGCCTTGCGCCGAACCACGCATCAAGGCTTGTGACGTCGATAGGCACATTGCCGCCTGGCAGCATGGTGGACCACGGGCCATTCTCCCAAATGGCACCCAAACCAACCTCCGCGCCGACTGCGAATCGCACGACCTTGCAGCTATGAATGCCATTGGCTTGCAGGTTGACCTCCAGCAAGTCTGCGTTCGATGGCACAGGCTCGAAGGCGATGATGGTCAGATCCGGCCGCGCCGTGGCGGCAAGAATGACCGTCAGGCCGATGTTGGCACCAATATCCACGTAGGTCGCGTTCGGCGGTGTCTTGCGAACAAGTTCTACCAATGGGTCGTCTGCCCAGTCACGCCCCGCAATCCTGTCCAGGTAGGCTGGATGGGCGCCAGTCAAGCGTAGGCGCTTCTGTCCGAATTGGACCATCACTGTCCTTGTTTCCATAGACACCCCCTGTGACCGTTCCCGATGTGGGAACATCCATAATCCGGTCATTCCGTCAACTCTGTACCGCGCGCGACGTTGCTGGTCTAGCGGGAGCCCCTGGCTGGCGATGCTGCTAAAGGAGACTTGCTAATGAATATGAAGATGGCTTTAGTGACGGCTGAATATGAAGATGGCTTTAGTGACGGCGTGCTTGGGGAGCCTTGTGGCGCAAGAGGGCCATGCCCAAGGGTATCAGCGCGTGCCGACGTGCGGGACCGCGGGGGCGCCGAGCGGTATGTCTCCTGGGTCGCAAGACGCCAATGGCAACGCCTGTGTCGCCACGAGTGCTGCTGCGAGCACGGGTAACACGGGCGCGCTGATGGCGACCACCTCAAGCGCAACCGTAGCGTCACTTTATCGCTGGATCTTGGCACGACATTGCATCGTGCTGCGCATCGAGACCACCAACGACGTGTCTTTCTTCAAGCACCACCGCAAGGTGGAACATCGCCAAGGCCCGGCGACCCGGGAACTGGCACCGGTCAAGAAGTCGATCTACCGCCTGATCTGCGTGAGATATTGCTCGGTTGCAACCGCCGTTATATCGCCCACCCGTCCGCGCTGGACGACTTCTCCGTCGTGATCGGCGCGCTGGACCGGTTGACCAAGCAGCGTGAAGTGGACGGCAAGACGGTGCAGGGGATCGACTTCTTTGCACAGGTGGACAAGGCTCCACTGCACGCATTGCAGAATCCGAAGGCGAACATTCCCGGCAATCGCCGGGGCGACTTGCTGGCGGACCTCGGCATACTCTCGCCGACCCGACTGTCGCGGCAACTGCGCCGGCTGCTAGACCGCCGGAACCTACCGCTACTACCTCACCAAGGCCGGACGCGCCGCAACCGCAGCAGCGGAATGGCTCACTGAGGCGGTTGTCATTCCGGCTATGATTTGATGGGATTTAGCAGATGGTACGATTCAACGCAGCGAACGCGTAGTGTTGCCTGGTAAGTGACTTAAACTCCGCGACGGACTCGCCCGCCTGAGCTACAGGGAGGCCCATGCTCCGCAACGTCCTGACCGTCGGCGGCTGGACCATGGCGAGCCGCCTGCTGGGCTTCGTCCGCGACATGATGATCGCAGCGATGCTCGGCACCGGCCCGGTCGCCGACGCCTTCTTCGTCGCCCTCCGCCTTCCCAACCTGTTCCGCCGCCTGTTCGGCGAGGGCGCCTTCAACGCCGCCTTCGTCCCCGCCTTCTCCGGCATGCTGGCCGCCGAGGGCCATCCCCCGGCGCGCCAGTTCGCCAACGAGACCCTGGCGGTGATGGCGTTCTGGCTCGGCGCGCTGACCATCGCCGGTGAGATCTTCATGCCGCAGGTGATGGACGTGCTGGCGCCCGGTTTCCGCGAATACCCGGGCAAGTTCGCCCTCGCGGTGACGTTCTCCCGCATCACCTTTCCATACCTGCTGCTGATCTGCCTCGCCGCCCTGGTGTCCGGCGTGCTGAACGGGCTGGAGCGGTTCACCGCCGCCTCCGCCTCCTACGTCTTGTTCAACATCGTCTCCATCGCCTTCCTGCTGTGGTTGACGCCGCACGTGCCGACGGCCGGCCACGCGCTGGCTTACGGCATCACCGTCTCCGGCGTGGCGCAGCTTGGGTTGCTGCTATGGGCGGCGCGGAGGGCAGGCGTGCCGCTTCGCCTGCCGCGCCCGCGCCTGACGCCGCAGGTTCGCGTGTTGCTGCGGCGCATGGTGCCGGGGCTGGTGGGGGCGGGCGTGACGCAGCTCAACCTGGCGATGGACGTCATCGTCGCCAGCCTGCTGCCGCCCGGGACGGTGTCGGTGCTGTACTACGCCGACAGGGTGCAGCAACTGCCCCTGGGGGTGATCGGCACGGCGGTGGGAACAGCGCTGCTGCCGCTGCTGTCGCGCCAGGTGAGGGCAGGGGAGGCGGCCGCCTCCGCCGCCACCCTGAACCGCGCGATCGAGTATGGCTTGTTCCTGACGCTGCCGGCGGCGGTGGCGTTGGCCGTGTCAGCGTCGCCGGTCATGTCGGTCCTGTTTCAGCGCGGCGCGTTCGGGGCACGCAGCGTGCAACTGTCGGCGCTCGCGCTGTCGGCGTACGCGATCGGGCTGCCGGCGTTCGTGTTGGTGAAGGTCGTGGCGCCCGGCTTCTTCGCCCGCGCCGACATGGCGACGCCGGTGAAAATCGGGGTCACCGCGGTGGCGCTGAATCTGGCGATGAACGTCGTGTTCAACCTGAGTTTCATCCTGACCGGCTTCGGCATCGTGCTGGCCCCCGAGACCATGCGGCGGCTGCCCGCGTTGGCGCAAATCGGCCCCGCGCTGGCGACCAGCCTGGCGGCGATCTTCAACCTCGCGTGGCTGGTGGGAATTCTGGTCCGGCGAGGCCACCTGCGGCCGGATCCGCAACTCCGGCGGCGCTGCCTCGGGATGCTGCCGGCGGCTTGTGTGATGGGGCTGGCACTGGCGGGAACGCAGCACGTACTGTTCGCCTTCCCGCTGCACGGGGTTGCAAAGTTTGCCGCGCTGGCGCTGCTGGTGGCGGTCGGGCTGGCGGTGTACGGCGCGGCGGCTCTGGCGTTCGGCGCCGGGGATTGGGGGGAGTTGCGGCGGATGGCAGCGCGGCGGCGGGGCCGGCGCCTCGCGGCTGGCACGGCCACCGATCCGGCACCGCGGCCATGACCGCGGCGTCTTGGTCGCCCGGCTGGGTGCCTGCAATCCGGACTGCAAGGGTCGTCAGGCTCGCCGGCGGCAGACGGACCGGCGGTGACGGCGAACACGGATTGCTCGCGCTGGGTGACCACGGCTACGTATCGCCGCCATGAACCAGTTGCAGGGGCCGCCGGACGACGGTTCCGCTCGCCCAGCGCACGCGATGATCCGCCCGGCAGCCGCCGCCGAGGCGGACGTCGTGCGGGATATCGTGCACGCCGCCTACCGCCACTACATAGAACGCATTGGCAAGCCGCCCGGCCCGATGCTGGACGACTATGCAGCACGCATAGCCAGCGGACAGGTCTGGGTGGCGGACGTTGGCGGCCGCATTGCCGGGGTCCTCGTGTTGGAGCAGCAGCCGCACCGACTGATGCTCGACAACGTTGCGGTGCGGCCGGACTGTCAGGGCACCGGCCTCGGCCGCGCGCTGGTGGCGTTCGCCGAGGCCGAAGCCCGGCGGCGCGGCTGGCGGAAGATCGTCCTGTACACCCACGTGCTGATGACCGAGAACCAGGCGCTCTACCACCGCTTGGGCTTCGTCGAGACCGGGCGGGTGACGGAGAAGGGATTCGACCGTGTCTACATGGTAAAGGCGCTGGAATGATCGGAGTGGTGGCCTCCCGGCTGGCCGGGCAGCGCCTCTCCGGCCGAGCCGCGAACGGGGCTGCGCATTGCCTGATGCCGCCACTTCCGTCCGGCGTGCTGGTCACGCGCCCCGAACCGGGCGCCAGCGACACCGCCTCACGCGTGGCGGCGCTGGGATTTGCCCCGGTCCTTGCGCCGGTCCTGCACATCCGCGCCATCCCGGCCCACCTGCCCGCGGCATCGGCCGTCGCCGCCATCCTCGTCACCAGCGGCAACGCCATCGATGCGTTGCCCCCTGCCTACCATTCCGCCCGGCTGCTGACGGTCGGCGACGCCACTTCGGCGCGGGCGCGCGCCGCGGGCTTCGGCCAGATACTTAGCGCGTCCGGCGATTCTGAGGCCCTGGCTGCCCTCGTGGCCCGTGAAGTCGCGCCGCGCGCCGGTCCGCTGCTGCTGGCTTCCGGGCGAGGCCAGGGACAGGCATTGGCCGGGGCGCTGCGCCAGGCCGGCCATCGGGTCATCCGCCGCGTGGTCTACGCCGCCATGCCTGCCCCGGACCTCGCCCCCGCCGCCGTCACCGCTCTGCACGCCGGCCAGGTTCGTGCCGCACTGTTCTTCTCCGCCGAGACCGCGCGGCATTTTGTCCACCTGGCGCGTCGTGCGGGACTGGCAGAGATGCTCCGCCGCGTGGAGGCCATCTCTATCGGCCGGCCCGCCGCCGTGGCATTAGGGGCGTTACCCTGGCGCGACATCCGCGTCGCCGCCCGGCCCACCCAGGACGAGATGCTCGCGCTGCTGCGATGACCGAACCCGAAGCCCTGCCCGCAACCGACCCGGCACCAGCAGCCCCGGAACCGCCGGCGCCAGCAGTGCCGGAACCGCCGGTGGACCGTGAGCCCCCGTCGCAGCCCCGCCGGACGAACGCCGCGCTGCCCTGGCTGGTCGCGCTCGGCTTCCTGGTGCTGGCCGGCGCCATAGGCCTCGTCGGCTGGTGGAATGCCTGGCACGAACAGCAAGCCGGGTCTGAACTGCGGGCGTTGGCCAACCGGCTGGCGCAGCTGGAGCAACGGCGGGAGCCGGCGCGGTCTTTCGATCTCGATCCACTGCAGGCGCGGGTGGCGATGCTCGCTAATCAGGTTTCGCAACTGGAGCAGCAGCGGCCGGCGCAGCCCGCCGATCTTGGTCCGCTTGAAGCACGCGTCGCGGCTCTGGAGCATGGTCCCACGCCCGACTTGGCCTCGTTGGAGGCGCAGGTGGCGGCGCTGCAGAAGCAGGCCACGGACGCCAGCCAGATCTCCGCGCGCGTGGACGCGCTGGCCGCCCAGGTCGCTGCCCTGGCCGGCCGCGACCGGAGTGCCGAGGGCGATCTGGCCCATCGGGTGGACACGGATGAAGCGCGGCTCACCACGCTGGAACAGGTGACCGCGGCGATGACGGCCAAGGCGGACCAGGCGGCTCGGCTGGTCAGGATCGAGGCGGCGCGGGTGGCACTGGCGGCCGGCCAGAAGCTGGGCACCGTGCCCGGCGCGCCGCCTGCGGTTGCCCGTTTCGCCGCTGCCAGCCCGCCCACCGAGGCCGCTCTGCGCCTCGCCTTCCCCCGCGCGGAACAAGCCGCATTGGCTGCCAGCCAGCCGGACACGGGTGGAAAGCCCTTCCTCGGCCGCATGCTGACCCGAGCCGAGGAGCTGGTGACGGTGCGCCAAGGCGACCGGGTGTTGGTCGGCAATCCGGCCGCCGGCGTGCTGGCCCGTGCCCGCGGCGCACTTGACGCCGGCGACCTGGCGGGGGCGGTGGCGGCGGTATCCGGTCTCTCTGGCCCGCCCGCGGCGGCGATGGCGGCTTGGCTCGCAGACGCGCAGGCACTGCTGGCCGCGCGTGCCGGGCTGGCCGACCTGGCTGCGCACGGCTGATGCGGCGGGTCCTGCTCACCCTGATGGCCTGCGTCGTGACGCTCGCCGTCGCGTGGTATTTCGCTGGGCTGCCCGGGCACGTCACCGCGGAGATCGGCGCCACCACGATCGAAATGGCGACCCCGGTCGCCGCCCTTGGCCTGCTGCTGGCCTTCATTCTGCTTTATCTGCTGTTTCGCCTGCTGGGGGCGTTGCTGCGGCTGCCCCGCACCGCCGCGCGCTGGGACGCCGAGCGCGACCGCCGCCGCGGCGACCAAGCCGTCACCCGCGCCCTGCTGGCTCTCGCGGCGGGTGACAAGGCCGACGCCCGCCGTGAGGCGAGCCGCGCCCGCCAGTGGCTCGGCGACACGCCACAGACCCTGCTGCTGGCGGCCGAGGCCGGCCGGCTCGCCGGGCGCGACGACGAGGCCGAAACCGCCTTCCGCCGCCTGACCGACCGGCCGGATGCGGCGTTCCTTGGGTACCGCGGCCTGATGCGGCAGGCGCTGACCCGGCAGGATTGGAGCGAAGCCGCCGCTCTGGCGCGCCAGGCCGAGGCCGCGCATCCCGGCGCGGAATGGCTGCGCCACCAGCGGGAGCGGCTGGCCATCCGCTCGGGCAATTGGGCCGAGGCACTGGACCTGGCCGAGAGCGACCTGGTGCGGGCCGCCCTGGCCGCCGCGGCGGCCAGGGCGGAACCCGACCCAGTGCGTGCGGCGAAACTGGCGCGGGAAGCGTGGAAGGCCGATGCCAGCCTGGCGCCCGCCGCGCTGGTTTACGCGACCCGGCTGCGTGCCGAGGGCCGCGAGGCGCGCGCCCAGGCCGTGATCCGCCACACCTGGACGCTGGCGCCGCATCCCGATCTGGCCGCTTTTGCCCTGGCCCCGGTCGCCGAGCCGCTGGCCCGCGCCCAGGCCGCCCAGCGCCTCGCCGAGGCCAACCCGGAGCAAGTGGAAAGCCGGCTGCTGCTGGCGCGCACCGCGCTGGATGCCGGCCTGACCGGCGAGGCGCGCCATCAGGCAATGCTCGCCCGCGGCAGCGGGGTGAACCAGCGGCGGCTTTGGCTGCTGTTGGCGGACATCGAGGAAGCGGAGCATGGCGACAGCGAGGCCGCCCGCCTCGCCCAGCGCGACGCTCTGCGTCAGGCGGCGACGGCGGACGCCGATCCCGAGTGGCGTTGTGCCGAGTGCCATACACCGCAGCCCGTCTGGTCCGCCGCGTGCCCCTCCTGCGGCGCGGCTGGCAGTCTCCGGTGGGGGGCGGGCAGGGCGGGCTCGTATCCGGTGCCCGCCATCGTGGCTTGAGCCGTTCCTGTGGCCTGAGCCGTTCCTGACCCGTACCGCGATTGCCTTCTGCCGGCCGTGTACCATGTCGGCAATTTAACTAGCGGAACGTAGGGTTTCTCTTGACAGGATGGGCGCCACATCCCTCAATTCCCTGACAATCAGAAGTCGGACGATAACGGCCCGACCAGTCGCAATAGGGGCAAACAGGGAGTGCGCCATAATGAGCAAACTGAGCAGGCGCTCGGTGCTGCAGGTACCTGTCGCCCTCGTAGCAGCCGGAACGCTGGGTCGTCCTTACATCGCCAATGCGGCGGCAAAGACCGTGACCGCCTGGTGGACCCAGGGGTTCGTCCCGGAGGAGGACGCCGCCATCAAGCGGGTGGTCGCCGAATACGAAAAGCAGAGCGGCGACACGATCGATCTCAGCATCATTCCGTTCGGGCCGCTCGGGCAGAAGGTCGTGTCCGCGCTGACCAGCGGCAACGTGCCTGACGTGGTTTCCTATGACGCCGCCGACCTGACGATCGTGCCGCAGAATGCCTGGAACGATAGATTGCTCGACCTCAGCGACATCGTGGAGAAGTACAAGTCGGAATATTCGCCGACCGTCAGCCTGGACGCGCAGTACTTCAACAATGTCACGAAGAAGCGCGGCTTTTACATCGCGCCCTACAAGACGGCCTGCGTGCCGTTCCATATCTGGGGCGACCTGGTGAAGGAAGCCGGGTATAGCATGTCGGATGTGCCGAAGACCTGGAACGCGTTCTGGGACTTCTTCAAGCCGATGCAGGCGAAGCTGCGCGACAAGGGGCACCGCGGCTTTTACTCGCTGGGTCTGCAGATCACCAGCACCGGGCCGGCGGACGGGAACAACGTGTTCTATGCGTTTGTGCTCGCCAATGGCGGCAAGGACTTCGTCACACCGGACGGCAAATCGCATTTCGACGATCCGCAGGTGAAGGAGGCGGTGATCAAGTCGATCGAGTACACCACCACGGCCTACAAGCAGGGATTCGTGCCGCCCGGCGTGCTGAGCTGGAACGACGCCGACGACAACAACGCGTTCCATGCCAAAACCATCCTGATGGACTTCGATGGCACGATCTCCACCGAGGTGGCGCTGTACCATGACAAGAAGGCGTATTACGATGAGATAGTGACCATGGGCCTGCCGCTGGGCAACGATGGCCAGGCGGTGCCGGCGGGGCTCGGCGCGGGCGGGTGCTTCATGGCAAAGGGAGCGAAGAACGTCGAGGCCGGCAAGCAGTTCATCTCCTATATTTGTGAGCCAAAAGTGGCCGATGCGTATCTGAAGGAGGGGCTTGGCCGTTGGCTGCCGGCCATGCCGTCCATCGTGAAGGACGACCCGTTCTGGCTGGATCCCAAGGATCCGCATCGGGGGCCGTATGTGCGAGAGGGTCTGCTGGGGCCGACCATTGCCTCGTTCTACGCGTTCAATCCCGGGATCGCGGTGGCCAACGCGCAGCAAGTGTGGGGGCAGGCTCAGGCTAACGTGATCCGCAATGGCGTGACGCCGCAGGATGCAGCGGAGAAGGGATTCAAGCAGATCGAGAGTATCCTGGATAACTATAAAATCGTACAAAGCTAAGTACGGCAGCGGCACGCGGCATTGGCCGGTTAGCCGCGTCATTCAAACGCACCGCATGTCGCGCTGCGCGCGCGGGAGCGTGTGGGACACGACGGCGGTTTGGGAGATACTCCTAGGAGGCAGCAGGGAAAACTTACAACATCGTGCAGAGCTGAATGCGAATCAGGGCGATGACAGCGTGTTGTCGCTTTCCAGGTTGCCATTGCAAGAAATGGCGACATTGCCGCGGTGCAGCGTCAGGTTGTCATTTTTGACGTTTCGCGAATCGCGAACGCCGTTCCAATCCTTTGCGTTTCTTCACTTGACAGATTTCCAGAGGGGCGGTCTGATTTGACGCAATAAAGCTCTAAATCGGCCGGTGACGGTACGGAAGGCCCGAATGCGGGCGAGCAGGGAGAACGAGAAGCATGAGTAACTTGAGCAGGCGCTCAGTGCTGCAGTCGACGCTTGGCCTGACGGCAGCGGGGGCGCTGGCGCGTCCGTACATTGCGAATGCCGCGGCAACGACCGCGACGGCGTGGTTCACGCAGGGATTCGTTCCCGAAGAGGACGCCGCGTTGAAGCAGGTCGTCGCCAACTACGAGAAGGAAAGCGGCAATTCGATCGATCTCAGCATCGTGCCGTTCGCGCCGCTGGCGCAGAAGATCGTATCCGCGATTACCGCCGGCAACGTCCCGGACGTGATGAGCCACGATGTCGCCGACGCACTCATCATTCCGCAGAACGCCTGGCACGACAAGCTGATCGACCTCAGCGACATCTGCGAACCCTACAAGACGTTGTACTTGCCGACCGTGAACTTGGCCGCGCAGGTACCTGGAACAACGTCACCAAGAAGCGCGGCTACTACCTGGCACCGCACAAGACCGCCTGCATTCCCTTCCACGTCTGGGGCGACCTGGTGGAGGAGGCCGGCTACAAGATGTCGGATGCGCCGAAGACCTGGACTGCCTTCTGGGATTGGTTCAAGCCGATGCAGGCGAAGCTGCGCGACAAGGGCCATCGCGGCTTCTATGCGCTGGGGCTGCAGATCACCAGCACCGGTCCGGCCGACGGTAACAACATGTTCTACGGTCAGATCCTCGCCCGAGGCGGCCAGAACTACATGACGTCGGACGGCAAGGCGCATTTCGACGACCCGAAGGTCAAGGAAGCGGTGATCAAGTCGATCGAATTCACCGCCTCGGCGTACAAGGAAGGTTATTGCCCGGCGGGCGTGCTGAGCTGGAACGACGCTGACGACAACAACGCGTTCCACGCCAAGACCATCCTGATGGATTTCGATGGCACGATCTCCACCGAAGTGGCGATGTACCATAATAAAAAGAACTACGACGCCTGCGTGACGCTGGGCCTGCCTATGAGCGACGACGGCCAGGCGACACCGGCACAGGTCGGTGCGGGCGGTTGCTTCATGGCCAAGGGCTGCAAGAACGAGGCCGTGGGCAAGGAGTTCATCACGTACATCAGCCAGCCCAAGGTGGCGGGCGCCTATGTGAAGGCGGGGCTGGGCCGCTGGCTGCCGTGCATGCCGTCGATCGTCAAGGAGGACGCGTGGTGGTTCGCTGACCCGCATCGCAAGCCCTACGTGACCGAAGGGCTGCTGGGTCCGTCGGTGCCGTTCTACTATGTCTTCAATCCCGGCATCGCCGTGGCGAACGCGCAGCAGATCTGGGGCCAGATGCAGGCCAACGTGATTCGTAACGGCGTCAAACCGCAGGATGCCGCGGAGCAAGGCTTCAAGCAGATCCAGCAGATTCTCGATCAGTACAAGATCGTGCAAAGCTGAAAAAGCCGACATAACAAAACCGGGTTTACCAAGAGGCAATCATGGACGGGATGCAAGCGCTCCAGACGGCCCCGGCAATTTCGCAGGCCGCACCGGCATACGCGGTGCCGCGAACGCGGCGCCGCTTGTGGCAAGGCGGCCTGCAGGGGTCCGAGTACACCTGGGCGCTGGCGTTCTGCGTCCCGTACGCGGCCATCTTCCTGGCGTTTGTGGTCTATCCAGTGTTGTACGGCCTCTGGATGGGCCACTCGCCGGCGCTCTACGCCCAGCTCTGGCAGGATCCGATCTACCGGATCTCGATCGTCAACACGATTATATATCTGGCCGTGGGCGTGAACGTGAAAATGTTCTTTGCCCTGCTGCTGTCCGGCTTCTTCATGCGCAAGCGGATGTGGGTGAAGGGGCTGCTGGTCATCTTCGTGCTGCCCTGGGCGGTGCCGGCACTGCCGACCTTCCTGTCGATCCACTGGATGCTGAACAGCCAGTGGGGCCTGATCGACAACGCGCTGTATAACTGGTTCCACATCGACGGCCCGCAATTCCTCGATACGTCGCGCTGGCTGGCGCTCGGATCGGTGATCACCGCCTATATTTGGAAATGGATGCCGTTCTGGACCGTGATCCTGCTCGCGGGCCGTATGGCGGTCCCGCAGGAACTTTATGAATCCGCGGAAGTGGACGGCGCTACCGGTATTCGCAAGTTCACCTATGTCACCTTCCCGCTGCTCGCCAATCTGTACCTGATCTGCACCCTGCTCTCCACCGTCTTCACGATGGGCGACTTTACCACGGTCTACTTCGTATCTGGCGGCGGTCCGGCGCTGACCACCAACGTGCTGGCGACGCTCGGCATTCGTGACGCCTACACGATCGGGCAGCCAGACATGGGCATGGCCGCGGTGATGACCGCGCTGCCGCTGCTGATCCCGCTGGTGCTGATCCTCATGCGCAAGCTGCGCACCGCCGAGGTGCAACTATGAGCGCCTCGGTCGCGACCGGCACGCCGGTCCGGCGCCGGCGGCCCAACTATCGCCTGCGTGCCTGGGGCACCGAGGCACTGTGCATCCTGTTGGGGCTTGTGCTGGTGGCATGGTCGGTCCTGCCGATCTACAACATGGTCATGGTGGCTCTGCAGCCGCACGGCGACGTGTTCACCAGTACCACCTATCCGGTGAATCCGACGCTGGGCGCCTTCTGGACAGTGCTCACCGAAGGCTATTGGTACCTGGAGCATTTCTGGCACCAGTTCTACAACAGCGTTTATATGGGCGTGATGACCGTGTTCTTCACGCTGCTGATCGGCACGCTGACCAGCTTCGCAGTCGGTCGCATGCGCATCCGCCATGGATGGTTGCTCACCAACGCCGCCTTGATGACCTATGTGATCCCGGCATCGTTCCTGGCGATCCCATTCTACTTGATTATGAACAACTATCACCTGGAGAACAACATCTGGGCGGTGATCGCCTCGCTGGTCACATTCGCGACGCCATACGCGATCTTCATTTTCCTGAACTACGGCGCGAGCATCCCGATGGAGCTCGACGAGGCAGCGCGCATCGACGGCGCCTCTCCGCTGCAGGTCTATTCCCGCATCTATCTGCCGCTGATGGCACCGGCGATGGTCGCGGTGGGCACGTACGCGCTGCTGCTGTCGTGGAACGAGTTCCTGTACCAGTATCTGCTGCTGTCGAGCGACAAGAGCATGACGGTCGCAGTGGCGCTGGCGCAGTTCCTGAACAGTGACGAATCGCCGTGGAACCTGATGATGGCGACGGCAATCATCTACGCGCTGCCGCCGGTGGCCGCCTACTACGTGTTCCGCAGTAAGATGAGCGCCGGCCTGACCATGGGCGGCGTGAAGGGCTGAAGGCGGGCGGCCGAGGCCGGCATAGCCGGTCTTCGGCCGCTTCCCGGCCAGAGCAAACGGTCCCGCGCGCTGCCCCTCGGCGCGCGACGCGGTCGAATTGCTTAACGGTAATCCGGGTTTCTCCACTTGACAGGGGCCCGTTCTCCCCGCTCAATCCGCGACAGTGCAACAAGGCGCCCCGGTTGAACCGGGAACGCACGCTCAGGGTGTGGGCGTCAGGGAGAACGAAACATGAAGAAACTGAGCAGGCGGTCTGTGCTGCGGTCCTCTTTGGCACTGGCGGCCAGCGGCCCGTTGGCCCGCCCATTCATCGCCAATGCGCAGGCAAAGACGGCGGTCTGCTGGATCAATCAGGGCTTCGTGCCTGCAGAAGACGAGGCGATGCGGAAGGTCTGTGATGATTACATGAAGGCCAGCGGCAACAAGCTGGACTACAGCATCATGCCGTTCATGGCGCAGAACCAGAAGACGATTTCCGCGCTGACCAGCGGCGACGTTCCGGATCTGATCTTTATGGATGCGCCCGAAACCATTCTGCCGCAGAACGCCTGGGACGACAAGATCCTGGATGTCACCGATGTCGTGTCACCGAGCGAGCCGCACCTCTCGGAAACCGCGAAGTTGTGCTCCACCTTCTTCAACAAGGCGACCAAGAAGCGCAGCTACTACCTGTGCCCGGTCAAGCAGGGCGCGACGCCGTTCCACATCTGGGGCGACCTGGTGGAAAAGGCCGGCCTGAAGGTGTCGGAAATCCCGCAGAATTGGGATGGTGTATGGACCTATCTCAAGCAGGCCCAAAAGCCACTGCGCGCCCAGGGCATGCGCCACGTTTATGCGCTTGGCTTGCAGATCACCACGGTTGGTCCGAACGACGGCAATAACGTGTTCCGGCATTTTCTGATCGCCAATGGCGGCGAAGGCATCGTCACCCCGGATGGCAAGCTGCACACCGACGACCCGAAGATCCGCGAAGCGGCGATTAAGTCGGTGGAATTCATGACCAACCTGTACAAGGAAGGCGTGGTGCCGCCGGAGGCGTTGAGCTGGAACGATGCCGACGACAACAACGGCTTCCACGAGAAGCTGTTCGTCATGGACTTCGACGGCACGCTGTCCACGGAACTGGCCATGATCAAGGACAAGCAGGCCTTCTATCATGACATGCAGACGCTGGCGCCGGTGAACAAGAACGACGGAACGCCGATGAAGACCCAGGTCAACGCCGGTGGCGGGTTCATCCCGAAAGGTGCCAAGGCCGTCGACGTCGCCAAGGACTTCATGAAATATTTCATGCAGCCGCAGGTGATGAACGCAAACCTGAAGGGCGGCCTGGGCCGTTGGTTCCCGACGATCCCACAGGTCGTCAAGGACGATCCCTGGTGGCTCAACAGCGGCGAACCTTGCCTGAAGCCCTATATCGAGGAAGGCGTGCTGCATCCGACTCTGCCATTGTTCAACGGCTACTCGCCGGCCTGGGGGCAGTTCGAAGCCGAGCAGGTATGGGGCCTGGCGCATGCCGACGTCATCAAGAACGGCATGAAGGTGTCGGACGCGGTGGACAAGGCTTTCAAGCGCTGCAACGAAATTTTTGCAAGAGTCGTAATGTAACCCCCCGGGGGCAGCATGAGCGTCACACAGCAGGCACTGACCGTCGGGCGCGTGACCGCGCGCCCGGCTCGCCGCGCCTGGCATGGCGGATTGTTCGGTGCGGAATACATTTGGGCGATTGCGTTTACCCTTCCGTATATCGCCGTGTTCTTCGCCTTCGTCATCTATCCGATTTGCTACGGGCTCTATCTGGGCGACCAGCCGGCCCTCTACGCGCAACTGTTTGCCGATCCGCGCTATCTTACGACCGTGCTCAACACGCTGATCTATGTCGGGGTCGGCGTGAACCTGAAGATGTTCATGGCCTTCCTGCTGTCGGGCTTCTTCATGCACAAGCGGTGGTGGATCAAGGCGCTGCTCGTGCTGTACATCCTGCCTTGGGCGACACCCGCGCTACCAGCGTATATGTCGATCCATTGGTTTGTGAATGGCCAGTGGGGCATGCTCAACAATGTCCTGTACATGCTGTTCGGCATCGACGGGCCGGTTTACCTGAACGACCACTGGATGGGATTGGCCTGCAATATCGGTGCCTACATCTGGAAGAACATGCCGTTCTGGACGATCATCCTGCTGGCTGGACGGATGGCGATCCCGCAGGAACTGTATGAAGCCGCCGCGGTGGACGGGGCCACGGGGTGGCGACGGTTCGCGCATGTCACCTACCCGCTGATGGCGAACCTGTATCTGGTCTGCATCCTGCTGGACACCGTCTTCGCCCTCGGCGACTTCAACGCGACGTATTTCGTCTCCGGCGGCGGACCGGCGATGTCCACCGAGGTGCTGGCCACGCTCGGCATCCGCTACGCCTTCACCGTGGCGCTGCCGCGCCTCGGCGTGGCGACCGTGATGTCCGCGCTGCCCGTCTTGATCCCGCTGGTCATCATACTGATGCGCAAATTGCGGCCGTCGGAGGGACAACTATGAGCGCCACAACATCCGTTCGGCGGATCGGGTCGCCGCTGTTCTATCGGTTGCAGCGCTATGCGGTCGAGGCTGTGTGCGTGGTGATCGGCCTGGCGCTGGCGGTTTGGACCCTCGCGCCACTCTACAACATGTGGGAAATCGCGCTCGACAGCCACGACGACATCTTCGCCGGCTCGATCTGGCCGGCGCATCCTTCACTGGAGAGCTTCCGTGTCGTGGTTACCCAGGATTTCTGGTACCTGGCGCATTTCTGGCTGCAGTTCGGTAACAGCTTCATCGTCGGCCTGACGACGATGTTCCTGACGCTGATCATCGGCTCGCTGACCAGCTTCACGGTCGGGCGGATGCATATACGCAACGGTTGGATGCTGACCAACGCAGCGCTGATGACATACGTGATCCCGGCGTCGTTCCTGGCGATCCCGTTCTATCGGATCATGCAGATCTATGGGCTGGCGAATCACCTGACCTCGGTGATCCTGGCGCTGACGACGTTCGCCACGCCGTACGCGATCTTCATCTTCTCGCAATATGGCAAGTCGATCCCGATGGAGCTGGATGAATCCGCCCGCATCGATGGCGCCAATCCGCTGCAAATATACCTGCGGATCTATCTGCCATTGATGGCGCCGGCCTTGGTGGCCGTTGGCACCTATGCCCTGCTGCTCGCATGGAACGAGTATCTTTATAACTTCCTGATGCTGTCCACGCCGGAGAGCATGACGGTGGCGGTGGCGTTGGCACAGTTCCTCAACAGCGACAAATCGCCATGGAACTTTATGATGGCCACCGCGATCATCTACGCGCTGCCGCCCATCATTCTGTACTATGGCTTTCGGCGTTACATGGCCGCCGGCCTGACCATGGGCGGCGTGAAGGGCTGACGGCCGGAGCCACTCGCGTCATGGCGGGCGTAGGCCCGCCATCCATGGCTTTGCCTCGTGTGGCGCTGCAACGCATGGTAGTGCCTTCGCCGGGGCAGGGTTTCGCGCACAATCACGCGAACGTAGCATGCGTCGACCACGAACGCGCTTCGTTTTGTTTACCCGCGAGTCCGTAGACAGCGTCTTGTGACTTCCCGGACGGTGTGATGCTGAGATAGTCCAGACTGACGCAGTCTGGAGACCGTCGTGGCCGCATCGCAGGACTTCCTGGGGAATTTCGCGGGCAGTTTGGCATCGGCCGCGGACGCCGTCAGCTTGTTTGCCGCACGAGCTGTGGCGGACACGATTCCGGTTTCGCCGATAACCGCGGCGCCTGGCGCACCGTATCCGGCGATGTATGTCTTCGGCGACAGCCTGAGCGACACGGGGAATATCTCGCTGGTCACCACAGGCCTGATCCCGGTGTCGCCGCCTTATGAAGATCGCAGCTTCACCAACGGTTCCGTGTGGGCGCAGGACGTGGCGCAGGCGATTGGCCTGCCCGCGCTGAACCCCAATCTGGCCGGTGGTACCGACTTCGCCTACGGCGGCGCCGAGACTGGTCAGACCCCGGCCCATACGGCAAATGCCAGCGACCTGCCTTCGCAGTACCAGCAGTTCCTCGGACAGGTCCGCTCGCCTCAGGCCGGAGCGCTGTACGCGATCTGGATCGGCTCCAATGACGTGCTCGACATCGCCAACAACACCTCGCTATCGACCGCACAGCAGCAGGCCGATGTCACCGCCGCGGTGAACAACGAGGTATCGGTCATCAACGAACTGGTGGCGCATGGCGCCCGCAGCCTGCTCGTTCTGGACGTGCCGGATCTCGGGAAGACGCCGTACGAGATGGCCCGCGGAGCAGCGGCGGTGCAGGCCGGCTCGTCGCTTGCCGCGCTGTACAATTCCGAGCTCGCCAATGATATGCTGTCGCTCGCCGCATCCGGCGCGGTCAAGATCAACCTCGTGGATACGTTCGCGGTCCTGGACCATGTGATCGCTAACCCTGCCGGCTATGGCTTCCAGGACGTCACTGATCCGGTCTGGAACGGCAACCTGACCAATTCCTCCAGTGGTACTCTGGCGGCCACAGGCGCTGCGCAGAACAATTATCTGTTCTTTGACCCGCTACATCCGACGGCACAGGCCCACGCCCTGCTGGCCTCCGGTATTGCTACGCTCCTGACCAGCAACACTGTGCAGGCGCAGGGGCCGCATACGGAGTATGCGATCGCGCCGGACGGTGCGGGTGCCGCGATCGAAGACTCGGCGACCAATACCTTGCAAGTGGTTACTGGCGCCACCAACATCACCTTCACCGACCGGACTGCGGTCGTCGATCCTAGCGGTAATGCTGGCGAGGTGGCCCGCTTGTACCAGGTGGTGCTCGACCGCGCGCCGGATGTCATGGAACTCGACAACTGGACGGCGCAGCTCGACAGCCACAGCCTCGGCCTGAACGACGTCGCGCTCGCCTTCATCAACTCGAGTGAATTCAACGCGCAATTTGGTACGCTGGACAATCAAGATTTCGTCGAGCGGATGTACGAGGACATGCGTGGCACGATGGGCGATCCGGCCGGCGTGCAAAACTGGACCGCATTCCTCGACAGCGGCGGCAGCCGATCGCAGGTGGCATTGGACTTTTCCGACAGCATCGAGAACCAGACCAACACGCTCGGGGTGGCGGGCAACTCGAACATGAGCGAAGCCTACCGCCTGTATGGCGCATTCGGCAGAGCGCCGGACACCGGCGGGCTGGATAATTGGACGAGCTTATTGGAAGCAGGCGCCACACCGCTCCAGGTCGCCCAGGACTTCGTGAAATCTGCCGAATTCGCGGCAATCTACGGCGGGCTCGATGCCACGGAATTCGTCGATACACTCTATCAAAATATGCTGCATCGGGCAGCCGACCCCGGCGGACAGCAGACCTGGGTGGGACAACTCGATGCCGGGGCTTCGCAGGCGCAGGTATTGCTCAGCTTCTCCAATTCTTTGGAGAATAAGCTAAACACCAGCCAAGCCACCCATGATGGTTGGGTGTTGTTGCCGGCCGCAATCTCCTGACAGGGGAAGCGCTCGAAAGTTTCAGGCCGTAGCTGAGCGTTCATCAGGTCTTTCTGCTGGATCTCCGCAAAGTCGGCTCCGACGATGTCAGTGCCGCGAAATTGTGGAACCGGGATGTGGTTTCGGGCGGGTGATCAATGGCGACCGCCGATCGGGACGGATTGCCAGGAATCATGTTTTGTTCTGGATAAATATCCGCCTATTCCGGCCATCCACAAGCGGACTCGTGGTTTTTCAAACCCCTGGCGCAACGCCATAATTTACTTGACATGCGTTTACGCCGGGGTGCTCAATTGACGAACCTAAAACTCGGACGCTTACGGTCCGCAACGCCCTAATGAGGGTGCACAGGGAGAACGCCGAAATGAGTCACCTGAGCAGGCGCTCGGTGCTGCGGGGATCTATGTACCTCGCGACCGGAGCAGCGCTGACGCGTCCCTATATCGCCAACGCCGCCGCCACGACCGCCACCGTCTGGTGGGGCCAGGGCTTTGCGGAGGAGGAGGATGTCGCGTTCCGCAAGATGGTTGCCGACTATGAAAAGGCCAGCGGCAACAAGATAGACTACAGCATCATCCCTTATGCACCGCAGCGCCAGAAGATCGTTTCGGCGATTACCAGCGGCGATGTGCCGGACGTTATTCCAGCTAACCCTGCCGAGATCGTGGCACTATATGCCTGGCAAAACAAGCTGACGGATGTCACGGATGTCGTAGAAACCCAGATGTCGCAGTACAGCGACACGGCGCTGCTGTCAGGCCAGTGCTACAACGGTGTGACCAAACGGCGCAGCTTCTATGGCGTGCCGTTCACCGGGGCAACGCTGCCCATCCACATCTGGAAGTCGCTGGTGGTGAAGGCCGGCTACAAGGTCGAGGACATTCCTAAGACCTGGGATGCTTGTTGGGACTTCTTCAAGAACGTGCAGACGAAGCTGCGTGCTCAGCACGTGCGGAACGTGTTCGGACTCGGCCTTCAGGTCACCACCAACGGCGTGGATCCGAACAACACGTTCCATTACTTCCTGATTGCCTATGGCGGACAGGACATCGTCACCAAGGACGGCCGCACCCATCTCGACGATCCGAAGGTAAAGGCGGCGGTGATCCAGGCGTTGACCTATCCGACCATGGCCTACAAGCAAGGCTTCGTGCCGCCAGGTGCGGTCAACTGGAACGATGCCGACGACAACAACGCCTTCCATTCAAAGCAGATCGTGATGGACCTGGATGGCACGATCTCCACCGAGGTTGCCATCATCAAAACGCGGGAGGACTACGATGACATCCTCACCATGGGCCTGCCGCTAAGCAACGACGGCAAGCCGGTGGCGAGCCAGCTCACGGTGGTCAACGCGCTGATCCCCGCCGGCGCGAAGAACGTCCCGGTCGCCAAGGAGTTCCTGAAGTACTTCATCCAACCTGACGTCAACAACGAATGGCTGAAGGTCGGCCTCGGCCGCAACATTCCGGTGATGCCGTCGATTGTGCAGAAGGATCCCTGGTGGTTCGCCGACCCGCACCGCGCTGCTTATACGCGGCAGGGCGTGCTGGGCCAGACGGTACCGGCCTATTGGGCGTTCAACCCGGCCTATGCGCAGGTGCAGAATGAGCATGTGTGGGGCACTGCCTGGTCCGACATCATGACCGGCGGCATGACGGCCGCGGCGGCGGCCGATAAGGCGCACAAACGCATCGACCAGATCTTCGCGAAATACCCGATCGTGCAGAGCTAGGAGACGGTCGTGTCAAGCGCATCTGTCGTCGGCTACGTGGCTCCGGTCCAGGAGCGGCGTGGCACTGCTTTGCGTCACCTGAAGGGCAGCCTGAAGGGCTCGGAGTACTCCTGGGCGCTCGCCTTTCTTGTTCCGTATATCGGCGTGTTCTGCGCCTTCGTGGTGTATCCCGCGCTGTACGGACTTTGGATGGGGAGCCAGCCGAGCCTCTATGTCGAACTTCTGTCGGATCCAATTTACCGGAAGACGATTGTGAATACGCTCCTGTTCCTTGGCATCGCGGTGAACCTGAAGATGTTCTGCGCGCTGCTGATGTCGGGATTCTTCATGCGGCGCGGCTGGTGGGTGAAGGCGCTGCTGATGGTCTACGTACTGCCATGGGCAGTCCCGGCGCTGCCGACCTTCATCTCGATCCACTGGATGCTGAATGGCGAGTGGGGCCTGATCAACAACGTGATCTATCATTTGTTCGGGCTCGATGGTCCGTCATGGCTCGATTCACGCTGGCTGGCGCTCGGCTCGGCGATCTATTCGCACATCTGGAAGTGGATGCCGTTCTGGACGGTGATCCTCCTCGCCGGCCGCATGGCCATCCCGCAGGAACTGTACGACGCGGCGAAGGTCGATGGCGCAACCGGCTGGCGCATGTTCGTTCACATCAACTTTCCCCTGCTTGCCAATCTTTATCTGATCTGCACCCTGCTCTCGACGATCTTCTCTCTGGGTGACTTTAATTCCGTCTTCTTCGTCACCGGTGGAGGGCCCGCGAATTCAACTCATGTCCTGGCGACACTCGGTATCCGTGACGCCTTCGATATGGCCCAGCCCCCGCTCGGCGTCGCGGCGGTGATGTCGGCCTTGCCCCTGGTGATTCCGCTGGTGATCGTGCTGATGCGCAAACTGAAGACCGCGGAGGTGCAGCTATGAGCGTGACGACATTGAACGCCGTCACCGCATCGGGGCATGCCGCAGGCCGGGCGGGGCACGCAGCCCGCCGCCGCGCCTGGTTCGCCGAAGTCGCGGCCCTGGCTTTCGGCGCACTGGTCGTGGTTTGGACGATCCTCCCACTCTACAACATCGTGATGGTGGCGCTCGAATCGCACAACGACGTGTTTACCGATGCCATCTGGCCGCCGCATCCCTCGGTGGCGAGCTTCTGGATCGTCATCACCGAGGGCTACTGGTATCTGGAGTACTTCTGGCACCAGTTCGCCAACAGCGTCTTCGTCGGCGCGGCAGTGACGATCCTGACGCTGCTGATCGCCTCGTTGGCGAGCTTCTCCATCGGCCGGATGCGCATCCGCTACGGCTGGCTGGTCAGCAACGCCGCACTGTTGACCTACGTGATCCCGGCCTCGTTCCTGGCAATCCCATTTTACCGCATCATGCAGAGCTACGGGCTCGCCAACAATTTGTGGTCGGTGATCGCGGCCGAGGTGACGTTCGCGACCCCGTATGGTATTTTCATTTTTTCGCAGTATGCTAGAAGCATTCCGCTCGAGCTTGATGAATCGGCGCGGATTGATGGCGCTTCGCCGATGCAGATCTACTTTCGCATCTACCTGCCGATGATGGCACCGGCGCTGGTTGCGGTCGGTACCTATGCACTGCTGCTGGCATGGAACGAATATCTCTACCAGTTCCTGCTGCTGTCGTCGAAGCGCAGCATGACCGTGCCGGTGGCATTGGCACAGTTCCTCAACAGCGACGAGGCGCCGTGGAACTATATGATGGCGACCGCGATCGTATACGCCCTGCCGCCGCTGGCGATCTATTATGCCTTCCGCGGCCGCATGACCGCGGGGCTTACCATGGGTGGCGTGAAGGGGTAGCGTGCGGGATCGATTAGCGAGAAGCACCCCCTCCCCTTGAGGGCTTGGGGCGCGAAACGGACCAAGGCCGGGGGGAGGGGTGCGATTACTCGACGGTCTTCGGTTACACGCACCTCTCCCCATGGCCTCGGCCCGCTTGGCAGCCCAAGCGCTCAAGGGGAAGGAGTGCGCTAAGCTCGTGCGATGAGCACAGCTCAGCAGGTCCTGGGAACTGGCAGGACGATCGCCGTCGATGCGTCGCGGCGTCCGCCCTGGCGCGTCCATCTGCAAGGCTCGGACACCACCTGGGCGATTGCGTTCCTGATCCCCTACGTGGCGGTGTTCGTCGCCTTCGTCGCCTATCCCGTCGTGTTCGGACTGTGGATGGGCAGCAACCCCGCGCTGTACGACCTGCTGTTCACCGACCCGCGCTACGTCACCACCGCCATCAACACGCTGCTGTTCGTCGCCATCGGCGTGAACGTGCAGATGTTCCTGGCCTTCCTGCTGTCGGGCTTCTTCATGAACCGGAGCTGGTGGACCCGATCGCTGCTGGTGGTCTACCTCTTGCCCTGGGCGTTGCCGGGACTGGTCGTATTCACCTCGATCCACTTCATGCTGGTGACGCAATGGGGTCTGCTCGACAGCCTGTGGCGCGCGGTCACGGGGCAGGACGGGCCACTGTTCCTGGTGTCCACGCCGATGGCGATGACGGCGAATATCATCGCCTATATCTGGAAATGGATGCCGTTCTGGACGTTGATCTTCCTCGCTGCCCGGATGTCGATCCCTCAAGACATCTATGATGCGGCCGAGATCGACGGCGCCAGCGGCTATCGTCGCCTGATCTACGTGACCTTTCCGCTGATGGCGAACATCTATCTGATTTGCACACTGCTCTCGAGCGTCTGGACGTTGGGCGACTTCCCTACCGTGTACTTCGTATCCAGTGGCGCGCCAGCACGCATGACCGATGTCCTGGCCACCTACGGCTTCCACGAAGCGTTCGACTTCGGCTATCCGAACCAAGGCGTGGCGGCGATGATGTCGGCTCTGCCGCTGATGATCCCGTTGGTGATCCTGTTGATGCGGCGGATTCGAGCGACTGGGGTGCAGCTATGAGCCTCGCGGTCACGCCCGGCCGACCGCTCTATCGGCCGCGTTACCGCAAGCGGCGGCTGCTCTCCAGGGCCGCGGCGATCGCCGGCGGTATCGGCCTGCTGATCTGGACGCTGCTGCCGGTCTACAACATGATCCTGATGGCGCTCGACGCCGATGCCGACGAGTTCACCGGCAACATCTTTCCGCCCGATCCCGACTTCAGCAGCTTTGCCTCGGTCTGGAACGAAGACTACTGGTTGATGCGGCATTTCTGGCACCAGTTCGCCAACAGCATCTATCTTGGCGTGGCGACGATGGTGCTGACCGTCCTCATCGGCTCGATGGCCAGCTTCGCGCTGAGCAGGATACGATTGGGCATGGGGTGGATCGTCACCGACTTCGCGTTGCTGACCTATGTGCTGCCGACGGCATTCCTGGCGATCCCGTTCGTCCACATCATGCACAAGTACGGCATGACGGACAGCCTGTGGTCCGTCGTGGCGGCGATGGTAACCTTCGCCACGCCGTACGCGATCCTGATCCTGCATCAATACGGCAAGCTGATTCCGATCGAGTTGGACGAAGCCGCGAAGGTCGATGGCGCTTCGCCGTTGCAGGTGTATCTGCGCATTTACCTGCCATTGATGGCGCCCGCCTTGGTGGCGGTCGGGGTTTACGCACTGCTGCTGGCGTGGAACGAATATCTGTATCAGTACCTGCTGTTGTCATCGGACAAGAGCATGACCGTGGCGGTGGCGATCAACCAGTTCTTCGACAGCGACGAGGCACCGTGGAACTACATGATGGCGATCGCGATCATCTATTCGCTGCCGCCGATCGCGATCTATTTCGGCCTGCGGCGATTCATGGTGGCGGGGCTGACGATGGGTGGGGTGAAGGGGTGAGAAACGGTGCTCACTGTGAGTGCCGCACCAGGCTCACCCGATTGCTGAAGCCTTGTCTTGCATGAAACCGACAAAGCGTCCCTACGAGTTCGCCGGGTTCGCTCACCACGGGCGTCGCACCCTACCTGTGAGGGGACGCCGCTCACCAATACGTGACACGCCGCCAAGGGGCAACCGGGCCGGGACGACGTCGGGTGCGGGCCGCGGGAGCGGAAGCCGGAGGTCGCCGCGACGATCGCGCCGGATGTCCCGAGCAGGCACAGCCTGGCGCCCGAAATGACATGCAAAGTTTCAAATCAGCGGCAATTCGTCAAGACGGTGATGCCGTCGATCTGCACGCTGGTGCGCCGATCAACAGCTAACTCACGCTCGGTCGGTCAAAGCCCGCTGCCCGTCCCGTCACCGCGGAGGAGGGAAATTTGTCGCGGCCGGAGGCAATCGCATCGGATGCGGAGTGTGGTTCGTTCAATCGTCAATTTTCAGGGAGCAGACGATGAAGACTGTCGCTGACCAGTTCGTCGAAACCCTTTCCGCTATAGGCGTCAAGCGCATCTACGGCGTCGTGGGCGACAGCCTCAACGGCCTCACCGATGCGATCCGCCGACACGGCAAGATCGAGTGGGTGCATGTACGGAACGAGGAGGCCGGCGCATTCGCCGCTGGTGCAGAGGCCCATCTGACGGGCGAGTTGGCGGTCTGCGCGGGCAGTTGCGGCCCGGGCAACCTGCACCTCATCAACGGGCTGTTCGATTGCCACCGCTCGCGCGTGCCGGTGCTCGGCATCGCCGCGCAAATTCCCTCGGACGAAGTTGGCAGCGGATATTTCCAGGAGACCCATCCGCAAAACCTGTTCCGTGAATGCAGCCATTACTGCGAGCTGATTACCGGCGCGGGCCAGATGCCACGCGTGCTCGAAGTCGCGATCCGCGAGGCGGTTGGGCGGCGTGGCGTGTCGGTGGTGGTGATACCCGGCGATGTGTCGCTACAGGAAGCGAGCAACGCCCCCGCGCCGAAAATCGGCGGTCTGTTGCCGGCGAAGCCGGTTGTGACGCCGGCAGTGGCCGACCTCGAAAGGCTCGCGGCGCTGCTCAATGGTGACGGTCGAATCACCATTCTCTGTGGCTCGGGTTGCGCGGGCGCACATGACGAGCTGCTGGCGATCGCCGAGCGGCTCAAGGCGCCGATCGTGCACGCGCTGCGCGGGAAGGAGTACGTCGAATGGGACAACTCCTACGACGTAGGCATGACCGGGCTCATTGGATTCTCGTCCGGCTACTATGCGATGCTCGACTGCGACGTGCTGTTGATGCTGGGGACGGACTTCCCTTACCGGCAGTTCTATCCTCACGGCGCCAGAATCGCACAAGTCGATGTTCGGCCGGAAAATATCGGGCGGCGCACTCCGGTCGATCTCGGCATCGTCGGTGACGTCAAGGCAACGCTGGCCGGTTTGCTGCCGACGCTCAAGGCCGAGCGTAGTGGCGCACATCTCGCGCAGGCGCGGGGCCATTACGAGAAGGCGCGGAAGGCGCTTGACGAACTTGCCACCGGCACGGGGTCTGGCCGGCTGATCCATCCCCAACAGGTCGCGAAGGCGTTGAGCGATCATGCGGCGGCGGATGCGGTCTTCACCTGCGATGTCGGGCTGCCGACGGTATGGGCGGCACGCTACCTGGCAATGAACGGCAAGCGGCGCCTGATCGGCTCGTTTGTCCATGGCTCCATGGCCAACGCGATGGCTCAGGCGATTGGTGCGCAGGCTGCATTTCCACGGCGCCAGGTTATCTCGCTGTCGGGAGACGGCGGATTTTCGATGCTGATGGGCGACTTTCTGAGTCTTACGCAGCTTGGCCTGCCGGTGAAGGTTGTCGTGTTCAACAATCGTAGGCTCGGGTTTGTCGCGCTAGAGCAGCAGGCGACGGGGTTTGTCGATTTTGGTACCGACTTCAAGAACCCCAACTTCGCAGCGATGGCGGAGGCCGCCGGCATCCGGGGAATCCGGCTGGAGCATCCCGAGCAGGTCGAAGAGGGTGTCGCTACAGCACTCGCCCATGAGGGGCCTGTGCTGATCGATGCCGTCGTAAACAGGCAAGAGCTCGCCATGCCGCCTGCCATAACGATGGAGATGGCGAAGGGATTCACGCTCTTCATGGTGAGGGCAGTGATGAGCGGCCGAGGCGACTCGCTGATCGAGCTCGCACGCACGAATCTGTGGCGCTAGGCACGGGAAACGTTCGATGGACCTTACAGCTCTTCTACTTTCGCGTCTCCAATTCGCCTTCACGATCTCGTTCCACATCATCTTCCCGTCGTTCACGATCGGGCTGGCGGCGTGGCTCACGGTGCTGGAGGCACTGGGGATGGCGACAGGCCGTCCGGTGTATCGAACAGTGTTTGAGTTCTGGCTCAAGATTTTTGGGGTCGCGTTCGGATTGGGTGTCGTTACGGGTGTTGTGATGGCATTCCAGTTCGGCACGAACTGGAGCGAGCTGGCGCGTGCGTCGGGCCCCATCCAGGGACCGCTGCTCTCCTACGAGACCTTCACCGCGTTCTTCCTCGAAGCAAGCTTCTTCGGGATACTGGTGTTCGGCCGGTCGCGCGTGCCGCCGTGGCTATACCTGTTCTCGACGGCGATGGTGGCGCTTGGCACGACGCTCTCGGCCTTCTGGATCCTGGTCAACAACAGTTGGATGCAGGTGCCGGTCGGATACGCGATGGTGAATGGGCAATTCGTGCCGACCGACTGGATGGCGATCGTGTTCAGTCCCGTCGTCTGGGTGCGCTTCCCGCACATGCTGTTGGCGTCATACCTGACCGGCGCCTCCTGCGTCGCGGCGACCGGCGCGTGGTACATGCTGCGCGGGGAATACCACGCCGAAGCACGCGTCATGTTGCGCATGGGGCTTTTCCTCGCCGCGGTGCTGGTGCCGGTGCAGCTCTTTTTCGGGCATTTGGTCGGCGATTACGTGCACGACAGGCAGCCGGTGAAGTTTGCCGCGATCGAAGCCCGCTGGCACGACGAGCAGCCTGCGAGCGAGGTGTTGCTCGCACTGCCGGACGCGGCGAAGGAGACGAACCGCTACGCCATCAGCGTCCCCGTGCTCGGCAGCCTGATCGGCAGCATGAGCCTCACGTCTAAGGAAGTGGGGCTCACCGATTTTCCCGTACAGGACCGACCGCCGGTGGCGATCCCGTTCTTCGCATTCCGGGTCATGGTCGGCTGCGGTCTGCTGATGCTGTTCCTCGCCTGGTACGGGTCGTATTTGAGCGTCAAGGAACGCATCCTTGAGAAGCGCTGGATGCTGTGGGCGATCTTCCTCGGGTTTCCCTTGCCCTGGATCGCGCTCCTGACCGGGTGGTTCACCGCCGAGGTCGGGCGGCAGCCATGGACGATCTACGGGGTACTGCGCACGGCCGATGCCGTGACGCCGTTCCTCACCGTGGCCGAGGCGACAATCTCACTGCTCGTTTTCTGCGTAGTCTACAGCTTCATCGGAGTGTTCGGCATCTACTACATTTACCGGCTGCTGCGGGCTGGCCCCACTGGGCACCTGATCGACCCGCCGGTCGGCGCAATCCCCAACCGCCCGATGTCCGTGGTTCACCAACACGCGACATCCACCGTTCCTGTGGGGGAATGAGCATGATCATGTTCTGGATTGCAGTGCTCGCTATCAGCGTTCTCCTTTACGTACTGCTCGACGGCTTCGATCTCGGGGTCGGCATCCTGTTCGGCACGACCACGGATGAACACCGTCGCGGCACGATGTTGAGCGCGATCTCGCCGGTATGGGACGGCAACGAAACCTGGCTCGTGGTGATCGGCGTCATCTTGTGGGGTGCGTTTCCGCCGGTTTACGCGACGCTGTTCTCGGCGTTCTACCTGCCGCTGCTGCTGATGCTGGCAGGCCTGATCTTGCGCGGTGTCGCGTTCGAATTTCGTGCCCGCGCCGAGGCAAGCCGCTGGGTCTGGGACATCGCCTTCGCCGGCGGCTCACTGGCCGCCACGTTTGTCCAGGGCCTGACGGTTGGCGCGCTGGTCCAGGGTCTGCCGGTCACTAACGGGCACTACACAGGCGGCGATGTCGGTTGGCTCAGCCCATTCGCGCTGTTGTGTGGTGTCGGCCTTTGCTTCGGTTACACGTTGCTCGGCGCATGCTGGCTGGTAAAGAAGTGCGAGGACAAGACGCGCGATGAGGCGTACCGGCTGATCCCATGGCTGACGATCGGCCTCCTTGCCTTTCTGTTGGTGGTCTTCGTCTACGCGCTGGCGGACCATCTTCGGGTCATGGATCGCTGGCTGCAGCGGCCGTATTTGCTGGTGTTCCCCGTCATTGGCGTGGTCGCGACGGCGGGCCTCGCGCACAGCGTCGCCCGGCGGCGCGACGGTGTGCCGTTCAGCATGGTCGCGCTGACCTTTGCGGCGGCGTTCGGCACGCTGGCGATCTCGTTCTGGCCCTACATGATCCCGTTCTCGATCACGATCGAGGCGGCCGCGTCGCCACACGCTACCCTCGCCTTCATGTTCTGGGGCGAAGGGCTCTTCGTCTTCCCTCTCATGCTGATCTACGCCGTGGTCAACTACAGCGTGTTCCGCGGCAAGGTGAGCCCGGTGGACGCACACTACTGAGGAGAGAGGCAATGATCCGATGCGTGCGCCTGTGGACTGGGATCGGCAACTCGGCGAAACCTAGAGCTTGGCAACATCGATAACAGCCTGCGCGAACGCCTGCGGCGCTTCCTGCGGCAAGTTATGCCCGATGCCGCCTGTGATCGTTCGGTGCATATATTTGCCGGAGAACTTGTTGGCATAGGCCGCAGGGGGCGGATGCGGCGCGCCGTTGGCATCGCCTTCCATCGTGATCGTCGGAACGCGGATGACCGGCGCTTCGGCGAGCCGCTTCTCCAGTGCGTCATATTTGGCCTCGCCCGCGGCCAGACCAAGCCGCCAGCGATAGTTGTGGATTACGATAGGCACATGGTCCGGGTTATCGAGCGCCGCGGCGGTGCGATCGAACGTGGCGTCGCTAAACTCCCATTTTGGCGACGCGGTGTGCCAAATAAGTTTCGCGAAATCGTGCCGGTACTTGTCATAGCCCATGCGGCCACGATCCGTGGAAAAATAAAACTGATACCACCACTCAAGCTCGGCCTGTGGCGGCAAAGGTATTCTGCCGGCCTTCTGGCTGCCGATCAGATACCCGCTCACGGACACCATGGCCGTGCATCGCTCAGGCCAGAGTGCGGCGACGATATTGGCGGTGCGCGCGCCCCAGTCAAAGCCGCCGATAATGGCTTGTTTGATGGCCAGGGCGTTCATCAGGTCGATCGCGTCGATCGCGACCACCGACTGCTGGCCGTTGCGAAACGTATGCCTCGAGAGAAAGCGCGTTGTCCCATAGCCGCGTAGATACGGGACAATCACCCGATAGCCCGCCGACACCAGCAACAGCGTGACATCGACATAGCTGTGAATGTCGTATGGCCAGCCGTGTAGAAGAAGCACGGCAGGCCCATTGGCCGGACCAACATCAACGTAGCCAACGTTCAGCAGGCCAGCTTTGATTTGCTTGAGCGGGGGGAAAACGGTTGGGGGTGAGCTGGGCTGCGCCACCGCCTGGCTGATGAGTCCAAACTGTGCGGCGGCAACCGTGACCATGCCGAGGAGCCGACGGCGCTGATGATCAATTCCATCCTGAATCCCGGTCCTGTCCATGGTGCATTTCCGCGCGTTTGAGGTTACGGTATGCAGGCGCGATGCGTAGCGTCGCGAGTGCGACGCCTTGGTGCGGCGCCGAGTAGCGGGCGAGGTAATCTCACGCAGGCCGGCCGCGAATCCTCGCCACCCGGCAGACATTCTTTCGCAGTGTGGTCGGGCGTCAGCGCATCATTGTGCTATACCGTTGCACCGAGCCCACGGGACAACATCGGTGATGCGGCATGCTTGCTCGCACCTCGGACAAGGACCAGTCCTACGTCCCGACGGCAAGACGCGCGAAGCACGTCCGCAAGCGGGGCACGACATAATCCACAAACGCGCGGACCTTCGGCACAGTGATCCGACCCTCCGGTATGATGATGTGGACCGGCAACGGAGGGTACTCATGCGATTTCAGCACGATCTGCAGGCGACCGTCGCGCACATGATCGGCCACCTGATAGGAGTAGAGCCGCGTCACGCCGCGCCCTTCAGCGGCCGATGCAATCGCCGCCCGGGCACTGTTGACCACAAAGCGCGGCGTGAACTGCACGGTTCGCGGAATGGTCGAGTTCGCGAGCGGCGGAAATTTCCAGGATTCCAGGCCGGCATTGCTAAAGGTAATGATCCGATGCGCCGTTAGGTCGCCGGGTACCTCGATTGGCGACTTTTTGCTCAGGTAGGATGGGGCAGCGACGATGACCTGGCGGACCTCACCGACACGTACCGCCACCATTGATGAGTTCAGGCAGATGCCCAATCCGCAGGGCGGCATCGAGGCCTTCATCAATCAGGTTGGCGGGCCGGTCGAGCAAAAAGAGCTTTGCCGACACCGTCGGGAAGGCGTCAAGGAAGTCATCCAGGATCGGGCGCAGCACGTCCTCGCCGGTAAGGACTGGCGCCGCAACGGCGAGGGTGCCGTTGGGGACTGAGGTCGAGCTGGATGCCAGCATATCGGCCTCATCGAGCGCGATCAGCAGGCGCCGGCAGATGGAAGCATAGCGCTCGCCCACATCGCTCAGCTTGCTGGCGCGGGTCGAACGATGGAGCAGCGGGACCCCGACACGACCTTCAAGAAATGCCATGGCGCGGCTAACCGCCGCTGGCGAGCGCCCAAGCTTGCGGCCGGCCGCAGCCAGACTGCCCTCATCAAGCGCAGTCACGAACACCTTCATGGCGTCGATGCGATCCATTGGTACCTCCTCCGAGGTTTTTTTTAGCTTGTTCGGGAAGCGATGGCAGAGCACCAATCCTGGAAGGGAACCGCGATTAGATTGGTCCCTCCCACATCAGGCTAATAATGCCGCGGCAGACCTCTGATCCTTGGGTAAAACGTGAATCTTTGTGAAGAATTCTCGTGGCGCCGCGTCAGTCCTGAAGAATTCTGGGCATCTAATATTGACGGTTTCGTGATCGTCAATTCTCGGTTATTCGCCTTGTTGCCGCGACCCATGATTTCCTCGGGGCGGCAGCACCCAGCCCAGGAATGGACCGAACGTTCGCTCCGCCAGCAATACCACTTCGATCCTTCATCGAGCATGGGTTCCCAGGTCGAAGATGGCGATATTTGGAAAATTCACGAAGGCTTTGGACACCACACCCCTCGCCGCAAACCTCGGGCGTCGTCCTGGCCCGGTTCAACTGCCTAAGCCTTGCCGCTAGGTCCCCTTTCTGAAAAAATCCTGAAGAAACATGAAATCGGGGCGGAGGCATGGATGGGGAGACCAGCCAGGCAATTTACGCCATGGGCGAATGCGAGATTGATCTCGCGCGCCGGGAAGTCCGTATTGGCGGGTCTCCCGTTCCGATAGGCGGGCGAGCTTTTGAAATCGTCGAGGTTCTGGCCCAGGCGGCCGGCGAGCTTGTCAGTAAAGACGGTCTGATGGACCGCATCTGGCCAGGCGCCGTGGTCCTGGAGAACACACTTCAGGTTCACGCGGCCGCGATCCGCAAGGCGCTTGGACCGCACCGTCGATTGCTGAAAACCAAGTCCGGCCGCGGATACCGTTTGCTCGGCGACTGGACGCTCCGGCGTCGCGACACCCCGCGAGTTCCGGCCAGCACTACGCAGGTCGAGAGGCTCGCCGATCCCCCGGGGTCGACCCTGCCGCTGCCCGCCGCACCCGTCGTGGGCCGGGCGGGGGCGGTACAGCAACTGCGGGATCTGATCTCCGCCTACCGCGTTGTCACCCTCACAGGGCCAGGGGGCATCGGGAAAACCTCGCTTGCCTTGCAGGTTGCCCACAGCGTTGTCGCTGACTTCCCGGATGGCATATGGCTCGTTGAACTGGCCTCTGTCGCCGACCCTGGTCTCGTGCCACCGGCCGTGGCCCAGGCACTCGGGCTGAAGCTGCCCGCAGAGGAAGAGGTGTCGGCGGCATCGGTCGCGCGAGTCCTTGGTGACCAGCACCTTCTTTTGGTGCTGGATAATTGCGAGCATGTCATCGACAGCACCGCCCCACTGGCGGAAACGCTCGTTCGGCTGTGTCCGCGTGTCGCGATCCTTGCGACGAGCCGCGAGATCCTGCGCATCGAGGGCGAGCGCGCGTACCGCGTTCTGCCGCTCGAGGTACCGGCGATCGGGCAACGGGAACCGGACCAAATTCGCGGTCACAGTGCGGTCGCGCTTTTTATAGCCAGGGCAGAAGCCCAGGGCGCGGACTTGTCGTCGCGAAGCGAAATCCTCCCAACAATTGCGACTATCTGCCGCCATCTCGACGGCATCCCGTTGGGCATCGAATTTGCCGCAGCCCGTGCCGCCGTTCTCGGCGTCGAGGAGGTAGCACTCAACCTGAGCGACCAATTCACGATGCTGACCAGTGGGCGCCGCACCGCGGTTCCGCGGCATCGAACACTACGGGCGGCACTCGACTGGAGCTATGATCTGCTCCCCGAATCGGAGCAGCTGTTGTTGCGACGGTTGGCAGTATTCCCGTCGGGCTTCACGATCGATGCCGCAGCCTCAGTGGTAAGCGATAGCGCGATTGACGGCTCAGCCGTCCGGGACGGCATCGCCAACCTGGTCGCGAAGTCGCTGCTCACCATGGAGAACACGGACCCGCCTGCCCGCTGGCGCTTGCTCGAAACAATCCGTGCCTATGCTCTACAGAAGCTCTCTGCCCACGATGAGACGGAGCTGACTGCGGAGCAGCATGCGGCATATTTTCGCGATCTCCTCGCGCCACCCGCAACCGGCTTTCGATCCCGCTTGTCAGGCGACGACCTGGAGCGCCACGGCCGAGAAATCGACAACGTTCGCGCCGCGCTCGACTGGTGTTTCTCCCCGTCTGGAAACAGGACCATAGGCATCGATCTGACGGCGGCCTATGTGCCGGTGTGGAGGCATCTCTCGTTGATGGCCGAGTGCCGCGATGGTTGCGAACGCGCCTTGCAAAGCACCGAACCGGGTGAGCCTTCGAACTCTCTGCCGCAAATGTGGCTGCGGATCGCCCTGGGGACCTCTTTGATCTCCACCATGGGTCCGTCAGATCGCGCGGGCGCAGTGCTGATCGAGGCCCTCGGCATTGCCGAGGCTCTGAACAATCTGGAGGCTCAGGCACATGCACTATTCACGCTTATGAGCGCATACCGCTTTCGCGGGAAATACGACGAGGCGCTGGGCGCCGTCGAACGACTGCAGCAGATTAAAGAGAAGCTTGGTGACCCCTCCTTTGCGATTGTTGCGGATCGCGCCCTTGGCACGAGCCTGGTGACCGTCGGCAGGTCGCGGGAAGCCCAGCAATGCCTGGAACGCGTGCTGCGAGCGTCTGCTACACCCTATGACGAGCGCTGGTCGAACTGGCACCACTCGGAACATCGTGCGTTGGCCCGGGCCATGCTGGCGCGCGCACTGTGGCAGCAGGGGTTCACCGACAAGGCACACGTCGAGGCATTGGCAAGCGTTCAAGAGCTGCGCGGTACGGATCATCAGTTGTCACTTTGCCGTGTTCTCTATTACGGGATCTGCCGTATTGCTCCCATGACCGGCGATTTCGAGACCGCCGATCGAATGATCGCACGCCTGACCGATACGGCGACCCGGTTGAATGCGTCCTTCTGGATCACCTCAGCCCGCTTCCTGGAAGGAAAGTTGATGGTGGAGCGTCTTGAATACGCGCGAGGGCTGGTGGCGTTACAGGATGCGTTCGACACGTGCCGGCGCACAGGGTGGCGCATGTCCTATCCTGAGCTCGCGGGTGCACGCGCTGTGGCGCTTGCCGGTGTTGGCCGGATTGGCGAGGCGCTCGAGGCGGTGGACGCAGCCATCGCCGATGCCGGTGATCCCGACGGTGGCCAGACATGGTATGTGCCTGAGTTGCTTCGCATCAAGGGCGAGTTCCTGCTTCAATCGGATGCGCAACAAGCCTCCGACGCGGCAGACGCCTGCTTTCGCCAGGCGACGGAAATGGCCGGCGAACAGGGGGCACTGTTCTGGGAGCTGCGCATTGCTCTTAGCCGCGCTCGCCTTCGGAGGAGGCAGGGACGCGGCGTCGAGGCGCGCCAGATATTGGCGCCAGGTACTTGGCCGGTTCACCGAGGGTTTTGGCACAACCGACATGCGGGCTGCCCGCGCATTGCTCGATGCACTGCCGTAGGGTGACACCGCGGTGGCACGGACATGAGGCTCAGCAGATCCCCCATCCGGCCGCAATCGAATGACCCGAGTCAACAAAAAGCGATACCCTCATACAAGAGTCCGTCCAGGCCGCCGGGTATGCCAACATCTGGCACTAAATGATTGGGGTAAAGACCGCGTTGCTGGTCGCAATCCCGCGCAAGGACGCCGGTCGGCACGAGCGCCTGCCCGGAATGGGTAGAACCGATAGTGAGCAGGTCCTGCACCTTGGATCCGTAATTCGCCGCCAGGGTCGCGCGCGTCCGTTCTCGCGGCGCGGTTGGCGGGGAAGTTGCGCGCCGCGAGTCCGCCGCTGCTGTTCGGGCTGCGCATGTGGGCTGCGGTGTCGCTTGCGCTTTACGTCGCGTTCTGGCTCGAGCTCGACAACCCCTACTGGGCCGGCGTTTCGGCCGCGATCGTGTGTCAACCACAACTCGGCGCCTCCTTGCGCAAAGGTTGGTTCCGCATGGTGGGCACCATGATCGGCGCTGTGTGGACGGTGGTGCTGATTGCCTGCTTCCCACAGGATCGCATCTGGCTTCTCGGCGGTCTGGCCGCGTGGAGCGCGGCCTGCGCTTTCGCCGCCACCCTGTTGCACAACTTCGCGTCCTATGCCGCGGCACTGGCGGGCATTACGTCGGCAATCATAACCTCCGACCTGCTCGGCGCCGTCGGCGGCCTGGATGCCAACGCTGCCTTCCTCCTTGCCGTTGCTCGGGCCAGCGAGACCTGCCTCGGCATCGTCTGCGCCGGCGTCGTTCTCGCCGCCACCGATCTCGGCGGCGCCCCGCGCCGGCTCGCTCTTCAGTTCGCTGATCTGACGGCGGAGATCACCGCCGGCGTTATCTCCACATTGTCTACCGCGGGACGCGAATTCGTCGACACGCAGGCCGTTCGCCGTGAATTCATTCGTCGCGTCGTCGCCGTCGATCCGGTGGTCGACCAGACACTCGGGGAATCGGCGCAGATTCGCTATTACTCGCCGGTATTGCAGAGCGCGGTGGACGGGCTGTTCTCGGCGCTATCCGGCTGGCGCGCGATCGCCACCGTGCACGGGCTGTCCGCTGGCGAGACCCAGCATGAAGCCGCGACGGTCCTCGAATACCTGTCGCCGGAACTACAATCGGCATCGCAGCCGGACGCCGCTGCGCGTTGGATCCGCGATCCGGTTGCGCTGCACCGGAGCTGCGAACTGACGGTGCAGCGATTGATCGCGCTGCCGGCCGCAACACCGTCGCTGCGTCTGCTTGCCGATAAGGCGGCGCAGACCCTGGCCGGCATCGCGTATTCGCTCAATGGCCTCGCATTGCTTGTTGCCGATCCTGCGCGACAAATTCCGCGTCGCGGCATCAAACAGTTTCGAGTGGCCGATTGGCTGCCCGCACTGGTCAATGCCGGCCGTGCCTTCATTGCCATCGGCATCGTTGCGTTGTTCTGGATCGTCACCGCCTGGCCGGGTGGTGGCACCGCGGTGGCGTTCACGACGATCATCACCCTGGTGCTCGTGCCACGCGCCGAGCAGGCTTACAACGCTGCCATAGCCTTCACTGTGGGCGCCTTGCTTGACGTGGTCCTTGCCGCAATCGTCGCTTTTGCGGTGCTGCCGGCACTGGGCATCGAGAGGTTTGCCGGCTTCAGCCTCGTCCTTGCGGTTTGCGTGGTGCCCATTGGCGCGTTGCTGGCACAAGCAAAACAACCCAAGCAGGTCGGGCTGTTTACCGCGATGACTTTGCTATTCATTCCGATTTTGCGACCAAGCAATCCAATGACTTACGATCCCGAGGCGTTTTACAACGCCGGCATGGTGATCGTCTGCGGTGCCGGCTTTGGCGCGCTATCGTATCGGCTGCTGCCGCCATTGTCGCCGGCCTTCCGCATACGCCGGCTGCTCGCGCTGACCTTGCGCGATCTGCGTCATCTCGCGATGGGGCGCGACCAGCAGGACTGGGAGGGCCTGACATACGGCCGGCTCTCCGCGATGCCCGACCAGGCGACCCCGCTGCAGCGCGCGCAGTTATTGGTCGCATTTTCGGCCGGTTGCGAGATCATCCAGTTGCGGCATATTGCCCACCCTCTTGGCCTCGGTCCGCAGCTCGGCGCGGCACTCGCGGCGCTGGTGGAAGTAAGCAGCGCACGGGCGATCGCCCAACTCTCCCGCCTCGACGCTGCGCTGGTCGCCGTCGCCGCCGGTGGACCGCCGAGGCAGGACGTCCTGCGGGCGCGAGGCAGCATTCTCGCGCTGTCCGAAGCGCTGGCACAGCACGCTGCTTATTTCGATGGGGAGGCGAGCGCATGAGGTTCACCGAGATCGACCTGGCCGGAGTGTACGTCGCGCCGATGTCGCTGATGCTGGTCGCGGCCTGGGTGATCACGATCACGCTGCGCCGGGTCATCGTGCGGTTCGGGCTGCTGCGCCATGTGTGGCACCCCGCGTTGTTCATAGCCTCGGTTTACATGATCGTCCTGTCGTCGATCGTTTTAGCTATGGCACGGTGAGGCCGCTATGTCCGAAGTTGAAACCAAGGCAAAACCGGCATCGGAGCATGCTGATCATGAGCCGGCCTGGCTCCCCGATCCGCTGGCGCGCGTGACGCCAAAGCGAAAAAGGCGCCTCGTGCCGGTGTTGGTGACCGTGCTCGTCGCGGCGGTCGCCGCCTTGCTCGGATGGTCGATGTGGAACGCCTATATGGGCACTCCTTGGACGCGTGACGGCACCGTTCGTGCCTACGTTGTCACCATGGCGCCGGAGGTCGCCGGGCACATCGTGGCGCTGCCGGTCGTTGACAACGAATACGTCCACAAGGGTGATCTGCTGATGGTCATCGATCCGATCAATTACCAGATCGCCGTCAGTCAAGCCGAGGCCACGGTTCAGCAGGCCGAAGCGAGCGTGCAGAACATCGACGCGCAGATCGCCGTTCAGCAGGCCCAGATCAGCGTCAACCAGGCACAGGTTGATCGCGCGCAGGCAGCGCTGGTGTTCGCAAAGCAGCAGGCAGGCCGCTATGGGAGGCTGGCGCAGGACGGCTGGGGCACCGTTCAGGACGCCCAGCAGTACGGGTCCCAACTGCGCCAGCAGGACGCGGCGGTGGTGACAGCATTGGAAAACCTCACGCTCGTTCAGCGGCAAATCGCGTCACTCAAGGCGCAGCACATGAGCGCCGAGGCGAGCGTTGGTCAGGCCAAGGCTCAACTCCGCCAGGCGGACGTCAATCTCCGGCGCACCCGTATTCTTTCTCCGGTCGACGGCTATGTGACGAACCTGCTGGCGCAGCTCGGCGACTACGTCAATGTCGGCGTAAACACTATCTCGGTCGTCGACGCCAGTTCCTTTTGGGTCGACGCGTATTTCGAGGAGACCAACATCGCGCCCATCCGCGTTGGAGATCCGGCCGATATCAAGCTGATGGGCTACAGCCAGGTACTCCGTGGACATGTCAACAGCATCGCCCGCGAGATCAACGACACGAACTCACAGCCGAACGGGCAGGGTATTGCCACGGTCAACCCGATCTTCACCTGGGTGCGGCTCGCGCAAAGAATTCCCGTGCGTATCCATATAGACCGGATACCGAAGGGGCTCGTTCTAGTGGCCGGGATGACTGCCACGGTCCAAATCGATGAACCCCAGGATCATCAATAGAATAACAGATCATCAAGCGATAGCGGACAAGAGTTGTGAATCGATAAACCGCCCGAGCAGCCTCACTGTGTTCAGCGGGGGCATGAAATCCGGGCGGGTTCTCGGCCGCGGCCGGGTGGTTGGCCACGTTGGCGACGATTGTCAACAATCAGCAGGTACTGTGGCGTCGAGCGGTCTTCCCGATGTCGTCGGGGCCAGTCCAGATCACCGCGCGCGAATGCACTGCACCGCCTCGGCGCGACCGATCAGCCGCGTGGCAAGCACAGGTAAATTGAACACGGCGCCGGGATAGGCGGGGTACGGTGTCGCGCTCGCCGCGAGCGGTGCCTCGGCCGCGGTCTGGTGTCGGGGTATCCAATTGCCGAGCAAGCGATAGTCACGACCTTGCATTGTCTTCAGCAGTTGCCGATCACGGTCTGGGGGCGGGAAGGTGCCGGCGGCCTGCCATTGGTCGACCCGCATTCCGCCGTGCCACGAAATGCTATCTGCCGGACTACGGTGTTTCTCCCGATGACGCGAACGCATAACTTAGCCGCTGCTCTACCGATCTAGCCGTTGGTGTTCGCTCCGTCTGTCATGGTGACTACGAAGGAGATGTGCTATGGCCGAGGAATCGAAGGTAGTAATCATCACTGGCGCGACCGGCGGTATCGGCGCCGCGCTGGTTGATGCGTACCTTGCCCGAAACTACCGCGTCGTCGCCACGTCGAAGTCCATCGCACCATCAACTGACGACCATATTCTCGCCGTGTCCGGTGACATCGGCAATCCGGAGACCGCCGAGCGTGTGGTCCGCGAGGCCATGGCACGGTTCGGGCGAATCGACACGCTCATCAACAACGCTGGCATTTTCATTGCTAAACCGTTCACTCAATATTCAGCAGCAGACTACACGGCGATGATTGCCGTCAATCTCAACGGTTTCTTCTATATCACCCAAATGGCTGTTGCCGAGATGGAAAGGCTCGGAGGCGGTCATATTGTCCAGATCACAACCAGCCTGGTCGATCACGCGAACGCTGCCGTTCCCAGCGTGCTGGCGTCGCTGACAAAGGGCGGCCTGGCCGCTGCAACGAGATCGCTTGCGATCGAGTATGCGAAGCGTGGCATTCGCGTGAATGCGGTTGCGCCCGGTGTCATCAAGACGCCGATGAATCCACCGGAGACGCACGCCGAGCTCGATGCGCTGCACCCGGTCGGCCATATGGGCGAAATTTCCGACATTGTCGGTGCGATCCTGTATCTCGAGTCGGCCGGTTTCGTGACCGGAGAGACAGTCCATGTCGACGGCGGCCAGAGCGCTGGTCACTGACTTCTTAAGACACGTGGCGCGTGGTACCGACAAATCGCAGGTAATATAGAAAATATCCCATGTTCAGTAAGTGCAAATCTTGTAGTCGCCAGTCATTCGGTTCCTGCGTGCGGTCGTGTCCGGCCCAGATGGGCGACGCCTCCACGATGCGAGGGACGCGGATTGTCATTGCTCTGGTCTGCATTGAAGGAGACCCGCCATGCGCTCGCTGACACGGACAGCCGACCCCGAAAATCTCGGACGTTATCTGCGGGCGATTCACGCCTATCCGATTCTTTCGCCCGACGAAGAGCTCGCTCTGTCGCGAGCCTGGCGCGATACGCAGGACCAGACTGCGGCGCACAGGCTTGTCACGTCCCATTTGCGCCTGGTTGCAAAGATCGCCATGGGATATCGGGGTTACGGCCTGCCGCTGAGTGAACTGCTCAGCGAGGGCAATATTGGCATGATGCGCGCGCTGCGGGGGTTCGATCCCGACCGGGGCTTCCGCCTGGCAACCTATGCGATGTGGTGGATCAGAGCAGCGATCCAGGAGTACATCCTGCACTCCTGGTCCCTGGTCAAGATTGGTACTACCGCCGCGCAAAAGAAACTGTTCTTTAATCTGCGCCGGCTGAAAAGCCAGATCGAGGCGCTCGATGACGGCGACCTAAGCCCGGATCAGGTGGAGCAGATTGCCGGCATGCTTGACGTGCCGGAGCAGGAAGTGGTGAGCATGAACGGCAGGCTTTCGGCATCGGATCTCAGCCTGAATACCCCGATGTATCAGGATGACGAGGTTCAGTGGCAGGATTGGTTCGCGGACGAGGCAGATAGCCAGGAAATCGTGCTTGCCGAGCGTGAGGAATTGACAACCCGCAAGGCGCTTCTGTGCGATGCGTTCAAGGTCCTGAGCAAGCGCGAGCAGCATATCGTGATAGAGCGGCGGTTGAAGGAGGACGCCGTGAAACTCGAGCACCTGGCGCGTCAGTACAACGTTTCGCGGGAACGCATTCGCCAGATCGAAATGCGCGCGCTGACGAAGCTGCAAAAGACAATGAAGGCCGGCATGATGGCACGCACTGTGCGAGCGGAATGCGGTGTGCCGGCGCTGATGTCGAGCTAGCGTCGAAATGGACCTGCCGAGGGCTCTCGGCGCCAAAAATCACGGATTGACGGCAGAAAGGGCGCATACGCCAACGGTTTGCGCGGTTCTGCGGCACTGGAACCAACGAGGACAGACAATGGAACCATCGAGCATCGCCGCAGCCTGACGTTTGCCCAGAAAGGGCTCACGGGCCAGCAGCAGTAGCCAGAACCTGGTTACCCTGCCGTCCCCCCGCAACGCCTCAGCGTGGATGGGTCCCGTGCTTATTCCTCCGGTCCCATAGTCATGTGCTGGCGGCGCCATACATTTGGGCTCAGGCCCACCACGTCGCGAAACACCCGACAGTAATGCGCCTGGTCGGCGAAGCCGCAGGCAAGCGCAATCTGCGACAAGGGTTGGTGCGACGTCAGCATGAGCTGCTGGGCACGTTCGATACGCCGGCGTCGAATATAATGGCACACCGTCACGCCGAAGGTCGCCTTGAACGCATGCGCGAAATAGCTGGCGCTCAGACGCGCCCTGCTTGCGCAATCACGCAGCCGGATCTTGGAATCCAGAGACGCATCGATGAATTCCTTTACCTTGCGTGCCTGCCAGCGTGCGAGACAGCGGCCCTCAGGCGCCGCGGCTGCCTGCGGCAAATCCACCGCAGAGTCGCTCGCGTAATCACGCAGCATGGCGGCGGCCAGTCTTATCTGCGATCTCGCGCGAATCCGGTCTTCGTCCCATGTGCGCAAGGCGTCATCGAGAAAGCCTGTCACCACCGCGAGCGAGGCAGTAGCCGCACGCGGTTCATAAGTTACTTGGCTCCGGAGTCCGCCGATGTCGTAACCCGGAATCAGTTGCGTTACGCCCATGGCGATCACCCGATATGATATTGTGATGTGACCAAAGCAGCGGCGTCTCGCCTGGCACTGATCACACAGATTGGCCGTGGATTGATCGACGCATGGCCGTTGCCTGAGCCAGCACGATTGCGCGTCCGTCTGCCTCGACGGGCAGTCGTGGCTACTTTTACAGAAGCCTCGGACCGGAGGATGCTGCTCTCGATTGCAGCGTGTATACACCGGGTAGCATAGGCGGTGAAGGCCATGCCGCATGCAGGTTCGTAGCGACACAGCGCGCGCATAAGGCCAATGAAGCCTTCACCGACCAGATCATGTGGTGTAATTCGGCAACTATCATATTCGGTTGCAATGCTGCCGATGATGTTCAAGTGACCAGCGACCAATCGCGTCGCGGCCGTGAGGTCGTGGTATTCAAACCAGCGACGGCATAGCGCTTGTTCTTCGGAAGCGCCCAAGCCCGCTAATCGTCGAACCGAGTCTTTCTTGTGCGATAGATCATCGCTCGTTCCGACGTAGGGTCGACTGGCCTCCATGTTTAGGCTCCTTCCCCTGAACGACATGAGTCCTTCGCGCGCTCGTGAGCCCGGAAGCGCTCGCTGAATGCCGGGATGGGTCCCGAGATCGGCGCACACAGACGAGCGGTTGAAGGCTCACGTCCGCGACAATAGGGGGCAGCGGTATCGCCGCGAATGCACGTTGTGCGGCTTAGACTATTCCGCCGGGCGGTCGGGTTGCTCACCTGCGGCCGCCAGGAATGGCCCCTGATCAGGGAATTTCGGGGAAACCGGTATTCTTGCGGCAGGTTTCGGGGGAGACATCTGGCGACGAGCAGCGCCGCGGCTGGTAAAATCCCGGGGCTTCATCAGGCGCCTGGGACAGCGCTACTCCTTGGCATCCCGGGTTGGTGGGTAACGGTCCAGAGAAAGGCACCTGCATTCGGCCGACTAAGGGTCCGACTGGAACCTCAACCCGAACGATCCAGCCAGCGGGCAAGCAGAATGATGCGCCCAGCAATCTCATCGAGCTGACCGCGTTTCAGGAACCGCCAGACGATCTCCTCCGGCCCAAGCCAAACAGGTCAGGCAGTCATGTGCGGCGAGGTCGGACGGACGCAGCGGCGCCGGCCGGCGCGCGAGATAATCCGGGCCAGCGACCAGAATGCTGTCAGCGCGACACGCATAGCCGTGGCGGGCCGTGACGAGAGGCAAGCGTGGCCATGACGAGAGGCAAGCGCGCAGCGTCGCGCGGTACCAAGAGCCAGTCTTTTCGCGGCCAGGTGTCAGGTGCGCTTCTCGCGTGACGACGACCGCGCAGGACCGGCGATGTCGAACATTCGCGGGAACTGATCCCATAGTCCGATCAGCTCATCAAGGCGCGCGGCATCACCGCTGACCGAAGCCACGCCAGCGGCGATGGCACCCCGGAACGTCGTCTGTTTGACGATGACCTTGTCGAGCACTGCCCGAGGAAGCGTGACGACTGTGTCGACGCCGCTTGCGGGCGCGCCCGCCAGGTAGGTCAGCGTGGAATGCTCCAACGTCACCGTCCAGGACTCATTGGTATCGATGAAGATCCAGTTGATGCCGAACCGTCTTCCGGCTGCCTTTGCCGGATCCACCCGCACGCTCAGCATGTCCCACACTTGCTCCGTGCCGAGCGCCGACAATGTCTCCAGTGACAGGCCGATGCCGCGCGGCGGCTGCGCCGTGCCGTGGCGCAGCTCCTGCGCGGCCAGCAGGTAGCTGTTGCGCCATGTGGCCGACTCCGCCAGGTAGCCGAGTTGCTCGAACGTGTCGGCCAGCAGGGCGCGTGCCGCCTCGTTGTCCGGATCCGCGAACACCAGGTGGCTCAAAGCCTGGGCGATGAAGCGGAATTCACCCGCCGCGAAATCCTTGCGTGCACGGGTGAGGATTGGCTCGGCGCCACCCATGTATTCGACGAACTTGCGGCCGGCTTCCACCCGCGGCAGCGGATCTAGATTGGCCGGATTCGCATCATACCAGCCGAGATAGCGCTGGTAGATCGCTTTCACGTTGTGGCGGATATCGCCGTAATAGCCGCGGGTGTGCCAGAGGTGCTTCAGTTCGTCCGGCAGCCGGATGGTCTCGGCGATCTCCGCCGGAGTCAGGCCGTGGTTCATCAGGCGCACCGCCTGGTCGTGCACGAATTTATAGAGGTCGCGCTGCTGGCGCAGGTAACGATCGATGCGCGCCCGCCCCCATACCGGCCAGTGATGCTGGCATACCAGCGCCTCGGCCTTGTCACCCCACAGGCGCCAGGCGGTGTTGATGTATTTCGACCAGGCCAGAGGATCGCGCACTTCCGCACCGCGGAACGGCAGCAGGTTGTGGAAATGATGCGTGGCGTTCTCGGCCAGGTTCAGCACGCGGTACCGCGGGGTATAGAAGTGCAACTCGGCCGGCGCCTCACTGTTCGGCGCCATCTGGAATTCGAACTCGACGCCGTCGATGCGGCGCGTTTCTCCGTCATGGGTGATGAAATCGTTCGGCCGCACCAGCGCAATCGTGCCGGCGGCGATGGACTTGCCCAGGCCGCAGTCGACGTGGCCGCGTTCCCCCGGCTGCAACGGCTTGCCGAACTGATAATGCGCCCGCCGCACCATCGCCGGGCCGGCAATGATGCTTTCCGATGCGACGTGTTCCATGAAGAATTGGGGCGCGACGATCGGGATGCGGCCGGCGGCAATCGTTTCGGAGTCGAGCACTCCGCGCGCACCACCCCAATGGTCGGCGTGGGTGTGCGTGAACAGCAGGCCGACGACCGGTTTGTGCCCGCGATGCACGAAATATAGCTCCATCGCGGCGCGAGCGCCCTCGATCGAGGTCAGCGCATCAACAACGATGACGCCGGTATCGCCCTCGATCAGCGTGATGTTGGCGAGGTCGTAGCCGCGCACCTGATAGACGCCCGGCACCACCTCGAACAGGCCGTGATGCATGTTCAGCCGAGCCTGCCGCCAGAGGCTGGGGTTGACGGTGCCCGGGGCCTCCTCGCGGTCGATGAAGTTGTACGGCTCGAGGTCCCAGACCACGCGCCCGTCCGGCGCGGTGACCAGTGCCTTGTCGCGGCTGGCAATGAAGCCGCGCGCCGCATCCTCGAAATCCGTCGTATCGCTGAAGGGGAGAGTTGCGCGAACGGCCGCATGATGCACACGGACGGGGTCGGTCGCATCCTTCTGCCGGGTATCGATCTGCTGGGTATCGGTCTGCCGGGTGTCGACGATGATCTGTGTCACGATGCCTCTCCACTGCGAAACGCCACTGTCTCGGTCTTGAGCCATTGATTGCGTCTGATGAAGCGCGTCAGCTGCTCCTTGGCAACGGAGACGTACCGGTAGATCTCGGCCGGCGGGACGTCCAAGCCAACGCTCTCCGTCAACGCTCTCCATAGTGAGCACGGCGTCGAGCTCATTGATCGCCAGAGCCCTCGGCACTCCGATATTAACGACGATCACCCAGCGCGATCTCCCCGCCGCGATCGCCCCACCGGCGACCACCCCCGAAGCGGCGGCCACCCCCACGGGTGGGCATCCTGAACGAGTTCGGAAAATTTTACACTATCGCGCTCGCATACGTCTGTAGTCACAATATTTGCTCCGAATCCAATATCTTAGATGAGTGGCATTTGTTTTGCATTTGTTCCCAGCAGATCGCCGCGCCGGCAGGCGGCCGCGGACGCCAGGAAATCCCGATGATCCGCTCGACAATGATCCACCGATCAATCCCTGCCGTCGTCGCGTCGCTTTTGTTGGTCGCGACTTCGGCGAACGCGACCGTCGTCAGCGGCACCATCACCGGCACCATCGCCGGCAACACACACGACACCTACGGTCTGTTTGGCGCGGCTGGCGCCAATCTGTCCGGCCAGACCCTCACGGCCAGCTACCGCTATGACACCGCGCTGGCGGCGTCCTATGTGTCACAATCCACGTTCGACGCCTGGGTCGGCACCGGCGACCTGACGCTCAACGTCACGGTCGATGGTGTTGCGGTGGCCCCGGCCGGTGCCACCGAATCCGCGGTGATCGATACCCAGGACGGCGCCGACACCCAGATGACGATGGCCAATTTCGCCCCCACGCCCCTGATCTACTTCGTCTTGCTCACCACTGGCGCCTGGGTGCCGGGCGTCACGATCGACGCGCCGTTCCTGCTGGATACCACCTATTATCAGCAGACGATCTATCTCAGCGCCGACGGCAGCCACTACGATACGCTGAACTTCGTCGGATCCTCGCTGCCGGCAGTCGCCGCACCGGAGCCTGCCTCGCTGGCGATACTGGGCGCCGGCCTCGTCGCCCTGGGCAGCCTGCGCCGCCGCCGGCGCCGGGCAGGATAACGCATCGCCCGCCCACGCCATCAGGCAGGCGGCTTCCCCCCGGCTTCTTTCTTGTATTTTCCGCACCGGAAAGCCCGATCCGCCCTGGCAACCGGGGATTTGTTGTTGCGTCGTCCGCGAGAGGGCTATAACGTTTTTTTGACGCTGAATAAACGAACTGTCCTGGGTCATGAGCGACTTCTTCAACGAAGCCTATCGTCACGCGCGCAGCCGCTTCACTGCGGAGCAGTGGCTCGTCCTGGCGCCGCAGCAGGTGACCCGGGCGATCTACGACGCGATGCGCGAGTTGGATGCAGTCCGTGTAAGCCAGCCGCTCCCCCCGGCCGCGCGAAAGGCCGCCGAAGGCAAGCCGCAGGGACGCGTTGGCCGAACAATGGCGCGGCAGGAGCGTGCCGGGCACTAGTACCAGCGATTCCATGAATCCGACCCGTTGGCGGGGATTCCTTTCGGCCCCGGAGAATTCCCACATGCGGTCGCCTCGGAGCTCAGCGGGACAGGCGGGTGCCATGGCGGCAGTTCGGAGCTGCCTGGCACGGGCCGGCAGGTTCGGCATCATGGGGACGCTGAAGGACACCCCGCGATCGGGCCGGCAGCCCGAGATCACGCCGCAAGCCCGTGCGTGGGTGGTCTCGCTGGCCTGCCAAAAAGCCAAAGACCTGGGTTACCCGCACGAACTCTGGACCACGCGATTGCTGGCCAGCCATGTCCGCGAGCAGGCGCCGGCCGCGGGATACGCCTGCGTGGCGCGAATCGGGCAAGGCACCCTGTGCAAGATCCTCACAAACCACGCGGTGAAGCCGCACAAGGTGCGTTACTATCCGGAGCGGCGCGATGCGGAATTCGACGCCCGGATGGCCGATAGGAGTCGCTTCATGGAAACGCTGTCCTAGGGCGACCACCATCCGGGCACCATTCGCAGCGCGGTCGGGTCTATTGGCAAGTCGCTCCCCGCATGCTTTCTCTGCCGCGCCTGGGGAGGAAGCCTCGAGAATGCCCATCACCGTCGCCGGCCGGCATGTCCTGCAAACGCCGGGGCCGACCAATGTCCCCGACCGCGTGCTACGGGCCATGGACCGCAACGCCATCAACCACCGCGGCCCGGAATTCGGCGCGCTTGGCCGCGAGATCGCCGGCAAGCTGCGCCGCGCATTCCAGACCGAAGGGACCGTGGCGATCTTTCCGGCCTCCGGCACTGGCGCCTGGGAAGCGGCGATGGTCAACACGCTGTCCCCGGGCGACCGCGTGCTAATGTCCCGCACCGGCTGGTTCGCGCATCTGTGGGAGCAGTTGGCGGCGCGGCACCGGCTGGATCCGGTACTGCTCGAGACCGACTGGCGGCGCGGCGCGGACCCAGAGGCGATCGCCGCGGTGCTGGCGGCCGACAGGGAGCACCGCATCAAGGCGGTCTGCGTCGTGCAGTGCGAGACTTCCACGAGTTGCATGACCGACGTGGCCGCGGTGCGAGCGGTCATGGACCGGGTGCAGCATCCCGCGCTGCTGATGGTGGATGCGATCTCCTCGCTGGCTTGCGCCGATCTGCGGCATGACGAATGGCGCGTGGACGTGACGATCGCCGGTTCACAGAAGGGACTGATGGTCCCGCCGGGGCTCGGCTTCAACGCCATCAGCGACAAGGCGCTGGCGGCGATGGCCAGCGCGCGATTGGACCGCGGCTATTGGGACTGGGAGCCGCTGGTCGTCGCCAACCGCACCGGCTTTTTCCCGTACACGCCGGCGATGCACCTGTTGTTCGCGCTGAACGAAGCGCTGGCGATGCTGCTGGAGGAGGGGCTGCCCAGTGTCTTCGCCCGCCATGCCCGCTACGCTCAGGCGACGCGCGACGCGGTGCAGGCCTGGGGGCTGGAGCTGCAATGCCAGGACCCGAACTCCTACGCGCCTGGGGTGACGGCGGTGCGGGTACCGGATGGCCACAGCGCCGACCGCTTGCGCTCAGTGATCCTTGAGCGCTTCAACATGAGCCTCGGCAACGGCCTGGGCCGCATCGAGGACGTGGTGTTCCGCATCGGCCACATGGGCGATCTGGGCCCGCTGCAGCTCGCGGGCGCGCTTGCCGGCGTGGAGTTGGGGCTGCGGGTGGCCGGCATCCCGCACCAGGCCGGTGGCACACAGGCGGCTGTGGAAAGCCTCGCCCGGTTTGAGGGGCATGCCGCGAACCAAGGGTAGGACGCCAAGCGTGGCCTGATGGTCCAGCCGCCATTGGCAGTCCGGGCAGGTCGAGACTCGCTTTGTGGATCTTGAACCGCTTTCTTTCGCTCTGCGAAGGAAGCAGGACCGCCCGGCCGCATCGAGCCTTCGCGAGTCCCGGCTACCGGGCCACAGGTCGCGGCAGGCAAGGACGCTTTCAGCCTTCAACCTGCCCTGGGCGAAGCCACCCGGTGGCCCCTATGCTGCCGCCGCCCACCCCGTGGAGGCTCGTCCCCATGACCACACCGCTCGCCGGCATCACCGTGCTGGATTTCGGCCAGATCTATCAAGGCCCCTATGCCACGCTGCTGATGGCCAAGGCCGGCGCCAACGTGATCAAGATCGAGCCGACCGGCGGCGAACCTCTGCGCCGCCGCGTGCTTGCCACCGGCAAGGGCGACACCACGCTGCCCATCGCCATGCTGAACGCCAACAAGCGCGCCATTACTTTGAACCTGAAGACCGACCGGGGCAGGGCGCTGTTGTCCCAGATGACCGCGCGCGCCGACGTCCTGCTGGAGAATTTTTCCCCCGGCACGATGGACGAGCTCGGCGTCGGCTACGACGTGCTGAAGGCGGTCAACCCGCGGCTGGTCTATGCCACCGGCACCGGCTTTGGCATTTCCGGCCCGGACCGCGACAACCTGGCGATGGACTTCACCATCCAGGCCGCCTCCGGGATCATGAGCGTCACCGGCGATCCCGACGGGCCGCCAATGAAGGCCGGCCCGACGCTGGTGGATTTCATGGGCGGCATCCACCTCTACGCGGCGGTGGTCACCGCGCTGCTGCAGCGCGAGCACACCGGCCAGGGCCAGCTCGTCGAAGTGGCGATGCAGGAGGCGGTGTATTCGTCGCTCGCCGCCAGCTACGACTATTACCAGCGCACCGGGAAGGTCCCGCCGCGGGCCGGCAACCGCCAGGCGGGCCTGGCCAGCGCACCGTACAACACGTTTCCCACTACCGATGGCTGGGTCGCGATCCACGTCGTCACCGAGGGCCACTGGACCAACCTGCTGAAGGCAATGGGCCGCGAGGACCTGCGCGACGATCCGCGTTTCCGCACCAACGTCGACCGCACCGCCCACATGGCCGAAACCGAGGACGTGGTCGCCGCTTGGACCCGCACGCTGCCAAAGATGGCAGTGGTCGCGGCGACAAAGCGTTATCGCATCCCCTGCGCCGCGGTGCGCAACGCGGTGGAGGTGATGAACGACCCGCACATGCATGAGCGCGGCATGCTGGAACGGATCGACCACCCGGCATTGGGTCCGATCGTCACCCCCGGTTCTGCCCTGCGGCTGCACGGGGCTGATCGAGTGAAGCCGGTGTCCAGTCCTTCATTGGGGCAGCACAACATGGACATTTACCATGGCTGGCTGGGCCTCCCCGAGGCCGAGGTGGCGGCGTTGCGGGAGCAGGGGGTGATCTGAAAGCGGGGTTGGCGAACGGGCGTATCGCCCGGTACTCGCAAGGGCGAAGTGCCAGGAGCAGCGACGCCGGCGAGCGCGCGGACATGCCGACCTTGACGCGGGCGTGCGATGCGCCCCGATGCGCTCCGGTCATGTTCTTGACACTCCGCCGCCCCCCCTGTAGCAAGCGGCCGCCTTCCGGCAAGCCGCTTGCCAGGAGCGAAAATGAGCGATGATCCGGGCGACGACGAAGGCCCCTCATTCGAGGAGCGTCTGAAGGCCGCCCGAAGCAGGCAGGGGCTCGATGCCCCGCCGAAAGCTCCGGGATTATCGCCCGGCGATCTCGGCCCGTCCCCGTGGGGGATCGGCCTGCGGGTGGGCGTCGAGCTGGTCTCGGCCCTGGTCGTGGCAGTCGCCATCGGCTACGGGCTCAGTCTGCTGTTCGGCGCCCGGCCATCTTCATCGCGGTCTTCGTACTGCTCGGCGGCGCGGCGGGCGTGCTGAATGTCTGGCGCATGTTCGCGCCGGGGAACGACAAGTGGATGCAGAAGCGGACTCGACAGGGGAAGCAGGGACGGTGGCGGCCAAGGGATCAAGCATCGACGCACTGAGCCAGTTCGAACTGCACCCGGTGTTCGGACATGCTCGGCGCCGCGGTCGAGTTCACCCAGTCCAACCTGTTCATGATCGTCGCCGGCGCTGCTGACGCTGGGCCTGCTGTGGGTTGGCATGCGCCCGCGCGCCATGGTGCCCGGGCGCCTGCAATCCGCCGCCGAAATGGCCTATGAATCCGTGATGTCGATGTGCGTCGACACGATCGGCCCCGAGGGCCGCGGCTTCTTCCCGTTCGTCTTCACCCTGTTCTTTTTCATCCTGTTCGGCAACCTGCTGGGCGTCTGGCCCTACGACTTCACCTTCACCAGCCACATCGCCGTGACGCTGGCGCTGACGCTGGTGGTGTTCGTCCTCAGCACCGGCGTCGGGCTTGTATACCACGGGCTGCATTTCTTCAGCTATTTCGTGCCGCAGGGCGTTCCCATGGTGCTGTTGCCGCTGCTGGTGCCGATCGAGGTGCTGTCCTACCTCTCGCGCATCATCTCGCTGTCGGTGCGGCTTGTTCGCCAACATGATGGCCGGCCACGTGATGCTGGAGGTGTTCGGCGCGTTCGTGGTGATGCTGGGCGGCGCCGGCATGATCTTCTGGATTCCGTCCGCCCTGTCCGGGCCGTGCTGATCGCGCTGATCGGCTTCGAAATGCTGGTCGCCACGCTGCAGGCCTACGTGTTCGCCATCCTGACCTGCATCTACCTGCACGACGCGGTGCATCTGCACTGAACTTCCCCCACTGGCCCATCCGCGCCGGCGCACGCGTTCCGGCGCTGATGGACGCAACGAAAGGAACTGACTGATGGATCTCGCTTCCGCCAAGGAAATTGGTGCCGGCCTCGCCGTGATCGCGCTGTCCGGCGTGGGCGTGGGCATCGGCTACATCTTCGCAGCGCTGGTCAACAGCGTCGCGCGCAATCCGGCGGCCCGCGACCGCGTGTTCGGCCTGGCGATCCTGGGCTTCGCGCTGACCGAAGCGGTGGCGCTGTACGCGCTGGTCATCGCCTTCATCATCCTGTTCGTCTGAGCCGCGCCGTGCGGCTGCGGCGCGCCGCTCTGACGACCTTTGGGGCGTCCCTCGCCCTGCTGCCGACCGCGGCCATGGCGGAGGGCATGCCGCAGCTCGACTTCGCCAACCCGCTGACCACGCACCAGGTGGTCTGGGGCGCGATCATCTTCATCGTGCTCTACTTCCTGGCGTCGCGATCGGCGTTGCCGCAGGTGGGCGTCGGTGTTGGAGGAGCGGGCGAACCACATCGCCAGCGATCTGGAGAACGCGCAGGCACGCGAAGGACGAGAGCGGACCGCGCGGCCGAGGAAGTGGCCGCAGGCCACCGCCAAGGCACGCGCCGAGGCACAGGCGGCGATCAACGCCGCGCTGGACGAGGCGAAGGCCGAGGCCGCGGCAGCAGGCCGCGACGCTGAACGAGCGGCTGGAGAAGCAGTTGCAGGAGGCGGAGGCGCACGATCGCGGCGGCGCGGGCGCGGCGATGGCGCGCACTGCGGGAGGTGGCCACCGAGACGGCGGTCACCGTGATCACCCGGCTGACCGGTGCGGCGCCGGACAGTGCGCGGCTGGAGGCGCGATCGGCGCGGCGCTGGCCGCGCGCGGCGTCGGCTGAAGGAGGCGAAGCGCGATGCAGGAAGACGAGCTTCTTCGCCAACCGCGCACCTGGGTCGCGCTCGCCTTCGTCCTGTTCTTCGTGCTGTTCGGCCGGAAGCTGTGGGCGGCGCTGGCCGGCATGCTGGACGATCGCGCCGCGAAGGTGCGGGCCGAACTGGAGGAGGCCGCGCGGCTGCGCCGCGAGGCCGAGGCGATGCTGCGCGACGCCGAAGCAACGCCGCGCCGAGGCGCTGGCCGACGCGAAGGCGCTGATCGAGGGCGCCCAGGCCGAGGCCGCCCGCGTCGCCGCGGCGGCGGCGGCCGAAGCGGAAGCATCGGCCAAGCGCCGCGAGCAGATGGCGCTGGACCGGATCGCGGCGGCCGAGAAGGCGGCGGTGGACGAAGTGCGCCTGACCGCCGCCGAGGTCGCCACAGCGGCGGCACGCCAGGTGATCGCCGAGGGGCTGTCGCCGGATGCCGACGCGCGACCTGATCGACCACGCCATCACGCAATTGCCGAGCGCATTGGCGCAACGCAGAGCGGCGTGAGGCGGCAGCTATTTCAGCGCGGCCTGAACCAGCGCTCCGCCGGGCGGAACCGAAAACTCCGTAGCGCCTCCCGGCGGCCTGCGCGGCGCACTATGGCTTCCCGACCCCGGAGACAGCGTAGATGCACGTCGCCACCTCGCCCGCGTTCAAGGAGAACGCCCACCGCGCCCTGGCCGATGCCGGGCTGCAGAAGGCGCTGGCCCGCAGCGGCCCCAGCTTCATCGCCCGCCGCGCCGCCGCCGTTGCCGCGCTGCCGGAATTCGAGCAACTCCGCGACACCGCCCGCGACATCAAGAACCACACCCTGGCGCATCTCGACTTCTACCTCGAAGAATACGAAGCCAAACTGACCGCCGTCGGGCGGCAAACTGCATTGGTGCGCCACCGCGGACGAGGCCCGCGACGCCGTGCTGGCGATCTGCCGCGCCGCCAACGCCCGCACCGTCACCAAGGGCAAGTCGATGATCGGCGAGGAAATCGCCATCAACGACCACCTGGAACGCCACGGCATCACGCCGGTGGAGACCGATCTCGGCGAATACATCATCCAGCTTCGCCACGAGCTGCCGAGCCACATCATCGCCCCGGCCTTTCACCTCAACATGGAAGACTGGGAGTCGACCTTCCGCAAGTCGCACACCGACCTGCCGCCCGACCGCGTGTTCCCCGAACGCCGCGACATCCTGATCGAGGCGCGGACCAAGCTGCGCGAACGCTTCCTCGCCGCCGATGTCGGCATCACCGGCGCCAATTTCCTGATCGCCGAGACCGGCAGCAGCGTCATCGTCACCAATGAAGGCAACGGCGACCTGACGCAGACTTTGCCGCGCGTGCACATCGTGCTGGCCAGCATCGAGAAGGTGGTGCCCACGATCGAGGACTGCACCTCGCTGCTGCGCGTGCTGGCACGATCGGCGACGGGGCAGGATTTTTCCGTCTACACCACGTTCTCGACCGGCGCGCGGCGGCCCGGCGATCTGGACGGGCCGGACGAATACCACGTGGTGCTGGTGGACAATGGCCGCTCGGCGATGCTGGGCACCGAGTTCCAGGACATGCTGCGCTGCATCCGTTGCGCCGCCTGCATGAACCATTGCCCGGTCTACGGCGTGGTCGGCGGTCATGCGTATGGCTGGGTGTATCCAGGCCCGATGGGGTCGGTGCTGACGCCGTCGCTGATCGGCGTGGACCAGGCCGGCCATCTGCCGAACGCCAGCACTTTTTGCGGCAAGTGTGAGAGTGTCTGTCCGGTGCGTATTCCGTTGCCCGGCCTGATGCGCCACTGGCGCGAGCGCGAATTCGAACGCCATCTCACGCCGAGCGCAATGCGGCAAGGGCTGGCATTTTGGGCGTGGTTCGCGCGCCGCCCGACGGTCTATCGCCTTGTCACGCGTGCAACCGCTTGGGGTTTGGGCATCACGGGACGCAAGCGCGGGCAATTCACCAAGCTGCCGCTTGCGGGCGGATGGACGTCCGGACGCGACATGCCGGCGCCGGAAGGCGAAACGTTCTTCGCGCGCTACGTCAAGGCGCAGCGGGCAGGGCGGGGACGATGAGGCGCATCACTACATGCCGCCTCCCCTTGAGGGAGAGGGCAGGGGGAGGGGTCGAAACGTGACCTCGCTTCGACCCCTCCCCGCAACCTCCTCCCTCGAGGGGAGGGGGAGTCCTTGCCCGCTCCGCTTCCGCCGGGGCCTGTCCAGCATGACCCGCGAAACGATCCTCACCGCGATCCGCCGCGGTCTGCGGCGTGGGCCATTGCCGCCGGACCAGGTCGCGATGCTGCGCGGGCGCATGGCGGCGCACCCGCGTCAGCTCATTCCCGCCCGCTCCCGCCTGCCGCATCCCGAGCAGGTCGACCTGTTCGTCCAGAACGTGGAGAAAGAGTTCGGCAGTGTCGCCCGCGTGCCGGACGCCGAAGCGGTCCCCGCTACGGTCGCCGATTACCTGGCCATGCAGAACCTGCCGACCGCGCTGGTCATGGCTCCGCATCCGGAGCTGCAAGCCATCCCGTGGTCCACCCGCCCGTTGCTGACCATCCGCGAAGGCCGCGCCGAGGCCACCGACCTGGTCAGCGTGCAGCACGCCTTCGCCGCCATCGCCGAGACCGGCACGCTGATGCTGCCTAGCGCGCCGGAACGCCCCACCACTCTGAACCTGCTGGCGGACACCGAGATCGTGGTGCTGCGCGCCTCGCGTCTGGTCGGTGCCTATGAAGAGGCTTGGGACCTGCTGCGCGCCGAACTCGGCAGCATGCCGCGCAATGTCATGTTGGTGACGGGGCCCTCGCGCTCGGCGGATATAGAGCAGACGCTGGAACTTGGCGCGCACGGTCCGCGCCGGCTGCATGTGGTGCTGATAGAGGATCGCCTGTAGCATCCGCTGCCTACGTTCCATGGGAGGTGCGCCATGCGCAACAGCGACATCGAGATCCATCCGTTCACCGGTGCGGTCGGCGCCGAGATCCGCAATGTCGATCTCGCTCGCCTCGACGAAGCCACCGCTGATACGGTCCGCCGCACCCTGTTCGACCGCGGCGTGGTATTCTTTCGCGACCAGCAGATGACCCCGGAGCAACATGTCGCCGCGGCGGAACGCTTCGGGCCGATCGACATCAACCGCTTCTTCGCGCATGCCGACGGCTATCCGATGATTGCCGAGGTGCGGAAGGAGCCAGAGCAGAAGAGCAATATCGGCGGGGGATGGCATACTGACCATAGTTACGATCAAGCACCGGCGCTCGGCTCGATGCTGTATGCGCGCGAGGTGCCCCCGAGCGGCGGCGACACGTTGTTTGCCAGCATGTACGCCGCCTACGACGCGCTATCCGACGGGTTGAAGTGCACGCTGGAGGGGCTGCGCGCGCTGCATTCAAGCCGGCACGTGTTCGGCGAGAATAGTCGGCGGCCGAAGGACAATGATTTGCAAGGGCGGGTCGGCAATCCCGACCTGGCGACGCAGGACGCGGTGCATCCGGTGGTGATCCGTCATCCCGGCAGCGGGCGGAAGGCGCTGTACGTCAACCCCGGCTTCACCCTGCGTTTCGAAGGCTGGACCGAGGAGGAATCGCGTCCTCTGCTTGAATACCTGTACCGTCACGCGCAGCGTCCGGAGTTCTGCTGCCGGTTTCAATGGGCGGAAGGCTCGGTGGCGTTGTGGGACAACCGCGCGACTTGGCACTATGCGGTCAACGACTACCACGGCGCGCGGAGGCTGATGCACCGGGTGACGATCCGCGGCCCGGTGCTGGAGTAAATTGGCCCGCATAGGACTGTCATTGCGGGCGTAGCGAAGCAATCTCCAGCGAGTGACGCGCGAGCTCTCCGGGAGATTGCCTCGCTGCGCTCGCAATGGCAGATGAGCCGACGGCATCGGGTGCCGAGCTCACGATGCTGCTTTCGGCTATAGCCGTGCGGGGAACGCCCCGCCATCCAGGGTCAACCCCCGGACGGCGAGGTATTCCGTACGAACGCTCAGCTATGCCAGCGGAACTCCTGCGCCTTGCGCTGTGAACCCAGACTGAGCTTCACGTTGACCAGTGCCGGCCCGCGGAAGTTCATCGCCTCGTCCAGCGCGCCGCGCAGGTCCTTCGGGTCCTCGACATAGAAGCCCTTGCCGCCGAAGGCCTCCATCATCAGGTCGTAGCGCGCGCCCCAGATCAGCGAGTTCGGCCGCATGTTCAGCATCGGGTTCGACGGGATTTCCGGCATGCCCGGCCCGATACCGCCGTTGTTGAACACGACGATCTTGGCCGGCATCCCGTAGCGGCACAGCGTCTCCATCTCCATGCCGGAGAACCCAATCGCCGAGTCACCCGACACGTGCACCACCGGCCGGTCCGGGTGAACCACGCAGGCGGCGATGACGATGCCCAGCCCGACGCCCATCGTGCCATAGCTGCCGGCATCCAGCCGCGAGCGCGGCAGGAAATTCGGCAACTGGGTGCGGCCGATATCCATCGTGCTGGCGCCCTCGCTGCAAACGATGGCGTTCTTAGGCGTCCACGCGGCGACGTCGCGCAGCAGCCGATAGTAACCGCCCGGCGCCGACTCGTCGGCGATCTGCGGGGCGATCAACGCCGCGTTCTCGGCCGACTTCTTGGAGATCGCCGTGCGCCACGCCGACTCCTTCGGGTAGAACCACTGCCGGCTTTGCAGCGCCTGATTGAGCTGCCCCACGATCGCCTTGCCGTCGCCGCAAAGAGCGACCTCGGCCGGCTTGTTCTGGTGCATCGCCTCCGGCTCGATGTCCAGCTGGATCACCCGCACGTTCTTGTTGTAGCGCGGCGGCAGACCAAAATGCATGATCCAGTTGAAGCGCGCGCCCATCAGGAACACGACATCGGCCTGTTGCAGCGCGAGGCTGCGAGACGCGCCGACCGATAGCGGATGGTCGTCGGGCATGACGCCCTTGCCCATCGGCGACGCGAGGAACGGCAGTTGCGTGCGCTCGATGAAGGCACGCACCTCGTCCTCGGCGCGCGAGAAGGCCATGCCCTTGCCGATGATCACCAGCGGGCGCTCGGCCGATTGCAGCACGTTCAGTGCCTGGTCGATGTATTCCGGCATGGTCTGGGTGCGCGGCGGATCGGGGCATTTCTCGGCCACGTGCGCCTTATCGGCGTCGCAGGAGCCGGTGATGATGTCGTCGGCGATGTCGAGATAAGCCGCGCCCGGCCGGCCGTAGATCGACTGCCGCACCGCCATTTCCACATAGAACGGGATGCGATTCACATGCTCGATCGAGTGCGCCCACTTGCACAAAGGCGTCGCGGCGAGCACCTGCCGCTCCTCCTGGAAGGCACCCATGCCGTTGCGATAGGTCTCCGACGCGCCGCCGATCAACAGCATCGGCCAGCAGTTCTGCTGCGCGTTCGCCAGGCCCGCCAGGCCGTGGATGACGCCGGGCCCGGTCACCACGATGCACGACCCCGGACGGCCGGTCAGGTAGCCGACGGTGCCGGCCGCATACGACGCGGTTTGCTCATTGCGCATGCCGATATAGGGCAGGCCGACCTTCTGCGCGGCCTCGGCGAGCGGACCGACCGGGAACCCGACCACCCCGAACATGAATTGCACGCCCTGTTCCTTGAGGCTTCTTGCCAGCAAGTCGGCGCCTTTGATTTCAGCCATGTTTCCTCCTGTCAGCGGACGGCCGTGATCGGGCCGGTTACGAAAAGTCCGAACGGGCGTCACATTACGCGCCTGTGGCGCCGCGGCAAATCGGCTGCGGCTGCAGTTTCCCCTCCGGTCTGCTGTCGCGACGCTGGCCCATGCGCGGCCAGCCGTCAAATCCGGCGGTTCAACACGCGGGGATTGTTTGATCTGGATCAAGGCGCCAGGTGCGGCCATTGGCGAGGATGTTGGATGAACAATGGAACATAGAACAAGGAGAGTGCCATGAACCCCGCCGGCCCCGTCCTTGCCAATCCAGGTTTACTCGGCCGTGTGCTCGACTGGCTGCGTGCCCGCTGCGGCGGGGCGGACGAACTCGCCGGTTGGTCGAGCGACGATCTGCGGAACCTGGCGGATGATCTGGCGCTGGCCGAGGATGACCTGGCCGCGTTGTCAGCCAGCATGGCCGACAACACCGCCCTGATGGAAGGCATGATGCGTGCCCGCGGGTTCGATCCGGAGCTGCTGCGCCACTCCTTCGGCGCCCTGCTGCGCGATGTGGAGCGCGTGTGCTCGCGCTGCCGGTCCACCGGCCGGTGCAGGCGAGAACTGGATGCCGGCAGGGCGGCGGCCTACGCGCATGAGTTCTGCCCGAATGCCGGGACTTTCGAGGACCTGAGCGACTACGCCACGTCGCCTTGACAAGCGATTACGCCACGCCGCTTTTGTAAGCGATTGCGCCACGTCGCTTTGATGCGGGTACACCACGCCTCGCGCCCTGCAGCGTGTCGTAGGACGGACGCAGTCCGCCGATATGTCGATGGCGGCCTTCGTCCGCCCAGCACTGGCCGAACACTGGTCGACAGACCATGCCACATCGCTCTGACGCGGGGCTGCCTACAGCGCTGCGGCGCTGACCGGCACGCCGGTGATCAGGCCGAGCACCTCGTTCATGTGGGCCTCTTGCGTGCGCACTTCGCCGGCACGCCGGCCGTGACGCATGACGAAGATGCGGTCGGTCACCTCGAACACATGCGGCATGTTGTGGCTGACCAGGACCACCGCGATGCCATGGTCCCGCACGCGCTTGATCAGATCCAGCACACCGCGAGACTCGCGCACGCCCAGCGCCGCGGTCGGCTCGTCCATGACCACCACTTTGCGGCCCCAGGAGATGGCGCGCGCAACGGCCACGCTCTGCCGTTGCCCGCCGGACAGCAGCCCGACGGACTGGCGCACCGATTTCAGCCCCACCTGCAATGATGCGATGTGTTCCCGCGCCTGCGCACGCATGGCCGCCTTGTTCAACAACCAGCGGTTCCACCAGCTTGTTCCGGTGATCTCGCGGCCAAGGAACAGGTTGGCTTCCACGTCCATGTGCGCGATGACGGCGAGGTCCTGATAGACGGTCTCGATGCCAAGCGCCCGCGCATCGAGAGGAGAGGGAATGCTGACCTCCCGCCCTTCGAAGCGAATCACACCGCGGTCCGGCTGCAAGGCGCCGGACATCAGCTTGACCAGCGTGGATTTGCCCGCGCCGTTGTCACCGACCAGGCCGACGATTTCTCCCGCCGCGAGCGCGAACGATACGCCGTCCAGCGCATGCACCGGACCGAAATGTTTGGTGACGTCGTGCAGTTCAAGAATGGGGGACATTCACCTGGCCGGCGGTTCGCGTCATCGCATCCGGTGTCACATGCAGCCGAGGGGGGGTTCCTTGAATGCACTGGCGGCGCCGGCCGGGGTCGCGGCGTCTTTCCATCGCTTGATCCATTCATCGACGTTCACCGCGGTCACCACCGGCATGTTCTGCGGCACCAGCTCCGGATAGTGGCAGTTTGAATTGGTCAGCAGGTTGTGCAGGATGCTGACGGTCTGATAGCCCCAGCCCCAGTAATCCTGTCCCACCAGCGCCTGCACATAGCCCTCCTTTACGAACGGCAGTTCCGGCGCGAGCACGTCCGTGGTGATGATCTTCACCTTGCCCTTGTTCTTGGTGACCTCGGGCAGGGCGCTCATCTTTCCGAAGAAAGGCACGCCTGCGACCATCAGGATGGCGCCGGCATCCGGGTGCGACACCAGCAGGTTGTTGGTCAGCCGCTGCGCCTTCACCAGGTCGTCGTCGTGGAAGAACGGTCCCAGCGTCTTGATGTTCGGGTATTTCGCCAGAGCGTCGGTGGCGCCCTTGAGCCGCGCGTTCAGGTTGGTGGCACCGGGCCCGCCGCTCACCAGGATCACGGTGCCGCTGGTGCCCATCGCCTTCACGGTCTCCTCGGCGAGCTTGCGGCCCATCGCCATGCTGTCCACGCCGTAGAACAGCAGCCGCTTGCTGTCGGGGACGTCGGAATCCCAGGTGATAACCTTGATGCCCTGGCCTACCGCCTGGGCGATCGGCCCGACCAGCGGCTGTGGTGCGTTGGCATCCACCGCCATGCCGTTCACATGTCGGGACACCAGGCCTGTCAGCACCTGCGCTTCCTGATTGGCGTCGGACGTGGTGGAGGCGGTCCAGATGACGTCCACATCGCCCAGTTCCCTGGCGCGTTTCTCGGCGCCGTAATGCGCATAGTAGAAAACGCTGTTGTCCAGCGACTTGGGCATCACGGCGATGCTCAGCCGCCCGGCGGCGCGCGCTACATGGGGCCGCGCCAGAAGGGTGGTGCCGGCAAGCGTGGCACCGGCGGCAAGCCCAGGTACCGGTGCCCAGCAACCGGCGTCGCGTGGTGATGATCGCCGGCTTGTTTTCGCGGTGGATTGCCGTGTCGTCACGGATCGTCATGGCCGAACGTCCTCCTCTGCATGGTTTGCCGCGGTCATGCTCGCCGCCGCGCTTCCAGCCGCTGCCGCGCGACATCCAGCGTTGCCGCGGCGGCGATGACCAGTCCGGTGATGAGCTGTTGCCAATAACCGGCCAGTCCAAGCAGCACGATCCCGTTGTCGATCACGCCAAGCAATGCCGCGCCGATCAATACGCCGGGGATAGTGCCGCGCCCGCCGTACAGGCTGGTGCCGCCGATGATGACGGCGGCGATGATTTCCAGCTCATAGCCGGTCGCCGCGTCGGGCAGGGCGGTGCCGGCCTTCGCCGCCAGCAACACGCCGCCAAGCGCCGACAACAACCCGGACAGCAGATACATCGCCAGCTTGATGCGATCGACCTTGAGGCCGAGCAAGCGCGCAGCGGCTTCGTTGCCGCCCACCGCATAGATGTGGCGGCCGAACGGGGTCTGGTTCATCAGCACGACCAGGGCGATGCCGATCGCCAGCATGATCAGCACCGGGACGGGCACCGGCCCGACCGTGCCGTTGCCGAGCCACGAGAACACGCCGCCCGCCGCATTGTCCGGCGGCGTTATCGCCGCACCCTGGACGATCCCGTAGGTCAGGCCGCGCACGATGCTGAGCGAACCGAGCGTCGCGATGAACGGGTTGAGGCGGATGCGGGTGATGGCGATCGCGTTGGCCAGCCCGATGGCCAGTCCGGCGGCCAGTCCCGCCAACACGGCCAGCCACAAACCTAATCCTGCGGTCAGCACCAGGCAGCAGGCCATGCCCCCCAGGCCCATGGTGGAACCGACAGCAAGATCGAGGCCGCCGCCGATCATGACGATCGCTTCGCCGAATCCCGCGATGCAGATCCAGGAAAAATAGACGGCGACAGTGCCGAAGATGTTCTCGATGGTGAGGAAATATGGCGAACTGAGCGTCAGCGCCGCCGAGATAACGATCAGCGCGAGCAACACCCCGGCCCAGGGCACCAGCAGGTACCTGCGACAGGGCGGCGAGAAAGGGCCGGGGCGGTGCCGCGGTCGCACCCTCGGGCGCCGCGGCGGTGAGCTGGGACTGGCGCGCGGACTCACTCATACCAGCGGGCATCCCAGCGGGCATCCCAGCGGGCATCCCAGCGGGCATCCCAGCGGGCATACCAGCGGGCATACCAGCGGGCATACCAGCGGGCATACCAGCGGGCGTACCAGCGGGCATCCCGGCGGGGGGCATAGGACGGGCTGCTTCTCGACACTTGAACAGTTTCCGAACTGGTCGGTACGAGCCGACTGGATTTGCTTCCCTCGGCCGGGAACGTGCGAAGCAAGGCGCGGCGAAGTCAAGCGGCGGCGGCCGAATGGTCCGCACATTTGGGTTAGGTCGGGTGGGTTACGCAGCGCGGGTCACGTGGGGCGTCCCGTGCGGTGATAGGGATGGCCGAGCGCGATCGACCGTGCGCGGTACAATTGTTCCGCCAGCAGCACGCGCACCAGCAGGTGCGGCCAGGTCAGCGGTCCCAGCGACAGCACGTAGCCGGCGCGTGCGATGACCGACGCATCCAACCCTTCGGCGCCGCCCACCAGGAAGCAGAGCGGCCGTCCCAGGCCCAGCCAGCGTTCCAGCAACATTGCGAATCGCGCCGTGTCGGACGCCTCACCGCCGCTGTCGAGCGCCACCGCGAACGCCTGGTCCGGCAGTGCCGCCAGCAGTGCCGCGGCTTCGCGGCGCTTGATCTCGGCCGGGGTGCCACGCGCCTCGGCGATTTCGGTGACCGCCAGCGCGGGGCGCAGCCGCGCCTGATAGCGCGCGAGCAACGCGGCTTCCGGGCCCTCGCGTTGCCGGCCGACAGCGATCAGGCGCATCATCATGGCAGCCTCGCAGGCATGGACCGGCGGTGGCCGGGACGGGAACGGAGGATGCATGCACTGGCCCACGCAGCAAGGCAGCTTCGACGCGGGCGACATCACGCTGCAGTCTGGCATGGTGCTGCCCAACGCGCGGCTGTCATGGAAGACGCATGGGACGCTGGCGCCACAACGCGACAACGTCATCCTGTATCCCACCAGTTATGGCGCGCAGCATCCGGACCTGGAGTGGCTGATCGGGCCGGATGGCGTGCTGGACCCGGCGCGCTGGTTCATCATCATCGCTGATATGTTCGGCAATGGCTTGTCGTCCAGCCCATCCAACTCGCCGGATTTTCCCCCGCTGGTGACGATCTTCGACAACGTGCAGGTGCAGCACCGCCTGCTGACGGAGCAATTCGGGATCGAGCGCCTTGCCTGCGTGTATGGCTGGTCGATGGGAGCATTGCAGGCGTATCACTGGGCGGCGCTGTTTCCCGATGCGGTGGAGCGCGTCGTGGTGAATTGCGGTGTCGCACGGACCTCGGTGCACAACCAGGTGTTCCTGAAGAGTCTGATGGCGACACTGGAAGCCGCGCCGCAGCATATCGGCAATGGCCGCTTCGGCGCCGAGCCGCGCGCTGCCAAGCGGGCGTTCGGCCGTATCTACGCGGGCTGGGCGCTGAGCCAGGATTTCTATCGAGCCGGTCTGCATCTGTCGTCGGGACCAACGCCCAATCTCGGCGCGCCGGATCTGGAGACGTTCCTGCGCACCGATTGGGAAGAACGATTCGGCGCGCGTCCCGCCGCCAATCTCCATGCGCAGTTGCGCACCTGGGAAGCGGCCGACATCAGCGCCAACGCTTTGTATGACGGCGACCTGATCCGCGCGCTGCACGCCATCCGAGCGCGGGTGCTGCTGATGCCGGGCGAGACCGATCTCTATTTCCGTGTCGCTGACAACGAAGCCGAACTGCCGCATCTGACGTATGGCGAATTGCGGCCGATCCGTAGCATCTGGGGACATCGCGCCGGCAACCCGGTCGTGAATCCCCACGATGCGGGCTTCATCAAGCAGGCCGTGCGGGACTGGCTCGCGCGGTAAGCCAACAGGGGGACGACCATGGCTACAATTTCCAGCAGCAATCCGCCGACGGTGCGTGCACCGACCGGCTATTCGCACGGCATCATCATCGAAGGGGTTGAGCGGCGGCTGATCATCTCCGGCCAGGTGGGGATGGCCATCGACGGCAGTGTGCCGACCACCGGGGAGGGTCAGATCGCCCAGGCATTCGCCAACCTGCGCGCGGTGCTGGGCGCCAACGGCATGGGTACCGGCAACGTGGTGAAGACAACGATCTTCCTCACCGATCGGGCGTTGCTCGCGGCTTTTCGTACCGCGCGCGGTGCGGTGTTCGGCGACCACGCCCCGGCGTCGACGCTGCTGTTCGTTGCGGGGCTGGCGGACCCGCGGTTCATGGTGGAGATCGAGGCGGAAGCGGTGGCATAACATTCGCCGCGATGCACCAGGAGGAAACCCATGCTGCTGTATAATTCCATCGGCCCGAACCCGCGCGTCGTGCGCATCTTCATGGCCGAACGCGGCATCGAGCTGCCGAAGGTCGAGATCGATCTGCGTGGTGGCGAGAACCGCCGCGAGCCTTTCTTGACGAAGAACCCATCGGGCCAGTGTCCCGCGCTGGAGCTGGACGACGGCACGGTGATCGCCGAAATCACCGCGATCTGCGAGTATCTGGATGAGGTGACGGCCGGCCCATCGCTGATCGGCAGCACGCCGAAGGAGCGTGCAGAGACGCGCATGTGGTCGCGCCGCATCGACCTGAACATCCTGGAGCCGATGGCCAACGGTTTCCGCTACAGCGATGGCCTGCGGATGTTCCAGGACCGCATCCACTGCATTCCGGCAGCAGGGGACGACCTGAAGCAGATCGCTCAGGAGGGGCTGACGAAACTGGACGGGCAGATCGCCGGCCGGACGTTCATCTGCAACGAGCGGCTGTCGCTGGCGGACATCCTGTTGTTCGCGTTCGTCGACTTCTTCGACGGCGCGCGCCAGCCGATCAACCAGGCGAACAAGAACATTGTCGGGTGGCATGCGCGGATGAAGGCACGGCCCAGCGCCGGGGCATAGCGAGAGAACCTCCCGCACGACCGGGGTTGAGTCGCCTCGTAACTGTCACTGCGAACGCAGCGCAGGAATCCGTAACTGTCATTGCGAGCGCAGCGAAGCAATCTTCCCTAGGGTTCGCACATCACTCGTGGGATTGCTTCGCTGCGCTCGCAATGACGGGGTAGGCACCGACCGTAAGAGTCGGAGCACTAGGCGCTGGCCCTGTCGATCTGCGCGATCGCGTCGCTGTCCAGCTTGATCTCCGGCGCCCGCATGATCTCGCGCAACTGTGCCACGCTGGTGGCGCTGGCGATCGGTGCGGTGATGCTCGGGCGGGCGATCATCCATGCCAGTGCGACCTGCGCAGGCTTCGCGTTGTAGCGTTTTGCCACCGCATCCAGTGCGTCCAGCACGTGGAACCCCGCGTCATTGAGATATTTCACCACCCGCGATCCGCGCGCACGACCCTCGGCATCGGCCACCGAACGATACTTGCCGGTCAGGAAGCCGCTTGCCAGGGAGTAATAGGAGGTCACGCCCACCTTCTCCTTCAGGCACAGGTCTTCGAGATCGCCCTCGAAGCTGCGGCGTTCCACCAGGCTGTATTGCGGCTGCAGGCTCTGGTAACGCGGCAAGCCCCGGGCGACGCTGATTCGCAGCGCCTCTGCGAGACGTGCGGCACTAAAGTTGGAAGCGCCGATCTCGCGCACCTTGCCCTGCTTGATCAGGTCGGCATAGGCAGATAACGTTTCCTCGATTGGTGTGTCGGGGTCGTCGCGGTGCGACTGATAGAGGTCGATGTAGTCGGTTTGCAGCCGACGCAGCGACACTTCCACCGCCTGCATCATATAGGCGCGTGACAGGCCCTTTTTGCCCGGTCCCATCTCGATGCCCAACTTGGTGGCGATGATGACCTTATCGCGGTTGCCGCGCGCCTTCAGCCACTTGCCGAGGATGGTCTCCAATTCGCCGCCTTGATTGCCGGGGACCCAACGCGAATACACGTCGGCGCTGTCGATGAAGTTGAAGCCGGCGGCAACGAAGGTATCGAGCAATTCGAAGGACGTCTTCTCGTCGGCGGTCCAGCCGAACACGTTCCCGCCGAACGCGAGCGGCGCGATCTGCAAAGATGATTGGCCCAGCCAGCGCTTTTCCATTCCTGAAGTCCTGAGATGTCGAAACGCGGATAAAGCCACCCCTCCCCTTGAGGGAGGGGGCGAGGGGAGAGGTGCGTGCAATCCCCGGCTTCGAAGCTGCACGCACCCCTCCCCGGCAAGAGGAGGGGTCTTCTTTGCTGGTTATGCGGCGGCTTTCGCCCGTACCAGCCGGCCTGGCGTGGCGCCGTTGTATTCGCCGTTCTCGAACGTCGGCACGCCGGACACGAACGTCGCACGGTACCCGTCAACCCGCTGCACCAGCCGCCTTCCGTTCTTCGGCAGGTCGTAGCGCACTTCCGGCACGTGCAGGCGCAGCGCGTCATAGTCGATGATGTTGACGTCCGCCTTCTTGCCTGCCGCCAGCACGCCGCGGTCGTGGAACCCGAAGAATCCGGCGGTCTCGCTGGTCTGGCGCTTCACCACCATTTCCAGCGGCAGCCGCTCGCCCCGGGTGCGGTCGCGGGCCCAGTGGATCAGCATCCAGCTCGGCACGGACGCATCGACGATCGACGAACAATGCGCGCCGCCATCGGACAGTCCGAGGATCGTCGCGTCATCCGTCAGCATGGTACGGATGATGTCGTGGTTATCCTCGTTGTAGCCGACGATGGGAAAGAACAGGAACTTCTCGGCGCCGGCGGCGAGGTAGTCGTAGGCGACCTCGTCCGGCGTGTGGTTCGAGCGTGTGGCGATGGCGGCGATGCTCTCGCTGGCCTCTGGTTCGTAGTTCGGCGGGTCGCCCATCGGGAACATGCGATGCCAGCTTGTGGTGATGCGCTGGCGGAACTGCGACAGGCGGTGGATCAGCTCGAGGGAGGGGGCCTCGTTGAGAATCTGCGCCCGCATCGCCGGGTCTTGCAGGCGGCGGATGCGCTCCTGCGCGGGCAGCTTCAGCAGCGCCTGGTAGCTCGGGCGGATGGAGAACGGGTTCAGCGCGGTGTCGATTCCCAGCAGCACGCCGACCGGGCGTCCAGCCACCTGCGCCGTCACCATCGCACCCTGCGCGCGCGCCTTGTGCACGCCATCGATCAGCCGGCGCCAGCGCACGGGATCGGTCGGACGGTCGGTGAGCAGGAACCAGACGGGACGACCGGTTTCCTTGCCCAGCTTCGTCATCCATTCCAGCTCTTCGGTCTCGATATCGAAGTCACTGTTGACGCCGAACGCGCCGTAGCCGAGGCCCTTGAACGCGGAACCGATGCCCAGCAGTTCCTGCACTTCGGAATAGCGGCCTGGCACCATCTCGCCGCTTGGAGTCTTGTGCGAGTTGGTGCGCGACGTGGTGAAGCCGAAGGCGCCGGCGCGCAGGCCTTGCTCGGTCATGCGGCGCATCGCCTCGATGTCGTCGGCGGTGGCCTTCTCGCGGTTCACCGCGCGCTCGCCCATCACATAGACGCGCAGCGGGTGGTGGGGGATCTGCGCGCCGATGTCGATTGCGCGCGGCATCTGGTCCAGCGCGTCGAGGTATTCCGGGAAGGTCTCCCAATTCCATTTCAACCCGTCGGCCAATGCGATGCCGGGGATTTCTTCCACCGCCTCCATCAGGCCGATCAGCAACTCATGGTCGGCACGGCGCACCGGCGCGAAGCCAACTCCGCAGTTACCGAACAGGATGGTGGTGACGCCGTGCCAGGAGGACGGTGCGAGCTCCGGGTCCCAGGTGGCCTGGCCGTCGTAGTGTGTGTGCGCATCCACCCACCCGGGCGTTACCAGCAGGCCGTTTGCATCGATCTCGCGCTTGCCGGGACCGGCCTTGCCGCCGGCCTGGGCGATGCGGCCGCCGTCGATCGCGACGTCGCCGGTGAAGCGGGGTTGGCCGGTGCCATCGACGATGGTTCCGCCACGGATGACCGTGTCGTGCATGCTGCTTGCTCCCTTGGGTCTGCTGGGTGGAATGGAAACCGGTTCGGCGGGGGGGTCAAGCTTGGCGCGCGAACGCCCCACTTGTCATCGCGAGGAGCGAAGCGACGAAAGCAATCCCCTGCGTGATCAGACGAGGCTCATCATGCAGGAGATTGCTTCGTCGCTACGCTCCTCGCAATGACAGGGAGCCTGCTCTCCTCGCAATCACACCCGCTCTTCTCGCAATCACAGGGGGGCCGCACACGGCTTAATCCATCACCGCATGCCCATCGCCGCCACCTTCCGACGGTCGACGCATAAAGAACAGTACCAGCATGATCGGCGCCGACAGGATCGCCATGAGCCAGAAATCGTTGTTGTACGCGATCACCTGCGATTGGTACGTGATCATCTGGTTCAGCAACGCCGCCCCATGCCGCGTTGCCGGCGACAGCGCGTGCACCATCCCCGGCGAAACTTCCAGCATTCTGTTCAGTGGCGAGGCGAAGACCGACAGCACCGAATGCTCCACCTGGGTATTCTGCGTGATCAAAGCCTCGAAGATTGAGATGCCCATCGACATGCCGATGCTGCGCACCAGGGTCAGGAACGACGTGCCCTCATACCGAAGCTGCGGCGCCAGCGTGGCGAAGGCCACCACGTTCAGCGGCACGAAGATGAAGCCGACGCCGGCGCCCTGGATCATTGTGTTGTAGATCAGCGACCACTCGTTCACCGCCGGGGTCCAATCCGACAGCCGGAACAGGCTCCAGCACAGCAGTACGACGCCGAATCCCATGATGATGCGCGAGTCCAGCTTGTTGGTCAGCCGGCCGGAGATCATCATCGCGACCATGGTACCGATGCCGCGCGGCGCCAGCAGCAGGCCGGCGATCTCGACTGGATAGTTGCCCAGAAGCTGCAGCCACGGCGCCAGCAAAGCGGTGGTGGCCAGCAGCACCATGCCGACCATGAACATCACCAGGAAGCCCATCATCAGGTTGCGATCCTTGAACAGGGCTGGACTGACGAAGGTGCGCTCGCCGGTGATCATGTGGACGACGAACCCATAGAAGCCGGCGGCGGACATGACCGCCTCGATGATGATCTCGGTCGAGCCGAACCAGTCCTTGGTCTCACCGCGGTCCAGCATCAGCTGCAGGCCGGCGATGCCCACGGCGAGAGCTGTGAACCCGAACCAGTCGAAGCCCAGTCCGCGCTTCGGGCGCTGCCGCGGCAGCGCGTACCACAGGCCCAGCGTGCAGACGATGCCGAACGGCAGGTTGACGAAAAACACGTAGCGCCAGTTGTACAACTCCGTCAGGTAGCCGCCGAGCGTCGGTCCCAGGATCGGCCCCAGCATCACGCCCATGCCCCAGATCGACATAGCCCAGCCGCGTTGCTCGGCCGGATAGATGTTCAGCATGGTGCCTTGCGACAGCGGCACCAAAGCGGCGCCGAACACACCTTGCATGAAGCGGAACACCACCATCTCGCTCAGCGACGTGGCAATGCCGCACATCATGGAGAACACGGTGAAGCCAATCACCGACACCAGGTAGATGGTCCGCGAGCCGAATCGCGCTGCGAGCCAGCCAACCGGCGCGGTCATGATCGCCGCCGCGACGATGTAGGACGTGAGGACCCAGGTAATCTCGTCGTAGCTCGCCGACAGGCTGCCCTGCATATAGGGCAGCGCCACGTTGGCAATGGTGGAATCCAGCGCCTGCATCAGCGTCGCCACCATCGCGCACAGGGTGATCAGGGCGCGGTGGGGGAGCACCTCCTCGGGCGTGCTGCTGCTGCCGGACATCGCGTTCGCTCAGAACAAGTCGCCGAGGGTGCGGTGATGGTGGGTATCGATCGACACCTCGGCGCTCATGCCGGCGGACAGCGGCGGCTGGTGTGGATCGGGCTTGATATCGACGCGCACCGGCACGCGCTGCACCACCTTCACCCAGTTGCCGGAGGAATTTTGTGCCGGCAGCAGGGAGAATTCCTGGTCGGTCGCGGAGGCGATGCTTTCCACCGTGCCGTGCCAGGTCTCGCCGGGATAGGCGTCCACCGTCACGGTCGCCGACTGCCCGGCGCGTGCGTAGGTCAGCGCGGTTTCCTTCGGCTCCGCGGCGACCCACATGTTGTTCGCCTGCACCAGGCCGAACGCGGCGGTTCCCGCGCCCAGGGTACTGGCCCACCTGCAGCTTGTTGACCTGGGTCACCACGCCGGCGAACGGCGCGCGCACGATCGAGTGGTTGTAGTCGCGCTGCGCTTCCGCCAGTTGCGCCAGCGCCTGTTTGTAGGCCGGCATCTGCTCGATCGGCGTATCAGCCTTGCCGCCCAATCGCGCCAGCACCGACGTCGCGTTGGCCTGGTTGCCACCCAGCGCGGCCTGGTCGGCGGCGAGCTTGTACTTCGCATCGTCGAACTGCTGCTCGGTTATGCCGCCCCGCTGCACCAGCGCAGCGTAGCGGTCATACGTCGCCTGGTCGGACTGCACGTTGGCCTGCTGCGCAGCGACCTCGCGCTGGGCACGCAGGTAGTCGGCCTTCAGTGAGCGCAGCGTCAGTTCGGTCTGCCCCAGATTGGCGCGGGCGCTGTCCAGCGCGATCTGGAATTTGTCGGAATCGAGCCGGAACAGGATCTGACCTTTGGCAACATGCTCGCCCTCATAGACCGGGATCTGGTCGGCGATGCCGGACACGTCGGTGGAGACGGTCAGCACATTGGCCTGCACATACGCGTCGGTGGTCGTCACGTAGCGTCCGCCGCTGAGGTAGTACCACAACCCGCCGATGATCAGTACCGCGGCGCCGAGCGAGAACAGACTGTAGCGGAGCAGGCGGCGTTGGCGGCGGCGGGTGGCCGCCTGGACAGGTTCACCGGTTTCGCGGCGGGCGACCGTACGGCGATCAGCGGGGCGACTGTCGGCGGCGGGCCGGGCCTCGGCGGCGATGTCGGCCATCAAACAACGCCCCCTGCTTCGGCGATTGGCGAAGAGGGTTCGGGCAGCGAAGCAAACGGCATGATCGTACTAACGCCTTATGATGTGGAACTATATGGTCGGCCTCTCGAGGCCGTTCCATGCGTCCCTCCGGATGCCGGTATGTTGAGCGGGCGGGGCTGCGGTCGGCCGGTGGCGCCGGTCGGGTCAAGTTCGGCGATGGCGGTCGCGGCGTGGGCACCGACGCCCCTCGCGCTTGCGGCGCATCAGCGTATGGTTCCCTCCCAGCACATACTCCCCAGCACATACTCCCCAGCACATACTCCGAGGTCCGCCATGTCCCAGCTTCCGCTCCGCCACGGTATTTTCCTGCCGCCGTTCCATCCGATGGAGGAGAACCCAACGCAATGCCTCGAGCGCGACCTGGAACTGATGGCGTGGCTCGACAAGCTCGGCTTCCATGAAGCCTGGATCGGCGAACACCACTCCGCCGGTTGGGAGACCATCAGTTCGCCCGAACTGTTCATTGCCGTCGCCGCCGAGCGCACGCGTTCGATCCGCTTCGGCACCGGCGTCATCTCGCTGCCGTACCACAACCCGCTGATGACAGCGAACCGCATCATCCAGCTCGACCACATGACGCGTGGGCGGGTCATGTTCGGTGCGGGGCCAGGACTGTTGGCCTCCGACGCGCTGATGCTGGGCATCGACCCCAACGTGCAGCGTGACCGCATGGCCGAGGCTCTGGACGTCATCCTGCGCTTCTTCAAGGGCGAGATCGTCACCGAGAAGACCGACTGGTACACCTTCGTCAACGCGCGGGCGCATCTGCTGCCCTATACGAAGCCGTATCCCGAAGTCGCGGTGGTGAGCGCGGTGACGCCGTCGGGTGGGCGTCTGGCGGGGAAATACGACCTCAGCATGATCTGCGTCGCCGCCACCAACCCATTCGGCTTCGACGCGCTGGATGCCAACTGGAAGATCGCCAACAACCTCGCGGCGGAGCATGGCCGCCGCATGGACCCGGCGCGGCTGCGCCTGGTCGGGCCGATGCATATCGCGGAGACTCGTGCCAAGGCCTATGAGAACTGCAAGTTCGGGTTCGAGCGCTACCTTGGCTACCTGAACAACAACCAGCCGCGCTTCTTGCCGCCGGCCGGCGCGGACCCGGCCGAGTGGTTCGTCGAGAACAAGTTCGGTGTGATCGGCACACCCGACGACGCGGTCGCGTTGATCGAGCGCTTGCAGGCGAAGCAGGGGGACTTCGGCGTGATGCTGCAGCAGGCGCACAACTGGGCGGATTGGGAGGCGACGAAGCGCTCCTACGAACTGTATGCCCGCTACGTGATGCCGCGCTTCTCCGGCGACAACTTGCCGCGGGTCGAATCGTTCGATTGGTGCACCGAGCATCGTGACGAACTGTCCGAGAAGCGCTCCACGGCGGCGCGCGCGATGTTCGACAAGCACGAGGCGGAACAACGCGCGCGGCAGGCCACGGCCACGGCGCGGCCGGTGAAGGGCAAGGAGGCCTGGTGAGGCGCTCTTGGTGAGGCGCTCTTGCGGTCGCCAGCCGATCGCCACACCCTGCGCCCGCCGACCGCATAGGAGGAGATGGCGATGATTGCTGACCTGCGCATCTATACCTGCAAGCCCAACAAGATGGCCGAATGGGTGGCGATGTACAAGGAGATGGCGTGGCCGCTGCAGCAGAAGTATCTCGGCCGCTGCCTGGGCTGGTTCACCACGGTGGAAGGCGAGCTGAACACCGTCGTGCATATCTGGGGCTATGAGGATCAGGGCGACCGGGAACGCCGGCGCAAGGCCATGGCCGCCGATCCGGAGTGGCAGAAGTTCCTCGCTGAAGGCTACCGCCGCGAACTGCTGCTGAAGCAGGAGAACCGCATCATGGCGCCGACGGATTTCTCGCCGGTGAAGTAGAGGCGTTGCCACGCGCGGGGGTAGCCGGGCGCGGCTCGGCTACCGCGCCGTGGACGGCAATGCTGTGCACCATAAGACCGTGCACCATAAAGACAACGAGGAAACGCCATGCAGATCGTCGACGCCCAGATCCACCTGTGGGGGACGGGCCTGCCGAGCAATCTCTCGCACTGGCAGGTCACGCATTTCACCCCCGAGGAGGCCATCCCGCTGATGGATGCAGGCGGCGTCGATGCCGCGGTGATTCACCCGCCCGGCTGGGATCGGAATTCGACCGAGATGGCCTTTGCCGCGGTTCAGAATTACCCGGGGCGATTCGCGATCCTGGGTTCGCTGCCGCTCGACCAGCCGCAATCGCGGACGCGGATCGCGGCGTGGCGGCAACAGCCGGGGATGCTCGGGTTGCGCTACACGTTCCTGCACGATCCCGCGCGGCAGTGGCTGCATGAGGGAAAGATCGACTGGCTGTGGACGGAGGCGGAAGCCGCCGGCGTGCCCATCGCCATGCTGGCGACCGATTCGCTGACGGACATAGCCCGCATCGTCGAACGCCACCCGGGCCTGCGCCTGACCATCGATCACCTGGGCGGCCGAGGCGGCCTCACCACGTTGAAAGACGCCGCTGCGATGACGCACATGCCGCAGCTTCTGGCGCTGGCGAAGCTGCCGAATGTCGCGGTCAAGGCGACCGGCGCGCCAGGCTATTCGGCCGAGCCATATCCGTTCCCGACGATGCAGGCCTACCTGCGCCAGATCTACGATGCCTTCGGCCCGCATCGCATGTTCTGGGGCACCGACATCACCAAGATGCCATGCTCGTGGCATCAATGCGTGACGATGTTCACCGAGGAGCTGCCGTGGCTCAGCGAGCAGGACAAACGGCTGGTGATGGGAGAGGCGCTTTGCAGGTGGTGGGGCTGGGACCGCAGCCCGGCCACGACAGGCAAGGCAGGATAGCGAAACGCACGGCACGATCGCGCGGCATGATAGGGAAACACGCAGCAACGGAGGGAACATTCTGCCATGGCCCAGGAACGCAATACCAAAGGCAAGCCGGTCGCGGTGGTGGTCGGCGCGACTTCCAAATGGCAGTCGGACGGGCGCAACACCTTGCTGGCGCATGGCAAGACGCTGGACGACAGCGTGCTGCCGGTCGGCGTGCGCTGGGGTGTCGGCGGTGCCATTGCGCAGAAATTCGCGCACGAGGGCTTCTTCACGGTCCTGACGACGCGTCACGCGCCGAATGCGGGCGGCCTCGCGGAAGCAATCCGCGCGCAGGACGGGGAATGCGCGATCGTCGAACTGGACCTGGTCTCCCAGGAGTCCATCGCGTCGGCCTTCGCCGCCATCCGCCGCGATGCTGGCGATCCCGACGTGCTGGTCTACAACGCCGGCTACCTGGAAGGCCGCGACCTGCCGCCGGACAAGGAGTTGCTCGAGTACATCCCGGTGGAGATGTTTGACACCGCGCAGCACATCGCCAGCCGTGGACCGTTCCTGGTCGCCAAGGAAGTACTGCCGGCGATGCGCAGGCGGGGCACTGGATCATTCTTGTTCTCCAACAACTCCAGGTCGCTGCGTGGCAAGAAACGCTACACCGGCGAGTCGCTGTACTATCCCCGCGTCATGATGCGCACGCTGGCGCAGGTGCTGACCGAAGAATATTCCGAGCATGGCATTCATGTGGCCAACGTCGTGATCGACGGCACCATCGATTCGCCTGGCACTCATGCGCTGCCGAAGGTGCAGAACAGGCCGGAACTCGTGATCAACCCGGTCAAGATCGCCGAGGCGTTCTGGTACTTGCACACCCAGGACCGCTCCTGCTGGACGCACGAGCTGCAGCTTACGCCGTACTGCACGATGCCGAGTTATTGAGGCGCGAGGCAGAAGCAATCCCGCCTGTCATTGCGAGGAACGCATCGACGAAGCGATCCCGCCTGTCATTGCGCGGAGCGCAGCGACGAAGCAGTCTCCCGCGAGCGGCGCTCGGCCGTCCACGCGCTTTACGCAGGAGATTGCCTCGTCGCTCCGCTTTTCGCAATGACATAAATAAGCCGATGACATGGATAACCCAATGACCTGGATAAGTTCATGCCGCTGCTGCTGCCATGAAGTCATCCGCCTGCGTCAGGACATGTCGCAGCAACGCCGATCTGTTCGACATATTATACCCGATGGCCAGCGCAATCGTAGGAACCCGCCCATGCAGAGGGCGACTCACGACCGAGGGCGGCAGCAATCTTTCGGCGTAGGCAGGCAACAGGCTGACCCCGCCGGTCGACAGCACCAGTGAGATCGCCATTGGCAAGGTTTCCGCTTCATGCGCGGGCACCAGATCGATCCCGACCTGTGCGAACGTGCCATCGATGAGGTGCCGCAACGCCGGGGCGTAGGCCACGGGAAAGCTGATGAACGGCTCGCCGGCGATATCGGCGAGACGGATCGATTTGCGTGATGCAAGGCGATGACCGGCCGGCAGCAGCACGAACAACGTTTCGTTGGCGACGAGCCGGAACTCCAGCCCGTGCACCCGCGGGTCTGGACGCACGAACGCAAGGTCGATCTTGCCGGTGACCAGCGCTTGCAGAAGCTCCGGCGATGACGCGCTGTGGATGGTGAGCTCGGTGCTGTGCAGCTCGTCGCGCAGCGTTTCCAGAATCCTCGGCAGCCACTGCATTTCGTAGCCGGTTAGGAAGCCGACGACGAATGGCGTCTTGGCCGGCACCGCTGCCCGCCGCGTGGCCTCCGTCGCGGTTTCCACCTGCAGCAGGATCGCGCGGGCATGGTCGAGAAACACGCGCCCCGCGGCGGTGAGTTCGAGCGTGCGCGTTCCGCGGATGATCAACTGCGCGCCCAGGCTTTGCTCCAGGTCGCGAATCTGCCGGCTCAGCGAGGGCTGGGCGGTGTGCAGGCGCTTCGCGGCCGCCCGGGTGAAGCTGCCCTCCTCGGCGATGGCAACGAAGTAGCGCAGGTGTCGCAGCTCCATATGATCCATGCCTCCCAGGCATCAATTGGAACGTACAAAGTCTTGGCGATAGGCGCCAGCGTGGCATAAATGGCCTGTCCATGGCGCAATGAGCGCCACGCCGGCGAGACGGTCACACCCGATCGATACCCCGGCGCTATCGAGGACGACCCCAATGACCAAGCCAGTAGTTCTTGTCACCGGCGCGTTGACCGGCATCGGCCGCGCGACCGCGCTCGCTTTCGCACAGGCCGGTGCACGCGTCGTCGTGTCGGGCCGCCGGAATGACGCGGGCCACGCCCTGGCCGCCGAACTGCGCGACCTCGGCGCGGAAGCGGAATTCATGCGTGCCGATGTGCGGTACGACGTGGAGGTGCGCGAGCTGATCGACCAGACCGTTGCGCAATTCGGGTGCCTGGACGTGGCGGTCAACAACGCCGGGACCGAGGGCAAGCCCGGCCCGATAACGGAACAAACCGCGGAAAGCTACTTGGCGACATTCGACACCAACGTGCTCGGCACGCTGTTAAGCATGAAGCACGAGATGCGCGTGATGCAGCGCCAGGGGCACGGCAGCATCGTCAACCTGTCATCGACCATGGGACACAAGGGCGCGCCGGGCGCGGCGCTCTACACCGCCAGCAAGCACGCCGTCGAAGGGTTGACCAAGGCAGCGGCGCTGGAAGGCGCGGCGTTCGGCGTGCGGGTCAACGCGGTCGCACCCGGGCCGGTCGATACCGACATGCTGACCCGCTTCACCGGCACCGCCGACCGCAAGACCGGGTTGATCGCAGGTGTACCGCTCAAGCGCTCGGGACGGCCGGAGGAGATCGCGCAGGCCATCCTGTTTCTGACCTCGGAGCAAGCGTCCTTCGTCACCGGCCAGATCGTCTCAGTCGATGGCGGCAAGTCCGCGCAGTGAATGTCAACGGCGCCGCGTCCAGATGGGGGCATGATGACGCCAGAAGCGTTTTTGGCATGACTGGAGAGGTTGGCGAGTCCTTGTCATTGCGAGAAGCGAAGTGACGACGCAATCTGCTGCGTGATGAAGATTGCCTCGTCGTCGCTGCGCTCCTCGCAATGACAGGGAAATGCGGGGTGTCGCCTGATGTTGCGCCGATGTGGGTGTCGCCTCGATTTCCGCCGAAGCGATGCATCGCCACGGATGCGAGGCCTGCCCATGCTGCATCGCACCACCTTGCCGCCCCCCGGCGGGATGGGCTAGGACACGGCGCGCCTTCCGGGCCGCCCCGTCCTCCCCGGGCAACGTCCGGCGGGCAGCGCGTGTTTTTGGCTTTCCACGCCACCGGCAAGGACATTCAGCATGGCCCGCAACAAGATCGCCCTCATCGGCGCCGGCAATATCGGCGGCACGCTCGCCCATCTGATCGGCCTGAAGGACCTGGGCGACGTCGTGTTGTTCGACGTGTTCGGTGGCGTGGCGGCCGGCAAGGCGCTCGACATCATGCAGTCCGGCCCGGTCGAGGGTTTCGACGCGATGATGACCGGCGGTTCCGACTACGCCGCGATCAAGGGCGCCGACGTCGTGATCGTCACCGCCGGCTTCCCGCGCACCCCCGGCATGTCGCGCGACGACCTGATCGGCAAGAACGCCGGCGTGGTTGCCGAAGTCGCCAACGGCATCCGCACCAACTGCCCCGATGCGTTCGTGATCTGCATCACCAATCCACTCGACGCGATGGTCTGGGTGATGAAGGAGAAATCCGGCCTGCCCGCCAACCGCGTGGTCGGCATGGCCGGTGTGCTCGACAGCTCCCGCTTCCGCCTGTTCCTGGCACAGGAATTCGGCGTGTCGGTGGAGGACGTGACCGCGTTCGTGCTCGGCGGCCATGGCGATTCGATGGTGCCGCTGACGCGGTACTCGACAGTTGCCGGCATCCCCGTGCCCGACATGGTGAAGATGGGCTGGACCACGCAGGCGAAGATCGATGCGGTCGTTGAACGCACCGCCAATGGTGGCGGCGAGATCGTCAAGCTGCTGGAGCGCGGCAGCGCGTATTACGCGCCGGCGGCGTCCGCGGTCGCCATGGCCGAGAGCTACCTGAAGGACAAGAAGCGCGTGCTGCCCTGTGCTGCGTACCTGACCGGGCAATACGGCATCAAGGACATGTATGTCGGCGTGCCGGTGGTGATCGGCGCCGGCGGCGTGGAGCGGGTCCTTGAGATCGAGCTGAACCCGCAGGAGAAGGCGGCGTTCGACAAGTCGTGCGGCGCGGTCATGGAGCTGATCGAGGCGGCAAAGAAATTGCTCGGCTGATCTCGATGGTGGGCAACCGAAAGCGTTTCTCCCGCTCCCTTGTGGGAGGGGGAGTGCCTGCTTCTTTTGCCCGTATTGCCTCACTCGCCTCACCTTTATTCGCGAGTCGCCCATGAATATCCATGAATACCAGGCCAAGGACCTGCTGAAGCGCTACGGCGTAGCGGTGCCCGATGGCCATGTTGCCTGGACCCCCGACGAAGCAGTGGAAGCCGCGCGCAAGCTCCCTGGCCCCGTCTATGTGGTGAAGTCGCAGCTTCATGCCGGCGGCCGCGGCGCCGGCCGCTTTGCCGATGACCCCGACGGCAAGGGCGGCGTGCGCCTCGCCCGGTCGCTGGATGAGGTGCGCGCCCATGCCGAAGCGATGATCGGCCACACGCTGATCACCAAACAGACCGGCCCGCACGGCCGCCCTGTCCACCGCGTCTATGTCGAGGCCGGCTGCGACATCGCCCGCGAACTGTATCTCTCGTTGCTGGTCGATCGCGTCACCGGCCGCATCACTGTCATCGCCTCCAGCGAAGGCGGCATGGAGATCGAGGAAGTCGCTGCCCACCATCCGGAAAAGATACAGCGCGTCGCGGTTGATCCTGCATCCGGTATTTCGGGCTTCCACGCGCGCCGGATCGCATTTGGCCTCGGCCTGACCGGTCCGCAGGTGGCGTCGTTCTCGAACCTGTTGGCCGGGCTGTATGCCGCTTTCACCGGCCTCGATTGCAGCATCATCGAGATCAACCCGCTGGTTGTCACCAATGCGGGCACCGTCATGGCCCTCGACGCCAAGATCAGTTTCGACGACAGCGCCCTGTTCCGCCACCCCGATTTAGAAAAGCTGCGCGACGAGGCAGAAGAGGATCCGAAGGAGCTCGAAGCCGCCAAGTACAACCTCAATTACGTCACGCTGGACGGCAACATCGGCTGCATGGTCAACGGCGCAGGCCTCGCAATGGCGACGATGGACATCATCAAGCTGTATGGCGCCTCGCCGGCGAACTTTCTCGATGTCGGCGGCGGCGCGACCAAGGAACGCGTCACCGCGGCTTTCAAAATCATCCTTTCGGATGCCAACGTCGAAGGCATCCTGGTCAATATCTTCGGCGGCATCATGCGCTGCGACGTGATTGCTGATGGCGTGGTCTCCGCCGCACGCGAGGTGCAGTTGTCGGTGCCCTTGGTGGTGCGGTTGGAAGGCACCAATGTCGATCTCGGCAAAGCGATCCTGGCAAAGTCCAACCTGCCGATCATCGCCGCGGACAACCTGGCCGACGCGGCGGAGAAGATCGTCAAGGCCGTGCAGGAGGGTGGCTGATCATGTCGGTCCTTGTCGATGCCAACACGGTGGTCATCACCCAAGGCTTCACCGGTGCGCAGGGCACGTTCCATACTGAGCAAGCGATCGCCTACGGCACGAAGGTCGGGGGCGGCGTGACGCCCGGGAAGGGCGGCAGCAAGCATCTTGGATTGCCGGTGTTCGATACGGTGGCGGAGGCCGTCGCCGCGACGCACGCCACCGCCACCGCGATCTACGTGCCGCCGGCCTATGCCGCCGACGCGATCCTGGAGGCGATCGATTCCGAAATCCCGCTGATTGTCTGCATCACCGAGGGTATTCCGGTGCTCGACATGGTGAAGGTGAAGCGCGCGCTGACCGGTTCGAAATCGCGGCTGATCGGCCCGAACTGTCCCGGCGTCATCACGCCGGATGCCTGCAAGATCGGTATCATGCCGGGGCATATCCATCGCCGCGGCTCGGTCGGCGTGGTGTCGCGCTCCGGCACGCTGACCTATGAGGCGGTGGCACAGACCACTGCCGCGGGCCTCGGCCAGAGCTCGTGCGTGGGCATCGGCGGCGATCCGGTGAAGGGGACGGATTTCGTCGAGGTGCTGGAGATGTTCCTCGCCGATCCAGAGACGAAGCAGATCGTCATGATCGGCGAGATCGGCGGGCAGAGCGAGATCGAAGCGGCGGAGTTCCTGGCGCGGGAAAAGGTGAAGAAGCCGACAGTGGGCTTCATCGCCGGCGCCACCGCGCCGCCGGGCCGGCGCATGGGCCACGCCGGCGCGGTGATCAGCGGCGGGCGCGATACCGCGGCGGCAAAGATGGAGGCGCTGCGTGCCGCGGGCATCCACGTGTCGGAAAGCCCCGCGGCGCTGGGGTCCACGATGGTGAAGGTGCTGCAGGGCTGACCCTTGCATCGTCCTGCTGCTTGAGTTCGCGTGCAGGAGGGTCGGATGGGGGTAGCTGGACAGCGGCGTCAATGCGCCGTATCGATCGGGCAATGGCAGCGATGGCATCAACCAGCACGGCCAAAGAGCAGTACTTGACGATCGGCCATTCAACGCGCTCGGTCGAAGAACTGGCTGAGTTGCTGCGGGAAACCGGCGCGGACTGCATCGTCGACGTCCGCAGCATACCGCGCTCGAGAACCAACCCGCAATTCAATGCCGATACGCTGTCGGTCGCTTTGGCCGCTCAGAGGCTAAACTATCATCGCATCGCCGCATTGGGCGGCTTGCGCCATCGCCGCAAGACCGCCGGCCCCTCCCCAAACACCTTCTGGCAGAACCTCAGCTTCCGAAATTACGCCGACTATGCCGCCACTGCCGATTTTCGCGCCGGGTTACGAGAATTGCGCGCGCTGGCCACCGGTCATCGCCCGGCAATTATGTGCGCGGAGGCGGTGTGGTGGCGCTGCCATCGCCGGATCATAGCGGACTATCTTCTGACCGCGGGAGCGGATGTGCGGCACATCATGGGCCACAGCAAGGTCGAGCCTGCTCACATCACGGAGTTGGCGGTGCAACACGAAGATGGGACGTTGGTCTATCCCGCGATGTGACAACGCGTATCCCGCGATGTGACAACGCGTCAGACTCCGCACGAAGGCAGTGTGTTTGAAGGAACGGACATGCCGACCAACCTGTTGACTGACATACCCGGCATCGCCGTTGGCAACGTCGAGGATCTGGCGCTCGGTTCCGGCGTCACGGCCATCATCTTCGATCGGCCCGCGGTGACGGCGGTCAGTGTGCTGGGCGGCGCTCCTGGCGGGCGCGACACGCACATGCTGGCCCCGGAGAACACCGTGCAGGCGGTGGATGCGATCGTGCTGTCCGGCGGCTCGGCGCTGGGGCTGGACGCCGCGGGTGGTGTGCAGGCCTGGCTGCGCGAGCAGGGCAGGGGCCTTGCCGTCCGCGGGGTGCGCGTGCCGCTGGTGCCGCAGGCGATCATTTTCGACTTGGCCAATGGCGGGAACAAGGACTGGGGCCGCTTCTCGCCGTATCGCGACATGGGCTACGCCGCGGCGTTTGCCGCGCGGCCGGACGCGTTCCCGCTTGGGACGGTCGGTGCGGGTGCTGGTGCGACCACGGCCACCGTGAAGGGCGGGCTCGGATCGGCGAGCGCGGTCACGAGCAGTGGTTACATGGTGGCGGCGATCGTTGCAGTGAACGCCGTGGGTGCTCCGACGATAGGCGAGGGACCATGGTTCTGGGCCGCGCCCTACGAGCAGGAGAAGGAGTTTGGTGGACTGGGGTGGCCGGAGACGTTCGATACGTCACTGCGGCTGAAGGGGACCCCCGGCACCGGCACGACGATCGGACTGGTCGCCACCGATGCGGTGCTTACTAAGCCGCAGGCATCGCGGCTGGCGATCATGGCGCATGACGGGCTGGCGCGCGCGGTGCTGCCGGCGCATGCGCCGCTCGATGGGGACACGGTGTTTGCCGCCGCGACAGGCGCCCGCCCGCTGGCCGATCCGGTGCGGGCACTGACCGAACTGGGGCATGCCGCGACGTTGGTCATGGCGCGTGCCATCGCGCGGGGCATCTACGAAGCGCGCGCATTGCCAGTGCCGGGCGCGCAACCGTCGTGGCGCGAGCGTTTCGGTGGATAGTATCCCCCATTGGTGAAGCGCGAGTCGGCCTGGTCGCATCGCGCGCAAACGTCTGCCCGCACCGCCAGAACCTGCGCCAGGATCGGCTTCGCCGCCTCCGTCAGCCACGGTGTGCGGATGCGCCGGTCATGCGCTCGGTCATGCGCGTGGGGACGACGCTCGATCAGACCTCCTGCAGGCTGTCGATCGCCGTACCAGGGAGATCGCGTCCAGGTCCAATTGTTCGGCACGCTGCGCCTGGCTCATCCCCGGCTCGCGATCGACGCTTCCGACCTGTTCAGCCGCAGCCCCGTTCGCGAGCGCACTGCACGAATCGCCGCTGCATCAGCCGCGACGTGTCGCGCAGCAGAAATCCCAGCGTCCGGCGCACCGCCGCGTTCGAATCCGTCAAATGGTTGCCTTCCTCATGTAACTATAGCCGCCTTCAATCCGCCTCGCTGGGGACCTCCCCCAGCTTTGTCGCCAGACGCGGCAGTGGCATGCGGCGGCCGGGCGCAAGCCAGTGCTGCAGCCCATCGAGATACAGGTAGATGACCGGCGTGGTGTAGAGCGTCAGCACTTGGCTCAGCAGCAACCCGCCCACCATCGCAAAGCCGAGCGGCTTGCGCAGTTCCGAGCCGGCACCGTTCTCCACCATCAGCGGCAGCCCCGACAGCATCGCCGCCATGGTGGTCATCAGGATCGGGCGGAACCGCAGCAGACAAGCCTGCCGGATGGCGGCGAGCGGCGCCAGGCCGTCGCGCCGTTCCGCGCCGATGGCGAAGTCCACCATCATGATCCCGTTCTTCTTCACGATGCCGATCAGCAGGATGATGCCGATCAGCGCGATCACCGTAAGCTGGTAATGGAACAACAGCAGCATGAGAAGCGCGCCGACACCGGCGGAGGGCAGCGTGGACAGGATCGTCAGCGGCAGGATGTAGCTTTCGTAGAGCACGCCCAGAATGATGTACACCGAGACGAGGGCCGCCGCGACCAGGTACGGTTCGGTGCTCAACGAGGATTGGAATGCCTGTGCCGTGCCTTGGAAATTTCCCTGCACCGACTGCGGCACGCCCATGGATGCCTCTACCCGCTCCACCTGGTTCACCGCGTCGCCCAGCGAGGCATTGCCGTTCAGGTTGAAGGAGATCGTCACCGACGGGAACTGGCTCTGGTGGTTGATCGCCAGCGGCTGCACGGGAACCGTGGTCTCGTGCAGCAAGGTGGACAGCGGCACCACCGCACCGCTTGTCGACGTGACGTACAGCTTGCGTAGCGTGGCAAGCTTGCCGTACTCGCTGGGCAGCGCCTCCAGGATCACGTAGTACGCCTTGTTGCCGGTGAAGTACTGCGCCACCTCGCGCTGGCCGAACGCGTCGTACAGCACATTGTCGATCGTCGCGGGCTGCACGCCGAACCGGGCCGCCTGGTCGCGGTCATAGGTCAGCGTTTCCGTCGTGCCGGCGTTCTCCTGATCGGAGGTGACGTCCGTCAGCTGCGGAATCCGCTGCATCTTCGCCAGGATCTTCGGCGCCCAGGTATTGAGCTCGGCCTGGTTCGGATCCTGCAGCGTGTACTGGTAGAGCGTACGGCCGAGCCGCGCTCCCACGCTCACGTCCTGCGCCGGCTGCATGAACAGCTTGATGCCGGCGACACTCTGCATGGCCTGGTCGATCTGGCCGATCACCTGGGTGGCGGTGTACTTGCGCTCGCTCCACGGCTTCAGCGTGATGTACATCCGCCCGTTATTTGCGGTCTGTCCGGCCACCCCGGCGCCAATCGCCGAAACCACCGACATGACCGACGGGTTCCGCAGCACTACCTGGTTCGCGGCTTTTTGCAGCGTGCTCATCTCGTCGAAGGACGCATCCTGTGCCGCGTCGGTGATGCCGATGATGATGCCGGTGTCTTGCGTCGGGAAGAAGCCCTTGGGAATGATGACGTAGAGCCCGACCGTCAACGCCACCGTGGCGAAGAACACCATCAGGGTGATGAAGCGGAAGCGCAGCGCGATATCCAACGTCCGTTCATAGAAGCGGATCATGCCATCGAACATGCTTTCCACGGCACGGTAGAAGCGGCCGTGGTTGTGCGCCTCGGATGTCAGGAACCGCGAGCACATCATCGGCGTCAGCGTGAGCGACACCAGCGCCGACACGACGATGGTGATGGACACGCAGATCGCGAACTCGCGGAACAGCCGGCCGACGATGCCGCCCATCAGCAGCAGTGGGATGAACACGGCGATCAGCGAGAAGCTGATCGAGACGATGGTGAAACCGATCTCGCCGGCGCCTTGGATGCGCAGCCTGCATCGGTTTCATCCCGCTCCTCGATGTGGCGGAAGATGTTCTCCAGCATCACGATGGCGTCGTCCACGACGAACCCCACGGCGATGGTCAGTCCCATCAGCGACAGGTTGTCGAGGCTGAAGCCGCACAGGTACATCATCCCCAGCGTGCCGACCAAGCGCGACCGGGATGGTAACACTGGGAATCACCGTCGCCCATATGTTGCGCAAGAACAGAAAGATGACCATCACCACGAGGCAGACGGCGATCATCAGGGTGAATTCGACGTCGCTGACCGAGGCGCGGATGGTCAGCGTGCGGTCCGATACAACATTCAGGTGAATGTCGGATGGAATGTCGGCCCGCAACCGTTGCAGGCTGCCCTTCACGCCATCGGCCGTCTTGATGACGTTGGCGTTCGGCTCCTTGAACACCAGCAGCAGGATGGAGCGCTTGCCGTTGGTCCAGGCCGCCAGCTCGCGGTTCTGCGGTCCCGATACCGCGCGGCCGATGTCGCGGATGCGGATCGGCCCGCCGTTGCGGTAGCCGATGATGACGTCATTGTAGGGCGCCGCGGTGGTGAGCTGGTCGTTGGCATAGATCGTGTAAGACTGATGCGGCCCGTCGATGCTGCCCTTGGGATCGTCGACCGTGACGTTGGTCAGCACGTTGCGCACGTCCTCCAGCGTCATGCCCATCGATGCCAGCTTCGCCGGATCGACCTGTACGCGGATCGCCGGGGTCTGCTGGCCGCCCACGAGCACCTGCCCCACCCCCGGAAGCTGCGAAATCTGCTGCTCCACCAGGTTCTCGGCGTAATTGTCCACCTCGGTGATCGGCGCCTGGTCCGATTGCATTGCCAGGATCATGATCGGCGCATCGGCCGGGTTGATCGCGCGGAAAGTCGGCGGGCTCGGCATGTCCTTGGGCAGCGAGCCTTGGGCGGCGTTGATGGCCTCCAGCACCAGCGTCTCGGCGTTGCCAATGTCCGTGCTCAGATCGAATTGCAGCGTGATCTGCGTACTGCCCAGCACGCTGGCCGACGTCATCTGCGACAGGCCCGGCAGCATCTGGCCGAACTCCGTCTCCAGCGGGGTCGCGACGGTGGAGGCCATCGTCGCCGGACTGGCGCCCGGATACTGCGCGGTCACCGTCAGTGTGGGGAACTGCACGTTCGGCAGCGGTGCCACCGGCAACAGCGGGTAAGCGACCAGCCCGGCGAGAAAGATCGCCGCGGTCAGCAGCGACGTTGCGATCGGGCGCCGGATGAAGGGCGTCGAGATACTCATGGCGAAGGGCGTCCTGGTGGGAGTGAGGCGGGCTGGTAGTGCGGAAAAGCGCAGCGCATTCCGCCGTTGCGGGGGCAGCGGAATGGGCTGCGCTTTTCCGCCCTACGTTGGGTTGCCGCGGGCGGGTTGCTGCCCGGTCGCTGCGACCCTGGTGCCAGGCGACAGGCGGGACTGGCCGGACAGCACGACCGTTTCGTTACCGGACAGTCCCTTGGTCACGACGGAAACCCCGTCACCCTGGTAACCGAGCTGCACGTTCTGCTGCGCCACCGTTTGGTCCGACTTCACCACGTAAACGAACAACCCATCCGGCCCGTGCTGCACCGCCACGGTAGGGAGCGTGATCGCATTTTGCAGGGTGGTCACCTGCACGCGGGTGTTCACGAACTGCCCCGGCCACAGATGATCCTGGGGGTTAGCGAATGTCGCCTTCAGCGAAATGGTACCCGTGGCGGTGCTGATCGTGTTGTTCGGTGTCAACAGTGTGCCGGTGCCAAGCACCTTGGTGGAATCCTGGCTGTTGGTCGCCACGACCGGCACTCTGCCTTGCACCATCGCGGCCTGCACCTGCCCCAGCTCCGACTTCCGGCAGGGTGAACACCACCGCGATCGGCTTGTCCTGAGTGATGGACACGATGCCGGTCTGGCTGGACACCTCGATGAGGTTGCCGACGTCCGTCTGATACAGGCTGACGCGCCCGTCGATCGGGGAGCGGATGATGCAGTTGTTGAGGTTGAACTGCGCCGTCTCGATCGCGGCGTTGTCGAACGCGACGGCGGCGATGTCCTTGTTGACCATCGCCTGCTGGTCGTCCACCTGCTGCACCGGTGCGAAACTGCGTTGCGCCAGCGTACGGAAACGCTGCAGGTCCAGCTGTGCGCTTTGCAGTTGCGCGGTGTCCTCGGCGCGCTGCGCCACCGCCTGATCGAGCGCCGCCTTGTAGGGAGTGGGATCGATCTCGGCGATCACCTCGCCCTTCTTGACCTCCTGCCCCTCGCGCGCGGGCAAGCCTGTCAGGCTGCCGTTCACCTGCGCCTTGATCTCGACCACGTTGTACGCCTGAACCGTGCCGAGGCCATCGAGATAGACGGCCACGTTCTGAACCTTGGTCGTGGTGGTGGTCACCGGGACCTGCGGCGCCGGAGCAGGGCCGGCGGCACGCGCGCCGTCGGGGCCATGCAACACGTGCCACCCGGCGAAGATCCCCGCCGCTACAGCGATTCCGACAAACCCAAGTCGCCGCCATCTCATCGTCATTGCCCCGCCTCATAGCCCGGTCGCGATTCGTCCCGGCGGTTAATGCGCCAGCAGGCAACAGGTAGAGATTACACCTCATTGGGTTCGTATACCGATTTGTCGTATTCGATTTCGTGAAGTGCGTGTCAGACTGTTCATCATCCAGTCATGTGTGAGTGATTGCGGCCCCCGCCCGCCTCGCCATCAGCCGGCTGTGCAACCCGGCTGCATCCAGCTTCGACTGGATCGCCACCTGGGGATCGCCACTGGGGATCGCCGCTGGGGTTTGCTACCGCGCTGCCAACGGGCCGGTCGGCGCGACGAGGAGGGTTGCCGCTGGGATCGCGCCTCCGCCTGATGTAAAGCTCCTTCACATGAGCTGGTCGGGACACGGCGGATTCGAGCGGCGCGGCTACCACCACGGCAATCTGCGCGAGGCGCTGGTGGAGGCTGCCATCGCCCTGATTGCGAACAAGGGTCCGGACGGCTTCACCATCGCCGAGGCGGCGCGCCTGGCCGGCGTCAGCCCTGCCGCGCCCTACCGCCATTTCCGCGATGCCGAGGCGCTGCTGGCCGAGGTTGCCCTGCGCGGCTTCGACCGCTTCGCCGCCGCGCTGACCGCCGCCTGGAACAACGGCCGCCCCGATCCGCTGCGTGCCTTCGAGGCGATCGGCCGCGCCTATCTCGCGTTCGCCCGCAACGAGCCCGCCTACTACGCCGCCATGTTCGAGGCGCGGCTGCTGTTCGACGACCATCCGCCATTGCTGGCTGCCGGCGATCGCGCGTTCGTCGTGCTGCGCGATGCGGCGGATCGGCTCGCCGCCTCGCTCCCGCGCGGCCAGCGGCCGCCCTCGCTGATGATGGCGCTGCACGTCTGGGCGCTCGCGCACGGGATCGCGGCCTTGTTCGTGCGCGGCGGTCCCTCGCGCAGGAAGTTGCCAATGGCGGCGGAGGAGCTGCTGGAGGCCGGTGTGCTGGTCTATCTGCGCGGCCTGGGGCTGGCGGGCGGTTGAGCAACGGGAACAGACGAGGCGCAACAGGCGGGGGAATAGAAGCATGACGGACGCGTCCCCTTGCTTTGAATGCCGCAACTTGTAGGGTTGCGCGGGTTATCGTTGCCAACTCAGGAGGGAATGGACATGTCGGTGTCTCGTCGAGCTTTGCTTGCTCTCGTGCCACTTGCCTGGGCCGGGTCGGCCACGTTGGCGCTGGCTGCGCCCGTGGCGTTCAACGTGCCGTTGAGCGGAGGACAGCAGGTGCCGCCGGTGATGACTCCCGGCAGCGGCACGGCGCACCTGACCTACAATGCCGCCACCCGCGAGGTGACCTGGACGATTACCTACAAGCAGCTGTCCGGCCCGGCCACGATGGCGCATTTCCATGATGGCGCCGAGGGCAAGAATGGTCCGGTGGTGGTCTGGCTCAGCAGGAAGGGCAGCCCGATGACCAGCCCGGACAAGGGCATGGCGACGCTGACCCCGGATCAGGCGCAGCAGTTCCTCGCGGGCGACTGGTATATCAACGTGCACACGAAGGACCATCCGGCGGGCGAGATCCGCGGCCAGGTGATCCCGCCGAAGGGCTGATCCCTGCTCACAGTCTGCTGGCCAGCAGTACCGCCACGGCGGCGCTGCCGGCCAGCAACAGCAGCGCCAGGACAGGCGAGGCGATCCGTGGCGGCACGCTGTCCGGCGGCAGGCGCTTGCGCCCCGTCAGCATCGGCCGCAGCAGGTTGTGGCCCTTCGCCGCCGCGTAAACCGCAATGGCGACCAGGTGCAGGGCCACGGCGGCCAGCAGCGCATTCCACAGCCAGGTGTGCAGGTCGTCGATCAGGTTCGACAGCCATGCCGGCATGATGTCGGTCAGCGGCCCGACATCGGCGACGTCGTTGTTGTCGATGATGCCGGTCAGCGTCTGGCCCAGCAGCAGGATCAATAGCAGCAGCACCATCCAGCCGCCGGCGGCGTTGTGGCCGATCTGCGCGTCCGGCTCGCGGCGCAGGAGATGGGACAGGTGGCGGGCGGCCGTGCGGGGCGAGGCCAGGAAGCGGGCGAAGCGCGCGGTATCGCTGCCGGCAAAGCCCCAGGCGATGCGGAACAATACCAGGGCGAGCAACGCCTCGCCGGCATAGGCGTGGCAGTCCATCCAGTTCAGCCGCCACGTGACGTAGGCCGCCGCGACCAGGGCGACGGTGACCCAATGGAACAACCGGGTGGGCAGGTCCCATACCGGAACGGCGCGGCTCGATTTTGTCAGCTTCGGTCCCTTTCCGTCTTGCTCGCATTCCCAGGTCGGCATGAGACGTCGGGCGGCGACGGTTTACCAGCGTGGCAGTCGCCGGCGGCCACTGGCCGCGCAGTGATCGTGGCGGCCCAGCCTGGTAAGACGCCGCCGCGTCGCGGTCATTCCAAGCGAAGGTTGCGCCGCGACGCGCTTGGCACTGTGACCGGCCTCCGATTTCGCGTCGGAATCCTCTTGACGCGGCGAAAGGACGGGGCATATGTAAATGTATCTTACATTCACATGAGGTCGCCTATGAGCACGGCCGCAAACCAACCCGGGTATGGCAACGCCAGCATGGCAGGCTCGCCCTGGGGCGCTGGTGCTGCGCCGGGGCCGGGGCCGGGTGGTCCCTGGGGGAACCAGGGCGGCTACCCCGGTGGCGCGCCGGACGGCACCGGCTGGTACTGGCATGCGCGTTATTCCTCGCGCCCGTTGTGGATCATCGCAACCGTGCTCGGCTTCATCTTTTGGTGGCCGGTCGGGTTGATCCTGTTGTTCTGTACACTGGGAGGTCGACGCATGAGCTGTTGGGGATACGGCCGTCACGACGGCTATCAGGCCGGATGGCAGGGCGGCCCGCCGCCGTGGGTCGGCCTGAAGCGGCACTGGAAGCGGCAGATGCAGGAATGGTACCGCGGCCAGGCGCAAGGGTCGGCGCAGGGGCCGGCTCAGGGGCCCGCACAAGCGCAGGCCTATCCGTCCAGTGGCAACCGCGCGTTCGACGAGTATCGCGCTGAGACGCTGCGCCGGCTGGAGGAGGAGCAAAAGGAGTTCGGGGTGTTCCTCGACCGGCTGCGGTTCGCCAAGGACAAGGCGGAGTTCGACCAGTTCATGGCCGAGCTGCGCCAGCGTCCGCCGGCTCCGCCAAGCAATCAGCCTGGTCCGGTACAGGCGTAGTTCAAGCAGGGCCGAAATCTATCTGTCCTGCGTCCGACACAGCGCCGAAGCAATGCCCTAACGGCCGTTGCTTCGGCGTTGACGTTTGTGATGGTGCGCTCCCCGCCATGCAGCGGAGCGGATCCCGCGCAGCTACGGCGCGGTCAGCGGCGGCGCACCGATCCTTCGCGCGACCCGTGCAAGTGCTTTGTAAGGTGCAGTGCGTCCGCGAATTCGAGGCCTCGCTCCGCCCAGTCCAGCGCAGCGGCGGCCCTGGCAGCGTCTTCCAAAGCCACGTTGGGTAGGCCGGCCAGTCGTCGCAAAGCGACAATCACGTCAGCGGCGGCAATCCCGTACACCGCGCGCAACACCCATTCGGTTTCCAGCAGGACGGTGAGCGATACAGCCACTACCTCCCCTGCCAACAGGCGGCGCGCCCGCGCTGCCTGGTCCGGATCATCGTTCGTCAGGTAGCGGACAAGGTGCTCGCCGCAGGTCGCCGCCGGTGAAGGTATCTCCGGCATTGTAGTTAGGTCCGTAGTAAAGGCTTTGTACGGCACTGGAAAATTGATATACACCAGGAGTGAATGTCGCACTCAGCACCTGATAAACGCTGCCTTCTCCGTTTCCCTCGTAGTTTCCCGGAGAGCTCAGGTCGAGAACGTTGTAACCGGGCACATCGTATAGGGCGGCAAAGCTCGATGTCTCCGTGAAACCAGGGATATCACCGTCGACACCATACTGATCGACGGCTTGGAAGTTCGCGTTGACGATGGCGATGGGATCCCCCCAAGCCGCCACTGTACCCAATGCCAAAGCCAACAATGAAACCCGACAACGCGCGCGGGCTTGCAGTCACACCATTCGGGTGTTGTATCAATACGTTCAGACATGCCCGGCCCGGTACTCGATCCCAGCGTGGCGCCATGCAGGTTCTGACTCCCGGGTTCTAATGCGGACGTGGTGTCAAGGGTCCCGTAGACCGTACTCGGCAGCGCTGCCCGAGACCGCCTGCGGGGTCGAACCCACGTCATCCGTCCGGCTCGGCAAGGCGCCGACACAGGGTGAGGTCCCCGAGGTCGCCAGCAAACCCGCGGCGTAAGAGGGTTGTTCGGTCGCCGGCGCGATCGGGCAGGCGGGCCCCACGGCGCTTTGCTTGAAAACGCCGCCCGAGCGCGCATTTTAGCAGCGTATTGCCCGCCGCCTGCTGCCGATCCTCCGACCAGCATCCGCCAGGACGCCCGACCACCGGGCCATGCCCGCGGCGGACGCGTGTGCGACAGCCCGGCGGCATGCGGTGCGGGCAGTACAGCGCGGGTCTGGGCGGGCTTCCGCCCCCGGGCACGCAGCCTTATGCAGGGCGGCAAGCAGACAGGGGTCCATTGGGATGGCTGGCGTCGATATCCTCGCCTCGGCATTCAGCGGGGCGAATGCCGCCTTTCTCGGCGAACAATACGCGCGGTGGGCGACCGACCCCGAGTTCGGTGGATCCGACCTTCGCCGATCTGTTTTCGGCGCTGAACGACGACGCCCGCGCGGTGCTGGAGGAGGCGACCGGCGCGTCCTGGGCACCGCACCACATCGATACGCTGCGGCCCGCGCCACCATCCTCCCGCCAGCCCTACACGCCGCCGGGCCACGTGGGGGCGCCTTCAGGGGCGCCAAGCGATGCGCTATCGCAGGAGCAGGTCCGCGCCACCATCATCGCCAGCCTGCGCGCGCTGATGCTGATCCGCTCCTACCGCGTGCGCGGGCATCTGGAAGCGCGGCTCGACCCGCTCGGCCTGACGGTGCCGCCGCCGCATCCGGAGCTCAATCCGCGCACCTACGGCTTCACCGATGCCGATCTCGACAAACCGATCTTCATCGACAACGTGCTGGGGCGGGAATCCGCCACGCTGCGCGAGATCGTGCAGATCCTGCGCGACACCTATTGCGGCTCGATCGCCGTGGAGTTCATGCACATCCAGGATCCGGACCAGAAGGCCTGGATCCAGCGCGAGGTGGAAGGCGCGCCGTGGCGCACCGCGTTCGACGCGGCGGAGAAACACCGCATCCTGGAGGAGCTGACCGCAGCCGAAGGTTTCGAGGCGTTCTGCCAGAAGCGCTACACCACCACCAAGCGCTTCGGCCTGGACGGCGGCGAGGTCACGATCCCCGCGATCCAGCAGATCATCGATACGGTCGCGGCGCAGGGCGTGACGGAGATCGCCATCGGCATGCCGCATCGCGGCCGGCTGAACACGCTGGTAAACATCGTGAAGAAGCCGTTCGTCGCGGTGTTCTCCGAATTCACCGGTGAAAGTTCGAAACCCGACGAAGTGCAGGGTTCAGGTGACGTGAAGTACCATTTGGGCACGTCCACAGACGTGGAGCTGGCCGGGCATACCGTTCACCTGTCGCTGCAGCCAAATCCGTCGCATCTGGAAGCGGTGGACCCGGTGGTGGTGGGCAAGGTGCGCGCGCGGCAGGATACGGCGGGGGATACGCAGCGGCGGTCCTCGGTGATGGCGATCCTGATGCACGGTGACGCCGCGTTCGCCGGACAGGGGCTGGTGTACGAAACGCTGGCGATGAGCCAGCTCATCGGCTACCGCACCGGGGGCACCGTGCACGTGGTCGTCAATAACCAGATCGGCTTCACCACCGTGCCGGCGCATGCTTATTCCGGTCTTTATTGCACGGACGTGGCGAAGTCGATCCAGGCGCCGATCCTGCACGTGAACGGCGACGACCCTGAAGCGGTGATGTTCTGCGCGCGCATGGCGGCGGAATTCCGAATGCGCTTCGCCTGCGACATCGTGCTGGACATCGTCTGCTACCGCCGCCACGGCCACAACGAAACCGACGAGCCAGCATTCACCCAGCCACTGATGTATCGTGCCATCGGCAAGCTGAAGACCACGCGCACGCTGTACGCCGAGCGGCTGGCCGCCGAGGGTGTCGTGTCGTCCGAGGACGCCAAGGCGATGTGGGACGACTTCGCCCGGGCCATGGACGAAGCCAACCAGGCCGCGCAGGCGTACAAGCCGAACAAGGCGGACTGGCTGGAGGGGCATTGGTCCGGCTTCCATCCTTCCGAACCCGAATTCGAACGCCAGGAGGCAGCGACCGCGGTCCCGGAAGCGACGCTGAAGCAGATCGGTATGGCTCTGTCGCGGGTGCCGGCCGGATTCGAAGTGCATCCCCGCATCATCAGGCAGTTGGAAGCCAAGGCGGCGATGCTGGACAGCGGCCAGAACATCGACTGGACCACCGGCGAGGCGTTGGCGTTCGGTTCGTTGCTGCTGGAAGCCAGCCGCGTGCGGCTGTCCGGCGAGGACACCCAGCGCGGCACGTTCAGCCAGCGCCACGCGGTGCTGATCGACCAGACCAACCAGCATGAATACGTGCCGCTGAACAACATCGCGCCGGAACAAGCGAAGATCGAGATCTACAACTCGTTGCTGTCGGAAGCGGGCGTGCTGGGCTTCGAATACGGGTATTCGCTGGCCGATCCGCGATCGCTGGTGCTGTGGGAAGGCCAGTTCGGCGACTTCGCCAACGGCGCGCAGGTGATCATCGATCAGTTCATCGCGTCAGGCGAAAGCAAATGGCTGCGCATGTCCGGCCTGGTGATGCTGCTGCCGCACGGTTTCGAAGGGCAGGGGCCAGAGCATTCGTCAGCGCGCATCGAACGCTATCTGCAGCTCTGCGCCGAGCGCAACATGTCGGTGTGCAACCTGACCACGCCCGCCAACTGCTTCCACGCGCTGCGCCGGCAGTTGCACCGCAACTTCCGCAAGCCGCTGATCGTGTTCACCCCGAAATCGCTGCTGCGGCACAAGCTGGCGGTGTCGGGGCTGTCGGACTTCGCCGAGGGCAGCCGCTTCCGCTTCGTCATCCCGGAGATCGACACGATCGCTCCACCCGATGAAGTGCGCCGCGTCGTGCTGTGCAGCGGCAAGGTGTATTACGACCTGCTCGCCGAGCGGCGCGCGCACGCGATCAACGACGTGGCGATCCTGCGGCTGGAGCAATTGTACCCGTTCCCCGAGGTGACGCTGGGCCGCCTGCTCGCGCCGTATCACCGTGCCGACGTCGTGTGGTGCCAGGAGGAGCCGGAGAACATGGGCGCCTGGAATTTCGTCGACCGGCGGCTGGAGAATGTGCTGCGCCGGCTGGACAGCCGGGTAACGCGCCCGAGCTATGTCGGGCGGGACGCGGCGGCGAGCCCGGCCACTGGCTCGGCCCGCGCCCATGCGCGCGAGCAAGCGCGGCTGGTGGCGACGACGCTGGGGATTGGGTGATGGACGTCCCGTCATGGCCCGGGGTGATGGACTTCCCGTCATGGCCGGGCTTGACCGGCTTGACCCGGCCATCTGCTCGACCGGATCGGGAGCGCGTGGCAGCGTGGTGCCCGATCAGCCGTGCGCGGATGGCCGGGTCAAGCCCTATGTGCGTCGGGATAAGGCGCCGGCTTATCCTGATGCCTATGGGGTCAAGCCCAGCCATGACGGGAGACCCGCGATGACAGCAGGTCAGCAATAGGAGAGCAGGCGCGCATGGCGACCGAAATCAAGGTGCCGACACTGGGCGAGAGCGTGACCTCAGCCACGATCGCGCGCTGGATGAAGCATGAGGGCGATACGGTCGCCGCGGACGAACCGCTGGTGGAACTGGAGACTGACAAGGTCACGGTGGAGGTGAACGCTCCGGCGGCGGGGGTACTGACGTCGATCGCCGTGCCGGAAGGCAGCGAGGTGGAGGTCGGCGCCGTGCTCGCCACGTTGGAAGCCGGGGCGAAGGGGGCGGCACTGTCGGCCGCGCCTGTCCGGCCGGCCCCGCCACCGCAGGCACAGCCGCCGCAGGCTGAACCTGCGCGCGCCCAGGTCCGGCAGGAGGCATCGCCGGCGCTGCCACGCCCGGCACCGAAACTGGCCGCCGTGCCGTTGGGCCCGGCGCAGGCCGCTCCGGAGTCGGTCCCGGAAATAGCCCCGGAGTTGGCGACCTCGGAGCCGGCCCCGCCCGGCCGCGCGGCGGCTAATCCGCCTCCGGGGGTGAACCCGCCACCGCGCCCGTCAGGGCCCGTGCAGCGCCCGGCGAGCCCCGTCGTGCAGCCACTGCCTGCCCCACTGCCTGCCCCACTGCCTGCCCCACTGCCCGCCCCACTGCCTGCCGCCGCCAAGTTGATGGAAGAGCAGCGCGTGACAGCGGAACAAGTGGGCGACGGCAGCGGCAAGGACGGGCGCATCACCAAGGGCGACGTCCTGGCGTTCCTGAACCGTCCGGCGCCGGCGCCGCCGCCCGCGCCCGCCGCCAGGCCGCCGCGCACCGAGGATGCGCGCGAGCAACGCGTGCGTATGACCCGCCTGCGCCGCACCATCGCCGCGCGGCTGAAGGAGGCGCAGAATACCGCCGCCATGCTGACCACCTTCAACGAGGTGGACATGTCGGCGGTGATGGCTCTGCGCACGGCGTACCGCGAGGCGTTCGAAAAGAAGCATTCCGGTGCTCGGCTGGGCTTTATGTCGTTCTTCGTCCGCGCCTGCTGTGTCGCGCTGCAGGAGTTCCCCGCGGTCAACGCCGAAATCGATGGCGACGACCTCGTCTATAAGAACTTTGTGAACATGGGCATCGCGGTGGGCGGCCCGTCTGGGCTGGTGGTGCCGGTGGTGCGCGACGCCGACGCCATGAGCTTTGCCGACATCGAGCGTGCCATTGCCGATTTCGGCAAGCGGGTGCGGGAAGGCGGGTTGAAGCTGGAGGAGCTGACCGGCGGCACGTTCAGCATCACCAACGGCGGGATTTATGGCTCGCTGATGTCCACGCCGATTCTGAATCCGCCGCAGTCGGCGATCCTGGGAATGCACAAGATCCAGGAGCGGCCGGTCGCGATCGCGGGCAAGGTCGAGATCCGGCCGATGATGTACCTGGCACTGTCATACGACCACCGGGTCATCGACGGATCGGAAGCGGTATCGTTCCTGGTGCGGGTGAAGGAGGGGATCGAGGATCCGCGCCGGCTCTTGTTGGATGTGTGACCAACGTTCTGATCCGACATGGGCCGAGGGCTGCATCCCGCACTGCCCGACGCCCGGACCATCTATCAATAATCGCTTTCACTGGGTGCTGGCGGGTATTACACCCGATCAAGCGGCCGGGCTGTCTACCCCGGTCGTTGCGGACCCCAACCGCTAGTGTGGAGGGTTGCCATGGATACCGCTGCCTTCAATGGACTGAGCAACGCCGATCTGGATGAGATCGAGGCTCGGCTGCGCGCCGCCGCGCCAGGCCCCTGGAAGTCCTTCGTCGAGGGGCGAGATCATACCAGTGGATCGAGTTTCATCACGACGCCGCCCGGCGACGTCGAACTCACCGGAGCGATCGCGGCGGACCAGGATTTCATCGCGAATGCACGCCAGGAGGTCAGTCGGCTGCGCGCACGTGGCGGGAGCAACTGACCGCTGGCCGAGGCGAACGTTCCGTGACGGATCAAACCTGATAGCGCGACGTGAGCATGATCCACCATATCGGCTTGGCCGTCGGTGATTTGACTGCGACCCGTGCGTTCTACACGGCAGCCCTTGCGCCGCTCGGCTTTGTCGTCGCTTACGAGGAGGACGGTGTCGTCGCGTTCGGCCAGCCCGGACGGCCGCGCCTCTGGTTCTACGGCAAGGACGAAGGATCGACAGGCGTGCACATTGCCCTCGCCGCCGAAACCCGCGCGCAGGTGGACGCATTCCATGCGGCGGCGCTGGCTGCGGGCGGCAGGGACAACGGCGCACCGGGACTGCGGCCGCACTATAGCCCCACCTATTACGGCGCCTTCGTGTTCGATCCCGACGGACACAATCTGGAAGCCGTTTGTTTTGCGAATGAGGATTGAATGGCGGACTCTTTCGACGTCATCGTTATCGGTTCCGGCCCCGGCGGCTATGTCTGCGCGTTGCGCGCGGCGCAGCTCGGCATGAAGGTCGGCTGCGTGGAGAAGCGCGCCACGCTCGGCGGCACCTGTTTGAACATCGGCTGCATCCCGTCCAAGGCGCTGCTGCAATCGTCCGAGGAATTCGACCACGCCCGCCACGCGCTCGCTGATCACGGCGTGCTGGTGGACAGCGTGAAACTGGACCTCGCGCGCATGCAGGCCCGCCGCGGCGAGGTCGTCACCGCCAATGTCAAAGGCGTCGAATTCCTGTTCCGCAAGAACAAGGTGACGTGGCTGAGAGGCACCGGCCGCATCGTCGCGCCCGGCAAGGTGGACGTGGACGGCACGGTGCACGAGACGAAGAACATCGTCATCGCTACCGGCAGCGACAGCGTTCCTCTGCCGGGCGTGGAGGTGGACGAGAAGCAGATCGTCACCTCCACCGGCGCCCTGGAACTGGACGAGGTGCCGGGCCACCTGGTGGTGATCGGCGGCGGCTATATCGGGCTGGAGCTGGGGAGCGTGTGGCGGCGGCTCGGCGCCGAGGTGACCGTGGTGGAGTTCCTCGACCGCATCGTGCCGACGATGGACGGCGAGGTGGCCCGGTCGTTCCAGCGCATTCTTACCCGGCAGGGATTCAAGTTTCGCCTGGGCACGAAGGTCACCGGTGCGCGCACCGGCAATGATGGCGTGACGCTGACCTTGGAACCGGCGAAGGGCGGTGCGTCCGAGGAGATCAAGGCCGACGTCGTCCTGCTGTCGATCGGGCGCCGCCCGTTCACGCAGCGGCTGGGTCTGGACGCGGTCGGCGTTGCGCTGGACGAGCGCGCCCGGGTGAACACCGACGCGCATTTCGCCACCAACGTGCCCGGCATTTATGCCATCGGCGATGTCATCGCGGGGCCGATGTTGGCGCACAAGGCGGAAGACGAAGGCGTCGCCTTGGCGGAGATCCTAGCCGGCCAGGCCGGGCATGTGAACTACGAAGTGATCCCCGGCGTGGTCTACACCTGGCCGGAGGTCGCTTCCGTCGGCCGCAACGAGGAAGAACTGAAAGCCGCAGGCGTCGCCTACAGCATTGGAAAGTTCCCATTCACCGCGAACGGCCGCGCCCGTGCCATGGGTGACACCGAGGGCTTCGTGAAGGTGCTCGCCGACAAGACGACCGATCGGTTGCTCGGCGCGCATATCCTCGGTCCGGATGCCGGCACGCTGATCGCCGAACTGGCGGTGGCGATGGAATTCGGTGCCTCGGCCGAGGACGTTGCGCGTACCTGCCACGCGCATCCGACGTTGAACGAAGCGGTGAAGGAAGCGGCCCTGGCGGCGGATGGCCGCGCGCTGCATATCTGAATGGATACCGGCTCGTCATTATGGATGCAGGCATGTCATTGCGAGCGTAGCGAAGCAATCTCCCGGAGAGTACGCACGTCACTCGCGGGAGATTGCTTCGCTGCGCTCGCAATGACAGATTTTCTGACGTCATCGAAGCGTCAGGGTCACAACACTGGCAGTGGACCAGCGAACAGGTGGGTCAGGCGATGCTACCGCTTGCGTTGACCATGGGCGATCCCGCCGGCATCGGCGGTGAACTGACGCTGCGTGCCTGGCAAGCGTTACGCGGGCAGCGCTGTCACTTCGTCGCTTTGGATGATCCGCACCGCCTGACTGAGCTCGGCCGGCGTATCGGCTGCAACGTGCCGATCGGCGAAGTGGAAGATCCGCAGTCAGCCGCGGCGATCTTCCCCGAAGCCTTGCCCGTTTTGCCGGTCTTGCTGTCAGCCGCGGCGGAACCCGGCCGTCCCCACACGGCAAATGCCCGCGCCGTCATTGGTTCAATCGAACGCGCAACTGCGCTCGCACAAAGCGGTGCGGTTGGCGGGGTCGTCACCAACCCGATCAACAAGGCCGCTCTGTATGACGCCGGCTTCACCTATCCCGGCCACACCGAATTTCTCGCCGCGCTGACCGGTGCGAGTGGGAAGGAAATCATGATGCTGGCATCGCCGCACTTGCGCGTCGTGCCGGTGACGGTCCATGTCTCGCTGCGCGAGGCCTTGGCGACACTGACCACCGGGATGGTGGTGGCTGCCGCACGCACCACCCATCTTGCGCTGCGCCGCGACTTCGGCATCGCACATCCTCGCCTCGCGGTTGCCGGGCTTAATCCGCATGCCGGCGAGCAAGGCGCGCTCGGCGACGAGGAACGCACGATCATCACCCCGGCGCTCACGGCGCTACGGGCCGAAGGGATCGACGTCTCCGGTCCCTGGCCGCCCGACACGATGTTCACCGTCGCGGCGCGTGCGCGCTACGATGCCGCCATCTGCATGTATCACGATCAGGCGCTGATCCCGCTGAAGACGCTCGACATGGATCATGGCGTGAACGTGACGCTGGGGTTGCCGATCGTGCGCACGTCGCCGGACCACGGCACGGCCTACGATATAGCCGGCAAGGGCATCGCCGATCCCACCAGCCTGATCGCGGCGATCGAGATGGCCGCCTCGCTGGCCGAACGACGCGCAACGGCGGCGTAAGGCCAAAACGTGCCCTGCACCGGCGTGTCGCACACCGATGCGCGGTACAGGTTGCCTCCCGACGCTTATCCTTCGGCGACGACCATCCGCTCCGCCTCGGCCGGCAGCGGGTCAAGCGGATGCGCCAGGTATTGCTCAAGCACGTCGTCCGGCGGCCCATCGGCGCGGATGCGGCCCTGGTCCAGCCACAGCACGCGGCTACACCACGTACGGACAATCGACTGGTCGTGCGTGGACAGCACCAGGATGTCGGCGCCACGCACCATCGCCTCCAGCCGCTGCTTGGCGCGATCGAGGAAGGCCGCGTCGCCGGCCAGAATCCATTCGTCCATCAGCAGGATCTGCGGCCGGATGGCGGTGGCCAGCGCGAAGCCGAGCCGCACCCCCATGCCGGTTGAATAAATGCGCACCGGCAGATCAATGAAATCGCTGAGGCCAGCGAACGTCGTCACGTCCTCTTCCAACTGCTCAATCTCCGCGTGCGACATGCCGCTATAGAGGCCGCGCAGCAGGATGTTCTCGCGCCCGGTCAGTTCAATGTTCATCCCGAGTCCGGGATCGAGCAAGGCGTTCAGGCTGCCCTCGACGCGCACGTGGCCGGTGACCGGTTCATAAATCCCTGCCAGCGTGCGCAGCAGGGTGGTCTTTCCGGCGCCATTGCTCCCGATCAGTCCCAGCCGGTCGCCGCCGCCCAGCCTGAAGCTGATGTTGCGCAGCGCCTCCACCACGATGCGCTGCTTCCGGTCCTGGCCCAGGCGCCCCGACGCCGCCGCCAGCACCATCTTTTTCAGGCTGCGCGCGTTGCCGTGGTACAGCGGAAAGGAGACGGACACCGCCTCGATGCTGATGCTCGGATTGCGATACGCGGGCGGCATGGCGTTCATAGCCAGAAGGCGACGCGGCCGCGGGCACGGGCAAAGAACACCCAGGCGACGAGCCACAATGCGAGGCTGTAAAGCACGGCGCCGAGACAGGTCAAACCGTCGGGCAGCGTGCCGAGAAGCGGCCCACGCACCACTTCCAGCAGATCGAAGAACGGGTTGGGCTGCAGCAGCACGATGTGGGCCCCCGCTTGCTCCGGCTTCCAGATCACCGGCGTCATGAAGAACGCGATCTGCACCACACTGTTCACGATCGGTTGGATGTCGCGGAACCGTGCGCAGAAACTGCCGAGCAACAGCGCCAATGCCAGCGCATCCACGATCCACAGCACCAGGCCGGGGATTGCCAGGAAGGCCTCCAGGCCCGGCGATATGGACAGCAGGGCAAACACGACGACGATGACCACGATGTTGTGCGCCAGCGCCAGCAGGTTGCGAATGACGATCCGTGTGGCAAACACGAAGAACGGCATCCGTACCGAGCGGATGGTCGACTCGGCTTCGGTGAAGGTGGTGCAGGCCTCACTGATCACGGTGCTGAGAAATCCCCACAGCACCAGCGAGAGCGACAGGAATGGCAGGTACTCGTGCAGGTTCATGTGGAACAGCGAGGAGTACAGCAGGCCGAGCGCGCCAACCATGATACCGGTGGACAGTGTCAGCCAGAACGGGCCGAGCACGGAGCCGCGGTAGCGCAGCTTGATGTCGAGCCAGCCGAGCGTCCAGGACAGCCGCCACAACGCGCTGCCTTTGACGATGTCGGCGATGGCGAAGCGTTGCCGCGCCGACATCGACATGTCGGCACGGAGGTCGAGCAGTGTGGCACTCTCGGCCGGAAGGGTGCTGATCGTCATTGCGCGGCGGGCGGATAGCCCATCCGTCCGGTGGGGGCAACCGCCGTCAATTCGTGCGGCGGGTTGACCGGCGCCTCGATGCGGGGCGGCGTGCCGGACAGGATGCTGACATGCTCGCCCGGCTGCAAATTGCCGCTTTCCGGCTGCACCACGGCAATTGTCGTTCCGATGGAGGTGCGAACGATGAATTCCAACAAGGGCAGGGCGGTCGGGCCGGCTTGCGGATCCAGGCCTGACAGCAGGACCTGCACGGGCTGAGGCGATGCCGGCGGCACCGGCCGCATGGCCAGAATAATGCCGCGCAGGCCGGGCGGTGGAGCCGGTGCCAGCGCCTTCCGCACCGGCGGCTGCGTTTGTGCGGCGCAACTTCCGAGCAACAGCAAGGCACAGAAAACCCCAGTTCGCAACGGCATCGTTTTGGAATCCGCCGGCTCGTTTCCATTGCCTTATCGAGCAAGTTCGGGGGCCGAATCAAGCATGATCGGCCAGCGCAGCAGGGGCTAGCAATGGTCTTGCGGCGATCCGTGGTTTGCTATAAGGGGTTACGAGAGATTCCTGACTACCTACCTCAAGCGACGGCCATCCGGTCGCCGTGTCCCCAGGCCATTGCGGCCGCGCCACGACGGAGGCCCCGGATGCCCCGCATGCTCTGTGCTGCCCGCTCTTCTGTTGCGTTCGGCGCCCTTGCCTTGCTCGCCGCCTGCGCGTCGCACGTGCCGGGGCCCTCGGCAACTCAGGAAGCCGCCCGTTACGCCCAGCGTGCACGCAACAATTATGTCCCGCCGGGGTCGCCGGAGGATCCATGGGGACCCTATATCCACCAGGCGGCGGCGCGCTTCGATGTACCGGAGCTGTGGATTCGCGCGGTGATGCACGTGGAGTCCAACGGGCAGGAGTATCTCAACGGCCAGCTCACGACGTCCGGCGCCGGCGCGATGGGGCTGATGCAGGTGATGCCGGCGACTTATGACGAGCTGCGCCAGCAGTACAACCTGGGCGACGATCCGTACGATCCGGCCAACAACATAATGGCCGGCGCGGCCTATATGCGCGAGATGTACGACATATACGGCTCGCCCGGCTTCCTGGCGGCGTACAATGCGGGGCCGAACCGGCTGGACGACTATCTCAGCAACAACCGGCCGCTGCCGGACGAGACCCGGCGCTATGTCGCGATGATCGGGCCGGAGATCGTCGGGATAGAGCCGGATCGACGCTCGCCGGCCGAGCAATATGCCATGAACGCGCTGCCGGTCGTGATCCCGCCCGGCATGCGCTATGGCCGGTCCGTGCAGTTCGCCAGCCAGTATGGCGGCGGTGGCGGGCGTGTGCCGGCGCGCGCGCGGGTGCAGGTGGCGCAGTTGCCCGAGCCGCCACGCCCGGTGCCGATGCAGGCGCCGCAGCAATACGCGCTTGTGGTGCCGCCGCCACCGCCTCCCGCCCATGGCTTCCACCTGATCGCCGCGGCGAATGCCGCCGAGCCGATCCCGTTCCGGCACTACGCGCCGGAGCCGGCGACGGGGAGCTGGGGAGTCCAGGTTGGTGCGTTCGTGACGTCGAAGCAGGCGCATCTTGCGGTGGGCAACGCGCGCGAGCATGCGCATATCGAGCTCGCGGCTGCGCATCCCTCTGTCGCTGGCGTGCGCGTGGCGCACGGCATGCTGTGGCGAGCGCGGCTGACGGGGCTGTCGCATGACGCGGCCGTGCAGGCCTGCTACCGGCTGAGCCACAGGCGTATGGGCTGCGAGGTTCTGTCGCCCGATTCGCAGATGTAGCGCTCCTGCGTTTTCCGCCGTGCCGCTTTCCGGCGTGAGTGTTTGCGCTTGGCGCGTGTCCGAGCATCGATGACTTCTAATCAATGTGCCTTGCCGGTGAACGGCGTTGCCTGCGTTTTGCGCGCATGTCCTTCCGCCATCACAGAGCACGGACCTTGCCTGATGCCGGCATGGGAATGCACACAACTCGCGTTAGTGCCGCAATGGCAAGCGCACGCGATTGTGTTTGACTCGGAGTCCGCTCTCGCCGGCCGTGCGCGTCGGCGCAGCGGTGTCAACCTCGGGCGTCGATTCAAATTCCTGACTTTTTACACCTGCCATTTTAGGCATGGATTCCGCTCTTGGTCGATACCCGCTCGCGGCGAGGTTCTGCCGCAAGCGGACGCGACGATGATTGCGGCATATCGACCCGGCCACGCATAGCCCGCGGCTTGTCGTCCCACCCCTTCGCTGAAGGCCCGGGCCGGATGTGGCGGCGATTCGGAGCCATTCGCCGCGACAGCCAGGCCCCTGATGAAGCGGAGCCAGAACATGGCTGGACCCGCCGCTCTGATTCCTGCCGCCACAGCGGTGGCCATCAACGGCGCAGTGTGCACCTTGAGGTAGCGCAAGGTTTCTCACCGAGGGCCACCGAGGAAGACAAAGCCACCGAGAGCCACCGAGTAATGATCGGAACGGGCTGCCTGCGCATTGTGCGTTGCCCTGTCACGCTCTGTGGCGCTCGGTGGCTTTGACTTTCTCGGTGACTCTCGGTGAGAAATCTTGCTTCGCTGCTGCCAACGCCACCGCCTGCGTGGTACGACCCCGTGCCGCACCGCGGCGCGGCGATGCATGCCTACTCTCTGGCTGCGGCGCCGCCACTGCAAGTGCCCTGTGCCGGCCACTCATCAATGCACCGAAATCTTCGCCGCTGTAGCTGGGGCATTGAGCGCTACCGCGATGTTCTGGCACGGCATCCTGCTGTCGGAATCCGCTCGGCTGGCGCCGCCGGGCAGGGCAGGGGCCGTCACCGGCGGCGTGCTGTCGTTCGGCCGGATGGGGGCGTTGCTGTGCCCGCTGATGGTCGCTTTGCTGCTGCGGGTGACAGGCGGCTATGCGGCGGGATGGGTCGCGTGTGTCGTTCCGGCCGTCTGGGTGGGCGTGCATTTGCTGCGGCAGGGGCGGCGGTAAGGAGCATGGCCGTGCGGACCTGGCAAACCATGGGGATGCGAGGTCCCAGGTCGATTCGCGCGCATGGCAGACGGCGCCCGGGGCTTCGACAGCGGAGCTGTGTCGCAGTTTGAATTCCGGCCTTGGACGGTTTTCTGCCGGTCGGCTTCCGGGGAGGATAGATCGAAACCGGACACTCGGCTCAACGCCGAGTCTGGCCGGGAGCGGAATGGCGGCTTCGGGCGATTTGGACGCCGGGACGGACATTCCCATCCGCGTGGGTCAAATGGTAGTTCTTGACCCAACGCAGCCGGTTTCACCGCCACGAAGCCGCCCGATCTGCTGCCTTTCCCATACGGCGTCCATCGCACATGAGGCACGTTGCGCCGGAGGGACACCCGGAGGGACACGAGGGCGATGGTGGCCCCCGCAGGTCCGGCGAGCTTGGGAATGTCGATGTAGGGGAGGCAAGCCATGTCTGAGGAGTTAAAGGCCAGGATAATGGAATTTGGTGAAGAAATCTGGCACAAGGGCAATCTCGATGCGCTCGAGCACTTTATCGCAGCCGACTACGTGCGCCATACCAACCCCGGAGGCCGGGAAGGTGGTGTAGACGTACACGGCATTGAGGATGCACGAAAATCGATCGCGGCACTTCGGGCGGCATTTCCGGATATACACTTCGCAAACGACGATATCCTGGTGGACGGAGACAAGGTCGTCGCCCGTTGGACCTGTACCGGCACGCATCGAGGCGAATTCAGGGGTATCCCGCCGACCGGGAAGCACGTGGAGTTTATCGGCATCAATATCAATCGGTTGCGCGACGGCAAGATTGTTGAGCGCTGGGCTGTCGAAGACGCGTTCACCCTGCTGCGGCAATTGGGCGCATTCTAGTGATGCTGATGTGGTCGGCTTTCGAGAAATAAACCGATTCGGTTGAGCGACTAACTCGGGCGCATTGAAGCCCGCGCTGCTTGGCGCTGACTGTTTGCTTCCGGAGTGCCTTGAAATCCCATGCACCAGAACAACGGCTGCCCGATCTCGCTGCCTGCCACGAGTTGCCTCGGCGCACGCAAGAATTCCGCTGCAAGAACCCTGTGCACCTGTCCCTGGCACCTGCGCCGGGGAGGCTCGACGCCATGGCGGCAAGAATCTCACGCACCGTCAAATCGGCTATCGGCAGCCAGTCCGCCCGCTGGGTGGCTCGCAGCGCCGGAAATGGCTCCATGCACCAGAGCAGGCGATTGGATGTTCCCCGCGTGACGGCGAGGGGAGATCGCCGGAAGAACCGCCGCCAACAGCGCTACCGCGCCGCGGAGGCCCGTCGCCGACCCCACCCACGCCGCGCCCGACACAACCCCCCGGACACACCCCCCGACACAACCCATGCACCGCGAAGGCAGTTGGAACATCCAGCCGCCCGGCCATCTCCCTCGCGCCGCCCGACAGCCCTCAGCCAGGGGCCCGTGCCGCCGGCCGCAACAAGCCTCACGCACCGGACGGCCATCGCCGCCGCTGCGGGGCCGGCTCCCCAGACCCGCGCCTCACGCGGCCTTGTCCCCACCCCGCGGTCAGCCCACATAGGGCCGTCATGCAAAACATCCCATTCGCCGCCGCCGACCCGACCGGGTGGCACGGCACCACCATCCTGTGCGTCAGGCGGGATGGACATGTGGCCATGGCCGGGGACGGCCAGGTCAGCCTCGGTCAGACCATCGTCAAGGGCAACGCCCGCAAGGTCCGCCGCATCGGCGGGGGCCAGAAGGGCAGTGTGCTCGCCGGTTTCGCCGGCGCCACGGCCGACGCCTTCACCCTGCTCGAACGCCTGGAGTCCAAGCTGGAGCGCTTTCCCAACCAGCTCGAACGTGCCTGCGTCGAACTGGCGAAGGACTGGCGCACCGACCGCTACCTCCGCCGGCTGGAGGCGATGATGGCGGTCGCCGACGCGGACCGCAGCTTCACCCTCACCGGCACCGGCGACGTGCTGGAACCGGAGGACGGCGTGATCGCTATCGGCTCGGGCGGCAACTACGCGTTGTCCGCCGCCCGTGCGCTGATGGCCGTGGACGGCCTGTCCGCCGAGGAGATCGCTCGCCGTGCCATGAAAATCGCGGCCGAGATCTGCGTCTATACCAACAACAACGTCATTATAGAGACCCTGTAGATGGAAGTTCCCACATATTCCCCGCGCGAGATCGTCTCTGAGCTGGACCGCTTCATTGTCGGCCAGAACGATGCCAAGCGCGCGGTGGCGATCGCGATGCGCAACCGCTGGCGGCGGCAGAACCTGCCGGAGGCGATGCGCGAGGAGGTCGTCCCGAAGAACATCCTGATGATCGGTCCCACCGGCTGCGGCAAGACGGAGATCGCGCGAAGGCTGGCAAAGCTCGCCCAGGCGCCGTTCCTGAAGGTGGAAGCCACCAAGTTCACCGAAGTCGGTTACGTCGGGCGTGACGTGGAGAGCATCGCCCGCGACCTGGTGGAAGCCAGCCTGAACATGCTGCGCGAGGCATCCCGCAAGGAGGTGCAGGCGAAGGCCGAACTGGCGGGGGAGGAGCGGTTGATCACCGCCTTGGTCGGCGAGGGCGCCGCGGCCGATACGCGCTCGAAGTTCCGCCGCATGCTGCGCAACGGCGAGTTCGAGCAGAAGGAAATCGAGATCTCGGTGGCCGAGTCGCAGGGGATGCCGATCGGCCAGCTCGACATTCCGGGCATGCCGCCGGGCCAGGTAATCAACATCGGCGAGATGATGAAGGGCATGTTCGGCCGCCCGCAACAGAAGCGCCGGGTCACCGTCGAAGTCGCACGCCGGCTGCTGGAGGCGGAGGAGGCCGACCGGCTGCTGGACAACGACCGCATCGCCAAGGACGCGGTGGCGCACGCCGAGAACAACGGCATCGTGTTCATCGACGAGATCGACAAGGTCTGTGCCCGCACCACGGAAGGCGGCTTCCGCGGGGCGGATGTGTCCCGCGAGGGCGTGCAGCGCGACCTGCTGCCGCTGATCGAGGGCACTACGGTCAGCACGAAGTACGGCCCGGTGAAGACCGACCATGTGTTGTTCATCGCCTCGGGTGCGTTCCACCTGGCGAAGCCGTCGGACCTGCTGCCGGAACTGCAAGGCCGGTTGCCGATCCGCGTGGAGCTGGCGGGTCTGTCACGCGACGACCTGCGCCGCATCCTGACCGAGCCCGAGCATTCGCTGATCAAGCAGTACGGTGCGCTGATGGAGACCGAGCAAGTGAAGCTGACGTTCACCGACGATGCGGTGGACGCGCTGGCGCAGCTTGCCGCGGACATCAACGATCGGGTGGAGAACATCGGCGCCCGCCGCCTGCACACGGTGCTGGAACGGCTGCTGGAGGAGATCAGCTTCACCGCCACCGATCGAGCGGGGGAGACGATCATCGTCGATGCGGCCTATGTGAACGACCGCGTGGCACCGCTGGCGCAGAAGGGCGATCTGAGCCGGTTCATCCTGTAGGGTCTGCTCCTTGAACGTTCGTCACCCGCGAGGCCTCCGGCGCAATCACCTGCGCCGGGACTCTCGGGCGTGTGGCATTGCGTTAAAACATGTGTTAGAACGTGCCTCGCACTGGAGGCGTAAGTCATGAGCGCATTGAAGCTGACCCAGATCGGTAATTCCGTTGGGGTGATCTTGCCCAAGGAGCTGCTGGCCAAACTTGGGGTCGGCAAGGGCGACACGCTGTACGCGATCGACCAGCCGGATGGCGTAAAGCTGACGGTCGCCGATCCGGAGTTCGCCGCACAATTCGAAGTGGCACGCCAGATCATGAAGCAGCGGCGCGCCGTGCTGCGCGAACTGGCCAAGTGACCGTCTGGCTATCGCGGCAACTCATCCTCGCCATCCATGACGAACAACTGGCGCAGCACGGCGGTGCGCCAGGGATTCGCGACGAAGGATTGCTGGAAAGTGCGCTTGCCCGCCCATTGAACAGGGGTGCCTATGGCGATCCGGATATGGCGGAGCTGGCCGCGCTCTACGCGATAGCCATCGCGCGCAATCACCCGTTCGTTGATGGGAACAAGCGTACGGCCTACGTCGCGCTGGAAACGTTCCTGGTGCTGAACGGCTGTACCTTTCCTGCCAGCGATGCCGAGTGTGTGGTGGCGATGCTGGCGCTGGCTGCCGGCGAGATGTCGGACGAGGAGTTTACCGATTGGGTGCGGACCCAGGTTCGCCTGCCGTGACGCCCGGTGCCCGACGGCGGGGTGTGGCCCCGCGGCTCCGCGGCTTGCCCCTCCACCAGTTGCACCGTGCCCCCGCACTACAGAGGGCGGCCCCGTAAGGGTGTGCAACGCGACCTTCTGCCGCTGATCGAGCGCACGACGCTCAGCGCAGCAGGCAGCGCCTCCGACGCCGCTGACCGGCTTGAATGTCCGACAACCGGGGGTATATACAGGCCGTATATCATAGATGGCATCACGCCATGACCCGTTCGACCCTCTTCAAGAACAATAAGATCCAGGCTGTTCGGCTGCCAAAGGCGGTTGCTTTTCCCGACGATGTTCATGAGGTGGAGATCGTCAAGCGGGGGCAAATTCGCATCATCAGCCCGATTGGGCGGCGCTGGCACGAGTTCTTCCTGCACGTACCGAACGCATCGCAGGACTTCATGTCGAATCGCATGCAGCCCGCTGCCGAGGAACGCGAAATCGCTCTGATGTTGGAGTATATGCTCGACACCAACATTGAAGAATCGCCCGCCGGCTTTGCGCGAGCAATTCGCGTCCCACGCGGAAGGGCTCTGCATTTCCAGCATCACCTTGGCGGAACTGCATTTCGGTGCCGAGAAATCCGCCCGGCGACGGCACAATCTGGAGGTGATCGCGGCATTCACGGCGCAGCTCGACGTCCTGGACTTCTGTGCGAATGCAGCGGCGCACCACGGCCGGATCCGCGCTGAAATGCAGCGCGCCGGGACGCTCGCGGGACCCTACGATATGCTGATCGGCGCGCACGCGCGCAGCGAGGGCCTGATCGTCGTCACCAACAACTTGCGCGAGTTCGAGCGAATGTCGGGCGTGCGCGCCGAGAACTGGGTCTGATTGGCGCCGCGATGGCGTTACCCTGCCACCAGTTGCGCCAGCGCCGTCCCCACGTCCTGCGTGCCCGCCTGGCCGCCCATGTCGCGGGTCTTCGGGCCGCTTTCCCGCAGCAGCGTCTCGATCGCGTCGACGATCGCCTTGCCGGCCTCCGCCTCGCCAAGATGGTCCAGCATCAGTGCCGCCGACCAGATCTGGCCGATCGGATTGCAGATGAATTTGCCGGCGATGTCCGGCGCCGAGCCGTGCACCGGTTCGAACATCGACGGAAATTTCCGCTCCGGATTGATGTTCCCCCCCGCTGCGATGCCGATGGAACCGGCCACTGCGGGACCCAGGTCGGACAGAATGTCGCCGAACAGGTTGGTGCCGACCACGACGTCGAACCAGTCGGGGTGCTGCACGAAATGCGCGCATAGGATGTCGATGTGGAACTGGTCGATGCGTACGTCCGGATAGTGCTTCGCCATGGCGGCGAAGCGTTCGTCCCAGTACGGCATGGTGATGGCGATGCCGTTCGACTTGGTCGCCGATGTCAGGTGCTTCTTCGGCCGCGACCGCGCCAGCTCGAAGGCGTATTTCAGAATGCGGTCGGTGCCGTGGCGGGTCAGGACCGTTTCCTGCACGACGAACTCGCGGTCGGTGCCTTCGAACATGCGGCCGCCGACCGACGAGTATTCGCCTTCGGTGTTCTCGCGCACGACATAGAAGTCGATGTCGGCCTCGGTGCGGCCGGCGAGCGGCGTGCGCACGCCGGGCAGCAGCTTGCAGGGGCGCAGGTTCACGTACTGGTCGAAGCCGCGGCGGATCGGGATCAGCAGGCCCCACAGCGAGACATGGTCCGGCACGCCCGGCCAGCCGACGGCCCCGAGCAAGATGGAATCGGAGTCGCGCAACTGGTCCAGGCCGTCGGGCGGCATCATCCGGCCGGTCTGCTGGTAGGTCTCGCAGGACCAGTCGTAGTGCGTATAGGCCAGATCGAAGCCGAAGCGGCGGGAGGCGGCGTCCAGCACCTTCAGCGCCTCCGGCACGGTTTCCTTGCCGATGCCGTCGCCGGGTAGGACAGCGATGCGGTGCGTGCGCGCCATGGCTGGCTCCTTTATCAGTGGTCAGGTATCAGTGGTCGGTGGTCAGATAGAGGAGTCACGCGCGATGGCCAAGCCAGCCCCTGCCATGCCGAAATCCGCCGCCACGGTGTGGGACCGCGACGCGGCGCTGACCACCGCGCGGATGCTGCTGGAGATCGAGGCGATCAAGTTCCGGCCGGAGGAGCCGTTCACCTTCACCTCCGGTTGGAAGTCCCCGGTTTATATCGACTGTCGGCGCATCATCTACTTTCCGCGCGTGCGGTCGAAGATCTGCGAGCTGGGGGTAGAGAAGATCCACCGTCATGTCGGCTACGAGACGATCGAGGCGGTGGCGGGCGGCGAGACGGCCGGCATTCCGTTCGCCGCCTGGATCGCCGACCGCATGGCCGCGCCAATGGCCTACGTGCGCAAGCAGGCCAAGGGGTTCGGGCGCCAGTCCCTGATCGAGGGCGACGTGCCGGAAGGCAAGCGCACACTGCTGGTGGAGGACCTGACCACCGACGGGCAGTCGAAGATCCGCTTCGCCCAGGCGCTGCGCGACGCGGGGGCGATCGTCAACCACACCTTCGTAGTGTTCTTCTACGGCGTATTCCCCGGGGCGTTCGAGACGCTGGCGCGGATGGATATTGCGCTGCACCACCTGTGCACGTGGTGGGACGTGCTGGAGGCATGCGCCGACCGCCCGTATTTCTCCGAGGCGGCGCTGGCGGAAGTGCGGCGGTTCCTGGAGGATCCGGTGGCGTGGTCCGCCGCGCATGGGGGGATTTCCTCGGCGGAGGATGCGGCGGCGCGCAAGGCGGCGGCGGAGGGGTAGGGGTGAGTGGGATGATGGTCACCTCGCGGACAGCGCCAAGAATAGCGACAGGTCATCGTTACATACGTGTCTGACTGGAAACCGGCCGACCTCTGTCATTGCGAGGAGCGAAGCGACGGGCCCGACAGTTTTTCCCCCAGGGCCGATTGTTGGATGCAAAACGTCGTGATACGCGCGAACGCAAGCATCTGTTGTTCCCCCGATGCGGCATGCGCTCTCGCGCTCAGCCCGCGTACAATCCGGCCGCCCGCGCACGCACCTTCGCCAACCCCACCAGCAGCTCCAGCGTCGGTACCTGCCACACCGCCCAGTCGCGCCAGTTCCAGCGGCGCATCTAACAAGCCATCCACTTCCATCGGCCGGCCCAGTTCCAGGTCCTGCAGGATGCTTGGCTTGTGGTCCATCGATGCCGTACTGGCGATGCGCTGCGCGAAGTTGCGGTGCGGGCGCGAACCGAGCGCCTCGGCGATCGATGCCGCCTCCTGCATCACCCGCTCGCCCGCCGCGGCGCAGATCGGATCGGCGTAGACGGCGCGCGGCGCGGTGCCCCCCAGCACTGCCAGCGTGCCGCCGGCCAGGTTGCTGATCAGCTTGTTCCAGATCTCGGTGCGGATGTCGGGCGAGACCTCGCCGATGATGCCGCCCGTGCGCAGCAATTCGGCCAGCGTCTCGGCGCGGTCGGACAGGCGACCATCCGGCTCGCCGAACACCACGCGGCTGCGCGGTTGCTCCACGTCGATCACGCCGGGCGCGGTGACGGCGCTGGCGGCATAAACCACGCCACCGATCGCTCGTTCCGGCCCAACGGCGTGCCACATAGCGTCCTCCGGATCGATGCGCGGCAGGCGATGGCCTTCGTGCTTGCCGGGCAGGGCGTGGAAATACCACCACGGGATGCCGTTCATCACGAAGGCCACGCCTGTATCGGGCCGGAGCAGAGGCGCAATGCCGGCGGCGACCTGGGGCAGGGCAGGGGCCTTCACCGTCACCACCACTGCCTCCTGCGGACCAAGATGTGCGGGATCGTCACTGGCCGTCAGCTTGACGCGGTGCTCGCCGTCGATCGCGTGCACCGTCAGACCGTTGCGTTGGATCGCGGTCAGATGCGGGCCGCGCGCAACCACCGATACGTCGGCACCGCCGCGCGCGAACCGCACCGCCAGATGGCCACCGATCGCTCCGGCGCCAAAGACGCAAACCCGCATAATGGGACTCCCCTATTGTCGTTGCTCGACGATTTGTCTTTCCGGATCAAATCTTCAGCGACTCCGTATCGATTGGCAAGTTACGGATGCGCTTGCCGGTCGCAGCGAAGATGGCGTTGCACAGCGCGGGGATCACCGGCGGCAGAGCCGGCTCGCCGAGACCCGTCGGCGGGTACTTCGTGGTGAGAAACTGCACCTCCACGGGCGGCGCCTGCATCATCCGCAGCGGCTTCACCGTGTCGAAATTCGCCTGCACCACACGGCCCCGATCGATCGTCACCGCCTGACCCAACGCCGCCCCAAGCCCATCGAGCGCCGCGCCCTGCGCCTGCTGCTGCGCGCCGCTGGGGTTGATGATCTGGCTGCCGACATCGGCGGCGATCCAGACTTTCTCCAGTTTCACGTCGCCCGACGGCGCCACCGTCGCCTGCACCACCTCGGCGAAGTAGCCGAAATGGCTGAAGTAGAAGGCAACACCCTGCGCGGTCCGGGCCGGCAACGACCCTCGTTGCGACCAGCCGGACATCTCCGCAACACGCACCAGCACGTCGTGCATGCGTCCGGTATCGACGTCGCGCAATGCATTGGGACGACCGCTGGAATTCACCAGCACCTGCGGCTTGCCGAGCAACCCCAGGCGGAACGCCACGGGATCCTGACCACCCTGATGCGCCAGCTCATCGATGAAGGACTGGAACACGAAGGCCAACGCATTGGATCGCGGCGCGCGCATCGGCCCGGTAGGCACGCCGAGTTCCATCATCGACTGGCCGTACTCGAGATGCGGCACCAGCAGCGCCGGGAACTCGTTGGCGTCCATCGCCGCCGAATCGGCAATCTTGCCGTTCTGCCCAAACGTGACGAAGTGGTCGCGCAAGGCCACGACACCGCCGGACTTGTCGAGACCGCCTTTCAGGAAATGGAAGCCGGCCGGGCGGTAGAAGTCGTGCCGCATGTCGTCCGCGCGGTTCCACAGCAGCTTCACCGGAGCACCCACCTGGTGGGCGATCCAGGCCGCCTCGGCCATGAAGTCGTTGCGCAGGCGCCGGCCGAAGCCACCGCCGACGCGGGTCATGTGCACGGTGACGGCGCTGCGCGGAATGCCAAGCGTCGCCGCCACAAGCTGAGCCCCGGGTTCCGGATTTTGCGTCGGTGCCCACAGCTCGGCCTTGCCGTCGCGGACGAGCGCCGTGCAGTTCTGCGGCTCCAGGTCGATATGGGACAGGAACGGATAGCTGTACGCCGCCTCGACGACCTGTGCCGCACTTTGCAGCGCGCCCGTCGCGTCGCCGTCTCGGCGCAGCCAGGTTTGCGGCGCCTGTTGCGCCAGCCGGGCCGCCTCCTGTGCGAAACCGGCGCTGCTTTGTGCCGCGGTGGGGCCTTCGTCCCACGTGACCTGAAGCGTGTCGCGTGCCTTGCTCGCCGCCCACCAGCTTTTGGCGACGATGGCGACGCCGTCGGCAACACCTTGCGCATTGCCGTTGCGATAGGCCTCGCTCGCTCGCACGATGAACGCGTCGTGCACGCCCGGCAGCGCCTTCAGCGCATCCACATTGGCGTGCATAACTTTCCCACCGAACACCGGGCATTTCTGGAACACGGCATACAGCATGCCGGGCACGGTGACGTCGATGCCAAACAGCTTCTGCCCGGTGACAATCTTCGGATTATCGACGCCTGGTATGGGGCGGCCAATGATTTTGAAGTCCTTCGGATCCTTCAGCGTCACGCGGTCCAGGTCAGGCACCGGCTGTGCCGCGGCGCGCGACGCCAGTGCGCCATAACCGAGCCGACGCTTGCTGCCGGCATGGAAGACAACGCCGGCCTCGGTGTGGCATTCCGCAGGTGCTACGTGCCATTCCCTCGCGGCTGCCGCGATCAGCATCGCCCGCCCGGCCGCACCGACCCGGCGCAGCGGCTCGTAATTCAGCGGTGTGGCCATGCTGCCGCCGGCGAACTGTCGTCCGAACTTTGCCTGATCCACCGGCGCTTGCTCGATGCGCACGTGGTTCCAATCGACGTCGAGTTCCTCGGCGATCACCATCGGCAGCATCGTCTTGATGCCTTGGCCGATCTCGGGATTCTTCGACATGATCGTGACGATGCCGTCCGGCGCGATGCGGATGAAGGCGTTGAGGGCGCCGCCGCCTTTGGACGCGGCCGATGGGTCCGCGATCGCGGCGCGTGCCAGGGGCGGCAGCATCGCGTGCAGCAGAAGGCCTCCACCGGCCACGGCGCTGACTTTCAGGAAGGCCCGGCGGGAGGAAACCGGCGACGGCGCGGCAGCGGAGCTACGCCGCTTGGCTGCGAGATTGTTCATCATCACTTCGCCTCCGCGGTGTGCATCAGCGCGGCTTTCTTAATAGCGGCGCGGATGCGCGTATACGTGCAGCAGCGACAGACATTCCCCGACATCGCCGCATCGATGTCGGCATCGGTGGGATGCGGCGTTCGGGTCAGCAGGTCGGTTGCCGTCATTATCTGCCCGGCCTGACAGTAGCCGCATTGCGGCACGTCGAGCTCCATCCACACCGCCTGCAACTTCTTGCCGACGGGATGCGCCGCCATGCCTTCAATGGTGGTGACGGCGGTACTGCCCACAGCGGAAAGCGGCGTCAGGCAGGAACGCACCGCGCTGCCGTTCAGATGTACCGTGCAGGCGCCGCAAAGCCCCACGCCGCAGCCGAATTTGCTGCCTTTCAGATCGAGCTCGTCGCGCAGCACCCAGAGCAATGGCGTGTCGCCCTCCGCGTCGACGCTACGCGCCACGCCGTTCACTTGTATCGTGTAGGCCATTGCTGGCACCCTTTCTTCGAAATCGCGCGGCGAACAATGTAGCGAGGCAGGGCGTTCGTCCCGCACCTGGAGCCGCGGATGTCATGTGCTGCATCCAGCAGACCGCATCCGCCGACCCAGAAAGCTTACGCGCGGCACGAGCCGTTGCAAACCCGCTTTCGTGTAACAGCATCCCATGCAGTCATGCACACGATAATTTAGAACCTGTCTCGATATGATAAGGGCTGCGCCCACACCGGCTACGATAGCTCGGGCAGCTCCGGCCGCTTTTGTGCCCATGGCCGTGCTTGCTCGAACGCTGCCGCCACGCGCAGCAGTGCCGCATCCTCGCCGGGGCGTGCCACGAGCTGGATCGCCAGCGGCATGCCCGCCGCATCGAACCCGCATGGCAAACTGACCGCCGGATTGCCGGTGAGATTGAACGGCATGGTGTAGGGATACCACGAGGCGCGGATGTTCTCGACCAACTGGTTGTCGATCTCGATCGGCCCGAAGAAGTCCTGGTCGATCGGCACCGCGCTGCGCGACAGCGTCGGCATGGCGACGATGTCGGCATGCTCGAACCATGTCTGCACCTGGCGGTACAGTTTGGTACGTTCGAAGATAGCAGAGTACAGCTCGGCGGCGGAGAAATTCGCAACCCGGTCCATCTGCCGCACGAAGGTCGGGTACATGATGTCGCGATGCCGCCGCAGGTGATGGCCGAACTGCGCCATGCGGTAGGCGCCGTTGTTCACGAACCAGATGGTTTCCGGATTGGTGAACTCACCAGTTAGTTCATCGACCTGCGCACCCAGCATGGCGAACGCCGCCAGCGCTGCCTCGCACGCCGCCAGCACCGACGCCGCCACGGCGCTGTTGCCCAGCCTCGCGCACCAGGCGATACGCAGCCCGCCCAGGTCACCGGCGTCGCGCGCGGCGGCAATGAAATCCGGGGCCAGCCGCGCCACCGTCAGAGGATCGCGCGCATCCGGCCCCGCCATCGCCTGCAGCATCAGCGCGGTATCGGCCACCGTCCGCGTCATCGGCGTGATATAGGAGATGTTGCCAAACCCATCCTGCGCATATTCCTGCGGCACCACGCCGAGGCCCTGCTTGAATCCCACCACCCCGTTGCAGGCCGCGGGAATGCGCGTGGACCCTCCGCCGTCGGTCGCCATCGCGAGCGGGACCAGCCCGGCCGCCACCGCCACCGCCGAGCCGCCGCTCGATCCGCCGGCGGCGCGATCAGCGCGCCAGGCGTTGCGGGTGCGGCCGAACAGGGGCGCCTGGGTCAGGCATTGCTGGCCGAATTCGGGGGTGGTGGTCTTGCCCACGATGATGGCGCCCGCGTGCTTCAGCCGCGCCACGGCGACGGCATCGGTGTCGGGCACGTGGTCCTTGAAGATCAGCGAACCCCAGGTGGTGCGCATGCCCGCGGTCGGCACAAGGTCCTTGACCGCCACCGGAATGCCGTGCAACGGCCCGAGCGTATCGCCGCGGATCACCGCCGCTTCCGCAGCGCGCGCCTGCGTCCTGGCCGCATCGGCGGCGACGGTGATGAAGGCGTTCAGGACCGGTTGGCTTCGCTCGATGCGGCCGAGCGTCGCGTCCATCAACTCCACCGGCGAGAGCTGGCGGCTGCGGATCAGCGCGGCAAGTTCGCGCGCGGAGGTGAAGGCTGGATCGTTCTCGGGCATGGCGTGCGGCGTAGTCATGGCATCGTCACCCTCCCCCTTGCAATGATGGGGGTGGGACGACTTTGGGACAACTCCGGCCCGGAACCACACTTGAAGGCGAGACACGGCTGGCCCGGCATGGTGCGGATGCGCTCGCCGATGATTTTGGCGAGGTGGCGCCGACCGGCCACGGTCCTGGCTGACGCCGGGCGCGCGCCGCGGCAAGTCCCACGGACGTCTCGTTTCGTTTCCTGTGAGACTGGTGGCGCCCTGGTGAGACCGTCGGGTGCGGTCCTGCTCTGCGTGATACCGGGCGTCCGAACGATCGGCCAGCGTCCCGACGGACGCCAGGGGGCAGCGGCCAATCCCACCACCGTCTCGTTTCGTTTCCTGTGAGATTGGTGGCGTCCTGATGAGACGGTCGGGTGCAGTACTGCTCTGCACTGGTAACCCGAAAAATCCTCGCGAGCCGCGCAGATTCTAATCTGGTTTCCGATTTCGTCGGCTCCGGTTCGCTTGTGCGACCAAGTCCGGGGGCCAGGGCACCGCTCGAGTGACGTGCGGGCGACGTCGCGTTCTGCCATGGCCTCCCGGCGCGTGAGCGGCAGCCAGCAAGGTTTCTCACCGAGAGCCACCGAGGAAGACAAAGCCACCGAGGGCCACCGAGAAGACAGGCAATGCACGTAAGCGCCGGCGGCCTATTCCGATGATTGCTCGGTGGCCCTCGGTGGCTTTGCCTTCCTCGGTGGCTCTCGGTGAGAAATACCCGTGCCCCAAGGCGCAACGCGGGGCCGTTGTTAGCAGCCGGTCCTGCATCGCAATCTGTTCGCCAGGTTGCCTCCGGCGCAGCACCCTTGTTTGGTTGCCGCCAACAGCTGCGCTGTGTGATACCGGGCATTCGAACGATCGACCCAACCAAGCGTCCTGACGGACGCCAGGGGGCCGTAGCCAATCCCACAACCGTCTCGTTTCGTTTCCTGTGAGACTGGCGGCGTCCTGGTGAGACGGTCGGGTGCGGTACTGTGCGGGATGATGCCGGGCGTCCGAATGATCGGCACTCGATGAAGCGGCACGCCCAGCGCACGGGCCGGCCATGAAACCATGAGGACGCATCAAGGCAACGCAAATCAGGGCGGCGGGGCCGGCCATGCTCCGATCCCGTGCTCGCTTCTCGACATGACCGGACTTGACCCGGCCATCTGCGCACGCAGGAGCCAGGGGGTGCCGCGGCAGATGGCCTGGTCAAGCCCGGCCATGACGGGAGGGCGTTCAGGGCGGCCCCGTCGCGGTGGCGACGATGCCGGAACCCTCGGCCGTCCACTGGGTCAAATGTGGGGCGACAGGCTCTGGACGACACGGATCGACCGGCGGTTCGCCGACGAAGAATCCGAGCACGCGCCGGGCACCCTCCCGGGTTTCCTCCGGCCACCCCAGATCAGGGTGCTTCCATTCTTCCGCTTCGAGCCGCTTCTCGCGCCGCCGCATCTCCCCGAGAAATTTGTTCAGGCTGCCGCGGTAGCAGCGCATCGCCATGAAGAGCTGGTTCCAGAACGGGCTGGCGCAAAGCGTCGGCGCGACGCCGAGGTCGCTGAGGATATTGGCGAGAGTGCGTCCGTGCGGCTGACGGCGCACCTCGGCTTCGATCTGCTCCATGCTGGGGAGGTTCGCGAGGGTGAGGGGCTCCTTCGGGACGCGTTGGCGAGTGGGCCGCAGTGGGGGTTTGTGTGGGGGTTCGGGCGCGGCCGGCGCTTCGCCTGATTGCGGTGCCGCGGCCTGTCCCGCGTCCGGATCCGCCGTGTTCCCAGCCGGCGGTGGAGCTGTCGGTGGTGCGGCGGACCGGGCATGCGCGCGCGGCGCCAGGATGACCAGATCGCGGCCGCGCGCGGCGCGTGCCAGCAGCACGCGTTCCAGCGCAACGGCCCGCATGATGCCGCGCTGGATATGGGCGAGCATTACCGGCAGCGCGGCGGTGCCGAAGAACTGCGCGATGGTGGCGAAACCGCGCCAGATGGCGCGATGCTCGATGGTTTCCGCGAGGTGGCGCCCGTACCCGAGGAGGATCTGAACGATGTCGAGCATACCCTCGATACGCTCCGGCACGGGTTTGCCACCCTGATCCGGTTGGGGATCAGGTCGGGTAGCAAGACCAGCGGTGGTGCGTGCGGTTAGCATAACGTCTGTCAGTCTAACGAATTTCGGTGCGAAAGTCAAACTCTTTTTGGCCCGGACAGCACGAAGTTCCCACTGGGCTTCCCACTGACTTCCCACTGGCCGGTTTGGCTTCCCCGCCGGCGCGATACTGGTTGGTCTTCCAGGACGGCCCCCTGGCAGCAAGCTGCGGCCGCGATCGGAGCTGCAAGGCGGCAACACGTGGGTGGCCGCGCCAAACGCGGCCATGACACGGAGAGTCACCGTCAACGGCGCTGGGTGTTCTATAAGCGGTGCGCATTGGGCGTCTTTCTCGGTGGCCTCGGTGGCTTTGCCTTCCTCGGTGGCTCTCGGTGAGAAATCCTGCCTGGCTGCCGCTTACGCGATGACACGGCGTGGCAGAATACCACTTCGCCCGCTCGCCATTCGAGCGGTTGCCCGGGACATCCAGGCCCGCACGAAGTGCCAGCGAACCGGAGCCAGCGAACCGGAGCCAACGAAATCGACAGTCAGATTAGAATCGTTGCGGTCTGCGAGGAATTTGCAGGTTAGCAGTGCAGATAAGGTTCGGGGGATTTGGGCAAGGGTTTACGCGACCCCGTCGTTCGATCCGATTGCGGCGACGCGCAAGTCATCCGCATTGCGCTGGTAATGCCGAACACCTCACCGCGCCAGCGCCTGGCTGCGCACCAGCCGCGCGTACAGCCCCTCTCGCGCCAGCAGTTCGGCGTGCGTCCCTTGCTCCACCGCGCGCCCGTCCGCCATCGCCACCACGAGGTCCGCGTCCCGCACCGTGGACAGCCGATGCGCGATGACGATCGTCGTCCGCCCGCGGCGCAGCCGTGCCAGGGCCGCCTGCACGGCGGCCTCGCTCTCGGTGTCCAGTGAGCTGGTCGCCTCGTCCAGCAGCAGGATGCGAGGGTTGCGCAGCAGCGCCCGCGCCAGAGCCACGCGCTGCCGCTGCCCGCCCGACAGCCTGCGCCCGCCGGGCCCCACGCCGGTGTCGAACCCGTCCGGCAGCGCGGCGATGAAGTCGGCCGCCGCCGCATCGCGCGCCGCCGCTTCGATCTCCGCCGCCCCGGCGCCTGGATGCCCCATGGCGATGTTCGCCGCGACGCTGTCATCAAACAGCACAGCGTCCTGGCCGACATAAGCCATGGCGTCGCGCAGGCTGGCCAGCGTCACCTGCCGCACGTCCATCCCGTCCACCCGCACCGCCCCGGCCGTCACGTCGTGCAGGCGCGGGAGCAAGGAGATGGCGGTGGATTTTCCTCCGCCCGACGGGCCCACCAGCGCCACGGTGCGTCCGGGCGCGGCTTCGAAGCTCAATCCATCCAACGCCACCCGGCCGTCCGGATAGACGAAGTGCACATCCTCGAACACAACGTGGCCGCGCCCGGCCGGCAATGGCATCGCATTCGGTGCATCAACGATCGAAGGCGCCTCATCCACCACCGCGAACACGCGGATCAACCCGGCCAGTCCCTCCTGAAGCGCCGCATTCAACGACCCCAGCGCCCGCAACGGCCGCGACGCGATCAGCAGCGCCGCCACGAAGCCGGTGAAATTGCCGATGCTGTGATCGCCGATCGCCGCCCGCCATCCGGCGAACCCGATGACCAGCGCCACCGCGGCGCCGCCCAACACCTCCAGCACCGGATCGATCCGCGCCCGGCTACGCGCCATGCGCATCAGGGCGCGATACAGGTCGATAAATGCGCCCTCTGCCCGCTGCGCCTCGATCGTCTCCAGGCGATAGGCGCGCACGGTCCGCGCCTGGGCGAAACTTTCGTTCAGCAGTGCGGCGGTCTCGCCCATCCGTTCCTGCATCCCGCCGGACGCGCGCCGCACCCGCTTGCCGATGCGCTGGATCGGCATCGCGGCCAGCGGGTAGAGCACCGCCGCGATCAGCGACAACAGCCAGTCCAGATAGAGCATCGATCCGACCAGCCCCACCACCGTGATCGAGTTCGGCGACGCCGTTCACCGCCCGGGTCAGCGCCTCGCGGATGATCGCCGCATCGGTGGTGAAGCGGGCGGCGAGCTGGGCCGGCGCCTCGCGTTCCAGCCGCGTCAGGTCGGCGTGGGTCAGGTGGGAGAACATGCGGCCCTGCAGCTCGCGGATCACCAGCAGTACCACCTGCTGCACTTGCACGTTCTGGAAATACTGCGCCGCCGCCTTCACCGAGGTCACCAGCACCACCAGCGCCGGGATCTGGTACAGGATGCGCCGGTCGTGGTTGGTGAACATCTCGAACGCGTGGTCGATGACCACCGGGTACAGCGCGGTGGTCCCCGCCATCACCAGCGTCAGCAGCAGCACCAGAGCCACGCGAGGCTTATGGCGATTGACATGCTCACGCCACAGCCGCGCGAGCAACGCGCGCGTGCTGTCCGGTCTATGCTGCAATGCAGCGCGAGGCGTGGCGGCATCCATGGGACGTGGCTGTAACAGCCGTCGCCGCGGCCCGCCAGAGCCACCGGCCAGCGCAACCCGCCAGCCCGTCACCCTGCGCCACCGCGCCAGGTTGCTGTATTGTTCTCGAATTTTCCAGCCCCGAGCAGCGATGTTTCTCGCTGATCCTAACCTTTAATCAAGACATCGCTGCCATCGTCCCGCGAAACCGACGCGGCGATGGTACAGCTTCACGCAGGGCAGGTGCGCGCGCGTCCGGTCGATCGGCTCTGAGAGAGGTCCCGGAATGACCACTACCTACACCGTCGCGGCGGCAGAGGCCGCCAGTGCTACCGGCATCCACGTCGTCGATACGATCGCCAACATCCTGGGCGGCCTGTCCAACGCCCCACTGCTGTCGCGCGTCAGCCTGTTCAGCATGAGCGCGACTGGCACCGTCAACGCCACGCAGGCCGCGGCGCTGGCCGCGCTGCTCACTCAGTTTAGCACCAACGGCCATACGCTGACGATTCGCGATTCCGTGGCGAACCTGGCCGCCTCCGCCTTCGCCAGCCAGCCGGGCCTGGGCATCAGTGGCGCCTCCATCACGGTGGCCGATACCGCTGCCAACATTCTGGCCGCCATCGGCAATTCCGTCGCCGTCATCGTCCACGCCGCCGCCATCGCCCTGACGGCCAACGCCACGCTGGCGCTGGCGCAACTGCAGACGTTGGAGAGCTTCGGCTTCACCGCGGTCGGCGTCACGCTTACGCTGGCCGATACGGTCGGCAACCTGCTCGCCTTCACCGCGGCGGAGGCAAAACCTGCCCTGACCGTGTTCCATCTTTCGACCAGCGGCACCGCCACGGTAGCGCAGGCGATCACGCTGTCGGGACTGTCGCATTTCGCCGTCAATGCCGGCGCCACCCTCACGGTGACCGGTTCGATCGGGTCGATCACCGGATCGGCGTCGTCGCTCAGCGTACTGCTCGCGATGAGCGGGGTCGCCGTCAATTTTTCTGACACGCTGAGCAACCTCCTGGCGAAGGCTGCGACGTTCGCCTGGTATAAGTACCCTGGAGTCACCGTCACGCTGTCCGCGGGCGGCCAGACATCCGCCGCCAACCTGGTCGCGCTCGCGGCATTGCCACATTTCAGCGTCGGTTCCGGGGTCGTTCTCACGGTCGCCGACACAGTCGGCAACCTCGTGACGCTCAACACCGCGCAGGCGGCGTTTGCCACATCCATCACGCTCAACGGCAATGGCATCGTCGCCGCCGCCCAGCTCGCCATCCTCGCGAGCTTTGCGGGCTTCGCGCCGGGCACCGGCAACACGCTGACCCTGGACGACACGCTGGCCAACATCGCGGCCATCACGCCGCAGCAGCACGCGCTGGTTTCTGCCGTCACCATCGATGATACCGTCACCGACCTGCTGTCGGCGCAGTCGGCCTATGCCGCCGAGGTCACGGCCGCCAGCAAGATCGTCGCCGAGTTGGACGGCTCCACGATCGATGCCGCGCAGGCCGTCACGCTGGCCGCGCTCGGGGCCCACGCCGCCCTGACGCTGCATGCGAACGGCGGCATCACGGCCTTGACGATCAGCGACACCCAGGCGGCCCTTAACGCGGCCGCGGCCAGCATCACCGCTCTGGGATTGGATGGATCGGTCACCGTCATTCCGCAGACGTCAACCGACCGGTCGATCCTTACCGCCAGTGCCGCCGCGGCGCTGGTGACATCAGGCGTCAATCCGGCGAGCGAAACGCTGTCGGTGGCCGACAGCGGCGCCGCGCTGACCCAGTACGCCAGTGGAATTTTCGGCAAGGGATTCGAAACCATCACTGTGACCATCGGCAGTTTTGCCGGCAGCATGGCGCAGCTCCTGGATCCCACCCTGCATTTCGCCGCCGGCAGCACCGCGCAGCTCGATGCCAATGCGATCGCCAACACCGGGCAGGCGCTCGCGCTCGCCGGCCTGCCAGGCTTCAACCGCGCCAACGGCGTGACCCTGGTCGTGCAGGACATTATTTCCAACATCCTGGCGGCCGCCGCCACGCTCGGCGCGAGCGCGCTCGGCACCCTCGCCACCAGCATCCAGGCCACGGATTCGGAGACCGTCTCCGCCGCCGGCGCAGCGACACTGGCAACGCTGAGCGGCTTCCTCCTGCACGGTAATGTTCTCAATATCGAGGATACCGCGGCGAACCTGGCGGCTGCGCCAGCGGCAGCCATCGCGCTGGCGTTCGGCATCAGCCTGGCGAGCGACGCCCGCATCTCCGTCGCGGTCGCGGGGCAATTCGCCGCCATGGGCAGCAAGTTCTCACCCAACGGCGCCTTCATCCTGATCGCCGACACGGTGGCGGCTCTCGACACGTTGGCGACCACGCCGGCGACGCTCGCCACGGTGAACAGTTGGGGCGGCGAGGCCACGTTGTCGGTCGATGGGCCCGCCACGGTCGCGACCGCCGCCGCCCTGCTGCTGATCTCGGGTTTCAATGTCGGCATCCATCATCTGACGCTCAGCGACAGCGGCAGCAATTTGCTGGCGGCCGGCAGCACCGTGCTGGCGCTCGCCTACGCGGTGCAACTTTCGCAGGCCTCCACCGTCAGCGCCGCCGGCGCCGCGACGCTCGAGGCGATGCAAAATTTCGCCCCCGGCAGCCTTCTGACGATTGCCGACACGCCGGCAGCACTGGCCGCGATGCCGGCATCGCTCGCCGCCGAGGCAACCGCCGTGACGCTGACGGCGGAAACCGTCGGCAACGCGTCCGGCTATGCGATCGATGCGGCGCAGTTCACCGCGATGCTGGCGTTGCCCAATTTCTCGTTCGTGGGCTTTACCGGCACGGTCGCGGTCAGCGACACCGCCGCGGCGCTGGCCGCATTGGCGTCCAGCCTCACGGGGCTGTCCGGCAGCGTCCTGTCGCATATTTCGACAACACTCGATACGTCAGTAACAGTTACGGCCGCCGCCGCCGAGACCCTGCACGGATTGCCGGCTTTCAGCGTCGGCAGCGCCAGCCTGACGATCAGCGACACCGCCGCTGCGCTGTCCGGGCTGGACGCCGGCACCGCCGCCCTGGCCCACGTCATCGAAGTCGGTACACCCGCATCGCTGACCGTCGCCGCCGCCGCCAGTCTGCGGCCGCGCTGACGCAGTTCACCACCGATGCGGAGCCGATCACCATTGCCGATACACCGGCGAATTTGGCCGCGCAGAGCGTCGCCGCCGCGTCCATCGCCACGGCCGAAACGATTCTGCCCTATCCCGGCAGCAACGCTGGCGACTACACGCTGAATGCCAGCCAGTTCACCGCCCTCGTCGCTCACAGCGACCTGTCTTTCGCCGGGTTCAACGGCCCGCTGATCGTGCAGGATACGGCAACGAACCTTGCCGGCCTCGCCGCCGCGTTCACCAGCGCCACACCCGGCTCGCCCACCGCTCAGGCAAGCGTGGTGACCACGCCGCAGCTTTCCCAGGGCGACACGGTCGGCAGTGCCACCGTCACCGAATTGATGGCACTCCCCAATTTCAGCCTGAACGGGCATACGCTGATCCTGCAGGATACGCCGACGGCTTTGCTGGCGGCGTTCACCGGCGTCCATCCGCACGTTTCCCAGGTGGAACTGGCAGCCAACGGCACGCCGTGGCTGGTCACCGCGCAACAGGCGGCGGAACTGGCCGCCATGGGCACGTTCAGTGCCGGCCCGGCCGGCATGACTGTTTCCGATACCGCCACTAACCTGCTCGCCGCCGCCTATGCCGCCGGCGTTGCCGCCGCCACCGCCACCGAGCTTGACGCCGACGCAACTGTTTCCGTCAGCGAGGCCGAGGCGTTGCAGGCGCTGCCCAGTCTTCAGCCGCGACGGCTTCAACCTGACGATCAGCGACACCGCGGCGAATCTCGCCAACCTGACCCCGCAGCCGAGGCGCTGGCAACCTCGATCGAGACGATCGGCGGCACGACCGGGGGCGGGTCCAACCTGACCGTCGCGGAGTTCGACAGCCTGATCGCGTCCGGGGGCTTCAGCGGCGGCGCCGGGTCGCTCACGGTCGCCGATACCGCCAGCGCACTGCTGACCCTGGTGGGGAATGCCCACCTCGCGGATATCGGCACCACGATCCTGCAAGCAGGCGGCATGCGGTCTCCGGCGTCGCAGGCGGAGCAATTGAGCACGCTGCCGAACCTTCAGGCCGGCAGCAACCTGACGATCGTCGATAACGCCGCAGACCTGCTGCAGATCAGCGACGGCGGCGGCACGCCCGACGATTGGGCGATCGTGCTCCAGGCGAATTCCGTCACGCTCAACACCGACGCCACCGGCCTCACCGCCGCCCAGGCCGCTTTGCTGGCCGCGCTCGGCGGGCATTTCCACAACGGCGGCTTCACGGTGACGATCGCGGACTCGCCCACCGCATTGCTCGGATTGCTCAACACCCTGGGGCCGATCGCCAGCCAGATCAGCGCGGTGACCGTCGCCTCGACCGGTGGTCCGTGGAGCGTCAGCGGTCTGGCCACCATGGCGGAGCTGCAATCCCTGCCGCACTTCACCGGCAGCACCGCGGTGCTGACCATCGCCGACACCGTTTCCGACCTCACGGCCAGCGCGAATGCCGGGTTGATCACCGGCATCATCAACAACTTTCCCAACGCGACGTTCACGCTGGCGGGCAACGACACGGCCTCGGTTGCGCAGGCCGAGAAGCTGTACGCGCTGGGCGTTCATTTCAGCCTGGACAGCAGCAGCCTGAGCATCGCCGATACCGCGCGCGACCTGGCATCGCTCGACAGCGGCACCGCCGCGATGGCGACCGCCATCCAACTGCAGGACGGCGCGGTGACTTCGGTCGCGAACTATCAGAAAATCAGCGCGCTGCCCAACTTCTCGGACGACGGCAACACGCTGGTGGTGTCCGACACGGCGGCCAATTTGCTCGCCTTGCTCGACGGCACGAATCTTACGTTCGTCAGCGAAACCACGCTGAGCATGCCGGACACCGGCATCACCGCCGCGGCCGCGGAACAATTGACCACGCTGCCCGACTTCACCACCGGCATTGGCTACATCACCATCCAGGATACCGCCGCCGACCTCACCGCGGGCAGCGGAGCGCACCCCAACGACTGGCAGGGCGAGGTCCGCGCCAGGTCGATCACGCTGAACGCGTCCGGTCCTGCCATCACCGCCGCGCAGGCGGACGAACTCGCCGCGCTTGGCGGCCGCTTCAGCACCGGCGTCTACACGCTCGCCGTCAGCGACAGCGCCGTGAACCTGCTGTCCGCCGCCAATGCCGCCGGCGTGGCGCTGGCCGGCGCGGTCAGCCTGTCCGGCGACGAGAACGCGCTGACCGCCGCAAGCTGGGCGCAGCTCAACGCGCTGAGCAATTTCAGCAAGGGCGCGTACAAAGTCACCATCAGCGACACCGCCGCCGATCTCGCCGCCGCCAATCCCACGCTCCTGGCAGCGGCGGACCAGGTACAGCTGTCCACGGCCGCCACCCTGACGGTGGCCGCGGCCGAGGCGCTGATCAGGCTGGCGAACTACCAGGCCGGCGCGACGCTCACCATCGGTGACACGCTGCAGAACCTGCTGCTGTTGGGCAGTGCCGACCTGGCGAACAACAGCGGGCTGCTGACGACGACGCCGATCGAGCTGTCCGCCGATGCGATCGCCAACGTGACGCAGATGAACGCGCTCGCCGCGCTGCTGCAATACGGGTCGTTCAGCCAGAACACCCACGCCATCACGGTGGAGGACAGTGGTCTCAACCTCGCCGGCTTCGTCGCCAGCGGTAACGCGGTTCCGACCGCCTACGTGATGGTCGGCGATGCGACGCTGACCGTGGCGCAAGCGCAGGTGCTGGCGAACGACGACGTGACGATCGGCACCAACCACCTGACCGTCGCCGATACGCCGGGGAACCTTCAGGACGTTCTATCGAACGCGGCGGTGTACGCGCTTGCGACCACGCTGTCGCTGCCTGGTCCGACCATCGCGATCGCGCAGCAGATCGAGACGCTTGCCGCCAATTCGAAATTCACCACCGGCGGCTATGCCCTCACCGTCACCGGCTCCGCCGCGGACTTGCTTGGGCTTGGCAGCGCGGCGCTGTTGGCGACGTCGCTGATGCTGACCGGCGCGAACAACAACGTTGACGCAAACGGGCTGCTGCAGCTGACCGAGTTTGGCAGCAAGTTCGGCACGAATCACCTGACGCTGACGGTCTCCGACACCGCGACGAATCTTGCCGCGTTGAACAACCTGGAAACGGCGCTGGTGACGGGCGCCATCCTGAATGCGACGCCCGATGCGGCGATCGACACCACCACCGCGACCGAACTCGCCTACCTGCCGGATTTCTCGCTCGCCGAGGGCGTGGTGCTGACCGTGCAGGGCAGCTACCCACAGTTGGAAGCACTGCCCAGCCTGATCCTGTCGATCGCGACTCTGGAGGTAACCGGTTCGGCCTCGACGCTGACCGTTGCCGAGGCGGCCGCCGTTTCCGCGTCGCCCAATTTCACCCAGCTGCCCGGCGTCATCGTCGAGGACACAATCGGCAACCTGGCCGGTAGCACCGCCTGGCAGAACGTCGCCACGGCCGGCTACATCGTCGCCGACACCGCCCCCGATTTGCTGACGAACATTGCCAGCCCGCTGATCTCGAACGGCGCCCACGGCCTCGTGAGCGTCATCTTGACTCAGGGCACGCCCGAGAGCGCCGCGAATTTCGCCGCGCTGGCCGCGATCCCCGGGTTTTCGGTCGGCACGGCGGTCCTGACCGTCGCGGATACCGCCCCCGCCATCGCCGCCGTGGCGACCCAGATCACGGCGCTCGGCTCGAGTGCCCTGGTGAATTCGGCGGCGCCGGTGACCGCGGCGCAGGCCGAGGCACTCGCCGGCCTGAACAGCGGGGGAGAGCTTAGTTTCACGGGCGGCATCTTGCTGGTGGTGCAGGACAGCTACGCCCACATCATCGACGTCGCCAATGCCGCGGGCATCGCGCTGGCCAATTCTGTGACGGTGGTCGATTCACCGGCGGACCTGGTGACCGCGGCCGCGCACAACTGGGGCACCCTGCTGCCCGACTTCCAGCCGAATGCAAGCGGCACGATCGACGGCCAAGGCGCCGCCACGCTGTTTGCCCTGGGCAGCCGCTTCCTGCCGATGACCGGTGCCGTGCTGACCGTGCAGGACTCGGTTTCCGGCATTCTGGGCAACACCGCGGCGATCGAGGGATTGGGACTCAAGGCGCAGGTGGTGGACCAACTTGTCAATGTCGATGACGCCATCGGCGCGCTGCTAGACCTCGACACCACCCTGCAATCCATCACCCTGACTGACAGCGGCGCAGTGGGTGCCAGCGCGGCTGCGGACGTGCAGCCGCTCGCGACCCTGCTGAGTACGTCGATCGCGGTGTCCGACAGCGCTGCGAATGTTGATGGCAGTCTTGCGGGTCTGGAGGGTTTGGGCACCCATCTGACCAGCGTCACGGTGAGTGACTTCGCCAGCAACATCGGCACGTATGCATCCGCCCTGGCCGCGGCCTTCGGCAGCACGCTGCGAGTTGTCCTGGCAGACACCTTGCCTGTCAGTGCCGGCGCCGCTGCCGGGTTGGTGCCCGTCATCGCGTATTTCGCCAACGGCACCAGCTTCAGCGTCAGCGACATGGCGGCCGGTGTCAGCGCCAACCTCGACGCCCTGGAGTCTCTGGTCGGCCATGGGCTGACCGGCATCACCCTGACCGACGGCAGCACGCCCGACATCACCGTCACGCTCAGCCAGCTCGGCAGCGACGCCACGGTGCTGAACCTGATCAGCTCGTCGTTCGACTACGCCATCAACGACAGCAGCTCGGTGATCGCCGGCGACCTGGGCGGCGGTGTCGACTCGCAGATCATGGCGCTGAACACGGCGGGCAAGCTCGGCAGCATCAGCGCCAGCGGCGGCGTGCTGAGCCTGAGCGTTGCGACCTTGACCGCCACCGGGGTGGACACCGACGCGGGCGACGCGCTGACCAAACTGGTGGACACCACCATCGCGGTGACCGGGGCTACGATCCTCGACTTCGCGGCGTTCACCGGGTTGCAGGTGAAGCCCACCAGCTTCCAGGTCTCCGACACCGGGACCGCCATCGGCGGCGACCTCGACAACAGCGGCAACTCCGTCCTGCTGGCGCATTTCGGCAGCATCTCCGGCATCATCGCCAGCAGCGATATCGAAATCAACTACACCACCGACACCGCGGCGCATGTCAACGGCGGCCTCGGGTCGCTGATGTCGCTCGTCACCGGGGCCAACCTGATCGTTGACGACGTGCCGGTCACCAACATTGTCGCACTGCTCACCTCCGGCAGCCGACGTGGTGCCGGGTCAGATCACCGTCAGCGACACCGCGGGCGGCATCGAGAACGACCTCATCGGCAGCAGCCCGGTGCTGGTGCAGTATGCCGCTCGACATCACCCACATCACCGCCGACCCGAGCGGGACGATCACGCTGGATGCCGACCATGCCCTGGTGACGGGAGTCGATAGCGGCGCCGGCTCGGTGTTCAGCAAGCTGGGCGGCACCGCCAGCCTGGACGTGATCGATGCGCTGGTGTCGCAGCTTCCCGCCCTGGCGGAGCTGACGGTGCAGCCGGCGAGCGTTGCCGTCTCCGACAGCGGCAGCAACATCGCCGGCGACCTCGAACCCGACGGTAATGGCTTCCTGCTGGCGCATCTCGGCAACATCACCGGCATCATCGCCAGTGGCAGCATCGAGATCGACTACGCCACCGACACGACGGCGCAGGTCAACGACGGCCCCGGCTCGGTGCTATCGCTGGTCGCGACGCCGAGTCTGATCGTCGACGACGTGCCGGTCACCAGCATCGTCGCCCTGCTCACTTCCGTCACCGACGTGGTGCCGGGCCAGATCACCGTCAGCGACAGCGCGGGCCAGATCGAGGACGATCTCGTGACCGGCAGCCCGGTTTTGCTGCACTATGCCGGCAACATCACCAGCATCACCGCCAGCCCCGGCGGGACCATCACGCTGGACGCCAACCACGCGCTGGTCGGGGGCGTCGACGACGGCCCCGGGTCGGTGTTCGCCAAACTGGGCGGCACCGCCACCCTGGACGTGACCGGCGCGCAGGTGGCGCAGCTCACCGCTCTGGCCAACCTGGGTGTACCGCCGGTCAGCATCACCGTCAGCGATTCCGCCGGCAATCTCGAGGCCGTCCTGCATTCCGGATCGACCCTCGTCAACGATGTCGTCAGTCACCTGGTGACCGGCATTGCCAGCGACGACACCGACGTGAGCCTCGCCTACACCGCGCTCAACGCAACGGTGGAAGCGGCCCTGGCGCTGATGCCCGCCAATAGCCTGGTGGTGACCGGCGTCCCCGTCACCGACATCGCCACCGTCGCCGGCTTCAAAGCTTTCGCCTCGATGACGGTCAGCGACAGCGCCGCCGCCATCGGCGCCGACCTGCAACTGATATCGTCAAGCTCCGAACTCGACCTGCATGCCGGCGTCATCACCGGCGTCAGCCTGACCGACGCCAATCCGATCCTTGCCGCGGCGGCGGCCGGTGTCTCGCCGCTGGCAACCAAGCTTGTCGGCCCGATCGAGGTCTCCGACACCGCGACGGCGGTGAACGGCAACCTGGCCGGCCTGGAGACGCTGGCGAGCGCCGCGGTCCTCACCAGCGTTACGCTGGACGACAGCGCCGCCGACATCGCGCCGTTGGCATCCACGCTGCTCGCGGCCTTCCCCACGCTGCAGGTTATCCTGACCGACATCGGATCAGTGACGGTGACCGCGGCTGCCGCGGTGGAGCTGGGCGTGCTGGCCAGCCAGCTTTCCGAGGTGACCCTGTACGTTGCCGACACCCTGGCCGACATCGTCACCAGCGCCGCCGGACTGGCCGGGCTGGGCAGCATGCTCGGCACGATATCGATCAGCTCCGGGGGCAACACCACCAACGCCGCCGGCGCCGTGGCGCTGGCACCGATCGCCAGCAATCTCGCCGGCGGCGTCACCATCGACGTGACCGACAGCGCCGCGGCGATCACCGGCGACACCGCCGCGCTGACGACACTGCAGGACACGAGCCACCTCGGCAGCGTCGTCGCGGGCGGCGAAAGCGCCGCCGGCGTCGTCGCCTATGCGCCCGCATTGTCCGCCATCGGCGCCACCGCCACCATCAGCGACACCGCTCTCGATGTCAGCACCTCCCTCGATGCGCTGGAGACGCCGGCGACCGACGGCGTGCTGACCGCCATCGCACTGACCGACAGCGGTACCCCCGATATCACGATGTCGCTGACCCAGCTCGCCAACGATGCCGCCGTCCTGGCAAAGATCACCAGGCCGTTCGACTACGCCATCAGCGACACCTCGACTGCGATCGCCGGGGATCTGGGCAATGGCGAAACCTCGCGGCTTCTGACGCTGAACCTGGCGGGCAAGCTCGGCAGCATCGCCGTCACCGGTGGTGTGCTGAGCGTGAGCGCGACGACGCTACTGGCCACCTCCGTGGACGACAGCGCCTCCGCCGCGCTGACCAAGCTGGTGGACACCACGATTACGGCGACCAGCGTTACCGTTGTCGACTTCGCCTCGTTCGCGGCGATGCTGCATGTGCAACCGACCAGCTTTCAGGTCTCCGACACCGGTGCCCAGATTGCCGGCGATCTCGAAAGCGGCGGCAGCTCGGCGCTGCTGATACACCTCACCGCCATTACCGGCATCACCGCCGGCAGCACCATCGAGATCGACTACGCCACCGATACCACGACGCATGTCAATGACGGCGCCGGCTCGGGTCCTGGCGCTGGTGAGTGGAGCAGGCCTGATCGTCGACGACGTGCCGGTCACCGACATTACCGCGCTGCTGACCGGCAGCAGTCACGTCGTGCCGGGCAGCATCACGGTCAGCGACAGCGCGATCCATATTCAGCAGGATCTTGAGGGCAGCAGCCCCGCGCTGGTGACGTATGCCGCCGACATCACCGGGATCGCTGCCCCGGCGAGCAGTACCATCACGCTGGATGCCGATCACGCGCTGGCCGGCGGCGTCGATAACGGCGCCGGGTCGGTGTTCGCCAAGCTGACCGGCGCCAGCCTGGCCGTGACCGGGGCGCTGGTGTCGCAGCTTCCCGACCTGGCCGCGCTGCCGGTGGCGGCGACCAGCGTCGCGGTCAGCGATGATGCCGGCATTCTGGCGGGCGAGCTGGTGTCCGGATCGACCCTGGTCGACGCTGTCACCAGCGGCCTGGTCACCGGCATCGCCAGCGACGACGGCGACGTGACCCTCGCCTACGCAGTCCCCAATGCCGATGTGACCGCCGCGCTGACGTTGCTGCCCGTCGACAGCCTGATCGTGACCGGCGTGCCGGTCGGCGAGATCGCCACCGTCGCCGGCTACGGCGGGCTCGCCAGCATGACCGTCAGCGATAGCGCGGCCGATATCCAGGCTGATCTCACCGGCGGCAACTCCGCGCTGCTCGAGTATGCCCCCAAAATCGGCAGCGTCAGCCTGACCGACGCCAATCCGATCCTTGCCGCGGCTGCCGCCGGCGTCGCGCCAATGGGCGCGAAGCTGGTCGGCCCGATCGAGGTCTCCGACACCGCAACGGCGGTGGACACGTACTTGTCCGAACTGGGGACGCTGGCGACTGACGGGGTCGTCACCAGCGTCACGCTGGACGACAGCTCCGCCGATATTGCCCCGTTGGCATCCGCGCTGGTCACCGCCTTGGGCAGCACGCTGCATGTCACGCTGACCGATGGCCCGACGCTGAGCCTGGATGCCGGCACCGCCGCCGAACTGGGCGCACTGGCCGCCCAGCTTGCCGGGGTGACCATCAACGTTTCCGACACGCTGGGCGACATCGCCGACAATGCCGTCGGGCTTGCCGCGCTGGGCAGCGAGGACATTCTCGGCACCGTCATGATTTCCGGCGGCAACTCGGCCACGACCACCGCCGCCAATGCCGCCGCGCTGGTCCAGCTCGCCAGCTATTTCGAAGCGGTCACCATCGACGTCGTGGACAGCGCCGCGCAAATTGCCACCTACGCCGCCGCACTCACGATGCTGCAAATGGACGGGCTTCTCGGCACCGTCACCGCGCCGGGCCAGAGTGCCGGCGCGGTTGCTGTCAATGCCGCCGCGCTGCATCTCCTCGGTGCCACCGCGACCATCAATGACAACGCCGCCGATGTCAGCCTGCACCTCGATGCGCTCGAGACGCCGGCGACCGACGGCGTGCTGACCGCCATTACGCTGACCGGCGGCGGCACCCCCGACATCACCCTGTCGCTGAACCAGCTCACCACCGACGCCGCCGTGCTGGGGCTGATGGGGAGTACGTTCAACTACGCCATCAGCGATACGTCCGCCGACATCGCCGCCGACCTGGGCGCCGGCGGCGGCTCGACGATCCTGACGCTGAACGAGGCGGACCCGGACCGGCTCGACAGCATCATCGTCAGCGGCGGGGTGCTGAGCCTGGACGCGGCCACGTTGCTGGCTGGCGGAGTGGACGACAGCGCATCCGCGGCGCTGACCAAACTGGCGGCGGAGACCGTCATCGCGGCGACCGGCGTGAGCATCGCCGACTTCGCCCTGTTCACCGGGTTGTTGCAGGTGCAGCCCGGCAGCTTCGCGGTCTCCGATACCGGCAGTGCCATCGCCACTGATCTCGAAAGCGCCGGCAGCTCCGCCCTGGTGGCGCACCGCCTCGCCATCACCGGCATAATCGCCAACGGCAGTATCGAACTCGACTACGCCACCGATACCGCGACGAATGTCAACGACGGCGCCGGCTCGGTGCTGTCGCGGGTCGCGACGCCCACGCTCATCGTCGAGAGCGTCCTGGTCGCCGAGATCGCCGGGTTGTTCAATGCCGCGGTCGGGGTGGTGATGCCGAACACCCTCTACGTCAGCGACAGCGCGGGCAACATCCAGGCTGATCTTACCTCCGGCATGTCGGCGCTGGTGCAGTATCGCGGTGAGATCACCACCATCGCCGCCCCGGCGCTCAGTACCATCACGCTGGATGCCGACCAGGCGCTGGCCGCCGGAGTCGATAACGGCGCCGGCTCGGTGTTCTCCAAGATGACCGGCGCCAGCCTGGAGGTGATCGATGCGACGGTGGCGCAGCTTCCCGGCCTGGCCATGCTGGGAGTGGTGCCGGCCGGCGTCACGGTCCTCGATTCCGCGGTCCATATTGGCAGCGACCTGGTGAACGGGTCGAACCTCGTTACCTATGTCGGCAGCGGCCTGGTGACCGAGATCGCCAGCGACAACGGTGATCTGACCCTCGACTACACCGACCTCACCGGGCCGGTGAAGACCGCGCTCGCTGTCCTGCTCACCGACAGCCTGAACGTTGTCAACGTACCGGTTGCCGGCATCAGCGCGGTTGCCGGGATGCACGCCTTCGCCTCGATGACGGTGCAGGACAACGGCGTCGATATCGGCGCCGCGCTCGGGGCCGGGTCGGCGCTCGACGTCTACGCCCCCGATATCGCCGGCGTCACCGTGACCGACGGGGTGATGACGCTGACCGACGCGCAGGTGCTCGCCGCCAGCGCCACGGCGCTGAACGTGTTGTCCGCCGGCGCCATCGACGCGACCGGCGTTGCCGTCGGCGACATCGATACCATCGCCGGCTACGCCGCGGTTGGCAGCTTGACGGTCAGCGACATCGCCACCAACTTCGCCACCGATCTGACCAGTGGCAGTTCCGCACTCGAACATTACGCCAGCCAGATCACGACGGTGACGGTGGGCAGTGGGCCGGTGGCGCTGACCGATACGGAGGCGGACGCCGTGCCCTTGGCACTGGCGAAGCTGCCCCTGGACAGTCTGACCGTCAGTGCGGTGCCGCTGACCGACCTGGTGAACATCGGCGCGTTGAACGCGTTGCAGACCCTCACGGTGCAGGATACCGCCGGCAACCTGGCCAGCGACCTGGCGAACATTGCCCTCAGCCAGCCATCGCTGATCCAGACCTATCTTCCCAAAATCAGCAGCATCACCGCGACGGGCGGAACGGTTTCGCTGACCGACGCGCAGGCGGACGTGGCGCTCACCGAGTTGGACAAGCTGGTGCCCAACAGCCTGGCGGTGACCGCCGTGCCGGCCAGCGATGCCGCGAACATCGCCAGCCTGGGCCCCGTGCTGGCCAACCTGGCCGTACGGGACACGGTCGCCGACGTGCTGGCCAACATTGGCTCACTTTACACCGGCGTCGTTGCTCTGGGCGTGCCGCTGACCATCGACCTTACGGACGCGGTCAACAACACCATTTCGATTTTGCTGAATGCGGCCGGCTACACGACGGACGCACCCGTGCTGCACAAGGTCACCGACGGCACCGGGATCGTGCAGATCAGCGACAGCGCGGCCGCGATCGCCGCGATCGCCAGCAGTGCCTTCGCCGATCCGATCGTCGGCGCGGTGGAGGTCAGCGACACCACGGCCGACATCCTGGCCAACCTCACGGCACTGGAATCGCTCGGCGGCAAGTTGACTTTGGTGACGGTGACCGACGGCAGCCTGAGCGCCTCCGAAGTCGCGTCGCTGATGACGATCCCCCACCTGGCGACCGGCTCGCTGATGATTACCGACACCGGCTCGCAAATCGCCGCGGCGATCGAGGCGAGCAGTAATGCCGCCGCCTTCCTCAATCTGCAGACGGTGGAGCTGTCGGGCAATTCGGTGATTGCGGCCTCCGATGCGGCGGCGCTCGAGCAACTCACCAACCTGCAGTTAAAAGGCCACGACCTGGTGGTGTGGGATACCGCGTCGCATCTGACCGATACGATCGACGGCTACCTCGCGGCGGTTCAGAACTCGATCATCACCGCGGTGTACCTGAAGACCACGGGCGGCACCGCCACGATCACCGCCGCGACGGCGGCCGCGCTGCTGACCATCGCCACGTTCAGCAAGGACAATCCACCGGTGGCGGACGGCGGCCCGGGCGGCACCAACGTCGTTACCCTGGTCGATACCGCGGCCCATATCGACGGCCAGTATAGCGCGTTGCACGGCCATACCGGCCAACTGAGCGGCATCGACGTCAGCGCCTCGGCCACCGTTTCCGATGGCACGTTCGGCGATCTGCTGGCGCTGGGCGCGGTGATGGCGGCCAGCCAGACGCTGACGGTGCGCGACCTGCCGGCCACCATCCTGGCGGCGCTGGCGCTCGGCCAGCTCAACGGAAGCCCCAGCATCGTTCCGACGGTCTGGCAACTGTCGGGCAGTGCGTCGGTGACGGAGACACAGGCGGCCGAACTCGGCGCGCTGCCCGGCATCAACCCCGGGGCGAACACGCTGACGCTGTCGACCAGCAATCAGCAGCTCACCATCAGCTACAGCGATGCCAACGACCTGGCTAACCTCGGCAGCGCGCTGCACCTCAATGGCAACCAACTGATCGTGGATGATAACGTCGCGGACCTGCTGATGCTCAGCGCGGCCGCGAAGGCCATGGTCACGGTGAACGTCGCCGATACCTTCGCGGATATATCCAACCTGCTGCTTGCAGGCGACGGCCTGCTGAACGGCACGGTCACGGTGAGCGACAGCAACCCGGCCGCCACGATTGCCGAGGCTACCAAATTCTTCGCATTGCTCGGCGTGGCCGGCGGAATTGCCGCGGCGAATGTCAGTTTCGGCGGCAATGTCGAGACCGTCACCGACACTGTTGCGGGCATCCAGACATTGCTGAGCTACAGCGGCTGGACGGCCAATGCCTCGCTGCACGGCGACTTCCACCTGGTGGCCGCGGACACCGTGCAGGATCTGGCCGGCGCCAGTGCGTCAGAGCTGGCCGCGCTGTTCGGCACGACGTTGTCCGGCAACCAGACCGGCATCCTGGCCGCCAATGCCGAGACGGTGGCGGAGGAGGCCCACTTCACGTTGGGTGGCTATACGATCACCATCCAGGACACCGCCGCGAATTTGCTTAACCCGGCGTACATCGACGGCGAGGGACTGGCCGGGGTCTGGCTGCTTGTCGGTCCCGACACCGTCAGCGCCGCCGGTGCCGAGACACTGCTGCCGGAGACGCAATTCCATCTCAACACGCTGCTGACGATCAGCGACACGTCCGACAACCTGCTCGATGGCGTGCTGGCCGGCGTCATCAACAACGCCGCGGCGGCCGTCACCGGCTATGGCGGCACCATCCATGTGACGCTGTCGGACGCCGAGACGCTGGATGCCAACACCGCCGAGGCATTGGTCCACCTGCCCGACTTCGACAACACCGGCGAGCTGTCGATCGCGGACGGGTCGTCGTATCTGCTGAACGCCAGCAACCTGAGCGCCGAGAACGCCGCGACCTATGTCACGCTGGCGGGCGATGAGACCGTCTCGGTCGCGACGGCGGTGAAGCTCTCGACCGTGCCGCATTTCGCGCTCGACGGGAACACGCTGTTCCTGGCGTCGGACGATTATGCCAGCGGCACGGCGCTGGCGACATTGGCCGACATGGGCAGCGGCTTCCAACTGAACAGCAACTCGGTGACGCTGACGTCCAACGCATCGGTCGACGGCGCGGAGTTGGCGGCGCTGGGCGATTTCGGCAGCGGCCTGGTGCTGGGATCCAATACGATCACGCTGACGCAGAACGCGTCCGTGGACGCGGCGGAGCTGGCGGGAATCGGCACGTTCGGGGCCAACCTGGTGACCGGCAGCAACACCGTGACGCTGACGCAGGACGCGCTGGACCTGACGCCGGCCGAGTACAACGCGTTGCAGTCGGACAATGTCCAGCTCAACGGCAACCTGTGGTCGGCGGCGCCCTCCGGCGTGACGGTGAACGAGTTGTCGGGCACCGCCGGCTTCAGCGGCACTGGAGTGAACGGCGCAACGGTGCACCTCTACGACGCGAGCGGCGCAGTGTTGGCGTCCGCACCGGTCGCATCGTCGGTTTTCACCGTGTCCGCCAGCGACGGCGGCGTGAACTTCGCGCTGACCGAGACGGTGGGTGGCACGGAATCCGCGCCGCTGATCTACCTGGAGGACACCATCCTGACCGGCCAGGCGACCGCGGACAACGCAACGTTCGCGGGTTCGGGGCAGATCCAGGTGGCGAGCGGCGAGTACCTGAACCTGTACACCGCCGGTTCGCAACCGGGGACGCTGGCCAACCCGGTGCTGGTCTACAACCCGGGCCTGCATACGTTGTCATACGACGACAGCCACGGCGCCATTGTGCTGGTGACGCTGGGGACGACGACCAATCCCACGTCGCTCGATCCATCGGAAATCATTGTGAAGCACGCATAAGGGAACGCCGATGGTGCACAGCATGCCGCTGCGGCAGACGGCACGCGCCGTTGCCGGCCCGCTCGCCTGGGTGGCGGGATTCTCCTGCTTCCTGAACGTGCTGTATCTCGCCGCGCCGCTCTACATGATGCAGGTCTATGACCGCGTGATGCACAGCCGTAGCGTCTCGACGTTGCTGTATCTCACGCTGATCGTGGCGCTGTGCTACGTGACCTACGCGATCCTCGACGCGGTGCGCGGCTTCGTGTTGTCCGGCGTCAGCGACGTGGTGGAGGACCGGCTGGGGCGCGCGCTGATCGCGCACGTCACGACGCCGGCGCGCCGCGCCCAGGAACAAGCGCTGGGTGTGCATATCGCGCGCGATCTCGACACGGTGCGGCAGTTCGCGGCCGGCTCGGGCGCGCTGGCGTTCATCGATCTGCCGTGGGCGCCGATCTATCTCGGTGCGATCGCGTTGCTGCACCCGTATCTGGGGCTGTACGCGGTGGGGGCGGCGTGTGTGCTGCTGGGCCTGACGCTGGCGACCGAGCAAGCCGCGCGGCGCCCGATGGGCGAGGCCGGCCGGCGCGCCGCCCGCGCCTATCAGTTCGGCGAGGCGGTGACCCGCTATGCCGATTGCGCCCGCACCATGGGCCTGGGCGCGACGCTGACCGAACGCTGGCGCGCCCTGCGCGGCGATATGCTGATGGCACAGACGCGGGCCAGCCACCGCACGGTCTTGCTCGGCGCCACCAGCAAATGCGCCCGACTGTTCTTTCAGTCGTCGATCCTGGGCGTCGGCGCGTGGCTGGCGATCAACGACCAGATCAGCGGCGGGGCGATCTTCGCCGGTTCCCTGCTGCTGGGGCGAACGCTGGCGCCGGTGGAGGCGATCATCGGCGCCTGGCGCCCGACGCTGGCGGCGAAGGAGGCGCTGAACCGCATCGGCCTGCTGACCGCCAACGACGGCGCGGCGGCACGCCCGGTGACTCTGCCGGAGGCACGCGGCGAACTGATGCTGGAAGGTGTGGCATGGACTCCCGCCGGAGCGATGCGGCCGGTGGTGCGTGGCATCAGCGTGCGCATCGAGCCCGGCGCCGCGCTGGTGATGGTCGGCGCGAGCGCGGGGGGGAAATCCACCGTTGCCCGGCTGATGGTGGGGGCGATGCGACCCGATGCGGGTGTGGTGCGGCTGGACGGTGCCGAGCTGGCGACGTGGGACGCGGTGCAGTTGGGGAGTACGGTTGGCTACCTGCCGCAGGACGTCGCGCTGTTCCCCGGCACTATTCGCGACAACATCGCGCGCTTCGGCGATGCCGACGATGCGGCGGTGGTGGCGGCGGCGCAGGCGGCCTGTGCGCATGACATGATCGCGCGAATGCCGCGGGGCTATCAGACCGAGCTGGACGAGAACGCGATGACGTTGTCGGGCGGCCAGAAGCAGCGCATCGCCCTGGCGCGCGCGCTGCTGGGTGCACCGAGTCTCGTCGTGCTGGACGAGCCGAACGCGAACCTCGATTCCGAAGGCGAGGCGGCGCTGACGGACTGCGTGCTGGCGCTGAAGCAGCGCAAATGCACGGTGGTGATGATCACGCACCGCATCGGGCTGGTGCGGATTTCCGACTACGTGGCGACCATGAGCGAGGGACAGATGGTCAGCGTGCAGCGCGCCGGCGAGTTCATGGCGCAGCATGCGCCGGCCGCGGTGGCAGGAGGCCGGGCGTGAGCGGAGCGATCATGATGGCAGCGATCACGGTGAAGAACGTTCGCCCAATGGCGGTCGCGTTAGCGGGGGTGTCACGCTGTCTCTCGTCATGGCTGGCCTTGAGCCGGCCATCTACCCGCAATCGATCGGGTTGCTGTGCTGCGAAACGCGCCTGGTCGGCCGGGGCAGATGGCCGGCTCAAGGCTGGCCATGACGAGAAGAGTGCGCCCGGCCACGCTCGCGGTGTGCGCCTCGAATACTTGCCGAATAGGGGGCCGTTGCAGCCAACGACGAAACCGCCCTGTCGAGGTGCGCGATGAGAGCAGCGATTTTGACCGGCGTGGTGACGGTCGGCGTGTTCTTCGGCGGACTGGGGAGCTGGGCGATGCTGGCGCCGCTCGATAGCGCGGTGGTCGGCCCCGGCGCGCTGGCGGTGCATGGCAACCGCAAGACGGTGCAGCACCGCGAAGGCGGCATCGTCGCCGCGCTGCTGGTGCAGGAAGGCAGCCGGGTGGAGCAAGGCCAGACGCTGGTGCGGCTCGACGATACCCAGGCGCGCGCGGTGTACGACGTGCACCGCTCGGAACTTCTCGCCGACGAGGCGCTGTCGGCCCGCGACCTGGCCGAACTGGCCGGCGCGGCGGAGATCAGCTTTCCACCCGATCTGTCGCCGGACGATCCGGTGGCGGCGGCGGTAATGAACCGTGAGCGGATTGTTTTCCGCAGTCATCGCGAGTTGCTGGCCCAGCAACTCGACGTGGTGGACCAGCGCGTCATCCAGTCCCGCGCGCAGGAGGATGGAGCGAAACAGCAGCTTCAATCCACCGGCCGGCAGTTGGACCTGGCGGCGCAGGAGATGCGGTCCATCGAGGAGTTGCAGAAGGTCGGACTGGAGCCGAAGAACCGCATGCTGGAACTCGGGCGCGGGGCGGAAGCGCTGCGCGGCCAGGTGGGGCAGTTGATGTCCGACGTGGCCCGCTTCGGATCGCAGGCGGCGGAACTGCAGGCCGAGAAGCTGCGCCTGCGGCAGACGGCGCAGGACGACGCGACGCGCGAACTGCGCGATGCACAGTTGCGCATCAACGACGTGCTGCCGCGGCTGGCGGCGGACCGGGACATGCTGCGGCGGCTGGAGATCCGCGCGCCGATCAGCGGCGAGGTGGTGAACCTGGCGATCTTCACCAAAGGTGGGGTGATCGAGCCGGGCAAGCCGATCATGGACATCGTGCCGCGCGCGCCGACGCTGGTGGCGGAGGCGCAGATCCGGCCGGAGGACGTGGAGCATTTGCGGGTCGGCCAGGCCGCGGAGGTGATGGCGACCGGGTTCAGCCTGCGCGACGCATCGCCGATCGAGGGCAAAGTGACGGTGATTTCCGCCGACCGGATGACGGACCCCCGGACGGGACGCGCGTATTTCGAGGCGGAAGTGGCGCTGGTGGCGGATCGGCAGGGCGGCGCTCTGCTGCGCCGGCTGGGACCCGGGATGCCGGTGGAGGTGATCGTGCCGACGAAGGCGCGCACGGTGTTCGACTACCTGGTGGGCCCGCTGCGACAGAGCTTCCGCGGGGCGCTACGGGAGATGTGAAGCGGAGGGTAGCCGCCATTGCTGGTTCGGCCGGTCCGGCTTGGGTTGTTTTATAATCCGGAACGTCTCGGCGTCTGATGCCAGCCCATATGATAACCAGCCCTTATAAAGCCAGTCTAATAAAGCCAGCCCACATAAAGCCAGCCCATATAAAGATCGACATTCGGCCAGCGTGCGCTGCGCCCATGTCATACCGAGCGGAAGACCGCCGGATAGAAGCCGCGCGATCCCGTGTTTGCCGGACACCGGCCCTGGCCGAGGCACCGCGACAGGATAAACAGGATCGAGGGGCCGGGCGTCACATTGAGCGCCTGCGCGGTGGCCACGAGCAGCAGGATCGTGGGCACGGTCGGCATCGCTGTCCTCCATCGACACTTTCATCGCTGTTCCCGTCTGATTGGGGGTGAGTTTTGCCCGATTTCGGGTAAATTTGTTGCCAGGATGATCCGCTTACGGAGAAGGTGCCGCCATGTCGGGGCCAGGAGAGCTCTCGGACGAGCTCATTCGATACCTCGTCCGCACCAGCCGGCTGACGCACGCGGAGGCGACGAGGCTCGTCGATGACGTGCTGTCGTTCCTGCACGAGCGGCCGGAAGAGTTCGTCTGCCGCCGACATCGAAACTTGCAGGCCGAAGGACTCTCGAATGCCGAGATTTATGCCCGGCTGCGAGCAGAACTCTCGGCTTGGCGCTTCCAGGCGCCGGCCTACAGCGAGCGCCAGATCCGGCGGCTCATATATGGATGAGGAGGGCGGCAGATGTGCGGCATCGTCGGCTATATCGGCAAGCGGGACGCCGTACCGATCCTGATGGAAGGCCTGCGCCGGCTCGAGTACCGCGGTTATGACTCGGCGGGGATCGCGGTGGCCCATGCGGGCGGTTTGCAGGTAACCAAGTGCCAGGGGCGGATACGCGATCTTGAAAGCATTCTGCCAAAGCGGTTGCGCGGTACGCCGGGTCTCGCGCATACCCGCTGGGCGACCCATGGTCAGCCGAGCGACCGGAATTCACACCCGCATTGTGATGGCTCAGGCCGGTTTGCCGTCGTCCACAACGGCATCATAGAAAACGCGGCCGAGCTCCGCGCTCGTCTCGGCGCCGAAGGCGTGGTTTTCCGTTCGGATACCGACACCGAGGTGCTGCCACACCTGATCGCCGCTATGCCGGGGACCACGCTGGTGGACGCCGTGCGTCAGGCGCTGCATCTCGTGGCCGGAACCTATGCCCTTGCCGTGCTCGACGCTGAGCACCCGGATGTCATGGTCGTCGCGCGCAATGGCGGGCCGGTGGTGCTGGGTATCGGCGAGCACGAGATGTTTGTCGCCTCCGATCCGGCGGCTCTCGTCGCGCATACCCGCAGTGTCGTTCACCTCGACGACGGCGAGATTGCGGTCGTGCGTGCCGACGGCTTTGAGACCTTCACGCTCGACGGTGGCGCGACGGCAAAGACGCCCGCAACGATCACCTGGACCAGCGAGTCCCTGGAAAAGGGCGCCTTCGACCATTTCATGCGGAAGGAAATCATCGAGCAGCCGGACGCGGTGCGCCGCACTTTGAGCGGCCGTACCGAACCGCGTTTCCAGACCGCCCATCTCGGCGGCATCGAGATGACCGCCCACGAGTTGCTCAACATTCGGCGGGTGAAGATCTTCGGCTGCGGCTCCGCCTACATCGTCGGCACGATCGGGGCGCACCTCATCGAGCAATGGGCCCGGCTGCCGGCGCACGCCGAGCCCGCTTCGGAATTTCGCTACCGCAATCCGGTCATCGAGCGCGATACGCTCTACATCGCCGTCAGCCAGTCGGGCGAGACCTTTGAGACGCTCGCTGCGGTGCAAGAGGTCAAACGCAAGGGCGGGCGGGTGCTCGGCGTGGTCAATGTCGTCGGCAGCACCATCGGGCGCGAATGTGGGCAGGGGATCTATGTCCACGCCGGGCCGGAGATCTCGGTCGTCTCGACCAAGACCTTCACCTGCACCGCCGTCGCCTTTGCCTTGCTTGCGATCCATCTCGGACGTATCCGCGACCTCTCGACCCGTGATGGCGCCCGCTTGCTTGCCGCGCTGTCGGCGCTGCCGGAGAACATCGAGCGCATCATCGAGCGCGAAGACGAGATCGCCGTCATCGCGGCGCGGCTGGTAGCCTGTGAGCATACCTATTTCATTGGCCGTTCAGGAGGCTATGCCGTGGCAATGGAAGGTGCGCTCAAGTTGAAGGAAGTCAGCTATATTCATGCTGAGGCATATCCGGCCGCGGAACTGAAGCACGGGCCGTTGTCGCTGATCACGACTGCAACACCGACGATCGTTGTGATGCCACGCGACGATCTCTTTTCGAAGAATTTATCGACGATCGAGGAGATTCGCGCCCGCAGCGGGCCGGTGGTTGCCATTACCCATCCCGGAACGCTGCCGGTCAGTGTCGATGCCACCTTCGCGGTACCCGCGACAGAGCCTGAGGTCGATCCGTTGCTCCTCAACATTCCGCTGCAGCTCCTCGCGTATCATGTCGCTCTCCAAAAAGGCTGCGATATTGATCATCCGCGCAACCTGGCAAAGTCGGTCACGGTGGAGTGACGGGCGCTTCTTCATTGATAAGATGAATGTCCTGGACACATTTCAGGGTGGTCTCAATTGGTATCGCAACATCGATCGAAACTGGGAGCTTCTCGCCGCTTTCAGCGGGGCCAAAGTGTCCGTACCGGCGCTCTACATAGCCGGCGAACGCGATATCGTGCTGGACTTTCCCGGGGTGCGCGATCGGATTCCCAATATTGCGAAACTCGTTCCCAGGCTGCGCCGAACGATCGTGCTGCCGGGATGCGGTCACTGGACCCAGCAGGAGCGAGCGGGCGAAGTCAGTGCCGCGATGATCGAGTTTCTTCGGGAGCTGGGACCGGCGGCCGCGCAGGCCCACATGCCGTAACCGCGCAACGTCCACGAGCGCGAACGACAGAAGCCCCCAAACGACAGAAGCATCGTCCTCGCCGCGCAAGCGGGCAGGCCCCGAGCAGGCCCCGGGTCCCCGCTTGCGCGGCGAGCACGGTTGCGTCGCTGCTCCGTTGTCGGCCATCGCGGTGCGGGCCGCCAGGGTCGGCGACTGATCCAGGGCCGCAGCGACGCCTGTGGCCCGCCGACAGCGCTGTCCTGTGGCGCGAACCAAAGGCCCGGCGTATTCTACCGATGTGAAGGAGGGCCTCGCCATGAACCCAAACGAAGTCGCTGCCATGCACCGCCCGAAGGGTATGCCCTTCCGGCTGAACAAGTTCGGCCACCTCGCGCTGTACGTGCAGGACCTGCAGCGCTCGGCGAAGTTCTACACCGAGGTGCTCGGCTTCCAGATCACCGACATCTATGCGGAGGAGGGCGGTCCGCTGCCCGGCGGCGCGGTTTTCGTCCGCCTGAACGCCGACCACCACGGCATCGCCCTGTTCAAGGCCACCAAGGACTATCGCCCCGGCGCCGGCCTGCACCACATCGCCTTCGAGGTTTCGACGCTCGACGATGTGCTGCGTGCCCGCGACCACCTGCGCAAGCACGACGTGCGCATCCATTTCGAGGGCCGCCGCCGCGCCGGCTGCCAGCTCGCGGTGGAATTCCAGGACCCCGACGGCCACAACCTGGAAATCTACTGGGGCATCGACCAGATCGGCTCCGACGGCACCGTCCGCCCGGCCGAGCAATGGAAGGGCGCGACCAGTCTGGAGGCGGCAATTGCCGATCCGGTTGTGGGGCAGGACACCACGGTGCAGGACAGGTCGCTGCTTGGCGGATGAACGTCGCGGCCCAATCGCCCCCGGATCACCTCCGGGGCAAGCTCTCACCCCGCTGGTTGATCCGCTTCGCGGCTCGACCGGCTGCGCGGCTGGCTGCCTCTGACGTGGGCCCCTCTCACGTGTGCCCCTCTCACGTGAGCCCCTCTGGCGTGAGCCCCTCTGGCGTGAGCCGCCTCTGGTGTGAGAGAGCGCGCATAAGCATGGGCTACTGGGGCAAGATCATCGGCGGCATGGCGGGCTTCGCCGTGGGCGGGCCGTTCGGCGCGATGGTGGGCGCGGCGCTCGGCCACGCCGCGGACAGCGGGCAGGTGCCGAACATGGGAGGCTTCTCATTCAGCAACGCCTCCATGTTCAACCCGGCGCGAATCGCCGCCATGCTGGGGCGGCGCGACCAGGTGTTCTCGATCTGCGTCGTGGTACTTGCCGCCAAGTTGGCCAAGTGCGACGGTCCGGTGAACCGCAGCGAGATCGATGCCTTCAAGCGCCAGTTGCGCATCCCCCCCGAGGCCGTGCGCGACGTCGGCCGCCTGTTCGATCAGGCGCGGGAGGACCCGACAGGCTTCGAAACCTACGCCACCCAGCTCGGCGAGGCCTTCGAAGACAATCACGGCGTGCTGGAGGACGTGCTCTCCGCCCTGCTCGTGATCGCCCGCGCCGACGGACCGGTCAATGCACGGGAGCAAGACTTCCTGCTGCGCGTCCACCGCCGCTTCCGGCTATCCCAGGCGGCGTGGGAGCGGGTGCGCGGCGGCGTGCCGCGCCCGTCATCGGACGGTCCCGACCCCTATGCCGTCATCGGTGTCGCCCGGTCGGCCAGCAATGAAGTCATCCGCGCCACCTGGAAGAACCTGATGCGTGAAAACCACCCGGACAGCCTGGCCGCACGCGGCGTTCCCGCCGAGTTCGTCGCCCGCGCCAACGACAAGGTGGCGAAGATCAACGCCGCCTGGGACCGCATCAAGCGGGAGCGGGGGTTGTGAGCCGGGAGGAACGCGCACCTCCTCCCCCCTTGAGGGGGAGGGCCGGGGAGAGGGGTCGACCCGCACCGAACCTGCCTTCTGGCCCCCTACGCCAACCCTCCGCCACCTCCCTGCTCGCAATCCGCGACCTGCCCAGCCCGAATCAGGACGACCGGCCTGACGGCATGCCGGTCGACACGCTGATCTTGCACTACACCGGCATGCAGACGGCACGGGCGGCGATCGACCGGCTGCGCGATCCGGACGCACATGTGTCGTCGCATTACGTGGTGGACGAGGACGGCACCGTGCTGCGCCTGGTTCCGGAAGCGCGGCGTGCCTTCCACGCCGGCGTGTCCTATTGGCGAGGCAACGCAGCGCTGAATGGACGGTCGATCGGCATCGAGATCGTCAATCCCGGCCATGAATGGGGCTATCGCGACTTCCCGGCGCTACAGATGGCCGCGGTGTGCGACCTCTGCCTGGAGATCCTGTCGCGCCACGCCATCCCGCCACGCAACATCGTCGCGCACAGCGACGTGGCGCCGGATCGCAAGGCGGACCCGGGGGAAAAATTCGATTGGGAGGGGCTGGCGCGAAACGGCGTCGGGCTGTGGCCGGAGGGAGTGCCGGACCTCGGCACCGACGGTGTGGTGCGCGACGCCGCCCGGCTGCGCGACGTCCGGCGGACGCTGCGCGAGATCGGCTATGACGTGACGCCGGAAGGGCCGCTCGATCCGGCGCTGGCGACAGTGCTCTGCGCGTTCCAACGCCATTGGCGGCCGCAGGCGGTGAGTGGGCAGGCTGACGCCGGCACCCTGGCCCGGCTGCTGGCGGTGGCGCGGATGGTGGACGCCGAAGGGTAAAGGGGCTCGAGAGTGGCGACGAAACTCCCCGCCCCCCAAGGGGCCCCTTGTGGCAGGGGCTGGGGGGAGGGGTGCGAACGGCGCGGGACCTGCGGTGGTGCGCACCACCTGCCCCCGGGCCCCTCCCACGAGGAGAGGGAGGTCTTCCCAATGGCCGATCTTGCTCCTACCCGACCTCCTACCCGACGCTGCGCAGCCCGCTCCGGAACCGCCGCGCCAACTCCCGGTATACTTCCGCGTTCCGGTCGAACTTCGCGCGTTCCTCCGGCGACATCACGCGCAGCAGCCGTGCCGGAGTGCCCGCCCACAGCTCGTTCGAGCCGATCACCTTGCCGGGCGTCAGCAGCCCCCCGGCCGCCAGCATGCCGCCTTCCTCGATCACCGCGCCGTCCAGCACGGTGGCGGAAATGCCGACGAACGCCCGGTTCTTCAGTGTGCAGGCATGGATCACCGCGTTATGCCCAACGGTGACGTCGTCGCCGATGGTGGTGGAGAACCCGCCGGAATCGACGTGGATGATCGCACCGTCCTGGATGTTGGTGCGCGCGCCGATATGGATGAACTGCAGGTCGCCGCGCACCAGGCACTGGAACCAGATGCCGGTCTCCGACCCGATCGTCACGTCCCCGATCACCGCGGCAGTCGGCGCAATGAACGCGTCCGGCGCGATCTTCGGCATGACGCCGTCGAGCGAGAACACCGGCCCGAAGGCGCCGGACACCGGCACAGCCTGGCCGAGCAATGCGTCAGGCATCCGCCATCTCCCGCGCGCCGACGCCGGCATGCAACCCGAGCATCAGTCCGATGTTCTGCACCGCCGCGCCCGAGGCACCCTTGCCCAGATTGTCCAGCCGGGCGACCAGCACCGCCTGCCGATGGGTCTCGTTGGCGTGGACGGTCAACTCCAGTTGGTCGGTATGGTTCAGCCCCTCTGGTTCCAATTTGCCGTCCGAGCGGGGCGGCAGTACCCGCACGAGGTCGCAGCCCGCGTAGCGTACGGCCAGCGCTGCGTGCAGATCGGTCGCCTTCGGCCGCCCCGGCATGGTGTCGAGGTGCAGCGGCACCGACACCAGCATGCCCTGGCGGAAATGCCCAACCGACGGCACGAAGATCGGCCGCCGCGTCAGCCCGGCATAGAGGTGGATTTCGGGCAGGTGCTTGTGCTCCAGGCCAAGGGCATAGAGTTCGAACGCGGGGCCGCCGTCGCGTTCATGCGCTTCGATCATCGACTTTCCCCCGCCGGAGAAGCCGCTGACCGCGTTGATCGTGACCGGGTAATCGGACGGCAGCAGCCCCGCCTCGACCAGCGGACGGAGAAGCCCGATCGCACCGGTGGGATAGCAGCCGGGATTAGCGACGCGGCTTGCGGCAGCGATGCGCTCCGCCTGGCCGGGCAGCATCTCGGGGAACCCGTAGGTCCAATCCTTGTGCACCCGGTGCGCGGTGCTGGCGTCCAGCACTTTCGGGGCGGCGTTCCCCAGGCTGTCGGCGAGTGCCACGGATTCCCGCGCCGCATCGTCCGGCAGGCACAGCACCACCAGGTCCACCTGCGCCATCATGTCGCGCCGGGCGGATGGGTCGCGGCGGCGCTCGGCCGGCAGGCTGCGCAGTGCAACCCCGGGAAGCGCGGAGAGGCGCTCGCGGATGCCAAGGCCGGTGGTGCCGGATTCACCGTCGATGAAGACGCTGGGCATGGGGGGCATTGGGTGCTCCGGCCAGGTTAGAGGCGGGGTGGCGAGTAAATTTGGGTCTAAGTTTAAGACACCCGCTCGCCTTGAGGGAGGGGGGAGGGGTGCGTACAAATGACGACCGTCGTTTGTACGCACCCCTCCGCTCCCTTGAGTGGGTGTCCGTTGCTTACCTTACCCACCTCGCCTCGCGAATTATCGCTTGCTGAACTGGAAGCTGCGGCGGGCCTTCATCTTGCCGTACTTCTTGCGCTCGACCACGCGCGGGTCGCGGGTCAGGAAGCCGGCCACTTTGAGGATGCTGCGCAGATCCGGCTCATAGTTGGTCAACGCGCGGGAGATACCGTGGCGCACGGCGCCCGCCTGGCCCGACAGGCCGCCACCGACGACGGTGCAGAACACATCGAACTGGTTGTAGCGGTCCGCCACCAGGAACGGCTGGGTGATCAGCATGCGCAGCACCGGCCGGGCGAAATACTGCACCACCTTCTTGTCGTTGACGGTGATGTCGCCCTTGCCGGGCTTGATCCAGACACGCGCGACGGCGTTCTTGCGCCGCCCGGTGGCGTAGGCACGGCCGAACTGGTCGCGCTGCGGCTCCCGCTTCGGTTGGTCGGACAGCACCGGAGCGCCCGCTTCCGGCGGTTGCACCTGCGCCTGCTGCGCCAGCATGTCCTTGAGATCGGCGAGCGTGCGCCCTTGGGTTCCGGACATCGACGGTCAGCCTCGCTTGTTCTTCGGATTGAGGGCGGCGACGTCCAGCTTTTGCGGCTGCTGGCCGTCATGTGGATGGGTGGCGCCGGCATAAATATAGAGATGCTTCATCTGCTGGCGCTGCAGCGGACCGCGGGTGATCATGCGTTCCACCGCCTTTTCCACCACGAGTTCCGGGTGCTTGCTCTCCAGGCGCTGGCGGATGCTGCGGCCCTTGATGCCGCCGGGATAGCCGGTGTGGTAGTAGAACACCGACTGGTCCAGCTTGTTGCCGGTGATGCGCACCTTGGCGGCGTTCACCACCACGATATTGTCGCCGCAATCGACGTGCGGTGTGAATTGCGGCTTGTGCTTCCCGCGCAGACGGTTGGCGACGATGACGGCGAGGCGGCCGAGCACGACGCCCTCGGCGTCGATCAGCACCCAGTTCTTCGTCACCTCCGCCGGCTTCAGCGAGGCTGTGGTCTTCAGCATGGGATGGGGGGTCCGTGCGGTTTGGCGGCGGGGTATGGGCGGAAAGGCCGGTGGGGTCAAGGGTTTGCGGCTGTGGTAGTGCTCTACCACAAAGCCCGAGGGGCCAGGCGAGCGTTCCCCATCAAACCGAAAACCCGATGGGACAGCCCCTCACGCCACCAGCGTCAGGCCCACCACAGCCAGCGTCACCGCCAGGATCGGCCGCAGCACGTAATCCGGCACCCGCACAGCGAACAGGCTACCGAGGATGATGCCGGGGATGGAGCCGAACAGCAGCGAGCCGAGCAGGTGCAGGTTGACGCCCCCGAGGAACCAGTGGCCGATGCCGGCCAGCAATGTCAGCGGCACCGCATGGGCGATGTCGGAGCCGACGATGCGCGCCATCGGCAATCTCGGATAAAGCATCAGCAGGACGGTCACGCCGATCGCCCCGGCGCCGACCGAGGAGATCGTAACCAGCACCCCCAGCATGATGCCGGTCAGCACGGTCAGTGCGCCGGCGCGCCGCGGCGGCAGCTCGCCCAGTCGCGCGCCGCCCAGGGCAAGGATTCGCTTGCGGAACAGCAGCGCGACAGCGGTCAGCAGCAGCATCACCCCCAGCACCAGCGAAATGACGTGCGACGCCGCGTGACTGGACAGGTCGAATTGCGAAATCACCAGCAGCGTCAAGCCGGTGGCGGGGACGCTGCCGGTTGCCAGCCGGGCGACGATCGGCCATTGCACCGTATGATTGGCGCCGTGCACGCCGGTACCGACCATCTTGGTGACGGAGGCATACAGCAGATCGGTTCCCACCGCGGCGGCCGGATGCACGCCGAACAGCAGCACGAGAATGGGAGTCATCAACGATCCGCCGCCCATGCCGGTTTGGCCAACCAGCAGTCCGACGAAGAACCCGGACAGGATGTACAGCGGCTGCAGCGATGGAAGCAGGTGCATGGGAGACGGAAGGCTCCGCGGTTGCCGGCCGTCATCGCGGCCATGGAAAAGGGATAAGTGCCGAACGCCAGCGTCGGCAACAGCATAATCACGAATCGCAAGAACCTTCCATGCGAAACGGCGACAAGGGGAAGAAGGTTTCCAAATGGCGGGATCGATGGAGATGGAACCGTTGAGCCGGGTGTCGGTCATCGGAGATGCACCGAAGCGCCGGGAGGATGCGCGGTTCGTGACCGGCGGCGGCAACTATCTCGACGATCTTGTCTTCGATGGGCTGGCACAAGCGGTCGTGTTGCGCTCGCCGCATGCGCATGCGTGGATGCGCGGTATCGATACCAAAGCGGCGCGCGCGCTGCCCGGCGTGCTGGCCGTGCTCACCGCGGATGACGCCGCCGCCGATGGCTTGCAGCCGATGCGCCCAACGGCGGAGGCCAACACACAGACCGGCGAACCGTTCGCCTTCGCCCCGCAGCCCCTGCTCGCCACCGACAAAGTCCGTTACGTCGGCGAGGCGGTAGCGCTGATCGTCGCCGCAACCCGCGCCCAGGCCCTGGACGCCGCGGAACGCGTGGCGGTGGATTACGATCCGCTACCGGCGGTCACGACGGCCGCTGCCGCCATCGCTCCCGGCGCGCCGGTATTGTCCGAGCAAGTGCCCGGCAATGTCTGCCTCGACTGGCACACCGGCGACGCGGCGGCGGTGGATGCGGCCTTCGCCCGCGCCGCCCATGTCGCGACGCTGGAGCTCGACAATCACCGCATCGTCACCAATCCGATGGAGCCGCGCGGCGGCATCGGACGATACGATCCGGCGCAGGACCGCTACACGCTGACCCTCTCCAGCCAGAACATCCACGGCAACCGCGACATGACGGCGCGCGCATTGAACGTGCCGTCCAGCCGGGTGCGCTTCACCGCTCCGGATGTCGGTGGCGGCTTCGGTGCGAAGAACTTCGCCTATGCCGAATACGCGCTGCTGCTCTGGGCGGCGAAGCGGGTCGGCCGGCCGGTGAAATGGATCGCCACGCGAGGCGAAGTATTCCTCTCCGACCACCAGGCCCGCGACCAGGTGGCGGAGGCGGCGCTGGCGCTCGATGCGGAGGGGCGTTTCCTGGCGATGCGCGTCGGCAGCATTGCCAACATCGGCGGCTACATGGCAGGCGTGGGCGGCGGCGTGCAGACCAACCAGTACGTGCACCTGCCCGGCACGGTCTATGCGATACCGGCGATCGCCCTGCACATCCGCGCGGTGCTGACCAACACGGCGCCGATCGGTGTCACCCGCGGCCCCGGCTTCGCCGAAGCGGTGAACATCATCGAGTGCCTGATCGACGCCGCCGCCCGCCAATGCGGCTTCGACCGCGCGGACCTGCGTCGCCGCAATTTCGTGCCGGCGACGGCGATGCCGATGACCAATGCGTTCGGCTTCCGCGTGGACAGCGGCGACTTTCCTGCCACGTTCGATCGCGCTCTGGCGGCCGCCGATGTCGCCGGCTTTCCCACCCGCCGTGCCGACAGCGTGGCGCGCGGGCTGTTGCGCGGCCTCGGCTTTGCCTACCACATCAAGGGCACCGGCGGGTCGCCGCACGAAAACGTCGATATCCGTTTTGAAAACGACGGCACGGTGTCGCTGATCACCGGCACGCAGACGATAGGGCAGGGGCACGAGACGACGTTCCCGCAAATCCTCGCCGACCGGCTGGGGATTTCCAATACGCTGATCCACCTGCGGCAGGGCGATACCGATCTCATTCCGATGGGCGGCGGCCATGGCAGTTCGCGCGCGACCTATATGGGCGGCACGGCGATGTGGGGCGCGTCGGACATCATCATCGACAAGGGTCGCCCGATTGCGGCGGAGATGCTGGAAGCGGCCGACGCCGACATCGTCTTCGCCGACGGGCATTTTGCCGTCACCGGCACCAACCGCGCGGTCGCGCTGCTGGACGTGGCGGTGCGGGCCCGCGAGATCGGCGCACCGCTCGACACCTACCATGCATGGACGCGGGAGCACATGACGTTCCCCAACGGCACGCATGTCGTGGAAGTGGAGATCGATCCCGAAACCGGCGTCGTGACGCTGGAGCGTGTGACCGCGGTGGACGATTACGGCGTGCTGGTGAACCCGATGGTCGCGAGTGGCCAGGCGCATGGCGCCATGGCGCAAGGCGCCGGTCAGGCGTTGTTGGAACGCGCGGTGTACGATCCGGAGTCCGGGCAGCCGGTCACCGGCTCGTTCATGGACTACGCGCTGCCGCGCGCGGACGATCTTCCCTCATTCCACCTTGAATTCAACGCCACGCGCTGCACCACCAACCCGCTGGGCGTGAAAGGCTGTGGCGAGGCCGGCGCCGTGGCGCTGTTTCCCGCCATCAACAACGCGGTTCTCGACGCGCTGGCGCCGCTGGGGGTGACGCAGTTCGATGGCCCCGCGGCGCCATTCCATGTCTGGCAGGCGATGCATAGCGCGACGGAGGCAACCTAAAAATCGCCCCGCTGGGGAGGAGCCGGGGACGATCTGGGGACGCGATTTGCCTGGCCATTGGAGCGACGGCCCGGTGTAGCCTGGAGGTCACCATTCGACCTCCGATTCGGGTGACGCCTCCCAGGCAGCCGGAGCAACAATTGCCGCACCATCCCGGTAGACAAACGTCCGCCCCGAGCTTACGTTCTCTCTCTGTTCTCGGCTCCGCGACTGGTGAGCCACGCAAGAGGGGCATCCGGGTTGTGGCCCAGATTCGCACGGTGAAGCAGGCGCCGCTCGAGCTGCCGACGCCGCCGGCGGAAACGCTGGAAGATGGCCGCGCCATGAGTTCGCGCACTTGCCGGCTCGATCACGCCGACCGGGCGGCTCAAGCTGGCCCACAGCTTCGGCTTTCAGCTCGTTACGGCATGGTGGGCGGCCCTGACCGCGTCTGACCCGCAGGCGCCCCCCCTACGGGAACCTTTGCAATCATTCGGGATCGTGCGGCTGACCTCTGCCGCACAGGCGCTGGCGGACAGAATCGGCACTGCCGCCGCACAGCTTGAGCCTGATAACGCTGCCTACCAGATCGGCCTCGTTTACACCGGCATGCTGCCCGCGGAGCGACGCGCGGCGCATGGCATTTATTATACCCCACCTGCGATGGCCGCGCGGTTGATTGCAAAAGCCACCGAGGCGGGTGCCGATTGGGCGACCGTCCGGGTGTTGGATCCCGCCTGCGGTGGCGGTGCGTTTCTCGCCCCGGTCGCCCAACGAATTGTGCGAGCCCTGTCAGGGTGCAGCCCCCGAATCCTGATCCAGAATCTTGCAACCCGCCTGCGCGGCTACGAGCTTGATCCGTTTGGCGCATGGCTCTCGCAGGTCGCGCTGGATGCGACGCTACTGCCGGTGTGCCGCGCCGCCGGTTGCAGCCTGCCGGCGCTCGTCACCGTTTGCGACAGTTTGCGCAGCACCACGCCGAAGGAAGGGTTTGATCTGGTGATCGGCAATCCTCCCTATGGCAGGGTCACGCTATCCCCTGCCGATCGCATCCGATTCAAGCGCGGCCTGTACGGCCATGCCAATCAGTACGGATTGTTCACCGACCTGGCCCTGCAACATGCCAGACCCGGCGGGATCGTCGCCTACGTCACGCCGACGAGCTTCCTGGCAGGAGAGTACTTCAAGAACTTGCGCGCCTTGCTCGGTCGCGAGGCACCACCCACAGCGATCGATTTTGTCTCGTTGCGCAAGGGCGTCTTCGCTGACGTGTTGCAGGAGACGTTGCTGGCCACGTATCGGCGCGGCGCAACGCCGGCTCCGGTGACGGTGCACGAGATCGTGCCGGCGACCAGCACCGGCCTGATCATCACCGAGGCCGGAACCATCGATCTCCCGGCCGACCGCTCGCAGCCCTGGCTGATGCCGCGTACCGCGACGCAGGCGCCGCTGGTCGCGCGACTTGCCGCAATGCCACACCGCCTCGCCGACTGGGGATACAGCGTCAGCACGGGTCCGCTGGTTTGGAACCGCTACAAGAGCCAACTCGCCAATGCCGCTGGCCGAAACCGCCACCCGCTGATCTGGGCCGAGGCGGTGACGTCCGATGGCCGCTTCATCCATCGCGCCGACAAGCGCAATCACGCACCGTATTTCGAGATCCGTTCCGGTGATGACTGGTTGATGGTGAATTATCCTTGCGTGCTGCTGCAACGGACAACGGCCAAGGAGCAAGCGCGCCGCTTGATCGCGGCGGCATTGCCGGAAGTGTTCCTTGCGAAGCACCGTGCCGTCGTGGTGGAAAATCACCTGAACATGCTAAGGCCGGTGGACGCACATCCGCCGGTGACGGTCGAGGTGCTGGCCGCATTCCTCAACAGCGCCGCGGCAGATCGGACATTCCGCTGTGTCAGTGGCAGCGTCGCTGTCTCGGCTTATGAGCTCGAAGCGCTGCCAGTGCCCGCGCCGGGCGCGTTGGGCGGGCTTCGCCGTTTGGTTTCGGAGCAAGCAAGCCGCCAGCGCATCGAGGCGGAATGCGACCGCCTCTATGGCGGGCCGGATTGATGCCGCCCTTCATCGGGCGCGACGTCGTTGCCGAACGATTACGCCTGATATTCCCGGATGGCACGCCCAACCGCACCTACTGCGTCCGCGAACTTGCGGCCAGCACCGTGTTTGCTGCCCTTTACATCGGCGCGGTGGAAGGCGCCGACCGCTTCCTTGGTCCCGTGCATGTCTACCGCATGACCGGCGAGCAGTCGGTCCGTGCCAGCCAGGCCGATCGCGATGCGTACCGCGTTGGCGTGTTCAGCAGGAAGTTCCGGGTACCCGGCGATCGCTGGTACGCCGACAACACCCGCGAGCCCATTCGCGACGAAACGCTGCGTGACGGTCTTGTCGCCATTGGCGCCGTGCTCCGCCGCGAGGATCTGCCGACAACATCGGGCCTTCCGCGCTACGCGCTGAAGACCGATTTCGCTGCCCTGTTCGATCCGGCCCTGCAAGGCGATGCGTTGATGGCGGCGATCGCGGACTTCCAGAGGAAGCATCTCAGCAAAAGTGCGCTCGCTCGGGTGTCCATCATGCTGGCCGGCGCCGCTGGCAGCTCCTCCGGCGTGTTGGTGACCTTCCCTAGCGGCGAGACCCGACAGCTCGCACCAGGTCCGAGTTCCACCATCGCACGTGCCGTGATCGAAGTTTTCGCCCGAACCTACCTGGCGAAACCCGCAGTCCTTTGGCTCAGTGAAAGCGGCAACAAGATCGTACTGAGGGATGACCGTATCGCCAATGCGATAGGGCTCAGGATCGAGGCCGACAAGAACCTGCCCGATCTGATCCTCGCCGATCTGGGCCCGGCCGAGCCGGTGATCGTGTTCGTCGAAATCGTCGCGACCGACGGTGCGATCACGCCGCGACGGCAGGAGGCGATCTATGCCATGACCGACGCTGCCGGTTTCAAACGTTCGCAGATCGCGTTCGTCACCGCCTATCAGGACCGCGAGTCGCCTGGCTTCCGCAAGACTGTCGCGCAACTTGCCTGGGACTCATTCGCGTGGTTTGCATCCGAGCCCGACAGCATCATCATCCTGCGCAATGGCGCCGCAGGCACGGCAAATCTCGCCGACCTTCTTGCGATGAACCCACCACCTTGACCCCGTCCGTGCTCCGCGCCGGCTCACCCGCCATTCACCGCCCGGATGATCGCCGCCCAGCGGTCCAGCACCGGCAGGATCGTCTCCGCTTTCTCCGACGGCAGGCTGGTGGAGACGCGGTTGACCCCCAAATCCTCATAACGCCTGATCAGCGCCACATCCTCCGCCTGGCCGCCGATCGAAATGTCGAACCCCATGGGATCGCGCCCTGCCTCGGCCGCCATCTGGCGGAAGCGCGGGATCAGCTCGGTCAGCGGCGTCGGTGAGCCTTGCGTTACCTGCGGCATCCAACCGTCGCCGTAACGCACCGCCCGCCGCGCGCTGTACGGGAACGCGCCGCCTATCAGGATCGGCGGATGGGGCGACTGCACCGGCTTCGGCCACGCCTGCATCGGCCCGAAATCGACGAACTCGCCGTGGTACTCGGCTGTGTCTTCCGTCCAGATCTCCTGCATCGCCTCGATCCGCTCACGCGCCAGCTTGTGGCGCGTGGCGAACGCGGTGCCATGGCTCTCCATCTCGTCCCGGTTCCAGCCGTTGCCCACGCCAAACACGAAGCGCCCGCCGGACACCCGGTCGATCGACGCCACGAGCTTCGCCGTCTGGATCGGATCGCGCTGTGTGATCAGGCAAACGCCGGTGCCTACCTTGAGCGTCGTCGTCGCCATCGCCGCCGCGGTCAGCGTCACGAACGGATCCATCACGTCGTAGTAGCGCTTGGGCAGCTCGCCCCCCAGCACGAACGGCGTCTTGCGCGACAGCGGGATGTGCGAATGCTCCGGCGCCCAGACAATATCGAAACCGCGCTCCTCCAGCGCCCGCGCGAACTCGGCCGGAGCCATCGAATAGTCGGTAAAGAACATCGAGGCGCCGAACTTCATGTTGTGTCCTCCAACAAAACCGTGCCGGCGGGGCGAGGTTACGACAGGCCGATCATCCCCATCCACCACATCGTCCGCTGCCCGACATCCACGTCATAGGCGCGAGCGAAGCCCAGTTGTCCGTCCTCGGCGATGCGGAACACCGACAGCCGCGCCGGAATGTCCGTCGCGCCCGAGATATGCGCCACCACCAGCAACTGTCCGCCGGGATCGATGTGGAAGCAACGCGGATGCACGCCGCGTGTATCGACGTGCTGGATGAGGCGTGGTTCGCCGCTCGCCGGATCGATCGCGAACACCGCCAGCGCGTTCTCCCCCGCCGCGCCGGAGCTGCGGTTGGCGACATAGACCGCGCGCCCGTTCGGATGCACGTGCACCGTCCCGACTAGCTGCCGCTGCCCGCCGGCACCCGTCCCCGCCAGCGTGGCTTTGCGAAACACCGGCGCCGGCGACAACGCGCCGTCGCGCAGCGCGAACATGTCGAGCATGTTCTGCCGTTCCAGTGCCACGTAGACCCAGGGCTGCGTCGGATGAAAATCCAGGTGCCGCGGGCCGAAGCCATAGCCGCCGCCCGGTGCCACCGACACCGCTCGGCCCAGGATGCCACCGCGGAATTCGAACACCTTCAGCGCGCCGGGGTCCTCGGGCTTGCCCTCGGCCGCATCATGGCCGCGCGTGACCAGGATCACCTGGCGGTTGTCGGGCGTCGCCCGCACCTGATGCGCGAAGATGCCGGCATCGACCGGTTCCGGTTGCGGTACTTCCTCGCCCGGCGTCGCGTCGGCGTTGACGCGATACACGCGCAGAGCACTGGGGTTGCTGAATGCCACCAGGATGTATTCCGACGCGATGTCGGTCGCCATGTGGATCGGCCGCGAGGGCAGCCGGATCGGTGCGCCGTGCGGCGCCAGCGCGCCCGTGTCAGGATCGATGCGGAATGCGCTGACATGATGCACCGAACCCGCCGCGCCCATCCCCGACCCGCCGTCACTGCTCGCCACATACAGGAAACGCCGCGACGCATGCGGCCAGGCATATTGCACGTTCGCCGGCAGCGTCACCGATCCGTGCGGCTCCAGAGTCGCGGCCGCCACGTCGACGTCGTACCGCGTTAGTACCTGCTCCCACGCTGGCATACAGCGCCACCCGAGCGTCACTCATAACCGGGCCCTCCATCGGCCGGCGGATACGAACTTATACCAGCGCGCGACACGACTGACTCTCGACGCTCCGGCGACGCCGGCGCCGCCCGGTACTTGCGTGCCTGGATGGCCGGGACAAGCCCGGGCATGACGCGAGGTGTTGGGGCGCCGCGGCCTCGGCAGGGCCGGCGTGCCATGCGGCCGCTACCGCCATGGGTCCACCAGCACCTTGGCATGTTGCTCCGGGTTCGCCAGAGACGAGAAGGCGTCCTTCACCCCGGCAAGTCCCACTTGCCCGGTGATCAGCGGCGTCACGTCGATACGCCCCTCGGCGATGTGGTGCAGGCTGGCGGCGAATTCTTCCCCCGTGTAGGCCAGGACGAATTGCAGGTTGAGCTGCTTGACGATGCCGAAGAACGGCTCGAACCGGTCGGTCTGCATGCAGACGCCCACCACCACGACGCGCGCCCCTTCCGGCGCGCTCTCCATCACCTGCTGGATCACGCCGGGCACGCCGACGCATTCGAAGATCGCCGCCGGGCGTTGTTTCGGGCCGAGATTGAACAGTCGGGCATAGCGGCTGGGATCGTAGCCGGGCGGAGTCGCGGCCTGCTGCCAGGTGGCGTAGGGCGAGGTCTCGGCCGGATCCACCACGATGTCGGCGCCCATGCGCAGCGCCAGAGCACGCCGGGCAGGCGAAAAATCCGCGGCGATGATCGGACGCGCGTCGCGCAGCTTCAGTGCCGCGATCACCGCCAGACCGACCGGGCCACAGCCGATCACCAGCGGCACGTCCTCGGGCGTCATCCCAGCCCGTGCCACGGCGTGCAGGCCCACCGCCATCGGCTCGGTCAGGGCCGCGTGGGTCGCCGGCAGCCCGTTCGGCACCGGCAGCAGCAGGCGTTCGGCCAGCGGCATGTACTGGGCGAAGCCGCCGGCGATCTCGTTGGAATAGCCGATGCCCTGCACAGTGCTCTTCGCCAGCGTCATCGGCAGGGAGCAAACCAGGGTGCCCGGTGGCAGCCGCTTGTCGGTGCCGGGGCCGTAGTCCACGACCTCGCAGCAGAATTCATGGCCGAACACGACGTCACGCGACGGGTCCATCACCCAACGGCCGCCGCAGCGGCGGGACAGGTCGACGAACTCCTGCGTGTGCTTCGCGGCGTGGAGGTCCGATCCGCAGATGCCGCAGGCGAGCGTACGCACCAGCACCTGGCCCTCGGCTGGACGCGGATCGGGGATGCTATCGACGACGATGTCGCCCTGGCGGAACACGGCGGCGCGCATGCTGGAGGTCCTCCCGATGGTGCTTGGAGTGTAGGCTAGCACGGGCGGACCGGCCGGCGAGCCACCTTCCGCGCGGGACGATCGCGATGCGCCAACGGCAAGGTGTGTCGCGGTGTCCGCCCGGTGTCCGCCCCGGGGTCCGCGTTGACAGCGTCCCATCCGGCGCCGGTAATCCGGAGCGACATGTCACGGAACGCCCTATGAATGTCGTCACCCGCCCTGACCCTGTCGCGCGGGCACGCGACATCGCCGCGTCGATTGCCGCCGCCGCGGATACGATCGAACGCATCCAGGAAATCCCCGAACCCCTGCTCTCCGAACTGCACGCGTCGCGCCTCTGGCGCATGTTCCTGCCGCGCGCCGTGGATGGCGACGAGGTCGAGCCGTGGGTCTATCTGCGCGCTGTCGAGGAACTTAGCCGGCACGACGGCTCGGTTGGCTGGAACGTCTTCGTCGCCAACAGTGCGTCGCTGATCGCGCCGGTTCTCGAACCTGAGACCATGCACACGATCTTCGGTGACCCGCGCGCGATTGTCGCCTGGGGTCCACCCAACGCGTGCAAAGCGAAAGCGGTCCCGGGCGGTTATCGCATCAGCGGCGAATGGGGTTTCGCCAGTGGCTCGCGGCAGGCCAACTGGATGGGCGCGCATGCGCAGGTGGTGGAGCCCGATGGCTCGCTGCGCCGCAACGCCGCCGGACGCCCCACCCTGCGCACGCTGCTGTTCCCCGCCGAGCGTGCCACGCGCGTGGCGAACTGGAACACCATCGGCATGCGCGGCACCGCATCGGAAGGCTATCGGCTGCATGATCTGTTCGTGCCGGAAGCCTTCAGCGCGACGCGCGAGGATCCGACGCTGCGCCGCCTTCCCGGCAGGCTCTACGCCTTCCCGCAGCAGACGCTGTACCCGGTCGGGGTTGCCGGCGTGGCGTTTGGCATTGCGCGCGCCATGCTGGAGTCATTCATCGACCTGGCAACGCGCAAGACGCCGCGCGGGCAGGGGCGGCTGGCGGACAATGCGGTGGTGCAGGGCAACGTCGCGCGCATGCAGGCGCGGCTGGATGCGGGGCGAGCCTATGTGACCGAGACTCTGTCCGACATCTGGACGATGGCCGACGATGTGGGGGTGATCGATATTCCGGCGCGTGCGCGCGTGCGGCTGGCCTGCGCGCATGCGATCCAGGAGGCGATCGCGGTCGCCGACTTCACCTACAAGGCAGCCGGCGTGGACGCGATCTTCGCCGGCACGCCGTTCGAACGGCGGTTCCGCGACATGCACACGCTGTCACAGCAGATCCAGTCGCGGGATGCGCATTTCGAAGCCGCCGGCCGCATATTGCTGGGGATCGAGCCGGAGGGGGCATTTTTCTGACACGGTGGCGCTGCGAGGCGTTGCCGCAGACAAACCCGCAATGCCGGTGCGTTAACGTTTGTTTTATTTTCAACACGGAGAAAGCGCGGAGAGCACGGTGTTCACGGAGGGAGCGTTATGCTTCTGGCGGAGCAACTGGCCGATCGCGTTATCCGGCTGGCGATCGAGGAGCACCAGCATACCGGCCCCGGTCTGTTGGAATCCGTGTACGAGCAATGCCTCTGCCACGAGCTGGAAGAAGCAGGGATTGCCTTCGTGCGGCAGGTTGCGATTCCTGTCATGTACAAAGGTTCACCCGTCAGCGAAGGATTCAAGGCAGACATTGTTGTTGCCGGCGCGCTGATCCTGGAGCTCAAGGCCGTCGCAGCGATCCTGCCGATCCGTGAGGTGCAACTCCGCACTTACCTGCGCATGAGTGGCATCCGGGTTGGCCTGCTGTTGAATTTCAACGTACCACGCCTGGTGGATGAACTCCGCCGCTACGTGGTATAGCCGCCGCCGATGCGGTTCGCTCTTCTCCGTGTTCCCGGTGTTCTCCGCGCTGTCTCCGTGGTGAAAAAACAATCAAGCGGACCGTCCCTGGCGGTCGGGTGTGGCTGCGAAGCTTGCCGAACACCCTTGGTCACAACAAAGGCTTTGCCGGTCAGGCGGCGCCGTGACGATCGCGCGTCGCAGTCAGCAGCTCCACGTCGCCGAGCCGATTGGTGGTTGCAACGCACTGGCGCGGGGCGCCGGCGATTGACGCGGACCTACCTCCCGGTATCGTCACCCGACGCCCGCGTCAGGAGCCGCAGCCCATGCCCGAACTGAAGCCGATGACCGTGATCTATCCGGTGATGCCGGCGAAGGACGAAGCCGAACGCGCCGCGCTGCGCCCGATCGGACGCAACCGGCAACTCTATCAGAACGCGATCCACGGCGCGTCCGACATCGTGCGCGCCGCCGACGAGATGGGCCTGTGGGGCGTCGCCACCATCGAGCACCATTTCTGGTCGGAAGGCTACGAAGTCGCGCCGGCGCCTAGCGTCATCCAGGCCTATTGGGCGGCGATCACCAAACGTATCAATGTCGGCGTGATCGGCTACGTGATGGCAACGCACAACCCGGTGCGCGTCGCGGAAGAAACCGCGGTGATCAACCAGCTGGCGCAGGGCCGCAGTTTCGTCGGCCTCGCGCGCGGCTATCAGTCGCGCTGGACCAACGTGATCGGCCAGCATTTCGGCGCGCGGGCGACCAAGTCGCCGAGCGCCGCGCTCTATAACGTGCAGACGCAGCTTGCGGGATTCTCGCAGGAGACGACCGGCAAACGGGACCTCGACGACGACGCCAAGAACCGCCGCATCTTCGAAGACCACGTCGAGATCATGCTGAAGGCCTGGACCCAGGAAAGCTTCGACCACAAGAGCGACAACTGGCAGATCCCGTACCCGTACGACACCGGCGTCGATGATTGGCCATTGGCGCGCGCCGGCGTGACGCAACGCCTGGGCGCACCGGGTGAGATCGACGCGGAAGGCCACACGCGCCGCGTCGCCATGTGCCCGGCGCCGTGGACGCAGCCGCATCCGCCCGTGTTCGTCTCCGGCAGCGGCAGTCCCGACACCATCGCGTTCTGCGGCAAGCATGGCTTCGTGCCGACCTATTTCACCAACATCCAGTCGGCCGGCCCGCTGTCGGAGCATTTCCGCAAGGCGGCCGCGGCGTCGGGACGCTCGTTCCTGCCGGGAGAGAACCAGTGCATGGTGCGCTGGATCCAGATCGGCAAGACGCGCGAGGATGCGCTGAACCGTATCCGTAACTATGACCTGGATATCTGGAAGAACTTCTATGCCGCGATGGGCCGCCGCAAGATCGAGAACGACGACTATTTTGGCTCGCTGGTCAGTTCCGGTCTGTTCGTGTTCGGTTCGGTGGAGGAAGTGCGGCGCGAGCTGCTGGAGCAATGGCGGGTGTTCCCGGCGGAATACATCACGCTGATCAACCACTACGCGCAGACGCCGAAGGAGGTGGTGATCGAGACGCTGGATACATTCCAGCGCCACGTGAAGCCGGCGCTGGACGAGGTGATCCACAACGCCACGCGGCAGGCGGCCGAATAGAGGCGGTTCGTGTCATGGCGCACGCAGGTGCACCATTCACGTCCTTTCCCGGCTGCAATCGCAAGACGTGGACGATGCGCCTTCGCGCGCCTTGAGATGGGGAGCGGCTGTCCTCCGCTCGTTTCGATCAGCGTGGGTCACCGTCGCCGCCCGGTGGTCAACCGCCAGGCAAGCACGTGCCGGCGCGAGCGAGGTTGGCGCGAAGATAACGCCCCGGCCATGATCGCGCCTCTCCTGTAGTTCCAACCGCTGGGCAGACTGGATCGCAACATCCGCCCTGGCGTTGCTGCATGCAGTCGCGCACAGACACGCCAGATGGCCTGGGGCGACCACGGAACCCTGTTCGACGCCTGCGGCGACGGATTCGCCGGGCGCATCTACCGCAACGCGCTGGCGAAGAAACTCGATCGCTGCCCCTTCACCGCCGAAGCCAAGCAGCGGTTCCGTGCGTGGGCCCCCGCGCAACGCCGCAAGGCTTCCGAGGCGATCACGAATTTGATCGAGAAAACCGGCGGACTGCCCGTGCGTCTCGATGGCATGACGCAGACCTGCCACGCGCAGATGGCAAGCGCCGAGTATCGCACGGTGCGCAGGCGGCTCGAGGATTTCCATGTGGGCAAGATCGGGGCGGATGCGGTCGTCGCACAACCCTGCGATGCCGCTGAGATTACTCCGTGAAATAACGGCCACCCCGGAAAACGGCAGCTCTCGAACGATCCGCCCCCCTCTTTCGGGTCTTTGCAGCAGGGGGCGATGCCCGGCGAGCGCTACAGCCCCGCCCGCAGATATTGCGGTGGCACCTCCGGCTTGACCCCCAGCGTTTTCGCGGCCCGCAGCGGCCACGCCGGATCGGCCAGCACCGCGCGCGCCAACAGCACAACATCGGCACGACCGTTGGCGACGATCTCCGCCGCATGCGTCGCTTCGGTGATCAAGCCCACGGCGCCGGTGGCGATGCCGGCATCGTGCTTCACCGCCTCGGCGAACGGCACCTGATAACCCGGGTGCAGCGACGGAATCCGCTGATCCGCCGCCACGCCGCCGGACGAACAATCGATCAGGTCCACATCGCCCCGCGCCGCGATGCGCCGGCACAGCGCGACCGTGTCGTCGATCATCAGCCCGCTCGGGACCCAATCGGTACAGGACAGCCGTACCCCATAGCGGCAGCTCGTCAGGCCACTCGCCGCGGATCGCGTCGAGCGTCTCCATCAGGAAGCGGCTACGTCCGATCGGATCGCCGCCGTACGCGTCGTTGCGACGATTACTGATCGGCGAGAGGAACGAATGTGCCAGGTACCCGTGCGCTCCGTGCAGCTCAAGAACGCGGAAGCCCGCCTCCCGCGCCATCCGCGCCGCGGCGGCAAACTGCCCGCCAATCTCGGCAATCTCGCCCACAGTTAGCATATGCGGGTCGGTGGCGCCGGCCACCATCGGCACCGGGCTCGGCGCCAGCGGTACCCAGCCGCCATCCTGCGGAGCGATCGGCGCGCCGCCCTCCCACGGCCGCGCGACCGACGCCTTGCGTCCGGCATGGGCGAGCTGAATGCCTGGCACCGCGCCACCGCGTTCGATGATCGCCACCACACGCCGCAGCAGCGCCTGGTGCGTTTCGTTCCACAATCCCAGGTAGTGGTGCGTGATGCGGCCGACCGCGGAGACATGCGTCGCCTCGGTGAACACGATGCCCGCGCCGCCCATGGCGCGCGCGCCCAGGTGCTGCAAGTGCCAGTCGTCGCCGAGCCCGTCGGTAGCGCTGTACTGGCACATCGGCGATACCACGATGCGGTTGCGGGCGGTGACGGAACGGAAAGTGATCGGCTGAAAGAGCAGGGGAGTGTGGGGCATTCGCGGTGGATTCCTTGTGAGCGTTCGTCGGTGCATCCATCGCGGGTGCCGTATTGCGACGCGCGCAGCGGCGCAGCACTCTCCTGCCATGAGGAGCGTGGCTGGGATGCTGACCCGCCGTGCTCCCCGCGACGACCCTGGTGGACGCAACGCGCGAGAGGTCCTGCATGCCCCAACCCGATCACATCTCCAAGCTTGGCGTGCCTGACCAGGCTTCGCTGGACCCCGACCTGCGGGCCATCTGGCGCAAATGCGTGGAGAAGCTTGGCTTCGTGCCCAACGTCTACAGCGCCTACAGCCTGAAGCCGCAGCGGCTGCGCCACTTCATGGCGATGTACAACGAGATCATGCTGTCCGACTCGGGCCTGTCGAAGCTGGAGCGGGAGATGGTGGCCGTCGTCGTATCCTCGGCGAACCGCTGCTACTACTGCCTGGTGGCGCATGGCGCGGCGGTGCGCATGCTGTCCGGCGATCCCGAGCTGGGCGAGATGATGGCGCTGAACTACCGCGTGGCGAAGCTGGATGCGCGGCAGCGCGCCATGCTGGATTACGCCTGGAAAATGACGGCCACGCCGTGGCTGGTCGAGGATGCCGACCGCGACGCACTGCGTGCGGCCGGTCTGTCGAACGAGGACAGTTTCGACCTCGCCGAGACGGTGGCGTTCTTCAACCTGTCGAACCGCATGGCGTCGGCTACTGACATGATGCCGAACCACGAATACCATCACGCCGCGCGTGGTTGACAGCCGTGACAAGGGGAGGGGGAAGGCTTCTGCTCCGATCGCCGTTTCATTCAAGGCGGGTCGGCCACCGGGCCGGTGGTCAACTCGCAATGACAGTCTCGCAATGACAGTCTGGGTCCGGCACCTATCGTCAGAGCCAGCGCAATACTGACCAATCAAGCGTGCGCATCGGCGCGACGCCGGATTCAAGGGAGCGAAACCATGCTGTTCTCATGCCTGCCGGAGGGTGCCCGCATTCCCGGCCGTTTCCCCGGTCCGCCGCATCCGCGCGGCAAGTGGTTCACGCTCGACATCCACTGTCATTGGACCAGCCCCAGGGCGGCGGCGATGGTGGAGGGCAACGACGCCGTGTCGCGCTGGTTCCTCGAAACCGCGGCGAGCCCGCAAAGCCAGGCGGTCAACCGGCAGAACGCCGTGCGCACGCGCCCGCAGGGCACCTCCGCCGAGCAACGCATCGCCGACATGGACCTGATGGGCATCGACATGCAGGCGGTCTCGCCGGCGCCGCGGCAGACGTATTACGGCGCCGATCCGGATCTCGGCCTGGCGACCGCCCGCGTGCTGAACGACGAAATCGCCGACATCGTCGCGCGCTATCCCGATCGCTTCACCGGCCTGGGGACGATCCCGCTGCAAGCGCCCGACCTGGCGATCGCCGAGTTGGAACGGCTGCACAAGTCGCTCGGCATGCGTGGCATCGAGATCCTGACCCACGTGGCCGGCGAGGATCTTTCCGCCGAACGATTTCGAAAACTGTTCCAGCGCATCGAGGAGCTCGGGCTGCTGGTGTTCATGCACCCGGACGGCTTCACCGAGGCGCGGCGCTTCCACGACCATTACTTTGCCAACGTGATCGGCAATCCGCTGGATACCACGGTGGCGCTGCATCACCTGATCTTCGGCGGCGTGCTGGAAGATTGCCCGCGGCTGAAGCTGGTGGCGGCGCATGGCGGCGGCTATCTGCCGGCCTATGCCGGGCGCATCGACCATGCGGCGTCGGCCAGGCCGGATACCGGTGAAAAGCTGAAGGAGATGCCAGGTGTCTATCTGCGGCGCCTCTATTTCGACTCGCTGGTCTACACGCATGCGCAGCTTGAATATCTGGTGGCGCAGTATGGCGCCGACCACATCCTGGTCGGCACCGACTATCCGGCGGATATGGGCGAGATCGACCCGATCGGCTTTGTCGAAGGCGCGCCCGGGCTGGATGACACGACCCGGCGGGCGATCCTGGGGGGCAACGCGGCCCGTCTGTTGGGGATCGCGGTGGGGGATGCATCGCGTTGACGCGCGGCAGACGCGGCATGTAGTGCGGAAAAACGAGGTGCAGTCCGCCGGCGTTTCTCACGGCGGACCGCGCTGGGCTTGTCCACCCTGCGTCTGCGTATCGCCGACATGCGCCTTACCGTCACGTCGGCTATTCCTTGCCGATCAGGAATCCGGGCGCCGTTTTAACTGTTGGTTAACCTTTCCAGCATAGAGTGCCTGCGTGTCTTTCTGCGCCAGGAAGGCGTAGCTGCAACAGGTCGTTCTGCCATGCCGACCGATCTCAGCGTTCAGGCTGTCGGCCCGGTTGTCGGCGCGAGTGAAAACCCGGCCCAGCCGAAGCCACAGACGTTTACCCCACCGGCGCAGGCGCCGCCGTCGTCGGCGCCGGTGCTGGTCACCAACCCGACGCTGCGTTTCGACGTGGCATCGGGGCTGGTGGTGATCGAGTACCATGATGCCGCCGGTGACGTCACCACATCGATCCCGACGCTGCGCCAGCTCGAAGCCTATCGCCAGTGGAGCCAGCCGTTGCCCGGCCAGACCTCGGCCCCGGGGTCGGGTGTTCCCACTGCGGCAACCCGCAAGGCCTGATCTGGCCGGCCACGGGCGAACCCAACCATGACATTGCCGCGTTTGCTCCTGGCCGACCGCGTGAAGGGCGAGCATGACAGCTTCCTGCGGCCGCTGCTGCCGGCGCTGCGGCGACAGGTACGACGTGCGCTTCGTCTCTCTGCCGCCGGGCGAGGCCTTAGCCCAAGCAATCGCCGGTTCCGACATGGTGTGGTTGGAATGGTGCTGGGACCATGCGGTATGGGCCACCACCTCGGGCGTTTTGGCCGGCCGGCCATGCGTCCTGCGCCTGCACTCGATCGAGGCGTTGCAGACGGATTTCCCCGCTCGCGTGGACTGGACGCAGGTGCACCGGCTGGTGCTGGTCGGCGCTGACATCGATGCGCTGTTGGCCATTCGTTTCCCCACCATTGGCGACGTCGTGGCGAGGCGGCAAATCGCCAATGGCATTGACCTGGCCCGGTTCGCGCCAGGCGCGCCGGACCGATTCCGTGTCGGCTGGGTGGGCCATGTGGAGCCGAAGAAGAATCCCATGCTGCTGCTGCAGATCGCGCACCGGCTGCGGCAGTGCGATCCGCGTTACACGTTCCACGCCGCCGGCGCCTTCACGGACCTGCGCACGTTGCGTTATTTGCGGCAGGCGATCCCAGCGCTCGGCCTCGTCGATGCCGTACGGTTTGAAGGCCCCGTGGCCGACATGCCGGCCTGGTACGGTGACAAAGGCGTGCTGCTGTCCACCAGCCTGTACGAAAGCTTCGGCATGGCCATCGGCGAGGCGATGGCCGTCGGCGCCTTCCCCGTGGTACACGCTTTCCCCGGTGCGGACCAATTATGGCCGCCGGAATGTCTGTTCTTGGCGATCGACGACGCGGTGGCACTGATCCGTTCGGCGCGGGCGGGGTTGTACCGCGACTGGGTGGCGGAACGCTACGCGCTGGAGCAGCAGGAGGCCGCGGTCCTGCGGATGTTGGGGGAGCTGGCACCGCGCTGATCGCGCCTGTCGATGCAGCGCGAGACAGCTTGCCCTGTGTCATTACAGCGTGCCCTATCTGGCACGACGGTCGTCAGCAGCAGCGTGTACAATGCCCAATGCGTCACGCGCGCGATCACCAAAAGCAGTCCCTGGTCCAGAGCGGCAGCATGCGCCTTTGGTCATACGCCAGCACAGGCGGATCATCAGCACGACACCAAGAACGATCCGCAGCGCTATGTGCACGGACCGGTAATCCACTTGCGCCGCGCCGCTCGGCGCGAAGTCGATGGTCCGGCCGATCATCCAGATCGCCGCCACCAACAGCGCGGTGAGCCAGTGCATTACGATGGTCGCGCCGGCGTGAGACCCTGCGCCGCCGCAGGATCACTGGCGATGGATCGGGACATGCAGAATCTCTGGTGCAGTGGCGCTACGGTTGGTGGCCATTTTCGCGTGTCATTGCCAGCGCAGCGAAGCAATCACCCGGAGGGCACTCGGCGGGCACGCACGTCACGCGCGGCAGATTGTTTCGCTGGCTCGCAATGACACCCTGTCAGCTGCTGCCGATCAGGATGCCGCAGGCAAATACCAGTGCACCACCGAACGCGACCTGCAGCCCTGCGGAGACTGGCGGTGTATCCATGTATTTCCAGCGCACCCAACTGATCACCGCCAGTTCCACGACCACCACGCCGATGGCCACCGCCATGGCGGTCCAGAAGCTGGGGATCAGGAACGGCAGCGTGTGGCCGATGCCGCCCAGCGTCGTCATCACCCCGGTGATCGCGCCGCGCAGGTAAGGCGCACCGCGTCCCGTCAGGCTGCCGTTGTCCGACAGTGCCTCGGCGAAGGCCATGGAGATGCCGGCTCCGATCGACGCTGCCAACCCGACGATGAACGCTTGCCACGGCTCGTGCGTTGCGAAGGCGGCGGCGAACACCGGCGCCAACGTGGACACCGAGCCGTCCATCAGTCCCGCGAGCCCCGGCTGGATGTAGCGCAGCACGAAGGCGCGGCGCGCGTGCACGTCCTCCTCGCGCCGCACGTTCTCCGGCAGGTTCTGGTCGCTGAGCTGTTCTGCGCGATGTTCATGCTCTACTTCCGCCTCGGCGAGATCGCCCAGCAACTTTCGGATAGAGACGTCCTCGCTGCGCGCGGCGGCGCGGCGGTAGAATCGCTGCGTCTCGATTTCCATGTTCTCGGCGAAGTTGCGGACCTCGTCGAGATTCAGCGGCAGGATCTGCCACACCGGCTTGTGCTGCACGAAGCCGCGCACGTCCTGGCGGCGGATCAGCGGGATATGCTCGCCGAACTTCTCGCGGAACAGTTCCAGGAGGCGACGGCGATGGGTGGCCTCCTCCTCGGCCATTTCCGAGAAGACGTGGGAACTGCCGGGATAGTCTTCCCGCAGGCCCTCGGAAATGTCGGTGTAAATGCGGTTGTCCTCTTCCTCATTGGCGATCGCCAGGGCGAGGACTTCGCGTTCGGTCAGATCGGAAAAATTGCGCATGGCCGGGAATGTGGCGGCAATCTGCGGTTGGTCAAGCGGGGGCGTAGCGATAAGAATCGCTCGCAAGACGGGTGAAGTCGCCCTCAGCCCGAGGGCGAACGCCCGCGCGTACTCGCCCCCGCAGGAGTAGGCGGGAGAGCAGGGGCAAACTGCCCCTCTGCACTGTGTGCCGCTATTCGTCTGCGGTAAGTGCTTTGCCCCAAATGACATCGATGTTCGTGGTGGCCTTTTTTCCGCAGGGAGACACAATTGAGCAATCACGGAGACCAGGGAGTCGAAGGCTCCCCGATCGCCGCGGAGGCACCTCCCACTCCGTGGTCCCCCACGTCGGGTAACGGTCGGATTGGCCCGGTAGCTGACAGTTGGTTTGGCTGGGTAACCGGGCGGATCGAAGCGCTGCGACCAAGGCCGCTTTGGGCGGTCGGGCAAATCGATGCTCGGCGGGTGAGATGGCGTGAGCTGTTAATGGAGCGTTAGCATAAGGCCGGACGGCAATCGAATTTCCATGGACGGCTGATCGATGATGTGGACGCGTGACGACGCCCTCGAGGGCGGCGCTGCGCGCGCCGGCTGCGTCCGGCCCTTGATGGCGCCGCCACGTGTCCACGCTCGACCGTCATGCCGTTTATGGCATATAGCGCACGGTCGAGCGGGACATGATTGGCAGCAGATGCCCGCTTGTCAGGCCCATTAGGTCAAAGCGCGACTAGCCCACGAATCGTGCCGAAGACTGTTTGACTTCTAATTTGAAATCAGCTCTCCTGTGGAGCGCTGCCCGCGGGTGGGCTAACGCAAGAAGCCAATCAGGTGAACAAGGAGTTGCTGCTGAGCAGGTCGGACAGCCCGAGGTGGCCTGCCCCCGTCAATACCGCGATGGCCGTGCCAGCACCACTGCCATGCGGAGCGATGGACAGAGTGGTACTGGACTTTGTGCTGGTCACCTGCAGGTATTGACCAAGCGTGGCGAAATCGCCGTTCCACGTGGTGGCCGCGAGTGCCGGCTGCAGGTCAAGTAGATCACCGTTGGTCTCACTGAAGCCTGCTATCGTATCAAAACCACTGCCTGCGTCAGGCAATACAAAGAGATTGTCCCCGGTTCCGCCTGAGATGCTGTTTGTGCCGACGCTCGCGTTGACGGTGTTGCCTATGCCACCCAAAACGATCGTGTTATGACCGGTACCTGTCAGAATGAACGCCATCCCCTGGGTGGCGCCGACATAGTTCGTGCCATTGCCCAGCAAGATGGTGTCGTGGGTCCCCCCGAGATCGATTACATCGTTGCCATTACCGAGTTCCACCGCATTGAAGCCTGCTTGACCGCCGATAACGGCGATGTTGCCTCCCGGGCTGCCAACCACATTGTAGCCACCCCCAAGCAGAACGATCGCATTTCCTTGCGCAATATCAACCAGAGCGTCGCCGTCGCCAGCAAGGATCAGATCGTTGCTGCCTCCTCCGAAGATCTGGTTGCCCTGTCCGAATGCGATGATTATGTCATTACCGGCCGGCGCAAACAGGACACCGTCACCGGTTGTTGGCCCGGTTAAAACATTGATCGCCATTTTCTATATCTCCTGTGCCTTGTTAGAATATCGGCTGCCTGTGCGGACATTGGACCGACGCAATTGAGCGTATGAGGACCCGATCGCTGCGTGAAATTATTGTTGACTAAACCATCCGAGGGCGCAACCAGAAAAAATTGCCATACAATCATTCCTTCGGACGAGCATTCCTTTGGACAAGGCGATTCGAACCAACCATATCCGCTACAGTTGCGCGAGGTAGCGATCGATCATCCCCCACCGGGAGGTCGCATACGTAAGTAAGAACGCATTCCAAATTTCCGGCTCAAGCCAAATTTGCGGCTCAAGCCAAATTTCCGGCTCAGGTAGATGTCACGAGCTGACTGTTAGAGGGTACCATTAGAGAGTACCGTCAGTCAGAGAGGTACCCGTCAGAGGGTACGGGTACCGTCGTCGGGGGTACCGTCAGAGGGTACCGTACCGTCGGGGGTACCGTCAGAGGGTACCGTCCCGTCGGGGGTACCGTCAGAGAGGGGGAGATACCGTCGGAGGGTACCATCAGAGGGTACCGTCAGAGGCGGTAGGTCATCGCGCACCGGTTTCGTCCGGCCCGTGGTTCACCCGACCGCCCCTCACTCCGCCCGCTGCTCCCATCGCCGCGGCCGATAGAGTAAGCTGGCTGAGCCATGACCCAACATCGCATCGGCATCGACCTCGGCGGCACCAAGATCGAGATCGCCGTCCTCGCCCCCGACGGCAGCGAGGCGTTCCGTCACCGCATTGCCACCCCGCATGCCGACTACCACGCCACGCTCGACGCCATCGCCGCACTGGTGCGGGAAACCGAGGTGAAGCTCGGCGTGACCGCCACGGTCGGTATTGGCATTCCCGGCGTGGTCAGCCCCGCCACCGGGCGGGTAAAGAACGCAAACTCGACCACGCTGAACGGCCATACGTTCGACGCGGACATCGCGCGGAAGCTCGGCCGCGAGGTGCGGGTGGAGAACGACGCCAACTGCTTCACCCTGTCGGAAGCGTCCGATGGCGCCGGCACCGGCTATCGCCTGGTGTTCGGCATCATCCTTGGCACCGGCTGCGGCGGTGGCATCGCTGTGGATGGGCGAGTGCACCGCGGCCCGCACGGCGTGGCCGGCGAGTGGGGCCACAACCCGCTGCCCTGGCCGACCCCGGACGAATACCCCGGCCCGGCGTGCTGGTGCGGCCAGCGCGGTTGCCTGGAGACCTTCGTCGCCGGCCCTGGCCTGGCGCGCGACTGCGACGGCCCGGACGCGCTCGACGCCAGCGGTATCCCGGCCCGCGCCGCTGCGGGCGACCCGCGCGCCCAGGTGGCATTGACCCGCCATGCCGACCGCCTCGCCCGCGGCCTGGCGCAGGTCATCAACCTGCTCGATCCCGACGCCATCGTCCTGGGGGGCGGCCTGTCGAACATGGCGCACCTCTATACCGACCTGCCCAGGCTGCTGCCGCGCCACGTGTTCAGCGACGTGATCACGACGCCGATCCTGAAGAACCAGCACGGGGATTCCTCCGGCGTGCGCGGGGCGGCGTGGCTCTGGCCCGCCGCGTGACGGTCGCGGTGGTTCGGGTGGAAACCAACCTGCCGCCAGGTTTCGATGCCCGTTTCCGGGAGGGAATCGGCATGCGTCGCCGACGCGCGCGACGGCCATACGCACATGCTCCGTTGGCGCAGCGGCTGATATGCCGGCGGTCTGTCGCGATTGTTCGGCAGCCCATGAAGCAGCGACAGCCTGCGCGACGTGCGGCGGCACGCGCACCGTCAGCCACCCCGAGCTGTTCTCCCTGACGCTCGCCCACATCGACTGCGACGCCTTCTATGCCAGCGTGGAGAAGCGCGACCGTCCAGAACTTGCGGCCAAACCGGTGATCGTCGGCGGCGGCGCACGCGGCGTGGTGACCGCCGCCTGCTACGTCGCGCGGCTGTATGGCGTGCGCAGCGCCATGCCGATGTTCAAGGCGCTGAAGGCTTGTCCCGATGCCGTGGTGATCCGCCCCGACTTCGCCAAATACGTCGCCGTATCCCGCCAGGTCCGCGTCCTGATGTCCGCCCTGACGCCGCTACTCCAGCCGCTGTCGATCGATGAGGCGGTGCTGGACCTGGCCGGCACCGAGGCGCTGCACGGCGCGCCCCCCGCCGCGGTGCTGGCCCGCTTCGCCCGCCAGGTGGAGCAAGAGATCGGCATCACGGTCTCGATCGGCCTGGCACCGAACCGGCTGTTGGCCAAGATTGCCGCCGGCCGCGACAAGCCGCGCGGCTTCGCGGTTATCGGCGCGGCCGAGGCCATCGCCTTGCTGGCACCCGAACCCGTCCGGCTGCTGCCCGGCATCGGCCCCGTCCTGGCGCGCAAGCTGGAGGCGATGGGCATCACCCGCCTGGGCCAGTTGCAGGTGCTGTCGGACCGCGACGCGGTGCGCCGCCTGGGCGAGGACGGTCCCGCCCTGGTCCGTCGCGCCCGCGGCGAGGACGCCCGCGCCGTCGATCCCGGCCGCGACACCAAGTCGATCAGCGCCGAGACCACCTTCGACACCGACCTGCGCACCGTCGCCGACCTGGAGCGCCCGTTATGGCGGCTGACGGAGAAGCTTGCCCGCCGTCTGAAGGAGAACGACCTGGCCGCCGCCGGCGTCGTGCTGAAGCTCAAGACCGCGCAGTTTGCCATCCGCACCCGCGCCGCACGGCTGCCCAGTCCCACAATTCTGCCGGACCGGCTGTTCTCGACCGCGCATGCGCTGCTGGTGCGTGAGGCCACCGGCACTGCCTTCCGGCTGATCGGGATCGGCGCCAGCCCTTTGGTGCCGCACGCCGAGGCCGACCGCGGCGACCTGGCGGACGCGCTCACCCCGCGCCTCGCTGCCGCGCAGGCCGCGATCGACGCGGTGCGCGAGCGTTACGGCGCCGCCGCAATCGGACGGGGCAGGGGGTTCGGCGCACGGGGGGTCGGCAAGGAGACGCGGTGATCCCAACTCCCCTCCCCCCCGGCCCCTCCCGCCCCCGGCCCCTCCCGCGAGGGGAGGGGAGTTGCTTCCCCCTGTGGCCGCGCCGTCCGGCCGCGCTGTCCGGCCCCCAAATGAGGGCGGACCCGGGGCGGACCCGACCTTGCCTTGTCCGGACGGTTGCCGCACATCCCGCGCGTCATCGCACGAACCTCGATAGCCCTGCCGTGCCCGCAACTCCCGACGACCTTTTCGCCTGGCTCGACTGCCTGGGCATCGAGCACAGCACCGTCACGCATCCGCCGTTCTTCACGGTCGAGGAAGGCCGTCCCTGGCACCACAAAATCCCCGGCCTGCACTGCAAGAACCTGTTCATCAAGGATCGCAAGGGCGGAATCTGGCTGGTGGTGATGCCCGCCGACAAACGCGCCGACCTCGGACGGGTGGAAAAGGCCCTGGCCGCGCCGCGCTTTTCCTTCGCGCAGCCGGATGTCCTGCAAGAGGTGCTGGAACTGACGCCCGGCTCGGTGACGCCGTTCGGCCTGATCAACGACAAGCAACGCCGGGTGCGCGTGATCCTCGACCAGGACATGCTGGACAGCGCGTGGGTGAATTTTCATCCGTTGCACAACGCCGCGTCGACGACCCTGCGCTCCGCCGACCTGGTGCGGTTCGTGCGCGCGCTGGGCTACGATCCGATCATCGTTCGGTTGCCGGAAGCTGCGGCGACGGATTGACGCCGGGTGCCCAGAGATCAACGCGCGGGCAGCAGCGATGCCGTCATGCACACCCGCAGGACGAAAATGCGGCCAATGGTTGACCGAGAGGGCACCGCCTTGGAATTGGCCATCCCGGTTCCCCGCTTGTTTGCGATGCTCGATCAACCCGGCAGCGTGATGTTCAACATCGTCACAGCGGGACGCAGGAGCGTCGAGGGCAGAGGAGCGTTGCGAATGCCGATGTTTCGTTTCTAAACCGTCACCTTGTGGTGTAATGCAGATTTGATGCGGCAACTTGAACGGCAAGGCTGGGCGCGCCGTTCATTCGTACGGTCTTCAGGCCAAACCAGAGCGGCCGGCGGGGATTAGCGTCTGATGCCGGTCGGCCCAGCACCAGCAGAGGCTGTGCCATGCGAAAATTACAGGCAACAATGATTGGGGAGGACTGCTAGCGTCACCGCTGACAAAGGGAGGAACAGACTGAATTGTCGTAAAGCAATACTCGGTCTGCTCCAAGTCATAGGGAAGACTATTGCATGGCAGCATCGGTTTCCACTGGCGGCGACGGCCGCGACAATGGCGCGGAGAGGTTGGCAAGTGGGGTTGGCCGCATCGCGGCGCGCATCGACCGGTTGCCGCTGACCTGGGTGCAGTGGCGCCTGGCGCTGATCACTCAGATCTTCTGGGGGGTGATCATTGCCGCCGATGGCATTCCGGCGAAGCTCTACCCGTTCGTGTGGGCCCCCCGACACAGCTTCGGCACCGGCGCCTTTTCGCTGCTGCTGGCCGTCCAGTTCGGTGTCGGTATTCTGGTCGGCGAATACCTGATCGGCATTGCTGCCGACCGCTGGGGGCGGCGCAACGCGCTTTTGTTGTCCTCGCTGGCCGTTGCCTTGCCACTATGGCCCACCGCGCTGACCGACAATTTCGGCCTGCTGCTGCTGTTCTTTGGCCTCTCGTCGATCGGTATGGGCGGCGTACTGTCGACGAACGTGGTGTACATGGGTGAGATCGTGCCGCCGGCCGAGCGCGGCCGGGTGATGCTCGCTTCGCAGATTCTCGCTGGTACTGGTGTTCGGGTTGCTCGGCAATGTGCCCGGAATTCTCTGGGTTCCCGCGCACTATCAGTGGTTCATCTACCTGTTTTCTGTGGTGCCGTTGGTGGTGCTGGTGCCGCTCGCGATGTGGGCCATGCCGGAATCGCCGCGCTGGCTGGAGGCACACGGCCGCCATGCGCAGGCCGAGAAAATCATGGCGACGTTGGAGGCGGAATGCCTGCATCGCAGCGGGTTGGCTGGTCTGCCGCAGCCAGACTATGCGCGTTACGCCGTCCCGGTGAACGAGCATGTTCCTGTGCGCGAGCTATTCCGGGGTGAGTACGGCCAGCGCACCATTCTGCTGCTGCTCGCCTGGATTATCGGCTACGCCGGCCTGGTCTATGGCTTTACCGGCTACCTGCCTGTACTCTTCAGCAGCTTCGGCATGTCCGCCAGTGAGACCTTTGGCGGACTGCTGATCGCCAGCACCGGCGGCGGCTGCATCGGGCTGGCGATCAGCGCGCTGATCGGCGAGCGCGTGGAGCGACGCACCTCCATCGTCTATTCGGCCGTCCTGTTCTGCGTGGCAATGTTCGTGCTGTACACAGAGCATTCGCTGCTCGCTGCCTATATGTTGTCGGCGGTGGCCTGGGGTGCGATGACCGTGTGGTTGTTCAACATGTATAACTATACGGCTGCGGCCTATCCCACGCGGCTGCGGGCCACTGGCACCGGTCTGACCGACGGGCTGGGTCATCTCGGTTCGATCTTCGGCCCGCTGATCGCCGGTGCTCTGTTCGCCTCCACTGCTGCGGCCGGTCATATCGGATGGTATCTCTACATCACCATCCCCGGCGCCCTTGTTCCGGCGGCGTTGATTGGCTGGCGTGGCATCAACCAGCGGCGGGCGATCCTGGAGCAGATCTCAAGCTGATAGCGCAAGTTCCCCCACCCCGCCGGGAGAGGCAATGGATGTTCGACGCTCTCCGGAACTGGCCGAATACAATGTGGTGCCATCGATTGCCCATTACGTCCTGGTCGAGCAATTCGAACCGCTTGTGCATGTGTAGAGCCGCGGTGCGAGCGGCGATTTCAACATAAGGCCCGAGCAAAATCCGAGGTCTGGCAGGCAAATTCGCGCTTCCGGCAATCGGTCCTGCAATCGGTATCGTAATGCCGATGGCTGAAACCTATGAACGTCTGGATTTCGGTATCGCCATGGACGCTGAGGCACCATCGCCGACCCGCCGGCCGTGGTAACGCTGACCCGCGCTTCTAACAAGAACCAGTCCACGACGTCATCCCGGCGATAGCCGGGCCCCAAGCCGGCCTGGGCTCCTGATCATCGTGCCCGCAGCGCCGAGGCCACCAGCAGCGCCCAGCCCACCATCAGCAGCGTCCCACCGATCGGCGCCAGCACCCCGAGCGACACTCCGCCGATCGCCAGCGTGTCGACCGCACCGCAGAACAGTACCAGCCCCAAAACGAAGGCGGCGCCGGCGGCATCTGCCAGCCACCCGCCGCGCGGCGCCCACAACCCACAGAACAGCAGGGCCAGCGCGTGCCAGCCCTGCATCTGCAAGGCGTTGCGCAGCATCCCCATGCGCTCGGGGCCGATCCCACCCAGCCCATGCGCGGCCAGTGCCGCCAACCCCACGGCCAAAAGCCCGGCGAACGCCCCCAGCCCGATCCATAGCCTGGTCATGCCATCGCAACCTTGTTCCCTTTGCGCGCCGCCGCTTATACCATCGGCCTATCATGCCGCGCGGCGACCTGTACCCCGAGATCGGACCCTTCGAGACTGGCTACCTGCCGCTCTCCGGCGGTCACGTCATGTATTGGGAGCAGGTGGGGAATCCACGCGGGAAGCCGGCGTTGTTCTTGCACGGCGGGCCGGGCGCGGGTGCCGGCGCGGTGCACCGCCGCTTCTTCGACCCGGACTTCTGGCGCGTGGTGATCTTCGACCAGCGCGGGGCAGGGCGGTCGCGCCCGCTCGGCAGCCTGGAGAACAACACCACCGACGACCTCGTCTCCGACATCGAGACGCTGCGCCGCCACCTCAATGTGGAGCGCTTCCTGCTGTTCGGCGGTTCCTGGGGCTCGACGCTGGCGCTGGCCTATTCGCAGGCTTACCCGGACCGGGTGCAGGGGTGCGTGCTGCGCGGCGTGTTCCTCGGCCGGCCGCACGAGGTGGACTGGTTCCTGCACGGTATGGCCGCGGTGTTCCCCGACGCCTATGCCAATTTCGTCAGCTTCCTGCCGGAGACCGAGCGCGACGACCTCCTCGGCGGCTATCTGCGCCGGCTGACCGATCCGGACCAGTCGGTGCACCTGCCCGCGGCGCGGGCGTGGTCGGTCTATGAAGGCTCTTGCAGCACACTGATGCCGAGCCCGGAGACGGTGAGCTCCTTCGCGCAGGACCGCACCGCGCTGGGCCTTGCTCGCATCGAGGCCCACTATTTCGCCAATTCCCTGTTCCTGCCGGCCGGCGGTTTGCTGGAGCAGATGGACGCGATCAGCCATATCCCGGCGGAGATTGTGCAGGGCCGCTACGACATGATCTGTCCGGCACGTACCGCATTCGAGCTGGCGGCGGCATGGCGGTCGGCACGGCTGACGATCGTGCCGGATGCAGGGCATTCGGCGCTGGAGCCGGGGATAAGGCGGTCGCTGGTGGCGGCGGTGGACCGGTTCCGGCACGGGCGGTGAGGCGTGGCGTGAGGAGGTTGGAGAAGAAATGCGGGGCGGCGACGCTTCCGAGGAAAATCAGATCGAAGTCGCTCGGCACTTCAACGTCTCGGAACTGACAATTCGCACGCTGCTGGTCAATCACGCGTCGCACGCTGCTGGTCAATCACGCGCTGGTCGGCGCGGACGCGTGGAGCATGGGCACGAATGCAGCCGCGGCGCAGGTCGTCGATACGCGTTCGAGAGGAAGGATATTCGGATATGAAAGTCGGGGTGATTGGTCTGGGCACGATGGGCATGGGCGCGGCGCTGAACCTGCACAAGAAGGGCCATGCTGTCACCGGCTGCGATATCCGCGAGTCCGCGCGCACCGAGTTCGCCACCGCCGGCGCTGCGGCGGTTGGTTCTCCCGCGGAGCTTCCATCCGATCTTGAAGCGGTGGTCGTCTTCGTCATCAACACCGCGCAGACCGAGGCGGTGTTGTTCGGCGCGGCTGGCTGCCTTTCGCGCCTGCGTCCCGGCACGGTGATCCTGTGCTGCGCCACCGTGGCGCCGGAAGCTGCCCGCGCGCTAGGCAATCGCATAGGGGAGGCGGGATTCCTGATGTTGGATTCGCCTGTCTCCGGCGGCAGGAGCGGTGCGCAAGCCGGCACCATGACGGTGATGGCCTCCGGTTCCGACGCTGCCTTCGCCAAGGCACAGCCGGTACTGGACGCGATCTCCACCAAGTTGTGGAAACTCGGTGCCGAGCCGGGCATCGGCAGCACAGTGAAGATGGTGAATCAGTTGTTGGCCGGCGTGCATATCGCCACCGCCGCGGAGGCGCTCGCTCTCGGCATCCGCGCGGGTGCCGACCCGCGCACACTGTTCGAGGTGATCTCGACATCCGCCGGCAGTTCGTGGATGTGGCAGAACCGGGTGCCGCATATCCTCGACGGCGACGACACGCCGCTGTCCGCGGTGAACATCTTCGTCAAGGACCTCGGCATCGTGCTGGACCAGGCGCGCGCGCTGACCTTTCCATTGCCGCTGGCAGCGGCGGCGCACCAGTTGTTCCTGGCGGCGGCGGCGCACGGCGAGGGCGCGAAGGACGATGCGTTCGTAATCCGCGTCTGGCAGGCGCTGACCGGGATCGAGTTGCCTCGAAGGCCGAATAAGGGTAAAGATTAGCGATCCCGATTGGCCAGAGCCGGATTCGACATGGATCAACACGAACCAGCAAGCCTATCGGCACCGGTGCCAGCGGCGATGGACCGCGGCCAGTGGGTGCTTTTCGATGGCGATAACACATTATGGCACATTGAGGGCCTGTATGATCACGCCAGAAGGGAGTTGGTTAAATTCATCAGCGAATACGGCGCCGACCCACGCGAAATCGAAGCCTTCCAGCGCAGGGAGGACGCGCGCCTGTTTTCGGAACTTGGCTATTCCGCCGCTCGATTTGGAACCTCTTTTGAAAATACTGTGCGGCGATTCATCCCAAACGCCACGACAGCGCAGTTTGAGCGTGCCATTCAGGTTGCGCTATCGGTTTTCGAGCGGCCGGCCAACATCGATCCGGACGCTCCGGCCGTCCTGGGTGGTCTCCGGCGCTCGCATCATCTCGCACTTGTCACGGCAGGCGAGCACTGGGTACAGGAGCGGCGGGTTTCGGCGTTCCCCTGGGCTGGTTTGTTCGATGCCGTCCGCATAGTCGAGCGAAAGACCCCTGAGCTCTTCCGCGATCTGGCGAAGGAACTGGCGATCGACGTGGCGCGCTCATGGGTGGTCGGCGATAGTCTTCGATCCGATGTCATACCGGCGTTGAAGGCCGGGCTAAGCGCCATCCTTATCGCCAACCACAATTGGGTCGAGGTCGAGCGTGATGAGATGCAGCCCGGCAATCTCGTGGTAGTAGACAGGCTCCGAGACGTTCTACCGCTTATCGCTGCGGCGGAGCGCGAAATTCCTGCGCCAGCGCATCCCTGATTCGCGCCAAGCTATCGTTCAGCCCGCTTGCCTTGCCGGCGACCTCGTTCACGTGGCGCTCCAGTTTTTCGATGCGCAGGTCTCCGAACAAGTTGGCGTTTTGAGCATCCATGAACATCAAACCCGAAATACCTCCCGATGTATCGCGAAGCAGAACGACGGCAAATGATCGCCTGCCGCGGCCGGCACGTGCCGCTTCATCGCGGGTCATTCCCCACACTTTGACCAATTCATCTACGTCAGTCGTGACCTCGGGGTCGTACTCTGAACGGCCTAACCTCCATGCACGACCGATTATTCCAAATCGGATCGAATTGCGCCGGCCTCGCGTTTGCAATGCACCCGATGGCTCGGAAGCGTATACGTAATCAACCAACTGATAAAGGCTTTCCAATTCAAGCTCGTCCTCAATATGAATGGTCACCCGGAATGAATGCTGTGCAAGCGGCCTGACGACGTCCTCAACAATTCTGGTAAACTTGTCCCAAACGTGGTGTTTGCGTATCTCATCGTCGGCCTTTCGTCCATAATCTGCTCGGACGAAAGCAATGGACTTTGCCTTGATTTCTCGCGCAGCTTCCGGATCAAGGGTAAACTCAATGCCAGCCGCCTTGACGCGGCGGAGGGTGCGTACCGAATCGGCCAGGGAGTCCACAATTCGGCTGAGTGCTTTTCGGAGCGGCGGAAACAGCAACACGAACAGGACGATGGCTGGCCACGGGAAGAGGGAACGTATTATTTCGCCCAGCCAAATACTGAATTGTACAATACCCGCCTCGAAGGACCCGCTCATGACGTTCTCCTCGCACGATGTCGGTTGTGGCGCGCCGGCTGCTGTATCCGCTGGCGGAGACGCTACTACAGCGGATCATTCGGCAGGAGAAGGGCAGATGCTGGGGTCGCGGGTGCGCCAGCCCCCACGCTCGCCCCGACCTACCCCGTTGCCAGAACCCGCCCACGCTCTACCATGCCTCCCGCAAGACCCGGGAGGATCGCGGCATGATCACGAAATTCGACAGCCTGTATGCCGGCCACGTCGATCTGGACAACGTCGGCTACGCCGGCACGCCGATCAACGACCGGCGCTATTCGAACGAGCATCTCGCCACCGCGCTGGAGAAGGCGCAGTCGATGGCGGTGCTGATGGACGGTCTCGGCTACAACGCATTCTGGATGGCGGAGCATCATTTCCAGCGCGAAGGCACCGAGTGCATTCCCAACGTCCTGCTGATGGCGCTGCACCTGACGCACGTGACCAGGCAACTGAAGATCGGCTGCGGATTCAACATAGCGCCGATGTGGCATCCGTTGCGGCTCGCGGAAGACTACGCCATGGCGGACATCCTCTCCGGCGGGCGCGTCATTTTCGGTCTCGGCCGCGGCTACCACACGCGCGAGGTCGAAACCTTCGGCGCGCCCCTGCTCGACCAGACCGCCAACCGCGAACTTTACGAAGAGCAGACCGACATCATCTTCAAGGCGTTCAACGAAGAGTCGTTCAGCCACCAGGGAAAGCACTACACGCTGCCGCCCGAGGTGCCGTATCGCGGCTACACCCTGAAGGAACTGACGCTGGTACCGCGGCCGTTGCGCCTGCCGGTGGAAACCTGGCAGCCGATCCAGGGCGGCACCATGCGCGCCCTGGAGTTCATGGCCAAGCACGGCATCCAGGGCATGGTGGGCGGCGGCTCGGCCGAGGGTGGCGCAATGCACAAGGTGGTGCTGGGCTGGCAGGAAGCGCACGCGAACATGGGCAAGCACATCGAGCTCGGCGAGCGGCTGTGCTTCGGCTTCCACTTCTACATGGCCGACAGCAAGGCGGACGGCATCCGTCGTGCCGAGAAATACTATGAAGAGAACATGAAGATGTTCGGCGAGCTGCGCCTGGTGCGGGCGATGACCGATGAGCAAATCGAGATAATGCGCGATCCAAAACGTGCGCCCACTGCGAAGCTGCCGCGGATCGAGGATGCGGTGAACGCCGGCGGGTTCCTGACCGGTTCGGCGGGCGAGATCATCGATCATCTGAAGGCGCTGGAAGCGAAATATCCCGCGCTGGACCGCATTTCGGTCAGCCTTTCCGTCGGTGTACCTAAGTCGGAAGCGTTGGAGCAATTGCAGCGCTTCGCCGAGGAAGTGATGCCGGCATTCCAGCGGAAGCGAGTGCTCGAGCCGGCCCAGTAACGAACCGGACAAGTAGCTTGTTGGGGGAGTAGGTCGGTATTTGCCCGCTTGAGGGAGGGGCTGGGTGGCGGGTAAGGCCTTACGAACAGAACAGGCCCTTCCCCAAGGGGCAGGGCGTTCCTTACGTCCTGCCTCCGACCTGCTACCTCCATTTCCCCTTCCAACCCTTTAGTCGCCATTTTGATCTTAGGCGGTTTCAACCCGCCTGTTTCCTGCCCCGTGATCCGGCTTTCACACCAACGTGACAGCCTCTGCCTCACGTTTTCCGATCCAGTATCGTTCAGGCTTGGTGTCGCGTTTGACAGCCACATCCGGAGCGCGCGCAATGTCCTCGCCGTTGTGCAACATGCCGGTGCACGTGCGGGGCGGGTGCTCGGCGCCGAAACAGCAATCCAAGGTTGTGCGGAACGAACACGAACGTCCGGGGTTCCCACGAACCCGCCCAGCGACATGCGTGCTACAGTGAGTACGCCGAAACATCATCCGGCGAGTGCTGCAAGGGCCGTAACCGAGCGATCGGCCGGCGATATCGAGGAAGCCACCGTGGACGAGCAGGACTCCGGATCGCCGGAGACTAACGCCAACCAGGAGGAGGGTTCCGCCAACCACGTGGTGCCGATCGTGGGCATCGGCGCCTCGGCCGGCGGAGTCGATGCGCTGCGTCGCCTGCTGTTCAACGTGCATCCCGGATGCGGCATGGCGCTGGTGATCGTCCAGCATCTCGACCCTGACCATGACAGCGCGCTGGCCGAAATCCTTGCCCGTGCCACCGTGCTGCCGGTGACGACGGTCGAGAACAATGGCCCGGCGGAGTCCGAGCACGTCTATGTGATTCCCCCCAACAAGACGCTGACGCTGCACGACGGCCGGCTGTTGCTGGGGCCGCCCACCAGCTCGCGCGGGCATCCCAACTCGGTCGATGAATTCTTCACCTCGCTGGCGCAAGACCGGGGCGAGCATGCCGCCTGCGTCATCCTCTCCGGCACCGGCAGCGACGGGACAGTGGGGCTGCGCGCGGTGAAGGAGCATGGCGGCCTCACCGTCGCTCAGGCGGAAGCCGAATATGACGGCATGATGCGCAGCGCGGTCGCCACCGGTCTGGTCGATTTCATCCTGCGTCCCGAGGATATCCCGACGCGCCTGGTGACCTATTTCCAGGATGCGCAGAACACCGAAATCGTCCCCGACGAGAACAACATACAGCCGGGTACCGCCGTCTGGTTGGGTCGAGTGACTGCGCTGCTGCGCAACCAGACCGGCCACGACTTCAGCAGCTACAAGGAGAGCACGATCATCCGCCGCGTGCGGCGTCGCATGCACGTGCTGCATGTCGACAAGATCGGCGCCTTCATAGAACGGCTGCGCCGCGACCCCCGCGAAGTGACGCTGCTGTTCCAGGACCTGCTGATCGGCGTCACCGGCTTCTTCCGCGACCCCGAGGCATTCGCCGCCCTGGAACGCGAGGTGGTCCCGCACCTGTTCGAAGGCAAAGGCCCGAACGACAGCATCCGCGTCTGGGTGCCAGGCTGCGCCACCGGTGAGGAGGCCTACTCCATCGCCATCCTGCTACGCGAATGCGCCCCGGTGGTCGGGTCGCCGAAGCTGCAGATCTTCGCCAGCGACATCGACGAGCATGCATTGGATATCGCCCGCGTCGGCCGCTATCCGGCATCCATCGTCAAGGATCTGTCGCCCGACCGGGTGGGGCGCTTCTTCCACGGTGAGGACGGCACCTATCGCGTCTCCGGCGAAATCCGCGAAATCTGCCTGTTCTCGCCGCACAATCTGCTGCGCGACGCACCCTTCTCCAGACTGGACCTGATCTCCTGCCGCAACCTGCTGATCTACCTCCGCAGCGAACTGCAAGACCGCGTCATTCCACTGTTCCATTACGCTCTCTCACAGAACGGCTACCTCTTGCTCGGCACGTCGGAGAACGTCACCCGCCACACCCGCCTGTTCCTTAACGTGGACAAGGTGCACCGCATCTTCCGCCGCCGGTCGTTTCCCGAGCGGCGGATTCCGGAATTTCCGCTAGCGGCGCCGGACACGCTCCGTCGGCCGCTGCCGCCGCCTGCGCTCACCGCCGGCGGCGGCGAAGCCAGGCTGCGTGCCGCCGCCGAGCGCCAGTTGATCGAACGCTTCGCACCGGCATACGCCGTGGTCAACGTCGAAGGCGACGTGCTGCATTCATCCGGCCGCACTGGCAAGTACCTGGAACTGCCGTCCGGCGTGCCGGACACCAACATCTTCAACCTGGCACGCCCCGGCTTGCGGGCAGAGTTGCGCAGGGCGCTGCACAAGTCGGTCGGCAGCGGCCAGCAGGTCGTGCATTCCAAGGTGACGGTCGGCAGCGATGGCGGCAACCAGGATATCGACCTTTACGTGCAACCCCTGCGCAGCATGCCGGCGCAGGAAGGGATGTACATGGTGGTGTTCCAGGACCTGGGCGCCATCCGCCTCGACATCGGACCAACTGAGGTGCCGGCATCGGAGGCCGGCGACAGCAGTGCCCACGTTCTGGAGGAGGAACTGCGCGCCACGAAGGAGCGCCTCCAGACTACCACCGAGGAATTGGAATCGTCCAACGAGGAGCTGAAATCCGGCAACGAAGAACTGCAATCGATGAACGAGGAGCTGCAGTCCGCCAATGAGGAACTGCAGACCTCGAAGGAGGAGCTGCAGTCGATCAACGAGGAACTGCAGACCGTTAACGCCGAGCTGAACGCCCGTGTCGATGAACTCAGCCGCGCCAACAACGACATGCAGAACCTGCTCGACAGCACGCAGATCGCCACGGTGTTCCTGGACCGGTCGCTGAACGTCAAGGGATTCACTCCGGCGGCGAAGGACGTGTTCCGCCTGGTGGAGAGCGACGCCGGCCGGTCGATCACGCACGTGCGCGCCCGTTTCGAGTACGAGAGCCTGGCGGACGATGCCGAACGCGTGCTGCGCACCCTCGCCACCGTCGAAAAGCCAGTGCGCAATCGCGAGGACGGCACCCGCTACGTGATGCGAATGCTGCCCTACCGGACCTCGGACAACGTCATCAACGGTGTCGTGATGACGTTCACCGACGTGACCCGCATCTCCGCCGCCGAAGCGCAGATCGAAAGCCTGACGCACGACCTGCGTGCCCGCATCGCCGAGCTGGAGACGCTGCTGGAAATCGTTCCGGTCGGCGTGATGATCAGCGACAATGCCGAACCGGCGAACGTGGTGATCAACATGCACGGCGCCCGTCTCGTCGGGCAGCCTGACGGCAAGGGACTGGTACCGCTCACCGTGCCGCTCCGTTTGTTCGATGGCGAGAGGGAACTGTCCCTTGAGGACCATCCGGTGCGCCGCGCCGCGCGTTTGGGCCAGATGGAACCGGCCTGGCAAGGCAGGTTGGAAACCTCCGCCGGGCACAGCGCATTCGTCATGATCTCCGCCACGCCGCTGTTCTCGGAAGACCACCGGGTCCGCGGCGCGATCGCGGCCATCATCGATGTGTCGGAGCACAAGCGGTCCGAGGAGCAACAGCTTCTCCTGATGCACGAGCTGCAGCACCGGGTGAAGAACGTCCTGGCGACGGTGGCCTCGCTGGCGGCCCGCATGGCGCGGCGCGCCCAGACAGTGCAGGAGTTCCGGGAGGCATTCCTCTCACGCATCAGCGCCATGGGCCGCATGCACGACCTGCTCGCCGTAGGCGCCTGGAGCGGCGCCAGCCTGCGCGCGCTGATCGGCGCGGCCCTGGAACCGTTCGTCAGCATCGCCAGTCCGAACGTCCGGCTGGTGGGCAGCGAGGTCCGGCTGGATTCGAATGCCGCCGCCACGATGGGCATGGTGCTGCACGAACTGGCGACCAACGCCGCGAAATACGGAGCGCTGTCGGTGCCCGACGGCATCGTGGAAGTGGCCTGGTCGCGCGAAAACCAAGGGCAAGGTCTCGGCGTGCTGCACGTGACCTGGACCGAACGAAACGGCCCACCGGTGGGCCCGGCGGGTGCGGCCGGGTTTGGCACCGCCTTCATCACGCGCAGTGTCGAGTACGAGCTGCAGGGCAGCGCAAATCTGGAACTGCTGCCGCAAGGCGCGTGTTGCACGATTTCGTTCCCCCTCTCGGGAAATGTCGAGAGGTCTTCGGGATAGAGGAGGCTGCCGATGCCTGCCGCTGCTGCCGTAGACCTGCGCGGTCTTTCCATTCTGGTGGTGGAGGACATGGCGTTGGTCGCCGACCTTGTCGCAGAGGTGTTGCAGGAAGCCGGTTGCCGCGTCGTCGGCCCGGTACCGCGCGTGGAGCAGGGGCTAACGTTGGCCCGCACTGCCGGGCTGGACGGTGCCCTGCTGGACGTGAACCTGGCAGGCGAGCACTGCTTCCCCATTGCCGACGCGCTGACGGCCCGCGGCGTGCCGTTCGCGTTCCTCACCGGCTATGGCGAGCAGGTGCTGCCGCCGGCCTACCGCCAGGTGCCGCGCCTGACCAAGCCATTCAATCTCAGCGAGATGCTCGGGTTGGTCGAACGCTGCTTCGGGCGGGGGTGAGGCTAAGTCGCGGCGGTGAGGGTAAACAAGGACACCCCCTCCCCTTGTGGGAGGGGGATGGGGGGAGGCGTCCGCACCAATGATGTATGCGGTCGGTACGCACCCCCCAACCTCTATTCTATTCTCCCTGCTACTCAACGAACTCCGTGACGAACTTGCGGTTGATGGCAGCAAACGTCTCGGGATTGAACCCGCCGCTGCTCTCCATCTGGTTCATCTCACGGAAGTAATCGCCGTTGCCGCCGGGGATCGTCCATTCCAGCAACCGCCCCATGCTGTCGGAGATGTTGGTGAACCCATGCGCATTGCCGCGCGGCACGAACACCATTGTTCCCGGGCCGATCGTCGATTCCTTGCCGTTTACCGAAAGGGCATAGGTGCCTTCCAGCACGAAGAAATATTCATCCCGGTCCCGATGCAGATGCGGCGGCGGCCCTTCGCCCGGCTTGACCTCGCCGAGAATGGCCGAAAATACCCCGCCGGTGTGTTCCGCACCCAGCATCACCTTCATGTCGATGCCGAACGGGCGAATATGCTCGGCACGTTCCGACGGCATGATCACCGGCTGCAATCCACTCCCGTCCGCCGAAGCGGTGGCACTCGTGGCTTGTTGGCTCATGGTGGCGTCTCCTGGCTGGTCCTGGTTGGTGATCGTCAAGCCTATATCCGCCCAACGCGCGGCAGAACAGGATTCCTGCCGACGCTCTGGCGCGTCACCGGTGTAGCACGGTCGGCGTCCAGTTCGCCGCGCGCCGCGCCAGCCGCGCCTCGACCGCCTCGCCGTCGTGGTCCGGATGCATCGGGTCCTGGGAGAACGTGGCTCGATCGCCGAGGCAGTTGGTGTTGACGACTGCCCGCAACCCCGCCGGGGTGTCGCACACCGCGCCGATATACACACCGCATCGGCGGCACACGAAGTAGTCGGCGGTGCGCGAGCCGAAGCGATAAGGCTCGACCAGCGACCAGTCCCCTGCCCAGACTTCGAACAGCCCATCCGGATCGGACACGGTGCGCGTCGCATGCGCACGGCAGAACGAACACTGGCAGGAGCGCAGCGCACTCGCCGCCGCCGGCCGCGTCAGCCGGAGGTGCACACGCAAGTTGCCGCAATGGCAGCCGCCGCCGTGGTCCATGGTTGCTTGCCTGTCACTGATGACCGAGCGGCGCCGTGCCCATTGTCACTGCGAAGAGCATAGCGGCGAAGCAATTCCAAGAGAGTACGCACATCATTCGCGGGAAGCAAGGAACAAGGTCTTCCCCTCAGTCGGCAGCGAAGCTCTCTTTTTTACGGCGCGGCCACGACGCGGTAGTACACGCCGTTTGCTCCGTAGTTGGGGGTAAACCAGGTCCCGCCGCAATGATAATAAGCTGCACCGTAGTAGGGTGCGTAAGCGCAGCCGACGGGCAAGGCTGCATAGATGTCGTTATACGAATAGGCGGCGCTTGCCGCCGCCGCGCCGACCGCGGCGCCCACCGCCAGGCCAGCCGCGCCAGCGGCAACCACCCCGGCGCCACTCCACCCGCCGCAGTTATAACAACCGGTCCCGTAGTACTGGTTCACCACCGCCGGAGGATGATAGGCGCCCACATAGCCCGTCCCGCCATAATAGTGGCTGCCATAGGCGTACGAGCCGTTGCTCGTCGCCGCCCAGTGCCCGTTGTTGGTCGCCACCGCTCCGCCGTACGAGCCGGTCGCATAGTGCGTGCCATAGGAGGTCGTTCCGTAACTGCCGGAATTGGTGCGGCCGCTGGCGCTGGTGGCTGACCAGCTACCATTGGCGGCGGTCGCAGACCCGCCCCGGGAGGTGGTGGCGTAGTGCGTGCCGCCGGCCGTGGTGCCGTAGCTGCCCGACCCGTAATGGCCATCGCCGCCGGCGGCCCAGTGGCCGCCCCCGGCAGCCGCTCCCCACCGCCCGCCGCCCCCATAGGAACCGCCGCCGCGCATCCAGGCCTCGGCCGGCGCCATCAGCAGACATGACAGAGCGACGCAGGTCATCGCTTGCAGTGTGTGTTTCATGCGCGTGCTCCTTCTACATCACTGCTTTGCCGGCGCCGGCGCTGGCCCATCGGGTCGCGCAAATTGCATCCGCGGCGCCTTCCGGGCCGCGGCAGAGGTGAAATCTGTGGCTTTCGTTGCCGCATTGAGGTGCCAGTTGGAGAACTGGATCTCGTAGCGCGATTGCGTCGGGTCCTTCGGGTAGACCACGCGCAGCATGCGGGGCAGGCCATCATTGATGCCGATCCATATCTGTGCCTGAACATTGTCGTTGGCGACTGCCACCATGTCGGTGACGGTATCGCCGACCACATGCGACTGGCCGATGACAAAGGCGGAGGTCAGCCCCTCGGAGATGTTCTTGTACGGGTCCGCGACGATAATATCGGCGAACGGGAAGTAGATATCTGCTTTGTCGTAGGCAGCCTTCATCGCCTCATCGATCGTCGGCGGCGCGTCAGCGACCGCCACCACCCCCGCGGCCGGTGCGTAGGCCATCATCACCTTGCCATCGTAGTAGAACTCCGACGCCGGGCCGTCTCCGGGGGTGATCACGCGCAACTTGTTGGGGCGTTGCACCGCAACGTCGGACAGCGTCGTGTAATACAGCGGCTGGCCGTTGCGCGCGGGCGATTCGTAGGTGGTCACCGCAGTGAAGGTCATCGACTTCGCGCCTGCAAGGCGCTGGCTTGTCGCCTGCAGCATTTCGAGCGCGGCCGGCTCGATCGCCGGATGCTCCGGCGGTGGCGGAACCGCCGGCGGGTGGGGCTGCTGGGCCAGGGCTGGTGCGAACGCCAGAACACCGATCAATCCCAGGACCGTCGCGTATCGTCTGTTCAGGCTTGGCATATTGGCCTCTCTCGTCGTGATGCAGCGTGCGCACAGGTAGGACACGAGGGCGGTGAAGCACCGTCCATTCCGCCGTGACGAGAATGCGCCGCCGCGCCGCCGCGCAAACCGGGTAGCAGCAAGGACGCTGCCAAGGCCGTCATTCTCCCCGTCGTGATCATCACCGGCTCCACATTGCGATGTTGGCTGGGCGGTCAGCAGTGAGCCGGTGTCGACCAAGGTGTCGGCGCCCCCAGAGGCAGCCCCGACCGTTTAGCCACCGCCGGTTCATTTTTACCTCCCCCCGATTGCTCTGATTACGTTTCGCGTCGCACACAGCGGAAGCCGATGTGGCTCGTCGTCGTGTCGAGTGCCTGCGGGTAGCGCGCCGCCGGGCGGTACCGCTGACAGTAATTCGGTGCGCACAGATACGAGCCGCCCTTGATCACTTTTCGCGAAATTCGTGGGCCAGGCTGCGCCAGATCGTAACTCAGTGCTTCGGCGACGCCGCGCGGGTTGCGTGGCGCGCAGCACGGCTGCCTGGGATCGTGTGCATGGCCGGCGGCATACCAGTCCTTTGTCCACTGCCAGACATTGCCGGCCATGTCGAACAGGCCATAGCCGTTGGCGGCGAAGGAACCGACCGGCGCGCGCCCCGGAAATCCGTCCGACACCTGATTCTGCCAGGGGAATTCGCCTTGCCAGGTGTTGGCCATCCAGCGCCCGTCGGGCGTGAACTCCTCGCCCCAGCAATACGCCGCGCCATCCAGCCCGCCGCGCGCCGCGAATTCCCACTCGGCCTCGGTCGGCAGATCCTTGCCGGCCCAGGCGGCGTAGGCGGCGGCATCCTCGTGGGCGACATGCACGACCGGCTCGCGCTCCCGCCCCGTGATCGTACTGGCGGGGCCTTCGGGATGCCGCCAGTCCGCCTTGGGTACGTATTCCCACCAGTCGCGCAGATCGCGCGGCCGCACCGGGCGGCTCGGCATGCGGAACACCGCACTGCCGGGAACCAGCAGCTCCGGAAGCGCGCCGGGATAAAGCGCCGGGTCGAGCGGTCGCTCGGCGAAGGTGACGTAGCCGGTGGCTGCCACGAACGCGGCAAAGTCGGCATTGGTGACCGCGTAACGGTCGATCCAGAAGCCATCGACCGTCACATCATGAGCCGGTCGCTCCTCCTGATAATGCGCGTCCGATCCCATACGGAACGCGCCGCCGGCAATTCGCGCCATATCGTCGGGCGTGCGGTTCCGCATCGAGGCGTCAGCCTCGTGACCGATCAGGGCCATAGCCGCCATCCCAATACACAGGTCACGTCCAGATGCTTTCGTCAATTCCTTGCGGCGCGATCGCCGCCGAAGTCAGGCAGACGCAGCAAAGCACAGCCTCTGTCATGTTGGCGCATCTGATGGCCATGCCCCGAGCGTCGTTCCACCGGGTGCCATTGTCTATGCCGATTCGGCAGGTCGCTTCTCCCCGTCCGCTTGCGGGAGGGGGCCGGGGGAAGGGGTCGAAACATGCGATCTTTTCGACCCCTCCCCGATCTTTTCGACCCTTCCCCCCGGCCCCCTCCCACAAGGGCCTACAAGGGCAGGGGGGTGTTCTTCCCCGCTCCGATCGCCGTTTCATTCACGGCGGGTCGGCCGCCAGGTCGGTCGTCAACGCGCAATGACAGGCCGGGTCGGGCGCCCTCCCTCTCGCAGCAATCTATCCGCCATCCAGGAGCACGATCACCCATCCAGCAGCGTCCGCACCTTCGCGGCCAGCGAGGCGTGGCTGAACGGCTTTGGCAGCAGATGCGTGCCGGGGTCCAGGATTCCCCCAGGCACGATCGCGTTGCGCCAATAGCCGGTGGTGAACAATACCAGCAGGTCCGGGCGGTGAATCAGCGGAGACGGACCTGGCAAGCCGGTCCGCGGCAGTTTGGTTCCACAGGCCTGGTGCGCCTGCGGCAGGATGGTCCACCGCTGGCGCAGCAGTTCGCTTCCGGCGCAACAAAAAGGCCAGGAGACGCGGCTCCTGGCCTGATGCACTCGTGTGGGCCGGTGGGATTAGCTGGCGGGATGGACCGCTTTCTTGTGCACGACGTGGTGGTGGGTGCTGACCTTGTGCACCGCGTGGTGCGGCTTGACCGTGTGGTGAGTAGTGGTGGTTGTGGCGGCCGAGGCGGGCGTCGCGACCAGCGCAACGGCCGGCAGGAGGAACGCGAGCGCGGCAATCAGGGATTTGCGCTTGGAGGACACGGGGGGGCTCCGGGGAACGGGAGGCGTTGCGGGGAGGGCTCATAGTCGGGGCGAGAAGTCTGCCCGAACCGACTGACATATATATGCCGCAGCCGTCGGATTCGGGCAAGGTACTTTCGGAAACGCAATCGCCGATTCGCGAGGCGCCTACAGCAGGCACAACGCCTGCAACTCCCGCCTGAGGGCGGGCGGCAGTACGGATTCGCCTCGCGCCCGCTTCCCTTGCACGAGGTCCGGCGGCGCGTCCTCCGGCCGCAGGTAGCGCCAGCCCTGGAATGGCCGGGTCGGCCGGGCGGCGACCGGTACAAGCCGCGGATCGAAGATCAGGCCGGCACAGGCGCTGTTGTCGTCCCAGCGGTCCTCGATGACGTCCAGGATGCGCTGGCGCACCAGCGTGGCGCCGCTGACCACCCAGTAGATGGAGCCGCCGTCCACCACCTCGTCGCGCCGGCGCGGGAAGTTACGGGTGCGGTGGCGCAGCGGCGGGTTGCGCTGCGCGCGCTCGGCCTGCAGCGTGCGCAGGTGGTCGATGTCACGGACGCCGACGGCGAGCTTGGTGAGATGGAGCATGGCAGGCGACTCGGGGCCATTTTGGACCGGGCGGGGAGTTTGCCAAAGGCGGGGAGGCGAGGGAACCGGGTCACCGGATGAATCTCGGATGAATCCAGGGGCAACCGGGTGAACCGCCGTGCGGACGAAATTCAGGGGAATCATCAACCGCCGGTGCCTCATGATTTGCCTCAGCGCTGAAACAGCCTTTGCTAACATCGATGCCGGTTGGATTGGGCCCGTGGCTCGCATCCCCGATGACCGGCATGCCGCGCAGGGCATCGGCCGAGGGTTATGCTCCACGCTGGCGGGGCTTTACGCTGGGTTGGATTCTCTGTCGGTGATCGGTGTGTCTTTGGCTCGATCGCATGCCGGAAAACCGACGTGCGCGATACGGCTTGCCTGGCAGGCGACGCAACATAGAGAACTCGGATTGTCGTGGGGGTCGCGATCGATCTCGATCAATTCGAACCCATCGGAGTCCAACCGGGCTGTCTCAAAGCCGGCCGAAATATAATGATGCGATCCATGCCGGCGAATTCTGCAAAAATGCTCTCTTTCGGCCGAATGAGCCGATCGTCCCAAACTTTTGCGATTGCGCGCCGCTGCCGCCAGGCCGGTGGTCTCCTCACAATGACCGACGCGCCGACTACGTGCGTTTCGCGACGCGTCAGTTAGAAAATCACGCTGCCGCCAGCGCGTCGAACAGCGGCTTGCCGCCGGCGCCGCCCATCAGCGGGTCGACCAGGTCCTCGGGGTGTGGCATCAGGCCCAGCACGCGCAGGTTGGGCGAGAGGATGCCGGCGATGTTGCGCGCGCTGCCGTTGCGGTTGGCTTCCGGGGTCACGTCGCCCGACGGCGTGGCGTAGCGGAACGCCACCAGCCCGTCGTTCTCGAGCCGGTCCAACGTGTCGTCGTCGGCGAAGTAGTTGCCGTCCCCATGGGCCATCACCGCGCGGAAGGTTTCCCCGCGCTGGTACTGTGCGGTGAAGGTGGTATTGGCGCGTTCGACGCGCAGGTGGCAGTCGCGCGCGATGAAGCGCAGCGTGGCGTTGCGCAGCAGAGCACCGGGGAGCAGGCCGGCTTCGGTCAGGATCTGGAAGCCGTTGCATACGCCGAGGACGTAGCCTCCGCGTTCGGCATGCGCCCGGATGGCGGGCATGACTGGCGAGTGCGCCGCCATGGCGCCGCAGCGCAGGTAGTCGCCGAAGCTGAAGCCGCCGGGGATGACGACAAGGTCGAGGCCGGAGAGGTCGGTTTCCTTGTGCCAGATCATGCGTGGCGTGGCGCCGGAGCGTTGCAACGCGATCGCCATGTCGCGCTCGCGGTTGATGCCGGGGAAGATGACGATGCCGGTTTTCATAGCTGGGGGATACGCCAATGGCAGGAGTGGGGGAAGCCAGCCGAAGCGCGGGCCGGCCGGCATCCTGGCCAGCACTGCCGTTCGGGCGGAGATCCTCCGCCAGGATGACGAAACGTCGGAAATCATCGTCGGGGCTGAGACCCAGCGTCTCGCCAGCATCGGCGACCCGGGTCCACTGGCGGAGTTTTACGCCACCACCAACCTGACCTGAGGCGACCTGACCTGAGGCGCCCTGACCTGAGGCGCCCTGACCTGAGGCTGGCGCCTCAGCCCTCGACTGCCACCCGGAAGCTCTCGATCACCGCGTTGGCCAGCAGCTTGCGGGCCATCTCCTCCGCCGCTGCCTGCGCTTTCCCGGGGTCCGTTTCGGTCAGTTCGAGCTCGATCACTTTGCCAGCCCGCACGCCGCCCACGCCGGAGAACCCCAGCGTGTGCAGCGCGTGCTGGATCGCCTTGCCCTGCGGGTCGAGCACGCCGGCCTTCAGCATTACCGTCACTACGGCTTTCAATGGGCCTTCTCCAGACACTGCACTGGCGCGCAGCGGCCAGCATGCCACGCCAACGGGCGGGATGTCACGGTCGAGCGTTGAAGTCTGCGATTCTCGCGAGATGGCTCCGCGTCGACGGTGCCCGACGCGTCGGCGGCTGGCCGGCCTGTGGCTCTGGCGTCCGATCCGGTGCCCGCCGCGATCTCACACGGGACGGCGCCGGCCGACGCGCAATACGCACCCGGCGCCCGCGGACCTGTGCTGGGCTTGCTAGCGACGGCCCCTGCGCACAGCCCCCTGCCAGTCCCAGCAGGCCGCTGCCCAGCAGCGCCATGGAGGCAGGTTCCGGAACGGCCGGGGAGCCGGCGGGAAGCACGGAACACGCCGTCACCAATGTGGTGTCGGTCATGCACATGTAGCTTGGCAACGCTCCATCGCCCGCGACCCAGACCGAATAGGTGAGGGTGCCCCCGGGCGTTTCGGTAAAGCTCTGGGTGATGAACCCGTCGGAACTGACCGGGCCAACGTGCATATCGGGCCAACGTACATAAAGAACGTACATAAAGTAGGTGCCGCTGTGCGGCAGGCATCCGTCGAAGCCGGACGAGACAGCCGTGACGTCGACGTCCAGTGCCCACGCTCAGCGAGGCGAGGCTCTGGTGCGGCTACTTTTGCGGCGCTGCGGCTCGCCGCCTACTGCATGACCTCCGGACCCTTCAGGTCGCGCATGCCGGCTTCTGGCAGGATGCCCAGGCGCTTGGCGACTTCCTGGTAGGCTTCTTCCACCTTGCCCAGGTCGCGGCGGAAGCGGTCCTTGTCCATCTTCTCGTTGGTCTTCGAATCCCACAGGCGGCAGTTGTCCGGACTGATCTCGTCGGCCAGCACGATGCGCATCTCGTCGTTTTCCCACAGCCGGCCGAATTCGAGCTTGAAGTCGACCAGCGTGATGCCGACGCCCAGGAACAGACCGGTGAGGAAGTCGTTGATGCGCAGGGTCAGGGCGACGATGTCGTCGAGGTCGGCGGTGTTGGCCCAGCCGAAGCAGGTGATGTGCTCCTCCGACACAATCGGGTCGTTGAGCTGGTCGTTCTTGTAGTAGTACTCGATGATGGAGCGCGGCAGGCGGGTGCCCTCCTGGATGCCGAGCCGGGTCGACAGGCTGCCGGCGGCCACGTTCCGCACCACGACTTCCAGCGGGATGATCTCGACCTCGCGGATCAGTTGCTCGCGCATGTTCAGGCGGCGGACGAAATGGGTGGGGATGCCGATCTCGGCCAGGCGCAGCATCAGGTACTCGCTGATGCGGTTGTTCAGCACGCCCTTGCCGGTGATGACGCCCTTCTTGGCGCCGTTGCCGGCGGTGGCGTCGTCCTTGAAATACTGCACCAGGGTGCCCGGCTCGGGCCCCTCGAACAGGACCTTGGCTTTGCCTTCATAGAGCTGCCGGCGGCGGGCCATCACGGTTCCCCTTGGCGGTCCCCCCGGCTGGGCGGGACATGCAATGCGGCGCCGCACCGGAAGCGGGCGGCACACTGGATATAGCAACGGTGGGGCCATCCTGCCACGGCCCTGCGGCCAGAGGCGTCAGGCGTCGTAAGGCGGATCAGCGAAGCGCAATCCGCCGGGGGAGGGTGGCGGATGGCGCTTCGCTGATCCGCCCTGCGGCTCTCAGGTGTCAGAGGGCGGCCCTCAGGTGTCAGAGGTCAGATCGACCGGGATGAACGGGGCAGCGTGGGGCGGGCCGGCGGAAAACAGCCAGACGGGTGATCCTTGCGCCGGCAGGGCGAGCAGCGAGGCGCAGACCGTGCCGAAGCCGCCGCGGGGGACGACATTCAATTGCTGGGCCGCCTCGCCGGTCTGGTCGGCCAGCAGGTCCTGCCATGCCTGCCAGCCGCGGACCGGATCGGGTGGCGGGGCGGCGGCGAAACGCGGCAGGTGGCGCGCCACCCGCGGGCTGTCCAGGTCGTCCGGATCATGCGCGGTGACCATCCGGAGGCCGGGCGCCAGCGGCTGGAGCTGCGGGCGGCCGTGCCCCAGGCCGCGAACGAAGACCGCGCCGGCGGCGTCCGCCAGGACAAGGTTGAAGCTGCGCCACCGGCCGGCGTCCAGCGTGGCGATGGCCTGGACGGCGGCGGCAACAGTGGGCTCGGCCAGCGCGATCAGCGGCAGCTCGCCGCGGCTGCGCTTCCCCACCGCCGGCCCCAGGCTGCCCTGCCGGTTCAGCACCGCCGCCACCACGCCGTGGCGATTGACCCCGATCCAGGTGCCGCCGGCGGTGCGGTCCCGGCCGGCGACGACGCCGGGATGGTCCGGCCAATACGCGGCAGGCGGTTCCCAGGCACGGTCCAGGCGCTCGTCGCGATTGGCAGCGAGCACCAGGGGCCAGATATGGCCGGGACGGATCAGGACGACGACGGTGCACACGGATGCCGTAGCAGATGGCACGCCGGACCGGCTCTGTCACCGCGCCGGCGCTGACGGCGAGCCAGGCGGCGGTATGCAGGTTGATGGCAAGCAGGTTGAAGGTCAGGAAGATGCTGGCGTGCGTCCGTGACCAGGCGGCCGAACTCGTGCTCGAGTTCGCAGCGAGAACAGCCGCGACATCAGGGGAAACCTTGACAACCCGGCGCAACCTTCATCAGCATTCCGCTTACAGGAATGAGAACTTCCGAAAGGCAGGCGATGACGATCATCCGCACGGTTCTGGGCGACATTCCGGCAGAGCAAGCCGGGATCACCCTGACGCACGAGCATCTGCGTTACGCCTACGCGGGTTGCGAGTATGACCACAACAACGTGTGGAGCGTCGATGTGGTGGCGGCACAGATCGGCCAGACCATGCGCAGCGGCATGCAGCAGCATGGCATCCGTACGTTGGTCGATCTGACGCCGCCGGAACTCGGCCGTCATCCGCGATTGATGGCGGAGACGCAACGCGTCAGCGGCGTCAACATCGTGGCGACCACCGGGTTCTATGGTGAACATAATGCCATCGGGCTGCCGTTCTACTGGCGGCGCAAGACCGTCGAGTACATGCAAGAGCTAATGGTCCGCGATATCACGGAGGGAATGGTTTACGACGGTACGCAGACGCCGTACCGGGCCGGCATCATCAAGGTCTCCACGGGAGCGCTCACCAGCACGCCCACGCCGATCAGCCCGAACGGCACGCGGATCGGCATTTATGAGGAAAGGGCGATCCGTGCGGCTGCGCGGGCGCAGCGCAGACTTGGCTGCGCGGTCAATACCCACACCCATCCGGTGGATTGGACGGTGACCAATCCGGGCATCGAAATGCTTGACATGATGGAGCAGGAAGGGGTCGATCCAGGCAAAGTCATCATTGGCCACTGCTTCATCAAGGTAGAACTTTCGCAGTTGCTGGAACTTTGCCAGCGTGGGACGAACCTGCAGATCGATCACATCGGCATTCCCTGGATGCACGATTCGGCCGAAGAGCTGGACGAGGATATGGCCGTGCTGATCTGCGCACTCGCAGACAAGGGCTACCTGGATCGCCTCGTGTTTTCCTACGACCGGTTCTTCTATCATGGCCGCGGACCGATCACGGTCGAGGAGCCGGATCAGTTCAACACCAAAGTGCCGTACGGCTACCTGTTCGACAGCTTCGCGCCGCGGCTGGAGCGCAAGGGATTCGGTAGCGCGGAGCTGCGTCAGGTGCTGGTCGATAACGCACATCGTCTGGTGGGCTTCGACCCCGCCGCGACACGGCACCTGACAGCCGGCGACGAGCTGCGTTCAGCGGCGGAGTAGGAACGGGGCTCCCTGGATTCCAGACTGAACGAGAAAGGAACAGGAATGTTGGATTCCATCGGCAGCACCTGCGTATCGAGTGCGGGGCGCCGGAGTAACTTCGCTGGTCTGGTCGCTGTTCTGGCGGTGGCACTCGCGGTGATCGGCTGTTTGCTCGGCAGCACGCTGGCAATCGCGCAGCCGGCCGCACCCGGCGCGATGCTGCCGGCCGATATCCGGCAGAGCGGCGTGCTGAAGGCCGGCATGCCGCTCGATTTCGCGCCGTACAATTTCCTTGACCAGAAAAGCCAGACGGTCGGGCTGGACGTCGACATGTTCCATGCGATCGCGGCCGCACTGAAGATCAAGCCGGAGATCGATCGGCTGGCATTCGCCTCGATCATTCCCTCCGTCAGCGGAGGGCGCGTCGACCTCGGAATGTCGGTGATGGCCATCACGCCGGCTCGCCTGAAGCAGGTGGCGTTCGTGCGATATATCCGGCTCGCGAACGGGCTGATCGTCCAAAGCGGCAACCCGACGCATATCAACGACAACGATGCCTGTGGCCATTCCATTGCGGTGGAGCAGGGAACGCAGCCGGTCGATGTCTGGGAATCGGCATCGAAGCAGTGTGTCCAGGCCGGCAAGCCGGCAGTTCATTTGTTAACCTTCAATGGCGAGGGACCACAGGTTCTTGCAGTACAAGCGGGCCGCGCGGATGCCGCCGGCGTAAGCTTCGCAACCGCGATGATGGCAGCCGAAAGCTCGAACGGCAAACTGGAAGCGGCGCCCGGTGGGCCCGTTAAGGGCTTCACCGTAGACGCCGGGATCGCCTTCAGGCCCGATCGTGAGGATTTGGGCAAGGCGATCGAGGCAGCGCTGAACACGCTCGTGGCGAACGGCACCTACAACAAGATCCTCCAGAAATGGCATCTACAGGAGACGGCCGCCACACCAGAGATCGTCAAGTGACGGCAGCGGGTAGCAAGCCTGACCTCCCCGCGTCAGCTGCGCCATTCGAGCATTTGCCGGTCGACCAGATGCTCCAACTGAGCACCACCAGGCCGGTGCCTCTGCGGCATCCCGGCCGGTGGGCCGCCTGTGCGGCTGTCGCGGTATTGCTGGTCTGCTTCGCCGATGCCGTGGTGACGAACCCAAACTTCCAATGGCCGGTCGTCGGCGCATACCTCTTCAATGCGGAAATACTGAACGGTGTCCTGGTCACCATTTACCTGACCGCGAGCTGCATGTGCATCGGCATCGTACTCGGCGTCGTTCTCGCCCTGATGCGGCAATCCGATAACAAACTGCTGACCTACTCGGCGCATGTCTACATCATAACATTCCGCGGAACGCCGGCATTGGTGCAGCTCATCTTCTGGTTCAATCTTGCTGTGCTCTTTCCGACCATCGCCATTGGCCTGCCCTTCGTCGGGGTCACGCTGCTGTCGGTGAAAGCCAACGCTGTCATCACACCGTTCATCGCCGCCAACCTCGGGTTGGGCCTGTGTGAGGCCGCCTTTATGGCGGAGATCGTCCGCGCCGGCGTGCGCAGCGTGGATCCCGGCCAGGCTGAAGCAGCGGCGGCGCTTGGCCTGACGCGTGCACAGTGCATGCGCCGTATCGTGCTGCCGCAGGCACTGCGCGTCATCATCCCGCCAACCGGCAATGAAGTCATTGGAATGCTGAAATACACGTCCCTGGCCAGCGTCATTTCCGTTACCGAAACCCTGACCGCGGCCGAGCTGATCTATACCCGCAACTTTGAAACCATCCCGTTGCTGATCGTCGCATCGATCTGGTACCTCGTCCTGACCACCGTTCTGACCGGCGTGCAGCGCCTGCTGGAGCGCTGGGCCGGGCGCAGCGAAACCGATGCGCGTCATGCCGTATCCTTCGCTCGTGCCGTGCGGGAGCACCTGCTCCCCACGCGTCTTGTCCGTATCTTGCACGTTTGAGTCGGGTGCATGACCCAGCCGATGATCGTCGCACGCCAGGTTCGCAAGAGCTTCGGGCCGGTTGAGGTACTGAAAAGGCATCGATCTCGACGTGCACACCGGCAAGGTGGTTTGCATCATCGGCCCGTCCGGCGCCGGCAAGTCCACCTTTCTCCGCTGTATCAATCATCTGGAAAAGCCGGATTCCGGCTACATCCTGGTTGGCGGCAGACCCATCGGCTATCGGCAGATCGGCGGGCGCCTGCACGAGGTGAAAGAGCGCGAACTCTGCGCCGCGCGCGCCGAGATAGGCATGGTATTCCAGCGATTCAACCTGTTCCAGCACCTGACCGTGATGGAGAACGTGACGCTGGCACAGACGCTGGTAAAGCAGACCAGCTCCGTCGACGCCGTGGAACGTGCCTTCCTGCTGTTGCAGCGCGTCGGGCTGGCGGCAAAGCGACGGCGCTATCCGCGGCAGTTGTCCGGTGGCGAACAACAGCGCGTGGCGATCGCCCGCGCTCTGGCCATGGAGCCGCGCGTCATGCTGTTCGATGAAGCCACATCGGCGTTGGATCCGGAACTCGTCGGCGAGGTCTTGGCGGTGATGCGTGGCCTTGCCGATGAGGGAATGACGATGGTGGTGGTGACGCACGAGATCGGCTTCGCCCGGGAAGTGGCCGACGAAGTGGTCTTCATGGATGGCGGTGTCATCGCAGAGCATGGTCCACCGGCGCAGGTTCTGCGGTCGCCACGCCACGAGCGCACGCGCGAGTTCCTGGCACGCGTGCTGTGAACCCGCGGCCTGCACCGCCGCCGTGAGGCGCGTGTTCGGGTTGCCGCTGAATATATCGATCTCCCGGCAACCTGCCGGTGAAATCCGTCAGGACGCCGGCTGGCCGATCGGCGGCACCTCGCCGGTCATCCCCGCCAGCACTTCCGCGACGTGGCGCGCCTTCAGCGCCTTGCCCTCGCGGGTCAGCCGCCCCGCCATGTTCAGCAGGCAGCCGAGGTCGCCGGCCAGCAGCGTCTCCGCCCCCGTGGCAGCGCAGTCACGCACCTTGTCGGACGCCATTCGCACCGAGATCTCCGGGTACTTCACGCAGAACGTGCCGCCGAAGCCGCAGCAGATCTCTGGCTCCGTCATCTCGACGATCTCGGCGCCCATCGCGCGCAGCAGGCGGCGCGGCTGCTGCTTGATCCCCAGTTCGCGCAGGCCGGAGCAACTGTCGTGGTAGGTCACCGGGCCGCCGACGTAGCGGGCGCGCACGCTCTCCACCCCGAGCACGTCGGTCAGGAAGCTGACCAGCTCGAAGGTGCGGTCCGCCATCGCATCGGCGCGGGCGCGCAGGTTCGGGTCGTCATCGAAGAGATGCGGCAGGTGGTGCTTCAGCATGCCGCCACAGGAACCCGACGGCACCACCACGTAGTCGTAGCCGCCGAACGCGTCCAGGATGCCGCGCGCCAGGTCGCGCGCCGTGGCGCGGTCGCCGGCATTGTATGCGGGCTGGCCGCAGCAGGTCTGGGCGCGGGGGACTTCCACCTGGCAGCCGGCTTCCTCCAACAGGCGGATCGCGGCGAAGCCGACGGTGGGGCGGTAGAGATCGATCAGGCAGGTCACGAACAAGCCGACGCGCGGCCGGGCGGCCGGGGCAGGGGGGGTAGCCATGGCGTGCGCCGGCCCGGCTCAGGCGTTGCGCGCGGCGACGAGGCGCCAGGTGGGGTCTTGCGTTGCCAGGTCCCGCTCGAATGTCCAGAGGTCGGTGATCTCGGTCACCGCATCCGTGCCGGTCAGAATGCGGCCTTGCGCGTCGCGCGCCAGGCTGATCTGGTCGGACACGAACCGCACGGTCACATCGGCGACGGTGCCGTGCAGCTGGGCGTCCTCGATGGCGACGGTTGGCATGTCGCGGATTTCGCTCACCTGCTGGTTGCCGGCGGCCTCGCGCCCCGCGATGGCTTGCTCGAAGCTGCGCCAGGTGTCGTCCGCCAGCAGCGAGCGCAGCGTGGTGCGGTCGCCCTGGGCGAAGGCGGCGACGATCATGCGGAACGCCTTCTCCGCGCCGTCCAGGAAGCGGGCCGGATCGAAGCTGCGGTCGATGCCTTGCATGTGGGCCAGCGTCTGGCCGAGCGGACTGGCGGGGTCGGGCACCGCGCGGGCGGGGCCGGCGGGGGCGGGTTCGGCGCGGCCTTCGATCACCGGACCTCCGGCGGGACCGACACCAGCCGGGGGCGGAGGCATCTGCTGGCGCTCGAATCCCGTGCGCCGGCCCAGGATGGAGCGCAGCCGCAGGACGAGGAACGCCGCGATCATCCCGAACAGGACCAGATCCAGTGGAAAACCGCCGGTTGCGCCCATGATTTCTCTCCTTGATCAGCAGAGATAGGCCCGCGGGGGCCGGGTGACAAACGAAACCGCAATCCACAATGGCAGCGGTGCGGCGGCGGGTGGTGGGCCACCGCGGACGCTGCGTGCCCGACCCGAGCTGCTATTGGGACGAGAAATGTTACTGGGAGGTGTCGTTACGATAGGTGCCATTGCGCGTCGACCACCGGCTGGCGTCGGCCAACCCATTCGCGGGAGCTTCGCTACGCTCGCAATGACGGCTGAACCCGCGGTATCTCCGCCTCATCGACACCGCCGCGCCAGATCGTACAAAATGATGGCGGCGGCGGTGGCAACGTTCAGCGAGTTCGCCATGCCCAACATCGGGATCGCGACCGCCGCATCCGCACAGGCGAGCACGGGCTGCGATACGCCCCCTAATTCAGCGCCAAGCACGAGCACCGCCGGGAAGCGGGGTTGCAGAGCCGCCGGGCCGATGCTGTCCGCGGTCAACTCGACCGCCGCGATCCAGCATCCGGAAGCCTTCGCGGCACGCACGACGGAAACCGCGTCGGTCGCCTGCTCCCACGGTACCCAGTGCTGTGTGCCGGCGGCGGCCTGAACGAGCTTGCGGTTTCGCAGCGCCACCGGGGTGCCGCAGATGACGAGGCGCTCGACCAGGAAGGCATCGCACAAGCGGAAGATGGCGCCGATATTATAGTTTTGCCGCACCCCATCCAGCACCACCACGATCGGATTGCGCCGCAGGGCGGGGAAGGCAGCGCGGCCGGTTTTCGACCGGCGCAGCTCAGCGGTCGCCAGGACGCGATCCGGCGGCCGATCATTGTCGTGTTCGTTCTCCGCCACCGCCCTGCCTCCGTGACCGGGACATACGCTGCGCTGTGCCCGGCGCCAAAACCGCAGCGGAGGTGGGCCAACGATGCACCGGGACGCGTCCCGCGCCACGCCCGGGCAGTGACGCGTTTTGAAAAATTGCGCCACGACCCACGCCCGCCCCCGGGTTGCGGCGCCGGCAACCCGCCTGTATGGCCACCGCATGATCCTGCTGCGCCACGGGCAGAGCGAATTCAATCTGCATTTCACCGCCACGCGGCGCGATCCGGGGATCGTGGACCCGAAGCTGACCGAACTCGGCCAGGCCCAGGCGGAGGAAGCCGCGCGCAGCCTGTCCGGCGAGCCGATCGCACGGATCATCACTTCGCCCTACACCCGCGCGCTACAAACCACCGCCCCGCTGGCCCGGGCGCTGCGGGTGCCGGTCATCGTCAACCCCATGGTGCGCGAGCGCTACGCCTTTGCCTGTGACATCGGTACCCCGCGCACCGAGCTGGAACGCGCCTGGCCGGACCGCGATTTCTCCGGCCTCGACGAGGTCTGGTGGCCGCCCATCGAGGAGCCCGCCGACGCCGTGCAAGCCCGCGCCGCCCTGTTCCGTGCCGAGCTGGCGGAACTGCCGGACTGGTCGGCGACCGTGGTGGTGAGCCATTGGGGCTTCATCCTCTGCCTGACCGGACAGAGCGTGATGAACGGAACCTGGCTCCGCTGCGATCCGCATGCCCCGCCGCCGTCGGAGCTGGTCTGGCGCGCCTGATCAAAAGGGTGACACGGCGGCGAGGCGGCAACCGGATGAGACCGGGCCGGATGACACGGGCCGGATGACACCGGGTATCTCCTGCGCGGGCGGCCGAGGCACTCGGTCCGGGGATGGGGCAAAGCAGGGCGGTACAACGTTCTGCTTCCCCGTTTAAGAGGCGGCGCAACTAACCAATAATTGATCTAACGGAAGGGACGCCGCAATGTCGGCTCCGCATCGGAGGTCTATAAGCGCGCGACAACGCCTATTCGTACCGTACCTAGCCGTGCCGGGCATAGTGTTTCCCATGCCCCAGTGCCTTGCTTTGGCGCCGGTCGCTGAGCGCTTGCCAAAAAACAAATAAACCCGCCTCCGGCGGCAAATTGAACGGGAGAGCTATCATGACTGGGACGGTCACGAGGGGAGATCCCCTCAGTGTCACGCGCCGTCGCTTGCTCAAAACCGGCCTTGGTGTCGGCGCAGCGGGGCTGATGATACCCCTGACAGCCCCGCATGTGTGGGCCAAGACTTATCCTAGCATGGGCCCCTTCCCCGCGGGCGTGCAGGGCAAGACGGTCTTTGCCGCCGGGTTGTTCCCGCTGACCGGAGCCTATGCGTCGTTGGGGAATGACGAGAAGCTCGGCTTCGAGCTTGCCATCGAGCATCTGAACAACGGCAGCCAGATCACCGAGGCGGTGCCGTCGCTGAAAAAGGGCGGCGGCGTGCTGGGCAAGCAAGTCATATCCGGCATCGCCGACAGCCAAACCGAGGTCGACCCCGCGGTTCAGGCCGCCTCGCGGTTCATCAGCTCCAACAATGCGATGGTCATGACCGGCGCCATCAGCAGCGCGATCGCCGTCGGCCTCGAAGAGCTGGGGCAGCGTCAGAAGGTGATCTATATGGGGGACGTCACCGCCTCCGACGACACAACCGGCAAGAACTGCCAGCGCTTCGGCTTTCGGCTGATGCCCGACAACTACATGTTCTGCCAGGCGATCGCTCCGGTGCTCGCCAAGGCGCTCGGTCATAACCTCAAGGCGGCTTACCTGGTGCCCGACTACACGTTCGGCACCAGCCTCTACACTGAATTGACCCAGGCCTTCGCCAAGTACGGCTGGACCTCCGCCACCGAACAATTGGCGCCGGTCGGCACCACCGACTTCACCAGCTATTTGCTGAACATCGCCAACAGCGGGGCTGACGTGATGTTCAACGAAACCGTCGGCGCCGACGAAGTCACCTCGACGAAGCAGGCCGTCCAATTCGGCATCATGAAGAAGATGAAGTTCGTCATTCCGCTCGTCAGCCCCTTCATCTACAAGTCGATGGGCCCAGAGGTGCTCGGAGGCATGTACGGCACCATGCCGTGGTTCTGGGGCATGCAGGACAAATATCCGCTGGCAAAATATTTCGTCGCGGATTTCCATAAGAAATTCAATTATATACCACGCTTCTGCGCTGCCCAATGCTACAACAACATGATCTTGTGGGCGGACGCGGTCGAACGCGCCGGCACCTTCTATCCGCCCGAGGTCATCAAGGCGCTCGAATCCGGCTACAAGGTCGATACCATCGCCGGCAAGGTATGGTTCCGGGCTGAGGACCACCAGGGCGTCAGCCCGGTGCCGGTCGTGCAAGGCAAGACCAAGTCGGAAATCCACGGAGAGGCCGACAATTGGAAACTCATCGAAATCGTGCCGGGCGAGGAGGTAATGCAGCCGCTCAAAGACACCGGCTGCCACTTGCCGTCGGCTGACGCGGCCTGACCGGAAGGTGCTGCTTCGTCAACAACAGGCCGGTCGGACGCAAAACTGATGCCCTCGACTGCCCTGCTTCTTTCGCAGGCCTTCAGTGGCTTTGCGTTCGGCACCCTGTTGGCGCTGCTGAGCAGTGGGTTGACGATCATTTTTGGTACACTGGGGTTCGTCAACTTCGCGCACGGCGCGATGTTCATGCTCGGGGCCTACGCGGCATTCGTCGTGTTGGCCCACTGGCATTCGTACATCGCTCGCGCTGGTCGCCGGCGCCTTGGTCCTGCTGGTCGTCTCGGTCGTGCTCGAGCGCGGGTTGCTGCGCTTCTTCTACACCAGGCCACCCGAGGACCAACTGCTGGTAACGTTCGGTCTCTCGGTGATGCTGATCGAAGGCATTCGTTATTTCTTTGGCAGTGACAGCGAGCGCGTCTCGCAGCCGTCCTGGGGCGACGGGATCGTCAATTTCTGGGGGCTGTTCTACTATCCGCTCTACCGCGTCGAAGTCGTCGGCATCGCCGCGGTGTTCCTGCTCGCACTCTATCTGCTGCTGTATCACACCTCGCTCGGGCTGATGGTGCGCGCGGGCATCGAGGACCGGCTGATGGTCGGCTTGCTCGGCATTGACGTGCGCCTGATGTTCCTGATCGTGTTCGTGGTCGGAGCGATGGCGGCCGGTGTCGCCGGGGTGATCTTCTCGCCGCTCTCCGCCGTGGTCCCCGACATGGGCACGCCGTTCCTGATCCAGGCCTTCGTCGTGGTGGTGATCGGCGGCCTTGGTTCCTTCGGCGGCGCCGTCGTCGGTGGCATTCTGGTCGGTGAGTTGTTGAGCCTGACGACGGCGTTCGACCCGGCCTGGTCCCAGGCGTCGATCTACCTCGTCATGACCCTGGTCCTGGTGCTGCGGCCCCGCGGCCTGTTCGGGGCGGCAGGTCGGGTATGAGCGCCAGCCTGGTCGCGCGGCGCGGCAGCCGCTGGCTCCCCGAGATCATCGTCGCGCTCCTGCTGGCGACGCTGCCGTTCGGTTTCGCCACGGCATTCTCCTCGGTCGATCTGCTGACCCGCATCCTGCTGTGGGGTCTGTTCGGCATCGGCTTCGACCTGCTGTTCGGCTACAGCGGGCTGTTATCGTTCGGTCAGGCCGCGTTCTACGGCACCGGCGGCTTTGTGACCGCGTATCTGCTGACCACGCACACGCTGACCAACGTCTGGTTGGGGATCCTTGCCGGGGTCGTAGCAGCTTCGCTGTTCAGCCTGTTCGTCGGCTATCTCGCGCTGCGGCGCGTCGGCCTCTACTTTGCGATGATCACGCTCGCCTTCGCCCAATTGTCGTACTTTATAGAAAATTCCCCGCTGGCGCGGTGGACCGGCGGCGAGAACGGCCTACCCGGCGTGCCGCCGCCGGGCATTCGTATCGGGTCGCTGGAGTTCTCGTTCAGCAACGGCTGGCACTTCTATGCGCTGGTCGCCGCGCTGTTCTTTCTCGGCTACGTGCTGGCGCGCTTTATCGTGCGCTCGCCGGTCGGTGCGGTGCTGGCCGGCATTCGCCAGAACGCCGACCGCACCGCCGCGCTCGGTCATTCGGTTCCCGGCTACAAACTCTCGGTGTTCGTGCTGGCCGCAGCCTACGCCGGCCTCGCCGGCGCGTTGCTGGGGATCTTCCAAAGCTTCATGCCGCCCGATGCGTTTACGGTCGATACCTCGGCCCAGCTCGTGCTCCAGGCCGTCATCGGCGGTGTCGGGACCTTGCTCGGCCCTACGATCGGCGCCGCGTTGTGGCTCCTGCTGCGCGACGGGCTGCAGCAGATTCCGGGGATTGGCGGGCTCTGGCTGTTCATCCTGGGCGCCATATTCGTCCTGTTGGTGACGTTGTTGCGCAAAGGGCTCTACGGCACGGCGGCCGCCTGGTGGCAGTCGCGCCTTGCGGCGCCGGCGACGCAACGTGAACCACGCCCGAGGGCCGCGGTCCGGCCGCATCCAGGCACGCCGCAGCCGGCGCCGCCCACCGCGGCCGGCGCCGCGGTAACGCCGGTGTTGGAGGCGCGGTCGGTCAGCAGGAACTTCGGCGGTGTCCGGGCCGTGTCCGACGTGTCGCTGGTGGTGCCGGCGGGCGAAATCTACGCCGTGATCGGTCCCAACGGCGCCGGCAAGACCACGTTCCTGCGCATCCTGGCCGGCGAAATGGCGCCGTCGAGCGGTCACATCCTGCTGCGTGGAGCCGACATCGCCGGCCGCGGCGTCACCGCGGTCAACCAGGCCGGCGTCGCTAAGAGTTACCAGATCAACCAGTTGTTCAACGACCAGACCGGGCGGCAGAACCTGCGCATCGCCGCGCTCGGGCGCCATCGCGGCAAGTTGCGCTTCGACGTGTTCCGCGCCGCCGACAGCATTGCGGAAGTGGAAGATTCGATCGACGCGCTGATCGGCGAACTCGGGCTCGCGACAAGTATCGACCTGCCAGTGGCGACGCTGGCCTATGGCGAAAAGCGCCGCATCGAACTGGGGCTCGCCCTGGCGACCCTGCCGTCGGTGCTGCTGCTCGACGAGCCGCTCGCCGGCCTTTCGCCAGGCGAGCGGCAGGAGGTCATCCGGCTGATTCGGCGTCTCGCCGAGGGTCGCACGATCGTGCTGGTGGAGCATGACATGGACGCGGTTTTCGCGCTGGCGGGACGCATCATGGTCATGCACGAGGGCCGCCCGCTCGCCGAGGGCACGCCGGCGGAAATCCGCCAGGACGTGCAGGTGCGCCGCGCCTACCTTGGAGGCGCCAAGGCATATGCCCATGCTTGAGGTCGAGGCGATCAACAGCTTCTACGGCGATTCACATGTGTTGTTCGACATCAACCTGCACGTCGCGGAGCACGAGGTTGTGGCGTTGCTCGGGCGCAACGGTGCCGGCAAGACCACGACGCTGAAGACGATAGCCGGGATCATCGCCCCGCGCTCGGGGGCGATCCGTTTTGCCGGCACGCCGATTCATGGGCTGACGAGCCATGTGATCGCACGCCGGGGCTTGCAACTGGTGCCCGAGGACCGGCGCATTTTCACGACGCTGACCGTCGAGGAAAATCTCCGACTGGCGGCGCTGAACGCGGCGGAGCCGCAGCCGATCAAGGAAATCTTTGCGATTTTCCCGCGCCTCAGCGAGCGGCGGCGCGCCATGGGCGCCACGCTCTCCGGCGGAGAGCAGCAGATGCTGGCGATCGCGCGCGCGCTGATCCGCTCGCCGCGGTTGATATTGCTCGACGAGCCGTTCGAAGGTTTGGCGCCGATCATTGTCGAGGAGCTCGTGGCGCTGTGTGGCCGGCTCGCCGAGGCCGGCGCCACGATTGTCATCGTCGAGCAGGACGTGCGATCGGCGTTGCTGCTGGCGCACCGGGTCTATGTACTCAACAACGGCCACGTCGTGTTCGAGGGAATGCGCGACGCCTTGCTGGCCGAACCGGAGATCACCAGCCGCTATCTCGGCATCGGTGCCGAGACCGGGACTGCTTTGGAATTATAAGATCGGCTGGGCATTGCGTCGGCAAGTGCCCGGCATCGCGTCGTGTTCGGAGACGCCGACGCGTCATCCTCGGGACAGCGGGGACCCATGCCGCTTGGCTCCCCGCTTGCGCAGGGGATGACGGCCCATTCGCCCCACCGTTTTCTATCATGCCGGTTTTCTATCATGCCGGTTTTCTATCATGCCGGTTTTCTATCATGCCGGTTTTCTATCATGACGGTGCGGCCCAGGCCGCTGGTGCAGTGCGTGCTGGATCCTGTCTATTTTGGCCGTATCTTCGCCGCGACGGCCCGATCTTCATGGCCAATCATCCGGACCCGGCCGCCGGGCACCGCAGAATGCGATTGCCCCGGACGGTGCGGCAAAAGCGATGGCGTGACCCGCCCCATCCATGCTACCGGCGTTCCGACTACAACGCCCGTCGCGGCGTGCCCATTCGTATGGAGAGCGTAATGTCCGAGACCACCCGTTCACCGCAGCCGGCTGGCCAACCTCCGCAGCAGCCGCTGGTGGTCAATATCCAGTATGTCAAGGACTTGTCGTTCGAGGTCCCGGGCGCGCCGCAGGTCTTCTCGCAGTTGCGGGCGCAGCCGCAGGTGAACATCAACCTGGATGTGCAGGCCCGCCGCGTGCAGGAAGGGCAGAGCGTCTTCGAGGTCTCGCTGATGATCCGCGCCGAGGCGCATGAGGCCGCCGCCCCCCAGGGCAACGGCCAGACGCCGAAGCCGGCCACCACCGTATTCGTTGCCGAGCTGACCTATGCCGGCGTCTTCACCCTGACCGGCCTGCCCGACAACGCCGTCGAGCCGGTCTTGCTCGTGGAATGTCCCCGCATCCTGTTCCCCTTCGCCCGCAACATCCTGGCGGACGTGACTCGCGATGGCGGATTCCCGCCGGTGCTGCTCCAGCCGATCGATTTCGTCGCCCTGTGGCAGGCGCGGCGTGCCCAGGCGCAAGCCCAGCCCCAGCCGGCGGCAAGCGTGTAGGGACCGCGGGGAGCGCACCGGGAAGCCCACGGGCAGGCCCCACGGGGAGGCCCCACGGCGAGGCCCCACGGGTAGGCCCCTCGGGGAGGCCACGGGGACCGAGCGGAAGCCTGGCGGGAAGCTCGAGCGCAACCTTTGTGGAAGCGCGCGGGGGAAGCATTGCCGCAAGAGACGCCTTCAGCATGTGCTTCGGCGCGGATCATCGTTGCGCGATCCTCCCTGCATCGCGCTGACCGTGTTCCAGGCAGCGTTCACCGTTTGCGGCGCGCTGCCCGCGTGCGCTAAACGAAGCGGCCGCACCCATCCCCCGACCGCCGGAGTCGCGTTGCATGGCCGTGATGTCGGACCGCTGGATTCGCCGCATGGCGCAGGACCACGGCATGATCGCGCCCTTCGTCGAGGCGCAGAAGCGCGAGGGCGTCATCAGCTACGGCCTGTCCAGCTATGGCTACGACGCGCGCATCGCCGACGAGTTCAAGATCTTTACCAATATCAATTCGGCGGTGTTGGACCCGAAGGATTTCTCCGCTACCAGCTTCGTGGACCGCAAGACCGACACCTGCATCATCCCGCCAAACAGTTTCGCACTAGGGCACACGGTGGAGTATTTTCGGATACCGCGGGACATCCTGGTGATCTGCCTGGGCAAGTCCACCTACGCTCGTTGCGGAATCATCGTGAACGTGACGCCGCTGGAGCCGGAATGGGAGGGCCAGGTGACCATCGAAATCTCCAACACCACCCCGCTTCCCGCCAAAATCCACGCCCACGAAGGCATCTGCCAGTTTCTGTTCTTGCAAGGAAACGAACCATGCGAGACCAGCTATGCCGACAAAGCGGGAAAATACATGCGCCAGCGCGGCGTCGCGCTGCCACGGCTATAATGAACACCGAACTGCGGAGTCCCTGAATGGCCCTCGATCGCATCCGCATCCGTGGCGGCCGGCCCTTGTCGGGCGAGATTCTCATCGGTGGCGCCAAGAACGCCGCCCTGCCGCTGATGGCTGCCGGGCTGCTGACCGACCAGCGCGTGGTGCTGACCAACGTGCCGAAGCTGGACGACATCGCCACCATGTCGCTGCTGCTGGCGCAGCACGGCATCGCCGTGGAGCCCATCGGCAACGATGGGCGCACGCTGTCGCTCGGGGGCGCGATCACCAGCACCGAGGCGCCCTACGACATCGTGCGCAAGATGCGCGCGTCGTTCCTGGTGCTGGGGCCGCTGGTCGCCCGCGTCGGCGAGGCGCGCGTGTCGTTGCCGGGCGGCTGCAGCATCGGCGCTCGCCCGATCGACCTGCATTTGAAGGGCCTGGAGCAGCTCGGCGCACAGATCCTGCTGGAAGGCGGCTACATCCAAGCCCGCGCCCGAGGCCGCCTGCGCGGCGCCACCATCCTGTTCCCCTTCGTTTCGGTGGGTGCGACGGAAAACCTGCTGATGGCGGCGGCGCTGGCGGAAGGCCGCACCGTGCTCGCCAACGCCGCGCGCGAGCCGGAGATCGGCGACCTCGCCGCCTGCCTGGTGAAGATGGGCGCGCGCATCCAGGGCATCGGTTCCGACAAGCTGACGATCGACGGCGTCGAGCGCCTCGGCGCGGCCGAGCATGGCGTGATCCCCGACCGCATCGAGACCGGCACCTATGCCTGCGCGGCGGCGATCTCCGGCGGGACGGTGTTCCTGCGCGGGGCGCGGGCAGAGCATTTGGGCGCCGTGCTGCGCGCGCTGCGCGAGGCGGGGGTGGAGATCGACGAGCAATCCGACGGCTTCGACGTGCGCCGGCTGAACGGGCTGCACGGGGCCGACGTGATGACCGAGCCGTATCCCGGCTTCGCCACCGACATGCAGGCGCAGTTCATGGCGCTGATGGCGGTGGCCGAGGGCGCGGCCATGGTCACCGAAACGATCTTCGAGAACCGCTTCATGCACGTGCCGGAACTGAACCGCATGGGGGCGCGGATCAACGTGCATGGGGCTTCGGCGATCGTGCGCGGGGTGGCGTCGCTGTCGGGTGCTCCGGTGATGGCGACGGATCTGCGGGCGTCGGTGTCGCTGGTGCTGGCGGGGCTGGCGGCGAAGGGGGAGACGGTGGTGAACCGGGTCTATCACCTGGACCGGGGGTACGAGGCGGTGGAACGCAAGCTGGCAGGGGTTGGGGCGGACGTGGAGCGGCTGGAGGAGTAGGGGGAAGGGCGCGGTCGTGTGGTTCGCGGCGACCAATGGTCTTTCGCGGCATCGGCCGCTATCACATGACCTTTCGCGGCATCAGCCGCTATCACATGACATCGACAGATCACAATTCTGATCGTCATGAGACAGACGGTTCGTTCGTGGGGCAGTCTAAACGCTGGCCATCGATTAATCCTGTGAGGTTGTCGTGGCATTCATAATGGTCCCAAAATGCCTCTCGAAGTGAGCGGAGCCAAGCGCCTCTGATAAATATGCAGATCGTCTGGAGGGCTGCCCTGATTTCGGATTTAGCTACGGCGACTTCTTCGAGCGTGCGTCGAATTGCATTCGATAAGACATCGCCTACTAACACGGCCTGCTTCGTAAGTGGCTCGGTCATGCCGGGACATCCAAAAGGGGAAGCCGATGAGCACGACAAACGACAGCGTAAAGATCACGACCGTCGCCAGTTGCTCGTTCGTGCGCGAGGAGCATCGTTCGCACGTCGTCGTCTCGGGGTCCTATGGCGGCAAGTATAATGCCTTCAATGCGGCCAAATGGGGCGTGCGCGGCGTGATCATGAACGACGCCGGCATCGGCAAGGACAACGCGGGTATCGTCGGACTGGATTACCTCGACCAGATCGGCCTCGCCGCGGCGACCGCGGACGCACGGACCTGCCATATCGGCGACGGCGACCACATGCTGCAACACGGCGTCATCAGCAAGGTGAATGCCGCCGCCGCCGCGCTCGGCTGCGCGCCGGGGCAGAGCGTCCGGCACTGCGCCGAACTCATGCGCGCGGCAAGCGTGCCGTCGGCCGCGCCGCCAGCCATCACCGAGGGCAACCGCTTCGTCATGCGCGACGTTCCTGGCGAACCGGTGCTGATCTGCGCCGATTCCGTCGGCATGCTGCAACCCGACGATGCAGGTCGGATCGTGGTCACGGCATCGCATGGCGCGCTGTCCGGAGGCCGGACGGACAACGTCGTTCCGCTGGGCATCCATGCGGTGTTCTTCAGCGATGCCGGCGGAGGCATGGACGGGGCCGGTATCGCACGGCTGGCCGATCTCGACCGCAAGGGGATAGCGGCGGGCACGACCTCGGCGGACAGCGCGCCGATCGGCGATTCCCGCGCGCTGTACCGCGACGGTATCCTGTCGCACGTCAATGCAGCCGCGGCCAGGCTCGGCGGCCGGGTCGGCATGACGCTGAAGGATTTTGTCGATCTTCTGGTCACGGCATCAAAACGACAGCCCGGCGAGGCAGCAACCCAGTTGCGGTAAGGTCCGCCTCCGCTGCATCGTCGCTTTGTCCCTCGCAACGACGCGCGGCAATGACGCGGGCCGGCGGTTCCAGTAAATACCAGCGTTTCCAGTAAATATAACACGGCAAGCGCTATTGCCTTGGCGGATTGTTGGGAGAGTTTCCGGTGCATTCCACCCCGACCACATCGGACGTTGTCGCCGCGATCGGTCTGGCGATTGGCGGCGTCTTCGGCCTTGCCGGTACGTTCGTAGGAAATTCCGAACTCCGTGAGACCTTCTGGATGATCGACGGCGTGGCGATCGTGGTGGCAACCGCTTTGCTGACGATGAAATACCTGCGCCAAGGGAACGACTGCGTCGCGGCGGGATTCCTCACGTTCACCGCCGGGGAGAGCTTGCTTTTGGCGGGTAACGCAGCGGGCCTTCAGGCCAGCGTTCCATCCTACGTGGGGGGCATTGCGCTCTGGTCGGCTGCACTCATCATGATCAGCGCCCCGAAGACGTTTGACTTGTGGATGCGCCTGACCGGGGCCGCCGCCGCCCTGTTGTTCGTCGTTTCGGCAATCGCGATTATCTGGGGTGCCCCTCTTTTGCCAACCTCGGCGCCGCTGCCGGCGGCCGGATATCCCTTCCTCGTGCTCACCTTCGTTGGATGGATATGGACCCTTCTGAAATCGGGCGGTTGAGCAGGTCCGCTTTGCACCGCTTGCGGAGACTATCTACCGAGCAACCTGACGCCTCCACCCTCACTCGGCCGCCGCGACTCGCGGCTTCCCTGCACGCCCGGGGTGGCCGCTCAGTTCCGCCCCTGCCGACGGGTCCAGCCGCAGGCTCAGCAGCGGTGCGGCCAGTGCAATCCCCGATACCGCCAGGAACGCCACCGAGAAGTCCGACAGCAGCGGCGCCGAATGTCCCAGCAGCCGGATCGACCCCGCCAGCACCGCCGCCGAAATCGCGATGCCCAGAGTCAACGACATCTGCTGGAACGTCGTATAGAAGCTGGTCGCGGTGCTCATTTGCGGGCGCGGCACGTCGGCATAGGCGATGGTGTTGTACGCCATGAACTGCAGCGACTGGAAGAAGCCGTTCGCCAGCAGTACCCCATAGATCGCCGCCAGCGGCCAGCCCGGCCGGAATGCCGCCGTGCTCGCCAGCAGCAGCGTCGCGATCAGCCCGATCCACGAAAGCACAAAGCGGAACCCGAGCCGCCGAAGAATCCCCGGCGCCACCAGCCGCATCGCCAGCGAGCCAATCGAGCTGGTGAACGTGATCAACCCGCTATGCAGCGCCGACAGGCCGAACCCCAGTTGCAGCATCATCGGCAGCAGGAACGGCATCGCACCCACGCCGATCCGTGACAGCGACCCGCAGATCACCGAGAACCGGAACGTCGGAATCCGCATCATCCGGAAGTCGAGCATCGGCTGCGAATGCCGCCGCGCATGCAGCGTGTACAGCATGGCGGAAGCGATCCCCAGCACCACCAGCCCGGAAACGATCAACCCCGATCCGACGCCACGGCTCGCCATCTCGATGCCGAACATCAGCGACGCCAGCGCCGTCCCCGCCAGCACCAGCCCTCGCATATCGAACGGGGTGCGCGTTGGCTCGCGCATCTCCTCGATATAGCGCGTCACCAGGATGATGCCGGCGATGCCGATCGGCACGTTGATGTAGAAGATCCAATGCCAGGACAGGTAGGTCACCAGGAAGCCGCCGACCGGAGGCCCGACGATCGGGCCGATGGTGGCCGGGATCATCAGCCAGGCCATGGCGCTGACCAGCTCGGATTTCGACACCGCACGCAGCATCACCAGCCGTCCGACCGGCGACATCATCGCCCCGCCCGCGCCTTGCAGCATGCGCGCCGCCACCAGGAACGCCAGCGTCGGCGCCTGCGCACAGGCGATCGACCCCAGCGTGAACATCGCGATCGCCGCGCGGAACACCGTGCGCGAGCCGAAACGGTCGGCGAACCTGCCGCTGGCCGGAATGAACATCGCCAGCGTCAGCAAATAGGACGTCAGCGCCACGTTCATGTGCAGCGGGTCGGCGTGGAAGCTCTTGGCCATGGTGGGCAGCGCCGTCGCCAGCACGGTGCCGTCCAATTGCTCCATGAACATCGCACTGGCGACGATCAGGGACACGGTGCGGGCGCTGGCGCGCCGGGGAGTTCTGAATCGCGCCGGAGTCGGACATGGGCGAGAACGATGAACCTGCCGCTGTTGCGGGGCAAACGGATACCGCCGTCAGCGGGCAACGGCGGCGCCTCTTTCGTAGCCGTGTGATCGCTCCCGGAGGTATGCGAAGGTTCAGGGACTGGGTGGACGCCGAAGGGATGCGCCGCACCGACGCGACGCGGCGGGCGGCCGCGGCCGATCCCGCCATTTTGACTCTCGTGGTGGACGCCCAGGACGACAACGCTGTGGCCTTCTATCAGCGCCTTCCCGGCGCTTCGCCAGCCGGCCGATGTCGCTCTATCTGCGGGTCGCCACGGCGTTCGAGGCGATCGAAGCCGCGGGCGGCAAGCAACAGGCGTGAGCGGGATGCCGCTTGGCCGGACAATCTCCGTACGCGATGCTGCTCTTTGCTTCGCTCCATGAACTATCCAGACGAGCCAAGCGCTGCATATTCTGTCTGAACGAACGCCCCCCCGGCGACGAGCATGCAACTCAGTAGGACCAGAACTCCCTGGCCTAGAACTCCCTGGCCTAGAACTCCCCGCTGCGATACGCCTCGTCCAGCCGCGCGGCATCGTCTTCCGAGGGCTCTTCCGACGCCTCGCCCCGCCGCCGGAGCGCGCCGGTGAACTTCGGTGGGCGCTTCTCGTTGAACGCGCGGCGGCCTTCCTCGCCGTCCGTCGTCACCTGGATCAGCAGGTTGTTGATCAGGTTCTGCACATGCCACGCCTGGTCGGTCGGCAGGTCGCCGAACCGCACCACGAACTCCTTCATCATCCGCACCGCCACCGGCGGCAGAGTCACGATGTGCCGCGCGATCTTCTCCGCCCGTTCCATCAACTGCGCATGCGGCACCACTTCGTTCACCAGCCCGATGCGCAACGCCTCCGCCGCATCGAACGGATCATCCGTCAGCAGCATCTTCATCGCGTCGATGTAGCGAAGCTGCTTCACCAGCAGCGCCGCCCCTGGCCCATGTCCCAGCCATCCCTGCGAGATCAGCGAGAACTTGAACCGTGCATGTTCCGCACTCGCAATACGGATGTCAGTGGACGATAACAGGATATACAGCCCCGCCCCGGCCGCCCAGCCGTTCACCGCGGCGATCACCGGTTTCCACACCCGAGGGTAATGGTCGCCGAACCGTCCATCCACTCCGGTCTTCTGCCCGTGCACCGTCCCCGCCAGCGGCCAGAAGATGCGCTGCGTGCGCAGATATTCCCGTTCCTCTTCCGTGATGTTCTTGCGCGGCGCCAGATTGTGCCCGCCGCAGAAATGCCGCTCCCCGGCGCCGGTCAGGATGGCGCAGCGGACCGCGCGATCCTCCCAGAGGTCGATCCAGGCCGCGGAGATCTCGTCCGACGTCGCCTTGTCCAGGATGTTCGCCTTCTCCGGATTGTTCAGCGTGATGTAGGCGACCCCGTCGCGCTTGATGTAGTCGATGGCCACGGCAAAACTCCTCCCCCAAGGGCATATGGCAGCGAATATGGCAGCGAATATGGATTGGTGCGCGCGGCTGGAATAGCGTGTCAACCAGCGGCACAAAGCCGCCGCAACGGGAGGACGGCAGAATGCAGGCGGATTACGTCATCATCGGTGCCGGTTCGGCCGGTTGCGTGCTGGCCAACCGGCTCACCGAGGCCTCCAACAACCGTGTGGTCCTGCTGGAAGCCGGCGGGCGCGACTGGAATCCGCTGATCCACATCCCTGCCGGCTATACAAAATTGCTCGACCACAAGACGCTGACCTGGGGCTTCAAGGCGGAGCCCGATCCCGGCACCAACGGCCGCGCCATCCTGTATCCGCGCGGGCGCGTGCTGGGCGGATCAAGTTCGATCAACGGCCTGATCTACGTGCGCAGCCAGCCGGAGGATTACGACCACTGGGCGCAGCTCGGCAACCGCGGGTGGTCGTGGGACGACGTGTTTCCCTATTTTCGCAAGGCCGAGAACTGGGAAGGTGACGCCGACGACGTCCACGCCAAAGGCGGTCCCCTGTTCACATCGCCAACCGCCGACCAGCCGCTGCTGTGCCGTGCCGCGATCGAGGCCGGCAAGCAGATCGGCCTGCAGTACCGTCCCGACGTGAACAACCTGCCGCACGGTGCGCCGGACGGCATCGGCTGGGTGCAGCAGACCCGCGGAGGCCGTCGTCGCGCCAGCACCGCACGCAGCTACCTGCGTCCGGCGATGCGCCGCCCCAATTTGCAGGTCGTCACCAACGCTCTGGTGCACCGGATCGTGCTTGACGGTACGCGCGCGACGGGTGTCGAATTCTCTCGCAACGGAACGGTGGAACGTGCGGATGCGGCGGCCGAGGTGCTGCTGTGCGCCGGCGCCGTCGGCTCCCCGCACGTGCTGCAGCTTTCCGGCGTCGGCGATCCGGACCACCTCGGGCGCATTGGCGTCACGCCGCTGCACGCGCTGCGCGGGGTCGGCAAGAATTTGCAGGACCATTTCCTCGCGCGTGTGGCCTATCGGGTGACCGGTGCGCGCACGATGAACGAGAAATCGCGTGGCCTGCCGTTGATGGGCGAAGTGATGCGCTACGTCTTCGCAGGGCAGGGAATGCTGACCTACGCAGCCTCGCTGGTGGCGGCATCGGTGAAGGTGCTGGAGGAGTCGGCCACGCCCGACGTGCAGTGCATCTTCGCGCCGGGCAGCTACGCGCCGGGCACGGCGCGGCGGCTGGAGGACAGGCCCGGCATGACCATGGGCATGTGGCAGATGCGGCCGCTGAGCCACGGCTATGTCGAGGCCAAAACCAACCGCCCCGCCGACGCGCCCGCCATCAACCCGCGCTATCTGAGCGAGGAACGCGACCGCCGCGCCGCCGTCGGCGGCCTGCGCTGGATGCGCAAGCTTTTCACCGCGCCGCCGCTGGCAAGATACGTGGCGACCGAGACGCAACCGGGCAACGACGTGCAAACCGACGACGAACTGCTGGACTACGCACGGCAGAACGGGTCCACAGTGTTTCACGCATCCTGTAGTTGCAAGATGGGCATGGACCCGATGGCGGTGGTGGACGACCGGCTGCGCGTGCGCGGATTGCAACGGCTACGGGTGATCGATGCGTCGGTGATGCCGGCGGTCACCTCCACCAATACCAACGCGCCGACCATCATGATTGCGGAGAAGGGGGCGGCGATGATCCTGGGGGACGCCCGCGCTGGTTAGGTAGCTTGCCCGCCCACCGGTTAGTTAATATCCGGGTTCCCGCCTCAGTCAGCGCAGGCCGCCGGATTCGCTACCCGGTCAGTTAACAACGGGTTGCATTAACCAGTTAGTTACCCGGCTCGGCTCCGCTCTCGGCGGGCCGGGCCTCCCAGCCGACCCAGCCCACTGCGGCGTATGCTTCCCTACCCCAGGGACCTTCCGTGTTTCGCGATGAACTCGGGGAACGCGTCCTCCGCCTTCGCGCCGCGCATCACGCTCGTGGTGTAGTCCTTCTCCTCCGCCCACTGCCCTTCCAGGTCCTTGCCCTTCTGCCGCAGCAGCAGCGCCTTGATCCCCACCACTGCGCCGCGGTGGTTGTTGGCGATCATGCGCGCCAACTCCATCGTTTTCGCGCGAAGCCGCGCTCGCGGCACCAGGTGGTTCAGCAGACCGATGCGATACGCCTCCTCCGCTTCCACCACCCGCGCGGAGAACAGCAGCTCCTTGGCCATCGGCCAGCCGACCTGGTTGGGCAGGGTCCAGGTGCTGTTGATGCGGCCATACGCCGCCGCCAAAAAGCGGAACTTCGTGGCCTCACAGCCGATGCGCATGTCCAGCGACGACGCCAGCACTGCCGCGCCGCCATAGGCCAGGCCGTTCATCATGCCGATCGTCGGCTTGGCGCTCGCGCTGATCTCGTAGCTGCGGCGCGGATTGCCCATCGCATCCAGTTGTGCCTGCGTATAGCGCGCATCGTCCGCACGTTGCTCGTGGATGTCGCCGCCGGCCGAGAACGCGCGTTCGCCGGAACCGGTGATGACGATGCAGCCGATCGCTTCGTCCGCGTCCATCGCCTTCACCGCTTGGTGCAGCTCGCTCGACAGCTTGCGGTTCATCGCGTTCAGCACGTCGGGGCGGTTCAGCGTGATGATGCCGACACCGTCTTCGCTCTCGACCAGGATGTGTTCGTGCGCCATCGTCGCCTCCCCGCGTGCCATGAAGCGGCGAGTGTATTGTCGCGTCGGGCACGTGGGCAATGCCATGCCCAAGGGGGCCATGCCCCAGGGGCCATGGAACTCAGGGGCCATCTCGAAGGGCCATGTTCCGGAGGACTATCATGCTCGCAACCCCAGGCTTCCATCATCTGCATCTGAACTCGGTCGATCCCGACGCCGCGATCGGCTGGTATGTGCGGCAGTTTCCCAGCACGCGCCGCACCGAATGGCACGGCTACAAGGCGCTGCAATCCCCCAACAACGTCCTGGTATTGTTTGATCAGGCGGACACGCCGCCGGTCAGCGAGCCACAAAGCGCGATCTGGCATTTCGGCTGGCACGTCACCGACGCGCGCGCCAGCCTGGCGGAATACCAGCGCCGCCCGGAGGTCACGCTGCTGCCGCTCTACATTACGAACGAAGGCGGGACGGACGAAGGCGGGTCGGTGCTGATCAGCAGCGACACCTGGCCCGGCACCGGCGGCGTGCCCGGCCGCACGCGCGCGCAAATCGAGGAAGCGAAGCGCACCGGCATCAAGCCAGCCGGCGGCGGCGGGTTCGTCTATATGCGCGGTCCCGACAACGCGCTGGTCGAGTTCGCCGGCAACTACCCGGCCGAGCGCTTCAACCACGTGCATCTCTATCAGGAAGACCCGCTCTGTGCCTTGCTGTGGTATCAGCAGCATCTGAACGCGCCGGCGCGTGCCGGCGTTTCTGCCGCGGCGCTGACCGAGGCGAATTGCAAGGTGCCGCGCGGCGAGGAACCCTCCTGGCCCGCGCTGAACCGCGAGGGCATGATCCGTTCGCCGCGCGCCGGCGTGGAATTCGGCGACGTCGTGCTGACCTGGTATCCGAATCCGGGCGAGGAACCCTTGGCGCGCAGCCGCGGCCAGCTGCAGGATCATATTGCGCTGAGTGTGACCGATCTCGATGCCTGGGTGGAGAAGCTGGACCGCGAGGGAGTGTGGTTGTTCGGGCCGCCGTACCAACTCGGCAACACGCGCGCCGTCATGATCCTGGGGCCGAGCCAGGAGGTGCTGGAATTGGTGGAGGTGGCATAGGTCGTTTCCGGACATTCAACCGGAAACTGATAATCCCACTCCATGCTCCGCCCAAAGCGTGTTCGCGACCGTTGGTCGGAACCGCCACCCGGCGCCGGTTCGGCTGGGCGATATCCTGATGCGGGTGTCGTGGCGGGCCGGCCGTGCTTCAGCGTCAGGAAACCCGGCAGGAGCAGGTCTTTCGAGCGGGCGGCACAGGGCCATATCGATGGCGCTGTGGCCTCCGCACAGGACGGCGCACAAGGCGATGAACAGCAATTCATCGAAATTGTGCCGGCCGGCATTTCCCGTTCGGGGGTCCTTCAGGCTCTCAGGGCAGGCGATAAAAATACTGCACGACATTGTTCTCCCTCTATCCGATGTCTGATGCAGGTACACGGCAGAATCCGTCATCGCCGAGCCGGGCAAGCGGCGACTCGGCTGTCGAGCAAATTCCATGCGCGATTCCCCTGTGATCGGCTTCCCGTCGCATCGTTTCGCACGCTAGTATTACTTTCCGTGAAGACAGGCGCCGCCGCAGGCAGCCGCCGGCCCTGGGTTGCAACCAATGGGGGAAGCTGGTCGATGACCATCTATCTTGACGAAGAATGGCTGGGGATCGAGGACGACATTGTCTATCCGAACGTCCAGTCATGCGTAGCGCTCGCAGTGGCAAGCGCGAACGGCAACCTGGGCGGCATGCATATGACCATCGCCACGAAGGCGGCGGTGATGGAGCGGGCCGGCACGATCATCCGGGGATCGCTCGGCGGTCCGATCGCGAGCGTCGTCTGCATCGGCAATCTGCAGACGTTCAAGGGCGGCAACCGCGACCAGGGCATGATCTACAAGCACGGCCTGGCCAAGACGCTCCACAAGGTGTTGGATTGGACCGGGACCATTTACGGCTATGACACGACACCGCTGTATACGGCCGGCCGTGGCGGGAACTATGATGAAGTCGTCGTGCAATTCTGGCGCCCGAATGGCGGAGGCCAGGTGCAATATGCGGTGGGGCCGAAGACCGCCTGGGCAAGGAACGGTACGGCCGTGGTGAACACGCCGATCTATGTCTCGCTGGACAGGACCATGCCTTCGGTCAGCAACGAGGATTTCACCCGAATACGCATCGTGAACAAGGCAGGGGCAGCGTGCCCAGCTTACGCCATCCAGCAAAACCAGATGGTCGGGGTAACTCTCGGTCAGTGCAGGACCTTTTAGGGGCGGGCCCCCGTCTCGGCCCCACGAATACGCCAAAGTGCCCGACGAATACGCCAAAGTGCTGGATGTCATGGGCCGCACGCCGACACTGACGGAAGCTCGGTGTGTTCAGCATCATCTGGTCGGAATCATCTGGTCGGAATCATCTGGTCGGAATCATTTGGTCGGACCGCTGCAGCTATCGGATCTCCGCAGCGTCGGATCAGCTACAAGTGCAGCTATCAGACCACCGCAGCTACAAGCGATCCCGTGTCTGGCTGCGCCAGCTTCCGACTAGAAACCCCCGGGTAAATTCACGACCCGGGAAGCTACCTTTGCCGGGAATTCGGGCGTGTTGCCTTTGCCGTCGCTGGCCACGCACGCATTTTCGTGGATAAAGAATGGGATGATCGCCTTGACGCAAGGAGGGCAGCCGCGCGCCCGGGCGTGGTATGGTGCCGGGCGTGATATGGTGGCTGAGTGATCGAGGGGGAAAAGGCTCCGATGGTCGCCAGAGTGCTCTGCACGAGTGCAGTCGTCGCCTTGTCGATCGCATGTTTCCTGGGCGCTGGTCCCGCACCGGCCGGGTTGAACTCTCCTGGTGTCATACTGCTTGGCGGGGCGTGCCTCGTCTGGTTCGGATGGCCAGCAGGCTACAGCTACCGCGGTAGCAAACCGCCTCGCAGATGGCAACACCTCATCACGATCGGAGCGGCGCCATTATTCAAGGACAAGCAGGGCGACGAGGATGACGACCCTCGGACTCTAGGTTAACTTACCTATATGTCTGGCCGTAGCCGCGTCAATGACGATAAACCCCCAAGGAATTCGCCTAACGCTAAATCGCTTGGCGCATCGATCTCGCGGGCCGTGTGAAAAGTCGGTTTCGGCCGGACGTTGCGAACCTTACCTGTCGCCCCAGCGAGCACGCAGGCCCGAATGGTTCAAGGAGTTGGCCCTGTCCCATCCCGCCCGCTATATCAGCGCCACCCAGCACGGCCGCAGCATGACCAACTCCGCCCAAACCCAAGCCGTCAACCAGGCCCTGGCCCGCGAGTTCGGCCTCAGCGCCGACGAGTACGCCAAGGTCCTGGAGATCATGGGCCGCACGCCGACCCTCACCGAGCTCGGCGTGTTCAGCGTCATGTGGTCGGAGCATTGCAGCTACAAGTCGTCCCGCGTCTGGCTGCGCCAGCTTCCGACCAAGCGCCCCTGGGTGATCCACGGCCCCGGGGAGAATGCCGGCGTGGTGGACATCGGCGACGGGCTGGCCGCCGTGTTCAAGATGGAATCGCACAACCATCCCAGTTTCATCGAACCGTACCAGGGCGCCGCCACCGGCGTCGGCGGCATCCTGCGCGACGTGTTCACCATGGGCGCGCGGCCGATCGCCAACCTGAACGCGCTGCGGTTCGGCTCGCCAGGCCATCCGCGCACCAAGGCGATCGTCGATGGCGTGGTGCGCGGCATCGGCGGCTACGGCAACTGCGTCGGCGTCCCCACGGTCGGGGGTGAAGTCAATTTTCACCCCGCCTATGACGGCAACCCGCTGGTCAATGCGATGACCGTCGGCATCGCCCGCACCGACCGCATCTTCCTCAGTGCCGCCACCGGGGTGGGCAACCCGGTGGTGTATGTCGGGTCGAAAACCGGCCGCGACGGCATCCATGGCGCCACCATGGCCTCCGCCGAGTTCGCCGCGGATTCGGAGGAAAAACGCCCCACCGTCCAGGTCGGCGACCCGTTCACGGAAAAGCTGCTGATCGAGGCCTGCCTGGAACTGATGGCGACCGACGCCATCGTCGCCATCCAGGACATGGGCGCCGCCGGCCTGACCAGTTCCTCGGTCGAGATGGCCGGCAAGGGTGGCGTCGGCATCGAGCTGGACCTCGACCAGGTCCCCGCCCGCGAGACCGGCATGACCGCCTACGAATTCATGCTGTCGGAAAGCCAGGAGCGCATGCTGATGGTGCTGCGCCCCGACCGCGAAGCCAACGCCCGTGCCATTTTCGAGAAATGGGAGCTGGACTTCGCCGTCATCGGCCACCTGACCGACACCGGCCGCATCGTCGTCCGGCACCATGGCAAGATCCAGGCCGACATCCCGCTCGCCCCGCTGAACGACGAGGCGCCGCTGTATCACCGCCCCACGGCGGAAATCCCCAAGCCGGAGATCCTGAATCCGGCGAAGGTGGAGGACCGGGTCGGCCTCGCGACCGCGCTGCGAAGGCTGGTCGCCTGCCCCGACCTTTGTTCGCGCGCCTGGATCTGGGACCAGTACGACAGCACCGTCGGCGGCATGACGGTGAAACGCCCCGGCGCCGCTGACGCCGCCGTGGTGAAGCTGGAGGGCCACGACCGCGCCCTGGCGCTGACCACTGACTGCACCCCCCGCTACTGCGCCGCCGACGCCGAGGCCGGCGCCGCCCAGGCGGTGGCCGAAGCCTGGCGCAACCTGACCGCGGTCGGCGCCCGCCCGCTGGCGATCACCGACAACATGAACTTCGGCAACCCGGAGAAGCCCGAGATCATGGGCCAGTTCGCCGCGGCCATCCGCGGCATGGCCGCCGCCTGCGAGGCGCTGGACTTCCCGGTCGTGTCCGGCAACGTCAGCCTCTACAACGAGACCGAGGGCCGCGGAATCCTGCCCACACCCACGATCGGCGGCATCGGCGTACTGGAGGAAGCCGCCGCTGCGGTCGGCCTGGCTCTACCGCCCTGGCTGGACATCGTGGTGGTCGGCGCCACCAAGGGAGCGCTCGGCCAGTCGCTGTGGCTACGCGAAATCGCCGGGCGGGAGGAAGGCGCGCCCCCTCCGGTCGATCTGGCCGCCGAACGCGCCAACGGCGACTTCGTCCGCGCCCAGATCCTGTCCGGTACGGTGCGTGCCTGCCACGACGTGTCCGACGGCGGCATCCTGGTCGCGCTGGCGGAAATGGCGATGGCCAGCGGCGTCGGCGCCCGCGTCTTCACCCACCCGCGCGATATCCCCGGCAACGCCTTCTGGTTCGGCGAGGACCAGGCCCGCTACCTGCTCGCCGTCCCCGACTTCGCCGCCTTCATCCGCGCCGCGGAGGCCGCCAACATCCCAGCCATGCGCATAGGCACATCGGGCGGGAGGGATTTGACACTGCCCGACGGTGGCACAATATCCGTCGAGGCGTTGCGTGCGGCGCACGAACGCTTCCTTCCGCTCTGGATGGACGCCACTTAGAGATGCCCATTAGCACGACACGGTAGCGTTGCAGAGGGGACCGACCGGCATGGCCATGGCGGCAAGCGAGATCGAGGCTCTGATCAAGGCCGCGCTGCCTGATGCGCGCGTGACGGTGGAGGACCTCGCCGGCGACGGCGACCACTACGCCGCGCGGGTCATCTCCGAGACGTTCCGCGGCGTGCCGCGGGTGAAGCAGCACCAGATCGTCTATGCCGCGCTGCGCGGCCGTATGGGGGGCGAGCTGCACGCCCTCGCGTTGCAGACCTCCGCACCCGAATAGAGTTCCTGATCAGGAGTTCAGTCCAATGGCCGAGAACGAAGTCTTCGACCGCATCCAGGGGGAGATCGAGACGAACCCGGTGATGCTCTACATGAAGGGCACGCCGATGTTCCCGCAATGCGGGTTCTCGGCACGCGTGGTGCAGATCCTGTCGCACCTGAACGTGCCGTTCAAGTCCGCCAACGTGCTGGAGGACATGGAACTGCGCGAGGGCGTCAAGCAGTTCAGCCAATGGCCGACCGTCCCGCAGCTCTACGTCGGTGGCGAGTTCGTCGGCGGCTGCGATATCGTGATGGAGATGTTCCAGTCCGGCGAGCTGGAGACGCTGCTGGAAGACAAGGGCGTCGCACACAGCAAGGCGGCGTAACCCCCCGGTCCTGGCCGTCGTCCCCTGGCCGTCGTCCCCTGGCCGTCGTCCCCTGGCCGTCGTCCCCTGGCCGTCGTCCCCTGGCCGTCGTCCCCTGGCCAGGGATTGGCCCCAGGCGTCACGTCAAGGTAAGGCGGTGGCGAGCGAGAACACCCCCTCCCCTTGCGGGAGGGGCCAGGGCGAGGGGGTGCGAGCAACCAAGGAAAGCGCTGTCCGAACCCCTCCCCCCACTCCCTCCCACAGGGGGAGGGGGAGTATTCTTCTCCGGCGCCGCCGGTTCCTGACGCCCATGGGTATTGGGCCGGCCAGTCATGTTTCGCGACACCGCTAAGCAAATCTTTACCCTGACGGCCGCAAGACACGCAGCGCCGCGTTCTTGCGCACCCATGGTGAAGCCGATTGCAGATCGCCGTCATCACCCCCGCCTACAACGCCGCCGCGACTCTCGGGGACACCATCCGGTCGGTCCTGGCACAGACCCACCGCCACCTGCACCTGGTGGTTGTGGATGATGGGTCGACCGACGGCACCGCTGCGATCATCGACCGCTTCGCCGATTCGCGCCTGACTCTGCTGCGCCAGCCTAACGCCGGCGTCTCTGCCGCCCGCAATCGCGGCGTCGCCGCGGTGGATGCCGACGCGCTGTTGTTCCTGGATGCCGACGACTGGCTGGCCCCCACCGCCCTTGCGGCGCTGTCCGCCGCGCTGCTCGCCGCGCCGGAGGCGGTCGCCGCGGTCGGCCCGTTCGCCCGCGTGGATGCACCCGGCACTGCGTCCCGGCCAGCCCGGTATCGCGCTGCCGCCCCGCCAGCGGACCTGCTGCCACGCCTGCTCGTGCAGAACCAGTTCGCCAATGGCGGTCACATGCTGATCCGCCGCGCCACCGCCAATCGCGCTGGCCCCTTCGGTCCGGGCATCGCCTACGGCGAGGACTGGGAGTTCTTCATCCGCCTCGCCCTGCTCGGCCCGTTCGCTTTCGTCCCCGCGCCGGAGCCGTTGCTGTTCGTGCGCTCCCGCGCGGAGGGTGCCTGTCGCCGTCTGGCTTCTGACCCCGCGGCCTTCGCGCCCTGCATGGCGGCAATTTTCGCCAATCCCGACCTGACTGCCCGTTTCGGCACGGCGCGCCTCGCCGCGCTACGCCGTCGGGTGGAAGCCGAGAACGCGTGGATCATCGGCCGAGAGCACATACGCCAGGGACGGGCAGGGGAGGGGAGGCGCTGGCTGGCACAATCCGTGGTCGCGGCGCCGTCGCCGCGCCGCGTGGCGCTGCTGGCGGTGGCACACGCGTTGTCTCTGGTGCCGGAGCAATGGCGCGGCCCGTTTCGAAGTTATCCCGACCTGGGGACGTGAGTTGCGGTCCGAGGGCATGTTGATCGATGCGGTTTAGGCAATCATCGCCAAATCGACCTGTTGCAGACCAGAACGGAAAGAACGTCGGGTGCGACCCCGCATGGTTCCCTTGACCTTATCGTGACTAGGATAATGGCTGGGTCCTGATACAGCCGGCATTGGCTCGGTCGGGACGACTGGATGATCACGCTCAGGAGACTTGACACCGACACATGCCCCAGCTTCGACCGCCTGCTGTCGATCTTGTGGGAGCAGAACTGGCCTGACAGCGTGCAGCAGGGGATCGTCCGCTGGCGCTATCGCGAGCGGCCGGCCGGCCACCTCACCTGGCTGGCCTGCGACGACGACGAGTGCGTGGCGATGATGGACTCCCGGGTCAGCCCGCACGCGCTGGATGGCCATACGGTCATGGTGCGTGAGACCGCCGATTGGTTCTGCCTGCCCGAGTATCGCCAGCAATTGTTGGGGCTCCGCCTGCTGCGCCAGATGCAGGCGAGCGGCGAGCCCATCCTGGTGATCGGCGGCTCCGACGCCAACCGCAACCTGTTGTCGCGGCTGCACTGGAAGCTCCTGCCGCCGGTCTGCAACTACATTCTCCCGGTGACGCTGCGCGGCCTTGCCGCCAACCTGCTGCGGCAGACCGTGCCGCCGCACGAAGCGCGCGCCCGTCTGATGTGGCGCAGGCTGCCGTGCCGGCCCCCGCGGCGGCTGCCGCCGCCGGCCGACGGTGCCGCCTGCGAGGTCATCCCACTACAGCCGGATGAATGGTTCGACCTGGAGAACCCAAGCGCGTCCGGGCTGACCGCGCTGTTGGAGCGTGCGCACTGGCAGTGGCTCAATGCCATGCCGCGCGACTTCGCTCGGCCGCTGGCACTTCTGTTCCGTCAGGACACCAGGATCGTCGGCGTATCGCTGTCGCAACTCGAGCCGGCGGCGGCCGGGCTGGATGCGCGCATCCTGCATGTCCAACCCGCCCGCGAGGATGCGAGGCTGCTCGCCTGGATGTTCGCGGAGACGGCCGCCGCATTGGTGGCGCGCGGCGCCGAGTTCATCAGGTGCCGCGTCTCGACCCCCGAGAAGACCGCGGCGATCGAGGCGGTCGGTTTCAAGTTCTCCCAGATGGCGCCGTGTTTCTGGTGGAGCAAGCCGAGCCTGGCGGCGCCGACAGCGGCAGACGTCGGATACCTGCGAGGCGACGACGCCCTGCCGCTGCTGGCACTGCGGGGCAGGCGGCTGGCGGCGGGTGAGCAACGGCAGCAGCGGGTGGGCTGAATTGCCGCGGGTAGGCTGAATTGCCGCGCCACAATGGCAATGAGACGTCATCGGAGATTTCAGCCCCCCTGTAGGCCCCCCTGCCGCCCCCCTGCCGCCCCGATTGCCGCCCCCCCCGGCCGGCAGTAGCGTTGCGGCAGCGTCAGCGGCGGAGGTTTTCCATGCTCAGGCTCGGTTACAAGGCGTCGGCGGAGCAATTCGGCCCGACATCATTGCTGGAGTTCTCGTGCCTGGCCGAGCAAGTCGGCTTCGATTCGGTGTTCGTCAGCGACCACTTTCAGCCGTGGAAGCACACCGACGGCCATGCGCCCTCGGCGCTGGCCTGGCTGGGGGCGCTGGGGGCAAGGACCCAGCGCGTGGTAATCGGCACCAGCGTGCTGACTCCCACGTTCCGCTACCATCCCTCGATCGTAGCCCAGGTCTTTGGCACGCTCGGGTCTCTGTTCCCCGGCCGCGTCTTGCTGGGGGTCGGCACCGGCGAATCGCTGAACGAAGTGCCGGCGACCGGCATGAAATGGCCGGATACCAAGGAACGATTCGCCCGGTTGCGCGAGGCCATCAGCCTGATCCGCAAGCTGTGGAGCGAGGACCACGTTAGCTTCGAGGGCCAGTACTACCGCACCGAGAATGCCACGATCTACGACAAGCCGGTCGGGAAGCTGCCGATCTATGTCGCGGCCGCCGGTCCGGCAGTGGCAAAATACGCAGGCCGCAGTGGCGACGGCTTCATCTGCACCAGCGGCAAGAAATGGGACCTCTATACCGGGACGCTGCTGCCGAACGTCGAAGAGGGCATCAAGGCGGCGTCGGTCCCAAAGCCCGACTACGACAAGATGATCGAGATGAAGGTGTCGTTCGACACCGACCGGGAGCGGGCGCGGCAGGACACTCGCCATTGGGCGGCGCTGGCGCTGACGCCGGAGGAGAAGGTTTCGGTGGAGGACCCGCGTGAGATGGAGAAACTGTCCGCCGCCTTGCCGGTGGAGCGGGCAGAGAGCCGCTGGATCGTCTCCACCGATCCGGACGAGCATGTCGAGAAGATCCGTCCCTACGTTGACCTCGGCTTCCGGCATTTGGTGTTCCACGCTCCCGGTCCGGACCAGGCGCGGTTCCTGAAGCTGTACGGCGAGCAAGTGCTGCCCCGGCTGCGGCGGGCGTTCGCGTAAGGCGGGGCGAGGCGGTGTCATGACCGGGCGGCCCGGTCACCCACGTCTTTTTTCCTGCTCGAACCAGCGCAAGACGTGGGTGGCCGCGCCAGGCGCGTCCATGACACGGAGGGTCACCGTTAGCGGCGTAATCCCACGGTTTGCCGAATTTGAATGACAAGCACCGATGCCGTGCCTCGGATGGCATAGCACCCGCAGGAGATTGCTTCGCTACGCTCGTGATGACGCGCCGGGCCTGGCATCAGCCGCGGGAGTCACAGGACTATGGTCAGTGCCCTCGAGTCAGCTTGCGGACCCGGTGGTTCTCGCTGTCGCCGAGATAGACCGCACCGTCCGGACCGACCACCGCGCCATGCGGCCGCGCGAGCCCTGCCGCACGGGCCGGCCCGCCATCGCCGCCGGGTCCCGCGGCGCCACTGCCGGCAATCGTCGTCACGATCCAGCTCCGTGCGTTGATGTGGCGGATGGCATGGTTTTCCGTATCGACGATGAACACGTTGCCCTCGCCATCCACCGCCATTTCCTTCGGTGCATTGAACACGGCATCGCGGGCATTGCCGCCGTCGCCGGCGTAGCCGCGCGCGCCGGTGCCGGCCACGGTTTCGATGATGCCATCCCGCACCTTGCGCAGGCTGCTCCCCTGGCGTTCCAGCACGTACAGCGCGCCGTCCGGCGCCAGCGCCACGGCCCGCGCGCCGAAGACGCCCGCGCGCTTCGCCGGCCCACCGTCGCCGCTGTGCTGCGCCTCGCCGGTGCCGGCGAACGTACTGATGATGCCGCTGGCCAGATCGACGACACGCACCCGATGGCCGGCCACATCGGCAATGAATAATTGTTCGCTATTCGCATCGAGTGCCAGGCCGTTGGGCTCGACCAGACCCGCGTCGGCAGCCGGTCCTCCGTCACCGCTGAACTGACCTGCACCGTCACCGGCCAGCGTGCTGATGATACCCGGCGGCTCCACCCGCCGCACGCGGCGGTTCAAACGGTCAGCGAAATAGAGCGTGCCGCCCTGATCCACCACCACGCCGTACGGCTCGTTCAGCAAGGCCTGCGTCGCCTCGCCGCCGTCGCCGGCGAAACCGCGCTCGCCAGTGCCGGCGACCGTCGAGATGATCCCGGTGCGCGCATCGACACGCCGGATGCAGTGATTGAACGTATCGGAAAAGAACAAATTACCGCCGGCGTCGAACGCCAGGTCGAATGGATTGTTCAGCAGCGCCTCGCGTGCCGGCCCACCGTCGCCGGCATAACCCGGCTGGCCGCGTCCCACCGCGGTGGCGATGATCCACTCATGCTCTGCCATGGCACCGATCCCCCTTGCCGCTCCCGCTTGCCGCCGCAACCATGGTTGTCGCCCCCGTCCTGTCAAGCGTAGGATATCCACAAGCGAGCACCGGAGGAACTGACTGATGGACATGCAGGTGGCGAGTGCGACGGATCGAGGCGAGGCAGGCAGCCTCTACGCCAAACTGGAAGAGCGCATCATCATGCGCGACCAGGTCGGCGCCAGCGAGGTCTACTACGATCTGGTCCGTGCCGGCCGGCCGCTGAACGAGATCGTCGCCGAGGGCGTCCGCATCCATGCGCCTTACACGCATGTGCCATACCATGAGCGCATTGATGACGGCTACCCGAACTTCGTCAACAACGACCATTGCCTGCTGAGCGCGCGCGCCACGATCAATCTGACGAAGATGCTGCCCGGTCATCTTGCCATGCTGCCGATGGCGCAGACCATTTGGTACATCCCCAGCGGCCTCGATATCTGGAATCAGAAGATCAACAAGGCACCTGGCCACTACACGCGGATGCGCGGCAACATCGGCAAGCAGGAAGCGCCGCCCGCGCCGGAAATTGCCTGGCCGGACCAGGAGCCGCTGCGCGAGAACGCTCCGTTGCGGGAACGGCTGAACAACTGGATGACCCTGGTGCATCGCGGCCAGGTCATCGATGCCTATCGCGTGTTCCTGGGACTGATGGAGCAAACCGCCGATCGCAAGGAAGTGCTGGCCGAGCTGTGCTTTGCCGGCCTGATCGACGTGCAGGACCGCATGCTTTGGAAATCGCTCCTACACGACGGGTCACAAGGCGTATCGCGCGCGGTCCACGGTGGAAATCGGCAACGCCATCGGTTGGGACAACGCGCATCACGTGATCTATGCGGGTGCGCTCGACATCGCCGTGGGGCCGCGCTGGTATTCCACTTACGAAATGGCTTGCAACCTGGTGAAGATGCACCTCGAGGGCGAGGCGCTGCATGCCGTCCCGTATGGCGGCGTCAGCGACGCGGAAGGCGCGGTGCTGCGCCAGACCGGCGAGATGACGGCGGCAGACTCGGCCGACCTGATCCGTGCCGCCATCCGCGAGGGTGAGCCGGCGGTATTGGAAACGGTCACGCGCCTGTTGAAGGCCGGCCGCAGCCCGAGGCGCATCCTGGACGTGCTGCAGATCGCCTGCGCGCAGGCGGTGCTGGAGACCCGTGCACCCGAGGGCTTCAGCATGCCGCACCATTGCTACGAGTATTTGAACACGCTCGGCTGGTTCTGGGACAATTTCGACCATCCACGCCGGCTGCGGCTGCTTTACGTGGCGGCATCGTTCGTCAACCGCATGGCGTATCACCAGCAGGGCATCGGCGAGGTGCACAGCTTCTCCGCCAAGGCGCCGGCGGGGGCGGACCGCTTGACCGCCGGGCAGTTGCTGGATCGCGTGGAGGCCGCGGTGTGCGCGCTGAACGGGCAGGAGAGCGCGGACTGGACGCAGGCCTATCTCGACAACGTCGCCGACCGCGCGCCGCTGGTGCAGCGGATCGCGCTGGCCGCGACGCAGCTGGGCAACGATCCGCACAACCAGGAAATCGCCCAGTGCATGCTGATGGATTACGGCATCAACCGGCAGCCGGAGCGTGACCGGCTGTTGCTGTCGGCCGCGTACCACACCGCGATGCACCGCAAGTATGGCGACCCGCTGGAGCCGGCCCGCCGCTTCGGCCAGGCGATGGGGTTCGCCGAATTGCAGTGATGGGCATTGCCGAATCGCAGTGATGGGCTTTGCCGAATTGCAGTAATAATAAGAGCAGGATGCGCACGATGAGTCTGTCGATCAAGCCGATCGATCCGGTGTCTCGCCCGTTCTTCGCGGGCGAGGTGTCCGGCATCGACATCACCCAACCGTTGTCTCTCGATGCGGTGACGGCAATTTCCGCCGGCATGGACGAATTCGGCGTGCTGGTATTCCACGGTCAGCACTTCAGCGATGACACCCAACTCGCGTTCAGCCGCAATTTCGGTGAACTGGAACTGGCCACCGGCGACCTGACCTTCGGCCGGGAACGCCGGCGGCTGGAGGCGCATGTCAACGACATCTCCAACCTCGACGACGACAACCAGGTGCTGACGCGGGACAACCGCCGGCGGCTGTTTTCACTGGGCAACCGGCTGTGGCATTCGGATTCGTCGTTCAAGGCCGTGCCGGCCAAGTACTCGCTGCTGTCCGCGCGGGTGATACCGTCCGCCGGCGGCAATACCGAGTTCGCCGACATGCGCGCCGCGTACGATGCGCTGGACGATGATACGAAATCCGAATGCGAGACACTGATCTGCGAGCACAGCCAGCTCTATTCGCGCGCGATCCTCGGCTTCACCGACTTCACCGACGACGAGCGGCGGCGGTTCGCACCGGTGCAGCAGCGGTTGGTGCGGCGGCACTCCTCGACCGGGCGCAAGTCCCTGTTCCTGGCATCGCATGCCGGCACCATCGCCGGTTGGCCGATGCCGGAGGCCCGGATGTTCCTGCGCGACCTGACCGAGCATGCGACGCAACGGCGCTTCGTCTATCCGCATGCATGGCGGCAGTGGGATTTGGTGATTTGGGACAACCGGGCGACCATGCACCGCGCGCGTCCCTTCGATGCGAGCGAGGTGCGCGATATGCACCGCACCACGGTGGCATGCGAACGCTCGACGATGGCGGAGGCGGCGTAAGATCGAAAGACAAGACACCCCCTCCCGTTGAGGGAGAGGGGAGGGGTACGTTCAAACAACGGCCGACGTTTGAACTCCCCCAGCCCCCTCCTTCAAAGGGAAGGGGGTGTCCGTGTCTTCGGCATCGTCCGCGCGCGACTATTCCGCGGCAGCCTGCGCCGCAGCCGGCGCCTGGGTGATCGCCTCGTACGGGAAGCGCTTCACCTTGTCCATGTTCATACCCTCGATGCGCAGCAGCCGCGTCGAGCTCTCACGCCGCGGCGAGTGCAGCACGCCGATGTCATACAAATGCGCATCGCCCGGCTGCATCGCATAGTCGCGCACCCAGCGCGCCTTGCCCGGCTTGCCGTCCGACGGACGCTCCATGCAGTCCCAGTCGGTCATGATCGTCTCGCCGTCGGCCTGACCATAGATCGCCCAGGACGGGCCGTGATCGTGCGGCTTGCTGCCCTTTGCGCCGGTGTAGCCGTGCGCCAGGATCGTGAAGCCCAGGTCGGAGTCTTCAAACAGGACCTTACGCTCCGGCGTGCCCTCCGGAATGTGGGTCGCGACGAAGCCGGGTTCGCGCAGCACCTCGCTGACCAGCTTGCAGACGATTTGGCGACCCTCGGTGCCGGGATGGCTCTGCAAGGCGTCGCGGCACTTGGCAGCGAATTGCTCAATGGTGGTCATCGGCCGTGTTCTCCCTGGTTGCGAATGGTCACCGACGATACGGGTAGCAGCGCGCGCGGTCCAGCGTCAGGCTGAAATGGTCGCCCAGCACCTTGATGGCGTCGCCGTGATCGGCATAGGGATCGGCATTGCCCGGCCCCACGATGATGCAGCCGAAATTCGCATCGCGCTTGCCGCCCGGAGGCAGCATCGCCGTGACCAGCGTGTTGCCGTCCTCGTCGCGCAAGGTCAGGAACAACGGCATAGCCTTCCGGATATGCGCCTCCTTCCCAATATCCTGCTCGATGAACACGGTGGACAGAGACCGAAAGCTTTCCGCGGCCCGCTCCCGCTCCCGCCGGAAGTGTTTCTCGACGGCATGTCGCATCGCTTCCAATTCCGCCGCCGCCTCACCTTCCGTGACGATGCGGAACCACGTGCGGTTGCCGGGTGCATCGCAAACGTATTCCATGCGCTGGACCCCCTTCTTGATGCCTGGACGTTCCCTGGCGGCAGTCTAGGATGATCGGCGGCACGGAGCAAACCGGCATCGGGGGAAACATGGCGTTGCAACCGGATGGCAATGCGGGGGACAGTTTCGATTACGTGATCGTGGGCAGCGGCGCGGCCGGCTCGGTGCTGTCGGCGCGGCTGACCGAGGACCCCAACGTCACTGTCTGCGTCCTGGAATGCGGGCCGCCCGATCGCCACCCCTTCATTCATATCCCCGGCGGCTTCATGAAGCTGCTGTTCAATCCCACCTACACTTGGCAGTTCAAGACCGAACCCGGCGAGGGCACTGCCGGCCGCCCGATCTCCACCACGCAGGGCCGCACGCTGGGCGGGTCCAGCTCCATCAACGGCATGGTGTACAACCGCGGCCAGCGTGCCGATTTCGATTCCTGGGCGCAGCGCGGCAACCGTGGCTGGGGCTATGACGACGTGCTGCCCTATTTCCGGCGCACGGAACGCCGCATTGGTCCCGCCGACGACCGCGTCCACGGCCGCGAGGGCAAGCTTCCCGTCACCGACATGGATTGGTTCCACCCGCTCTGCGAGGCCTTCATGTCAGGCGCGGTCGGCGCGGGCATACCCCGTTGCGCCGACTACAACAGCGGCGATCACCAGGAAGGTGTGGGCTATTTCCAGCGCGCCATCCATCGCGGCTACCGGCACTCGGCGGCGCGCGTGTTCCTGCATCCGGCACGCGCGTCGGGCCGCCTGGACGTGCGCACCGATGCGCGCGCGGCGCAGGTGTTGTTCGACGGCAAGCGTGCGGTGGCGGTGCGCTATGTGGACGACCGCGATCGCACGACGCAGCACGTGGTGCGCGCGCGCCGCGAGGTGATCCTGTCCTGCGGCACCGCCAACACCGCGAAGCTGCTGCAGATGTCGGGAGTCGGCCCGGCGGCGCTGTTGCATGATCTCGGCGTGCCGGTGGTGGCCGATCTGCCGGTGGGGGAGAATTTTCGCGATCACTACTCGATCCGGCTGGTGGCGCGGGTGAAGAACATCCGCACCATAAACGAGCTGTCTCGCGGCATCGGGCTGGCCGGCCAGATCACGCGCTGGGCCATGGGCAAGCCGAGCATCCTGGCACTGACGCCTTCCCTGGTGCACTGGTTCTGGAAGTCCAACGACGCCTTGGATTTTCCCGATCTGCAAGGCGTGTTCACTCCCGCCAGCTACAAGGAAGGTTTCATCGGATTGCTGGACGATTATCCCGGCATGACCGCGGGCGTCTGGCAGCACCGGCCGGAGAGCATCGGCTTTGTGCGGGCCCGGTCCATCGATCCATTCGCTGACCCGGTCATCCAGCCCAACTACCTGGCGGACCCGATGGACCGGCGGGTCCTGCTCGCCGGGATGAAGCTCGCACGGAAGCTGCTGCACACGCCGGAGCTGGCGCCATATTTCGATGACGATACGTTGCCCGGGCCGGACGTGCGGAGCGACGACGAACTGCTGGATTTCGCGCGGCACTACGGGTCGACGGCGTATCATCTGATTGGCACCGCGCGCATGGGGCCGGCGAGTGACCGCACCACGGTGGTGGACGACCAGCTGCGCGTGCACGGGCTGGCCGGGCTGCGCGTGGTGGATGCGTCGGTGATGCCCAGCATGCCGTCGGCCAACACGTATTGCTCCACGCTGATGATCGCGGAGAAGGCGTCGGACATGATCCGCGGGCGGCCGGCCCTGGCGCCCGCGGAGGCGATGGCGGCATGAGCCTGCGCCTGACAGTCACGCAAGAGCTCGCCGCACCATAACCGAGTCAGGCCCGGCCGGATCATGGCTACCGTGTCATCGCCGGACTTGGCCCGGCCACCCACGTCTCTACTGTTGGCAACAAGAGAAAACGTCGGTGGTCGAAGCCCGGCCATGACACATGATGTTGCGGCCATCTCCGGACGAAGTACCTGTCTTGCCCGGGCGCCAAGGCCTGCCGATCACGGATCGGCAGCCCGACGGCATCACAGGCCCAGGTCGGAAAGGCCAGGGTGATCGTCGGGTCGCCGCCCAAGGGGCCAATGGTATTTCCGGTCGGCTGCGTTGACGGGCAAATCGTTAATCGCAGCGAAACGCCGCTGCATCATGCCGGCAGCATCGAATTCCCAGTTCTCGTTGCCGTAAGAGCGGAACCAGTTGCCGCTGTCGTCATGCCACTCATAAGCAAAACGCACGGCGATTCGATTGTCGCCGAAAGTCCACATTTCTTTGATCAAGCGGTAGTCGAGTTCTTTGTTCCATTTGCGTGTAAGAAAAGCGACGATCTCAGCGCGCCCATTGATGAATTCCGATCAATTCCGCCAGCGGCTATCCTCGGTGTAGGCGAGCGAAACCCGATGCGGATCCCGGCTGTTCCAGGCATCCTCCGCCATCCGAACTTTGGCGATCGCGGATTCGCGTGTAAATGGTGGAACGGGAGCAGGCATTGCAAGCCTCCATGGCGGGCGAGCGCGGCGAGCAAGTTCCAGTATGCTTGGACCTCTGGCGGCAGCGGTGCAATAGCACTAACCGCCGGCTATGTGCGAGGCTCCCCACTCCCCGCTTGCACCCCCGCCGCAATCCCCCGACTATGCCGCCTCACACCCGCAGCAGAAGGGACCCAGCGCGTGGCCGCATTCAAAGGAACCGAACGTTACATTGCCTCGCGCGACCTGGAAGTGGCGGTGAACGCCGCCGTGACGCTGCAGCGCCCGCTGCTGATCAAGGGCGAACCGGGCACCGGCAAGACCGTGCTGGCGCATGAGGTGGCCCAGGCGCTCGGCCTGGAACTGATCGAGTGGCACATCAAGTCCACCACCAAGGCGCAGCAGGGCCTGTACGAGTACGACGCGGTGTCCCGCCTGCGCGACGGCCAGCTTGGCGACCCGCGCGTGCACGATATCGCCAACTACATTGTGCGCGGGAAGCTGTGGGACGCATTCGAATCGCCCGAACCCATCGTGGTGCTGATCGACGAAGTCGACAAGGCCGACATCGAGTTTCCCAACGACCTGTTGCTCGAACTCGATCGCATGCAGTTCTTCGTCTACGAAACCAGGCGGACAGTGGAGGCGCGGCACCGGCCGATCGTCATCATCACCTCCAACAACGAGAAGGAACTGCCGGACGCGTTCCTCCGCCGCTGCTTCTTCCACTACATCCGCTTCCCCGACCGCGAGACGATGGAGCGGATCGTCCACGCGCACTATCCCGACATCCGCAAGGACCTGGCGCGCGAGGCGCTGAATGTGTTCTTCCAGGTGCGCGACATCCCCGGCATGAAGAAGAAGCCCAGCACAGCGGAATTGCTCGACTGGCTGAAGCTGCTGATGGTGGAGGACATGCCGGTCGACGCACTGCGCAGCAACGAGAAGCAGCTGGTGATCCCGCCGCTGCACGGGGCGCTGCTGAAGAATGAGCAGGATGTGCATCTGTTCGAAAGGCTGGCGTTCCTGGCACGGCGGGGCGGTTGATGTTCGCGCATTTTATCCTGGCGCTGCGGCAGGCGGGACTGAACACGTCGATCACCGAGTACCTGACCTTGCTCGGCGCGATGCAGGCAGGCGTAGCGGACTATAACGTGGAGGATTTTTACTATCTCAGCCGCTCGGCGCTGGTGAAGGATGAACGTTATCTCGACCGCTTCGACCGCGTGTTCGGGGTCTGCTTCAAGGGCGTGGAACCGGACGAAAGCCTGCTGTCGCGCGACCTGCCGGAGGAGTGGCTGCGGAAGCTGGCGGAGAAGCTGCTGACGCCCGAGGAAATGGCGAAGATCGAATCGCTGGGCGGCTTCGAGGCGCTGATGGACCGCCTGCGCCAGCTCCTGGAAGAGCAGAAGGGGCGGCACCAGGGCGGCTCGAAATGGATTGGCACGGCGGGGACGTCGCCGTTCGGGGCCTATGGCTACAACCCGGAAGGCGTGCGCATCGGCCAGCACGAATCGCGGCACCGGCGGGCGGTGAAGGTGTGGGACAAGCGGGAGTTCCGCGACCTCGACGACACGGTGGAGCTGGGCACGCGCGGCATGAAGCTGGCACTGCGCCGGCTGCGCCGCTTCGCGCGGCAGGGCGCGGCGACCGAGCTGGACCTGCCAGACACGATCAAGTCCACCGCGAACAATGCCGGTTCGCTGGATTTGAAGATGGTGCCGGAACGGCATAACGCGGTGAAGGTATTGCTCGTGCTGGACGTCGGCGGCTCCATGGACGATTACGTGAAACTATCGGAGGAACTGTTTTCGGCCGCGCGCTCTGAGTTCAAGCACTTGGAGCATTTCTATTTTCATAACTGCGTGTATGAACGGCTGTGGAAGCAGAACCGCCGCCGGCATGAGGAAGCGGTGCCCACGTGGCAGGTGCTGCGCACCTATGGTCCCGATTACAAGCTGATCTTCGTCGGCGACGCGGCGATGAGCCCGTATGAAATCACCATGCCGGGCGGTTCGGTCGAACATTGGAATGAAGAGTCTGGAGCGGCGTGGCTGGAACGGCTGACCGCGCACTTTCGCCGCTCGGCCTGGCTCAATCCGACGCCGCAGCGAAGCTGGGGGCACGTGCGCTCGATCCACATGACGGAGGAGCTGATGGGCGGGCGGATGTATCCGCTGACGGTGAACGGGATCGACGAGATGACGCGGGAGTTGAGCCACTAGAGCTTCGACGCCGGCGGACAGGACCGGCCCAACGTGTCCTTGCGAGCGCCGCGAAGCAATCTCCTGCGAGCGACCTGTGAGCTCTCGCGGGAGATTGCCTCGCGGCGCTCGCAATGACGGGGGGCGGGGAGCGGGCGGTATCGACGGGTCAGGATCACACCATCGGCGAATTGCGATCGTTAAGCCGACTGGAGTTCCCGCGCGGCGGCGCATGCGGCGGAAGCTATCGCGGCGCATCGAGGCCGAGAGCATGCGCGATTGCCGTTGCATGCCCGGCCTTCTGCCATCCCTCAACGCCGTCGGGATACCAGAATACCGACCGATAGCCGTCATTGATGGCGCGTTTGGCGGCATTCCAGCTCATCCAGCAATTCGGATGGCAATAGACCACCACCGGCGTGTCCCGCTTGCCGCCGGTCAATTCTGCGAGGCGTGCCTGATACCAATCGGCAAACTGCGGCGAAAGCGCACCGCGCCCCACATCCGGAATCCATGTGCTGCCCGGGATGTCGCGATGTGGGGGGGGCAACCACAGCGTGCCCGGCGGCAGCCCGGACGGATGGTGCGGCGCCTCCGCCACATCGATCAGCACGACCCCGCCGCGCGCCAGCAGATGCGCCAACTGCGCAGTACCAACCACGGAGCCACCGGTGATGGTCGCAGGCACCGGCCCGTGAATTGGTCCGAGCCAGTAAGCCTGCGGCTCCGGCACTTGCGACCGCGCCGGCGCCAACGCAACCGCCGACATCAGGAGCAGCAGCAGGAGGTAGCGGCGGCTACGCTCTATCCTTGCATTCAACTGTTGGGTCCGGGAATGTCGAACGTATGGCTGAACACAGTGTTGTCGGTGTCGCGCGCGACCACGTTCAAGCCCCCGGTCGCTTTCGGTACGAAGTCGAAGGTGATCGCCGGGTTGGAACTCAGCGAGATCCCGGTCTCTACGTGAAACACCTGTGTGCCGTTATAGGTCACGTCGGTCGAATTGATGAATCGCGCCGGGGTGTACAGCCTGGTCAGTTGATTCATCTGCATGCCGTTGAAGTCCGGATGGCGAATCAGCAGCTTGACCTGCAAGGGCTGGCCCGGGACGTAGGCGCCCAGCACCCGGAGCTTCATCTCGCCGATGCCGAGCAATGCTTGCGCGTCGCTCGTTCCGACCGGCGCAGAGCACCCGCCCGCTGCTTTCACGAAGTCCTCGACGCTGTATAGGGTGCCGTCCTGCATTTCGGCGACCGCATGCACCTCGGTATAGTCGTTCACCCGGACGCGCAGCCGGATTTCGTGCGGATCGGCATCCGGGCCAAAGGTGAAATGCGCTGCCAGCGGCGAGGGATTGTCATCGATCACCAGATACAGGCCCTTGACCGGCATCCGGCCCTTCATCACCACTGCCACCGGCACCAGCGCTGCGTCCTCCGCCCGATACGGCGCTTGCAGCGTCAGCACGTTTTGGCCGTTATGCAGCGAGCGGTTGCCAAAAATACTTTGTCGCAGCAGGTCCCAGCGTTGCGCACGCGCCGCGGCGTCGCTATCCGCATGCGCCGAGGCCAACGGCAGCAGAGCGGCGCCGAATAACAGCGCGGCCAGCACCAATTTCCTCATGCTCCTCCTCCTGTTCTCACCTATGTCATTCCCATTCGAGCTGCTGGTAGGCGACGATTACGTTGCGAGGATTGTAGCTGTCGAATAGCTGCCACTTGCCGCGTTCCGACTGGGCGACGGTGCGCGCCGCTTCGGCGATCGGCACATTCGCGGCGACCGCCTGGCGCGTCTCGGTCAGCAGCGCCGTCAGATAACGCACGATGTCGGCCGCCGCACCAGGCCAGTCCACTAGCACCGGACCATGGCCCGGCACCGCGTGGCGGGAGCCGGTTGCCTGCAACGCGGCCAGTTGTCCGAGCCAGCCCTTCAGGTCGCCATCCAGCGACGGCACGCGACGGACGAACAGCAGGTCCGCTGCGAGCAGGATGCCGGTTTGGCGATCGACGATGCTCAGGTCGCAATCGGTGTGGGCCGGCGGGTGGGCAGTGACGATCAGACTGCGGTTTCCGAGGTCGATTTCAGTATGGTCTCGCACCAGTTGTGTCGGCTCTACCACAGGACCGGGATCCATACCCAGGATCCGGTTCAGCATGTCGCGGTAGTACGAGCCACGCAGAGCCAGTGCCCCCGGCAGGCGGGTGTGGCCGACGAAGACCGGGTGCTCCACCTGGAACGCGCCGGCACCGAACACGTGGTCGGGGTGCACGTGCGAGATCACCACGTAGCGAATGGGCAGTCCGGTAAGTTGGCGTATCGCGACCCGCAGGCTTTCGCCGTCCTCCAGGCTGCCGCCGGGATCGATGACCGCCACGGCCTCGCGGCCGATGACGCAACCGATATTGGCAATGGCATCGTTGTTACCCCGGGTAACGTCCTGCGTCACACCGTGGCGGATGTGGATGCCGGGTGCCACTTCAAGCAACTGTGTCGCGGGCCCTGGGCTGGCTGCCGACCGCGCGAACGTGGGGAGGCAGCACAGGCACGCGCCGCCGAACAGGGCCTGCCGACGATGCAGTGCTTCGCCACGCTGCATCTATTCCTCCCGGGAAGAAAAATCGTCGGTTCCCGATCCGCTCCTCGCGTGAACCATGGCGCAGAAGAGCGTCCCGGGTCAAACATTGGGCCCGCATTTTGCGGACATTGGTGCGGGCGCTTTGCCCGAATGTCCTTATCCCGAATGTCCTTATCCGGTCAGCGCAGGCAACCGCTTGATACGGTCAGCGCAGGCGACCGCTTGCGAAGGCCGAGCCGGACGGAGCCGTTGCGAATGCCTGCGCTAACCGGATAGGCACACTCCCGCAATTCGCTGCTTCAGGTCACGCGAGGCGGGATCGTCTTTTGCAACCAGGCTGTCACGCGTTGGATCACCGCGTCCTCACGCCCGCGGTAGAAGTGATCGCAATTGGGAATGACATCCACCTCGCACGGACCGCTCGCCCGCGCCCGGAACGCTTCGGCCGGATAATGTTGGGCGCTTTCCTGATCGCCGCGCAAAAACAGAACCGGGCATGTCACGCGGGGCGCCAGTGCAAGCACATCCGGCATCTCCGTGCACCGATCCAGGAAGCTCTCGGCCGTGATGACATACCACCAGCCCGGCATCAGCATCAGTTCACGTCCCCGGCCGGCCGCAACCAACGCTTTGGCTTGCGCGGTGATCTCCTCCAGCCGGTCGGCCGCCATCAACCCGGCCTGGCTGCTGCGACGCACCCCGTCGGGCCCGCCGCCGTGGGCCGAGAGCAGGATCAGGGCTGGCGTTTTGGGATGGTCCACCACATGGGGCACGGCCAGCATGCCGCCATTGCTGTGGCCGATGACGACCGGTGCGGGGAACCCGTGCGCTGCCATCCAGCGCGCGGCGATGACGTTGTCCTCGACGCCTTCTCGGGTCAATTGAAACGCAGCCCCCTCGGCCGCCCGGCTGTCGCGGATGGCAAGAATGTCGTGGCCCCGGCGATTGAACGCGAGGCAGGCATAGCCCATCGCCGTTAGAGCCGGCGGCAGGAAACGCGGAGCGCCGGTGTAGAAGTTCATCGTGTTGCCATGGAACAGCAGGACCGCGCAGGCGGTCGCGGGGCCATCCGGCAGGTGTAACGCGCCGTCGAGCGGAATGGTGGCAGTGGGGATAGAAATCAGCTCGGTTCTCATCCACGTTCTCCAACTGGGTACCCGACATGCGCATGGTCACGCCCCATGGTCACGCGGCATGGTCACGTGCCGTGGTCACGCGCCATGGTCAGGCGACGCGGTCACGCGACATCGTCGCGCGCCATGGTCACGCGACGTCGCCGTCTTGACCAGCCAGTCGGCGGCCTGCGTGATTGCGCTGGTGGGCCTGCGTGATTGCGCTGGTGGGCAAGTGCTGAGGTAATATCCTGGTTGGCTGTTCCGAGTTGGTACCGCTTCTGTCGCCGGGCCCCGGTGAAACCTGCTACCGGCACAGGCTGCTTTCCGCCGCTGCACCGCAGCGAATGAAGCAAAATCAAGGTTTTATACGGTAACATTCGGCAATAATCAGTGACTGGCAACCGCCTTGGCCGCCCCTTAGTTATGCTTTCCCGGCGCGGGCAGAACTGCCACCCGCGCCAGATGCGTGGAAGAACGACGCGATGGACGGCACGCCGCAAATTCCGGTCGTTACGCCTGCCCCTTGGATGCCTGCCGGCTCGCAGCACACGCTGAAGGCGCCGATCGGCTGCGTCGGCGTGGGGCTGCACAGCGGCCGCCGCGTCAGCCTGAAGCTCTGTCCGGCCGAGCCGGGGCACGGCATCGTGTTCCACCGCACCGATCTTGGCCGCGCGATTCCGGCCCGCTTCGACCGCGTGGTCGATACCCGGCTCGCCACCGTGATCGGCGACCCGAACTGGGGGTCGGTCCAGGTCGGCACGGTGGAGCACCTGATGGCTGCCCTGTCGGCCCTTGGGATCGACAACGCGCGCATCGAACTGGACGGCCCGGAAGTCCCGGCCCTCGACGGCTCCGCTGCTCCCTTCGTCTTCCTGCTCGACTGCGCCGGCGTCGTGGAGCAATCGGCCCCGCGGACACATATCGAGATCCGGCGGCCGGTCCGTGTCTGCGATGGCGATGCCTTCGCGGAGCTTGGCCCCACCACGGTTCGGGGCATGCAGGGCCTGGAGATGGCGCTGTCGATCGATTTCGCCGCCCCCGCGATCGGACGGCAGGCGCTGTCGCTGCACCTGACCGCCGACAGCTTCCGGAATGAAATCGCCCGTGCCCGCACCTTCACCCTGGCCGAGCAAGTCGCCCAGTTGCGCGCCGCCGGCCTGGCGCAAGGCGGCAGCCTGGACAACGCCGTCGTCGTGGACGAGGCGCGCGTGCTGAACCCGGGCGGGCTGCGCATGCAGGACGAGTTCGCCCGCCACAAGCTGCTGGACGCCGTGGGCGACCTCGCGCTGGCCGGCGCTCCGCTGGCCGGGCGCTTTATCGGCCACCGCTCCGGACACTGCCTGAACAACCGGTTGCTGCGTGCGTTGTTCGCCGATGCCTCCGCCTGGCGGGAGGTGGCGGCCGCGACGGTTTCCGTGGCCGCCTGACACGTCGGTCCGCCCAAGATCGATCCCGACCGGCCGACGCCGAGCCAACGCCCAGCCAAAACGCCCAGCCAAAATGCCCATGGGCCGACTCCCACAGCGGGACGGTGATGCTATAACCCGGCGGATGATCCCGAATCGCTTCCTGCCGGCCGCTTCGGTGCGGCGCTCCGTCATTGCCCTGGTGGCCGTCCTGCCGTTGCTGGCGGCGTGCGGCGGCGGTGGCGACAAGAAGGCCGACCAGCCCGCATCGGACCTTAGCAGCAACCCGACCGCGTCTGTCGAGGCGCTGTACAACAACGGCATGGATGCACTGAACGCCCAGCGCTACGTCAGCGCCGCCGATCAGTTCACTTCCATCGAGGCAAACTACCCGTATTCCCCCTGGGCGGTGCATGCACTGCTCATGGAGGGATACACCCAGTATATGAACAATCAGTACACGGACGCGATTGGGAGTTTGAACAGGTTCGTGGAGTTGCATCCGACGAGTACGGATGTGCCGTATGCGTATTACCTGCGGGCACTGTGCTATTATGAGCAGATTTCCGATATTCAACGGGATCAGCAGGATACCGTGGATGCGATGAATGCGCTGCAGCAGGTGGTGGACCGGTTCCCCGATTCTTCCTACGCGCGCGATGCGCGGCTGAAGATCGATCTTTGCCGCGACCATCTGGCCGGCAAGGAGATGGCGATCGGCCGCTGGTATCAGGGGCAGCATTTCTATGAGGCGGCGATCGGCCGCTTCCAGGCGGTGGTGAACGACTTCCAGACCACCAACCACGTGCCGGAGGCCCTGGCCCGGCTGGTGGAGATCTACCTGGTGCTCGGCCTGCCGGATGAGGCGAAGAAGACGGCCGCGGTGCTCGGCTACAATTATCCGGGCAATTACTGGTATGCGGTGACGTATCGACAGCTCGACGGCGATCACCTGGTGAGTGGCGCGCCTCTGCCCCGAGGCAGCGGCGGCGGGTTCTTCTCCCGCGCCTGGGACTCGATCTTCTGAGCAGCGGGCGGGGGCGAGGCATTGCTCACCGCGCTGTCGATCCGGGACGTGGTGCTGATCGAGCGGCTGGACCTGTCGTTCGGCCCCGGCCTGACGGTGCTGACTGGCGAGACCGGGGCGGGCAAGTCCATCCTGCTGGACAGTCTGGGGCTGGCGCTGGGGGCGCGGGCCGATGCCGGGCTGGTGCGGCTGGGTGCGGAGCATGCGAGCGTCACGGCCTGTTTCGCGCCGCCGGCGGGGCATCCGGTGCATGGCCTGCTGGAGGCGCAAGGGCTGCTGGAGACGCAGGGGCTGGAGACCGAGGACGAGATCGTCCTGCGCCGGACGGTCGGCCGCGACGGCCGCTCCCGTGCCTTCATCAATGACCAGCCGGTGGGGGTGGCGCTGCTGCGCCGCGCCGGCGCGCTGCTGGTGGAGGTGCAGGGGCAGCACGAACAGTTCGGGTTGGCGGACGCCGCCGGCCACGCTGCGCTGCTGGATGCGTTCGGCGTGGCGGAACCTCTGGGCAGGGCGGTGCGCGAGGCGTGGCGACACTGGCGGACCACGCTGGCGGTGCTGGACGCCGCGCGCGAGGCGATCGCCGCCGCTGAACGCGACGAGGCCTGGCTGCGTCACGCGGTCGAGGAACTCGCGACGCTGCGGCCGGAGGAGGGCGAGGAAGACCGGCTGGCCGCCGAGCGCCTGCACCTGCAGCAGGGCGAGCGCCGGGCGGAAGCCATTGCCTCCGCCCTGGCGGAGATCACGCCGCATGACCGCCGCGGTGTCGGCCCGGCCTCGGCGCTGCGGGCGGCGTCGCGGGTGCTGCAGCGGCTGGTGACGCCGGGGCAGCCGGAGGCGGAAAACCCGGCCTCGTCGGCACTGGCCGCGCTGGAACGGGCGGAGGAGGCGCTGGCGGAGGCCTCAACTTTGCTGACCCGTCTGGCCGCCGGATCCGACGCCGATCCAAGGCTGTTGGAGCGAGCGGAGGAGCGGCTGTTTGCCTTGCGTGCCGCGGCGCGCAAGCACGCGGTGGCGGTGGTGGATCTGCCGACATTGCTCGACACGCTCGCGGCACGGCTGGCCGCGCTGGACACCGGCGCCGCCGAGGTGGTGGCGCTGGAGGAAGCCGCGCGCGAGGCCCGGGCGCGCTACGGGGAGGCTGCGGCGGCAATGTCGGCGGCGCGGCAGGCGGCGGCGGGGCGGCTGGACCGGGCGGTGGCGAAGGAGCTGCCGCCGCTGCGGTTGGAGAAGGCTCGCTTCGGCGCCCGGGTGACGGCGCTGGCGGAGGCGGATTGGGGCGCGGGCGGCGCCGATGCGGTGCGGTTCCTGATCGCGACCAATCCGGGCCAGGAACTGGGGGCGCTGGGACGGATCGCGTCCGGGGGAGAACTGTCGCGGCTGATGCTGGCGCTGCGGGTGGTGCTGTCGGCCGGTTCGGCGGTGCCGACGCTGGTGTTCGACGAGGTGGATTCCGATGTTGGCGGCGCCACCGCCGCGGCGGTGGGGGAGCGGCTGGCACGGTTGGCGGGGCAGGTGCAGGTGCTGGTGGTGACCCATAGCCCGCAGGTGGCGGCGCGCGGTGCGGCGCATCTGCTGGTGGCGAAGCAGGCGGCGCGGGGACGGGCGTCCACTCGGGTGGACGCGCTGGGGGCGGAGGCGCGGCGGGAGGAAATCGCCCGGATGCTGGCCGGGGAGACGGTCACCGAAGCCGCGCGGGCGGCCGCGGACGAGCTGCTGGGGGTGTGAGGCGAGTGAGTTGCCAGGGGTGACCGCCGGCTCTGATGATAAAACCCGTGTGCCTATCCGGTTAGCGCAGCCTGCGCTAACCGGATAGGGACATCAAACCGCAAATGCAACTTTCCTGACGTGCAGGAGTATGTGCTCCCTGCGCTAACCGGATAGGGACATCAAACCGCTACTACAACTTTCCAGAAAACCCGATCGGCGCGGTCGTCGCCTGCACTGTCCTTCGCCGAGCCGTCCCAGGGACCCTGGAGGGTCGAAGTGCCGACACCTTCAGCGGGAGGAATCGCTTGCAATCAATACCGCCAAATCGGCAGCGAATACCTCGCTCGCGGCAATAATCGAAAGGTGTTCAGCGCAGTGCCGCCGCGAGCAGCTCCGCCGTGTCCGCATCGACGAACGGGTGTGCTCTGCCCATCGCAGCGTTCTCAAGAGTATCGCCGTCCCGTTCGGCCTCGGCTTCGTCGTCGCATGCGCCGACAAGGATGGCGCCCGACCCGCCCCCGACCCGCATTGCGACGCGGACAGTGATGCAGCAATCTTCCCACTGGATTACTCCGGTCCCGCCGGATTTTGCAGCGATAGTGGATAACAATGCCCGAGCGCTCCACGACATCACCGGTTGAAGCGCTGACCGAGCAGGAAGCCGCCGCCGAACTGGCGCAGCTTGCACCGGAGATCGTGCATCACGACCGCTTGTACCTACCAGCAGGACGCGCCGGAGATCAGCGACGCCGACTACGACGCCCTGCGTCGCCGCAACGCCGCGATCGAGGCCCGCTTCCCGCAGCTCATCCGCCCCGACTCCCCCTCCAGGATGGTCGGCGAAGCCCCCGAGAGCGGCTTCGCCAAGCTGCGCCATCGCGTGCCGATGCTCTCGCTCGACAACGCGATGAACGCCGAGGAATTTTCCGAATTCTGTGCCCGGGCGCGGCGGTTCCTCGGCCTGCCCGCCGACGCGCGCCTGGAATTCGTGGCTGAGCCGAAGATCGACGGCCTGTCCATCAACCTGACCTACGGGCATGGCCGCTTCGTACACGGCGCCACGCGCGGCGACGGGACGATCGGCGAGGATGTCACGGCGAACCTGCGCACCATGGACAGCGTGCCGGATAAGCTGCGCGGCCACGCGCCGGCACTGATCGAGATCCGCGGCGAAGTGTTCATGACCAAGGCCGATTTCCTGAAGATGAACGAGGCGCAGGCGAAAGCAGGCCAGAAGGTGTTCGCCAACCCGCGCAACGCCGCCGCCGGCAGCCTGCGTCAGCTCGATCCGAAGATCACCGCGGGCCGCCCCCTGTCCCTGTTCGCCTACGCCATGGGCGAAGCGAGCGAACCCGTCGCCGCCACCCATTGGGAATACCTGGACCGGCTGCGGCATTGGGGCTTCGAGGTGAACCCGCTGTCGAAGCGCGTCCCGGACGAACCCGCCGCCGCCGACTTCCAGGCGAACATCGCCGCCGAACGGTCCGGCCTGGGCTACGACATCGACGGCGTGGTCTACAAGATCAACGACCTGGCTCTGGAACGCCGCCTGGGTTTCGTCGGCCGTGCGCCGCGCTGGGCGATCGCCTGGAAGTTCCCCGCCGAGCAAGCGATGACGGTGCTGCTGGACATTCGCATCCAGGTCGGCCGCACCGGCGCTCTGACCCCGGTGGCGCGGCTGGAGCCGGTGAACGTCGGCGGCGTGCTGGTGCAGAACGCCAGCCTGCATAACGAGGACGAAATCGCCCGCAAGGACGTCCGCATCGGCGACACCGTGATCCTGCAACGTGCCGGCGACGTGATTCCGCAAATCCTCGGCGTAGTGCAGGAACGCCGGCCGAAGGACGCGCAGCCGTACGGCTATCCCGAACGATGCCCGGTCTGCGGCAGCCATGCCGTGCGCCCCCCCGGCGAGGTGGTGCGCCGCTGCACCGGCGGCCTGATCTGCGCCGCGCAACGCGTCGAGCGGCTGATCCATTTCGTGTCCCGGCCGGCCTTCGACATCGACGGCCTGGGCGAAAAAACCATCCGGGAATTCTACGACGAAGGCTGGCTGAGCAGTCCCGCCGATCTGTTCTCGCTGCCGGCGCGCGAAAGCCAGATCGCCGAACGTGAAGGCTGGGGCAAGGTGTCCGCGCACAACCTGTCGCGCGCGATCGAGGCGCGGCGGCGCATTCCGTTGGCACGGTTCATCTACGCGCTCGGCATCCGCCGCATCGGCGACTCCAACGCGCGCTTGCTCGCCCGCCATTACGGTAGCTTCGCCAACTGGCGCGCGCAGATGCTGGCCGCGACAGTCGTGGGGTCCGAGGCGCGGGAAGAACTTGGCAGCATCGTCGGCATTGGCCCGTCGATCGCTACCGAACTGGCGGATTTCTTCGGCGAACCCGGCAATGTCGAGACGCTGGACGCGCTGGCGGCGGAGCTGACGATCGAGGATGCCGCCCAGGTGGCCGCGGCGGAAAGCGCAGTCGGCGGCAAGACGCTCGTATTCACCGGCACGCTGGAAACGATGACGCGCCCGGAAGCCAAGGCGCGGGCCGAGGCCCTGGGGGCCAAGGTCACCGACAGCGTCTCGAAGAAAACCGACCTGGTGGTGATGGGAGCGGACGCCGGCTCAAAGGCGCGCAAGGCGACGGAATTGGGCGTGCGGACCATCACCGAGGCAGAATGGCGGGAACTGGCGGGGCTGGGATAACCCTGTTCTCGACAGATCGCCGCCGTGCCCGATGTTCGCCCGCCTTGGAAAAGTGGTCATCGATGTGACGCCGGTCACAGAGTTCGCGCGCTGTTCGCCATTAAAGGCCCTCTCGACACGCCGAACCGCGCCGCCGCAGCAAGAGGGCAACCAATATGCGCACAGCCGAAACAGCCTGGGCCGAAGAATTGGTAAGCGCGCAAGACACGCGCCGGGATCGGGTCACCGACTTCCTGGCCGTCGCGGTTCTTTGCGTGATCTTCGGATTGCAGATCGTCGCCGTCATGCGGACGCCGGGTGGGCCGCAGGCGTATCAGGCCATCGCCACCGAAGGCATGCAGCAGCAGTGAGGGTGTGGTGCGCGCAAGGGCTCCGCCCGCGCTACGGGCGAGGCCCGCGTCATACGCTGACCGGCATCGTCAGGAACGCCCGTGCGGCATGCCAAAACGCCTGCCGTCGACGGCACGTGCTCAGCGCATGCGCCGCGCCGGCGATCACCGAGAACTGCTTGTCGCCATTCGGAAGCTTCTCGAAGAAGTCCAACAGATCTTCCATCGTCGCAATGCCGTCGTACTCGCCGCACATCACCGCCACGGGTGCCGTTATCTTCGCCGGATCGATCACCGGCAAATGCGCGGTCATGTCCAGATAAGTGCCAGTGGGCACCGTATCGCCGTGAACCAGTTCCATCTTCGCCACCGCGGCCGGTACGTCGGGATCGGTGGTGCCGGGCTTGTCGCGGGTGAAGATGCTCTCGATCATCGCGCGGTCGCGCGGGCGGCGGCTGTGGGTCTTGTAGTATTCGACTTGCTCGGCGCGCTTGGCCAGCGTGGGTGAGCCCTTGCCGGTATAGGTCAGTGCCGTCAGCACCATGCGCCCCACGTGGTCCGGCTCTGCGATGGCGAAGGCACCGGCACGCAAGGCGCCTGATGACTCGCCCATGAAGTTGCAGCGCGATTGTCCGGTCTCGTGCGCCACGACCGGGATCGCCGCCCGCAGATCCTCCACGCCGCTGGCGATGTCGGAGTTGCCGTCCGTGCGGGCGGATTTGCCATAGCCTTCATGGTCCATCGTCCAGACGTCGAACCCATAGTGGGCGAACATGTCCATGGTCGAGTATTCGCGATGTCCGGGCACCACCAGGTCGAAGCTGGTCAGAGCGGACGTTGACGAGCCGTGCACAAGGAACAGTACAGGGCGGGCCGGCTCGCCCGGGTGTGGGGCGCCGAGACGCTTGCGGTAGACCGCCAGCGCGATCTTGTGTCCGTTGCGGGTCTTTTCGGCGCTGTATTCGCGGAACCACACGGCTTCGGCGTGCGCCGGCGTGGCGATACCGTCCGCGAGGCCGGCAACGGTCGCGCCGACCGCGGCATGGCGGGGCGGCTTCAGGCGGGCAGCGGAGCGCGCGGTCATGGGTACCCTCCCGGATGTTACGATCAGAGTAGCGCGAACGATTGCCGCGGGACACTGGCCGCGCCGGTGATAAACGGGCCGGTGATAAACGGGCCGGTGATAAACGGGAAGGACGGAGCAAGCGGCGGCTAGGGCTTGCTCCGCCGCTCGAGTTCGGCCTTGCGCACTTCCAACATGGCCAGTGTCTTTCGGACGGTGGCGATCTCGGCGTTCACCGCACGCAATTCGGCCCGGACCTTCCGGTCCGCCAGATACGACGCGCCCAATTCCTCCGCAATATAGGATTCAAGCTGACTGCGCAGCAGCCTGAGGATCGAATTGTGCCATATGGAACCCTCGCGGTACTCGATTTTTCCACTGCGGATCCCCGCTATAATGAATTCGCGGGTCACACCGTACTCTTTCTCGGCGGTCGCGTCAGACAGGGTCGCACCCTTGCGATTCCATTCACCGTACTCTGCCATGTTCACCTCCGGCCCGGCGGCGCTTTCCTAGCTTGTTCCCTGGCGATTCCCCAAATCAGGCCATCGTCAACCGACGCGCCGCGCCTTTGTGGACTTGCCCCTACGGCGATCCGTCCTATTGTCCGTTGTGCGCAGACGAGGGGGACGGCTATGGACCTGAAAACACCTGGCTGGGTGACCGAATTCCGCAGCTTCATCATGCGCGGCAACGTCGTCGATCTTGCCGTCGGCATCATCATTGGTGCGGCTTTCACCGGTGTGGTGACCAGTCTTGTGAAGGACGTGTTCAATCCGCTACTGGGGTTGCTCACGGGCGGGGTGGACTTCTCCAACGTGTTCTGGGCGCTGAACGGCAAGCACTACGACTCGCTGGCCGACGCCCAGCATGCCGGCGCGCCCACCCTGAACCTCGGCCTGTTCTTCAACGCGATCATTCAGTTCGTGATTGTCGCGTTTGCGGTGTTCTGGGTGGTGAAGGCGCTGAGCCGGCTGCACGTGCGGGAAGACGCCAAGTCCGGCCCGAAGCCGGAGGAATTGCTGGCGGAGATCCGTGATGTACTGAAGGATCGGCTGCCGGAGCAACAGCATCAACCGGTCGCATGAAGGGGTTAAGCCGCATACGCGGTTCAATCGGGGTGACAGGCGGCAGAAGTGGCCCGCCGTAAGGCGCGTCTACCGCGATTTCAGCCGGTCGATGCGCTCGTTGACGGCGATCACACGTGGGTGATCGGAACATGCCCCGATTGGCTCGCGACCCGGTCGAGCCATGACTGCACGTGACGATAGGGCGTCAGGTCGAGATCGGCCTGACCCGCGACATGCGTATAGGAATAGAGCGCGATATCAGCAACGGTATAGCGCTCGGCGACGAAGAAGCGGCGCGTTGCCAGATGCGTTTCCATGACCTGCAGCGCCTGCCGTCCGCGTTCGAGCCGTTCCGGCAGTTCGCGCGCGCGTGGGTGATCGCGGCCCAGATGGCGTATGATGTAGCGCGACGTCGCCACGTATGGTTCGTGGCTGTATTGCTCGAAGAACATCCACTGTAGCACCTGCGCACGAGGCAGACGTTCCGACGGCAGCCAAGGCGTGCCGTCCGCCAGATAGCAAAGGATGGCGTTCGATTCGGCCAGGCAGGTGCCGTCTTCGAGCTCGAGCAGCGGGACCCGCCCATTCGGATTTTTCGCGAGGAAGGCGGGCGTGCGGCTTTCGTCCTTGTCGATGTCGCACTCGACCCGGCGACAGGGCATATTGAGCAATGCCAGCAGCAGGCGGACCTTATAACCGTTGCCGGAGTCCATGTAGTCGTACAGCGTTAGCATTGCGTTTCTCCGAAGGCAGCATGGGCTGGCGTTGATGCCGCCGGAGGAATCTGTCATTGCGAGGAGCGAAGCGTCTCCCGCGCGATGAGACGAGGCTCGTCACGCATGAGATTGCTTCGGTCGCTTCGCTCCCAGCAATGACACGGGCCGGCCAGCCTTCGCACTCGGACCGAGAACGCTGTACCATAGCGGCCGGCCGGGCGCAGCGTAACGCCCCAAGGGCGGACAGTTGGCGGACAGATGGCGGACAGACAGTGCCGCGGCGCGGCACAGTGCCGAAGCCCGGAAAGATCAGCGCAATTCCTGCTTCAGGCGCTCGGCGAGGAAGTCGATGAACCGCTGGGTCTTGGCCGGCAGCATCCGCGTGCCCGGCCACACGGCATGGATCGGCACCGGCGGCGGCTCGAACCGGGTCAGCACCAGCTCGACGACGCCGCGATCGACCAACGACCGCACCTGCCATAGCGGCGCATTGCCGATGCCCAGCCCGTGCACGGCCGCCTCGTTGGCGGCGAGCGCACCACTGGCGCGGAACCGGCCGCTGACCTTGATGCTGCGCTGCCGGCCGTCGATGCGGAACGGCCATGCGCTGCCGTCGCGCGCCGCGGTACGGACGATGCACTCATGGCGGCGCAGATCGTCCGGATGCCGCGGCCTGCCATGTGCAGCGAAATAGCCGGGTGCCGCAAACACCACGCGACGCAGCTCGGCCAGCCGCCGCGCCTTCAAATTCGAATCCGGGAGGTCGCCGATGCGGATGGCGAGGTCGAAGCCTTCGCCGACCAGATCCACATAACCATCCGATTGCTCGAGTTCGATTTCCACCTTGGGATAAGCGACAAGAAAAGCCGCCGCCACCGGGACCAGGTAAAGCGGCGTGAATGCGGTCGAGGCCGTGACGCGCAGCAGCCCGGCCGCTTCCGATCGCCGTTCGGTGGCTTCCAGTTTCGCAGCCTCGATCTCTGCCAGTGCCGCGCTCAGGCGGCGGTGGAGCGCAATCCCCGCCTCGGTCGGGTTGGACCGGCGCGTCGTCCGGCGTACCAGTTCGACGCCGACATCCGCCTCCAGAGCCGCCAAGGATCGGCTGACCGACTGCAACGAACGTCCCAGCGACCGGGCCGCCGCGGTCAGGCTGCCCTTCTCCACGATCGTGACGAAGGCCTGGAAGTCCTCGATGCGGTCCACGCGCATTCTCTCGTTGGGTGGTAGAATACTTTACGCCGTGGCTTGGTTCTCTCAAGGCCTGGGCGAGCACATATAATCTCCGCCAGAGGTCGGTAGTTGCGAGGAGGACAGCAGACATGGTTCGAGCCTTCACCCAGCTTGCGTTTTCGCCAGCCGTCAAGGCCGCGCAGGCGCGGCACGGCGTACGCGAGCATGCGGCGCGCATCGAGCAGCGGGAGCCTGCGAACAGCCGGCTGAACGACGACCTCATGGGTTTCGTCGCCACGGCCGACAGCTTCTTCATTGGTACCGCCAGCCGCGATGGTTGGCCGCATGTGCAGCATCGCGGCGGGCCGGCGGGATTCCTAAAGGTACTCGACGACCGCACGCTGGCGTTTGCGAATTATGCGGGGAACCGGCAATATATCACGACGGGCAACCTGAGCGAAAACAACCGCGTGGTACTGTTCTTGATCGATTATGAACGCGGCCGGCGGTTGAAGATCTGGGGTCGTGCCACGGTGGTCGAAGACGACCCGGCGTTGCTGGAACGCGTGCGTGATCCGGATTACCCGGCGGCAGCGGAGAGCGTTATCCGCATTGCTGTTGAGGCGTGGGATTTGAATTGCCGCCAGCACTTTCCCAAGCTGGTGCGCGCGGCACCGCACGGTGAGGCGAAGTGAATTGGATCACGAAACTCCCTTTTACTTCACTCCACCTCGCGCGTGCCTCAGCTTCCCGCGAACTTCGCCAGCAGCCGCACGTGCGAGCGGATGCCGTGCTGGAAGCAGCGTTGCTCGAACTTCTCGTTCGGGCTGTGGATCTGGTCGTCGTCCAGGCCGAAGCCCATCAGCAGCGTGTCGATCCCCAGCACGTGCTTCAGCGACGTCACCACCGGCACCGAGCCGCCGCTGCCCACTAACACCGGCTCCTTGCCGTACTCGTCGCGCAGCACCGTCTGCACCGCCTGCACCCACGGCGAGTCGAGGTTCGCCTCGAACGCCGGAGCGCCGGAGTTGCAGATGAACTCGACGCGTGCGTCCTTCGGGAGGCGGTCGTGCACGAACCGCTTGAATTGCTCGAACACCTCGGCCGGATCCTGGTCCGCCACCAGGCGGAACGACACCTTGGCGCTGGCATCCGCGGCGATCACCGTCTTGCTGCCAGCGCCGATGTAGCCGCCCCACATGCCGTTGATGTCGGCGGTCGGCCGCGCCCATAGCCGTTCCAACGCCGAGTATCCCCGCTCGCCGGCGGGCACCGACAGGCCGATGCCGCCCAGGAACGCTGCCTCGTCGAAGCCCAACGCGTCCCACTGCGCGCGCTGCGCGTTGGAGACGGGCTTCACACGATCATAGAACCCCGCCAATTGGATGCGGCCGTCGGCGTCCTTGAGTTCCCCGAGGATGCGCGTTAGTGCGTTGATCGGGTTCAACGCCGACCCGCCGAACAATCCGGAATGCAGATCGCGGTTGGCGGCGTGCAGGGTGACCTCGATATAGGACATGCCGCGCAGGCGGGTGGTGACGGCGGGTGTATCGACGTCCCACATGCCGGTGTCGCTGATCAGCCCAAGGTCGGAGCGCAGCAGGTCCTTATGCTCCGCGACGAAGGGTTCGAGGTTGACGCTTCCAACTTCTTCCTCGCCTTCGATCAGCACGGTCAGGCGGGCAGGGATGCCGCCGCCGGCCTGGTGCCAGGCGCGCAGCGCTTCCAGGAACATGACCGACTGGCCTTTGTCGTCCACCGCGCCGCGGGCGACGAAGCGCTTGCCGTGCGGGCCGTCGATGAGCTGCGGCTCGAAAGGTGGGCTGTGCCACAGCTCCAACGGGTCCACCGGCTGCACGTCGTAATGCGCGTAGAACAACACGTGCGGGCCGGTGTAGCTGCCGGGCCCATCGTGATGGCCGACCACCACGGGGTGGCCCGGCGTGGGCAGGATGTTGGTGCGGAAGCCGAGGCCGGTGAGTTGCTCGCGCCACCACTCCGCCGCGCGCTGGCAGTCCGCGCGGTGCGCCGGCTGCGCGCTGACCGAGGGAATCCGCAGCAGCGAGAACAGGGTGTCGCGGGATTGATCGAAGGCGGCATCGGCGTGGCGGAGCACGGTCTGGACGGTCTGGGCGATTGGGGCGGGCATAGGGGATCTCCGGCTGAGCGGGGACTCTGATACCTATGCCGCTGAATTGGGGCAAATTCGCGCTGGCGAGGCGATGCGTGGCGCGTTGGCCTGGCGACCGACAGGCCTGATCCGGCCACGGAGAAGATCTCGTGGCAACTAATACATCGATCGCATCGCATGCAGCTTGTAAAAGCATACTCCGTGCCCCTCGGTCGCTTTATCTTCCTTTGTGATCTCCGCGCTGGATACTTTCTCTCTCGTCACTATCCGAGTAGCCGAGGCATTAGCGGCGGCCCTGGCCGGCTCAGCCTTCGCACGCGGCGAGCCTTCAAGGCCACTTTTGGTAAGTCATTCTCGAAGTACATAATACGGCCGCGGACCGAGCGGGCCCAGGAACTCATGATCATGACCGACGAGCCGCTGAGCCAAATCGCGCTACTCTGTGGATTGGGATCCAGGCGTACTTCTCACGAGTCTATCGTGCTCGGGTCGGTGCCACACCAGGTTCCTGGCGACGCCAACGGCGCAACGCGCCGCTTGAGAGACGAAATCCGGCCTGCTCAGTCGTTCGTCAATAGAACGATCTGTTCCGGGCCTCGGGTGACGCAGCACCGCCCGCTGCTGGAACAAGGCATCGTCAGATCAGCCTGGCTATGGCAAAACTCCTAGCCGGGCGACTTACGGCCAGGGATGTGCACAGCCATTGGGGCGCCCAATATTGACAAACAACCGGGCGAGGCAGCCGATTGGAGTACTCCTCTCGTCGTGATGCAGAGCGAGATGGCCGTCCCCAGGTCTTGTGGGCGGAGGACGAGCGTGTCTTCTGCAGAACTTGGCGTAAGGCGGGAAATGGCGATCCAGGTTCCGTTCTGATCGTAATGCCCGCTTCGGAGCATCCCACTCCAAGTTATCTCGATCGCCTGACCCACGAATACGGTTTGAGAGACGCGCTGGACGCCACGTGGGCGGTGCGCCCCCTGGCGCTCGAGTCCGAATCCGGCAGTTGTGCACTGCTGCTTGAGGATCCTGGCGGCGAACCGCTGGAGCGAATGCTCGGTCCGCCCATGACGGTGGGCGCCTTCCTGCCCATGGCCATCGGCATCGCCGCAGCGCTCGGCAAACTTCACGCGCGCGGGCTGGTTCACAAGGATTTGAAGCCGGCTCATCTTCTGGTGAACGGCACCGACGGACGGATCCGGCTCACCGGGTTTGGCCTTGCCTCCCGACTTCCGCGCGAGCGGCAGGCTCCCGCCCCACCCGAGTTCATCGCCGGCACGCTCGCCTACATGGCGCCGGAGCAAACCGGACGGATGAACCGCTCAATCGATGCCCGCAGCGACCTCTACGCGCTCGGTGTCACGCTCTATCGGATGCTCACCGGATCGCTGCCGTTCACTGCGTCCGATCCCATGGAGTGGGTCCACTGCCATATTGCCAAAATGCCGCTGCCGCCAAGCGAGCGGTTGGGGAACGTGCCGCGCCCGGTGTCGCAGATCATTATGAAATTGCTCGCCAAGACCGCCGAGGAGCGTTACCAGACCGCCGCCGGCGTCGAGCGGGACCTGCGGCGCTGCCAGGACGCCTGGGCAGCCCAAGGCCGCATTGACGATTTCCTGCTCGGCGAAAACGACACCCCAAACCGCCTGCTGGTCCCTGAGAAATTGTACGGAAGAGCGCGCGAGGTCGAGACATTGCTCGCCAGTTTCGACCGCATCGCCGACGGCGGCGCACCGGAACTGGTACTGCTCTCCGGATATTCCGGCATCGGCAAGTCCGCCGTCGTCAATGAACTGCACAGGGCATTGGTGCCGTTGCGCGGCCAATTCGCCTCCGGCAAGTTCGATCAATACGAACGCCACGTCCCTTATGCGACACTCGCGCAAGCATTTCAGGGCCTGATTCGCGGCCTGCTGGGCCAGAGCGACGCTGCGTTGGCCGCCTGGCGCGACGCATTGCGCGAAGCGCTGGGACCGAACGCCGGGCTCATGGCCGATCTGGTTCCCGAACTGAAGCTGATCATCGGCGAACCGCCGCCGGTTCCGGAACTGCCGCCGCAACAGGCTCAAAGTCGTTTCCACGTGGTGTTCCGAAACTTCATCAGCGTCTTCGCCCGCCCGGAGCATCCGCTGGCGCTCTTCCTCGACGATTTGCAATGGCTTGATCCAGGGACACTCGATCTGCTCGAGGATCTGCTGGCCCAGCCGGAGGTGCGGCACCTGCTGTTGATCGGCGCCTACCGCGACAACGAGGTCGACGCTGCGCATCCGCTGGTGCGCAAGCTGAAGACGTTCCGCCAAACGAAGGCGCACGTGCAGGAGATCAGTCTGGCGCCGCTGATTGAAGCCGACGTGGAGCGCTTGATCGCGGATGCGCTTCGCTGTGGGCCGGCGGATGCCGCCCCGCTGGCGCAACTGGTACACGAGAAGACAGGTGGCAATCCGTTTTTTGTCATTCAGTTCTTATATGCTCTCGCCGAGGCGGACCTGCTTATCTTCGACCATGACGCGGCGCGCTGGTGCTGGGATCCCGATCGGATTCACGCCGTGGGGCACACCGACAATGTGGTGGACCTCATGGTTGCGAAATTGACCCGGCTGCCCACGGCAACGCAGAGCGCTCTGCAACTTCTCGCGTGTCTTGGAAATGCTGCTGACGTCGCAACGCTTTGCTTGATCCGCGGAACATCGGAGCAAGCGGTCCATGCGGATCTGTGGGAGGCGTTGCGGCAGGAGCTGATCCGCGGACCGGAAGGCGCCTACAGGTTCGTCCACGACCGGGTCCAGGAAGCCGCTTATTCGCTGATCCCGGCAGACTTCCGCGCCGCGGCGCATTTGCGGATCGGCCGGCTGCTGGCGGCGCATACACCGCCGGAGAAGCGAGAGGAGGCGATCTTCGATATCGTCAATCAGCTCAACCGCGGCACCGCGCTGATCATTGCATCGGACGAGCGCGAGCATCTGGCCGAGCTGAACCTGATCGCAGGCAGGCGTGCCAAGGCGTCTACGGCTTATGCTTCGGCGCTCACGTATTTCGTCGCCGGTGCTGCCCTGTTGCCGAACGAGGTGTGGCAGCGCCGACCCGACCTCACCTTTGCGCTCGAGCTGCACCGCGCCGAATGCGAGTTTCTCACCGGAGCTCTCAGGGAAGCGGAGCAGCGCCTGGCGACACTTGCAGCTTGCGCAGCGGATACAGTGGAACGCGCCACGGTCGCGTGCTTGCGCATCGATCTGTACACGGCCCTCGATGAGAGCGGTCGTGCCATTGCGGTCGGTCTGGACTATCTCCGGCATCTGGGCATCGATTGGTCGTTGCATCCAACTGAAGAGGAAGCGCGACCCGAATACGAGCGAAATCTGGTCGCTGCTCGGGAGCAATACGATCGAGGCTCTGATCGATCTGCCTTCGATGCGCGACCCAGCCTCCCTCGCAACCATGGATGTTCTGACCAAGCTGGAACCGCCCGCATCCCACACGGATGCGAACCTGCTTTTGCTGATCACCTGCCGGGCGGTCAATCTCAGCCTGGAGCGCGGCAACTGCGATGCTTCGTGCATCGCCTATGTACGGCTGTCCAAGACCGCCGGCGCGCGCTTCGGCGACTATCAGACCATGTATCGGTTCGGTCAGCTCGGCAATGACCTCGTCGAGCGACATGGACTGACACGCTTTCAGGCCAGGACCTATATGGACTTCGCCTATGGCGTGCTGCCCTGGACGAGACATGTCCGGGCTGCCCGCGATCTGCTACGCCGCGCGTTCGAGGCGGCAAACAGAATCGGCGACCTCACTTACGCCGCCTACTGCGGCAATCAATTGAACACGAACCTTCTCCTGGCGGGCACTCCGCTTGCCGAGGCGGAGCGGGAAGCCGAGCAAGGCCTCGCATTCGCGCAGAAGGCAGGGTTCAGGTTCGTCATCGACCGCATTGCCACCCAACTCGGACTGATCCGCACGCTGCGCGGTGTGACGCCTACATTTGGCTGCTTCGACGATGCGCATTTCGACGAATCCAGGATCGAGCTGCGGTATTCAGACAATCCAGACATGGCATATTTCGAGTTCCTGTACTGGGTCCGCAAGCTGCAAGCGCGTTTCTTTGCCGGCGATTACCAGGCGGCAATCGCTGCATCGTTGAGTGCACAGCGGCTATTGTGGACCGCGGGGCCACAGCTGGAAGCAGCGGAATATCACTTTTACGCCGCGCTGTCTCAAGCGGCCTTCTGCGGTTCCGCGACGGCCGGCGAGCGCCGGCAGTGCCTGGCTGCCATCGCTATGCATCACCGGAAGCTCCTGTCCTGGGCAGCGAATTGCCCGGACAATTTCGAGAATCGTGCGGCGTTGGTCGGCGCCGAGGTTGCTCGGCTGGAGGGCCGCGAGCTCGACGCGGAGCGAACCTATGAACAGGCCATCCGCTCGGCCCGCAGCAATGGGTTTGTACACAATGAGGCGCTCGCGAACGAACTCGCCGCGCGCTTTTATTCGGCGCGTGGCTTCGGGAAGATTGCCCGCTTGTACTGGCTGGACGCCCGCTACGGCTATGTGCGTTGGGGAGCCGATGGGAAGGTGCGACAGCTCGACGAGATGCATCCCCACCTCAGGCAGGAAACCCCGGCACACGCTCCGGCGGGGACGATCGGGGCGCCCGTCGAACACCTCGATGTCGCGACCGTGATCAGAGTGTCGCAGGCGGTATCAGGCGAAATCGTTCTGGACAAGTTGCTCGACACACTGATGCGCACGGCGGTTCAGCAAGCCGGTGCCGAGCGGGGTCTGTTGCTGATCCTGCACGGAACCGAGCTTCGAATCGAGGCGGAAGCCACGACCGGCGGCGACATCGTCGTCGTGCAGCTGCACAAGCAGCCCGTGACCGCGGCCGTGCTGCCCGAATCGGTGCTGAATTATGTACTGCGAACGCGAGACAGCGTCATTCTGGACCACGCAGCTACCCAACCCCCGTTTGCCGCCGATCCCTACCTCCGGAATCGTCGCGCACGGTCCATTCTCTGCCTGCCCTTGATGGCACAAGCCAAGCTCATCGGCTTGCTCTATCTGGAAAACAACCTGACCTCCGGCGTGTTTTCGTCCGGCCGGATCGCGGTGCTGAAGCTACTCGCGTCGCAAGCGGCGATCGCGCTGGAGAATGCGCGCCTGTACGGCGATCTCGCAGAACGCGAGGCAAAGATCCGGCGCCTGGTCGATGCCAACATCATCGGGATCTGCATTTCGAGGCGTGATGGCGACATCATCGAGGCCAACGATGCATTCCTGAAGATGGTGGGATATGACCGTGAGGATCTCGTCGCCGGTCGCCTGCGCTGGCCGGATCTTACAACGCCGGAATCGTACGACGGCACCGCAATCGGCCTGACAGAAATGCAGAGGACTGGGACCATCCAACCGTTCGAGAGGGAGTATTTTCGCAGGGACGGCAGCCGCGTCCCCGCGCTTATGGGAGGGGCGGCGTTCAATGAAGAACAAGACGAGCTTGTGGCCTTCGTGCTCGATCTGACCGAACGCAAGGGAGCGGAGGAAAAGGCCCGCGAGAGCGAGCGGCGATACCACGAGGTGGAGCTGGAACTCGCTCATACGAATCGCGTCGCAATGATGGGACAGCTCTCCGCTTCGGTTGCCCATGAGGTCAGCCAGCCGATCGCCGCGGCGGCGACCAATGCCAAGGCCGGCCTGCGCTGGCTAGGCGCGCAGCCGCCGGATCTCGATGAAGTCGGCCAGGCGCTGAATCGCATCGTCGAGAACGCCAGTCGAGCCACCGAGGTGATCAGCCGGATTCGAGCACTCATCAAAAAGGCACCGCCACGCCACGACGACGTGGCGATGAACGATGCCGTCCGTGAGGTCATTGCGCTGACCGAAGGTGAAGTCCAAAAGATCGACGCCGCCGTACAGACGCAGCTCCAGGACGGCCTGCCATTGATTCAGGGAGATCGGGTCCAACTGCAACAGGTGATCCTCAACCTGATCATCAATGCCGTCGAGGCTCTGGGCGAGGCTGCCGACGCGCCACGGGAGCTGCTGATCAGCACCGGCACAGAAGGGTCGGGTGACGTGTGCGTCGCGGTGGGTGATTCCGGTCCCGGGCTGGAACCTGCGAAGCTCGAACGGTTGTTCGAGCCCTTCTACACGACCAAGCCCGGCGGTATGGGCATGGGCCTCTCGATCTGCCGCTCGATCATCGAAGCGCACGGCGGTCGATTGTGGGCCGAGGCGAACGAGCCGCGTGGTGCAATCTTCCGGTTCACGGTGCCGGCGCAGTTATAGGCGACCCGATCATCCGCCGCGTGCTACAACTGATCGGGCCTTCGTCGATGTGAAGAGCATCTTCGCGCTCCATTATCCGACCATGGGAGCGCGCAAAATGCGATGCGCGATATGGTGGAAGATGTATTAGACGAAGGTATAGGACCGCCCTTTCGCCGGAGTAATTGCCTCCCACTCTCAGTTTGCGACGATGCGAGCCGCTTGGCGGCCCACGCCGGGCCCATCGGGTAGTACGCGTAACCTTCAGCGGGAGTGCATGAATGGCCGTCGAAATTGCAGGCGTCAAAGCCCCTGACAGCAAGTTTGTGCATGAGATCACCGAGCTCGTGCGCGACACGGAATCACCGCTGCTGTTTCACCATTCCAGTCGCGTCTTTTACTGGGGTGCGCTGACCGGATTACGCCGTGGCCTGACCTTCGATGCCGAGCTGCTCTATGCCGGCGCGATGTTTCACGACATGGGGCTGACGCCTCCGCACACCAGCTCCCACGAACGCTTCGAAGTGGACGGCGCGAACGCCGCCCGCACGTTCCTGCGCGACCACGGCATTTCCCAGCAGGACATAGACGTCGTCTGGACCGCGATCGCACTGCATACCACGCCGGGCATTCCGCAGCACATGCATCCGGTGATCGCGCTGCTGACGTCGGGTGTCGAAATGGACGTGCTGGGGCTGGCCTATGCCGAATTCTCGGATGCGGAGCGCGAGGCGGTAGTGCAGGCGCACCCACGCAGCAGCCGCTTCAAGGAAGACATCATTCAGGCCTTCTACGACGGCATCAGGTACAAACCGCACACCACCTTTGGCAACGTCAAGGCAGACGTCCTCGCCGACAAGGATCCGCTGTTCGTGCCAGCCAACTTCTGCAGCGTGATCCGCGGCTCACCCTGGAGCGGCCGATAGCCTTCCGTTGTGGCATCGGCCAGCGCACGAAACCCTGATCGACAGCACAGGAACCCCCATCATGTCTGAAGCGAAGCGATTCAGCAACGCCACCGGCGCTGCGGTTGCCGACAACACCAACATCGTGACCGCAGGTCCGCGCGGCCCGGCGCTGTTGCAGGATATCTGGCTCATCGAGAAGCTTGCGCATTTCGACCGGGAAGTGATCCCGGAGCGGCGGATGCACGCGAAAGGCTGGGGAGCCTACGGTACCTTCACCGTGACGCACGACATCACCCGCTTCACCCGGGCGAAGATCTTCAGCGCCGTCGGCAAGCAGACCCCAATGTTCGTACGTTTCTCCACCGTCGCCGGCGAGCGCGGCGCCGCGGATGCCGAGCGCGACATTCGCGGCACCGCGTTGAAGTTCTATACCGAGGAAGGCAACTGGGACATCGTCGGCAACAACACGCCGGTGTTCTTCTTCCGCGATCCACTGCGCTTCCCCGACCTCAATCACGCCATCAAACGCGACCCACGCACCGGCCTGCGCAGCGCCGACAACAACTGGGACTTCTGGACCCTGCTGCCCGAGGCGCTGCACCAGGTGACCATCGTTATGTCGGACCGTGGCATCCCGAAAAGCTTCCGCCACATGCACCTGTTCGGCAGCCACACCTTCTCCATGATCGACGCGGCGAACCAGCGTGTGTGGGTAAAGTTCCATTTCCGTACGCACCAAGGCATCGCCAACCTCACCGATGCCGAGGCGGCCGCGGTGGTCGCCAATGATCGCGAAAGCCATGGTCGGGATCTGTTGAACGCAATCGACTCTGGCGACTTCCCACGCTGGACAATGTTCATCCAGGTGATGACGGAGGCAGAGGCGAAGCTGCACAAGCACAATCCCTTTGACCTCACAAAGGTCTGGCCAAAGCGAGACTATCCGTTGATCGAGGTCGGCGTGATGGAGCTGAATCGCTATCCCGACAACTACTTCGCCGAAGTGGAGCAAGCCGCGTTCTCACCGGCCAATATCGTGCCGGGCATTGGCTTTTCGCCTGACAAAGTACTGCAGTCGCGACTGTTCTCCTATGGCGATACACAGCGCTACCGCCTGGGCGTCAATTTCAACCATATTCCGGTGAACGCGCCGAAATGCCCATTCCAAAGCTACCACCGCGACGGGCAGATGCGCACGGACGGCAATCTGGGCAGCACACTCAGCTTCCATCCCAACAGTGCCGGCCTGTGGTCGAACCAGCCCGATTTCGACGAGCCACCGATGCCGGTGGACGGCGACGGGGCGCATTACGACCATCGCCTGAACGACGACCATTGGGAGCAGCCGGGCAGTCTGTTTCGTAAGATGACTCCGGAGCAGCAGAAGGTACTGTTCGAGAACACTGTTCGCGCAATGGGTGATGCCCGGCCGCACATCAAGCAGCGCCATGTGGAAAATTGCACCCGGGCAGATCCGGCATATGGCGCGGGAATCGCGCGCGCGCTGGGCATGCAGGCCCTGCCGCTGGCTGCGGCGCAATAGCAGACAAAGGCCAAACTCCGGCGCCGCCGTCCGCGAATGCGGCGGCGTGCGGAACGATTTCCTCGCCGCGCCCGCGGTCGCCCGAATCGAAAGTCGTCCGGAGCGATTGGCTGTCGTGCTTCGGTTCGACAGGGAAAGGCTTATCTCATGGATCGGATGCCCATCCTGTTGCTCCCGCTGGTCGCTCTGCTGCTGGTCGCGGCGGGACCTGACGGTAGTGTCATCGCCCATAACGGCAATGGGCACGGCGCCCTGGCCTGCACGACCTGTCATGGGCAGAATTTCGAAGGCACCCTCGCCGTCCATGCACCAGCGCTCGCCGGGTTGCCGGCGGCAACGATCCTGGCGCGGTTGGCACATTATGCAGGTCCGAAGGGACACAACGCGATGATGCGCCAGGTGGCGACTGCCTTGAGCCCGGCCGACCGCCGAGCAGTCGCCACCTATCTCGCCAGCCTGCCGCGACCGCGGTAACGCGCCGCAAGGTTGTCGGGCCCGTGATGCGGCACGTCGATGCCCGCTCAGTGCGGTGCTCTCGCTCTCATTGCGCGTTGGTTCCAGGCAGCAGCTGCCGCCTTCGCACAAACGCGGTGACGCTCACGGCGGTTTCGCCACGGCCGGCCCGACCCCGCCGCCAAGCCCCACATTGATCCAGCCAAGCAGATCGTCTTCCGCGAAGGGCTTGCACAAATAGCACAACACCCCTTGGCGCAGGGCCTCAGCGCACGTCGCATCGTCCGGGTTGGCGGTGATCAGGATAGTCGGGAGTGCCTGCCCCGAAGCCACGAGTTGCCGATGCAGTGCGAGGCCGCTCATCCCTGGCATGTTGACGTCCAGGATCAGGCAGCCGACGCGCGTGGCGTCGGGCGACGCCAGGAACGCCGCCGCCGAATTCGAAGACCGACGCCGCCAGTCCGACCGACCGGATGAGACTTTGCAGCGCCAGACGCACGGACTCGTCATCGTCCACAATGGCAATCAGTGGCGTCGTCGGCACCGAACTACTCCTGGCCAGACATCCCCCTGGCAAGACGTCTAGCCAGGTAGCATGCCGCAACGTCAGGCCCGGACGCCGCAAGCCGCCTAAAGGTAGGCCGCCCCGGCGGTCTATGGGAGCGGTGCGCGTCTTATACTTTGGTTAGGGTGAGTGCACTTAAGGTAGCAGTCGCAGCGTCTTTTGTCCGCCTGTAACGGCCGGGTAGACTGCGCATCGCGCGTGCGCGTATCGTGCGAGGCAAGGTTCGGGCTGCGCCGACCGGATGTCGGTTGATCCGGAGTTGATCGCAGCACGGGATCGGCCAGCGCACGGGCTGGCACGCAGTTCGGCACGGGGTTGGGGTTGTGGCGAAAGTGCACGCGATGACTGAACCAGAGGCGACGATCATCGTCATCGACGACGATTCAGACGTACGAGAAGCCCTCGGCAGCTTGCTCCGCTCGGTTGGCTTGCAGGTGCGATTGCTCGCGTCGGTGCCGGAATTCTTACAGACGGGGCGGCCGAACGGGCCGACCTGCATGGTGCTGGACGTCCGGTTGCCCGGGCGCAGCGGACTGGATTTCCAGCGCGAGTTGACATCGGCCAACATCCACCTGCCGATCATCTTCGTGACCGGCCATGGCGATATCCCGATGTCGGTGCAGGCTATGAAGGGCGGCGCGATCGAGTTCCTGACCAAGCCGTTCCGCGACCAGGATCTGCTGGATGCGATTCAGATTGGACTCGCCGAGGACCGCGCCTGGCTGGAGCGGGAGAAGTCGCTGGCCGACCTGCGCGCCCGGTTCGAGACCCTGACGGCGCGCGAGCGCGAGGTGATGGGCCTGGTCGTCACCGGCAGACTGAACAAGCAGGTCGCCGGCGACATCGGCGTTAGCGAGATGACTGTAAAGGTTCATCGCGGCCAGGTAATGCGGAAGATGCGCGCCGGTTCATTGCCCGACCTGGCCCGCATGGCCGACCGGCTGAATGTCGCAGCGGAGGGCGGCCGGCGAACCTGACCCCGGCGGCCGGCAATCCAACAATGCGCTGATGCTTTGGTTCGATACCCGGGCACTGCCGCGGCGACGTACCATCCGCAGCGGTGCAGGCGTTAAACCTTGGTATCAGCCGACTGCTCATTATTGATTGCCAACTCTTCCTCTCGGTCAATAGAACCGGCCGGTGCCTGGCCACTATCTTCACCATGCTTGGAGCGCGGCTTTGTTTGAACAGGGCGGTGTCTGGCCAAGCAAGGATGCAAAAACGGCAGCACCGGCCTCAGCCTTTTCGGCCACGGATCGGATGCCACTCAGGGAAGGTGGTCAGTCATGTACTCAGTCGCTCACAACATGCCAACCGACGGCGGTTTGTCGCGCTATCTGCAAGCAACCCGCGGAATGCCGATGCTGACGGCAGACGAGGAGTTCCGCCTCGCCCATCTGTGGCGCGATGAACACGACACCGCCGCGGCTGACAAACTGGTCACGTCGCACCTGCGTCTGGTGGCGCGCATCGCGTCCGGTTATCGCGGCTACGGCCTGCCGTACGGTGACCTGATCAGCGAAGGCAATGTCGGTATGATGCAGGCGGTCCATCGCTACGATCCGGATCGAGGCTTCCGCCTCGCGACCTATGCGATGTGGTGGATCCGCGCGGCGATCCAGGAATACGTGCTGCATTCCTCATCGCTGGTGAAAATGGGAACCACAGCCCCCCAAAAGAAGTTGTTCTTCAATCTGCGGCGGCTCAAGGGGCAAATGAACGCCTTGGACAACGGCGATCTGCCGCCGGAGCAGGCGAGCCGGATCGCCGAGGCACTGGATGTGCCGGTGCATGATGTGCTGTCAATGAACCTGCGCATGGCGGCGCCGGACCAAAGCCTGAATACGCCGGTGCATGATGACGGCGTGGACCAATGGCAGGACCACATGCCGGACGAATCGGAAAGTCACGAAACGGTGTTGGCCGCCCGCGAGGAATTCGCACTGCGCAAGGCGCGGCTCGATAAGGTTTTCCATGTGCTGAACCAGCGTGAGTACCACATCGTGTGCGAGCGCTGGCTGAAGGAAGATCCGACCACGCTCGAGGAACTTGCCTCCAAGTACGGCGTCTCGCGCGAACGCATCCGCCAACTCGAAGTGCGGGCCTTGGTCAAACTGCGCAAAGCGATGAAGGTACCGGCAGCGCCACACCCGAAGGCCGCCGTAGCTGTCGCAGCCCGGACCATGGCCTATGCCTGATCCGCGCACGGCATGCCGGGCATTTCGATAACCGCGTTCGCTGCGGCAACTGCTGTTCCGCCTGAGTCAGGCGGAACAGCAGTCGGCACATAGCGTAGGTGAATTAGACAAAGGTGTAAGTCGCCCCTACGGAGTGGTGCTTGCATCTGCTTCCGATTTCGCGACGATGAAGGTCGTCGTTCGGATCACGCCGGGCCCAAGCGCAGGCCGCACCAGGAAGGCAGTTCCGATGTTGTCGCAAGATCCGCAATATCCTCGCCACAGCCGTCGTGAACTGCTAGCTGGAATATCGACCGTCGCGTTCGGCTTGCTCTCGGGTGAAGTGCATGCGCGGACGGTGCAGGGCGCCTTGCCATGGTCACCTGGCGCCGCGGCGCCGCCGACCGACGTCCACTCGGGGCCGTGGCTATTCCTCACACCTGAGGAAGCCAGCACCGTCGAGGCCTTGGTCGATCGCCTGATCCCGCCGGACGAGAAGGTTCCGGGCGGCAAGGATACCGGCTGCGCCGTGTTCATCGATCGCCAACTCGCAGGTCCGTTCGGCCACGCCAGCGGGCGCTACGTGCAGCCACCGTTCGCCGCCGGAACGCCGCAGCAGGGTGACCAGTCACCGCTCACGCCGGCCCAGCGCTATCGCGGCTCGCTCGCTGCACTCGATCGGTTGAGTCGCCAAAGATTCGGTGGCAAGAGCTTTGCCGCGATTGCTGCCGGCGACCAGGACACGCTGATCGCCGGCTTGGAAAGCGGCGCGGTGAAACTCGAAGGCGCCGACGGCAAGGTTTTCTTCGAAACCCTTTTGCAAAACACCAAGGAAGGGTTCTTCGCCGATCCGGTGTACGGCGGCAATCGCGACATGGCGGGCTGGAAGATGATCGGGTTTCCCGGCGCCCGTTACGACTATCGCGACTGGATCGACCGTCACAACCAACGCTATCCGCTGCCGCCGGTCGGGATCATGGGTCGCCCGGCGTGGAACGCCGCCAGCAATTGAGGCCCAACGATTGAAGCAGCAACAGCCGAACAGGAACGGACGGGGTCTGCATGGCGAAAATACTTCCCGCTACCGACGTTGTTGTGATCGGTCTGGGATGGACCGGCGCGATGCTGTCCCACGAGTTGCTGCAAGAGGGGCTGCGGGTAGTGGCGATCGAGCGCGGGCCGTGGCGCGACACCGCGTCCAGCTTTCCGCCAGGCTACGCACCGGACGAGCTTCGCTACGCTATCCGCAACGGATTGCTCGTGCAGCCGGCGCAGACGGCAATGACCTTTCGCAACAAGGCCGGCGAGACGGCGTTGCCGATCCGCAGTTGGAGTTCATTTCTTCCAGGCAATGGAGCCGGCGGTGCGGGCGTCCATTGGAACGGACAGACCTGGCGCTTCCTGCCGACGGACTTCATCGCACGGAGTCACCTGACCCAACGCTATGGCGGCGGCTTCCTGCCAGCCGATATGACGATCCAGGACTGGGGCGTCACCTATGATGAGCTGGAGCCGCACTTCGACCGGTTCGAGTATCTCTGCGGCACATCGGGGACCGCCGGCAATCTTCAGGGAAAAATCCAGCCAGGCGGAAATCCGTTCGAGGGACCGCGCTCGCGCCCCTATCCGACCCCGGCTCAGCGTCAACCTTATGCCGCAACGATGTTCGCCGACGCGGCCATGGAACTTGGCTGTCACCCCTTCCCGCAGCCCTCGGGGAACCTCTCGCAGGCCTATACCAATCCACTCGGAGTGACTCTCGGGGCCTGCACCTATTGCGGATTCTGCGAAAGGTTCGGCTGCGGTAATTACTCGAAGGCCAGCCCGCAGACGACGCTGTTCCCAGTACTCGTGCGCGACCCGAATTTCGAGGCACGCACGCAGTGCGAAGTCACCCGGATCAATCTCGACCGGTCCGGCACGCGCGCCGCCGGCGTGACCTATATTGATACCAGCGGCAATGAGTGGGAGCAGCCCGCCGAGATGGTGCTGTTGTGCGCGTTCATGCTGTTCAATGTGCAGTTGCTGCTGCTGTCCGGTATCGGCAAACCATACGATGCCAGCACGGGAGACGGCGTGATCGGCCGGAATTTCTCCTACCAGACAACGTCGACCGTGCAGGGGTTCTACGACAACAGGATTTTCAACCCGTTCATTGCCTCCGGCGCGAACGGGATGATCATCGACAACTTCAACGGCGACAATTTCGACCACGGCCCGCACGGATTCGTGGGTGGCGGCTATATCGGAATGATCCAGACCAATGGACGGCCGATCGAGACCACGCCGGTGCCGCCGGGAACCAGGCAGTGGGGCGCGGAGTGGAAGAAGGCAGTGGCAGACAACTACCTGTCGTCGATCGCCTTCTTCTGCTCCGGCAGCAACTACAGCTACCGCGACAACTACCTGGACCTCGACCCGACCTATAAGGACCACCTCGGTCGGCCACTGATGCGGATGACATTCGATTTCCACCCCAACGAGGTGAAAATGAGCGCGTTTCTGACCGACCGCGCGGCCGAGATCATGCAGAAGACGAACCCGCGGCAGATGGTGAAGCAGCCGCGCACCGCTCCCTACAGCACCGTGCCCTACCAGACAACACACACCTGCGGCGGCGCGATCATGGGGACCGATCCCAAAACCAGCGCGCTGAATCGCTATCTGCAGAGCTGGGATGTTCACAATCTCTTCGTGATGGGCGCGAGCGCCTTTCCACAAAACGCCGGATACAACCCCACCGATACGGTTGCCGCGATCACGTACTGGTCCGCGAAGGCGATCCGCGAGCAATACCTCAAGCACCCTGGTCCACTGGTGCAAGCATGACGTGTTATCGCATTGGAGTGAGCATATTTGCCGCGACGCTGGCCGTGACGCTCGCAGCGAGTGCAACCGTGCAGACCGCGGCACCGGATCCGCAGGATTTCAGCCAGATCGCGCATGGGCGTTACGTGGCGGTAATGGGTGACTGCGCCGCCTGCCACACCAATCCGGGCGGGCCGCTATTTGCAGGTGGTCGCGCGATCGAAACGCCGTTCGGAAATGTGGTCGCCGCCAACATCACGCCCGACCGCGAAACCGGCATCGGTGGTTGGACCGATGAGCAATTCATTCGCGCCGTGACACAAGGCCGTGCGCCAGGCGGCGTGCGGCTCTATCCGGCGATGCCCTACCCCGCTTACGCCAAAATGACAGCGCAGGACCTGATCGCGCTCAGGGCCTATTTGAACACGTTGAATCCGGTGCACAACCGAGTGCACAGCGACCAGCTTCCGTTCCCGTTCGATATCCGCCTCGGCATGGTCTTCTGGAACTCGCTGTTCTACACGCCTGGGACGTTCAAGCCCGATCCGCACCAATCCATGGAATGGAACCGCGGCGCCTACCTGGTCGAGGGACCGGGGCATTGCGGGACGTGCCACACGGAGAAGAATTTTCTCGGTGGCGACGAAAACGGACAGTTCCTCCGCGGCTATGCCATCCAGGGCTGGTTTGCGCCGAACATCACCGGGACCGACCGTGTCGGAATTGGTTCGTGGTCCACCGAAGACATCGTCGCTTACCTCAAGACCGGGGTGAATGCACACTCCATCGCGTCGGGACCGATGGCCGATGAGGTCGAGGATTCATCGTCGCACATGACAGTAAAGGATCTGCAAGCGATTGCCACGTTCCTCAAGGGCCAGTCTACGGGCGCCAGTCCGCCGGGTCAGGCAATGCCCGCGCGTGATGCCAGCATGCAGGCCGGCGAGGCAATTTATTCGGACGAATGCTCGGCATGCCATGCAAGAGGGGGCGTCGGTATTGCCCGGCTCTTTCCACGGCTGAGCGGCAGCCCCCTGGTGCAGTCCGCAGAACCGACTTCGCTCATACATGTCGTTCTCGAGGGAAGTCGCGCCGTTGCCACCGATCCTGCACCCACCGCGCCGGCTATGCCGCCGTTCGGTTGGAAGCTGTCGAACCGCCAGGTTGCGGACGTGCTGACCTATATTCGCAACGCTTGGGGCAACCGTGCCTCGCCGGTTACGGCAGGGGACGTCGGGGCGGCACGCCGAACATTGGCGACCCGTGCGCCTTGATACCCTGCGTTAGCGAGACGCGTCAGAAGAACCGCCGAGCGGCTCGCCGAACATAAACGTCCAGCGGGTCGGCAATCTTTCCCTGACAGGCGCCGGTGCAGACGCGATCGTGCCATGCATGAATACGCTGATCGACCGGCATGTATCCTGGGTCACGCGCCAGGGGGTCAGGACGCCCGACCTGCGAGATCGGCGAGGCCAATGATTTGCGCCGGCAATCATGGTGCGCCGGTTGATCGACCCTGTGAGACCAGCCTGTTCACCTGCTTCCGCCGGTTCGTCTGAGCAGCGACGTCGCCAAGAAGCCGCTCGGACAGTGACTCGACGACCGATGTGATCATCGCCGGCGATGCGTTGTTGGATACCGTGCCCTCTTCGTAGGCGTACGGGTAAGCGCCATCGAAGACATTCACGACCAATCGTGAGACCGGCCTCGGAACGGACGGATTTACGTGCCAGACAATTCGTTGCGAAGGATACGGTGCCTCGACCCGACCGGTGCGCAGATCCTGGTACCCCGCGCGCTCCATGCCAGCCCTTATAAATTGCGTAAATTCCGCGTCTGTCATTCCGGGCGGCGACTGACGTATGCTTACACTCGCAATGCCAGCCGGCGTCATGACCTCGAAGTCCGGCCGCAATGCGAGGGCCGCGGGAGAGCCGGTACACGCGGCGAGACAGGACAGGGGCAGCAGGTAGCGCGCCCACATAAATGCGGCCCGAGCTGTGTACGTAAACATGCGAATCGTCGTCCACTGTCGAGTTCGCACACAAGATGGTGGGTGATACCTCGATGGCCAGTCTAAAACTTCCTGTCATGGCAATCAGACAATTCGATTGTCTGCGCTTTTCGTCGCGGCGGGGCTTGGACCAGCCGCTTAGGCAAGCACCCAGGCACCGAAGGGGGCTAGATGGCCGGTCAAGCCGGGACAGGGCACCGTGGCACCTGGCCGACCATCGCAATGTCGCTCTCGGCGACCTCGGACTCGTCCAGCGGCGCGATCGATGCCCGCAGAAATTCCAGGAACGTCCTGGTCGCCACGCCAACGGGCTGCTGCGCTTCATCCTGCGCAAACACCGCCGCAAGCTCCCAGCATATTTCGGGACCGGCCAACTCGACGATGCCAAGCTGCCTCGACATCCGACTCGTGCCGTAACCGCGGATCACCGCCTTCGGCACCAGCGCGATCCCCAGGCCATGAGCAACCAGATCGAGCTGTGTGGCGGGATCATTGACTTCGGACCCGATCCTCCGGGTCAGTCGGTTCTGACTGAAGCTCCGGTCGATAAGCTGGCGCGTACCGCAGTCCCGTCGCAGGTCAACGAAAGTCTCCGCCACCAGATCGCCCAGCGTGACGTCGCGGCGGCCGGCCAGCGCGTGCCCCGGGGCACAAACTGCCACCAACGGTTCACAAGCCAGCATCCAGGCCTTGATTCCCGGCGGCGTCCTGCCGACGAACTGGGTGACGGCAACGTCGAATTCGCCGGTGCGTACGCCATCGATCAGGGGCAGCGATCCGCCCGAGATCAACCGGATTTCGAGACTTGGATGGGCTGCGCGGAACCGCCCGAGCAATTCCGGAATGTCGATCAGCGGCGCCAGGTCCGGGATGGTGCCAATCGACAGCGTCCCCCGCCGCAGGCCGATCATCTGCGCCACGACCTGCCGCGCTTCGTCCGCGGCGCTCAGGACGCGACGTGCCTCGACCAGGAAGGCACGGCCGGGCGCTGTCAGATCGACGCGCCGCGTCGTGCGCAACAGCAGGGGCGCCCCCAACTCTTCCTCAAGTGTCCGGATCGACGCAGATAGACCGGACTGAACGATGTTCAGCCGCTGTGCCGCCCGGGTGAAACTTTGCTCCACCGCGACCGTTACGAAATGCTCCAATTGTCTCAGGTCCATGATTGCCTTCGATCCAGCACGCGGCGCGATAGGAGTTATCAGTATATAGTGTTGGACGCCGATAATCCGACACCCCAACTGACCGCGCGCAATCGTGGTTGGAGCGAAGGTGATGAGCAACGACGCGACAATTCGTGTCGTGGGATCGGCGGAGTTCGTCGTGGACACGGCACAAACGCCTGGCTCCGAGCGGATGGCAGCAATCGCCCCTGGCCAGGTCGATTCCGTCCTGTGGGGCGGTTTGTTTTTGGTGAATCCTGGTGCCCGCACCGGGATTCATCACCACGGCGCGCAGCAGACGGTGGCCTATGTGTTGCGGGGTGTGTGCGAAATCCGCTGGGGCGCGCGCGGCGAATTCAAGACGACGGCGAAGGTCGGCGACTTCATTCACGTTCCCGCGTACTTGCTGCACATGGAAATCAATCCGTCGAGCTCCGAACCCTTCCTCTGGGTCGTGGTGCGCAGCACCGCCAGCCCGATCGTCGTGAACCTGCCGGACGATTCGTGGCTGGAGCGTCGGACAGAAAAGTGAAGCCATCGTGCGAGGAGCCTTGAGCAATGAAAGATGAGGACGGGCAGACATTCCTGGCCGCGACGCGACGGCAGGTGCTGGGCACCGGCGGCGCCGTTACGGGGACTTTGCTGATGGCCGGCTTGCCTGGCGTGGCCCATGCCGCCGGTTCGGTCACAGCTGGCACACCAGCCAACGGCGGCGCGGAGCGCGGAGCGCCTGTGGATGTCACGCTGCAGGTCAACGGCCATTTGCATCGGCTGCGGCTTGATCCGCGCACCACATTGTTGGACGCGCTGCGCGAGCATGTGGCGATGACCGGCACAAAGAAGGGCTGCGATCATGGCCAATGCGGAGCATGCACGGTGCTGCTGGACGGACGGCGCATCAATTCCTGCCTGACGCTGGCGGTCATGCATGACAGCCAGGCGATCACCACCATCGAAGGTCTCGCCGCCGCTGAAACGCTGCACCCTATGCAGGCCGCCTTCATCGAGCATGACGGCTTCCAATGCGGCTACTGCACATCGGGACAAATCTGTTCTGCCGTCGGCATGCTGGCGGAAAGCCGGGCCGGCATGCCGAGCTACGTCACCGAGGATCTGTCGGTTGCGCATCCCGCCCTCACCGACGCGGAAATCCGCGAGCGGATGAGCGGCAATATCTGTCGCTGCGCCGCTTATCCAAACATCGTGGCCGCCATCATGCGGGTGGGAGCTGTACGCACATGAAGGCCTTCACCTATCAGCGCGCCACCTCCGCAGCGCAGGCCGCCGCCGCTGCCGCCCAACCTGATACCCGCATCATCGCGGGCGGTACCAATCTGCTCGATCTGATGAAGCTCGAGGTCGAAACGCCAGTGCACCTGGTGGACATCAACCGGCTTGACCTCGCGCGGATCGAAGACACCGGCGATGGCGGGCTGCGCATCGGGGCGATGGTGCGCAACAGCGACCTTGCCGCTGACAAACGTGTTCGCGAACGGTACGGGGTACTGAGCCGCGCCCTGCTGGCCGGTGCCAGCGCGCAATTGCGCAACAAAGCCACGACCGGCGGCAACCTGATGCAGCGCACGCGGTGCTCCTATTTTTATGACATCACCATGCCCTGCAACAAGCGCGCGCCCGGCTCCGGCTGCGCGGCTTTGGCCGGCTTCAACCGCATGCTGTCGGTGGTTGGCGGCAGCGCGCAATGCATCGCCACGAATCCCTCCGACATGGCGGTGGCGATGCGCGCACTGGATGCGCGGGTCGAGACGGTCGGCGCCACAGGCAAGACCCGCGAGATTCCCATTGCCGATTTCCATCGCCTGCCGGGCACCACGCCGCAGATCGACACCAACCTGGCGGCCGGCGAACTGATCACCGCGGTGACGCTGCCGCCACCACCACCCGGCCGGCAAATCTACCGCAAGATTCGCGACCGCGCGTCCTATGCATTCGCACTGGTGTCGGTGGCCGCGGTGGTCGATACGGTCGGCGGCCGCATTCGTTCGGCGCACATCGCGTGCGGCGGACTGGCACCCAGGCCGTGGCGGGTCGAGCAGGCGGAAGCGACGCTGGCCGGCGCCCCGGCAAATGCCAGCAGCTTCGATGCGGCGGCAACCGCATTGCTCGAAGGTGCACGCGGTTACGGTTCCAACGATTTCAAGATTCCCCTGACGCGGCGGAGCCTCTCCGCGGTGCTGACCCAAATCACCCACGTCTGAAGGAGCTTGTTCCATGCAGATGAACAATCCCATCGGCGTGACGCCGCTCGACAATCAGCCGAACGGCATTGTCGGCAAACCGCTGGATCGTGTGGACGGACGACTGAAGGTCACCGGCGGTGCGGTCTATGCCTATGAGGTGGCCCAGGGACCGCAGACCGCCTATGGCTACGTGGTGCAGGCATCGATTGGCAAAGGTCGTATCCGCTCGATCGATAGCCGTGTCGCGGAGCAAATGCCGGGCGTCATCCTGGTGCTGACGCATCTGAACGCTCCGGAGCAGGGGACGGGGGATCATCAACACGTGCATCCGGTGTTGGTTGGCACCGCCGTGTCGTACTATGGCGAGCCTGTCGCTTTCGTGGTGGCGGAGACATTCGAGCAAGCCCGCGCCGCGGCCTACGCAGTGCGGGTCGATTATGAAACCGCGCAGGGCACTTACGCGCTGCGAGACGGCTTGCCGCGTGCCCGGGTTCCTGAAGGCGGCAACGAACCTCCAGACAGTGCGGTCGGCAATTTCACGACCGCGTTCGCCGCGGCACCGGTGGCGATCGATGTCACCTACACGACGCCGCTGCAGAGCCACGCTATGATGGAGCCGCACGCAACGCTGGCGATCTGGGACGGCGACAAGCTGACGCTGCACACGTCGAACCAGATGCTGAACTGGGGCGTGACAACCGTGGCGAGGACCCTGAAAATACCGCAGGAGAACGTCCGGCTGGTAAGTCCATTCATCGGCGGTGGTTTCGGTTCGAAGCTATGGGTGAATGCCGATGCCATCCTGGCCGCCATCGCCGCCCGGCAGCTCAGACGGCCGGTGAAGACCGCGTTGACACGGCAGCAGATCTTCATGGTGACAACGCACCGCTCCGACACGATTCAGCACATCCGGATCGGCACGGACCATGACGGGCACATCCAGGCGATCGGCCACGACGTATTCTCCGGCAATCTGCCGACGGAGCAATCGTATGAAGGCGCCGCGTTGCAGACCCGGACGCTGTATGCAGGGGCCAACCGGCTGACGCGTCATCGCCTGGTACCGCTGGACGTGCCGGTTGCCTCCTCGATGCGCGCACCCGGCGAAGCGGTGGGACTGCTGGCGCTGGAATGCGCGATGGACGAGCTTGCGGAACGGCTGCATCTCGATCCGATCGAGCTGCGCATTCGCAATGAACCTGCCGAGGACCCGGAACGCCATGTTCCCTATTCCAGCCGGCACCTGATCCCCTGTCTGCGGGAAGGCGCCCGAAGGTTCGGATGGAACAAGCGCCAGGCAAAGCCGGGCCAGGTGCGAGACGGACGCTGGCTGGTCGGTGTCGGTGTTGCAGCCGCAACGCGCGGCAATCCGCTGGTACCGATCGACGGCCAGCGTAAGGCTCGATCCGGATGGGATCGTCACGGCGCGGATGGCGATGACGGATATCGGCACAGGGAGCTACACGATCCTGACGCAGATCGCCGCGGAGATGCTCGGTGTGCCGCCGGCCGGTGTCCGCATGGAGCTGGGCGATACCGCGTATCCGTTGGCCGCCGGTTCCGGCGGTTCATTCGGCGCCGCCAGTTCCGGTTCCGCATTGTTCGAGGCCTGCATGAACCTTCGTGCAAAGCTGACACGCGCCGCCGGGATGGATTTGGCATCCGCCAGCTTCGTGAACGAGCATATCTCGTCTGGCGGTGTGTCGAAGCCGCTGCGGAGTCTCGTGGGTAACACGGGGGTTGAAGCCAGCGGCTCGATCGAGCCCGGCGCGACGCTGAGGGAATACTCACAGCAATCCTACGGTGCCCAGTTTGCCGAAGTGGGTGTCGACATCGACACGGGGGAAATCCGCTTGCGGCGCATGCTGGGCGTGTTCACGGCCGGTCGCATCCTGAACGCCCAGACAGCGCGATCCCAGGCGATCGGCGGCATGATCTTTGGCGTCGGCGCGGCGCTGGAAGAGGCGGTGCTGCTGGACAAGCGCTACGGTTTGTACGTGAACCACGATCTGGCCGAGTATCATGTGCCCGTGCATGCCGACATCCGAGACGTCGATGCGATCTTCCTGCCGGAACTTGACAACAAGGCGAACCCGCTGAAGAGCAAAGGCATCGGCGAACTCGGCATCTGCGGCGCCGGAGCAGCCGTGGCGAATGCGGTCCACAATGCGTGCGGCATCCGCGTTCGGGACTATCCGATCACGCTGGACAAGGTGCTCGCAGGGCTGCCGGCACAGGTCTGATGCTTGCCCCTCCGCATGGCTGGCCATGACGGAAGGGTAATGCAAATGGCCCAACAGGCTAACTCGTCGGCGCAGCGTTTTGCGTGATGGCGGGCGGAGGTCTGCCATCCACGGCTCTACATCCCGCATTCGGAGAACTGTCGTGGATGCCCGACCTTCGTCGACATGGCGCGGGAACCATGTCCGCGGGGCGACGCCGGCGCAACAAAGTTACGAAGGGCCGTGGACATCGCCAGGGGCCGCCTGAATGGATGTCGGCGCAGGCGGCATGAAGTGCTGCTTTGCCAAGCCGACCGCCTGCTCGCCCACTACCATGCCCAACAGGCCGATCAATGCGATCACAGGTGGGGCCGGGGAGCGAACCTGGACGAGCCCGTAGCCCACGCCGACCGCCAGGCCCATCAGGAGGGAGACAACATAACCGTTCATGACCGCCTCTCCCTATTCCTGCGGGCGCAACACGATGCGCCCCGCGGTGCCGGCCGCAACCTTGCGGTAGGCATCTCGCGCCTCGCTCAATCCACAAGTCTCGGCGATCGGCGCGGTGCGGTAGTCCCCCGCAATAAACCCTGGAGTCAGCCCATCCAACACCAGCGCGGACGCCGTAAGGTCGCGCTTCAGCGTGTCCACGCCAATCAATTGGCTTTCGTTGTGATAGAAGTCGGGAAGGTCGAAGGTTACTTCGCGTTGTCCGGTCGCGGCGATTTCGACCAGCCTGCCGCGCAGGGCGAGGCAGCTGACGGCACTGCGGAACATGACGCCGCCGACCAGGTCGAAGACGACATCCGCGCCCTTGGCGCCGGTCGCTGCACGAACTTCTGCCGGTAGATCCTCTGCGCCGATGATCAGCTTCTCCGCCACGGCGTGGATCGGGGCGTCGGGATGCGGCGTTTGCCTGTCGGCGCCAATCACCCGGGCACCAAGGCGGCGCGCGATCTGGGCGGCGGCGCTGCCCACGCCACCGCTAGAGCCGATCAGCAGCACGATTTCGCCGGCCTTCAGGCCTGCCGCTTCGATCCCGCACCATGCGGCCATGTAATTGACGCCGACCGACGCCGCCTGCTCGAAGCTCAGCGTGCGGGGCTTCCGGCGCAGGCTTTCCACCGGCACAGCGAGCAGCTCCGCATGCGTGCCGTCGCGAGTGAAGCCGGTATCGCCGCCCGTGCCCCAAACTTCAGCTCCGATCCACTCGTTCGGACCAGCCTCGACAACGCCGGCATAATCCCGCCCGGGGATGCGCGGCAGCGTCGTCTGCTTCATCGCGCCGGCGACGTTCTTGACGTCACTCGGATTGATCGAAGCCGCCACGACCCGCACCAATGCCGTTTTCTCGTCGGCAGCCGGGGCGGCAACCTCCGTCACTTCGAGTACCGGAAGGATCTCCGAAATTCCTGAACCTGATCGCGCGCATGGCTTGCTGTTTCCGGTCATTGAGTGCCCGTGGAGCAGATGGGGGCGCGTGCACGCACCCGAAAGTCGGAAGGGAGCGTCATTTTTCCGAACTTCGGACGACATGCGCGACCTGGCGCAGGTATCGGCGCGGTCGATCTGCTACGGCAGAGTAACCGGCATGGTGCTCTCCGCCGCATCATCCGCGCGGTCCCAGTATGGCGGCTTGCCGAAACGCGTCTCGATGAAGGACAGGAACGCGCGGACCTTCGGCGCGACGACCTTCTTGGGTGGATACACGCACCAGATCGCGCGCTGCGGTCCCGGCGCGATCAGTGCCTCCCAGTCCGGCAGCAACGGCGTCAGGCGACCGGCCATGATTGCCTCGCGGGTCAACCAGGTAGGCAGCAGCGCAATCCCGAGACCGGCGAGCGCAGCATTGAGCAAAGCCTCGGAATCGTTGGCGCGCAGGCGGCCGCGCACCGCCACTTCCAGCGGGTCCGTCACCGGCGTGCCGTGCGGTTGGAAATACCAGACCTGCTTCGGCTGCAGCGCGAACAGCAGGCAGTCGTGGTCCTCCAGGTCGTTCGGCACGCCGACGGGGCGGCGGCCGGCGAGATAGGCGGGCGCAGCCACGAGCAGCCGACATTGCGGCGCGAGGCGTTTGGCCATCAGGGTGGAATCCGCCAGCGCACCGATCCGCACGGCGATGTCGGCACCGCTGGCGATCAGGTCCACCGTCTCGTCGGTCAGCGTCGCATCCACCTGAATGGCGGGATACGCCGCAAGGAAACCCGGCAGATGCGGTACGACATGGCGGCGGCCGAATGCGCCGGGGATGTTGATCCGCAAGAGGCCCTGGGGCCGCATGTTCAGGGAGGTCGCCGCCAGCCGCGCATCCGCCACGTCCTTGAGGATCCGCACGGCGCGGTCATAGAAGGTGGTACCAACCTCGGTCAGATGCAGGCGGCGGGTTGAACGATTGAACAGGGCGGCGCCGAGATCCGCTTCAAGGGCGGTGACGTAGCGCGACACGGTGGACACCTTGACGCCCTCCTCGGCGGCGGCGCGGGAGAAGCTGCCCAGTTCCACGGCTCGGACGAAGGCGCGCATTCCGGCGAAGTAGTCCACGCTGCTGTGCTCCCCGCATTCGATAACTGGCCGCTGGGTTCGGTCCTGGCGATTCCGTCCAACGACCTGCTGCGGGCAATTCACCCATCGCCGCAAAAGTTATTTGCGATCGCCGTCGTTTCGCACAAGCCGCCTCGGGCCATTTGCATGGTATTCCTTGAAGGACCACTCACCATGGATACGTTGATCAATCGCTTACCCGAACGGACCGCGAACCCGGCGCGTGACAAGGCGCTTGTCGCCGTGCCGCAAGAGTTGCCGCAGGCGCACGCGCGTCCGGCAATAACGTGCGTCGGCGTGGTGGGGCTGGGGCGCATGGGCGAAGCCTTCGCCGCGAACCTGCTCGCCTCGGGCTACCGCATCGTCGTCTATGATCGCGACTTGCAGCGCGCGCGGCCGTTGCAGGCCGAGGGCGCACGCGCGGCAGAGCATCTGGCGGATCTTGCCGCCTGCGACCTGGTGATCAGTTCGCTGCCGGACGACGCCGCGCTGGAGGCCGTGACACTTGGAGCCGATGGGCTGATCGGCATCATGCAACAGGGTGCGGTGCACGTGTCCATGAGCACGATCAGCCCCGACCTGTCGCGGCGCCTTGCCAGCGCGCACGCCGCGCATGGCCAGGAATTCGTTGCCGCGCCAGTGTTGGGCAATCCCGATCTTGCCCGCGCCCAGCGCTTGTTCGTGCTGGCCGGTGGCGCGCCGCAAGCGATGGCCCGCGTGCGGCCGGTGCTGGAGCGGCTGGGCCAACGCGTGTTCGTCATTGGCAACGATCCGGGCCACGCCAGCCTGGTCAAGCTCGCCGGCAACGTGCTGACCGCCGCGACACTGGAAAGCATGGGCGAGGTCTTTGCCCTGCTGCGTAAGGCCGGCATCGACCCGCATCTCGCCTTCGACGTGTTCACCGGATCGTTGTTCGACGGGCGTGTGCACAAGACGTACGGCGGCAAGATCGTTGACGAGCGCTATGAACCACCGGGGATGACGGCGCCGCTCGCGGTGAAGGATCTTCGGCTGGCACTGGCCGAGGCCGAGAAACTGGCGGTGCCGATGTCGGTCGCCAGCCTGGTGCACGACCGGCTGGTCGCCGCTGTGGCGCGTGGCTTTGCCGGGCTGGACTGGTCGGCACTGGGGCTGCTGGCCGCTGCCGATGCCGGGCTGGTCGGGCCCGCACCGGCAAGCCAGCCGACGCTGTGAGCGAGGCCACGACGATGCCTGCGGCTTTCGCCATCCTCATTGGCTTGGAACTTGTCGGGGAGGTGCTGCGGCAGACGCTGCACCTCCCGTTGCCCGGACCGCTGATCGGCATGGCCCTGCTGACCGTCGTGCTGGTGGCCCGCGGCAGCACCGGGCCGGCGGCAAGGCAGGCCGTCCCGCCACCGCTACAGAACGTGGCCAACGGGCTGATCGCAAATATGGGGCTGCTGTTCGTGCCGGCGGGCGTCGGCATCATCGCCGAACTCGACGTGCTGCGGCGCGACTGGCTGGCACTGCTGGCGGGACTGCTGGTCTCGACCGTGCTCGGGCTCGCGGTTACCGGGCTGGTGATGCACCACGTGTCCCGGATTACCGACGCCGGGCGCCGCGCCGTTCCGCCAGTCCCCCGCGCCGTTCCGCCACTCCCCGCCGAATAGGACTCACATCGATGGACCACATTGTGCAAGCGGTCTGGCAGCCGCTGGGCTTGACGCCGCTGCCCTGGCTGGCGGTAACGATCGCTGCCTACGTGCTCGGCCAGATGATGCAGCGCGCCTGCAAGGGCACGCCCCTGGCCAATCCCGTGCTGATCGCAATCCTCGTCGTGTCGGCGCTGCTTGAGGCCACCGGCACGCGTTATGCCCACTACTTCGCCGGCGCACAGTTCATCCAGTTCCTGCTCGGGCCGGCGACAGTGGCGCTGGCGGTGCCGCTGGCGCTGAACCTGAACCATGTGCGACGGAGTTTTCCCGGGGTCGGGCTAGCCTTGCTGGCCGGCTCGCTGACCTCGGTACTGAGTGGCGTTGCCGTGGTTGCCTGGCTGGGCGGTGGTCGGGCCATCGCATTCTCGATGGCGCCGAAGGCGGTGACGACGCCGATCGCGTTGTCGTTGTCGCAGGAAGTCGGCGGCGTTCCGGCGCTGACCGCGGCGTTGGCGATCGCCGGCGGGATCGTTGCCGCGATCATCGGACGGACGATGCTGCGCTGGTTGCGGGTCGATGATTGGCGAGCGCAGGGGCTGGCGGCGGGCGTGGCCGGCAGCGGGGTGGCGGCAGCGCAGGTGGCGCCGCTGAGCGGCCTGGCAGCCGCGTTCGCGGCTCTGGGGATCGGGCTGAACGGGTTGCTGACGGCGGCCGTCGTTCCGCTGCTGGCGATGTCGTGGCCGCGATGATGGTCGGTGCTACCCCTCGGTGTTCCGCGCGGATGCAAAACCGCGTGGATCACTGACGGGAGCAGACGTGCAGGCGGAGTCGCACACTTGAGATCTCGCTGCGGCGCTGGATTGCCAATGCGGATTGTTCACTTTCCCATGCCGCATCGGATGAAGTGCTCGCGGCGCTTACGCCGGTCACCCGTATCACCGGCAGACATGCTGGCAATACCAAAGTTCACTGCGCCCTGGCTGGACGCATCCCATATGGTTATCGCGTTGCTGCGTTGCAGCCGCATCGGCGAGAATCCTGCAGGCCGGGCGGCGCTGCGACGACTGTTACGCCTGAGCGTTTTGTGAACTACCCCCGAAGGAATTCGTGCATGGATCTGCTCTACGCCCTTGGGACGTTCGTGCGGGTTGTCGAAACCGGTTCCTTCTCCGCGGTCGCCCGTGAAACCAGCAGCAGCCATAGCAGCGTAACGCGCCTGGTTGGACAGTTGGAAGATCATTTCGGTGTGCGGCTGCTGCATCGCACGACGCGGCATCTCAACCTGACGGATGATGGCGAGAACCTGCTTACCCGGGCTCGCGGCGTGTTGGCGGCGGCAGAGGAGATAGAAGCGGCGCTCGGGCGTCGGAAATCCTCGCCAACCGGCCGGGTGCGGGTGGGCCTGCCACCCGGCATGGCCATCCTGGCCACGTCCCGTCTGTCCGGATTGCTGCGGCATTATCCAGGACTGTCAGTCGAACTGGTGATCGGCGAGCGGTTTGGCGACTTCACCGAGGAGCGGCTGGACTTGGTGGTGCAGAACGGGCGATCGAATAATGCCTCGGCGATTGCCCGCACGATCGCCACATTCGGCCGCGCTTTGGTGACCTCTCCGGCCTATCTGGAAGAACACGGTACGCCGCAGTCTGTCGAAGACCTGGCCAAACACAGTTGCATTATTCACGAGAACGGGCCGGAGAGCGACCGTTGGAACTTCACCGGTCCGGCCGGGCCAGTTCATGTCCGGGTGACGGGCGATCTGCATGCCAGCAGTTCCACGATGGTGCATCACGCGGCGTTGGCCGGCTACGGTATCGCCTGGCTCTTGGAGCCGCATGTGCTGGGTGACATTCGCGCTAAACGGCTGTGCCGGCTGCTGCCGGATTGGGCTTCCGAACAGGAGCACACCTTCGTAAGCTATCCGTCGCGACGCAACCTGCCGCCGCGCACGCGCGTGTTGATCGACTTCTTCGTTTCGCTGGGCCGCGAGGCCGAAGCGCAGTTTGCCGCCACTCGTACAATGGTGGGCGACAGCGTCGTGGCGCTGGTGAATGCCCGATTGGCTGCGTGAGAGCGGAGGTTGTCCTTGCGATCGCAACGACCCCGATCGGGCAGGGGTTGCCTGCGGTCATACCGGCCGCCCGATGCACTGACCCATCGGTGTCATGGTCCGCGCAGGCCGACCACCTACGTCTTTGCTGTATCCTGCAAGAAAAGGATGGGTGCGCGGGTCAAGACCGTCCATGACCCAATGAGTCAGTTCATCGGGCCGTTGGTATCGGACGGTCGAGATTGCTTCGCTTCGCTTGCAATGACGCGCGCTGCCGCGGAAGCGCAATATTTTCGAATTCGAAGTCCGGTGCACCGTCGGCATGAGGTCATGCACATGGGATTTTGCGGCAGTGATGGGGTGGCTCGGCTACGACGCCTTGACCGACGCCCGCAGGGTTGCACGCAGCCAGCGATGCGCCGCGTGGTGGTCCAGCCGGCGATGCCAGATCATCGAGAGCGACACACGCGGCGATACGAATGGCAGCGGCCGGATGATCAGCGGACCGATTGCCTGGAAGTCCGCGGCAATTCGCCCTGGCACGACGGCCAGTGCCTTTGAACCGATAAGGACGGACAATAACGACAGCAGCGGGACTCGCGCGCAGACGCGGCGCGCAAGCCCATGGCCGGCGAGTGCGTCGTCGACGAACTGCGTATCGTCGCCGCTGGAGGTGATGGTGATATGGGGCAAGGCCCCGACATGCTCCACCGACAGCGTCGGCTCGCTGGCCACGGGGTGATCGCGCGGCAGGATCGCCACGTACTCGTCTTCAAGCAGGCCCACACACTTGAACCGCTCGCCTCCCTCCGCCAGCGTTTCCAACGACAGTTCCACGGCACCCGCATCCAATTGACTCAGAGTGTCCAACCTGCCGGCGGGCCGGACCTCGACCACCACCGAAGGCGCCACGGCGGCCACGTGGCGCACGAAGGCCGGGATAACCGCCCGCGCGGCGTAATTATTGGCCGAAATGATGAAGCTATGCGACGCCTGGGAGGGTTCGAATGCATCGGCCTCCAATACGATGCGCATCTCCTGGAGCGCCTGATGGATCGGGTCGGCCATCCGCTCCGCCCGCGGGGTTGGCACCATGCCTTCCGGCGCGCGCACAAACAATTCGTCGTTCAGCATGTGGCGCAGGCGCGCGAGCGCGTGGCTGACGGCGGATTGGGTCAATCCCAAACACTGTCCGGCCCGCGTCAGGTTCTTCTCCTGCATGACCGCGTCGAAGACAACCAGGAGATTCAAGTCGAACGTTTTCCAGTTCGTCATGGCGGGCACCACCTCTTCGGCGGCTGCCGTCGCGCCGCACCGCAACCCGGGTCAGGATATCGTGCGCATTTGGACGCAGCGTTGGCTTACTCGGCCGGAGCGGCTTCATGCCGGTGCGGCTGACCGCTGCGCCGGAAGCTCAGATGGGCAAGCTTGTCCATGTAGATGTAGACCACCGGCGTGGTGAACAGTGTGAGGATCTGGGAAACCACCAGTCCGCCTGCCATCGCGTAGCCGAGCGGCTGGCGCAGTTCGGATCCGGTGCCGGTGCCCAGCATCAGCGGCAGGCTGCCAAGTAATGCGCACATCGTGGTCATCAGGATTGGCCGGAAGCGCAGCAGGCACGCCTCGTGGATCGATTGCTCGGCGGTCAGGCCACGGCTGCGTTCCGCTTCCAGCGCGAAATCCACCAGCATGATGCCGTTCTTCTTCACGATGCCGATCAGCAGGATGATGCCGATGATGCCGATCGCATCGAGGCCGAAGCCGCATACCAGCAGTACCACAAGGGCGCCGGCGCTGGCTGCCGGCAGGGTGGAGATGATGGTCAATGGATGAATCGTATTTTCATACAGCATGCCCAGGATGATGTAGACCGCGATCAGCGCCGCCAGGACCAGCATCGGGGTGCTTTGCAAGGAGCTCTGGAAAGCCTGCGCGTTGCCCTGGAAGGTGGCACTGATCGTCGGAGGCACGTGCAGCGTTGCCATCTGCCGCTGGATCGCCGCCACCGCCGGACCCAGCGGTACATTGCCCTTCAGGTTGAAGCTGATCGTCACGGACGGAAACTGCCCCTGGTGATTCACCGACAACGGCGACACCGTGGTGCGCTGCGTGACCAACTCACTCAGCGGTACCATGCCGGAGGTCTGTGAGCGGACGTAGATCCGTTGCAGTGCGTTCGGGCCGAGCTGGAATGCCGGAGGCACCTCCATGATGACGAAGTATTGGTTCAGGCTGGTGTAGAGCTGCGCGATCGGGCGCTGGCCGAACGCATCGTACAACACGTTATCGATCTGCGCCGCCGTAACACCCAGCCGCGATGCGCTATCCCGGTTGATTGTCAGGGTGAGCTGCGGTGCCGCCGACTGCTGGTCGCTGGTCACGTCGGCGAGCTGCGGCAGTTTTGCCAGCGCAGCCTCGATGATCGGTCCCCACTTGTTCAGTTCGCTCAGATCGACATCGGTCAGCGTGTACTGGTATTGCGTCGCGGTCAGCCGGCCGCCGATATTGATGTCCTGCACCGGCTGCATGAACAACCTCACGCCGCTGATCCCTCGTGTCTCCTGGTCGAGCCGCGCCATCACGCGATCGATCGATGGCCGCTGGCCCTGCGGCTTCAGTGCGATAAAGACGCGGCCCTGGTTCTCGGTCGAGGTGGCGCCGCCCGCGCCGATGTAAGCACCGACCGACGCGACAGCCGGATCACGCTCGACCGCAGCGATCACGCGCCGCTGCAATGTTGCCATGCCGTTCGGCGACACGTCCTGCGCCGCGTCGGTCACACCCAGGATCAGCCCGGTATCTTGCTCCGGGAAGAATCCCTTCGGAATGACAACGAATAGCCACGCGGTCGCCAGGATGGTGGCGAGCATGGCCATCAGCGTGACGAAACGGTGCCGCAACGCTATCACCAGCAAGCGGTCGTAATTAGCATGCAACGAATCGAAACCGTGCTCCAGTCCGCGTGACAGCCTTCCCGCTTTTTCCGGATGCTCGTGGCGCAGCAAACGGGCGCTCATCATCGGGGTCAACGTCAGTGAGACGATCACCGAGACGGCGATGGCGACCGTGACGGTAACCGCGAATTCCTGGAACATGCGGCCGACCATGCCGCTCATGAAAAGCAGCGGGATGAAGACGGCCACCAGTGAGATGGAGATCGACAGGATGGTGAAGCCGATCTCACTAGCACCATCGAGCGCCGCCTGGAGAGGTGTTTTGCCCATCTCGATGTGCCGCGCAATGTTCTCCACCATCACGATGGCGTCGTCCACCACGAAGCCGACTGCGATCGACAACCCCATCAGCGACAGATTGTCCAGGCTGTAGCCGCACAGGTACATGACGCCGAACGTGCCGATGATCGAGACCGGTACGGCGATCGCTGGGATCAGCGTCGCCCACACACTGCGCAAGAACACGAAGATCACCGCCACCACGAGTCCGATCGTGATGAGCAGCGTGTGCTGCACATCGGCGACCGAAGCGCGAATGGTGATGGTGCGGTCGGAGATGACCGAAACCTTGATGGCGGGAGGGATCGACGCCTCGATCTGCGGCAGCGCGGCCTTCACCGCATTCACCGTGCTGATGACGTTGGTGCCGGGCAGCCTCTGGATGGCCAGCACGATGCCCCGCTGCTGGTTGACCCAGCCACGCAGTGTCACGTCCTGCGGTCCGACGACCGCCTTGCCGACATCGGAGATCCGGATTGGCCCGCCGTTGCGATAGGCGATGATCTGATCGTTCCAGCCCTTGGCGCTCAGGATCTGGTCGTCGGCCTGCAGTGTGTAGGCGCGTTGGTTACCGTACAGGCTCCCCTTCGGCTGATCTACGCTGACATTGGTCAGCGCATTCTGCACATCCTGCAGGTCGAGCCCGTTTTCCGCGAGCTTCGCGGGATCGAGTTGGATGCGAATGGCCGGGTGTTGCTCGCCGCCAATGCCCACCAGGCCGACGCCCGGCACTTCGGAGACCTTCTGCGCGATGATGCTTTCGGCGTAGTCGTCCACCGTGGTGATGGGCAGAGTAGTGGAGGTCAGGCCCAGCACCAGCACCGGCGCGTCGGCAGGATTGGTTTCGTGATAGGTCGGTGGCGAGGGCATGTCCTTCGGCAACTGTCCGGCGGCGGCGTTGATCGCCGTTTGCACAAGCTGCGCCGCGGCATTGATGTTGTCGCTCAGGGCGAATTGCAGCGTGATCTGCGTGTAGCCCATCGAGCTGCTGGAGGTCATCTGCGTGAGATACGGGATCTCGCCGAACTGCTTTTCCAATGGCGTCGCGACCGAGGACGCCATGGTTTGCGGATCGGCCCCCGGCAATTGTGCAGTGACGGAGATTGTCGGAAACGACACACTGGGCAGTGCGGCAACCGGCAGCATTGTGTAGGCCGTGACACCGAGCAATACGATCGCCACCATCAACAAGCCGGTGGCGACCGGCCGCCGGATGAAGCCCGATGACATGTTCATCCCAGCATCCCCGCGCTGGCTTCGGTGCTGTTTTGCACGGAGGGATCGCCCGCCGGTACCTGGACCACCTTGATCCCGTCGCTCAGGCGGTATTGGCCCTGGGTCACCACGGTGTCGCCCGGCCGCAACCCGGTGTCGATCAAGGCGCGGCCATTCAGCGTTTCGGCGATCGTGACCGTGCGCTGTTGCACCGTGCCGTTCGGGTTCACGACATAGACCAGCGCACCGTTCGCTCCCTGCTGCAATGCGTTCAGCGGCACTGTGAGCCCATTGTGCCGCCGCTCGAGGATTAGCTGCACATTGACGAACTCACCGGGCCACAGGGTGCGATTGGGGTTCGGGAAATTGGCCTTGAGCTGAATGGCGCCCGAGCTTTGGTTGATCGTGTTGTTCACCAGTAACAGCGTGCCTTCATCGAGCTTCGCCCGGTCACTCTGATCATAGGCGATCGCGCGCAGCGTGTGCTGTGCCATCGCCTTCTGCACCGCGGGCAGATCGTCCTGTGGCAGTGTGAAGATGATCGATATCGGCTGGATCTGGGAGATCGTGACGATCGGTGTGGTCGAGGTCGGCTGCACGATGTTGCCAATATCGACGTCCTGGAACCCGGTCACGCCACTGATCGGTGCGGTGATCGTGGTGTAGCCAAGTTGCGTCTCGGCATTGAAGATCGTCGCCTTGTCGCCGGCGATGCCCGCCAGCAGCTCATTGACCGTTGCGCTCTGGTCGGTGACCTGCTGCGGTGTCGCGAAGCCCTGTTTCAGCAATGTCGTATAGCGGCCCAGATCCGCGCGGGTGGCGACAAGGTTGGCGCTGTCGCGTGCCAAAGCCGCCTCTGCCTGCTGCAGGGCCGCCTGGAACGGCCGTGGATCGAGTTGCGCGATCAGGCTGCCGGGATGCACGGTCTGCCCCTCGGTGAAGCCGATCTGGTCGATCGTCCCGGTCACCTGTGCGTGAACCTGAACCACGTTGTACGGCGTCACGGTGCCGATGCCAGTGAGCACGATCGGCTCGTCGGAGACCTGGACCTTCTCTGCCACGACCGGCACCGGCGAGGGAACGACGGATGTTGCCTCGCTCGCGGCCGTCGCGTGCTGCGCATGCCAGACGACGATGCCGCCGGCGCTGGCCGCAATCACCAGGCCGGAAATGATGAATTGAGTTCGCATGCGCTGCGCTCCGTACAATGTCTTGCGAAGGCGCAGGTGGGGTGGCGTTGCGCAATGCAAAATTAAATTCGGGCAGACTACCTTGAACGGCCTGGATCGGACCTGGCGGTGCGCGCGGGGTGGTGCGCTGTCTATGCAAGCCGTTCGTCGAGGTCCACCTGTTTGCCGGGCTCCAGGGAGCGCTCTACCGTGGTTTGCAGGCTCGCCGAAGCAGGCATCGGCGAGTTGGACCAAAGTATAGGTTACCCTAACCTTTCCGGTGACCGCGGCTTCCTCTCGCTCAATATCCCAGCGCCGAGCCTGCGATTAATTTGGCGGGTGCAGGTCCGTCCGGCAGCGATGCATCGCATTGGAGAACTGAAACCATGCCCGAATGGTCGCCATCGCAGTCCGAGGAACCGCCCGTTGTGGAACCGCCGGACGTCGTTTTCGAGCCGTATGCGAGCCCGGCGGGCGGTTGGGGTGCGTTACATGCCACCGCAAAGGCGCTGCGTGAGCAAAGCATCGTCTTGAAGGGGTCCAAGGCGCTCTTGGCGATGAACCAGCCGGACGGCTTCGACTGTCCCGGCTGCGCCTGGCCTGATCCCAAGCACACCAGCTCCTTCGAGTTCTGCGAGAACGGCGCCAAGGCCGTCGCATTTGAGCTGACCAAGCGGCTGGTCACGCGCGACTTCTTCGCCGCGCATACCGTGACCGAACTGGCCCAGCACAGCGATTACTGGCTGGAAGAGCAGGGCCGGCTGACCGAGCCGATGCGCTATGACCGGGCGACGGACCGCTATGTACCGATCGCCTGGGATGATGCGTTCGCCATGATCGCCGCGCATCTCGACGCGCTGGACAATCCGGACCAGGCGGAATTCTATACGTCCGGCCGCACCTCGAACGAAGCGGCTTTCCTATATCAGATCTTTGTGCGCCGTTTCGGCACCAACAATTTCCCCGACTGCTCGAACATGTGCCATGAGGCCACCAGCGTCGGTCTCGCGGCGAGTATCGGCATCGGCAAAGGGACGGTGTTGCTGGAGGACTTCGAAGCCACCGACGCAATCTTCGTGATCGGCCAGAATCCGGGGACCAACAGTCCCAGGATGATGACGTCGCTGCGGGATGCGGCGCGGCGCGGCGTCCCGATCGTTGCGATCAATCCATTGCGCGAGCGTGCGCTCGAGCGTTTCGCCGCGCCGCAGTCGCCGACCGAGATGGTAACGTTCCGGTCGACGCCGATCGCCAGCGAGGTACTGCCAGGTGAAGGTCGGGGGCGACGTTGCGGTCTTGAAGGGCATCATGAAATTGGTCGTTGCGGCCCATGAAGACGCCATCGCGGCAGGCCGGGCGGCGGTGCTGGACCTGCCGTTCATCGCCCAGCACACCGTCGGATTCGAGGCTCTTGTCGATGATCTGCGCCGGACATCGTGGGACGATATCCTATTCGTTTCGGGTCTGGAGCGCGCGCAGATCGAACGTATTGCGCGAATCTATATCGAGACGAAGTCCTGCATCATCTGCTACGGCATGGGCCTGACGCAACATCGGTGCGGCACACAAAACGTGCAGCAGGTCGCCAACCTGCTGCTGATGCGGGGCAATTTCGGCAGGCCAGGCGCGGGGATCTGCCCGGTGCGCGGTCATTCCAACGTGCAGGGCGACCGTACGATGGGAATCACCGAGACCCCGAGCGCCGCGTTGCTGGCGCAGATCGAGACGGTGCTCGGCTTCCGGCCGCCGCAACATCCTGGACACGCAGTCGTCGAACTCGCTGCAGGCGATGATCGATGGACGCGCCAAGGTGTTCATCGGCCTGGGCGGCAACTTCGTCGCTGCCACGCCCGACACCGAATCCGTCCGGTCTGCGATGCGTCGACTGAAGCTGACGGTCGGCATCAACACCAAACTGAACCGCGGTCATATTGTGCACGGCGAGGAGGCGTTGATCCTGCCCTGTCTGGCGCGCAGCGACATCGATGTTCAGGCAACCGGCCGGCAGAGCGTGACCGTCGAGGACAGCATGTCCATGGTGCACGCTTCCAGTGGCCTGGTGACGCCGCCGTCGCCGCATCTGAAATCCGAAGTTTCCATCATTTGCGGCATGGCGCGCGCTACGCTGCCGGGCAGCGGCATCGACTGGGACGCGATGGAAGCAGACTACGCGCTGATCCGTGACAAGATCGAGGCCGTCCATCCTGTACTGTTCTGCGACTTCAATCGCCAGATTTATCAGCCGGGTGGCTTTCACTTGTACAACGGACCGCGCGAGCGAGTTTGGGATACACCCACCGGGCGCGCCAACTTTCTCGTCATAAACGGCGTCTCGGAGGATCCAGCGACCGCGGATGCCAACGTCCTGCTGTTGACGACGATACGAAGCCATGATCAGTACAACACGACGATCTACAGCCTTAATGACCGCTATCGCGGCGTGGTCGGCGGCCGGATGGTGGTGTTCATGAATGCATCCGATATGGTTGAACGGCAGATCGAAGAGCACACCCTTGTCGAACTGGAATCCCGGGCGGACCCGACGACGCGCCGGATCCTGCCGGGGTTCACAGTGCACGCTTACGACATCCCACGGGGGTCGATAGCGGCTTATTATCCCGAAACGAACGATCTCATGCCGGTCAGCCACTTCGATCCACAGTCGAAAACGCCTTCGGTCAAGTCGATACCGGTGATTGTCAGGCCGATGATGGCGCCATCGATGATCGCATGATGTCAGCCGGCCACGACAGCATACGCCTCGGGGTGCCGTCCCAGATTGCTCCGAGTACGTCTGCAGCGCCATCAGGCGCTCATTGTGCGATTGGATCGACCGCAAGTGCAGGGATTGGCCACGGCAGCAGCCAAGCGTCCGTCTGCTCAACGGCCGCGCAAAAAAAAGCCCCCAACGCGAGGGCGTAAGTTGGGTCGGCAGTGCAGGCAGCCGACCGGGGAGGAAACAGTTCCAATGTGGGTTTGCGCGTGGCCCAATGAAATTGGACGATTGAACGGGGAAACCTATACTTTGGTTTAGACGGTCTCTGGTTTACGTCAGGACCGGAACCACTCACGACTGACCGGCGACTCTCAAGCGCCTATTCGACCCTTTCTACACGACCAAGACTGCGGGACTGGGGATGGGCCCGTCGATCTGCGGCTCGATCATCGAGGCTCATGGCGGGCGATTGTGGGCGGAGGCGAATGAACCTCGGGGTGCCGTCTTCCAGTTTACCTTGCCAGCCGATTCGGATGGCGTGCTCTGAGTCGGAAGCCGGAGCTCTCTCCCACCGACACCGCCTGCCTTGCTGTGCGGAGCGCTGCGCGGTCCCCTGGACAACAGTGCCCTCTTTGGATGTGCCGCGTAGAAATCAAGGGTCGGTAGTATTGGACGGTGGATAGGCCTGATTAGACCAACGGCCAGGATCCATCTTCGTCATTGACTGAAGCGATGAGGGTGGCCGGTCGGCCCCTCGCCTTCAAGCGAACAGTCAACGGCCACCAGGAGGTTCCGTGCGAGATATACCCGCAATCCGGCAGCCAACAGGTTCGCACCAAGCTCCAGCCTACTGCGCTCATTATTGCAAGTGAAACGGCCGTGAATGAGAAAGATGGCAGGGCGGCGGCTACGCATCTCATGCCGAAAGCGGACCGCAATGCCCGCCAGAAACCCTGCCGAACTGGCCAGATCGTCGTGAGGAACCATGCCGAAAAACATTATCGAATACTCTCGACCGATTGGTGACGGGGTTGCATATACGACGTGCTACATGTGCGCCTGTCGCTGCGGCATCAAGGTTCATCTGAAGGACGGCGCGCTCCGCTACATCGAAGGCAACCGCGACCATCTATTACGGAAGATGAATCCACGACAGCGAAGCAACGTCGGGCGTCCGGGTTGTCGGCTGCAGGGCGGACGGCATCGGTAGGTCAGCCCAGTTAGCCGCGGGAGGCGTCGGATGGCATTGCTATCCTTCCTACAGCTCGTCGCGATGTCGCCAGCTTCCGGCGATCAGGTCCTGCGGGACGCGCCGGTTCTGCGCAACGCGCGACCCGCACGCAAGGAGCAGGAGCGGGTGCGCCGGCGTCGCTCACCCTGGGCGGCAGTGCTGCACGCGCCGCAGATCGTGCGTGCACTGGTCCGCGCCAACGAGATCTGGCTGTTTGTGCTGGCCGCCTTTGTTGGGGCTGTTGGCGGCCTGATCGTCCACTTGATGACGGTGTCGGCGCAGTTTCTGCAGGTAGTGCTGTTTGGCATCGATATGGACCAGCATCTTTCCGCCGCGGCGCACGTGGCACCACTCAGGGCGTTGTGGGTACCGCTGGTCGGGGGCCTGGCCGTTGGGCTTTTCTCGCTCGCACTCAAGCGCATCTGGCCGCGCCCGCCTGTCGACCCGATCGAGGCCAATGCGCTCTACGGCGGTCGCATATCGATGCGCGACAACATCACGGTGATGCTGCAGACGATCCTGTCCAATGGTGTTGGCGCCTCGATTGGACTGGAGGCCGGTTATACCCAGATGGGGGCAGGCTTCGCTTCTCGCATAGGGCGTGCGTTTCACTTGCGCCGCAGTGAACAACGTCTGATGGTGGGTTGCGGCGCCGCGGCCGCAATCGGTGCCGCTTTCAACGGGCCTTTGACCGGGGCGTTTTACGCCTTCGAGCTGATCATCGGTACTTATACCATCGGCACCTTCGCTCCGGTCGCAGTGTCGTCCGTGGTCGCGGTGTCGGTACTTCATGCTCTGGGGCCCCCGCCTTTCGAGCTGACATTGGCGCCGCCTCGGCTGCTGCCGCAGGACTACGTGCCGATTCTCGCGGTGGGCGTGCTGTGTGCCCTGATTGGCATCGCCATCATGCGTGGGGTGACCTTGCTCGAGAGCTGGCTCCGCCGGAGCGGCATACCGGGCTGGCTGCGTCCTGCCATTGGCGGTACGGCCATCGGTGTACTGGCGCTCTCCACGCCGATGGTACTGTCGTCCGGCCACGGCGCGATCGGAATGGTGATCGACACGCCGTTTCCGGTGTGGTGGCTTGGGCTGCTCGTGCTTATGAAGGCCTGTGCCACCGCGACCTCGATCGCCTCCGGCTTCCGCGGCGGCCTGTTTTTCGCCTCCCTGTTCCTGGGCACCCTGATCGGCAAATTCCTCGGCACTGCGCTCGATCTTGTCGGCATGGCGCATGTCGTGCCGGCTACGGCGATGGCGGTGGTCGGCATGAGCTCGATGGCCACGGCGATCATCGGTGGCCCCATGACCATGGGATTCCTGGCATTGGAAGCCACCGGAAGCCTGCCGCTGACCATCGCCGTACTCGGCGTCTGCGTGCTGTCGTCGCTGACCGTGCGCCGCACCTTCGGCTACTCCTTCGCGACATGGCGGTTTCACCTGCGCGGTGAAACGATCCGCAGTGCCGTCGATGTCGGTTGGATGCGCAACCTTCGCGTGGGCCGGATGGTGCGCCGTGACGTACGAACCGTCCGGAGGGAGACCCCGATCGAGGCGTTCCGGCGCGACTTCCCACTGGGCTCGACCGAGCGGGCCGGCGGCCGCAACACCCGATTTTCGAAAAGCGCCGGATCATCGTTCGGCGCCCCGCGCCGTCCATCCGGGTCGTCAGCCAGCCCGGCGCCTGGTGGCCTCGCCGCAGCCGGGTCCACAGCCGCGACATTTGATCCAGCGCAATGCAATCCCCGGACAAACGTCGCAAACCGCGCACCTGTACCCGCTTGGACCGAACGCCATGTCCACGACCCTCGTTTCCCCACCGAAGCCGAAGCAGGTCCGGACCGCCGGTCCACCCCGCGGTTGGTGGCGCGCCGCCGTGCCGGTCGCGCTGGCGGTCGCGATTGCCCTGCTGCCACCCCCGCCCGGTCTTGCCCCGCACGCCTGGTACTATTTCGCCCTGTTCACCGGCGTCATCGCCGCGCTGGTCACCGAGCCGCTGCCCAATCCCGCCGTCGGCCTGATCGGTCTGACGCTCGCCGCCGTGCTGTCGCGCTGGACCCTGTACGGGCCCGCCGACCTCGCCAGGCCCGGCTTCAACGTCGTCAGCCAGAGCGTCAACTGGGCGCTGTCCGGCTTCGCCAGCACCACGGTCTGGCTGGTCGGCGGCGCCTTCATGTTCGCGTTGGGCTACGAGAAGACCGGGCTGGGCCGCCGCATCGCGTTGCTGCTGGTGCGCGTGCTGGGCAAGCGCACATTGACGCTCGGCTATGCCACCACCTTCGCCGATATGATCCTGGCGCCGTTCACGCCGTCCAACACCGCGCGCGGCGCCGGCATCATCTTCCCGGTCGTCAACAACCTGCCGGCGCTGTACAATTCTCGCCCGCACGATGCGTCGGCGCGGAAGATCGGCGGCTATATCATGTGGACCACCTTCGCCGCCGACTGCGTCACCTCCACCCTGTTCATGACTGCCTGCGCGCCGAACTTCCTGGCGCGGGACTTCATCGGGCGCATCGCGCATGTGTCGATCAGCTATGGGCAGTGGATGCGCGCGTCGCTGCCCTTCGCGCTGCCGCTGTTGCTGGCGTTGCCGCTGCTCACCTATTTCCTGTTCCCGCCGGAAATCAAACGCAGCCCGGAGGCATCCGCCTGGGCCGGCGCCGAACTTGTGAAGATGGGCCGCGTCACCTGGCGCGAGAGCACGCTGGGCGTGCTGGTGCTGTGCGCGATCCTGCTGTGGATCCTGGGCGGCAGCTTCATCGACCCGACGCTGGCGGCTTTCGTGGTGTTGTCGGCCATGCTGGTGCTGGGCGTGGTCACCTGGGGCGACATGGCCCGCAACCACTCGGCCTGGACCACGATCGTGCTGCTGGCCACGCTGGTGACGCTGGCCGACGGACTGTCGCGCGCCGGCTTCGTGAAGTGGTTCGCCGACTTCACCGCGACGCATGTCGGCGGCCTGCCGCCGATGCTGATCCTGATGAGCCTTGTCGCGATCTACTTCGTGTCGCACTACATGTTCGCCAGCCTGACGGCGCATACCACGGCGATGATGCCGATGATGCTGGCGGCGGGCCTCGCCATTCCGGGACTGTCGGCAACGACGCTGGCGATCGGCCTGGCGATGACCACCGGCATCATGGGCATCCTGACGCCATACGCCACCGGCGCGGCCCTGCCGTACTATAACAGCGGCTACCTGACCCCGGCGCAGTTCTGGCGCCTGGGCGCGATCTTCGGCGTGATCTTCCTGGCCGCGCTGCTGCTCGTGGGGGTGCCGCTGCTCGCGGGGTGAGGGCGAAGCAGACGATGGCACAACACATATTCATCAAGTGATGAAAATTGTGCCTGCTTTGCATCGGAGCCGCGTTCGCCGCGTTCGATTATGACGAAGTCTTCGTTGGCATGCTTAAGTTCGACGACCTTGATCAACATCGACGATTGAAGTCCCAACGTGAAGCAGGTTGGATGCCTTCGACTGCTTGCGTCCGGCTGCCCTTTGCTGTAGCGTCACGCGAAATACGCAAAAAGCATGATGTGGGAGGGAAGCCTATGCCTCGCGTTCGTCGGCGTGATTTTTTACGGGTTTCAGGGGCAGGAGCGGCCGTGGCAAGGGTCGGCGGGATTGGAGCAATCCTGGCGGCCAGTCGCGCACCCGCCTACGCGCAGCAGAGAACCTTGCACTGGGTTCGCTGGTCCGACTTTGTGCCAGCATCAGACGTGCTGCTCAAGGATCAGATTACCAAGGAGTGCCAAAAGGCGCTCGGGATCAATCTGCAGCTCGAAACCATCAATGCGAACGATATCCAGGCGCGCGTCACGTCGGCGATCCAGTCGGGCAATGGACCTGATATCATCCTGGGCCTGAACAACTGGCCGCAGCTTTACACCGCAAGTCTCGCCGACATGACCGACGTGGCGGAAGAAATTGGCCAGGAGCAGAGCGGCTATTATGCAATCTCGAAGCAGGTCGGGATGGTCGGGAGCAAATGGATCGGCGTGCCTTGGTGCATCGGCGGCGGTCTCGTCGCGTACCGGAAGTCGTGGTTCGACGCGATCGGCTACACCACATTTCCCGACACTTGGGAAAAGCTGCAAGATGCCGGCAAGAAGCTGAAAGCCAAGGGAACGCCGGTTGGGCAGGCGCTCAGTCACTCATTCGGCGATCCACCCGGATTCTGGTATCCCTGGCTATGGTCGTTCGGCGGCAAGGAAGTCGAAGCTGACGGAAAGACTGTCGCGCTCAACAGCAAGGAGACGCTTGAATCCGTCAAGGCCGCGGTGCCGTTCTGGAATGAGGCGTGCGACCCGGGCGGCCTGGCGTGGGACGATTCAAGCAACAATCGTGCCTTCCTGTCGGGCACGATCTGTTGCACCAACAATGGTGCCTCAATCTACATCGAGGCGAAGCGCAAGCCGGACACCTACCAGACCGAGAACGGCACGCCGATGTACAAAGACATCCGGCATGCCCGGCTGCCCAAGGGTCCCGGCGGCCAGTTCAACCTGCCAGGCCCGTTCACCGACATGGTCATGGCCTATTCGAAGAATCAGGATGCGGCCAAGACATTCCTGAAGTGGATCCACTCGAAGCCCGTGTTCGAGCAATGGTTCACCTCGCAGCAGGGATACACGGACGGGGCCACGAAATACTGGGAGCAGGACAAGGTGTGGACGGCCGATCCTGTTCTGGCACCGTTCAAGGACGTGCCGGCGGAGGGACGGCTCACCGGTTATGCGGGGCCGCCGGATCGCTCCGCGGCTGAAGTCCAGACCAAGTACATCATCATCGACATGTACGCCAAGGCGGTCCAGGGCACGAAAGCCGAAGACGCGGTCGACTGGGCCACTGGCGAGTTGAAGTCGGTCTATGGTGCCTGACACGGCACCGATCGCTTGCCGTCGCGCTTGCGGATTGCCGCGGGCGCGACGCGAGCGCCGTGGATCCGACTGAGGGAACGCCGGCATGTCCCAGGTTTCCACTACGGCCGCTGCCTCCGACGTGTACATCCCGGCCCGGCCCCGCGGGGCGATTACCCGGCTGCTCGAAGACGAGCGGTGGCTCGGGCTGACCCTGCTGACGCCGACGCTGGTCTTGCTTGGCTTGTTCACTGCCTATCCCTTCGTCAAAGGGATCGAATTGGCAGTGACGGACACCAGGGTCGGGGTTCCCGGCCACTTCGTCGGCATCCAGAACTTCGTCGCGCTTTGGCACGACGACATCTTCCGTATGGCGGTGTGGAACACCTGCCTGTACACCGTGGTGGCTACCGTCGTAAAGCTGGCGCTGGGGCTGTGGCTCGCGCTCCTGCTGAACCGCAGCTTCCGCGGCAAGGCGCTCATGCGCGCCGCTATCCTGCTGCCGTTCATCATCCCTACGGTGCTGTCCACGTTTGCCTGGAAATGGATGTTCGACCCGACCTTCAGCGTGCTCAATTACGTGCTGCTGCACCTGCATCTGATCACGATTGCCGACCGGATCAACTGGCTTGGCGTCCCATGGCTGGCGATGGCATCCGTGATCGTCGTCAATGTGTGGCGCGGCGTGCCATTTTTTGCGATCAGCTTGCTTGCCGGGCTGCAAACCATCAGCCCCGAACTGCACGAAGCGGCCGCCATCGATGGTGCCCGCGCCTGGCAACGCTTTCGCCATGTCACCTGGCCGCTTTTGCTGCCGGTGACGATGGTGGTCATGCTGTTTTCCGTCATCCAAACCTTCGCCGACTTCCAGATCGTTTACGTGCTGACTGGCGGCGGGCCGGCAAACACCACGCAGCTCTTTGCAACCTATGCCTATCAGATCGGCATCGGCACCGGATTGCTGAGTCAGGGTGCGGCGATTTCGTTGGCGATCTTTCCGATCCTGCTGATCGTCGTGATTGTGCAGCTCGTCTATATCCGCAAGGTTGAGATAGCCTAGCAAGGAGGGACCCGACCATGGTGACGGTGCATCGATGATCGAAGGCGCACGGTGGCGACGCCTGCTTTTCTTCAACGTGCCGCTGACCGCGTTCGTCATCTTCCTCCTGTTCCCGTTCTACTGGATGTTGGTGACGGCGATCCGTCCGGACCGCGAACTGTACAAGCCATGGAGCTCGCCGCTCTACCAGCCGTTCTGGACATTGCATCCGACGTTCGAGCACATCCATGATCTGTTGACCGAAACGCTGTTCTCGACCTGGATGCTGAACACGATGATCATCTCGATCGCGGCGACGGCGATCTCGCTGTTCTGCGGGCTGCTGGCCGGGTATGCGTTGTCGCGCCTGAAATTCCCGTTCGCCGGCAGCATCGGCACCGGCATCTTCGTCACCTACCTGGTGCCGCAGACCCTGCTGTTCATTCCGCTATCCAACATCATCCGCAACTTTCATATCGGCGACACGCCTTGGGCGTTGATACTGACCTATCCCACCTTCCTGGTGCCATTCTGCACGTGGCTGCTAATGGGGTACTTCAAGTCGATCCCCAAGGAACTTGAGGAATGCGCCCGCATCGATGGCGCAACGCGATGGAAGGCAATGCTGTACATCGTATTCCCGGTCGCGCTGCCGGGCATCCTGTCCGCCGGGATTTTCGCCTTCACGTTGTCGTGGAACGAGTTCATCTATGCCTTGGTATTTCTCTCCTCGCCCGCGGAGAAGACCGTGTCGGTCGGTGTTACCTCGGACCTGGTGCGCGGCGACGTATTCTATTGGGGGCAATTGATGGCCGGCGCATTGCTGGGGTCGATTCCGGTCGCCATCATCTACTCGTTCTTCGTTGAGCATTACGTCTCAGGCATCACCGGCTCGGTAAAGGGATAAGACAGTGGCCCAGGTCATTATCCGTAATCTCAACAAGAATTTTGATACCTTCCATGCCGTCAAGGACGTGACACTCGACATCCGCGATCGCGAATTCGTCGTGCTGGTCGGCCCCAGCGGCTGCGGCAAGACGACGACGTTGCGCATGGTGGCAGGCCTGGAAAGCATCAGTTCCGGCCAGATCCTGATCGACGATACCGTCGTCAACGATTTGCCGCCAATGGATCGCGACATCGCCATGGTGTTCCAGAACTACGCGCTCTATCCGCACATGACCGTCTTCGACAACATGGCGTTTGGCCTCAAGATGCGGAAATTCGATCGCGACAAGATCGGCGCGCGCGTGCGAGAGGCCGCGGAGGTCCTCGGCATCCAGGCTTTGCTGCATCGCAAGCCTCGCCAGCTTTCCGGCGGACAACGCCAACGGGTCGCCCTTGGCCGTGCGATCGTCCGCCATCCGCGCGTGTTCCTGTTCGACGAGCCGCTATCCAACCTGGATGCGAAGTTGCGGGTGCAGATGCGGGTCGAGCTGAAGAAGCTGCACGACAAGCTGGGTACGACCGCGATCTATGTGACGCACGATCAGGTCGAGGCCATGACGCTTGGCGACCGCGTTGTCGTCATGCGCGATGGCGTGGTCCAGCAGATGGGCGAACCGATGGATTTGTACAATAGCCCCGCCAATCGGTTTGTTGCCGGGTTTCTTGGATCTCCGGCTATGAACTTCTTTGACGTGCGCCTGACTGTTGATGGTGCCGCTGCATGGGCGGTTGGAGAAGGCATACGGCTTAAACTGCCGCCGTCGATGATATCTCGGCTTGGCCCCCAGGCAGGCAAGGAAGTGTTCATGGGGGTACGGCCCGAGGATTTCCGCGTCGCGACCAGTGCCGACCCGGCAGAGCTCAATCTGGATGTTGTGGTCGAGGTGGTGGAGCGCCTTGGCTCTTCCATTCTTCTTGATGTGTCGGTTGGCCAAACCACAATGGTCGCCGCCGTCGAACCCGGGGTAAGGGCTTCGATGCATGACCGCTTGCAGCTCGCGATCAATCCCGATCGTATCCACTTCTTTGATGCGCTGACTGAAGCGGCAATCTGACCACGGCCCGGCGCGCCGCCGTTTTTTGCCGGCCGGGCAACGCAGACGCGCCACATGATGGAGCGATTTTCCAACCGGTGGCCTCTCGACTTCGCGGCCGGACGGCGCCATCTGTAAGGGCCGAGGAGCCCTCATGTCCGAAACCCTGGTCCGCCCGCCGCCCGTCTTGTTCATGCCAGAAAAGCAGCCGGCCAAACCGCTGACCCGGCGGCTGAAGGTGGTGTCCGAATACGAGCCCAGCGGCGATCAGCCGACCGCCATCGCCGAACTGGTGCGCGGCGTGGAGGGCGCCGACCGCGACCAGGTACTGCTCGGCGTCACCGGCTCCGGCAAGACCTTCACCATGGCGAAGGTGATCGAGGCGGTGCAGAAGCCCACGTTGATCCTGGCGCCGAACAAGACCCTGGCGGCGCAGCTCTACGGGGAGATGAAGCAGTTCTTCCCGGACAATGCGGTGGAATACTTCGTTTCGTATTACGATTACTACCAGCCCGAGGCGTACGTCCCCCGCACCGACACCTATATCGAGAAGGACGCGCAGATCAACGAGCAGATCGACCGGATGCGCCATGCGGCGACGCAGTCGCTGCTGGAACGGAACGACGTGGTGGTGGTGGCATCAGTGTCGTGCATCTACGGTATCGGCTCGGTCGAGACGTATTCCCGGATGGTGGTGCGGCTGGAGGTGGGCGGCCGCATCGACCGCGACGCGGTGGCGAAGGGACTGGTCGATCTGCAATACCGCCGCAACGACGCGGCGTTCCAGCGCGGCACGTTCCGCCTGCGCGGGGAGATCGTCGACATCTTCCCCAGCCACTACGAGGACCGTGCCTGGCGCGTGTCGCTGTTCGGCGACGAGATCGAATTCGATCCACGAATTCGATCCGCTGACCGGCGACAAGACCGCGGCACTGAACGAGATCGTCGTCTATGCTAACAGTCACTATGTGACGCCGCGGCCGACGCTGACCCAGGCGATCCACGACATCAAGATCGAATTGAAGCAACATCTGGCGGAGCTGACCGCGGGGGGTAAACTGCTGGAAGCGGAACGGCTGGGCCAGCGCACGACGTTCGATATCGAGATGATGGAGACCACCGGTTCCTGCAAGGGCATCGAGAACTATTCGCGTTACCTGACGGGCAGAAATCCGGGCGAGCCGCCACCGACGTTGTTCGAATACCTGCCGGAGAATGCGCTGCTGATCGTGGATGAAAGCCACGTGACGGTGCCGCAGTTGGGCGGCATGTATCGCGGCGACTTCAACCGCAAGTCCGTGCTGTCGGAGTTCGGTTTCCGCCTGCCCTCCTGCATCGATAACCGGCCGCTGAAATTCGAGGAATGGGAACGCTTCCGGCCGCAAACGATGTTCGTCTCGGCGACGCCGGGGCCTTGGGAGATGGAACGCACCGCCGGCGTGTTCGCCGAGCAAGTGATCCGGCCGACCGGGTTGATCGACCCGGTGACGGAAGTGCGGCCGGTGGAGCACCAGGTGGACGACCTGCTGGCGGAATGCCGCACCGTGGCGGCGAGCGGCGGACGGGTGCTGGTGACGACCCTGACCAAGCGCATGGCCGAGGACCTGACCGACTACATGACCGAGCATGGCGTGAAGGTGCGCTATCTGCACTCCGACATCGATACGCTGGAGCGCATCGAGATCATTCGCGACCTGCGGCTGGGCGTGTTCGACGTGCTGGTCGGGATCAACCTGCTGCGCGAGGGGCTCGATATTCCGGAATGCTCGCTGGTGGCCATCCTGGATGCGGACAAAGAGGGGTTCCTGCGGTCGCAGACCTCGTTGGTCCAGACCATCGGGCGCGCGGCGCGCAACGTCGATGGGCGGGTGGTGCTGTATGCCGACACGATGACGCGTTCCTTGCGTGCGGCGATCGAGGAGACCGAACGGCGGCGCAACAAGCAGCGCGCGTGGAACGAGGCGCATGGGATTACGCCGGTATCGATCAAGCGCTCGATCGGCAAGGTGCTGGAGAGCGTGTTCGAGCAGGATTACGTGACGGTGGCGCCGGTGAAGGATGGCGGCGTGGCGGAGTTCGTCGGCAAGGATTTGAAGGCGACGATCGCCGAGCTGGAAAAGCGCATGCGTGCCGCGGCGGCGGATTTGGAATTCGAGGAGGCGGCGCGGCTGCGCGACGAGCTGCGGCGGCTGGAGGCGCTGGACCTGGGGCTGGAACCACCGCCGGCGGCGAGTGCCTCGCTGCGGGCTGGTGCGACCGGCGCACGGGGGCGGAAGGATCGGACGCCGGAGCCGATGGGGCCCGGGGGAGGGGGGTACGATCCGTCCAAGCGGCGCGGCGGGCGTGGGGGGATGCGCAGAAGGGGGCCTTGAGCGGCGCGCTGATCGGAACGCCAATCCTTGCTTCGTCGCCGGGCTTCGTCGCCGGGCTTCGTCGCCGGACTTCGTCGCCGGGCTTCGTCGCCGGCCCGTGGTGTTCCAGCAGCGTGGCGACGTTGGCCGGCGGCGTAGCCTGCATCCGCCGCTGAGGCGCAGCCGTTCGTACCCTCCACCCTGGCCTTCGCCCCGTTCCCGTGGTGTATCATCCGCCACCCGGTTGACCGCAGCCCCATCGGTGTCGCGCCGGCCAACCGCCCTAGGCCCGAAGGATGCCAGAGCCATGAACGTCGCCGACGTGATGACCCGCCACGTGATCTCGGTGGCGCCCGACGCCACCGTGGAGACGGCCGCCAGGCAGATGCTGGAACGCGGCATCTCCGGCCTCATGGTCGTGGATGCCAAGGGGGAACTGGCCGGCGTGGTGACCGAGGGCGATCTGCTCCGCCGCGACGAGCTCGGCACGGTCCGCCACCGTCCCTGGTGGCTGCGTATGCTGCTCTCGCCCGGCCGCCAGGCGGCCGATTTCACCCGCGCGCACGGCCGCCGGGTGAAGGACGTGATGACGCAGGACGTGATCACCGTCTCCGCCGATGCCCCACTGGAGGAGGTGGTGGAGGCGATGGAACGCCACCGCATCAAGCGTGTCCCGGTCACCGAGAACAACCGCGTCATTGGCGTGGTCTCGCGCTCCGACCTGATGCGCGCCCTGGTCGTCGCCGAGCGTCACGACCGACCGGTGGCCACCGACGACCGCTCGATCCGCGCGTTGATCCTGGACGCGCTCGACAAGCAGTCCTGGACGCCGATGACAACGCTGAACGTGACTGTGGCGGACCGGGTGGTGGACCTCTGGGGCACCATTACCAACGACGAGGAACGCCGCGCGATCTGCATCCTGGCCGAGAACACGCCGGGGGTGCAGCAGGTCAACGATCACATGGTGTTCGTCGAACCGTATTCCGGCACGGTGATCGACGGCCCGGCCGACCGTTGAGGCGCGGGAAGGCTCCCCCGCCACTCGCCTCTCGGATTGAGCCGACACTCGAAATCGCGCAGCTGAACAATCCCGGGGTATCGATGGCCTACGGCGTCTTATCCCTCCTACTCTGTTTGAGGAGCTGGTACGCATGCAAGAAAAGCCTTATCCGTTTACCCGCACCGAGGCTGAGTGGCGCCGGATCCTGACGCCAGAGCAGTACCGAGGTGATGCGATTGCACGGCACGGAGGAGCCGGGAAGCTGTGCGCTTCTGTTGGAAAAGCGGCCGGGTAAATTTTCGTGTGCGGGATGTGGCCAGCCGCTGTTCGAGTCGAAACTCAAATTCGAGAGTGGAACCGGCTGGCCTAGCTTCAATGATCCCATCGAAGGTGCAGTCGGGACATCGACCGATCGGAGCCACGGAATGGTTCGCACCGAGGTCCACTGCGCAAACTGCGGAAGTCATCTCGGGCACGTCTTTGACGACGGCCCGCCGCCAACGCACCTGCGCTACTGCATCAATGGTGTCGCCATGAATTTTTCCGCTGACTGAGATTCGCGCGGCGATCGCTCGGTGCACAGCATCCCGGCTACTCGGGTGCAAAGTCCGCTTTGGGTGAGGTAAATGCCAAACGCACGGTCGGCGCCAATATCAGCTTTCGCGTTGATCCGCCTCCGCCCGCGCCCCGCCTCCTACCGCAGCCCGCCTCCTACCGCAGCCCGGGGCCGGCGCTATAACCGCCCGCATGCCTGTTCTCTTCGACCTTGCCGTCATTGGCGGCGGCATCAACGGCATCGGCATCGCGCGCGACGCCGCGGGCCGCGGCCTGTCCGTGCTGGTGCTGGAGCAAGGGGATCTGGCGGGGGCGACGTCGTCGGCCTCGACCAAGCTGATCCATGGCGGGCTGCGCTACCTGGAGCACCGTGCCTTCCGCCTGGTGCGGGAATTGCTCGCCGAACGCGAGGTGCTGTGGCGCGCCGCCCCCCACATCGTCGGGCCGATGCGCTTCGTGCTGCCGCACCATCCGGGCCTGCGCCCGCGCTGGATGATCCGTACCGGTCTGTTCCTGTACGACCATCTGGGCGGACGTAACCTGCTGCCGCCGACGCGCGTGCTGGACCTGCGCCGCGATCCTGCCGGTGCTCCGCTGCGTCCCGGCTTCACCACCGGCTTCGAGTATTCCGACTGCTGGGTGGACGACGCGCGCCTGGTGGTGCTGAACGCGCGCGACGCGGCGGCGCATGGGGCGGACATCCGCACCCGCACCGCCTGCGTCGCCGCCCGCGGCGTGGAGGGCGTGTGGCGCCTGACGCTGGACGGCGGCGCCGAGGCGAACGCGCGTGTGCTGGTGAATGCCGGTGGACCCTTCGTCACCGACGTGCTGTCCTCGGTGATCGGCCACGACGCGGTGACCGCGATACGGTTGGTGAAGGGCAGCCACATCGTGGTGCCGCGGCTGTATCAGCACGACCGCTGCTATATCTTCCAGAACGCCGACGGCCGGGTGTGCTTCGCCATTCCCTACCATGACGATTTCACCCTGATCGGCACCACCGACGAGGACTACACGGGCGATCCCGCCGTGGTGACGCCGTCGGCGGCGGAGGAACGCTACCTCTGTGCCGCGGTCAGCGAGTATCTGCGCGATCCGATCGATCCCGCCTCGATCGTCTGGCGCTATGCGGGGGTGCGGCCGCTGCGCGACGACGGTGCCAGCAAGGCGCAGGAGGCGACGCGCGACTACGTGCTGGAGCTGCAGGCGCAGCCGGGCGAGGCGCCGGTGCTGTCGGTGTTCGGCGGCAAGCTGACGACGTATCGCCGCCTGGCCGAGGCGGCGATGGCAAAGTTGGCACCATTCTTTCCGGGGCTGCGCGCGGCCTGGACCGCGACCGCGCCGCTGCCAGGGGGAGATTTCCCGTATGACGGCGCGGCGACATTGCAGGCCGGACTGCAGCAGCGTTATCCGTTCCTGGGTGCGGCCACAGCGCGCCGGTTGGTGCGCAGCTACGGGACTTTGGCGGAGCAGATGCTGGGCAATGCGCGCGACGCCGCGGCGCTGGGGGGCACGTTCGGCGCCGACCTCACGCAGTCCGAGGTGGACTGGCTGGTCCGCACCGAATGGGCCCGGTCGGCCAACGACATCCTGTGGCGACGCAGCAAGCTGGGCCTGCGCCTTACCGCGCGTGAGGCCAGGGGGTTGGGCGACTACCTGGCTCGACTGCCGGGGCTGTAGGCTGATCACGACGGGCCAGAAACCAGTGTGCATAAACTAGTATGGTCAAGGGTCATCGCGTCGCGTCACGCGGCCTGGCCGCGCGGCGTCGCGTCATCCTGCAAGCCAACGACGCCGGGCCGCATCTCCGACGCGGCAGCGCGTGGTGCGGAGATGTCAGCCCGGCGCACTTGAGCTCGTCCGCCGGGGCCGCGGAGCGCGACGCTCAGCCGGTGCGGGTCACGTGCCCGGTATGCGGGTCCATGGTGAAAGTGGCGATCACGGAGCCGTTCTCGGTCGCCAGCGAGAACCCGATCGCGCCGTCGGACGTGGGCGCGACGTTGACCACCTTCCACGTGTGGTTGCCGTGCCAGAGCAGGAAAGCCTGAGCGATGGTCTGCACGTCGGGCGGGGTCAGGTTGCGGTCCTTGTTTGGAAATACCAAGGCGAAGGTGCCGGGGGCGACTGGCCCGTGCCCCTCTCGCCAACGGTGCATCCAGCGCCAGGGACCCTGATGCTGCCAGCCGGGGCCGGCCATGCCGGGGCCTCCAGGGCCACCGCCAGGGCCACCGGTCGGGGCATCGGCTGGGCCGGGCGGCGGTGCTGGCTGGGCGTAGCTCATCAGGCTGCCGACGGACATGCCGCCGATCACGAATGCCGCCGCCGCGGCCAGCAGGGTCTTGCGCATAGGGTTTGGTTCTCCACGTAGCGGTGCGAGCCTGTAGATAACCCATGAAGGTTAACGCACTGCGCCTTACCGGCGACGAAATGCAACGGATTGCAACGCATACTGCCGTCGGCGCCAGATCGGGCCTATTCTCTCGGTCCATGGACCAGCCGCCCCACATCATGGTGGTGGACGACGACCGGGAGATCCGCGACTTGCTCGCGCGATTCCTGGAAAAGCACCGCCTGCGCGTCACCGCCGTCCGCGATGCCCGCGACGCCCGCCGCGCGTGGGCCAACGGCCACTATCAACTCGTCGTGCTCGACCTGATGCTGCCGGGCGAGCCGGGGCTCGATTTCGCCCGCTGGCTGCGCGGCCAGTCCGACGTGCCGATCGTCATGCTCACCGCCATGGGCGAGGAGACCGATCGGATCATCGGCCTGGAACTCGGCGCCGACGACTACATGCCGAAGCCGTTCAACCCGCGTGAACTGCTGGCCCGGATCCGCGCGGTGCTGCGCCGCGCCGGCGATTCGGTAGGCCAGCGCCACGACGGCACCGCCCGCCCCCTGCGCTTCGCCGGCTGGACCCTGGAGCCGGCCCGTCGCCGCCTGGTGAACCCGGACGGCGCCGAGGTTGCCCTGACCGGCGGCGAATACGACCTGCTGCTCGCTTTGGTGGAACGGGCGAACCGGGTGCTGACCCGGGACATGCTTCTGGACCTGCTGCGCGGCCGCCAGGCCGGGCCGTTCGACCGCGCGATCGACGTTGCCATCTCCCGGCTGCGCCGCAAGCTAGAGGATGACGGGCGAAATGCCCAACTGATCAAGACGGTGCGCGGCGGGGGGTATGTGCTGGCGGCGACCGTGGAGCACGCGTGACGCTCCGCTTCTGGCCAAGGAGCCTCGCCGCACGCACGGCCCTGGTGTTGCTGGTGGGCCTGGTGCTGGTGCAGGCCGCGGGGCTGGCGATCCACGCAATGGATCGCATCGACCTGCAACGTCTGTCGCAGGTGCGCAATCTCGCGTTCCGCGTGGTTGGCCTCTACCGCACTGTGGAGCTGACCGAGCCAGACACCCGGGCGCAAGTGCTCGGTGAGTTGCATCACGGCCCTGGCCTCCAGGCGACGCTGAGCGATGCGCCCCCGGTCGCCCCCGACCTGCCGGAAATGCCGGGCGGCGAGCAACGCTTCTGGCGCATCAACCTGAACATGGTGGGCATGCCGCCGCCGCACCACTGGCGGGGCATGCAGATTCTGGGTGGTCCGGAGTGGCACCGCATTGTCATCGGCCTGCGACTGCCGGACGGCCAGTGGCTGAACGTGACGGCACCGATCGAGCCGCCAAGGCCGTGGCACTCGCCCACGTTCCTGGCCGCGTTCCTGCTGATGACGGTGGTGGCGGCGGGGTTGACGCTGTGGGCGGTGCGGCGGCTGACCGCGCCGGTGCGCACTCTGGCCGCCGCCGCCGAGGCGCTCGGCCGCGACGTGAACGCACCGCCGCTGCCGGAGGACGGGCCGCTGGAGGTCGCCACGGCCGCCGCCGCCTTCAACCTGATGGCGGCGCGCATCCGCCGCTTCGTGCAGGACCGCACCGAGCTGCTGACCGCGATCGGCCACGACCTGCGCACGCCGATCACCCGGCTGAAGCTGCGCGCCGAGTTCATCGAGGACGACGAGCAACGGGGGAAGGTTCTAGCGGACCTGGAGGAGCTGGAGACGATGGTCTCCGCCACGCTGGCGTTCGGCCGCGATGCGCGGACCAGCGAGCCGGTGGAGGCGCTCGATATGGTCGAGTTGCTGCGCACCATCCTGGACGAGACGGGCGACGCCCGGCCGGAGGCGGCATCGGGGTTGACCTATGAAGGGCCGGCGCATTGGACGGCGCGGGGGCGTCCGCTGGGATTGAAGCGGGCGCTGACCAACCTGGTATCGAACGCGGTGAAGTACGGCGACAGTGCGCGGGTGCGGCTGGTGCCGCCGGCGTCGGTGGGGGCCGCGGGCGCGATGTTGATGATCGAGATCGAGGACGACGGCCCGGGCATCCCGCCCGGCGAGCTGGAGCAAGTGTTCGAGCCGTTCCATCGCGGGGAGCCAAGCCGCAACCGGGAGACTGGTGGCGTGGGGCTGGGGCTGCCGATCGCGCGCAACATTTTGCGGGCGCATGGAGGGGACGTGGTGTTGGCGAACCGGCCCGCCGGCGGGGCGAAGGCGACGGTGACGCTGCCGGTGTAGCAACACCGATTGCTCGTTCGTGCTGCGTACGGGACGTGCATAATCCAAGATTTGAAATACCAGGCGCCTGAACCATTGAACCTCCCGGTGGGGCACGCAGCGCTCCCTGTCATTACGTCGCCTGTGCAGCGACACGGTGCCCGGCTATAGGGACACCCATAGGGGATGAAATGAAACCTCCGAGCGACATCCGCCGTGGCGGCTCTGGCAGGCCGCCGTTCAACCGCGGCTCCGGCCGGGGCGGTGGGCCTGACCAGCCATACCAACCAGGCGGTGGCGGGCCGCGGCATGGCCAGGGTGGGCATGCGTCCGGCCAGGGCCGCTCCCCCGGACAGGATTTCCGCGGGCAGGGTCCGGGTCCACGCGGGATAGATGGGCGCGGGCAAGACGCGCGCGGACAAGCCGTCCGCGGACAAGAGGTGCGTGGACCGGAGCAGCGGGGCCCAGGGGATCAAGGGCGGGATCAGGGGCGGCACCAGGCTTCGCATCCGCCGCAGAAGGGCCCGGGGTCACAAGGCCCGGGGTCACAAGGAGGGTCGCACGCCGGTTCCTACGGTGGGCCGCGCGATCACGAGCACCGTGGGCCGCGCCCGGCAGGGCAGGGCAACGAGTTCCATCGCCAGAATCGCGAGGGAGGGGGCCACCAGCGTGCCTTCTCCCGCCCGCAGCAGCCGGACGCGCCGCGCCACGGGGCCGAAACCCCGCGCGGCACGCTGTGGCTGTACGGACTGCACGCGGTGGCCGCGGCGCTCGCCAATCCCGCCCGCCGCCTGCGTCGCCTGGTGGTGACCGAGGAAGGCGAAGCGGCTTTGGCGCAACGGCGGCCGCCGCCCTGGCCGCTGCAGCCCGAACGCGTGGAGCGCGGGCGGCTGGACCAGTTGCTCGGGCGGGACATCGCGCACCAGGGGGCAGCGTTGCTCGCCGACCCGCTGGCGCCGCCCAGCCTGCAATACGCGCTGGACCGTCCGGGCCCGATCGTGGTGCTGGACCAGGTGACCGACCCGCGCAACGTGGGCGCGATCCTGCGCTCCGCGGCCTCGTTCGGAGCGGCGGCGGTGATCACCCAGGACCGCAACGCGCCGGAGGAAACCGGCGCGCTGGCGAAGGCCGCCTCGGGCGCGCTGGAGACCCTGCCGCTGCTGCGCGCGGTCAACATCGCCCGCACGCTGATCGCGCTGAAGGCGGCCAATATCTGGGTGATCGGGCTGGATGCCGGCGGCGGCACGCTGGGGGGGCCGGCGCTGGCCGGGCGCCGCGTGGCGCTGGTGCTCGGCGCCGAGGGCAGCGGCTTGCGGCGGCTGACCCGCGAAACCTGCGACGAGATCGCCGGTTTCGCCATGCAGGGCGCCGTCGGCAGCCTGAACGTGTCCGCCGCCGCCGCGGTCGCGCTGTATGAACTGACCCGCAAACCGGAGGCGCAGCCATGAGCGAGTACGATCCGCGGCGCGCCGCTGCCGCATTGCACGAGGCCCGCCAGGGTCGTCGCCTGGTCGAGCCGCTGCCCCACGCCATCGCCCCGCGCACGGAACGCGAGGGCGCGGCGGTGCAATACGCGCTGTGGCGCAGCCACGGCCCCTCGGCGCCGGGCGGGTTCAAGATCGGCGCCACCGCCAAGCGGATGCAGGAATATCTGGGCCTGAGCGGCCCGGCGGCGGGGTTCATGGCGACCGGCGGCCTGCACCGCAGCGGTGCCACGCTGCGCTTCGCCGATTTCCAGCGCCCGGGGGTGGAATGCGAGCTGGCGGTGCGCCTGGCGCGCGACCTGCCGCACGGCGCCTGCACGATGGAGCAAGCGGCGGAGGCTGTCGGCGAGCTGGTGGCCGGGATCGAGCTGGTGGAGAACCGCTACACCGACTTGGCGCAGGTCGGCACGGCGACCATGATCGGCGATCAAGTCTATCACGCGGCGGCCGTGATCGGCGATCCGGGCAGTGGCGACTGGCGCGAGCAGGACGTCGCGGCGCTGCGCGGGAGGCTGATCGTGGACGAGCACCAGCGCGATGAGGGCGTGGGTGCCGACCTGATGGGACATCCGTTCAATTGCCTGGCGTGGCTCGCCGGTTCGTCGGTGGCCGAAGCGTTCGGCGGACTGAAGGCAGGACAGGTGGTGATGCTGGGCAGCGTCACCCCGCCGGTCTGGCTGACCGGCCCGGCGCGGGTGACGGTGGAGTTTGCGCCGTTGCCGCCGGTGCAGGTGACGCTGACATAAATTCGCTGCCACACGCAGGGGCCGTCGCGCGACCGCGCGGGGGCAAGACCTTGATGTTATTGCAGAACTCTTGTTTCAGCACGGGTTCTGCGTCAGGCCGGGCCCTGCTTCAGGATGGAACTTCAAGCCCTTGAAACCGCAGATGAAGCTCCGGACGCCCGGCCATGCCGGCGGTTCGTGCTGTGGTCTTCGCCGAAGCCATTCTGTTGCTGGTCATGCTGCGCCGCTCTGGCACATAAGTATCGATGGCGGCCAGATGTGCCTGCTTGGCCCAAATCAGCAACTTCGGCATGCAGGACGGGCAGACGGGCGTGTCGACGACAACGATCATCCGGCCGCCACGCATCTCTGCGCTCACGCCAAGCTTCTTGAGGACCTGTGCTTCGGCGTGACGATCGGGGCCCCCCGTTTGAAACAAGCCGAGTCCGAGGGGCCCGACGCGCCGCCGCTCCTTGCTGACGATCTCGATGATCGCCAGGGTCTCGTAGCCTTTTCCGACTGGCGTGCCGGGGCCGGACATGTCGTCGGGCAGCGTCGCGGGATGCTGCCTGTAGGCGTCTTTCGGCCCGCTCGGAGACGAAAGAAAGCCCCTCTCGAACATCAGTCTGTCCCATAGCTGCCGCGGGTCGAGCGTCTCGCCGGATACAGGGGCCATCAGCATCACTGGCATGGCGTACGCCTCGCACGGATGTTGGCGATTGGTGATATGCGCCTGACGATACGTGGCGGTCAGTTGTCTCGCAACCGAACAAGGGCGGTCGCGGCGTCGCTCCCACGCGAAGCTTCCGGAGGGTGTTGGGCCACCCCCACGCGGATCACCGGCGACGCACGAGGGCCTTCACTGGCGAGCGGCGCTCGGGAACGGCGTTATTTTCCCGCAAAATCGATCATGCAGCGCTGGCAAATCGCTCGGGGTTCTGGTAATGTTCTGTTAACCAAAGACGCGCGCATGGGCTTGGTCTGTGCGCGCCATTCCTGCCAACCCCCGCCAAAACGGCACGATCCTGAGGATGCCTCCCATTCCTGCCGATTGGCACCTGTTGTCCAACGAGACCCAACTGACCGTGGCGCGCGCCGCGTTGCATCGCGCTGCCCAAACCATCGCCAGCCAGGCCGAAGTGCTCGCTGACGAAATCGACACCGGCGCGATGAGCGATCCCGGCGGTGCCGACGCCCTGCGGATGCTTGCCGCCGTGGTGCGAGGCGCGGAGGAAGATCCGTTCGCCGTGGCGGGCCACTGCTGACAGGGCAATCATCGGTGAGCGGCCGTTGGACGTGATGCAGTGGTGGTCGGATGGTCGCGGCAGTTTGGCACGCTTGCGCAGCGATTGATCCAGCCACGTGTACAAGCACAGGCATTGGGTGCATAATGGGCTTGGCTTGCACAGGGAGGCCGCGCCATGCCCGATCATCTTCCCCCCGTCGCCGATACGCTGGTCATCGACATGGTCCGCCGCTTCGCGCAGGAACGGCTGGCGCCGCAGGCCGCCGCGCGTGAGAAGGCCGCCCGCATCGAGCCGGAGGTGATCCGCGAACTTGGCGAACTCGGCGTGTTCGGCGCCACCACGCCGGAGCGCTGGGGCGGATCGGAGATCGACCCGGTGACTTACGCCCTGGTTCTGGAGGAGATCGCCGCCGGCGATGGCGCGGTGTCCACCATGGTGTCGGTGCACAACTCCCCCACCTGCATCGTGATCGACCACTACGGCACGGATGCGCAGAAGGAGCGCTGGCTGCGCCCGCTGGCGACCGGTGAGGCGGTGGGGTCCTTCGCGCTGACCGAGCCTCAGGCCGGGTCGGATGCGTCTAACCTGCGCACGCGGGCGGTGAAGCGGGGCGACTGCTACGTGATCAACGGCGCCAAGCAGTTCATCAGCAACGCCTTGCTGCCGGGGTCCGCCGTGCTGTTTGCGGTGACCGATCCGGCGGCAGGGAAGAAGGGGCTGTCCTGCTTCGTGGTGGACAAGACGACGCCCGGGTTCGCGGTGGCGCGGCAGGAGCAGAAGCTGGGGCAGAAAGCATCGGATACCTGCGCGCTGTCGTTCGACGACATGGAGGTGCCGGAGGATCAGCGTATCGGCGCGGAAGGTGAAGGCTATCGCATCGCCCTGTCCACGCTGGAGAGCGGGCGCATCGGCATCGCCGCGCAGAGCGTAGGAATGGCGCGCGCGGCGCTGGACTACGCGGTGGACTACGCGAAGGAGAGAAAAGCGTTCGGCGGGCGGATCATCGATTTCCAGGCGGTGGGGTTCCGGCTGGTGGACGCCAAGACCCGGCTGGAGGCGGCGCGGCAGATGACCCTCCATGCCGCGCGGCTGAAGGCCGAGGGCCGTCCCGCGATCGAGGCCGCCTGCATGGCGAAGCTGTTCGCCTCCGAAGTGGCGGAGGCGGTGTGCACGACGGCGATCCAGACGCTGGGCGGCTATGGCTACCTGGCGGACTACCCGGTGGAGCGGATCTATCGCGACGTGCGGGTGTGCCAGATCTATGAAGGCACCTCCGATGTGCAGAAGCTGATTTTGCAGCGGATGTTGTGACGCTCGGAACCGATCCTGCACCGGGCATCGGAAGGTCATCGCGCTGCCTCGGTTGACAGTACCCGCTGAATATTTCCGGGTCGGTTGGAGGCGTGCGGCATAAGTGCAGCGTGCGCGCAATGTCGTAATTCGCGTCGCAAGGCTGCGACCTCTCCTGCTGTTGCGAAGACATTTCCGGTCCCCTCGGCTCGACCGGATGGCGTCATTCGCGTTATCGTGACGATCTTCGATGGCTTTCGCGAGATCGTCGAGGACCTGCCGAGTGTCGCCCAGCAGCAGCGCAACTCTCGGTATCATGGACGCCTCCCGATCGCCCCCCCGATCACCAGGAGCATGCTGACCGCCAGGCCTATGCCGCACGCTGCGCACCAGCGGGAATGCCGCCGGCCGCTTCAGCACGTCAGTCACATCAGCGCGATCGCTTCGTCGCTTTGCTCCTCACAATGATAAAGGGACGACGATTCCGGGTCATGGTGGAAATTCTCCAATTTCCAGTTCTGCCGGCCTGGATCGTCCTGGATCGTGATAACGCCTTGATTATCATGCAAGAGATGGGCATTGTTGACCGAGCGGCTCGCCAACCGTTGTTGCCTGCGGCAGGCGGGGCTCGGCAGCGGGCGGGAAAGTGATGCGGTGCCAGCGGTGCAACTCCGACAATTCTGTCGATAGTCGATTTTGTGCGGCGTGCGGCTTCCGGCTGGAGGTGAAGTGCGCGCGGTGCGATCACCTCAATTCCCTCGCTGCGGAATTCTGTAGCTGGTGCGGGGCCACGCTGCGTGTCGTGTCGGGTGGGCCCAAAACCGGTGGCGAGCGCAAGCACGCAACCATCCTGTTCGCCGATATCGTCGGCTCGACGCACCTCATTGCCAATCTCGACGCGGAGGATGCGCTCAACCGCCTGCGCCCTGTCCTGGCCGCAATGGCGCAAGCCGTTCGCCGCTTTGACGGTATCGTCGTTCGCAGCCTTGGCGATGGATTGAAAGCCGCGTTCGGTGCACCGCGCGCGCTGGAAGGACATGCACTGCTCGCCTGCAAGGCGGCGCTCGCGATGCAGGAGGCAGTGGCTGCGCTGCCGTCCGCTCCTTCGATCCGAATCGGCCTGCACTCTGGAGAGGTGGTCGCAGGCGAACTCGACATCGGGTCGGCCGTGGAGCAAGAGGCGGTCGGCCTGACAGTGCATCTCGCCAACCGTATGGAACAGCTCGCGGAAGCGGGCAGTATCTGCATAAGCCGTGCGAGCTTCCAACTGGTGCGTGGGTTCTGCGATACTGTCGATCTCGGCATGTGCTCGGTCAAGGGCATCGATGCGCCCGTTGAAGTGCATCGCCTGATCGGTCTCAAGCCAGCCGTCGCCGGTGAACAATTCCGTGGCACCAGGTTGACGCGATTTCTCGGGCGGGCCAACGAACTTGCCATCCTGAAGGACGCGCTTACGGCGGCGGAGCGTGGTGAATGCGGCGTCATTGGCATCTCCGCCGCGCCCGGGCTCGGCAAGAGCAGGCTCTGCTACGAATTCAGCGAGTGGTGTCGCCTACGGAACGTCGAGGTGGTCGAGGCGCGCGTCTCCATCTATGCGCAAGCGACGCCGATGCAGGCCGTACTCGACATGATGCGATCCTTCCTGCGCCTCTCGTCACTCGAGAAGGCGGAGGCGGCACGGGACAAGATCGCAGAACGCCTGTTGCAGCTCGACCAGGAGTTCGAGGACGAATTACCACTGCTCAACGAATTCCTGGGTGTCGCCGATCCGGAACGGCCATTCGTCCCGTTGGGCCCGCAGGCGAGGCACGCCAGGCTCCGCAGCGTCATGGCCAGGATGGTCAAGGCGTTGGGACGCAATCCCTTGGTCATCATAATCGAAGACCTGCATTGGCTGGACAACGCGAGCGAAGACTTCATCGAGACCCTGGTCGATGCCGTACAGGGCACGCGAGCGCTACTTCTTCTGAACTTTCGCACCGCCTACCGGGCCGGCTGGATGACGCACTCCTGGTACCGGGAACTGCCGCTCGCGGAGCTCGGCGCGTCGGACATTCAGGATGTTGTGGTCGATCTGATCGGTAGTACCGCGGAATTGCGCAATATCGGTGAGCAGGTCGCGGATCGCAGTGGCGGCAACCCCTTTTTCGCGGAGGAACTCGTCCAGTCTCTTGCCGAGAGAGGCGTCGTGGTCGGTCGGCGCGGCGCTTTCCGCCGCGGCCACGCCGCCGTCATGGAAGCATTGCCGGGGACCGTTCAAGCCGTGATCGGTGCCCGCATCGACGGTCTGGAGCAGCGGGAAAGGCACGTGCTTCAGGTCGGTTCGATCATCGGAAAGGAGTTTCGTGCCTCGATTCTACAGGAAGTGGCCGCGCAAGAACCGTATCTCCTGGCGACCATCCTGGGCCGACTGTGCGAAGCGGGATTGCTGCAGCGAAGCGATAATCTTGATGATCGTGCTTATCGGTTTGGTCATCCGCTCATTCGGGAAGTGGCATACACCACCCAACTCAGGTCACGCCGAAGCCTGCTGCATTCAGCGGTAGCCCAGGCGATCGAGCGTTTCCACGCGGATCGCGCCGATGAGTATGCCGCACTGGTCGCACACCATCTGGAGGAGGCAGGCGAGCGCGGCCGTGCCGCGGTCTATGCTGCGCGCGCCGCACGCTGGATCGGCCAGATGAGTTCGGAACAAGCGATCGGGCTTTGGCATAAGGTTCGCGTGCTAATGACAGGCGCACCGCGCTCCCGCGCGGATGACGCACTCCGAATCGAGGCAAACGGGCAGATTGCGTGGCTTGGATGGCGGGAAGGGTTGACGACGGGTCAAGCCCGGCCGTTTGTCCAGGAGGCGCTCAATCTGGCCCGGGAGATCGACGACTCCATCATTCCGCTCCTTTTGCTTGTCGATGGCCGCATAGCACAGGTAAGCGGGGGCAACTCGGATGCGTTCGTACACCAGATAAAGCAGGCTATCGCACTGGCAGAAGGCAATCGCGATGCCGGACGGCTCGCAACCCTGTATGCTGCCCTTAGCCACGCCTATGGCTGGGCCGGTTTGTTGCGAGAGGCTCTGGAGGCGAGCGACGCTGCCCTGGCTCGCGTCGCTGAAGTGACCGACTTCGATCAGCGCTTTCTGGGATATAGCGTCGAAAACTGGATCCTGGGCCTGCGTGGCCGCATCCTTCTCCGCTTGGGCCAATTCGATGCAGCACGCTCTTGTTTCGACAAGTTGATCGGCATTAAAACCCTGATCGATCCGACTGTGTTGTTCATTGCGCATTTCGGTTACGTTGACATGGCATGGTGCCATGAAGACCCGACGATGGCGCACGAACATGCAGCACGGATCGCTGCCCTCGCGGAACGTCATGGCGGCGCTTATCTGCGGCTTTACCGGCTTACTTCGAAGGCGATGGCGGACGCCATTGCCGGCAACTATGAGGATGCGGTCAACGGCACCATACGCAGTCTCGAGTACCTGCGGCAGACTGGGGCGGCGATCGAGTTTGAACCGGAATTGTTGGCGAGCCTCGCTGACTACCGAATGCGTCAGGGCGATTACGCGCACGCGGTCGCGACGGCCATGGATGCCATTGCGATGGGGCGGCAGCGCGGTGCGAGGCTGCCTGTATGCCGCGCAACTATCACGCTGGCAAGTGTGGTCCTCCTGACCGAGGGCGTTGGGGCATATGGCCGAGCGACATCGCTGCTTGCAGAAACGGAGCGGTTGATTAAGGAGTCCGGCACCCGTATTTACGATGCACGGGCGCACGAAGCACGCACACTACTGGCCGAATTCAGCCGCAACGGCGTGGTCGCACCAGCAGGCTGAATTCCCGCATACCATATCCCTTGATCACCTCGACGTCAGCGCCGATGTGGTCCACGCAGAACTCGATCCATGGTTCGGGGGTCGTGGTATAGAGACCCGGCACCCCCCATTCGCCGCACGGGAGTGCTTCGACGAAGTTGACGGCGAACCCTCGGCTGCTGGTCGCCGCGAGGTGTTGCAAAGTTTCCCTGATGAAGGTTTCCCAGCTATCATGTGACTCAGCCTGCCGCACATTGAAGATGCCGCTAGCCACCGAGTAATCCGCCGTGCGCGGACTACGATAACCCTCGACAAAGTGTACCCGCTCGACGCGCCGCCATTGCCGGCGAGCGCGTCGCACCATTTCCTTCGACAGATCGACGCCCAGGTAGTCAACGGTGCACGCACTGTACTGTCGATGCAAAAACCCCACCATAGCGCCATAGCCGCAGCCGAGGTCATTCATTGTGAACGGCAAGCTCAGATTGCAAAGCTTGAGCAGTTGCACAAATCGCATTTCCTGCGTGGCGATGCACGTCCAGTCGACTCCGAATGGGGTGCACCCAAACTGCTTTACCTTGCTCGTATAGTAGTCCGCGATCCTTCGGCGAATGGGCGCGGAATCAAGATCGACCAGGGCACCGGCTGACAGGTCCTGCCATGCTGCTGTCTCATCTCTGTGTCCGGCTGCGGGAAACGCGCGATGCCGTTGGCGACCGTGTTCGGCTGGTTCTTGACCTTCCCGGCTGTCTGGGCCGCATCGGCAGCGATATGGTCAGGAAGGTCACGCTCTCCAGGTAGAAAACCGGCTTTTCCTCGGCAATAACTACCAAACCCGGATCCCGGGTCCGGCCATCGTAGGGGCGCATGAAGCAAGGCAACGGAGCATCCCGCTTCAAATCCTCGATAATCGCGCCGACAATGCGCTGATCTCCGTTCATATCCTCGATGTCGGATCGCATTGCCGGCAACCGGGTAATGTATTCAAGCCATCGATCCTTCGCGGGACCACTGACCAGGCCGCCAAGCCCAAGCAGGGCAGCACTTTCCAGAAATGGGCGTCCTTCCCGGAAGATTTCGAACTCCTGCTGCAGAGCAGTAATCTCGACGATGCCGCCGGAGTGCCAAACCGATCGGCTGGTCGGCATCGGCGGACCGAAGCGCATGTTGAATGCGTCGAAAAACGAACCGACGTATATCTCATGCGGCTCTATTACCATACCCATTGCCGTCTCCCTCCGAACCATGAACGACGCGACCGTAACATCGTCTCGATTTGACGGCAACGGCGCCTCGACGACAACGGCACCCACACGCTGCTTTGGCATTCCAGCCGCTTTTCGGCCGAAATCCGATTTTCTGCCCACCTCCTGTCGCAACAGATCTGCGAGCGAGGTTTCGCCACGAACACGCTGCGCCAGAAGTTCAACCCGACACGCCGCGATCATAATCCGCTATCTGCTGCCCTGCGTGCCGCGTACCGCCATGCCAGGCTGCGCTGCTCTGCGTCCCGCCATGCCAGGCTGCGCTGCTCTGCGTCCCGCCATGCCAGGCTGCGAATTCCCGCGGCAGCACTTCTGGAGACAATTCATGACGAGCCGCTCGGGGCCGCTCGCAACCGCGTCTCCTCGACAACCTCTTCTTGGATTGCCGTCAGCAACCGCGCTGGGAAATGCGGCGGCACGCCCTGCGCGATAAACACCAACCGGGTCGAGCAGTCCTCGGAAGGCCAGCGCGGCAGGAACTCCGGCGGCGCGAACACATGCTGCACGCCATGGATCAGCGCCGGCTGGCCCGGCATCTCCGCCACATCCACCAGCCCCTTCACTCGCAGCAGCCGGGCGCCGCAATGCTCGGCCAGCGCCTGCAGCAGCAAGGTCAGCGCCAGCGCCGGCACCGGTTGCTCGCGCTGCAGCACGAAGCTGCTGATCCCACCGCTGTGTTGCCCACGCCGGAACGGATCGCGCCCCACCCCCGGCAGCCCCACCGCGGGCAGCCCTACCCCCGGCAGCCCCATCCCGGGCAGCGACGCCAGCCGCGCGGCACGCGCCGCCATATCTGTCGCGGAACGCACCGCCGCGTCCGCCTCGGCAAACAAATGCGCCGGTACTACCTCGGGCGCCAGCGACAGCGGAGCGCCGGGGTTCAGCGCGGCCAGACGCTGACGCAGCGCTTGCGCCGGTCCGGTGACGTCGGTCTTGCTCAGCATCAGCCGATCCGCCAGCGCCGCCTGCCGGCGCGCCTCCGGATGCCGGTCCAGCGCGGCCTCGCCGTGCTGCGCGTCCACCACCGTCAGCACGGTGTCCAGGCGGTAGCCCGCCGCAACGTCGGCGTCCGTCATCAGTGCCTGCAGGATCGGCGCCGGGTCCGCCAGGCCGGAGGTCTCGATCAGCACCCGATCGAACCCGATCTCGCCCGCCTCGCTCCGCTCCCGCAGGTCCAGCAGCGTCGCCACCAGGTCGCTGCGCACCGCGCAGCACAGGCAGCCGGTGGTCAGAGCCATCAGCGTCTCGTCGCTGGACGCGATCATCTCGTGGTCCAGGCCGATTTCGCCGAATTCGTTCACGATCACCGCCGTGCGCGCGAACCCCGGATCGCGCAGCACCCGCGCGATCAGCGTGGTCTTGCCGCTGCCGAGGAATCCTGTGACGATCGAGACCGGCGATGTCATAATGCGCCCAATCTAGCAGGAGCCACGACATGGACGCGATGCCGGTGAACACCGTGCCGGACGACCACGTCATCCGCGACGAGGCGACGCTCGCCGCGCTCTATGGCGAGCCCTCCCCAGGCGCCATCGCCAAGGAGGTCGACTTCGTCCACCCGCACTACGCCGCGATGATCGCCGCGGCGCCATTTATGGTGCTGGCGACCTCCGGCCCCGGCGGGCTGGACGCCTCGCCGCGCGGCGACCCGCCCGGTTTCGTCCACGTCGAGAACGCGCACACCCTGCTCATTCCCGACCGCCGCGGCAACAACCGCACCGACAGCCTGCGCAACATCATCCACGATCCGCGCGTCGCGCTGCTGTTCCTGATCCCCGGCTGCGGCGAGACCTTGCGCGTGAACGGCCGCGCGGCGATCTCGGTGGCCCCCGATCTGCTGCAGCGCTTCGAGTTCCGCGGCACGCTGCCGCGCTCGGTGATCGTGGTGACGGTGGAGAGCGTGTATTTCCAATGTCCAAAGGCGCTGGTGCGATCGGAGCTGTGGAATCCCGCGAAGCATATTGCCCGCAAGTCGCTGCCCAGCAGCGGCACGATCATCGCCGACATCACCGCCGGCCGGCTCGGCGGCGAGCAATATGACCGGGAGTATCCGGAACGCCTGCGGCAGACGTTGTACTGAGCACTGATCGCTGCTGACGGATCCGTCGCCGATGCTCCGCCTGGTCGCCGCCGCCGTGCTATGCGCCTGCCTCGCCCGGGCGCCGGCCGCGCGCGCGGAAACGCTGCTGCATCTGTCCGATACCGAGACCGTCACCGTCGTGCCCGATGAACTCGCCGCGTCGTTGCGCGCCCAGGCCACCAGTGCCAGCCCGGTGGACGCACAGCAACGCGTCAACGCCACGATGGCCGACGCGCTGACGCATGTGCGCAAGGTGGCCGGCATGACCTTCAGCACCGGCGCCTATTCCGTCTGGCATGTCGGCCCGACGCCGCAGGACAAGACCGAGCGTTGGCAGGCCAGCCAGACCCTCGATCTGAGCGCTCACGACGGCATCGCGTTGCTGACCCTCGTCGGTGAACTGCAACACAACGGCATGACCGTCGAAGACCTGAACTGGCGCCTGTCGCGCGAAGCCGAGCGCAAGGCGCACGACGAGGCGTTGCGCGCCGCCCTTGCCGCCCTGCGTGGCAAGGCGGCGGAGGCGGCCGGCTTACTCGATCTGCGCTTCGATTCGTTCAAGGACGTGCGGCTCGGTCAGACCTCGCCACCGCCGTTCCCGCGCTTCGCCAGCGCCATGGCCATGGCGGCTCCGGCAGCCATGCCGCCCAGCGCCGTCGCGGCGAACGTGCCGGTCAGCGCCACCGCCGAGGCCGACGTCATCCTGCTGCCGAAGTAGTCGAATGCCGTCCGAGCCCACGACAACCGGCCACGCCGACAGCGCCGCCATGGGAGCGCTGGAGGCGGCGCGCCAGGCGACGCATGAGGCCTATGCGCGAGGTGCCTTCGATCACGCGATCACCGCGCAACGCGGCATCCTCGCCGAAGCCAAAGCCCTCTCCCGCGCCACGCCCGGCGACTACCTGTTCCTCGGCCTGATGCTGTACGGTGGCCAGCAGCTCCGCGAGGGCATCGAAAGCCTGCGCGACGGCATCCGACTGTTCCCCGACAACGCGCCGATGCACGAAAACCTCGGCGTCTTCCTGCTGCAGGTGGGCGACCTCGCCGGTTGCATCGCCGAATGCCAGCAGGCGGTGGCGCTGGGGTCCGACAGCCCAAACGTGCACGACTGCCTGTGCGACGCATGGTCGCAGATTGGCCGTCCGGACGAGGCGATCGCCGCCGGCCGCGCCGCGCTGGAAGCCAAGGACCGCAAGTTCGGCGGACGTGCCCCGCTGGTGGCGGTCCCGGACGGTCTGCCGCCGGCCTTCAACTGGAGCACACCGCAGGAGAACGTCATCGCCTACTGCCTGTGGGGCAGCGAACCGCGCTACCTGGTGCCGTTGCAGGAGAACGTGCGCATCGCCGCCCACCTGTTCCCCGGCTGGAGCATCCGGCTGTACCACGACGCGACCGTGCCGCAGCCCTACCTGCTGGAACTGGCGGGACGCGGCGTGCAGTTGCGCCCTATGGTGCTGCCCCCGAACGTGCCGGCACACCGCAAGCTGCTGTGGCGCTTCGAAGCGATCGCCGATCCGACCGTGCGCCGCTTCCTGATCCGCGACGCCGACTCGCTGCTGAGCGTCAAGGAGCGCGTGGCCGTCGACGCCTGGCTGCAGTCGCGGTTCTGGTTCCACACCATGCGCGACTGGTACACCCATACCGACCTGGTGCTCGCCGGCATGTGGGGCGGCGTCGGCAACGTTCTTCCCAATCCTGCCACCCTGATGCAGGCCTATACGGCATGGCGGATGGAGAACAACCACGTCGACCAGGACGTGCTTTCCGAGACGGTCTGGCCTACGATCCGCCGCCACTGCCTCATCCACGACAGCATTTTTACCGGGTGCCTGGGCAGCGTCGCCTTCCCGCCATTCGGCCACTCGCCACCCGGCATGCACGTCGGCCAGAATGCGTTCCTGCACTTCCAGCCGGGGTAAGGCCGGCCGGAGGGGAAGGCCAGGGCTTCGCCCCTGGACCCCACCAAGGGGCTCTGCCCCTTGGATCCCCGCCAAGGGCGAGCCCTTGGAACTCTTTACTTGGCTGGATGGAGGGGGGAACGGCGGGCGAGAGCCCGCCGTTCCCCCCTCCATCCAGCCAAACAGATGGATTGCAAAGGCTCCGCCTTTGCTGGGGGTCCAGGGGGCAAAGCCCCTTGGTGGGTTTCAGGACGAAGCCCTGGCTCTTCCTTCCCCCCGGCCGGCCTTGCGCGGCGGGCGGCGGTTGCGCATCTTGCAGTCACCCAGCCGGAGCGAGCGAGGGACAGGAGTGGTTTGATGGACGGAGCAGTCGACGCAAGACGCATCACGATCCATGCGCCGGAGGATTTCGCCGGGATGCGCGCGGCGGGCCGCCTCGCTGCCGAGACGCTGGACATGATTGCCGAGCATGTCCACCCCGGTGTCACCACGGGCACACTGGACCAGCTGTGCCATGAGTTCATCACCGCGCATGGCGCGGTGCCGGCGCCGCTGAATTATCGCGGCTATCCGAAGTCGATCTGCACCTCGATCAATCACGTGGTGTGTCACGGCATTCCGGGCGAGAGGAAGCTGGAGCCGGGCGACGTTCTGAACATCGACGTCACCGTGATCCTGGACGGCTGGCACGGCGATTCGTCGCGCATGTATGGCGCCGGCATGCCCTCCACCCGGGCGCGCAATCTGATCGACGTGACGTATGAGGCGATGCTGCGCGGCGTGCGGGTGGTGAAGCCGGGGGTGACCCTGGGCGACGTTGGTCATGCCATCCAGACTTTCGTGGAAAGTCACCGTTTCTCCGTGGTGCGCGATTTCTGCGGTCACGGCATTGGCCGGCGCTTCCACGAGCCGCCGAACGTGCTGCATTTCGGCCGCCCGGGTGAGGGGCCGGTACTGCAGCCCGGCATGTTCTTCACCATCGAGCCGATGGTGAACGCAGGCCGTCCCGAGGTGAAGGTGCTGGACGACGGCTGGACGGCGGTGACGCGCGATCGCAGCCTGTCCGCGCAGTTCGAGCACATGGTCGGCGTGACGCAAACCGGCGTGGAGATCTTCACTCTGTCCCCCGCCCATCTAGACAGGCCCCCGTACCACGCCGACTGACGCATGACTGGATATCGGGCCCACTACCCAGGGCGGAAAAGCGAAGCGCATACCGCCGATAAACAGGAGGAACCACCCATGGATATCGAGCCGATGCAGGTCGCCGTTGCCGCCAAGGAAAATGCCAACTACGTCGCCGGCCGCCGGGAGTTCTTCAAATACCGCGACCTCGGTGTCACGGCGGCGACGCACCGCCGAATGCGCGCGCAGGTGACGTCCACAGAGCAAGGCATGTCGCAGCCGACCGGCTGGCATGTTCACAAGTGTGAGGCGCAGTTCGTTTACATGCTCAGCGGCTGGGTCGATTTGGAATTCGCCGATCGCAAGGTGCGGCTGAAGGCCGGCAATTCAATGCTGATCCCGGGCGACACGCCGCACAACGAAACCGGCACATCGGAGACATTCGAGCTGCTGGAGATTTCGGTGCCCGCCGACATGGGCACCGAACCGTGCCCGGCGCCGATCTGAGCAGGCGTCTTTCGCGAGCTGAGCGGGACCGGTTCCGCGCCGTGACCGGGGTCGCTTCCTCGGCGGAGGGAGCGGCAGAGGGAGCGGTTTCTTAACCACTCGCTGTGACAATGCGCCGCATGACGCGGCGCCCTGCTCCTGCCCTCGCAGAGACCGCCGACCTCCTGGCATCGCTCGCGCCAGAGGCGGCAGCGACCGCCGTCGGGACGGATGGCCATCGGGACCGCATGCGCGCCCGCCTGCTGAAGGCCGGACCGGAGGCGCTGGCGGACCACGAGATGCTGGAGATGGTCCTGTTCCTTGCCCTGCCGCGCCGCGACACCAAGCCGCTCGCCCGTGCCTTGCTGGAGCGCTTCCGCAGCTTCGCCGGGGTCATCGCGGCGCCGGTTGCGGAATTGCTCGCCGTGGACGGCATGGGCGAAGCCGCCGCCGCCGCGCTGAAAACGGTGCAGGCCGCGGCGCTGCGCCTGGTTCGGTCGGAACTCGCGGACCTGCCGATCCTGGCCCATTGGGACAAGCTGATCGAGTACCTCACCGCGGCACTCGGGCGCGAAAAGGTGGAACAGGTGCGGGTGCTATACATGGACGGGCGGAACCGGCTGCTGGCGGACGAGATGCAGGGGCGCGGCACGGTGAATCACACGCCATTGTATCCGCGCGAGGTGGTCAAGCGCGCGCTGGAACTGAATGCCACGGCGCTGGTGGTGTCGCACAACCACCCGAGCGGCGATCCGACTCCGTCGCGTGAGGACATCGCGATGACCCGCGAACTTAAGGCCGCGGCGGAAGCGCTGCGGCTGACGGTGCACGACCACGTTATCATCGCCGGAACGAAGTGGCTGAGCTTCAAGCGGGAGGGATTGCTGTAGGGCGGAATGTCGGCGCAACATAGAAATGTCACCCGGCGCGCAAAGTAGAAATGGCTCCCGCCGGCGGCGGACAGGGTCAGCGTCACACGGTATGTCGGCCAACAGCTTGTGGGCAGGCGACGGGGTCAAGGGCCGAAGCCGGCGCTTGCCGGTGCGCGACGCGCAGCCCTTGAGGCCGTCGCCTGCCCCCAGCATGATGAAGCAGCCGTGCGATCGACCGAGCCGTGGCGTTGCGTCAGCCGCGGGGCGGTTCGATCGCGGCGAGGTGGACGCGGATCGAGCTGACGGCGAAGCCCTGGTTGGCGCATCGGACAACGTACATCGCGATGGTGTCGGGATCGGCGGCGAGCGGCTCGCAGCCGAGCCCGCGGCACCAGCTCTCGTATTGCGGCCAGGCCGCGCCGTAGGCGCGGCGGGTGCCGTCACCCTTGGCCCGGGTGGCATAGACCGCAGCGCGGCGCGACAGCTCTTCCAGCTCCGCGGCGCGGCTGGCGCCATCGGGCACGCGAAGCGGGCCGAGCAGGCCTAGACCCAACAGTCGCGTCACGAAGGGCCATTTCGCTCAGAGGCAACAAAAAAACGGCTGTCGCAGAACATGTCGCGATGGTTTCGACTTACGCGACAGACTTTTGCGACGCAGAAAGTGGTGGAATCCCGTCGGGTCGAGGCTTGTCGCAGAACTCCTAACTTTCGCGACGAGCAGCGATTTCAATGGGTTCAGCGCGGCGCCGGCCAAACGGCCCTTGGTGACACGACTGTTGAGTTTAGGCCGACGGCGCTGAACGCGGGCAAGAACGTCGCTGCGGGGGTCGCCTCTGGCGCTGGGCAGCCGACCGGCGGGTCGTTGAACTCACATCAATGCCTTATGGGGCGCTTTTTGCTCTCATGCGCGGAGCAGTCGTCGGTTTCGGGCGGGTAATCGCGGTGATAAGCGGAACACGCGAACGAGCAACCGATCAAGAACCAACAGGACGAGGGGGAAAGAGATCATGTCATCGACATTGCTGACACTCGAGCGTCCGGCAGGTCGGCGCAAGCACAGTGAACTCCTGAACGGGCATACCGGCACCAACGGTGCCGCGCCCAAGGTCTGCTTCATCACCCGCGAGTACCCGCCCAACGTCTACGGCGGCGCGGGCGTACACGTCATGCACCTCGCCCGTGAGCTGGCGCAGGTCATGGACGTCGAGGTGCGCTGCTTCGGCGACCAGGACCTCACTGAGGGTCGGCTGCGCGTCAAGGGCTACCAACCCTGGGGCCGCATGGCCGAGGGCGCGGAGCAGAGGTTCAACTCCGTCCTCGGCACCTTCTCGACCGACCTGTCGATCGTGCGCGACCCTCTCGACGCCATTGTACACGCCCACACCTGGTACGCCGCGATGGCCGGCTTCATGGCCAAGGAGCTCTACGACGTCCCCCTCGCCGTCACCGTCCATTCGCTCGAGCCGTTCCGGCCGTGGAAGGAGGAGCAACTCGGCCGCTCCTACCACCTCAGCACGTGGATCGAGCGCGTCGCCCTCGAGGCCGCGGACCGCGTCATCGCTGTCTCTTCCCAGTCGAAGGGCGAGATCCTCACCCACTTCAACATCCCGCCGGAGCGCGTGACCGTCATTCACAATGGCATCGATCTTGCCACGTGGAAGCCCTCGTCGGCCCGGGCCACGCGGCAAGCCTACGGTATCGAAGGCGACTACATCCTCTTCGTCGGCCGGGTCTGCCGCCAGAAGGGCATGATCCACCTCCTCGAGGCGATGAAATACGTGGACCCCGACGTGCGGCTCGTCTGCTGCGCCGCCGCGGCTGATACCCCGGAGATCGAGCAGGAGATCGCCGCCAAGGTCAACGAGACGCCCCGGTGCCTATGGATCAACGCGTGGCTGCACGAGGAGCAGTACATCGAGCTCTATTCGCACTGCGCGGTCTTCGCCTGCCCGTCGGTGTACGAGCCGTTCGGCATCATCAACCTCGAGGCGATGGCCTGCGAGCGGCCGGTGGTGGCCAGCGCCGTGGGCGGCATCCCCGAGGTCGTGGTCCCTGGGGAGACGGGCCTGCTCGTGCCGCCGGCCAACTCCAGGGCGCTGGCCAACGCGCTCAACCGCGTCCTGCGCGACCGTGCCGCGGCCCACGCCATGGGCCTCGCCGGCCGCCGGCGCGTCGAGGAACATTTCTCCTGGACCACGATCGCCGCCCGGACACACCGCATGTACCAGGAACTGCTCAAGGAGAGGCGCACCGCGCATGCGCGATCAGGCGACGGACCGATGCCATCGAACCACGGCAGGCGGTCGCTCGACTTGGTGGCGTAGACGATAGCGGGCCTGGCGCTCGGCATTGCGCAATGGCGCGTCGCCATCGGGTTTGCGGCCCCTTGGCGTGACCAGTTCTCCGTTATGTAACGAAATACAAGGGGACCTCAGGCCGGAGCCGCGGCAACCCCGTGGCGAGGTGGCGACACCACCGCCACGGCGCACCTCCCGAGACCCTAGAACGGGGGGGTGTCACCTCTATCTTGGAGAGGGGTGTCATCTCTATATTGCGGCTACAGCGGGATAAGCGCAGCGCAATCCGCCGCGCGCCTTTGCGACGGATTGCGCTGTGCTTACCCGCCCTGGGTGATTGCTGCGATCAGGCCTTCCAGCCAAGCCAGTCCTTCACGCCCTGGCCCATCACCAGCTCCAGGTCGCGGCCCTTCAGCCAGGCCAGCTCCTCGGTGAACATCGTCACGCACTGCCGGTAGCTGCACGGCATGCGGGTGATGTCGGTGCCCCAGAAGAAGCGGTGTGGGCCATAGGCGTCAAAGATGCGGTGCAGCCCGTCATGGACGCCGCGGAACGGGTACGGCCCGCTGGAGTAGCCGGGCGCGCCGGTCGCCTTGATCGCCACGTTCGGCAGCTTCGCCAGAGGCAGCAGCTCGCCGAGATTCGCAAACGCCGCTGCATCCTTGCCCGCGCGCACCAGCCCCAGATGATCGATCAGCAGCCGCAAGTTGGGATGCGCTTCGGCGATGCGCCGGAACACCGGCAGGAAGCGGCCCGCCAGAGTCGCCACCGGCACGCCGGCACGTTCAGCCGCCGGCCACACCCAGTCCATCGTGCCGTCTTCATGCCAGGTCTGTTGCTCCGGTCGCGTCAGGGCCCACCGCAGCCCCAGCATGCCGGGCCGCTGCTTCCAGGTGTCCACCAGCGCGTGGCTTTCCGGCTTGTCCAGCGGGACCCAGCCGAGGATGCAGAACTTGGCGGGATATTTCCGTGCCGCTTCGACCGCGAGCTCGTTCGAGCCGGGGTCCCAGCTCGGCGGATGCAACACCGCGCCATCCACCCCGGCGGCGTCCATTTCAGCGATCAACTCCTCGGCGGTGAAGGCCGAGACCTGGCGGTGATGCGCGCTGGGCGTGCCGCTGCCCCAGATGTGCACCTGCGCGTCGATGATCTGCATGGCGGTTTCCTCCGGATGGTTGGCGCCCATGCTGGCCGCGTGGGGCAGGGGGCGCAACCTGATGCCACCTGTCGCTGACACTGGCGGGTCTTGCAGCGGGTACTGCCACAGCTCGCGGTCGAGCTGCTTCTCCCGCCGGCGCATTTCCATCACGAGGTTGCCGACGCTACCGCGGCAGCCGTGGATCGCCATGAACAGCATGTTCCAGAATGGACCGAAGCAGAGCGTGGGGGCGGGCGACACCGAGATCGCCGCAGATGGCGGTGAGGTTGCGGCCGATCGAGCGGCGGTGAACCTTGGCTTCGATTTCCTTCTCGCGGGGCATGGTCTCGAAGGTGAGGCGCTCTTCCCGGGCGGCGCGGCGGGCGGGCCGCGGCGGAGGTTCGGTTGCGGACAGCGCCTCGGCCGCGTGCGGGCCTGCGGCCGGGTCAGGTTGCGGTATGGCGGCCGGTTCTTTCCGCGGGTTGGTACAACGTGGCCGCAACGGTTATAGCCGGAATCGACCCAGAGCGGACATTTCTGGAAAGGGGATCGAGGTCCGGCGAGCTAATCGCTGTGGCCGCCTCGTCTCATCATTGATAAGGACGTTATGGTGCGTGCGATCGACTTACAGCGGAGCAGGGTGCCTGTGGCAGGCGACGTCTTGATGCGTCCCGATGCCTGCAGATCCCGCTTCCTGCAGATATAGCATCATCTGCGACATCGGCGCGCCGCGGCGTGCGGCTGCGGCAAATCGGCGAGGATCTCGCGTAAGGTCCAGCGAAGTTGGCTACCAGCCACTACCCCGGATCGACAATCTTCGGCCGATTGGCGAACACTTTGAGCATGACAAGCCGCGCCCCATGCGCGTCGCGCAATACGACCGTGTGCTTCTCGTACGCGGGCGTGAGATAGTCCGGGTAGCTCGAGGCCAGCTTCGCCATGGCGATGTCCGGAATGCCCTCGCGCCACGGTCCGACCGGAAACGCCGTGATTTGCGGGCCGTCCTCGAAGATGTCGGGAGCGACCATCCGGAACAGGTCATTCAGCGAATCTGGCGCCGGCTGGATGGGTCCCTCGGTGAGCAGCAGCACATGGACCAAAGGTTTGTTCAGCCGAACGGTTTGCTTGGAAGGGCGGCCGTTGGGCGGCGGCGCTGACTCCAGGTTGCCGGAGCATGCGGGACACACCGGCCCGACGTGGGCAATGCCCGTTCGCTGGCGGAAGTGCCGTTTGCAATAGTACCGTCCGCACTGCGAGCATCGCCCGCCAATCGGATTGGCGACCGCGATACTATCGAAATCGGAAAGGCCAACTCTCGCGCTGATCCACATTGCCGTGCAATCCGGTTCGTCGCACGAGCAGAACAGGCCGTCCAACCGAGGATCGAGGATCTCGGTTCGCGAGAGGGGTTCCTTGCTTGCCTCCAAATTCGTACGGCTCATGTTGAGCTTAAGAACCTGCCCGGCAAGCTTAAGGGCGTTTGGCTCCTCGGGATACACACTCAACACCTGCAAAAGATGTCGCAGCGCGGTTTGGTCGCGTCGATCGGTGAATGCTTTACCAGCCGCTTCGAGGTGGTTGTGGACCCATTGCGTCATCTGCCCGATCCTACGTTTCTGCGCCACAGCTTGAAACCAGACCACCGATCGTGGCCGGTGCCAAAACCCTTGTCCGTCGTCAGGCTCTGTGCGATCTCCATACTGTTCTCGGCCTCGTCATCGCAGCCGATCGCTCGCCACGATGCCGCTGCGGCGAGATAGCTGCGGACATCCGCTTCGTTGTCAATGAGCTGACGGTTGAAGCATTCGAGCGCTTTCTGATGTTCCCCGAGATTCTGATACGACAAGCCCTTGAGGTACCAGTCCGTCTGACGTTCCATGGCGCCGCCGTCATCACCGGTTTCGGACGCGGCGCCGAGGACCCGAAGGCGGCTGAGCAATACGCCGAAGTCGGATTGGCGCTCGCTCCGGAAGCTGCCAAGGCAGCCCGCAACGATCGGTCCGACGTCCCCTAGCTCGAGCAAAGCTCGGCTGGCAAGGACGTTCCTGATGTAATCGCGCTCGCTCAGCACCGCGAACAGATCGTAATCGATCCTATTATCCTCGGCCTGTTGTCGGTTAGGCAGCTCCGCGGCTCGGAGCATGCCGTGGAAATTCTTCAGGCGCTCCATGTTCAGGTCCCGGGAACCCTTGAAACTGATCGGGTATGGCAGCTTCCCTGTCAGCATCTGATAGACGATGATTCCGAACGAGAATACGTCACAATGCGGGCTGACGGGTTCACCCAGATACTGCTCGGGAGCCATGTAGCGGTAGGTTCCCGATCTGGAAATCGTCTTACCTGTCGAGAACATCCCGGTAAATCGCGAGAGCCCGAAATCAGCGATCTTGGCCTGCTTGTTCGGTCCGATCAGGATGTTTGAGGGCTTCAGGTCCAGATGCGAGATTTCCCCAAGCCGCGAGGCGCCGAGCATGCCCTCGCAAATCTGGCACGCGAAGGATAGCGCATCCCCGCGCGGCAAGGCAGGTCCAGCGCGCCTCAGTCTATCCGCCAGAGTTCCCCCCGCCACATAGTCCATCACAAGGTAGGGTACCCCGTCCTCGACGATCACCTCGTGGGCGCGAACGATGTGCGGATGAACGGGCAGCTCCAACCAGAGGCGCACTTCGTTGCGGAAGTGCTCGACCACACTGGGGTTTTGCGGTGCGAGCGGCTGCTTGATCGCATAGATCGTCCCGGTTCGCAGATCCTTGGCACGGTAGACGACTGCCTGCCCCCCGCGCCACTCGTCAAGGACGCGAAAGCGTCCGCACAGGATGACGCGCGTCCGGGACAGCGCCGACCACCAAGCCATCCCTCACGAACTTCCGGGTTGGTCATCCTCCTGGTGGCTGTGATCGCTTTCGTCGAATTTGATCAGCGAATCAACCGCCGTCGAGCATTTCTCGTACTCCTCCTGAAGCTTCCGCAGTTCGGTGCCGGTGACGTTCGGCTTGGTCAGGAGCAGCTCGGCCTTGCTCCTGACTGAGATGAATCCCGCTGCGCTCTCGAACATTTTCCATGTGTCCTTTTCGTCCACGTAGTTCGTGATCACCAGCGAGATGACGCCGGAGATGAAGGCGACTACTGCCGAAAACACCTTCACGGCCATCGAATTGGTCAGCTCGGTAATGATGGCGGTGATGGACGTGGCAGACAGCAAGGCCAGTATGCCAGCGGTGACGTGCAGCAAACGTCTCAGGCGGGACCGACGGGACGCCTGCGCCAGAAGCAGCCTGCGTTTTCTCTTCGAATCGGTTACGACAGTGTGAAGCTGCGTTCTCAGGTGTTCGAGCCCGTTCTGTAAGCCAGCCAGCACGGCACGCTCCCTCAGACGACGTCCTGCAACTGATCGAGTGAACCGCGTGTAGCAGACTGGCCAGCCCAGGCGATAGCCTCGGCGCATGTTCATGGACCCCGGCAAATGTCCCCGTGAGCCAGATTTGGTCGGCGACCGTCTACCGATCCGAAACGTCAGCCAAATGAGGCCCGCCAGTCGCGCTCTGTCCCCTGCAGCCCCGGCGCCGTATGTCCACTCCCCACCCACAGCGGCTGCTCCATGACAGCCGCCTGTCCGGCCCGCGGGCCGGTGGGAGCCCGGTCGCAACAAGCACCATGCCGAGGCCGACTGGCAATCCACCACCGCCGATGCCCGCACCAAACTCAAGCGCCTATACGTCACAACGTGAGCGACGCAGGCCACCAGGCGTAAGTGCCTCTGGACGGGCGTGGCGCAAGCCGCCAAACAGGGCCGGACCCCTGAGTGGAGCGCTGCCCGTGCTGGACCGGATCCTGCTGACGAACGACGACGGAATCGCCGCGCCGGGCCTCGCGGTGTTGGAGGAGATCGCTGCGCAGCTGGCGCGTGAGGTCTGGGTGGCGGCGCCAGAGCATGACCAGAGCGGCGTGTCGCACGCGATCAGCCTGCATCATCCGCTGCGTGTCACCCAGCAAGGGCCGCGCCGCTTCGGCATCACCGGCACGCCGGGCGACTGCGCCGTGATGGGCGTGTGCCATTTGATGGCGGATGCACCGCCGGACCTGATCCTGTCCGGCGTCAATCGCGGCTTGAACCTCGGAATGGAGACGGTGTTCTCCGGCACCGTCGGCGGGGCGATGACGGGGATGATGTTGGGGATCCCCTCGATCGGGCTGAGCCAGGCGTTCAAGGACCGCAACAACGTGCCATGGGACACCGCACGGACTCTGTGCGCGCAAGTGGTGCGGGATCTGCTGGCGATCGGCTGGAGCAAGGACGCCTGCCTGAACGTGAATTTCCCGCCGGTGCCGGCGGATCAGGCGGGGCCGCTGACCCTGGCGCGCCAAGGCGTGGGCATGATCGCCGGGATGCATGTCGAGACCCGGACCGATCCCCGCGGCATGACGTATCATTGGCTGAACTTCCGTCGCGGCGACCGGGTGCAGGGGCCGGAGAGCGATTACGACGCGATGCGGGCTGGGAAGATCGTGGTGACGCCGCTGCGGTATGACCGCACGGACGATGATGCGTACCAGGCGCTGGCGGAGAAGCTGCCGCGGTTTAACGGGGCGTGAGGCTTTGATTTTGGGGAGGCAACCAACCAGGCGATAGTTGTGCTGGTGGCAACAAAGTTTTGAAATGCAGATTTCATAGATTTCGTAGCTTTATACCCGTCGTCTGAATCGCGGCGACGACCGCAATGACAGGGTTGCTCTGTGCCCCGCCGGGACGGTCAACCGTTCTGGTGCCTTTGGATAATACCAGGTGACTTAATGGGTGATCTGCGGTCGACGCCCACCTCTTCATGCCGAGGTCGGCATCGGCCGTACGTCAAACTTTACGCCGCCTGGCACTAACAATCCTTACACCGCCTAGCATCGACAATCTTTGCACCGGCTGGCATTAACCCCGGGTGGTGCGATGATCGCCGACGAACTCCCGCAGCTTCACGGCGTATTCGTATGCGATCATCTCGGCCGCCTTCTCGCCGATCATAATGCAGGGCGCATTGGTGTTGCCGCCGATCACCGACGGCATCACGCTCGCGTCCGCCACCCGCAATCCGCCGACACCTTTCACCCGGAGCAGCGGGTCTACGACATCGCCGATCCGGCAAGTCGAGGTCGGGTGGTACACGGTCAGCGAGAAATGCAGCGCGAAATCCTCCAGCAGCGCATCGCTGGGCTCGGCGCCTTCGCGATAGCCGTGTTTTTCCGCCAGGAACGGCGGCAGCATCAGCGGGCCGAGCTTGCGGTTTCCAGGCCAATGCGCGGCAATGTCCATGGTCCGGCGGATCGCCGCCACCATGACCTTCAGGTCGTGCGGGTCGTCGTAATAGTTCATGCGGATCGCCGGCTTTGCCTCCGGGTCCTGGCTTTCCAGGACGATGGCGCCGCGGCTGCGTGGCAATACGGGGTTGGCAAGCAGGAACAGGTTTTCCGCATCGTCTGCCACGCGCGTCGCCGCGTCGTCGAAAAACCGTGCCGTGTCGATATTCATGATGGTCTGCAGGAAACCGCCATTGGTGCCGGTCACGAAGCAAATGATCTCGGTGTCGTGGCGATTGGGATCGCCGAGGCCGGTGGAGCAGAAGACCACCGCGTCGGCCAGCGATGACGCGCCGAGGCCGCGTCCGGTCGCTTGCCAGTCGGCGAGGCGCGCTTCCGCCTTCTGCTTCAATGCCTGCAGCTGCGGAGACAGGTTGGCATCGTCGGCGGGATCGGCGGGCAATGGTCCGGCCGGAGCACGCAGCGCGCCGGGTCCCATGGACACCGCTATGTCGTTCATCGTCACGCCGATGCCGGGAGCCGGATACATCAGCGGACACATCAAGTGATCCTGCAGATGCTTGCCGACCGGTGCGTCGACGAGACAGGCAACCCCGGCGGCTTCCAGTTCCTGCCGCGGTCCTATGCCGGATAGCATCAGCAGGTGCGGCGAGCCGATCGCGCCGGCGCAGACGACCACCTCCTTGGCGGCCCGCAGCGTCACCGCCTCGCCGGCCGTGGTGCGGTACTCGACGCCAGTGGCGACAGTCCGGCCGCCGGCGGTGTCCAGCAGCACGCGCGTCGCCGGCGCGCCGGTGATGATCTTCAGGTTCGGCCGTTGCTCCGGCTCGCCGGCGAGGAAAGCCTGATAGGTGCTCGATCGCCGGCCGTCCCGCGTCGTGTACTGGGTCAACGATGCGACTCCGGCGGGGCTGTCGCGGTCGCGGCCGTTATAGTCGCCGCGCGGGATGCCTGCGGCGACGGCCGCCTCGACGAACTGCCGGGCAGCCGGCAGGATCGGCTCGCGGACCGACACCCCGAGCGGCCCTGTGGTGTTATGCGCGGCGGCATCGACGACGATCTCCTCGCTCGCCGCCAGGCCCTCGCTCTTGCGAAAATAGGGCAGCACGTCGGCGTAACTCCAGCCGGTGGCACCCTCGGCCGCCCAGGAATCGAAATCGCCGGGATTGCCGCGTACATACATCATGTAGTTGATGCCGGAGGAGCCGCCGAGCATCTTGCCGCGCGGCACCGGCATGCGCTGTCCGTTAAGTCCGCGCCCGGCTTTGCCAGGGTCGGCTGTGAACATCCAGTCGGTCGCCGGATTCAACTGCATCGCTGCCGGCGCAATCGGCAGCGCGGAGATTTCCGGCGGCCGCTCGCCCGCTTCGATCAGTGCCACCCGGCAGGAGGGATCCTCGGACAACCGCGAGGCAATCACCGCCCCCGCCGACCCGCCGCCCACCACGATGAAATCGAACGTTTCGGACATGGTTATCCTCCCTGATTGATTCGGCGGCACGCTATCGCCCAGCCGATCTTTTTATGGATAAATTCAGCCGGTCGACGCATTGTTTCAGGCATCGCTGCTGCGTCTTGTCGTCCAACAAGCCGGCATTAAGCGCGGGCCGAGTCGTCAGCGCAATCCCGGGCCCGCAATACCGCGGACCCGAATCGATTTGGCAGATTTGCCTGGGTGGACGTTTGACAGGCGATCGACGATTTAACTGCTGTTATCACTAACACCGCGTTTCGCGTCGGGAGCCTACGCCCGTGCGCTGCGCTACCTTGAGTACCCGGTACTACCCCGTATCGATGATAGGACCCGGTACCGGTGAAGCCCGAGTCGTGCCCGCCAAGCCGTGAGGTCGTCTCGCACTTCAATGATCCTGAGTACCAGGCCATCGGTGTCTTTAATCTGTGACATCCGTGAAATCCGTGTTTCAAACTATCTGCTGCATACCCCACTTCGGCCCGCGACGACGCAGGAGATGCATCGCGGCGGCGACCAACCACAGGACGGCGGTTCAGAACCCGCTCGGGTCCCCGTACGGCACGTGCAGCACGCGATCCACGAAGATGCCCGGCGTCACGACGTGATCCGCATTGATCTCGCCCAGTTCCCGCACGTGCTGCGTCTGCACGATGGTCAGCGTCGCCGCCATCGCCATCACCGGATTGAAGTTGCGGCCTAACTCGCGGAACGTCAGGTTGCCCCAGCGATCCGCTTCCCACGCCTCGACCAGCGCCACGTCGCCGGGCAGCGACTGTTCCAGGATGTAGGTGCGGCCGTCGATCTCGCGATGTTCCTTGCCGACTGCCATCTTCGTCCCCACCCCGGTGGCGGTGAAGAACGCCGGCACGCCGGCACCGGCGGCACGCATGCGCTCGGCCAGCGTTCCCTGCGGCACGATCTCCAGCTCGATCTTGCCGGCACGATACAGCGTTTCGAATACCACCGGATCGGAGGAGCGCGGAAAAGAGCAGATGATCCTGCGCACCCGGCCCAGCTCCATCAGCCGCGCGAGGCCGGTGTGCCCGACGCCGGCGTTGTTGGCGGCCACGGTCAGGTCCTTGGCGCCCTGATGGATCAGGCCGTCGATCAGCGCGTTGGGCTGGCCGACAGCGCCGAACCCGCCGATCAGCACGGTCGAACCGTCCTTGATGCCTGTCATGGCGTCGGCCATGTTCTGGACGATCTTGTTGATCATGCCCCTTTGCCCCGTCGCGGTTCCTGGATCGCTTCGGGTCAGGTGTAGTCCCAGCCGACGTCATCCGCAAAATGCGGGAAACACGCAGGTGGCCGGTCGGCGCCAAGCCTGTGCCGGCCATGACACAGGAGACGACGCGGCCTGCCAACGCCGCGCAACATCGTGTTCAGACGGACACGACATGCCCCGTCAGGCTGCTCACGCTGGCAACGTCGGCGAACATGATCGTGGTGTTGTCGGAAAGCGTCAGTGTAACCGATGAGCCGTTCGTCGTGGCCGAGCCCAACGCCGCCGCCGCGGCACCCGTGCCATAGCCAGTCAGCAATACCTCGTCGCTCGCGGTGAAGTTCTGCACCAGGTCGTGCGGCGCTCCGCTGCCATTGGCCGCGAAGAACACGAACAGGTCGTGACTGCTGGCGTCGGTGTTGCCGACCAGCGTATCGGTGCCGCCGCCGGCCACCAGCGTGTCGCTGCCTTGGCCGGCCCCCAGGCCGCCCACGATCGAATTCCGGCCAGTGGGATCGCTGCCGCCGAAGATGATGTTGTTGGTGGTCGAGTTGCTTGCATCCAGCGTCTCATTGCCGCTGCCGGCGGAGTAGAGCAGCCCGCCGCTGCTGCCGCTGTAATCGATCGCCCCGCTGGCACCGCCGAACAGGGTGAGGCCGCCGCTGCCGCCGGCGACCGATGCATCGCCCGACCCGGCGAGGATGGTCGCACCGTGCGATCCGCCGGTGAACGTGAGCAATCCGGTGCTGCCGAACACGACCAGTCCGCTGCCGCTGGAGGTGATGGCGGCGGACGCGCTGCTGGCGACGATCGTGTCGGCCTTGCCGCTATCGGCCGCTCCCACGCTACCCGACCCGGCGACAAACAGGGCACCGGAGCCGGCGAGTGTGACCGCGGTCGGGGCGCTCGCGCCAAGGATCGTCTCGCCACTGCCGCTGTCCGATATGTCGACTGCGACCGTGCTGCCGAACGCCACGCCGCCGCTCGCACCCTTGGAAAATTGCAACGTTGACTGACCGGAGCCGCCGATCAGCGTGTCGCCCTCGCCGCTGGCGGATACGCTGGCGGTGCCGCTGCCGGCGAAGAACAGCGCGTTGGCGCCCGAGATCGTTGCCTTGGTGCTGAGGCTTGAGCCGACGAGCGTGTCGTGACTGCCGGCAACGGACATGGTGACGGCCCCGCTGCCGCCGAACGCCAGGCCTCCGGTTCCCCCGGCGAAGATGAATGTCGCGGCCTTGGAGCCGTTGGCCAACAGGTCACCGTCGCCGCTGGCGGACACGCTGGCCGTGCCGCTGCCGGTAATGAACGTTGCGTCCGTGCCGGAGATCGTCACGGTGCTGTTGGCGGTTGAGCCGACCAGCGTGTCGTGGCTGCCGGCATCGGACATGGTCACGGCGTCCGCGCCGCCGAACGCCACGCCATCCTCCGCACCGGAAAGGAACTGCAGCGTCGGACTGCCGCCATTCGCCGCCAGGATATCGCTCTGGCCGCTGGCGTAGACCGTGGTCGCGCCGCCCTGGGCGAAGAACAGGGAATTGGCCCCGGTCAGGGTCGCCGAGGTTGTGCCGGTGGAGCCGAGCAACGTGTCTTTGCTGCCGGCGTCCAACATACTGACCGTTCCGCTGCCTCCGAACGCCACGCCGACCGATGCGGTAGCCAGGAACTGAATGGATCCGCCGGAGCCGCCGACCATCGTGTCGCCTTGGCCGCTGGCAAAGACGGTGGTGGCGCTGGCCTGGCCGAAGAACAGCGCGTCGGAGCCGGTCAGCGTGGCGTTCGTGGCGCCGCTGGAGCCCACCATTGTGTCCTGGCTGCCGGCATCCGACATGGTGACGCCACCTGGCGCACCGAACGCGAGCCCGTTCGAGGCCCCGGAGACGAACTGCATCGTCGAGCCCGCGCCGGCCCCCAGCAGCGTGTCGCCGTTGGCGCCGGAGGAAATCGTGTCGATGCCGGCGTTGCCGGCCAGGATCGCATTTCCGACCGACGGGTCCGTCAACGTGACGGCCGCGGACCCGCCGAGGAACTCCGCCTGGTAGGCCGCGGGCAGCGAGTAAATGCCATCGGCGGATGGCGCGAGAACGACTGCTTCGTTGGTATCCTCGCCGGTGGCGCCGGCGAAGCTGCCGGCGACCGGGTTGACCGCGACCGAAACGCTGGCCGTGCCTGCGGCGAGTCCGAGCACCTGCCGCGTTTCGGTGACGCTGGCGCTGCCTGAAATGCTGCCCCCCGGTCCGCTGACATCGATGGTGAAGCCGGTGGTTTGGAACCAGCCGCTGGTGGGCGGCGAAGATGCGGGGGTGAAGACCAGCGCGTTGAGTCCGGCGTTGACCAGCGACGGCGAGCCGCTGACGCTGAACACGCCGGTCGAGGAGTTGAAGCTGCCGCCGCCGACCGAACTGAACAGCGTGCCCGCCAAGGGATCGGACAGGGTGACTGTGACGGTATCGGTCGGGTTTGCGCTGTTATCGGAGACCTGGACGGTGGCGAATGGTGTGGTGGCTGTGCCCGCGGGCACGCCCTGATAGGGCACCAGGTTGGTGATCTCCGGCGTGGAAGCCAGTGGTGTCTCGCGATAGATCGCGGTCCCGCTGCCGTCGCGTATCGCTGCCCAGGTAACGCCGGTGTAGCTCCCACTGCCGAGAGTCAGCGTTGCGACCTGCGCTCCGCTGTCGGTGGTGATGGTCAGGAGATTCGCGCCGGTGCTGGTGCCGTAGCTGACGATCGCGTCATTGCTGCTGTCGTCGAGGTTGGTCAGGTCGATCTTGTCATCGAAGCCGGTGAACCCCGCGATCGTCGCCGGGACAGCGTTGTAGTTGCTGATCTCCAGCGTCGCGTAGGCGCCGGTGCCGGGCGCGAAGGCGACGGTCTGGAAGCCGCTGAGGCCGAGGCTGCTATAGTTGGCGGTCACGAAGTTGCCTGGGGAGCCTTGCAGTTCCAGCGTATTGCCGCTGCCGCCGGCGCGGATGGTACCGGTGATGGCATAGCCCGGCTGCAGCACCAGCAGGTCGCCCGCGCCGCCGAAGTAGACGGCGTAGGTGCTACCGTTGATCGTGCCGGCGTCGATGACCGTCCCGCTGCCGCTCATCGAGATCGCGATGGCCCCGCCGCCGATGCTGCCATAATTTGTGATGGTCCCGCTGCTCGCCTGGATGCCGGCAGATCGCCCGTAGATCGACGCACTGGTATCGGCGGAACTGCCGTTGACGATCGTGCCGCCGGCAGCGAGGTTCACGCCGATGCCATAGCCGCCGCTGGACAGGATGGTGGCGTGGTTGTTGACGGTGGCGGCGTCGTTTTTGGCGTAGACGCCGATCGAACCGTAGATCAAGGCGGTCGCTGCACCGCCGGCACCGTTGGTGACGCTGCCGCCGCCGCCCAGGATGACTCCGAAATTTTGGGCCGGGCTCGAGCTGTAGCCCGAGATTGTCCCGGTGTTGGTGACGCTGGCGGTGCCGCCGATATAGACGCCGCGATAGCCCTCGATCAGCGCCGCGGAGCCGTTGTTGCTGACGGTGCCGTCGCCGGTGATGGAGACGGCAGCATATCTGACCGCGGCGGTGGCGAGGATCGTGCCCGCGTTGGTGACCGTGCCCGACTGGCCGATGGCGACGGCACCCTCATCGCCTTCGATCAGCGCCGTGGCGGTGAGGTTGGCGACCGCGCCGTTGCCCCCGATGACGACGCCGGTATCCCCGCCGCCCCCTGGCGTGGTGATGGTGCCGGTGTTGCTGACATAGCCGTTCAGCGCGATCGATATGCCGCCATTGCCCTGGATCAGCGCGGCGGTGCCAACGTTGGCGATCGTGCCGTCGCCCTGGATCTGGATGCCGTAGCTGCCGACCTCCGCGGTCGCGACGATGCTGGCGTAGTTGGTGACCTGGACGATGGCGGTGGTGCCAAAGCCGACGACACCATCCAGATAGCCTTGGACCAGTGCGTAGGTGGCGCCGCCCGCGCCGTTGATGAGCGTGCCAGTGCTGCCGAAGTCGACGGCCTCGTACTTGATGCCGACAATGGTGCCGTAGTTGACGACGGTGCCGGCCGCTGCGCCGCCGAAGGACACGCCGTCCGCGCCCTGGAGCGACGCGGTGCTGGCACCCGCCACGGCCTGGCCGTTGGTGACGGTGCCGCCGTCGGCCAGGTAGGCCGCGTTGCCGTAGGCGGCGCCGGCGGCGATGCTGCCAAGATTGGTCAGCATGTCGCCGGTGCCGGTCAGCTTCACCCCCAGGAACCCGCCGATCAGCCCGCTTCCGGCGTTGCTGATGCCGCCCGATCCGTTCAGGTCGATGACGTAGCCCGCGACGCCGGTGATCGTGCCGCTGTTGCTGACACTGCTGGCGCCGGTCAGCGATACCGCGCCGTTGCCGTCGCCGCCCTGGGTCACCGTCCCTTGATTGACCAGGACGCCGGTGCCGGTGATGGCATAAGCTGGTCCGCCGTAGCTGACGTAACCGCTTTGTGTGATGGTGAGCGGCGAGGCGTAATTCCCGGTGCCCACGGTCACGCCATTGGTAATGGTCACGCGATTGTTGATCGTCGAGCCGATCGTTGACATCCGGTCCCCCTGACGCTCCGCCGGGTTGCCATGGCGGGCGCCGCCGACCTGCGGTGACGGCGTCCGCGCACACAACCGTAGGTAGCGTATGTTGCAGCCGAGCCCCGGGCCGCCGCAGCCGGCAACCTTGCGGCGGCGGCAGCCTGACCGGGCCGACTATCCGGCGGATGGGTTACCGGTTCCCTAACGGCAGGCCATTGCGTGGCGATTCCAGAAGATTTCCGGGGATCTATCCGTTGCGCATTAGAACGTGTGGTGAACGAATTTCAGCTCGCGCGGTTGCAACACCGCGGGGACGGTGGAATACTCGCGGGTAGGAGCGCCACCTCAAGAGAAGGTCCGTTCCGTGGACCTGATCCACGCCCGCGGGTGACGCGCCCTGACGCAATCAAACAGGAGACGGTCCATGACTCGCGCCTACAACGTAATCGATGCCGACGGCCACATCCTGGAGCCGCTGACGCTCTGGGAGGAGTACATGGACCCGAAATATCGGGAGCATGCGCCGAAGCTGATCCGCGACAAGGACGGCAAGCAGCGACTGCAGGTGGGCGAGCAATTGCTCGGCAGCAAGAAGGGGCTCGGCGCGCTGGGCGCGGTGGGGGCGCGCGATGGCACCGTGGTGGACGACACCATGGAGTATGAGCAAGGCCGCAAGGGCGGCTTCGATCCGCACGCCCGCATTCCGGACATGGACATGGACGGCATCGACGCCGCGTTCCTGTATCCCTCGATCGGATTGTTCGCCGGCGCGGTGCAGGACCCGCCGGCCGCCGCCGCGATGGCGCGGGCCTATAACCGCTGGCTTGCCGACTACTGCAAGCCGTATCCGGACCGGTTGTTCGGCGTGGCGATGATCCCGATGCAGTCGGTGGAACTGGCGATCGAGGAGATGCGCTACGCCCGGCAGCAGCTGGGTTTCCGCGGCGTGTTCCTGCGGCCCAACCCGTACAACGGCAAGATGATCCACCACCCGGACTACGAACCGTTCTGGACCATGGCGGAAGAACTCGACATGGCGGTGGGGTTCCATGAAGGCGGCAACAGCGGGATGATGCAGGTCGGCATGGACCGCTTCGAGGAGCGCGGCGCGCGTCACATCATCACCCATACTATGGAGATGATGCTGGCTTGCATGGCGGTGATCTGGGGCGGCGTGTGCGAACGGCATCCGAAGGTGCGCATCGCGTTCCTCGAGTCGGGGGGCGGCTGGATCGCGCCTTGGCTGGACCGCATGGACCGGCATTTCGACGACATCGGCTTCAACAATTCGGGGTTGACGACCCGGCCGTCCGAGTTGTTCCAGCGCAACTGCTGGATCGCGTTCGAGCCGGTGGAAGGCTGCCTGAAGCCGCTGGCCGAGTATGTCGGGCCGCACAAGATCCTGTGGGCGACGGATTACCCGCATCCGGACGGGTTCTTCCCGGGTGCTCCGGCGAAGGTGCGGGCGCTGTTGGGGAACGCATCGGCGGCGACGCAGGCGGCGGTGATGGCCGGCGGCGCGAAGGGGTTCTACGGCCTGCACTGACGGGGCGGCTGGCGGGGCTGGGGGCGGGACGCGGGTCCGCCTGCCTCCGGCCTGGCTGCAGACGGCAAAGCGGCGGCAGGTCGGCTGCTGCTTTGTAGCGGATTTACGCAGCGGAAAGAGAGAGTGTTTTCAAGAGGCTAATTTTGGTGCAAAATTCTTGTATTGCGCAAAGGCCATAGCTGGCGATTATGCGTGTCAAGTGCGACAGTGCGGTGGAACTGCGCCGGCTTGAGTGAAGGAGTGCTGACTAGCACAGCGATTCCACGAAACCGCACCTATGGTTGAGGCCCCACCGTGAGTCCCCGGGCCGTCGTCGGATGTCCCCGATAGGAGTCGTTCCATGGAAACGCTGTATCAGAAGCACCGTAGGGGGAGATTGTCACATGAGCGGATGGCAACTCAGTGGCGATGCGCCATCAGTCTATACACGCTTTGCCTACAAAGTCATGGAGCCCTGGACCGATGACCTCATCCTCTCGGCCGGTTGCAGAGACGGCGATCGAGTGCTCGACGTCGCCTGCGGCCCCGGTTTGGTAGCCAATCGCGTCAACCTGGTCAGCCGGAAGCTCTGCTCCGTAACCGGCATCGACCTCAATGAGGGCATGTTGAATGTGGCCCGGAGCAACCCGCACGTCGCGTGGCACCAGGGGAGCGCGACCGAATTGCCGTTCGATGCGGGCAGCTTCGACGTGGTGCTGTGCCAACAGGGGCTGCAATTCTTCCCTGACCGCACCGCAGCGATGGGGGAGATGGCACGCGTGCTTGCCCCAGGTGGGCATATCGCCCTCAATGTCTGGGGCGCACTGGAACGGCAGCCGTTCCACGCTGCGGTGATCGCTGGTATCGGCGCGTTTCTCGGTGCGGACGCGTCGGCGGCGTTTGACTCAGCGTTCTCCCTCAACACAGCCAAGGAACTACGACAACTTGCCAACGAAGCCGGGTTGCAGAACATCCGTATCCGCTTTGAGCATCGGACGTTACGCTATCCGGTGCCGGCGAGGCTTGTTTCCGGCTTCATGGGATCGACGCCCGTCACGGCGCAGTTCTTGGCATTACCGGACGATCGCAAACGAGCCTTTATCGCCCATATCGTAGAGCAGCTCGCGAGCTATGTAGACGATACGGGGCTCGCGGTTCCAATGGAGAACCACTTTTTGACTGCCTCGAAGTCGGCTTGACCCGCAAGTGGGAGGGCGGGGTCATTTTGACTAAATCGACAGGTCACATTTGGAAAGCGAGCAAAACTCTTGATTTCCGCACCAGTGGACGGATGACTACTCCTGGTTGGAGAGTGCGGTTGTGCGGTTGTGCGGAGGTAGGTGAAGTGGATGCTGACCGGGTCTTCCGGGGGTCGATCCCCGCCTTATATGACGAGCATTTGGGGCCCCTGATCTTCGTCCCCTATGCAGATGATCTCGCATCCAGGCTGGCGGACAGACAGCACGGCCGCATCCTTGAGACGGCTGCAGGGACAGGCATGGTCACACGCGCTTTGGTCTCCTCTATGCCGGAGAGCGTATCGATCGTCGCAACGGACCTTAATCAGCCGATGCTCGATCACGCCTCGATCCAATTGCCATCCACGCGGGTGACTTGGCGGCAGGCAGACGCCCAGTATCTACCGTTCCGTGATGGCGAGTTCGACGCAGTGGTGTGCCAGTTTGGCGTGATGTTCTTCCCGGACAAGCCGCGGGCCTTTTCCGAAGCATATCGCGTGCTGAAGCCAAATGGACGCTTCCTGTTCAATGTCTGGGACCGGATTGAAGAAAACGAGTTTGCCGAGATCGTGGTGAAGTCTGTCGCTACCCTATTTCCTGACAATCCACCGATGTTTCTGGCCCGCACCCCGCATGGACACTACGACACTGTGGCTCTGGAAGCCCAGCTCCGAGCTGTGGGATTTGGGGCTGTAACGACAGAAATCGTCACACGGGAGAGCCAGGCGGCCAACGCCCTGTCAGTAGCGATTGGATACTGCCAGGGCACACCGATGAGGAATGAGATCGAGGCTCATGATCCTGATCGTTTGGCGGAAGCGACAGACGTTGCGGCAGCCGCAATCACCAAGCAGTTTGGGCCTGGACCAGTGACTGGCAAAATTCAGGCCCACATCATCACGGCCGTACGAAATTCTTGATATTGGCATCCGCGACACATACTTGCAGCATATGCCCGCGTAACGAGAACAGGGGTCAGCATAAAGGACAAATTGGTCATGCTACACATGATAGTTCTTGGCCTCTGTGGACTGCTCATCGCCGCGGCGCTGGCGGGCTTCTTCTTGTCGTTTTGGCGGCAGCGGCCAGACCCGAGTGATTCGTCCCGCTCCCCTCCTATTCAATGAAGGTCCGGGTTTCCTCCGGAGGTGGCAAGGCCGCCCGGCCGAGGCGGTGCAGATAGGCATCGGCATCCTCGGGCGCCGGGGTCACGCACCATCTCGCGCTGGTCGTCGACCGCTTTCAAATAGCGGCCGACGATCTCGTCGAACGGTGCTCGTTCCGGGCCAGCAATCTCGACGATGCCGTTTCGCGCCGCCGCCAGCGCCACCTCGGCGAAGATGGGACCAACGTCGCCCGCCGCAGTCGGTTGGAACAGGACGGGCGGAAGCCTGACCACGTTTCGATCCGCACTTAAATTTGCGATGCCGCCGAGGAATTCCAGAAACTGTGTCGATCGGATGATGGTGTAGGGGATGCCGGAGGCCGCGATCGGTTTCTCTTGGGCACCCTTGGCACGGAAATAGCCATTCTCTGCCTACGTCCATATCCATGAGCCGCCTACCGGAGATTATCCGATTCGCGTTCTGCCTAGGGCCACGCCACCAGCGGCGGCAGGCTCATCAGGATCGCTTCCACATTGCCGCCGGTCTTCAGGCCGAACAGGGTGCCGCGGTCGTGGATCAGGTTGAATTCGACGTAGCGGCCACGGCGGACCAACTGATGCGCGCGCTCTTCCGGCGTCCATGGCTCGAACATGCGACGGCGCACGATGCGGGGGAAGGCGTCGAGGAACGCCTCGCCCACGTCGCGCACGAAGGCGAAGTCGGCATCGGCGTCGCCGGTGTCGTGGTGATCGAAGAAGATGCCGCCGGCACCGCGCGGCTCGTTGCGGTGCGGCAGGAAGAAGTAGCGGTCGCACCATGCCTTGAAGGTTTCATAATAACCTGGATCGTGCCGGTCGCAGGCGGCGCGGAACGCGGCGTGGAAGTCCGCCGCGTCGGCCAGTGCCTCCGGCGTCTCCAGCCGCATCGGGGTCAGATCGCCGCCGCCGCCGAACCAGCCTTTGGTGGTGATCAGCATCCGCGTGTTGAAATGCGCCGCCGGCACGCGCGGCGAGGCCATGTGCGCCACCAGGCTGATGCCGCTGGCCCAGAAGCGCGGGTCCTCAGTCGCGCCGGGGATCTGGGCGCGGAATTCCGGGCTGAACTCGCCCCAGACGGTGGAGACGTTCACCCCCACCTTCTCGAACACGTTTCCCGCGCGCATCAGGCTGATCAGCCGCCGCCGCCGTCCGTGTCATCCGCCGTTGGGCGCGACCAGGGGGTGCGGACGAAGCGGGCGGGCGGCCGAGGGGCGGGAGTGGAAGTACCGGAACGAGCGGGAGTGGAAGTACCGGAAAAGGACACCCCCTCCCCTTGAGGGAGGGGGCCGGGGGGAGGGGTCCTCTCGGCGCGGGACAGCGGCCGTGCGCGCCCCTCCCCCTGGCCCTCTCCCTCAAGGGGAGGCGGTGTCTCTGACGTTCCACCCCGGCCCTCCGCCGCCGCATCCTCGATCGCTTCGAACGCCGCGCACATGCGGTCGCGTAGCGACTCGAACCACGCGCGCGCCCGCTGCTTCAGTGCCTGATGCGCCACGGGCACGACGTTTTCCCGTCCGCCATCCGCCATGGGGGTTGTTCCGGCCACCTGTTCAGAGTAGCCCCTGAGACGCCGCCAGGGGAGAGTGGGTCACGGCGATGGGCCAGGCAATGGGCCGGGGCAGGGGGCGTGTTGCAGTGCCGTAGGCACACCCGTAAGGTGCGCCGCCGCCGGTCGGTGACCGCTCGGCACTGGATACATGATCGGGCAGGCCAGAGGGTCTGTCCGCGGTTAGGCGCGCGCAGCGCCGGCCGGAACAGGAAGAGGGGCAGAATGTCAGACGCCGCCGCGATGCACGGCCATGGGCCTGCCGGTGAGGTTACCAAGCACGATTTCCTGAAGCTCGTCACGGGTGCTGCCGGCGCGGTCGGCACGGCTGCCTTCGTCTCGCCAACGATCGCTTCGATGAACCCGGCGCGGGACGTATCGGCGCTGTCCGCGATGGAGGTGGATCTGGCTCCCATCGCCGTCGGCTCCGGCATCACCGTCATGTGGCAGGACAAGCCGATCTTCGTGCGCCAGCGCACCGAGCAAGCGATCAAGGCCGCGCGGGACGTGCCGCTGGCGCAACTTATCGACCCGCAGGTCGAACTCGGCGCGGGTGGAGCCGAACCACGCCCAGTGGATCGCGCTGACCGGCATCCGCAAGCATCCTGGCTGCGTGCCGCTGGGCAACAAGCCAACCGACCCGCGCGGCGACTGGGGCGGCTGGTTCTGTCCTTGCCACGGCAGCCAATCCTGCCACGGCAACCAGTACGGTACGTCCGGGCGCGTGCGCCACGACCGGTCCCCCGCCAACCTGTCGGCTGCCGGACTATGCGTTCGACACCGACAGCAAGATCAAGATCGGCTGACGAGAGGAAACACCGCCGATGGCCGGCCAGCTACACGACAGCGACTTCAAGAACCCCGTCATCCAGTGGATCGACACGCGCCTGCCGATCTTCACGATGATGCAGAAGGAATACATGGTATTCCCGACGCCGAAGAACTTCAACTATTTCTGGAATTTCGGCGCCCTGGCGGTGGTGACCCTGGTCATCATGATCCTCACCGGCATCCTGCTGGCGATGAACTACCAGCCCAACACCGAACTGGCCTTCGATTCCGTCCAGCACATCATGCGCGACGTGAACTACGGCTGGATGATCCGCTACATCCACGAGAACGGCGCATCGATGTTCTTCATCGTCACCTACATCCACATTTTCCGCGGCCTCTATTACGGCTCCTACAAGAAGCCGCGCGAGCTGCTGTGGATGATCGGCGTGGTGATCCTGCTGCTGATGATGGCGACGGCGTTCATGGGCTATGTGCTGCCCTGGGGCCAGATGTCCTACTGGGGCGCCACCGTCATCACCAACCTGTTCTCGGCCTTCCCGATCGTGGGGCACGGCATCGTCACCTGGCTGTGGGGCGGGTTCAGCGTCGCCAACCCGACGCTCAACCGGTTCTACGCACTGCACTACCTGCTGCCGTTCGTGCTGGTGGGGGTGGTGTTCCTGCACGTCGCGGCGCTGCACATCGTCGGGTCGAACAATCCGCTGGGCATCGACGTGAAGTCGCCGCAGGACACGGTGCCGTTCCATCCCTACTACACCGCGAAGGACAGCATCGGCATCTGCGTGTTCCTGCTGGTGTGGGCGATTTTCGTGTTCTTCGCGCCGAATATGCTGGCCGATCCGAACAACTCGATCCCGGCCAATCCGCTGCAGACTCCCGCAGACATCGTGCCGGAATGGTACTTCCTGCCGTTCTACGCGATCCTGCGCTCGATCCCGAACAAGCTGGCCGGCGTCTGCCTGATGTTCGGATCGATCCTGGTGTTGTTCGTGCTGCCATGGCTGGACACCTCGCCGGTGCGCAGCGCGCGGTTCCGGCCGATCTACCGCAAGCTCATCTGGCTGCTGGTGGTGGCGGTGTTCGGACTCGGCATCTGCGGCGCGCACAAGCCGGAAGGCATCTGGGTGCCGATCTCGCGCCTCTGCGCGCTGTACTACTACCTGCATTTCCTGGTGATCCTGCCGGTCCTGGGCAAGCTGGAGCGTCCGCTGCCGCTGCCGGAGAGCATCAGCAAGGCGGTGTTGCGCCGGGGTGGAGGGCCGTTACCCCAAGGCGCCACCGCAAAGCCGATGGAGAAAGCCTGATGCGCGCGGTCGTCTCGATCTTCGCCGCCCTGCTGCCGGGCGCTATGGCCGCCACGCTGGCCGCCACCCTGGCCGCCACGCCGGCCCTGGCACAGGAAGCTCCGCCACCGCCGCAGCATGACTGGAGCTGGCAAGGGCCGTTCGGCACCTACAACCTCGCCGACGCGCAGCGCGGCTTCCAGGTCTACAAGGAGGTGTGCTCGAACTGCCACTCGATGAACGACCTGCACTACCGCGACCTGGCGGGGATCGGGTTGTCGGATGGCCAGATCAAGGCGATCGCCGCCTCGGTGCAGGTGCCGGACGGGCGTGGATTCGACCAGGGCAGTCCGAAGGACGGGCCGGGCACGCCGGCCAGCAGTTCCGCGCGCCCTTCGCCAATGAGGAAGCGGCAAAGGCGGCGCTGAAGGTGGCGCCACCGGACCTTTCGCAACATCATCAACGCGCGCGAGGGCGGACCCGACTACGTCTATGCCATCCTCACCGGGTTCTCCAACCCGCCGCCCGGCTTCAAGCTGGCGGAGGGATCGAACTACAACGAGTATTTCCCCGGCCATCAGATCGCCATGCCGCAGCCGTTGCATGGCGGCGACGTGACATTCGCCGATGGCACGCCGAACACCATCCCGGACGAGGCGCATGACGTGGTGACGTTCCTCGCCTGGGCGGCGGACCCGCACATGGTGCAGCGCAAGCAGATCGGCTGGCGCGTCGTGTTGTTCCTGGTGGTGATGACGGGCCTGACCTACGCGGTGAAGCGCAAGGTCTGGGCGGACGTGGAGCATTAGGCCCACGTCGGGCAGACGGCCCACCGTCGGGCCGCCGCGCCCGCGAGTGGCGCACGAGACGCGAGTAGCGCACGCGACGCGAGTAGCGCACGCAACTGCGGCCTCCGCTCGCGGGGGATTGCTTCGGCGCCATGCGCCTCGCAATGACATCCTGGACGTGCAGCACCACCGAGAAAAGGCCCGGCAATGTCCCACCCACACGACGCCGTCGAGCCGGTCATCGGCATTGTCGGCGGCTCCGGCCTGTACGACATCGCGGGGCTGGAGGACACCGTCTGGCAGCAGGTGGAAACGCCCTGGGGCACGCCCTCCGACGCGCTGCTGTTCGGGCGGCTGGAGGGCGTGCGCTGCGTCTTCCTGCCGCGGCACGGGCGCGGCCATCCGCTGTCGCCGACGCACCTGAACTACCGCGCCAACATCGACGCCCTGAAGCGCTCCGGCGTGACCGACGTGGTGTCGCTGTCTGCGGTCGGCAGCCTGCGCGAGGACCTGCCACCCGGGCACTTCGTCATCGTCGACCAGTTCATCGACCGCAGCTTCGCCCGCGAGAAGAGCTTCTTCGGCGAGGGCGTGGTGGCCCATGTGTCGATGGCGCACCCCGTATGCCCGAGGCTGGGCGATGCGTTGGAGGCCACCTGCCGCGGCCTGTCCCTGCCGGTGACGCGCGGCGGCACCTATCTGGTGATGGAAGGGCCGCAGTTCTCCACCAAGGCGGAAAGCGCACTGTACCGCTCCTGGGGCTGCAGCGTCATCGGCATGACCAACATGCCGGAAGCGAAACTGGCGCGCGAGGCCGAGCTTTGTTACGCGACGGTCGCCATGGTGACCGACTACGACTGCTGGCATCCAGACCATGACCACGTCACGGTCGAGGCGGTGGTAAAGGTGCTGCTGGACAACGCAGAGCATGCGCGGGCGGTGCTGCGCGCGGTGGTGCCGGAGATCGGCCGGCGACGCGCGCTGTGCCGCGCCGGGTGCGACCGGGCGCTGGACAACGCGGTGATCACCGCCGCGCGGATGCGCGATCCGGCACTGGTGGCAAGGCTGGATGCGGTGGCGGGGCGGGTCCTGAAGTGAGGTCCCTGCCGCAGGCGCGTGGCCACTGGCGCAACGATTTGTTGCGACACTATGGCCTGTGTCAGCATCTGCGGCCTGTGTCAGCATCTGCCGAAAGCGTATCGGACACCCGGCCGCCGACGCGATCTACGCGCAGCGATGCCGCCGACGATCCTGCGCGCAGCGATAGGACACGGTAGGCGGGAACGCGCCACAGGCCGCCGCTGGCTGATACAATGGACCTGGAGGGGAGAGGACACCCCCTGCCCTTGTGGGAGGGGGCCGGGAGGCGGATCCGCGCTGCGTCGCGGCGATAAATCCATGCCATCCAATCCAGCGGCGGCGGCTTCAGGCGGATCGCAATTCCGCTGTCACGCGTGCGACAACCGTATCAACCGCGGCCAACACGGCGGCAGACATCGATGCGCCGGGAGCGAACGCCGCGCCCTCCACGGCATACAGGATGCAGATCCGGGGCAGCACACCCAACACCCGCGCCAAGGCCACTGCTTCGGCGACGCCGAGCCCGTGCGAGGACGTGCTCGCCTGTGCCGGCAACGCACTCTCAAGCGTGCAATCCAGGCGATGGAGTGAGCCGACCGGCGCGCCGGATGCCGCCGCATCAATCATCCACACGCTGTCGACATCGCGCAGGCAGTCGAGCAGGGCGGTGGCTTCGCCGAATTGCTCTTGCACCAGCAGGTCCGGCAACGCCGCCGCCCGCAGGCGCTGCGCCACGAGCGGACCTACGCCATCGTCGCCGCAATCGGGATTGCCGACACCGATCACCAGGCGTCGACCCGGCGTCATGATGGGCGAGGACCCGTCACTCCCGCACGACATCCAACTTCAGAAAATGCGTCGCGCATGAAATGCACGGGTCGTGGTTCCGGATCGCCTGCTCGCACAGATGCCCCAGCTTCGCGTCCGGCAAATCGAGCCAGCGCTGGGCGAAATCGCGCAGGTCGTCCTCGATGCTCGGCTGGTTCTGCGACGTGGGGGGCACGATCTTTGCGTCGAGCACGCTGCCTTCGGCATCCAGCCGGTAGCGGTGGTACAGCATGCCGCGCGGCGCCTCGGTGCAGGCACAGCCGACACCCGTGCGCATCGGCGTCTCGACGAACGACCGGTCGGGCTCCTGGTATGCGTCGATGATGCGCAGCGCCTCATCGAACGCGTACACCACTTCCACGGCGCGGATCACGATGCTGCGGAACGGGTTGTTGCAGGCCGGCCCCAACCCCGCCTGCTTCGCCGCTTCCAAAGCCAATGGTGACAACAGCGACGAATTCAGGCTGTAGCGCGCCAACGGCCCGGTCAGATACGCGCCATGGCCCAGATGCCGCGAATGCAGCGCATTGGAACGCTTGACGTGGTATTCCTCGAAATGCGCATCGTAATGCTGCGGCGTGATGTCCAGTCCCTTGTTCGACACCACGTGGCCTTCGTTGAACGGATATTCTCCCGCCATCCCCAGCGACACGAATTCGTAATCCCGTTCGACATCGGGAAAATCGAAGCCGGCGACCAGCTTTACGGTGCCCAGCGATGCGTCGCGTCCGCGCTGCAGCGTATCGCGCAGCCCGTGCAGTTCGCGCCGCGTCGGTACACGATAGAATCCTCCAACGCGCACGTTGATCGGATGGATCTCCCGCCCGCCGAGCAAACCCAGGATCTCGTTGCCGGCCTTTTTCAGCGCCAGGCCCTCGCGCACGACGTCGGGATGGTCCTTCGCCATCTCCACCGCTCCGTCGTACCCGAGGAAGTCCGGCGCATGCAGCATGTACATGTGCAGCACGTGGCTTTCGATCCACTCGCCGCAATACAGCAGGCGGCGCAGCGCACGGATTTCCGGGGTGATGGTGACGCCGAGCGCGTCCTCCATCGCGTGCACCGCGCTCATCTGATAGGCGACGGGGCAGATGCCGCAAATCCGCGCGGTGATGTCGGGGACCTCCATGCAGGAACGGCCGCGCAGGAAGGCCTCGAAGAAACGTGGCGGTTCGAAGATGCGCAGCTCGGCGGTGCGCAGCTTGCCGTCCTGGATCACCAGGCGCAGCGCGCCCTCGCCTTCGACGCGCGCCAGCACGTCGACCTTGATCGTCTTAGTCGCCATGGCGGTCGCCTTCCCGGCGGAAGGCCTCGGCGCCGGCGTTGAAGGTGCGGAACACGCGCTGCAGGGCGCGCTCATCCATGCCGGCGTCGCGCAACTGGCCGGCGAGCGACACGGTGTTGGGCGTTTCCTTGGGCCCGAAGCAGCCGTAGCAGCCGCGGTTGTAGGCAGGGCAGATCGCGCCACAGCCGGCATGCGTCACCGGCCCCAGGCAGGATGCCGCGCCGCGTACCAGCACGCAGACCGTGCCGCGCTGCTTGCACTCCATGCAGACGCTGTGCGGCGGGATGTTGGGCTTGCGGCGGTTCAGATAGGCGGTGAGCACCTCGAGCAACTGGTGCTTGTTGATCGGGCAGCCGCGCAATTCGAAATCCACGTTGACGTGCGCGCTGATCGGGGTGGAGGTGGCGAGCGTGTCGATATAGTCCGGCCGCGCATACACGATGGAGGTGAATTCGCGCACGTCCTTGAAATTGCGCAGTGCCTGGATGCCGCCCGCGGTGGCGCACGCGCCGATGGTGATCAGCGTGTGCGACTGGCGGCGCACGTCGTGCAGGCGTTTGGCGTCGTGCGGCGTGGTGACGGAGCCTTCCACCAGCGACACGTCGTATGGGCCTTTCATGACACCGCGTGTCGCCTCGGGGAAATAGGCGATGTCGATTGCGCCGGCGATGGCCAGCAGTTCGTCCTCGCAGTCCAGCAGCGAAAGCTGGCAGCCGTCGCAGGAGGCGAACTTCCAGACGGCGAGTTTGGGTTTGGCGTTCATGATGGCTGCCCGTCATGGCCGGGCTCGACCCGGCCAGCCTCGCACAAGCGATCGGAATGCGAGGTAGCACGCGGCCCGATCGACGGGGGGTCGATGGCCGGGTCAAGCCCGGCCATGACGAGACGGCCAAGCCCGGCGGTGTCGAGGCGTGGTGACATCATATCTCCTTCAGCGCCATCAGCCGGCGGACGCGGTCGTAGCGGACCACCGGGCCGTCCTTGCAGGCGAACATGCCGGCGAACTGGCAGTGCCCGCAGAGCCCGACCGCGCATTTCATGTTGCGTTCGATCGATACCCAGATCGCGTCCTGAGGCATGCCGATGTCGTGCAGTGCCGCGCCGGCGAAGCGCATCATCACTTCCGGGCCGCAGACCAACGCGGTCGCGTGCCTCACATCCACTGACAACCGTGGGATCAGCCGCGTCACCACGCCGACATGGCCGCGCCAGTTGCCCCCGGCGTGGTCCACCGTCACGTCGATCTCCAGGTCGAGGCGTTTGCGCCAGGTCTCCAATTGTCGGCGGTACAGGATCTCGTCGGGGCTGCGCGTGCCGTACAACAGCACCACTTTGCCGAACTGCGAGCGGTTGGCGAGCACGTGATAGATGGACGGGCGCAGCGGTGCCAGGCCGAGCCCGCCGGCCACCACTACCACGTCCTGTCCGGCCAGCTCCTCGGTCGGCCATGCACTGCCGAACGGGCCGCGTAATCCCAGCATATCGCCGGGCTGCAATGCGGTGACCGCTTCGCTGACCGCGCCAACGGAGCGGATGGTCTGCACCAGCCGCGCGGGGTCGGCGGCATCGCCGCTGATGCTGACGGGAATTTCGCCGACGCCGAACGCGTAGAGCATGGTGAACTGGCCCGGACGGTAGCGCGGCAGGGGTGCGCCGTCGGCCGGTTCCAGCTCCAAGGTCACCGTGCCGGGCAGATCGCGGGCGCGTTTCCGCACCCGCACGATGCGCGGCACCATGACATCGGCCGCATGCGCGGCAGGGGCATCGGCCGCGTGCGCGGCGGGGGCATCGGCCGCATGCGCGGCAGGGGCATCAGCCGCCGGTACGGCGCGGGATTCAGCGACCTCGTCCATAGACGTCCAGCATCTGCAATTGCGTGGCCTGCAGGCGCTCCACCAGCACCGGCAGGATGCGCTTGAACAGGGCGTAGCCGAGGCGGTTGTCAGCCTCGCACTTGTCGCGCAGGCAGCGCGCGTCCAGCGCGATGGCGCGGGTCAACTCCAAAGCGCGCGCGTCATACCCCCAGCGGTATGGCGGCAGCAGCCAGGTCAACCCTACGATCTCGCCCTCGCCGATAGTTTCGAACTGCATCGCGCCCTCGCCCGGGGCCGCCAGTTCCAGCGCGACACGACCGTGGCGGACCAGGTAGATCCAGTCGGCGGCGTCCTCGGCATGGAACAGGTAGTCGTCGGCGTTGAACCGCGTGTTCTTGGCGCAGCCGGCGGCGAGGTCGACGAATTCCTGACCCAGCCCGGCAAACAGCCGGTGCTCGCCGAGGATGCGTTCAAGCCCCTCCATCGTGCCCTCCTGACGCGTCGCGCGTTCCGCGCGCGGGTGTGTCGCGCGTTTCGCGCGCGGGGTTGTGGTGCGTTTCGCGCACGGGCGCCTCTGTTGCGCGGATGGCGCGCACTTCCTCGGTGATGTCGATGCCGACCGGGCACCAGGTGATGCAGCGGCCGCAGCCGACGCAGCCCGAGGTGCCGAACTGGTCGACCCAGGTGGCCAGCTTGTGGGTCATCCACTGGCGGTAGCGCGACTTCGGCGAGGCGCGCACGCTGCCGCCATGGATGTAGGAGAAGTCGGTGGTGAAGCACGGAATCCCAGCGGCGGCGTGCGTTCGGTGGCGCCGTCCAGCGTCGTTGGTGTCGGACTGACGCTGGTGCAGAAGCAGGTGGGGCAGACCGCGGTGCAGTTGCCGCAGGTGAGGCAGCGCGCGGCCACGTCGTCCCAGCGCTTGTGCTCCAGGTTGGCCAGCAGCAGATTCGGGCAGATCGTCGGAAGCGCATTTGGCGCCCCATGCTGGCCTCGGTCCGCGCGCTGATCTGCGCGGCGCGGTCCAGGTCGGCGGGCGTGGCGGGGCGATGCGGCAGGCGGTCCAGCATCGCGGCGCCACGGTCGCTACCGGGTTCCAGCAGGAATTCGTGCGGGTCGCCGGAGAATTCGGTCAGCGCGAGGTCATAGCCGGCGGTTGCCTTCGGGCCGGTGTTCATGGACGTGCAGAAGCAGGTGCCGCCGGCCTGGCCGCAATTGACCGCGACGATGAACACGCCTTCGCGGCGCGCCTGGTAGTGGCGGTCGACGTAGGGGCCGTGCAGGAAGACGCGGTCCTGGATGGCGATGGCGTGCAGTTCGCACGACCGCACGGCGAGGAAGGCGAAGCGTTCGGCCGGGTCGGGGTCGGTGGTGACGCGGATGCCGCCGCCGTCGCGTTCGGCCGCCACAGGCGCAGCAGCGGCGGGTGCAGGAAGCGCTTCCAGGCGTGCGGGCCGACGGCATAGCCGAACAACGCGTCGTCGTCGCGGCGCTCCAGCCGGTAATGGCCGCCGTCCTGTCGATCGGTCCAGCCGGCGGGCAGGTCGGCTACCGTCTCGATATCGTCATAGACGATCGCGTCATCGCGCCGCGTCGGGCCCAGGACACGGAACCCGTCCGCGCGCAGTCCAGCGATCAGGGCGGCGAGTCCGTCCCGCGCAATGACCGACGGTTCGTGCTTCATGCGGCAAGTCTCGGCGGCGACCATAGGCGCCGGCATTGATCCAGCGCAATACGACCTGCCTTCAGGGTCGGAGACGGAATAAGTGATGAAAACGAGCGCACGGTCATCCCCGCGCGTGGTGCACGAAGGCGCAGCATCCCACGACTTTTCCTCGAGTGGCACTGCAAGTCGTGGATGGTGCGCCTTCGCGCACCATGACGCGGCGGATGCGCGCCTCGCCCTTGCGACGGCAGCAACGCTTGTCGCCGTCGGGATCGCTCAATCCCGGTCAGCGACCCCCGCTGCAGCCGTCCCGCCGCCCTCGGTGCCAGTGATCTGGGGTGCCGGTGATCTGGGGTGCCGGTGATCGGGGTGCCAGTGATGTGGATTGAGCGATCCCCGGCGCCACGCGCCAGAACCACCGGCTCGCTGCGGAGGGCGCTATCCAGGCCAGCACCACGAGCAACGCCACGGGCAGCGCCACGGCGCGGACCGCGACCACGCGCCAAACGAGCGCGATCACCATGCCGAGCATGCACGCCAGTAGTGCTATGACGCCCTAATAGACGAGGTTGAACGCCGTTTATCCGTGTTGCTGGCGCCGGCCGCTGCCTGGGTGCTGGGGGTGATCGTTATCAGCCGTCCGGATGCTCCTGGTCCGACGCCCGCCGCATCTTACTGCGCATAGCCGGCAACCGAGCTGTGAAGGCGTCCCATTCGAGTTTCGCGGCCAATTGTCGCCGCGCGTAGTGCCTGCATTTCAGCAGGCTGCGTAACCAATTGTCGCGTGGTCCAGATGGTTTCCCCCAGATCGGCGAAAAACGTATCGCCGGATAGTCGGACCCGGTCAACGTTCTCCTTGGCCCGCCGGATGATGCGTAAGGTTTCCTTTGCCAGCGTGTCGAAAGAGAAGGGCTTCGGCAAATACAGGTAGCCATGGCGCTCGCATAGCGCCACGGCATCGGGGTGCCCCGGGATGAGCAGGACAGGGATGTTCCGGTCTGCCGCACGTTCGGCTAGTTCAAACCCGCTCATGCCCGGCAGGTCTGCTTCCAGTACCGCAGCATCCAGGAGGGTGCTATCCATCGCTTCCAATGCGGCAGGCCCGGTGTAGGTGCAAAGAACGCGGCCACCGCAAAACTCTTCGAGGCCCCTCGCTATCGTGTCGCAAACCAATGCGTCGAAGTCGGCCACCATCAACTGGAGCACGGCACTACGTCCTTTTATGATCAATTCCGACATTACACCCTTTTGATTATTGGCACATTAACGTTTGTTGACGATTTTGTGATGGTCGGATTCTGTCCGCCGTGCATATTGACCGAATGCAAAGCGCGACCACCCAGCCAGATGGCAAAGACCGCCCGGTCGAGGCGCCGCAATTCCTGAACGTAGTCGCAAGCATCGTTGACGCGATACGTAATAGCCACGAATTGTTGGCTCGCCTCGATGCCGTTCATGGAGCTTGGAACACTGACCGGCAGCTAAACACCGCACGCGCCCCCGCTGTCCATATTGTACCGGAACATTCTGACTCTGGTATCAGGATCGCCGGTGACAGGATCGCCGGTGACAGGATCGCCAGTGACAGGATCGCCAGTGACAGGATCGCCAGTGACTCGTGCACCGGCGTATCGCAGCCTCCGGAGAGGCGAGAGCCTGGAGGCTCAACCCAAGTCGCGCGAAACCTCCTGGCGGCTCGGTAGCGCTACCACTAACCGCCGCTACACCATTTCGATCGCCAGCGCCTCGCGCAACGCGTTGGCGGCCATGCCGAGTTCGGCGTCCAGCTCGGTCGCCATCGCGGCGGCGCGGGCAGTGTCGGTACCCCGGGCAGCGAGCATCAGCGCGCGCAGCCGCGCCTCCAGCGCCGTCATGCCGTAGCCGGCGGCCATGCCGACCATGGCGTGTGCGTGCGACGCTACCTCGGCGCTGTTGCCGGCCTCCATGGCGCGGCGCAGGGCGGGCAGGCGGCCCTGCAGCTCGATCAGACACTCCTCCACCATGCTCCCGAGCATGTCGCCCGGCAGGCTGTCGCGCAGTTCGCCGAGGCGTTCGGGCGACAGTACCGGAGTGCCCCTGGCGCCCGTCGCGAGTCGCACGGTGGCATCACGTTCCGGCAGGCAGCGCCAGGCCAGCTCGGCGATGGCGTCGACCAGCTCGGGCAGCACCACCGGCTTGCCGAGCAAGCGGTTCATGCCGGCCTCCCGGCACTGCGCCTGGTCCTCCGCCGTCACGCTGGCGGTCAGGGCGACGATCGGCATGGTCCCGGCCGGCGGCGGCAGGGCGCGGATTTTCCGCGCCACCTCGAAACCGTTCATGCCTGGCATGAAGATGTCCATGAACACCAGGTCGTAGGGACGCCGCGCGACCACCTCCAGTGCCTGGATACCGTTGACGGCAATGTCCACCAGGTGGCCCTCGCGGCGCAGCAGCGTGGCGGTGACAAGCTGGTTGGCCAGGATATCCTCCACCAACAGGATACGGGACCGCGGCAGCGTGCGGCGTACCGGCAGCTCCGCGGCGGGTGCGCGCGCCCGGGCGGCAGGCAGCGCCGCGATCGGCAGCCGCACCCAGAATTCGTTGCCGCCCTCAGCGTCTCCCGAGCCAGCGCCGCGCTGGCTGCCCGGGGTCATCCACGGCTCGCAGTCGATGTGTCCGCCCATCACCGAGACAAGCTGCCGGCAGATCACCAATCCGAGCCCGGAGCCGAGCGGCATGACCGAGTCGGCGTCGCCTTCCAGGCGGGAGAACGGTTGGAACAGGCGGGCGCGGCCGGCCGGCTCGATCACCGGCCCGCGGTCGCGCACCGCGAGGTACAGGATGGGCCGACCGAGGGCGTCCTCCTCCAGGCCCGCCAGCAGGCCGACGGCGCCGGGCTGGCCGAATTTCACCGCGTTGGAGAGCAGGTTGATCAGCACCTGGCGCAGCCGGCCCGGATCCGCATACAGCTCCTCCGGCAGGTCGGGCGCGGCAGCCAGGGCCAGCGTGATGCCGCGCTCCGCCGCCTGGTGGCGGAACATCTCGACACGCCGTCCAACAGCGAGGCGCAAGCCGAACACGCTGGGACGCAGGGTGAGCTGGCCCGCCTCCATGCGCGACATTTCCAGGATGTCGTTGATCAGCCCGATCAATGCGTCGCCGGACTGGCGGGCCATGTCCAGCAAGCGCCTGCTGCGCCGGCGACAGGCCGGCGTCGTGCAGCACCGCCAGGGTGGCAAGCAAGGCGTTCAGCGGCGTGCGGATTTCATGACTGACGATGGCGACGAAGCGGGACTTGGCCTCGGTTGCGGTCTCGGCGACGGCGCGGGCCTCGCGCAGCGCGTTTTCGGCCGCCTTGCGGGAGGTGACGTCGCCGTAGAGCGTGACGAAGCTGCCGTCCGGCAGGCGGTTGCGGCGCAGCTCGATCGTGTGGCCGTCGGGGCGGCGGCGCTCGACGACGCCGAACCGGGCCCCCCGGTGCAGGGCGGCCATGCGCCGCGCCACCTCGGCGTCCACGTCCACCGCGCCGAACTGGCCGGCACGCGCCTGGGCCCGCAGGAGATCCTCCATCGGCAGGCCCACCCGCAGCATGCTCTGCGGCACGCCGGCGATTTCGGCAAAGTGCTTATTCCACTCAACCAGGCAGAGACGCGCGTCCATCATCGCCACGCCGTCGGACATGCCTTCCAGCGTGGCCTGGAGCTGCGCCGTCTTGGCGTCGGCATGGGCCTTGGCGACCTCGAGCTGGGCGTTGGCCGCGGCTAGCACGGTGCGCTCATAGCCGAGCGCCACCTGCCGCCGCCGCGCCTGCGTCTGGCCGACCAGCAGGATGGCCGCCATGGCCGCGATCAGGGAGGAGATGCAGCCGGCGAACACATGTGCCTGGTCGGCCCAGGCATAGGAGGGGGCGAGCGCGTCGTCGTAATCCATTCCCACCGCCACCGCGAGGTCGCGGCCGGGGATCTGGCGGAAGGCGTTGAACCGCACGAGGCCGTCCGGGGCGGAGGGGCCGATCCATGTGCCATCGGGCGATGCCTCCAGCGCGCGGAACATCGGCGACTGCTCGATCAGTTCGTCCGGGCTGCCGATCGCCGGGCCGTCGATGGCGCGCAGCTTGCCGTCGTTCAGTCCGACCAGCTCCATCAGCGGCCGCGCGCCGATGTCGGCCTGGTGGAACAGGGCGTTGATGGCACTGACGCGCCAGTCCACAACCATGATGCCGGCGAAGGAGCCGTCCGGCAGATGCGCCCAGCGCGCCACCTCCATGTGCCACTGGCGCAGGATCGGATCCACCGTGACGCTGCTGACGAAGGCGTCCTGCTGGCTCCGGCCGTGTTGCAGGGCGTAGCGGAAGTAGTCGGTGTCGGCGACGTTGGTGCCGACGGCTTCCGGCACCGTGGATTGCACGATCCGGCCGTGGTTGTCGGCCAGCAGCATGTCGTGGCTGAGGTCGGCCAGGGCGACGGCGCGGTCGCGCCAGGCGTTCAGGTTGAAGTGCGGCGGATCGGCCTCCCAGGCGCCGACCAGGATGCGCAGCGTCTGGTCCAGCTCGAGAAGCTGCCGGTGGATCTCGTGCTGGAAACTGACAGCCTGGTCGGCGACACGGGCGAGAATGCGGGCTTGCGCTTCCTGCCGCTGGGCTTGGATGGCACTGTTGGTGCCGAACCAGGTGATGGCGATAAGGCCGAGGGCCGGCAGGACGATCAGGGCGGCGCGTAAGATTTTCCGCCAGTGGCTTTCGGTGTGGGTGCGTTCGGCAGCCATTGAGGTGGGCGTGAGAGCCGCCATCGGGTTGGGCTTGAGATCCGTGATGAGGGGGACGGCGCGGATGCGGCGCCCCGGATTATTCCCGTGGGATTATTCCCGTGGGCTTATACCCCTAGGCTTGTTCCGGTGGGCTGATTAACTCTTTTCGGCGTCCGGAACAACCAAATGATGCGGTGCGGCTGCAGGCTTGCCGCAGCGCCGTCCGGGTGCGAATGTCCGGCCGCATTGGGGAACGGCGGCCAGGCCGCTTCCAGCTTCGGCAACAGAGGACGCGCGATGGCCAAGATCAAGGTGAAGACCCCTGTCGTCGAGCTCGACGGCGACGAAATGACCCGCATCATCTGGGGGTTCATCAAGGACAAGCTGATCCTGCCGTATCTTGATATCGACCTGAAATACTACGACCTGGGGATCGAGTATCGCGACCAGACCGACGACCAGGTGACGGTGGACGCGGCGCACGCCATCGCGAAATACGGCGTGGGGGTGAAGTGCGCCACGATCACGCCGGACGAGGCGCGGGTGCGGGAGTTCGGCTTGAAGCGGATGTACCGCAGCCCGAACGGGACGCTGCGCAACATCCTGGACGGCACGATCTTCCGCGAGCCGATCATTTGCAAGAACGTGCCGCGGCTGGTGCCGCACTGGACGCAGCCGATCGTGATCGGCCGCCATGCCTACGGCGATATCTACCGGGCGACGGAAATGAAGATCCCCGGCGCGGGCACGGTGACTCTGACCTTCCAGCCGTCCGATGGCGGCCCGGCGCAGACGCTGGACGTGCATGAGTTCAATGCCAACGGCGGCGCCGCGATGGCGATGCACAACACGCGCGATTCGATCCTGGGCTTTGCGCGGGCGTCGTTCAACTACGCGCTGATGCGTGACTGGCCGCTGTATTTCTCCACCAAGAACACGATCCTGAAGGCGTACGACGGCTACTTCAAGGACATCTTCGAGGAGGTCTACAACAATGAGTTCAAGGCGGCGTTCGACAAGGCGAAGCTGACCTATGAGCACCGGCTGATCGACGACATGGTGGCCTGCGCGCTGAAGTGGAACGGCGGCTATGTCTGGGCGTGCAAGAACTACGACGGCGACGTGCAGAGCGATACGGTGGCGCAGGGATTCGGCTCGCTGGGGCTGATGACGTCGGTGCTGCTGTCGCCGGACGGCAAGACGGTGGAGAGCGAGGCGGCGCACGGCACGGTGACGCGGCACTATCGCCAGCACCAGCAGGGGAAGGAGACGTCGACCAACCCGATCGCCTCGATCTTCGCCTGGACGCGCGGGCTGATCTATCGCGGCCGGTTCGACAACACGCCGGATGTGGTGCGGTTTGCCGAGACGCTGGAGAAGGTGTGCGTCGAGACGGTGGAGTCCGGGTCCATGACGCGCGACCTGGCGGTGTTGATTTCGCCGGAGCAACCGTGGCTGAACACGCAGGCCTTCCTGGCAAAGCTGGACGAGAACTTGCAGAAGGCGATGGCGTAAGGCGCGCCGAGGGGCGGCAGATTGCACAGTCTGGCCGAAGCGTACGTTTCGGTGACACGCATGCCTGGCGAGCACCGATCGAGTGCGCACAGGCCATGTTGTTCCTTAGTACGCTGCGAGAGCGGCTGACGCTTGGTCGCGCTGGATGCGTCGGAATATTTCGCTGGTCTTGAACGCTTCGCCGGCCATTCGCCGGCCTTGGGATCGTTGCAGGGACGGTCTACGACGATTTGCTGGGACGACGTGCTGGCGCTGTGCGCGCTGAAGGTGGACGCCGAGACAATCTACACCTGGAACCTGCGGCACTTCCTGCAATGCGGGCCGGCGGTCGAGAGCCGGGTGCGGACACCCTGACCGTCTGCGGACACCCTGACCGCCTAAAGGAATCGATTGGAGTGACACCGCTGCCGCCGTCCCGGCGGGTCCCTGCCGCCACGCCACAGGCTGCGGCCAAGATTGACGCGGAGCACCCTTGGGGTAGGAACGATCAGTCCAAGGAAAACGCGCCACGTGGCCCGCATGGTGATCGCCGTCGTGGCGATGTTTCTGCAACAGACCTGTGGCTCGGTCGGGCGCGTCCTGCCGGCCGTTCTCGCGCCGCTGATCATTGCGGAACTGCACGCCGACGCATCCTGGGTCGGGATCTATTTCGGCCTGGTGGCGGTCGCCGCGCTGATCGGACAGCTCGGGTCGGGCGGCTTCATCATTCGCCACGGCGCCATCCGCATGAGCCAGGCCGCACTGCTCTCCGTCGGCGGTGGCATGGCGGTGGCGGTGGTCGGCGGTGCGGGAGGCTTCGTATTGTCCGCGCTGGTCGGCAACGGCATCGCCGCCGTGGCCACGCCGGCCAGTTCGCAATTGCTGGGACGCTGGGCCATCCGGCGCTATGCCCCCTTCGCCTTCTCCATCGCACAAACCGCCATCCCCGCCGGCATTCTGCTCGCCGGATCGGTTGGCCCGCCGCTGGCCCAGCACCTGGGCTGGCGCGGGACCATGCTGGTCAGTGCCGGCGCCTGCTGGTGCTTCGTCCTGTTGCTGCAGCCGCTGCACGGCAGGCTCGACACCGAGGCAACGCCAACCCACGCGATCCACTGGTCGGATTTCCGCACCACGGTGACCAGCGTGCTGGCGGTGCCCGAGCTGCGCGCCTTGTCGTTCGCATGTTTCGCGTTCAACGGGTTGCAGGCGGTGTTCACCGCCTATTTCGTCACCTGGCTGACCGCCCTGGGCTACGGCCTGGTCGCCGCCGGCAGTCTGTTCTCCGCCGTCATCGCCATTGCCATTCCCTGCCGCATCCTGTGGGGATGGGTTGGCAGCTTCTATATCGCGCCGCGTCTCACGATGGCCGGGCTGGCGTTCGGCATGGCCGCGAGCGTGGCGCTGATGGGCGTCTGCGACGCGCACTGGCCCGCAATGGCGATCGCCGGCGTGGCCGGAGCACTGAGCGCCACCGCGATGTCCTGGCACGGCATCCTGCTGTCGGAATCCGCTCGGCTGGCGCCGCCGGGCAGGGCAGGGGCCGTCACCGGCGGAGTGCTGTCGTTCGGCCAGATGGGGGCGTTGCTGTGCCCGCTGACCTTCGCGCTGCTGCTGCGGATGACCGGTGGCTATGCGGCGGGATGGGTCGCGTGCGTCGTGCCGGCGGTCTGGGTGGGCGCGCATCTGGTGCGGCCGGTGCGGCGGCAGGGGCGTTCGTAGGGTCCCGCGAACCCGCGGGTGGCGAGGCCGACTTTCAGACAAGCCGCCGCCGGATGCCGTCGACCAGGCGCGCGTCGTTGAAATTCAGCAGCAGCCCCACGCGCAGGCCGCTGAGCTTCAGGTAGGTGTGGAGCTGCGCCTCATGCACCGGGTGCAGCATGGCGACCGACTTGATTTCCAGCAGCAAAGTATCTTCGACGACGACATCCACCCGCAGATCGCATCGAGACGCTGGCACTTGTACACCACCGGCAGTTTCCGCTGCCGCACGAACGCCAGCCCTGCCGCGGCCAGTTCCTGACAGAGGCACGCTTCGTAGATCAACTCGATCAGCCCCGGCCCCAGAGTCTTGTGCACTTCGATGGCGCAGCCGATCACCTGCCGCGAGTAGGGCTCCGCCTCGATCAAGTCCATTTTCTTCGTGCCTTCGTGGCTTCGTGGTTATTGAAGATGGAAGGGCGGTGGTTAAGGAGGGGTGAACGGGGGCAGGGAAGGGGGGATGGGGTCTTCGATGGCGCCTTCCGTGCCGTTGGGTTTTTTCACCACGAAGACACGAAGCCACGAAGACAAGGGCATCGACGCACGGTGGAAGTTCTTGGCTGTCAGGCAAGGCCCGCGGCGCGGAACAGGTCGCGGATTGTGTGGGTGATGCTGGCCTGGTCGTGGCCCATCGCGGCCAGCAAAGCCTGGTAGTTGCGGGGCACCCCGTCGCGGTGCGGGTGGGGTGGCCGGTCTCACGCCGGAATGCGAGGAAGATTGCCAGTGCGCGGCGCATCAGCGGCTCAGCCTCGTCGAGCCGGTTGGTGTCTTGCAGCAACCCGGAGAGGTTGTTGAGGCGGATCGCGACGTTCGGATGGTCCTTGCCGAGGCTTGCCTCATCGATGGCGAGCGCGTGGCGATCAGCGGCTCCGCCTCGCCGAGCCGGTTGGTGGCTTGCAGCAACTGGGCGAGGTTGTTGAGGTCGCGCGCAACATTCGGATGGTCCTTGCCGAGGCTTGCCTCGTCGATGGCGAGCGCGCGGCGCATCAGCGGCTCCGCCTCGCCGTCTTGCAGCAACGAAGCGAGGTTGTTGAGGGCGGTCGCGACGTTCGGATGGTCCTTGCCGAGGCTTGTCTCGAAGATGTCGACCACGCGGCGCATCAGCGTCTCCGCCTCGCCGAGCCGGTTGGTGGCTTGCAGCAACCGGGCGAGGTTGTTAAGGCCGGCCGCGGCTTTCGGATGGTCCTTGCCGAGACTTGCCTCATCGATGGCGAGCGCGCGGCGCATCAGCGGCTCCGCCACGCCGGGGCGGTTGGTGGCTTGCAGCTAAGGCGACGCCCAACAATTACCGCGTTAAGGCGGCCTGGGGGAAATGGTGTAATTCCACTCCGGGTGGAAGGCGTCACCGTTGATATTTAGGCTGGCCATTTCCTGCTCACTGACCTTGATGCCCTTTGGGTAAGTCCGGGTGTCGAGCTCGCACCGCACCTTCAGGCCCTCCTTGGTCGTGGTGGCGGCGATGAGTTCGACAACCGCGAGTCGGCTGGTCAGTGGCGTTCCCCGCCAATTCTCGGTGATGTGGCAGAACAGCCGGTGTTCAATCTTGTTCCACTTCGATGTCCCCGGCGGGTAATGGCAAACTTGCAGGGCCAGTCGGGTTTCGTCGGCCAGCTTTTGCAGTTCGACCTTGAACAGCCGCACGCGCGATCCGTTGGAACCGCCGCCATCCGCAGTGATCATGAGTTTGTCGGTGTCCGGATACCTCTCCCGGCCCATCAGGTGCAGCCAGCGGCGGATCGAGTTGACCGAGAATTGCGCCGTATCGTTGTCGATGCCCACGCTTACGCAGCCGGCATTGGCCGCGATATCATACACACCGTACGGCACGACCTTACCGAGTTCGGCGTCGACGAAGTCATGTACCTTGACCTGCTCGGGGCAGCCTTTCGGCCGGTAGTCGCTGCCGGCGTGCTTGTAGGGGCCGATTGGCTCTTTCTTCTTCGTGTCAATCGAGATGACCGGCTTGCCGGCGGCCTGCATGGCGATCGCCGCGGTGTTGATATGCTCGAACTGCGCGTCCCGGTCGGGGTTGCGACTACTCTCCAAGGTCTTGCGATTCACCTGCCGGCGGTATTGCAGCGCTGCCAGCAGTTTCGGGACGGTGCTCTTGCTGACCCGGTGCCCCATGGCGCACAGCGCCGCTGCCAGCTTCGCATGGCTCTTCGAAACCCATCGCAGCAGCCGCATCGGGTCGCCCTTGGTCGCCGGTTCCAGCAACTGACGCAGGTCTTTCAGCAGTGTCGCATCCGTCTTCGTCAGTGCCGGCCGGCCGCTGCCGGGCCGGCGTACTTCGCCCGACAGCGAGGCGGGATCGTCCAGGTCCTTCAGCCCGCGGCCGATGGTACTTCGTGCGACCCCTGTCGCCTGCGAAGACGCGGCGATGCCGCCATAGCCCGCCGTTCGCGCTTCCGCCGCCGCGAACAGCCGGCGTGCCCGCTCATTCAGGCCGCGACCAACCGCGGCAAACCGCTCGCGAATCGCTGCTGGGTCGACCATGTGCCGATTCTAACCGTCACGTGTCCGCGCCGGAATCCACCCCGTTCGCACTCGCCCCTCTGCTCGCCCCACCCGATTCCCTCATTGTTGGGCATCGCCTTAGTTTCCCGACGCCGAATGGCGATCGCCCAGCACCGGCATCGCCAGATGTGCCGGTTCAGTGAAGGCAACTTCTTCTCTAACAACCCCGCTCGCGCGCTTGGCACCATTCAGGGCGGCATCAGGATTTGTGGGGTTCTCTGCCGGCAGAGGCTGCTTCAGGCGGCGCGCCGTCTCCACGCAGCTCGATCTGGTCGCCCATGGACTGGGGATCGCGCTGGCGCCGAAGGCTGTGATCTGCGGTTACGGCATGAGTCAGATGGCGAAGCAGCTTGGCGTCGCCGAGTTGGCCGGCCCGGAAATCTGCTGGGAGCTTGCGGCCGTGTTCGCTCAGGACGAAGCGCAGCAGCCGGTTGGCGTGGTGACCAGGACATTCCTGGAGTTTCTACGGGCGTCGATCACGCTGCTGGATAAATCCGGGCTCGCCGAGAGCGACATTGCGATGGCCGGCTAGGCACCAGGTCGTGGCCGGGCTTTGAGGCGGCTGCCGATCCCGCGTCGTTGCTTGTGTGCTTGCGTATATGGCCGGGTCAGGCCCGGCTACGGCGAGACGATCGAGCCCACCCGCTGGCGTGGCATGCGATAGCACCGACGATCGCATGACCTGATTGCCATGATCAGAAGATTAAATTGGCCGTTGAGCCACCCCACACCATCTGGTGCGCGCGATCAACAGCGGACGATGCTTGGCATGTTTACATACTCGGTTTCGGCCGCATTGGCGTGCACACGCTATCTCCTGCTCCTGTCCTGTCTCGCCTCGTGTACCTGGCTCCCCACGGACTCTCACCTCGCGGCCGGACTTCGCGGTGATGACGCCGGCCGGCATTGCGAGGGTGAGCATACGTCAGGCGCCGTTTGGAATGACCGATGCCGAGTTCACGCGATTGGTGAGGGCCGGCATGAAGCGCGCAGCGTACCGAAGTGTAAGCTCCGATCTGATCGGCCCCCCATATCCTTCGCAACGCATCGTCTGGCATGTGAATTCGTCCATTCCGCGGCCAGTCTCACGACTGGTCGTAAATGTCTTCGACAACGCTGACCCGTACGCTTACGAAGAATGCATCGTATCCAACGACGCATCGCCGGCGATGATCACATCGGTTGTGGAGTCAATGACCGAGCGACTTCTTGGCGATGTCGCCGCTCGGACGAACGCACGGGAGCAGCCGGTTAGCCAAAGCTAACGGCATCGACCCGGCAACGCATCATGATCGCCGGCTGCGGCACTGTCTGCTAACGCCGCGACCGATCAGCGCACCGCCCGCCGCTGACATGGATTGAGCGCGGACCACGTGTCGCCATGCTCCTGTCAGGATACTACCACCATCCTTCAGGATACTTCCCCCGTCCTGCGATTGGGCATCTGCGCGGACCGGAATGCGGCCGACCTGACGGCTTTCGATACCGTCACGTGGTCCGCACTCTTTCCAGCGACGGTAACGCTTCGAGTAATGCGGTTGCCGTTTTGATATCAGCGGTCGTGAACCCTTCGGTAAACCGATTATACACACCCTGCAGGAGTGCGGCCGCTTCGGCGGAACGGCCCTGGTCGCGCCACAGCCGAGCCACGCTCGCGGCGGTGCGCAGCTCCCAGAAAAGAGCGCCCTGGCGGCGCGCCCAATCGAGCGCCGACAGATACTCATGCTCGGCTTTCGCCGCAGACCCGGGATTGCCCCCCTTGAGAACGAGTTCTCCCCTGATGCGCAGGAGTTCTGGCAAATACCAGCCCTCGTCACGCATTTTACAACGCGTCAAGGCATCATCAACGATCGCAAGGCCGTTTGCGACCTCGCCGGCCTGGCCAAAACATGCTGCGAGTTCGCCGAGTGGCAGCAGGAAACGCGGCAAGAACCTTGCCTCACCCGCCTTCTCGAGTTCACCGCGCAGAACCTCCAACCCGGCAGTGAGGTCACCGCGTTTGGCCATGACCATGCCATTGAAGCAGCGCGCCCAAAGCTGCCACAGGCGCATAGGGTGGCGCTCCGTATGATCAACCAGCATTGCGCCATAGCGCGCGGCAGCATCGAAATCGCCTGCCAGGAAGGCGATGGGGCACGCCCCCTGACCTAGCACGCTGCAAAAAGTCAGGGCATGCCCGATGGCGCGCCCCTCCTCGATGTTGTGCTTGACCACTCGCCGCGCCTGGTCGGCAAACCCCTGCAGCCACAGAATGCGAGCCTGAAAATAATGCGTCGACACCCGCATGTCGAACCGCAAGCGGACAATTTGCGGCCTCTGTGCCAACCCCGCGAGATACGCCAGCACGCGGTCGATATGAAGGCGGGCGTTGGTCTGGTCACCGATGTAATGCAGCGCCGTGGCAAGGATACGATCGCCCATGAGCAAATCGACCGGATCGTTTGAACCTGTCACGAGTTCAGCAAAGCGTTTGGCGAAATCGAGCGCAGCGCGAAAATCACCATTATTGAACTGGTCGATGCACAGACCCCAGAGGGCGCGCTGCTGGTAGTCCTTGTCGCCGAGCCTCTCCGCAATTTCCAATGTCGTCACCCATGCGGCGCCAGCCTCGCTGGCGCGGCCGACGCCATACATCAGCGACCAGCCGAGCGCCGCCGAGAGCTGCATGCGGGTTCGCGCGTTCGCTCCATCTGCTTCACCCAGGCAGGCCAGTGCTCGTTCAACCCGCTCCCGGCATTCACCCAGCAGCGATAGCTGGACCCATAGCGGTACAGCTGCGACGGTCAGCGCCACACCGAGCGTGGCGTCCCCGCTCGGCGAAAATGCCCAGGCGAGCGCCGTGCGGACATTGTCGATCCGCGGGCCGTAATCGGCCAGCCATTCGGAGATCGGCCGCGTCTCCGTCTCCGCCTCGGCGCCAGCAAAAAACTCCAGAAAAGATCTGGCATGCCGTCGCGCCACCGCGTCGAACTCGCCGCTTTGGACGAGCTTTTCGAACGCATAAGCGCGGGTCGTTTCGAGCAACCGATAACGGAGCTGTGTGCCGCCGGTATCCGCGGTCACCAGCGATTTGGTGACCAGGCTCGCCACGCCATCGGCGACCTCGGACGCCGCGATCTCGTCATCCGGTGCGACCGTACTTGCGGCCTCCAATGTGAAGCCGCCGGCAAAAATCGCCAGGCGGCGAAGCATCAGGCGCTCGGGCTCGGTCAGCAGATCGTAGCTCCAATCGAGCGCCGCCAGCAGCGTCCGGTGCCGCGGCGCGGCGGTGCGGGGGCCGGCGGTCAGCAGCTTGAACCGGTCTTGCATCCGGGCAGCGACAAGCCGCGGGCCCAATGCGGCGGCGCGCGCCGCCGCGAGCTCGATAGCAAGCGGAATCCCATCGAGATGCCGGCAGATCGCAACGATCGCCGCAAGATCATCAGCAACCGGTGCGCTCTGCGAATCCGACGCCCGCATCCTGGCGGCGAACAACTGCACCGCGCTGTGCGCCAGGATATTTGCCGGATCCGCCTGTTGTTCCGGGGGCACATCGAGCGGGGGAACCCGATAGACATACTCCCCGTCGATGCGCAGGCTCTCCCGGCTGGTCGCCAGAACAATCGCCCGCGGGCACAGGCGCACGACGCTCTCCGCCAGCCGAGCGGCGGCATTGATGACATGCTCGCAATTGTCGAGCACCAAAAGCATCCGGGCGTCGCCGATCCCGCGCGCCACCGATTGGGCGGTAATCTCGTCGCCGCCGAGCCGCAGGCCCAGAACGCCCGCGGCCACCGATGGCACCAAGGCGGGGTCGGACAGCGATGCCAACTCGGCCAACCAGACGTTACCGTTCAGGTCGCCAAGCAGGCTGCGGCCCACGTCCAGCGCCAACGCGGTCTTGCCGATGCCGCCGGGACCAACCAACGTGACGGCGCGATAGGCGGACAACAAAGTCTGCAGATGCAGCAGGGAGACGGTGCGTCCAACCAGTGCGCCTGACGCGGCCGGGAAATTGGACCGCACCGGTTGGGCGGCAGGCCGCGTCTCGGCGTCCCCCTCGTCCGCCTCGCCTGGCACGCCGGCATCGCGCGGCTTCCAATCGCCAAGCAGGCGATAACCGCGGCCGAAGTTCGTCTTCAGCATGGCCCGATCGGGGCCAAGCGCCTTGCGGACCGCGGAAATATGCACCTGCAGCGTGTTCTCACCGATTATCGCACCCGGCCAGACACGATCCATCAGGTCATCCTTGGTGACCAATTGACCCGCGGCCTGGATCAGGACAACGACGATCTCGAATCCCCGCCTTCCCAACGGCAACGCGGCCCCCCGCACGCGCAGCTCCTGCCGGGCGAGATCTGCTTCCCAGTCGCCCCAGACATAGACCGTTGGTGGACCCCGTGCCGGCACTCTGATGACCCGTATTTCAGGCGTTCAGGATACTCCGGCCGTCCCGCAATGGACCAATCGCGCGGATCGCGCTCCGCACCGCGGGCGCCGCGTGGCCCGTGTCCCGCGCTTGGCGCTGCAACCGCCAAACAGGAATTTTTAAGGATTGGCGCAAGGAATTGGCCGAGCCGCCCTGGCATGCAGGGTGTGACGGAGGGGCTTACATGGACTATCACAATATTGTGAGTCACTGCACAGCGGGGACCATGGTTCCCGAGTGCTGGATGCCATCGATACCGGTCAGCGACGTTATCGAGAGGGAGGAATGGCGCTCCCTTCCACCCAGCTGGGCGGCGCGGCCGGCCGTGACGATTGGCGCGCCCGTCGAGAAATCAGAGATTGGCGCGATCGTCCAGGCGTCGCAGGCGGTGTCGAGCGAGATCGACCCTGACAAGCTTATCGAGACGCTCATGCGGTTTGCGGTCGAGCAGACCGGGGCCGAGCGAGGTCTGCTGATCCTTTTGCCCGGGGACGCGCCGCGAATCGAGGCAGAGGCGACGACGAGCGACGGCAGGGTCGCGGTGGTGCTGCGACAGGTGCCCGTGACGCCCACCGAGCTGCCTGAACAACTGCTCCATCATGCCATCAGGACACGGGAGACCGTGATCCTCGACGATGTCGCGACGCCGAGCTTGTTCTCGACGGATGCATACATCCAGCAGCGGCAACCCAGGTCGGTGCTGTGCCTTCCCTTCGTCAAGCACGCCAGGCTGGTCGGTGCGCTCTATCTCGAGACCAATCGCAAGCCGCGTGCCTTCACGCCGGATCGCGTCGCGGCACTGGAATTGGTGGTCTTGCAGGCGGCCATCTCGCTGGAGAATGCCGCTCTTCATGGCGCGCTACGCAATGCGCAGGCGGATCTGGCGCACATGGCGCGGCTGACGACACTGGGCGAGCTGGCGACGTCGATCGCCCACGAGATCAATCAGCCCCTCAGCGCCATTGTCATGAACGGCAACGCGTGCCTGCGCTGGCTTTCGAATGAACGACAAAATCCCGATGAGGCGCGCGCGGCCGCGCAACGCATCGTCAGGGACGGGCTGCGTACAAGCGAGATCATACGCAGCATCCGCGCGCTGGCCAGAAAAACCGCGCCGGAAATGACGCTGTTCGACATCAACGGCGCGATTCGCAAAGTCCTCGCGCTGATGCGCAACGAACTGTGCCGACACGATGTCTCGATCGAGATCGATTGTTCGGAAAATCTCGCACCCGTCCTGGGTGACCCGGTCCAGTTGCAGCAGGTTATCCTGAATCTTATGATGAATGGCGTCGAAGCCATGGGCACGGCCATGCAGCGGCCACGCGTGCTGCGGCTGATAAGCGAGCTCGGCGGGCCCGGCACTCTGCGCGTCGCGGTGGAGGATTCGGGGCCGGGGCTTGCGCCCGAAATCGCAGATCGCGTGTTCGATGCGTTCTTCACGACGAAGCCAAACGGCACGGGCATGGGGCTGTCGATCTGCCGGTCGATCATCGACGCTCATGGCGGCCGCCTCTGGGCATCACCGCGGGCCCCCCACGGTGCCGTCTTCCAATTTACCCTGCCGATCGCTGCCAGCCTGGCGCCCTGACCCGCGCACACCCGCGGAAACCCGATCGGCGTATGCCACGACCGCGCGTCACGCGACGGGCCGCGGCTAAATCTTGGTATCAGATGTGACTGCCCGTAGTGGTTGCCGGTTCTTCCCCACGGTCATGTTGGATTGCCGGCGGCCGGGTCAGGTGCGCCGGTGGCCGTCCGTTGCGAGCGTCAGCCTGTCGGCCATGCGGGCCAGCTCGGGCAACGAACCGGCGCGCATCTTCCGCATCACCTGGCCGCGGTGCACCTTTACGGTCATCTCGCTGACGCCGATGTCGCCGGCGATCTGCTTGTTGAGTTTGCCGGTGACGACCAGGCCCATAACCTCACGTTCGCGCGTTGTCAGGGTCTCGAACCGGGCGCGCAGGTCGGCCAGAGACTTCTCTCGCTCCAGCCAGGCGCGGTCCTCGGCCAGCCCAACCTGGATCGCGTCCAGCAAATCCTGGTCTCGGAACGGCTTGGTCAGGAACTCGATCGCGCCGCGCGCGCGGCAGCAACTCCGGTCATTCACACGCGCCACGCGCTCGATCATCGCGGCCGGGCTCGACGCTGGAACGACAACGTCGCCGGCTTCGTGCAAGCACAGGTCGAGTATGCCGCATGGCTCGACAGGTTGCCGGACAGCCTGCAGGACAGTGCAACCGCCGAAGCATTGCGCGCGATCTGCGAGCTGGACCTCACCGAACTCCAGGCAATCGTCCCGCCACGTGGCTTCGGCCGAGACTGATCCGTCTCCGCTCTGCCGCCAGGCGGCTTGCACCGGTGGGTCCACAGGGAACCCCCCGCGCGCCGCTGCGTCAGCCTCTTGACGGGCACTCCGCGCCGTGCGGTTCCCCCCTATGGACTACCGGCACAAGCCATCACGACGGGGGGGTGGGTCAATTTTGGACGCCGATCGGGGGTCAATATTAAACGCCGTTTGACAGCCCGGCTTTCTGCATCACTTCGAGTCCGCTTTGGCGGCTCTCAAGAAACGAGCGCCGCTACCGGGTATTCGCTGATCTCGAGCGCCAGGCTGGACGATTTCCACATGCACGCTGGCGGGGACCGGATGGAATGCGCGACGTGGTTATCTGGTGCTCGAATGATTATCTTGGCATGGGCCAGCACTCCAAGGTAATCGACGCCATGTGCGATGCCGCGCGTCGCATGAGCGCCGGCGCCGGCGGCACGGGCAATATTTCCGGCTCCAATCGTGCTGTCGTGGCCCTGAAAGCCGAGCTCGCCGATTTGCACGGCAAGGAGGCGGCACTGGTCTTCACATCTGGCTATGTCTCCAATCTCGCCGGCATCGCGACCATTGCCAGGTTGTTGCCCGACTGCCTGATCGTGTCCGACGCGTTCAGCCACAACTCGATGATCGAGGGCGTGCGTGCGGCGGGAATGGCCAAGGCGATCTGGCGGCACAACGACGTCTCGCATCTGGAGGATCTGCTGATCCGGGTGCCAAAGCATCGCCCAAAGCTGATCGTATTCGAGAGCATCTATTCGATGGATGGCGACGTGGCGCCCATCGGAAGGATCTGCGACCTGTCCGAGCGCTATAATGCCATGACCTACATCGACGAGGTGCATGCTGTCGGCATGTACGGTTCGCGCGGAGCAGGCATCGCAGAGCGGGATGGCCTTATGCACCGCCTCGACGTGATCGAGGGTACGCTCGCCAAGGCGTTCGGGACGCCCGGCGGTTGTATTGCCGGCGAGCGCGCGGTGATCGATGCCGTGCGGTCTCATGCACCAGGCTTCATCTTCACCACCGCGCTGCCGCCAGCGGTGGCCGCTGCCGCGAGGGCCTCCATCGCCCATCTCAAGCTATCCCAGGCCGAGCGCATTGAGCAGCAGGCAGCCGTCGCCAAGACCAAGGCGGCGCTGACCGATGCTGATTTGCCCGTGATGGCAACGGAGCCTCATATCGTACCGGTCATGATCGGTGACCCCGATCTCTGCGAGCAGGCGAGCGATCTGCTGCTTGACCGCTATGGCATCTATAATCAGCCGATCAATCACCCGACCGTGCCGCGGGGCACCGAACGTCTCCGCATTACCCCGACGCCGGCGCACCATCATCAGCTTGTTGCAGAGCTCGCATCCGTCATGGTCGCGGTCTGGCGCGAACTCGGCCTGCCACTGTACGGCACGGTTGAGGACATTCCCCGGCGAGCAGAAACGATGGCCGCTGGAGGTTGACCAGATCTCGCCAAAGTCCGCCGAGCAGCCCGAAGACGCCGTCTGTTTCCCACTTGCTGGCGACGACGGATGCGTCTACTGCACTCGGCGACATTCTGGTCGCAGCGCTGGAAAACAACACGGTCCGACAGGCTTCACGCTCCGGCACAGCAGCTCATTCAGCTTCACCGCTGGCCTTTAGTCCTCCGCCTGCCGCGACGAATAGATTGACGGTTTGGAGGAAACGCTCAGTACGCGCCTGAACCAGGCTGAGTTCTGCCAGTTGCTGCAAGCGCTGCGCGTCCAACACTTGTAGGATGGTGGCGTTGCCGGCGACATAGGCATCGCGGTTCAGCCTTAATGCCTTGGTCGCTGAATTGAGGGCCTGGTGCTGCGTCGTCATAGCATCGGCGTCGTTCTGAAGGGCGTGCAAAGTGTCCGCGATTTGTCGGAACGCTGTTAGCACCGTCTGCTGATATTGCGCGAACGCAGCCTGATAGGTGTCCTGCGCAGCGCGGAGGTGCGCGGACAGGGCCCCTCCATGAAAGATCGGCGCGGTAATCCCGCCGACGAGGCTCCAGGCGGCACCTGCCGGCCCGGCAATCAGGCCCTGTTCGGCGACGCTGGCGCTTAAGCTGATCCGAGGATAGAGATCGGCGGTCGCTACACCCACCGCGGCGCTCGCGGCATGGAGCTGCGCTTCAGCCGCTCGGATGTCAGGGCGCGAACGGACCAGTTCCGACGGCACGATCAATGGAACGTTCTGGGGAAGGCTCATGCCAGCCAGGCTGAAGTCCGGCGCTGACCACTCGGCGGGCGAACTGCCCACCAGTGTCGCCAGCGCATCCTGGGCCGTGTTGAGTTGTTGACGCAGCGTGGGCAACAACGTCCGGTCCCGGTCCAATTGGCTCTGGGCGCTGGTGAGTTCCTGATCCGAGGCCGCACCGGCCGCCAGCCGGGATTGCACCAGGCCGATCGTCCGCTGGTCAGATACAATAACGCTATCAGCGACATCGACCTGGCCACGGGTTGACGCTATCAGCAGGGCATCGAGGACGGTGTCGCTTGCGACGCCCAATTGAGCGGCGCGTAGAGCCTCCTGCTGGACATCGCTGTCCGCGGCGGCCAATTCGATGCTGCGGCGGGTCCGGCCGAATACGTCCAGGTCGTAGCTGACACCGACGCCGGCGGCATAGGCTGAATAGTCCGGGAAGGTCGCTGCCTCCGGACCCAGGAAGGAGGCGCCGTACTTTTGCCGGGCGAGCCCACCTGTCGCGTCGATTTGGGGAAGGAGCCCCGCGCGCGCGACCTTGATCTCTTCGGACGCTTGCAAAATATTCGCGCGCGCGACTTCGAGTGTTTGATTGTTGCTCAACGCCAAAGTGACCGTCCAGTCCAGCTCCGGCGACCCTAGGCGTGTCCACCAATCCGCATCGAGCACGCCGCCGAGGTATATCTGCTGTGGGGTATCGTCCGACGCGTGGGTGCGGACGGTCGCGGCTTGGCCCATGATATAATTGGTGGCGCGGGGCTGTGAAGGAGCGACAAAGTTCGGGCCGACGGTACAGCCTGCCAGGGCCGTTGAGATCAACATGGACGCGAACAGGATTCGGTATCCTGGCCGCCATTCCGAGACCGTTCCGACCACCCGGCGGTGGCAGGCGCCACTCCGCGACCATTGAATCTTCTGAGATCTGTTCATGCGTTGATTGACCCGACGTTCGCTGTGCCTTCGGGGACCGGATACCCGGTCTGCGGAAGCCCCCCAGGGAAAAGCTTCCGCCGCACCGTGACGCTATAGGAAAGCAGCAACCGCTGCGTCGGCGACCGTCCGGTCCTGCGCGCCGCTGCCGCCGCTAACGCCGACGGCGCCTACAATCTGGCCATTCTCCCTGATCGGAATGCCACCCGCGAAGATCATCACCCGGGCATGGTTCGATACGTGGATACCGAAGAACTGGTTCCCCGGTTGGCTGTTGCTGCCAAGCTCCAACGTCGAGGTATCGAAAGCCTTCCGTAAAGGCCTTGTTGATGGCGATGTCGACGCTGCCAAGCCATGCCCCGTCCATGCGCGCGAAAGCCGTCAGATTGGCGCCGGCATCGACGACCGCTATATTCATCGGCTGGCCGATCTCCTGCGCCTTTGCGACCGCTGCCTTTACGACCAGCTGCGCTTTGTCCATTGGCATCATGACCGTCGAACTCCCGATAGAGGATAGTCAGGCAACCTTCGCCAATGATCCGTGCGGGTCGAGCACGAATTTGGCGGCGATGCCCTTGTCGAATTCGGCATAACCCTTCGGTGCATCCTCAAGGCTGATAGCTTGGGCATTGACGATCTTCGCGATCGGCAGGCGGTCGTTCAGAAGCGCCATCATGAGTTGGCGGTTGTAGCGCAGCACGGGCGTCTGGCCGGTGTGAAAGGAATTCGACTTCGACCAGCCAAGGCCCAGGCGAAGACTGAGATTGCCGCTCCTGGCAGCTTCGTCCTGCGCCCCCGGATCTTCGGTGACATACAATCCCGGTATGCCGATGGCACCCGCCGGGCGGATGATCTCCATCGCCTGGTTCAGTACGACGGCCGGCTGGCCGCCGCCGCCATGGCCCTTGGCTTCGAAACCCACCGCATCGATAACCGCATCGACCGTGGGTTCGCCGACGATCGCCGCCACCTGCTCCCCGAGACGATCGTGCTTGCTAAGATCGATCGGAACAAAGCCGACATTCCTGGCGTGGCTCAGCCGCGCCTCGTTCATATCGCCAATCATGATCACACCCGCACCCAGAAGCTGGGCGGAGGCGGCCGCCGCGAGGCCGACCGGACCGGCACCGGCGACATAGACGGTCGAGCCCGGTTTGACCCCCGCAGTCAAGGCGCCGTGGAATCCGGTTGGCAGTATGTCCGTCAGCATGGTCAGGTCCATGATCTTGGACAGCGCCTGGTCCTTGTCGGGGAATCTGAGCAGGTTGAAGTCGGCATAGGGGACCATGACGTAGCGGGCCTGGCCGCCAATCCAGTCACCCATGTCGACATAGCCATAGGCGCCCCCGGCGCGACCAGGGTTGACCGTCAGGCACACGCCAGTATTTGTTTCCCGGCAGGCGCGGCACCGTCCACAGGCAACGTTGAACGGTACGGACACAAGATCTCCCAAATCGACCATCTCGACATCGGAGCCCTTCTCAATCACCTCGCCCGTGATTTCGTGCCCGAGCACCATGCCGGCCGGGGCAGTCGTGCGACCGCGGACCATGTGCTGGTCGGATCCGCAGATATTGGTAGAGATCACCTTCAGGATCACGCCATGCTGGATCTTGCGGCCCCGCGGGTTCTCAAACTTGGGGTCCGCGATATCCTGAACCTGAACTTCTCCAGGCTTGGTATAGACGACGCCGCGATTTTTGCTCATGAAACACCTCGCTTGCAGGGTGGTAAGACGGGGAAGATTGGTGTCTGTTGACTGTTCGCATGCGGTTCGCGGGGCTGAACAAGCCGCGCTCGCCATTCCAATTTCGCATGAACACATGAGCATCGAATACGGAAGGGGAATCCTATGCTTTGGTTTAATGCAGGTATCCTCCCGTCCGACCCTGCCCGCCCCTTGAAGGACTCGCATCACCCTCTGGTTGAAAACGAATGGCGGCTTGGCGTGCAGCTGACGCCATGACCTCCAGAACATTCGAAAGCAGACAAAGCGACGCTGCGAGCAGCAATCAGGCCGCCCGAAGAGGTCCGTATCCCCTTCGGGCCACAGAGCTCAGCGGGAGCCTTCCTTGAGGGCCAGCAACTGCCACTCCCAACGGAGCCCCTGTCCGAATCCGCCGCCCAACTCGGCGAACAGGTTGGCGACGTCGTCGGCCGTCTTCGTCCGGCCCCAGTCGCGCTGAAGCTCGCTGACATAGGAGGCAACGGTGAGCGGACGCGCGCCGACTTGCATCATGCGCTGCACGGCGCGCTCGTGCGACTCGACGCTGCCGCCGCCCGAAGCGTCGGTGACGATATAGATCTCGTGTCCCGCCGCGATCGCAGAGAGCACCGGCATGGTCAGGCAGACCTCGGTCCAAAGGCCCGCCATTACCAGCTTCTTCTTGCCGGTGGCCTGCGCCCAGGCGCGAACCCGCTTGTCATCCCAGGCATTGAGACCGGTGCGGTCGATCGGGACCTGGTCCGGATGCACCGCCTGGATTTCCTTGATCAGGTCCTGGCGTTCTGCAAAGGCCGTGGTGAACAATGTCGGCACGCCGAAGATCTTGGCGCCCTTCGCGAGCATCACCGTGTTATTGACGATCGTGTCGTTGGCGTGCGAGCGCACGGCAAGCAACTGCAGATATTGATGGTCGATCAGCAGGAGCGCGTGATTGTCACTCGTCAGCAAGGTGTCGTCGGTGGTCATGATGGATCCCTTTCGTACGCTCGCTGGGGTTCCGCGCGGACCAGCGTCCGGCGGTTGGAGACGGAGCAAGAGCACGCCGTCCCGATGGCGATGGGAGGGACCCCGATCCCTGGCCGGATCGGGGCTGGGGTCAGGCCGCGCCGGCGGTTTGGTCCATCGTCGCGAAGCGGCCCTTGTTGTAGTCGTCGATCGCCTGGCGGATCTCGGCTTTGCTGTTCATCACGAACGGGCCTCGGCCGACAATCGGTTCGTCGATCGGCTCGCCGGTGAGGACGAGCAGTGTCGCCTCGCCGAAGCTCTGGAGCGTTAGCTGGCTGCCCGCGGGATCGAGCAGCAGCATTTCTGCATCGCGCAGCGGCTCGCCCTCCACCGTGATATGCCCGTCCAGCACGACAAGCATGGCGGTATGGCCCTCGGGCAGGTCCAGCGTGACATCGGCGTGCCGGTTCAGCCGCACGTCCCATACATTGATCGGGGTGAAGGTGCGCGCAGGGCCCGTGGTGCCGAGATAGTCGCCGGCGATGATCCGCGCCTTGCCGGCGCCGCCCGGCAGGTCCACCACCGGCACATCGGCGGAGAGGATGCTCTGATAGCTGGCGGCCGCCATCTTGTCCCTGGAGGGCAAGTTGACCCAGAGCTGCACCATCCGGAAGGGCCCGCCCGTCTTGGCAAAGGCTGGCGAATGATATTCCTCATGGATGATCCCGCTTGCAGCGGTCATCCACTGGACGTCGCCCGGGCCGATCACGCCGCCATTGCCGGCGGAATCGCGATGCTCGACCTGGCCGTCATAGACGATGGTTACCGTCTCGAAGCCGCGATGCGGGTGCTGGCCAACCCCGCGTCGCGCGGTCGTCGGCGCGAACTGATGCGGGCCCGCATAGTCGAGCAGCAGAAACGGACTGATTTGCGCGCCCAGGGTATCGTAGGAAAATAGCGAGCGGACCGGGAAACCGTCGCCCACCCAATGGCTGCGTTCATTGCCGTAGCGGCCGAGTAGGTTCTTGTGCATTGAACTTCTCCGTAGCGATCGGCGGAGCAGCATTCGCGTTGCCCCACCACGAAATTCGCGATCGGGACTGCTATGCGGATGCGTCAGTCCCATGTCGTGAAACATCGCGCCGGCATACGGCCGCGCGGCACCGAGCGTCGGGCCGCGGCGCACGCCAGTAGTAGACGCGGCTGGAATGGTGAATCAGCGGCGGTGAGTCCGTATCTTGCATGATCTCGGTTATCTCCTGCGCGAGCTTGCTGTCAGGAATTTGGATTGCTGCAATTCCGATCACCATCCTCGTTCCCCTCTCGAACGTCGCGCGCACTGTCCGCTTGCGGTCCGATGTGGAGCGACAGGTGGTGCGTAGCATCGCGAAATCAAAGGGAGACGCGGCAATACTGCGGGAAGGAGATCCTATACTTTTGTCTAATGCCTCTGCTCCCTGCCTCGAAGGCGCGGATCGAGCCGACATTGATCTCTCGGGTTGCGGGATGTCGCCGCGGCCGGTGGCAGTTCACGCCAGGCATCGCGTATGCCGTCATTTCGTGGGAGCGCCGGGTCGCCTTGCAATCCGATGAGATCGGATTCACGATGAATTGCCATGGGTCCCGCAACCGTTGCCCCGGCGGCAATCGAGTTCGGCCGTTTCCGAGCCCTGCCGCATCGACGCGAGCTGCTTGCCGACAATCTGCCGGTGGAACTCGGCGCGCGCGCGTTCAACTTGCTGATGGCACTGATCGAGGCGCGCGGACATGTTGTCAGCAAGGATGAGTTGATCGAGCGCGTTTGGCCGGGCCGGATCGTTGAGGAGAATAATCTGGCTATTCAGGTCCTGGCGCTGCGCAAGGCGTTCGCGGCCGACCGGGGCCTGATCCGCACGGTCTTCGGACGGGGCTATCGATTTACTGGAGAGATCCGCACGGTCTCGGCGTCTGATGTGCAGAAAGCCGTGGGGGTGCCTGACGCGGCGCCCCCACCATCCCGCCCGCCCACGAACCTGCCGGCGCCGGTTTCCGAACTGATCGGCCGCGACGCCGAGCTGGCCGATATCCTGGACCTCAACGCCTCCCACCGCCTCGTCACCCTGACCGGCGCCGGAGGCATCGGCAAGACGCGGCTCGGCTTTGAGTTGGCACGTCACCAATTATCCAGATTCGCCGATGGGGTCTGGGCCGCCGAGCTGGCGCCGTTGTCCGATCCCGACCTCGTCCCGGTCACCGTCGCCACCGCGCTCGGGCTCGAACTCGCTTCGGGTAAGGTATCGCCGCAATCCGTCGCGAATGCGCTCCGTTCGAAGCAACTCATGCTTGTGCTCGACAATTGCGAGCATGTGGTCGATGCGGCGGCACGAATGGCCGAGGCGTTGTTGCGCGTAAATCCGGCAGTGCGGGTGATCGCCACAAGCCGCGAACCACTCCGGATTGGGGGCGAGTGGGTTTACCTGGTACCGCCGCTCGCTGTTCCCCCGGAAGGTAGCCCGGCCAGTGAGAACCCGCTTCGCTATGGCGCCATCCGGCTGTTCTACGAGCGGGCCCGCGCCACCGAGGCAAACGTTCCGTCCGACGCACGCACGACGTCCGCGATCACCGGAATTTGTCGTCGCCTCGACGGGATCCCGCTGGCGATCGAGCTTGCGGCGGCCCGTGCCGCGTCGCTTGGGATAGAGGGACTCGCGGCCGGGCTCGACGACCGTTTCCGGCTCCTGGCACTGGGCCGCCGGACCACGCTGCCCCGCCATCAGACGCTGCGAGGGACGCTTGACTGGAGCTACGAGCTGCTGACCGAGCCCGAGCGCGTGGTGCTGCGTCGGCTGGCGATCTTCGCCGGCGGCTTCACACTACAGGCCGCGGAGGCGGTCGTGGCGGGTGACAAATTCACGACGGTGGATCTCGTCGATTGCGCGGTGAACCTGGTCGCGAAATCGCTTGTCGGCACCGACGCCAGCGGCGCGACGCGACGTTACCGGCTGCTCGAAACGACGCGAGCCTATGCGCTCGAGAAGCTCGCTGAGGCTGGCGAGTTCGACACGGTGGCGCGACGCCATGCCAGGCGATATCTGGATCTTTTTGCGGGCGCCGAGGCGCAGGCGGAGACGCGGCCAACCGCCGAATGGCTGGCGGACTATGTCCCGAGGATCGACAATGTACGCGCGGCGCTCGACTGGGCGTTTTCGCCTTCCGGTGACGCCTCGATCGGTGTGGCATTGACCGCCGCCGCGGTGCCCTTGTGGATGCATTTGTCACTGATGGAGGAGTGCCGCGCGCGGGTTGAGCGAGCTCTCGCTGCGATCGATGCCGGGACGGGCCGCGACGCCCACCGGGAGATGCGGCTGGATGCGGCGCTTGCTCAATCGCTGATGTATGGCAGAGGCCCGGTTTCCGAAATTGAAGCGATCGGGACAAAAGCGCTCCAGATCGCGGAGATCCTGGACGACATCGAGTACCAGTTACGCTCGATCTGGGGTTTGTGGTCTTTTCACATCAGTACCGGCCGGCAAAGCGTCGCTCTCAGCCTGGCTCAACGGTTCCATGCGTTGGCGGCGAAGCGGTCCGATCTGAATGATCGCCTGGTCGCCGAGCGAATGCTCGGTGGGTCGCAGTATTATCTGGGCGATTTGCCAAGCGCGCGACGCCACCTTGAGCGCGTGCTCGTCCAGGACGCCGCTCTGGTCCAGAGATGGCAATTCGTTCGCTTTCAGGTCGACCCGAGGGCGGACGCGCGGGCCTACCTTGCCCGGGTCCTGTGGTTGCAGGGATTGCCGGATCAGGCGATGCGGACCGCCGAACGCAGCCTGGAGGACGTCCGGGCGACCAATCACGCAACGTCGCTGGGTAACGCTCTCGCCGTGGCGGCATGCCCGATCGCGCTGTGGTCAGGCGATCTGGCCGCGGCGGAACATTATGTGGCAATGCTGCTCGACCATTCGGCAAGGCATGTGCTCGGGCGCTGGCGCGCCTTTGGCCGCTGTTATCAGGGAATGCTTGTCATCCAACGCGGTGATGTCAACGCCGGATTACGGCTGCTGTGCGCCATCTTCGCCGATCCAGCCACGGCCGGATCCGTCGCGCGGTTGATTGCATTCCTTATTTCAGCGGCTTCCCGCCATGCCGGGCAGATCGCCGACGGGCTCCCCGCGATCGAGGAGGCGATCGTCCGATCCGAGTTCACCGAAGAACGGTGGCTCATCCCTGAGCTGATGCGCATCAAGGGCGAGACCCTTCTGTGGCGGGGCGCGCCCGGAGCCGCAGCGGCGGCCGAGGCCCATTTCCGGCAAGCGCTCGACCGGGCGCGTCAGCAAGGCGCTCTGTCGTGGGAACTGCGCGCCGCCACGAGCCTTGCCCGGCTGTGGCGCGACCAGGCTCGGCGCAAAGAGGCGTACGCGCTTTTGGCACCAGTTTATAACCGGTTCACCGAGGGATTCACGACGGCCGATTTGAAAGACGCAAAGACGCTGCTCGAGGAACTGGCGTGAGATGGTGACCGGCTCGTAAGGCTCTGCCGGGAAATAACCGCTCCACCGATTCGCCGAAATGCAAGGTGGCAACTCGGAACCTGCCTTGCTTTAACTCGTTTATTTCCCCTCGGGCCCTAAGCAAATCTCCGTTGCAGCAACTGGGCGAGGTTGTTGAGGCAAATCGCGACGTTCGGATGGTCGTTGCCGAGGCTTGCCTGGGTAATGGCCAGTGCGTCGCGCATCAGCGGCTCCGCCTCGCCGAGCCGGTTGGTGTCTTGCAGCAACTGGGCGAGGTTGCTGAGGCGAATCGCGACGTTGGGATGGTCGTTGCCGAGGCTTGCCGCGTCGATGGCGAGCGCGCGGCGTATCAGCGGCTCCGCCTCGCCGAGCCGGTTGGTGGTCTGCAGCAACCCGGCGAGGTTGTTGAGATCGCGCGCAACATTCGGATGGTGCTTCCCGAGGCTTGCCTCATCGATGGCGAGCGCGTGGCGCAGCGGCGGTTCGGAGCGGGCGTACAGCGCCTTGGCCAGAAACAGCACACCGAGATTGTTGATCAGTCGCGCGGTCGGCTCGGCAATGCCGGCCGCATCCGCGTGCGCCGCCACCGTCTCGGCATGCGGCGCCAGCGGATCGAGCCGCGACCAGTTCCACACGTCGCCCGCATCGCCGGTGTCGAACGCCGTGGCCACCCACCGCAGTGCCTCGACCAGCCGCGCCTGCGCCGCCCCTGCCTGCCCCAGTCCACGCCGCGTCACGTCCTGCACCAGCCGGTGCACCAGGAACAACTCGCCCTCGGCATCACGCGTCGCCAGCGAATAGGTCGCCAGGTCGCGTCGCAGCTTTCGATGTAGTTAGCCAACTGGTGCAGCAGGGTCGGCGCGTTGGGGTGTTTGCCTCACCATCGGGATAAGGCAGGAGAGCGATGAAGCTACGGTGGCGAAAATCCCAGGGCCGCCACTAACTATCATCAGTTATTTTTGTTGACATGACCGCCCCTTCTGCGGTAAACACCGTGCCGATTACGTCCCACCTTCCCACGGCGCCAGAGGAATGAACCACCAGAACCACACCGTCCCGGCCAAAGCCTGTTCCCCCGATGCGGATCGGGCGGGTCCAGACGCGCCCGGGCGCCAACCGGAGTGGCTCGTTCACATCCTTGCCCTGCTCGTCTTTCTCCTGCGCAAGCACTTGCCCGGATACGGCATGGGCCTGCTGCTGCCGTCCTGGTGGCACGACCGGCCGGACCTGCCGCTTGGCTCGGTGCAGGCCCTCGCCGCGTCGATCCGCGGCAACTACGGCAACCAGATCGCCTGGACGTGCCGCCGCCGCGGCATCGGCCCGGGGCATCCCGACTGGCCGGAGATCTCCCGCGCCATCGTGGCGTTTGGCGGCAGCCTGAAGGGGTTCCGCGCCGGCCTGCCGCCATGCGGCCTGCAATGGTGGGAGAACCCCCATCTCGGGACCGGCATGAGCGGCGAAGACACACCGACCCCGGCCGCCGACGCAATCGCGCTGCTGCTGTCACGACAGACTGTCGCGGACGCTCCGCCGCCGTCTCTGACCGTTGTGCCTGCCGAACCCGAGCATGCGGTGTTGCCTGCGCCTCGGCGGCAGATCCATGCCCGTGCGGCGACCGGTCCCCCGAGGGGTCCGCCGTCTGTCTGGGGCTACCAATTCTGTCATGCCTGAATGATCGGGGCCGGAGCATGGCCAGCCCCGCCGTCCTGATTCGCGCCGTCGCAGCCCCGAGCGGGATCGCATGGCGCGGCGCGGCGCTACAACGGCAAGAACCTGAGCAACAGCAGCAGCGCCTTCTCCCTCCCATCCGCCCGGTGCGGCGTGTGGCGGCGCAAGTGAAAACACCGGATGACGCGGATGCTCCCTGGGGTCGTTAGCCCGAGGGCAGGCGCGGATCGTCTGAGTGTGTCGCGGCAGCGCGATCGCTCCTGCCAGGTCTATGGCGTTGGCCGCGATCGTGCCGGCCGGCAGCCGGTCCATCTGCGTCCGCCTTCGGGCGACGACCCGAGCATCCGCGCCTGCCCGCGGGCTGCGACCCGAGGGTTCGTCTGCTTCTTGTCCGCATTCCAACTCTTCCTTTGCCGCCAACCGCGCCACAGGTTCGCTACGCCCCCGAGCGTCCCGCACGAACCGTCTCGCAGAAAACGAAACGAGACGATCGCGAGACAGACCGCTGCTCAGTCTCAATCCGCTGGGGAAAATCTCGCGGAATTCCTAATGAGACGCCCGTGAGACCCCAATTCCGTCACAGCTCACCCCGAGCAATCCGTTCCCGGTTCCGCACCCCCCCGGGCTGCCCGGCGTACAGATTTCTCGCACCAGAACCCCATGCACCAGAACAAGCGGCGTGAAGGAGCAGCACCCGGTATGCACGATCCCGTCTCGCAGGAAACGAAACGAGACGATTGCGAGACACGGCGGGGGTGCGTCTCATTCCGCCCGGCGGAATCTCGCGCGCTTCCTAACGAGACGCCCGTGAGACACCGGCCGGCCCCATGCCGCCATGTCACGCTCAGGCTGTGGGCTACCCCACCTCCGTCACCAGCCAGTCGCGGAACGCCCGCACGTGGCGGTCACGCAGCGCCTCCGGCAGCGCGACGAACCAGTGCGCCTCCGGCCGGTCCAGCGGCGGCGACGGCGCGACCTCTGCCAGCATCCCGGCGGCCAGCAGATCGGCGACCAGATGCCGGTCCACCACGGTCGCGCCGATGCCGGCAATCGCCGCCTGCACCGCCAAAGCGCGCGTCTCGAACGTCAGCACCGGAGCGATGTCGGACAGGCCCAGCGCCTTGCCAACCAGCCGCCAGTCGTCTTCCCGGGTGCGTGCGGCCAGGCGAGGCAGTGCCGCCGCGCCCCCATGTTCCGCCAGCAGCCGCGGATTCGCCACCAGCACCGGACGCTCGCGGAACAGCATCGTGGCGGCGAGGCCGGGCCAGGCGCCGCGGCCCCAGCGGATGGCGCACTCGAACGGCTCGGCGGCGAGATCCACCGGGCGCATGCCGGTGGCCAGCAGCAGCCGCACGTCGTGATGCTGCGCCTGGAAGCGGGCGAGCCGCGGCACCAGCCAGAGCGTGGAGAAGCTGGTCAGAGCGGAGACGCGCACGTCGCCGCTGCGGTGATGCGCTTCGGCCACGGCCAGGTCGATCGCATCGAACGCGCCGCCCAGGCGGCGTGCCAGCCGGGCGCCCGGTTCGGACAGCGTCGTGCCCGGACCGCGACCGGAGAACAGGGCAAAGCCGAGCGCGGCTTCCAGGTCGCGCAGCAGGTGGGAAACGGCCGAGGGCGATACGTGCAGGCTGCGCGCCGCTTCGGCCAGGCTGCCGGCGCGGGCCACCTCGGCAAAGGCGCGCAACGCCCGGAGCGACGGGGTGGACATGAGAAAACCTCACGATGGCGCTGTGCGAACTCACTACCGCCGGGGCGCGCGCCGCGCCAGAATGGCGGCCGCACGACGACGCCGCTTTGCACGCCGAACACGGAGGCTGCGCCATGACCGAAACGCCCATTGTGCTGTTCGCTGCCGACGCTGCGCCGCGGACGAGAGCAACCAATTATCCGGAACCGTTCGCCTCGCGCATGGCCGGGCGGATCAAGCGCCCGCTGGGAGATTTGTTCGGACTTGGGAATTTCGGAGTCAATCTCACCTGTCTGCGGCCTGGCGCGGTGTCCGCCCTGCATCACGTGCATTCGCGCCAGGACGAGTTGATTTACGTTCTGGAAGGCGAGCCGACGCTGTTGACCGACGCCGGCGCAACGCAGCTTCGGCCCGGGATGGTGGCCGGATTCCCGGCGAACGGCACGGCGCATCACCTGGAGAACCGCACGGATCGCGACTGTCTGTTCCTGGAAATTGGCGACCGGACGCCTGGGGACGAGGGGCGCTACCCGGCTGACGACATCCAGGCGGTGATGGGCGATGAAGGCAAATGGCGTTTCACCCATAAGGACGGATCTGACTATTAGCGTGCCTCGGCGGCGGTGCGTTCCGCATTAGAAGTTCGTATCGCTGTCGCGCACAGGCCAAGTGGAGGTGCATCATGTGGAAGCCGCATTACGAGCAACTCGCCGTCTACAATCGCTGGGCCAACGGTCGGCTGTACGACGAGGCGGCGCGCCTGCCCGACGATGCCCGCAAGCGCGACCTCGGGCTGTTCTTCAAAAGCCTGCACGGTACGCTGAACCATCTGCTGGTGGCGGACCGCGTCTGGATGCGCCGTCTGACCGGCGAAGGTCCGGAGCCGGCTCGGTTGAACGAAGTCCTGTTCCAGGATTTCGATGCGCTCCGCGAGGCGCGCGAGGCGGAGGACGCACGGATCATCCGCTTCGTCGGCAGCCTGGCGGAGGATGATTTCCCGGCGACCTTCGAATATCGCACGCTGGCGGGGAAGGGGTACGCGCAACGGCGCTGTGACACGCTCACGCATTTCTTCAATCACGAGACGCATCATCGCGGCCAGGCGCACGCCGCGCTGACGATCCTGGGCGTGCCCGAGCCGGCCCCGCTGGATCTGCTGGCGATGCAACGGGCGTAGCGCGGGTGGCTACAGTTCCTGCCGCACCTGCGCGTGCGCCAACAGCGCGAACAATCCGGTGCCGCCGATCACGTTGCCGGCGAGAGCGGGAAGAATGAGGCCGCCGAACGCGTGAGCGCCATCAATTCGACCAGAGAACAGCAACAGGAAGGTCTCGGCGGAACCGGCGATCACGTGGGTGAAGCCACCAAGCACGATCGCGTAGGTCAGACTCAGCACCATCCAGAAGTGATCGCCGCTGATGCCAGCACGAATCCAGGCGACCGAGGCGATCAGGAACCCCGCCGGAATGCCTTGCAGCAGCACATCCACCGGCGTCTTGCCCAACAGCAGCCCCGACACCTCCAGCATCGCCTTGAGCAAGTCCTGTCTGACCACATGAGCTTGGACGTTCAACGCGGCGGCGGTGGCAACTCCGATCAGGTTGGCGATGAACACGACCACCCAGAGCCGGATCGCGACCCACAGCCTCTGCCAGCTCGGGCGGCGCATGATCGGCAGCACGGCGACGATGGTTTGCTCGGTGAACAACTGCATCCGTCCGAGGATCACCATCAGGAACCCCAGGCTGTAGCCCACGTCGATCACCGGGACGCGCCAGGGAATGCTGGCAGGGAGGTGTTCGGACAGCGCGCCCTCTGCGATGATCGATGCCATCATTGTGACGCCCCCAGCGATGCCGGACCAGAACAGGGAGCCCACCGGGCGGTTCAGTTCTTCCTCGCCCTGGCGCCGCACCACTTCGTAGATCACCGGCGCGCGCGGTGCGGCCAGTTCGTCCACGCTTTCCTGCTCACGTTCGTTCAATCGCGCTTTCAGATCGTCGGGCATGCCGCTGTCTCTCGCTGCTACCAGCAGGCAGAAGCGCGGCGTTACCGGTTCGGTTCCGATCGGCGGATGAATGGTCGGTGCACGTTACGGTGCCTGCGGCCCCCGTACCAGGCGGCCGGGCAAGGCGCCGGTTGCCTCACCGTCGCGATAGACGACGGTGCCGGAAACCACGGTGGCATCGATCCCTTCGGTGCGCTGCACCAGGCGCTTGCCGCCGGCGGGCAGGTCGTAGGCGATCCGTGGCGGGCGCAGCATCAGCCGATCGTAATCGATCACGTTCAGATCGGCTTTCATGCCGACGCGCAGCTGGCCGCGGTCGTGCAGCCCGATCTCCGACGCGTTGTCGCTGGTCAGGCGCTTCACCGCCCACGCCACGGGGAACAACGCGCCGCGGCGGCGGTCGCGGGTCCAGTGGGTCAGCGTATAGCTGGTCGCGGTGGCGTCGCACATGGCGCCGACATGCGCGCCGCCGTCACCCAGACCGATCAACGTGTCGGGATGCGCGATCATCTCCCGCACCACGTCCAGGTTGCCGGCGGCATAGTTGGTGACCGGCAGATACAGAATCCCTCGTCCGTCGTGCTGCATCAGCAGATCGTAGGCCAGTTCACCCGGCGTGAGGCCGGCGCGGGTGGCCATCGCGGCGATGCTCTGGTCGGGGGTGGGTTCGTAGTTTGGCGGATCGCCGAGCGGAAACATGCGGTCCCAGCGCTGCAGACGCTGTGCACCACTGTCGCCCTCGAAAGGTTCCGCCAGCAGCGCAGTCCGGAACGCCGGATCGCGCAGATGGCGCAGGCGCTCGGCGAACGGCAGGTGAGCGATCTTCTTGTAGCTGGGCCGGCCAATAAATGGGTTCGGCGTCAGTTCGAATCCAAGCAACACGCTGGTCGGGCGCGACCGCACCTGGCCGGTGATGCGCAGTCCCGCGGCGTTCGCTTCCTCGATGCGGTCCAACAGTGCGCGCCAGCCATCGGGCCGCGCGTCCGACTGCAGCAAGGTCAGCGTCACGGGTCGGCCGGATTGTTCTGCCAGATCGCGGAACAGCCCGAACTCCTTGTCCTGGTCTTCGAAATCGGAGACGATTTGCAGCCAGCCGGTGCCGGCCGCGCGCATGGCCCGGGCGATCGCGTTCAGTTCCGCGGCCTCGGCGCGCAGCGTGGGGATGTGGCGGCCATCGAGCGTCCGGTGATTCAATGTGCGCGACGTGGAGAAGCCGAGCGCGCCGGCGCGCATGCCTTCTTCCGTCAGCGCGGCCATGTGCTGGCGGTCTGCTCGGTCGCCGGTTCGCGATCGGCGCCGCGCTGGCCCATGACGTAAACGCGCAGCGCCGCGTGCGGCACCTGGGCGGCGATGTCGATGTCGTAGCGGCGTGCGTCGAGCGCGTCGAGGAAGTCGGGAAAGCTGTGCCAGTTCCAGGGCAGCCCTTCGGTGAGCACGACCTCGGGGATGTCCTCCACGCCTTCCATCAGTTGCACCAGCATCTCGCGCTGGTGCTCATGGCAGGGCGCGAAGCCGACGCCGCAATTCCCCAGCAAGACAGTTGTGACGCCATTCCAGGAGGAGGGTGCGAGCGACGTGCTCCAGGTCACCTGCGCATCGTAGTGGGTATGCACATCGATGAAGCCGGGCGTGACGAGCTTGCCCCTGGCGTCGATCTCCTCGGCGCCCTTCGGCAACGCCGGGCCGATGGCGGTGATGCGACCGTCGGCGATGGCGATGTCGGATACGAATGGGTCGCCACCGGAACCGTCCACGATGGTGCCGGCGCGGATTACCAAGTTTGGCGTCATGGCCGACTGCTCTCCGGACGTGGCGTGATGCGGAGGGTAGGGGCGGGAGGGTGGTGTGAGCAAGACGCCCCGGGGAGACGCCTCTGGGGGACCCGGGGGGGGACCCGAGCCCTTCCGCCTGGCTATGTCACTCCTGCGCCGGCAGTACCCGTTCATACACCGCCGCCAGCGGCACCGAGATGCCGACGCTGCGCAATGCAATTTCTGCGTTATCTCCGGCGATCAACTCGAACGTCCAGACCTCGCCCTGCCGCCGGTAGGCGTGCACCAGCATCTCGTCCTGAAAGATCTCGATGATCTCTTGAACGCCCTCGACCGCTTGCAGGTCCGCGCGCTTCTGGTCCCATTCGCGCTTGTGCTGCAGTTCCGACGGCGAGATCACCTCGAACAACACGCGCGGCAGCTTGCCGCACCGGATCGTGGCATCGGGAATGCGTGCCGTGTCGCGCTGCTCGTACATCGGTGCGGCACCGCTGCCGACTTCCGACCGGCATTCGAGATGGCCGCGGAGGAGGTCGCGAATCTCGCCGGCCAGGTTGCTGAGGATGGCGCCGTGGTCCGGGTTGGGAGCCGCGTGCGCGACTATCCTGCCGCGGACGAGCTGGTACCGCCATGCGTTGCCGAACTCCGATTGGTCGGTGCGTAGAAACACATCGGCGTCGAGGAACTCGGTGTTGCGTGCCGCTGTGTCCATGGTGCCACCTTACCACGGTTCCGCCGCCGACTGCCATGATCGCCCGGCTTGCGCCGGTGGACCGGTCGCGTCACGCTGGGCCCCCCATATCCGGAGCTGTGACCATGTCGAGCACTGCCGAGTACACGCCGCCCAAGGTTTGGACCTGGAACAAGCCGAGCGGCGGCCGGTTCGCCAATATCAATCGCCCGATCGCGGGCGCCACGCATGAGAAGGAACTGCCGGTCGGCCGCCATCCCCTGCAGCTCTATTCCCAGGGCACGCCGAACGGGGTGAAGGTCACGGTGATGCTGGAGGAGCTGCTGGCGCTCGGCCATAGCGGCGCGGAGTACGATGCCTGGCTGATCCGGATCGGCGAGGGCAATCAGTTCGGCAGCGGTTTCGTCGCGATCAATCCCAACTCCAAGATCCCCGCGCTGGTGGACCGCAGCGGTCCGAAGCCGATCCGGGTGTTCGAGACCGGCGCGATCCTGGTGCACCTGGCGGAGAAGTTCGGGGCGTTCCTGCCGACCGAGCCAGGTGCGCGCGCCGAAACCCTGTCGTGGCTGTTCTGGCAGATGGGCAGCACGCCGTATGTCGGCGGCGGGTTCGGCCATTTCTACGCCTATGCGCCGACGAAGATCGAATATGCGATCGACCGGTTCGCCATGGAGACGAAGCGGCTGCTCGACGTGCTGGACAAGCGGCTGGCGGCCAACGAGTACGTGGCGGGCGGCGAATACACGATCGCCGATATGGCGGCTGGCCCTGGTATGGCGGGCTGGTGAAGTTCGATCAGTACGGGGCGGCCGAGTTCCTGGCGGTGCACGAATACAAGAACGTCGTGCGCTGGGCGGACGCGATCTACGCGCGGGCGGCGGTGCAGCGGGGGCGGATGGTCAACCGGGCCCAAGGCGAACCGTCGAGCCAGTTGCACGAACGCCATGACGCCAGCGACTTCGAGACGAAGACGCAGGACAAGCTGGCCGCGGCGGAGTGAGCGCGTCGTTGGGTGATGGCTCCCCGCAGCGTTACAGTGCCGCGCGGGGAGATCGGAGGCGCATGCCGTGAAGCAATCAAATCAACGCTCACAGAGTTTCACCTAGGACACACAGAGTTGCACCGAGACGATTCAACCTGGTGCCCGGGGTCCGATGCCCTGGTTGAACCGTTGGGCACGGCGTGCCATTTGTTTTCTCTCTGTGAAACTCTGCCTTCTCTCTCTGAAACTCTACTGAATCCTCGCTGTGAAAGTCTGTGTGTCCTCGGTGCAACTGTGTGACCGCTGACTGCTTGCTTGACGGCCAGCCTGCACGGTATTGGGGAAGGAGAAACCGCCATGCCATTCTACCAAAAGGGCGACGTCCGCATCCGCTATGAGGAGACCGGCAGCGGCTTCCCGCTGCTGGTGACGCCCGGCGGCGGGTTGAATTCCCGCGTCAGCAACTGGCCGACCGCGGTGTTCAATGCCATGGAGGTGTTCAAGAACGACTTCCGCTGCATCACGATGGATCAGCGCAACGCGAACGGCGGCGAGTCGACGGGGCCGATTGCCGTCGATGACCCTTGGGGCGCGTTCGCCGACGATCAGCTCGGGCTGATGGACCACCTGGGCATCCGGCAGTTCTTCTTCATGGGCTACTGCATCGGCGGCTGCTTTGCGCTGAAGCTGATGGAGCGGGCGCCGGATCGCGTGGTGGCCGGCGTGCTGTGCCAGACGGTCGGGCACGGCCGAGAGGACCCGGACGTCATGTACCGCTCGGGCCGCGATGTGTGGGCGCCGGAATTGCTGCAAGCGGCGGCCCGACCTGACGATGGCGACGATCGAGGCGTATCTGCACAATCTGTATCGTGCGCGGCCCGACTTCGTTTACAGCGTGTCGCGGGAGTTCGCGCGGGCGTGCCAGACGCCGATGCTGGTGCTGCCGGACGATACGCCGGCGCATCCGTTGCAGGCGTCGGTGGATGTGGCGGCGCTGGCGCCGCGGGCGGAGGTGACGGTGTTTCCGTGGCGGGAGCCGCCGGAGCTGAAGGCAGGACGATCGAGCAGGTGCGGGGGTTTCTGCGGGAGCATGTACCGCCGACGGCGCCTCGACGTTAGGCGCCGTCGCTGCGGCAGCGCACTCGACCCGCCAGGCCCCGCTCGTGATCGGAGCCACCGTTCGCGATCGGCAGAGCCGACCTGACGTGAGGTTCGTCTGCCGGG
>CAWADP010000021.1:0-140388 GCA_963780805.1 uncultured Alphaproteobacteria bacterium
AGTCTGGGGGACTGGGGGTCGTGGGTTCAAATCCCGCCGCTCCGACCAAGAAATCAAGCGCTTAGCGGAGTGCATGCTACCCCGGATCGTGCTGGGGTAGCACCAGGGTAGCAGCGGCAGCGATTTCGAGGCGCTGGCACAGCACACGCCGCAGACGCAGAAGCGCCGCCCCAGCCGAAGCCGGGACGGAGCCGGTCAGGGTGGTCATTCATCCACGATATCAGCCAGCGGTCGCGGCGCCTGGGCCAGCCCGAGCGTCAACGCGTCCTGTGCGCCCGCGCTGTACTGGCTCAGTGTCCGCTCGATTTCCTCATCCAATTCTGCCTCGCGGTTCGCCGCGTCCTGTCGCGTCACGGCCTTCTGCACACTGTCGCAGATCACCTCACGCGTACTGCCGGGACGGATCGTGCTGGCAAGCTGCCCCCATGCCGCGCTCAGCCCGATCTTGCCGCCCAACTCTCTGATGTGATCCAGGTTCGGCACGTCGCCCAGCGCAGTCAGCATATTCGGCAGTGCGGTCGCGCACGTAGCTCGCGAAGGTGGGGAGGCGACGCGGCCGGCCAGGGCCGGACGATTGCGCGCCGTAGACCGCTGCTGCTTCCCGCGCGTCGCGCAAGCCTTGCAACACGTGGTCCGTCAGGTCCGCCAGCACGCGGTGTAGTAATTGTTTAGGCTGTGACTGCGGAAATACTATATGTGGTGCCATGTGATGACCGGCGGGGGATGTGCTGGACAAGCCTGGGTGGTGCCGGCCGCCCGGTAAGGTAAGGCGCGCAGATGGGGATCAGGTTCGGGGGTTTCGTTCGCGCCCGTTAGCGCGCTTATCGGGATGGTGGGCACGTCGGCGTTGGCCATCCAGCGCCTATCATCGTGTCCCAGATAAGCCTGCGAGCGCGAAACGCACCTTCGACATCACCCTTCAGTATCATCGCATCCACACTCGCCTGCTCGGCCTCGCGCCATTTGCGTGGCAACGGCGGCTCGTGCGCCAATTCCCAAGTCAGTTCGCGCCCACGCTCGGCACCCTCACCCTCGCCCATCATCAGCATGGCGTAGACGCCGGACTGCTCGGCGCGCTGCCATGCAGGCGACAATGGCTTGTCAGGGTTGCAGATAGGTTGTGCCGACGCCAAGTGCGCACTCGCCAATATCGCCACCGGCGGCGTGCAAGTCTTGAGAATGCGCAGTGCGCGTTGCAGCACGTCAAGCCGGATCGTGCAGAGTCTCAGGGACATCTATTCGTCCAGAAACACCCTACGGGGCTGCGCTGCGGCGCGGCCGGAGGTTCGAGTGTCGAGCCAGTTCCCGGTGGCAGATACGATGGCGCGTACTGAGGTGGCGACTGGTACGGTTGAACGCTCTCTGGCGCTCGATACTGTAGCCCATCCTGCATCTGCCGCTGGTACTGCGCTTGCGGCTGGTAGCCGAGTTGCTGCGCTCTCGCGCCCGGCAGAAATGCCGCCCCGACGATCGCCGCCACGGCAATCGCACACACGACGGCGCGCATTACGTAGCCTCCCCTGTCACTGCACTGGGCTACAGTAGCCGCCGGCCCGTATCAGTGCGGTTTCGTCCACCACGCCTCACGCACGCTTCAGTACCATGCCGCCGCACGATATCGCTTTGCCGCCGCGCCGGGCCGTGCCGCTGTAGTGAGGATTTCGACGTGAGCACCGGCCGCCCCAGCGTTATCTGTATCGATGCCGAAAAGGCCAGACTGGTTGCCACCATGATCGCCGAAGGAAATCAATGCTTTGCGGGCCGTTTTTGGCCATTTCGTCTGTCGTGGGACACCCAGCCGGCAACCGCCCGCCGTCACCCGACCGCGCGATGCCGGCGATCTGGCAGGGACCGAACGGCCCGGCCTGTTGCGTGGCGGCACGGGATTTTGCCGGAGTCCTGCGGCATTTCCCCGGCACGCCACGGTGCCGCGTGGGTGCCGTAGAGCGTCCGCCTCCGCCGAACTGGCTACCCCCTGGCTACCAACGGTTTGCTTGCGAAACGCGGGTAAAGACGGCTAAGTTACGTTCAAGACAGGCGAACCGGGGAATTCCCAGCGCAGACTGTCCAGGAGGGGATTTAGCAATGCGTGGATTTGCTTTCGCGTCGATCGCCGTCTTTTTGGCATGGTGGCCAATCCAGTCTTGGGCACAGCCGCTTCCCGATGAACTTAAAACCACGTCAAGGACTGAAAGGTTCATCGTTGGGCGTCCTGCCAACAATGCCTGCGATCGAGGTGTTTTGATTCCCGCTCAGAAGCATCCGGCGTTCTGTAAGCTGTCAATCGACGAGTGTCTTGCCTATCCCAACGCACACATTGCGAAAGACCCACGGGGAAGCTGGGGCTGCTACCATTCGCTGTAGTGCAAGACCGGTGCTGCCCGAAGTGCTACAGAGTAACGTTCGCCCTGGCTGAGAAGCCGGCGCTGCCAATCGGTCGTTGTCCCGGGGCATGACAAGACCGTGCCCGGATCGATGGCGCCTGGGTATTCTGCCAGTCAGCGCGTCGGCTAGCCGAAGTCAGCAGGCGGCGCCGATCATAGACCGACCGCGACGCTCTGGAACGTCGACTCGACCGACTGGCCCATGCCGATGATGGTCACCGCGATCACGGCCACAACCGCGGCGGCGATCAGGCCATACTCCAGCGCCGTGACGCCACGCTCATCCCTGCGCAGCGTCAGCCACCCATTCAGGCACGCAAGCATCATCGGACTGCTCCTTTCCGGCATTGCCTGAGGACGCCGCGCGCGGGCGAGGGCTGTCATCCGGCCGCATCTGCAATACGAGCGTCTATTAAAAGCATGAAGATCGTTAATTTACAGTTTCATCGCCGCACCGCCCGTAACGGCGTCGCCCCGCGCCAATTAACGCAATTTTCTGTTGTTCCGGATCCACAACATCACCTCTCCTCCCGGGCCACGCCGCCCCCACCCGTTGCCCCGCCTGGCCGCCTTCGCTAGCGTCCGCCGCACTGCAAGAACACCAGGAATGTCGCGCCGATGGCCAAGCACGTGGTCGCCACAGTCGCCGAAATCCCGCCGGGACAGCGCAAGCTGGTGACGGTGCGTGGCCGGCCGATCGCCGTGTTCAACCTCGGCGGCGAGTTCTTCGGCCTGTTCAACCGATGCCCGCACCAGGGCGGTCCGATGTGCGAGGGCGTCCTGACCGGCCTGATCGAATCCGACGATCCCGGCCGCTACAAATACTCCCGCGCGGGCGAGATCCTCCGCTGTCCCTGGCACGGTTGGGAGTTCGATGTGCGCACCGGCCAATCGGTACTGCGATCCCTCGAAGATCACCGTGCGCAGCTATCCGGTGGAGGTGGCGGAGGGGCAGAGCGTCGTGCAGGGCCCCTATGTCGCCGAGACCATCCCGGTGACGGTGGAGCAACAATACGTGGTGGTGGACCTCTAGCCGCCACCCCGCCACCCCGCCACCCAGATAGCCCCCCACCCCGTCCGGCAGCGGCCCGGCTGTCGGCGCCGCCGCCGGCTTTACCGGATGCTAACCCCTTGCCTGTCTTATGGCGGGGCAGCGGAGCAGGTGGCCGGCGTGAGCGAATCACAGGAAGGGCTGGGCGAACTGGTGCGGGCGGCGGTGCGAGCCGAGCTCGGCGCCGCCATGGAGGAGCTGCGGCGCTTCGTGGACCGCCGCATTGCCGAACTCTCGGTGGAGGTGCACGGCGCCACTCAATTGCTGGATTTCAGCGAGGCGAACCTGTCCGGCCAGCTCGCCCGCATCCAGCAGGAGATCGGCCGTGTCGTCGCGGCTCCCGCGCTGGCGACCCGCACCAGCGGGCTGGAGCTGGAGACGGTGGTGCAGGCGACCGAGCAAGCGGCGAACCAGATCATGGAAGCGGCCGAGGCGATCGGCACCTGGATCGAAGGGCAGGCGGATCCGGCAACGGTCGAGGCGATCAGCCAGCGCCTGAACGCGATCTTCGAGGCCTGCACGTTCCAGGATCTCACCGGCCAGCGCATCCGCCGCGCGATCGAGCACCTGGAGCGGGTGGAAACGATGTTGGGCGGCCTGGCCGCGCCGGAGGCTGTGGCCGAAGCACCGCCCGACGCGCCGCCCGAACCGGCGCTGAATCCGGACCTGGGGCAGAACGAAGTGGATCGGCTGTTCGGATGAATTGGCTGTTCGGATGAAGATGCTGCACCGTTCAACGAGTGCCGATCGTCGCCAGGCTCGTCTCGGTTTTAAATTCGAATACAGATTCCAAATGCAGGATGGCGAAAGCGTGGCACAGCCAACCTGGTTCAGCCGCATTCCGCCACGCATCCCGGACCCTCCTCGTCATGACCGGGCTTGACCGGCCTGACCCGGCCATCTCTCCGACGTCTGTCGGATCGTTGAAAATTCGCACATCCCGACGTGAATGCGTTGATGGCAAGTCAAGCCCAAACATGATGTGACAAGGCGGCCACATCGACTTGACATCCGCTCATTCAACCCGACGTCGCCGCTCAGCGTTGTTTCCGGTATCGCCTGCCACGACGGATGCGGGAAACTACGTAACGCGTTCTTGGCCTGCCGTTGACCTATGTCATCGCCTGCCGCCATTGCCGCGGGTTAGGCATCAGGCTCGCCTGGGCACGTAAAGCTTTTGCTGTCAACGAATGGAATGCTGCCATGCAGCTTGATGCAACTTCCAACGTCTTGCCATTCCCTTCCCAACGTCTGTCGCGGCGGGACCATGCGCTGATCGAGCAATGGCGTACCCGCGCCAAGGGGCTTGGTATCGCCGGCGTGAAGGTACGTGATGACATTCCCGGCAACGCGATGCGCCCGGCGACCGACCGCATCGCTATCCAGTTCCAGCGCGGCGTCGCGGACCATCATTTCGTCGTTATCCAGCGCGCGGCCGGCGAACGCGCCTGGACCAGCGTGCTGCTGCGGGTGGAACCGGACGGCTCGATGACACTGCCGATCGAGGAGGCGGCGGTGATCCGCCGTGACCCCACGTTGCGCGAAGCGCTGAATGCCGTGCGGCCGGTACTGCCGGACGAAGACTGCGACCTGCTGGACTATCGCGCAGCCCGCTCCGCCCGCTACGCGGCCCGTGCCTGATCCTACTGCGTCAGCCACGGTCATAGGGCACACAAACACAGCGCAGCCGTTGGCCGCAACCAAACAAGGGTGCTGCGCCGGAGGCAACCTGGCGAACAGATTGCGTTGCCGGACCGGCGGCTGACAACGACCCCGCGTTGCGCCTCGGGGCACGGGTATTTCTCACCGAGAGCCACTGAGGAAGGCAAAGCCACCGAGGGCCACCGAGCAACCATCGGAATAGGCCGCCGGCGCTTACGCGCATTGCCTGTCTTTCTCGGTGGCCCTCGGTGGCTTTGTCTTCCTCGGTGGCCCTCGGTGAGAAACCTTGCTTGCTGCCGCTCACGCGCCGGGAGGCCGTGGCAGAACGCGACGTCGCCCGCACGTCACTCGAGCGATGCCCTGGCCCCCGGACTTGGTCGCACAAGCGAGCCGGAGCCGACGAAATCGGAGGCCAGATTAGAAGAAGCCAGATTAGAATCTGCACGGCTCGCGAGGATTTTTCAGGTTAGCAGTATAGGGCAGACAAACGCAGCGCTTTTCGCCATCCGCACCACGTTGGAATGCGCCGCGCTTGTCCGCACGGCGATCGTGACGAGCAGGGTCAATTCGTACCCGCCGCGGCCAGACGAGCGCCACGTGTTCTGCCGCGCGCCGTCCGTCTCTGCCGCCCAGCCGCCCAGCTACCCGCCGCCTATGCCGCCCGCGTCAGCCGTTTCATGAACGCCGATATGCGGTGGCGGCGCAGCTCGCTGCGCGCCTTGGCGTCCGTTGTCATGTAATTGAGCTGCAGGCTGTAGCGCTGGCCGGTGAACACCTTGTGGCCATGCCAGGCGTGCGCCGAGTTGGGAAATACCAGCAGCGTGCCATTCACCGGCGGCACTTCGACGGCGTAGTCCTCAAGGTTGCCCGGGCCGCGCACAAGGCGCAGGCAGCCTTCGTGCTGGGTCCAGGCATCGGTGTCGGGGTTCAGGTACAGCAGCACGGTCACCCGCTTCGCGGTCGAATCAACGTGGATGTGGCCGTCGCGCTCGCTGGTCCAGGCGCGCAGCGTCAGCATCGTCGGCGAGCCATCCAGATCCAGCCGGAACTTGTCCGCGATCGCGGCGCGCATGGCGTCGCCTTCCAGCTCGGCCATCAGTGCCTGCGCGGCCGTGCCGAGGGACACCGCGCCAACCGGGAACGATCCGCGCCGATCCAGCGCCGGCAGGTCGGCCACCACCGCGCGCAGCGCCGGCGCCGGCACGAAACGCGGCACGACAACGTGCGCGAACGGGTCTTCCGCCATCGGCGTGGCGGCGAGCGCGGCGTAGTCGAGCAAGCTCATGCGGTCTCCTGAGGTGGGCGGCGCGAGTCCAGCAAGGCCTCGGCGAGGTCGATCAGGTCGTCGGGCCAGTACTCCTCCGGACGCGGGCGCGCTACGCCCAATGCGGGGTCGGGGCGGCAGGTCAGCACCGGCAGCGCCCAGTCCGCGGGCCACGCGTGCCGGCCATGCGCGGCACCGAGCAGGGCGCCGGCGATGGCTGCGTTGGTGTCCGAATCGCCGCCGGCATTGGCCGTCGCGACCAGCGCCTCGGACGGATCGGGCGTCGCGGCAAGGTGGAAGAATGCGTTCTGCAGGGCGATCAGCACCCAGCCCATATGGTCTTCGTAGTCCGCCGGCGGCGTGCCGCGGGCGGCCAGCTCCAGCGCGCCCACGACCGCTGCGCCGGCCGCACCTTCTGCCGTTGCAATCGCCATGGCCGCCTGCTGCATATCGGCACGGCTGGCTCCGGCGATGCCGGCCGCGATCGCGGCGGCGTAGGCGCCACACGCAATGACGCAGACCGGGTTGGGGTGGCTGAGTGCCGAATTGGCCATGGCGGCGGATGCTGCCTCGTCCGGGCTGGCTGCCCAGATCCCAATGGGGGACACGCGCATCAACGAGCCGTTGGATTCGCTGTCCTGATCGGCCGCTGCCCTCGCCGCGGCTGCCTTGCCTGACGAGGCCCGCGCCGCGGCGCCCAACGCCCGTGCGGTGGTGTTGCCGCAGTCGAATGGGCCAGAGGCGAACCAGTGGCCATACGCCTCTGCCACCGCCTCGGCGCTGAAGGTTTGCCGTCCCGCCAGTGTCCGGGCCAACGCGAGTGCGAGTTCGGAATCGTCGGTCGGTTGTCCGGCGATGGTGTTCCAGGTGCCGCCGTCGCGCAGGCGCCGCACCCCGCCCGGATACGCTCGCGCGATCGGCCCGCGTGGCTGGAACTCTACCAACGACCCAAGCGAATCGCCGATGACCTGCCCCAGCAAGCAGCCAATCGCCCGGTCCAGCGCCACCCCCTCCGGCACACGCGGCCAGTCCAGCGTGACCCGTGGCGCGCGGCGAGGCTCTGTGCTGCCGCGCCAGGTCCGCGTGCGCAGCGTCGCCACTGCCGCCGGCGCACCGCCGAAGCAGGCCGATGGCCGGCTTTCGCCCAGCGTGGAATAGGTGACCGGCGCACCGTCCTCCGCCACCAGCACGCCGCCGGCCGCCATCAGCAGGGCGTGACCGGCGACGATGTCCAGCGCGTTGACCGGCCGCAGCGTCAGCGTGGCAATTCCGTCTCCCACCGCCACGCGCGCCAGACGGTACGCGATGGAGGGCAGGGGCATGAACCGTCCCGGCGCGACCGCGGTCCCGTGCCAGACCGGCCGCTGCCAGGCGCCATGGTTCAGGAACACCACATCGCCGGCCGCCAACGCCCGCTGGCGCAGGTCGATCGACACCGGCTGGCCGTTGCGGGTGATCGTCCCGCCTTCCGCCCACGCGATCAGGTCGGGCCCGCGGTCCGGGCCGAGCGGCGCGAACACCACTCCGATCACCGGAGTCCCCTCACGCAACAGTGCCACGGAGACGGCACTGCCCCGGCGGCCTTCCAGGAAGGCGCGGGTGCCGTCATGCGGATCGACCACCCAGCAGAAGCCCCCGGGGAAGCCCCCAGGGAAGCTATCCGCGGGGGCGTCCAGCACACCCGCTTCCTCGCCGACGAAGCGGGCCGGCAACAGCCGCGTCAGCCGGTCGCGCAACAGCATTTCCGCCTCGTGGTCCACCGGGGCGGTGACGTGGTCGGAGAAGCGTGGGCCACCAGGTCGGCAGAACTCGGCCGCGACCATGGCGCCGGCGGCTTCCACCGCGGCAACGATCTCCGGCAGCATGTCGCGTGGGGTGAGGGGCAAATCCCGTTCCTTTGGCTTTCCTTTGGGCTCGCCCCCGTGGAGGCGTGACGAGTAATCTAGTGCCTCTGCACCGACGTGTTGACAGGTTGCATCCTTGGCTACCCGGACCCTCTTCCCGCCCTCCTGAGGCACTCTACTGGAGAGCCGGTTCCGACCCAAAGCGGTCGCTTCCGGCCCCGCCCGCCGAGCCAGCCGCCAGGCAGGAGCGGATGCCGTCAATGGGACCGCGACGCGCCGGGGAGACCGCGACGCGCCAGGGAGACCGCGACGCGTCATGCGCATTTCCGCACGCCGCGCGGCGTCACTTCGCCGGCTTCAAATACTGGTCGAACCAGTCGATCGCCAACCTGAGCGCCTGCTCGCGCGCCACCCCGTAAATCCCGTAATGCCGGATGCCCGGAATCACCACCAACTTTTTCGGGCCGGCGGCGCGCCTGAACGCGAGTTCGCCACTGTCCTGGTTGCGCTCTATTTCGTCGTTCCCCGCCAGGATGAACAATGCCGCGGCCGTCAGGTGGCTGGATTCCTCATTGGGCCACCAGCGCAACAGCTTATCGCCGACCGGCGCGCCGGTCAGGTTGCCGACAGCGTGATCGTACGGCGCCGGATAACCCAGTTCGCCGCGCGCGATGTGGGTCGCGCGATCGCGCGCGGCTCGAGCGAACGGGCGTTCTTCACTACCATCCGGCTCGGGCCGGGCGGCGATGCCGGGCACTTGGCTGACGATGGCTTTGACCCTGGGGTCGCGGCTGGCGACATAGACGACATGGCCGCCGGAGTAGCTTGTCCCGCGCAGGCCGAGCCGATTCATGTCGGCCATCGGCTCACCCGCGGCCCAATCGATCGCGTTGAACCAATCCTCGACCTGCTCGAACGGATCGATATAGCCACGCAACGGCTGCACCTCGGCCATGAACCGGCCATCGCCGGCCGGTTCGGGGCCGGTCAAAACGACGCGCGCATCGCTTTCACCCCAGCCTCGATAGTCGAACAGAATGACGAGATAGCCCGCCTCCGCGAGGCCGTTCGCGTCCGGCCGCAGCGCCGCGGCGACGCCGCCCCAACCGTTCGCCATGATGATCGTCGCCAGCTTGTGCCCTTCTTCCGAACGGGGCCAGAACATTTCGCCGTGCAGCTGCACACCGTCGCTCATGATCGAGACAACTCGAAATCCGACGTCGGCCGCGGGCCGATAATCCTTGGCGAGCAGGAAACGGTGGGTCGGATCCGCCGGCTGGCAATCAGCGGCGATCAGACCGCCAAACCAGAAAGCGCACGCGAGCATGATCAGTGGCAGACAGCGGCGATGCATTTCGCTCCCTCCGTCCGGGCTTTATTGATCCCTGACCGAGAATGCCAGCAGCACATTCCCGGGTCGCTCGCCCCACAGACCGTAGCCCGAGGCGACGTACAACATGCCGTCCACGATCGTCGGTCCCGGTCCATTCATCGCACCGCCATGGGCTGGAACGCGGTTGACGGTGGCGTAGTCTCGCGCGGTATCGGCTTCCCACAGCAGGCGGCCGTCCGCGGTCCCGTAAGCGCGCAGAATGCCGCTGACGCCGCCCGAGAACACCACGCCCGGAATGACCGTCACTGCCGCCGACAGCGCGGGACTGCACTGGCTTCGTTCCCCGCAGGGAACCGGCGGAACCGTCAACGTCACTTTGCCGCTGGCGAGATCGAGCCCGAACAAACCACCGCCCGCGTCGGGATTTAGTCGGAAGGGACGGGCCGAGAGAAACCGCATGTCGGAGATCGCGACATAGAATTCGATCCCGATCCACCGCTGAACCCCATTGGCTGCCGCCCAGTGCACCGCCTTTGCCGACGCGGGTTTGCCAAAGGATGTTGCCCTGATGATCGGGGTCCAACGCGTGCACGACACCCGACTTCTGCGCGATTACCAGAACCCGCCGCCCATCCGACAGGCGCGTCAGGATCGGCGACTGACCGAAGTCGTAATCCGGCCCGTAATTATCCGGACAATTTATGGTACTCCCGCCCAGACAGCCCACGATATACGCATCATTCGCGGTGAGCTGCTGGTGCCAAAGCATTTTGCCGGTCTTCAGATCCAGCGCGAGCACCGCATCGCTCGTGTCGGCGGGCGGGTTGGAGTAGCTGTTGCCGGTGGCGACATACAGCGCGTGTCGCTCCATATCGATGGTGGGAGCGGACCAGACTGCCGCGCCCGACGGACCAAAAAGTTGCACGCCGAGCGCGTTCTGCTTCGTCGGCCGTGGTTCCTCCGGGATCGTATAGGTTTTCCAAAGCCGCTCACCGGTTCGCGCGTCCAGCGCTACCACGCTGCCGCGGAATGTGCAGCATTGGTATTCGCTCCGTGCGCCCGTGGCTTCTTCAAAAGACGATACAGGCACATAGACGACACCCGCATGGACGGTTGGCGCGCCGGTGACGCGGGCGGCCGGATGATCGTCCAGCTTTCTCTTCCACAGCAACGCGCCTGTCGCCGCGTCGAGCGCATAGGTGTTGGCGCGGCCGTCGCCAAAGTAGGCGGCGTAACCGCCGGAATCGCCCTCGCGCGCGATCATGATGGCGGTGCGCACGGGCGAATCTGGTTCGAATGCCCAAAGCAGGCAGCCGGTCTTCGCGTCGAGCGCGTGCACTTTCCGGTCGCCGCCGCCGACGAAGACGCGGCCACCGACCACCGTCGGCTGCGCGTTCGCCGAGACCGCGCCGGCGAAACCGAAAGCCCACTTCAAATTCAGCCGGGCGACGTTTTCGGGCGTGATACCCGCCGCCTCCGCCGGTTGAAAGCGGCGGTTCGCGAGATCGGCGCCCCAACCGTTCCACCCTGGAACCTCGAAAGGCCGGGAAAACGCCGCGGGTGCGCCGACGCACCGGCCGGCCTGTGGCGATGCGTTGGCGGCGGTTGTTCGCACGATCGGGTTTCCCGTTAGATATTCGGCGATCGCCTGGCGTTCCGCCGGGGACAAATTCCGCGCCAACGGCGCCATCGCGCCGCTGTCCAGCGCGCGGACGATCGCCTCGGCGGACATGCCCTTCATCACATCGCGTCCCGGCGCGCGAATTTCCGGCGAACCCGCATCATGGCATGACGCGCAATTCCTTGCGTAGAGCGAAGCGGCGTCTCCCTGGGCGAACGACGAACCACCTGAAAGGATTACAGCGAGCATTCCACCCGCCAGGAGGGCGAATGGGGTCATATCGTTCCGCAGCATGACGACAGTACGCGCGTCAACCTCGGCGTTCCATACTCTCCGAAACCGCGCATCGAGCGTTCGACCATCTCGCTACCACCGGTCCGCGCCTGTCCTTCGGCCTGAGCCGGCTCCACGACAACACGCGGCATACCCATGACGCAAGCCGCCAGCGGAACTGGGGCGGAATTGGTGGGTGGTCAACTCGCAATGACAGATTCGGTTTTCCCCAACCCTTGGTCTGTGCCAGAAAAGCCGCATGCGCCTCCTGATTCTCGCGCCCCTCCTGGTCCTGCTCCTGCTCCTGCTGGTGCTGTTTGCCCTGTCCAACGCCGAGCCGGCGCGGATTGGCCTATGGCCGACCGGGTGGTCGTTGCAGGCTCCATTGTCGCTGATCGTCCTCGCCGGCATGGCGCTGGCCTTCCTGCTCGGCGCATTGCTCGTCTGGGTGTCGGAACTGGGCCAGCGCCGGCGCGCCCGTCGCGCCGAGCAAGCGATGCGGCTGATGGAAGCGCAAATTCAGGACCTCAAGACGCGGGTGCCGCAACAGGCGGTGCTGGGACCGCCTGTCGGATGACCGGCTCGCGCCTCATCGTTGCGGCATTGCGTAGCAACGAGCACCTTGGGAAACGCGCGTCTGCGCTTGGCTTCGGATAGTCTCCCAATATGTGGCCTTGGCCAATCCGGCGCAAACGACTGATTGAGGGGCGGACGCGGTTGGTCAAGCTCGTCGCCCGCTACCAAGCCACGATAACCGAGATCGACGCAGAGCTTCGGGCGCATGGGGTTGAACCGAAGGCGTATCGCCCAGCTTGGCCCTATTCCCTTCTAGCGCCTTGCATTGCAGTCTTCGTCGCTCTACAAACTTCGCTTCTAGATCCCATGGAAATGGGACATTTCAACGGGTTACGCGGTGGATAAGAAGTGTTGTGTAAGAAGTTCTTGACGGGAATCGTCTTCGTCTGTTCTGTGTGCGCTCATAGATGTGGGGTGTGCCGTTCCTTGCCCCCCAACATCTAGCAGAACATGACAAGCCGGGGCGGAAGGGAAGAACAAATGCCGGACGGGATGAATCTGCGCGGGACAAATCCAAGAAACCTGCCGGAGGAAATGGCCCAGCGTCTGATTGTTGCGCTGGACGTGCCAACAGTCGAGGCGGCTCGCACGCTCATCGCTCAACTCGAAGGCACGGTTTCGTTCTTCAAGATCGGACTTTGGCTCCAATTCGCGAAAGGGGTCGATGGCCTGATTTCGTCGATTGTCGACTCTGGCAAGCGGTTGTTTCTTGATGCCAAGATGTATGATGTTCCCGAAACGGTGGGCCGAGCCATCGAGTCGGCAGTCAAGCGCCGCGCCTCGTTCATCACGATTCATGGTGACGAAAACATTATGCGGGCAGCAGTCAAGGCAAAGGAAGGTTCGGACCTTAACGTTTTCGCCATCACCGTATTGACTAGCCTGGACGACGAGGCACTCGCCAGGATGGGGTATGCCTTAACTGCAAGAGAACTGGTGCGCTTGCGAGCCAAGATGGCCGTTGATTGTCACTGCGACGGAATCATCGCTTCGGCGGATGACGATCCGGACCAGATCAGAATGCTGGCCGGAAACAACAAACTACTGATAGCGACCCCTGGCATCCGGCCCGCTGGAAGCGCGCCAGACGATCAGAGGCGCGTTGCAACGCCGCGCGAAGCGATTGCCAACGGAGCTGACTATCTCGTTGTCGGAAGGCCAATTGTCGCACAGCCTGATCCGCGCGCTGCCGCTCTCCAGATTATCGAAGATATGGAGCTAGGAGGGCAGGCCGGTTAATTCTTGGCGCTCCGCTGCCAATACCCGCACCAATCCACCGAAGTCGGCGCAGCCATCGCCAGCCGGGATACTCCTATTGGCAGAGACGTTTGTGAGAGGGACTGGAGGCACTGTAGTTGCTTGGTGCTCGTTGCTACCTAATACCGAAGCTGCACGACATTCCGAACACGGTGGCCGGAGCGGTGCGCGCGGTGCTGCCGCTCGGACCGCGGATGCTGACGGTGCATGCAGCGGGCGGCGCCGCCATGATCGCCGCCGCGCGTGAGGCCGCCGAAACCGCGGGCGCGGCACGCCCCATGATCCTCGCGGTGACCGTGCTGACCAGCCTGGATGCCGCAGACCTCGCGGCCACCGGGATTGCTGATTCCCCGGCCGCGCAGGTGCTGCGGCTGGCGCCGCTGGCCGTCGCCGCCGGCGCGGACGGCCTGGTGTGCAGCCCGCTCGAAGTGGCAATGCTGCGGCAGGAGCTGGGGAGCAGGTACCGCCCTGGTGGTGCCCGGCATCCGACCTGCCGGCAGTGCCGCCGGCGACCAGGCGCGCGTGACAACCCCCGAGGCCGCGTTGGCCGCCGGCGCCGACTGGATCGTGGTCGGCCGACCGATTACCGCCGCGCCCGATCCGGCGCAGGCCGCTGCTGCCGTCGCCGGTGCGATGCGATGACCAACGTGCGGGTAAAGATCTGCGGCATCAACGATGCGGTGGCATTCGACACCGCCGTGGCGGCGTGTGCCGATTTCGTGGGGTTCGTTTTCTTCCCGCCCTCGCCGCGCTTTGTGCCGCCGGCGCAGGCGGCCGCGCTATCGGCACGTCATCCACGCGGCCCATCCCGCGTCGGGCTGTTCGTCGATCCGACCGAGGCCACGATCGCCGAGGCGCTCAACGCGGTCCGGCTGGACATTCTGCAGCTTTACGGCCGGTGTGATCCCGCCGCCTTGCGGACCCGCTTCGGCGTGTCGGTCTGGCGCGCGGTCGGGATCGAAACGGCGGCGGATCTGCCGCGCGATGCCGAGGGTGCCGACGCGCTGGTGCTGGAGGCGAAGCCGCCGCCCGCCGCCACGCGCCCGGGTGGCAACGCGTTGGCGTTCGACTGGTCGCTGCTGCGCGACTGGCAGGCCCCGGCTCCGTGGGTGCTCGCGGGCGGCCTGACACCGGACAACGTCGCCGAAGCGGTGCGCGCTACCGGGGCAAGGACGGTCGATGTGTCCTCGGGCGTGGAATCCGCGCGCGGGGTCAAGGACCCGGCGTTGATCCGCGCGTTCGTCGCGAATGCGCGCGGTGCCGACGCACGATAGCAGTTGCTTAAAACGTCGACTGGGCGAGTTGTCTCGGGCATGCCACTCGAAGGATGAATGCCGGACATCTTGAGCCGGACATCTTGAAGCAGAGCTGTTCCTCAAATTCCGGGCGCCAAAAGCGCCGCTGCGATCACCTGCCATCCACAGGAACGACATGAGCGGCGTCGCGTGTACCGAGGTTGGCAGCGCTTGACCTGCCGATGTGCGGCAGATACGTATCAACGTTGTATCAACGTGGAGAGGATCGATGCGGGTGCTGGTCAAAAAATGGGGCAACAGTGCTGCGGTGCGTATTCCCGCGTCGGTCATGACGGCAGCCAATCTGAGCCTCGACCAGGAAGTCGACGTCCGCGAGGAAGCAGGCAGAATCGTCATCGACCCCGTTCGCCCTGCCGAGTACCGGCTCGTCGACCTTATCGCGGGGATCACCGACGAAAATCGTCATGACGAAGTCGATTTCGGCCCGCCGGTGGGAACGGAACGTCTCTAGTGGCGTCGTGTACGTTCCCGATGAGGGTGACATCGTTTGGATCGAATTTGATCCGCAACGGGGTCACGAGCAAGCGGGTCACCGTCCCGCGGTTATCCTGAGCCCGGCGGCTTACAATGGTCGATCCGGACTGATTGTCTGCTGTCCAACCACCACAAGGATCAAGGGTTACCCGTTTGAAGTGGTGTTGTCGGGAGCACCGGGCAGCGTCGCGTTGGCAGACCAGGTGCAGAGCTTCGACTGGCGTTCACGCCGTGCCACACGTAAGGGACGCGCGACACCGGCGGAACTCGCAGAGATCCGCAAGAAACTACGCCCGTTGATTGGCTGACGGCTACCGCCGGAATCGCCGCGCCAGCAGGGACAACCAGTGCCCTTCTGCCAGCATCCGCAGCCGCTACTGCACCATCGCGATCGCGTTGCGGTTCTTCGTCCACGCCTCCGGCGTCGAGGACGGATCCGCCGGGCGGCTCTTGCCGTAACTGATCGTCTGGATGCGCGCTGCGTTGATGCCGTGCGCGACCAGATAGTCGCGGTCCACGTTGGCACGACGCTGGCCTAGCGCGAGGTTGTACTCCTCGGTACCGCGTTCGTCGCAATTGCCGGCGACCATGATGCGAACGTTCGGATTACGCTGCAGCCACTCCGCCTGCTTGTCCAGCGTCCCCCGTGCCTCATCATTCAGGTTGCTTCTGTCCGTGTCGAAATAAACGCGGTCGCCAACCGTCTGCACCAGGTCTTCCTCGCTGCCCGGGACGGCGTTGCTGCCGTACGCTCCCGCGCCGCCGGCCCCGGCACCCGCCGCACCGCCGGCACCGTTCGGATTGTTGCCGCCCGCGCCGCCATTGGTGCCCAGGTTGTCGGACGAGCAGGCCGCCAGCGACAGGGCAAGCAGGCCGGCGATGACAACGTTAAGACGCATATCGATTCTCCCCGATGCGGCGATGCGGCGGAAGCTAGCCATCGAGCCCGATCACGCAACCGGGAAATCGCGGGACGAAACAATTCCGTCACCACGATGGCAGTCACACGAACTCGCCGGACCGCATCAACGGTTCTGCCATGCCGTCCGCCGCAATGCCATCGACATCGACCTGCGGCGAGCCGATCATCCAATCGACATGGATCAGGCTGCGGTTGGCACCGCGCGACTCCAACGCCGCGGCGCCCGCCTTGCCGCGATCGGTGAAACAGCGGCTATAGGATTGGCCCAGCGCTATGTGGCACGCCGCGTTCTCGTCGAACAGCGTGTTGAGGAACAGTAGCCCGCTGCGCGCAATCGGGGACGATGCGGGCACCAGCGCGACCTCGCCCAGGCGGCGCGCGCCTTCATCCGCCGCCACCATGCGTTGCAGCACATCCTGTCCCGTGCGCGCATTCGCCTGCACGACGCTGCCGTCTTCGAAACGGACGCTGATGTCGCGGATCAGCGTGCCCTGATACGACAGCGGCTTGGTACTGCTCACGGTGCCTTCCGTGCGGCGGCAATGCGGGGTGGTGAAGACTTCCTCGGTCGGGATGTTCGGGTTGCCGGTGATGCCGTTGCGGGCGGTGCTCAAGCCGCCCATCCATTCATGCTCGTCCGCCAGGCCGACGTGCAGATCGGTGCCGGGCCCGCGGAAATGCAGCCCGGCGTAGCGCTTCGCGTTCAGCGTGCGGCGGCGCGCCATCAGGGTGGCGTTGTGCTCCGCCCATGCGGCGACCGGGTCGTCGGTATCGACGCGCGAAGTGGCGAAGATCGCGTCCCACAGCCGGGCGAGCGCGGCGTCCGGCGGCAGGTCGGGGAAGACCGCCTGCGCCCAGGCGGGGGTGGCGCTGGCGCAGATGCTCCAGTTGATGGCGGTGTCGGTGATCAGCTCCAGCGCCGGGCGGTAGGCGAGCGACCGCGCGTGGTTGGCGCGGGCGACCTTCGCGGGGTCTTCGGCAGAGAGCAGGCTGGGGTCCTCGCCGGCGATCGCGAGGCGGGCGGCACCGCCACGGAAGGCCGCAGCCATGCCCTCGTACAGCCAGCCGGCGGCCGTGTCGAAGCTGCTGTCGCCGGCGAGGCGATAGCGCAACAAGGTGGACTGGTCGTCGGTCAGCAGCGTGGTGACCAGCGCGGCGCCGGCCCGATAGGCCTGCGCCGTGATGCGCCGGGCGAGCGGCAAGGCCTCCAGCGGCGCGGTCAGCAGCAGTTCCTGGCCCGGGTGGAAGCCGCCCAGGCCGACGCGCACCGCGACCTCCGCAAGCCGGTCCAGGCGGGTTTCGTGGTCCGTGGCAATCGTGGTGGCGATATCCATCATCCTGCTCCAGTGGCGCGGGCGCCGGATTGGCGTCGCGCTGTCGGTGGGCACTATAAGATGGTTTGCGGGGAATACGGAGATGGACGATGGTCGCGGCAGAACGAGTCGCCGCCGGCGCTTACCCCAAGCCTGCCCAAGTCTGCGCCGCGTGATAGTGTTCGGTTGACCGCGAGCACGCTGTCATCGCGCGGGTCGGGCGCAACGGCCAGGGAAGAACGCACCCATGAAAATCATCCGAGTGTCCGCCATTCCCATGTCCGCACCGGTTCCGATGGAACGGCGTCATCGCACCGATCTCGGAACGAAGGTCAAGAGCGATGCAACGCTGATCCGCGTCGAAACCGATAACGGTTTCACCGGCATTGGCGCGGCCCTCGGAACGCCGCCGATCGTCGCGGCCATCGTGCAGCACGAGCTGGGGCCGGAAGTCGTCGGCGAGGACCCCATGTTCTCCGAGCGCATCTACGAGAAAATGTATAACGGCTCCCGCGCCAGGCCGGCCCTCGAACGCGGCGTGGCGCAGGCCGATGAAAGCCGGCGTCGCGGGGTCATCATGGAAGCGATCGCCGGCGTGGATATCGCGGTGTGGGATGCGAAGGCCCAGGCGCTGGGGATTCCGCTGTACCAGGCGCTGGGCGCGGTGCGCAGCTCGGTGCGCGGTTACGCCAGCGGCGGCTGGGCGCCGGGCGACGAGGCCGAGGCGGAACTCGCGGGGTACGCCGCGAAGGGGTTCACCGCCGCCAAGATGCGCGTGGTCGGCCGCGACGGGTTCTCGGTCGCCAACTGCGTGCGCCGGGTCAAGGCGGCGCGTCGCGGGCTGGGTCCCAATGTCGAACTGATGGTCGATGCGCACGGCTCGCTGGAGGTCGCGGTCGCGATCCGCCTGGCCCGGGAGCTGGAGCCATACGACATCGCCTGGTTCGAGGAGCCGGTGTCCCCCGACGACCATGCCGGCCAGGCCGAGGTGCGCCGTTCCACGATCATCCCCATCGCCTCGGGCGAGCGCGAGTTCACCCGCTTCGATTTCCAGGATCTTCTGGAACGCCGCGCTCTCGATATCGCCCAGCCGGATGTCGCGCGTGCGGGAGGGATGACGGAGATCCGGAGGATTGCCGCGCTGACCTCGGCGCATGGCGTGCGTCTTGCGCCGCATGCCTGGGGCAGTGGCGTACTGTTCGCGGCCAGCGTTCACGTGGCGATGGCAAGCGTCAACTGCCACATCCTGGAAGTCACCCAGGGCTACATGCCGATGATGTGGGACCTGTTCAACGAGCCCTTCGACATCCGCGCCGACGGCACGGTGCACGCCCCGGATCGGCCAGGCCTCGGCTTCACGTTGCGTGCGGATGCGTTGGAGCGGTTCCGCTATGTCGACGGGCCGGAGTACGAGTTTTAGCCGTGTGGATCGGCATCGAGGTGGCGCCCGCGCGCGCTTGCGACATCAGGTAAGGATGATTGCGATCCGGCCGCTGGCGCCATTCTCAATTGCGCGCCGCAGCGGGGAGCACAAAAGTCAAATTGGCGTTGATGGTCGAAAATCCTTGCGTTGACACTCGAAAAGTGTTGCACCCGGCACCCGTCGAGTCCGACACTGCCGACGACCCAAACCTGGTTTCCCAAGGCTGTCTGCACACACGGAGCTGCGGAATGAAGACGATTGCTCAATTCGTGCAAGATGGGATTAACACCCTCGCCGATCTGCAGGACGCGTTGCAGACGGCCATGCAGTTGGAATTCTCGACGATCCCACCGTATCTCTGCGCCGAATGGTCGGTCAACGGCAGCAACAATGGCGATCCCAGCGGGGTCGGCGGCATGATCGATACGATCGTGGTGCAGGAGATGTATCATTTTGCCCTGGCAGGCAACATCCTCAGCGCCATAAACGGCACGCCAAACATCGCCTATGCCGGCTTCGTGCCAGGCTATCCCACGAACACCCTGCCGGGTGGAATTGCATTGCTGAACCGGTCCACCACGCCGCCTTCGCCGGCCACACTCGATCTGTTGCCGTTATCGCAGGCGCAGCTTCAGATCTTCATGGATGTCGAGTATCCGGGGTTTCCGCCGGTCGCGCTCGCCCTGACGTCCGCGCCCGCGACCATCGGCGCCTTCTACGACACGATATCGGCCGGCCTTACGACGGTCAACCCGAGCATCAATTCCAGTGCGACGTATGTTAGCTTCAACGAGGCGGTTCAGATCACTTCCATTCAGGCCGCGCAGGATGCAATCGCCAGGATAAAGACCGAGGGCGAAGGCACGTCAGGTTCGCCCGACGAGCCTTCAGGCAATTCTATGACATTCGCGCATTACTACACCTTCAAGGAGATCGCCACGGGCAGGACGTTGGTACTGACCGACGGCAAGTGGGGCTTCAACGGCACTGCGATCACGTTCCCCAACGTATACAATTTCCAGCAGTCTACGGTGAAGCCCGACCCATCGGCGGCATTCAATCAAGCGCTTACGCAACTGGTGATCGGTCTCGAGACCTGCTGGACCAAGGGTGCGTCGATCTCCCCCTTTATCTTCAATAACATGCTCAACCTGCAAACCACGGGGCAATCGCTTATTCAGTCTGGAGTGCGACCTGAGTTCCTATGGGACGCTTCCTGACCACTCTGGCGCGTTACTGCCTGGAAGCTCGCTGCTTCGTTCAGGTCGTCGGCTGCTGACACCGGGTCGTGGTGCTGCCGGCTGCGTCGGTTATTCTGTCTCGAAGCCTAAACCGGGCACCCGGCCAGTAACCACCAGGACCGGCCCCTGACCGTCCTCTCGCTACGCGCTACGCTGCCGCTATGACCAGCCTCACGCCCGGATCCGTGCCCCGCCCGCTGCACATCCTCTCCATCCAGTCCTGGGTGGCCTACGGCCATGTCGGCAACGCCAGTGCCGTGTTCCCCCTCCAGCGCCTGGGCGCCGAGGTGTGGACCATCAACACCGTCCAGTTCTCCAACCATACCGGCTATGGCCACTGGACCGGCCAAGTCTACACCGGCGCCCAGGTGCGCGACCTGGTGGACGGCATCGCCGCTCGCGACGTGCTGCGCCACTGCGACGCGGTGCTGTCCGGCTACATGGGCGACGCCGCGATCGGCGAGGCCATCCTGCACGCCGTCACCCGCGTCCGCAGCGAAAACCCCACCGCCGTCTATTGCTGCGATCCGGTGATCGGCGACATGGAGGAAGGTGTCTACGTCCGCCAGGGCATCGAGGACTTTCTGCGCGACCACGCCTTGCCGCAGGCCGACATCGCCACGCCCAACCGTTTCGAATTGGAACGCCTGACCGGCCTGCCCTGCACCTCGCTCGCCGAGGCGAAGCACGCCGCCGCCGCCCTGGCCAAAACGCTGCGCCCGGACGGCCTGCGCTGCGTCCTGCTCACCAGCCTGGACAGCAGCGACACCCCCGGCGACCACCTCGACCTGCTGGCCACCGAGGTCGGTCGCACCCACCTGCTGCGCACCCCCCGCCTCCCCATCGCCGTCAACGGCGCCGGAGACGCCATCGCCGCCCTGTTCCTGTTCCATCGCCTGCGGACCGGCAGCGCCGTCGCCGCGCTGGAAGCCGCCGGCTCGGCGGTGCACGGCCTGCTGAAGCGCACCGCGGAGGCCGGTTCGCGCGAAATCCTCACCGTGGCGGCGCAGGACGAATTCGTTTCGCCCTCCACCTGGTTCACCGCGGCGCCCTGCTGATGCCACACGTCACCTCCTGCGGCGTCCTGGTCACCAACGGCACCCGCCTGTTGCTCGGGCATGCGACGCACTCGCCGCGCTGGGACATTCCCAAGGGCATCGCCGAACCCGGGGAAAGCTTTCGCGCCGCCGCGGTGCGCGAACTGGACGAGGAAACCGGACTGCTGGTGCCGCAACAAGACCTGCGCGATCTCGGCGTGCACCGCTATATGTCCGGCAAGGACCTCGCATTGTTCGTCTGGACGCCGCCGGAACTGCCGGGGCCGGAACGCCTGGCGTGCCGGTCGATGTTTGCCTTGCCGAGCGGCGCCATGCTGCCGGAATTCGACAAATTCGGTCTGTTCTTGTGGGCCGACGCGTTGGGAAAAGTCGGCAAGAACATGGCGCGCGTCCTGGCGGAGCTGCGCGGAACGCTGACGAATCATTGGCCGGAGGAGGCGCCATGACCGCCCTGACCCTGAATGTGAATCTGCCCTACCGGCAATTGGAAATGGTGCAGGACCTGGAACCTGCCGACGACACCACCATTTTCAGCTTCCTCAACGCCGGTGCACTGTATGAGGCGGACGTCGCCCACGTGATGATGCGCGTCTTGCACGATGGCGACGTCGCGCTGGATGTCGGCGCCAATATCGGGTTCTTCACCGTGATGATGGCGAAGCTGGCTGCTCCGGGCGGCCGCGTTGTCGCGTTCGAGCCGGGGCCTGACAATCTCGCGCGGCTGCGGCGCAATATTGCCACCGCTGGCGTGGACAACGTTACGGTCATCGAGCAACCCGCCAGCGATGCCGCCGGCCCGATCCGTTTCTACCTCAACAGCGATGTCAGCGGCGGACACGCGCTTTGGGACCCCGGCAGCTTCCCCGGCAATACGAAAAGCCTGGCGGAGCCGCGCATCGCCCGTACCATGGCAACGACGCTCGACGCGGTGGTGCAGGAGTTGGACCTGCCGCCGCCACGGCTCATCAAGATCGACACCGAGGGCGCGGAGCATCGCGTGCTGGCAGGCGCGACCGGCCTGCTGCGCGACCGCCGCGTGCCCTACATCGTCGCGGAACTGCATGATTTCGGACTGGATCAGCTCGGTTCATCGCCGCGCGAACTGCGCAGGTTCATGCAGGGATTCGGCTATGCGACGTTCGGCCTGTACTATGACGGCGCGATGCCGAAACTGGTCCCGCCGGATACCGAGCTGCAGCCGCCGCACATCATCAACGTGTTGTTCTCGACGATCGAGGATGTGGGGCGGCTCTGGCAGGTGGAACGATTTGATCCGCTGGCCACCCGGCCGCCGGGGCGATAAGCACCCGGGCGCCCGCATTGACGCCTCCCCCGAAGCGGCGGCAAATCCGCCGCGTTGGTGCGGAGGAAAACGGACAAGTGCGACCCCTGGAAGGCATGCGCGTCATCGCGCTGGAACATGCCGTGGCAGCGCCGATCTGCAGCCGGCATCTCGCCGATCTCGGCGCCGACGTGATCAAGATCGAGCGCCCGACGGAAGGCGACTTCGCCCGCCATTACGATGGGTTCGTGCACGGTCTGTCCAGCCATTTCGTCTGGCTGAACCGCGCCAAGCGATCGCTGACGCTGGACATGAAGCATGCCGAGGCGCGCGACGTGTTTGAGCGATTGCTCGGCACCGCCGATGTGCTGCTGCAGAACCTGGCCCCGGGCGCGGCGGCGCGGCTGGGACTGTCGCATGCTGCATTGCAGCCGCGGCATCCGAAGCTGGTGGTCTGCGATATCTCCGGCTACGGCGATGCCGGGCCGATGGCGCGGAAGAAGGCGTATGATCTGCTGATCCAGGCGGAATCCGGCGTCATCAGCGTCACCGGCACGCCGGAGACACCGTCGCGCGTCGGCATTTCCGCCGCCGACATCGCCACCGGGATGTACACGCTCACCGGCATCCTGTCGGCGCTGCTGCGGCGTGCGCGCACGGGGCAGGGGGCGAATGTGAAGGTCGCCATGCTCGATGCGCTGGGCGAATGGATGATGGCGCCGGTGTATCGCGCCGCCTATGGCGGTTCGCCGCAGCCGCGCGATCCGGGTGGCCATCCGTTGCTGGCGCCGTACGGCAAGCACCGCACCAGGGATGGCGAGGTGATCTTCGGTTTGCAGAACGAACGCGAGTGGAAGGTGTTCTGCCACCAGGTGCTGCGCCGGCCGGAGGTGACTGATGATCCGCGTTTCGCCTCGATGGCCGCGCGGCGCGACAACCGCCATGCGCTGACGAATCTGATCGAGGATTTCTTCGCGACCATGACATCGGTGGAGGTGGTCGCCGTGCTGGATGCGGCGGGGATTGCCAACGGCCGGTTGAATCAGTCGATCGATGTCTGGAACCACGAGCAATTCGTCGCGCGCGACAAGTGGCGGGAGGTGAACACGGCGGAAGGGCCGTTGCGTGCGCTACTGCCGCCGTTCACCTTCACCGACCAGGAGGCGGTGATGGGCGACGTACCGTCATTGGGCGAGCACACCGACGCGGTGCTGCGCGAGCTTGGCTATGACGCCGCGATGATCGCCGGCCTGCGCGCCGCGGGGGCGGTATGAGCGTGTTCGACCCTGCCGCGCACCGGATGGTGCCGGAGCAACGGTTTTTCGAAGACTTCCAAATGGGCGAGCGCTTCGTGCTGCCGAGCAGGACGATGACGGATGGGATATTCGCGGCGTTCCAGGCGGCGAGCGGGGATAATCATCCGGTGCACTACGATGTCGAGTACTGCCGGCGGCATGGCATGCAGGGGATGCTCGTGCACGGCTTTCAGACGCTGATCCAGACCGCGGCGGGGGCGGGGCTGTTTCCGTTCCAGACCGAGGACGCTCTGTTGGGGTTCATCGAACAATCCAGCCGTTTTCTGAAACCGGTCTTCGTCGGGGATACGCTGTACGCCGCACTGCAAGTGGATGAACTGGCGCCGAACCGGACGACCGGCGTGGTGGGGCTGCGCAGCACGGTGCACAACCAGCGCGGCGAGCAGGTGCTGGAAGGGCAGCAGCGGTACCTGCTGCGCCGCCGCCCCACCGTCATTGCGGTTTGACCACCGGCCTGACGGCCGACCCGAACTGAATGAAGGTGGGGCGATGCTTTTCCCGTCATGGCCGGGATGGGCCCGGCCATTTTCCCAATGTCGATCGGGCCGATGTCGATCGGGCCGTCCGGTGCCGCGTTCTCCCGATCAGTTCGAGTAGATGGCCGGGTCAAGCCGGGCCATGACGGGAGAGCGAAGGACCCGCGCGTTATGCCTCTTCGCCACCCGGCTTGACACGGGCCGCCCACACAGTCCGGTCACCGTTCCCCGCTCATCGCTTCTCAGCAACGCCCGCGATCCGCGCGAGATAGATCTGCAGGTGACACCAGGCCGTGTCCAGCAGTGGCGTCCGTACCCCCAATTTCTGCGCGCGCGCTACCAGGTCCCCGACGATTTGCTCACCCTCGATCCGTTGCCCACGCTCCAAATCGCGATACATCGACGATGCAAAGCTCGAGCCTTCGGCGGTCAGCATCGACCGCGTGTTCGCCAGGAAACCCTCGGACATCGGAAATCCCGCTGCCGCCGCCACGCCGGCCACTTCGCCGAGCAGTACCAGAACGAAACGCTGTCCCCCGTCGGCCGCGGCGATCTCGCCGACATTGCCCCGCATCAGGCAGGTCATGCCGCCCAGGGTGGCCAGCGTGACCCACTTCGCCCACATCTCGTGCTCGATTGTTGCGGAAGCGCGCGCGTCGAACCCGGCGCCTTGCATGAAATCATGCACCGCCGCGATCCTTCGGCTGACCGCCCCATGCATCTCGCCATAGGCCAGTTCCTGGAACGGCGCCAATTGCACGATCGCTCCATCCTCCCGCAGCGTGGTCGCAACCTTGCAGACGCAGCCAACGAGATTGTCGGACGGGAAGCGCGCGGCGATAGCCTCGACGTGTCGCATGCCGTTCAGCACCGGCAGGATCATCGTGTCCGGACCGACCGCGGGCGCCACGTCCTCGAGCGCTTCCGCCAGCGACCAGGCTTTCACCGTCAACAGGATGGCGTCGAATGTGGCCCGCAGCTCGCCGCTTGCGATCACCTGGGGCGAGATCGTCGCATCGCCGTGCGGACTGACGATCCGCAGGCCCGACCGACGCAGCCCGTCGGCCCGGGCCGGGCGGACCAGAAAGCTGACGTCCCGCCCGTGCTGGGCCAGGCGTCCACCGAAATACCCACCGGTCGCCCCGGCGCCCACCACCAACAATCGCATCGGATTTCCCTCGCTCGATCAGGTCTCAATCAGGATAGGACCGCCGGACCGGATGCAAGCCCGTAACGCGGCGCGGGTGACCGAAGCGACAGCCGAGGCCCCAAAGCCAGCCGTGCCTCCTGCAACCGGTCCCAATCCGACGCGTCCGGCAGCGACGGGATCGTAACGGTTTCGCCCAGGTCCAGGCCACGCAGTGCCGCGTCGACCATGTCCTCGACATCCATCACGCGATCCGCCGGCAGGGTATCGACATCGATGCCGCCCTTGCTCCAGATCGCCGTACGCGTGGCTCCCGGCAGCACCGCCTGAACGCGTATGCCGGTGCCGGCCAACTCGGCTTGCAACGCCTGGCTGAGGTTCAACAGGAAAGCCTTGGTCCCGCTATAGGTCCCACTCAGCCGCTCGGGCGCCAGGGCGACCACCGACGAAATATTGACCAGGGTCCCGGCGCCGTGTGGCGCAAAGTTTTTGACGGCGGCATGGGCGATGCGTAGCGCGGCCGTGACGTTGAGCGCCACCATCGCCTCGAGCGCGGCGGCGTTCAGTCCGAGCAAAGGCCCCGGGGCGATGACGCCGGCGTTGTTCACCACGAAAACGATCGAAGCGTCCTGCAGGCGCTCTGCCACGCGCTCCAGGTCTGTCCTCGCGGTCAGGTCCGCGGGCAGGATTTCAATACCAACGCCGGTCTCGCTCTCGAGCCTCGCTGCGGTCTGCGCGAGCTTCGCACGGTTGCGCGCCACCAGGATCAGGTCATGGCCGCGTTTCGCCAACCGGTCGGCGTAGGTCGCGCCGATGCCCTCCGAGGCGCCGGTGATCAAGGCTTGCTGTCGCATGGGGTCGGTCCTTTCGTTTGATGGCGGTCGTCATGATTGACATTGGTGGCGATCGTCATTAATAAAGTCAAGCGCCACGGCGCGGAAAATTCCGTCCCGGGCGGACGGTAGGGAGCAGCATTGAAGGTTTCGAAGCAGCAGACCGCGGCCAATCGCGCACGGATCGTGAACGAGGCGGCGAAGATGATCCGCCAGCGTGGCATCGCGGGGTCTGGCGTGGATGCGCTGGCGGCTGCCGCGGGTCTCACCCACGGCAGCCTCTACAGCCTGTTCGGTTCCAAGGACCACCTTGCGGCGGAGGCCCTGGCACACGCCATGGATGCGAGCAGCGGCAAGCTGACCCGCTACGAAACGCTTGCCGCTTATGTGAATGAGTATTTGTCCAAGGCGCACAAGGATCGCATTGGCGATGGCTGCCCGCTGGCGGCGTTGGCGAGCGAAATGCCGCGCGAGAGCGTGCCGTCCCGAGATGCGTTCACCTCAGGCGTCAAGGCGATGGCGGATCGTTTGCAGCGCCTGGTCGCTGACCGGCCCAACCCGAAGACCGAGGCACTGGCGATTGCCGCAACACTGGTTGGGGGCTTGATCCTGGCGCGGGGTGTGAACGATCCGGAGCTCTCCGACCGGATCCTGGCAGCGAGCCGTGCCACGCTGTTGCGGACCGCGGGTAGCGGACGAAAGGTCAAGCAGTAGCGGCCTTGTTGCTCATGACAGGTCAGGCTGGAGTTCCAGGTTCGACGGCTCCTACCTACCCCCAGGTGTCATAGCGAGCGTAGCGAAGCAATCTCGTGGAGAATTCGCACCTCACGCGCTGGGGATTGCTTCGCCGCGCTCGCAATGACAGGCGAAGCAGCGCCAGGATAACGACACCAGCCTGAGCGGCGCTTGCGTCCGGCCGCATTCCCCGCGTGAGGACTCTATATTCCCCGCGTGCGGGCTCTATCCGAGCCGCCGCCGGTACAATGCGATCAGCCGCTCCCAATGTCGTTCCGCAGCCGGCTTGTCGTAGCACCAGCGCTGCGGGAAGGCGAAGCCGTGGTGGACAGTTGGATACAGCTCGATCTCCCCGGGATTGCCTGCGCGTTCGAACAAGCCGCGCAGCTCTTCCACCATTGGCAGCGGCGCCAGCTCGTCATGCTCTGCGCAGCCGATGTAAAGTTCGCCCTTCACCTTGTCCAAAGTGCGATGCGGGCTTTCCTCGGCGTCGTTGTTCACCAGCCAGGTGCCGTAGAACGAGGCCGCCGCCGCCACGCGGTCCGGATAACGCGCTGCCGCGGCCAGAGCATAGGGACCGCTCATGCAGTAGCCATGTGCGCCGACCGTTCCGGACTTCGCCGCCTTCTGGCCATCGACGTAAGCCAGCATCGCGCCGATATCCGCCATCACCGGCGGGATCGTCATCTTGGTTCGCACCGCGCGCATCCGCGCATGCTCGGCGCTGCCATGCTGCAGCACGTCGGGGCCATAGATCGTGTCGCGCCCGGCACGATAGTCCAGATTCGGCAGCAGCACGTAATACCCGACGGTCGCCAGCCGCCGCGCCATGTCGCGCAGTTCCTCGCGGATGCCGGGCGCGTCCATCAGCAGGAACACGGCGGGGTAGGGCCCGCCACGCTCGGGGTGACAGACGAAGGTCTCCATCGCGCCGTCCCTGGTTGCGATGTCCATCGTTTGTTCCAACAAGGCTTCCTCCCCGCGGTGCCGTCCCGCATGATGCCCCGGCTTGCGCTGGACGCAAGCCGCATGCTCTTGGAAGATGCGCGGGCATGACGAAAGCGGGAGGAGCAACGCGTGAGGCTTGGCATCGTATCGGACATCCACAGCAACGCACCCGGGTTGCAACGGGCGCTGGAACTGTTGGGGGACGTCGATGAATTGCTGTGCCTCGGCGACAGCATCTTCGAATACCGGTTCTCCAACGAGGTCGTCGCCCTGCTGCGCCAGCGCGGCGCGCATGTGATCCAGGGCAATCACGAGGAGGTCTTCTTCTCCCCCGCCGGCAGCCGCGCGCGCGAACGCGAGGGGGTGGATGGCGCGCTGCTGCGCTACCTCGCCGAGCAACCGCACCGGCGGCTGCTGCAATTCGGCAACAAGAGCGTGCTGCTGGTGCACTCCACGCCATGGGAACCGCGCGGCGATTACGTCTATCCCCACAGTGCATCCCTGGCACGCTTTGCGGAGACAGACGCCGATTTCGTGCTCTACGGCCACACCCACGCCCAGGTCGTGCGGCCGGTAGGGCGGGTGCTGGTGATCAATCCTGGCTCCGCCGGCGACGCGCGCGACCATGGCAATGGCCGGCTACTCAGTTGCGCGATACTGGATACCGCGACGGACGAGGTACGGATCGTCGACTATCCCGATCCTCGCTACGACAGCGCGTGATCACCGGATCGGGTTCGGCCTGGACGATTGAGGCTCCGGCGGACCCCCCGTACCGTCCATGATTAAGATGCAACACAGCCCATGACCATGACTCAGCGCATTCCATTCGGGTTGGATCGCCTGCCGCGCTCGTTGGCGCCGGACGATCCGCGGCTGCCCGGCGTGACGGTGGGGGACGGACCGCTGCGGCTGAACACCGAGCCGTTGCCCGCCGAAGCAATGGCGCAGGCGACCGGTGCTCACGCGGCGCGCGTCACGGCGATGCGGGCGTTCTTGCACGCCTTGTGCGGGGACTACGCGCCGCTGCGGCAACGATTCGTCGATGTCTATCTGGATGGACTTGCAGCGCATGTCGAAGCGCATCGCGAGGAACTGGCGCACACGTTGCAACGCTATGATGGGCTATATGCGCCGGAGGACTGGCTGTGGTCAGCATTGCGTCCGCTGCCTCGGGCGTGGATGCCAACCGCGTCCGGCATGGTGCCTGCCGATGTCGCGTTCTGGGATGGCGCGCAGGTGATAGCAGTCGATTTTGACGGCAAGCTGCAAGCCGAGGGCCTTGCGATTTGCCGCGTGACGCCCGCCGTTCTCGCAGGCGAACCGCTTTCGCTGCTGCGGCTACTGCCGCAATCCTTCCGCTGCTTCTGGCGCGGGCAGACCCTGCCCGTCAGTCCGTTCCGGCAGCCAATTCCGAGCGGCGTGCTGGCCGACAGAGGGTGAGATCCATGCCCGCATCCGCGCCATCGCCTGCCGAGTGGCTCCCGTACATGGACGGCAGCGCGGCCATGCTGGCGGTCTTCCTGGTCGCTTTGGCTGGAACATGCGCGTACATCGGAATGAAAATCCGAAACCCGATCAGCGTCAGCCGACCAGGACGAGTAGTCAGTGGCTTCCTGATCGCCATTTGGGCACTGGCCATCTATACATTCTTTGTTGCCTTGTACGTATACGCTCTCCAACTGCGGCAGGTGTATCCGCATTTCGCGCGCCCACCGAAGGTGCGAGTTGGAACCCTGGTCGACGCGGCAGCGACCTTCTTGGTCATTCTCTACCTGACGCGGCGCTACGGCTGGAAGATTGCCGTTGGCAGCGCATTCGCCGGTACTGCCGCCGCCCCGATGCTCTTCGAGCTTCCATTCGACCTGATCGTCATGCCGATGACCTACCCTGCCATACCTCCCGCCCCGACACTGTATCGCGAGCTCTTTTTCCTTCCGTTGTTCATCGTCGAACTTTCGACGATCTCGCTGCTGGCATTGCTGCCTTCCATGCGGATCACCGGGAAAGTACTGTACGCACTTGCGGCCATGCTTGCGGTGTTTGCGGTTTGGGCAGCCTTCGGTTTCAGCTTTCCCGCGGCACGGCTGCCCTGGACGCTCAACGTCATCTCGAAGCTGCTATGCTTCGTCACAGCGATCCTACTGTTCGTCTGGCGAGAAGCGCCGTCAGACCTGAGCCGCCGTGAAGCGGCGTAGTCACATCGTTGGCATGGGTGCCGGACTGGCGGCCACCGGTATGGTGCGTCGTGAGCAGCGGAATGCTCTTCGCTGTTCCGTCCTACAGGTGCCCAGGCCCCACGGCCTGTCCCCGGTTCCGCGGCGGCTGGGCGCCGCTACACCGTCAGTTCCAACACGTACAGGCCACCCGCGAACCGATCAACCGCAAAGACCGTCCGATTCTCGTCCACGTAGACGTCGTTGATCTGTGCCGCGCCGACCCGCGAACCCTCCGGCACGTCGGGGACGAACGATGCGACTTCCTTCGGCTGGAACGGATTGCTCAGGTCGTGCACGCGCAGCCCGCCGCCGAACCAGGTACTGAATAACAGCGTGCTCGAATGGAACGCGGGGCCGGGGCGGTTCTCCCACATGTTGTGTGCGCCGTAACGGCCTCCGCTGTAGGCGTATTCCTCCACCGGCGGCACCGGCAGGGTGCCGATGCACACCAGGTTGTCCTCGCGCCTGCCGTCCAGCAGCCAGACGCATTTCGGCCAGTCGGCGCCCTTCTCGCGCACGCATTCGTCGCTCGCCACCAGCAGGTCGCGCCCAGCCAGCGGCATCAGCGTGTGCAGGAACCCCGGGAACGGCGGATGTGGATTCCAATGCCCGACCATCTTCGGCGCAGCGATATCCGAAATGTCGAGAATCACCGCGCCGCCGTCGATATACCCGACATACGCGCGGTCCGGCCGGTCCGGATACACGTTGGTGTTGTGCGCACGCCAGCCGGTGTCGAATTGCGGATGCCTCGGGACCGGCGGCGCGTCGTCGCCCTCGCGCGTGCCGGGATACCACCAGCGGCCCAGCTCGCGTGGCTTGGCCGGGTCGCTGACGTCGATCGCGCAATAGAACTGGTCGTCGCGCAGGTTGCGGGGGGTGAAGTCCGCCGCGCCGGAGGAGCAATGAATCGTCTTGCCATCGACGAACCAAAGCTGGTGCACACCGCGCGACGCCGGACCCGAGCGATCGAAGAACGCGATGCTGCGCGGTTCCTCGGGCTTGCTGATGTCCCACATCTCGATGCCGGCCGGCGTTGCGCCGTGCGTGCCGGTCTGGTGCGCGACGGCCATGATGTCGCCGCAGATCTCCAGCGAGTTGGAGCGTACGTTCCGATGCGGCAGCTCGGTCTGCGCCACCACGCGGGGCTTGCGCGGATCGGTCACGTCCACGGCGGTGAAGTTCTTCGGAGCGCATTCATGCGCCATCCACAGCACGCGGCGGCCGTTGTTGACCTGCAGGCTGACGCCCTCGCCGACATTGCCGAAGCCGGCCAGGTTGTCGTGCGCGATCAGGCGGAAATTATTGAGTTCCATACTTGCTTCGACCCCTCCCGCTGGCCCCCTCCCGCAAGCCGAGGGGGAATGGTAAATTCACCGACATGACAGAGCACGTGGCGAACACGGTACCGGTGACCATCATCACCGGCTTTCTCGGCAGCGGCAAGACGACGCTGCTCAACCGGCTGCTGAAGCTGCCGTCGCTGGCGGACACGGTGGTGATCGTCAACGAATTCGGCGCGGTCGGGCTGGATCACCTGTTGATCGAGCAAGCGATCGAGGATGCGGTCCTGCTGAAGAACGGCTGCATCTGCTGCACCGTGCGCGGCGACATCGCCGACACGCTGGAGACTCTGTGGCAGCGCCGCGAGAGCGGAGCGCTACCGCCGTTCCGCCGCATCGCCATCGAGACGACGGGCCTGGCCGATCCCGCCCCCGTCGCCCATGCGCTGCTGGGAAATGCCGGGGCGGAAATCCCCACGACTTACGCCTGCCGGCTGGATGGCATCGTCACCACGGTGGATGCGTTGCACGGCATCATGCAACTCGACCGCCAGCCCGAGGCGCGGCGTCAGGTTGCGATGGCGGATCGGGTGCTGCTGACCAAGACCGACCTGGCAAGCGCCGCCGGGATCGCGGCGGTCGAGGAACGCATCGGCGCGTTGAATGCCGAGCGCGCCGGTGCGGCATGTGCTGAACGGCAGGGTTGCCGCGGAGGACGTGTTCGATCTCGGTCCTGGCGATGGGGCGGACGATGCCCGCGTGGCGGAGTGGCTGTGGCCGTTCGAGACCGATCCGCACCATGGTCACCGGCACCTCCCGTTCCGCCATGGCGACGAAATCGGTTCGGTGGTGGTGCGCTGCGATCAGCCGGTCGCCTGGGCGCCGCTGCAGCTTTGGCTGGAATCGGTGCTGTCGTTGCGCGGCGATGCGGTGCTGCGGCTGAAGGGTCTGGTGCGGCTTGCCGGCGAGGACCGGCTGGTCGTGTTGCAAGGCGTGCACCACGTGCTGCACCCGCCGGTTTTTTTGCAGGGGCACGCGGACGACACGGGCGGCACGCGGATCGTGCTGATCACGCGCGGGCTGTCGGCGGCGGGGCTGCGCGCGAGTTTCGCTGACGCTGTCGTGGCCAACGCCGCGATGTAGGGCCCTGCAACGCTACGCCGCCGCCACCTCCACATTCGTATCGTTGAAGCAGGCGCCGTCCGCCAGGTCGGCACGCATGTCCGCGGACACCAGCGCCGAGATCGTCTGGCCGCTGCGGCTGGTGCACAGCCACGCGCCTTTCTCGCTGGCGACCACACCCGGCCGCACCGCGTCGGTAACCAACAAAGGCAGCATCACTTCGCCACGGTCGTTCCACAGCCGCACTTCATCGCCGGACCGCAGCCCGCGCTCCGCCGCATCCGCCGGATGCATCAACAGCTTCGGCGCATGCAGCGATCCCTCCAGCCCGCCGAACGTCGACGAGATCCGCTTGTCCGACGCCGGCGAAATCAGCCTCAGCGGCAACGCCGCCTCGGGGGCGCGCCAATCGGCGATCCGGGCCGCCGCGCCCCAACGGCTCGCCAGCCAATCCGACGCCAACTCTACTTTGCCGGACGGCGTGCCCGGAGACACATTTTCAAACAATACCAGCGGTTCGTTGCCCGCTGCCATCATCCGTGCCGCCGATGTCGGAATCCGACTCGGCCGCACGCCGCCGAGGCGTGGATCGTCCGCGTCCACCGCCTCATCCATCAACTCCAGATCGCTCGTCTTAAAGCATGCATCGTCGAAGCCGAAACGCGCGGCCAGGCGGCGGAAGATTTCCGTGTTCGGCAGTGACTCACCCAGCGGCGCAATCACCGGCTCTGCTCGTTGCAGCCAATGATGTCCATACGACGCATACAGGTCGTCACACTCGAAACTGCTTGCCGCCGGCAGCACGATGTCGCAATACGCCATGCTTTCGGTCATCGTCACGTCGATGCCGACGGTGAACACGTCGTCTCGCGCCAGGCCGCGGCGCATGCGGTTCTGGTCCGGATGCACCACGATCGGATTGTGGTTGTAGATGAACACCGCGCGCAGCGGCGGATCGACATCGTCGCGTTCCAGGTGCCGGCCGAAATCGAGCAGGTTCAGCGTGCGCGTATTGGGGGGCGCGAGGTCCGGCCGCTGCAGGCGTGCGACCGTCTTGGGAAACGCGCTGCTGGCGCCGAGCACGACTCCGCTGCCGTTGCCCCACTTTCCCAGCAGCGCCGGCAAGGCGACGGCGGCGCGGATGCCGCTGCCGCCGTTGCGCCCGCGTTCCAGCCCGTTGCCCGGCGCGAGGATCAGCGGATCGGCTCCAGCCAGCCATGCCACCAGGATGTGGATCTGCGCTTCCGGCACGCCGCACGCCTCGGCGGCGCGCGCGGCGGGCCAGGCGCGGGCGCGGGCCATGAATTCGTCGAACCCCGCAACATGCGTCGTGATGAAGGCCATATCGAACGCGCCGGCGCGTTCCAATTCCGCCGCCAGCGACCATGCCAGCAACACGTCGGTGCCGGGCAGCAAGGCGATGTGCAGGTCAGCTTGCTCGGCGATCTTGGTGCGCAGCGGGTCGATCACCACGAGCCGCCCGCCCTTGCGCTTCGCCCGCCGCAGGCAGCGCACCAGATGCAGGTTGGCCACCGTCGCGTTGTTGCCCCAGACGACATTCAGCGCCGCGTGCTCGGCGAACTCCGGGGGGCAGCCGGGCACGCTGCCATAGGTCCCGGCCCAGGCCTCGCTGCGCACGCCGCCGCACAGCGAGCGCCGGTACAGCATGGTCGCGCCTAGTTTGTGGAAGAAGCGCGACGACATGCTGTCGCCCGACAGCATGCCGTGCGGACCGGCATAGTTCAGCGGTGCCACCGCCTGAGGACCCCAGCGGTCGATGACCGCGGTCGTGCGGGCATGGATCTCGTCCAGCGCCCTGGCCCAGGAAATGCGCTCGAAGTCACCCGCGCCCTTCGGACCGCTGCGACGCAACGGGTACGGCCGGCGGCGCGGCCCATGCACGAAAGCCGCCGTGTCCTGCGCCACTTTGTTGCAGATCACGCCACCGGTGAACGGCATGGCGCTGGAGCCGCGCACTTTCACGATGCGCTCCGCCTCGACGGTGACAGTCAGGCTGCAGGTGTCCGGGCAGTCCAGGGTACAGACGCTGGGGCGTTCCTCGATGTCCACGTGCACTCTCCTGATGGCGGGTCTCGTCATCGTGCCGGTGCAAAAGCCTGCCATCCACGACTGCTTCGCGCGCAAGCTGCGGCGGGTCGTTCACGGCCGGCTCGCGCCGCCCCAAGTAGGCGCCAAATTGGCCTTGCGCCGCAAGGCCGGTCTGCCGAAGCGGGATCAGACCAATTTCATGCCGAACTCCACCATTCCCGGGCAGTCATGGATTGGGTGGTCTCAATGATTCCTGCTGCCGACGTCGGAGACGAGAACCGCGGCGGCTGCGGCGTTGACCCCGCGAACGCCGGCAGATGAGCGCCTCACATTGGTGAACGCGCCCGGCGCCTGCGCTTACCCCTGATAAATTACGAATACGCCGTTGTCTCAACCAGCCACACGGACCCGGCAGCCACACGGACCCGGCAACCGCGCAGGCGATTCAGAAATTCCTGCTCCGGGCGATCGCGCCATGCGGGAATAGCGACGTGCGGCACCCCATCCGCATCGGACAGGACAGCGTTGGCGAGGGCGACTTGTGTCATCGATGCAACCGCGTCCCCGATCCGCGTTCATCCGCAGTTCGATCTTCCTTCGTCATCGCGATCGTCACGAACGTGATGAGCATCAGGACTGGTGCCGCAAGCGGTAGCGCTTGTCCGGTCATGCCGATCAAGCAGGCAAACAGCAACAGAACGACAGCGATCTCCCAAGCGTTCAAGGGAATGTCGCAGCGCCGCCGCATGCGTGCTGCGATCACCAGGGCGGCGGCGATCATCGGCATGTCGTAGGTGAAGGCATAGGGGCTTGCCAGAGCCGTTGCCACGATGGCGGCAGCGATGGCGCGCTCATCGAGCGCGCGGGCAACGAGGCGCCATACCGTGATCGCCAGCGCCGCCGCGACGACGACCTGCCCCGCATACGCCATCTGCGCCGAGGCTCCGAGTTGCATCATCCCGGCCATCACCGTCGGCATGAGATGCGACAGGCCAGCTTGGTTCGCCTTCAGCAGGTGCCAGTACAGCGGCATGGTCCTCAGCCAGTCCAGCCAGATCGACCAACCGAACGCAGCGCTGCTGGCGGCGATGGCCGCCACGACGGTCAGGCACGCGGCGAACATCGCTCGCCATTGGCGTGACGCGATCAGCACGATCGGAACCACCAGGCCGAACTGCGGCTTGTAGGCCAGCAGCCCGAGCAGGATGCCACCGGCAAGCGGCGACGGTTTCAGGCAGCGCAGGCCGCCAACCAGCAGGGCGGCGGAAAGCAGGCCGTTCTGCCCCGACACTATGGTCAGCAACGTGGTTGGCGCCACGAGCAGGGCAATGCCGTAGCGGGAGCGCCACTCCCTGCCGAGGGTGGCAAGCGCGTACAACCCAAACGTGCCGCAGATCCACAGGGCGTAGGCCGGCGCGAGCGGCAGCAGACCCAAAGGGGCAAGCGCCAGCAGCAGAGTCGGCGGGTACGGGTAGGGATAGCTGGCCCCGAACGAGGGGTCGAGCGCGTGTTGAAAGGCTTGCAGCGCCGAGGGGTGGTAGATGGCGGCCCCGACTTCCGTCGCAAATTTGCCGAACGACCAGAGGCCGAAGAAATCGTCGAACGGCGGCTCCTGCGGACCCGCCAACCATAGCAGGAGATAGGTGACTTCAAGCGCGGCAAATACCACCACCGCTGCCGTGACCAGCTTACGATGCAAGGCCAAAGCAGAGGCCCCAGGGGAGGCCAACGGGGAGGCCCCAGGGGAGGCCAACGGGGAGGCCAAGGGGGAGGCCAAGGGGGAGGCCAGCGGGGTTACGGCGTCAGCAGCGGCCAGCATCGTTACTGCCTATGAGGATGCTCCGTTGTGGCCGGTAGCCCCATTCGAGTTACATCGCGGTCACAGCGCCTCTGGTACCGTGCCGGCCTGGGGCTGTTGCCACCCGTGCCATCCCGGGCCGGCGCGCCGGGCTCGGCTTCCCCGACCCCCTCCCGCAAGACAGGCCAGGGTGTTAAACGGCCCACATGGACGCAATCACTCCTCCCCCGAGCGCCGGTCCCCCGAGCGCCGGCACGCATCCCGCCAACTCCGGCACACCTCCCGCCACCGCCGGCAAAGCCTTGGCCGGCTCACCCGGAGCGCTCGCCGGCATCAAGGTGGTCGACCTCACCCGTGTGCTGGGCGGCCCCTACTGCACGATGATCCTGTCGGACCACGGCGCCGAGGTCATCAAGATCGAACCACCCCAGGGCGACGAGGTGCGCGATTGGGGCCCGCCCTTCCACGACGGCGACGCCAGCTACTTCATCGGCGTCAACCGCAACAAGCAGGCCATCGCGCTCGACATCGGCAAGCCGGCCGGCAAGGAGGTCGTGCTGCGCCTGCTGGAAGGCGCCGACGTGCTGACCGAGAACTTCAAGCCCGGTTCGATGGAGAAATGGGGCCTGGGCTACCACGATATGCTGCAGCACCGCTTTCCGTCACTGATCCATTGCCGCATCTCCGGTTTCGGCGGCGATGGTCCGCTCGGTGGCCTGCCCGGCTATGACGCCATTCTGCAAGCGATGACGGGCCTGATGAGCGTCAACGGCGACGCCACGACCGGCCCGATGCGGCTGGGCACTGCGATCGTGGACATGGGCACCGGCCTCTATTCCGCGATCGGCATCCTGATGGCGCTGCATGAGCGCAAGCAGTCCGGCCGCGGCCAGTACCTCGACATGGCGCTGTACGACTGTGGCATGTCGCTGTTGCACCCACAGGCGGCGAACTACTTCCTCAATGGCAAGCGCCCCGCCGGCACCGGCAACCCGCATCCTAACCTGGTGCCGTACGACAAATATCCGACCAGGACCTGTGACATCTTCATCGCCAGCGGCAACAACGGCCAGTTCCGCAAACTATGCGAACTGATCGGCCGGCCGGAACTCGCTGACGACCCCCGCTTCGCCAACAACGGCGAGCGCAACGTCAACCGCCACGCTCTGGGTGAAATCCTGGCCGCGGCCTTCGTCCAGCATGATGGCCACGAACTGGCCGACCGGCTGATCCGCAACGGCGTGCCGGCCGGTCCGGTGCTGCCGGTGGACGAGGCCACCGCCGCACCGCACACCGTCCACCGCGACATGGTGACGGAACTCGATTGGTACAAAGGCCTCGGCACGCCAATAAAATTGTCCCGCACGCCCGGCGGCACGCGGCGCCCGCCGCCGCGCTTCGGCCAGGACGGCGCGGCCGTGCTCAAGCAGCACGGCTTTTCCGAAGCCGATATCGCCGCCTTGCAGCGCGACGGCGTGCTGCACAGCAAGCGGAAGATTTGAACGCGGCCGTCATGGCCGGGGTAGCCTCGCCATCCCCATCGCGTCCCGGGAGCCTCGCCTGATGCCGCTCGACCTGCCCGCCAGCGAGGTGCTGAAGCTGACAGGCCAGACCGAGATCGCCTGGGCGGCATTCGATCCCGCCTGGTACTGCCAAACCTACCCGGAAGTGCTGCGGGCACTGCCGGACAACGAGCCGGAGAGCGTGCTGGCATGGTACCTGGAGCATGGCCAGCGCAGGCGGCATTCCCCCAACATCTTCTTCGACGAATCCTGGCACCGTCAAAACTATCCGGCGGTCGGCGCCACGGTGCGAGACGGTCGCATTGCGTCGGCCTTCGACGCGTACTGCCGCGGCGGCCAGTCGCGGTCGCCGCATTGGCTGTTCGATGAACCCTACTATCGCCGCCGCTATCCGGATCTGACCGACGATGCGTTGCAGGCCGGCAGCCTGGCCAACGGCTACGACCATTTCCTGCGCCACGGCGCCGCCGAGGGCCGCATCGGCCATCCCCTGTTCGATGCGCAGTATTTCGTCGATTTGCTGGAACCCGATGGCGCAGTGCAGGCGCGGGAGCGAGGGCCGTTCCGCTACTATCTGCAGCGCGTCGCCTTGCCCGCGCCGGAACCGCGCACCACCCCGTTCTTCGATCCCGCCTGGTATCTGCGCCAATACCCCCAGGTCGCGGAGGACATCGCCGCCGGCACCTGGCGCTGCGCCCTGCACCACTACCTATGCAACGACACGCCCACCACTTTCGAGCCGCTGGCGCAATTCTCCGAGCAATTCTACCTGGAACGGAATCCGGGCGTCGCGGAAACGGTACAGAACGGTGAACGCCGCAACGGTTACGCGCATTTCCTGATGCATGGCGCGGCCGAATTGCGCTCTCCCTGCGCCGCGATGGATCTGCGCTGGTATGCCTCGCAACCCACGGTGCGCGACGACCTGGAACACCACCGCGCAGCGCATGCCTTCGAGCACTGGCTGCTGATCGGCTACCTGCGGAAATTGCCAACCGCCCCGCCGCCGGAAGAACGCCTCACCGAGGGCCAGGCCCGCGCCCTGTTCCGGCGCAAGGCGGAGATCCTGGCGCCTCTGCTGGGACGTACGCGGCTCGATTTTTCCACCTCCGGGGAGCCGGTGGTCAGCGTGGTCATGGTGGTGCGCGACCAGTTGCCGCTGACGCTCGCCGCGCTGGCGTCGCTGCGCGCCAACCTTGCGGGCGAGGTCGAGCTGATCCTGGTGGACAGTGGCTCCACCGACGACACGCGACATATCACGCGCTATGTGCGCGGGGCGCGCCTGATGCGGTTCGACACCGATATTGGCCCGCTCGCAGGCGCCGACGCCGCATTGCTGGCGGTCCGCGCCGAGATGACCTTATTGCTCCACAACGATACCGAACTATTGCCGGGCGCGGTGGCCGCTGCGCTGCGCTGTCTCGGGTCCGCGGACACGATCGGCGCGGTCGGCGCCAGGATCATCCGGCCGCACGGCCTGTTGCATGAGGCCGGCGGCATCATCTGGCGCGACGGGTCGATCCAGCCTTATGCACGCGATGCCTCGCCGTTGATACCGGAAGCGAACTTCCGCCGCGATGTCGATTATTGCTCGCGCATCTTTCTACTGGTGCGGACCGCTTTGCTGCGGCAACTGGCGGGCTTCGACGCTGCCTTCCTGCCGGGCGCGTATGAGGACGTCGACCTGTGCGCGCGCATCTGGCAGGCTGGCTTTCGGGTGGTGTACGATCCAGCGGTCGCGTTGTATTATATGATGCAGGACGCGCCGCCGGGGTCGACTGACCGCGAGCACGCGCAAGCGGTGTTTTGCCGCAAGCATCACGACTGGCTGCGGCAGCGCCTGTCCGTGGACCCGGCTGACCGCGGCTGACCCCCGGTTGGTGTCGACCGACCGTCTTGCGAGTTGTCACCGGCCGGCGGGCTGACCCGCCCTGGATGAAAGAATTTTCTTTGACCGGTGGAGATCGGAGCAGACCTTCCACTTCTTTTTCGTTAGGCAGCCAGTGAGGGCAATGATCCGGTGTCGGCATTCTTTACAGTTCTCCAAAATCTATTGCGTAACGGTCGGCCAACCTATTGGCAAGGTAGATCAATTTTTCGCGGCTCAGGATTTGCGTCCAGTGCTGCCGATCTCCCGGCCGGCGGAACGAATTTATGATCGATACCATTGCGACCGTTTTCGCTCGCCACGCCGGCGTTGGCGTCCGGCGCGTGCTGTTTATCGAGGACATGCTGCCGCTTCGCTCGCTCGGCTCCGGCTTTGTGCGCGCCAATGACCTGGTCCGAACCATGGCGGACATGGGATACGGCGTGACGGTGTACCCGGTCACCCGGAACCGTTTCGACCTCGCCGCGGTTTATGCGGACATGCCGGAGACGGTGGAGGTGATGCACGATCACGGTGTCGACGGGCTGCGGGACTTCCTGCTGCGCCGGGCCGGCTATTACGATACGATATGGATATCCCGTACCCACAACCTGGATTGCGTGCTGCCGATCCTGCGGCGCGTGCTGCCGGAGCACACCCCAGGTCCGCGCATCGTGCTGGATACAGAGGCGGTCGCGACCCTGCGCCAGGCCGGGCAAGCGGCGCTGCTGGGTGAACCATTCGAGCCCGAGGCGGCGCTGCGCCGCGAATTCGCCAACGCCGGCTTGTGCGATCACTTCGTCGCGGTGAACGAGACCGAGGCGCGGATGCTGCGCGATCTGGCCTGCGCGAACGTCACGGTCATCGGCCATGAGCGCGCGCTGCGACCCACGCCGCGGCCGTTCCACCACCGTGCCGGCATGCTGTTCGTCGGCGCGATGCACCAGCCCGATAGCCCGAACTTCGACAGCCTGTGCTGGTTCGTCGATCACGTGCTGCCGCTGATCGAGCGCGAACTGCGTTGGGAGACGCGGCTGACCGTCGTGGGCTACACGGCGCCGGAGGTTACGCTGGACCGGTTCCGCGACCATCCGCGCGTGACGCTGCGCGGCACCCTGGCAGACACGGAACAATTATACGATGCCCATCGGCTGTTCATCGCACCGACACGCATTGCCGCGGGGGTGCCCTACAAGGTGCACGAGGCGGCCTCGTTCGGCCTGCCGGTGGTGGCCACCGAACTGCTGGGCCGGCAGCTCGATTGGCAGGACGGGCGCGAGCTGCTGACCGCGCCCGCCATCGATCCGGCGGCGTTCGCCACGCAGGTGGTCCGGCTGTACCGCGATCCGATGCTGTGGCAGGCGTTGCGCGAGGCCGCGCTGGACCGATTGCGTCGCGAGAACGATGTCGCCGGCTACGCGGCGGCCATCGAGTCGGTGCTGGGGCCGGCGCATGGTCGGAGCGCGCAGGCAGCTTCGCCGGACGCATAATGCTCGCAGAATGCCGGCCGTCCTTGACGGCCCGGAAAACCTGGACGGCCGGAGGCAAGTAGGACAACATGCTTGCCGGATGCTTGAGCGGGTAGTTTTGCACCGACGCATGTCGGCTGCGCGGGTTGCCGGTGTCGGGACCGCCCCAGTGGGTGGAATGCCGGGTGGAAGGCCGGGTGGAATGCCGGTCATCCGCAATCATGGCGTGGCGGCGGCGTCCACGGCAGCGTCACTGTTCCCCCGTCCGATGATGTCCGAATCTGTCGCTCGGCGATGGGAGGGGTTGGTGAGGCGGTTGATCGTTGTCACATGCTTGGCTTTGGGCGCCGGCGGAACTCGGTGGATGCGCTGGTACGGCTGATTGTTCGGGCGGCGTTTACGGCGGCGGATGTTTGTCTGCTGCGGGAGGTTCCCCCGCCGCCACGACTCCCGTAGCGAGTTCAAATGTTGCGCCTGTCGGCGTTGCGCCTGTCAGCGCCGGGTCTGCCAGCATGGCGCCCGCCAATGTCACGCCTCCCGCGGCTACGCGTGCCGCCGTGGGCCTCGGAGACCCCAGCACGTTCACTGCTGTCGATGACCAGCAATGCAAATCGTACGGCTTGACCTTTGGAACCTGGGATTATGCGCAGTGCCGTATACGGCTGAGCGCCCAGCACCGCGGTCTCGATCCGAACATCGGCGCGCCCCCGCCTGCCGCGGGAAATCGATAGCCTATGCCGTGTCGCTGAAAGACGGCATCCCGCGGCGCGTCTGGTAAGCCATACCCCGATCGCTGCCTTGTCTCGCGCCGCCGGCCACGTCACCCTGCCGCAATGACCTACACGATCGGCATCGACGTCGGCGGCACCTTCACCGACATCGTCGTCTCCACCCCGGATGGCCGCGCCATCACCGCCAAGGCCGCCTCCACGCCGCGCGATCAGTCGGATGGCGTTCTGGCCGGACTCGCGCTTGCCGCCGAATCCCTCGGCCTCGACACCGCTGGATTGCTCGCTGCCACCACCCGCGTCGTCCACGGCACCACCGTCGCCACCAACGCCCTGCTGGAGGGCAAGGCCGCCCGTGTCGGCATGCTCACCACCGAGGGCCACCGCGACATCATCGAAATGCGCGAGGGCCTGAAGCCCGACCGCTACAACCTCCGCATGGCGCCGCCGGACCCGTTGGTGCCGCGCCGTCTGCGGCTGCCGGTGCGCGAGCGCACCCGCGCCGACGGTCGGCATCGCCACGCCGTTGGACCAGGCGTCGCTGGATGCCGCCATCCAGCAGCTTGCCGCCGAGGGCATACAGGCGGTGGCCGTCTGCTTCCTGCACGCCTGGCGCAACCCTGCCCACGAGCAAGCCGCCGCCGATGCCGCCAGGGCACGACTGCAGCATGCCTATGTGACCGCCTCGTCCGACGTGCTGCCGCAGATCAAGGAGTTCGAGCGCTTCTCCACGACCGTCGCCAATGCCGCGGTCGGGCCGGTGATCCAGAACTATCTGGGCCGGCTGCAGGACCGGCTGGGCGCAAGCGGGGTACCGTGGCGAGTTGCTGGTGATCCTGTCGCATGGCGGCGTCGCCTCGGTGCCGGAGGCGATCCGGCTGGCCGCCGGCACCGCGCTGTCCGGTCCGGCGGGCGGCGTGGCAGCCGCGGTGGCGCTGGCGCGGGCGGGCGTGGCGCGCGACCTGATCGCGTTCGACATGGGCGGCACCTCCACCGACATCGCCCTGGTGCGTGACGGTCAGCCGACACTCGTCCGGCGGCAAGACGGTGGCCAACGCACGGATTGCGCTGCCCGGGCTGGACATCGTGACGCTCGGTGCCGGCGGCGGCTCGATCGGGCGGGTGGACCGGGCGGGGTTGCTGGCGGTGGGGCCGGAGAGTGCGGGAGCCGATCCGGGCCCCGCTTGCTACGGCCAGGGTGGAACCGCGGCCACGGTGACGGACGCAAACCTGGTGTTGGGCTATCTCGATCCGGCGAACTTCCTTGGCGGCCGGCGCCGGTTGGACGTGGCAGCGGCGACGGCGGCGGTGCAGGCGGTGGCCGATCGGCTGGGGCTGTCGGCCGAGCAAGCCGCGTTCGGCATCCACCGCCTGGTGAACACCCGCATGGCGGACGGCGTGCGCGTCGCCACCGTGCGCCGCGGCGTCGATCCGCGCGGCTACGCCTTGCTCGCGTTCGGCGGCGCGGCGGGCCTGCACGTGACGGCCGTGGCGGCGGAGTTGGGGATCGGCCGCGTCGTCGTGCCGGTGGCTGCGTCGGTGCTATCCGCCTGGGGGATGCTGAACACCGACCTGCGCATCGAGCTGATGCGCAGCCAGCCGCAGACCGGCGGCATCGATGTGGACGCGCTGAAGGCCGCCTTCGCGGCGATGGAGCAGGAGGGGCGGGCGCGGCTGTCATGGTTCGATGGGCAGGTCTCGGTGTCGCGCTCTGCCGACATGAGGTATGGAGAGCAGGTATTTGAGATTGCGGTATTTTTGGACGGGATGGACTGGGCGGCGCCAGACCTGTCGGCGCGCATCGAGGCGGCCTTCCACCGTGCGCACCAGGCGCTGTACACCTATTCGCTGCCGGACCAGGACGTGGTGTTGGTGAACGCGCGGGCCTCGGTGACCGGGCGGCTGCCGGCTGCTTCGGTCGGGGCGGCCTCGGGCGCGGGCGTGGTGGCCAGGCCGAAGGGGCAGCGTCGCGTGTGGATAGACGGGTGGGTTGCGGTGCCGGTGTTCGATTTCGCCGCTCTGGCGGCAAAGCAGGAGTTGGCGGGGCCGGCGGTGGTGGCGTCCGACACCACGACAGTGCTGCTGCGCCAGGGCGAGACCGGCCGGTTCGACGGGCGGGGCTGGTTGGACATCAGCCTCGGGCGGTGAGCGAGCGGGCAAGCGCGAGAGTTGGATTTACGACAGCCCCTCCGCTTGAGGGATGCGGCCGGGGGGAGGGGTGCGTACAAAGGGGACGGGCAAAGGGGACGGGGTGTCATCCCTTTTCCCTCTTCCCATCAGCCCACGCCTCGCGCGACCTGATCCGCCAGCCGCCCCAGGGCCCGGCTCATCGCCGCCGCCACGGCACTTCCCTGCGTCGAGCCGGCATCCTCGACGATCCGCACGTGGTGCAGCGGCCCGGGCTTCGGGGGGTTGCCGTTCGCAACCGCCCAATCGGCGGCGAGTATCACCTGCCCGGCGCTGTCGCCGCTGAACCGCTGCACCGCCAGCACCACCGTCCGCACCCCACCGGGAGGTACCGGATCGGCCGGCGCCAGCACGGCAGCGTCGCCCAGCCGGGCACGCAGATCCTCGGTCAGCGCGCGCTGCGCCAACTCGTCCAGCGGTGCCGCCCACCGATCCTGGTCGGACACCGACATTGCCGGCCCTGGCCCTAATGTCACCAGCGATGCCCGGTCCAGGTCGGCCGGCAGCTCCACATGGCCCACCTTCAGCGAGCGCCCATGCCAAGGCGGATCCGCCTGTGCTGCCGGACCCTCCGGCACCAGCGTATAGAACTGCGTCTTGGGCCCGCCGCCGCATCCCACCAGCCCGAGCAATATTGCCAGCACCAGCCATCGCATTCCCGATTACCTCTTCCCCAGCAGCAGCGCCTGCGGATGACGATCCAGATAGTCCGTCAGCTCACGCAAGCTGCGAGCAGCGCGGCTCAACTCATAGAGCGCTTGGCCGAAGTTGGCCGTCTGGGGTTGCTGAGCCGACGCGGTCAGCGGATTGTCGCTTACCAACCGGCGCAGATCGGCCACCGCACCCTGCGCCTGCCCCGCGACCCGGCGCAGGTCCGCCAGGATCGGCCCGGCTTGCTCACGCGCTTGCCGCGTCACCTGATCGATATTGGCCACCGACTCGTCGAGGTGTTGCAGCGTGGCCGTGACCTGCGGCGACTTGCTGAGCGCCGCCAGCCGCTGCGTGGCCTGATGGACGTCGTCCGCGATCTGGTCCAGCGGTATCGCATTGAGCTTGGTCGCCACGGCACTCAGCGATGCCATGATGGTGGACACGCTCGACTCAGGCCCGGTCGGGATCTCGGGGATCGGACCCGCGCCCAGGCTGGCCTGCGGCGCTTTCGGCACGAACGCCAGTTCCACCGCCTTGCCGCCCACCACCGGGATGGTGCTGCCCAGCCGGGCGCGCAGGCCCTCGCCGATCAGCCGCTCCAGCATCGCGTCCATCTGGGGCCGAGCGTCGGCCGCCCAGCCCGTGCCCGCCAGCACGATGTCGTCCGGTTCGATCGCCAGCGTCACCAGGTCCTGCAGCTGGCCGCTCCGCGGGTCGTATTGCAGCGTGCTCTCGGTCACGCTGCCGATGCGCTTCTGGTCCAGCGTCACCGGGGCGCCGGCGTCCAGCGCACCCGCCTCCTCGGCATGGAACACCACGCGATACGGCACGCTCCCCGCCGCCGGCGCGTGCTGTGCCGCCGCCTCACTTTCATACAGCGGGAACACGGCGTTCGGCTGCGCCGGCGCACCGCCCTGCGGACCGGAGGCCGTCTCGAAGTCCACCGCACCCTGGAACAACGCCGGCACGGATTGGAATTGCAGCCTCGGGCCGCCATTGATCATGGAGACCTGCACGGCGCTGGCATCCCAGAACCGCGTCCCCGACCGCACCAGGTCGTTGAACGGCGCGTTGATGAAAACGTCGATGCGGAAATGCCGGTTGTCGCTATCCAGTGCGGTGCTGCCGACGACGCCGACTTGCAGGTCGTGGTAATAGACCGGCGAGCCGCGCGTGATGGTCCCCAGCGAACCAGCCTGCAGTGCGTAATGCGTCGCCCGTTGACCGCCGACGTCAGGCGGGCGTTCCGCGAGACCGGCATATCTCTTTTGCTTCGGCCCCGGATGCGGCTCGATGCCGATGAACGGACCGGTCAACGCGGACTTCAGCGACGCGAGGTTGGTGATGCTGGGGTGCCCGGAGATCCAGAACCGGGTGCCTTTGCCCAGATGTCCATCCATGTCGGAGTCCAGGCTCAGCACCGCACGGACATGCCGCATGTCCTTGAGGAACATGACCGATTCCACTCCGCCGACGGTGATCCCCTCGAGCAGGACCTTGGTGTCGCCAGCCTTGATGCCGCCGCCGGTGGGAAAGATGACCGTCACGTCAGGCCCGCTGGCGGCGATCTGCTGGAAGGCGAGATAACCGACGATGCCTACCGCCGCGATCGGGATGGCCCAGATCCATCCGGGCCAGCGGCTCGGCTGCTCTACCGCCTGCCTCGGTTCGTCACTCATGGCCGTGCGGAGCCCGTATCGGCGGACATGATGGGAGGGGGAGCATTGAGATGGTGGCTGACCCCGAAGGTTCGCTGCCGGTCGAACGCGGCGCGGTTCGCCGGGGTTGCCGTTTTCCCCTTCACGAGGGTGAATTCGCGTCAAGATCGGCGCGCGACTTGCATTGCCCACTTGCGGCATGGCGGGGCGACGTACGACAATACAGGTATGATGCCGCAGGAGGCCCCTTCGGCGGACCCCTCCGCCGCCCGGTCAGCATCGGCGCCCCGGTTTTCCGGGCCGGCTTTCGCCGCGCTGGACCTTGGCACCAACAATTGCCGCATGTTGGTGGGCGCGCCCGTCGGCGACAGTTTTCGCGTGCTGGACAGCTTCTCCCGGATCGTTCGGCTGGGCGAGGGCCTGCACCACACCGGCACCCTCAGCGAAATCGCGATGGAGCGCGCCTTGGCCGCGCTGCACGCCTGCGCCGCCCGCCTGGCCCGCCGCCCGGTGCGCCGGCTGCGCGCCATCGCCACCGAGGCCTGCCGCCGCGCCGCCAACGGCCGCGAGTTCCTGGCCCGGGTGAAGCGGGAGACCGGCCTCGACATCGGCGTCATCACCGCCCGCGAGGAAGCCGAACTGGCGCTGGAATCCTGCACCCCGCTGCTGCCCAACGACGGGCGCCGCGCGCTACTGTTCGACATCGGCGGCGGCTCCACGGAACTTGCGTGGGTGCGGCTGACCGAGGGCCGCCCGGCGCTGATCGGCTACGATTCCCTGCCGATCGGCGTGGTGACGTTGGCCGAGCGTTGGGGCGGCGCCGGCTTCACCCCGGACGGCTTCGACGCCATGGTGGACGACGTCGCCGCCCGGCTGGCCGCGTTCGAATCCATCCACTGCATCGGCCACGAGATCCGCGATGGTGGCGTCAGCCTGCTCGGCACCTCCGGCACGGTGACAACGTTGGCCGGCATCGCGCTGGAACTGCCGCGCTACCGCCGCCCCCTGGTGGACGGCGTGGTGCTGAGCGCCGAGGCCGCCGACGCAGCCCTGGCCAACTTGCGGGCGATGGGGCGGGAGGGGCTGGCACAACACCCCTGCGTCGGCCCGGACCGCGTGGATTTCGTGCTTCCCGGCTGCGCCGTTTTCGCCGCGATCACCCGGCTGTGGCCGGCGCCGCGGGTGATCGTCGCCGACCGCGGCCTGCGCGAGGGCATGTTGCTGCGCATGATGCACGGCGACCAGGCGCGCGGCGCGCGGAGGATGGGATCGCGCCGGCCGGCATGAAGCCCGGGACCGGGAAGGGCAGGGGGGCACCGCGGGGGCTGGCGGTGGCGGTCCGTACCACGCGGGGACGCAGCGCGGCGTCGCAGCGCTGGCTGGCGCGGCAGTTGAACGACCCCTACGTGGCGGCGGCGAAGGCGCAGGGATGGCGGTCTCGCGCCGCATTCAAGCTGATCGAGCTGGACGAGCGGTTCAAGCTGATCCGTCCCGGCGCGCGTGTGGTGGATCTGGGCGCGGCGCCCGGCGGCTGGACGCAGGTGGCGCTGCGGCGGGGCGCGGGCAGTGTCGTGGCGCTGGACCTGCTGGTGATGGACCCGGTGCCGGGGGCGGGGCTGCTGCAGGGCGATTTCTCGGACCCGGCGGTGGCGGCGCAAGTGGACACGGCGCTGGGCGGTAAGGCCGACCTGGTGCTGTCGGACATGGCCCCCAACACCACCGGCCACGCGGCGACCGACCACGTGCGGATCATGGCTCTGGCCGACGCGGCACTGGACTTCGCGCTGGAGGTGCTGGCCGAGGGCGGCAGCTTCGTCGCCAAGGTGTTCCAGGGCGGCTCCGAGCGGGAAATGCTGGCGCGGATGAAGCGGTCGTTCGCGACGGTGCGCCACGCCAAGCCGCCGGCGAGCAGGAAAGAGTTCGAGCGAGCTGTACGTGGTGGCGCAGGGGTTCAGAGGGCGAGCGTCCGCCACCTGAATGGCTGTGCCTTGTCACTGGTCAGCCGACGGCCAGCCTGTTATACGCTCACCGCACTTTGCGTATAACGCGTCACCGGCCCCGATGGCAACAGACATCCCTTTGATATTGCAGACCGTCTATGCCGATCTGCTGGATCGCGCGACGGCGGATGCATTCGCCCAGGCATTCGAGTCCGACGGAGTGTTCGTCGCGAAGATGGTGCGCGGCCGACGTTACTGGTATTTCCAGTCATCCAAGGCCAACGGCCGCGGCCAGAAATATGTCGGGCCGGAGACGCCTGAACTACTGGCGCAAATCGCCGCCCACAAGGCGGCGCGCGGCTATCGGCGAGATCAACGCAGCCTGGTCGCCATGCTGGTACGCAGCGGTAGCCTGCCACGACCGCTGCCGCACATCGGCGAGGTGGTCGCGGCACTGGCCACGGCGGGGGTCTTCCGTCTGCGCGGCGTTCTGGTCGGGACGGTGGCTTATCAAACCTATTCGGCCATGCTCGGGACCCGCCTGCAGGGGTCGATGATGCAGACCGGGGACGTCGATGTAGCCCAGTTCGCCGACGTCTCGGCCGCGATCGGCGAGACCACGCGGCCGATGGCCGATGTGCTCCGCGAGGTCGATGCAACGTTTCGGTCGGTCCCCCATGTCGATCCGAACCGCGTGGTCCGTTATGCAGCTTCGTCCGGCGTGCGGGTCGATTTCCTGACACCGAACCGCGGTCGGGAAACCGAGCAACCGCGGCGGCTGCAGGCCCTGGGTACGGACGCGCAGCCTCTGCGCTTCCTCGACTTCCTGATCCGCGACCCCGAGCCGGCGGTGCTGCTGCATGGCGCCGGCGTGCTGGTTTCGGTGCCGACACCGCAGCGTTACGCCCTGCACAAGCTCATCGTAGCCCGACGTCGGCGTGAGGGTGAGGGAAAGCAGGCCAAGGATATCGCGCAGGCGCAGGCGCTGCTGGCGGCGCTGGTCCGGCGGCGGCCGAACGAGCTGCGGGACGCCTGGATCGAGGCCTTCGGTCGCGGCAAGCGCTGGCAACAATTGCTGGGAGAGGGGTTGGCGCTGCTGCACCCTGCTGCTCGCGACCATGTGCTACGGACTGTTGGCGCGCTGCGCGGCGTGGTTGCCGGTCTCGATCTCTCGTTCGTGCCTGACCGCGTCGGCTACGACGATGCGGCGCACGTGGTTCATTTCTTCGCCCAGGCACGATCCGGTGCGTCGGGGAGTGAAGGCGTCCACTGCACTGTCGAACGAGACGCACTGGAAGAATGCTTTGGGCCGCCCCCGTTCGATCGCGCCGCTTGCCTGGCGGCGTTTCGGCACCACCGGCCGATGATCGAACGAGCAGCGCGGGAACAATATCTGCGGCGGCCGGTAACGTTGGACCACCAGGTGCGTTTGACACTGGCCGACCTCCGATCCGCAATCCGTTGATGTCGGCGGACATGAGGGCACGGGCAGGCCAACCGCCACCCCGTCCATGAAAAAATTCATTTGACACTGTCCGTTCAATGTGCTTTTATTCCGATGGTGTCTACCACCCTCACCGCTCCCGTCGTCCCTACCCTCCAGCCCGATCCCGGTCGGGCCGACCGAGGCACCACCGTGCCCGCCGCGCCCGGGAGCCGCTCCCACCGCCCATCCCGATCAGCCCGCGACCACCCCCGCCCCCGCCACCACCCCCACCCCCGCCACCGCCCCCGCCGAACCCAGTCGCATCGGCCGTGTCATCAGCATCGTCCGCTGGCTCATCGCCTATGGCACCCTGCTCGCCACCGCGGTTCGCGAGCATCCCGCCGAGCCACTGGCCCGGACGCTCGTCTATTGGTTCCAAACCCGCGATCTCGGCGTGATCCTCCGCCGCCTCACCCGCGGCCTGATGCGCGCCGCCGCGCTCGAAGCCTGGCTCCGCGAGCGTGCCGCCGGCGGCCATGAGCTGCGCTGTCCAACCGCCATTCGCCTGTCGTCCCCCGGCAATCCGCGCTCCGGCCCGCCGGCCTCTGGGGACGCCAAGGCCCCGCCCTGGTGGCACGACCCCAACCACGTGCCCACGATGGAGGAAGCCGCGGCCGAGGTCCGCGCTCGTCCGGAGGGCGCTGTCATCGCCGAGATCGTCGAGGATCTCCGCGTCCTGGACTGCGACTACGACCGTGCGACGTGGAACGAGCTGAAGGACGCCATCAACTGCTACGGCGGCGACCACGTGCGTCTCTTGATCCGCGACATGCGGTGGCGGTTCAATCCCGACCTGTCCCCGGAAATATGGATGATGGAGCCGGCGCCGCCTTGGCAACCGCCGCCATTTCCGGGGCTGACGCCTGCCTGCGCCCGCCCGCCCTGAACCTGCGGGCTGGACGGGGTCATCGAGCTGTGACGCGCACGGGGCCGGCGACGGCTGGTCCCGCCGTCGCGATTCGGTCCGTCGATCAGGATATCGCGACTGAAGGCGTCATCGCCTGCATTCCGATGCGACTTCAAGTTCGATGAGAGGGACGCGCAATAGATGATTGGCGACGCACGACCGCCGGTTTCGACCCAAAGCGGCGGCTCGGCGACAGCGGGACCGACTCTCAAATCAACCCCCAAGGACGTCGCGGATGCAGCCGTAGACGGCCGCTCCGGGTAGGGCGATTGTGATTGGCCCGGACACGCTGCCCCGAAATGGGGGGACCGGTCGTCCACCGGGGAACAGTCGGAGGGAAGCCGTGCGCATGATATCAACGGTAAGAGCGGTCGGAATAATGGCCGCTCTCGGTACGGCGCCCCTGTCGGCGCGGGCAGACGACTGCGCCACGATCCGATCCGCCATGTTTGCGCAAGCGAAGGTGCCATACGCGAGTACCGATGACAACGATCCAACCCGGTCAACCGGTCAGCCGGGGTGAAATGGTCGTTACGGGCACGAAGATGTACGTTCAGGTAAACGGGGCATGGCAGTCCATGCCCTACTCCGCGCAAGAGATGATCGACCGCGCGACCGAGAACGCGAAGAAGTCAAAGCAGACCTGCCGAAAGGTTGGCGCCGAATTGGTCGACGGCGAGGCCACGACGATCTACAGCGACCATGAGGAGACCCCGCGAGGTGTCGTCGATAGCCGCATTTGGATGTCGGACAGTAGGGGATTGCCGCTCAAGCTCGAAACTCATTTTGAAAGCGGGATGTCGTTAAGTTCGACCGTCCGATACGACAACATCCAGCCGCCGGCGGGGGCCAGATGAAAGCGATTGGGCTGAGCCGGAGTGGTAAGGATCACCGTGACCCATGCCGGATGGGCCATCTCGTTGCTCAATCACGTCCGAAGTCCCGCGGCGGTTCGATCGCCTGACAGCCCGTCGGGGGCAGCGGGCCGCCGAACGTGTGTCAACATTTATGCGGGCTGGTTATGAAACGGCTTCGTGTCGCCAGTCCCGGCCCGACCTTTGATCGTGTCCGCCACGGTGGTGCGGCAGCGTTCCTGCAACTCCGTCGCGTTGATAGGAATATATTGCAGAAACCGCTTGACGTTCCGTGACCAAAGTCCTATCTTCCCACCGTGTGCCCGATGCACCCTCGTCTGACCGAAGCCTCCGCCCGCGATGCAACAGGGTCCGGCCCCAGCGCGTCCGCGCCCCCGCCCGGCTCTCTCGTCGATCTCATCGGGCTGGTCATCCGCTGCCTGCTCAAATCCATCTGGGCCGTGTGCCTGCGCCCCTACGGGGTGCCGGCATGGTGGCACGACCGGCCCGACCTGCCCCTTGGCTCGGCGCAGGCGCTCGCCGCTTCGATCCGCGGCCCATTCGGCAACGCCATCGCCTGGATGTGCCTCCGCCGAGGCATCGGGCCGGGACACCAGGACTGGCCGGAGCTGTCGCGCGCCATCGTGGCCTTCGGCGGCAGCGTGCAGGGGTTCCGCCCCGGCCTTCCGGCGTGCGGCCTGCAATGGTGGGAGAACCCGGCCATCGTGCCCGGCATGATCGGCATGCCCGCCGCGACTCCCGCCGCCGATGCCATGGCAGAGCGGCTGTCGCGCCCGGCCATGGCGGAAGCCCCGCCGCCGCCATTGGTCTTTGTGTCCCCCGAAGCCGAGCCCGCCGTGTCGCCGGCGCCCCGGCGGCCGGTCCTCGCGCGAGCTGCGACAGGTCCGCCGACCGGACCGCCCGCATACCCGCATCAGCCACTCTTCCACGCCCGACGAACGGGGCCGGCACACGGCCAGTCCCGCCGTCCTGACTCGCGCGCCGCCACGCCGCGGTGCCGCGCCCGATGCACCCCCCTCTCGTGCAGCAAGTCATGCCCAGGTTGTCTCACCGGAAAAGAGCTGAGACATCGGCAAGACTCGCCCCGAGCAATACCCACCGGAACACCCCACCGGCTCTCGCAACGCCCGTTGGATCGGCTGCGCGCAGTCGCCACCCCGAGACCTCACGCCGAGACACGGACCCGGATGCCGCGCGCCTTGGCCCTTCGCGCTGGCCCCCGGCTGGCCCGCAGCCCGATGTTGCCCAAACCGCCGCCGCACGGCATCAACGCGGCATGAACGGCCTTACCCCGAAAATCCGCATCCGGAATCTGCGCAAGCGCTTCGGCGACAAGGTGGTGCTGGACGGTATCGACCTCGACGTGCTGCCACGCACCTCGATGGTGGTGATCGGCGGCTCCGGTTCCGGCAAGTCGGTGCTGCTGAAATGCATCCTCGGCCTGATCGCGCCCGACTCCGGCACCATCGAGATCGACGGCGCCAACATCCTCCGCCTGCCGCGCCATGAACGCGCAGAGACCCGTTCCCGCATCGGCATGCTGTTCCAGAACGGCGCCCTGTTCGACAGCCTGCCGGTCTGGGAGAACGTGGCGTTCGGCTTGCTCGCCCAGCGCAAGCTGACCCGCGCCGAGGCCCCCACCCACGCCGCCGAATTCCTCGCTGAGGTCGGGTTGTCGGCCGATGTTGGCATGCTCTATCCGGCCGAACTGTCCGGCGGCATGCAGAAGCGCGTCGCCCTGGCCCGCGCCATCGCCCACCGGCCGGACATCATGTTCTTCGACGAGCCGACCACGGGGCTGGATCCGATCATGGGCGCGGTGATCGACGGACTGGTCGTGGATTGCGTAAAGCACCTCGGCAGCACCGCGGTGGCGATCACCCACGACATGGCGAGCGCCCGCCGCATCGGCGATGCCGCCGCGATGATTTACCAGGGCCGCATCATCTGGGACGGCCGGGCGGCGGAGTTGATGGCAACCGGCGTGCCGGAGGTGGACCAATTCACCCACGGCCGCCGCGAGGGGCCGATCCAGATGGAAGTGCGACGGTAACCCAGATGGAAGTGCGGGGTCGAGCATTTTCCAATTTGGAAAGCGGATGATCGCGTCGCAGGTGCGTCATTGCGGGTCATCCCGCCGCTATCTCCAGCACATGCTGCGCCAGCGCCAGCGATGCCGTCAGCCCAGGCGATTCGATACCGAACAGATGGACCAGGCCGGGCACGCCGTGCGTCGTGGGGCCTTGCACGACGAAGTCCTGCGCCGGAGCGCCGCGCGGCACGATCTTCGGACGGATGCCGGCATAACCCGGCTGCAGCGCCCCATCCTGCAATGCCGGCCAGTATTTCCGCACCGCGGCATAGAAGCTGTCCGCACGCGCCGGGTCGACTGTATAGTCGATGTTGTCGATCCATTGCACATCGGGACCGAATCGCGCCTGCCCGCCGAGGTCGACGGTCAGGTGCACGCCAAGCCCGCCCGGCACCGGCACGGGATAGATCAGCCGCGAGAACGGCGAACGGCCCGACAAGGTGAAGTAGTTTCCCTTGGCATAGTAAGCGCCGGGGACGCGGTCCGCCGGCATGCCGGTGATGTTGCGTGCCAGGAACGGTGCACGCAGGCCGGCGGAATTTACCAGCAGGCGGCAGCGCAGATGCGTCGGCTCGCTGCCGCCGACGGCCGCTTCCAACCCCCCGTCCACAGCGCGCGCGCCGGTCACCGGGCCGAGGAACGCACAGACCGCGCCAGCATTCTCCGCGTCGCCTTGCAACGCCAGCATGAAGGCGTGGCTGTCGATGATGCCGGTGGCGGGCGAATGCAGCGCGCTGGTGCAACGCAGGTTGGGCTCCATGGCGATCGCCTCGGCCGCCGCGAGCACGCGCATGCCCTCGACGCCGTTCGCTTCGGCGCGATGCTTGATGCCGGCCAGCATCGAGTTTTCCTCGGCGTTGGTGGCGACAATCAGCTTGCCGCAGTTGCGGTGCGGGACGCCCTTCTCGCGGCAATAGGCGTACAACATGCGGCGGCCGGCGACGCAGGACCGCGCCATAAGACTGCCCGCGGGATAGTAGATGCCGGCGTGGATCACCTCGCTGTTGCGCGATGACGTTTCGGTACCGATGCCGCTGGCCGCGTCCAGCACGATCACTTCGCGCCCCGCCAACGCCAGCGCGCGCGCCACCGCGAGGCCGACGACCCCGGCGCCGACCACGATGCACTCCACTTCGTCCACGTTGCGTTCCCCCTGTCCGGCGCGGCGGATTTACGCTGCGCGTCGCGGCTGCGCCAGCGGTTTCACTGCACCAGCGGTTTCACTGCACCAGCGGTTTCACTGCAATCGGACCGCTCTGGATGCGCTAAAGGAAGAAAGTCAGCGGTCACAGAGTTGCACCGAGGACCCACGGAGTTTCGCCGAGGACCCACGGAGTTTCACCGAGGAGGCAAGAATTGCGCGCCGCGCCACACCGAGTAGCGGGGCATCGCACGATGCCGCGAAGTGGCAACAGAGTCTCTCGGTGAAACTCTATGTGCCCTCGGTGCAACTCTGTGACCGCTGACTTGCTTGCATGTTTGCCGCACGTGTCGCAGGCCCGCGTTCAGCCCGCGTTCAGCCCCCTGGCGCGCCCTGTGTGTTCACGTACAGCGAGTACAGCCCATGGCTGGCCGCCATGAACAGTCGGTTGCGCCAGCGTCCGCCGAAGCACAGGTTGGCGCAGCGTTCCGGCAACCCGATGTGGCCAATCGGCACGGCGGCGCTGTTGAAGATGCGCACGCCGTCGAGTTCCGCCTCGCCCATGCCCCAGCCGCACCACAGGTTGCCGTGGATATCGACGCGGAATCCGTCCGGCGAGCCGGGGCCGGCGTCGATGAACACGCGCGGATTGGCAAGCCGCGCGCCGCCGACCACGTCGTAGGCGAGGATCTTCCGGGTTGGCTGCGCGCGCGAGGCGACGACGTAAAGGATCGACTTCATCGGGTGAGAACGCGAGGCCGTTGGGGCCTTCGATATCGTCGGCGACCAAGGTCACCTCGCCGGTCTGGCCGTCGATGCGATACACCGACGGCGGCAGTTCCGGATCGGCTTTCTCGCCTTCGTAATAGCCGAGGATGCCGAAGACCGGATCGGTGAACCAGATGGAACCGTCGGATTTCACCACGACGTCGTTCGGCGAATTCAACTGGCGCCCTTGGTAGTTCGTCATCAGTGGGGTGATCGAGCCGTCGTATTCCGTGCGGCTGATACGGCGGCCGCGATGCTCGCAGGTGACCAGACGGCCCTGGCGGTCGCGCGTGTTGCCGTTGGCGTTGTTGGAGGTCTTGCGGAAGACGCTGACGGCGCCGGTCTCTTCCTCCCATTTCAGGATGCGGTCGTTGGGGATGTCGCTCCACAGCAGGTAGCGGCCGTCGGCGACATAGACGGGGCCTTCCGACCAGCGGCAGCCGGAGCCCAATTGCTCGACCGACGCGAGCGGCAGCCGGTACTGGTTGAAGCTGGCGTCCAGCACCTGCACGGCTGGATCGGGATAGCGTTGGGTGGGTTCCCACATGGCACGTTCCCCCTCGTTGCTGGCGGGATGCTAGCGGGGCGCGCGGTCAGGGCAAGCCGGGGGGTAGGATCCGGGCAGGCCATTGCCGCACGCACGCAGCTACAAAGTTCGCTCGGCGCGGGCAATGTGCCGGTCAAGGCGTCCGAACAGAAATAACACCAGCATGCGAAGGTCGCTGTAGACCGACCAGAACGGATGGCCGAACGTTTCGGGACGATTGCGTTCGATGGCGACGTGTGCGGTCCAGGCAAAGCCGTAGCCGATGACGGGCGCCGCGGGCACGAACCGCCAATCACGGAAGATCCCAGCGCAGATCAGGCAGATCACAGCCAGGCCGGTCCCGAGGAAGTGCAGCGCACGGGTCAGGGGTTTGCCGTGGGCGCGCAGATAGCGGGGCCAGAAATCGGCGTAGGTCATGGCGCGAGGACCCTCCCCCCAGCCCCCTCGCTCAAGAGAGGGGGTGTCTCGAATCCTAAATCCTGAACCCTGATTCTTAAGTGCAGATCCTGAATCTCAAGCCTTACCACCGTCCGCCATCGACCACCCACAATTGCCCGCTGCACATCCGGCTGTCGTCCGAGGCCAGCCACAACACCAGCCGCGCCACGTCCGCCGGCATTACCTTTTCCTTCAAGGCCTGGGCGAGCATGAGGTTTTCCTCGGCCTCCGGGGTCAGCCACAGCGTGATCTGCCGCTCGGTCATGATCCAGCCGGGGATCACCGTGTTCACCCGGATCTTGTCGCCGCCGAGGTCGCGGGCCATGCCGCGCGTCAGGCCCTCTACACCGGCTTTCGCGGTGGTGTAGGCCGGCATGCCGCCCTGCATGTTATGCCAGCTCACCGAACCGAAATTGATGATCGAGCCGCCGCCGGCCTGCCGCATCATCGGCGCCACCGCCTGGATCGCGAAGAACTGGTGCCGCAGGTTGGTCGCCATGCGTTCGTCCCAGAATTCCGGCGTCACGTCCTGCCAATCGTGCCGCTGATCGTTGGCAGCGTTGTTCACCAGCACGGTGATCGGCCCGAGCCGCCGTGCCGCCTCCGCGATCGCCGCACGCAGTGCGCCGATGTCCTTCAGATCGCAGTGCTGAAACAGCGGCGCGGGATGGCCCGCCTCGCGCAGCTTCGCCACCAGCGCCTGCGCCTGCTCATCCGCGATATCAACGAATGCCACGTGGGCGCCCTGCGCGGCGAAATGCGACACTTCCTCGGCGCCGATGCCGCTGCCGCCGCCGGTGACGAATACCACGCGGTCGCGCAGGCTGGGGTAGCTTGCGTATTGGCTCATACGCCACGCTCCTTCAATTGCCGCACCACCTCGTCGGCGATCGCCTCCGGCGGCGGCGCGACCGAGACGATGATCGGGCGTTCATCCGGACCCGGTTCCTCCAACGTGGCGAACTGGCTGTCGAGCAACGCCAGCGGCATGTAATGCCCCTTGCGCGCGGCCATGCGCGCCGCGATCAGGTCCTTGTCGCCTTGCAGGTAGACCAGCACGACGTCGGGGCGGTCGCCGATCAGGATGTCGCGGTAGGCGCGCTTCAGCGCCGAGCATGCGACCACCGCGGATTCACCACGCGCGCGCACCGCATCGATCTCCGCGGCGATCGCACGCAGCCAGGGCCAGCGGTCTTCGTCGGTCAACGGAATGCCGTGGCTCATCTTCTCGACGTTCGCGGGTGGATGGAACTTGTCGCCTTCCAGCAGGGGCCAACCCAGGCGCTGGCCGACACCCTCCGCGATGGTGGTCTTGCCGCTGCCGGAGACGCCCATCAGCACCGCGACGGTCATTTCTTTTCTAACGCTCCCTCGACATGGCCGCCGAAGCCGAAGCGCATGGCGGACAGGATCTTTTCGCCGAACGTGTGATCCTGGCGCGAACGGAAGCGGGTGAACAGGGCGGCGGCGAGCACATTGGCTGGCACCGCTTCCTCGACCGCGGCATCGATGGTCCAGCGGCCCTCGCCGGAGTCATCGACGAAGCCGGAGAAATGCTCCAGCTGCTCATCGGTCGCCAGCGCGCTGGCGGCAAGATCGAGCAACCACGACGACACGACCGAACCGCGGCGCCAGACTTCGGCGATGTCGCCCATGTTGAGTTCGAAGCGTTCATCCGCCGGAAGCGCGTCGGAACGGCGGGAGCGCAGGATGTCGAAGCCCTCGGCGAAGGCCTGCATCATGCCGTATTCGATCCCGTTATGCACCATCTTCACGAAATGCCCGGCGCCGACGGGGCCAGCATAAAGATACCCGCGCTCCGGCCGGGTATCGCGGCCCTCGCGGCCAGGCGTGCGATCGATCGACCCAACGCCGGGCGCGAGTGCCGAGAAGATCGGGTCGAGATGCTGCACCGCCTCTGCCTCGCCGCCGATCATCAGGCAGTAGCCGCGTTCCAAGCCCCATACGCCACCCGAGGTGCCGCAATCGACATAGCGGATGCCTTTGGACTTCAGAGCCTTGCCGCGGCGGACGTCGTCCTTCCAATTGGTGTTGCCGCCGTCGATGATGATGTCGCCCGCGGCCATCATGCCGGCGAGTTGCTCGATGGTTTGTTCGGTGATCTTGCCGGCGGGCAGCATCACCCAGACGGCGCGCGGCTTCTCGGTCAGCGCCTTCACGACATCGGCGAGGCCGCCGGCGCCCTGTGCGCCTTCCTTGCCCAACCCCTGAACGGTGGCGGCGTTGGCGTCCCATACCACGCAGGAATGTCCCGCGTGCATCAGCCGCCGCGAGATGTTGGCGCCCATCCGGCCGAGGCCGACCACACCGATCTGCATTTGCTACCCTCCGCTTTGCGAAACGCCGGCTAATCGTCCTGCTGAGGCTCCACGCCATGCGGGGGCCAGCCGAGCGAAGTACCTGGACGGACATCGGGGGCGGGTCAACCCGTGCCCGCGTGTCTGGTCAGCCGTCCGACAGCATCTTTTCAACGAACGAAACGAAACGCGAGGCAGTTTGAATTGCAGCCGCCGCCTGGTCCTTGCCGACCGCCGCAGCTTCGCCGGTTTCGTAATCCGAGACGGCCTTCATGCTGTAAGATCGACCGAGGAAACCACGCAATTCCTGATCAAAGTCGGCACTGTTCCGCATCAGACGGGAAAATTCTGATTCCGCCTTCAAAGATCGCGGCCTTCCCGGCGGATTTCATGCATCAGCGGTGTCTTGCGCCGCCAGGTCGCTGCTGGATATGCCATGGCATGGATGATCTGGCCGTCTTCGTAGAGAATGACGGTCACTATATCCGCAAGGCGGTTCATTTCCGCCCAGCGGTCCGGCATGTCGTGCAGGAACACAGCGATGTCATAATCGGAGTTTGCTTCCGCGTCACCGCGGGCGCGGGAGCCGTACAGCACAGCGCGTTCCAGCCTGTCGCCGTATATCTCACGCAGTTTCCTGCGGAAACGCTGCAGCACCGGATCGTCGATCGCCGCCGCGGACATGCTCCGCGCGCCTCATGCAGCCTCGGCCAGCTGCCGCGGGTGGTAGATCGCGATATGCGTCGCGCGCGCGATCGGCGTGCGTTCGTTCGCCAGCACCAGGGCATCGATCTCCACCCACTTGTGCCCTTTGTGCTCATAGTTCTTCGTCACCCGGGCGCGCACGTCCAGCGTGTCGCCAACACGCGCGAGGCCGAGGTTCTGCACCGTGCTGCCCATGTGCATCCACGCCGGCAGCACCACGTTGTGCGACAGCGCCCAGTTGCAGCAGCGCAAGATCGTGCCGGGATGCACGATGCCTTGCGTGGCATAGATCGGGTCGGTCTCGCGCGTGTCCGACAGGTCCTGTGCGTGATACTCGGGCGTCACTGTCAGCGGATGCATGCCCAGCCATTTTCCGACCGGCAGCGATCGCTCGTCTGCCGGCGGGCGGGCTTCGTGCGCGGGCGGCGTGGCAGCGCTAAAATCGTCCACCGACGCGGACGGCGCGGCTGCGGACAGGCCGGCGCGGCCCGTGGCGCACAGCACGCCCATGCTGGTGACCTGCAATGTCAGGCCGTCGGCGTCTTCCACGGCGGTGATCTCGGCGATGCTCGCCTTCATAGACCGGCTTGGCGAAGCGTGCCTCGCCGATGCCGCGTTCCAGCCAAACCGGCCCCAGCGCTGCACCGGCAGGTGCGTCATGTAGGCATAGACGTGCACGCCGCCGACCAGGCCGCCGCGGAAGCCGAAGCGCTTCGCCGTGGCGTCGTCGTGGATCTTGTTCTCCGACGCCTTGGCGGTGTTGTAAGCGGAGACGTGGTACGGCGGCAGCGACATGGTGTGGCTTTCGTTGCAGGTAAACACTCCCGTTCCCCTTGGGGGAGGGGTGCGTACCGCCACTGGCCACTGGCTGCTCGCACCCCTCCCCCCTCCCTCAACGGGAGGGGGAGTTTCTTCTCCGCGTCGTACGACGTCAGTTCGGCAGCGCCCACACACCCACTTCATAACCCGGCACGAAGTTCCGGTTATTCATGTCCGGGTTGCGATTGACGTACACCCGGTTGAACATCGGGTGCTTCATGCTGCGGGTCTCGTGCTCGATGCGGAACAACGGCTTGTTGCTGTCCACGTCGACGATATCGAGGAAGCGGTACTGGTGCTGGTCGCTCTCCTCGCTGATCAGGCCGCGCTCCAGCAGCTTCTTGTGCGGACCGGAGAAGTCGACGAGCGTGATCTGGATGTGATGGCCGTCATACTCGGGCAACGGCTTGTCGGTCTCGCGGTAGGTCACCTTGGTTTCGGCCGAGGTGCTGGCCCAGGCGTAGCAGCCGCGTTCATCCTTGGCGACGCCGGCGATGCCGCCGAGGATCTCGGTGTAGAACCGCGCGATGCCCCACAGCGACGGTTCCTTCCGGCACGTCGAACTCGACATACGGCATGCCGACGCGCAGGGAACCGAACCGCGCCGGATCCGGCGTGTGGACGCGGATGCGGTTGCCCCAGGGGCAGATGGTCTCGACGCCGTCATTGCTCTCGCAGAAGTCGAATTTCGTGCCTTCCAGGTACTTCTGCGCACACCGGACAGGCGGCGCAGCAGCGCCTCGCGGTCGGGCAGCACCAGCGCCGTGGTGCCGCGCACCACCTGAGGGTCGCGCGTCGGCAGGTGGAACTGGCCGCGCCCGACATTCACCCACATGTTGTCGAGGCCCGCCATCAGGTACGGGTCGCGGGTCAGGCCAAGGCCCATGAAATAGAACGCCGTCGCCTTCTGCTGATCAGGCACGGTGACATTCACATGACCAAGTTCGACGATGTTGCCGAGGTCTTCGACCCGACGGTCGTACTGCGGCATCGTCATTGCATCATTCATCGGTTGCTCTCCCCTCTGCCGGAATTCCATCCAATAGGGCATGTTAACGCCCGAAGGCGGGTGTGGTCCATGCCCCCTTCCAGCCGGGCGACGCCGGCACGAGGAAACGTAACATGACGGCAGCATCCGGCCCCCCAGCGGGCCGGTCCGAGGAGACGGGCGAGGGCAAGGGTGAAGCAACACCCCCTCCCGTTGAGGGCTTGGGCCGCGAAGCGGACCAAGGGCGGGGGGAGGGGTGCGAGCAAGCGACGGCCCTTGCCGGTACGCACCCCTCCCCGCGCCCCTGGTCCGCTTCGCAGCCCAAGCCCTCAACGGGAGGGGGTGTTCCGATGTCCTCGGGCGGCACCGCCTCCGGCTCGCTCGGTGCGGCGACATCCGGTCCGGCGGGTGCGGCAACGCCACCCCTCGCCGTGGCCCTGCGCCACGCCGCCGTCACGCCTCGCGCCGGCGTCCGCGCGTTGTTCTCCAATCAAAGCTTTCTGCGCCTTTGGGCGATCGGTGGCTGCGTCAACGCCATGCGCTGGTTTGAGGTGCTGGCAGCAGCCTTTTTCACGCTGGACGCCACGGGTTCCGACTTCGCTGTCGCGGCGGTGACGGCCGCGCGTACCATGCCGATGCTGATCCTCGGCGCCTTCGCCGGCGTGATGGCGGAGGCGGTGGATCGCAAGCGCGTCATGGTCATCGGCCAATGTGTCGCCGCCGCCGCCTCCGCGACCGTGGTGCTGCTCGCCATGCTGGGCCTGGCGCGGCCGTGGCACGTCGCGATTGCCGCGCTGGTCTCTGGCACGATCTGGTCAACCGAGATGTCCACCCGCCGCCGCATGGTGGGCGAAAGCGTGCCGCCGCCACTGGTGCCGCGCGCCCTGGCGCTCGACACCATGACCAACTCCGGCACCCGCATCATAGGCCCCATCCTCGCCGGCCTGCTGTATGAAGTCTCGGGCCTGGCGGGCGCCTTTGCCGTCTCTGCCTCGTTCTATCTGCTGGCGGCCTTGCTTGCGGCAGGACTGCGGCACGAGCAACCGATCCGGCGCCTGGTGTTCAGCCACGTGCCGCGCGACCTGGCGGAGGGCATGGCTTTCGCCCGAGGCCACGCCGTGGTCACCGGCGTCTTGCTCGTCACCATCGCGATGAACTTGCTCGGCTTCTCCTATGCCGCGCTCTTGGCGCCGATCGGGCGCGATTACTTCATGGTGTCTCCTGCGTTGGTGGGTGTCATGGCGGCGTCGGAATCGATCGGCGCCTTCCTGGGCGGCTTTTGGCTGGCTGGCGGGGATCCGCCCGGTAGCGGGCGACCGCTGATGGTGGGGGGCTCGTTGCTGTATCTATGCTGCGTGGCGCTGATGCCGCTTGCGCCGGTCTTCGCTTTGGCGTGCGGATTGCTGGTGCTGGGCGGATTCGGTTCGGCGGCGTTCGCCAACATGCAGACCTCGCTGATCATCACCCACACGCCGCCGCATGTGCGGTCACGGCTGATGGGGCTGTTGACGGTCTGCATCGGATGCGGTCCCGTCGGCATCCTGCTGGTCGGCACGCTCGCCGATTGGCTGGGGCCGCTGCATGCTGTCGATGCGATCGAACTGACCGGCCTGCTCGCGGTGGCGGTGGCGTGGATGGTGTGGCGGCGCAAGGAACATGACCAGCCGGTGGCGCTGGCGCGCGAAGCATGGGGAGAGAAACGATGAACCCGATCGTCGAGATATCCAGCGGCAAGCTGCGCGGAGCAGCGATTGACGGCGTCGTGGCGTTTCGCGGCGTGCCGTATGGCGCATCCACCGCGGGTGCCAACCGCTTCATGCCGCCGCGTCCCGTGACTCCCTGGGCCGGCCTGCGCGATGCGCTGGACTATGCCGGCCAGGCGCCGCAAGCGCGGTTGGGGCCGGCACCGCGGGCGGAGATGGTGAATTTCTCCGGCCCGCCCGATGCCTCGCCGGAAACCGAGGATTGCCTGACGCTGAATGTCTGGACATCGGCGCCGGATGCGGCGGCGCGGCGGCCCGTGATGGTGTGGCTGCACGGCGGTGCGTTCTCCTATGGATCGTCGAACAGTCTGCGGCTGCAAGGGATGCGGCTGTGCACGCGCGGCGACGTCGTGCTGGTGACGGTGAACCAGCGCCTGAACATCTTCGGCCATCTCGATCTGTCGCAGTTCGGCGGGGCCGAGTACGCGGCATCCGGCAATGCCGGTGCGTTGGACATGATCGCGGCGCTGCACTGGGTGCGCGAGAACATCGCCGCATTCGGCGGCGACGCCGCCAACGTCACGATCTTCGGCGAGTCGGGCGGCGGCGGCAAAGTCAGTACGCTGCTGGCCTTGCCGTCGGCGCGCGGCTTGTTCCATCGCGCCATCGTGCAGAGCGGCGCCGCGGTGCGCCTGCGCACGCGCGACCGTGCGGCGGCGTTGACCGACGCGGTGCTGCGCGAGCTTGGCCTGACAAGAACGTCAGTGATGGAGCTGCACGCGGTGCCGATGCAGCGGTTGCTGGCGGCGATCGGGCCGGCGCAGCAGGCAATTGGCGCGTCACCCTGGCCGTTGCTGGACCGCTATCCGTTTGGTCCGGTGGTCGATGGTACCCTGCTGCCTCGCCAGCCGTTTGATCGCGACGGGACCCCGGTCTCCGCCGACATCCCGCTGATCATCGGCGACTGCACGCACGAGGCATCCCTGTTCCTCGCGCATGACGACAAGGTGTGGCACCGCACGTTGACCGAGGCGGAACTGCGGGACCGCGTCAGCGCGATCGCCGGCGCGCACATGGATCAGGTGGTCGAGACCTATCGGCGGCTGCATCCGCGCGCGACGCCGGCCGAACGTCTGATCGCCACGCTGACGGATTGCAATTTCCGAATCCGCTCGCTGCTGATGGCGGAACGCAAGGCGGCGCAGGGCGCGGCTCCGGTGCGGATGTACTCGTTCGCCTGGCAGACGCCATTGTTCGATGGCCGGCTGGGCGCGCCGCACGCGATCGATGTGCCATTCACGTTCGATACGTTGGAGTTCACCAATGCGACCGACCGCAGCGCGAGGGCGCATGCGCTGGCGGCGACGATGTCCGGTGCGTGGGCTGCGTTCGCGCATAGTGGCGTGCCGCGGCATGCCGGCATGCCGGCATGGCCGGCCTACACGTCAGGGGAACGCGCGACGATGGTTTTGGATACGCCGTGCCGCGTGATAGGCGATTCGGCCAAGGAAACGCATGAAATCTGGCGCGAGATTGCTGATGCCGAAGCTGCATAGGCGCCATTGACCGAAAGGCCGTGGCACCACGTCTGCGAGCGTAGCGAAGCAATCTCCCGCGGGGTAACGTGGGAACTCTCCAGGAGATTGCCTCGCCGCGCTCGCAATGACACTGTTGAGGCACCACCCGTCAGCGTCTGACGACTGCTGGCAACTCTCACTGAACCGCCAGCAACGATCACTGAAGGGTGAGTGGCACAGCGGGGCGCCATGTCGCGCTTCTCTGATGCCGGGTACCAGGAGGTCGTCATGAACATCCGCCCCGCTTCCATGGAGCAGATGCCGCTCGACGTGCCATCGCTCCGATTGGACACGCCTGGGGTTGCCAACGTGCTCCACTTCAATAACGCCGGCGCTGCGTTGCCGCCGCGTCCGGTCCTCGAGGCGGGGACCAGCCACCTGGAGCGCGAGGCCGCCATCGGCGGCTACGAGGCTGCGGCCGAGGCAGCCGATCGCATCGCCGATGCCTACGACGCCATCGCCACGCTGATCGGCGCGCACCCGGATGAGATCGCGTTCACGGAGAGCGCCACGCGTGCGTGGGACATGGCGTTCTATGCGATTCCGTTCCGTGCCGGCGATCGCGTCATCACCGCACGGGCCGAATATCTGTCGAACTACCTCGCGTTCCTGCAGATGAAGCGGCGCGTTGGCATCGAGATCGACGTGTTGGACAACGACGCGTCCGGGCAGCTCGATCTTGCCGCACTGGAGCAAACGATCGGCCCTCGCACCAGGCTGATCGCGATCACGCACGTGCCGACGCAAGGCGGCCTGGTCAATCCTGCCGCCGAGGTGGGCCGCATCGCCGCACGCCATGGCATCCTCTATTTGCTTGATGCCTGCCAGTCCGTCGGTCAGCTCGCGGTGGATGTGCGCAAGATTGACTGCCATATGCTGTCGGCCCCGGGGCGCAAGTATCTTCGCGGGCCGCGTGGCACGGGCTTCCTTTACGTGCGGCGCGAGGTGATCGGCGGGCTCGAACCACCGTTCGTCGATCTCGAGGCGGCGTCCTGGAGCGATACCGACAGCTATGCGGTGCGTGGCGATGCACGCCGATTCGAGAACTGGGAACGCAACGTCGCCGGCCAGATTGGCCTGGGCGTCGCCGCCCGTTACGCGTTGCGGCTGGGGATCGAAGCCATCGAGGCACGGGTGAAGGCGCTCGCTGCGCTGCTGCGGCAGGAGCTTGCGGCGCGAGCTGGCGTGACGGTGCACGATCTCGGCGTGGAGCGATGCGGGATTGTCAGCTTTTGCAAGGACGGCGAAGCGCCAGGCGCGACGCGCGAGCGGTTGCGCGCCATGAATATCAACACACACGTGTCCCGCTCGCCAAGAGTGCCTGCGCTCGATCTGCCCGCACGCGGATTGGACGCGGTGGTTCGTGCCAGCGTCCACTACTATAATGACGAGGCCGAAGTGGAACGTTTCGTTCGGGCGGTGGCGGAGTAGTATTGCGAACCTGGCGCACCTCGTGCCGCCCGCGACCCTGTCATTGCGAGCGTAGCGAAGGAATCTCCCGGAGAGTACGCGCGTCACTCGCGGGCTGGTAGGAGCGCCAGGCGCCTCATCGCTCTTCGAATTCGATGCGCATTGTCCTTCAGAGACGGCCTGGCGCTTATGCCGCACTTGCCATGCGAACCGGCGCATCACGGAACGCCGCGCCCTCATGGCGCAGCAACCAGCGTTTGCGCTCGATGCCGCCGCCATAGCCGGTCAGCGAGCCGTCCGCGCCGATGACGCGATGGCACGGCACCACCACGCTGATGGGGTTTGATCCGTTGGCCATGCCAACAGCGCGCACGGCGCTGGGACAACCGAGCTTCGCGGCGAGGGCGCCGTAGCTGAGCGTTTCACCTGGCGGGATCGCGGTCAGCGCGGTCCAAACCGAGCGCTGGAACGCGGTGCCGGCGGTGCGCCATGCGATTCCGGCAAGGCTTGCCGCGTCCCCATCGAAGTAACGCCGCACCCGGTGTCTGATGTCGGCCGGCGCATCCCCCGCTTCCGTCCGCAGCGATCCGTAATGCAAACGCAGCAGGCGGGCCATGCTGCTTTCGCGATCGGCCCAGTCGAAGGCGCGCAACACACCGTCCTGATCGGTGACAATCAGTGCTTCACCGATCGGCGTCGCCAGCCGGTCCAGGTAAAGTCGTTCAGGCAGCTTGCTGGTCACGGAGCACCTGTGCGGTTGCGGGGGTTGCGTGCGCTTCGGACGCCCAGAGGTGCAGCGCCGCATAGGCGCGCCACGGTCGCCAGCGCTCGGCGTGCATGAGTAATTCCGCCGGCGCAGGCCGCATACCTTCCCGGTCAGCCATCGCGCGCAGCAGACCGATATCGGCGGCGGGAAACGCGTCCGGCTCGCGCAATTCGCGCATGGCGATGTACTGGGCGGTCCACTCACCGATACCGGCCAGCGATCGTAGTTGGGCGATGGCTTCCTCCAGGCTGCGGCGCGGTCCGAAGATCCCCGGATCGGCTGCGACGGCACTTGCCAGCGCGGACAGCGCCTGCCGCCTGGCCTGCGGCATCCCAACCGCCGTCAGATCGGCACTCGCCAACTGCCGCGGCGAGGGAAACACATGCGTCATCCCCTGCTCCCGCGCGATGGGGTCGACGTACTGGTCGCCGAACTGCGCAACCAGCTTGCCCACGAGCTTCGTTGCCGCCGAGACGGTGATCTGCTGTCCAAGAATCGCCCGCACCGCGAGCTCGAATCCGTCCCAGGCACCGGGGACGCGCAGGCCGGGCCGCGCGGCCACCAGCGGCGCGAGAATCGGGTCCTGGCTGAGATGCGCGCCGATCGCGACCGGGTCGGCGGCGAGATCGAACACGCGCCGCACGCGCGCGATGATCGCCGGCAGGCTCTTGAGTTCGGGAAATCGCACGGTGACTTTGAGGCAGTTGCCACCTGCCGGTTCGACTTCCACCGTCCCGCGGCCGTCGCCGAGCGCGATGGTCCGCGCGTACCGCGTCCGCGACACCGCTTCGATGCCGGGGATCGTCCGGACGCGCAGAAAGGACAGAACGGAGTCCCAATCATAGGGCGAGCGGTAGCCAAGCTTCACCGTGACCGCGCCGGTCGTGGCGGCGGACTGGTCCGGCATACGGACACGGCGCAATGCCGTTGGCGGGCGCTTGAACAACTGCAGGAAAGTCTCGTTGAAACGCCGGAGGCTGCCGAAGCCGGCCGCCGCGGCGACCTCGGTCATCGGCAGGCCCGTGTCCTGGATCAACTGCTTGGCCAGCAAAATCCGCCGTGTCTGGGCGATCGCGATCGGCGACGCGCCGAGGTGCTGGTGGAACAGGCGCCGGAGTTGACGCTCGCCCATGCCGAGCCGCGTTGCCAGGGCTTCGACGCTGCCATCATCCAACGCGCCGGATTCGATCAGGCCGAGCGCGCGCGAGACGGTGTTGGAACTGCCGCGCCAGAAGGCCAGGTCGGGAGAGGTCTCCGGCCGGCAACGCAGACAGGGGCGAAAGCCGGCTTCCTGCGCCGCGGCGGCGGTGGGGAAGAAGAGCACGTTCTTGCGCCTCGGCGTCGGGGCAGGGCAGAACGGCCGGCAATAGATGCCGGTGGTCTTCACCGCAACGAACAAACGGCCATCGAACCGACGGTCCCGGGTTTCGATCGCGCGGTAACAGGCGTCATCGTCCATGTCCATGTGCGGATGATGGCGCACGGCGCCGGGGGTTGTCTCGCGGTTTTCGGACGCGGTCGGCATGGGGCGGAGGCAGCGTCGGCGAGGCGCGCCACGGGTCGAGCTGTCATTGCGAGCGCAGCGAAGCAATCTCCGGGAGAGTTCGCACGTCACTCGCGGGAGATTGCTTCGCTGCGCTCGCAATGATACGTCGGGTCGGGCATCAACGGTCAGCGCCGGAGCACTGGGCAGTCGGTCGGTCGGCCGTTACGCCGCCTTGGCGTTACCGAACAACCCGCCCAGCTTCGCCAGCGTCTGCAGATGCGCGTCGGCATCGCCGAACAGCATGTCGATCATGGTCATGCGCTTGAAGTAGTGGCCGACCTTGTACTCCATCGTCATGCCGATGCCGCCATGGAGCTGGATCGCCTCCTGCCCGACATGCTTGCCGGAGCGGCCGATCTGTACCTTCGCCGCCGCAATGGCGCGGCGGCGCTCGTTGGCGTCTTCCTCGGCCGCCATCACCGCGGCGAACATCGCCATGCTGCGCGCTTGTTCCAATGCGACGAGCATGTCCACCGACCGGTGCTGCAGCACCTGGAACGAGCCGATCGGTCGGCCGAACTGCTGCCGCGTCTTGAGGTATTCCAGCGTGGTCTCGTGCATCGCCTGCATGCAGCCGACAGCCTCCGCGCAGAGCGCGGCGATGGCTTCGTCCACCACATGCTCGATCGCGGGCAGGGCGTCGGTGCCGAGCACGGCATCGGCGGCGACGCGGGCACCGCTCAGCGTGACTTCCGCGGCACGCAATCCGTCCTGGGTTGGGTAGCCGCGGCGCGTGACTCCGGTGGCGCCGGCATCGACCAAGAACAGACCGACGCCGTTGCGGTCGCGGCGATTACCGGAGACGCGGGCGGTCACCAGCAGCTTGTCGGCGCAGTCGCCGTGCAGCACGATGCTCTTGGCGCCGTCCAGCACGTAGCCATCGCCGTCCTTGCGCGCCGTGCTGCCGACGTCGGCGAGGTCATAACGCGACTGGCGCTCGATATGCGCGAAGGCGAGCTTCAGCTTGCCGGCGACGACCTGCGGCACCACGGCGGCGCGCAGCGCGTCACTGCCGGCGCGGCGCAGCAGGCCGCCGCCGAGGATCACCGTGGCGAAATACGGTTCCAACACCATGCCGCGGCCGAAGGCTTCCATGACGATCATGGTCTCCACCGCGCCGCCGCCGAAGCCGCCATGCGCTTCCTCGAACGGCAGGCCGAGCAGGCCGAGCTCGGCGTACTGGTTCCAGACAGCTTGGCTCCAGCCGGTGGATTCCGCCATGTACTTCTTGCGTTGCTCGAAGGCGTACTGGTCGGCGATCAGCCGATCGATGCTGTCCTTGAGCAGGCGTTGTTCTTCGGTCAGGTCGAAGTCCATGGCGATGCCCCTATTGTTGCGTAGATATGTCGCTAAGCTCTAAAAGAAAGTCATTGCCTGCGGTGACGGCCACCTCGGCCGCGACCGGATCGATATCGGCACCAGCCGCATGGTGTGCCGCGTTCTCATCGCGCCCAGTGCTTGCAACAGCCGGTGCGTATTTGGCGGCGCTTGGCCTTTGCGCTGAAGCTCGGCGAGCATGTCGCTGATGGTCATGGTACGGACGGCGACCGCCTGGCGGGTGGCGGGCGTACCAAGCGCGCTCGGATGCAGCTTTCATGGTATCCAGCAGACGAACGTTACGACCCCAAGGCAATAGTGCAACAGCCTGTTGCACAAATTCGCGGTCGGGCCAGGCCTCGGCGAAGGCGCGCATGTAGCTGAGGTTTCGGGCCGACAGGCCTGACGACGCACCTTTGGCCGCAGATGCGGCCCCGCGTATTCCCTTACCCATCGCTACAACGTTCGGCGCGTCGCCGCGCTACAACCCCAAGATCGCCTTGGCGACGATGTTGTGCTGGATCTCGTTGCTGCCGCCGTAGATCGACGTCTTGCGGTAGTTGAAATACATCGGTGCCGCCTCGGTGGCATAGTCCGGTCCGATCGTCGCCTCGTTGCGGCCGTCGAAATCGCGCTGGTAGGGCATGGCGTACGGCCCCACCACTTCCATCACCAGTTCGGTCAACTGCTGCTGGATCTGCGAGCCCTTCAGCTTGAGAATCGACGACGCCGGGTTCGGCCGCCCTTTCTCGCGATTGCGCTCATCGGCGACGACGCGCAACTGCGTCATCTCCAGCGCCTTCAGCTCCACTTCCACCGCGGCCAGCTTTTCGCGGAAGCGCGGCAATTCGATCAGCGGCACATCGCCGAGCCGCTCCATCGACGCAAGCTGCTTGATGCGCGCCACCTTGGCCTTCGAGGCGCCCACCCGGGCGATGCCGGTGCGTTCGTTGCCCAGCAGGAACTTCGCGTAGTCCCAGCCCTTGTTCTCCTGGCCCACAAGATTCTCGGCGGGGACTTCGACGTTGTCGAAGAACACCTCGTTCACCTCGCGTCCGCCGTCGATGGTGACGATCGGCCGCACGGTGACGCCGGGAGTCTTCATGTCCACCAGGATGAAGGAAATGCCCTCCTGCTTCTTCGCCGCCGTATCGGTGCGGCACAGGCAGAAGATCCAGTCGGCGTATTGCGCCAGCGTGGTCCACATCTTCTGGCCGTTGATGACGTATTTGTCGCCCTTGCGTTCCGCACGGGTGCGCAGGCCGGCGAGGTCGGAACCGGCGCCTGGTTCCGAAAAGCCCTGGCACCAGAAGATGTCCGCATTCGCCGTCTTCGGCAGGAACTTCTGCTTCTGCTCTTCACTGCCGAACTGCGCGATCACCGGGCCGACCATGGTGACGTTGAAGCCGATCGGCGTCGGCACGTTGGCCTGCTGCATCTCGTCCTGATACATGTAGATCTGGACTGGCGACCAATCCTGCCCGCCCCATTGCACCGGCCAGTTCACCGTCGCCCAGCCACGCGCGTTCAGGGTGCGCTGCGAGCTGATCATGTCGTCGCGCGTCAGGCCCTCGCCTTCGGCCACCTTGTCGCGGATCGACTGCGGGATTTCGGTGCGGAAAAAACGGCGCGCTTCCTCGCGGAATGCGATTTCTTCGGGGGTGAAACTCAGGTCCATGGGGTCCTCCGGGAAGCAGGACGCGGGGTTACCGGTGAGTAGTGGCGCGGGCGGGCGGCGTCAATCGGGCCCAGGAGGGCGGACGCAGGCGGGCAGGGGAGGGCGCGCATAGTGGATGGCGAAGCAACGATTTGACTGCGATAGACTAACAATTGCTGTCGGTGGCGGCGAATGACGGCGACTACAATTCTGATGGTAGGTCCACGTGCACGTGTCATTGCGAGCGTAGCGAAGCAATCTCCCGCGAATGACGTGCGTACGTTCCGGGAGATAGCTTCGCTACGCAATGACAGTCAGCCGACATAGAAACGTCCGGAGCACGCAAAGCGCCGGCCCGCTCGCATTCCCGCGCCCGCGCTCTATCCTCCCTGCAGCGGGACAAAGGATTTCCCACCATGACAGCCATCCGTGTCTCCATCCGAGTTCCGGTCGGGCGGCCCTTGCCCGAACTTGCCGACTTCGCCGCCCGCGTCGAGCAAGCGGGCTTCGACGGCATCGGCATCCATGACCATCCATCCAGCGGCCGCGACGCCTATCTGGCGTTGGCTCTTGCCGCCCGCGCGACGCAGCGTGTCCGCCTGTTCCCCGCCACCTCCAGTCCGTTGGTCCGGCATCCACTGGTGTTGGCCTCGCTCGCCCACAGCCTGGAGGAGATCGCACCAAGGCGTAGCATTCTCACCGTCGCCCCCGGGTTCATCTCGACCCGCACCATGGGCAAGCCGCGCGCGCCGGTCGCGGTGATGCGCGAGGCGTTGCACGACCTGCGGCGACTGCTTGCCGGGGAGGAAGTGGCCTTCGGCACCGCGTCGACTCGCCTGCGGAACCACAGCGCCACACCCACGCCGGTCTTTTTGCTCGCCGCAGGACCTCGCATGATCGAACTCGCCGGCGAGGCGGCGGACGGAGCGCTGCTGTTTGTCGGCCTGCATCCCGGGTCGATCCGCGCGGCGCTGTCGCATCTGGAGGCGGGCGCGCGCCGGGCCGGCCGCTCCTTGGCGGGATTTCCGGTGGTGTTCGTCGTCACGCTGGGTCTGGGCCCCGACAGCGAGGCCGGGCCGCGTTGGGTGCGAAGCTGGTTCGCGCCCGGGCAACCGTTCCTCGCCTATCCGAGCGCTGCGAACCTGCATTGGCTGAAACAGGCCGGCTTCGATCTGCCGCTATCGCACGATCCCACCGCGATCCCGGAAGATCAGGCCCGCCGGATTGCCGACGCCTTCGGCTGTTTCGGCTCGCCGGAACGCTGTGCCGAACGGTTGCTTCAGGCCCGGCAGGAGGCCGGCGTCAACGACGTGTTCCTGTTCCCGGCGCACGACCTGCCAGGCGGCTACACCATGCCGGAGGCCGAAGTCGCAGCGTTCGAGCGCATCATCCGGCCACGGCTCGGACGCTAGCGGTTCGACTCCAAGGGGCGCGCCCGCCTCGGAGGCCGAACGTAGGGAATTGGTGTGTCAGTGGGAGTGGGTGTGTCAGTGGGAGTGGGTGTGTCAGTGCGAGCGTAGCGAAGCAACGTCCCAGAGAGTTCGCACGTCTCCCGCGGGAGATTGCTTCGTTACGCTCGCAATGACACGCCCTGCCATACCAATGACACGCCCTGCCATCGCAATGACACCGCGCCCTACCCTCGTAATGACAAGCCCTGCCCTCATATTTGCGCGCCCTGCGCCGGCAATGACGACACTCCTGAGGATTCTTTCATATATCCCGAGACCGGGTCTTTCGGAATCACATGACTTGTGCATAATCATCGGAGAGCCTGCTCGGGGGAGCGTCCCATGCGCCTGTCCATTTTGGTTGTCGCCTGTACGCTGGCCGCTGCCCCGTTGGCCGTTGCCCAACCCTGCACCCACCCCGCCGACCGCGCCGCGTTCGACGTGGCCAGCCTGAAGAGCCAGCTCATGGTGACCGCGCTCACCTGCGACGCGCGCGAGAAATACAACGATTTCGTCTTGCGCTTCCGCGGCGAACTAATGCGGCAGGAACATGCGCTGCAGGTACTATTTCGCCCGCGCCTTCGGCCGGCGTGGCCAGCAGCAGCACGACGATTACATCACGCTGCTGGCCAACGCGCAGTCGGAAGCCGGCGTGCACGACGGAACTCTCTTCTGCCGGCGGAACGCTGCGCTGCTGGACGAGGTGCTGGCTCTGCCGGACCACACCAAACTTGCCGACTACGCCGCCGCAAAACAGATGCAGCAACCGATGGACCTGAACGACTGCACCGCGCCCGATGCCCAGGTCGCACATAAATAACCAGTCCGGGAAAACCTCCCCCGCCAAAGGCGGGAGGGGTTCACGCTGCGCAGCTTACTGAATAATGATCTCCACCCGGCGGTTCTGCGGCTCGCGCACGCCGGGGCCGGTGGGCACCAGCAGATGCGTCTCGCCATAGCCGCGGATAGCGATGACGTTCTGCGGCACGCCGTCGCGCACCAACTCGCCCTCCACCGCCCGCGCGCGGCGGATCGATAACCCCATGTTGTATTGCGGCGTGCCCGAGGTATCGGTGTAGCCGTTGACCATGATGCTGGTGTACTGCACGCGCCGCGAATTATCCGCGGCTTCATGGATGATCTGCCGTGCGCGGTCGGTCAGCGCCGCCTGGTCCCAATCGAAGAACACCAGATAGGACCGGGACGGCGCGGGTGCGGGAGCCGCCTGCGCCGCGGGCGCGGGAGCCGGTGGACGCGGCGTGTTGAACGCATAGCGCAGTCCGACCAGGAACAAGTGGTCGTACTGATTATGCATCTTGAGGTCCGTCACCACAGCCGGGCCGCCACCAAATGGGGTTTCCAGCGCGCCGAACTTCTCACCGCCAAGGATGTCCATGAAGCGGTATTCGGCGGTGAACGACAGGCCGGGCATGTTCTGGATCGGCACCGCCACGCCGGCGATCAACTGCCCTGCAGGCGCGCCGGCCGTTGCGTCCGTGCTCATGGCGAAAGGCCCACCGACCTGCGCCACGCTAAGTGAGTTGAAATGGCTCCACTGGTAGCCGGCGCCGATCCCCAGGTACGGGTATATCCAGGGCGAGCCGATGTCCATGTCATATAGCGCGTTCACCATGACGCCGTAGGTATGCTCCGTCCCGCTGGTCGTTGCCGCGAACGGTGTCATCAGGTGCTGCACACCGTTGCGCGAGAAATCACCCTGAATTTCGAAGCGGAATCCGTTGCCCAGTCCGTAGCCGATGGCACCGATGCCGGTGACGCCCACGTTGTTCTCCAGCGTCAGTCGGCTGGCACCGCGCACCGGGCTCGCCGGAATCATGTCGGTGTTCTGTGGCAGGTCGGCACCGACGCCACCCCCGACATACAAGCCGGTGATCGGCTGGGCAGTCGCCGCCAGAGGCATTGCCAGAATGGCCGAAGCCAGCACAGCGCCCCAATATCTCATGCTCTTTGTCTCCTGTCCGCTTTGCTGCATGCGAGTCCGGCCGGGCCGGATCGCTACAGTTTGCGTTCGTTCCGATGGCACGCACCCGTGGACGGGCCGCGGCGCATAAATGTCGGTCAGCGGTCGGCGGGCAAATCACCTGGACTTGTTTCACGCCGCATTGTGCAGACGTTACGCGATAACGATGACAATCCGGCAATCAAGAAGCAGCTCAAATGCGTTGCCGGGAACAGGCGTTGTATTGCTTCAGCGCGGGATTCACAGAAAGGGCGCCTTGCGGCGCCCATCCGTGGTCGTGACGGTCCGTTCCGCTACGCGTTAGTGGATTACAATCTCGACACGCCGGTTCTGCGGTTCGCGTACACCGGGGCCAGTCGGCACCAGCAGATGCGTCTCGCCAAAGCCCTGTGTCGTGATGGCGCCGGCAGGCACGCCGTCGCGGATCAACTCGGCCTTCACCGCACCGGCGCGGCGCATCGAAAGGCCCATGTTGTACTGCGGCGTGCCGGAGGTGTCCGTGTAGCCGTTCACGTCGATCCGCGTGTACTGCACGTGGGTGGAATTATCCGCTGCCTCCTTGATGATCTGGCGGGCGCGGTCGGTCAGCGTCGCCTTGTCCCAATCAAAGAACACCAGGTAGGAGCGGGCGGGCTGCACCACCGGGGCCGGCGCGGCAACCGGAGCGACGGCTGGGGACGGCGGTGGCATCTGGCCGAAAGCGTAGCGGACCCCGAGCAGGAAGCTGTGGTCGTACTGATGCAGCACCTTGATCGAAACGGGTACCGGACCCGCAATACCGGCGATCGTCTGATCGCCGGTGAAGGTCTCGCTACCGGGAATGGCAAAGAAGCGGTACTCCGCCGTTACCGACCACCCGGGCAGGCGTGGCAGCGGAAATGACAATCCGCCGATCGCCTGAAAGGCGAAGCTGCCTTCCGTCGAGTCAAACGTCCCGCCGATCGCCGGGGAAGCGGCAGTGGTGAACACGCGGGTCCGCGAGAAATTATCCCAGGCATAGCCAACCCCGCCGCCGAGATACGGGAAAAGCCATGGCACGCCGACGTCGAGGTCGTAGAGCACATTGGCCATCACGCCATATGTGTGCAGGTTACCGCTGTTGCCGGAGACCTCCGCGTTCGAGATCGATGGTAGCGGGGCCTCGCGGTAGTTGCCTTCCAGCTCGAAGCGGAAGCCGTTGCCCAGGCCGTAGCCTACACTGCCAAGCCCGACGAAGCCGCCACCGGGTTCGATCTTCCCGCCGCCTTCGAGCGGAGGGTTTTCCGGCAGGTTATATCCTGCTCCCGCCCCAAGATATGGTCCCTGAAACGGCTGTGCCCGCGCCGCCAGCGGTGCCGCAAGCAGCGCTATCGCCAGCACCTCGCCACGGATCCGCATGCTGTTTTCCCCCAACGATTCGCAACGAAAAGGGCGCCTCGCGGCGCCCTCTCCGTAGCTGCCATCGATACGCGTGTCAAACGTCAGTGAATGATGATCTCGACGCGCCGGTTCTGCGGCTCGCGCACGCCGGCGCCGGTGGGCACCAGCAGATGCGTCTCGCCGAAGCCCTGCGTCGTGATCGCTGTGGCGGGCACGCCATCGCGGATCAGCTCGGCCTTCACCGCGCCGGCGCGGCGGATCGACAGGCCCATGTTGTACTGCGGCGTGCCGGAGGTGTCCGTGTAGCCATTCACGTCGATCCGCGTGTACTGCACGTGCGTCGAGTTCTCGGCCGCCTCGTGGATGATCTGACGAGCGCGGTCGGTCAGCGTGGCCTTATCCCAATCGAAGAACACCAGGTAGGAGCGGGCGGGCTGCACAGCCGGAGCCGGCGCGGCCACCGGCGCGGGTGCGGGCGGCGGAGCCTGACCGAAATTGTAGCGGAAGCCGACCAGGAAGATGTTGTTGAAGTCCTGCTGCAGTTTCACGTTGCCCGTGCCAAAATGGCCGGCGATCGTGCCATAGGAGCCATACGAGCGACTGCCCGAGAGACCCATGAACCGATACTCGGCCGTGAGCGCCAAGCCTGGCGCCGCGGCGATCGGCATAGCCAGACCGACGATGGCCTGATACGCGAAATTGCCGACGCTGTTGCCATACAGGTTCGCGGAATTAGCGCCGCTGGAGACGTGAACGTTACCCTCTTTCGCCCACTGATATCCGACGCCGACGCCAACGTAGGGCTCTACCGGGAACCCGAGGCCGGTGAAGTCATAGTACCGCATTCACCATCGGCCCGTACTTTTGCTCGGTGCCGCCGACCGAGACGGCGCTGTGGCTCCCCGAACTGTCGAACCCATTCTCGGTGTAACCCATTTCAACCTCGGCCCGGAAGCCATCGCCGAAGCCCCAACCAACAGCACCCTGGAATGCTGGTCCGACCCGGGACGAGAGGTTGCCATTCGTGGCGAACTCGTTTCCGCTCGGCCCGGTGACCGCACCGACGTTCTGATCAAGCATGAGGTTAACGCCGGCCCCGCCACTGACGTAGAGGCCCGTCACAGGCTGGGCACTTGCCGCGATCGGCACGGCCAGAACGCTGGCTGCCAGGAGTGCACCGCGAAACTGCATTGTTAATTCTCCTCGTCCGCTGTGTTGCAGGGCCCTCGCTCGCGCCGAAACACGGCGGTGCCGACCCCCTTACGCTCAGAAAACCATAGCGATACGGAACGCTCGTGGGGAGGGGTGCAACCAGTGTTTGCCCCAATCTGTTGCTACATTGCCACACATGTTGGCAGCGCGGCCACAGCACGCTACCGACAATATCATGGCGGAAGAGAGCAGGAGTCGAACCTGCCCGGAGCCGCTTGGCAACCCCAACCGGGTTTGAAGTCCGGCCGGCCCACCGGGACCGCTTCTCCTCCTCGCGCAGTATTGACCACTCAGTTGGCGGCGGGAAGCTGCGCCAGGAACGCGGCTTCGTTGTCCGGTTCCAGGCAGCGGCAGTCCAGCCAGAGCCGGCCCGTGGCGATCCGGCCGATCACTGGGCGCGGCAGCGCGCGCAGACCATTTGCCAGCATTTCCAAGCTGCTTGCCACCCATGGTCAGCGCCACCGAGGGCAGCCGGTCCACCGGCAAGGCGCCGGAGCCGATCTGGCTGCGGCAGGCTTCCACCGTCACCGGCCGCTCGGGGAAGGCAGCGCGCAAGTCGAGGCAGCAGGCGCTCGGCCGTGCCGCGGATATCGGCCTCGGGGCGGGTGAGCAATCGTAGCGTGGGCAGACGGTCGCGCAGGCGGTCGGGGTCGAGATACAGCCGCAGCACATGTTCCAGCGCGGCCAGCCGGCCCTTGTCCAGGCGCAGCGCGCGCTTCATCGGATTGGCGTTTATGCGCTTCATCACGTTTTCGTGGCCGACGATCAGGCCGGCCTGCGGACCCCCCAGCAGCTTGTCGCCGGAGAAGGTCACCACGTCGGCGCCGGCGCCCAGCGATTCGCGCGGCGTCGGCTCGTGCGGCAGGCCCCAGGCGGCGAGATCGACCAGGCTGCCGCTGCCCAGGTCCTCGACCAGCGGCAAGCTGGCGGCATGCGCGATGGCGGCGAGGTTCGGCGGTGCCGACGGCGGCGGTGAAGCCGGCGATGGCGTAGTTGGACGGATGGACGCGCATCAGCAGCGCGGTCTCCGGGCCGATGGCTCGCTCGGTAGTCGCGCGGGTGGGTGCGGTTGGTGGTGCCGACCTCGCGCAGGATGGCGCCGGCGCGGGCCATGATGTCGGGGATGCGGAAGGCACCGCCGATCTCGATCAGTTCGCCGCGGGAGACCGGGACCTGCTTGCCCAGGGCCAGCGTGTTCAGCGCCAGCATCACGGCGGCGGCGTTGTTGTTGACGACGGTGGCGGCCTCGGCGCCGGTGAGCTGGCAGCAGCAGGGCGGCGATATGGTCGTCGCGCTCGCCGCGGCCGCCGGTGGCGAGGTCGAACTCCAGCGTGGTGGCGCGAGCGGAACGCCGCGGCGGCGGCCTCGGCGGCTTCCGGCGGCAGCGGGGCGCGGCCGAGATTGGTGTGCAGCACCGTGCCGGTGAGGTTGAACACCGGCCGTTGGCTGGCCGCGAACTGGCGGGCGAGTGCGTCGGCGGCTTCGTCCAGGATGGCGGCGGGCGGGGCAGGGAAGGCGCGGGCGGCGCGCCGGCCGGCGAGGGTCGCGCGAAGGGTGGCGGTGGTGGCGTGCCGGCCGAAGCGCTCGGTCAGGAGGGCCGCTTCGGGAGAACGCAGCAGGGCGTCGAGCGACGGCAGTGGGCTGGTGTGATCCGGCATGGCGGCGCATCGTAGGGCGGGGCGCCGGGTTGTGTCCCGGGTTGTGTCATTGCGGCGCTTCGATGCCAGCCGCGAAAAGTGTCATTGCCAGCGCAGCGAAGCAATCTCCCGCGAGAGTTCGCACGCCACTCGCGGGAGATTGCTTCGCTGCGCTCGCAATGACACTCTGGATCGGGGACAGTCTGGATCGGGGACAGTCTGGATCGGGACAGTCTGGATCGGGCACAGTCTGGATCGGGCACAGTCTGGATCGGGCACCATTCGGTCGAAGCGGGCACTCAGTCAGATGCTCGGAGGAAATCATGCTGCGCCAAGAACAGAACGACCTGCTGACACGCACCGGCCTGGGAACGCCGATGGGCGAGATGTTCCGCCGCTATTGGATCCCCGCCCTGCTGGTCGAAGAGCTGCCCGAGAACGATGGTCCTCCCGTGCGCGTGCAGCTTCTCTCGGAGCAGCTGGTCGCGTTCCGCGACACGCTCGGCCGCTACGGGCTGCTGGAGGAATTCTGCGCCCACCGACGCGTTTCCCTATGGTTCGGCCGCAACGAGGAATGCGGCATCCGCTGCGTCTATCATGGCTGGAAATACGACGTGACCGGCCAGTGCGTGGACCTTCCGTCGGAGCCGGAATCGAACGGCTTCCGTGCCGCGCATCAAAATCCGCGCCTATCCGCTGGTCGAGCGTGGCGGCGTGCTGTGGACCTATATGGGTCCGCCGGAACATCAGCCGGGCCTGCCGGAATTCGAATTTGCCAACGTGCCCCCGGCGCCAGACGTTCACTTCCAAGCGGCTGCAATACAGCAACTGGCTGCAGGCGATGGAGGGCGGCATCGATTCCAGCCACGTCTCCTTCCTGCATCGCGACGCGTTGCGCTCCGATCCGTTGATGCAGGGTGCCCGCGGCAACGACTACAACATGGGCGACCAGATGGTGCGCTTTGAAACCGCAGAGCATGCCGCCGGCCTGTTCATTGGCGCGCGGCGCAGGGCGGAGGCGGGCAGCTTCTACTGGCGCATCACGCCGTGGTGCATGCCGGCCTTCACCATGATACCGCCGCGCGGCAACCATCCGGTGCACGGCCATTTCTGGATCCCGATCGACGACGAGAACTGCTGGGCCTGGAGCTTCGACTACCACCCCACGCGCGAACTGACCGACGCCGAACGGCAGGCGATGCGCGACGGCAAGGGCATCCATGTGCGTTATGTGCCCGGCACGTTCATCCCCGAGGCGAATCGCGACAACGAGTACCTGATGGATCGCGCGGCGCAGAAGGCCGGCGCGACCTATAGCGGCGTGCTCGGCATCGCGATGCAGGACGCCTCGCTGCAGGAGAGCATGGGCCCGATCATCGATCGCTCGCGCGAGAACCTGGTGAGCACCGATAACGGCATCCTCATGGCCCGCCGGAGTCTGCTGCGGGCCGTCCAGGCGCTGGCCGCCGAGGGCACGCCGCCTCCAGGTACCGATCCGGCGACGCATCGCGTACGCTCGGCATCGCTGGTGCTGCCGGAGGGGGAAAACTTTGCGACGGCGGCGCGCGAGGCGCTGACGGCGCGGCCCGGCGTCGCGCCAGTGTCGGTTTAGAAATAGAAGGAAGCAAGCTCCTCCTCCCCTTGTGGGAGGGGGTTGGGGCGAGGGGTGCGTACAGCAACGGCTTCTCACCGGTACGCACCCCTCGCCCCAGCCTCGCTCCGATTCGCGGCCCGAGCCCACAAGGGGGAGGGGAGCTTGCTTCCCACACCTACCACCCATCACCACCTTTGAAGGCGTCCAGTGCCCCCGTCGCCGCTCGCCCTCCTGAAAACTCGCCGCCTGTGGCCGCTGGCGCTGACCCAGTCCTGCGGCGCGCTGAATGACAACCTGGTCAAGAACGCCATGCTGGTGCTGGCGCTGTTCCGCCTTGGCATCGGCGGCGCCGGCTTGTCCGCGCTGGCCGGCGCGCTGTTCATCGCGCCCTATATCCTGCTGTCCGCAACAGCGGGGAAATTTGCCGACCGCTTCCCCAAGCCGCGCGTCATCCTCGCCTATAAACTCCTTGAACTTCTGCTGATGCTGGTCGCCGCCGCGACCTTCCTGACCGCCAGTGTCTCGGGCTTGCTCGCCGTACTGTTCTTGCTCGGCGTACAGGCGACCCTGTTCGGCCCGGTCAAATACGGCATCCTGCCGGAGCACCTGGCGGCAGACGAACTGGTCGCCGGCAACGGCGTGATCGAGGCCACCACCTTCCTCGCCATCGTCATCGGCACCGTTGCCGGGGGCGCGCTGATGCTGCTGTCGAACGGCGCCGCCGTGGTCAGCGCCACCGGAGTCGCGCTGTCGCTGATCGGCCTCGCCGCCGCATGGTTCCTGCCGAGCGTTCCCGCCGCCGACCCCACACTGCGCCTGTCGCTCAACCTGCTGTCCGACACCACGAACGTACTGCGCCACGCCGCCGCGATCCGGCCGATCTGGCTGTCGCTCCTCGGCCTGTCCTGGTTCTGGACGATTGGCGCCACACTGCTCACCGAGTTCCCCGTCGTCGCGCGCGACACGCTGCACGCCAACAGCAGCGTGCTGACGCTGTTGCTGAGTGTGTTCGCGATCGGCGTCGGCATCGGCTCCATGCAGTGCGCGCGGCTGCTGCATGGCGAGGTCTCCGCCCGCCTTGTCCCCTTCGCCGCTCTGGGCATTTCCCTGTTCTGCTGGGACTTCGCCTCGGCCGCCAACGCTGCCGGTGCGGTTGGCGGCTTCGCCACCGCCGGCGCAACCCTGCAAGCCGTTACCGGCTGGCGCATGATGTTCGATCTGTTCTTGCTGGCGGCGTGCGGCGGTGCTTACTCGGTGCCGCTCTACGCCATCATCCAGGACAAAGCCGCGCCGTCCGAGCGCGCCCGCATGGTCGCCGCCAACAACATCATGAACGCGTTGTTCATGGTGGCCGGAGCCGGGGCGGCCGCCGGCTTGGCCGCCGCCGGCCTGCGCGCCCCTGCCGTGCTGCACATCGCCGCGTTTGTGAACCTGTTCGTTGCCGTCTGGATCGTGCGGCTGCTGCCGTTCCAAACCTACCAGGCCATTCTGCGCTGGTATTTCACCACCTTCCACCGCCTGCGCATCAATGGCCTGGAAAACTACCAGGCGGCCAGCGAGCGCGTGGTGATCGTCGCCAACCACCAGTCCTATCTCGATGCGCCGCTGATCGCCGCCTGCCTGCCGGACAGCCCCTGCTTCGCGATCCACACAGCGCAGGCAGCGAAGTGGTATTTCAAGCCGTTCCTCGCCGTCGCCGATACGTTCCCGGTGAACGTGCAGTCGCCCTATGCGGTGAAGCGCATGGTGCAGGCGGTGCGCGACGACAGCCGCAAGCTGATGGTGTTTCCCGAAGGCCGCATGACCCACACCGGCGGCCTGATGAAGATCTACGAAGGCGCCGCCATGGTCGCCGACAAGGCGCACGCCAGGATCGTGCCGATCAGCATCGAAGGCCTTCAGTTACAGCCGCTTCAGCCGCATGCGAGGCCGCCTGCACCAGCGCTGGTTCCCCCCGGTGCGGGTGGACATCCATCCCTCGGTGATCCTCGCCCCACCGGACGCGGGCCGCCTGACCCCGCGCCAGCGCCGCGAAGTCATCGGCCGCGCGTTGCAGGATGTGATGGTGGACGCGGTGTTCCACTCCAAGGACAGCGGCAGGACGCTGTTTTCCGCCCTGCTGGATGCACGCGCCATACACGGCCGGCGGACGCCCATCGCCGAGGACATCCAGCGCACTCCCGTCACCTACGACCGGCTGCTGCTCGGCGCCATCGCGCTGGGCCGGGCTCTGTCCGCCGCGGCGCCGGAAGAAACCCATGTCGCGCTGCTGTTGCCGAACGCCATCGCGACCGTCGTCACAGTGTTCGGCTTGCAGGCCTTCGGTGCGGTGCCGTGCCTGCTGAACGTCTCGGCCGGCGCCGCCAACATGCTGTCCGCCTGCCGCGTGGCCGGCGCCCGCAGCGTGATTTCCAGCCGCGCTTTCGTGGAAAAGGCGCGGCTGGAGCGCGTGGTGGAACGGCTGGCCGGCGAGGTCCGCTTCATCTGGCTGGAGGATGTGCGCGACACGATAGGCACGCATGCGAAACTACGAGCCTGGCGCGACTCACGCCGGGCCCGCGCGCTGCCGGGCGCGTGTGCATCGGCCGACGATCCCGCGGTGGTGCTGTACACCAGCGGCTCGGAAGGCGCCCCGAAAGGCGTGGTGCTGAGCCACCGCAACGTGCTGACCAACTGCGCCCAGCTTGCGTCGGTCATCGACTTCCACGGCGGCGACATCACATTCAACGCGCTGCCGATGTTCCACGCGTTCGGCCTGACCGGCGGCACGATCCTGCCGCTGCTCTACGGCGTGCGCGCCTTCTATTACCCGAGCCCGCTGCACTATCGCATCGTGCCGGCGCTGATCTACGACACCGACGCGACCATCTGCTTCGGCACCGACACGTTCCTGCGCGGCTGGGCGCACTACGCGCATCCCTATGACTTCCGTGTCATGCGCTATGTCTTCGCTGGTGCGGAGAAGGTGCAAGAACAAACGCGGCGGACCTTTGCCGACCGGTTCGGCGTGCGGATCCTGGAGGGCTATGGCGCCACCGAAACGTCGCCGGTGCTGACGCTGAACACGGCGATGCACAATCGTCCGGGCACGACCGGCCGCTTCCTGCCCGGCATCGAATGGCAATTGCAGCCGGTGGAGGGTGTGGACACCGGCGGCCGGCTGCACGTGCGCGGCCCCACCGTCATGCGGGGCTACCTGCACGACACCGCGCCCGGCGTGCTGGAACCGGTGGCGGACGGCTGGTACGACACCGGCGATATCGTCTCGGTGGATGCGGCGGGGTTTGTCTCAATCGTCGGCCGTGTGCGCCGGTTCGCCAAGATAGGTGGCGAGATGGTGTCCATGGAGGCCGCGGAAGCTCTCGCCGTGGCGGTGTGGCCGGAAGCACGCCACGCGGTGGTGAACGTACCCGATGCCCGCAAGGGCGAGGCCCTGCTGCTGGTCACCACCCGCAAGGGTGCCGATCCGCACGCGCTGCTGGCGTTCGCCCGGGAACGCGGCGTGCCCGAACTGATGGTGCCGCGTGCGGTACTGGCCGTGCCGACGGTGCCGCTGCTGGCATCGGGGAAGGTCGACTATCCGACGGTGGCGCGACTGGTGGAGGAAGCGCGGGCGGGCGATATGGCACAGGCCGTGGCGGTCTGAACAGATTTATGTAATGTCCCTATCCGGTTAGCACAGGGACGACAACTCAAAGTTGCGGTTCGCCCGAATCGTCCTACGCATTAGCGTCGCCAAATACTTCCCATCCTTCACCGTCAGACTGGCGATCCACCTTCCAAAACTCATACCATATTGTCCCTGTGCTGGCAGGCTTCGTTCTGACCTTAGCCGCCACATGAATGCTTGGCACGACGACAAACTCAGGTCGTGCCTGATTTCCAATGTTCACGAAAACATATATGTGGCTCTCTGATTTCAGTCGAACAGCTTGTTCTCCAAGCAGCCAAAAACTGGCGGATTTCCGGTTTGTTTTTACCTGTACCGACCATGCTTTCTGACACTTTTGGTCGGTCACCAAGAGGTCTGCTCCAGCAGCACTCCGTGAGGTAGGAGAGACGATGAAGTTCCAATCGGGATAGCTCAGCGGCGACCAGATAGACTCCGAGCATGCCTGTCATCACCGCCTTCCGGGCCATGATTTCCTCCCTTGCGTTTCTCCGTCGCTAAATAGTCCATATATTTTTTAGGATTTTTCTCTATGATTGCAACAGACTACACTATCTCATCCATCGACAATCTCGAGTTTCGTTTTCTCCCTGACGGAACTACGGCTTTTTCACTGTCGGGTAGACAGCAGGAGATGACGCCAGATGGTATGGCGTCCCTGCGCTAACCGGATAGGGATATCATGTAAATCTCCCCCTCCCCTTGTGGGAGGGGGCCGGGGGAGGGGGGACGTACAACCGACTACCCCGGTTTGAACGCACCCCTCCCCCCGACCCACGAGCGGAGGGGGAGAGTTGCTGTGTTACGCCTCGCCTGCCCCCGGCGGCAGTCCCAGCAGCAGGCGCCCGTAGGGCACCAGCGTCGCCAGCGGACTGAACGCCTGGTGTGTGGCGATCGTCAGGATGTCCCGCAGCATCGGCTGCAGCGGGTCGGCATCCAGTGTCGCGCGTGAACCGCACAGCTCGACCAGGCCCTGCACCGCAGAGCGGATCTGCTGCATTCCGAACGTCAGGTCACGGCGATTGCGCAGCACTTCCGCCAGCGTAATGGCTCGGCCGGAGGCCACCGCCGCGACGCTCTCCGTGCGGCGCGCGTCCAGCAGCAGCGAGGCGGTGTCGATCGCCGCCGCCGCTTCCGCCAGCCGCAACTGAACGATCTCGGAGTTCGCCAGTCGCGTCATGCCGCGTGACAGCCGGCCGGACAGCGCGGCGGCGGCGGTCGCCAGCGCGCGGCGCCCCAGCGCGAATGCCACCGGCGGCAGCGAGAACACCACCAGGTAGCCGCGCGGCGCGCGCACGACGTCGTACTCGGGATGCACCTGCACGCCGGGCGGCGTGCCTTCCAGCAACTCGCGCAGCAGCACGGTGCGATGCGCCGGCACGAACACGTCGCGCAGCAGCAGCGTCTTGCTGCCGGTGCCGCGCAGGCCGAGCACATACCAATCGTCGACGATCTCGATCTCGCGCATCGGCACGAGCAGGTAGCGGGTGGCGATTGAGCCGGTCGCGTGGGGGCAGCGCGCGCCGATGATCGCCCATTGCGCGTGCGAGCACCCGCTGGAGAACGGGAACCGGCCCGACAGGCGCCAGCCTCCGTCGCATGGCGTCGCCGTCTCGCGCGGTGCCAGCGAGGATGCTGCCACCGCTGACGGGTCTGCATCCCACACGTCGCGCTGCCCTTGCTCCGGCAGGCTGGCGATAATCCACTGATGCTCCGCCAGCACCGCATAGACCCAGCCGCTCGAGGCGCAGCCTTCCGTCAAAATCTCGATGACGTGGGAGAACACGTCGAACGGAAGCTGCAACCCGCCGAAGCGGCGCGGCTGCAACACGCGCAGGATGCCGGCGGCGTGGAACTCCGCGATGGTCGCCGCCGGCACGTCGCGCGCCGCGGTGGTGGCGGCTTCGCGCTCGGACAGCATGGGCACCAGGGCACGGGCTCGCGCCAGCAGCGCCTCGCCGTCCGGCGAATCGGTGTCTCCCATTCGTGCGCCGCGTTCAGCTTAGATCGACGGCTTGGCGCTTCAGGTCTTCCAGCGCGCACCATTCCAGCGCGCCCGCCTCCGTGGCGCGCAGCACCACCCGCGGTGCGTGGCCGGCTTCCAGCGCTTCCTGCCAGCGCGGCGCGCAAAGGCACCAGCGGCTTCCCGCCTTCAGCCCGTCGAAACCGTATTCCGGATGCGGGGTGGACAGGTCGTTGCCGGCCGCCTTGCTGAAGGCGAGGAAATCGTCGGTCATCACCGCGCAGACCGTGTGGCTTCCGACGTCCTCGGCCGAGGTGTCGCAGCAGCCGGTGCGGAAGAAGCCGGTAAGCGGGCGGGTGGAGCAACTCTCCAGCACGCCGCCGAGGACGTTGCGGGATGGGCGGCGGCTTCGGCGGCCTCCGGTTTCGTCGAACGGCATGGGGCGTCTCCGTTGTCGTATGAAGGACGTTGAGGGCGATGGTAGTCCGGGCGGGCAATTGCCGCCAATGGCGGGTGGGCCGGTGTGTGCCGGCTGGGCTTCGGTGTGCCGGGCTATGGACTGCTGATCGTGCCGTTGGCGGGGGGTCGTTTTTCTCACAAAGTTGTAGGAAAGAGGGAGGAAGGCTCACAAAGATAAAGTTATCGTTCCGCGGAACCTGGCCGCGTACGGGCAAACACGCACCACCTTTGTGAGCCTTCAAATTCTTGCCTGCATCTTTGTGAGAAATCCCCTGCATCTTTGTGAGAAATCCGGGCCGGGGTCCCGCCTGTCTTCCACGTGTCGTCGCGCCGGGCAGGTGAAGGCGCTGCACGCCAGGTTGCCGGAGTGCGGCCTCGTGCTCTTTCAATCAGGCTATGGCTTCGGTACGCTCCATGACGACGTGATAGGCGCGGAGGCCCCGATGGCGAGCGTGACCCGGCAATACCAGGACTTCATCCTGGACCTGCTCGCGCCGCTGGATCCGTTGCCGCGCCGCATGTTCAGCGGCGTTGGACTGTTTCAGGATGGGGTGATGTTCGGACTGCTGGTGCGCGACGCGTTCTATCTGCGCGTCAGCGATGCCACGCGCGCCCAATTCGAGCGCGCCGGCAGCGGCCCGTTCAGCTATAACCGCAGCGGGCGCATGGTCAGCCTCGCCGCTTACTACGAAGTGCCCGAGGGTCTGCTCGATCAACCCGACGAACTGCTGCAGTGGACGCGCGAGGCGATCGCCGCGGCGCGCGCGGTGAAGCGGCGGCGGTAGCAAACGGCCCGGCCAAGGCGGCGCCTGTCCTGGCCGAAAGGCGGCAGGTGCCGCTGCATCAACGAGGCAGACGCCAGGGACGTTTGTCGGGCAGCGCCTCCTCCCCTGCCATCCCCTTTGGTCGGCTACCCCAGGTGCGGCATCGCCTCCGGCACCACCGTCGTCACGATCGACGCATCCAGTGCCTCATAATCATGATACCCAATCGTCGCGTACAGTTCGGCCCGCGTCTGCATCCGATCCACCATGTTCTGTGCCCCGCCATCCCGCCGTATCGCGGCGTACAGCTCGGCCTGCGCCTTGTTCGCCACACGCAGGGAGCTCACCGGCCAGATCACCATCTTGTAGCCCATCGCCTCGAACTCGCTGGCGGTGAAGAACGGCGTGCGGCCGAACTCCGTCATGTTCGCCAGCAGCGGCACGCCCGGCAGCCGTTCCGCCACCGTGCGGAACATCTCGGCCGTCGTCAGCGCCTCCGGGAAGATTGCATCGGCGCCGGCCCGCAAGAACAGTTTCGCACGAGCAACGGTGCCGTCGATGCCTTCGCTCGCGGCGGCATCGGTTCTCGCCACGATGCACAGGTGGCGGCGAGCCTTCGCGGCGGCGGCGATCTTGGCAGCCATGTCGTGCGGATCGGCCAGCTTCTTGTCGTTCAGGTGGCCGCATTTCTTCGGCAGCAACTGGTCCTCGATGTGCACCGCGGCGGCGCCGGCGTCCTCGAAGCAGCGCACCATGTGCATCACGTTCAGCGCCTCGCCATAGCCGGTGTCGCCGTCCACCAGCAGCGGCAGCCCGGTGGAGCGCGCGATCTGGCGGATGAAGAAGCACACTTCGTCCACCGTGATCACGCCCAGATCGGGCAGCCCCATGGAAGCGGTCATCGCCGCGCCGGACAGGTACAGCGCCTCGAAACCCGCGGCCTTGGCCTGCAGCGAGGCCTGCCCGTTATGCGCACCGGGCATGCAAAGGATGCCGGGCCGACCGAGCAAGGCGCGGAATTGCGTCCCGGCCGGCGTGGTCGGGAGGTCGGCGGCGACAAGGTAGGTCATGGCGCATGGCTCTCCAGGAAAATTCGGTCTCCGATAGCCGAAGCGGGCCGAGAACAAAAGGCGATGGCCTTAACCGTTTGGCAATGGTTCCGTGATTAACTCAACCATAGCCGGGAGAGTTCGGGGTCTGATTCACGCAACGGAGGGCGAGGCAACAAATTCCTCGCTTCCAAGCAGGCAAGACGCACCGGCCGGTGCCGCGCGATCATATCGCCGGATATGATCAGCAAAGTCCGGCGAAGGGTGGTCACAGCTCCGCGAGACAGAATGTTTCGTGCTTTCCTTCCGTATCGACGTGTCGTAATTTTTCGACGGCAGACTTGTTGCCGTCACGCGCTGCGGAGGCGGGACCGATGGCAATTTCGGACGACGAGACGGCATTCGTAAATTCCAATGCAGTATCAATCGGGCTGGCGGAGATGTTCGGCGTCAGCGCCGGCAGTACCGATCCGGCCTATCTTGTATTAACGGTGCTGGATCGCGACGAGTACACCGCGGGCGCGACCACCGCCACCGGCACACTGACCGGCAACGGCCAAACGCTTGGCCTCAGCAGCATCGGGGGTGACGGGCGGGCTGCCGGAATCGTATTCACCTACCAGGCTTCCACCGGCCTCTATTACAACAGTCACGTACGGCTATTTGAATCAGTTGGTCTATAATTCATCGGCCAGCATCGGTGACGTGACCAACCTGTCCCTGTTCGGCATGAGCAACCTGGCGGAGGCCAACGCCTTCGCCGGCAATCCCGACCTGATGGCCCAGACGGACGCGAGCGGCTATATCGGCAGCGCAACCGTGGTGACGAGCCCCGGTCACACCGCTGCGACGCCCGCCCAGGCGACGCCCGATTCCATCGTCGCGGCGGCTGACAGCCTCGTCGGGCAGGCCTGGAATTCGGATGGTTGCTGGGTCCTGGCCAGCACCATTTCCGCCGAGGCCGGGGCCTCGCTCCCGGTGCAAAGCACGCTGGTCGGCTTGCCCGGCCAGGCGAACGGCGAATGGGTCGTTGCCTTCAACGGCCCCGCCGGCCAGAGCGGCAACTGGCAATCCATGGTCACCGCCGGCGACATGATCGTGTTCGAAACCGCCAGCGGCGGAGGACACATCACCACCTGTGTCTCCGGCTCTGGCAGCACCGCGATGCTGGTGGACAACATCACCTATCTCGGCAGCGGCGGGCAGATCATCAATTCCGCCAATGATGGATCGAGCGCCGACGTCCTGATCTCCGCGCCGCATCTGGCGTCGCAGGAATTCGCCGGGGTCCCCACCTCGATGGTGGTGATCTATGAGCTGGATACGCCGATCGTCACCGCCGCCGTCACGTCCGACAGCCTGGCCTGCTACGCCTCGCAATCGTTGGGCTCGCTGTTTTCCGCTACCGATCCGGCCAGCATGGCCATCACCTCCTGGCAGGTTTACGACATGGCCACCGGCGACGACCTGGTGTTGAACGGTGTCGACTACAGCGACCACTCAGCCTCGGATGCCCTGAACGCCGCCTCCCTCGCGGCCATATCCCTGCTCGCGGGGTCCGCACCCACCACGGATACCCTCGAGGTGCGCGCGTTCAACGGCAGCTACTGGGGCGACTGGACTTCGCTGAGCGTGGCGATCACTGCCGCCACCGTCACCCTTTCGCCGCCGGTGCTGGAAAGCCAGACGTCGAGCCAGACGTGGATCGGCGGCAAGGCTGTTTCCCTTGTCCTGCCTGTGGGTACGTTCAAAGACCCGCAAGGCGAAAGTCTGAGCTACACCGCCACGCTGTCGAACGGCCAGGCCCTGCCAAACTGGCTCACGTTCAACGCCGCGACGGACACGTTCACCGGCACCGCGCCGCTGACGGCGGAGACCCTGGGCATCACGGTCACAGCGACCGACAGCAGCGGCCTTTCAATCGCCGACACGTTCTCCACGACGGTCATCGGGCCGCCCACGTTGGCCACGCAGACGGCAAACCAGACCTGGATCGGTGGCAGGAGTGTCTCGCTGGTCCTGCCTGCCGGAACGTTCGAGGATCCCCAGGGTGAAGCCGTTGCCTGTTCCGCAACGCTGTCGAACGGTCAGGCACTGCCGGGCTGGCTGACGTTCAATGCCACGACGGACACATTCACCGGCGCCGCGCCGCTGACGGCGGAGACCCTGGGCATCACGGTCACAGCGACCGACAGCAGCGGCCTTTCAATCGCCGACACGTTCTCCGCGACAGTGATCGGGCCGCCGGCGCTGACGGTCCAGACAGCGAACCAGACCTGGACCGAGGGCACGAAGCTCTCCCTCGCGCTTGCCGCCAACGCCTTCACCGACCCGCAGGGAGAAAGACTCACCTACAGCGCGACGCTGTCGAATGGCCAGGCGCTGCCGAGCTGGCTGATCTTCAACGCCGCCACGGACAGCTTCAGCGGCACCGCGCCGGCGACGGCGCAGACTGTGGATATCGTCGTGGCCGCGACGGACAGCAGCGGACTTTCGGCGTCCGACAGTTTCGCGGTCACCATCGCGGCCGCCGCCATCGTCGAGACCGGGCCAAAATTGACGGGGCAGACATCAGGCCAGACCTGGAAGGAGGGTCAGGCGGTCTCGCTGGCCCTGCCGGCGGGAACCTTTACCGACCCGGCGGGCGAGACGCTGACCTATACCGCCACGTTGTCGAGCGGCCAGGCGCTGCCAGGCTGGCTCAAGTTCAACGCTGTGACGGATAGTTTCAGCGGCACTCCGCCCAACACGGCGCAGACCCTGAGCATCAAGGTCACCGCCACGGACACCAGCGGGCTGTCGGTCGCGGAGACCTTCGTGGCGACCGTGCTGGGCGCGCCCGAGGTGACGGCGCAGACGCCGGGCCAGAGCTGGGCCGAGGGCAAGGCATTCTCGCTGACCCTGCCCGTCAACACGTTCACCGACCCGCAGGGGCAGCATCTCACCTACACCGCGACGCAGCAGAACGGGCAGGCATTGCCGAGCTGGCTGCAGTTCAACGCGACCACCGACACGTTCAGCGGCACCGCACCCGGCACTGCGCAGACCGTGGCTATCCAGGTCTCCGCGACGGACACCAGCGGATTGACGGTGTCGGAAGGCTTCACCGCCACGGTGGCGCCTGTAAAGCCCGCCATTACGGTCACCGCGCCGACACCGAACCAGACCTGGGTGGACGGCGAGACCGTCGGCGTCACGCTGCCCGCCAGCACCTTCACCGACGCGCTGGGGCTGAAGATGACGTTCGCCGCCTATGAACTCAGCGGCCCGAACGTGACCTCCTGGCTGTACTTCAACCCGAACACCGACGAATTATTCGGGGTGGTTCCGAAGTCGGCCACCGGCACGGTGCAATTGGCGGTGTTGGCGTCGGACTCGCAGCACATGACGGCGGAGGACGTGTTCAGCGTCACCTTCGCTCCGAACCCGTCCAGCCATCTCACGGCGGGGGTTGTGGCGACGTCGGGGTTGGTGCTTCCGCCCGATCCGTCACAGGTGGCTGGGTTCATCGTCAGCAATACATGACGGTGCAAGGGCGGCAGGACGGGCGGCAGGGCGGCATCGTGCGCCATCCCTGTCGAGCGCAGTCACAAGCGTGACATTGGCATCGGCAGCAAGCCAATGTCCTGCAGCAACCGGGGGAACGGCATGCCCCCGGGGGCATCGATGCCGGCACGGCCCATGTCGCAACCGCCAAGCCTCGCAACCGCCAGGCGTCGCAACGGTTGGGGCGGGCTGCGACCGGCGCCACCAGCACGGTCAGACGCACACAATCCAGCGCGCAGCTTCGCCAGCCAGACGGCCCGATGGCGTCCGGGGCTTGTTTGCATGCCCTCGACCCTGCAAGTAACGTCCGTCGTACCCGGACGGGAACACGCGGGACAGGGACACGCAAGCGATGGATATGACGGGCGAGCGGCACATTCCTGCGCCGCGGCAAACCGTGTGGAACGCGTTGATCGACCCCGAGGTGCTCCGGGCCAGCATCCCCGGCTGCGAAAACCTGGAAAAGCTATCGGATACCGAGATGAAGGCGACCTCCGCGCTGAGGATCGGCCCGATCTCTGCCCGCTTCACCGGCAACGTGCAGCTTTCCGACATCGACCCGCCGAACGGATACACGATCAGCGGCGAAGGTCAGGGGGGTGTCGCCGGCTTCGCCAAGGGCGGCGCCAAGGTGAACCTGGCCGACGACGGCGGCGACACGCTGCTGCGCTATGAGGTGCATGCACAGGTGGGCGGTAAGCTGGCGCAGCTCGGCGCGCGGCTGGTGGATGCCACCGCCAAGCAGATGGCCGATCAGTTCTTCGACCGCTTCAGCGCCAGGGTGGCGCCCGCGATGCCGGAGCCTGCTTTGGCAGCGGCCGGCGCGGTGCCCTCCGCGGGTGCGCCTTCCGCCCCGGCCCCCACTGAACCCGTATTCCCCCCCGTCAATCTCCCGGAGCCTGCCCACGTGAGTGCCGATCACCAGCGCGCCTTCCCCTCCGCTCCCGGTTCGGTCGTGTCCGAGCAGGTGTTGCCGCCGCCGAACCCGCCGCCCTCGGTCAGCCTGTTCTCGATGATCCCGCGCGAGCCCGGCGGCCTGCCGCTGGTCGCGTGGATCGGCGGCGTGGTCTTCCTGTTCATTCTGCTGCTGTACGTCGCGAGCATCGTCTAGTGGCCGCACTGCCTGCGACGGTCGCCGACACGGCGAAGCTGCTTGCCAACCAGGGTTACATCGCCGATCAGGAACTGGCCACCACGGTGCACCTGGCACTGTCGATGCGCCGCCCACTGTTCCTGGAAGGCGAGCCGGGCACCGGCAAGACCGAGATCGCCAAGGTGCTGGCCGCCGGCCTGGGTCGCCGCCTGGTGCGACTGCAATGCTACGACGGCATGGACATCGCCGCCGCGGCGTACGAATGGGACCACGCCCGCCAGCTCATGGCGATCCGACTCGCCGAGGCCGCCGGCCAGACCGACCGCGACGAACTCTCCCACGACATCTACACCCGCGAGTTCCTGCTCGCGCGCCCGCTGCTGGCGGCGATCGACCCGGACCTGCCGCCGTCCGTGCTGCTGATCGACGAGCTGGACCGCGCCGACGAGCCGTTCGAGGCGTTCCTGCTGGAATTGCTCGCCGACTTCCAGATCACGGTCCCGGAGTTCGGCACCGTGAAGGCGAGGACGCTGCCGGTCGTGGTGCTGACCTCCAACCGCACGCGCGAGGTGCATGACGCGATCCGCCGCCGCTGCCTGTATCATTGGGTGGACTACCCCGATGCGGCGCGCGAGCAGGCGATCCTGGCGGCCAAGGCACCCGGCGTACCGGAATCGCTGTCGGCACAGGTGGTGGCCTTCGTGCAGAAGCTGCGCGGGGAAGATCTGTTCAAGCTGCCCGGCGTGGCGGAGACGATCGACTGGGCGCAGGCACTGACCTACCTCAACCAAAAGGAACTGGCGCCGAAGGCGGTGGACGACACGCTGGGCGTGCTGCTGAAGTACCAGGACGACATCGCGAAGGTGCGCGGTGCGGAGGCGGCAAGGCTACTGGGCGAGGTGCAGGCGGCGGAGTGACGCAGTAGCGGACAAGACCGATCTGGGCGCGCAGAACCACAATGCGTTGGGGCTGAACGGCACCGAAGCAACGCAACCGTCCGGACCATCTGCGACCCGGAGGGAGCGCTCGTGCTCCGCTTCCCATGGAGCGCGTCGCCGACAGCGGCGGAATGTCACGGCGCCCGGTGCAGCACGCTGACATCGCCCGGATTGATCAGGTCCGGCACCGTCCAGCCATCCAGATCGTACTCGGCCATACAGGACCCGGCGAAATCCTTCCACCGGTCCGCGTCACCGGAGGCCAGCGCGCCGAACAAGGCATAACGACGGATTTCCTCGTGGCTGCCGGCATAATTGATCTCATACAATTCATGTCGCCCGCCGAACTCTGAGCCGATCGAATCCCACAGCAGCTTCATCAGCTTGACGCGCGCCTCGGCCGAGGCACCTCCGGAGCCCCGCACGTAGGTATCCAGGTATTTCCGTAGTTCCGGTACTTTGAAGTCGGCCGCGTGCGAATTCAAATAGATCAAACCGCTGGCGATGGTCTTTTCGATCAGGTTCTTGATCTGCACATAGGCCTCGGGTGCCAGAACGGTGTACGCCATGGCCGCCTGTGCGCCGGGGAGTATGAAGCCATTTTCCCAGGGATCGGCCGATTTCGCCATTGCGTCCGACAGGCTCCAGATCATGTTGCGCCACGCGATGACCTCGCCGATATTGGCCTCCACGCCACGAAAGCCGCGCGATCCGGTCATTTCCGTGGCGCGCAGGAAGAGCCCCGCGATGAAATCGAGTTTGACCCCGAGCCTGGTGCTGCCCTGGAGAAAAGCGCGCGGCACGAAGCCGGTGCGCGGGAAGAAGTTGTTGGCTTTTTCGACGTCCCCGTAGACGAAGATGTCCTCCCACGGGATGAGCACATCGTCCATGATGAAAATCGCGTCGTTTTCGTCGAGCCGGCTGGACAACGGATAGTCGAATGGGCTGCCGAGCGTGGCCGCGCGCTGCTCATTGGAGACGCGGCCGATCAGTTTCACCCCCGCCGCGTTGGTCGGAACCATAAAGACGAGGGCGAAGTTCTTGTCCTGGACAGGAATCAGCCCGTGATGCGCGACGAACGTGTAATGGGTCAGCGCGGAGCCGGTCGCAACGACCTTGGCACCGCTGACCCGGATGCCCGCGTCGGTTTCCTTGATGACACGAACGCAAATGTCCGCAGGGCCTCCGGGTGAACCCGGCACCATACCACGATCGACGGGTGGATGGATGATTGCATGGTTGATGAAGGGGACGCGCTCCTGGCTGCGACGATACCAGCGGCGCGCGTTCTCTTGAAAAGGCGCATAGAACTCCGCGTTGGCACCGAGGGTCGCGAGGAAGGCCGCCTTGTAATCGGGCGAACGGCCAAGCCAGCCGTAGGTCAGGCGCGACCACGCGGCAATCGCCTCGCGGCCTGCCACCTGCTCAGCGACAGTCCGCGGAGCGATGAAGTAGCGGTGGGTGAACCCACCCCATTCGGTCGGGCAGGTGATAATGTTCCGCTGCTCCGCATGATCAGCGTGCAGCGCATCGTACAAGCGGGCAATCATACGGGCGGTATTACGAAACGCTGGATGCTCCGTGATTTTTCCGACTCGCTCGCCGTAGATCCAGACCTCGCGTCCGTCGGCGAGGCTGTCGAGGAATTCCTTCCCGGTATAGGGCAGCGGGCCGGTGGATGCGCTCACGGTCGTCTCCCTTCGTCTCCTGGCTTTGTCCGAGGAGCCGTGTATTGTTGATACCAGAGCGTCGGCGCCGCAGCCCCCGTCATCCATGCGAGTGCTGATGCTCATGGCATAGAGCGGAGCGAGTGCTGATGCTCAAGGCGGAGAGCGGAGCCAGCGTCGCCGCAACTTTCCACTGGCCCGTTTCCCGATATTCTGGCAGGCCGGAAACCTCGTGTCCACGTTCAAATTCCTCGGCGACAGAAGCACGTCGACCCGGCGTCATCAAGTCCGCAAAATGCCCGGTTTCCATCCAAGCGGACAATTGCTCGGTGGCAGCCGCGAGCGCGTCCCTCGGCAACACGCGCCGTCAAAAGGGGACAATTCTCACCTATGGAAAGTTATCATGGGTGAGATTCGGCGACAGACACCGACAAGACCGCGCCAATCCAGGACCAGGCGTTCTTCTCCTCGCCCGTTGAAAAGCAGGACTGAGCCAGCTCCGGTCATAGTCCCGTCAGCAATAGCGACAGCAACAACGGCGCCCAATGGAACAATACCAGGCCGATTTCAAAACTGCACCGAGGCCTTGAATCCGAACGCCGCCGCATTGGGGATCGCCCCTTCGGCGTTGGGCCGGAAAATGTATTGGAACTCGGGGCGGAAATCGACGCCGCGATAGACATGGATGTTGTAGTTGGCTTCCAGAATCATCTCGTGGCCCTGCGGCGCGGTGGCGGAATTGCTGACCGGAACGCCCAGCTCCAGCTCTTCGGCCTGCACCCCGGAGAGCACGCCGCTCATTTCGATGTAGGTGAACATGAGCCCCACGCCATCGTCCGGCCGCGCGCGCCAGAAGCCGTAATCCAGCAGGCCCGCGATATATTGGTCGGCATAAGGTGAATTTTCCGGATCGCTATGCACAAATCCGCCGAGCGCAATCACGCCGTCCTGGTCGCCCCCGCCGTTCCGCAACAGCATCTGGTCCACCAGCAGCCAGAACTGCGTATTGCCATGATGCGGCGATGCCGGCGCGCCGACACTCGTCGGCAGGGCAGCGGCAAAGCTGTTGAACCGCGATGAATCGTAGCCGAAGCCGATCACGTAATGTCCGGGCAAGTGCTCGTCGCCAAATTTCGGCTCATAGCCGAGCTGCACCGGCACATACACGCCGCTGTCGCGCGGCACACCGAATTCCAAGCCGCTGCTGTCGGCCTGCGAGTAGAGATCCTGGTTCACCTCGTAGACGCCGGTCACGATATAGGTGGTGGGCGTCGGGCGCACGCGAACCCGGCCGGCCCAGACCGCATCGGGATAGGCGCTGTGACCGATATCGCCGCCGGGCAGCGCTTTCGGATCGCCGCACAGGGCATTGTTCATGAAATTGCAGTACAGCGGCGAACTGGCGAAATCGTTTTCGACGTTCATCCAGCCGCGCCGCGAATCGAGCCCGCCCCTGAACATCGATTCTTCCGCGTACGCCGAAACGAGGTGCACGGCGACATCACCGCCGGCACCGTAAATTTCCTGCACCGGCGAAACATTGTCGCCAAACAGATGGCTGTCGTTGGCACCGGAGCGGTTGACGAGGATGAGGTGCGTCGAGAATCCCGTCACCCCCGCCAGGCGTTGCCAATCGATATCGGCCTGGAAAGCGATCTGGTTGGCCGAGGTGGCGCCCTGCTGCAGGCCGCCCGTATTGCCAGCGAATTCGGCGATGGCGCCCAGTTGCAAATAGATGCCGCGGCTTTCGAGCTCGGTGCGAAGCCCACCCCAATCGCCCAGCAAATGCTGGGCGTTTGGCGGCGGGAAGGCTGGCACCGAGGGATCGAAAGCCTGGGTGTCGAGTTGGAGACCGACATTATTGCTCGCCGTCTGGGCCACCGCCGGCAATGCCGCCGCCGGCGCTGCCAGCATCGCCAGCATCAGCGCGCGCTTCATTGCGTCCTCACATGCACCGGAGCTGGCTGTCCGATCGGTTCCGGGTCGAGCGCCGCTTCGATCTCCTCCAGGCTACGGCCCTTGGTTTCCGGCACCATCATCGCGATGAATGCCAGCGCGGCCAGGCTGAGAATTGCGTAAACCAGGAAGGCGCCGGCAGTGCTGATCGCGCCCACGAGGTCGAGGAACGTTACCGAAACGATCAGGTTGAAGCCCCAGTTAGCCACCGTGGCAAGGCTCATGGCCCGGCCGCGCAACGCGAGCGGGAAGATCTCCGCGATCAATAGCCAGAACACCGGCCCCAGCCCGATCGCGAAGAACCCGACATAGGCGGCGACCGAGGCGACGGCGATCCAGGCGAGCTGCCCCGACGTGCCGACGAAGAATGCGCCAGCCAGCACGAACAGGGTCGCCGCCATACCGCCGAGGCTCCAAAACAGGAGCTGCCGCCGGCCCAAACGGTCGATCAGGCGAATCGAGACGATGGTCATGATCACATTGACAGCGCCGACGCCGGCGGTCGCCAGGATGGACGTCGCCGCGGAAGGCAACCCCGACGACTGGAAGATGGTGGGTGCGAAATAGATCACGGTATTGATGCCGGTGATCTGCTGGAACATGGCCAGCCCGATCCCGATGATGAGCGGCCGGCGCACGCGCGGCGACAGCAACTCCCGTGCGCTGGCGAGGCGGCTGTTTTCCCGCGCGATGTCCTGCCGCAGCGAATTCAGTTCCTGCGCAACGTCACGCGTGCCACGCAGACGTTGCAGCACGGTCTCGGCGTCCTGTAGCCGCCCATGACCGGCGAGCCAGCGCGGGCTTTCCGGCAGGACAAGCATGCCAACGGCGAGGATGACGCCCGGCACCGCACCTAGCGCCAGCATCCAGCGCCAGCCATTGCCGCCGCCGGCCAGTGAGTAGCCGACCAGATACGACACCAATATCCCACCGGTGATGCAGAGCTGATTGAGCGAGACGATCGCACCGCGGTCACGTGCCGGCGAAATCTCGGCGAGATACAGCGGCGTCAACATCGAAGCGATGCCGATCCCCAGTCCGACCAGGAAGCGGCCGATCACCAGCACCCCGAAGCCCTGCGCCACTGCCGAGATCACCGCGCCGAGCACGAACAACAAACCGGCACCCAATATGACGCGGCGGCGGCCGACACGATCCGACAGATAACCGACCACGGCTGCACCGATCGCGGCACCCGCCAGCGCGATCGAGACAACGATGCCCTGCAGCGTTGGCGACAGCGACATTGCATGCCGGATGAATAGCAGCGCGCCGGAGATCACGCCTGTGTCGTAGCCGAACAACAGGCCACCCAATGCCGCAATCGCCGCAATCACGTAAAAGCTCATGGCGTTTCCTCGCGTATTGAACCGCTCTGAATTGAGCAGGCTTTGGAATCAGCCATCAGCATGCGCGATTCACCAGGAGCCGGCCACCCGGACACGGTCCGTCGCGTACCGGCTTCACGCGGACGGCCGGAGCCCGGCTGGCACCCGCGCAAATCGCACTGAACATCGCGGATGATATTCTCGGGCCAGATACGCTGGCCCAGATCGCGCGATTTGCCGGTTGCGCTCATAGCCTTCGTCTCCAGGCCTGGTTCCACCGCGCTGGTCCTTCATCAGAGAAGCGGTGCTCATGAGGAACCTACCTTGGGCGACGCTGGTGGAACCAGAACCGGGCACGTCTCTTGGCCAAAACATGATGCCTTGCAAGGACGTGACGAATATTCGGCGCGCGACAGACACTCTTTCGCCGAGCGGTTGACTTCGGGATCAGGTCCCGGCTGTGCTGGGCCTGGAGACCGTCCGAAAGGTGGGGGTCAAGCGGCTCGGTGAAACGGGCGTCGTGCCCAGCGTTCAGCTACCGCGTAGTCTCGCTCGAAGGTGCCGTTGGCTACGGCGGTTCGGACCTTCAACATCATATGCGCACCCCGCGGCGACCAGAGCATCTTCTGATTCGCACCTATCCGGCGATAAAGCAGCCATTGCGCGGCGCTCTCGGTCGGAGCGGTCGATATTGGCTCCCCATCGCGACGTGCCGCCGCATAGTCAATGATCAGGTCCGATCGGCGGTGGCAGAGGCGGTGGCGTCACGATAGCCTCGCACGGGCGCCAGGAGACGTTTGGTGGCGAGCGGCGGCCTTGGCACCTCCCCGGTCGTCACAAAGGATCACCTGTGCCGCCAAGTGTCCACTCCCCGCCCCAAACGGCTACTCCAAGCCAAGCTGCTTTGCGGTGGGACCGGGGCGGCACAGGGCCGTGAGGCCGGGAAGCGCCGGCGCAACCCATGTGATCTTGTTCGTTGTGCATACATGGCCGGAGACCGATCCAATGACGGGCGAGAAATCGGCCGTATCATCAGCGCCCGGAAGGCAATCGTTCATGCGAGGACGCCGTATGAAGAAGGGGACTTCTGGTCCACTGACACTGGCGCAGAAGGCCGAACTCGCCGCCCTGGCGGCGTGGCCTGACGACAAGATCAACACCCGCGCGCTGCCGGAGCAGTGGGATTGGAGCGGGGCGCGGCGCGGGGTTTTCTATCGTCCGACCAGGCAGCAGCTCACCTTGCGCCTCGATGCCGACCTGATTGTGTGGTCGAAAAAGCCGCACCCCCAACGGCGAGGGTTACCAGACCAGCATCAACATCGCGTTGCGGGACTACGTGGCACGACACGCGGAGGACTAGACTGCCGTCTCGCCGGTGAGATTCCCACGACTGCCCGCTACATGCCCACTACATGAACGCCGCATCCATCGACCTGGGCCGCCCGCCACCCAGCGTCGCTGCCTGTCCGGGCGTGAGCGTCCGATGAACTACCGCCACACCTTCCACGCCGGCAGTTTCGCCGACTGCATGAAGCACGCGCTGCTGGTCTGGCTGATCGACGCGCTGCAGCGCAAACCGGCGCCGATCTTCGTGCTGGACACCCATGCGGGCGCCGGCCGCTACGACCTACTGCCGGCCCCGCCCAGCGCACCGGCGAATGGCGCCAGGGCATCGACCGCCTGCTGGACACGCCGCCTCCGGCGCTCGGCCGCTATCTTGGCTTCATCCGCACGCTGGGCCTGTATCCCGGCTCCCCTACGCTGATCCGCGCCATGCTGCGCCCCGACGATCGTCTCGCCTGCTGCGAGCTGCAACCCGACGACCTGTTCGAATTGCGCCGCCTCTTTACCCGCGATCCCCAGGTCGCGGTGCACCAGCGCGACGCCTGGGAGGCGCTGGCCGGCCTGCTCCCCCCCAAGGAGCGCCGTGGCCTGGTGCTGATCGATCCGCCGTTCGAGAACCCCGGCGAGTTCATCGACCTCGCCGCCGGCCTCGCCACCGCGCATGCGCGGTTCCGCACCGGCGTCCTGGCCGCCTGGTATCCGATCAAGCACCGCGCACCGGTGCGAGGCTTCCACGCCGCCATGCAGCAGACCGGCATCCGCGACGTCGTCGCCGCCGAGCTGTGCCTGCGCGAGCCGCTGCTGCCCGACCGCCTGAACGGCTGCGGCTTGCTGGTGGTCAACCCGCCGTTCCAGTTCGAGCAGGAGGTCCAATTCATTCTGCAGGCGCTGCTAGGTCGGATTGGACGCAGCGAACGCGGCGCCTACGCGGCCGTGACGCGGATCGCTCATGAGTGACGTCTCGGTGGTGGGCGCCGGCGCCTGGGGCATCGCGCTCGCCATCCAGGCGGCGCGTGCCGGGGCGGACGTCGTGCTATGGGCCCGCGATCCGGTCCGGGCTGCGGAGTTGTCGGAGGCGGGAGAGTCCCCCCGCCTGCCCGGCGCCCGGCTGACAGAGCAAGTGACCGTCACGCACGATCTCGCCCGTCTCGGCGGCGTGGTCTTGCTGGCCGTGCCGATGCAGCACCAGCGCGCGGTGCTGGCGCGGCTGCCGCCGGGCACCGCGCCGCTGGTCATCTGCGCCAAGGGCTTCGAAACCGGGACCCAGCTTCTGCCCCTGGAGGTGGTGCAGTCGGTGCACCCCAACGCGCTGGCCGCCGTGCTGACCGGCCCGAATTTCGCGCATGAGATCGCCGCCGGCCTGCCCGCCGCCGCGGTGGTCGCTGCGATCCAGCCGGCGCTGCGCGAGCAGGTCATTGCCGCACTCTCCACCCCCACCTTCCGGCTTTACGGCAACGACGACCCGGTCGGTGCCCAGGTCGGCGGCGCGGCGAAGAACGTCATCGCCATCGCCGCCGGCGCGGTGATCGGCGCGGGGCTGGGAGAGAACGCCCGCGCCGCCCTGATCACCCGCGGACTGGCGGAACTGGCGCGGCTCGCGGTGGCGCTGGGCGGAAGGACGGAGACGATGATGGGTCTGTCCGGGCTGGGCGACCTGTTGCTGACCTGCACCGGTCCTGCCAGCCGCAACTACAGTCTCGGCGTGGCGCTGGGTCGCGGCGAGAAACTGGCAGACGTGCTCGCCGCGCGCAGTGCGGTCACCGAGGGCGTAGCCACCGCCCCCGCCCTTGTCGCGCGCGCGGCCGGGGTCGATCTGCCGATTTGCTCCGCCGTCGCCGCGCTGCTGGAGGGACGCACGACGCTGCGCCAGGCGATGGCCGATCTGCTGGCGCGTCCGTTACGCAACGAATAGGGCGGCCTTGGGCGGACAAGCCCAGAGCAATCCAACGTGATGCGGGGCGGTGGCCTGCGCGTCGCGTCGGCTCACCTCCGGGGGACACGTCCCATGGGCATGTCCCATGGGCACGTCCCAAGGACACGTCCCAGGAGCACGTCCCAGGGGCACGTCCAAGGGAGAGGCTTTTCCGTCCTACTCCTTGGATGCCGGGCTTTCCAACCGCCGCCCGCGGTCAGAACAATCCCGCGCCGGACAGCCCGCCGAACACGCCCAACGCGCAGGTCAGCACCGCGACGCCGACCACCAGCCACAAGTAGACCCCGCGCAGCCGGTACGGCCGCGGCAGCGCCCGCACCGAAAGCGCGATCAGGAACCCCAGCACCAGCGGCAGCATCAGCGCGTTCATCACCTGCACGCCGACGTTCAGCGTCACCAGGTTCGGCCACAGCGCCACCGCCACCACGCCGGCGACCACGCACGCGGCGTACACGCCATAGAACCAGCGCGCCTCCAGCGGCCGGTATTCCAGCGAGCGGCGGTAGCCGGTCACCTCGCCCAGACCCCAGGCAAATGCGAGGGAACAAACGATCGCCGCCACCATGCCCGCGCCCAACACGCCCAGTCCGAACACCAGGTTGCCCATGGCGGTGCCCAGGAACGGCGTCAGCGCCTGGCTCATATCGCCCACCGACTGCCAGCGACGCGTTCGGGTTGCCTCGGCCGATCGTCGCGGCGCAGGCGATCAGCACGGCGGCCATGACAAACTGGGTGATCACCGCGCCCACCGCCGTGTCCCACCGTGCCGCCGTGATGTGCTCTGGCCGCAGCCGCTTATCGGCGACCGCGGACTGCTGGTAGAAGATCATCCACGGCATGATCACGGCGCCGATATTCGCCGCCGCCAGGTAGAGATAGTCCTTGTTGGCATAGGGAATGTCGAACGACCCCGCCAGCAATGCGTGCGGGTCGGGATGCGCGGCCAAGGCGACGAAGAAGAACGCCAGCTCGAACAGTCCGACGGCGATCGCCACCCGCTCGACCCGTCGATACGATCCGGTCAGCACCACCGCCAACAGTGCCACTGCCGCGATCGGCAGCGTGGCGACGCGCGGCAGGCCGTACAGCTCGCCCACCCCGGCGACGCCGGAGAATTCGGTCAGCAGTGCGCCCACCGTGGCGATTCCCAGCCCGGTCGCCGACACCCAGCCCCAGACCGGGCCAAACGTGTCGCGGATCAACTCGCCGTGGCCGCGGCCGGTGACCACACCCAGCCGGACCGTCAGTTCCTGCACCATGTAGAGGATCGGCATCAGCAGGAATTGCAGCATCAGCAGCCGATAGCCCCACTGCACGCCGCTCTGCCCGGCGGTGATCACGCTGCCGACGTCGGTGTCGGCCAGCATCACCACCAGCCCCGGGCCGAACACCGCCAGGAACCGCGCCGCCCGCGCGCCCCATCCTGCTCCGCCCGCGATCCGCACTTGCTCGCCCGACATGCCCGACGTCCTTTCCTCCGGCCTGCCCGGTAGGATTGCGAATGATTCTTAATTCGCGGTGAACGGGTAACCTTGGGGCGAGCCCACTGTCAATCCGCCGCACATTGATTCGCCGAGGGGTTTTGGCGAGGGGATTCGCCGAGGGCATTTGCCGAGGGGAGCCGCACATTGATTTGCCATGGGGGATTTGCCATGGGGATTGGCGGAGAAAGCGCCCCTCCCGAAGGACCCTGCCATGCCCACGCTCTCGCTGCACAACAGCCTCAGCCGCCGGAAGGAGCGCTTCGAGCCGCTCGATCCGCAGCATGTGCGCATGTACGTATGCGGCGCGACGGTCTACGACCTGGTGCATGTCGGCAATGCGCGGCCGGAGGTAGTGTACGACGTGCTGGCGCGGCTGCTTCGGCGGCTGTATCCGCGCGTCACCTACGTGCGCAACATCACCGACGTCGAGGACAAGATCAACGCGCGCGCCGCCGAGCTGGGCGAGCCGATCGGTGCCCTGACCGCGCGCACGATCGCTGACTACCACGCCGACCTTGCGGCGCTGGGATCGCAGCCGCCGGACATCGAGCCGCGCGCCACCGAGCATATCCCCGAGATGATCGCGATGATTGAGCGGCTGATCGGCTCGGGCCACGCGTATCCGGCGGAAGGCCACGTGTTGTTCGCGGTGCACAGCTATCCCGCCTACGGCCACCTGTCCGGCCGCAGTCCGGACGAATTGCTGGCCGGCGCGCGCGTGGACGTGGCGCCGTACAAGCGCGACCCGGGCGATTTCGTGCTGTGGAAGCCGTCCCCGCCCGACCTGCCCGGCTGGGACTCGCCCTGGGGCCGTGGCCGCCCGGGCTGGCACATCGAGTGCAGCGCGATGTCCTGGCGCTATTTGGGGGAAACGTTCGACATCCATGGCGGCGGCACCGACCTGATCTTCCCGCACCACGAGAACGAGGCGGCGCAGAGCTGCTGCGCGTTTCCCGGCAGCCAGTTTGCCCGCTACTGGGTGCACAACGGCATGCTGCTGGTGAACGGCGAGAAGATGGCGAAAAGCCTCGGCAACTTCACCACGCTGCGCGACGCGCTGAAGCGGGCGCCCGGCGAGGCGATCCGCCTGCTGCTGTTGCGCACGCACTACCGCTCCACGCCGGACTTCACCGACGCGGCGCTGACCGAAGCACGACGCGAGCTGGACCGGTTCTATCGCGCGCTGGAACGCTACCCGCTGTTGGACGATGCGGACGTGCCGGAAGCGGTCACCGAGGCGCTGTGCGACGACCTGAACACGCCGCTGGCGCTGTCGGCGATGCATGCGCTGGCGGACCGTGCGCTGGCTGGCGACTTCAACGCCGCGCGGGGCCTGCGGGCGGCGGGCGGGGCGCTGGGGCTGCTGGCGGCCGATCCAGCGGCATGGTTCCGCGGCGGTGTCGATGACGTCGCCGAGATCAAGGCGGCGATCGCCGCCCGTGTCGCCGCGCGGAAGGCGCGTGACTTTGCCCGGGCGGATGCGATCCGGGCGGAGCTAGCGGCCAAGGGCATCCTGCTGGAGGACGGCCCCGGCGGCACCACGTGGCGGCGCGGGGGGTGAGGCGTGCCAGGTAGCGAAAGGTCCTGAACCAGCGAGGCCTACAAGGCGCGCCGCCGGATGCCATCGGTCAACGAAACCGTATTGAAATTCATCAGCAGACCGATCCGACAAGCGGTAAGGCGGAGATAGGTCAGCAGTTGAACCTCATGGATCGGCAGTAGGTGTTCGACGGCCTTGAGTTCCAGGATCACCCGATCGTCGACAACGATGTCTGCTGTGTAGCCGCACTCCAGGACCACGTTGCCGTAATGGACCGGAATCGGCACCTGGCGCCGGAACGGCATCCCGGCTTGCGCGAGTTCGTAGCAAAGGCACTTCTCCTACACAGTTTCAAGCAACCCAGGCCCAAGATGCCGGTGCACGCGCATGGCAAGGCCGATAATGCGGTAGGTGAGTTCTCCGCTCGGCGCATCTTCGGTTTGCATGCGGTGGAGAATGAGCTGGTTTGGTTGATAAATCGTTAAAGCCCCGTGGCCTGAGGGGTGGGGCGACGGGTCTTACGAAACGCGGCAGGTATGGGGGTTCGGAGGCAGCAAGTGTTTGAAACACAGATTTCACAGATTTCACAGATTAAGGCACAGAGCATTTTCGGAAAATCCGATGCCAGGGAATGTCGATGCCGAACATTCGGATGCATAAATATTATTACTTATCCGTGCCTTAATCTGTGAAATCTGTGAAATCTGTGTTTCAACCGTTCCTTCTGCCACCAACGGCACGAACCTGCACGACCGGCCGCGAGCCCAACGCCAACGTTGGGCCGCGTCTTTCGCCGCATGAGCAGACGCCGTACTCTCCCGGCAACCGAAGGGAGCCGGGCGTCCATGGGCAGAATCACGTTAGCGGGCATCGATCTCGCGTTGTGGGACGGCGGTGACGGGCCGCCGTTGTTGTTCTTGCACGGTGCCGGCGGCTTCCGCCCCGACGACGCGTTCGTCACCCTGCTGAGCCAACACCGTCGCGTGATCGCACCATCGCATCCTGGCTTCGGCGACTCCGCCCTGCCTGACTGGCTGGACCGGCCCGACGACGTAGCCCTGCTGTACCTGGAATTGTTGGCGCGGCTGGACTGCGGGCCATGCGACCTGATCGGTTGCTCGCTCGGCGGCTGGATCGGGGCCGAGCTTGCGAGCATGGTACCAGAACGATTCCGCCGGATCGTCCTGGTCGGGCCGGTCGGCGTGAAGCTGGGCGGGCGCGACACGCTGGACATCCCCGACATCTTCGCCATGCCGGCAACGGACGTAGAGGCGCTGCTGTACCACGACCCCGACCGTCACCGCCCTGACCCGTCCAAACTTTCGGACGCGCAGCTCGCCGTCATGCTGCGCAATCGCGAGGCGACGGCGCTGTTGACATGGGAACCGTACATGCACAATCCCAAGCTGCGCCACCGCTTGCATCGCATCGCCTGCCCCACCTTGTTCTTGCGCGGGGAGAGCGATGGGCTGGTGTCCGCCGCGTATCTCGAAGGCTACGCCCGGCTGCTGCCTGATGCGGCCACCACGACCATTGCCGCCGCCGGCCACGTGCCACAGCAAGAGCAGCCGGCCGCGTTCGTCGACGCGGTGCTGGCGTTCCTCGGCCGCCGAACGGGGAGAAAGCTGATGCGTGCGTGGCATTTTAGCGAGACCGCCTATCACCTGCTGCCGCCGGCGGAAACCTACCCATCCATCCGCGTGACCCTGCCAAACCGGCACTACGATCCGCGCACCGGTGCCGATCTCTACCATCGCTATCTCGACGAGTGGTTGCTCGCCGAGGACGAGGGCCTGGAGATCATGCTCAACGAGCACCACCAGACCGCCACCTGCGTCGATCCCGCCGCGCCGCTGATGCTGGCGGTGTTGGCACGGCAAAGCCGCAAGGCGCGGCTGCTGATTCTCGGCAATCCGATCGCCAACCGTCGTCAGCCGGTGCGGGTAGCGGAGGAAATGGCGATGATCGACGTGCTGTCGCGCGGTCGGCTGGAGGCTGGCTTCGTGCGCGGCGTGCCATATGAAATCTCGCCGGCCAACAGCAACCCGGTGCGGATGCAAGAGCGCGAGTGGGAAGCGCTCGACGTGATCGTGAAGGCCTGGACGCATCACGACGGGCCGGTGAGTTTCGAAGGACGCTTCTTCCATGCGCGGCAGATCAACATCTGGCCGCGTCCCTGGCAGCAGCCGCATCCGCCGATTTGGATCAGCACCACCAGCCCCGGCGGTGCGGCGCGTGTTGGTGCTCGGGGCTACGTTCAGGCAACGTTCCTGACCGGGTTCGACGGGACCAAACGCATCTTCGACGGGTATCGCGGCGCGTGGCGCGAAGCCGGGCGTGGCGATGTGGTGCCGAACGATCGGCTGGCCTACGCGGCGCTGGTCTATACCGGCGAAACCGAGGCGGCGGCGCATGCCGGGGCAGAGAAGCTGCTATGGTACATCACCTCGAACAAGGTGCCGCCGCATTTCTCGGCGCCGCCGGGGTATATACCGGTCGAGGCGGGCGTGCGCATGCTGCGCGGCGAGGAGCACCCGCTGAGCGCGTTCCGCCGCGGCGCCAGCGTGGAAGGCGCGATCGCCGCGGGCATCATGATGGCAGGGACGCCGGACCAGGTAGAGGCGCAACTTCGGAAAGTTTACAACCATGTCGGTGGCTTCGGGCATCTGCTGATCATGGGGCAGGCGGGTTTTCTGGAGCATGAGGAGACGGCGGCGGGGATCCGCATGTTTGCGCGAGAAGTGTACCCGCGGGTGCGCGATTGGTGAGTGGGTGATCGTTTCGGTGAGCGGGTGATGCCCTTGGTGAGTGATGCCCTTTGGTGAGTGATGCCCTTGGTGAGCGAGTGATGCCCTTGGTGAGCGGGTAAATCCTTGTGACCTCTGATCCGAGCCAATGACCGGCCGCGAAAAAGGCGCCGCGCTGGAACCGATCGGCAACACGCCCGTCGTCATCCTTGTTCGCCCGCAGCTTGCGGACAACATCGGCGCCTGCGCGCGCGCCATGGCCAATGGGGGTCTGTTCCACCTGCGTCTCGTTGCCCCGCGCGAGGGTTGGCCGCAGCCCAAGGCCTGGCGCAACTCCTCTGGTGCGCACCGCATCCTCGATGAGCTCACGGTGCATCAGACCGTGGCTGAAGCGGTGGCGGACCTGCAGCATGTCTTCGCCACCTGTCCGCGTCCGCGCCACATCATCAAGCCGGTGCTCACCGCCCGCGGCGCTGCTCATGAACTGCGTGAGATCTGCGCCCGTGATTTGCGCGCCGGCCTGCTGTTCGGACCGGAGCGTGCTGGGCTGGACAACGACGATATGGCACAGGCCGACGCGCTGGTGCGCTATCCGCTCAACCCTGCCTTCATGTCGCTGAATTTAGCGCAGGCAGTGATGGTGCTGGCCTACGAATGGTGGATGGCCGACGAACCTACGCCGCCCGGCACGCTGATGACCAACGAAACGCGCGTCGCCACCAAGGCCGAGCTGGAGAATTTTCTGGCCCATCTGGTGGACCAGCTCGATGCCAGCGGCTTTCTCCGCAACGCAGAGAAGCGGCCGGGTATGGTGCGCAACATCCGGCATTTCTTCCAGCGCGGCGAGGTGACGGAGCAGGAACTGCGCTCGCTGCACGGGGTTGTGACAGAGCTGGCCGTGGGCCGCCGCCAGCGCGGACGGCAGGAAGCCGACGAGCCTGAGAAGAATACTCCCCCTCACCTTGTGGGCTCGGGCCACGAAGCGGACCAAGGGCACTGACCTGCAAGCGGCGCGGTGCATCGCACCGGAATTTGACACATTGCAGCAATCTCATCCACTCGCAACCTCCGCCCTCTCTTGGCTGTCCTATGTGGTTAGGGCAGACTGCCACCGGGACCAGGCACCAGAATGAACCGTCGCACCGGCCTTCTCGTCACCACGGCCTTCCTCGCCGGCATCGCCGTCGCGGGACCGGCGGCGCATTTCCTTGTGCCGCGCTTCCAACCCGCCTTCGCCGGCACCGTCAGCAGCGCCGACGCCCGCGAGCAATCCCTCACCCTGTTCGGCCAGGTGCTGGAGCGCGTGCGCGCCGACTACGTCGATCCGGTGAAGACCAGCCACGCTGATCCATTACTCCCTGAACGGCATGCTGGCGGGCCTCGATCCGCACAGCGGCTACATGGATCCGCAGGAATGGCACGAGATGCAGCTCGAGACCGAGGGCCATTTCGGCGGCCTCGGCATGACCGTGACCGCCGACGGCGGGCTGCTGAAGGTGATCGCCCCGATCGACGGCACCCCCGCCGCGCGCGCCGGCATCAAGCCGGGCGACCTGATCGTTTCGGTAAACGGCAAGACGATTGAAGGCCTGACCCTCGAGCAAGCGGTGGACGAGCTGCGCGGTCCGCCCGACACCCAGGTGCAGTTGACCATCAAGCGCCAGGACGATCCCAACCCGATCGTGCTGAAACTGACGCGCGAGATCGTCCACATGCAGGTGGTCAAGAGCAGGCGCGAGGCAGACATCGGCTATGTGCGGCTCAGCGTATTCAACGACGACACCAACCGCGGCCTGCGCACGGCAGTCGCCGATTTCCATAAGTCCGGCAAACTGGACGGGCTGGTGCTCGACCTGCGCAACAATCCAGGCGGACTGCTGGACCAGGCGGTGTCGGTGGCGAATGATTTCCTCAACAACGGCGAGATCGTTTCGACCCGCGGACGCCAGTCGGACGACGATCACGCGTGGTACGCCCATCCGGGCGACATCGTGCACGGCGTTCCGATCGTGGTGCTGGTCAATGACGGCTCCGCCTCGGCCAGCGAGATCGTTTCCGGCGCGTTGCAGGACGACCATCGCGCGGTGATCATGGGTACCCGCAGCTTCGGCAAAGGCTCGGTGCAGACCTTGTTCCCGTTGGATAACGGCGGCGCGATCCGGCTGACCACGGCGCGCTACTACACGCCAGGCGGCCACTCCATCCAGAACGAGGGCATCACGCCCGACGTCGTGGTGCACGAAACCGACAAGCCGGAAGCGAGCTTCGTGCCGGCGCATGAATGGGACCTGAACAATACGCTGCATATCCCGGCGAACCAGAGGGCGGCGACGACGCGTCCGCCGTTGCCGGCCGCCGCGGGGCTGGCGGACAAGCCGCCGGCGAACTGGCCGAAATACGATCCGGACAAGCCCGAACACCGATTTCCAGTTGCACCAGGCGATCGAGCTGCTGCACCGGATGATCGCGCAGGGCGTCACGCTGACGCCGACGGGGCAGAAGGTGCCGCCGCAGAAGGTGGCGCGCAGCCCGGCTTGACTTGGACCCCGCTTCCTCCCGACCGTTGCGGTGCAAACGGCGGGAGGCGGCAATGGCGGAACTCGATGCACGGCGGCAGAAGCTGAAGGACGACTTCGTCGCCGCGCGCGGCTACTGGAGCTCGCTGTGGGACGGCGTGCTGGAACTGGCGCCGGAGTACTTCGAGGCGTACAGCGTGTTTTCCTCGGTGCCGTGGAAGCACGGCACGCTGCCGCCGAAGATCAAGGAACTGATCTACGTGGCGGTCGATGCGTCCACGACGCATTTGTACAATCCGGGGACGCGCATCCATATCGCCAACGCCCTGCGCCAGGGCGCGACGCGCGACGAGGTGATGGAAGTGCTGCAGCTCGTGTCGGTGCTGGGCATCCATACCATGACGACCGGGCTGCCGATCCTGGTGGATGAGCTGCGCAAGGCGGACCGTGGCGACGAGGTGGCGGCGGCGGCGCTGACGCCGGAGCAAGAGCAGACGAAGCAGGCGTTCGTGGCGACGCGCGGGTATTGGACCCCGGTGTGGGAGCAGTTGCTGACGCTGTCTCCGGCGTTTTTCGATGCGTATGCGCGGCTGTCGTCGGTGCCATGGACGCATGGGACGCTGGAGCCGAAGATCAAGGAATTCCTCTATATCGCGATCGACGCGGCGACGACGCATCTCTATGTGCCGGGGCTGCGCGTGCATATCCAGAACGCGCTGCGGCTGGGGGCGACGGTGGCGGAGGTGATGGAAGTGCTGGAACTGACCAGCGCGATCGGCATTCATACGATCACCGAGGGCGTGCCGGTGCTGATGGAGGAGGCGAAGAGGGCGGGTTGAATAGTTGAATAGCGGTGCGGGCGCCGTAGCGGGACGCGCTTGTGCTGGGATGCGAGCAACGCCGTGCGCCTGACGCCGTGCGGCACCCAGGCAGCGACGACCATCAGCGGTCGGCTGGATGATCACAGGAGGCGTGGCGGGAACTGAACGGCGCGACAAGGGGCTTGCGTCAGCGATGCGCGCGGCCGGCGCCGGGGTGCCGACCCACCGTGGCTTCTCAGGCTCTGCCATCGATGTAGGGCGAGGGGCCGCATGCCGGTTGCCGGCCCATCCGCGTGGATCAGCGTGCATCTTGCTCTTATCTGCGTTTCAATTCTTGCTTTGCCGCCAACCGGGACCATGCCCTGCTGGGCGCTGGCAACGGCAGGGGACAAGACTCCATGCGCAGCGGAACCCCCGGAACTGACGTTGCCAACGCAGCCGCTGCATGTCCGTACCCGGAGGAAAGCGGCTCCATCCCGGAGCCACCGCACCGACCGCACTGACCGCACGCTTGCACACCTCGCCGCTGCCCCCACCGCGTTTTCTGCATCCTTCCGTTATTATGTTTGACATATCCTCCCGCCTGTGCTAACACCCACGCCGCTTGGTGCAACCCGCGAAGAAAGGCGACGCCCGTCAGTCCCGCCATGATGTCCAACGCAATCACCGCTCCGGCCGACGCCTACGCCCCCGGTGCAGACCGGGACGGGACAAATGCGTCCGCGCGCCTGCCCGAGTGGCTCGTCCACCTCATGGCGCTGGTCATCCGCTTTATCGTCGAGCATAGCCTCGCCGCGCGCACACGCCGCTTCAGCCTGCCGTCATGGTGGCACTATCGGCCGGATCTGCCGCCCGGCTCCGTGCAGCAACTGGCCGCATCGAGACGCGGCGCGTTCGGCAATGCGATCGCCTGGATGTGCCGCCGCCGCGGCATTGGGCCGGGGCATCCGGATTGGCCGGAGCTGTCGCGTGCAATCGTGGCGTTCGGCGGCAGCGTCGCGGGGTTCCGCGCCGGCCTTCCCGCGTGCGGGCTGCAATGGTGGGAGCATACCATCACGATTGGCAGACTAAGGAAATCAATGGGTTAGGGATACAGCCCGTCGTCCAGGCTTGTGCGGACCATCCGGTCTGGCGGCGGCTGCACCAGCACGACAAGGTTGGCTGGCGTCGGGCGGGAAAAGGCGGAGCCGGGAGGCACCTGGAGCGGACAACAAAACCCGCCACGATGAGGCTTGAGGCCGGGAGGGTCGTTTCCTATCTGTGCTGAAGTGCTTTACGAAGCTACGATACTATGGAGCCGACGGGGATGGGAATCATCACCTTCGCTGGGGCATTGGCCGTGATGTTCATGGGCGCCTTTGCTGCGCCCCGAGGCTGGAAAGTTTGGCCGGAAGCCCCTGTCCAGGCATATGTCTGGTTTCTTGTCGGTCTGGCACCGATCTTGGGGGTGTGTGTGATGTGGGTACGAACGGGGGATCAACCGGTGTGGGCTGTCAGGGTCGTCTTGTGTTCGATTTTGGGCGCGGTTGGCGTCATCACTGGATTGTCCATAACTGAGGCGATGTATCCTGTGGCGAACGCTCAACCGACACAGCCGACGCAATCGGCCCCCTCCGTCGGCAGCAACAATACCGTCGTGAACATGACTCCGCCTCCGAGTATGGGAAGCGGAAACACCTTTGTCGGCCCAACCGACTGAAACGGTGCTACGATTCTCAATCGAGGCGGCGTTGCGATTGGCGCTGGCGCACAAGCCGATCCAACGTCGATAGCAATCGGCGCTGGCGCAGGGGGCGGGAGTGTCTCCCATCCACCGAGCCAGAAGCCGTAACGTCCCGCCAGAAGCGTTCCTGGGCCAGCGCCAGCCGCCTTCGGGAGACTGCGCGATGGAGTGGGTATCCTGTCTAGCCGGAGCGGCAGGTGGTTACTGGCTTCTTTTCCGGGTTTGTGAGTACGTGGAACGGCGTTACCAGCCGGTTCCTCCCGATTGGGTGCTGATAATGGGCGCACCGCCGTTCTTCTTTCTGTTCGTTTTGGGCGGCGGATTTTGCGGGTTGCTATGTCAGGACATTGTATTCGACCACGGACGTGTCGCCCGCTATCTGCTGCACATTATGGGCTGAAATCACACCGAAGGCGATTTACCCTCGCCGAACGTGGCGACCGTTGCACATTAGCTAGCTCACCAGTCTAAATAACTTTGCCTGCAATACGGTGGCCGATGTGTCCGAGATGAGGTTCACCCTATAGAGCATCCCGGCTATCCCCGATAGACTTGACCAATAAATATCTGCTGAATCTCCTCCACCTGTCACGCTCTCATAATAGACTCCATCTATCATTCCGTTGACGGTCAGGATAGGAATGGAAGGCACAAAACCCCCCTGACCTGCGACACTCCCAGTTAGAGTCATCCACGACCTCGCAGCCACTAAGGAAAATGTCTGTCTTGAAGAAGTTACCATCATTCCTAACTACATGTTCTAAAACGGTATTCGTTCTTGAATTCACGGTGAACTCGAGGTCAGAGCCGACCTTGAATCCATATTTGCACTGATAGTCTTGATCCAATAACGGAAGCTTGCCATCTAGATCAGACCTCGGAGCGAGGCAATACGTCTGCGTCACCATGTGCGACTGTGTACACGCGGTCAATACCAGTAGCCCAACTATTAAGCAATCGCCCAGCCATCGCATCACCCACCCCGCTGCCATTTTGCTGCCCCGTTGCCGTGCGGCGTAGGGCTGACCAGCCGGTCAATTCCGGCGGCGGCGGAGGGGGGTTCGGAATGGTTCGCCCGCAACATCTGTCATGGTCTGTCCCCCCTGGCTTGTGGCGACATCGCGGCCTTGTCGAAGCTATCCGGCACGCAACTGATAGCGGCAAGGTTTGAGTCAAGCTCTTTTAAAGAACGCACCCTTGCCAGATCGCTGTTTGCCGCATCGATTTGGTTTGCCTGCAACAGGCGGTCGGCTTCCACCATAAGGCGATCACGTTCCTGGAAACTGAACGTCGCAAGCCCGGCGCTGCACCAATCTTCGATTGACTGGACTTCGGCGGGGTTTTTTGCCATTCGGAACGCGGCGTGCGTGTCGTTAACCACTTGTGCCGGGCTTTTCGGAAGTTGTGCGAAGGCTGGCGCGGCGAGCGACGCCAGCCCTAATGCCAGAACGACAACCTTCATCGCTTGCCCCTTGGGTCCGGGCTGAGGGGGAGTCAGTCCACACTATCCCGCCACAGTAGGCGCATGAGTCGGGAAGTGCAACGACAACTTGCGGCGAGACGGATAGCTGCTAGATCGCCGACGCCCCATGTCCAGGATCGTCATCGCCCGCAAACCGCCCCGCCGCCGCCGCCGGAAGCCGGCCCAGGCCGTCCAGATCGTTGCGGTAGTTGTCCATGCCAAGCTGCCGAGCAAGCGTCGGCGAGCGTCTGAGATCATTGATCCGGAGATTGAGGCGAGGGTTGCCGAGTGGTTCGCCCGCAACATCGTGCGCCCGGATGTGGGTATCAACTGTCAATGCGTTTGCATCAGCAACGCAGCATCAACATCACCCAGCAATCCTGTGGGCGGCACGCCAACCGTTTGCTGCCAGTTGACGATGGCTGTCCTGGTGCCGGTGCCGTATATGCCGTCGGGTGTGCTGGACGCCGGCAGATACCCAAGCGCCTGTAGCTTCGCCTGTAAAGCGACTTGCTGTTCGAGCGGACGCATCGCCTCCGCCAGACCCGCTCCGGACAACCGAGCCATCCAGACATTGCGTTGCGCCAGGTACTCACGGATCAGGCACGTTTTGACCGCTGATAGATCGGGAGCCAGGAGGTTGCCATCCTCGTCGATGTCAATGTTGCCATTCTGATCGATCCCGCATGCTTGCTGTGCGGCCTGTTGGAAGTTGATGGCCTCTACCATCAGCGGCTTCCACCCAGCCGGGCCGACCATCTGCCGCAGCACGTAGGCGATGCCCAACAATGAGCGAATCGGGTGGGCGAGCAGAGGGGCGAGTGCGAACGGGGTGGATTCCGGCGCGGACACGCAGCGGTTAGAATCGGCAGATGGTCGACCCAGCAGCAATTCGCGAGCGGTTTGCCGCGGTTGGTCGCGGCCTGAATGAGCGGGCACGTCGGCTGTTCGCGGCGGCGGAAGCGCGAACGGCGGGCTATGGCGGCATCGCCGCGTCTTCGCGGGCGACAGGGGTCGCACGAAGTACCATCGGCCGCGGGCTGAAGGACCTGGACGATCCCGCCTCGCTGTCGGGCGAAGTACGCCGGCCCGGTAGCGGCCGGCCGGCACTGACGAAGACGGATGCGACACTGCTGGAAGACCTGCGTCAGTTGCTGGAACCGGCGACCAAGGGCGACCCGATGCGGCTGCTGCGATGGGTTTCGAAGAGCCATGCGAAGCTGGCAGCGGCGCTGTGCGCAATGGGGCACCGGGTCAGCAAGAGCACCGTCCCGAAACTGCTGGCAGCGCTGCAATACCGCCGGCAGGTGAATCGCAAGACCTTGGAGAGTAGTCGCAACCCCGACCGGGACGCGCAGTTCGAGCATATCAACACCGCGGCGATCGCCATGCAGGCCGCCGGCAAGCCGGTCATCTCGATTGACACGAAGAAGAAAGAGCCAATCGGCCCCTACAAGAACGCCGGCAGCGACTACCGGCCGAAAGGCTGCCCCGAGCAGGTCAAGGTACATGACTTCGTCGACGCCGAACTCGGTAAGGTCGTGCCGTACGGTGTGTATGATATCACGGCCAATGCCGGCTGCGTAAGCGTGGGCATCGACAACGATACGGCGCAATTCTCGGTCAACTCGATCCGCCGCTGGCTGCACCTGATGGGCCGGGAGAGGTATCCGGACACCGACAAACTCATGATCACTGCGGATGGCGGCGGTTCCAACGGATCGCGCGTGCGGCTGTTCAAGGTCGAACTGCAAAAGCTGGCCGACGAAACCCGACTGGCCCTGCAAGTTTGCCATTACCCGCCGGGGACATCGAAGTGGAACAAGATTGAACACCGGCTGTTCTGCCACATCACCGAGAATTGGCGGGGAACGCCACTGACCAGCCGACTCGCGGTTGTCGAACTCATCGCCGCCACCACGACTAAGGCCGGCCTGACGGTGCGGTGCGAGCTCGACACCCGGACTTACCCAAAGGGCATCAAGGTCAGTGAGCAGGAAATGGCCAGCCTAAATATCAAATGTGACGCCTTCCACCCGGAGTGGAATTACACCATTTCCCCCAGGCCGCCTTAACGCGGTAATTGTTGGGCGTCGCCGTAGTATGGCTGCACCAACAGCAGATCGGCACGTGAAAGGTCGGCGTCCGAGCAGATGAGCTTGGTAACCTGTGTGTCCGCCCTGCTGCAATCAAAGCTGGGACCGAGTTCGCACGACCAGCGTCGGCGGCTGCACGATGCCAACCTCAGCGGGCGGTGGCGATGGAGCGGGAGCCGGTGCGGGTGGCGCAGCGGCTTGCTGGTCCGGTGCAACGATATGGACGTCCATCAGAGCCAGATCATCACGAGTCAGCCACGCCACCCGGTTTGGCGTTGTCTCGACCATCTTGCCGATGATCTGCGGCGGCACGTTCAGTTGGGCGGCGGCGCGTGCCATCGCTATTGTGCTGGCCATACTGGCGATATTTTCCTGCCCGGCCTCGGAGGCGCTATGGACGCCGATCAGCGCATCAGGGGCGATGATCCTTGCTGACCCGGCAGCGAACAGCAGAAAGCAAGCCGAGGCACACGTCGCTCCAGGACCCACAATGACAGTGAGTTTGGCGCTCTGTATGATGTCTGCCAGTTTTGCCCCTTCGGAAAGTTGGCCGCCGGGGCTGTCGAGCATGATGGCCACGATGTGTGCGGATGGTGCGTCGATAGTCATCTCACGCATTAAGCTCATCAGGCGTGTGACATCTCCATCCACGATCTCGCCCATACCGCTGATGCCCACCTTGTCGCCCGAAAGCGGCACTTGATGAAACTGCATCGCGTGTGTGGGATCGGCGAGAGTAGCCATCATACAGCAGAACATCCCGACCGCGGCCGCCATCGCATGCATGCGGATCATCGGCAAACCTTTCCGAAAGTGCAGCGACGCTACACCATCAAAAAAAGCTTAGCAGACTATCCGAAAGCGGTAGCCTAGGATGACTGCCCCTCCCGCTAACAGCGAGGTGCAGTTCAGGATGCCAGAACGGTTCAAGGTCTTGCCCTGGGTTGTGATGGCGTGAAAGGTCAACGCGTAGCTCACGCCGGACGGCATTTTGTTGACCTATGGCAACCCATTTCGCACCCGACGATCAGGACCGAACCCTTGACAACCTGCCCGGCCTTCACCCGATCGAGGAAACCACCAAGGGCGCCGTCCCTCTGGACATGCCGCCCGTGGTAGCCGGACAGCCCTTCGTCCCGCATGGACTCGTCGAGGGCCAAGCCATTCGCTGCGGCGTAAGCACGGGCTGCATTTAGCTGGCGTTCCAGGCTTTCGCCAAGGCGTTGCTCAGGCGTGCTGAACCTGACGTAGCTGTATGCGACTGGCATGACGAAGCCCCCTCAAGTGATTGCGACTAGAGGTGACTCCCACGCTGGGCGTTATGTCTGTCAACCGGGAAATGATGCGAGAATCCCAACATCATACCCGGGATGATCGGCGAGATCAGGGCGACGCCCGCCGCTGGGGCCATGGCGTTGCTGCTGTCGCGGCAGGCTGTTGCCGATGCTCCGCCGCCGGCACCGATCGCCGTGCGTGCCAATGCCGTGCCTGCCAATGCCGAGCCTGCCGTGTCACCTGCGCCCCGGCGGCCGGTCTTCTCCCATGCCGCGACAGGCCCGCCTTCCAGGCGGGACTATCAAATCTGTCATGCCTGCACGACCGGGGCCGGATCACGGCCAGCCCCGCCGTCTTGATTCGTGCTGTCCGGAAATCCATTGCCGCGCCAGACACGATCTTTGCATTCAACGCGTTGAATGCCCCGACAGCTCCTCGCACCACGATTGAGTAACAACTCTGCTGTCCTGCGCCGCGCGTGCTGTGCGAGCGCCTCTGGCTTGCCGCGCCTGCCACGGCAATGAGACAGGATTGACCACGAAAGCACGAAGTCCGGCCATCTGTCGAAGGCCATCTGTCAGTGCGAGCGCAGCGAAGCAATCTGCTCGAGAGTGCGCACGTCACTCGCGGGAGATTGCTTCGCGGCGCTCGCAATGACAGATGGCCTGGCTTCGGCCGGCCTCCCCTCCCGATTTTTTCGTGCCAGGACCCCATGCACCAATTTCCGGCGCAGTGCCGGGCACGCGCACTGGATTTTCGAACCAGGACCCCATGCACCTATTGCCAGCCAATCCCGTTGCCAGCCAATCCCGTTGCCAGCCAATCGCGGTGTCGGCGCGACCAAGGTGCGCGTGTGGCCGCCAGACCGTGGTTCCCGACTGCCCTGGAACCCCCTGCCGTCGCACTTGTTCCACCCCAGCCACACCGCTAGGTGCTAAACAACCGCAAGGAGGGCCCGTCCCATGCCGCAGCCGATTCGTCCGGTGATGCTGGTAATCCTCGACGGCTTCGGCTGGCGCGACGCAACCGAGGACAACGCCGTCCGCCTCGCCAAGACCCCCACTTTCACCAGGCTGTGGCAGTCCTGTCCACACGCCTTCCTGCACACCTCCGGCCGCGATGTCGGCTTGCCCGACGGGCAGATGGGCAACTCGGAGGTCGGCCACATGAACATCGGCGCCGGCCGGGTGGTACACCAGGAGCTGGTGCGCATCGGCAACGCCATCGCCGACGGCAGCCTCGCCAAGGCCGCACCGCTGACCGGGTTCATCGGCAAGCTCCGCCAATCGAAAGGCACCTGCCACCTGCTCGGGCTGATCTCGCCTGGAGGGGTGCATTCGCACCAGGACCACGCCGCCGCGCTGGCCACGATCCTGCACGACAACGGCGTGCCGACCGTGCTCCACGCCTTCACCGACGGCCGCGATACCCCGCCGCAATCCGCCATCGACGACCTGCACCGTCTGCGCGCCGCACTGCCGAAGGACGTGCCGATTGCCACCGTCTGCGGCCGCTATTTCGCCATGGACCGCGACAAGCGCTGGGACCGCGTGGCCAAGGCCTACACCGCGCTGGCGGACGCCGACGCCCCTCGTTTCGACGACCCGGTGAAGGCCGTCCAGGCCGGCTACGACGGCGGAGAAATTCGACGAGTTCATCCCCCCGGCGGTGATCGGCGGCTACAAGGGGATGCAGGACGGCGACGGCATCCTGTGCTTCAACTTCCGCGCCGACCGGGTCCGGGAAATCCTCGCCGCCCTGCTCGATCCGCAGTTCGACGGCTTCCCCCGCAAGCGGACCATCCGGTTCGCCGCTGCGCTCGGCATGGCGTTCTATTCCGACGCGCTGGCGCCGTTCCTCGAGGTGTTGTTCCCGCCCGACAAGCTGGAACATATCCTGGGCGGCGTGGTGGCGGATGCCGGCAAGGCGCAGCTCCGCATGGCGGAGACCGAGAAATACCCGCACGTCACCTATTTCCTGAACGGCGGCCAGGAGACTCCCTTCCCGCGCGAGGACCGCATCATGGTGCAGTCCCCCAAGGTCGCCACCTACGACCTGCAGCCGGAGATGTCCGCCGCCGAACTGACCGACAAGGCGGTGGCGGCGATCGACACGGGAAAATACGACCTGATGGTGCTGAACTTCGCCAACCCCGACATGGTCGGCCACACCGGCAGCCTGCCCGCCGCGATCAAGGCGGTGGAGACGGTGGATGCCGGCCTCGGCCGCCTGGTCGAGGCGGTGCACAAGCAGGGAGGCGCGTTGATGGTCACCGCCGACCACGGCAACTGCGAGCTGATGAAGGACCCCGAGACCGGCGGCCCGCACACCGCCCATACGACCAACCCGGTGCCGGTGGTGCTGGTGGACGGCCATGCGCGCGCCATCCAGGACGGCATCCTGGCCGACGTCGCTCCCACGCTGCTCGACCTGATGGGCCTGCCCCAGCCGCGCGAGATGACCGGCCACACCCTGATCCGCCACGATGCGGCGCGCGCCGCGGAGTAGGCGAGGAGAGTTGCGGGGGTGGTAAAGTGAAAGGAGGGGGAGCCGTAGGAGGCGGGGAAACAACAGGACACCCGCTCCCCTCGAGGGCTTGGGCCGCGAAGCGGACCAAGGATGGGGGGAGGGGTCCACGCGGCGCGGACCTCTTCGACCCCTCCCGCCATCCTTGGTCCGCTTCACGGCCCAAGCCCTCGAGGGGAGGGGGTGTTCCTTTTTCTGCTTTCTCCTTCCCCGGCCTGCGTCTCTCCTTCCCCGGCCTGCGTCCCTCCGTCCTGCTCCTCGCTCTCCTCGCTCTCGCCGCCGCGGCCCCCCACAAGGAACACGCCACCCGCGCCCAACGGGAAGCGGCCGAGCAAGCCCACGCCGCGGAGATCGCCGCCCAGCAGCAGGCCGCCGCCCGTGCCGCCGCCGCCGCCGAGGCGCAGCGTCTCGCCGACCAACGTGCCGCCGCCGCCGCCGAAGCGCAGCGTCTCGCCGACCAACGTGCCGCCGCCGCCGCCGAAGCGCAGCGTCTCGCCGACCAACACGTCGCCGCCGCCGCGACCGCCGCCGAAGCGCAGCGTCTCGCCGACCAACGCGCCGCCGCCGCCGCCGCCGCCGCCGCCGAAGCGCAGCGTCTCTCCGACCAACGTATCGCCGCCGCAGCCCGTCTGCAGCAGGCGGAAGCCGCGACCGAGGCCGCCGCCAACCGCATGGCCGACCTTCAGCGCCGCCGCCGTGAGGCCGCTGCCCAACTCGCCGTCCGCGCGCATGGGATGCAGCCACTGCTGCCGGTCATCGAGCGTCTCTCCCTCTACCCCGCCGAGACGCTGCTCGCCGTGCCCGCCGCGCCCGAGGATACGCTGCGCGGCCTGATCGTTCTGCAAGGGCTGGCGCGGCAGTTGCAGCAGGACTCCGCCGCGCTGCGCCAGTCCCAGGCGTCGCTGGACGCCGCGACCGCGGCGGTGGCCGCCGAGACGCCGAAGCTGGCCGCTGCCGAGGCGGTGCAAGAGCAGGAAGGTGAGGTGCTCGACCAGCAGATCGCGGCTGCCCAGGCGGATCAGACCGCGGCGCAAACGGATGCCGACGCCGCGGCCGCCCGCGCTGCCGAAGCAGCCACGCAAGCAGACACCCTGCGCGCAATGCTTGTGACGCTCGACGCCCAGCGCCGCGCCGACGCCGAGCATGAACGCGAAGCAGCCGTGCACGCCGGCCGTGAGAAGCGCACTGCCGACGCCGAGGCCGACCGGGATCGTGAGGCCGCGCTGACGCCCTTCTCCGGCGGGACCCTGGCTGCGGCCGCGCAGCCGGACGGACAGCTTACGGCACCCGTGGCGGGCACGGTGTTCCGCTCCTGGGGCGATCCCACCGACGCCGGTCCGGCCACAGGCATCTCCTACCATGCGGCGCCATCGGCCCGCGTGGTGTCGCCTTGCAACGGGCGGGTCTCCTTCGCGGAGTCATTCCGCAGCTATGGCCTGCTGCTGATCGTCGATTGCGGCGGCGGCTACCACGCGGTGCTGGCCGGCTTCGAGCGCCTGGACGTGAAGGCTGGCCAGGATCTGCGTGCCGGCGAGCCGGTGGGCGTGATGCCGGGCTGGAATCCGGGTGCCGGTAGCCGCCCCTCGCTCTACGTCGAGCTGCGCCATGGCGAGCAGCCGGTTAATCCGGCACCGTGGCTGAAGGCCAGCAGCTAGGCACTGTGGACAAACCCAATACCCCGGAACTCAAGAAGATTGTTGAAACACAGATTTCACAAATTTCACGGATTAAGGCACAGAAGTCTCTCTCGTGTAGAGGCGGTACGGCACAACTGCGGCAACGCCAAGTAACTTTTGGGCCGTTAATGCAGCCGGAACATATTATGAGGATCATAGGAGATGCTAACTTATGAATGCCTAAATCTGTGGAATCTGTGAAATCTGTGTTTCAAAACCTTCTACTGCACGCCCCTCTTCAGGTCGTGAAAACAGGGACAAGTATCGCGCTGATGATTCCGCCGTCGCGGGTTTGTCCACAGAGCCTAGTGCAGCTGGTACAGCGTTTCCATGGAACGACTCCTATCGGGGGCCATCCGACGGCCCCCTTCCCTTGTGGGAGGGGGGCGGGGGAGGGAGGCATACCACCGCGGTCATTGCGTACATGCACCCCTCCCCCAAACCCCTCCCGCAAGGGGCCCACAACGGGAGGGGAGTTCTGTTTTGTACGAGCGCAAAGAAGCCTCACCCCCTGCGTTGCACCTCGATCGTGACATGCGACAGCGCCGGTACCTCCGCCAGCCGCGCTCGATAGAAAGCAGCGTCGCGCGGCGTATCGGTTGCCACCGCCAGGATCACGCCCAGATGTCCCGGCCCCAGCCGCCAGACATGCAGGTCGGTCAACCGGTCGCCGGCGGCTTCCACCGCGCGGCGGATGCTCAGCATCGTCTGCCGGTCCGGCGCCATGTCGAGCAACACCGCACCGGTATCGCGGATCAGCGACCATGACCAGCTTACGATCACCGCCGCCCCGATCATGCCCGCCAGCGGGTCCATCCACAGCCAGCCGAACAGCCAGGCGAGGCTCAGCCCGACGATGACCAACAAAGAGACGGTGGCATCCGCCAGCACATGCACGATCGCCGCGCGCATGTTGTTGTCACGATGCGCCGCCCCGAGCGCGTGCTCGTGGTCATGCTCGTGGTCATCGTGGCGGTCACGGTCATCGTGGTGGTCATGATCGTGGCGAAGGTCACGATGGTTGTCGTCACGGCTGGCATCGTGCCGATGGTCATGACCATGGCCATCGTCATGGCCATCGTCATCGTCATGATCATGATCATGATGGGCATGCGCATGCCCGTGGCCATGTCCATGCCCGTGGCCATGTGCATGCTCGTGCCCCGCGCTGAGCAACCACGCGCTCGCCAGGTTCACCGCCAGACCCAGGCAGGCGATCGGGATCGCCTCGCGGAAACGGATTGGCACCGGAGCGATGAGGCGCGACACCGCTTCGTACCCGATCAAGACCGCAATCATCAGCAGCACGATTGCGCTGCTGAAACCGGCCAGGTCGCCCAGCTTGCCGGTGCCAAAGGTGAAGCGCGGGTCGTCGCTGTGCCGCCGCGCGTAGCTGTAAGCCAGCGCCGCGAGCAACAGCGCGCCGGCATGGGTGGACATGTGCAGCCCATCCGCCACCAACGCGATCGAGTGGAACAGGATGCCGCCGACGATTTCGGCGACCATCATGGCGCCGCACAGCACGATCACCGCCCAGCTTCGCCGCTCGTTGGTTTCGTGGCCCGTGCCGAGGAAGACATGGCTGTGCACTGCTTCCATGGCCGCGCCTGCGGTTGCTTCCATGGCCACCTCGCTATTTCAGGTAGCTGCGCACGACGTCGAGCAATTGCTCGGCGGCGGCACGGTTCAATGCCTGCGGGTGCTGCGCTTCATCCACCAGGTGGGTGCGCACGTGCTCTTCCACGACCTCGGCCATCAGCCCGGCCATCGCGCCGCGCGCCCCGGCGAGCAGGTGCATGACTTGCTCGCAGCCGGCCTCGGTTTCGAGCGCGCGCTCGATCGCCTCGACCTGCCCGCGGATGCGGCGAACGCGGGCGAGCAGTTTGCGCTTGTGGTGAATGGTGTGGGTCACGCCAGAAAAATAGGGTAGGGGGGTATCCTACGCAAACCCATGCTGCTCCAGCACGGCCCGCACCGCCGCCAGCTTGCGCCCATGCGTCGCCATGTCGAGGCCATCGATCGTCGCCGTTTGCCTCAGCGTGACGCCGTCCACCGCGGGTCCGCGGGCCACGAGTGCCTCGACGATCGTCCGGTCGGTCGCGGCATCCAGGCAGTCCAGCGCTGCCCGCCGCCAGTCCTCCCGCATCACCCCGAGCGCCGCGATCAGCGCATAGGCGCCCCAATGCGAGACACCTGCCATCACCAGATGATCCGCCGGCGTAACACAGGCAATCGCCGCGCCGAAGGGGACGTGCGCCGCGACCAGTCCGGGCGGCAGCGATCCCATGCCCAGCTCATTGCCACCGTCGGCAATGCCGATCGTCCGCCACGGTCCGGCCGAGAACACGGCGTCGAGGGGTGCGGTAAAGCTGCTGAGATCCTGGCCGCGCATATTGCGCGGACGGCCCTCGGCCGTGGTGCCGCAACGCTCGATCGCGATGGCCCAGGTGACGCCATGCCGGCGCCAGGTGGCGGTGACGTCGGCAGCAGGATCGGCAGTGAAACTGGCAGTGCAATCGGCGCGGTGGCCGCCGATCGCCGCAACGTCGAGCGGCACTGCGTCCAGCCCGGCGGCGTCCAGCGCCACCCGGCAGGCCGAGGCGCAGGGCGCATCGGTCAACAGCCGGCACGCCGCTCCGACTTGCGACAGAAAGCGCGCGAGCAGCGCCGCACCGGCGGGCCCGTCGGTTTCCGCCGCAGGGGGACGGCCGAGCGGCACGTAGAACCCGGTCAACAGTCCGACCCGCAATGCCGGCGAAGCAGCCAGGGCGGAGGCGGCGCCCCACAGCCCGCCTCGGCTGGCGGCGAACAGCGGGGCGGTGTGGCGGCCGACGTCCTGGTTGATCAGGGCCTCGATCCCATCGATCCGCGCCCGGGCCTGCATCCGTGCGGGTCAGAACGCCGCGAGCGACGTGTTCCGCAGGTCGGTGATCAGCATCGCGCCAGGCGCGTGGGTGATGCAGAACTCCGGCTTCGCCTGCGCGATCACCGCCTGGGGCGTCACGCCGCAGGCCCAGAACACCGGCAGCTCGTCGTCATGCATCGGCACCGCGTCGCCGTAGTCCGGCTTGCCGAGATCGGCGATGCCGATCGCCTGCGGCAGCCCGATATGCACCGGCGCGCCGTGCACCGAGGGGAAACGCGACGTGACCTGCACTGCGCGGATCGCATCCGCCGGCTTCATCGGCCGCATCGAGACCACCATCGGGCCATGGAACACGCCCGCCGGCGTGCACGCGATGTTGGTGCGGTACATCGGCACGTTGCTGTTGCAGGTGATGTGGCGGACCTCGATGCCGGCTTCGGTCAGCGCCTCCTCGAAGGAGAACGAGCAGCCGATGGCGAAACTCACAAGGTCGTCGCGCCAGACCTCCAACAGGTCGGTGGGTTCGGCAACCAACTCGCCGCGGTGCCAGACGCGATAGCGCGGCAGGTCAGTGCGGATGTCGAGATTCGCGCCGAGCGTGGGAAAGCCGGTGGCGCCTGGCTCCGATACCGCGAGCACGGGGCAGGGCCGCGGATTGGCGCGGGCGAAGCGCAGGAAGTCGAACGCATGGGCCTTCGGCAGGATCGCCAGGTTGGCCTGCACGTTGCCGGGCGCGAGTCCAGACGTCGGCCCGGTAAGGCCGCCACCGCGGATGCGCAGCCGCTCGCGTTCACCCGCGTTGCCGTGCCTGTCGAACGAACCGTCCATAGCAGCCTCCGGTATCGTCAGCTTCCGCCGTTTCGTTACTCCCGGTCTTTCGTCATCGCCGCATATGCGGGGATGACGAAAGCGGTGGGGCAAAGGTGTCATCCCGGCGGATGCGAGGCAACTATCGCTGCCCGCCGCTTCGCCGCCAGTGCGCTGAGTCTGACGATCGATGCCCGACCTGGCTGATGCCCGACGTGGCTGATGCCCGACTGGCTGATGCCCGACTGGCTGATGCCCGACTGGGTGTGTCATTGCCAGCGCAGCGAAGCAATCTCCCGCAAATGACGCACTGTTCTCCAGAAGATTGCTTTGCTGCCCTCGCAATGACAGACTCGCCGGCAGCCTCAAAGCGGCAGGATCACAACATTACGCTGCGGGGAGGCCGCGCCAAAGTCGCGACCGGGAGGAAGCCAAGCCAATGCTGCGCGGACTGGACCCGCTGTTAACCCCGGACCTGCTGTTCGCCCTGGCGAGCGCCGGCCATGGCGACCGCATCGCCATTGTGGATGCGAACTTTCCCGCCGTCAGCATGGCGCGGCGGCTGGTGCCGTTGCATGGTGCGAGCGCTACGGCCGCCCTGGTCGCGGTGCTGTCGGTGCTGCCGGTGGATGACTTCGAGCCCGATCCCGTCGTGGTGATGGCGGTGGTGGACGATCCCGCACCGACGCCAGAGGCGGTGGCGGACTTCACGCGCGTGCTGGCCGCCGCCGGCCTGCCCCCACCCACGCGCCTGCCGCGCCACGACTTCTATCGTGCTGCGCGCGAGGCCTTCGCCGTGGTTCACACAGGCGAGCGCCGTCTCTATGGCAACATCATGCTCACCAAGGGCGTGGTGACGTGACGCGCGTCGATGCCCATCACCACGTCTGGCGGGTGGATCGCGGCGACTACGGTTGGCTGACGCCCGACCTGCCGATCCATCGCGACTACGGTCTCGACGACCTGCGCCCCCTTTTGGGAGACATCACTGCAACCGTGCTGGTGCAGGCGGCGCCGACCGATGCGGAAACACAGTACCTGCTGGAGGTGGCACGCGCGTCGGGTGGGTTGGTGCGCGGCGTGGTCGGCTGGACGGATCTCTCCGCGGCGGAGGCGCCCCTGCAAGTCGCCCGCCTGGCGCGCGACCCGTTGCTGAAGGGTTTGCGTCCGATGCTGCAGGACATTCCCGATACCGCCTGGATTCTGCGCCCCGAAGTACAGCCGGGCCTGTTTGAAATGGCCGCGCGCGGGCTGGTGTTCGACGCTCTGATCCAGCCCCGCCATCTGCCGGTCGTGCTGGAGCTGGCGCGCTGGCATCCCACGCTGCGCATCATCATCGACCATGCCGCCAAGCCGGACATCGCCGGCGGTGGCTTCCGGGAGTGGGCGGCGGATATCGCCCGCGCGGCACGCGAGACGTCCGCACTGTGCAAGCTGTCGGGTCTGGCGACGGAAGCCGCGCCGGATTGGCACGTGCAGGATCTGCAACCCTACGTCGCCCATCTGCTCGATGTCTTTGGTCCGCACCGGCTGTCGTGGGGCAGCGACTGGCCGGTGGTGAACCTGGCCGGCGGCTATGCGCGCTGGCGCGACGCCACGCTGGAACTGCTGCGCGATCTGCCGGACGCCGGGCGCGACGCAGTGTTGGGTGGAACAGCCGCGGCAGTTTATGAACTTTAGAGCCGGCCTTAGAGTCGGCCCCCTGTTGGTCCCCCCGTCATTGCGAGGAGCGAGGCGACGAAGCAATCTCCCGGAGAGGCGCACGAGCGTCCGAGCGCTGCTCGAGGGAGATTGCTTCCCCGGGTCAAGCCCGAGGACCGTTTTACTCTTCGCAATGACGGGGACGGGCCGATACGCGACGTGGAGGAGCAGGCAGGATGCGCACGCTTGATGAGGCGGAAGAAGCCCAGCTTCTGGACTCGATCGACCGCTGGGTGGACCGCGAGCTGAAGCCGATCGTCAAGGAATACGACCACGCCGACCGCTATCCCACGCACATCGTCGAACAAATGAAGGAGCTCGGATTGTTCGGCGCGACGATCGGCGCGGAGTACGGCGGCCTCGGCCTGCCGGCACGCACCTATGCGTTGATCGTCATGCGCATCGCCGCGATCTGGATGGCGGTGACCGGCATCTTCAACTCGCACCTGATGCTGGCGTTGGCGGTGGAGAAATTCGGCACACCCGCGCAGAAGCGGGACTGGCTGCCGCGCTTCGCCAGCGGCGAGGTGCGCGGCGGCCTCGCGCTGACCGAGCCGGATGCCGGCACCGACCTGCAGGCAATCCGCACCACCGCGCGGCGCGACGGCGACCACTACGTGATAAACGGGACGAAAACCTGGATCTCCAACGGGATCGAGGGGAACTGCGTCGCCCTGTTGGTCAAGACCGACCCGCACGCCCAGCCTCGTCACCGCGGCATGAGTCTGTTCATCGCACCCAAGCAACACGGATTCCGTGTCGGCCGCAAGCTGGAGAAGCTCGGTTACCACTGCATCGATTCCGGCGAGCTGATCTTCGAAGATTATCGCATCCCGGCCGATCACCTGATCGGCGGCGTCGAGGGCCAGGGCTTCTACCAGGCCACCGGTGGCCTGGAACTGGGCCGCATCAATGTCGCCGCCCGCGGGGTGGGCATCGCCGAGGGCGCTTTGCATCTTGCCGCGGAATACGCGCAAATTCGGAAAACCTTCGGCAAGCCGATCGCGGAGCACCAGGCGATCCAGTTGAAGCTGGGCGAGATGGCGACACGCGCCCGTGCCGCACGGCTGCTGACGCTGGACGCCGCCGCCGCCTTCGATCGCGGCGAGCGCTGCGACATGGAAGCCGGGATGGCGAAGTACTTCGCCTCCGAAGCCGCGCTGGAGAATGCCACCGAGTCCATGCGCATCCACGGCGCCTACGGCTACTCCACCGAGTTCGACATCGAACGGTTGTTCCGCGACGCCCCGCTGACCTGCATCGGCGAGGGCACCAACGAAATGCAGCGCATCATCATCGCAAGGCATTTCATCAAGCGGCATCCGACGGGATAAGCGCCAACCAGCGAAAAGAACGAGAGTCTGAACCGCAACGCCGCACGTCAAGGACAGACGTGAGGCAATGGCAAAGATCGATCCCGCGACACCAACGAGGGTGAGCCTTTTTTCGCGGGTTGCTTTGAGGGGGCGGCGTTCCGACGTTGCTCGGCGGTGGCTCCAACTGGCCGTTGGGCCGAACTGCCGCCGGGCGAAACTCCCGATTGACGCACGGACGTTATTCTGCTAACATACATCTGTTAGTGGCCCGGGCCGACCGCTCGCGCCCGGGCCGACCACTCGCGGCGGTTCATTTTTTCATGGAGCATGGATATGGGTGCGCAATTAGCGCCGGCCGATCAGCGGAATTTGCCTCAGACGATGGTCAGCGGAGGCGGGACGGGCCCGATCAACGTGACCGTACTCAAGGCGGCGGCGGGGGCGACGAGCGTCTACCAGTTTACCCAGGACTTCGTGTTCGAGTTCGGTTCGGGCATCTGCAGTTTCCGCCAGGGCGGAATTTACGGGCTCCACGCCCCGCTGAAGACGGCTCTTCTCGCGGTCTCGGCGCCTATGACCCAACTATAGCCGCCGGCGTGCGGCCGTCCGCACGCCAGTCGCGAGGTGCCATGCGCGCTGTCGGCGCCGGAGAGTTCGCGGGCGGCGACTTGCTGTCCACTCCAACCGTCGGTCGGCTCGGCGCACTGTTGCTCACCACGGTGTCCAGCGCCGTCCTGCCGGCGGAGTTGCGCCGCAGCGCGGCCCAACGGGCACTGCCCCGAGGCGCCTTGCTGCTGGCGGCGGTGCGGTGCGGTTTGCCGCGGCAGGCCGGCGATCAGGAGCCACCGACGCCCAATCAGAATCCGTACAGCCGCGCCGGATTGTCCACCAGAATGCGTTGCCGCACCGCGGCATCCGGCACCCACTGCATGAACTGGTCCAGCAGCCCGCCTGCCTCCGGCACCGGATCCATGCTCGGGTGCGGCCAATCGGTGCCCCACACGCAGCGTTCCGCTGCGGCCGCCGCCAGCGCGCGCACGTTGGGCGCCATGTCGGTCCACGGCGCTCCCGCCGACGAGGCACGATACGACGACAGCTTGATCCACACGCGTCCGCCGCCCAGCAAGCGCAGCAGCGCCTGAAACTGCGAATGCCCGGTGCCCAGTTCAGCCATCACCCCGCCGCAGTGGTCGATCACCACCTCAACCGGCAGCATCGCCAGGATCGGTGCCAGCGCCTCCAGCTTGTCGCCCTCGGCGTAGACCTGAATGTGCCAGCCGAGCGGCGCGATCCGACGTGCCAGCGCCTGCAACAGGTCCTCCGGCGTGCCATTGCCGGAGACCATGTTGAACCGCACCCCGCGCACCCCGAGCTCGTGCATCCGCCGCAAGTCCGGATCGGTGAACCTCTCGTCGATCACCGCCACGGCGCGGGCCCGATGCAATCCAAACTGGCGCACGGCATCCAGCGTCACCTCGTTCCGCGTGCCATAGACGCTGGCCTGCACCACCACCATGCGGCCGATGCCAAGTGTTTCCGCCATCGCCAGATAGTCCGGCACCAGCGCCGCGGGCGGCGTGTAGGTGCGGCCCGCATCGAGCGGAAATCGGTCGTACGGGCCGAAGATATGGAAATGGCAGTCACAGGTCTGCTCTGGCGCCTTGTGTTGCGGCGGGCGCGTTACGGTCATCGGTTTCCCCCGTGATAGCTCACGCGCCAGATTGTACCGTTGCCGTCCTCGCTGACCAGCAGCGAGCCGTCATGCGCCACCGCGACGCCGACCGGCCGGCCCCACACCGCCTCGTCGGACACCACGAAGCCGGTCAGGAAATCGGCGTAGGCTCCGGTGGGCCTGCCGTTCGAGAACAACAGCCGCACCACCTTGTAGCCGGTACGGTTGGCACGGTTCCACGAACCGTGCAGCGTCACGAAGGCCGCGCCGCGATAGGCCGGCGGGAACTGCGTCGCTTCATAGAACGTGATGCCGAGCGGCGCGGAGTGCGGTTGGATCAGCACGTCCGGCACGGTCACTTGCCCGGCCAGCCCCGGCGGTGCGCCATGCAGCCGCGGGTCCGGATGGTTGCCGATATAGAACCACGGCCACCCGTAGAACGCGCCCGGCCGTACCGAGGTCGCGTAGTCGGGCGGCAGGTTGTCGCCCAGGTCGTCCCGCTCGTTCACCGCGCACCACAGGGTGCCGTCCGCCGGATCGATTGCCTCGGCCGAGCAATTGCGCAGCCCCGCGGCGAGTACATGCTCTCCATGTCCATCCGGGTCGAACGCCAGCACGTCGGCGCGATCCTGCTCGTCTCCCCAGGCGGCGCCCAGACCGTGCGCTGCCTCCCAGGCGCGGGCCGCGGCGGGATCCTTGGCCGTCATCTCCGTCCCGATGTTGCTGGCCGAGCCGACCGAGACAAACATCTGCTGCCCGTCAGGCGAGAAGACGATATCGCGCGTCCAGTGTCCGCCATTGTCCGGCAGATGCGGCACCACGATCTGCGCCGGCCCGGCCGCGCGCAGCTCGCCGGAGCGGTAGGGGAAGCGCACCACGCGTGCGGTCTCCGCCACATAGACGAAGCGGGGATCGGGGCCCGGTGGCCAGAACGCGATGCCGAACGGCTCCGACAGTCCCGCTGCAAAGACCGCCGTCTGCGTTGGCCGCGTCGCGCCGTCGGCGGTGCGGAATACGCGGATGCGGCCGGCGCCGCTCTCGGCCAGGAACACGTCGCCGTTGGGGGCAACGCGCAGCGTGCGTGGACGATCGAGGCCGGAGGCGAACTCGTCCACACCGAACCCCGGCGGAACGTGCAGCGTTGCCCCGGCGGGCCGCGACACCACCGAGGCCTCACGCGCCGACGACTGCGTTGTGTATGGCGGCGGCAAGGCTGTCGGCGTGATGTGGCGCACCACGCCCGGCGCGTCGCTGCGCCAGTCGCCATAGGCGGCCGTGCCGGTCAGCATCGGTTCAGCCAGCGCCACCGGCGCCGCCGCACTCAGGACAAGAAGTACAGACGTCAGATGTCGAATCATTCGCCTATGCATGCACGCGGCCGGCCGGCGTGCGATTCACCAGCGCGTGACGGGAGAATTTATATCAATCCGCGGAAGATCGGAGGCTTGGTGCGATGGCGCGATGGCCTCTCCCGTTACGGCCGGGCTGTCTCGTCATGGCCGGGCTCCACCCGGCCACCAGCGCACGCAAGTGCCGGTGCGTTTGCGAAGCGAACGAGGTGAGGTGATTGACGATGAGCCTGAGGACACCAGTGCTGGATGGCCGTCAAGCCTGGCCATAAGGGGGATGGCCGGGGGGATGGCCGAGATTACGCCTCGATGCGCGAGAATAGATAACTGCTGATGCCGAGCAGGATCATGGCCAGTGCTCCCAACACGACGACATCCGTCACCATGTCGATGCCCAGGCTGCCGGTGAACGCCTGCCGCATCCCCGCGACGCCATAGCTGAGCGGGTTCAGCGCCACCACAACTCGCAGCGGCGCAGGCAGGCCGGCCGTCGGAAACAGGGCGTTGGAAAAGAAGAACAACGGCATTACCAGGAAGTTCATAATGAGCTGAAAGCCCTGCATGTCACGCAGAACCGAGCCGATCGCGGTGCCGATAGCGGTGAACAACACGGCGATGAGGCTCATGAACACCAGTGCAACCGGCAGCAGCATAGGCTGGTGGATGCGGAAGCCGGCGATGAGGCAGATCACCAACACGATCAGGCCCTGCAGCAGCGACACCGTGGCGCCTCCCAGCGTGCGTCCGAGCACGATGGCCAGCCGGGGCACCGGCGCCACGAGCGTCTCCTTCAGGAAACCGAACTGGCGGTCCCAGAGGATTTCGATGCCGCCGAACACCGCGGTGAAGATGATGCCCATGGTCATGATGCCGGGGGCGACGAATTCGAGATAGTTGCCGTTGCCGGCGCGGGCGAACACCGGGCCGAAGCCGAAGCCCAGTGCCAGCAAAAACAGCACTGGCTGGCCGAGCGAGCCGATCATGCGGGATCGCGACCGCGAATACCGCTTGAGCTGGCGCAGCCACAGAATCCAGACCGCGCGCATTCAGCGTCCTCGCCAGGCGCGGCGCATCATGCGCATGCGGTCGGTGGGGGTTGCCTCGTCGTCGCGGATGCTGCGGCCGGTCAGCGCGATGAATGCCTCCTCCAGTGTCGCGCCGCCGGTGGCCTGCTTCAGGGCGGCCGCGGTGCCCTCGGCAACGATCTTGCCGTGATCGATCACGGTGATGTCGTCGGCAACGCGTTCCGCCTCCTCCATCGCATGCGTGGTGAAGAACACGGTCACCCTTTGCTCTTTTGCCAGGCCTTTGACAAATTCCCAGATATGGCTGCGAGTTTGCGGATCGAGTCCCAAGGTGGGTTCGTCGAGGAACAGGAGCCGGGGCTGATGCAGGAAGGCGCGGGCGATTTCGAGTCGGCGCTTCATGCCGCCGGAGAACTGCTTCACATACTCGTTGCCCCGTTCCCAAAGTCCCACGAAGCCCAGCAATGTCTCGATTCGCTGCGCCTGCTCCTTGCGTGGCACGCCATAGAGCGCCCCGTGAAGGGCCAGGTTTTCGAGCGCGGTCAGCTCGTCGTCGAGACTAGGGTCCTGGAAGACGATGCCGAAGGCGCGGCGGACCAGCATTGGCTCGCGCACCGGATCGTGCCCGGCGACCGTGATGTGGCCGGAGCTGGGGGTCAGCACGGTGGTCAGCATTTTGATGGTTGTGGTCTTGCCGGCGCCGTTGGGTCCCAAAAAGGCCCGGATGGCGCCTTCCGGAACGCTGAAGCAGATGTGATCGACGGCGGTGAAGCTGCCAAAGACCTTCACCAGATCACGGACTTCAATCATCACATCCATATTGGAGCGCTTTCGGTCACGGTATGGGCGCCTTGCTAGCCCCGGTTCCATGCTGCGGCAAACGCGGGCTCGGCGGAGTAGGTTGCGGTTGCGGCGTATTCGTAGGCGGCGAGTTGTTTGGGATCGAATTAGGACTTGCATCCAGCGTGTAACGACACTACGGTGCCATCGCTTTCCAACTTTACAAAATGGGAATCGAACCGTTGGCAAAGAAGCCCTCCCTGTCCAGCCACCTGCGCGACGCGCGGATCAAGCGCGGTTTGTCAGTGGCAGAAGTTGCCGAACGTGCTGGGGTAAGCGTCGCCAGCATCTATCTTTGGGAAACCGGCAAGACCCAGCCGCGGGACGCCAACTTGACGGCGGTCTGCAAGGCCCTGAAGCTCCCGATTCGCGCCGCAAAGGAAATGGCCGCGCGTTGATCCGGTCGTGCGTCCAAATGGCCAAGGCGATGCCAATTCTGTTGTTGGCATTGTGGTTGGTTGCTTGTGAGCATGCGCCCGCTGATGACTCTGCCTCGTGCTGCGAGACGCCAGCCCCGGGTAGCGTGACGGTCCATACCAATGCGGAAGTGACCAACGGCGTCGCGGTCTGGCACCGTCAGTAACGGTTCGGATCTGCTCTTGGTCCAGCGACTGCGGTCAACCGTTTCAATCCGCTTGGGGCGGCGCGCGCATCGCTTTGACGCCGGCACGATGCGTCTTGGCGTCGCGGCGGCGTTTCTTTGCGCCGGCGGTCGGTTTGGTGCGCCGGCGCGGTGGTGCGGGTGGGGCAGCGGCGGCGCGGATCAACGCCAGCAGGCGATCGAGCGCATCCTGCCGATTGCGTTCTCGCGTGCGGTAGCGCTGGGCTGCGATCACCAGCACGCCATCCTTGGTCAGACGCCGTCCCGCCAACCGTTCCAGCCGCGCGCGTACCGGCTCCGGCAGTCCGAGCGCATGGCGCACGTTGAACCGCAACTGCACGGCGGTTTCCACCTTCTGGATATTCTGCCCGCCGGGGCCCGAAGCCCGCAGGAAGTCCTCGTGCAGGTCCGAGTTGTCGATCGACACGGCAGGAGCGATTTCGATCCGCATTGGGAGTTTTCCGGTCCTATACCAAGCGCCGTTGACGGTGACTCGCTGTCATGGCCGCGCTTGGCGCGGCCACCCAGGTCTTGCGGTGCTGCGAGCAGCTACCAAGCGCCGTTGACGGTGACTTGCCATGTCATGGCCGCCCGTGGATGACTTTTAACTTATGGTCATGGCGTTTACTCATGGACCAAGGGACTGCTTCGCCGGAACCGCGGCCGCTCAGCTTGCCTCAACCACCGACTCGGGCCGCGCCATGGCCGGCGCAGTTGCGCAAGCGCAAAACTAAACAATCCGCGCCGCGGCGGCTGCCAGCGCATGCTCCGCCCCGGCTACGAGACGGGCAACAATCTCCGCTGCCGGCGGCAGGTCGTTGACAAGGTCCACGGCTTCCCCGGCGAAGACCACGGCGGTGTCCAGGTCGCCACTGACCGCACTGGTCCGGTAGCGCACCATCTCGACATCGAGCACGGCGGCAAGCGCGTCTTCCCGCCCGTGCCAACGCGCGGTGAAATCGTTGTGCAGCGCACGACCGGTGAAGCCGTCGGGCCACGCGTAGCCACGTGCGGCGTCGAACACCGACGTCCGCACGGTATTCGCAGCAGACGCCGCGACGATGCGCTGCTTGGCGGCGTCATGGCCCAGCGCCTCGACGGTCGCATAGAACCGCGTGCCTACCAGCACGCCTTCGGCGCCGAGCGCCAGTGCCGCGGCAAGCCCGCGCCCATCGGCGATGCCGCCGGCCGCCACTACCATGGCGTCCGGTGCGCTGCGGTCCACCAGATCGACAACAGCCGGCACCAGCGGCAGCGTGGCGCGGCCCCCGCCATGGCCGCCGGCCTCGGTGCCTTGCGCGACGATGATCTCGGCCCCGGCCTCCAGCGCCTGCCGCACATGGTCGAGACCCTGAACCTGACAGATCAGCACGCTGCCGGCGTCACGGATGCGCGCGGCAAACGGCCGCGGATCGCCGAACGACAGCATCACCGCGGCGGGACGATGGGCCAGCGCGAGGTCCAGCAAACGCGGGTCCCTGGCCATCGACCAGGTAATGAAGCCGCAGCCGACCCGCTGGTTTCCCGCCGCAGCGAACTCCTGCTCCAGCCACGTGGCATCGCCGTAGCCGCCGCCGATCAGCCCAAGCCCGCCTGCCTCGCTGACCGCGTGCGCGAGCCGGCCGCCGGAGACCGCGCCCATCGGTGCGAGAAGCACCGGATGCGCGATGCAAAGTTTTTCAGTGAGGCGGGTCCGCAATGTCATCGGCCGGATTCCTACTTTGCTCGGCTCCTGCTCCGCCTGGCGGGCAGCGCCGGAAGCGTCAATCGGCCGCCACGGCGTAAGCCTCCAGCGGCACGCAGGTGCAGACCAGGTTGCGGTCGCCATAGACATTGTCCACCCGCTTGACCGGCGGCCAATATTTTCCGCCCGCCAGCCAGGGCAGCGGAAATGCTGCCTGGGTACGCGAGTAGGTATGCGTCCAGACCTCCGCCGTCACCTCCTGCGCGGTGTGCGGCGCGTGTTTCAGCGGATTGTCGGCCCGGTCCAGCTTGCCGGCGGCGATCGCCGCGATCTCGGCACGGATCGCCAGCATCGCGTCGCAGAACCGGTCGAGCTCCGCCTTGGTCTCGCTCTCGGTCGGCTCGATCATCAGCGTGCCGGCAACCGGCCAGGACATGGTGGGCGCATGGAAGCCGAAATCCATCAGGCGCTTGGCGATGTCCTCCACCATCACACCCGCTTCCGCCTGAAAGCCGCGGCAATCGATGATGCACTCATGCGCGACGAATCCGCCGGGGCCGCTGTACAGCACCGGATAGGCACCACGCAGGCGTTGCGCGATGTAGTTCGCATTCAGGATCGCGACCTCGGTCGCACGCGTCAGCCCTGCCGCGCCCATCATGCGGATGTAAGCGTAGGAGATCGGCAGGATCAGCGCCGAGCCGAACGGAGCGGCGGAAACCGGACCGAAGCCCGTTACCGGCCCCGCATCCGCGCGCAACGGATGATTGGGCAGGAACGGCGCCAGATGCGCCGTGACGCCGATCGGCCCGACGCCCGGACCGCCGCCGCCATGCGGGATGCAGAACGTCTTGTGCAGGTTCAAGTGGCAGACATCGGCGCCGATGATCGCCGGCGAGGTCAGCCCCACCTGCGCGTTCAAATTCGCGCCGTCCATGTAAACCTGGCCGCCGGCTTCGTGCACCACGTCGCAGATCTCACGGATGGCGGCTTCGAACACGCCGTGCGTGGACGGATAGGTCACCATCAGCGCCGCGAGCCGGTCGCGGTGCAGCGCTACCTTCGCGCGCAAGTCGGCGAGGTCGATGTTGCCCTCGCGATCGCAACCCACCACCACCACGCGCAGCCCCGCCATCGCCGCGCTGGCCGGATTGGTGCCATGTGCGGACGACGGAATCAGGCACACGTCACGCGCGCTCTCGCCGCGCGATTCGTGATACGCGCGAATGGTCAGCAAGCCGGAGTACTCGCCCTGCGAGCCGGCATTCGGCTGCAACGTCACCGCGGCGAAGCCTGTAATGCGCTGCAGCCACTCGCTCAGGCGGTGGATCAGCGTGGCATAGCCCTCGGTCTGATCCTCCGGCGCGAAGGGGTGGATGTCGGCGAAGCCCGGCCACGAGATCGCCATCATCTCCGCCGTGGCGTTCAGCTTCATGGTACAGGAACCGAGCGGAATCATGCTGCGGTTCAGCGCGACGTCCTTCTCCTCCAGGCGCTTCAAATAACGCAGCATCGCATGCTCGGAGCGATTCTGGTCGAACGCCGCTTGCTCGAGGAAGAAGGTGTTGCGCGAGAGTTCGGCCGGAATGCTGGATGCCGCGCCATCCAGGTCCGCGCCCAGCACGTCGGCCAGCCGCGCCAGCTCGTCTCGGGTGACGGTTTCATCCAAGGCGATGCCGACCGCGCCATCGTCCACGCGCCGCAGGTTGAATCCGGCGGCCAGCGCCGGGCGCATCAGCGCATCGGCGTCGCGGCATTCCACCACGATCGTGTCGAAGAACGCGTCATGGCGCAGGCGCTTGCCGCCGCGCCGCGCCGCATCGGCCAGCAGCCGCGCCATCAGGTTCACGCGGCGGGCGATGCGCTTCAGGCCCTCCGGTCCATGCCACACCGCATAGAATCCGGCGATGACCGCCAGCAGCACCTGCGAGGTGCAGATGTTCGACGTCGCCTTCTCGCGCCGGATGTGTTGTTCGCGCGTCTGCAACGCCAGCCGGATCGCCGGCGCGCCGGATGCATCCACTGACACGCCAACCAGCCGTCCCGGCATGTGGCGTTTGAACGCGTCTCGCGTTGCGAAGAACCCGGCATGCGGGCCGCCGAAACCTATCGGCACACCGAAACGCTGTGCCGAACCAACCACGACGTCGGCGCCCATCTCTCCAGGCGGCGTCAGCACCGCCAGCGACAACGGATCGGCGGCGACGATCGCCAGTGCGTCGGCATCGTGCGCCGCCTGGATCTCCGGCGACAGCGCGCGCAACGCTCCGGTCGAGCCCGGATATTGCAGCACCAGGGCAAAAGGCTGCGCCGCGCGGATCGTGGGAAGGTCACCGGGGGTGACATCCACCAGCGTTATGCCGATGGGCTTCGCCCGGGTGGCCAGCACCGCGCGGGTTTGCGGATGCATGTCCGTCGCGACCGCGAGCACGTCGGACTTCGACCTGCTGATCGCGTGTGCCATCGCCATGGCTTCCGCCGCGGCCGTCGCTTCATCGAGCAGCGACGCGTTGGCGATCTCCATGCCGGTCAGGTCGCAGATCATCGTCTGGAAGTTCAGCAGCGCTTCCAGCCGCCCCTGCGCGATCTCCGCCTGATAGGGCGTGTAGGCGGTGTACCAGCCGGGGTTCTCCAGCACGTTGCGCTGGATCACCGGCGGCGTATGGGTGCCGTGATAGCCCATGCCGATCAGCGACTTTTTGCGCACGTTGCGATCGGCGAGGGCACGCAACTCGGCCAGCACCCCAACCTCGTCGAGCGGTGGCGGCAGATCCAGTGGCTGCTTGACGCGGATTGAAGGCGGGACCGTCTTTGCCGCCAGGTCCGCCAACGTCGCCGCGCCAACCACGTGCAGCATCGCGGCGACGTCGGACTCGGATGGGCCGATATGCCGGGTCATGAAGGCATCGACTGCTTCCAGTGCGGCAAGCTCGGCCAACGGGGAAAAACCCGGCGGGGAAAAACCTGGCGGCGACATGGCGTCCATCAATCCAGGGTCTCCACATATTCATTGTAGGCGTCCTCATCGAGCAACGCCTCGAGTGCCGCGGTGTCGTCGATTTCCAGACGGAAGAACCAGCCTTCGCCCTCGGCATCGGAGTTCACTAGCGACGGGTTGTCGGTGATCTCCGAATTTGTTTCGACCAGCTTGCCGGTGAGTGGCGCATAGATGTCGGAGGCCGCCTTCACGCTCTCGACCACCGCGCAGGCCTCGCCGGCGGTCACTTCGCGGCCGAGTTCCGGCAGTTCGACGAACACCACGTCGCCCAATTGCTCCTGCGCGTGGTCGGTGATGCCGACGGTGGCGATGTCGCCATCCAGCACCACCCATTCATGTTCCTTGGTGTAGCGTTTGTCCGTGCGCTTTGTTGGCATGGGACTGTTTCCTGTTTCAGCGGACGTAGCGGTGGGCAACGAACGGCAGCGCCGTCGACGGCGGCGGGGAGACTTTTGCCGCGTACCACCACGAAGACCGGCGTGCCGGCGGCGGTGAGGTCGCGGCGCACGTAGCCCATGGCGATCGGCGCATTCAGCGTGGGCGAAAAACCACCGGAGGTGATAACGCCCGCAGCAGTGCCGTCGGCGGCGACGATATCGGTCAATGCGCGCGCCGGGGCACGGCCCTTGGGTCGGATGCCGACGCGCAGGCGGGGAAACGTGTTCTCCAACTGGTCACGGATGACCGCTGCTCCCGGAAAGTCCCACGCTTCGCGGCGCCGCTTGCCGATCACCCAGGTGAGGCCCGCTTCGACCGGCGAGGTAAGCTCGTCGATGTCGTTGCCGTACAGGCACAGGCCGGCTTCCAGCCGCAGCGAATTGCGGGCGCCGAGGCCGGCGGGCGCCACTTCCGGCTGGGCGATCAGCGCATCGGCCAGCGCTTCGGCACGTTCGGCGGGGGCCGAAATCTCACAGCCGTCCTCGCCGGTGTAGCCGGAGCGTGAGACCAGGCAGGGGACGCCGGCGATGTCGATCGTGGCGACCCCCATGAAGGGCAGCGCCGCCACTTCGGGCGCCAGCCGCGCCAGTGCCGGCACGGCCGCCGGGCCTTGCAGCGCCAGCAGGGCTCGGTCCGCTACGGGTGCGAGCTTCACCCCGGCGGGAAGGTTCGTGGCCAAGTGGGTGAAGTCGATCCTCCTTGCGGCTGGCATTCACGACCAGGAATAGCTTGTCGGGGCCGAGATTCGCGACCATCAGGTCGTCGAGGATGCCTCCGGCTTCGTTGGTCAGCAGGGTGTAACGCTGCCGGTTGGGCTTCAGGCCGATGATGTCGCCTGGCACCAGCCGTTCCAGCGCGGCGGCGGCGGCGGTGCCGGTCAGCATTGCCTGGCCCATGTGGGAGACGTCGAACAGGGACGCCTGCGAGCGGCAGTGCAGGTGCTCGGCCAGCACGCCACCACGGCAGGGCGGCTGGGCG
>CAWADP010000022.1:0-191114 GCA_963780805.1 uncultured Alphaproteobacteria bacterium
TTCCCGGCCCTCGGCGGGAAACGGGCAAACTGCGGCGGACGTTGACCTTAAGCCGCCACGCACCATGTCTTCGATTCGATTTCGGATGCTTTGAGATGCCAGACTGCGCCATATGTGGCGAATCGATCACCGCCGAGAATGACTTCCGCGAGCACATCATTGCTAGCGCCATTGGCGGCAGGCTCAAGGTCCGGGGGATACTTTGCGCACAATGCAACAATGACACCGGGAAAAGCTGGGACGCCGCGCTAGCAGAGCAGTTGAATCCTCTCTGCCTGCTCTTCGGCATCACGCGCGACCGTGGCGTCACGCCGCCACAGACCTTCGCGACCATAAGTGGTAAGCGGCGCAGACTGCATGCCGACGGCACCTCGACGCCAGCCAATCCGTCCTACCGGGAAGAAAGCAGCCCGGAGGGCATCCGCATCAACATGACCGCGCGAACCGTACCGGAAGCGCGCAAGATGCTGGCGGGCGTGAAGCGCAAATACCCACAAGTGGATACAGACAAGCTCGCCGCCGAGCTAAAGATGGAAAAGCAGTACGACAGCGACCCCGTCCGGATTGACCTACCTTTCGGCGAGGCGCTGGCCGGCAGATCCATCGTCAAGTCAGCGCTGTGCCTTGCGGCTCGGAATGGCATCGATCCGAGCACCTGTGCTCTGGCGCAGGCCTACCTGCGCGGCGACGATAGCAATCCGCCGTTCGGTTTCAATTACCAGGCACCAATCGTCCTGAACAGGCCAGCCGACACGGTGTTCCATTGTGTAGCTATTCAGGGAATCGCTCATACAGGCCTTCTTATCGGCTATGTGGAGTTTTTCAGCTTCCACCGAATGGTCGTGCTCCTCTCCGACCGGTACGGAGGCCCGGACATGAATGCCTCCTACGCAGTCAATCCGCTCAACGGCGAGAAGTTGCAGATTCAGTTCGACATCTCGCTCTCTCGCGACGAAATCGACGCCACCTTCCGTTATGAGCGGATATCTGAAGCTGCGATGCAGGAGGCCTTTGCGAAGATCATGCCCATCGCGATGGCCCGATCGCTGGAGCGCGAGACGCACCGCGTTATCGATGATGCATACGCCATGCGTTTGCGAACAGCGGTCTGAAGGCAGGAGAGGCTATCACCGCGGAACACATTGCCACTATCAGCACGCTCGCCGCCGACACGATGATGCCATTTCTCAATCACATCGGGTGGGACTGGAGAAAGGCCGCCTCGGCTGCCAAGGCTGCTCATCTCGACCGCGACCCGACATCCGTGTCACCATATGCAAAAGTAGCGGCCCGACGGATTGCTCGACCAGCTCGTCGCGCGCGCAGCGTCGTGAAGGCCTTGCCGTGACGCCTCCTGAGTTAACATAAAACGCGTTGGACTAAACCGCTTCGCGGTAAGTTTGACACGATCTACAGATCCTAGTTTGGCAGAATTCTAATACGTGGGTGGTGGTCTGGCGATCTGTCCACCCGTTCCTGGCCTGACAACTCAACTGCGAGACGATGCGCCGGCGCCATGTGGCGCTGTTCATCTCGCAGAGGAGTTGTCGATGAGCCCGCTTCGCCGTCGCATGATCGAGGATATGCAGATCCGCAACCTGACCCCGAACACGCAGCGTGTGTATATCGCGCAGGTCGTCCGGTTCGCCTGCCACTTTCGCAAATCGCCTGAGCTTCTCGGGCCAGCCGAGATCCGGACGTATCTGCTCCACCTCGCCAAGGAGAGGCATCTCGCGGCCAGTTCGATCATCGTCACAGTCTCCGCGCTGCGGTTTTTCTACACCGTCACCCTCAAACGCCCCTGGGTCGTCGAGGACGACATCCCCGCCGGCCGTCAGGCGAAGAAGCTTCCCGTCGTGCTGAGCCAGGACGAAGTGGCGCGTTTCCTGGGTGCCGTGGACAACCTGAAGCACCGCGTGATCCTGACCGTCTGTTACGCGACCGGTCTGCGGATTTCCGAAGCCGTCCGCCTCACGCCCGCCGCGATCGACAGCAAGCGCATGGTCATCCGGGTCGAGCAGGGCAAAGGCCGGAAAGACCGCTATGTCATGCTGCCGCCCAAACTCCTCGATATGCTCAGGGACTATTGGAAGCGCACCCATCCCGGCGAGTGGCTGTTTCCCGGCGATCGGCCCGGCCAGCCGATCCTCCGCTCACCATCAATCACACCTGCCGGGAGGTGAGGGTCAAGTGCGGCATCGGCAAGCCGGTCGCGCCGCATTCGCTGCGCCACGCCTTCGCCGTTCACCTGCTGGAGGCCGGCACCGATCTGCGCACCATCCAGTTGCTGCTCGGTCATCGCAATCTGAGCACCACGGCGCAGTATCTCATGATCGCCACCAGCAAGGTCTGCGCCACCGCCAGTCCGCTGGAATCACTGCGACGCCGTCGCGCCAACCGCGCCGGACCTCGTGCCCGCCTGAAGCGCGGGTTTCGTGGCCCGCGAGGGGCTGGAAGTGGCGGACGTGTTCCGCCACTTCGGCCCGGCTTTCCGTGACCAGCACGGCGCGTCGCTGTCGGCCGCGCGGCGGCGCGCCATGATCGCGATCGAAAGCTGCCGCACCGCCGCGCTCGGCGGTCACGTCGAGCGTTGCGGCGATTGCGGCCATCAGCGCGTCGCGTACAACTCGTGCCGTAACAGGAACTGTCCGAAGTGCCAGGGTCTCGCACGGGCCCAGTGGCTGGAGGACCGCCAGGCGGAACTGCTCGACGTGCCCTACTTCCACGTCGTGTTCACCGTGCCGGAACCGATCGCGGCCATCGCGTTCCAGAACCAGACCGTGGTCTACGACATCCTGTTCCGGGCGGCGTCGGAGACGTTGCGCACCATCGCCGCCGACCCAAAGCATCTGGGCGCGGAGATCGGCTTCCTGGGCGTGCTGCACACCTGGGGGCAGAACCTGCTGCACCACCCGCACGTGCACTTTCTTGTTCCTGGCGGCGGAATCGCGCCGGACGGCAAAGCTGGATCGCCTGCCGCCCGGGTTCTTCCTGCCGGTCCCGGTGTTGTCACGGATGTTCCGGGGCTTGTTCCTGCACTACCTGGAGAAGGCGTTCGCCGCCGGCGAGCTGAACTTCTTCTCCGCGCACCGCCACCTCCATGAGCCCGCGGCGTTCCGGCGTTACCTGGCGCCGGTTTGGAACACCGAGTGGGTGGTCTACGCGAAGCGGCCCTTCGCCGGGCCGGCTCAGGTCCTCGACTATGTCGGGCGCTATACCCACCGTGTCGCCATCTCCAACAACCGCCTGGTGTCCATGGACGACGGCAAGGTCCGCTTCCGCTGGAAGGATTACCGGGACGGCAACCGCCAGAAGACGATGACCCTGGGCGGCGGGGAGTTCATCCGCCGCTTCCTGATCCATGTGCTGCCGGACGGGTTTCACCGCATCCGGTACTTCGGCTTCCTCGGCAACTGCCATCGTGCGCGGAAGCTGGCGCGGTGCCGGGAACTGCTCGGGATGGCGCCGGCCGGCCGGCCGCACCGGCCGATCCGCCCGCTGACTATCGCGACCGCTACGAGGCACTGACCGGACGGTCGTTGCGCGAGTGCCCGCACTGCCACACCGGCATCATGGTGGTGATCGGCTGCATCGCGCGGCCCAAGGTCTGCCAGCCGGTGCCGGACACCATGACGCTGGATCGCGCCCGCACCAGCCTCAGGCCATGCAAAACTTGCCGGGACGGCGGTGGGGATCTGCGGCCATGAGCCTCACTTCGGCGGCGCTGCTCGCATCTGTGCAGCCGCCGACACACGGATCCCGGTCAAACTCCGGCCCGACAATCCACGCCAGGCCTGGCCGCATGCACCGCTCCGAGGCTCAGGCGTCCCGCTCCCGGCGCGGCCGGCGCGACCGGTGGCATTCAACGCCCATAGCCGGGGCGGGGGGAGCGGTTTAGTCCAACACGTTTTTCGCTCACCGGCGCGGCCTCCAGCTTCGGCGGCTGCGCCCCGCGTCTCGTGCGCCGCGCCGCCAAGCGAAAAACGCTGTACGTTACGTTACGCCGGCAAGCCGGCAAAGAGCAGGCCGCCTCCGTTTCAGAATCCTGTCTGACAAGGCAGACCCAGAGCGCCGGAAATGGGGCTTTCTGTTGCGGAGTGCAGGTGCATTGTAATTGTAACCGTCGTAACCTACGGCACACATGAGCAACTTACGTCAAGCTAGGAAGCAGGGTTGATGCCTATCTTTCAAGTCACAACAAAGGAACTGAAGGCGCTTTCAGCGACCAGTTTTGGTGTCGAAGGTATAATGGAGCGCAAAGACATTCAGAGACTTCTGGGCGATCAGATCAGCGTTCTCGACGAGCGCCTGATGGTGATAGCTGAAGAGTTCGGAGACTGGCTCGATAGTTCCAGGAGGATCGATCTGCTATGCATCGATTTAGATGCAAATCTCGTTGTGGTAGAGCTGAAGCGCACCGATGACGGAGGTCATATGGAATTGCAGGCCTTACGCTACGCTGCCATGGTCTCAGCCATGACATTTGAGCAGCTCGTGGACACTTTCGCCAGATACAAGAACAAGGCCCAGCCGGACATTGAGGCGGCGCGATTAGCCGTCAAAGAGTTCCTTGGCTGGATTGACATAGACGAGACGCAGTTCGGACAAGACGTGCATATCGTTCTCGCGGCGGCCGACTTCAGCAAGGAGCTAACTACCACCGCAATGTGGCTGAGAGAACGTCGTATCGACATCCGGTGTATACGAATGAAGCCATATCGGATGGCGGACGGCACGGTGCTACTCGACGTTCAACAGTTAATCCCGTTGCCAGAAGCAAGTGTCTTCCAAACTCAGATCGGAATAAAAAAGCAGGCAGAGCGAGAAAACCGCAGCGACCGTCACGAGCTTCGATTAAGGTTCTGGCAAGGCTTGCTGGAACATGCGAAGGGCAAGACTGATATTCACGCAAATCGCAGCCCAACACAGGATAACTGGATATCGGGAAGCATTGGTCGCAATGGCTTTTCGCTCACCTATGTGGTGCGCCAGAATCATTCACAGGTAGAACTCTCGATTGCGCTCGGTAGTGGCCAAGCGGCAAAGAACAAAGTGGCCTTTGAGGCACTCAAAATGCAGCAAGCTGCGATAGAAGCTGACTTCGGTGAACCACTTGACTGGCAAGACCTGCCACAGAGCGACGGTTGTCGTATTCGCCACATGATCCAGGGTGGTTACAGGTCACCTCCCGAGCAATGGCCCGCCATTCAAGCCGCGCTGGCCGATGCCATGGTTAGACTTGACAAGGCCATGCGAGCGCGCGTTGCCGCTCTAACCTTCTGATCGCGGCGGTTCGCCTGTGAGGTGCACCGCGCGGGCGCAACGCGGGCTGCATTCGGGGTCCGAAAAGGGACACCGATCTATATATCTTGAGAGTGCGGACTTCTCGGTCATTTTTTGGCAGCCCGTGACTTTCGCTCACGGTCTCGAATCCACGGCCCGAAGAGCCGGTCGAGTTCGTTGATCTGGCGTTCGGAACCGGGTTCGGGCACGCGGTGCTCGAACCAACTGCGCAGGGAAATTGCGATCAGCTCGCGGGGCCTGTCCGGATGCTCGGCACGGATGCGCTCTGCCGATCGCTCGATCGATAGCCGTTCGCCATCGGCCCAGATGATCTTGCGCCGCCTGGCGTCGACACGGGCGTTTCCCAGCGTGGCGAACACAAGGCCGGACACCTCGCCGGCGGCTTGTCCGTCGGGCGAGACCATCCATTCGAGGAAGTCCGCGGTGAGCGGGTTGTCGTCGCAGATGTCTGGCTCGCGTCGCTTTCCCATCGGATCAGAATAGCGCAGCAGCTCGCCGCTGTCGCGGCGCTCACGCCAGAGTCAACGCCGATCACGCGGGATTCAACGCGGGCATCGTGCGTCCAAGGGTAACGGCATTGGTCGTTACAACCCAACGAGCCAACCCAATGGCATTGTGGATACTCTGGTGGAATGCAATCCAGTCGCTGCGCCCGGCGTTCACCCGCTTGCAGACCTTCCTGTGGTTCGCCGCCGCCGTGGCCGGCTTCACGGTGCGCATCGAGCAGCTCGGTGTCACCTCCATCGTGCGCGCGCTCAACCTCGATCCGCGTCGCTACAATGCACTCTGCGACTATTTCCACTCCTCCGCCGTCAAGCTCGACCAGCTCACCGCGCTGTGGACCTCGCTGGTGCTTCGCCTGTTGCCCCAGGCGCTGCGCGTCAACGGCAGGTACGTCCTGGTGGGCGACGGCATCAAGATCCCCAAGTGCGGCCGCAAGATGCCGGCGGTCAAATTGCTGCACCAGCAATCGGAATCGAACACCAAGCCGAACTACATCACCGGGCACTCACTGCAAGCTGTCAGTCTGCTCGTTCATGCCGCCTCTTCCGTCTTCGCTGTGCCGCTTGCCGCACGCATCCATGAGGGCTTGGTATGGTCCAACCGCGACCGCCGGACCCTGCTCGACAAGATGATCTCCCTCATCGGCATCACCGATGTCGATCAACCCTTCTACTTCGTCGCCGACGCCTACTATGGCGCGCAGAAGATCATCGTCGGCCTGCTCAAGCAGAACAACCACCTGGTCACCCGCGTGAAGTCCAATGCCGTCGCGTACACTGCTTACCAACATCGCGGACCGCGCAAGCGAGGCGCGCCCAGGAAGTACGGCAAGAAGCTCAAGGTGAAGTCGCTGCTGAATGATCCCAAGGCCTTCCAGAAGGTCAACAGCCCCGTCTATGGCGAGAACAAGGTGACCATCCAATATCGCATCCGTGACCTGCTGTGGCGCCCTGCCGGCCGCATGGTGCGCTTCGTCGCGGTGATCCATCCAACAAGAGGCTCCCTCCTCCTCATGTGCACGGACACCTCCCTCGACGCCATCGACATCATTCGTCTCTACGGTCTGCGCTTCAAGATCGAACTCAGCTTCAAGCAGGCCGTGCACCGGATCGGCACCTTCGCCTATCATTTCTGGATGTCCGACATGAAGGCGCGGCGCCGCAACGACGGCAACCAGCATCTCCATCGGGCATCACCCAAATACCGCGACGACGTCAAACGCAAGCTGCATGCCTATCACGTCTTCATCCAGACCGGTCTCATCTGCCAGGGATTGCTGGCAGTACCTCTCCGTCGCACATCCCCGGCTCGTCTGGGCCTCCTTCGGCTCCTGGCTGCGCACCGTCCGACCCGGGATCCCGCCTTCCGAACTTGTCGTCGCAACCGCGCTACGCCAGCGGCTTCCTGAATTCCTCCTGGATACCCCAAAAGGCCACATCTTCACGAAATTCCTCGCCAAACGAGCGGATACCAATGAAATGCAGGGCTTCCAACTCGCAGCTTGAGAGAAAATCCTGGGCAAACCCCAGACTCTCAAGTACCTTCAGATCGCCCAGTCATTTGGGCGAATCGATGGATGGTGTCGCCATGTCCGCTGAATTCCAGGCTCTCGCGACAAAAGCAAATTCATTCGGCAGCCTGAAAAGAAGCTGGGTTCTGGCGTCCATTTGAACGTTTGCCAGTCCTGGCCGGCGATTGCCGTGCACGGTCGAGAGATAGCGGGTCACCGAGGCGCTTCGTGACCTGACATCTCGTGCCGTGCAACGGTTCAGATGGAGTCGGCTCATGATAAAAAAGGGAGGTTGAATGCCAGTGCTCGGCTGTCATCAGCGGCGTCCTCGGCGAGCGCTCTTCACCGCTTCCAGGCTCCGGGACCTCCGCCCGTGCTCGCCGCCACGTGAGGTGAAACCTCGGCGACGCTGGTTTCCCCTGATAAGCCCCGGAACCACCAAGGGGCCAATATGAGCAAAGTTGCCTGGAGTGTGCGCGTAGGCGTCGCGGTGCTTGCGGCCGCCCTATCACTCGCGAACGCGCCAGCGCAGGCCCAGAGCCTGACGGATCGCCTGGACGACATTCAGATGAGCCTGGATGCGCTTCAGGCAGACGCTGCGGAGCGCGACGACGACCACAGCCTTGCCAAATGCCAGGCTGCCTTCGCTCGTGGCGCCGTGAGTTGCATGATGCCGCGCTTCTGCGCTGAGGCGATCAGCCGCGCGGCCACCGGCGACACCGTGACCTGCCGCGGCTACGAGTTCACGAAGCCGGGGCCTGTGGGCGATGTAGCGAGAACGTTTGCTCCACTGCCCGACACGCCGCGAACCTTCGCGCCCCTCTACGGGGAGTTCAAAAGCCTGGGTAGCGACCCGCGGGCGATAGTTCCATGCTCCACGGTGGTTTTTGCTGACACCGCGGGAGCTGCATCTCGGCAGCAGGCCGCACGACAATCCGTTATGACATACCTGGACGCAGCGCCCGACCTGTCGGGCCAGTGGAGGCGGGTCAACGTCGATCCAAAATTCCTTGCGTGGCTCGCGGAGATCGATCCGCAGTCCGGATGCAAACGACAAACGATGCTGGTACAAGCGTTCGATTTAGGCGATATACAGCGAACGGCCGCTTTCTTTCGCGATTACCTAAAGGCCCGTCGCGGCTCCGATTATGCTTCGTACAGGTACATCCCCACGCAACAGGACCGCGAGGAAATCCGCGCCTGCGTCGCGGCGTCGCGGCCGGATACAACAGCAATCGACTGTGTGATGCCGACCGTTAGCCGCATAACCTCCAAGATGATGCAAGAGACCGGAGGTCCGCAGTGGCCGGAGCACCCTTCGCAGGCAGCGGTGATGATCGAGGTGGCGGGCTTGAAGTGCGGCATGCCAGCCGATGATCCCCAGGCTCCTGTTCCGCCTGCGGCGAAATCATGCCTTGACGCCGAGATGCACAAGGCGGTGATGGCCATCGTGACAGCCCTGCGGGACTACATGGACTCGCGCATTCAATAATCTTCCGCACGGATCAACAGCGGTGGACAGACATTTATGCGACTTTAGAAATTTAATGTCCTCAAAAATTTGGTTCACGTCTTAGAGCACTACCTTACCAGGCGGCCGGCATACCCACCCGTCGGCCAGAACCCCCCCGGGGGCCGATACTACCGTAGTTAACGGGGGACCGAAAGCATGTGTTGGACGGAACGGCTTCGCCGAGAGAGCCGGATAGTTGGCGCGGTCTGAATAGCTGACAGGCAGGAGTATCCTTTCGGGTCGGCGGGCATGATGCAGCTCGCCGGAACATCAACGAAAGGAGACCACAATGTCCCCACAACGTGCGCGGATGATCGATGACATGATCCTGGCCGGATTGGCTGAAGGGACGCGGAAGCTCTACGTCCATGCCGTCCGGCGGCTGGCGGCGCATTACCACCGCTCGCCCGATCTGCTCAGCGAGGAAGAGGTGCGGAGCTACCTGCTCGGCTTGCGCCAGCGAGGGGTGGCACGCGGCACCTTCCAGACCAGTCATTACGGCCTACGCTTCTTCTACCAACACACGCTCGGCCGTGCCTGGGAGCTGTTCGGGGAAAAAAAGGATCGGCTCGCCACGGCAGAAGCGGCTGCCTGACGCGCTATCGGACGATCAGGTCCGGCACCTTCTCAACGGCATCCGTAACCCGGTCCACAAGACCTGCCTCGCCGTCATGTATGCGTGCGGTCTGCGCATCAGCGAGGCCACCACACTGGAAGTCGGTGCCATCGACCGGGCCAACCAAGTGTTGCGCATTGTCGGCAAGGGCGACAAGGAGCGGTTGGTGCCGCTGCCACAGCCGGTTCTCGATGAACTGGGCCGCTTGTGGCTGACCCACCACAACCGCCGCTGGCTGTTCCCCAACCACTCCGGTGATGCGCCGCTCAATAACCGTGTGCTGTCGCGCACTTTCGCCGCCGCTGTCGGTGCCACGGGCATCCAACGCGGAGTGACCCCACACAGCCTTCGCCACAGCTATGCCACGCGACTGATCGAGAACGGCGTCGACACCCGCATCGTGCAGATCTTGCTCGGTCACGCCAGCATCGCGACGACTGCCATCTATACTCACCTGACCACGCCCACCCGGGCGTCGCTGCACAGTCTGCTCGATCGGCTGATGACCGGCCTCTGAGGCACGGTCATGATCGAGATCGCCGAGGTGTTCCGCCGCTTCGCGGCAGACCACCTCGCGGCTCATGGCGCGTCGATGCTGCCTTCGCACAAGCGCGCCATCGAGGACATTCTCGACTGCCGCACCGCGGCGCTCGGCGGCCAGGTCTGGCACTGCGAGGCGTGCAACACCGAGGTGTTCTCCTACCACTCCTGCGGTAATCGCAGTTGCCCGAAGTGCCACACCGCGCAGACCCAGGAGTGGCTCGAACGCCGCCAGGCGGAGCTGCTGCCGGTGCCGTACTTCCATGTCACCATCACCGTGCCGGCCGAACTGCGCGAGGTGCTGCGGGCCAATCAACGCGACGGCTATGGCGTGCTGATGCAGGCCTGCGCCGCTGCGATCATCGAACTCTCCCGCGATCCGCGTTACGTTGGTGGCACCGTCGCCGTGCTCGCCGTGCTGCACACCTGGACCCAGCAACTGAACCTGCACCCGCACGTTCATTGCCTGGTCAGCGGCGGCGGCATCTCCGACGACGCCAGCACCTGGCATCCGGCGCGTCGGAAATTCCTGGTACCCATCAAGGCTCTTGCCAAGGTGGTACGCGGCAAGTTCCGGGCAATGCTACGCCGAAAGCGCCCTGATCTCGTCATCTCCGATGCGGCGTGGCGTACGCGTTGGATCCTCCACGTCACCGCCTGGGGCAACGGCGAGCAGGCGGTGCTCGACTATCTTGCCCGCTACGTCTTTCGCGTCGCTCTTACCAATGCCCGGATCGTCGGCCTCGATGACCAGACGGTCACCATCCAATACAAAGAACGCAAGACCGGCCACCGGCGAACCTGCCGCCTGAGCGGCCACGAATTCATGCGCCGCTTCCTCCAACACGTGCTGCCGCGCGGCTTCCACAAGGTGCGCTACTCCGGCCTGTGGCATCCCGCACAGCGCCACAACGCCGCCCGGGTGCGGCAGATGCTGCAACTGCAGGCGCCACCCGAGCCCGGCCCACCACAGGAGCTTGTCCTCCCGTCACCCGAGCAGTCTGCCGCGGCACCGGTGCCGCCGATCGAGCCACGGATCTGTCCGCACTGTCACCAGGGGCGGTTGGTCTTCACCCGTGTGCTCACACGGCACTCACCGCGCCAGGCCATGGCGCCATGATCAGCAGCTTAAGCCTCCGACACCGCCCTCGCCTGGTCTTGCCGCTGCGTGCCTCAGCACGCCACGGAGATCCCCTGTCTGCACCGCAACCGATTGCCCAGACTTTGCTCCAGACGACGTTCTCGATCGTCTTGAAAGACCCGCTCCTGACCGCGATGCTACAATCGCACCGCGCAGGGCGCCCAGGCTGAGCCGCGACTATCAGCCCGCCCGCCGAGCGTCCTTGGTAAAATCTCCATAGCGTCAATCGCCACCCAACGCCCCGCGTTCGTCCAACGGAGTTTCTGCGGCGGCTTCGCGCCGCACAAACTCTTAATTCGTTGGTTGCCTGCCAACTCTCTAACTACCGTAGTTTACCTGCCCGGCGCGCGACCGCTGTCGGGCAACCTCGACGACAGGGCGCGGCAGTTGCTCGACGACGCGCTGCAAGGGCTGCGCGACGCGCGCGAGGCGGCGGCGATCTATGGGGCGCAAGCGTCCGGTCCTGGCCGGCCGCGTCGCTTCCCCACGTTCGCTGCCTACGTGCGCCACCGCATGGCGTGGGCGTCGGACCCGTCGCACGACCGCGAATTGCTGCGGTTGCTTGTCGTCACCACGGGCCATCGCGAGGGCACCAGCTAGGCGCGCAGCGCCATGACGGTGCGGATCAACCGCCTGCTTGACGACACCGGACAGGATCGCGCGACGCGGCTGCGCGATCTGCTCGCCGATCTGGCCGAGCCGGCCAGCGGCAATGCCTGACGGCCGCGGATCAACCCCAACAACGCAGGAGAACGGAGACGATGCGCACTACCACCACCTCCCGGGGCGACATCCTGGCCGCACTCGGGGCGGCGTTTCTGCGTACGGCGCGTGCTGCCCCAGCTAGCGGAAATCCGGGCACTGCCTGTCCTATGCCTGTCCCTGCCGCGGCGCCGCGGTTGCGGTTTGTGGCCCGGTTTATCTGTAAGTCACTGTAATATAGACGGAAATTCGTTGGCGTCCCGTAGGGGATTCGAACCCCTGTTGCCGCCGTGAGAGGGCGGTGTCCTGGGCCTCTAGACGAACGGGACCGCGACCGAGGCGCGCTATCTAAGCCAGAACCCTCCCCGGCTCAAGGACCCGCCGCCAGATCACCGGTTTACCTGCCCCCGCCCGCACCCCCGTCGGCGCGCCCGCCCGCACTCCCCGCCCCCACCACCGCCCCCGCCAACGCATCGGGGACGGTGAACCGGAAGACGGTGCCCCCGCCCGGGTGGTCCTCGGCCCAGATCCGCCCGCCATGCGCCTGCACGATCGACTGACAGATCGACAGCCCGACACCCATGCCGTCCCGCTTCGTCGTGACGAAAGGCTGGAACAGCTTCTCCCGCACCGTCGGGCCCAGGCCGGGGCCGGTATCGGCGACGCTTACCTCGATCATGCCGTCGGCGGAGGGCGCCGTCGCCAGCACCAGCGCCAGGCGCATGCCGCCGGCCGTCGCATCCACCGCATTGCGGATCAGGTTCAGCAACACCTGCTGGATCTGGATCTTATCTACCAGTGCGACGTTGGCGCGCGGATCGACGCGCAGTTCCACGCCGATGTCCCGCTGCTCCGTCCCGACCAGAGCCAGGGTAACCGTCTCCTCCAGCACCTGCCCCAGCTCTTCGTCGCGTCGCACGCTTGCCTGTTTCTTGATAAAGCCCCGCAGCCGCTGGACGATCGCGTTGGCGCGCGTCGCCTCCTCCACGGCCTTGTCCAACGCGGTCCGCAGCATCGCGGCGTCGCCGGCGGCGGCCAGCCGCTGCCCGGCGCGCAGGTAGTTGCCGATCGCGGTCAGCGGCTGGTTTACCTCATGCGCCAGCGCCGACACCATTTGCCCGAGCTCGCTCACCCGTGAGACATGCACCAGCTCCGCATGCAGCTCGTTCAGCCGCCGCTCGCGCTCCTGCCGTTCCAACGCCGTGGAACGCGCCAGTCGCGCGTACAGCCCGATCGTTTCCAGCAGCAGCATGATCAGGACGAAGCTGGACGCCGCCAGGCCATACATCCGGCCGGCATAGAAGCCGAAATCGTAGCGCGCGGCGTTCAGCAGGGAGCTCAGCGCGACGTCGCACAGCCACGCGCACATGACCGCCATCAGCCACAGGTCGAGCACGGCATACGGGCGGCACAGCAGCAGTGCGATCAGCGCCATCCAGCTCAGCGCCCAGACGGTGCCGACGACGAAGACCATCTCCGGCCTGTAGTGGCTGCCGGCCATGATCGGCGGCAACACAGCCTCGCCGGAGGTGGCGAGCAAGGTCAGGCCGATGACGAGGCCCGCCACCAGGCCGACACTGCCCAGGATCACCGGCCGGGCGCTCCGGCGCATGGGGGCGCCGTGGCGGCGCTTCAGCAGCACGTAGCCGAGCACCGCCAGCGGAAATCCGCCATGCCAGAATATGTAGATCCAGGCGGTGCTTTGCACGCCGGCGCCTAGCAGCCCGCTTTCCGAGAACACACCAGGATAGCTGAGCGCGTGGGCGATCTCGATCAGCGTCGTGAACAGATAGCCGTTGGCGAGGAGCAGCAGGGCTCGAGAGCGGCCGATGGAGAACTGGCCGAACAGCAGCACTGCGGTGAACAGGTCGTTGATGATCAGCGCCGCTTCATAGCTGGGGACGAAGGCGACGACGCGTGGCATCGGCAGGCGCACGAATGGAATGGCGGCGACTGCCACCACGAGAGACGCCAGCACCACAACGCTGGCCAACCGGCGTTGTGCCGGGCCGGCCGGAAGCGTCGAAAGGACGAAAATCGGCTCGTCCTTCGGGCCAGCCGCCATTGGTCCCTCTGCTTGCGGCCCAAGGACGGGCCGCGTGGATTCCCGTCACCTCAACTCATCGTACGAGCCGCACGTCTGAGCTGCAAGTGGCGCGCGAAGCCCGCTTTGTCAGAACCAGTGGTTGCATATTATCTGCGACCTGCATCTTTCGGACGGGCGCCGCTTTAATGCGCCAGAGTGATTTGGCCGGTAATCGTATCGGCGCGCGGGTCCACCAGTACCACCCGATCGGCGCCGCCTCCCTGCAGTTGCAGAGCCAGCCGGTCCTGCGTCGTCGCGATCCCGACGATGCGCGTGCCGGCGGGCTGATCCAGCACCAGGGCCATCGGGGCGGATGCCGTGGGCGCGCTGGCGCGATGGAAGATCACCGCCACCAGCACCGTCGTGCCGGCCAGGATCATCACCCCCATGACCACAGTCACGACCAACAGCGCCCGCATGCCCTTGCCCAAAGCTATCGTCCCCCAAAGCTATCGTCCCCCAAAGCTATCCGCCCCCAAAGCTATCCGCCCCTCAGGCCGATGCCGATCCGATTGACCGTCCGCAGCGCCCTCGCCACATTCGGTCCGGTTGGTCAACACGCCGATGGCCCGGACCGAAAGCCAGGACGATAGCCGCCATTTCCACGTCACCGCTGACGCCAACCGGGCGGGTCAGCGGCTCGACCGTTTCCTGACCGAGTCCATCGGCACGCTGTCCCGCTCCCGCGTCAAGGCGCTGATCGAATCCGGGCACGTGCGCCAGGGCGACACTCTGCTGCGCGAACCGGCGCAACCCGTGCGCGCGGGCGCCGCCTATTCCCTGCGCCTGCCGCCGCCGGCGCCGGCCACGCCGCAGCCGCAGGACATTGCCCTGACCATCTTGTATGAGGACGCCGAGTTGATCGTGCTGGACAAGCCCGCCGGCCTGGTCGTCCACCCGGCCCCCGGCAACCCGGACGGCACGCTGGTCAACGCGTTGCTGGCGCATTGCGGCCCCGGCTTCACTGGCGCCGGCTTCACTGGCATCGGCGCGGAACGCCGCCCTGGCATCGTGCATCGGCTGGACAAGGACACTTCCGGCGTCATGGTCGTCGCCAAGACCCAGGCAGCGAACGACGCGCTGACCGCTGCCTTTGCCGCGCGGGACCTGGACCGCGCTTATCTCGCGCTGGCCTGGGGCGTGCCGTCGCCGCTGACCGGCGACATCGAGGGAGCCATCGGCCGCGACCCAAGGGACCGCAAGCGCATGGCGGTGGTGACGCGGGGCGGCAAGCCGGCGCTGACCCACTACCGCACGCTGCGCGCCTGGCAGACCAGCGCCGCATTGCTGGAATGCCGCCTGGCCACCGGGCGGACGCACCAGATCCGCGTTCACCTCGCCACGTCAGGCCATCCGGCGGTCGGCGATCCGCTCTACTTGCGCCGCATTCCCGCCGCCGCGAAGGCGCTGGCCACGCCGCTCCGCCAGTTGCTGCTCGACTTCCCGCGCCAGGCTTTGCACGCGGCGCGGCTTGGCTTCGCGCATCCGATCACCGGCGTGCCGATTGTGTTCGAAACCCCCCCGCCCGCCGATTTCCAGGCGCTGATCGAGGCGCTGGACGGCGCGCAGGCGACGTGACCAAGCCGGCCGGATTGGATTGAAGCCGCGTTCATGTCGTATGCAGCATGAACGCGGCTTCCCGCCAAGGGCATGCGTTTTAGACTTGCCTTCGATCATATTGACCCCACGTTACATTGCGTCCATCCGCGTCGCCGCATCCTGGGTTGACCATGATCCATGGCCACTACCTGCTGTCCGGTGTGCTGCTTTTGGCCGCAGTGAGCCTGTGGCCGGGTGTGCCGCGCGCCCAAGCGACTGACCAGCAGGGGACTGAGCATCAGGGGACGGACCACCCGCCTGATACCATGGAAGCGCGGCTGCGGACCTGCGTCCCCTGCCACGGGGTCCAGGGCCAGGGCAGCAGCAATGACTATTTCCCCCGGCTGGCCGGCAAGCCCGAGCAATACCTGTACAACCAGCTCGTCGCCTTCCATCAGGGCCGGCGGCACTACGCGCCGATGAATTACCTGTTGCAGTACCAGACCGAGAGCTACCTGCGCGACATGGCCGCCTATTTTGCCGCGCAGCCGTTGCCGCCGCAGCCTGCCAGCGTACCTTCGGTTACTCCCGACGTACTGGCCCACGGAGAGTCGCTGGTAATGAATGGTGATCCCGCTCACGGCATTCCTCCTTGTTCCGGCTGCCACGGCAAGTCGTTCGGCGGCATGCAGCCGGCGATTCCTGGCCTGGTCGGATTGAAGTCCGATTACATCGCGGCCCAGCTCGGCAGCTGGCGCTACGGCACGCGAACCGCCGCCGCGCCGGATTGCATGCAGGAGGTCGCGGGCCGGCTGACGGATCGCGATGTCACCGCGGTCGCCGCCTACCTCGCGTCGCTACCCGTGACGGCGGACGTCGCGCCGCTGCCGGCTGGTGCGCTGCACACGCTGCTGCGCTGCGGCAGCGAGCCGCAATGACCCGCGCGCTGCAACGGCTCGGCATGCTGCTATGTGCCGCCACGCTGCTGGGCGCGGTGCCGGCGGTGCGTGCCCAGGCGCCACAAACCCAGGCGCCGCGCACCGGGGCTGCCGCCGATATGGTGCGCCAGGGCGAGGACCTCGCCCAGGCGGGCGACTGCATCGCCTGCCATACAGAACCCGGCGGCCGCATGTTTGCCGGTGGCCTCGCGATGCCCACCCCGTTCGGCACCTTGTATTCGAGCAACGTCACGCCCGACGCCCAAACCGGCATCGGTACCATGACCGCCGATCAGTTTTACAATGTGCTGCATGACGGGCGGTTTCCCGACGGCGGGTTGATCTATCCTGCCATGCCGTTCGGCAACTACACCAAGGTGACGCGCCGGGATTCCGATGCGATCTTCGCCTATCTGCGCTCGGTGCCGCCAGCAGGCGCGCCAAACCGGCCGAACGAGCTGCGGTTCCCTTATAACAACCGCGAGCTGATCCTGGGCTGGCGCACATTGTTCTTTACCGCAGGCACGTTCCAACCCGATCCGCAGCAGTCCGCCGAATGGAATCGCGGCGCGTATCTTGTGCAGGGCCTCGGGCATTGCTCTATGTGCCACACGCCAATCAACGCATTGGGCGGCAGTTCGGAATCGCAGGCGTTCCAGGGCGGGCTGATTCCGATGCAGGATTGGTACGCGCCGTCACTCACCTCCAATCTCGAAGCCGGGCTTGGCGACTGGAGTCTGGACGACATCGTCGCCCTGCTGCGCACCGGCGTGTCGCGGCGCGGCGCGGTGTACGGCCCGATGGCTGAAGTCGTCCACGACAGCCTGCAATACCTGACCGAGGCCGACACCCACGCCATGGCCGTGTATTTGAAAAGCCTGGCCCCGGGCGGTGCCGCCCCGCCCGCCGGCTCTGCGCTGTCGCCGGCCGAAAGCAGCCTGCTGACGACGCTGGGCAAGACTGTGTACACCGCACAGTGCGAGACCTGCCACGGCACCGACGGCCGCGGCATGCCGCCGCAGTATCCGCCGCTGGCCGGGAACCAATCGATCCAGATGCAGTCCGCGGTGAACCCGATCCGCATGGTGCTGAACGGCGGCTTTCCGCCAGGCACAGCGGAGAACCCGAAGCCGTACGGCATGCCGCCCTTTGCCCAGCTGCTGAGCGACGATCAGGTGGCCGCGGTCGTCACGTATATCCGCACCAGCTGGGGCAATCATGGCGCCCCGGTATCGGCGCAGGATGCCAATACCCTGCGGGCGGCGCCGCTGGACTGAGGAGCGCATGATCAACTCCGACCCGCCGACCGGATCCGAGCCAGGCGAAGCCGCGGTGCAGGAAGCTGGCCGCAGCGGCGTGCCCGGCGCCCTGGTCCTCGCCGGCGTCGCCAGCCTGATCGTCATTGGCCTCTGGTTCGCCTTCTACCTGCTCGTCTTCGTGCCTCGAGCCATCGTGCCATGAGCCAGTCCCAGTCGCCCGACGACGACGTTACGGAACGGGTCGAACGGTCACTGGGCGATCGCAGCCGCGGTGGTGGTCGTGACGATGATCGTGTTGGCAGCGTTCGCCGGCATCCATCAGGCGACGATGCCGCAAGCCCGAGTGGAAACCGTAGACCCGACCACCCTGCACATCGCCGGCGAGTTCATCGAAAGCAACCTGGGCAGCGCGGTGGACCCGGACGGTTCGGTCACGGTGCGCGTGGTGGGACAGCAATATTCCTTCACGCCGCAATGCATCCTGGTGCCGACCGACACGCCGATCACGTTCCGAGCCACCAGCGCCGATGCGATCCATGGCTTCCTGATCGACCACACCAACGTCAACACCATGCTGGTGCCGGGCTTCGTCTCCATCATCAGCACGCGCTTCGACGCACCGGGCGAACGGCACATGCCGTGCCACGAATTCTGCGGCGTCGGGCATGAAGGCATGTGGGCCAATCTGCACATCATCGACAAGGCCGCGTTCATGAAACTGGCGGCAGACCGGCGGAGGCTGGACTGTGTCAAATAGCAGAACGCTGATTCTGGCGCATTTCTGGCTTGGCTTCATCGGCTTCGGCGTGGCGCTGCCCCTCGGCGCCTGGCAGATGTTCGTCCGCAGCCCGATGCATGCCTGGCTCGGCGATCCGGAACTGTACTATCGCTCGGTCACCGCGCACGGCACCACCATGGCCTATGTGCTGCCCACGCTGGTGGCGATGGGGTTCGGCTATTTCGTCGTGGAAACCGCGCTGCAGCGGCCATTGGCGGGCCGGCACTGGGCCTGGGCCGGCTTCGGCCTGGTGCTGATCGGCACCATCACCGCCGTGGTGCCGGTGGCGCTGGGTCGGGCCTCGGTCCTCTACACCTTCTACCCGCCGCTGGTCGGCAACCCGTTCTATTACATCGGCGTCGTTCTGGTGGTGGTCGGCTCCTGGATCTGGGTCGCGCTGATGGCAGTGAACCTGCGGCTTTGGAAACGCGACAATCCCGGCCGGCCGGTGCCGCTGGCCATGTTCGCCGCCACCGCCGGCGCATATCTCTGGGGATGGACGGCGGTCGGCGCCGCGATCGAACTGTTGTTCCTCATCCTGCCGGTGGCGCTGGGGCTCACAAGCACGATCAATGCCGGCCTGGCGCGCGTGTTCTTCTCCTGGACTCTGCACGCCATCGTCTATTTCTGGCTGATCCCGGCTTATACCGCCTACTACACCATCATTCCCCGCGCGATCGGCGGCCGGTTGTTCAGCGACCAGATGGGGCGCCTGGCCTTCGCCCTGTTCCTGGTCGTTTCCATGCCGATCGGCATCCACCACCTGTTCATGGACCCCGAGGTCGGCGCCGGCTTCAAGTTCCTGCACTCCTTCTTCACCGCCCTGGTGACGCTGCCGACCTTCCTCACCGTGTTCACCATCTGCGCCTCGGTCGCGATCGCCGGCCGGCTGCGCGGCGGCACCGGCGTGTTGGGCTGGCTGCGCGCGCTGCCCTGGCGCAACCCGTTGATGCTGGCGGTCGCGTTCTCCTTCATCATGCTGGGCTTTGGCGGCGCCGGAGGGCTGGTGAACATGAGCTACCAGCTCAATACCACCATCCATAACACCCAATGGGTGACCGGGCATTTCCACCTGATCTTCGGCGGTGCGGTCGTCATCATGTATTTCGCCATCGCCTATGACGTCTGGCCGCATCTCACCGGCCGCACCCTGGACAGTTTCGGGCTGATGCGGGCGCAGCTCTGGACCTGGTTCATCGGCATGATGGTGACGACGTTTCCATGGCATTATGTCGGCATCCTCGGCATGCCGCGGCGCATGGCATTCTACGACTACACCGATCCCCAGATCGCGCGGGAGGCACCCTTCGTCGATCTCTCGGTGGTGGGTGCCGTCATCCTGCTGGTCTCCGGCGTACTGTTCTTCGCCGTCCTGATCCGTGGCCAGCTCGCGCCGCGCATCCAGCCGGCGGCCTATCGCTTCAGCGTCGCGCTGCACGAGCCGCGTCATCTTCCCGCGGCGCTGAACGGTTTTGGCCTGTGGCTGGCGCTGATGATCGCGCTGACCGTGGTGAACTACGGCTTCCCGGTCGTACACCTGATCACCCTGCGCGGCGGCGCGGTACCGGCGGTGCTCGTCGGAGCATCGCGATGAGCGGCGAGCCGCCGCCCGGGCGCGACCGCTGGACGGCGGTCAGCGCTGCGGTGCTGGCGGCGCTGGTGGTCGTCGCGGCGGCGGCCGGCTTCGTCTGGCTGCCGCTGATCCAGGGTGGGGCTCAGGTCACCGGCATCTGGAATGCGATCTGCACCGCGGCCGGCCTGATCAGTGTTGCCCCGGCCAACCAGCCGGTGGTTCAGGCGAGCTATCCTGTGACACGGGTGGAACTCGTGCCCGCGCTGCTGCGCGGCACCGACGCCGCATCGATCGGCCGCGGCGCGACCCTGGCGCAACGCTGCGTCATGTGCCACGGCTCCCGCGGACTCAGCCCGGCGGATACGCCCAACCTGGCCGGCCAGTACCCGATCGCGATCTACAAGGAGCTGCGGGACTTCCAATCGGGTGCCCGGGCAAGTGCCGTGATGCAGCCGCTGGTGGCCGGCCTTTCGGACCAGGACATGCGCGACCTGGCGGCCTACTACGCCTACCTGCCACGCCTGCCGCCCTATCATCCGGGGAATGCCGGCGCGCCGCCAGAGATCGTGCTAAGCGGCGCCCCGATGCGCAATATCGCCCCCTGTGGCGCGTGCCACGGTGAACTGGCCCACAAGCTTGCGGTGCCGTGGCTGGAAGGCGAACCGCAGGCGTATCTTGCCGCGCAACTTCGCGCTTTCGCCGCCGACACGCGGCACAACGACATCGACGAGCAGATGCGGAACGTGGCGCGACAGATGACGCCCGCGGAACTCCAGGCCGCCGCGGCGTATTACGCCACCCGGGAGTAGGCCGCCCTGTAGGCCGCCCTGGGAGTAGGCGGCCCCGGGTGCGCTTTAGCGAGGCTCAATCCGGACGGCGAAGCGCCGCCCCCGGGCTCTGCATTCGCTGCAACCCTGCTTACCGGTAGCTTGCCGAAGGGTAATCTTGACAGGACTATTCCGGTCCTGTATATCACGCGCCGCCAGAGCAGGGGGATGTCTGCCTGGTTGGGGACGTCCGGAAATGCCGCTGCCAGCTCTGGGGCGGGTATCCGGGACGTGATGTCCCATCCCGCATCTCGAGTGGCGTTCGCCACATTCAGGCCACGTCCCGCGCTAGACAATAGGCGAGACGGAACCGCCGACGAAAGGAGCCTTCCGTGGCCTCTGCCGTCATCAATGTTGCCCCCGAGGGCAATCTGTCGCGGTATCTCCAGGAGATCCGCAAATTCCCCATGCTGTCGCCGGAGGAGGAACTCGCCCTCTCCAAGCGCTGGCGTGACCACCAGGATATGGAGGCGGCGCACAAGCTTGTCACCTCCCATCTGCGGCTCGTCGCGAAAATAGCCATGGGCTACCGCGGCTACGGCCTGCCGGTCGGCGAGCTGATCAGCGAGGGCAACGTCGGCATGATGCAGGCGGTGAAGCGGTTCGATCCGGACCGCGGATTCCGCCTGGCCACCTATGCGATGTGGTGGATCAGGGCCGCGATCCAGGAGTACATCCTGCACTCGTGGTCGCTGGTGAAGATGGGCACCACCGCCGCGCAGAAGAAGCTGTTCTTCAACCTGCGCCGGCTGAAGGGCCAGATGCAGGCGATCGACGACGGCGACCTGCAGCCCGAGCAGGTGGCGAAGATCGCCCGCGTGCTCGACGTGCCCGGAGCAGGATGTGGTCAGCATGAACCGCCGCCTGGCGGCGCCCGACCACAGCCTGAACGCGCCGGTTCGCCAGGACAGCGAGGGCGAGTGGCAGGACTGGCTGGTCGACGAATCGGAAAGCCAGGAGACCACGGTCGCCGACCGCGAGGAACTGACCGGCCGCAAGGCGCTGCTGTCCAGCGCGCTGAAGACGCTGAACGAGCGCGAGCGCCACATCCTGATGGAGCGCCGGCTGAAGGATAACCCGACCACGCTCGAGGACTTGTCGCAGCAGTACAATATCTCGCGCGAGCGAGTGCGGCAGATCGAGGTGCGGGCGTTCGAGAAGCTGCAGAAGGCGATGAAGGCGCAGATCGCCGAACGCCGGCTGCAGGCCGCGACCAAGGTCGAGGCGCGGGCGTAGCGGAAGCGGGTAGAAGGGGGCCTCGCCGCTGCACTTGCGGGGGGTCTGCGGGCCGAGCAGTGTCGCCGAGCCGTGTCATTGCGAGCGCAGCGAAGCAATCTCCCGCGAGTGAGCCGCGAACTCTGCGGGAGATCGCTTCGCTGCGCTCCGACGACGACGGGGACGTCGCAGCCGGCCAGACCGCTCAGCATCCATACCACGCGCGCCCGCAGCACCACGCGCGCCCGCAGCCTGCCGTGGCTGCCCACCTCGATATCGACCGGTTGCTCTATGGCCTAGGCGATAGCGGGCGCGATCGCCTACGGCGGAACGCGCTACGCTTGTCCGCCCTAAAGGCTTGCAACAGCCGACGCGATAGCAGCTTTATCAACAGGCTGTCGTGCCGTGGGCGTTGTGGCCCCGTCACCTTGGGTGCATCCGGCGTGGGCGCCATCATCGCGGGGATGGGACTCTGGCGTGTCCTCTGCGGCGCGAAGGCAGGCGTCGTCCCGGCGGGCCGTCAACGCCATTTCAGTGCGGCGGTCGATGCTATCTCGCCTGGTGCTTCCCGGCTTCTCAATGGCCAACGTCGGCAGAGTCCTGGCCCAGCCTGGTCGCGACGCCAAATCGCGCGGCGAACCGCTCCGCCGTCGCTTCCCGCCGCATCCTCAGCGCCGCCCCGTCAGCCCGCGCGCGTGCAAGAACGGCGGCCGGCGCGGTTGCCGGCGTGCCGCTGTCGAATGGCGGCTCGGGGGCGTACGCGATATCGAGCTGGATGCGCTGCGCCGCCTCGACGCCGCACAGCTCCGCGGCCAGCGTGAGCGCCCCATCGATGCCGGCCGTGACGCCGGCGGCGAAAACCCATTTGCCATCGACGACAACCCGCTCGTCCACGGCCGTGGCGCCAAACAGCGGCAGGAGATGGTGCGCGGCCCAGTGCGTTGTCGCGCGCCGTCCGCGCAGCAGGCCGGCGGCCCCGAGCAATAGCGCACCCGTGCAGACCGAGAGCACCCTGCTCGCACCGGCGGCCTGTGCCCGGAGCCAGCCGAGCACAGCCTCGTCGTCCATGAGCGCTTCCTGCCCCGCGCCGCCTGGCACGTGCAGCACGTCCAGGCGGGGCGCCTCGGCGAGCGTCGCGTCGGGCGTCAGACGCAGACCCATCACGTCGCGCACAGCCCCGGCGGTACCTGCCATAGAGGCGGTGCCTGGCGCCCGGAAGGCGTGACAGCACCTCAAATGGGCCGGTGAGATCGATCTGGTCCAGGCCGTCGAAGAGCAGCGACCCGATTTCGATGGTGCGGGCGGAATTGCTCATGGTCCCCTCCTCAGCCGAACGAGACCGGGCCGACGGCCCCGTACCAGTGCTTCACCTTCTTCGGGTTCGTTTCGTCCATGTAGAAAAAGTGGGTCATGGTCGGCCGGACGACCGGGCCGCCATCGTCCGGGGTCATCGTCACCGTGCCGCGGAACACCTTGAGCAAGCCGCCGTCCCAATATTCCTTCACCTCGTGAAGGGCGGTGAAGCCGGTGTCGATGAACGCCTTCAGGTTGGTGCGGATCGCCTCGCGGCCGTGCCAGTCGGCGACGCCAAGATTGCAGACGGCGTCATCGGCGAAACAATCGAAGCCGGCGCCGAAGGTCTTGTCGTCAATCTCCTTCCACATGCCGAGCAACCACTCGGGGGCCGGCGTCTTCGTGAACGTTTGCATGGTCATCGTCCTCCTCGATTGAACGGATGCCGAAAAGGCTCGACACTGCTGAGATAGGGAGCCATTTATTGGCGATGTCGCCAAAGAACCCTCAGATCCCGCCAACGGCCGCACGCAGCGTCGAGGTGCTCGCCTTCCCCGAAGTGCAGTTGCTCGACATCGCCGGGCCATTGCAGGTGTTCAGCTCGGCCAACGAGCGATGCGCCGAGCGGGGCTTACCGGCCGCCTATGCGACCCGGGTCGTCGCATCGGCGCCCGAGATCGCGGCGACCGCCGGACTCACCTTCGCCGCGACGCCCCTGCCGCCTCCCACCGACGCGATCGACACGCTCGTCGTGGCGGGCGGTCAGGGCGTGATGCGCGCGGCCGACGATGCCGCGCTGGTCGGCTGGGTTGCCGGTCACGGGGCGAAGGCGCGGCGCGTCGCCTCGGTCTGCACCGGCGCGTTCATGCTGGGCGCCGCAGGCTTCCTCGATGGCCGCCGCGCGGTGACGCATTGGGAATATTGCCAGCTTCTGGCATCCTGTTATCCGCTCGCTCGTATCGAACCGGATCCGATCTTCATCAATGATGGGAACGTTTGGACCTCCGCGGGTGTCACCGCCGGGATCGATCTGGCTATGGCGCTGGTGGAGGAGGATCTCGGCCGTACCATCGCGCTTGCCGTCGCCCGGCATCTGGTCGTGTTCCTGAAGCGGCCGGGAGGGCAGGCGCAGTTCAGCGCCGCGCTGACCCTGCAGGTGTCGAACGACCGCTTCGCAGATTTGCACGCCTGGATCGAGGACCATCTGGCCGATGACCTGTCGCTGCGCCGACTGGCCGCGCAGGCCGGCATGAGCGAGCGGAGCTTCGGTCGCCGCTATCGCGAGCAGACCGGCATGACGCCCGGCCGCAGCGTCGAGCGACTGCGCGTCGAGGCCGGACGCCAACTGCTGCTCGATACGCGTCTGCCTATGAAGCGCGTGGCGACCCGCTGCGGCTTCGGCAGCGAAGAGACGATGCGCCGCGCGTTTTTGCGTGTCCAAGGCGTAGGGCCGAAGGATTATCGCGATCGATTCAACTGAACTCCATGCTCAAGCGAGCAGCTCGTCGCTATTTTGCCGAAACTCCGGTACTGCCAGGCGTCACATTCCCGGCTGGACCTTTATTCCGGACGCCGCCAATCGAGGACCTGTCCGCAGGCCGGTGAGCCGGCGTGTGTGGGCGACCCGCCAACCTCGGCTTTCGATGCCTGATCGACGGACCGCGACGCCGGGATAGCTCCGCTCCTGTTCATGGCTTCAGACGGTAGCCCGTGCGGAAGATCCACCAGAGCAACGCCAGGCACAGCACCATAAAAGCCACGACGAAGGCGAGGCTCACCGCGACGCCGACATCCCCCACGCCGTAGAAGCTCCAGCGGAACCCGCTGACCAGATAAACGACCGGGTTGAACAAACTCACTGTCCGCCATGGCTGCGGCAGCATGTCGATCGAGTAGAACGCGCCACCCAGGAATGTAAGCGGCGTGACCACAAGGGACGGAATGATCGCGAGTTGCTCGAAATTCTCGGCCCAGATGCCGATAATAAATCCGAACAAGCCGAAGCACACGGCGGTCAGCACGAGAAAGGCCACCATCCAACCGGGATGCATGATCCGCACCGGCACGAACAGCGTCGCGGTGGCGAGGATGATCAGGCCGATCAGCACCGATTTCGTCGCGGCTGCTCCGACATAGGCGACGACCGCCTCTGTGCTCGAGAGCGGGGCGGATAATAGCTCGAAGATTGTGCGGGTGAATTTCGGGAAGTAGATCGCGACCGATGCATTGGATATGCCCTGCGTCAGCAGCGTCAGCATGATGAGTCCCGGCACGATGAACGCGCCGTAGCCGACACCGCCGACCTGCCGCATGCGCGAGCCGATCGCGCTGCCGAACACGATGAAGTAGAGCATGGTGGTGATCACGGGGGTCGCCACGCTCTGCCAAATGGTGCGTCGCGTGCGCGCCATTTCGGTACGGTAGATCGCCCACATTCCGCGAAGGTTGACTCCGCTCATGCCCGGTTCCCGACCAGACCCACGAAGATGTCCTCGAGCGAAGTCCGGCTGGTCTCAAGATCCTTGTAGTCGATCCCGGCCGCGCCAAGCTCTCGCAGCAGGCGCGGGATGCCGGTGTCCGGTGCATTCGCATCGAAGTCGTAGATCAGGCGCTCGCCCTCGGCCTCCAGCCGCAACGGCCAGCGGGCGAGTGCGGGCGGGATCGCCTCGATCCGCTGCTGCATGATGATGCTGAGCCGTCGTTTGCCGAACTTGTGCATTACCGCGGCGGTCGCCTCGACCAGCACGAGCCGGCCGCGGTCGATCACGCCGACACGGTCCGCCATCTCCTCGGCTTCCTCGATGTAATGCGTGGTGAGTATGATCGTGACGCCGCGATCCCGCAGCCGACGTACGAGCTCCCACATGTCGCGACGCAGGCTGACATCGACACCGGCGGTTGGCTCGTCGAGGAAGAGGATGGATGGCTCATGGCTTAGCGCCTTGGCTATCATCACGCGCCGCTTCATGCCGCCCGACAGCTCGAGGACGGACGTGCGCCGTTTCTCCCAGAGCGACAGATCGCGAAGCAGTTGGTCGATATGGGCGGAGGCCGCGCGCTTGCCGAACAAGCCCCGGCTGAAGCGCACCGTGTCCTCCACGGTGGCGAAGATATCGAGCGCAATCTCCTGTGGCACGAGTCCGATGATCGCGCGCGTGGCGCGATATTCCCGCACGATGTCGTGTCCGTCGACGAGGACCCGTCCCGAGGTCATCGAGACCAAACCGCAGATGATGCTGATGAGCGTTGTTTTGCCGGCGCCGTTGGGTCCGAGCAGCGCGAATATCTCCCCCCGTTCTACCGCAAGATCGATTTCATGCAGTGCCACCTGACCGGACTTGTACGTTTTCGTCACGGCAGAAACGGATAGGACCGGCGACATGGACTCTCCTGCTTGGGCGTGTGAAAGCTTGCTTACAGTCGATTTCGCGCGTAGCCCGCCGCGGTCCGGTTGGAGACATCGGCACCACCTTTCCGTCGAGGAGTTCAACGCGCTCATTCACGTTCGTGGAATACTTCGGTTTCACCCATGCGGTGATACGCGGCGAGGGTGAACAGCCGTGGCGGCGTCCGGACCTCGGTGTTAGTGTCCATGGACCCCCCAATAGCGGTTTCCCGGGCCTCGTCACAGGGGCGTCTGGCCCCCGCTGTGCGCTTCCACCCGAAGCAACGGGGCTGTAACCACCTTCAGCAGCGCCCGTGCTCGGTTCCTGAGCCGCCACAGGCTCGAGGTGGGTCCGCATTGCGCCCATGCCTGGCGTGGCCTGTCGCGATCGACTTCCCAAAAGCGAACAAGGCAAACCGCGTCCGGCACGGCGCGGTCGGTGCTCCGGCCTCACGCCGGCACATCGTATTGCTCCGCGAGGTTGATCGCCGGCACAAATTCGGCTGAACTCGCTCACAGAGAACAGCTCTGCCGGACAGTTCGCCGTAGCGACGCGGTCCACGCCCCGCTTGGGGACCGTCCGCCGCAGGGGACTGCACGCCAGGCTCGGGAGGAACTGCCATGCCGTTTTATCAAAGAGGCGACGTCCGCATCCGCTACGAGGAGACAGGCTCCGGTTTTCCGCTGTTGGTCACTCCGGGCGGCGGCTTGAACTCCCGCGTCAGTAACTGGCAAACCGCGGTGTTCAACGCACCGGAGGCGTTCAAGCACGACTTCCGCTGCATCACCATGGACCAGCGCAACGCCAACGGCGGCGAATCGACCGGCCCCGTGCCGGTCGACAACCCGTGGGATGCGTTCGCGGACGACCAGTTGGGGCTGATGGATCACCTCGGCATCCGCGAATTCTTCTACATGGGCTACTGCATCGGCGGGTGCTTCGCCGGGAAGCTGATGCAGCGGGCGCCCGACCGCGTCGTTGCCGCCGTGTTCTGCCAGACCGTCGGCTTCCGGCCGGAGGACCCGGCCGTCATGTACCGGCATAGCAAGGAAAACTGGGCGCCGGACTTCATGCAGCGGCGGCCCGACGTGTCGGCGAACACTATCGAGAAATACCTGCACAACCTATACGCGGTTCAGCCCGATTTCCTATACAGTGTGTCACGCGACTTTATCAAAAATTGCCGGACGCCAATGCTGGTGCTGCCGGATGACATCCCATCGCATCCGCTACAGACTTCGATCGATGTCGCCTCGCTGGCGCCTAACGCCGAGATCACGGTGTACCCGTGGAAGGAGCCGGAGGCGCTGAAGCAACGCACGATCGACCGGGTGCGTCGTTTCCTCAAGGCGCACATCCCGATGCGCGCTGCCGCGCAATAGCTTTGTAGAGCTTGTCTGCGACCGGCCCGCGGCGGCTGGGCTTTGCCGCCGCCGCGCCGGTGTGTCTTTTGCCGTAGTACCACGCATCTTTTCCGGGTTATTGTCTTATTTACTGGAAGAATTCGCACCGCTCGCTCCTTCCTCGCCCCGGCTGCTGCCGTCTAGGCGGGTCATCCTGCCGGACCGCCGGTGGGCCGCATCCAGGAGCCAACCGCCTCGATCCACGGTGCTGCCCCTGGTTCGGGAGCAATCCCGGACTTCGGCCCGGCGCGCCTGGGTGACCTGGCGCAGGCTCTGCGGATGACCCTGATGATCCGCTCCACGGCCCCGCGGTAGGAGCGATCGGCTCGAAACCGCCTCATTTTCTGGTGTCACAAATTCGTGATCAATGACGTAACTTTGATGTGGTTGTATCCATCACTTATTTTGATACGTACACGCTCCCCACTTGATCGTCCCAAGTCGATATGGCGACGGAATGATGGAAGTCATATCGAGCGGTTGTATTTGAACCGTCACGCTCCCAAGCTACACGCAGCGTCCGGTCACCGAGGCTCGCCCTTGATACGGCACAGCAATTCCTCCTAATGAAACCTGGTCACTATCCAGTGAAGTAGGGAACCGCTGATCAAGTCCCCCACCGCGCGGCCAACCATTGGGAGCACTCACTTTCTCTCGGCGGCGGGGATTTAATCAGAGGTTCCTCAGGTCATAATCGTGAGATCAGCTCATGCCTGACCGCCCTCCGGTTTCGGGACAATCAACCCCAGTAGCATCTCCGCCTCGACCTTGGCTGACCGACCAATCGTCGAGCCGCAACCGTAGAGCCAGACACTGGCTGTTCGGCTTAACAAGCATCAGATGTATTGCTGTCATGATGGCTGGCTTACTGCTCGGTATCATTCTGCCAGCGGCGGTGAATAACCAGTCAACCGTTGCCCGGATCGAGCATCCCTGGGGGGTCGTCGACGCCATCAGGCAATTCGCGACGAGCGCCAATGCGTCGGAGTTGACCAGACGCGGCTTTCTACTCAATCTACTCAATGAGGATGTTACTTATCTCAAACGGTATGCCCGCGCCGGCGATGTCGAAGGGGTGATTGCCAGCGAACCCGGGGACGCGGGCAATCGCCTTACAGACGCCATCCGGCGGCCGACCGGAGACATGGCCGCCGAGGAACAAGGTCTGGCGCGGACAGGTCCAGCCCAACAGCCGCTCTCCCAGAGCACGATGACTTTCATTCTTATCGGGTCGGGTCTCTTTGCGGTCGGCTGCATCGTCGTGAGCACCGTTATGATCTTTCGCGTAATGACCGCCAACGCCATCGCAAGGCGCGCTATGGCGGCTGCGGCTGAGAGCCAGGAGATGCTCGATATGATCAACGTTGCCGCCCTCATGGTCCTCCGCGACTTCGACGGCACCATTCACTTCTGGTCGGAAGGCTGCCGCCGCCTGTATGGCTGGACCGCCGCGCAAGCCGTCGGGCGTCTATCGCACGAACTGCTTCAAACGGTTTATCCCGGCTCGCGCGGCGAGGTCGAAGCGGCACTGCGACGCCACGGCACATGGCAAGGCGAACTGCGCCAACGCACCACGGACGGCGCGGAGGTGACCGTCGCGGCATGCAAAAATTTGCACGACTTCGCCGACGGAACCGGCACGGTGATCGTAACCAACGTGACCGATCTGACTTTGCTGCGCAGGGCCGAGTACGCGCTGCGAAACAGCGAGGCGCAATTTTCCTCGCTTGTGGACACGGCGGCCGATGGCTTCGTCATCGCCGATTCCGAGGGTCAGATCCAGTCGGTCAACCGAGCCGTGCTCCGCATGTTCGGCTACGAGCGGGCCGAGGAGCTGGTCGGCCACAACCTCGGTGTCCTGATGCCCGCGGCCGAGGCGATGCAGCTCAACCGCTACATCGCAGCTCACCGCGCTGGCGCCGCGCCCCGCGCGATCGGCGTGCCAGGCCGCGAATTGCTCGCAGTCCGGCGCGACGGTGCGGAGTTTCCGATCGATCTCTCGGTCAGCTCGTTCAGCAGCAATGGCTCGCACCGTCTAACCGGCATTATCCGAGACGCTACCGCCCGAAAACAGGACGAAATGACGCTGCGCGAAAATGAGGCGCGCCTGCGGCTGGTGCAGCAAGTCAGTGGCATCGCCTATTCGGATCAACAAGTATCCGAGCCTGAGATACTTATCTCGGAGGAATTTGCTCGTCTTTACGGCCTGCCGATCGAGCAGACCCACATCACGGCTGATGAGTGGGGCGCTCTGCTGCATCCCGATGACCGGGACCGTATACTTGCAGATGGGCGAAGCATCATAGAGACCGACGGTATCGTCGCCGCGGAGTTTCGTATCTGCCGCCTTGATGGATCAGTACGCTGGGTCAAGATGCGCGTCGAAACCTTTCGCGGATCGGACGGCCAGCCACTGCGCCGCATCGGCGCGCAGCAGGACATCACCGATACGGTCATCGCCCGCGAAACACTGGCTATCCGTCAGCAGGAGCTGGAGCGGCGCGTGATCGAGCGCACGACGGCGCTGGCCGAGGCAGAGGCGCGCTTTCGCGGGATTTTCGATTCGCAGTTCCAACTCATCAGCCTGCTCGCGCCCGATGGCACCATTTTGGAGATGAACCGCACCGGGCTCGACGCGGGCGGTCTGAAGCGTGCCGACGTTGTCGGCCAGCCGATCTGGGAAGTGAAATGGTGGCCCGTCGCCGAGCATGACCGGCTCCGTCAGGACATCGCCCAGACTGTAAAGCATGGTGGGATGATCCGCCGCGAACTGGAGATCTACAACGCAGACGGGCAAATCATCCACCTCGACCTTTCGCTGAAGTCGGTGCACGACCAGGCGAGCGGTGCGATTACATCGATCCTCGTCGAAGGCCGAGACCTGACCGAGCAACATCACCTTGCTGCCCAGCTTGCCCAGGCGCAGAAGGTCCAGGCGCTCGGTCAACTTGCCGGAGGCATTGCGCACGACTTCAACAATATCCTCCAGGCTGTTCTGGGTGCCGCCCACTTGATCGAGCAGCGGCCCGACGATCGAGCCAAAACGCGCCGTCTCGCCCGCACGGTTATCAGCGCCGCCCACCGCGGCACTTCGATCGCCCAGCGGTTGCTGTCCTTCACCCGCCGTGGCGAGTTGCGTGCCGAGGCGATCGACACTGCCGAGATGCTCGACAGTGTGCGTGAGGTGCTCGCGCACACGCTCGGCACCACGATCACGGTCTGCATCGATGTCCCGCCGGATATTCCGCCTCTCGTCGCCGATCTGGCGCAGTTGGAGACGGCCATCATCAATCTTGGCACCAATGCCCGCGACGCCATGCCCGCTGGCGGCACGCTCACCCTCGCTGCCGAGGTCGCGCACGTGCCAGGGGACGGCCGTCATCCGGCACGTCTCGCACCGGGCGACTATGTGCGGCTGCGCGTCACTGACAACGGGACAGGCATGGATGCGGCCACGTTCATACGCGCGGGCGAGCCATTCTTTACCACCAAGCCACCGGGTCTGGGCACCGGCCTCGGTCTGACGATGGTCAAGGGATTCGCCGAGCAATCGGGCGGTGCGCTGTCGATCAGCAGCTCTCCCGGTGCCGGAACCACGGTCGTGATCTGGTTGCCTCAGGCTTTGGGCGGTGTCGTTGCGGCTTGCGCCAGTGACATCGGGATGGAGACAGGAATCGGGATGTCGGGCCGCATCCTTTTGGTGGACGATGATGACCTGGTGCGTGACGTGTTGTCCGCCGAACTCGAAACCGAAGGTTTCACGACGCTGATGGCGGCCAGCGGAGGCGAGGCGCTTGCCTTGATCGAAGCGGGCGAGGCCGTGGATGCAATGGTGAGCGATATGTCGATGCCAGGCTTGAATGGCGTGACGACCATTCAAAGGGCGCGTGCACTGCGTCCTCGGCTGCCGTGCTTCCTGCTGACAGGCTATGTCGGCGAGCGCAATGCATTGTCCGCGGAGAACTCATTTACGCTGGTGCGCAAGCCTGTGGCCGGGCGGACTTTGGCGACCCAGATCGAAGCTGCCCTCGAAGGCGCGAGGCGGTAGAGAGGACACGACGCCTCCAGTGCCCGGCGTGACGGGCTGCCTGGCTCGGCACCCCGGGCCCCGGCCATCACCCCTCTCCCAGCGCCGCCCGCAAACTTCCCCCATGCCGCGCCAGCAACGCCTCGGCGTCGGGAACCGCCATGCCGCGCACCACCAGCACCGCCAGCTTCACCTTCCCGCCCGCCGCTTCCAGCGCCGCCCGCGCCGCCACCTCGTCGCAGCCGGTCAGCCCGCGCAGCATCCGCATCGCGCGCGCCCGCAGCTTGGCGTTGCGCGCCTGCATGTCCACCATCCGCCCGCGATACACCCGCCCCAGCCGCACCATCACCGTGGTGGAGAACAGGTTCAGCGCCGCCTTCTGTGCGGTGCCCGCTTTCATGCGGGTGGAACCGGCGATCGCCTCGGCGCCGGTCTCGATCGGCACCGGGAATTCCGCTGCCTCCAGCAGGGGCGAGCGGGCCGTGCTCGCCACCCCGATGGTCAAGGCGCCGCGCCCCCGTGCCGCCCGCACCGCCGCCACTGTGAAGCTCGTGCTGCCGCTGGCGGCCACTCCCAGCAGCACGTCCGCCGGCCCCAAGGCGTGCTGCGCCACCGCCGCCGCGGCGAGGTCCGCGCGATCCTCGGCGTTCTCGACCGAGCGCAGCAGCGCCGCCTCGCCCCCCGCCATCAGCAGCACCAGCCGGTCCTCCGGCCAGTCGAAGGTCGGCACCAGCTCCACCGCGTCCTGCACGGCGACACGGCCCGACGTGCCGGCGCCGGCGTAGGCCAGCCGTCCTCCCGCCGCGAGGCGCACCGCCGCCGCCTCCACGGCGCGTCCCAGCGCCGGCAGCGCCGGACCCAGCGCGGCGACGGCCGCCAACTGCCCCTCCCACAGCGAGGCCAGGATCGTCGGCACATCCCAGGCATCGATCGTGTCGTGGCGAGGACTGACGGCCTCGGTGGCGGGCAGGCGCATCATGTCCTCCGCAGCCTGGGATCCAGCCGTTCGGCCAGCCCGTCGCCCAGCAGGTTGAAGCCCAGCGAGGCCAGCAGGATTGCCGCCCCGGAAAACACCGCCGGCCATGGCGACAGCACCAGGTAGTTCCTGCTTTCGGCCAGCATGCGCCCCAGCGACGGGGTGGGCGGCTGCGTGCCCAGGCCGAGGAACGACAACGACGCCTCCACCAGTATTGCAGTGGACAGCGACAGGCTGGCCTGCACGAACACCACCGAGGCGAGGTTGGGCAGCAGATGCCGCAGCAGGATGCGCGGCGTGCCGGCGCCGATGGCGCGGGCGGCTTCGACGAACTCGCTGACACGCAGTTGCAGGGCGGGACCGCGCAGGGTGCGGGCGAAGATCGGCACGTAGGCCACGCCGATCGCCGCCGCCGCGCTGGTAGCGCCCGGGCCCAACAGGGCGATGATCCCGATCGCCAGCAGGATGATCGGGAAGGCGAACAGGATGTCGGCGAGGCGCATCACCACCCGGTCCACCACGCCGCCGCACCACGCCGCGATCAAACCCAGCGAGCCACCCACCGCCAGCGCCCCCAGCACGGACGTCGCCGACACCGCGAACAGCGTGCGCAGGCCGAACAGAATGCGCGCCAGCACATCGCGGCCGAAATTGTCGGTGCCGAGCCAGTGCGCGGCGTCCGGTGCGCCCAGCCGCGCCAGGATGTCCTGCGCGTTGGGAGCGAACGGCGAGAGCCACGGCGCCAATGCCGCCGCCAACGCCAGCAACACCACCAGTGCCGCGCCCAGCCGCAGCACCAGGGGGATGTCCCGGGTCATGCGGCGCTCGCCCAGGTATGCGCGCCTCGTGTCATTTTAGCGCAGCGAGGCTGACGTGCAGCGAGGCTGGCGTCGCCGGCCATGCGCCCCTCGCCCGCCACTGTCATTGCGAGCGCAGCGAAGCAATCTCCCACGAGTGACGTGCGAACCCTCCGGGAGATTGCTTCGCTGCGCTCGCAATGACAGTTGCAACGAGCATGGCAGGGACGGTTGCAATGACAGTTGCGCCGCCAGTTTCCTCTGCCGCGACTTCCTCTGCCACGACTTCCCCTGCCGCGACAGCAAAAGGTGCCGCCGGTCATGTCGCGCGCACCCTGGGATCGATCACCGCATACAGCAGGTCCACCACGGTGTTGACGCAGACGAATACCAGGGTGGCGAGCAGGATGGCGGCCTGCACCAGTGCGTAATCCCGGTCGGCGATGGCGCCGACCATCAGCCTGCCCAGGCCGGGCAATGCAAATACTTGCTCCACCACCACGGAGCCGGCGAACAGGTAGCCTGCCATGATGCCGGCCTGGGTGACGAATGGGATGAGCGCGTTGCGCAGTGCATGGCGCAGCAGCACGACCCGTTCGCGCAGTCCCTTGGCGCGGGCGGTGCGCACATAGTCCTGGTGCAGCGCGTCGCTGAGGGTTGCGCGCAGGAAGCGCGCCAGCGACGCCACCACCGGCAGCGCGATCGACACCGCCGGCAGCAGCACGCGGCGCAGGTTGTCGGCGGGATCCTCCGTCAATGGTCGCCAGCCAACGGTGGCCCAGTCGGGTGCCAGCTCCGAGACCCCGTAAAGCAGCATGATGCCGAGCCAGAAGGACGGTACCGTGATGCCGGTGATGGAGAGCAGCCGCATGGCCAGGCTGGCCGCGGGCGACCGTAGGGCGGCCATGGCGCAGCCCAGCGGGACCGCCAGCAGCACCGCGGCGATGAGGCCCAGGATAGTCAGTTCGGCGGTGACGCCGGCGGCGGCGGCGATCTCCGACAGCACGGGGCGGCCGGTGGTCAGGCTGGTGCCGAAGTCACCGTGCAGCACCCGGCCGATCCAGACGACGTATTGCTGCAGAAACGGCTGGTCCAGGCCGAGCTGGTGGCGCAGCGCGTCGATCTGGCGCTGCGTCACCTCGGCATTGGCACCGAGCATGAGCTGGACGGCGTCGCCCGGAATCAGGCGGATCATCAGGAACGACAGGACGGAAACACCGAAGGAGACGAACAGCAGGTCGCCGGCTCGGTGCAGGAGGAGGCGGCGCATGGGCTAGGGCTCCGCCTTTGCCGGGTGTTGCCAGCCCCGCCGACGGCATCGAAGCGTCAGGACCACCACACCGGGGTCGGTATCGCGGTACCCGTCCCGCGCCTGCTGGGGCTCCACCACTGGCACGTCCCGTCTGCTGTCAGTGGAACAATCCGACACCCGATCGCGTGGCATCTGTCAACGCCGGCGGAGCCGGTTTCTGTCAACGCCGGCGGAGCCGGTTTCTGTCAACGCCGGCGGAGCCGGTTTCTGTCAACGCCGGCGGAGCTGGTTTCTGTCAACGCCGGGGGCAATTGGTGTCACTCCACCGCAGGTCCATCCCGCCTGGGTCCGACATACCGCAACTCCAGCCGGAACATCCGCCCCGTCTGTTGCTGTTCCAGCGCGTCGCGACGATATCGGGCGGGACGCATCGGCGAACGCGCGGATGGCCCGGCACGATCGCGGCCCGCCACGGATATATCCGGCGCATACGATTTCGTAAGCTATTCGAGATAAAATGGCCGGCGTTCCAAGCAGGTGCACCTGCTGGCAGGAAAAGCGGTTCGCATGCATGCACTGAAAATCGCCCGATGGATCATCGCCGCCCGCTGGCCGCCGTCGCCTTCGCGGTTGGCTTCCTGCTCATGACTTTGATCGGGCGGCACACCATGCAAGATCCTTCGTTACGCGACCTTTGGGCCATCGCGCGTGGCACAATCGCCTGGACCCTGACGCACACAGGGAGGATTGTACCGTCTGAAAGCCGGAAAAATACCGGCTACATTTTCGCCAGCCTGCCCGTGGCACCGACGATCCTGCTGCGAATGGTCAGCCTGCTCGCACACACCTTCGGCGCCAGTAATTTCCTGGACGTCGCCGGCAGCCTGTCGGGCTGCCTCCTGATGCTCCAGGCATTCGAACGACCACGGGTCGCGGGCTGATAAGCGGTGGCCGAGTTTGCCGCGCACCGCCACGTCACACCCTCAACCGCTGTTGATGGATCTTTGATGCACGACGTCACTCCTCAGATGCCTTATCCGGCGGCGTCGGAAATGCGGGGCGGCGCAAGTGAATCTCCCGCCAGATCGCTGTTTGTCGCTCTGGTCTTGGTGCTTGGCGCATTTGCCGCGGGGGTCGCCGCAGCCTTCGTCGGGGGGTTCGTGATCGACATCCACAACGGAGCAATACTGAACAACCCGACCAGAACCTGGAGGGTCCCACCGATTGACTTTGCACTCCTCAGCATCGCCGTGACGGACGTGATGATGCTGCTGGCAGCCTGGGGCCGTGCCGAAATCGTCGGCGGCGGCGATGTGGTCGCGGGGCTTGGTGCCGGGCCGATCAGGCGCCCACGCATGCTCGCCATCCTGGCCTTGGCAGGCGTGATCGTCATTTCGGGTTGGATCGTGCTGCTGCTGCATTGGGTGACGCCCACGCATGCCGGGATCGTCACCTTGGCCAGAGGTGCCGTGAACGCCGCCCCCGTTGTGCAAGGCGCGCTGTTGGCGTGCATCGTCCTGCTTAGCCCTGTCTGGGAGGAGTTCTTCTTCCGAGGTTGGCTATGGACTGCTCTGCGGCGGCATTGGCGCCCGTTCCCGGTGATGGTGGCTACCGCCGTCCCGTGGCTGCTGCTTCACATGCTCGACGGACTATCACGTCCCCTGTTCTTGATTCCGGCGGCAATCATATTCAGTCTCGCCCGCCACTACTGCGACAGCGTTCGCGCTTCGCTGGCGCTGCACATTTTGAACAACCTGATCGCCATGGCCATTGTGATGGTGGCGATAAGTCACGGCCACGTCTGACGATCGGCGCGAACCGAGCGTGACCAGGACGAAAAAGTCAGAACACCCCCAAATGCTGGTGCAGATCCACGCTGTCCCGCTGCAACGCCTCGGCAGTCGCGTCCACCACCACCCGGCCAGTGTTCAAAATCACAATATCGTCCGCCACGTCGAATACCAGCTTGGCATTCTGCTCCACCAGCACGATCGACAGCCCGTGCTGCTTCAACCGACGGATCGTTGCCATCACCTCGGCCACGATCTGCGGCGCCAGACCTTCCGACGGCTCGTCCATCAGCAGCACCCGAGGGTTCGACATCAGCGCCCGCCCGATCGCCAGCATCTGCTGCTCGCCGCCCGACAGGTAGCCCGCATATTGCTCGCGCCGCTCCGCCAGCCGTGGGAATGTCGCGTAGACTCGTTCGAAAGTCCAAGGCTCCGGGCCACCGGAACGCGGCCGGCGTGCCGCCACCGCCAGGTTCTCGCGCACCGTCAGGCTGCGGAACACGCGCCGCCCCTGGGGCACCAGCGCGACGCCTTGCGCGGCGATCGCTTCAGGCGAGCGTCCCCCCACCGACACGCCATACACCGACACCAAGCCGCGCCGAGGTGGCACCAACCCGACCGCCACGCCCATGCTGGTGGACTTGCCGGCGCCGTTGCGGCCCAGCAAGCCGAGCAGCCGGCCCTCGCCCAGACGCAACGAGACGCGGTGCAGCACGTGGCTGTCGCCGTAATAGGCGTCGATCTCATGCAACGTCAGGGCGTCAGGCGGCGCCAAGGTAGATCTCCCTGGTACGCGGGTGTTCCACCACTTCGGCGCGGGTGCCTTCCACCACGACCTCGCCGAAATGCAGGACGGTGATGTACTCGGCGAATTCGAGCGCCACGTCCATGTCATGCTCGATCATCACGATCGTCACGTCGCGCGGGATGGTGGCGATCAGTGCTGCCACGTCGCGGCGTTCCTCCACCGACAAACCGGCGAAGGGCTCGTCCAGCAACAACACCTTCGGCGCCTGCACAAGCGCCATGGCGATCTCGATGCGGCGGCGCTCGCCGTACGACGTCTGGGCCACGGGCCGCGTTGCGAGATGCTGCAAGCCGACGCGTTCCAGTGCCGCGCGGGCGCGGTCCGTCAGTTCGGTCTGGCGGTGCAGCCGCACGACCGGGTTCCAGCGCAGCGGCGACAGCCCGAGCAATGCCAGCGTCACGTTGCGCAGCAGCGTTTCCTTGGGAAACAGCGTGATGATCTGATAGGTGCGCGCCAGTCCCAGATGCGCGCGCCGCCGTGCCGCCAGCCGGGTGATGTTCTCGCCAAACAATGCAATGCTGCCGGCGTCCGGACGGATCTCGCCGGTGATCAGGTTGAACAGGGTAGTCTTGCCGGCACCGTTGGGACCGATGATCAGGCGGCGTTCTCCCGTGCCGACCAGCAGTTCCACGCCGGCGGTTACGCGCAGGCCGCCGAACGACTTGTTGAGACCGCGCACCTCCAGGGCGTTCACGGGCAGGGCGTTCACAGGGAGAGCGTTCACAGGCAGAGCGTTCACAGGCAGAGCGTTCACAGGCAGAGCGTTCACGGGCAGGCCGTTCACGGGGCGCGTTCCTCGGTCAGCACGGATGGCGGGACTCGCGGGCGGCGCGCCGCGGTCGCCCAGCGCCACAGCCGCACCGAACCGGGGACGAAGCCCTCCGGCATGAACACCACGATCAGAACGAAGATCGCGCCGAGCATGAAGTTCCAGCGGGTGATGTAGGCGCTGGCGACGTCCTTGATGATCACTACCAGCGCGGCGCCGAAGATCGGGCCGAACAAGGTGGCGGTGCCGCCGGCGATGACCATTAGCAGCGCCTCGGCGGAGGAACTCAACGCCACGGTCTCCGGGCTGACGAACTGGTTGTAGTAAAGGTAGAGCAAGCCGGCGACACCGCTCCAGAAACCCGACAGCAGGAACGCGAGGAAGCGCGTCAGCCAGACGTTGTAGCCGAGCGCGGTCATGCGCCGCGGCTGATCGCGCGTGCCACGCACCGCGGCGCCGAATGGCGAGGCGACGAACACCGTGATGCAGCCGAGCGCGATCAGGAACACCACGAGCGTCGCCCAATAGAAAGCGGGGGCGCTGTCGAGCGACAGGCCGAAGGGATGCGGACGGCTGTTGATGGAAACGCCGTTGTCACCGTTGGTCAGGCTGATCCAGCGGTAGGCGATGCCCCAGACGATCTGCCCCAGCGCCACGGTGATCATGACGAAGCCGAGGCCGGTGCCTCGGAGTGCCAGCACGGCGAAAACCGCAGTGACGGTGACCGTGGCGGCCAGTGCACCGATCGTCACGACGACGCTGCCGTCGCCGGCATTGATCAGCGTCGCGGCGGCATAGCAGGCGACGCCGAACAATGCCGCATGGCCGAGCGTGACCATCCCAGCGTAGCCCACCAGCACGTTCAGTCCCATCGCCAGGATGGCGTAGATCAGCACCTGCGTGGCGATGTTGATGTAGTACGCATTGCCGAGCCAGAACGGCAGCGACACCAGCGCGGCGAACGCAAGCAGCAGAGCGAGGATGCGGGTCATGCGGGCCGCCAAGGGTCTTGGCCGGACGCATTGGCGTCATGATGCAGCACCGGAACGTTAGAAAACACCGTCGCCGCCGCACTACCCAAGCCCGGCCGTGGCGAGAGGGCCGGCCATGGCGAGCGACGCGTCACAGCGTCACGCGTCCGAACAAGCCGCGCGGGCGGACGACCAGCACGATCAGCATGGGCAAGAACAGAATGACATAGGCCAGTTCGGGGAACAGTACCTGGCCGAAATTATAGAGGAAGCCCACAACGAAGCTGCCGACGAGCGAGCCCAGCAGGCTGCCGGTCCCGCCCAGGATCACCACCACCAGGGCGAGCGGCAGCATGTCCTGGTCCAGCCCGGGATACACCGACAGGATCGGACCTCCGATCACGCCGGCGAAGCCCGCCAGGCCGGCGCCAAGCGCGAACACGATCGTGAACAGGTGGGAGACGCGGATGCCGCAGACTCGCGCCATGGCGGGGTCATCGACCGCGGCGCGGATCATTGCGCCAAGCCGCGTCTTGTCGAGCAAGCCCCACAGCGCCGCGGCGATGGCAACGGCGATCAGGATGATGATGAGGCGATAGGTGGGAAAGGCGACAGACAGCAGATGCGTCTCGCCGACGCCGATGGCGGGAGTATTCACCGAGATCGGGTCGCCGCCCCAGACCATCAGGCAGGTGTCGGCCACCATGAAGGAAAGGCCGAGGGTGACCAGCACCTGCGCCAGCTCGGCACCGACCAGGCGGCGGAGCAGGAAGCGCTCGACGATGGCACCGAACAGGGCGACGCCGAGGCCGGCACCGAGCGCGGCGACCCAGAAGCCGGCGCCCCAGGACAGCAGGGTCACGCCGAAATAGGCGCCGAGCATGAACATCGAGCCGTGCGTCAGGTTGGGAATGCGCATCAGGCCGAAGATCAGCGAGAACCCGGCGGAAAGCAGAAACAGCAGGCCGCCGAGCGTGACGCTGTTGATGGCGAGGATGGTCCACATGGCACTACGGAATTATCAGCCGGACTGGAAACGCAGGGTGCCCCCTGTCATTGCGAGTTGCCACCGGCCGGCCGGCTGACCCGCCCTGGATGAAAGAATCTTCTTTGCCCGGCGGAGATCGGAGCAAACCTTCCACTGCTTTCTTGTTAGGAGCGAAGCGACGAAGCAATCTCCGGCAAGGCGCGCACGAACGGTCCAGCGCGCCGTCCAGGAGATTGCTTTGTCGCTTCGCTCCTCGCAATGACAGGAGTTCGCTCACGCCTTCAGCGGCGGATAGTTGCGCGAATAGACTGGTTGCGCCAGGAACCACGTCTCGTCGAAGGTCCAGAACTGGCTGACGTTGTTGTAGGTCTTTATGGTATGCTGCGCGAGCTTGCCGTTGTCCTTCACCACGCGGCGGATATAGACGTTGCCGACCACGTTGCCGAAATGATCGAAGTGGAACGGCCCGCGTGGCGAATCCCCCAGCGACACCGCGCGCATCGCCTTGATCAGCGCCGCCTTGTCGTCGGTCTTGCCGTCCAGCGCCTTCACCGCCGCTTCCGCCACCAAACCGTTGATGTACATGCCGGCGGCGTACAGGCCGGGGATGAAGCCGGTTTGCTTCACCATGCCGGCAACGAACGCCTTGTTGCTGGGTGAATCGAGGTCGGACGTATAATTGGACGAGCTGATCATGCCCAGCGCCTCGTCGCCGTAGCTCTTCATCAGCGCGTCGTCGCCGGCCGGGCCGCCGCCCAGCACCGGCAGCTTCAGCCCCGCATCGTGATACTGCTTCATGAAGCGCAGCGGATTGGAACCGGCAAAGCCCTGCACGATGACATCCACGCCGGTGAGCTGCGCCAGGTACGGCGTGTAGTCCGGCGTGACGATCGGCGGCCACAGTTTCTTCACCACCCGGCCGCCTTCATCATCGAACACCCGCTGAAACCCGCCCATCTGCTCGTAGCCGAAGGCGAAGTCCTCGGCGATGGTGATGGCGGTGTTGTATTTCAGCTCCTTGCGGGCGTAGTCGGCGAGCGGATGCATGTTCTGCGCCGACGTGCCCGATGCGCGCACGAAATACGGGTTGGGCTTGCGCTGCGTCATGTCCTCGGCGGCGGCGAGGCTGAGGATCGGGGTCTTGTGCGCGGCCACGTAATCGGAGATCGCCAGCAGCTCGAACGCCGCGAGCGGGCCGAAGATCATGTCCACCTCATCGCGCTCGATCAGTTCCTGCGCCTTGGTCTTGGTGCCGGCGGGATTGCCGCCGGTGTCGGCGGTGACCAGCTCCATCGGCCGCCCAGCCATCTTGTTGTTGTGGTCCTTGAAGAACAAGGCGGCGCCCTGCTCCATTTGCAGGCCGCCCTGCGCGAGGGGACCGGTCTTCACCGTCAGCAGGCCGATCCTGATCGGCTTGATCTGCGCGATGGCGGGCATCGGCAGCACCGCGGCACCGGCGGTGCCGGCCAGGAACGTGCGTCTGGTCACATTGGCGGCCATTTGGTCGTCTCCCTCCCGCACCGGTGTCTCCGGGGCGCGGGGTGTCCTACAGGGTGCATTGCGACCCGTCCAGCAACTTACCGCTCCCTTGCGCCGCTTTGCGCGGCGGTGAACCATGACATCTGTTTCATCAGGAGGGTCCGCGCATGCAACGCAGCATCGCCATGGGGCTGGGGATCATGGAGTTCCCGTTCGACTCCGCCGGCGGCTTCTGGCGCTGGGTCGATCTGTGCGAGGCGGGCGGTATCGATTCCCTGTGGCAGACCGACCGGCTGATCAGCCGCGTGCCGATCCTGGAGTGCATGAGCGCACTGGCGGCGATGGCCGGCCGCACGCGGCGGTTGAAGTTCGGCGTCAACGTCGTGTCGGTGGCAATGCGCGAGCCGGTGCTGCTGGCGAAGCAATGCGCCACGATCGACATGCTGTCGGGCGGACGGCTGCTGCCCGGCTTCGGCATCGGCAGCCCGCGCGGGCCGGAATGGCAGGCGATGCATCTCGATGCCTCGACGCGCGGACGCAAGACCGATGAAGCGTTGGAGATCATCGGGCGGCTGTGGGCGGGGGAAAAACTCGATTACGAAGGCAAGCACTTTCGGCTGACCGGCGCGCAGATCGCCCCGCTGCCGGCGCAGCCGGACCTGCCGATGTGGATCGGCGGTTCGTCGGACGCGGCGGTGCGCCGGACGGCGCGGTTGGGCACCGGGTGGCAGGCGGGTTCGGAACCTCCCGAGGAAGTGGGACGCGTGATCGCCGCCATCCGCGCCGCGGTGGTGGAGGCCGGGCGGCAGATCGACGACGATCATTACGGCGCCGCGTGTGCGTTTCGGTTCGGCGGTTGGGACGATCCTGGCATGGGCCGCGTGGCGGAGGCCTATCGCGCCCGCACCGGCCGCGACGCGCGCGAGGCGTTCGCGGTGGGCGACGCAACGACGATCATAACGCGGATTGCCGAGTACGTCGCGGCGGGGGCGTCGAAGTTCATTCTAAGGCCAGCGGCGCAGGGCGATGACGACATGCTGGCGCAGACGCGGCGGCTGATCGAGGAGGTGCTGCCCCAGGTGGCCATGCGCTGGCCTCGGCCGATCAAGACCGCGGCTTGAGGTGTTGGTGCGATGCGACCAGCAACCGGGGCGGCCGACCCACCTTGAATAAATCGGCGATCCGAGAAGAAGCTTCCCCCTCCCCTTGTGGGAGGGGATTGGGGGAGGGGTTGAAATATGCCTTCTGTTCGACCCCTCCCCCTATCCCCGACCCACACGGGCAGGGGGGACTTCCGTCGCCGCGTACGCCTGGTCATTCAAGGCGGGTCGGCCGTCCCGGTATGTTGTGTGTCCAAAACAACTGTTCGGCATGAAGCATCGGGCCGACCAGTTGCTGGTCGATCGCGGCCTGGCGGAATCGCGGGCGCGCGCGCAGGCGCTGATCATGGCGGGCAAGGTGTTCGCGGGCGAGCGCCGCGTCGACAAACCGGGCGTCAGCCTGGCCGATGACTCGCCGCTGGAGGTGCGCGGGCAAGACCATCCGTGGGTATCGCGCGGCGGGCTCAAATTGGAGCATGCGTCGCGGCATTTCGCGTTGTCGCCGGCGGGGCGGGTGTGCCTGGATGTCGGTGCCTCGACCGGCGGCTTCACCGACGTGCTGCTCGCACACGGCGCTGCGAAGGTGCACGCGGTGGATGTCGGGCATGGGCAACTGGCATGGAAGCTGCGGTCCGATCCTCGCGTTGTGGTGCATGAGAAGACCAATGCCCGGCATCTCACCGCGGCGCAGATCGGCGACCCGATCGAGGCGCTGGTGTGCGACGCAAGTTTCATCGGCCTCGTCACGCTGTTGCCCGCTCCACTGGCATTGTGCGTTCCCGGCGCCTGGGCGGTGGCGCTGATCAAACCGCAATTCGAAGCCGGGCCTGAAGCAGTAGGGCGTAAGGGCGTGGTGCGCGATCCGGCCGTGCATCAGGCGGTGTGCGAGAGGGTGTGCGCATGGTGGGCGGCGCGGCCGGGCTGGACGGTGCTGGGGGTGACGGAAAGCCCGATCACCGGGCCGGAAGGGAACCGCGAGTTTCTCATTTCCGCTACGTTGGCGGGCGACAACGAGACGCAACCGCCACGAGGCCGCATGTCCGGATGACAATGGGCGCCGTGCCGCATCCGGCGCGACAGGTCTTGCCGATTTGAAAGCCACGCCATAGCTTGTTGCGGCACCGAACCTCTGGGCGGAGGCAACGATCCGCGCGCTCTATGAGCAGATCGCGCTCGTCGCCCCGCTGCGCCTCGCCTGGCAGGCGAAGAGACGCCAGCGGACGCGTTAGGCGGGCGGCTGCCGTGCTGCCCCCGTCCTCCAGCCGCAGCAGGAGCTTGACAACTGTAAATTGACATTTTACACGGCTTACAATGATCGAGGGCTTTCGCCATCGCGGCCTGAAGCGACTGTTCGAGGATGACGACCGCAGCCGGGTCCCTCCCGAATATGCGGACCGCCTGCGGATGATTCTGGCCGCACTGGACGCGGCAGAGCACGTCGAGGACCTGGACATTCACACCTTCCGGCTGCACGCGCTGAGGGGCGACCTGAAAGGCTATTGGGCCGTGACGGTGCGGGCCAATTGGCGCGTCATTTTCAAGTTCGGCCAGGGGAAAGCGACGGATATCGATCTGGTGGATTACCATTGAACGAAAGGGTGCCGAGCATGCCGATGAAGAACCCGCCTCACCCCGGGCTGCTGATCCGGGATAATATCGCCGATCTTGGACTGACCGTCGCGGAAGGGGCTGCCGGGCTCGGCGTGACGCGGCAGCAGCTATACAACCTCATCAACGGCAGGAGCAAAGTGACACCGGAGATGGCGCTGCGGCTGGAAAAGGCATTTGGCGGCTCAGCCGATATGTGGCTGCGCATGCAGGCCAACTACGACCTGGCGCGGCTGCGCAGCCGGGAGGCGGAGATCGTCGTCGCACGGCTTATGCCGCGCACGGCGTGAACCCAACCAGGCAACCCGAAGGCAACGATCCGAGCCCTCTGCGAGCAGATCGCGCGCGTCGCCCCGCTGTTCCTCGCCCCGCTGCGCCTCGCCTGGCAGTTATGTGCCACACCGCTTTCAAAAGAAGACGTAACTGCCCAGGTACCACGTCAGCGTGCCCAGGTAGCCCCACATGATGCGGGCTGTGGGCGAATTTTCGGCCGAAAACGACGCTCATTCGGCCAAGATCGACCACAGACCGCTTCACGTCGGCCTACCTGGGCAGTTACAAGAAGACGCAGAAGACCAGCAAAGCTGACCTGGATATTGCGACCGGACGTTATCGCGACCTGGTGAAGCAGATAAATCGATGACCAAACCGCGCCTCGCCAGTGTGTGGGACGCGATCGAGGATACACCAGCACAGGCAGAAAACATGAAGCTAAGGTCGGCGCTGATGATGGCGCTCAAACACCATATCGCGCGCGAGCGACTGAGCCAGAGCGAGGCTGCCCGCCTTTTGGCGAAGCGAGACGGAGATGAGACTGTCCAGCCGCCCATCCCATCTTGCCCGATCCCCGCGTTGACTCCCCCGCGCCCCCCGCTATAACCCGCGCTCTCCGGCCGCCGGGCCTTCCCCGCGGCCCGTGTTGTCTTGGGAAAGTCCGATCCGATGTTCGCTGTGATCCGCACCGGCGGGAAGCAGTACCGCGTTACCCCCAACGCGGTGCTGAAAGTGGAAAAGCTGGAAGCCGAGCCGGGCACCACCGTGACCTTCACGGACGTCCTGGCCTTGGGCACCGGCGAGGGCCTGACGCTCGGCGCCCCCACGGTGGCCGGCGCCGAGGTCACCGCGACCGTCATCGCGCAGGACCGGCTGGACAAGGTCATCATCTTCAAGAAGCGCCGCCGGCAGAACAGTCGGCGGAAGAACGGGCACCGGCAGCATGTGACGGTGCTGCGGGTGGCCGGCTTCGCCAAGGACGGCGCGGCCGTCGCCGACCCGGTCGCCGTGGAATCGGTCAGCTCGGAGCCGGTCGCCCTCGAGCCGGTCGCCCTCGAGCCAGTCGCCCTCGAGCCGGTGGTCGAGCCCGCCGCGGAACCGGTCGCCGAACCCGCCGTGCAGCCGGCCCCCGAGGTCCACGCGGAGGCACCACCCGCCGAGCTCCCCCCGGGCCCCGCCGCCTTCGAAGCCGAGGAATCGCTCGGCGTCGTCTCTGGCGTCGATCCGGGCATGGAGGGCGCCGAAGCTGCCTCCGGCAGCACGGCCGAACTGCATCCTGGCGCTGCGTTGGAAACCCACACCGACGCCGACCCGGCGGTGACGGACGCGACCGAATCCCTCGCCGTCGTCTCCGGCGAGAAGCCCGAAGACGTTGCGCCGCTGCCGGACCATGGCGCGGCGCCGCAGGAGTAACGGACCATGGCACACAAGAAGGCGGGCGGCTCGTCCCGCAACGGGCGCGACACCGAGGGCCGCCGCCTCGGCATCAAGAAATACGGCGGCGAGGCCGTGCTCGCCGGCAACATCCTGGTGCGCCAGCGCGGCACCAAGTGGCACCCCGGCGAGAACGTTGGGCTGGGCCGCGACCACACGATCTTCGCGCTGATCGACGGGAAGGTCGAGTTCAGGCGCCGCTCGAACGACCGCGTGCACATCTCGGTCCGACCGCCCGCCGCCGCCGCCGCCGCCGAATAAGCGCGTCCGGACCACTGGCTAAGCAACGGGGGCCGGCAGCACAGCCGGCCCCCGTCGTGTTTTTTCGACCCTGTCATTGCAAGGAGCGCAGCGACGACGAAGCAACCCCCTGCCTGACGAGCCGCTCGTGCTCCCCCGGGCGGGAGATCGCTACCTCGGGTCAAGCCCGAGGACCGCTTCGCTCCTCGCGATGACATATGTTTGTATCTCGCAATGACATGTGTCTGATGACATGTGTTTGGGGCAGCCATGAAGTTTCTCGACCAGGCCAAGGTCTATTTGCGCTCGGGCGATGGCGGAGACGGCGTTGTGGCGTTCCGGCGCGAGAAGTTCATGGAGTTCGGCGGCCCCGACGGTGGTGACGGCGGCAAGGGCGGCGACATCGTGTTCCAGGCGGCGGACGACCTGAACACGCTGATCGACTTCCGCTACACCCAGCATTTCCGCGCCAGGAAGGGCGGCAACGGCGCCGGCAGCGACCGCACGGGCGCCGGCGCGCCGGACCTGGTGATCAAGGTCCCGGTCGGCACCGAAATCCTGGCCGAGGACCGCGAGACTCTGCTGATGGACATGGCCACGCGCAGCCAGCGCGTTGCGCTGCTGCGCGGCGGCGACGGCGGGTTCGGGAACGCGCATTTCAAATCATCGACCAACCGGGCGCCGCGCAAGGCGACCAAGGGCTGGCCCGGCGAGGAGCGCTGGGTCTGGCTGCGTCTGAAGCTGATCGCGGATGTCGGTCTGGTGGGGCTGCCCAACGCGGGAAAATCCACCTTCCTGGCGCGTGTCTCGGCGGCGCGGCCGAAGATCGCCGACTATCCGTTCACCACGCTGCATCCCCAGCTCGGCGTCGTGCGGCTGAGCGCGGTGGAGGAGTTCGTGATCGCCGACATCCCCGGCCTGATCGAGGGCGCGCATGAGGGTGCCGGGCTGGGCGACCGCTTCCTCGGGCACGTGGAACGGTGCGCGGTGCTGCTGCACCTGGTGGATGGCGCCGCCGGCGATGTGGTGCGGGCGTGGCGGACGGTGCGGCAGGAGCTGAAGTCCTATGGTGCCGGCCTGGCCCAGAAGCCGGAGCTGATCGGCCTGAACAAGGCGGACGCGATGACGCCGCGAGAGGCGTCCGCCCGCCTGGCCGCGCTGCGCAAGGCGTCGGGCGCCCGAGTGATGCTGCTGTCCGGGGTCACCGGGCAGGGCGTGCCAGAGATACTACGGACGTTGCAGACGATGGTGCAGCAGTCGCACCAGGAGCAGGCGGCGTGAGTGGGGCAGGAGTGGCGCGAGCGGCTGGGGAAATGGAAAGGAAGCGCCCCCTCCCCTTGAGGGAGCGCGCTGGGGGGAGGGGTGCGAGTGCCGCAGTTGTCAGGCACTCGCACCCCTCCCCAACCCCCTCCCTCAAGGGGAGGGGGTGTTCCGTTTGCACCTTCCTGTCCCCCCACTCCCGGCCCATGACCCCCGTCTCCCCCATCCCCTCCCTCGCCACCGCCCGCCGCCTGGTGGTGAAGATCGGCAGCGCCCTGGTGGTGGACCCCGACGAGGCCGCCCCTCGCGCCGCCTGGCTCGCCGGCATCGCCGCGGACATCGCCGGCCTGCACCGCCGGGGCAGCGACGTGATCGTGGTCTCCTCCGGCGCCATCGCGCTCGCCCGCCGGACGCTGCGCCTCACCCAGAAGCGCTTGCGCCTGGAGGAGCTACAGGCCGCTGCGGCGGTCGGCCAGATCCGCCTCGCCCAAGCCTGGTCGGAGGCACTCTCGGCCGAGACCCTGACCGCGGCCCAGCTCCTGCTGACGCTGGACGACACCGAGGACCGCCGCCGCTACCTCAATGCCCGCGCCACGCTGAACACGCTGCTGCAGCTCGACTGCATCCCGGTGATCAACGAGAACGACACCGTTGCTACCGCCGAAATCCGCTTCGGCGACAACGACCGCCTCGCCGCCCGCGTCGCCGAGATGCTTCAGGCCGACGTCCTCATCCTGCTTTCGGACATCGATGGCCTCTACACTGCGGATCCCAGCCGCGATCCGGCGGCAACGCATATTCCGGTGGTCGAAACCATCAGCCCGGAAATCGAGGCCATGGGCGGCGAACCGCCCCCGGGCTACTCGTCGGGCGGCATGCGCACCAAGCTGGCGGCGGCGCGCATCGCCACCCAGGCGGGCTGTGCCATGGTGATCGCGCGCGGCTACACCGATCGCCCACTGACCGCGCTGGCGCAGGGCGCCCGCTGCACCTGCTTTCTGCCCGCCCCCGAAGGCCGTACCGCCCGCAAGAGCTGGATCGCCGGGGCGCTGGGGCCGCTGGGAACGCTGGTCGTGGATGCCGGCGCGGTGCGCGCACTGCGGGCGGGGCGGTCGCTGTTGCCGGCGGGAGTCCGTGCGGTGGAGGGCAGCTTCCAGCGCGGCGACCCGGTGGTGATCGCCGGGCCTGACGGCGCGCCGCTTGCTCGCGGCCTCTCGGCCTATGCGAGCGCCGACGCCCAGCGCATCATCGGCCACCGCTCGGACGAAATAGAAGCGATCCTCGGCTGGCGCGGCCGCGACGAGATAGTCCATCGGGACGATCTGGTGCTGGTATGAAGGTGACGAACCCGTAGGCGGATAAGCGCAGCGCAATCTGCCGGTGCGGTCGGGCAGATTGCCGCTGCGCTTGTGCGCCTTGCATTTCAAGGTTGCCCGCCGACCCGAACCTCACCCGGGCGCTGCCCCCTGCACGTTGACCATCAGCATATAAATCGATTGGCTCGCGGCCATGAACAGGAAGTCGCGCTTGGGACCGGCGAAGCAGAGATTGGCGCAGACCTCCGGCAGCCGGATGCGCCCGATCAGTTTGCCCGCCGGGTTCCACACCGTCACGCCGCAATAGCCGAGCGGCGCGTTGGAACCGACCCACATGTTGCCGGCACGATCGGCGCGCATCCCGTCGGGGCCGCAATGCACGCCATCGACCATGCAATCGGTGAACATCCGCATGTTGGCGAGCTTGGTGCCCTGCACGTCGAAAGCATAGATCACGCCCTTGCCGCCCTGTCCGTTATCGCCCGGTCCGGGGCCGGTGCTGATCAGGTAAAGCGTCTTGTAGTCCGGCGAGAAGCAGATGCCGTTTGGATCCGGCACCTGGCTGCCCGGCACGACCACCTCCAGCCGTCCGCTGGGGTCCCAGCGATAGGTGTTCTCCGGCAGCTCCCGCTTCGTGCCGCCCACCAATCCCACGCCGCTGTTGCCCAAGGTCGGGTCATCGGTTCCGCGCGGATTGCCGCTGCCACCCGCCACGTCCGGATGCCCTTCCGTGAGCTGATCGCCATAAGGTGGATCCGTGAACCAGATGCTGCCGTCCGGATGCGGCACCAGATCGTTGGGTGAGTTGAGCGACTTGCCCTCGAACGAGTCGGCGATGATCGTCATCGCGCCGCTGGGTTCCCACCGCACCACGCGACGGAAGAAGTCCTGGCAGGAGATCTGCCGACCCTGAAAGTCGAACGTATTTCCATTACTGTTCCAGGACGGTCTGCGGAACGGCGTGACGCGGCCGGTTTCCCAGATGTAGCGGTACTGCGTGTTGCCCTTCACGTCGCTGAACACGACGTACTGGCCCTCGCCGGACCAGGCGGGGCCCTCAGCCCATTGAAAGCCGGTCCACTTCCGGTGGATGGCAGCCAAACCGACCAGATACTGCTTGAAGCTGGGATCGATCACTACGATGTCGGGGTCCGGATAGATCTCCGGCGGCGCGTGGTGGCCCCATTGCCGCGGCGGTTCTGTTACCACGCTGGGCGAGGTGGGGAGCTTCGGCTGGCTCCCCTGCGCCAAGGCCAGCGCCGGCGCCAGAGTCGCCGCACCGGCGAGCATGCCGCGGCGGGTCAGCTGATTTGACATTGCTTTATTTCCTCCCGATGGCTTGTCTTCACAGTGAACGCCCGCGGTACGGGGTCAAGCTGCGTTTCTCACGCCTCACTTGCTGTTGCACAGGAGCGGCAGCGTCGTCGCACGTTGACCGTCGGCCGCGGCCGACCCGCCTCGAATGCAGCGGCGACGATGCGCTTTTCGTCGGGGCCGGCAGTGGCGCCTATCGGCCCGGTGATCTACGCACGTTCGATCGGGACGCATGTGTGTCAGCTGCGCCCGAGCTGCCGGGGCTGCTGGGAAAGATGGTCGGGTCAAACCCGGCCATGACGAAAACGCGGGATGTTGCTTGCTGGGGCAGTGATGCAATCTAGGTCAGTGACGCAATCACATGCGGCGTGCGTACTCACCGCGAGATTGCTCCGCCCGGGAGATTGCTCCGTCGCCACGCTCCTCGCATTGACAGTTAGAATGCTTGCCCGATCCCGATGTACAATTCGAACGCATCGCCCCCGGGCTGGCGGTCCACCGGCACCGCCACGTCCAGCCGGATCGGGCCGATCGAGGTGTAGTAGCGGAATCCCACCCCGGCCCCGATGCGCCACGTATTGCTGAACGGCACGCCATTGGCGCTCACCTGCCCTGCATCGACGAAGGCCACCGCGCCGTAGTTGCCAATGATCCGCTGGCGGAACTCCACCGTCGCGGCACTGACGGCGGTGCCGCCGGTTGGGTTACGGTCCGGGAACTGCGGCCCGACCGATTGGTACTTGAAGCCTCGCACCGTGGCGCTGCCGCCGGCATAGAAGCGCTGGTCCGGCGGCAGCGAGAACGTGTTGGTCCCCGGCACCTCGCCCACCAGCCCGCGTAGCGCCAGCACGCTGCGGCCGTCGCCGCTCAGGTCCAGATAGGTCGAGCCTGCCGCCTCCAGGATCAGGAACCCCGAATTGTTGGACCCCAGCGCCCCGGTCGGCGTGGCGCTGAACGACGCGCGGATGCCCTGCGTCGGATCGAGCAAGCTGTTGGTGTTGTCGAACTTCAGCGTCAGCGGCAGGCCGAGCAACTCATAGTGGCGCTGCACGCCTTCCTGGGTGATCGTCTCTTGCTCACCCGACACGCCGTAGCTGAACGTCCAATGCGGCGACAGCTTGCGGTCCAGCAGGAACTTCTCCAGCAGCGCGTTCTGGTCGTACGCCTGCAGGTCCTGCTTCACCGCCTGCAGGTCGATTTCGAGCGACTGGTCGCGCGCCAGGAAGTCGGGCTTGATGAACTGCGCGCCGAACTGATAGCCGGGATGCACTTCCGCGTTGCCGCCCAGGTTCATGGCGGCGGTCAGGTTCAATTGCTCGGCGTTGCCGAACAGATTGCGGTCGTGCCAGCCGAGGGTGAAATTCAAACCCAGATCGGTGGAGTAGGCGACGCCGGCATCTACGGCGTGCAGCGGCCGTTCCGTTGCCTCGACCGTCAGCGGCAACGCGCCCTGGGCGTCCAGGTGCTCGGCCGGCACGATGCGCACGACCGAGAACACGCCGAGCGACTCCAGGTCCTGCCGCGCCTTGGTGATGGCGGTGGGGCTGAAGCGATCGCCCGGGTGCAGCAGCAGGCGGCGGCGGACGAACGCCTCGTGCATGTGAGTAAGGCCGGTGATGGCGATGGGACCCAGCGGCGCCTGCGGCCCAGTGTTGGCGACGAAGGTCACGTCGAGCACGTTCTGCGGCAGGTGCAGCGTGGCCGGCGGCAGGTCCACTTTGGCCAGCGGATAGCCGTCGTCCTGAATTGCGGTGAGCAATCGCCCCTGCGCCGCCAGCACATCAGCCGCCCTCGCCGGCTGACCCGGCGTCAGCCCCAGTTTGGCACGCGCATCCGCCGGCACCGCACCCTGGATTTCGACCTGACCCAGGTGGAATTGCGGGCCGAGATCGAAATGCACGTCCACCGGCACCGGCGGACTCGCAGGCAGGTGGTCGATCGTGTCGGCGAGTTCCGGCGTGTCCAGGGGCTGGCCGTCGATCGTCACCGTGACCTGCGCCTTGTAGTAGCCGTAGCTGTGCAATGCGGTGGTGAAGGGTCCGAGGTCGTGCCGGGCCCGCTCGATTAGCGCGAACCCCCCGACCGGCGCCGTCTTCAGCAGCGATGCCAGGCTGGAGCTGCCGTTCAGTGCCTGGTCCAACGCGCCGTTGCCGGTCGGCGCGAGCTTGACGATGTAGGGCTGCGGGTCAGCGGTCACGCCCGGACGCGGCATCCCGCACAGCAACAGCACAACGATAAGCAGTGGGCGGAAGCGGAAAGGACGCATGCTGGCAACGTAGCGCGTTACGCGGCGCGGAAGGTCCCGCGGCGGTCACGCTTGCGCCATTGTCGCTTCACAAGGCGCGGGGTAATCCGGAGAACATGCGCGACTCGCCACGCCGGCTGCGCCGTCTTGCCCCGCGTCCCCCGTTGCTGCAACAGCGCGGGGCTTTCTCGCCCATGGACGCGCCGTTGCCGGACCGGAAGCATGTCATGCGGCGGGTGCGTGTGGTTCGCCGCTTCCTCGCGTTGTTGCTGTGGACGCTGACGGCGATTCCAGTACAGGCGGTGTGCCTGCTGCTGCCCGGCCAGCCAAAGGTGGCATTCGCCCGCTGCTATTGGGCGTTGTTCAGCCGGATGATGGGGGTGCACGTGCGGGTGATCGGCTCGCGTACCGCCAAGCCGACGGGACGGTCCGTGGTGTACGTCTCCAATCATTCGTCCTGGGTGGACATACCGGTGGTTGGCGGCCTGCTGGACGGCGCCTTCATCGCCAAAGGCGAGATCGCCCGTTGGCCGTTGATCAACGTGATCGCATGGCTGGGCCGGACTGTGTTCGTCTCGCGTCAGCGCGGCGCAACCAGGCGGGAGCGCGACCTCATGCGCGCCCGCCTGCGCGCCGGCGACAACCTGATCCTGTTCCCCGAGGGCACAAGTTCGGACGGCTCCCGCGTGCTGCCGTTCCGGTCGGCATTCTTCGCAATTGCCGAGGCTGCCGACGGGCCGCCGCCGCTGATCCAACCGGTGTCGGTGGTGTACGACCGGCTGGGAGGATTGCCGACCGGGCGGGCCAGCCGGCCGCTGTTCGCCTGGTACGGCGACATGGACATCGCTTCGCATTTCTGGCGGCTGGCACAGCATTCCGGACTGCGCGTCACGGTCTTGCTGCACGCCCCGCTGGATCCGGCGGCGTATCGGGACCGCAAGACGCTGGCCCAGGCGGTGTGGCGTATCGTTGACGACGGTGCCGCCACGCTACGACAGAACCGTCCGGCCCTGCCGCTGGGCGCGGTGGAGGCTGAGCCCGCGGCGGCCAACGGCGCGCCGGCGTTTGCGTGACGAGCCGCTGTCGGCTGCGCGGGCAGGGGATTGCTTCCTCGGGTCAAGCCCGAGGACCGCTTCGCTCCTGGTAATGAACAACGGTGCTCCGGGCCCTCGCTGTGATACCAACCGCCCTTTGATTTGACCCATGTCGGCGAGGCGATCAGTTCCGTGTCATGATCGGGCTTGGCCTGGCTTGGCCCGGGCCACCCACGTCTTTGCTTCGCACCACCGCAAGACGTGGGTGGCCGCGCCAAGCGTGGCCATGACACGGAGAGTCACCGTTAACGGCGGCTGGTATAAGGGTCAACGGTTCGAGCACCTGGTATTACCCGCGGTTTCGTATTTTCTGGGCGTAGACGTTGATGATCAGCGCGACCAACAGGATCAGTCCGCGGATCAGGATCTTCAAGAAGCTATCGACATTCACATGATCCAGCCCATTGTTCAGCACGCCCAGCACCAGCAGACCAATGATCGTATTGCCAATGCCGCCCTGCCCGCCGAACAGGCTGGTACCCCCGACAACGACGGCGGCAATGGCATCCAGCAGGTACGTGTCGAATTCGTTCTGCTGTGCGCTGCCGAAATAGGCCACGCCAAGCATCCCGGCGATACCGGAGCAAACCGCGGAGATGATCATCACCGACCCGATGATCGCCCGCACGTTGACGCCGGAGTATTCCGCTGCCTCGCGGTTGCCGCCGACCATGTAGACGTAGCGGCCGAACCGCGTGTAGGTCAGCACCAGGTGGCCCAGCAACAGCGTCAGCGCGGCAACGATCACGATCCAGGGCAATGGCCCGATCGATCCACTGCCCAGCGTGTCGATCAACTTCGGCACCGTATACGCGATCTGACCGCGCACCAGCATGGCGCAGATACCGGCGCCGATCTGCAACATCGCCAATGTCATGATGAACGATGGGATGCCGATGCGGGTAATGCCGAAGCCATTCACCGCACCCAGCGCGAAACATGCAGCCAGGGCCAGCACGATGGCCGCGCTGCCGGGCAGCGGCAGGTTGTCGATGTTGACGCTGGCATCCTGCGCCGTGAAGAACGCCACCACGATGCCGGTCGCATTGGCGATCGCGGCGACGCTGAGATCGATCTCCGCGCAGAGGATCACGAAGGTCAGCCCGACGGCGATGATCCCGGTGACCGAGACCTGTGTCAGGACGTTCCAGACGTTCCCGATCGTCGCGAAAGACGGGCTGGCGAGCGCAAAGAAGACCACCAGGAAGAGCAGCGTCGCGAAAGGCGCTATGTTGCGCAGTTGGCCGCGCAGCCATCCCGCAACACCGCCCCGGGCGGCTCCCTGCTCTACCTGCTCCGACATTCTTGCTTCCCTACGCCGCGGCGAGGAGGCGGTCCTTGCTGACGGCCTCGCCGACAAACTCGCGCACCAGCCGGCCTTTCCGCATCACGAGGATGCGGTCGGCCAGCGACAGCACGGTCTCCGGTTCGGTCGAGACCACGACGATACCGACGCCATGCTCGCGCAGCCCGCGCACGATTTTCATTACATCGTCCTTGGCGCCAACATCCATGCCGCGGGTCGGCTCGCTGAGCAGCAGCACGCGCGGAAGGTGGGCCAACCAGCGAGCCAGCGCCACTTTCTGTTGGTTCCCGCCGGACAACGCTCGCAAGGGCAGATCCACGTTGGGCGGGCGGATCGCGAGCTGCTTCGCCTGGCGGTCGGCGATGGCGCGTTCCGCCGCGGGATGCAGCAGGATCTCACCGAGTCGCCGCAGCATGCTGATGGTGACGTTCTTGAAGACCGGCTCCTCGGGGAACAGCATGCTGCGGCGACTTTCGGGCACCAGGGCGAGGCCGGCGCGGCGTGCCTGCGTGGTATTGCGCAGCCTTACCTTACGCCCGTCCACCGCGACATTTCCCGCATCGGCGGGCAACTTGCCGAACAGGCTATGTGCCAGCTCGAGCTGACCGCTGCCCATGAAGCCATAGACCCCGACCACCTCGCCGGCATGCACGCTCAGGGTGACGTCACGGAACGCGCCGGAGAGCGTCAAGCCGGTGGCCTCCAGCACGACCGGTGATTCAGGACGCGCGGGCAGCGCGCGGTCTTCCGTATAGCTCTCGCCCAGCGCATCATGGCCCTCACCGATCATGCGTTCGATCACCCAGGCCTTGTCCACCGCGCTGCACTCGGCTGTGGGGACGGCGCGGCCGTTCCGGAACACGGTGACGCGGTCGCAGATCGCCAGCACGTCGTCGAGAAAATGCGAAATGAAGATGAGACCTTGCCCGGCCTGGCGCAGCCGGCGCAGCACAGAGAACAGCCGTTCGACTTCGGGTGGCGACAGGGCGGAGGTGGGTTCGTCGAGAATGATGATGCGCGCGCCGGAGAACAATACGCGGGCGACTTCCACCAGTTGTTGCAGACCGAGCGAAAGCGATCCCATCTCCGCGCGCGGATCGATGCCGATGCCAAGCCGCGCCAGGCACTCGCGCGCGCCGCGCCGCATGGCGCCCCAATCGACTGTGCCGAAGCGGGTGGTGGGCTGCGCCCCCAGGTAGACGTTCTCAGCGACGGTCAGCGTCCGTACCGGCGAGAGTTCCTGGTGCACCATGCCGATGCCGGCCGCCCGCGCCTCCCGCGCGGAGGCAAAGCGGCGCACGGTGCCGTCCAGCGTCAACGTGCCTTCGTAGTCGTGGTGCACGCCGGCGATGATCTTCATAAGCGTGGACTTGCCGGCGCCGTTCTCGCCGACAAGTCCGTGGATCTCGCCCGGCGCGAGCGTGAAGTCGACGCCGCGCAACGCGGTGACGCCGCCGAAGGTCTTGGAAATGCCTTGGAGGTGGAGCATTGGTCTCCTGCAGTATAATACCAACTGTCTCAATCGGTCACTCTCGGCACGAATGCCCCGGTGTCATTGCGCGGAGCGAAGCGGTCCTCGCAATGACAGGGGCGCCGCGTGCCCTGCCGGGAGGGTCAATGCTTCGGGACCATGCCGGGACTGATGGCCCGGTCGCGGGGTCATACGGGTGGGGCTCGGGCGGCCTCCTCGGTGCGATTTTGTGTGCACCGAGGCAACTCTGTGACCGATGGCTTTCTTGCCTTGCCGCGGCCACACAATAAGACGGCCACACAATAAGACGGGCACCCCCTGCGTCAGTGCGCAATGTAGTCCATGCGGCCACCGTCCACGGTCAGCACCTGCGCGGTGATCCAGCCGGAATCCGGAGACGCCAGGAACGCAACCGCATTGGCAATATCCTCCGGTCGGCCGACGCGGCCGGTCATCGCCAGCGCAGCGATGCGCTTCGCCACGGCGTCCCAGTCCGCATTGCTGCGGTCGCGCCGCGCCATCTCGGTTTCCACGAACCCCGGTGCCACCGCGTTCACCGTAATGCCGTGCGGCCCCAGCTCCATGGCGAAGCGCCGCGTCAGCACGATCACCTCGGCCTTCGATGCAGCATAGAACGTGGTGCCCGGCAGGGACGTGCCGATCCCGGCATTGGAGGCAATGTTGACGATGCGCCCATAGCCTCGCTCCCGCATGCTGCGCATCACCGCGCGCGTGTTAAAGATCACGCCGTCGGCATTGACATCGCGCATGCGCGAGAGCCGCTCGCGATCGTAGGTATCGAGTGTTGCCGGATAGGAAATGCCCGCATTGTTCACCAGGATGGTCGGCGGTCCCAGATCGGCGGTGACACGATCCACCATCATCTCGACTTCGGCATCGTCGGACACGTCGGCGCGGACGGCGATGGCGCGGCCGCCGGCTCTCTCGATCTCGGAAGACAACGACTCGGCGGCATCGGCATGGGACACGTAATTGATCGCCACCGCGGCCCCCTGATCCGCCAGGCGCTGCACAATGGCGCGTCCCATGCCGCGCGACCCACCGGTTACCAACGCCACTTGATCAGTCCAGGCCATGCGCTGTCCTCCCCCGTACCCTGTCTGTCACGGCATAACGGCACACGGCGGAAGCGGTGGCCTTGCCGCACCGATTTATGTGAGCAGGCAAGGGGCGGCCACGCTGCTCGGGCCGGCTGTGGCCGCTTCAGTCTGCCTTAGCCCACCTGACCTGACCTCCGCTTTCGCCGAATACGCGGCAAAAGATCTGCTCCACCGCCTGGAGGTGCAGCGCAGGGTTCATCGCGGCATCGAGTTCCGTTGGCGAAATCCGCCCGGCTACCTCTGGGTCGGCCAGCAGGTTCTCGCGGAAGCTGCGCCCCTCCGGCGTTCCCAGCCGTTCCCACGTCGCCATCGCGCAGCGCTGCACGATGCGATAGGCGTCCTCGCGCAGGATGCCGGCCCGCGTCAGCGCCAGCAGCACCTCGCCGGAATGCACCACCCCACCCAGGCTTTCCAGGTTTGCGGCCATCCGGTCCGGATACACCATCAGCCGCTGCATCATCCCCGCCAGCCGCCCGAGCGCGAAATCCAGTGCCGTGGTGGCGTCCGGCGCAATCACCCGCTCAACCGAGGAGTGCGAGATGTCGCGCTCGTGCCACAGCGTCACGTTTTCCAACGCCGGCACCACCGCGGCGCGCACGACCCGCGCCAGCCCGGTCAGGTTCTCGCTCAGCACCGGGTTGCGCTTGTGCGGCATCGCACTGGAGCCCTTCTGGCCCGGATGAAAGAACTCCTCGGCCTCGCGTACTTCGCTGCGTTGCAGGTGACGGATTTCCGTGGCCAGCCGCTCGATGCCGGAGGCAATCACCCCCAGCGTGCAGAAATACGCCGCATGACGGTCGCGCGGGATGATCTGGGTGGAGACCGGCTCCGGCGTCAGCCCTAGCCGTTGCGCTACGTATTCTTCGACGCGCGGATCGAGATGGGCGAACGTGCCCACCGCGCCGGACAATTGCGCCACCGCGATCTCCGCCCGAGCCGCCGTCAGCCGTTCGCGGTTGCGGGCAAATTCGGCATAATGCCCGGCCAGTTTGAGCCCGAACGTGGTCGGCTCGGCATGGATGCCGTGGCTGCGGCCGATGGTGAGGGTGAACTTGTGCTCGAGCGCCCGCGCCTTCAGTGCCGCCATCACCGCGTCGAGATCCGCCAGCAGCAGCTCGGTCGCCTGGGTGAGCTGCACCGACAGGCAGGTGTCCAGCACGTCGGAGCTGGTCATTCCCTGATGCACGAAGCGGCTGTCCGGCCCGACCGAATCGGCCAGCCAGGTGAGGAAGGCGATCACGTCGTGACGGGTTTCACGCTCGATCTCGTCGATGCGGTCGATGTCGGCCGGCCCGATCACTTTCAGGGCCGCCCCGCCCCGCTCGCGGATGGTGCGAGCGGCGGAGGCGGGGATCAGGCCGTACCGCGCCATGCCCTCGGCGGCCAGCGCCTCGATCTCGAACCAGATGCGGTAGCGATTCTCGGGCGCCCAGATGGCGTCCATCTCGGGTCGGGTATAACGGGGAACCATCGCTGCCATGTCCCGCCTTGCCGGTGCGACGCCAGCTACACCCGTGGTCCAGCGGTTGGCAACCGTCGCCCCGCTGCCGTCGCGCCGGTGCTGATCAGGCTGCCTCATGGCTCGAATCAGCGATGCGAAACGGCTTAGAAAAATCCCAGCGACTCGCAGCCGGTGCCGGCGGAGAATTGTGCCTTGTGCCGCCTGCCGGGAATATCGATGACGTGCACCGAGCCGTCGCCCTGGCACCCGACGAACAATTCGTCGCCGCGGAACGCCATGTCCATCGGCTGTGAGCCGACCTTGATCGCGGTCTGCCCGACAAACGATGGCTCAATCAAACTGACGGTATCACTACTCACGCTGCTGACCGCGAGCAGGCTGAAGTCCGGCGCGAAACGGGCGATCTGCGCCGGCTTCGGCACGTCCTGCAGCGGCACTTCCTCGCGCACTTTGCCGCTCGCGGTGTCGATCAGGAACAGCGTCGGCTGCGCGTCGTCGACCGCGATCACGGTGCGGCTGTCGGCCGAAATGGCGATGCCGGCGAGCGGCCGCGGGGTGGCGATCTTGCCGAGAAGCTTGCGCCGCGGCAGGTCGATGACCGACACCGTGGCGTCTTCCTCGTTCTCGACATAGAGGCGCTCGCCGTCCGGCGCGACGATCAGCCGATGGCCGTTGGTCGAGCCGGACTCGATCGCGTCGACGACCTTGTTCTTGTCGCGGTCGATCACCGCGACCACCGCCGAGTTCTCGCAGGTGATGTAGATCATGCCGTCGGGCCCGAGCTTCAGCGTATGCGGGGCGATATAGGGCGACATGTCGATGGTGGTGACGAGCGCGCGCCGGTGCAGATCGAATACGCAGAGGTGATGCTGCGGATGCGGATTGCGGCCATGAATGCCGTCGCCGAAGATCGGCACATAGGCGAGGCCGGTCTCCGGCACGATGAGCAATTCGTGCACGGTTTTCAGAAAGCCGTCGATCACCACCTCGGTGGCGTAGGTCTGGGGATCGAGGAAGAGCACCTTGGTGCCCATCTTGTCGACCGCGATCATGCCGTGTTCAACGCTGGTCATGGCTGGTTTCCTTGGTCACATCCAACCTGGGTCTTGGATTGCCTCGATGCACCGGGACCCTACGGCCGGCGGCCACGATCTTCCAGTGCCTCCGCATGGGCGTTTTGGGCGGTTGCATGGGGCTGCTCGGACCGGTTGGCGGCTCTGGTGAGGCATTCTTGCGGAGGGGCGGTTCCGGCCCGAAGAAGCGCGTCCGTGGGGTGTTGCGAGACCTGCCCGGGCATTCCGATGGGGATGGCTGCGCCCCGCGGCGAGTCTCACGGGTGTCTCGTTTCGTTTTCTGCGAGACGGATCGCTCGGCGGTGAGACGACGCGGTTGAGCGGCGTGCGCGGGGCGTGCCGCGGCGAGTCTCATGAACGTCTCGTTTCGTTTTCTGCGAGATGGATGGTTCGCTGGTGAGACGACGCGGTTGGGCGGCGTGCGCGGGGCGTGCCGCGGTGAGTCTCATGAACGTCTCGTTTCGTTTTCTGAGAGACGGATGGCACGCTGTTGAGACTGCGCGGGGCGTACGGCGTCCGCGGCCATGGGGCTGCGCGCCGCATGTGCGCTCGGCCGCATGCGCGGTGGGGTTGGCGGCAAAGAAAGCATTGAAACGCAGATCAGCAGGCGATGGACGCGGATGCACGCAGATGGGCTGGCGGCCGGCATGCAGGCCCGCGTCACGCGCCGCAGGTCTGGCGTGAGCACCCTCCGCTGCCGCAGCAGGCTCCCAACCATCCGCGTGCATCTGCGTCCATCGCCTGCTGATCTGCGTTAGAACCTGCCTTGCGCCGCCGCACACAACACCGGCGAACGAGAGAAGCCAGGCGTGCTTCGTGTCCCTGTCCGGTTAGCACAGGCCCGGTCGGCAGCCGATGCGCGGCAGAGCAGGGCGCCGCACCGGCCTGCGCTAAACCGATAGGGACACGAAGCGGTCCCGGCCTGTGCTAACCGGATAGAGACATTGCTTCGAGCATGGCAGCGCGCGGCCACGGCATGGCGGCGGCACGAATCAGGACGCCGGGGCCGGCCATGGCGCGGCCCCGTGCATACGGCGTAACAGCGTTGTCGATGCGGGTCAGGGGGCGCATCAGGGGGCGGCCCGGTCGGCGGACCGGTTCCGGCGCGCACCAGGACCGGCCGCATTGGCGCCGGCGCGACGGCAGGCTCGGCTGCGGCAGGCGCAACCGTCAGGGCCGGCGGCGGCGCGTCCGCATCGTCCTGCCGCGACAGCAGCAATGCCATCGCATCGGCAGCCGGAGTCGCCGCGGCCATGCCGATGACGCCGGGCACGATCGCTGGGTTCTCCCACCATTGCAGGCCGCACGCCGGCAGGCCGGCACGGAACCCGTGCACACTGCCGCCGAACGCCACGATGGCGCGGGCCAGCTCCGGCCAGTCCGGATGGCCCGGACCGATACCGCGGCGGCGGCACATCCATTCGATCGCACGACCGAACGTGACGCGGACCGACGCGGCGAGGGCCTGCGCCGAGCCGGGCGGCAGGTCCGGCCGGTCGTGGCACCATGCCGGCACACCACGGGAGTGGGGGCGCCAGGTGGCAAGGCCGTGCTGCAGCAGGAAGCGGATGAACCGGGCGAGGAGATGGACGAGCCAGTCCGGCGACTGTGTGGGCGCGTCCGGGCTGGCCCGATCTGCATCGGGGGAAGAGGCTTCGGCCAGGGCGGTGTGCCGGGTGCGCATTGCAGCGCTCAAATAGGGGGCCGAAGGCGGTCCGTCAATATGACTAACGGAAAAAGTTATTGAGGGGGTGCGCGCCTGCAAGTTGTGACGGCGGCCCGCGTGGCCCTGGCGTACCCGTCCCGACAGGGCCGGCCCGGCTCGGGACAGACGGTTCCGACCCACCTCGGCCGGCAGACCGCCGATCAGGTGATCTCGGAACCGGACGTACAGCGCCACACCGTGCCGACTGCTGTGCGCCGAGGCGGTCAGTCATAGAGTCGAAGTCGATTTCCGGACAGCGGACTGCAACCTGCGATACTTCGCTGCATTCGGCCCGCGTCTGAACACGAATGATTCCGCTACCCGCGGCAGCGTGATCCATTCGACCCTCTCACAACCCGCCTCTACAGCCACGCTCCCGGTCAACTCCACCATGACGCGCCATTTCGTTCAGTTCTCGGGTCGGCCTTGCCAGCCTGACCCATACCACCACAGGTTCAGGTTTGAGACGGTCTCATTAGCCTGTCCCATCACTCGCCGGCATCACGGTGCACCAGTCTCCGCAACGCCTCCGGGTCGCACAGAGTGAGGAACGCGCGCTCGGTGTCGTACTGCACCAGTCCGGCCGAGCGCCAGGCATTCAGGATCGTGATGATGCTTCGCGTCGTTGCGCCAAGCAAATCCGCGAGGTCGCCCTGGCGCAGGCGGTGGGCCAGGCGGATGCCTTGCTCGGCACGGTGGCCCTCGCGGTCTGCAAGGTACACCACCTGCCGCGCCAGACGTACCTCCAACGTTTCGAAACTGGCGTCCTGGAACAATTCGAAGGTCCGCCGCAGACGCCCGGCCAGTGAGCGGCACAGCCCTTCTCCCAGCGCCGGATCGCGCGAGAGGGCGGCCAGGAACGTCGCGCCAGGGATCCGCGCGAGCCGCACGCGACCCGCCGCGACGGCAGCGGCCGATCGGGTGCCGCCGTCGATCACGCCGATCTCGCCGAAAAGATCCCCGGTGCGGAACACCTCCACCATCAGGGACTTGCTGCGGCGGTCGATGGCGCCGATGCGCACGTGCCCGTCGCCGCCGACGATGGCATAGACCGCGTCGGCGTGATCGCCCTGGCCGAACACTTCGGTGCCGTCGCGCGGCTGTGACACCGTGCTGGCGCGTTCGAGCCAGGCGCGCTCGGCGGCGCCAAGGGTTGCGAATGCGGAAACTGCGGCGAGCAATGTCACAGGCGATTCCGGCGGCGGCGGAGAAGGAGGTACGTCCCGATTGGCGTCAGGCTAATGCGGTGGCGGGGAGGGGAGTTTGATTCGGCATGCCCGCGCTCAATCCTGATACCCAGGCGGAGCGCCGGCGCCCGAAAAGCCCAGCGCCGTCGCGATTATAGGCACAACCGCCAGCGTCGCACTATGGCCCGTGCCGTGGCCGTCAACGGGCCGAACAACGCAGGGGTTCAAGTAGTCGCGGCTCGCGATTGATCGGAGTCGTTGGGTCTGCGCCACGAAACGCAATGTGCTGCTGGAATTCGCACGCCAACTCGTTGCGGATGACGTTGTTCAGTTCGACGGACTTGCTGTCGTCGGGGCTCGTCAGCCCGGAACCGGCAAGAACGGGCTGTGCGATGCCGGCAGCGATCAGCACAGCAAACGCGATGCGGACGACTGACATGACTGTCTGCCTTGAAAGCGTCCGGCCAACGGGTCGGCGCCCGCTGGCCGGTGGCTGATGCGCCTGAAACGCCAAGCAGGTTTCAAGGCGCTCTTGAACGCGCTCCTCATGTGCTGCCGGTATGCGATCAGCCGCCGGTAGCACTGTAGATGGGCGTCGTCGGGACGGTCATGTTGGAGCCGTCGCCGAGCGACGGCGCGGCGCTCGCGGCAGCCAGGCTGCCGAATGTCACCGCCAAGGCTGCGATCGCGGCGAAAACGAATGTACGCATGGTGGAGTCCTCCGTTTGGCCATTAGTGGCCGTGGTGTTGCGGGACCCTGTCGGCGGTTGCTCGCGGCTGTTGCCGCCTTCGGGGTTTCAGCAGGAGTTTGCGATGGTTGCCTGCTGGCGGAGGAATTACCGCGCGGGAGGTGGCGCGGCGCTGAAACATTTCAGAGGTCGCGCTGTGGCGACTGAAAGCGGGCTGGTTGTTCTATTCGGCCCGCACCGGTATGCGACCGGTCAGGTCCATACACTTGCAAAAGGAAGGCTCAGCATCGTCGCGGCGCGATCCTTGAGCCGCGTCGCGTCCAGCCCATCAGCGAATGCAAGGATCGGACGCTCCCGGATGGCCTTGCCGACGCTTTGTCAAAGGGCGGTTGGCTGCCACACACAGCGGATGGGAAGTGACGCAATGCCGGTGACCATGGTGGAACTGGTCCGTCTGGGCGGCGCGGCGAGTTCAACCGATTCCAGTCGCGGCAACAGAGATTTCAGCAGGGCCCGCATTTCACGCCGCGCCAGGTGCGCGCCGATGCAGTGGTGCTGACCCAGCCCGAAGGCGATATGCGGATTAGGGCGGCGGTCGATGCGAAACCGGTGCGCGTTCGGGAACACTGACTCGTCACGGTTGGCGGAGTTGAAGAACAACGCCACCGCCTCTCCGGCCCGGATCGTCTGGCCGCCGAGTTCGCTGTCCTCCGTCGCGGTGCGCATGATGTGGCGACCGGGGGTCGTCCAACGGAGCATTTCCTCAATCGCGGTATCGATCAGGGACGGATCGGAGCGCAGCCTGGCCAGTTGTTCCGGGTGTTCAACCAGTGCATGCATGCCGCCACTGAGGCAGAACGCGATCGTGTCATGCCCGCCGGTCGCGATCATCGTGTAATACGAGAAAAGTTCATAATCCGGAATCGGCTCGCCGTTTACCTGCGCGTTGGCGATGACGCTGCTCAGGTCGTGCCGGGGCACGCCCGGCGGTCGGCGGCGACGGGGTCGAAATATGCCCGGAAGCCCATGCCTGCCCGGCAAATCGCTTCGGTCGGCTGATCGGCCAGCCGCCGCACAGGATCCTCGGGGCCGACCAGACCCCAGGATAGTTTCAGAATCAACGCTTCGTCAGCCTCGGGCAGGCCCAGCAGGTGCATGATGCCGCGGATTGAGAACGGAACCGCGATTTCCTTTGTGAAGCCAAACGGTTCGGTGCGGCCGACGATGGGGTCCACGATGTAGTTTGCCCAGGTGTCGAGGCTAAGGCTCCAGTGCAGCAAGGGTGGAGGGGGTGAACCATGGTCGTGCCACGGCGCGATAAGCGGCATGGTCGGGATCGTCCATCTGGAGCAGGTCGCGCAGGATGTAGGGCTTGCCCAGGATGCGGCGGAGGCGATCCTCGGCCACTTCGCTGGAGAGGAAGGTGCGCGGGGCGGCGATGAAGGGGCCGCCTTTGCGCTCGACCGCAGCGATGTCGGTGTGGCGGGTGACGAGCCAGAAGGGGCGAATGCCCGGGGTGTCGACCCAAAGGACCGGGGCCTGGGCGCGCAACAGTTTGAATGCGGCCTGGAGGCGGGCGTCGTCAGCGTGCCCGTCAGGGGAAATAACGAAGCGGGCGGCTTCACGGATTGGGATGTCATGAAATTGGCCCCAAGCGGCCAGTGCCCTTGCTGCGGCGTGCCGACTGACCAACACTCCGCCGTCCAACGCCGGTGCGAGGAGTTCCGCCATGCCTGCCCTGCCGCTCGACGGTCTCTCCGTGCTTGATCTGACCGCCCATCGCGCGGGTCCCACCGCGGTGCGCCAACTCGCGGACTGGGGTGCCGACGTGATCAAGGTCGAGGCCCCGGGGTCCGGCGGCGCCGACGCCACCGGCAGCTCGCGGCATGGGTTCGACTTCCAGAACCTGCACCGCAACAAGCGCAGCATGACGCTGAACCTGAAGCTCCCCGAGGCGCATGCCATCTTCATGCGCATGGCGGCGAAGGCCGACGTGATCGTGGAGAACTATCGGTCGGACGTGAAATACCGCTTGAAGGTGGATTACGACACCGTCGCCAAGGTCAATCCGCGCATCGTCTATGGCAGCATCTCCGGGTTCGGGCAGACCGGACCCGACGCGACACGGCCTGGCGTGGATCAGATCGCCCAAGGCATGGGTGGGCTGATGTCGATCACCGGGCTTCCCGGGCAGGGGCCGGTGCGGGTGGGCATCCCGATTGCCGATCTGACCTCCGGCATGTTCCTGGCGCAGGGCATCCTGCTGGCGCTGATGCAGCGGTCGCAGACCGGCGTGGGGCAGTGGGTGCACACCTCGCTGCTGGAGGCGCAGATCTTCATGCTGGACTTTCAGGCCTCGCGCTGGCTGATCGCGCATGAGGTGCCGCAACAGGCGGGCAACGACCATCCGACCGGCATCCCGACGGGCGTGTTTCCCACCGCTGACGGGTTCATCAATATTGCGGCCTCGGGCGATGCGCTCTGGACGCGGTTCTGCAAGGCGATCGGCTGGGAGGCGGCGCTGGCCGATCCGGATTACGCCACCGGCCCGCTGCGTTCGAAGAACCGCAAGGTGCTGAACGAGCGGCTGGGCACGATCACACGCACCAAGCCGAGCATGCATTGGCTGGCAGCGCTGAATCAGGCGGGCGTGCCGTGCGGGCCGATCAACGACGTTGCCGGCGTGTTCGCCGAGCCGCAGACGCAGCACCTGGGCATCGCGCGCGCCGTGCATCATCCGAAGTTGGGCGACATCCAGGTGGTGGGCCAGCCGATCAACATGAGCGCTGCACCGCAGCCGGAGACGCTGCGGCCGACGCCGGAGTTGGGCGAACATACCGAGGCGATCCTGGCGGAGCTGGGCTACGATGCGGCGGCGATCGCCGGGCTGCGGGAGAAGGGGGCGATATAGGCGGCCTGCGCTGGCTGCGGTGCTTCGTGTCAGGGCCGCGCCTGGCACGGCGACCCACATCTGGCAGGGCTGTGAACATGGCAGGGCTGCGGGCTGCGAACCTGTGGGTGACCCCGGATCAGGTCAGGCGGCGACAAACCCGCTCATGACACAATGCGGATTGCCTGATTGCGCTCCATGGATCTCGCCGCCCCATCGGTGCCATCGCGACAAGTTCTCCTGCGATAAGCGCGACGCGATCGCCCTCGGTCGCGATGCCGGCCTCGCCCATCCGGTGATACTCGTCGACCGGCGCCGCGTTTCCGGGTGACGGGAGAGCACGCCCAGCTCCTACTGGTCCATGCCTCCCCACTCGTTTGTCCGTCACGGCCAGAATTCCGTCACGGCCAGAATAGAGCACGATGGCCGGCGTCCCAGGACGCTGCGTCGCCAGCGATCCGGCCGCCGGTCAGCCCGGCCCGTTAGCCTTCAGAAACGAGCGGATGTGCCGCACCGCCAACGGCACCAGTTCCTTCGGTTCCTTCCATGGATACAGGCTGACTTGCGAATTGGGTGCCAGGCGCGCGGATTCCATGGCCACCGCGTACGGGTGCGCCGGGACATCGTCCGGCAGCACCAGGATCGGCGTCCGGCACTCGCGCACGAAATCGCGGGTCACGGTGAATACGAAATCAGGGTTGGCGCCGTACATCCGCTTCAGGAAAGCCTCCACGTCAGCCATCGAGATGTCGTGGCGGCGCTCGCACAGCGCGGGCCCCCAGCCCTTGATGTTGTTCTGAAAGAACAGGTCGGGTTGCTCCGGACGGAAGCCGCTGGGCTGCGCCAGCACGGCGGCGACGACCCGTTGCGGCGCGCGGCGCAGCAGGTTCCAGATGAACGGGCCGCCGATGCAATAGCCCAGCACCATGAACTCACGGATGCCCAGGTGATCCATCAGGCCAAGCTGATCATCGGTATACGAGTTCCCACGGCCGGTCGATCTCCAGCGGCCCGGAGGATTGCCCGCCATTGGCGTTGCGCAGGTCCGCGGCAATGCAGCGGTATTCGTTCTTGAACTCGCCAATGGCGTTGAACGGAGCGCCGCCGGTGACATGGGCGATGGTCGCATTCAATCCCCCGCCGGGGATGATCAGCAAGGGATAGCCCGAACCGGTATCTTCATAGTAGATGCGGACGTCGCCTTTTTCATAGAATGGCATGGCAGTTCTGCTCCCCCGGGTGCGGTCGAATATCCGAGCGCGCGTCCCGCATGGTCGCGCCGTCGGAAGTTCAGCCCAATCCAGCTTGCCGCGCAATGGCTGCCTACAGGTCACCGGCTCGATGTCATTGCGCGAAGCGAAGCGACGAAGCAGTCCCCACGGAGCAGTACCTGGATGGTTCGTGCGCCGGTCGGCGAAGATTGCTTCGGTCGCTCCGCTCCTGGCAACGACTTCGTCGCTCCGCCCCTGGCAATGACTTCGTCGCTCCGCTCCTGGCAATGACTTCGTCGCTCCGCTCCTGGCAATGACTCCGTCGCTCCGCTCCTGGCAACGACTTCGTCGCTCCGCTCCTGGCAATGACACGAGTTCCGCTCCTCGCAGCGACAACAAGCCCAGTGACACGAACAAGCGCAGTGACACGAACAAGCATGGACTCTGCCGCGCCGTATCCCCTAGCGTCATGGTCATGCGAACCCTGAACGTCCTCGCCGTCCAGCGCGCCTCGGAGGCCGAACGCGCGCAGATCGCCGCGGTCGATCCCGCGATCCGCCTGACCGACGCCGGCGGCTGGTTCGACGGCGAAATCCGTGACACCTGGCCCGCCGCCACGTCCGCGCGCTACCTGTCCCCCGCCGCCACCGGCCACGGCACCCGGGCCGAGCGCGACCAACTGCTGGCGGAAGCCGAAGTGATCCTCGGCGGCTGGCCCTTCCCGCTGGACCTGCGCGCCCGGTCGCCGCGGCTGAAATGGTTCCACCAGCGCCCGGCCGGGGCGAGCAACCTACTGCGCTCGGACCTGTGGGGCAGCGACGTCGTGGTGACCACGTCACGCGGCGCGGGCAACACGCTGGCGATGGCGGAATACGCCGTGGCCGGCATCCTGCACTTCGCCAAGGCCTTGGACCGCGCCGTCATCGACCGCGACGCCGCCACGTTCAGCCATCGCGGCTACCGGCCGCTGCTGCTGCATGGCAAGACCGCCTGCGTGGTGGGCACCGGCGGCATCGGCCTGGAGGTCGGGCGGCTGTGCGGCGCGCTGGGCATGCACGTGGTCGGCACGCGGCGCCATCCGCGGCCCGGAGCGCCGCTGCCGTCGGGCTTCGCCGAACTCGGCGGTGCCGCCGACCTGGACCGCTTCCTGCCGCGCAGCGACTTCGTCGTGATCTGCTGTCAATGGACGCCGGAAACCACCCGATTGCTCAACCGCGACCGCTTCGCCCTGATGAAGACCGGCAGCGTGCTGGTGAACGTGGCGCGCGGCGAGATCGTCGATGAAACAGCGCTGGCCGAGGCATTGGCGGCGGGCAAGCTCCGCGGCGTGGTGCTGGACGTCTATGTCGGCGAATTCGAACATGCGCCGCCGCCGCTGCTATGGCAGGACAAGCGTGTCCTGTTCACGCCGCACACCTCCGGCGCCAGCGACGACAGCCGTCACGGCGCCATCGATCTGTTCTGCGAGAACCTGCGCGCCTGGCTAGATGGCGCGCCGTTGCGCAACGTGATCGACTGGCAGCGGGGGTACTGAAGGCGGCTCGTGGTACACCGCGGGAAGGCTCTGGGGCGCATGGTGCACGGGAGCCGGTGGTCGCCCGTGCCAAAGGCCGTAAACCGTCGCGTACTCCCACATCACATAGAAACCGAACGCGACGATGACCAGGCATGACAGGCGCAGGAACCAACCCATTCAGGACCCCCCCGACATCCGCCGATCATTCCGCGTCAGCAGCGCAAATTCCAGCCGGCATCTCCCGTCATGGCCTGACCTTGTCCCCGGGCCTGACCTTGTCCCCGGGCCCGACCTTGTCCCCGGGCCTGACCTTGTCCCCGGGCCCCGGCCATGACGGGAAGTCAATTATGTCACGGCGGGCGATGAAATTCCAAGACCTCAGCCCGGCTTGCTGACATAGCCATAGCGGAGATTGCTGCGCCCCGGCCCATGCCGCAAATAGTCCTGCTTGAGCGATGCGAACCGATCCGCCTTCACCACCTCCGCATGTTGCTCGAGTCCATAGAGCCGCGCGCTATTGCCGCTGAACACCGCCGTCTTCACCGGACCCGTCGCCGGCCCCAGCGGCTGGAAGCCGTGCTTCTTCTGCATGTCCTCGGGGATTTCCAGCCGGCGCAGTCCCTCGATCTGCCATTGCGGCGCGCCCGTCCACACCGCGTCGGTGCCCCATACCACGCGATCCACCCCCAGCCCCTTGATCAGCATACCCATCAACGCCGCCGCCAACCGAGGCTCCGCGACGCTGGTCCAGGCAAACAACTGCCCGAGGTCGCCATACACGTTGTTCACCCCGTACTTATCGGGGATCTCCGCCAGGTCGCTGGTCCATGAACTGCGGCCGGTGGTATCGAACTCCGCCATGCCGTCCGCCGGATTGCCGCCCACCCACCGATAGCCCGAGTGATAGACAAGGAAATTCAGTTGCGGCCAGTCTTTCGCCGCACGCCCGATATCGCTGACATCGGCATAGGGCCGCAGCCGCGGAAACTGCTTCTCCACCCCCGGAGCAAACAGGCCCTTGTGGATGCACACATTGCGGATGCTGGTCTTGGATATCCGTTCATAGAACGGATACATCAGCTTCTCGTCGTCGGCGTGCCAGGGATGCGCCGCCAGCTCCTTGTGCGTGTTGTCGCCGACGGTATAGCCCTTCCACGAATCCGGCTTGTAGTTCTCGATCCCCGCGTCAACTTGCTCCAGCCAGCCAGGCTGTCCCGGCGTGATGGTGAAATGCGCCAGCATCCGCCGCGAACCGGCCTGCTGGTTGACCATCGCCCGCGTCTTGAACACCTGGTCCTGCGGGATGAACCAGTCCTGCGGCAGATCGGACGGAGAATTCGACAGCAGCGCCACCTTCGTGTCGCTGTCCATGTAAATCTCCTTCACATAATTCGCATATTTCAAATCATCGATCGTCTGCTCTTTGCCGCTGAGCTGCTTGTTCCAGCCCCATTGCCCCACCGCCTCGCGCGCCTTCACGAAGCCCATCAGCCGCGTGTCGTCGCGCAGGAAATGCGTGTGGCCGTCGATCACCATCTGGCCGGCCAACGCATCGGCGCGCGCATCGGCTTGCTCTGGCGTCCCCGCCTCGGCCTCGCTGGCGTCGAACAAGGGGCCGAAGACCTGGTTGAGGGCGACGAACGACGCCGCCATGCCGGCGGCGGTCTGGAAGAAGCGCCGGCGTGACAGACCCTGGCGGCGGGCAAGCCGGTCGCTCATCGCGATCAGCCGCGCCTCCACCTCGCGCTGCCTCGCGGTCTGCGGCACCGGCAGGTATTCGTCGCTGGAGACAATCTGGGTCGGCACCGGCGAGGCGAACGACGCGGTTTCCGCCGGCAGCAATCCGCAGATCATCTCATCGCTCAGGAATTTCATGGCGCTCCTCCGGGAAGCACGAGTGTGACTGTGCCTTTCCACCAATATCAGGCGACGAAATGCCACAAAACGCCAGTCCTGCTGGCCAACGCGAGGAGCCCACCTGTTATTGCCAGGACCGCTTCGCTCCTAACAAGAAAGAAGTGGAAGGTTTGCTCCGATCTCCGCCGGTCAAAGATAATTCTTTCATCCAGGGCGGGTCAGCCCACCGGCCGGTGGCAACTCGCAATGACAGCGGAGGCGCTGACAAATCCGTGAACATGCCCGGCAGGTCGCGGCGTTGCCACCGCCTGCCGTTGCCGCCATCGCCGGGGAGTATACACTGGCGAACATGAACTCATCACGCGCAGGCACCGTAGCCGCCACGCAACACCGGCCGCAGCGTTTGACGACAGCGGAGCTGCTTGCCCGCCTGGTATCCTTCGACACGACCAGCCGCAATTCGAACCTGCAATTGATCGCCTTCGTGCGGGACTATCTGGACGCGTGCGGCGTCCCCTATCGCGTCAGCACCGGCGCCGGCGGGGAGAAGGCCAACATCCACGCCATCATCGGACCGCAGGAAGCCGGTGGGCTCGCCCTGTCCGGCCACGTCGATACCGTGCCGGTGGATGGCCAGGCCTGGAGCGCTGACCCATTCACCCTGCGGCGCGACGCCGGGAACCTCTACGCCCGGGGCGCTTGCGACATGAAGGGCTTCGTCGCCTCCTTCCTGGCCGCGGTCCCCGACTTCCAGGCCAAGCCCCTGCAACGCCCCGTGCACCTTTTCATCACCTACGACGAGGAAACCACCTTCGATGGCGTCGAGCGGCTCATCGACGATCTGCAGGTGTCAGGGCGGCGGCCCGCGCTGTGCGTGGTCGGCGAGCCCTCCGGCATGAAGCCGATTCTCGCGCACAAAGGCCGGCTCAGCCTGAACGTCTACGTGCGCGGCCGACCCGGCCATTCCAGTGAGCCAAGTAAAGGCGTCAACGCCATCCACGCGGCGGGCGAGACGATCGCCTGGGTCGCGGCCGAGGCCCGCCGCCTCGCCAACGAGGGTCCGTTCGCGGAGGCCTTCGATCCGCCCTACACCACCGTGCAGATCGGCACCGTGCAGGGCGGCTCGATCCTCAACATCATTCCGGAACATTGCGGATTCAGCCTGGAATGGCGCGACGTCCCCGGCGACGACGCGACGCGGCATCTCGACCGGTTGAAAGCCCATGTCGCCGCCAACATCGAACCGGCGATGCACGCCGTGCACAAGCAGACCGGCTTCCGCTACGAGATCATCAACCTGATGCCGCGGATGGACCTGCCGTCGGACCACGAACTGGTCACAGTGGTGAAGCAGATCACCGGCTCGAACGCCGCCGGCACCGTTAGCTATGGCACCGAGGGTGGGTACTATCAGAATGCCGGCATCCCCACGATGGTCTGCGGCCCGGGCCACATCGCCCAGGCGCACCAGCCTGATGAGTTCGTCGCGCAAAGCCAGTTGGATACGTGCGACGATTTCATTCGCCGTCTCGCGGACCGCCTGCTGACCTGAACGACACCGCCATGGCCCCCATCGTCCCGCCAAACCTGCCGGCCTTCGAGGTCCGCCTCGCGGCCCCGGATATCGGCCGGTGGCTGGATGGCAATACGGGCCTGGCGGGCTTCACCACCCGCGTCGCGCGCGATCCCGGGCCGCACGTGCTGGTGCTGGCACTGTCGCACGGCAACGAAATCGCCGGCGCCGTTGCCGTGGACCGGCTGCTGGCGGAAGCACTGATGCCGTCGCGCGGACGGCTGACGTTCGGGTTCGTCAACCTCGCCGCGTTCGAACGATTCGACCCCCGCCAGCCGACGCTGTCGCGCTTCATCGACGAGGACATCAACCGCGTCTGGGATGAAACGGTACTGGACGGCCCTCGCCGTTCGTCGGAGCTGGAGCGGGCGCGGGAGATCCGCCCAATGATCGAAAGCGCCGATGCGGTGCTGGACCTGCACTCGATGCTGTGGCCGTCGGACCCGCTGATGCTGTGCGGCGAAACGGCGAAAGGGCGTGCTCTGGCGGCGGCCATCGGCACACCGGAACTGGTGGTGGGCGACCGCGGCCATGCCAGCGGGCGGCGCATCCTGGACTATGCCCGATTCGCCGCGTCCGAGACGCCGTTCGTGGCCAACCTGGTGGAGGCGGGCCAGCACTGGCAGCCCGCCACGGTGGACACCATGCTGGCGACCATTGCCAGCCTGCTGCGGCACTTCCGCATGGCGCCCGCGCATCCCGCGTTGCCTCCACCCCGGCCGCGGCGGCAACGTTTTGCCGAGGTGACCAAGGCGGTGACCGCCACCACCAGCAGTTTCGCGTTCGTGCAGCCATGGCGGGGCGCGGACGTAGTTCCGCGGCGGAATACGCTGATCGCGATGGATGGCGCGGCGGAGATCCGCACGCCGTACGACGACTGCCTGCTTGTGATGCCGAGCCTGCGCCCCAGCCGGGGCCACACCGCGGTGCGGTTGGCGCGGTTTGTGTCGCCGCCGTAGCCTGGGCGCGAAGGAGCGCTCCGCGTTCCGTGGGGGAATGCGCTGCCTCCGGGATCATGTCAGGAGCATGGCTTTTCGGTCCTGCGACACTCCAATCGACGTCCTTCCGCCCTATGTGATGCGGCAAAGGAGGCTGCCCGATGCCTGACGACGCGCCGATGACCGAGGCCATCCTCCGCCGCCACAACGCGGACGGCGTCGCCTGGCTGACGCTGAACCGCCCAAAGACGCGCAACGCGCTGACGATGGCGCTGATGCAGGCGCTCGATGCCGAACTGGCCGCCATCGCCGACGATCCCGCGACGAAGGTGGTGGTGATCGCCGGCGCGGGTCCAGCCTTCTGCTCCGGTCACGATCTGCGCGAGCTGCGCGCCCAGCCGGACCGAAGCGTGTATCAAGCGATATTCGCGCAATGCTCGACGCTGATGCAGCGAATCGTCCGGCTGCCGAAGCCGGTGATTGCCCGGGTGCACGGCATCGCCACCGCCGCCGGCTGCCAGCTCGCGGCGAGCTGCGACCTCGTGGTGGCGGCGGACACCGCGCGCTTCGCCACCCCCGGCGTCGATCTCGGTCTGTTCTGCTCCACGCCAATGGTGGCCTTGTCGCGCGCCGTCGGGCGCAAGGCGGCCATGGAGATGCTGCTGACAGGCGACCTGGTCGATGCGGCCCGGGCGCGCGAGCTGGGCCTGGTGAACCGCGTGGTGCCGGAGGCCGGGCTGGACGCGGCGGTGACCGCGCTGGCCCGACAGATCGCCAGCAAGAGTCCGCTGACTCTGGCGATCGGCAAGGAGGCGTTCTACCGCCAGGCGGAATTGCCGCTGGCGGAGGCCTACGCCTACGCCTCAGAGGTCATGGTACGGAACATGATGGCGCGCGACGCGGCGGAGGGGATCGACGCGTTCCTGGAGAAGCGAGCGCCGGTTTGGAACGGGACGTGACACCAGGCAGAGTTCATCGCATGAATTTCAGAATCGCCTGCGCCACTTCCATCGGCTTGTCCAACTCCGCCAGATGCCCGGCGCCCTCGACCACCCGAATTTCGGTCTTCCCGGCAATCCCTTTGGCAAACCGGTCCGCATAGGTGCGCGGCATGATACGGTCCTGAGCGCCCCACAGCAGCAGGGTTGGCGCCTGGATCAGGCCCAGCCGTTTCTCGATCTTGGTATTTCCCAGCGGCCAGAAGATGCGCGCCGCCGCTTCGTTCGCCCGCACTTGCTCGATCGGCCATTCGATGGAATTGGCCCCTTCCGGCGCCGTCTTCATCGCGGTCCAAACGGCCGGATCGGCACACATCAGCCCGGGCACCGCATCGCCACGCTGGGCCCAGGGATCGGTGGGCGGATCGGCCTCATCGAACAGTCCGAACGGTGCGATCAACGCCAGGCGTTGCACGGACGCTGGCCAGAGCGCCGCCATCTCTGCGGCCAGGGAAGCGCCAACGGACGACCCCGCCAGGTCGGCGCCCCACAGGTCCGCCTTCTCCAGCAGCGTCCGCACCGCCAGCAGCCAGTCCAAATGCGTATCCAGCACCGTGTGGCCACGGTCGCCGCCGGGGAAGCCGGGCAGTGACGGCACGATCACCGTGCGGCTCTTCGCCAATTCATCGAGGAACGGCACCCAGCGCGGCAATCCGCCAAAGCCGGCGAGGAAGCCCAGCTTCGGGCCGCTGCCCTTGCGCCAGATGCGGGTGGAGAAGCCGTTGACGTCAACGGTCAGCGTATCATGGGTCAGCGTATCATGCTCGGTCACGCGACACTCCGTGGGTTTATTCCGCCGCCAGTTTCGGCATATAGGCCGGCACCTCGGCGCGCTGCGACGCCGCCATTGGCTGCGGCCACCAGCGGTCCTCCCATTCCGAGAACAGCCCCTTCAGCTTCGGCATGACGTCCCGGGCGAACATCTGCGTGTTATAGCGGCACAGGTCCTTCTTCATGTTGCCGAACTGCAGCAGCAGCATCAGGTGGCCGACGTTCAGGTTCACCGCGACCTCACGCAATTGCTCCGCCACCTCATCGGCGGAGCCGATGATGACGTAGCCCTTGTCCACGATCGCGTCCATCTCGCGCGCCACCGAGGCGAAGCGCTCGCCGGTGGATTTTCCCCGGACATTGGAATCGGCCGCCTGCTTGATCTGCAATTCGATGCCGGCGCGCTGGCTGCCCTCGCTGGTATAGCCGGGCGGCGTGGCCCAGCGCGCATCGACGTGCAGGCAACGGCCGTAGAAGTATTCGGCGGCCTCGGAGTAAAGATCGAAGGCGTGCTGGCGGGATTCGCCGACGCCGATGAATTGCAGGAAGCCGGCCTGGTAGGGGTTCGTTTCTTTTCCCAGCCGCCGCATTTCGGCCCAGAAGCCATCCATCGTCGCGCGGCCGGCCTTGTAGCCATAATAGGACAGGTAGCAGTAGACGTAGTCCCTCTCGGCGCACCACTGCCACGTTTCGACCGAGCCGCCGCCGGGAATCCAGATCGGCGGATGCGGCTTCTGCACCGGCCGCGGCCAGATGTTCACATAACGCTGCTGGTTGAAGCGGCCGTTGAAGGCGAAGGTGTCGGCTTCGGTCCAGGCGCGCAGCACCAGGTCGTGGGCTTCGTGGTAGCGCTGGCGAAGCTGGCTGGGATTGGTGCCATACGCGTAGCAGGTGTCCATCGGCGTACCAACCGGGAACCCGGCAATCAACCGGCCTCCGGAGATCACGTCGATCATCGCGAATTCTTCGGCCACGCGCGTCGGCGGATTGTACAATGCCAACGAGTTGCCCATGACACAGATCGCCGTATCGTTGGTGCGGCGGGCTAGCGACGATGCAACCAAGTTGGGCGACGGCATCAGGCCGTAGCCGTTGGAGTGGTGCTCGTTCACGCAGACGGCGTCGAAACCGCAAGACGCGGCGTATTCCAGCTCGTCCATGAAGTCGTTATACATGTGGTGCGCGCGGCGCGGATCGAACAATGAAGAGTGGATGTCCACCCAGACCGAGGGGTTGGCATCGCGGAAATCATCCGGTAGCTCGGTGTAGGGCATCAGGTGGAACCACATCAGCTTCATGGGCGCTCTCCGGGGACCGATATACCCGCTAGTATGGATGGCATCCGACGGGTATGTCAACCGGCTGGCTCCGCGATGTTCATTGATCCGTCATACGTGCGAAACGCTGAAGTCACTGTCATTGCGAGGAGCGCAGCGGTCCTCGCAATGACAAGAACCGACCGCGTGCCGCCGCCGCAATCAACAACAAGCCGCAATCAACAACAAGGAGAACGGGAAATGCCTGCCGTCAGCCGTCGCACGGTCCTCGCTGGTTCCGCTGGTATGGCCGGGATGCTCGCCGCCCCGGCGATCGTGCGCGCCCAGCAGGTGAAGGAACTGAGCTTCTTCTATCCGGTCACGGTCAGCGCGCCGATGGCGGCCATCATCGCCGGGTACTGCGAGCAATACGCCAAGGAAACCGGCGTCACCGTGAAGCCGACCTATGCCGGCAACTACCAGGACACGCTGACCAAAGCGGTCACCGCCATCCGCGGCGGCAATGGCCCGCAATTCTCCATTATGCTCACGGCCGACATCCACACCTTGCAGGCGCTGGACGTGATCGTCCCGCTGGATGAAGTCGGGCTGGACAAGATCGCCAGGGAGTGGCTGGCCAGCTTCTGGCCCGCCTTCATGTTCAACACGCACGTTGGCGGGAAGACGTGGTCGGTGCCGTTCCAGCGCTCGGTCATGGTGATGTTCTATAACAAGGTGGCCTTCACCAAGGCCGGCCTCGACCCGGATCACTACCCAACCGATTGGAAGTCGCAGGCGCAGACGGCGCAGAAGCTCACCAACCGCCAGGGCTCGGCGCCAATGTGGGGCATCCAGCTCCCCGCCGACATCAGCAACGGCCATTGGACCTTCGGCGCGTTGTGCGGCAGCAATCACTTCAACCTTATGAACGACGCCGGCACCAAGGTCTTCTTCGATGCGCCGAAATCCGTCGAGGCGCTGGAATACTGGGTGAGCCTGTCGAAGACGTACAACGCCACGCCGCCCGGCGTATCCGCCTGGCCGACGCTGGTGCCCAGCTTCCTGCGTGGCGACGCGGCGATCATCGTCACCAGCACCGGCAACCTCGCCACCATTACCGCGAACGCCAAATTCCCGTTCGACGTCGCGCTGCCGGCAGGCAACCCGCACCCGGGATCGGTGGTCGGCGGCGGCAACCTCTATATCTTCAAGCACGCCTCCCATGCCGAGCGCCAGGCCGCGCTGCGGTTCGCGCAATGGCTGACGTCGCCGGACCGCGCCGCGGATTGGTCGACCCGCACCGGCTATGTCTGCGTCACGCAGTCCGCGTTCGATACGCCCGCCATGACAGCGTATATCGAGAAGAACCCGGTCGCGGCCCGCCCGAAAGCCTTCCTCCCCGCGGCACACGGCGAGCTTTCCACGTTCCAGGACGCGCGCGTGCAGACGCTGCTGGAAAATCACATCGCCGCGGCGCTGTCCGGCAACGAAACGCCGGCGGCCGCGCTGAAGGCGGCGCAGGCGGAAGCGGACGGCATCCTCAAGCGCTTCCAGCACGTCTGATGGAACCGGCCGGCACCGAACGCAATGCGGCCGCCTGGCTGCTGGTGCTGCCGGCCGCCCTGTTCATTTTCGCCTTCACCAATGTCCCCCTGCTCGCCACGCTGGTCAGCAGTCTGTACTCGTCCCCGATCGCCGGACACGGCGGCGGATTCGTCGGACTGGAGAACTACCACGACCTGCTCACAGACCCCGGTTTCCGGACGAGTCTGCTCAACAACCTGATCTATGCGGCAGTCACGGTTCCAGCCTCGGTCGTGTTGGCGCTGTTGATGGCGCTCGGGGTCAATGCCGCCATCCCCGGACGCGCCACGCTGCGCCTGTTCTTTTTCCTGCCGACCATGCTTCCGATGATCGCGGTCGGGGCCATCTGGCTGTTCTTTTATACGCCGCAATTCGGGCTGGTAGACCGGTTCACGCGATTCATCGGCCTCGGCGACATCAACTGGCTGGGCAATACGGCGACCGCGCTGTCGGCAATGATGGCGGTGGCGATCTGGAAGCAGGCCGGATTTTTCATGATCTTCTATCTCGCGGCACTACAGAACATCCCCCCGGTGCTGCGGGAGGCCGCATCGCTGGAAGGCGTGTCCCGCATCTACTTCTTCCGCCGCGTCACCCTGCCCTTGCTCGGACCGACGACACTGTTCGTTATGGTAACGTCGGCGATCAACGCTTTCTGCGTCGTTGACCACGTGGTGGAGATGACGCAAGGCGGCCCGGACAACGCCTCATCGCTGCTATTGTACTATGTGTATGAGGCCGGCTTCCGCGACTGGGACCTCGATACCGCCGCGGCCGCGACGGTCGTCCTGGTATTGCTGCTGGGTGCCCTCGCCGCCGTACTGTTCGCCTTGTTCGGGCGGCGAGTGCATTACCGGTGAGAAGCGGCGTCAACCCCGCCTGGCCGAACCGAATGGCAACAACATGCGCGATGTGGCTGTTCGGGCTGCTCTGGGCACTGCCGTTGCTTTACGCGGTCTGGGCTGCCATCCACCCGCCGCTCTACGCGACGGAGTTCGACCTGGGCTCGCCGCTGACCCTGGATAACTTTGCGCAGGCCTGGCACGCCGCACCTTTCGCCCGCTACTTCCTGAACACCGTGCTTCTGGTTTCCTTCACCGTCGCTGGCCAGTGCGTGCTGGCAACCCTCGCCGGCTTCGCCTTCGCACGCCTCAGCTTTTTCGGCCGCGATGTATTGTTCTCGGCGCTGCTGCTGCAGCTTATGATATCGCCCAGCATCCTGCTGGTGTGGAACTACCGGGAGATCAGTTGGCTCGGCCTTGCCAATACCATTCCGGCGATGGGGATTCCGTATCTCGGTTCGGCGCTGGGAATCTTCCTGCTGCGGCAAAACTTCCGCACCATCCCGACCGAACTGGACGATGCCGCGCGGCTGGAGGGTTGCTCTTTGCTGGGACGGCTGTGGAAGGTCTATGTGCCGCTCAGCCGCGGCACCTATGTGGCGTTCGCGCTGACGTCGATCGCCTACCATTGGAATGACTTCCTCTGGCCGTTGGTGATCAGCGATTCGGTGACGACCCGACCGCTGACCGTCGGATTGGAAATCTTCGCCACGCCGGATCAGGGCGTGCAGTGGTCGCTGGTCACCGCGGCCACGCTGCTGAGCAGTGCGCCGCTGCTGGTGGGGTTCCTGATTTTCCAAAGGCAGTTCGTGCAGAGTTTTCTGCGGATCGGGATTCGGTAACGGGTTGGAGGCGCGCGGGAGAATGTCGGGCGGAAAAGGCTTACCCCGGACTTGATCCCGGGGCGGCGAATTCCGCCGTCGTGGCATCGCCGGAATACGCTTCACTCGGATCCAGGCCGGAGCAAGGCTTTTCCACCCTACGTCCTTGCCAGCACCGACTCGACCTTCCCTTCGGGCAGCGCCGGCGCGCGTTCATAGAGAAAACACGCGGCGGCGCGGTTCGGAGCGGTTTGGAACAGCGGCGGGGCGGCGATGCGACAGCGGGGCATCGCGGACGGACAACGATCCGCAAATCGGCAGCCGGTTGCGGCACCGTCGCCCTCCGCCGGCAGCGGCTCCGCGGTCCAGTCGCGCACCGTGCTGACGCGCGGGATCGAGCCGATCAGCAGTTGCGTGTACGGGTGTTGCGGCGATTGCACAACGGATTCGACGTCACCGGCTTCCGCGACCGTGGCGCGGTACAACACCAGGATACTGTCGGCCACCTGATATGCCGTCGCCAGGTCGTGCGTGATGTAGAGGATCGAGATTCCCAATTCCTCATGCAGCCTGCGCAGGCTGCCGAGGATGGTGGCGCGCAGCGAGGCGTCCACCATCGACACCGGCTCGTCCGCCACGATCAAACTCGGCCGCAGCAGCAGCGCGCGGGCCACCATGATGCGCTGCCGCTGGCCGCCGGAAAGCTGATGCGGAAAGCGGCCAAGAATCTCTCCGGGCTGCAGGCCGACGGCGCGCAACGATTCCTCGATGAGCGCATGCGCTTCAGGTTTTGACTGTGCCAGGCGGAACTTGCGCACGGGCGTCGTCAGGACGTGGTCAACCCGGTAGAACGGATTGTACACCTCGTACGGATCCTGAAAGATCGCCTGAACCTGGTGACGGAAGTCGCGGCGGCCGGCGGAAGACAGACTGTGCAGGTCCCGGCCTTTGAAAAGAACCTCGCCGGTGGTGGGGGGAACCAAACCGAGCAATAACCTCGCCAGCGTGGTCTTGCCGCTGCCGCTTTCGCCAACCACGGCGGTGACTCGCGGCCGATCGGGGTCGATGGCGAAGGAGAACCGTTCCAGTGCGACCTGGTGGCCCCGGCCCAGCGCGCCTCCGCTGAACACCTTGGTGACGTCACGAAGTTCGAGCAGGGCGGTCATGGGAGGCGATGGACGGGAGCGAGTGAGCAGCGGCGCACGCACCCCTCCTCCCGGCCGCCTCGCTCAAGGGGAGGGGGTGTTCCTTCTTTTGTCGTCAGGCTCGGCCCTGACGGAAGAAGCATTCTCATGCCAGATGACACGCCACGGTGGCCTCCGCGCCGATCGGCCGCACAACCGGCTTCTCCACTCGGCAACGCGCCTCGGCCTTGGGACATCGCGGATGGAAGGCGCAGCCGGGCGGCAGATCGCGCAATAGCGGTGCGAGGCCAGGAATGCCGTGCAGCCCGCCTTTGCGTTCCAGCGACGGCAGGCTGTCGATCAGCAGCCGCGTATACGGATGGCGTGGCGCGGTGATGATGTCGTGGATCGGTGCCACTTCCACGAGCCGGCCGGCGTACATGATGCCCAGCCGGTCAACGAATTGCGCCATCAGGCCCATATCGTGGCCGACCAGGATGACGGCTGCTCCCAATTCTGCCTGCACGCGGGCCAGCGTTTCCATTACCTGGCGCTGCACCACCACATCCAGTGCGCTGGTGGGTTCGTCAGCGATGATCACCTTCGGCCGCAGGCAGATCGCAATGGCGATGCAAGCGCGCTGCTTCATGCCACCGGAAAGTTCGTGCGGATATTTGGCGGCGGTTTCCGGCGGCAATCCCACATCGACGAGCAGATCCCGCACCCTCGCGGCCAGGTCTCGCCGCGACAGTTTCGCTCCATGGTCGGCGAGAGCGTCGCCGATCTGGTCGCGGATGCGTACCACCGGATTCAGCGAATTCATCGACCCTTGCGGCACCATGGCAATGCCCGCGAGGCGCAGGCGGCGAATCACATCCGGCGTCAGGCGCGACAGGGCGGTATCTTCCAGCCAGACCTCGCCGCCTTCTATGCGGCCGGGCGGCTTGATCATGCGCAGGATGGCGAGTGCCATGGTGGACTTGCCGGAGCCCGATTCTCCCGCGAGTCCGAAACGTTCGTGCGGGCGCAGCGCGAAGCTGACATCGTCCACCGCGCGCACCGCGCCGCGCGCATGGTCGTAGGCGACGCGCAGGCCCTCGACGCGCAGCACGGGCGTGTTGCCAGGCGGGTGTGCGGGGGAGTTTGTGGGGACGTTGGCGGGGGCATCCATCATGCTGCTCGGCGTAATCTTGGATTGGCTATTTCGTCCAGTCCGACGGTCAAAAAGAACAGACCGAGGAAGACCATCACGATGACGACGAGCGGCGCCGTCCACCACCACCACCAGCCGTTGATGATGGCCGCGTTGTACTGCACCCAATAGAGTGTCATGCCGAGCGTCGGCGAATCGACAGGTCCCAGGCCAAGAAATTCCAATCCCACCGAGGCCAGGATCGCGCCGGAGATGCTGGCGACCAGCGTGGCGGAGAGGTATGGCAGCAGGTTGGGCATCAGCTCGCGTACAATGATTTCGGGGCCGCTCATGCCGTTGAGGCGCGCGATCTCCACATAGCCGCGCTCGCGCAGGGTCAGCACCTGCGAACGAATGGTACGCGTTGGGTTCAGCCAGGCGAGCGACGCCACCACGATCGCCATCTGGTTTACCGTCAGGCTGCCCTTCAGCGACACGGCGATGATGATCAGCACCAGAAGCCCGGGGATGGTCAGGCCGATATCGGCGATGCTGCGGATCAATGTATCGACGATGCCGCCGTAATAGGCGGCGGTGAAGGCCAGGATGGAGCCGACTCCCACGCCGATGATGCCGGCGACGAAGCCGACCCACAGCGTCAGCGGCGTACCGGCGACCATCACGGCGAGCAGGTCGCGTCCCTGTCGGTCGGTGCCGAATGGATAGTCCCAGGAGGGCGGTTGCAGCGCGGGCACGGACAACGGCTGGGCGTTGCTGGTGTCGATAGTGAAGGCGCCGACGATCATGAAGATCGCCAGGATGGCGAGCAGGGTAATGCCGATGAGCAGTGAGGCGTTGCGGCGGAGGTAGGAGAGCATGGGCAGTTAATGAGAAACGGAAAGGGAAAGAGAAAGACACCCCCTCCCCTTTCCTTCTCCTGTTTTCTTCTTGCCGCGATATCTCACGACCATACCGCCTGTCATCGCTACGACCGCCGATAGGAAATCCGCGGGTCCAACCACGGATACAGGACATCCAGTACGAACGTAGCAAATCCCAACGCGACGATCACCGTGAACACGATGCCCTGGATCAGGAAGAAGTCGTTCTCCTCGATCGCCTGGAACAGCAGGGCGCCGATTCCGGGATAGCCGAACACCACCTCCACCAGCACGGCGCCGGACAGGATTTGCCCCAATGCGAGTGCCAGCCCGGTCGTCTGCGGCAGGATCGCGTTGCGGATGCAGTAGCGGGTGAAGATGGTGGCGCTGCGCAGGCCTTTGGCTTCAGCGAAGGTGACGTAGTCCTCGCCCATGGTGGTGACCATCATGCCGCGCATCGCCAGCGCCCAGCCGCCCACCGACACCAGCACAATCGACAGGGCCGGCAGTATCGCGTGGCGCAGCACGTCCAGCACGAAGCTCCACGTCAAACCGGGTGTCGCGCCGGCGCTGTAGCCGCCGAAGATCGGCAGGATCTGGAACTGGAACGCGAACACGTACATCAGCACCAACCCGAGCAGGAAGAACGGGATGGCGTGCAACGCCCATAACGGCGGCATGATGGTGCGCATCCATCGAGGCGCGCCGGGCCACGCCAGCAAGGCCCCCAGCAGCGTGCCGGCGGCAAAGGAGAACAGCGTGGTCAGGCCCAGCAGGCCGATCGTCCAGGGAATCGCGTCACGGATCATGCCGGCGACGGTGCGCGGATAATTGGCGATGGAGTAGTTCAGGTTGCCGTGCGAAACGTCGTCGATATAGCTGAGGTACTGCCGCCACAACGGCTGGTCCAGGCCGAACTTCTGCTGGTACACCTTCACCATGTCATCGATGCCGGCGTGGACATAGCCGCCGAGCGAGGCTTCCTGCAGCAGCTTGGTCCGCACCGGGTCCTGGCCCGACAGCTTGGGCAGGAAGAAGTTCAGGCTCGCCGCCAGCCAGACGATCAGCAGAAAGACCCCGAAGCGCTTGGCGATGTAGAGCAATGACATGGCGTTTCGCTTCGGGGTTCAGGCGGGCGCCAGGGTTCAGGCCGGCACGAGGGTTCAGGCCTGCACCGACTGCACGTTCCACAGCACCAGGTTGTAGGTCAGGTGCCAGGACGCGCCGTTGATGTAGGGGTTCTCCGCTGTCGGCCAGTTCGTCCAGCGCAGCGTGTTCATCGGGATGCGGTGGTAGTTCTGCACAAGCTGGATGTCCGGCAGGTCCGGCAGCCAGATTTCCATCGCCGCCCGGAACAGTTCCTTCAGCTTGGGAACGTTTTTCGGGTCGGTAACGTAGACCTCGTCCACCAGCTTGTCGAATTCCGGGTTCTTCCAGCGGCTGAAGTTCACCAGATGCGCGCCGGGCACCGCGATGCTCTTGCCCTGATACAGGCGCATCGTGTCGTACGGCTCGCGGATACTGCCGCCATGGCCATAGATCGAGCCGACGAACTCACCCTGCTGGAACCGGCTGTCGAAATCGGGCGGCAGACTCAGGCTGGACGCGACGCCGTGGCGTTTCATCATCTGCGACAGGACCGGCCCCATGGCGTTGCCGCCGGCCCCGGTACCGATGATCTCCAGCGTGAACGGCTGTCCATCCGGCTTGTGCCACATGCCGCCCTGCTTCTTGAAACCCTTCCCCTCCAGCAGCGCGTCGCCCTTCTTCGGATTGAACTCGAGGGTGTTGTACTTCGACCAGCAGATCCTTCACCGCATCGAAATAGGGCAGCAGCGGCTTGTACGGCGGCATCGGCAGGGAGGACACCGACGACGCCCCCAGATACGCCACCTGGATCAGTTGCTGCCGATCGATATAGTGGCTGAGCGCCCAGCGAACATCCTTGTCGTCGAACGGCTTCACGTCGTTGTTGACGTACAGCGAGATCGGCCACCAATCCACATAGCCCCACGGCGGCTTCTGCCCGGCATGGGTGGTGATCTTTGGATTCTGCCGGATCACGGTCGGGAACGTCGCCGGCTGCAGCGATCCTCCGAAATCCACCTGGTTGGTGATCAATGCCTGCGCGCTCTCTTGCTCGCCCACGTATGGCAGCCAGATATTGCGCAGGATCTGCGGCATGGGCGCCAGCTTTTGCTCGGCCGCCCACCAGGTGTCGCGCCGGTCGAACACCTTCTGCTGCAAGGAGGATTCCGCCACCTTCCAGGGACCGGTGGTCACCGGCCAGCCCTTCGCGACGTCGAAATGCTTGAAGCTGGTCCAGTCCTGGCCCTGGAAAATGTGCTTCGGCACCATGTAGATGCCGATATCGTATTTGTAGGTGGCGAAGAAAAAGAACCGAGGCGACGGAATTATGAACTTCAGCACCACCGTGTTCGGATCGGCGACCGTGGCCTCGTCCAGCGCCTGGTGCACGTCCACGCCCCATTTCACCTTGGGGCCCAGATCGCGCAGCGTGTTGAAGGTATAGGCAACGTCCTCGGCGCTGAACGGCGTGCCGTCGCTCCACTTGATGCCTTGGCGGGTCTTGATCGTCAGCTGCTTGAAGTCCGGCGTGAATTCGAAGCTCTCCGCCAGCCACATATACATCTTGTCGGCGAAGGCGCTGTAGTAGGCCAGCGGCTCATAGATCAGGTTGGGGCCGTTCTGGTGGTTGGCGCCGATCGCGTACGGATTCCACAGCTCGTAATCGACCCAGCGGCCATCGCGGCTGTTGATGCCGATCAGGGTCATGGTCTTGTCGCGCGGGATGGCTGCAAGCTCGGCCCTGGCCACGCCCGCGGGCAGCATCGCAGCGGCGGCCACTGCAGCGCCGCCCTTGATCACATCGCGCCGGCCCGCGCGCATTCCCCTGTTTGTCATTTGCTGTTTCCTCCCAACCGGGCTGCTGGGATTGTCGAATCGCCCGTGTCGTGGCGCTCCCTTACTCTTGCTTGTTGCAGCGAACAACCCTTCGGGTCGTTGTGGCGAACGCCTCTCGCACAAGGGTCATGCAACGGATTGACGGCCCCACTACCGCCGGATCGGATGCCGGGGCAATTACGCGCCGCACCGCTTGTTCATGCTGCTTATTCGGCGCAGGCCGGCCACCCACGGCTTGCTTGCGTGCGCGAAAACAAGACGTGGGGGCCAGCCTGCGCCGCCATGACACAACAGCACGGTCATCGCGCGCCAAATGCTCCGGCGCTTAGCGCGGGGGGAATGACGCCCGCGGCCGTGATGATCTTGCGGACGAAGCCGATCCAATCCAGCCCCGGCTCCGCGGGCAACGCTTCTCCCGCGGCTCCGGCGGAGCGCAGGCGTGCCAATGCCTCCTGCGTGTCCTGCAACGCCAGGCTGCGGCCTTGCGACGGCAGCGGCATCATGCCGCGGACGCCGAGCTGCACGCCCACTTCCACCTGGCGCGCACCGCGCAAGGCGGCGGCCGTGGCGGCGACAGCGTCGCCTTGCGGAGCGCAGATCACCGCGTCGCCGTCCAGGTCGCAGGCCAAATCGGCGCGCCCACCGTTGCCGAATTGCAGCGTGGCGTGCGGCTGCAACGCAAGCAAACCGCCGATCGCCTGCTGGCCGGTGAGGCCGCGCAGCGTCACCACCGGCACCAATCTGTCGCCGCGTCGCTGCACCTCCAAAGCCGCGGCGGGGCGGCCTGCGCCGGGGGGCAGGATCCAGTCGCGGTCGCGCAAGATGCAGCCGCCGGACCCCGGGCATTGCAGCAGCCAGGAACCGATCTGCTCGGGACCGTCGGACGGCGCGGCCGCGGAGATCAACGGCAGCAGCACGGCGCCCGCGATGATCCGCCACCGCCTCGCGGCCGGCATGGTGCGATTCCCTTTTGGTTCCGACACAGCCTTCTACGGACCCTCCCCTTCCGTGTCACGCGGATATCTGCAAGCGTGCCGGTCATGAATGACGCCGCCCGCATCGATTCCCTGACCGTCCACCACGCCCTGCTGACGCTGGACACGCATATCGACATTCCGTGGCCCACCGGACCGGATGCGTTCGAGGACGGCCGGCGCCGTGTCGATCTGCCGAAGATGCTGCGCGGCGGGCTGGGGGCGGGGTGCTTCGTCGCCTATGTGCCGCAGGCCGCGCGCACGCCCGCGTCGGAACAGATGGCATTCGAGCGCGCGGTGGCGATGCTGCAGGCGATCAACGCGATGGGGCGCAGCCAGAACGGCATCGCCGCACGCGTCGCCACCACGGCGGACGCGATCGAGGCGGCCAAGCGCGACGGCGTTCTGGCGATCGTTCCGGCGGTGGAGAACGGCTTCGCCACCGGCACCGACCTGTCGCGGCTGGCGCGGTTCCGGCTGATGGGCGCGCGCTATTTGACGCTGACGCATAACGGCCACAACGCGCTGGCGGATTCCTGCAACCCGCGCAAGGACCTGAACGATCCGCCGGAGGAACATGGCGGCCTGTCGCCGCTGGGCCGCGCGGCGATCGCGGAGCTGAACCGCTTGGGGATGCTGGCGGACGTGGCACATGTGTCGCGTGCGGCGATGCTGCAGGCGGCGGAGGCGTCGCGCACACCGGTGGTCTCCACCCATTCCTGTATTCGCGCGTTCTGCGACCATCCGCGCAACATGGACGACGCGCAGTTGGACGCGCTGCGGGACGTGGGGGGCGTGATCCAGATCACCGCGGTGCCGTCGTTCCTGAAAGCGGAGGCGAAGGCCGATGCGGTGACCGTATCGGACTTCGCCGACCACGTGGACTATGCGGTGCGGCGGATCGGCATCGCGCATGTCGGCATCTCTTCGGATTTTGACGGGGGCGGCGGGTTCAGCGGCTGGATGAACGCCGCCGACAGCCCCAACATCACGGCAGAGCTGCTGTCGCGGGGCTATGACCGCGGCGCGTTAGCCGCGCTGTGGGGCGGTAATTTCCTGCGCGTGCTGCGGCTGGCGGAGGAGGTGGCGGGATGAGCAGCGCATCGTCATGCCGACCACTGGGTCAAGCGCCCTGTGGCAGGCTCCGGTCGGCATCCAGATCTTTCCTTATCGCGCCTCGCAATGTCGTGGATGGCCTGCCTTCGCCCGTCCTGAAGGGAGCGACCTGGATCAGGAGCATGTCGTGATGCCTCGTACTGTTCGCCTGCTGGATGGCACCGAAGTCCCCGCGCTCGGCCAGGGCACCTGGCACATGGGCGAAAGCGCGCGGCTGAAGCAGCAGGAGGTGGCGGCGCTGCAACTCGGCATCGAGTTGGGGATGACCCTGATCGACACCGCGGAAATGTATGGCAACGGCGGCGCCGAGGAGATGATCGCCGAAGCCATCGCCGGGCGCCGCGACGGTTTGTTCCTGGTGAGCAAGGTGTATCCGCACAATGCCTCGCGCAGCGGCGTGCCCGCGGCGTGCGAGCGCAGCCTGCGGCGGTTGCAGGTGGAGTGTATCGACCTCTATCTGCTGCACTGGCCCGGCAGTCATCCGCTGTCCGAGACGGTGGACGCGTTCGAGGCCTTGAAGGCCGCGGGCAAGATCCGCTATTGGGGCGTATCGAATTTCGACACCGGCGAAATGGGGCGGGTGTGGAAACTGCCAGCCGGGTCGGCGTGCGCGACGGACCAGGTGCTGTACAACCCCGACACGCGCGGCATCGAATTCGACCTGCTGCCGCGGTGCGCGGCGCAGAAGATGCCGATCATGGCGTATTCGCCGGTTGGACAGGGTGGGCGGCTGCTGCGGTCGAAGGCTCTGAAGGCGGTCGCGGAACGGCATGGCGCCACGCCGGCCCAGATCTCGATTGCCTGGAGCATGCGGAGCGGGTCGGTCATCTCGATCCCGAAGGCGACCGACCCGGCGCATGTGCGGGAGAACGCGGCGGCGGGAGATATTGTCCTGGCGGAGGCGGACCTGGCGGAGATCGATGCGGGGCACCCCCCGCCGAGGAAGCAGCAGGGGCTGGATGTTTTATAAGGATCTGATCGCTGCGCCGCGTCTTGTCGCGATATGGTTGTACTTCGCACCACCGGCCGGGCTCGTTTCCGTCAAACTTATGGCAGCGGAAGCGTAGGCACAGAGACCGCAGAAACCTCCATGGTGTACTTGTTTTGATCACAGCATCATGAGTTTGCGATGCCTATGTCCGGGTCGCAATTACCTCGAGGTATTCGGCTGCAATCCTTGTTGTGCCATCAACATTCTTATTGTGACGAATGTAGAGGTCCTCCAGATCACGTCGTAGCGCGGCCCGGCCGGCCTCGGAGAATCCAGCAAACGCTGTTAGCGTCGGACCGTAATGAATGCGGTAGAACTCGACGGTTTCCGGCACCGAAAACGGAAATTCCACCGAGGCCAGGATACGCGCCATCCTGATGTCGGCAATATCGTTGCCCAGCCGCTCGCGCACCGCGGTTTCATCGCCCCAAAGCAGCGGACTTGCCACTCGGGCGGGCGGCGGTACATGCTGGCCGGTGACCCTGAACAGCTCGCCGATAAAACCGGACGGCGTCCAGCTCGCCAGCGCGATCTGCCCTCCCCGCCGGCACACCCGGATGAGCTCACCGGCGACGACCTCGGGCCGGGGCGCGAACATTGCGCCGAACATGCTGACGACGACGTCGAACGCGCCTCCCTCGAACGGGACGTCTTCCGCATCGGCCAGCTCGAAACGGATGTCGAGCGCCTCGCCAGCCGCACGCGCGCGCGCCTGATCGAGAAGGTTGGGGGCGATATCGATCCCGGTGACGATCGCACCCGCCCTCGCCGCCGGAAGAGCGAGATTCCCGCTGCCGCATGCGACATCCAGCACCGTCATGCCCGGCTTGAGGTGCAGGCGGGCGATAAATTCATTCGCGGCCCTCTCGGTAAGCCGTGCGACCCGGGGATAGTCTCCCGCCATCCATGTCGCCCTGGCGCGTGCTTTAAAAGCCTCAAGGTCGTCGAACTGTCGGACTGTCATGGGTCGGTTCCTCTGTCAGTTGCTCCGGTTCCGATCGAACCGGGGGATTGCCCGTTAACTGATGCCGGCAGACTCGCCGAGCTTGCTTCGCCCAAACGATCCGGGTTGCGCCGCGACTATCCATTCTGCGCCCATAATCCGGCCACCGCCCCCGATTCCGCCTCCGTCCGATAGGTTGATGGTGCTATGGTGCGATCGACGGAGATGCCCGCCATGCTCGCGCAGCCGCTTTCGCACGACGTGAAGAAGGCGATTAATCTCCTCCGGGGCGATCTCGCGCACCCCTGGAGGATCGGCGATCTGGCACGACGCTGCGGCGTGCCGCGGCGAACGCTGGAGAAGCATTTCCGACACCTCGTAGGGTGCGCGCCGCTGGAGTTTCTGCGCGCGGAGCGTCTCGATCAGGCCCGGCGCAAGCTGCTAAAGGCGCCCCCCGCCGTGAGCGTGACGGAAATAGCCGCGGATTGTGGGTTGAATCATTTCGGCCGCTTTGCCGAGATCTATCGTGACCGCTACGGCGAAAGTCCTTCCGAGACACTCAGGTGGCGCCGCGTCCCGGCATCCGCCGGGGCCGCACCGTCCCGCCTGGCCCCGTCGTCGGAACGCCCGACACTTGCGCTGCTTCCGTTTGATCTTACCGGCGCACTGCCCGGTGGGGCAGAGGACATATCCGATGCAGTCGGCACCGCATTGTATCGCACCGGGTGGATCAGGGTCGTGCCCGCGCCGGCCGGGCGCTACCACCTGCAAGGCAGGGTGACGCACGACGGCACGGGCACGTTGCGGATCAGGTTGATGCTCATCGACCGTTCCGCCTCCCGATACGTCTGGGCGGATTGCTTCGAGTGCGTCCCCGGCGATTTCTTCGGGTCTCAGGAATGGTTTTCCAACCTCGTATCGGGCATACTTCGGTCTGTCCTGTGCGATGCCGAAATAGATCGGGCAGCCGGCAAGGACGAGAGGCAACTGACGGCGTGGGAGCTCAGCATGCGCGCACTGCCGATGGTGCTTGCAGCTGACCCCGAAGCCCACGCAACCGCAATCGAATTGCTCGACCGGGCGATCGAATGCGCGCCCCGCGATCCTGTTCCGATGTCGCTCGCAGCGTGGTGTCACGGGCTGCGCGCCGGTCACCACTTCACCACGCACCCCAGGCTTGAGCGCGACACGGCGCTTCAGCTGGCATCGCGAGCGTCAAGGCTTGGTGTCGGCGACTCGTTATCCGATACAATGTTGTCGGCCGCTTTCATGCTGGGCCACGATCTCGCAGCCGCCGAGGCTCACGCGCGACGCGCGCTTGCGATCGACGGCGGGTCGAGCTGGGGATGGGGCCGGCTCGCGTGGGTTCATTGCTATCGGGGCGAAACGGCCAAGGCCGTAGAATGCTGCCGGATCGCGCGGACGCTCGGGCCGACCGACCCGCTTGGCTTCGTATGGGCAATCGGTATCGCTGCCGCAAATTTTGAGGAGGGCCGATATAACGAGGCGGTGCAATGGTATCGGCGTGCGCTCGCCGAACAGCCGAAGGCTACATGGCTCAATCGGTTCCTGGCCCCGGCGTCGTTACTTGGCGGCAACCGGGACGCTGGGCGACAGAGCCTGCGTGCCCTCTCTTGCAGTTTCCCCGAATTGACAATCTTGCAGGTTGTGGCTGGTTTGCCGCACACGCCCAGAGTTCTTGATCGCGTCGCGGAAGGACTTGCGGACCTGGGCATGCCGCGTGCCTAGCCATGCAGTGCCGCGCATTCGCCGTCGGCGTAATTGCCCCGTTCCACGCCACCCCGGGACGGCTGAAATGCTTCCTCAGCCGGCCCTCTTACATTTACATATTTCAAGGCTTTTGCGACCTGCGGCGGGCACGCTAGCTTGCCTTTCGCCCCGCCACCTGTGTGACAATGAATGTAGTCATGACCGAAGCGGGATCGTTAGCTACAGCCGCAACATCGGCTAGACAGGCCTCCAATCGCTCGTTCGATAAGAGACCACCATCAAGGATACGCTTTCTTAATGAGCCGGCGAGCTGCAAGGGAAGGCGTTTGTATGGGTGTTGCTCTGTTGCCGCCAGCACAGCATTACGCTGGGAAATCTGCTGCACACCGGCGGCTCGAAGCATTCCGAAAGTGCGGCATCCGGCGTCGAAATCGCCGCCGCCGGCGCGAAACGCCGCAAGTATTGCGGCCTTCAGGTCGCTCCACGACGAGTTGGTGGGGGCAACATTCCAACACGAGGCATCCGGCTCCTGTATGGCGATTATGCCGCCAGGGCGTAGGAGACGAAGCATCTCGGTCAGCAGCTCCGAATCGCGTCCAACCGGCGCGAATAAAAAGCGGACGTGAACCAGATCGAAATGCCCGGCAGGCAAACCGGTATCAAAAGCATTGCCCTCAATAATCGAAACGTTGGTGAGTTTCGCTTCCTCTACGAAAGACCGCGCAGCGGCCAATTGCGTGGCATCACTATCGAGACCGACGACCGCGCCAGTATCACCAACCGACCGCGACAGCGGTCGCATAATCCCCATTGCTCCACACCCTAGATCAAGGGCCTTCGATCCGGGCTGGATGTCAAGTGTAGCAAGAAAATCGATGGCCGCAGGCTCCCATACCTGCGCTTGCAGGCGCAGACGCTGCATCTCGGCATCGCCGCTCGCAAGAAGATAGTCGCTCGGCATTCCTACTCCTCCCGCATATTATGCGATGGAAGTGGCATAAACAACGCTGCGCCGTATACGAGCAATGCGTTACGCTTCCCGTAACATATGACCGGAACCAAACCGCAAAACTGCCGCCTTGGCTATGCCCGGTCAGCACCTACGGGCAAACGCTCGACGCACAGCTTGAACAACTACGCGCGGCGGGCGCGCAGCACAACATCGGCGCCGCCGTCCAGCACCCTTGGATCAACCCGATCGCCGAACGCGACCGCCCGAGCGGTGGTTGCCGGAGACCGCGGCTGCTCTGCGCTATTGGCAGCCAGGGTTTGCCGCAATACTTAATCCGGCAGGGCAATACCCCTGGCGGCCCGCGCGGCTGGCGAGGCACACCATGATCCACTGGCCATGATCCGCTGGCCATGATCCGCTGGCCATGATCCGCCGGTTCCCAACCTGGAGACTCGCCGCATGATCAGCGTCGAAGAAGCCCGCGCCCGCATCCTCACCGACCTGCGCCCCACGCCAGCCGAGATCGTCGCCCTGGCCGACGCCTGGAACCGCGTCACCGCCAACGCCGTCGTCGCCCGCCTCACGCAGCCCCCAGCCGACGTCTCCGCCATGGACGGCTACGCGCTGCGCTCCGCCGACGGCGCCCTCGACTCCACGCTAGCGCTGATCGGCGCCGCCCCGGCGGGCCACCCCTTCGACGGCACCGTCGGCCCCGGCCAGACCGTCCGACTGTTCACCGGAAGCATTGTCCCGCAGGGTGCCGACGCCATCCTGCTGCAGGAAGACGCTACCCGTGACGGCGACACGGTGCGGGTCAACGAAGCGGTGAAGGCCGGTCGCCACATTCGCCGCGCCGGCCAGGACTTCGCCCGCGGCGACACCGTGGTGCCCGCCGCCCGCCGTATCACCGCACGCGACGTGGGCCTCGCCGCCGCGGCCAACCACCCCTGGCTCGGCGTCCACCGCCGCCCTCGCATCGCCATCCTCGCCACCGGTGACGAGATCGCCATGCCGGGTGAGCCAATCCCGCCCGGCGGCATCGTCTCCTCCAATTCTCACGCCCTGGCCGCGCTGGTGCGCGCCGGCGGCGGCCTGCCCACCGTGCTGCCAATCGCCGCCGACACGCGCGAGGCGGTCGCCGCGGTCGCCGACGCGGTGGCCGGCGCCGACATGCTGGTGACCACCGGTGGCGCCTCGGTCGGCGACCACGACCTGGTGATCGAGGGCCTGCAATCCCGCGGCATGGTGGTCGACTTCTGGCAAATCGCCATGCGCCCCGGAAAGCCGCTGCTGTTCGGCCACCTCGGCGCTACGCCGGTCCTCGGCATGCCCGGCAACCCGGTGTCCGCCCTGGTCTGCGCCATCCTGTTCCTGTTGCCGGCCCTGTCCCGCATGGCCGGCCTGCCCGCCGCGCCGCCGCCCACCACCACGGCCCTGCTCGGCCAGCCGGTCGGCGCCAATGACCACCGCGCCGACCACCTGCGCGCCACCGTCGCAACCGATTCGGCCGGGCGGCTGGTGGTGACCGCGTTCCCCGTCCAGGACTCCGCCATGCTGCGCCGCCTCGCCCGGGCCGACGCGCTGATCCTGCGCCCGCCGCACGCCCCGCCCCTGCCCGAGGGTGCCGAAGTGCCGGTGATCCGCCTCGATTCGCTTGGCCTGTAAGGCTTGGTCCACGTCGAAAAAGCGCGAGACGTGTCCTCCCGCCAATTTTTTCACCGAAATATCCACCTTTTCTTGACGAATTGGCGCGAACCTATCTAGAACAAGGCCTCCGTTGCCGCTTTGTTCCGAGAATCGGGGCAGGCGGGCCGCCTCAGTTAAGGGAAAACCCCGCCCCATGCTCACTCGGAAACAGCACGAGCTGCTGGTCTATATCGATCGCCACCTGAAACAGACCGGCTTCTCCCCCAGCTTCGAGGAGATGAAGGAAGCCCTGCAGCTCCGGTCGAAGTCCGGCATCCACCGGCTGATTTCGGCGCTGGAGGAGCGGGGCTTCATCGGCCGCCGCCACCACCGCGCCCGCGCCCTGGAGGTACTGCGCCTGCCGGAGGACACTGCCCCCCGCGCCGCCGAGGCCCCCGCCGAGGCCGCCAACGGCAATTTCTCCCCCAACGTGATCCGGGGGGATTTCTCCCCGCGCATCGCCGGGGTGCGCGCCGCCAACGAAGTGGCGGCGATCGAGCTGCCGCTGTACGGCCGCATCGCCGCCGGCCTGCCGATCGAGGCGTTGCGCGACGCCGGCAGCCAGATCGAAGTGCCGATGGCCATGCTGGGCGGTGGCGAGCACTACGCGCTGGAGGTGGCCGGCGATTCGATGGTCGAGGCGGGCATCCTGGACGGCGACACGGTGATCATCCGCAAGGGCGAGCAAGCCGAGAACGGCCAGATCGTCGTCGCCCTGGTGGACGACCTGGAGGTGACGCTGAAGCGGCTGCGCCGGCGTGGCAACTCGATCGCGCTGGAGCCGTGCAACGTCCGTCACGAGACACGGATCTTCCCGGCCGACAAGGTGAAGGTGCAGGGGCGGCTGGTGGCACTGATGCGGCGGTACTGAAAGCACGGCAGGTCGGGCGGAGCGTGTCGAACTGACCGGTACGCCTGGATAGCGTGGGGCGGCGGAAAAGCGCATCGCATTCTGCCGCGTACCCACCACGGGGGAAGCGTTTCGCTTTGCTGCCCTCCTACGACGCCGCCAAACCTCACGCGCTATGTTTGTACAGCTCGGCGTGCCCCGTTAACCGCCTCTCAACTTCTTTGGTGTATTCCGGGTATCCTGCAAGCCCGGGCAAAGCGATTGCACCCATGACCTCCTCCCTGTCCCAGGCCGACGTTGCCCGGCTGCTGGCGGAGCCCTCTGTCGCGATGCGCAGCGAGCTCGCGGCCAAGGTGGCGCAGGAGCTCGACAGCGCCCAGCTCACGCCGGAGGAGCTGGCGATCGCCCGCGACATCGCCCGCCTCATGGCACAGGACGTGGCGGAGACCGTCCGCCAGGCGCTGGCCGAGAGCCTGCGCTGTGCCCATCACCTGCCGCGCGACGTGGCGCTGCGCCTGGCGCACGATGTGGAGGCGGTGGCGCTGCCGATCCTGTCGGCGTCGCCGGTGCTGACCGATGACGACCTGATCGCGATCCTGCGTCAGGCCAACACGCCGCGGCAGCAGGCGATCGCCTCGCGCCCCGAAGTTTCCGAACCGGTGTCCGACGTCGTGATCGCCGTGGCGGATGAAACCGCGGTCGCGGTACTGATGCGCAACAAGGGCGCCCGCATCGCGGAGCATAGCCTGCACCGCGCGGTCGACCGCTTCCCCGGCAGCGAGGCGGTGAAGACCGGCATGGTCCACCGCGCCAGCCTGCCCGTGACGGTGGCGGAGCGGTTGGTGGTGATGGTGTCCGAGGAGCTGCGCCGTTACCTGCTGTCGCATCATGCGCTGCCCGCCTCGGTCGCCGCCGACCTGGTGCTGCAAAGCAGGGAGCGGGCGGTGATCGGACTGAGCCTGCGGGCGAGCCGGGAGGAGCTGATGAGCCTGATCCGGCAGATGCAGCGCCACGCGCGCCTGACTCCCTCGCTGATCCTGCGCGCGCTGTGCATGGGCGACCTCGCGTTCTTCGAGACCGCGCTGGCGGTGCGGGCGCGGGTGCCGGTGGAGAACGCGCAGATCCTGGTGCATGACGCGGGCGGCAACGGGCTGGGCTCGCTGTACCGCAAGGCGGGGCTGCCCGAGAACCTGCTGCCAGTGTTTCGCGTCGCCGTGGATGCGGTGAACAGTACCTGGCCTCGATGGCGGGGAGCGCGACCTGGAGCGCTACCGCGGCCGCGTCATCACTCGCATCCTGTCGCAATGCGAGGATTTCGGCCCGGACGACCTGGACTACCTGGTGGGTAAGCTGGGGGACGTGCTGACGCTGCCGGCACCGGCCGCGGCGCCGTTGGGTGGAGTCGCTTAGGGCGGATAAGGGCCGCGCCGCCGTCCGGCGCGGAAACGACGTCACGTGATCCACGTCCAGCAGCGAAATGGCATGGCTCGATCCGGCCACGGCGGATTGCGCGCCGCTGATCCGTCCTGCGGCTCCCGCTGTCCGTTGCCACGATTTCGCCCCGCGCGCGGACGCACTTGGCGGGTGAAGGCTTGCCGAATCCCCATGCGCGCCGCATGAGGCGTCACTTGCCTCGCCCTTCGGAGACCTATGCCCGCATTTCGCTTCTGCTTGCTGGCGACCCTTGGCGCCGCGTTGTTCGCCTGCGCTCCACCGCCGCCGCCGCCGAAACCTGCGCCACCGCCCAAGCCGCCCGAACCGGTGGATGGCGTGTATCGTGGTACCAGCACCCGCTTCCTGGCCCAGAGCCGCACCTGCCCACATCCGGGCGTGGTCACGCTGTACGTGCAGGACGGCAAGTTCTACTACCGGTGGGACTATGCCACCTGGGTCGATGGCAGCATCGATCCCGACGGCGCGGTGCACGGCCAGGGGGATCGCATCACGTTGCTCGGCAAGCGCGATGGCAGGCACATGGAAGGGGACATCACCAACGGCCTGTGCGGCCTGCATTTCACCGTGACGTGGCACGCTTCGTGACGTAATTGCCGGCGCCCGGTCGCCGGGCGATCGCCATCCGCAGCCGATCCCCCGACGCGCCGGATCAGTACCCGGTGCGGGTCGCTCCCACGACGTAGTTCTTGCGCGGAAACTCCTCCGTGTAGGATCGCAGCCCCTTGCCCGTGCGGGTGCCCATATCGCGGTACGGGTGGGCGCGCAGCTTTGCCACGTCGATGTCGATGCCATGGCCCGGCACAGTGGGCAGTTCGGCGAAGCTGTCCTGCACCACCAGCGGCGCCACCGCGATCTCGTCGCAGGCCGGCTTCAGGTTGATGAAGCACTCGGCGATATAGAAGTTGGGAATCAGCGCCGCGAGTTGCACCGTCGCCGCCAGCCCGACCAGCGTCGAGTTATAATTGTGCGGCGCCACCGCGACCGCATGCGGCTGCGCCATCGCCGCGATGTCAAGCATGGCCGACAGGCCGCCGCAATTGCAGATGTCCGGATTGATGATGTCGGCGGCGCGCGCCGCCAGCGCCTGGGTCCAGGCTTCCTTCGAGTAGATCGCCTCGCCGGTGACGATCGGCACACCGGGCAGCGCACGCCGCACCTCCGCGACCAGCTCGATGTTGTCGCACAGGCACGGTTCTTCGTACCAGCCGATGTCGAATTCGGCGATGCGGCGGCCGATGCGGATGGCGTGCATCGGCGCCAGCCTGCGGTGCGCTTCCACCAGCAGGGTGAAGTTCGGGCCCAGCGCGTCGCGCATCGCCTGCACGTAGCGCACCACGTGGTCCTCGTCCTCGCGATGGATGAAGCTGCGCCAGGGCCCGGGGAACGGGTCCCATTTCAGCGCGGTGAATCCCATCGCCTTCACCTTGCGCGCACGTTCCACATTCTGCTCGATCGTTTCGCTGCCGCTGGACCAGCCGTTGGCATAAACCTTCACCCGTTCGCGCGACGCACCACCGAGCAGGTTATAGAGTGGGAGATTGGCGTGCTTGGCGACGATGTCCCAGAGCGCGAGTTCGATCGCGCTCCACGCCGACAGCAGGTCCAGCGAGGCGCGGCGCATGGCGAAATCGTCGAACATCACCTGCGCCGTGTGGCGGATGCTGAACGCGCTGCGGCCGATCATATATTGGCCCATGTGGCGGAGCAGGTGCTCGATCACCGGCTCCTTGCCGGGGGTGACATAGGCTTCGCCCCAGCCGTGCAGGCCGCTATCGGTTTCGACGCGGCAGAACAGCAGGTTCTTGGCCAGTCCGGGATCGAACAGAAAGGTCTCGACGCGGGCGATCTTCATGGCGGTTTCTCTCCCGGGCGGTTGCGTTGCGCCGACTGTACGCCTCTGATCGGCGCAGCGGCAACCAACGGGAGGACGCGTCATGGAATTCGAGGACATCGTCTATGCGGTGCAGGGCACCACCGCGATCGTCACGCTGAACCGGCCAGAAAAGCGCAACGCGCTCAGCGGCCGGCTGCTGCGCGAGTTGAACGCGGCGTTACTGGAGGCGGACGAGCATAACGCAGTGCATTGCGTGGTGCTGCGCGGCGCCGGCCCGCATTTCTGTGCCGGGGCCGACCTGTCCGAATATTCCAGCGGGCGTGGCCCGGACTATCGCGGCCGGCAGGAAATCGACGACGACGTCTGGCGGCTGGAGCAAGGCCAGCGCATGCGCATCCAGTTGTTCGACATGCACAAACCGGTGATCGCGCAGGTGCACGGCACGTGCATCGGCATCGGCACCGAGCTCGCGTGGTTCTGCGACATGGTGCTGGTGGCGGACGATGCGCGGATCGGCTTTCCGCCAGTGCGCGATCTGGGAACGCCGCCGGGCTCTATGTGGCTGTATCATTGTGGACCGCAATGGGCGAAGCGGCTGCTGCTGACCGGCGATAGCCTGACCGGCAAGGACGCAGCGCGCATCGGCCTGGCGTTGAAGTCCGTGCCGGCGGCGAAGTTGGAAGCCGAGGTGATGCGCTTGGCCGACCGCATGGGATTGGTCGATCCGCATCTGCTGTCGGCGAACAAGCGGATGGTCAATCTGGGACTGGAGCTGATGGGCGCGCGCACCCTGCAACGCATCGGGGCGGAGATAGATGCACGCGGGCACCTGGCCCCGAAGGCGCGAGCATTCCGCGAGACGATGCGTGCGCACGGGGTGAAATACGCATTCCAGCAGCGCGACGCGGCGTTCGGGCGGGGTTATGCGGCGGTGGACGGGCCGGACCCGGAATGATATTGCCACTGCGGTCGTAATGATGTACGCCGCGCCCGGGTAACGCAGGCACCGTGCCCGGACCATGCGCGCGCTGCGGCCGAACGCCGCGCGCTGGTCAATGCCGCAGCTTCGGCTCCATCCCGGGGACGCCGCTGTAGGTGGCGATCGTTGCCATGCCCTGGATCTGCCAGGGCCGGGCGGCGAACGACACCGCCCGGCCCTCAGTAGTACGCAACGTCAGCACCAGGTCCCGCCCGTTGTCGGAGGGCGCCAGGCTCCAGGCGTCCAACTGATGCACGGTGCCGCTGTCCACCTGTTGCGGCACCGACGCCAGAACCGCGTTGAGGCACGCGCAGGGCAGCGACAGCGATACGTTGGCCCCATCGGCGTCACGCATCACCAGCACCAGCCGCGTGCCGTCTTGCGACCGCCGCACGGCCACCAGTTCCGTCGCCTCGATCCGCCGCTGCTCCGCCGCCGCCATCCGCTGCTCCCGTGCGGCTATAGCGCTGCCGGCACTGCCTTGGTTTCGGTGTACAGCTCCAGCACCTCCTTGCCCATTTCGCGACCCCAGCCGGATTCCTTGTAGCCGCCGAACGGCAGCGCGACGTCGCCGAAATTATGCGTGTTCACCCAGACGGTGCCGGCACGGATGCGCCGCGCAAGCTTGTGCGCCACCCCGAGATCGCGCGTCCAGATGCTTGCGGCCAGCCCATAATTGGTGTTGTTGGCCTCGCGCGCGATGCGGTCCAGGTCGTCGTCGTCGAACGGCATCGCACAAACCACCGGGCCGAAGATCTCGTTGCGCACCACTGCCATCTCCGGCCGCGTCTCCGTCAGCACCGTCGGCGCCACGAAATAGCCGGCATTGCCGACCCGTTCGCCGCCGGTGACGACCCGCGCGCCTTCCTTGCGCCCGGACTCCAGGAAGCCGGTGACGCGGCTGAATTGCTCTTCCGAAACCAATGGCCCCATCTGCGTCTCCGGATCGAGGCCTAGGCCGACGCGGATTTTCCCTGCCTCCGCCGCCACCCCTTCCATCAGTTGGTCGAACACCTGCTTGTGCGCATAGAGCCGGGAGCCCGCCGTGCAGCACTGTCCCATGTTGAAGAAGATCGCGCTGGCGGTGCCGCGGATCGCTACGTCCATGTCCGCGTCGGGAAACACGATGGCCGGCGATTTCCCGCCGAGTTCCAGCGACACCTTCTTCAAGTTGCCCGCCGCTGCCTGCACGATCAGCTTGCCGACTTCGGTGGAGCCCGTGAACGCCACCTTGTCCACTCCAGGATGCGCCGCCAACGCCGCGCCGGCTGTCTCGCCGAAGCCAGTGACGACGTTCACCACGCTGGGCGGGAACCCGACCTCCAGGATCAATTGCCCGAGCCGCACTGCGGACAGCGGCGTTTGCTCCGCGCGCGGGCTTCAGGACGATGGTGCAGCCCGCGGCCAGCGCCGGCGCCAGCTTTCAGGCCGCCATCATCAGCGGGAAATTCCACGGGATGATCTGGCCGACCACACCCACCGGCTCTCGCAATGTGTAGGCGTGCCAGTTGCCGGGAGCCGAGATCGGCACCGTCTCGCCGTTCAGCCGCGTGGCCCAGCCGGACATATAGCGGAACATCTCATAGGAACCCGGCACATCCACCGCGCGCGCGTCGCGGATCGGCTTGCCGTTGTCCAGCGCCTCCAGCGCCGCGAATTCTTCCGCATGCGCCTCCAGTGCATCGCCGAGCCGCCAGATCATCTTGCTGCGCTCGAGCGGTGACAAACGTGACCACGGGCCGGATTCGAACGCCTCCCGCGCGGCGGCAACCGCACGGTCGATGTCGGGCGCGTCGCCCGCCGCAGCCTTGGCGATCGGCTGGCCGGTGGACGGATCGAACACGTCGAACGTCTGACCGGAGGCGGCCTCGACCCATTGGTCGCCGATCAGCAGACGCAGCGGCGCGGCGATGAACCTGGCCGCAAGGTCGGGAACCAGTGCGGGCTGCAGGATGACGTTCATGGTTTTCCTCCTGGCGTTGTTCGTCGTATCCATTCAGGTATAGCGCATGACATGGCCTGCGTCACCCGTGCGGTCATGGCCATCACCCGTGCCGGCGCCGCTGGTTCACCCGCACGCGTCACCGTGTCGGCACGGCGGGTTCACCCGCCGCGCGCTGCCTGAATCGCCTGCCAGATTCGCTGCGGTGTCGCCGGCATGTCGATATGCGTGATGCCGAATTCCGCCAGCGCATCGACCAGCGCATTCATCACCGCCGGCAACGATCCGGCACAGCCGGCCTCGCCGCAGCCCTTGGCGCCCAGAGGGTTGGTGCGCGCCGGAACCGGATGACTTTCGAACCCCAGCCGCGGCAGGTCGGACGCGCGCGGCAGCCCGTAATCCATAAACGATCCAGTCAGCAACTGGCCATCCTCGTCATAGGCGAGCCGCGGCGGGCGCGGCGCGGCCGAGCCATCGCGATGCTTGCCCGCGGCAGCCGGCATGTTGCGGATGCCGGTTGCGTCAAGTTCCGCCACGGTAATCGCCGCGTGCACGCCCGGCAGCGCGCGCGCCGACTCGGTCTCGAGGCTGCGCAGCACGCCATGCGCGACACTGCTGCGGACCATCACGCCGTAAAGCTGGCCGGGACGGTTGAGATCGTCGGTGTAGCGGCCCTGGCCGCGCAGCAGGACCGGATCCTCCTTGCGTGACACCGGCTGGCCGACGGCAAATCTCTCGGAAACCAGAAAAGACGGATCGAACGGCGCATTCATCGGCAAATGACTTTCGTGTTACGGATGCGGCAGGGCATTGCGTCATATCCAACTGGATATAGCGATCTGATGCAACCCAGGTGAGCGGTTGGCCTCGGCCGTAGGGCGGAAAAGCGCAGCGCATTCCGCCGAACGCCGGATGGTGGAATGCGCTGCGCTTTGCCGCCCTAGGACCGAGGCCCGGTGCAGGCGTGGCCCGGTACAGGCGTGGCGCTCCGCTCAGTCTGCGACCTCGGCAAGCCCCATCACTTCCGGCCGCCGCAGCGCTATGAGCAATGACGTCGCGCTGGACGAACGCAGCGGCATGAAGCGCTTGCCCATCTGTCGGCACGACTGTTTGACCAGATGGGCCGCGTGATGGCTGATGCAATCCACCGGGAACACCACCAGCGTGGCTTGGCTGGTCAGGCCGGCGAGCAAGTTCAGGTGGTGCTCGATGCCGCCGTCGTGGTGCAGGAAGGCGGCGCCCGATTGCTCTGCCGCCGCGCGCAGATGCGCCACCTGGTTTGGCCGGCCGCCGACATACAGCACGGTCACGCCATCTAGCCGCGGTTCCGCGACCATCTCCGCGCCGCCTTCATTGCGTTCCCCCAATACGGCGCGGGCCGCGGCATCCAGTTCGCAGCGCAACGTTGCGGCGGCTTGCTCGGCCGCGTCGCGTGCCGCGCGTTCCTCGGCCAGCGCCGCGCTGGCGGCGGCCAGTTTCTCGGCCAACGCGGCATTGCGCCGGGTCTCGCCGTGCAGGCGCCGTTCCAGATCGGCAATCAACGGACGCAGCACGGGGCCGTCGTCGCCGGGGACGGCCGGCTCGGCCGCAATGCGCTGCGCCAATGCCTGGCGCAGATCGCGGATGCAGGCGTCGCGCGTCACCACCGCATCGCGCAGCGCCACCTGCTGGCGGTCCAACCGCGCATGCAGATCCGCGTTCTCGGCTTCCAACACGCACAAGCGGCGGATGTCCGCGCGGTTCGCGGCGCCCACAAGATGCGACAGCATGTGCACTTCGCCGAACGCATCGCGGATCACCGCCGCCGTCGTCGCCGGATGCGTCAGCGTCGCCCAATACGCTCCCGGAATTTCGCCCCGCCGCACCGCGTCGCGCCACTGCGCACGCACGCCGTCCTCGGTCGTTGCCTTGGCAAACTGGTTGATCGGCACGCGGTGGCGCTCGTCCAACGCCTTGTTCAGCAGCTTGGCCGCCTTGTCGTGGCGTCCGGCGAGGCTGACGGCGGCACCGTGCAGCTCGTGGTCCGTGCTGTCCGGTGCCGCGACGCCCAGCTTCTTCAGGACCTGCCGCAACTCGCCGGTGGCAAGGCAGGTGCCGATGATGGAGCAATGCAGGTTGGTGTTGAATTCCCAAATCTTGGTGCGCCGCGCCGGCCCTGCCGGCTCCGGGTCTTCGGCACGCACCACCAGCGCCGGCGGCAGCGGAGCAACGGCGATCGGCCGAGACAGCACACCCAGTGCCGTGCCACCCTGCAACGCCAGGGAATGACCGTGCACCGGATGGGAACTGCGCGCCGCGCTCAACCGACCGTCTCCGCCAACGCTGGAAACTACAAGCCCGCCTGGGTGACGAACTTGGTGACGAGATAGTTCTCGATCGCCTCCAGGCCGCCTTCCGAGCCGTAGCCGGAATCCTTCACCCCGCCGAACGGCACTTCCGGCAACGCCAGCCCGTGGTGGTTGATCGAAATCATGCCGCTTTCCACCGCCGCGGCGATGGCATTGGCGGTCTTGGCCGAGCGCGTATAGGCATAGGACGCAAGGCCGTATGGCAGGCGGTTGGCTTCCTTCACCACTTCCTCGAACGAGCCAAACGGCGAAATGACCGCCAAGGGGCCGAACGGCTCCTCGTTCATCACGCGCGCGTCCTTGGGCACGTCGGTGATCACCGTCGGTTCGAAGAAATTGCCCTTGTTGCCGATGCGATGGCCCCCGGTCTGCAGTGTCGCGCCGCGCTGGGTGGCGTCGCCGATGAACATCTCCATGGCGGCGATGCGGCGCGGATTGGCCATCGGTCCCATGACGGTGCTGGCCTCCAGGCCGTCCCCAACCGTCACCGTCTTGCTATGCTGCACGAACCCCGCAACGAACTGGTCGTAGACGCGTTCCTGCACCAGCACACGGGTCGGCGACACGCAGACCTGGCCAGCGTTGCGATACTTCGCGGTGGCAAGCAATCGGCTGGCGGTGTCCACGTCGGCGTCGTCGAACACGATGGCCGGCGCGTGGCCGCCCAGCTCCATGGTGACGCGCTTCATATGCGCGCCCGCGATCGCGGCAAGCTGCTTGCCCACCGCGGTGGAGCCGGTGAACGAGATCTTGCGGATCACCGGATGCGGAATGAGGTATTCGGAAATCTCAGCCGGCACGCCATAGACCAGGTTCATCACTCCGGCCGGCACGCCGGCATCGGCGAAGGCGCGGATCAGTTCGGCCGGGGACGCCGGCGTTTCCTCCGGCGCCTTGACGATGATAGAGCACCCCGCGGCCAGCGCGCAGGACAGTTTCCGAACGACCTGGTTGATGGGGAAATTCCACGGCGTGAATGCGGCTACCGGACCCACCGGCTCCTTCACCACGAGCTGGTAGACGCCTTCGGCCCGGGCGGGAATAACGCGGCCATAGGTCCGCCGCGCCTCCTCCGCGAACCAATCGATCACGTCCGCCGCCGCCATCACCTCGCCCTTCGCTTCCGGCAATGGCTTCCCCTGCTCCATCGTGAGCAGGGGCGCGATGATGTCGGCGCGGGAGCGGAGAAGGTCGGCGGCCTTGCGCATCACCTTCGAGCGATCGAAGGCGGAGACATGCCGCCAAGCGCGAAATCCTTTGTCGGCAGCTTCCAAAGCACGGTCCAGATCGGCTTGCTGCGCGTGCGCGACGGTGCCAATCGGCTCGCCGGTCGCCGGGCTGACCACGGGGATAGTGCGGCCCGCTGCCGCCGGCGTCCAGGCGCCGTCGATGAACAAGGAAACGTTCGGATACATCGTGTGCTTGCCTCCATCCCGGTTCGGCGCGGCGGGCGTCCCGGTGCGGACTCGCTTACTGCCGCCATATGTGATTGGATATAGCGATACTGGCCCACAACCAGGCCGTTGCCAAGGGGCCGGGAACTGCCAGCAAGGAGGAACGTATAACGTATATGGATGCGATCGCACTCGATCCGAGGCTGCGTCACGCGGGCGGCTTCCTGGGCCGCACCCCGCAGATGCTGATCGACGGCAAGATGGTGGCGCCGTCTCCGGCAAGACTTCGGGTTACAACGGCGACCGGCGGCGTGATCGCCAACGTGCCGGAAGGCGACAAGGCGGATGTCGATCTCGCCGTGGCGGCGGCGCGGCGCGCGTTCGACGAGCGCCGCTGGGGCCGGATCAGCCCGTCCGAGCGCGGCCGTATCCTGTGGCGCATCGCCGACCTGATCGAGCGCGACCTGGAGGAACTGGCCGAACTGGAATCGATCGACAATGGCAAGCCCTATGCGGTCGCGCACGTCGCCGACCTGCCGCTGGCGGTCGAAATCTTCCGCTACATGGGCGGCTGGGCGACCAAGATCACCGGCTCGACGCTGCCGCTGTCGCTGCCTGGCGAATATCTGTCCTACACGGCGCGTGAGCCAGTCGGCGTGGTGGGCCAGATCATCTCCTGGAACTTCCCGTTGTTGATGGCGGCGTGGAAGATCGCACCGGCGCTGGCGGCGGGCTGCACCATCGTCCTGAAGGCGGCCGAGCAAACGCCGCTGACCGCGTTGCACCTGGGGGAGATCATTCGGGAGGCCGGCGTACCACCAGGCGTGGTGAACGTGCTGACCGGTTTCGGCGAGACGGCCGGTGCGGCGCTGGCCGCGCATCCCGACGTGGACAAGGTGGCGTTCACCGGCTCGACCGAAGTCGGCAAGCTGATCGTACGGGCGGCGGCCGGAAATTTGAAGAAAGTGTCGCTGGAGCTTGGGGGGAAATCGCCGGCGATCATCCTGCCGGATGCCGATCTCGACCTTGCCATTGCCGGCGCGGCCAGCGCCATCTTTTTCAATCACGGCCAATGCTGCTGCGCCGGCTCGCGACTGTTCGCGCACAAGTCGGTGTATGACAAGGTGGTGGCGGGCGTCGCCGACGTCGCCGGAAAAATCAAGGTGGGGCCAGGACTCGATCCATCCACCGAGATGGGGCCGTTGGTGTCGGACGAGCAATTCAACCGCGTGACCAGCTACATCGAGGCTGGCCGGGAGGCAGGCGCAAAGGTCGCGGTGGGTGGCAGCCGCGTCGGCAATCTCGGCTATTTCGTTGCACCGACGGTGTTGGAGAACACCACGCCGGATATGAAGGTGGTGCGGGAGGAAATCTTCGGCCCGGTGGTGTGCACGCAGCCGTTCGGCGACGACGATCTCGATGCGATCGCGAAGCAGGCCAACGACACGATCTACGGACTCGCCGCCAGCGTGTGGACGCGCAACGGCGGCACGGCACATAAGCTCGCCAGCCGCATCCGCTCCGGCACGGTGTGGATCAACTGCCACAACGTGTTCGATGCGTCGCTGCCGTTCGGCGGCTACAAGCAGTCCGGCTGGGGCCGCGAGATGGGCGAGGAAGTGTTCCACAACTATACCGAGATCAAGGCGGTCACCGCCGCCTTGTAATTTGCGCGCTGGACCTCGGGTCGTACTTCCCGGCACAGTGCGCCGATGAAGGACGACCCGAACCAGACTGCCAGCACACCCCGCACCGGTTTCGCTGACAGCGCGATCCGGCCCGGCGAAGTGGCCATCACTTTGCCGGAAGCGGCCGATGCCGGCGTGTATTTCATCGGCACGATCCGCACGCCGTGGCACCGGCGCGGCGACTGTCCGAAACGCGGCAGTCCCGATGGTCCGGTCTGCACCATCGTCGTCGACGAACGCTGGCGAGCGGCGCTGACCGATGTGGCGCAGCATAAGCGCATGCAGGTGCTGTACTGGATGCACCGGTCCCGCCGCGATCTGGTGCTGCAGACGCCGCTCAGTACCTGGCCGGACCACTGGCAGTTTCGCATTGCGCTCGCCGGTGCGGCCGAACCCGATCGCATCATCTGTGGTCGATGTGGTGGCGGTCGATGGCGTAACGCTGCAGGTGCGCGGCCTTGATTGCCTGGACGGCACGCCGCTGATCGACCTGAAGCCGGAACGCGGCGCTGCGGGCGCGTAGTCCCGTAGCCCCACACGGCGCTGACTTCCGACGCAAAAGGATTTCGTGTTTACACCGCGACGGCACCTCCGTGGACGGACATCGGTCACCCGATGCGCTATATCATTTGGGGAATAGCGTTCGTGCCAACACGTTCGAATTGCCTACGGCTGACTTAATGCCGCATTTTTCCTTGTTCCGCACTATCACTGAGGAGCGTGCGGCACCGTTCCCTCTGTCATAGCGCCCTCTGTCATTGCGGTATGCGCACGAGTGCGCCGCGCGCGTGCGCAACAACCAAGCTACTCCGGCAAGCCCTTTCCCGGCGCCAGCTCCAGCCACATCGCGTTCAGCGAAGCGAATGCCGCGGCGAAGCTCAGGCCGAGAATCCAGGAAAAGTACCACATGCAACCAACTCCCAGTGACAGATATGTAAACTAGTATGAGATATGCGGGTCGGCATCGATGTCCGCCGCGGTGACGGGACCGCGCAGCACGCGATAGACCCAAGCCGTATAGGCCAGCACGATCGGCAGGAAGATCAACGTCGCGACCGTCATCACCAGCAATGTCATGGCGGAGGATGACGCGTCCCACACCATCAGGCTCGAGACCGGGTCGAGCGATGACGGCAGCAGGAAGGGGAACAGGCTGACGCCGGCGGTCGCGATGACGCCGGCGATGGCAAGGCCGCTGGTGACCCAGGCCAGCCCGCGCAGCCGGCGCAGCGACACGAGCCAGGCCGTGACCAGGGCACCAACAACGCCCAGCACCGGAGCCGCGATGGTGACCGGCATCGAACCGTAGTTCGTCATCAGCGCGCCCACCTGCCGGGCGACGTGCTTGTTCAGCGGGTTCGATGCCGCATCCATCCCGGCGAACGACTGCAGCACGTAGCCGTTCAGATTGCGCGGCCCAGACGCCGCCGAGAATAAACAAGACCGCCAGGATCAGCGATGCGAGCAGGCCGGCCCGTTGGGCGCGCATGCGCACGGCGCCCTCGGTCTTGCAGGCGAGCCAGGTCGCGCCGTGCATCGTCAGCATCGCCACGCTGACCAGGCCGCACAGCAGCGCGAAGGGATTGAACAGACCGAACAGCGTTGCCGGTGTAGGTCATGCGCATCGTATCGTCGAAGCGGAACGGCACGCCTTGCAGCACGTTGCCGAACGCCACGCCGAACACCAGCGCGGGCACCAGGCCGCCCAGGAACAGCGCGATATCCCAGGTCATGCGCCAGCGCGTGCTGTCGAGCTTGCTGCGGTATTTGAAGCCCACCGGCCGCAGGATCAGCGACAGCAGCAGCAGCAGCATCGCGAGGTAGAAGCCGGAGAACGCGACCGCATAGAGCGGCGGCCACGCGGCGAAGATCGCGCCGCCGCCCAGGATCAGCCACACTTGGTTGCCTTCCCAGACCGGGCCGACGGTGTTGATGACGATGCGGCGCTCCATGTCGGTGCGGCCGACGAACGGCAGCAGGATGGCGGAGCCCAGGTCGAAGCCGTCCATCACCGCGATGCCGATCAGCAGCACGCCCAGCACGGCCCACCACAGCAGGCGCAGGATTTCGTATTCGGTCATTGGTGGCTCCTATTCCGCGGCGACGGTGTGCAGGCCGACTCGGGCGGGATGCGGTTCGGTGTCGGGGCCGTGGCGGATGGTGCGCACCATCAGGTAGATCTCGACCACCGCCAGCACGGAATAGAACAGCACGAAGCCGGCGATGCGAGATCCAGACATCGACCGCGGGCACGCTGGACACCGACAGGAAGGTCGGCAGCACGCCGTCGATGGTCCAGGGCTGGCGGCCGACCTCGGCGACCACCCAGCCGAGTTCCGCGGCGATCCAGGGCAGCGGCAGCGACCACAGGCAGACCCGCAGCAGCCAGCGCCGGCGTTCCAGCTCGCGCCGCGAGGCCAGCACGAACATCGCACCGAACAGGGCGATGAAGTAGAAGCCGAGCGCGACCATGATGCGGAAGCCGAAGAACAGCGGCATCACTGGCGGGATCGTGTCCAGGGCGGCGGCGGCGATCTGGTCCTCGCCCGCGTCGGTGACCGTCGGCGTGTAGCGCTTCAGCAGCAGCGCGTAGCCAAGGTCGTGCACGTGCGCGTCGAAGGCCGTGCGCGCGGTGGCGTCGTCGGGATGCTGCGCGCAGCGTCTGCATCGCGCCGTAGGCGATCATGCCGCTTTTGATGCGCAGCTCGGCTTCGTCGACAAGGTTGTCGATGCCTTCCACCTGGCCACTGGTCGAGCGGGTGGCGATCAGGCCCAGCACCCAGGGAACGCGGATCGCGTCGTCGGTTTCGTGGGTCTGCGATGTCGGGAATGCCGACCACGGTGAAGGATGCCGGCGCCGGCTCGGTCTGCCACATCGCCTCGATCGCGGCGATCTTCATCTTCTGGTTCAGGCCGGCCGTGTAGCCGCTCTCGTCGCCGAGCACGACGACCGACAGCGCCGAGGCCAGGCCGAAGCTGGCGGCGACGGTCATCGAGCGGATCGCCAGCCCACGGTAGCGGCCGCGCAGCAGGTAGAACGCGCTGACCGACAGCACGAACATCGAGCCGGTGACGTAGCCGGCGGACACCGTGTGCACGAACTTCGCCTGCGCCACGGGGTTGAACAGCACGGCGCAGAAGTCGGTGACCTCCATGCGCATGGTGGCGATGTTGAAGCGCGCGCCGACCGGATACTGCATCCAGCCGTTGGCGATCAGGATCCACAGCGCGGACAGGTTGGTGCCCAGCGCCATCAGGCACGGTGACGGCGAGGTGCTGCACGCGGCTCAGCTTGTTCCAGCCGAAGAAGAACAGGCCGATGAAGGTGGCTTCGAGGAAGAACGCCATCAGCCCTTCGATCGCCAGCGGCGCGCCGAAGATGTCGCCGACATAGTGGGCGTAGTAAGCCCAGTTCGTGCCGAACTCGAATTCCATGGTCAGGCCGGTGGCGACGCCCATGGCGAAGTTGATGCCGAACAGCAGTGCCCCAGAAGCGCGTCATGTCGCGCCAGATGGTGCGGCCGGTGGTGACGTAGATGCTCTCCATGATGGCGAGCAGGACGGACAGTCCGAGCGTCAGCGGAACGAACAGGAAGTGGTACATGGCCGTGAGGCCGAATTGCAGGCGGGAGAGTTCGACAACGCTCATATCGCTGACCTTTTGGGGCATTGGAATGCAGGTGGACCGCGCGCAAGGCGGCACACCCCAGCATGACCGACGGTCCCTGCCGCGCATTGATCCAGGTCAATGGGGGGAGCGTGTCACGGGCAGCCGTGGCGGGTGCGGCCATTGCACGGCGCGCACCGTGCCGCCCCTCTCATTGCGAGGAGCGAAGCGACAGGCGCGAGCGGCCGAATAGCGCGGAAAAGCTCCGCTCGAAGCAGACCGGTCACGGCAGCCGCAGGAAATTCGAAACCGGGGATCCCCGCTGCAGCAGCGCCTGCAGCTCGGGGTTCTTGTCGCTGTCCTCGGCGGTCAGCGCGTCCATCGGCGCGAACAATTCGTGGCCGTGGGGCAATTGGTGACGGGCGAAACCGTCATAGTGCTTCTGCTTGAGGCCGTACAGAACGCGGTGGAAACGCACCGGAAACACTTGCGGCAAGGTCGGGGCGCGCAGCAGCAGGCCGATGGCTTGCCAACGCGGCGTGGGATCGCCCTCCAAGGCCGGCGCCAGCAACCACGGCACCGGACAGACGGCGAGCAAAGAGTGGGTGCTGGGGGCGAAGCGGGAGCGTTTGTCGAGCAGGTTCTGGAGTGTCCCGCAGGCCTCGATGGCGAAGATATCGACGAAAGAATCCTCGACCGTGCCACCGAAATTGAGCCACAGACCATCCGGCAGCGTGCGGAGCCGCGTGCTGCCGGGCACCTTCAGGAAGGGGTGACATGCCGCGGCATCATCGCCAGGCCGGCCGCGCAGCCAGACGTGGCGTCCGCGCCGCGGCATATGCAACCCGGGCGGTCGTTGCGGCCACCGCTTCAATCGTTCCTTGACCAGCATATCGAGGGACAGCGGATCGGGCACCTGCACCTCCCAGTAGTCACACATCACGAATTCACAACCAATAGGTGTAAAATCTATCAACACCATCGCAACCATCGCAAGCCGTCATCGCACCGGAACGGAAATTATTTGAATAATCGCAACGATGAGCGAAGTCTCTACGTTATTTTGCCGTTATTTTCGGAGTTGAGCAAAAATACAGCCGCGGCGGGCGGCTACGATCGACTGACGGTTGTTCAGAAAAATCTCGAAGTCTTCCGAATCTATTGCACGGTTTTTCTCAAGTTTGTTATCAACAGGGTGTGGATAACGTGGTCCGCAGGTACGCACCTTTCACACTATTTCACGCATCGAAAATGCGAGGCGGATTTTAGCCGCCAGCGATCCGCTCTTCCCCCTGTCAGGTCGAACCCAGGCAATGCCGGAGGCCGGGCGCGCAAGCCGGGCGCGCAAAAGAAAGGCCAGGGTCCAAGGTCGCCTGGCCTTCTCTGCCGTCCTGCCGTCCGCCGGACGCGGCGGTTCAGCCGCGCTTGGACACCGGCACATAGTCCCGCTGCGGCGCCCCGGTGTAGATCTGCCGCGGCCGGCCAATACGCTGGCCGGGGTCCTCCATCATCTCCTGCCACTGGCTGACCCACCCCACGGTGCGCGACACCGCGAACAGCGCGGTGAACATGCTGGTGGGGAAGCCCATCGCCTTCAGGATGATGCCGGAATAGAAGTCGACGTTCGGGTACAGCTTGCGATCCACGAAGTACCTGTCGTTCAGCGCGATCTTCTCCAGCTCCATCGCGAGATCGAGCAGGGGATCGCCCTTGATGCCGAGCTCCTCCAGCACGTCGTGGCAGGCCTTCTGGATGATGCGAGCGCGCGGATCGTAGTTCTTGTACACCCGGTGACCGAAGCCCCACAGCATTTCGTGGTTGTTGCGGTCCTTCACCTCTTCCAGGAACTGCGGGATGTTCTTCACGTGGCCGATATGCGTCAACATCTTCAGGACCGCCTCATTGGCGCCGCCATGGGCTGGTCCCCACAAGCTGGCGATGCCGGCGGCGATGCAGGCGAACGGATTGGCCCCGGTCGATCCGGCCAGCCGCACCGTGCTGGTGGACGCATTCTGCTCATGGTCCGCGTGCAGGATCATGATCAGGTCCATCGCCTTCGACAGCACCGGATTGACCTTGTATTCCTCGGCTGGGACCGCATGGAACATGTGCAGGAAGTTCTCGGCATAGCCCAGATCGTTGCGTGGATAAACGAACGGCTGGCCGATCGCGTACTTGTATGCCCAGGCGGCGATCGTCGGCACCTTCGCGATCAGCCTGAACGCGCTGATCCTCCTGCTCTCCGGATCATGAATGTCCAGGCTATCGTGATAGAACGCGGACAACGCACCCACGACGCCGCACATCACCGCCATCGGGTGCGCATCGCGGCGGAAGCCATTGTAGAAGGTGCGAAGTTGCTCATGCAGCATGGTGTGCCGCATCACGCCGAGCTCGAAATCCTTGAGCTGCGTGTTGTCCGGCAGCTCGCCGTACAGCAGCAGATAGGCGACCTCCAGGAAGGTCGATTGCTCGGCCAGTTGCTCGATCGGATAGCCGCGATAGAGCAGGATCCCCTCATCGCCATCGATATAGGTGATCTTGCTGTCGCAGGACGCGGTGATGCCGTAGCCGGGGTCGTAGGTGAAGACACCCAGGTCGTTGTACATTTTTCGGATGTCGAAAACGTCCGGGCCAAGCGTGCCGCCGATCAGCGGCAAGGTCGCAGACCGGTTGGTGCCGCCCAGCGTGACGGTGACGGAGCCTTTGATGTTGGCGCTCATGCGCGTGTCCTCATGGTGAACCGCCCGAGGAACGCCCTGGGGCGACGGACTGAAGCCAGGGCCACAATTATGGCGCCCCGGCGTCCGGACGCAACCTTCGCGGTCGCAGCAAATGCCTGTGCGGGGAAAAGTCGACCGATCGGAAGCGGCGGTCAGTCCATCGGCTGCGGCGCAACGACCAGCGTAATGCTGCGCACCGCGCCTTCCCGCATCAGCCGGATCTCGACGGCGGCGCCGATCCGCTCGGGGCCGATGAAGTCGCGCAACCCATGCTGCCCGCTGACGCTCTGCCCGTCGATCGCCAGCAGCACGTCGCCCAGCCGCAGTCCCGCATGCTCGGCCGGTCCGCCGGCGGAGACGCCAACCACCATCCGCCCGGACGTCTGGCCCGCGATCGGCCGCAGCGTTTCCGGCACTGTGATCGGCTGCAGCCTCGCGCCCAGCCAGCCGCGGTGCGCGCGATGGGCGGAGGGGAGCGCCTTCACCATGCCGAGCGGTTCCAGGAAACGGGCGATGGTCGTGTAGGGGATCACCAACGCCTCGCCATTCGGCCCCGCACTCGCCATGCCAAGCAGGCCGCCGCGGGCATCCAGCACCGGTCCGCCCTCCGGCGTCAGGGTGCCGGCAAGATCGAGCATGATACTGTCGCCCAGCGAGCCAGTGCCGTTGATGTACCCGTGGGCGATGCGGTGGATCGCGGCGAGCCGGACCGTCGGACTGCCGTCCGCCGCGGCACCCAGCGCAAGGGCGAGAGCGCCTGCCGCCGGATCGGTCGCCGGACGGATCGGCGCGTTGACGGCGGGCGTATCCAGGTTGAGGCAGACAAGATTGGTGACCGGATCGCGGCGGGACGCGCGGGCGGGGACCAATTGTCCTCCCACAACTGTGAGCGAATAGCTGTCCTGCGCCGGCAGCGCCTGGTCTGACGTCACCACCACGTCGGCGCGCCAGACAATGCCGGAGATCAGCCGGTTGGGGCCGATGCGGATGGCGGTCACCAGGGCCGCTGCCGCTGCAACGTGGGCAGCCAGGGCGTCGGAGAGCTGCGCCAGAAGTTGCGTCACGGGAGTGTTCATCGGCGTGAGACGGTTGTGCCACGGAGACGTTCGTTTGTGAACCGGATGTTGCATCGACACAGAAGCTTTCCGTCGATTTTGCATCCGTCAATTTGCTGCGGCCGGTTTCGGCGGAGCAAGGTTGCCGGTGGGCTTTCTGCGTGGCACGGTCGGCGCCTCCCTTCCATGGAATCGCGTCGTGACCCTGATCCTGGCCAGCCGCCCGAACGTCTATTCGTCCAGTCCGCTCGACCGCGTTGGAACACGGCGGGAGGATGCAGCGTGGATCGAGGAACGTCTCGCACAGCCGGACACCTTGTTCGTACCGGTGTGGCGCAACCGAAACCTGGTGCGCGGCATGGACGAAGGCAGCCCGGAAGCGGTGTTCATCTCCAGCGAAGCCGCGGCGGCGCTGCGCATGCAAGGCGGGCCATGGGCGTTCCTGGGCATTCAGGGCGAGCAAGCGGTGTTCGCGGTCGATGTCAGCACGGCGGACGACCCGCTGCCCTTGCTGCCGGAGGCGGCGGGAACATTCGTTGACCTGCGCTCGGTGGGATGGGGCGTGCCGAAGCCGGAGGCGGCAGTGCTCGCGCATGCGCGCGGGCTGATGAACTGGCGGAACCGGCACCGCTTCTGCGGCGTCTGCGGCGGGGTCTGCGACGTGCGCTCGGCCGGGCACATGATGGTTTGCACCGCGTGTGAGGCACAGCATTTCCCGCGCACCGATCCGGCGGTTATCATGCTGGTGACGCGCGGCGACCGCGCGTTGCTGGGGCACTCGCAGCGTTTCCCGCGCGGCAACATGTATTCGACGCTGGCCGGCTTCGTGGAACCTGGCGAAACGCTGGAGGAAGCCGTGCGCCGCGAGGTGTTCGAGGAAGCCGGCATCCAGGTTGGCGCGGTGCACTATCACTCCAGCCAACCCTGGCCGTTTCCCGGCAACATCATGCTGGGCTTCTATGGCGAGGGCTTGACCGAAGACATCACCATCGATCCGGAGGAGATGCTCGACGTGCGCTGGTTCTCGCGCGACGAGATCCGCGATCCTGCGGCGCATGATTTCGCCCTGCCGCGCATGGACAGCATCGCGCGGCGGCTGATCGAGGACTGGATGGCCACGGCATGACGCGTTGCGGCGTCTGGCTGCTGCTGGTGCTGTTGGCGGGATGTTCCTGGGGTCAACCGAGCGGCGACAGTCCGGAGGCGGTCTGCCGCCGCCAGGCCTACGACGATCCCACGGTGAAGCGACTCATCATCGTGCAAATGGGATCGGGGGGAGCGAACCCGCAGAATCAATTCGACTACGAGAAGGCGCTGCGCGACGCGACGGACGCCTGCCTGCGCAAAAAGGGCATCGCGGTGAGAGGCGGCGTCGAGCCGGTGCGGCCGTATTGAACCGTCGGGTTGCCACCGCGGGAGACCAAAAGATGCGATCGGGATACGTCGGTCCGCGGAGGCTGCTGCCCGATCTGCTGACGATCGGCTACGAAGGCCGCACGATCAAGGACGTGCTGGCGGCGTTGGAGGTCGCGCGGGTCGGGCTGCTGATCGATGTGCGGGCGATGCCACGGTCGCGCAAGCCGGGCTTCTCCAAGCGGCAGCTTGCGGCGGGGCTGGACGAGAAGGGAATTCCGTACGTCCACCTGCAAGCCCTCGGGACACCGAAGGCCGGGCGGGATGCAGTGCGTGCCGGCCATCCCGAGATCATGCGGACGATCTTCCGCGAGCACATGACGTCGGACCGCGCGCTGGCGGAGCTTGCGCAGGCAACGGCGTGGGCGGGAGAGCAACGCGTGTGCCTGTTGTGCTTCGAACGCGACCCGGCGTGCTGCCACCGCAGCATTGTGGCGGAGATGATCGCCGGAGAGACGGGGCAGAACGTTGCGCATCTCGCGGTGGGCGATGCCGCGCTGTGATCGCTACGCATCCGTCATTCAGAGCTTCTGTAAGGGTTGGGCCGCCTCCGTGAGCGGCCGACCTGCCGTGCATCTCTCGGTTGCTGCGGCTACCGAACCGCGCCCAGCGCCCAGGCCAGCACGCCCTTCTGTGCGTGCAGGCGGTTTTCCGCCTCGTCGAACACCACGGATTGCGGACCATCGATGACGTCGGCCGTGACTTCCTCGCCGCGGTGCGCCGGCAGGCAGTGCATGAAGATCGCGTCGCCCGCCGCCTTCGCCATCAGCCCCGCGGTCACCCGGTACGGTGCAAGCAAATTATGTCTGCTCTGATTTGGATCGTCGGACATCGACACCCAGGTGTCCGTCACCACGCAGCGCGCGCCGGCCACCGCTTGCTCCGGATCGTCCGTCAGCTCGATGCGGCCACCCTGAGCACGCGCCCACTCGATCAGGTCGGCCGGCGGACGCAGCGCGTCCGGCGTCGCGAGCCGCAGCGTGAAGCCGAAGCGCACCGCGGCCTCGATCCAGCTTCGCGCAACGTTGTTGCCGTCGCCGCACCAGGCCACCACCTGGCCGGCAATCGGACCGCGATGCTCCTCGAAGGTCAGGACATCCGCCATCAACTGGCACGGGTGCGACGTGTCGGTCAGGCCGTTGATCACTGGTACAGTCGCGTAGGCCGCCAACTCGTGCAGTTTCGACACGTGGTCGGTGCGCAGCATGATCGCATCGACATAGCGCGACAGCACCCGCGCGGTATCGGCGGGCGTCTCGCCGCGGCCGCTCTGCATGTCGTGACCGTATAGGACGACCACATCGCCGCCGAGCTGGCGCATGCCAACCTCGAACGACACGCGCGTGCGCGTTGATGGCTTTTCGAAGATCACCGCAAGCGTCTTGCCGGCCAGCGGGCGCGACGTGACCCCCGCGCGCTTATAGTTCACCGCTGCGTCCAGCATTTGGCGTAGCGTGGCGCCATCGAAATCGCGCAGGTCGATGAAGTGACGCGGCGCGGTCTCCTGCCCGGTGGACTGGCCCTCGGTTTCCTGCTGGCGCCGGATGGACGCGCTCATTTCGCCGCTTCCTTGCTGGAGGATGGGAGAACGCGGCGGGTGGCACGGCGCAGCATCACCACCGCCTCGTCCAGGTCGGCATCGGTGACCACCAGAGGCGGCGCCAGGCGCAGCACGTTGTCGCCGGCGGTGATCGCCATCAGGCCCTCGGCGACGCAGGCCGCCTGCACCTGCCCCACCGGGATGGCGCATTTAATGCCGAGCAGTAGGCCCAGGCCGCGGGCGTTTTCGTAGACCTGGGGGTATTCGCGGGCAATCTCGTCCAGTTCGGCACGCAGGCGGGCGCCCTTGCGTTGCACGCTTTCCAGGAAGCCTGGAGCCAGCATGATGTCCAGCACGGCATTGCCGGCGGCACAGGCCAGCGGATTGCCGCCATAGGTCGTGCCATGCGTCCCCGGTACCAGCGCCTTTGCGAACTTTTCCTTCGCCAGCACCGCGCCGAGCGGAAAGCCGCCACCGATGCCCTTCGCAGACGACATCACGTCCGGCGCGATCTCCGCCCATTCATGCGCGAACAACTTGCCGGAGCGACCCATGCCCGATTGGACTTCGTCCATGCCAAGGATGATGCCGTACTCGTCGCACACCGCGCGCAGGTCGCGCAGGAACTGCATGTCGGCGGGGCGGACGCCGCCCTCGCCCTGGATCGGCTCGACGATGATGCCGCAGGTGGCGGCACCGATCGCATTGCGCACCGCGTTCATGTTGTTGAACGGCACGTGGTCGAAACCGTCCACTACCGGACCGAAGCCTTCCAGGTAGTGGCTGTTGCCGGTGGCGGCGAGCGTGGCGAGCGTGCGGCCGTGGAACGCGCCTTCAAAGCAGATGAAGCGGAAGCGTTCCGGCTTGCCGCTGTCCGACATGGCGCGGCGCATCATCTTGATCATGCCCTCGTTCGCTTCCGCGCCCGAGTTGCAGAAGAACACGCTGTCCGCGAACGTGGCATCGACCAGTCGCTGCGCCAGGCGTTCCGCTTGCGGAATGCGATAGAGGTTGGAGGTGTGCATCACCTTGGCGGCTTGCTCGGCGATCGCCTGCACCAGATGCGGATGGCCATGGCCAAGCGAAGCGGTGGCGATGCCGGAGCCGAAATCGAGGAATCGTCGTCCGTCCACCGTCCACAACCAGGCGCCTTCGCCCTTTTCAAAGGCGAGGTCGGCACGGGCATAGTTTGGCAGCAGGGCGGAGATCATGGGGTTTCTGACCCTCCCGGACGTTTTTCCAAATGGATCGCCCGCCCACGGCCTTTCGGGGGCGGGTCCAATGGAAGCGCGGATCATTGGCGGGGGTTGCCGCCGGTGTCAAACGCGTCCGTTTGCATCGGCAACCAGTCGCGCGGCTTGCTCTCGTTCACCCGATTGCCCTGCGTGCCGGATGGCTTGCCGTTGCACGACCGGCAATTCCTCCATAGCGTCCATCGCGAATGCACGAGGAACCGCCCAGGAATGCCCGACGATAGTCCGTTGCGACCACGTCAGCCGACCGAACCCACAGCGGTTGGATGGGAACCGGAGCTGGAGGAGCTGCGCCGGCGCATCGCCCTGGCAAAGCTGCTCGGCGGCCCGGAGCGTGTCGAGCGCCAACACAAAGGCGGGCGGCTTACGGTGCGCGAGCGCATCGACCGCATGCTGGACCCCGACAGCTTCCACGAGATCGGCGCCATCGCCGGCAAGGCGACGTATGACGCCGACAGCCGGGACATCGTCGGCTTCACCCCCGCCAACTGCGTGTTCGGCCGCGGCATGGTGGACGGCCGGCCGGTGGTGATCGCGGGCGACGACTTCACTCTGCGGGGCGGCTCGGCGGACGCATCGATCAAGGCCAAGCCGAAGATGTCGGAGGAAATGGCGGCGCTGTACCGCATGCCGATCATCCGGCTGATCGAGGGTTCCGGCGGCGGCGGCTCGGTCAAGACGATCGAGACCACCGGGCGCGCCAACCTGCCCGGCGGACTGACCGAGACCACGTCATTCGACCTGGTGGCGAACCAGATGGGGATCGTGCCGGTGGTGGCGCTGGGGCTGGGGTCCGTGGCCGGGCTAGGCGCTGCGCGCCTGGCCGCTTCGCATTTCTCCGTCATGGTGAAGGAGATCGCGGCGGTGTTCGTCGCCGGGCCGCCGGTGGTGGAACGGCTGGGCGAGCCTCGGTCGAAGCAGGAGCTGGGGGGCTGGGAAATCCAGTTGGGCTGCGGTGCGGTGGACCACGCGGTGGATAGCGAGGACGAAGCGTTCGACGCCGCCCGCCGCTATCTGTCCTACCTGCCGGGTTCGATCCACGACGTTCCGCCGCGGACGCGTGGCTGGGACGATCCGGGGCGGCGCGAGGAATCGCTGATCTCCGCGGTGCCGCGGGTCAAGAAGCAGGCCTATCACATGCGCCGCATCATCGAGGCGGTGATGGACAAGGGCTCGTTCTTCGAATTGGGGCGGTTGTTCGGACGGCCGATCATAACCGGGTTCGCGCGGCTGGACGGCTGGCCGGTGGCGCTGATGGCGGGCGATCCGCTGTATCACGGCGGCGCCTGGACGGCGGACGCGTGCAACAAGATCATCCGCTTCGTCGATACGGCGCAGACGTTCCACTTGCCGATCGTGCACCTGGTGGATTGCCCGGGGTTCCAGGTGGGGCTCGCGGCGGAAAGCTCGGCGGTGATCCGCTGGGGCGTGCGCGCTCTGTCGGCGATCAACCAGACCACGGTGCCGTGGTGCAGCATCGTGGTGCGCAACTGCTATGGCGTGGGCGGGTTGGGGCACCAGCCGGTCAGCCATTATTGCGTGCGGTATGCGTGGCCGTCCGCGAGTTGGGGCTCGCTGCCGTTGGAAGGCGGGATCGAGGCGGCGTACCGCGCCGAGATCGACGCGGCGGACGATCCGGACGCGAAATTGGAGGAGATCGAGGCGCGGCTGAACCGGCTGCGCTCGCCGTTCAGGACCGCGGAGAGTTTCTGGGTGGACGAGATCATCGATCCTCGGGATACGCGGCGACTGTTGTGCGAGTTCGCCAACATGGCGGCGCCGCTGCGCACGCCGGGGGAATCACGGTTCACGATGCGGCCGTAGCGGCGGGGGAAAGGCTCCCATCCTCAGTCGGGCACTCACGCTGACTCGCGCGCCAAGTGTACCGCAGCGCCACTGTCCGGGCGTCATGCGGCTTGTTGGCTGAACCGGATTGCCATCAAGTCGTCCTCTGTCATTGGGGGCAGTGCTCGGGTGACGGCGTTCCCGCGCAAGGCAATTCTGCAGGCAAGGCGGCTCGGCATCATTGCCCTGTCTTCTGCGGTCGCCGGGGTTGCGCAGGCCGGCGACGAGGACGCCAACACCAACGACCAGCGTCATCCGAAGCCACCATCATGCCACTTGCCGGCTGCGCCGCCCGCACCATTTGCCGACTTGGCCCAGGGGCTGCCAGGCAGCCGCCCCGTCTCGTCCTCGTGCCCGAGCAGGAGAGCACGCATGTCCGCACAAAACCAGCAACCGCGTGGCGAGCTCGCGCTGCGCACCGTGGCGATGCCGGCTGACACCAATCCTGCCGGGGATATCTTCGGGGGCTGGATCATGTCGCTGATGGACCTGGCGGCGGGTGTCTCCGCCGGAACGCGTGCGAAGGGGCGCGTTGCTACCGCTGCGGTTTCCAACCTCAGCTTCATTCAGCCGGTGAAAGTGGGGGACGTGGTCTGCGTCTATACCGAAATCGTGCGTACCGGCCGCAGCTCGATCACTCTGGCGGTGGAAGCGTGGGTGCTGCGGCGCGGCCAGGGCGACCGCACACGGGTCACCGCGGCCGAGTTCGTGCAGGTGGCGGTGGATGATAACGGCAGGCCGCGGCGGTTGCCGGAGATTGACTCGACGTAGCTCACTCGGACGACAACACGCCGAAAATCAAGCTGTCGACACGGCGAGCGAAGGTGCCGTCACCTACGAGCGATCACGTTCGCTTCCGAGGGATCGGTGGGATGCGCCGCGCTTTTCCGCCCTACGCCCCGTATCGTTCGGCATCCTCCGCCAGCAACAGCCGCTCGCGCAGCAGCGCCGCCGCGCATTCTCGCCACACCGCCGCATACGCCGCCGCGTCCGTATATCGTTCCCGCAGCGACGGCCGCGGATCGCCGGCCGCCTCCCGCGCTGCGCGGGTCTCGGCGAACGCGAGGAAGGTGCCGTCGCGGTCCGCCAGTTCGCCGTCCGGATACGGCGCGGCATACAGGTTCCAGCCGGTGAACGTGCCACGCGGCACGGCAATGTCCGGCAGGCGGATGCCAGAGCGCTCGTTGCCATCCGCATCCACCTGCGGCACCAGCGCGCGCCATGCCCGCGGCGGCGGCTGCGGATCGGTCCAGTCCGCCAGTGGCGAGACATCGTTCGCGGCCGCGGGGCGCGTCAGCCCTGGCACCGTCGGTAGCGCCACCGCCTCGGACGGCACCAGAGTGCCGTCGGCGATGCGTGGCAGCCGGCTATCGGGCGGCGCGCGGTCCGTCACCACCCATTCATCCAGCGCCACCAGCAGAGCGCGCACTGCCGGCATCGGATCGTGCCAGTTGCGCGGATTGCTGCAGGGTCCTTTGTCGCGCGGCATGTTCGCCTTGCCGCCATGTTGCGTGCCCGCCAGCAAGTAGCCGCGCACGTTGGCCGGCAGCGCCACGTCCTCGCGGCCCAGTGGATCGGTGTGCAGCAGCGACGCACCCTTCTGCCAGTACTCGGTGGAGGTGTTGGTCTCGATCAGCTTCGGATCCGTCGCGTCGCCGCGCATCAGTGCGCCGCTGGCACCGCTGATCGGATCGACCATGACCGCGGATGAGAACGGGAAGGCCACTTCCGGGAAGTCGTGGTCCTCGTGCCAGGTGCGGGTGCGGAACGGTTGCGCGAACGGCGTGTTGTGGAACACGCGGCCGATGCCGGCCACATGAGTGAACACACCATCGAACACGCGCGAACCGCTTTCGTCGGCGTTGAAGCCCTGGGCGATGTGGTCGCGCAGGTATCGGCCGGCCTGCGAGATGCCGAAAGCCAGCGTGTGCGTCACTGCCCGGCCAAACAAATCGGCGCCGTGCCGGCGCAAATGGCTGATCAGGTCGCGCGTTGCGGCAAACCCGATGCCCTGTACGTGCGGGTTGGTGGCGTCATAGTGCAATTCGTAAATCGAGCCCGGCTCCGGCAGCGTTCCCTCCGGCGCCAGCCGCACGGTGCGCGCATCGGCGAACTCGAACGCCACGTCGCGCCGTGGGCCGGTCTGCGTCCGCCGCACCGTCAGCGCCGCGTTCTTGCCGGCGGCTTCGTGCGACAGCCGGAACGCCTGCAGCGCACCCAGGCGCGTGCCGGAGACGAATTCCTCGCGAATGCGGCGCACCATCGGTTTGCCGTTGTCGGTGGCGACGGGTGCGTCCAGCGACAGGCCCGTGGCCTTCGGCGCGCCGGCATCCCAACCTGACCAGACCAGCGTGAACCCCAACCGCAGCGGCAGCGCGTTGCCGAGCTCTGCCGCCGTCGGCCAGGTATTGCCCGTGGTGCCCGCACATAGGTTGGCCAGCATCATGATCCGGCCGCGGTTGTTCACTTCGTACAAGATGCGCCCGTTGCCGCGTTCCGGCTCGGTCGGATGCAGGATCACAAAATCGCTGCGGTATTCCACCATGCCGCGCGCATTGCGCGGCGCCTGGTCCAACAGCGCGATGCCGCTGTTGGCGGGATGCGCCGGGTCCAGTTCGCCCGATGCCGTGCCGTTCAGCCGGGTATAGGAGCCGCTCGCGCCGAATGCCGCGCCACCCACCAACAATTCACGATCGCGGATCACGATATCGGTGATCATGCTTAGGCCTCCCCTTGGGCGTCACGATGCAGTTTCGCTTCCGACCGTGCCTGCAGCGCCTCGAATGTCAAACCCGGGACCATGTCGCGCACCACGAAGCCGCGTGGCGTCACGTCCAGTACCGCGAGGCTGGTATAGACCCGCCGCACCACGCCCTTCGCGGTCAGCGGATAGCTACATTGCCGCACGATGCGCGAGGCGCCTTCCTTGGTGACATGCTCCATCGCCACCCAAACTCGCTTGGCGCCGATCGCCAGGTCCATCGCGCCCCCGATTTGCCGCACCGGCTCATGCGCGGCCCGCGCCCAGTTGGCGATGTCGCCGGTCTCCGACACCTCGAACGCACCGAGCACGCACAGGTCGAGGTGACCGCCGCGTGCGATGGCGAAGCTGTCGGCGTGGTGCACGAAGGACCCGCCGGTGCGCAGCGTGATCGGCTGCAGGCCGGCACTGATCAGGTACGGGTTCACCGCATGGGCGGGCGGTGATGGGCCAATGCCAATCACGCCATTCTCGGCGTGGAAGATCACTTCCCGATCCTTTGGCACGCAATCGGACACGGCGGTCGGAATGCCAATGCCAAGATTGACGAACCAGCCTTCGGGAATGTCCCGCGCGATGCTGGCAGCAATGCCGACGCGGTCGAGCGGCTGGAATGCGTTGTCGGCCATTGAGGTTCTCCCCTCTCCCTGTGGGCTTGTCTCCTTGTGGGCTTGGGCTGCCAAGCGGACCAAGGCCGGGGGGAGGGCGCCTGACCGCAGACAGCCGGCAGTTGTACACCCTTCGCCCCGCCCCCTCCCCCCGGCCTTGGTCCGCTTTGCGGCCCAAGCCCACAACGGGAGGGGGTGTCCTTGTCCTGGACGCCAACCCTTACTCCGGCACGTGGATGACGCGATGCACGAACGGTCCCGGCGTGTGCACATGCTCGGGCGGGATGTCGCCCAACCCGACGACGTGGCGCGTCATGGCGATGGTCAGTGCTGCTCCCATTGCCATGACCGGATTCAAATTCCGCGCACTCTCGCGATAAGTCAGGTTGCCCCAGCGGTCGGCCTGCCAGGCTTCCACCAGGGCCACGTCGCCACGAATCGCATATTCGAGCAGGCAGTTCTTGCCGTTGATGACGCGGGTCTCGCGGCCTTCCGCCAGAATCGTGTCGGCGGCGGTGGGGGTGAAGAAGCCCTCGACGCCGGCACCGCCGGCACGCACCCGTTCCGCCAGTGTGCCCTGCGGCACGACTTCGATGTCCAGCTTGCCTTGCTGGAACAGTCGCCCGGCAAGACTGGCGGGCCGCACGAAACTGCAGACCATCTTGCGGATGCGGCCGAGTTCAACCAGCCGCTCGATCTTGCTGCCGTCCCGGCCGCCGGCAACGATCACGATCGTCAGCTCGCGCGCACCTTGCTCTGCCAGCCCATCCAGCAACGCCGCCGGCGCGCCGACATCGCCGAAACCGCCGACCAGGACGGTCGCCCCATCCTCGATGCCCGCCATCGCCTCCGCCATCGAGCCGATGAACTTGTCGATCATCCTGCCGCTGTCCTCCCTCGCGGCGCGGTCCGGCGCCTGCTCAATCCTTGGCGCCTGCTCAATCCTTGTAGTCGGGCTCTTTCTTGTCGAGCAACCGCTTCAACGCCGCGAAATGCCATTCGCAGGCGGGCCTGCCGCCATACAGGTCATGGTTCGAGGCAAAATCCCGCAACGATGCATCCACCACCGGCTGTGGGATGTAGCGCAACGGCCGCCCGGTCCACATGGCATAAAGCTGCACCTGCGCCGCACGTTCCAGGTAATATAGCCGGTCGTAAGCCTCCGCCACGGTGCGCCCCAGCGTGGCCGGGCCGTGATTCGCCATCATCAGCACGGTCTTGTCGCCGGTCAGTGCGGCCAGCCGCGCGCCTTCCGCCGGATCGAACGCAGGGCCGGCATAGGTATCGTCGTAAACGACCTGCATCATCGTGCCGAGTTCGGTCTGGCCGATCGGCAGGATGCTCTGGTCCTCCAGCCGCGCCAGCGCGCTGGCGTGCGGCATGTGCGTGTGGAACACCGCCGCGGCTTGCGGCAGGTCGCGATGCATCGGTGCATGGATGCAGTAGCAGGAGCGCTCGATCTCGCCCTCGCCGGCACGGCGCACGCCGTCATAGTCCACTTCCATGAAGCAGCTTGCGGTGACTTCCGACCAGTGCAGGCCGAACGGAATTTGATAATAGCGGTCGAACCGGCCCGGCACGCGCAGCGTCAGGTGATTGAAAATCCCCTCGTGCAGGCCGTGCATCACCGCCAGCCGATGCGCCGCCGCCAGATCCACGCGCGCCTGCCAGGCGGCATCGGCGGTATGCAGGTCGCTGGGGGCGATCGATTCCAAGGGCATGGCTGGCTCCTCTGCTGCGTGCGCTTACGGCAAGCTTCGGGGAGCCGGCCCGATCCGTCAATGATATCCGCGCACGATATCCGCACACGACATCCTGCTGGCGGAAGGCGCCCAGGCCGAGAGCTATCGCGACGACGGCAACCGCTGAATGTTTGGCAATGAGGGCTGGGATGCGCCGCCGACATCGCCCCTGCGCGCCGGTGCCGGCGCGGCGACCTGAAGGTGGAGCTGCACGTCACCGGCGTCACACACTGCGTCGCCGATGCCGTGGAGCACCGCGTGGCTCAGCGACCCAAGGCCAGTCCGCGTCCTGTCGCAAGAAATGCCCGCAGGTTAAGCCTTCTTCATCAACCTGCCGATGGCTTGCATTGACCAGCGGTTGCGGTATGCCGCGCCCCCGGATGCGGTCACGAACGGGGGAGGAACGCGCTTGGTTGCCGGCGAATTGCCTACGCTGATCGAGATCGACGGCCTGACCAAGCGGTTCAGCGGCTTCACCGCCGTGGACCACGTGTCGTTCCGGGTCGCACGCGGCGAGGTGCTGGGTTTCCTCGGCCCGAACGGCGCCGGCAAGTCCACCACGATGCGCATGCTGGCCGGCTTCATGATCCCCACCGAGGGCACCGCGCGCATCTGCGACCACGACGTGCAGACCGACGGCGTGGCGGCGCGGCGCCTGTTGGGGTTCCTGCCGGAGGGCGCGCCCACCTATCCGGAAATGTCGGTGACCGGTTTCCTGCGGTTCTGCGCCAAGGTGCGTGGTTACCGGGGCAGCGAATTGGAAATGCGCGTGCAGCAGGCGGTCGCCCTGACGCGGCTGGAAAGCGTGCGGCTGCAGACCGTGGAGACGCTGTCGAAAGGCTTCAAGCGCCGCGTCGGCCTGGCCCAGGCGCTGCTGCACGATCCCCCGGTGCTGGTGCTGGACGAACCGACCGATGGCCTGGACCCGAACCAGAAGCACGAGGTGCGCACACTGATCCAGCGCATGGCGCCGCAGAAGGCGATCGTGATCTCCACGCACATCCTGGAGGAGGTGGACGCGGTCTGCACCCGCGCAATGATCATCGCCGCCGGCCGCGTGGTGGCCGATGCGACGCCGGCCGAGCTGGGCTGCATGCATCCGTCCGGCAAGCTGGACGATGTGTTCCGTGCGCTGACCGTTGAAGAGAACCGCTCCGGCGCGGCGGATGAGGCGTCGTAGCCATGCGCAACATCCTCATTGTCGCGGGCCGTGAGCTGGCGGGCTACTTCGCCACACCCGTCGCGACGGTGTTCATCGTGATCTTCCTGGTCCTGCAAGGCGCGCTGACCTTCAACCTCGGAGACTTCTTCGCGCGCGGCCAGGCCGATCTCAACCCGTTCTTCACCTTCATCCCCTGGGTCTTCCTGCTGCTGATTCCCGCGATCACCATGCGTCTGTGGGCCGAGGAACGCCGGCTCGGCACGATCGAACTTCTGCTGACCTTGCCGCTGACGCAAACCCAGGCCGTATTGGGAAAGTTTCTGGCCGCCTGGGCGTTCTGCGCCATCGCGCTGCTGCTGACCTTTCCGTTCGTCATCACGGTGAACATCCTCGGCTCGCCCGACAACGGCGTGATCGCGTCCGGCTATGTCGGGTCGCTGCTGGTCGCCGGCGCGTTTCTCGCCGTCGGGTCGGCGATGTCGGCGCTGACGCGCAATCAGGTGATCGCCTTCGTGCTGGCGGTCGCGGTGTGCTTCGTGTTCGCCGTCGCGTCGTATCCGGTGGTCACCGACTTCCTGTCGCGCAACACGCCCATCCTGGCCGACGTCGCGCGGCGCATCGCGGTGATCGACCAATTCAACGATTTCACTCGCGGCGTGGTCAGCGTGCGCGACCTGATCTTCTTCGCGACCTTCATCGGCTTCTGGCTGTACTTGAATGCCGTGCTGGTCGACCAGCGCAAGGCGGACTGACGCGATGCGCCGACGCTTCTGGTATTCCATCATCGGCGTGATCGCGGTTGCCGCCATCGTCATCGGCATCAACATGTTCGCCGATGCTCGCCTGGCTTATGTGCATGCCGACCTTACCGAGAACCACATCTACACGCTGTCGCCCGGCACGCGGAGCATCCTGAAAAACCTGAAGGAACCCATCACCCTTCGGTTGTTCTACTCGCGCCTGCTCGGCAGCACTGTGCCAGCCTATGGCGCCTACGCCGACCGTGTGCGCGAGATGCTGGAGCAATACGCCGCCGTCTCGGACGGCAAGATCCGGCTGCGTTTCTACGATCCGGAGCCGTTCAGCGCCGTGGAGGACCAGGCCCTGGCCGACGGCCTGCAAGGCGTGCCGGTGGATCAGGCCGGCACGCAGGTCTATTTCGGCCTCGCCGGTTCCAACCTGCTGGACGACGAGCGCAGCATTGCGTTCTTCCAACCGGACCGCGAGCGGTTCCTGGAATACGACCTGACCAAGCTGGTCTATGACCTGTCCACTCCGAAGCGTCCCGTCGTCGGCGTGATGTCGTCGCTGCCACTGGATGGCAATCCGCAACTTATGATGATGACGCACGGGCAGCAAGGCGGGCAGCCCTTCGCCTCCACCGAGCTGCTGCGGCAGACCAACACGGTGAAGACGGTCCCGACCGACGCGCAGGTGATCGACCCCGATATCGGCGTGCTGCTGGTCGCCGAGGCGCAGAACCTGTCGGAAGATACGCAGTACGCCATCGATCAGTTCGTCATGCGCGGCGGCCGCCTGATGGTGATGGTCGATCCGTGGAGCGAGACCATGGCGTCGCAGCCGAACCCCAGCGGCATGCCCGTCACCGACGCCCATTCCGACCTCGCCAAACTGTTCAAGGCCTGGGGCATCGAATTCAATCCGAGCGAGGTGGTGGGCGACCTGACCGGCGCCTGGCGCGTGCGCGATCCGCAGGACCAGAACGCGCAGGCGGTGAACTACGTCGCGTGGTTCAACATCCGCGCCGGTATCAACCGCAGCGATCCCGCCACCGCGGATTTGCAGCAGGTGACGGTGGCGTCGCCAGGGTTCATCGCCAAGGCGCCGGGGGCCAAGATCACGTTCACGCCGCTGCTGACGTCGTCGGATCAGTCGGGATTGGTTCCGGTCGATGACGTGAAGATGCCGGATCCGGGGAAGATCCTGGCGAACTTCAAGCCGTCGGGTGGACCGCGCGTGATCGCCGCTCGGGTGCGCGGCGTGCTGCACTCCGCGTTCAGTGGACCGCCGCCGGAACAGAAAGGCCAGACGCGGCCGGCGAATTTCCCGGCCTACAAGGCGGAAAGCAGCGGCCCGGCCGACCTGGTGGTGGTGGCCGATTCCGACATTCTGGCCGACCGGTTCTGGGTGCGCATCAGCGACTTCTTCGGCCAGCAGACTGCGCTGCCGTTCAGCGACAATGGCCCGTTCGTCGCCAACCTGATCGACACGCTGGCCGGCGGCGAGGCGCTGATCGGCCTGCGTGCGCGCGGCGACTCCAGCCACCCGTTCACGCTGGTCAACACTATGCAGGCGCAAGCCGAAGCGAAGTTCCGCCGCACCGAGCAAGCGCTGGAGCAGCATCTGGGTGACGTGCAGAAGCAATTGCAGACGTTGCGGCAGGGGAGCAACCCGACCGACACCGAGCAAGCGGCCAACGCACAGGCCGTGATCACACCGGCGCAGCGCGCGGCGATCGACGCGGCGCGGCGCGATATCGTGGAGACGCGGGGAAAGTTGCGCGCGGTGCAGTACGACCTGAATCGCGACATCGATCGGCTGGAGAACGAGCTGCGCGCGTTCGACATCGTGGCGGTGCCGGCGGTGCTGACGATGTTGGCGATCGGGTTGGGAGTGGTGCGCCGGCGGCAACGCGCGAGGGCACGCGGATGAGAAGCTGTTTCCGCCATAGAGGGCGGGCTGTGCGATGAACACCCGCACCCTGATCATTTTGCTCGCGCTCGGCGTCGTCGCCATCGCCGGTGGCTGGTATTTCGGCATCGCCAGCATGCCGTCCGAGCAACGATCTACCGATGCCGGCAAGCTGATGTTCCCAGACCTGGCACCGCGCCTGCAGCAGGCGGCCGAGGTGGAAGTCGAACACCAGGGTCAGCAACTGGCGATCGAGAAGCGCGAAGTTGGTGGCCAGGTGCGCTGGGGCTTGGCCGCCCGCGGCGGATATCCGGTGCGCGAAATGAAGCTGCGCGGGATGTTGACGGCGTTGACCGAGTTGCGCCTGGTCGATCAGCGCACGTCCGATCCGAAGCAGTTCGCCACGCTCGGGGTTGAGGATCCCAGCGGGCCGACCTCCAATTCGGATCTGCTGCGCGTGCTGGATGCGTCGGGCAGGCCGATCGCGGCGCTGATCGTTGGCCACCGCCGCGTGCGCACCGGCGGCAACGTCCCGGACGAGGTCTATGTCCGCCGCCCGGGCGACAACCAGAGCTGGCTGGCCGAGGGCAGCCTGGAGGTGGACGCCGACCCGCAGCTCTGGCTTGATCGGGACATCATGAACATCGATCACAGCCGTATCGTGAAGGTGGCCGTTACGCGCGGTGGCGCGACGTTGGAGTTCGCGCGCGCCGACGACAAGCTGGCGCTGACCGCGCCGGCGGACCACCCCAAGCTGGATGACTACAAGCTGCAGGACGTGTCGCGCGCCCTGGAATTGCTGACTTTCGAGGATGTTCATCCCGACGATGTGCATCCCGACGGTGTGCATCCCGACGATGCGCATCCCGACGCGGCGCAACCGTCGGGCCAGATCGGAACGTCGGTGTTCAGCACGTCCGACGGCCTGATCGTGACTGCCTCCGTCTACACGGCGCCGCCGAAACCCACGGCGACACTGGCCACGGATCGCGAAGTGCTGGCGCGGTTCACCGTGACGGGCGCCGGCAAGAGCAAGGCCGAAGCAGACCACTTGCAAGCCCGTCTGGCGGGATGGACGTATGAGATCGGGGCATGGAAGCAGAGTTCGTTGGTGCCCTCGCTGGACGATCTGACGACGGCGCCTTCCGCCAAGCCGGCACCGGCCGGTGCGCCGGCCGGGGCCAAGCCGTGAGCGACCGGGAATACCCCGCGCGTCCGATCGTCGGCATTGGAGTGATAGCGCTGAAGGACGACTCGGTGCTGCTGGTGCGGCGCGGCAAGCCGCCGAACATGGGAAGCTGGACGCTGCCCGGCGGTGCGCAGGAGGTTGGTGAAACAGCCGAGCAAGCGGCGCGGCGCGAACTGCTGGAGGAGACGGGGATTACAGTCGGGCCGCTGACCTTCGCCGCGCATGTCGATAACATCCGCCACGACCGCGACGGTCGGGTGCAGTTCCACTACACGATCCTGGATTTCGCCGCGCGCTGGGAGGCGGGCGAGCCGGTGGCGGCGACTGACGTTTCTGAAGCGGTATGGGTGCCGTTGGCGCGCTTGCAGGACTACGCTCTGTGGAGCGAGGCGTACCGGGTGATTGCGATTGCACGGGAGTTGGTGGGGACGGCAGGCGCGACCCCATAGCCGCCGGCGTTGAGATCCAGACGCATAGACGCCGCCGACCAAATTCGTCATTTGGTTCTCATAGGTGCGGTCGCGGATTTCGCCCAGCCGATGGATGAACACGGCCCGCGCCAGGCTGTTGCGGGACTCGTCCTTGTTGAGTTCCTGACCGGTCGTGCGCCGTAGTTCGGGGTCGTTAACCCAGTCCAGCGTGAACAGCACGATGCGCAGGATCTCCAACCAGCGCACGGATGACAGCCACATTGATACGGCCGGCGATCATTTCCCGCACAACACGTAGCGCTGTCACGGCGTCAGCGGCAGGGCCTTGAGCTCCTTACGGGCAGTGCCGAAGGTTCCGAGATGATAGACCGATGCGCCGGCCGGGGAGAACGTGAACGCCTTGAACGGCTCGGCGAGCATGCGTTTCAGATAGACTTCGGTGCCGACACCTATCGTGACATGCGGATTGAACTTCTCGCCTGCCGCGATGGTCACGAAATGGCCCACGTATTCCAGCATGAACGGTTGTATGTCGCGGTCCCCGTCGGTCGAGTAGAACGCCGCCGGTGTTCCGCTGGTCACCGTGAACGGAGTAACGGCGTCGATCAAGGCGTTCTGCAACCTATGCAAATCATCGGTCGGCTCGACAACGATGCCTGCGAGACCGATCGGTGGGCTAGGGATATAGTAGTATTTGAATGCCCTTAATTTCCATCCGAGCGGCTTTTCGTTGCGGAACACGCTGGCCGCGGCGGCGTAGACCTTGTCGAGGTCGGAAGTGCGGGCGAACTGCTGAAGCATCGAGACGTGTGGGTGATGCGTTGCGTCCAACGCGAAGCCTTTCGGGAAGTTCTTGAGCAGCCGCGCGTTCGCAGCCTTCGCATGCCGGATCATCGTCGCGTCCGGCTCCAGTGCGATGTCGATCGCCGTGAGATGGTCTGGTGCGATCGCGGTCGTCTGTGCCTGCGTCGCGGTAGCACCCTGAAGTGCCTGGATCGCCGGAATTGCGGCGAGAGACCCCAAAACACGGCGTCGGCTCAGATGATCGGAAGCTGGCAACGTCATTCTCACATCCTCCTGTTCGTCCGCCGGCGCGCTGCCGCGAGCACGTCGCCGACCAACCGTTGCGCCGGCGACCTGCCGGCATCCGCGCGTTTCGCAAAACGGGTGTTTTCTGCGTCATTCGAACGGAAAGACGCGTCGCCAGTCATGCTTCATATCGACGACCGTCCAGCCCTTCGCGTTGGCCTCATCGAGTGCGTGGTCGAGACGACCGACGTCCGCCTGACGATCGTATTCCCATTCGCGGATCGCATCGGTGTGGCGGACCAGCAGGGCCAACCGCACGCCTGAACCGCCGGTCGTCCATTGCAGCATTTGAAGGTCGCCGTCCGAATTACCGAACGCGGCGATCGGGCGGCGGCCAATGTGATGCTGGATGCAGACGGGCTTGCCGGCGTAGTCGTCGATGAAGTTGATCTCGGCGAGTTTGAGCAGAACCGGCTTGCCGTCCCGCATGTCGAACTTCAGCTTGCCAGTGCTGCCGATCACCTGCTGGTGGGGTATCCCGTAGGTCTGTTCGGCAAAAGTGCGGATGAATTCGATGCCGCCACCCGAAACGATGAACGTCTTGAAGTCGTTGGCGCGCAGATAGGCCAGCACCTCCAGCATTGGCTGGAACACCATATCGGTATAGGGCCGGTTGGTGTGCGGGTGGCGCGCCGACGCCAGCCATTTTCGCACCTCCGCGTCGAATTCGTCCGTGGTCATGCCGAAATGCGTGGCCGCGACGATTTGAACCAGCGCACGCTGGTCGCCGGTCAATACGCTCTTAGCGTTGCCGGTCAGCATCGATTTGAAGGGTTCCTGGTCCTGCCAGTCCGGGTTCCGCGGTGCCAGTGCTTTGATCTGGTCGATGGCGAAGGCGAACTGGATATAATAGGGCTGCTCGGTCCACAGCGTGCCGTCGTTGTCGAACGTGGCAATGCGTTCTTCCGGCCGAACGTAGTCCGGGCTTGCCGCATCGGTGGTGGCACGCACGAAGCTGACGATCGAGGCCTTCGCCGCGCCTTCGTTCCACGACGGCAGCGGATCGCCCGACGCGGCGGTCGTGTGACCGGCCTGGTTAACCATGCCTGTGGATGACCTTGCTGCGGAAGAAGATTGCAGTTTCATGGCAGTCTCGATTGCGCGCTCGTTGCGTTGAAGGGCATCTTGATCGATTGTCTGCTGCCTGTCGCCTCAGGATTTGGCCGGAAGTGCCTTGAGTTCCTTGCGCGCCGTGCCGTAGTTGCCGAGCTGATAGACCGAGGCGCTCGCCGGGGAGAACGTGAAGGCCTCGAACGGTTTTGCCAGTAGCGCATCGAGGAACGCCGTGGTGCCTGTAGTTCTTGCCGGTGTGGTCCGGAACGAAGTCGCGGATGTAGGGGATCACCGACGGGTGGATGTCGGGCTCCGCTGGGGTAGTGTAGAACGCGGCCGCCGTCGCCTCATTCACCGTGTACGGCGCCAGCGCATCGATGATTTGCTGCTGTAGCCTTAGCAGGTCCGTCGTCGGCTCGACCACAATGCCAGCCAGACCGATGGAGCCGGCGGGAACGTAGTAGTATTTGAACGCGGTCAATTTCCAGTCGGTGTATTTTTTCCCGCGCCAGGATCTCTTCGGTCGCCGCGTAGATGGTTGGAAGATCGGCTGTGCGGACAAAGCATTGCAGTAGCGTGACGTGCGCGTGATGAGTGGCGTCCAGCGCGAAGCCTTGCGGGACGTTCGCGCGCAAGGCGGCGTTGTCCGCCAAAGCGCGGTTCATCATTACGGTATCGGGCTCCAGGGCGATGTCGATGGCCGTAAGGCGCGGTTTCGGGTCGGTCATTGTCTGTGCCTATGCGGTGGTTGCGAGCAGAAATCCTTGGAGCGCTGGCAGTGCTGCCAGCGCTCTGAGCGGAAAGGCTGAACCGATTGACCACGATGCGGCTATCGCAAAATCGGCAAACGCGAAGGACCTCGCCGCCCGGCCCGGTCTCCGGTCTGAATCGACCTTTCGGTTTCGTAGCTACCGGCCCCCCAATACCGTATGATTCGCAGACTTTTCGCACGACGCCTCACTTTGTCCGCTTATACCAACCCGCGTTGACACTGACTCACCCGTGTCATGGCCGGCGAAGGCCGGCTACCCACGACTTTGTTGGGCGCAACTGCAAAAGTCGTGGGTGGTCGGGCCAAGCCCGGCCATGACACATGGGTCACTCGTCCCGCGGGCTGGTATTATGCTACAAAAAAGGGCCGTTCGCTAGTTCGGGCCGGTGCGGCAACCGCGGTGCGTTCGGAGGATGTGCGTGCCCGATTGCTTGCCGCCGGAACGGACGCGCCGATACACGTCATTGATGATGCGTTGTGGCTGCTGTTGTCAGCGCGCATCTGTTCTGCGGCGGCCCAGACGTAATTTCCGGTCAGGTTGACGTGCTCCCGGCCGAGCGGGGACCGATGAGCCAACAGATGATCGGGGACATCCTCGATTTGGCGCAGAGCGGTCACGGCGCGCTCCAGCTACCGCATATTCCAGAGAATGATGGCAGTGGCCAGAAGATTGAGGCCGGAGACGCGATGCTGCGCGAGCATAGCGAAGCAATCTCGCGCGAGAGTGCGCGCCCGTCTCTCGCGGGAGATTGCTTCGCTGCGCTCGCAATGACACTTCGGGTCGGGCACCTTTCTTCTCACGCTTCTCGTACTACGCGCGCCACGATCTCCCCCAGCCGTTCATAATCTGCAATCTCGTTATAGGCATGCGCAGACAACCGCAGCCACAACGCATCATCAATGACGTGTGTCGGCGCGTCCGTTCCGGCGGCAAGCAATCGGGCACGCACATCCTCCGAACGCGCCGCGGTTGCCGCACCGGTCAGCGGCAACCGCACCAACCCCATCGCCCCGGCCAGCGTCTCCGGTCGCGCCTTGCTCTGAATTCAGTCGTCGCGCCAGCAGCGCCGTCGCTTCCGCCGCAAGCGCCATATTGCGGTCCCGCAACGCCGCGCCGCCCAGCCGCGCATGGAAGTCGATCGCCGCATCCACGCTGAGCCAGGCACTGCAATCGCGCGTGCCGGTCCAATCGAATTCGGCCAGGAAGCCGCCGCCGAACCCGTGCGAGATCGTTACCGGATGCAGCCCAGCCTGACGTTCCGGCGCGGCCCACAGGAACCCGCATCCTTTCGCGGCACATAGCCATTTGTGGCAATTACCAACATACCAGTCGGCATCGAGCTTCCGCAGGTCCAGCGTCACCTGTCCTGGCCCGTGCGCTCCGTCCACCAGGACCGGCACGCCCGCATCATGACATGCCGCAATGACGCGCTCCAGCGGCAGCACCAGCGCGCTGCCCGACGTGATGTGGTCGATCACCGCCAGCTTCGTGCGCGGTGTCAGCGCAGCCGCAACCGAAGCGACGATCGCTTCGGCGTCCGGGCGAGGAAACGGCACCGCCGCCTCGGTCATCCGGCCGCCGGCCCGTTCGGCGACGTAGCGCACGGCGTTGCGCACCGCGCCATAGCCGTGCGTCAGCACCACGATCTCGTCGCCGGCGGCGAACGGCAGCGACCGCAGCACCGCGTTGCAGCCGACTGTGGCATTCTCGACGAACGCCAGATCCTTGCCATCGGCGCCGACGAAAGCCGCGAGACGCTCGGCCGCATGGCGGAGCGCCTCCGGCAGGGTGCTGCGAAAGAAACGGCCCGGCTGTGCCTCCATCCGATGTTGCCACGCTTGCTGCGCTGCCAGGACGACCCGAGGAGTCGCACCGTATGAACCGTGGTTGACGCTGACAAAATCGGCGTCGAGCAACCATTCGTGGCGCACGGCGCGACCGAGCAAGGGAATGTCGGCTTTGGTGTTCATAAGGTGAGGCTCCCGTGCCGCGACAAGCGGGGCGTCATCCAACGCCCTAGTGTTATTGCACGCTGAGCAGCCTTCTCTGCAACAGTCATGGCCGGCCGGGCTTGGCCCACTGCGCTTTTCCCCTACACGTGCGACAAACCGGCGGTGATTATTTCCGATTGCCCGGCATCCCGGCCTGGGTCACTCTAGCGGCAGCCGGGGCTCCTTGCTCCGGCCGAAGGGGAAGCTCCAACAGAATCGGGAGAACGAAGAATGATTACCCGCCGTACCGCCCTTGCCGCCGGACTTGCGTCTGCCGTCGCGGGCCGGTTTACCAGTGCCCGCGCCGCGAACATGCCGGGCGTCACTGCGACCGAGATCAAGATTGGCAATACCATGCCGTACAGTGGTCCCGCCTCCTCCTACAGCGTCATCGGCCGTACCGAGGCGGCCTACTTCAAGATGGTCAACGAGCAGGGCGGCGTCGCCGGCCACAAGATCAACTTCATCTCGCTCGACGACGGCTACAGCCCGCCGAAGACGGTGGAGGACATCCGTCAACTGGTCGAGGAAGACCAGGTGGACTTCTGCTTCCAAACGCTCGGCACGCCGCCAAACTCGGCGATCGCGCAGTATATGAACAACCACAAGGTACCGCAGCTCTTCGTCGGTTCCGGTGCCAGCAAGTGGAGTGATGTCAAGAAGTATCCATGGACCATGGGCTGGCAGCCGAACTACCGCACCGAAGCGCAGATCTATATGAAGTACATGCTGGCGAACGTGAAGAATCCGAAGCTGGGGCTGCTTTACCAGAACGACGATTTCGGCAAGGACTATCCGCTCGGCGCGCGCGACATCCTGGGGAAGGACTGGGACAAGATCGTCACCAAGTCGTTGAGCTACGAGACCACCGACGCGACCATCGATTCGCAGATCGCTGAGCTGCAAGGTTCCGGTGCCAACGTGCTGCTGATGTCCGGGATCCCGAAGTTTGCCGCACAGACGATCCGCAAGGTTTACGACCTGAATTGGAAACCGATGTTCTTCATGACCAACGTGTCGATCTCGGTCGGAACCGTGATGCAGCCCGCGGGTCCGGAGAAGTGCGTCGGCATGCTCAGCACGCAGTACCTGAAGGATCCTGCCGACCCTTCATGGAAGGACGATGCGGGAATCAAAACCTGGCGGGAGTTCATGGCGAAGTACAATCCCAGCGGGGATACCGCCGATGCCGCCACCGTGTTCGCCTATGGCATCAGCATGACCATGATGCACGTGCTGAAGCAGTGCGACGGCGACTTCTCTCGCGCCAATGTCATGAAGCAGGCAGAGAACCTGCATAACCTGGAGATCCCGGTGCTGCTACCGGGTATCAAGATCAACACCAGCCAGACCGACCATCGCCCGATCACCGCGATGCAACTGCAGCGCTGGGACGGCAAGAGCTGGGTCCGCTTCGGCGGCCTGATCGAAGGCGCGAACGCTTAGCGGCGCGTGCACTTCTTACCTCTCCCGCGCATGGCGTGGGAGAGGTGCAGGCCGCCTCGCTACTCCTTCACCCCGCCGGCCATCAGCCCGCTGACCAGGTAGCCGCGCACGAAGAACGTGAACGCCAGCACCGGCAGCATCACCAGCACGCCGGCGGCGGCGATCTTGCCCCACTCCCAACCCTCGGTACTGCATGAAGTTCACGATCGCCACCGGCGCGGTCATTGCCTGTGTGCGCGTCAGGATCAGTGCGTAGAAGAAGTCGTTCCATGACAGGATGAAGCACAGGATGCCCGTCGCCGCGAGCCCCGGCGCGGACAGTGGCAGAGCGATCCGGAAGAACGCGCTCCATACACCGCAGCCGTCGATCCAGGCCGCTTCCTCCAAAGATCGCGGCACTGCGGCGAAGAAGCCGCGCATCGACCAGACTACCAGCGCCAGGTTGAAGGTGACGTAGATGATGGCAAGGCCGGTGATGGTGTCCATCAGCCCGGCCCAACTGAATGCCAGGAAGAATGGGATGGTGAAGGCGATCGGCGGTGCCATGCGCGTGGCCAGGATCCACAGCGCGATATGGTGTTCGCCGCGGAACCGCCAACGTGCCAGCACGTAAGCCGCCGGCACCCCGAGCAATAGCGACACCGCCGTCGAAGTACCGCTCGCCAGCAGGCTGTTGACGAACGAGTGGGGAAACTGCCCGGTCCACAGCGAAGTATAGTTTTGCAGCGTCGGCGTGAAGCTCAACCGCGTGGCCATGATGTCGCCGTTGCGGCGGAACGACATCTGCAGCAGCCATAGCGCCGGCGACAGCACCGCTGCCAGGATCAGCACGGCGACTCCTTCGCTGATCGGTGAGCGCCTATTCATCCAATGTCTCGCCACCCAACCGGTTGACCAGCACCGACAGCAGCAGCACGCCCACCACCATCAGCATGGCAACGGCACTGCCATAGCCCCAGTAGGAGAAGCTGAAGGTTTGCTCGAAGGCATAGTAGTTGGTGACCTGCGTTGCGCCGCCGGGTCCGCCGTCGGTCAGCACGTAGATCAAGGGGAACGCCTTGATGCTGTCGATCAGCCGGAACAACACGCAGACCACCAGCGTCGGCCGGATATAGGGCAGGCGCACATGCCAGAACAGTTGCACGGCATTGGCGCCATCGATGCGGGCGGCTTCCTGCGGCTCTGTCGGCACCATCTGCAAACCCGCAAGCAGCATGAGCATGGTGAACGGGAACCATTCCCAGGTGTCGGCGAAGGCGATCGCCCAAATGGCGGTAGCGGGGTTGGTGATCAGCGAATGGATCGGCAGGCCGAGCCAGGCAAGCAGATGATGCAGCGGGCTGATGTCCGGCGTGTAGATGACTTTCCAGATGATCGCCACGACGATCGGCGGCAACACCATCGGCACCAGGAATCCGGTGCGCAGCGCTTCCAGGAAGCGCGACGGCCTGTCGAGCAATAAGGCCAACCCCAGGCCGGCAGCGAGCTGCGCGGAGACGCCGACGACGGAAAGTTCGATTTGCACCCAGACCGAGCGCCAGAACTCCCCGGTGCCGAGGATCTCCCGGTAATTGCCCAGCGGATCGGAGAAGTCATACGCCGTGGCGGGATTGACCGGCGTCAGCGGCGTGAGGCTGGTGATGAACAAATAAAACGCCGGCCCCAGCGTGATGGCGGCCAGCACGAGCAGCGCCGGCGCCAGGCCCAAGCGGAACGAGCGGCGTTGCTCGGCTTCCCAGCCACGCGCGATCCTCGCCGCCGGCAACGGTCAGAGCTTCACGCCGGCGCGCTTCAATTGGGTCAACGCGTTGCGCTGCAACAGCGCCATCGATTCCTTGGCGCTCTGCTCTCCGGAGATGACGCGTTGCATGGCGACGTCGATCTCATGATCGACCGGCGGATAGGACGGCACCGTGCGGTAAACCGTGTAACCCTTGGCGCCGAGCGTCAGCGTATCGAGATAAAGCTGCGCCACGTCGATGCCGTTGATCATCATCTTCTGGCGGAACTCCGGCCGGTCGATCATCGAGCGGCGGGTGACCGAGCTATAGGCGTAATCGCGGAACATGCGCTCGGTCATTTGCTTCGACATCGACCAGACGATGAACTGCCAGGCGGCGTCCTTGTTCCGCGAGCCAACCGGAATCCCCCAGCCGTGCGCCGCGACGTTTGGAAAGCGCCCGGCCGGGCCGCCGGGGGTCAGCGAAAGGGTGCAGGTCTTCGCGACCTTGCTGTCAGGACCCGCCATCTGCACCATGAAGGTTTCGTTGCTGTTGGAATAGTTTATGCGGCCCTGCTTCATCGATTCAAGCACCTGATCGTAGGTGTAGGACAGCACTCCGTCTGGCCCGTATTGACGCAGGTTGCCGCAGAAGAAGTCCGCCGCCGCGACTGCTTCCGGAGAGTCGAGCACCGGCATCAGATCGGTCGGCGCGTTGCGGAACACGTCGCCGCCGAAGCCCTGCAGGAACGGGATGAAGGTCCAGCCATAGTGGTTTTCCTCCACGAAGGCCGGGATGCCGTCCTTCTTGTTGACCGCCTTCAGCGTTGCACCCAGTTGATCGAACGTGTCGGGCATCTTCAGGCCGGCCTGCTGAATCAGGTCGTAGCGTGAGGCGCCGGCCATGTGCACGTCGGCGATCCAGGGAATCGCATACAACCGGCCCTGGCGGTCCTTGAATGCCGACTCGGCCGCGGGCAGGAAATCACTTGGATCCCAGTCGGACGGCGTCTTTTTCGGATCGTTGATGTAGTCGGTCAGCGGCACCACCCATCCGGCGCCGACCCAGCGGCCGGAATAGATGAACGTCACGTTGATCACATCGTGCGCGCCGCTCCGGGTAGATAGTTCGATGTCCATGCGCTGATTGTAGATCGGAAAAGATGGCGTTTCATAATTCACCTTGGCGCCCGTCGCCTGCTCAAATTCCGGGATATAGTGAGCGAGATATTTCGGATAGGAGGAGCTCCAGCAGCTCACGTTCAAGGTTACGCCGGACAGCCGCTTTGCCCCGCCCTGCGCCGGCGCCTTGCCCGGCAGCATCAACAGCGGGGCCGCGGCAGCGCTCGCCAGCACCTCGCGGCGCCCGATGCGTTGGCGAGACTTGCCCATCACGTCCTCCCCGACCAGTGTTAGCGCGATCCTGAACGCCGGAAACATGCTTGGCAAGCATGGCGGATCGCATGGAAGGAATGTCATGACGCTGAACGCTGAGATTGAACAGCGGCTGTCGAAAGAACTGGGCGGGGACGAAACGGCGCGAACGCTTGCCGCGATCTTGCTGGAGGAGACGTTGTCCTGGGAGCCGCCGGTCATTGCCGTGGAGCGGATAACCACCGTGCTCGCCTTCACCTTTGGCAACCGCATGCTGCCCAATGGCAATCGCGAGCCGGGTCCGGTGAACGCCGCGCTGGCCGACATCGCCGCTGTGTTGCACAAGCGCACCGGGGCACGTGTCTTCGCGCAATGGGAAGTCGCAGCGGCATTGGGCGATCGTGTGCCGTGCGATCTGCTGACCGCGATCTATCCGGGCCGCGATGTCCGCGATGAGCCGGTTTATCTCGGTACCGCCGGCACGCTGGAGGAAATCGCGCGCCTGGCGGAACCTCGATTGCTCGGCTGCGTCGGGGTGGTGGCGTTTGCCGATCATGTCTATCGCTGCGTCGCCACCGCCCGCCGGCTTGGGTTCGATGCCTATGCGCCGGCGGAGTTGGCAATGCCGACCACCTACGATGCCGGGTCAGGCCAGGCGTGGTGCCGCGAGCGCATCGCCTACCTGCTGCACGATATCATGATCCGAATCACCGAGCGCCGCGCCGCGGTCGTGGGTGCGATGTGGCGGTAGCGAGCGGACCGTCTCGCACAACCATGAGGATAGGGTTATGCTGCCCGGCATGCACGCAGTTTGGTACGACCGGCAAGGCCCGGCGCATGAGGTCCTGACGTACGGCGAACTGCCGACGCCGGAGCCCGGAAACTATGAGGTGCGGGTTCGCCTGGAGGCGGCCGGCGTCAACCCTTCGGACACCTACCGCCGCCGCGGCCCGGCGCCGCCGATGGAGTATCCGCGCGTCGTCACCTGCAGCGACGGCGCCGGCGTGGTGGATGCCGTCGGCCCGATGGTACCGCAGCATTGGCTGGGCAAGCGAGTGTGGTTGTACAACGGCCAGCGCAACGGCCGCTGGATGGGCACCGCCGCGGAATACATCGCGTTGAACGCGGACTTGGTGACGGAGTTGCCGGACTCCGTGTCATTCGCCGAGGGCGCGACCTTGGGCATCCCCTGCATGACCGCGCATTACTGCGTGTTCGTTGCCGGGTCGGTGCAAGGGCGCGCCGTTCTGGTGACGGGCGCGGCGGGCGCCGTCGGGCACTATGCGGTGCAGCTCGCGCACTGGGCGGGGGCGACGGTGATCGCCACAGTCAGCTCGGAGGCGAAGGCGGAACGGGCGCGTCAGGGTGGCGCGGCGCACGTGATCAATTACCGGCAGGAGGACGTGGCGGCGCGCGTGCGAGCGCTGACCGGCGGAGCAGGTGTGGATCACGTGGTGGATGTGGATTTCGGCGGCAATCTCGCCGCGACGCTGGGCAGTGTGCGGGCGAACGGCAGCGTGGCGGTCTATGCGTCGAACGGCAACCGCACGCCGGCGCTGCCGGTGGGCGAGCTGATGCAGCGCAACGTCGCGCTGTATCCGATGTCGTTGCCGGGCACGCGGCTTGCGGCGCGGCAGCGGGCGCAGAGCGATATCGCGCGGTGGATCGCCACGGGGCAGCGGGCGGGGCAGCGAGTGCTGTCAGTGGCGGCGCGGTTTCCGTTGCGCGAGACGGCGGCGGCACACGCAGCGGTGGAGGCCGGCGGCAAGGTCGGCACCGTGGTGGTGGAGTGCGCGCGGTAGCGGCGGGCGGCGGTGGCCCTTGTCCTAGGCATAGCGGCGCGGCGGGGGGCCCACCGCAGCGCACCCGTGCGGTTGACGCTCGCGGGGGGTGGGGCTATGTCCGGCGCCTCTCCGGTTTGGATGGCGGCGTAGCTCAGCGGTAGAGCAGGGGAATCATAATCCCTTGGTCGGTGGTTCAAATCCGCCCGCCGCTACCAGCGAAATCCCCTGGGGTTGGCAATGGCGCTATACCGGACCACGGATGACATGCAGCCGCGAGATCGGATTACCTTCCGGTGCGCCAAACGGGGCGTGTACGAAAAGAACTACCTTGCGGCGCTCCGTATCGTGGTGGTCAATCGGCCCGTGCTGCGCTGGCGGGTGGCGGAGGGAGACTCGCCGAAGAGTGCCCGATAAGAGACGGCGAAGCGGCCGGCATCAGCAAAGCCGTACCGGCTTGCGACCTGTGAAATTTGAGTCGCCGTAGTACCTGCGCTCCGTAGGGCCCGCCGGACCAGGTGCATCCGACGCAAACGCAGGTAGCGGCTCGGGCTCATGCCCAGATATTCTTCGCCGCATTTGCGCAGCGTACGCTCCGAGACCTTTAGGGAAGCTGACATATCAACAGGAGGCAGGCTGCGTTCGGGATGTGCCCCGATCAGTCGCTCGAACTGGGCCATGACTTCTGCGTGGCGATCCGCCGTGGCAATGTGCTTCTCGATTGGGCCGGTTGCCAGGCACTCCACCAAAGCGCTTACCAATTGGCGCTCCAATCCTCGAGCGGCGTCAGCACCAGCAGTTAGGCCACCGTGAACCTCGGCGAGACGCGTCGCGGCTGCATGCAGATGAGACAGGCCGCGAAACGCTTCCGCGGACGGCCGCCAGAGCCGCAACTGAGGCGGTAGGACAATTTTGGCTCGCGTGAGCGCGTGGCCATAACTGAGCAGGCTTTCAGCCGGAACGACAATGTCACGCCAAACACAAGGCCCTTCGAGCCGCTCATGGAAACTCGCGCCGACACCATAGGTGATCAGCTCGCCCGGTTCAGCGCGCTGGCCGCTCAACATGAGGGAGCCTTGGGTGGATGGAAGGAGGATCCGCACCAAGCCAGGCGGCAAAGACACGAATGCGACCCTGGACCGTCGCTCCACGGCCATGGTCAGCCAAAAGTGGTCCAGCCCAAGCCTTACTATGCGCGCCCGAAACGGGCCACGTTCCGTCGCCAGCATCACGGAATAGCCCGTGTCACGCAACGCGGACCCCAGATCATCCGGTTCGCTGAAGACCGCGGTTGAACTGTCCACCATTGTTCTTGACCGCTAGCAGTTTTCCGCGGCCACAACTATGCAATCTCAGCAGAGCGCACGATTGCCGCCGCGCATTTTGGGAGTTCCTGTCGGCGGCGGACGTCAACGGCCGTTTCGAAGCGGCGCAGCAGTCCGGCCGGGGGTTGTTGGCCCGCACCGGGCGGGTCTCGGGCAACGGGCATTGCATTGCCAACACCCAGGAGCGGCCCTGGCTTTCAGCGCGGTGCCTGTGCGCTTGAGCGGCAGGCGGCACCTCCCGGGAGCATGAACCTGTCCATGGCGATCCGATGATCGGGCCAAGCCCAACGATCGGGTTGTTCGTGGACGATCGCGCTTATGGACGGACACAGACAGTCCGCTCTATCGGTTCTCGTATCGCTGTTCGGAACGCAACTCGCATTTCCGACGGCAAAGCCGTGGCGAACCTAGCCGTACGTCCCGGCGAACGCGACCGGGGAATTTTAGCTTGTACACCTCGCCCCCGGCCTCCGGTGTCGATGCACCGATTCCGCAAAATCCGAGACCCCCAAAGGCGAAAGGATAGGCTCGCCCTTGGTGATTGAGCTACCCATTGCCGCCACCCGCGTTGCCAATGTATGCGACCTGCGCACCTGACGCATTTCGACGATGCCGTCTGGCGTCAAGACCGGCGACGGCATCAGGCCCAGGCGTTACCGAACTCGCGTAGAGGCTACGCATAGGCGCGCCCGCTGCCGTCCGCTATGCAAAATCGGCGCGCGTCCCAGCAGTCGCCCCCATTGCGTTGAACATTGGTCGATGATTCCACAATCACGGATATAATCCGCACCCGCCGGACGGGTCGACCTAACGGACAAAGCCGTTGAAGGCCACCCATCCGGAACGAGACCGGCCACACAGGTCTATCCGCATGGACAGACACCCAGGCCGATCCTTGTTGACAGAAGCACACGCGATTTCCTGCGATGACGCCAAAACAGCCGGTGGGACCAGACAAATGTGCGTTGCCGATTTTGCATAGTCCAGGAGCGCGATCGGGCCTATAGGGCGGGATGCAACGTAAAATACACCCGGAGGATAAAATGAAACTCACAAGGAAAAACGTCCTGATGGCGGTCGGGGTACTGTCGATTTCGGCCAGTCTCGCAGGAGTGGCCACCGCGGCCAGTTACTCCCCGCGCTACGCCGGTATGGTTGCCTCGAGTGTCGCCGGCTGCCCCAACATCGTATGGCGCATAGGACGAGGGGCAGATGGCGCGCTGAACGGGATAATGTGGTTCGACGACATGAGCGGCCTCAGTCGGGCTACCGGCTCCGAGAGTGGGGGGGCGTTCAACCTGACGCTGAAGTCGGTGATGGGCAGCGGACCTGTTGGCACTGTCACAGGGCATGCAGGCAAGGGCGCCACATTGACCGGTCAGGGATGTGCGAATGCGACTTTTAAGCCGGTCGTGATCAACTCCTATGGTAACGGCACCGGTTGAGACTGCGCTCGACGGCTTGGGCGGCGTCTGTTTCAGGACGCCGCCTCCACTGGTCAACCAAAGTACGGCCTCAATGAAGCCGGCGAGTGCTGGATCGGCCATCATCCCGCGCGTCGATGCGTCGGTTACGAAAGACAAGGGGTAAAGACCACAGGCGCCAGGTGATCGCGTGGCCTGGCGCCACCGCGGGTCGCCGGCTGCCGCGCGGAGGTCGGCTACGGCCTCTTCACCGCCGCCGAGGCGGCAAAGGCCGGATCATGATCTAGCGGGTTGTGATCGCCGGCCATGGCGGCGAAGGTTCGGCCGCCCGGTTCTGTCGAGGTTACGATGAGCGTCGCAACCACCTCCGTCCCCACTCACGGAAAATATACCCGCTCCGGCGCAGTTCTCGCGCCGCACCGTTGGCTACTCATCGCGGGCTCGCGACAAAGTGATGTACGGGCGCTATTGTTGAAAGTTTGTTAGCTGGCTCGTGTAAAACTTCAGGCTTCTCGTCTGTCTATAAGCTCGCGCGCGGATCATCTGACGTGGTCCAAAATCCGTGTTGAACCGCGATTGGGGGGTGTGCGATGAGTGGAATACTGGGGTTGCTGATAGGGCAGCTTACACCGTCCGAGCAAGACAACGCCGGCGGCGTTCATAGTGCACTCCAAGATGTTCTGGGGCTCAACCAGCCCGGAGGGACTGCTGCGTTATTGCAGCAATTCACCAGCAACGGTTTGGCCGAGCACGTCGAATCCTGGATAAGCAGTGGGGCAAACATGCCGATCGCTGCTGAGTACGTGCAGCAAGCACTATCAAACGAACAGGTCCAAGCGATGGTGCAACGCACCGGTCTGCCGGTCGATGTGTTGCTTCCGCTGGTCGCGAAGCTGCTCCCGCACGCGGTGGATCAAGCGACACCGGACGGCCAGGCGCCGACGTAACGCCAAGATCGGACCTCGGCGGGAAGGCCTCGTGCCGCCTTTGTTTACACTCAGGAGACACCAATGAAATCGGTGATCGGCTGAGATAGCCCTTTCGGGCGCGTTGGCGGCAAAGTCGCGCGTCGCATGTCGGGGCGATTGCAGCGCGCAGCCGCACTAAAAACGAGAAGGAGAAGTCCAATGGAACATGGGATCATTGCGTGGCTTATTATCGGCGCAATAGCCGGCTGGCTTGCCGGCAAAATCGTTGAAGGCGCTGGCTTCGGCCTGATTATCGACATCGTCGTCGGTATCGTTGGTGCTTTCATTGGCGGTTGGCTCGCCGGCGTGTTAGGGATTCACATCGGTGGCGGCCTGATCAGTTCTATTATTGTCGCCATTGTCGGTGCCGTGGTTCTTCTGTTCGCGCTGCGCCTGGTCAAACGGGCAATGTGACCTGAGAAGCTGCTGTGGCGCATCGTGTCTCCCGATCCAGATGCGCCGCCGAGACAGGGCCGCTCCGGAGGGACGGTTTTTTTGTTTCCGTGAAGCCCACTTATCGGAAGCAGCCACCCAGCTGGCTCGGGCCATTTCGCCGATCTGCGCACAGAAGTTGTCCACACAAACCGGATTGAGGGCGGCAGCGCCCAAGACCACATCGGCGTCGTCAAACAGGCGGGGTCGATCATCCGATGATCCTATCGGCCGCCAATCAAACCGCCTTCGACATAGAGGATCATCAGTGGAGTTCATCATGAAAAAGTTCGTTCTCGCCGCCGTCGCCGCCCTGACCCTTGGCATGGGCATCGCCTCCGCCGCGTCCGTGGGTGACGGCAGTAGCCTTGGGCAGTACCGCAATCCGTCGCATTGGGTGGGCGGCGCAAACGGCAACTACTTCGGCAGGTAATCGGCGCCGAACCCGAAGACCGCAGGAGGGGCCGGCGCCATGTCGGCCCTTCCTGCGTACGGCTTCAGAGGACTTGTTGTTTGTCCTTTTGTGTTCGGGCACGCTACGCGTGCGCAACCGCCGCCGCGTCCGCGCCGCTACCGCGCGGACTTGACCATCCAGCCCGGCCCCAGCCCGGCGCTGATCCCCGGCGGATATGCGAACCGCGATCGGCAGCGTCGGCGTCTTGCCGGGACAACAGAGCATTGCCAAAATCTCCTGCTGTCGCGCGGCGACAATTTCCCTCGCCAATCCCCATGGTTCACAATGGCAACTCGATCGGCTTTTTGCCGTGAGCAGGGGAGCAACGACCGCAATGACACCAAATGAGGAATGGGGCCTGATCGGCAAGGTCGCCATCGTCACGGGTGGCGGGGCGCAGGGCGACGGCATCGGCAATGGCCGCGCGGCGTGCATTCTGTTGGCGCGTGCCGGCGCCCATGTGCTGGTGGTCGATCGCGACCCGGGCCTCGCCGAGCGCACGGTAGCGATGATCACCAGCGAAGGGGGCAGCGCTGCCACCGGTTCCTACGACGTCACGATTCCGGCCCAGTGTGCCGCCATGGTCGAGGACGCTTTGTCCCGATGGGGCCGGCTCGACTGCCTCGACAACAATGTGGGTATCGGCAGCAGGGGTTCGGTGGTCGAGGAAACCGAGGAAAACTGGGCACGCGTGATGCACGTGAACGTGGACACCATGTTCCTTGCCTGCAAGCACGCCATCCCGGCGATGGTCCGCACCGCCGGTGGCGGATCGATCGTCACCATTTCCTCCATCTCCGCGCTGCGTCCGCGCGGCCTCACAGCCTATAGCGTTTCCAAAGGCGCGGTGATCGCGCTGACCCAGGCGATGGCGGTGGATCATGGCCCCGACGGCATTCGGGTCAACTGCGTCTTCCCGGGGCCGGTCTATACGCCAACGGTCTATGCGCGCGGCATGACGGAGCAGGCGCGCGAAACGCGCCGCAAGGCATCCGTGCTCGGGCGCGAAGGTACCGGATGGGACGTCGGCGCCGCGGTGCGCTTCCTGCTGTCCGAGCAGGCCCGCTACATCACTGGGCAAATCCTCGGCGTGGATGGGGGCGCCACTCTCGTTGGCCCCAGCCGCGCGTCATAATACTTCGACCGCGTCATAGCACTGCATAGGTGTACTGCGGCTCGGACGGGTCGTGCCGAACCCACAGTGTCATTGCGAGCGCAGCGAAGCAGTCTCCCGCGAGTGACGCGCGCCCTCTCCGGGCGATTGCCTCGCTGCGCTCCCAATGACAGAGTTGCCGACATCGGCGTTTGAACGACGCGCGTTTTGCACGGGAATCCCCGCCGCACTTGCGACACGGCGATCCGTGGCGCGCGTGCAGCAGCGTTGCCGGCCAGCGCCGCCGCGAAACAACCAACAGGGGATTTCGGATGTCCACCTCTCTGACAGCACCCGCGTTACGCAGCCGCGGTCCGGACGCGTTTCTGCGCGGCATCGACGCGCTGCTGCCCGCAATCCGGGAACGTGCCGCCGAGGCCGAACGACGCGGCATGATCTCCCACGAGGTAATGGGGTGGCTGACTGAGGCCGATATGTTTCGCGCGGTGCAGCCGCGGCAATGGGGCGGCCTCGAGCTGGACGCGGGGACGTTCTTCGAGGCCGCTGTGCGCATTGCGTCCGTGTGCGGTTCGACCGGTTGGGTCGCGAGCGTGGTCGGCATTCATCCCTGGCATATCGCGATGTTCGATCCACAGGCGCAACACGACGTCTGGAGCGCCAATCCGGATACCCTGGCCTCGACGTCCTATGCGCCAACCGGCCAGGCCCGCCCGGCGCCTGGCGGGTTCCGGCTGTCCGGCCGCTGGGGTTTTTCGAGCGGCGTGGATCATTGCGACTGGGTGATCCTGGGTGCCGTGCTGCCGCGGGACGAGGAGTCAGGGTTCGGTCCGGAATTTCGCAGTTTTCTCGTGCCGCGCGGCGATTTCAGCGTGGACCAGCAAAGCTGGCAGGTCGCCGGTCTGGCCGGCTCCGGAAGCAAGGATGTCGTCGTCGCCGACGCCTTTGTGCCCGAATACCGGACGCACACCTCGACCCATGTCTATGAGCGGAGCGATCCCGGCCGCGCGGTGAACGACCGGCCGCTGTACCGGCTGCCGTGGTCGGTGGTATTCCCGCACGCGATCGCCTCGCCCGCCATCGGCGCGGCCATCGGAGCGCTCGAATGCTTTATCGAAAACAATCGCCAACGGGTTTCGATCGCGGGCAACCGAACCGTCTCCGCCAGCACGGATCTGCATTTGCGCCTGGCCGCGTCCCTGACCGAGGTCGAGGCCGCGCATGACCGCCTTACGCACATCTGGCAGGATTTCCACGCGAGGGTGGCGCGCGGCGAGGACATTCCCTTTATCTTGCGTGCCCGCGGCCGCTATTATGCCGCGCATGCGATAGCTCATTGCGTGGGTGCCGTTTACCGCGTCCTGGAAGTCAATGGCGGCCGCACGATGAATGCCGACGGCGCATTCCAGCGGCTGTTCCGTGATCTGCTCGCAATGCGCAATCACATCGGTGGCACGCTGGACGCCAACGCATCGCTCTACGCGCTGGCCAAACTCGGTGCACCCCAGCCGCCCTTCAACCCCGCACAGCGCGTCGCCGTTTGATGCGTCGGGGACAGCACGAATGCGCCCCCGCTGAAGGGGGAACGTTGTACCAGCCACCGGCCCCGAATTTCCTCCGCCCATCGACATCCCGGCCAATGTCCCGATAATACCCCGGGCGAACCGGCGCAGTCGGTCGCGCGAGGACCGAGGAAAACGACCATGAAGGTCTCCTATTTCGAAACCGGACGCTATGTCGTGCCGCCCGACATGGCGCGCGAATGGCCGGTGCCTCCGGCGGCCTATGACCCTGCGATCGGCGCCGAAGCCGCAAGCGGCATGGTGGAGCGGGTGCAATTCGTCGAACGGCTCGGCTTCGACTGGATCAGCGTGTCGGAGCATCACTACTCCCCGCGCATCCTCACGCCGTCGCCGGTGGTGTCCGCCGCCTGGCTCGCTGCACGCGTCGACAGCATCAAGATCGCCTTGCTCGGTCCGATCGTGCCCACCAGCAACCCGATCCGCGTCGCCGAGGAGCTGGCGATGCTGGATACGTTCGCGCCCGGCCGTTTCGTGTTCGGCATGCTGCGCGGCACCACCAACGAATACCTCAGCTACGACCTCAATCCGGCGGAAGCGCGCGAGCGCACCGACGAAGGCATGGAGCTGATCCTGAAGGCCTGGAGCGAACCGCAGCCGTTCGGCTGGCAGGGGCGGTATTTCCAATATCGCACCGTATCGCTGTGGCCGCGCCCGCAGCAACCGCCGGCGCCGACCTATGTGCTGGGCACCAGCGCGGAAGCCGGAGGGTTCGCCGCGCGGCATCATCTTGGCCTCGGTGTCTCGTACGGCAATTTGGAATCGATGGGCCGTTCCACCGGCTATTACCGTCAGCAATGCGCGCAGTACGGCTGGTCGCCGGGGCCGGACGACATCATCTGGCGCGTCAACATGATCCTGGGCGAAACGGACGCAGCCGCGGAAACCGCGCTCGCCCGCCGCGACAAGCAGGCGCCGTTCCCGGTGCGCGCCGGCCTGCGCGATGCGCTGATCCAGGCCGACACGACCCGCAACATCGCCGGCCAGAAGCAGCGCGCCAATGTCGGCGGCGTGCTGCCGATCAGCTTCTGCGGCGGCCCCGATCGGATCGTGGAACAGATCCGCCACGCCCGCGAGGAGATCGGCGTCGGCGTGCTCGACGTGTCATTGCAGGACCCTGGCACCGGCGACATGGACGCCATGATGGAAGGCCTCGACTTGTTCGGCCGCACGGTGCTCCCCCGCATCCGTGATATTTGAGAGGGTCCCGCATCGTGGCAACGCAAGACGGTTTCGGCGCAGCGTTCACCGAAGGCTTCGTCGAAGCGGACGGCTTCCGCGTCCGTTATATGGCGGCGGGCGACGGCCCTCCGCTGATCCACCTGCACGGCGCCGGCGGCATGAACCTGGGGCGCGGCCACGATTTGCTGTCCCGCCACCACCGCGTCATCGCGTTCGAAATGCCCGGCTTCGGCCGCTCGTCCGAGAATACGCGCACCACGTCGACCGCGGACCTCGCCGAGACGATGGCCGCCACCATCCGCGCGCTTGGCATCGACCGCTGCAATCTGTGGGGCACGTCGTTCGGCGCGCGCGTTGCATTGTGGCTGGCGGCGCGGCAGCCGGAGCTGGTCGCGGCACTGGTGCTGGAAGCACCGGCGGCGATCCGTCCGGATGGGCAGACGCCGCCCTCCGGCTCGCCGGAGGAGATCGCGCGCATGGTCTATGCACACCCGGAACGGCACGCGCCGTTGCCGGCGCCGGATCCGGCAGCGCAGGCGCAGACCCGGGCCTTCGTGATGCGCGTGCGCGGACCGGACCGCGATGCCGATCTGGAAGCCGCGATGCGTCGCCTGGAAACACCGGCGCTGGTGTTGTTCGGCACGCTCGACCGGCTGATGCCGCCGGAGATGGGCCGCACTTACAAAGAATTGCTGCCCAACGGTCATCTGGTGTTCGTCTACGACGCCGGCCATGCGATCAGCAGGGAACGGCCGGAAGCGTTCGCCGAAGTGACGCTGGATTTCCTCGAACGGCACGAAGCGTTCGTAATCAATCGCGTTGGGACGCTGATCCATCCTTAGAAACCGCGGCAGCAGTTTGCATGATGCCGGTGACCCGCCGGCGCTTCCGTCATGGCCGGGCTTGACCCGGCCATCCACGCACGTTCGAATCCACTGCTCCGTCGGCGCTGGCGAGCAGCGCCCGACCCGCCGGGGTAGATGGCCGGGTCGCGCCGGCCATGACGGGGATGACGGTGCCCAACGCGCTGCCACATGATGGGGAGGACACGACCATGCCGAAAGATGCCCTGCGCTCGCTCCTGCCGGTTGCCGGCTGGTCCACCGACCGCGCCGACGCGGTCGCCTTCACGGGTGGCGACGATCCGGTGCTGCCGACGCCGTTCCGCATCGCCAAGGCGGGCGCCGCGACCATCGCCGCGACCGGTGTCGCCGTCGCGGACCTTTGGGAAATGCGCACCGGGCGGCAGCAATCCGTGTCCGTCGATCTGCGCCGGGCCGCGGCGTCGCTGCGCAGCGGCCACTACATGAAGCTGGGCGACGGCAACGTCTCGCACGAGCGCAACGCTGTCATGGGCGTCTATCCCACCAAGGACGGCCGTTGGAGCTACCTGCACTGCAACTTCCCCAACCACCGTGCCGCCGCGCTCAGCGTGCTGGGCGTGCCGGAGGAGCGCGCCGCGGTGGCGAAGGCCGTGCTGAACTGGAACGCGCTGGACCTGGAGGAGGCAATCATCGCCGCCAGGGGTGCCGGCGGCATGGTGCGCACGCATGCCGAGTGGGCGCAGCACCCGCAATCCGCCGCCATCGCAGCGCTGCCGCTGATGGAGATCATCCGCATCGGCGATGCCCCGCCCGAGCAACTGCCGCCGGGCAGCCGCCCGCTGTCGGGCGTGCGCGTGCTGGACCTGACGCGTGTACTGGCCGGCCCCACCTGCGCGCGCACGCTGGCCGAGCACGGCGCGGACGTGTTGAAAATCACCGGGCCGCATCTGCCGAATCTCGGCTACCAGGAATTCGACACCGGCCATGGCAAGCTGTCCGCACATCTCGACCTGCGCCAGGCGCACGATGTGGAGGTACTGAAGGGGCTCGTGCGGCAGGCGGACGTGTTCTCGCAAGGCTATCGCCCGGGCACGCTGGGCGGGCGCGGCCTGTCGCCCGAGGAACTGGCGGCGCTGCGCCCCGGCCTGGTTTATGTGTCGTTGTGTGCGTTCAGCCATGCCGGGCCCTGGGCGTCGCGGCGCGGGTTCGACACGGTGGTGCAGACGGTCAGCGGCATCACCTCGCGCCAGGCCGAGGTGGTGCCCGGCAAAACGCCGGGGCCGCAGTTCTATCCGGTGTCGGCGATCGACTACTGCACCGGCTATCTGATGGCGTTCGGCGCGATGGTGGCGCTGGGGCGGCGGGCGCGCGAGGGCGGAAGCTGGCTGGTCCGCATCTCGCTGGCGCAGGTCGGCAAGTGGATCGTCGATCTGGGCGAGGTGCCGGAAGCCGCGGCCCGCGACGCCCCGGCGGAATTCGCGGCGGACGAGCTGGAGCAGTGGTCGATGGTTTCGGAAACGCCATCCGGACGACTGCGGCACCTGCGCCCGACGGTGGGGCTGTCGGAGACGCCGCCGTTCTGGGCACGGCCGTCGGTGCCGCTGGGGTACAACAAGCCGGAATGGCCGGAGCGGAGCGCGGCGTAGCAAGCCAAGGAGTTGACGATCCCGGTGCCTGGTCCGGCAAGTTGCATCGACTTGGTTTCCATCGGTGCCGCAACTCTATGCTGGTGCGGTCTGTCGGCACTTTCACCACGAAGGCACGAAGTCACGAAGAAGGATTTCTTCGTGACTTCGTGACTTCGTGGTGGAGGTTCTTAAGAGGTACCTGTGGGAAGTCAGGTCGGACCGTTAGAGTGGGGCGAAATTGGCGCAGACCCTCGGCCCGCCTTCGCTCAGCCAGCGTCAGCCCGCCTTCGCTTCCCGCCGCCGTGCGTGCAGGATGAACTCGGTATAGCCGTTGGGCTGCGTGCGGCCCTTGAACACCAGGTCGCAGGCCGCCTTGAACGCCACCCCATCAAACCCGGGCGCCATCGGCTTGTACAGCGGGTCGCCGGCGTTCTGCCGGTCCACCACCTCCGCCATCCGTCGCAGCGTCGCCGTCACCTGCGCTTCGTCGGCAATCCCATGATGCAGCCAGTTGGCAATGTGCTGCGAAGAGATGCGCAACGTGGCGCGATCCTCCATCAGCCCGACATCGTGGATATCCGGCACCTTGGAGCACCCGACGCCCTGGTCGATCCAGCGCACCACGTAGCCCAGGATGCCCTGGCAGTTGTTGTCCAGCTCCTGCTGCACCTCCTCCGGCGACCAGGTGGGGCGGTCGGCCATAGGGATTGCCCGAGGAGGGATCGCCACAGGGGGGATCGCCAGAGGGATCGTCAGCAGGTCGGCCAGTGGTGCCCGCTGACGCGACGCCAGTTCGGTCTGCCGGGCGGCGACGTCCACCTCGTGGTAATGCAGCGCGTGCAGCGTGGCGGCGGTGGGGGACGGCACCCAGGCAGTGTTGGCCCCCGCCTTCGGGTGCCCGACCTTCTGCGCCAGCATATCGGCCATCCGGTCGGGCGCGGCCCACATCCCCTTGCCGATCTGCGCGTTGCCGCGCAGGCCGCATTGCAGGCCGATATCGACGTTCTGGTCCTCGTAGGCCTTGATCCAGGCGGTGCCCTTCATGTCGTTCTTGCGCATCATCGGCCCGGCTTCCATCGAGGTATGGATCTCGTCGCCGGTGCGATCGAGGAAGCCGGTGTTGATGAACGCCACCCGGTGTTTCGCCGCGGCGATGCAGGCCTTCAGGTTGGCGGAGGTGCGTCGCTCCTCGTCCATGATGCCCATTTTCAGCGTGTAGCGCGGCAGGTTCAGCAGCTCCTCCACGCGGGTGAACACCGTGTCGGTGAAGGCCACTTCGTCCGGGCCGTGCATCTTCGGCTTGACGATGTAGACCGAGCCCATCCGCGAATTGCGCAACGGCCCGGAGTTGTTCAGGTCGTGCAGCGCGATCAGCGAGGTGACCGCGGCGTCCAGCAGCCCCTCCGGGGTTTCGCGGCCGTCGGCATCCAGCACCGCGTCGGTGTACATGTGGTGGCCGACATTGCGCACCAGCATCAGGCTGCGGCCCGACAGGGTCAGCGTGCCGCCGCCCGGCTTCTGGTAGCGGCGGTCGGTGTGCAGGCGGCGCGTCATCATGAGGCCGCCCTTCTCGAACGAATCCTCCAGCGTGCCGACCATCAGGCCGAGCCAGTTGCGATAGGCCAGCACCTTGTCCTCGGCATCGACCGCGGCGATCGAATCCTCCAGGTCCTGGATGGTGGTGATCGCGGCTTCCAGCAGCACGTCGGCGACGCCCGCCGGATCGTCGCGGCCGATCGGGCGGCTGCGGTCGATCTGGATCTCGACGTGCAGTCCGTGGTGCCGCAGCAGCACCGCGGACAGGCCGGCGCCGTCGCCGCGGTAGCCGACGAACGCCGCCGGATCGCGCAGGCCGGTCTTGCTGCCATTGCCGAGGGTGACGGCAAGCGCCGCGCCATCCCTGGCCGTGCGATCCAGGACATAGCGCGTCGCATCGGCATGGCTGCCGGCAGCCAGCGGCGCGACCTGGTCCAGCACTGCCCGGGCGCGTGCGATCACCCGGTCGCCGCGCACCGGATTGTAGCCGCTGCCGCGCGTCGCGCCGCCGTCTTCAGGAATCGCGTCGGTGCCATACAGCGCGTCGTACAGGCTGCCCCAGCGCGCGTTGGCGGCATTCAGCGCATAGCGCGCGTTGGTCACCGGCACTACGAGCTGCGGCCCGGCGATGCTGGCGATCTCGGCATCGACGCGGCTGGTGTCGATCGCGACCTCGCGCGGCTCCGGCTGCAGATAGCCGATCTCGTGCAGGAACGAGAGATAGGCCGCCTGGTCGATCGGCAAGGCGCCGGGTTGGCCGCCAGGATGGGAACGATGCCAACCATCGATCTGCTGCTGCAGGGCGTCGCGGCGGTCCAGCAGCGCATGGTTGCGCGGCGCCAACTCGCGCACCAGCATGCCGAAGCCCTGCCAGAAGGCACGTGGCTCGATGCCCGTGCCGGGGATCGCCTCGGCGTTGACGAAGTCGTGCAGCGCGCGCGCGATGCGGAGGCCGCCGGCTTCGACGTAGAGGTCCGCCGCCGTGACGTAATTCATTTGGGTTTCCTTCGCTTTCGTCCGGTCAGGCGCGCTCGCAACGGCAGCGCTCCATGTTGCAGCGCAGCATAGCACGGACGCTGCACTGCAACAATGCCTTCCCCAAACCAGCACATGATGAATGGTCAGGTGGAGGCGCGTTCGACGATACGAAACGGCACCAGCACGCGGTCGGTTTCAGCGGTCGCGCCGCCGCCCAACCGGCGCAGCAGGAAGCCTGCCGCGGTGCGGCCGATCTCGGCGCCCTCGACGCTGACGGTGGAAAACGGGGGCTCGTTGGTGGCGCCCAGCTCGAAATTGCCGAAGCCGCACACCGAGAGTTGCGCCGGCACGGCGATGCCGCGGACGCGAGCCTCGGTGATGGCGCCGAACGCCAGCATGTCGGAGCTGCAGAACAGACCGGTGCGCTGGGTCATCAAGGGCGCCAGTGCGGTCATCGCCTGGCGGCCGGCGGTGATGGTGCTGGGGGCCGGCAGGACCGGTTCGGCCAGCACGGTGCCGCCGGCCTGGCGGACCGCGTCGGTGAAGCCGCGGCGGCGGGCCTGGGCGCGGGTGTCAGCCGCGGCGAACGCGGCGAAATGCCGGACGCCCTTGGCGAAAAACAGCTTCGCGACCGCGGCGCCGGCCTGCACGTGGTCCAGGCCGACCAGCATGTCGACCGGCTTGGGCGAGACGTCCCAGATCTCCACCACCGGGATGCCGGCCTCGGTCAGCAATTGCCGCAGCGGCGGCGCATGCTCTGCGCCGGTGACCAGAATGGCGTCGGGCCGGCGCGCCAGCAGACCGCGCACCAGGTCGAGGCCGGCGAAATCACCGTAGCCGCTGAGCGACAGCATCACCTGGTAGCCGGCACCCCGCATCGTATCGGTGAAGTGCTGCACCATCTCGGCGAACATCGGATGCGCGATGGTGGGCACCACAGCCGCCACCATGCGGGAGCGGCGGGACGACAGCCCCCCGGCGACGAGGTTCGGCACGTAGCCGAGCTTGTCGATCGCGGCGCGGACGCGGGCTGCGGTGGCGGGCGAGACGCGATCGGGCGTGTTGATCACGCGCGAGACGGTCATCGGCGCCACGCCGGCCGCGGCAGCCACGTCGCTAAGCTTCACCGCCGCGCGCGGGCCGCGTTCCGATCCGGCCAACTGCCAGTCTCCGTGCCGATGCCAATGGGGCGAGATGCGCGAGGCCGCCAGCGTAGCGAATCGGGCACCGGCACGTCATCTGCGATAAACGGCGCGCGGCACTTTTGTCTCGGTGCGTGGGGCGTGTCGTTAGCTCGATTTTCGAGGCTAGATGGTAATCCAGGCAACGGCTGCGCCAAGCAGTTGCACGGCGCCGCCAGCCAGCATGGCGGCGCGCAAACCGGGCGCGCCGCCACCCCACAGCGCGAAGACGGCACCGAGGCAGGCAACCCCGAGCGTCGCGCCGGCCATGCGAGCCACGTTGATCAGGGCCGATGCGGTGCCGGAACGCGCCGCGGTGACGGAATCGACCGCGACGGACATCAACGGGCCGGTATTGAGACCCATGCCGATGCCGGTCAAAGCCAGCCCGAGCGCGGCCAGGGGCAGCGGCCGGCCCGCTTGCGTGGTGGCCAGCAACAACAGGCCGCAGCCGATGATGGCGGTGCCCCCGGCAGTCATTGTCCGGACACCGACGTGCTGCGCCAGATGGCCGGAACGGGGCGACACCAGGAAGAACACCAGCGCACAGGGCAGCAGGGCGAGACCAGCGGCTTCGGGTCCCAGCGCGCCGGAGGCCTGCCAGACCAGCGGCAGCAGGAAGATCATGCCGTAGATGCCGAAGGTCATGCAGGCGGTGGCGGCGATGGCTCCGCGGAACGCGGGGTTGCGAAACAGCTCCAGCGGGACCACGGCGGCACGGTTGGCGCGGTGTTCGAGGGCAAGGAAGGTCGGCAAGGCGACCGCCGACACGGCCAGCGCGGCGATCCAGACGTGACCGCCGCCCAGGTGGCCGCTCTCGTGGGCGCCCTGGTGGCCATCGATGGCAGCGAACACCAGGCCGCCGAGCGCCGCGGCGCCGGCAAGCTGGCCGGGGAGGTCGAAGGTGCGTTCGTGCGGGTGGGCGGACTCGGTGATGACGAGGCCAGCCAGGAGCAATGCGGCGAGCGCGAGCGGCACCGAGAGCAGGAAGACGCTTGGCCAGCCGAAATGCTCGATCAGCAGGCCGCCAAGCGTGGGGCCGATGACGAAGGCAAGGCCGTTGCAGCTTGCCCAGACGCCGAGGGCGCGGCGGCGCTGGCCCGGGTCGGTCCATACCACGCGAACGATGGCGAGCGAGGCCGGCAGCAGCAGGGCAGCGCCTGCTCCGGTGGCGACACGGGCGGCGATCAGGACGCCGATGCTGGGGGCGAGTGCGCAGGCGACCGACGCGGCGGCGAGGATGCCGGCGCCCACCTGGAACACGCGCCGGCGGCCGTAGAGATCAGCGAGGAGGCCTCCCGTGAGCAGGAGAACTGCATAAGTCAGGTTGTAGCCGTCCAGCACCCACTGCAACGCGGTGACGGAGGCACGGAATGCCAAGCCGATCGAGTGCATGGCCAGGTTGACCACGGAAGTATCGACCTGTGCGACCAACACACCGAGGCATAGCGTGAGCAGGATGGCGGCGCGGCGGCGCCTGGTGGATGCGGTGGCGGATGCGGTGTCGGTGGAGACAAGAAGGGGCATGCGAGCGGTCGCCTCTCGGCTGGCGATTGGATTGTGCTGGCCAAGAGGTAGGAAGGTGCTGCTGACAGCGTGCTGTCAGCAGTGGGAAACGCTTCGGCCGGTGCCGAAGGGACGCGCATGCTTGGCGCTGCCTTTGCCGCGCACGCCGTTTCATTCACGGCCGGTCGGCCGACGCCGGCCGATGGTCAACTCGCAATGCCGTGGCGTCCCAGCCCGGGCTGCGCGCAATAAGAACAGCGGGACCAACCGTCGCCCATGCGGCCGTCAGAGCGTGACGGTTCATCCAGCAGACAGGATACTCGCGTCGGCGCCCTGCTCGATTCCGGCGTTGTTCCGGGCAATTCAATCCTACGCGGTCGGGGCTGCTTCAACCGCAGCCAGCGGCTCCAACGCCAGCCCCGCATATGGCGTGCCGTGCCGTGCGCGCGGCGCCGCGGCACGGGCGATGGGGCGCGTATCCGCCATCGCGTCCCGCACCTGCTTCAGGCGCACAAAGCACGGATCGGCGTCGAGCTGTTTCTTCAAGACCGAAGCGGAGCTTTCGGGAATGCCCATCTGCTTGCAGATCTGCGCCGCGGCGGCGGTGTCCTCCAGCCGGCACTCCAGGTCGAAGATCGTGAGCATGCCGAGGTTGCGCAGTTCCAACAGCGTCTTCTCCTTCACCAGAGTGTAAAGCTGCGCCGCCGCGATCCACTGGACGACCAGGCCCAGGTCGTATGGCAAGCGCATCCAGATCAGGAAAGGGTTCTGGCACGCCAGCAGTTGCGCGCTGTCGATGCCCAGTTCGCTGAGGCGGTCGACCTTCTCGCGCGTCAAATCGTCGATCATGATCAGCGGTAATGCGATCGGCCTGGATGCCTGCGGCGGGTCCTGTTTGTTGCCCATCACTTTGATGCTCTGGAATGCCTTGCGCGCCATCGCCAGCAAGAACAGATCCGGCGCGAGGCCGGTGATGAAGGCGAGCAGCATCAGGGCGGAGAGGTGGTCGACGTAAAGCGAATCCGCGGTATGCCGCAGTATTGCGGCAACCGAGACCGCGATGATCGCCCGCACCACGTAGAAATACAGCGAGATGGGATAGAGGTCGTTGTTGCCCAGTCGTTCGATCAGCCGGCCTATCATGTAGACGTAGCTGCCGATAAAGGCGGCCGCCATCATGACGAAAGTGCCGGCCTGGTAAGTCTGGACGTTCTCCGGCTTATAGGCCGGATCAAGCACCTGCAATCCGCCGAGGATGATGTTCGGCGTGGCGAAGGTGGCGGAGTCCGGATAGATGTCATACATGAACGCGAAACCGAAGGCGTTGAGCAAGAACAGTACGACGATCGGCATAATGTAATCGGTATTCAGCGTGGCGGGGCTGATCGCATCGACCGATCTTCGTGCGGTCTCATAATGCAATGTTTGTGCGACGCGATAGTCCTCGACGCTGTCCAGCTTGCTCAGCAGCCGCTTGCGCGTGACCGTCTGCACCATGCAAATGAACAGGGGCAACAGGCCGAGCGCGAAGCCGATCATGATCGAGCGCGGCGTGGCGGCGACGATGCGCAGTATCTGGCTGCGCAGGCCGTAGACGTTCAGCCCGAACACCGCTGCCAAGGCGAAGGCTCCGACCAGCAGTGCGATCGGCAGTACCGGCCTGAGGTTGGAGCGTTGCCGTCGTGTCTGCCGCAATGCGGCCAACGAATCGAGCCATCGCATGACGACCTCCGTTCCATTTTCTGGTGGCTCGTTCTGCGAGACGACTGGCGGGCCGCAGCGCGGGCAGGGCCGGCGGCGATTCCTGCCAGGTTGGCGTCAACCCCGACGCGAAGCTATGATCCGCGTCACAGCACCGGCAGGTCCGGCAAGTTGTCACGCGACAGCGTCCCGGGAGTGCGGGCATGTTCCGCCGCGCCATGCTGACCATGCGTCGAGTTGTGCCGCTCGCCCTGCTGGTTGCCGCGCTTGCCGCCCTCTGGGCGAGCGGGCTCGCGAGCAAATTGGACTGGGCAGCACTCGCCCATCACCGCGCGGTTCTCGCGGCGTGGGTCGACCGCCATCGGGTGGTGGCGCCTCTGGTCTATGCCGCTCTGTACGCCGCGCTGACCGCGCTATCCGTGCCCGAGGCCGCGGTCTTCACCGTCGCCGGCGGCCTGCTGTTCGGCACGCTGGTGGGCGGCGCGATGGCGGTCATCGGCGCCACCGCCGGCGCCTTGGTACTGTTCCTGGCCGCACGTTCGGCATTCGCCCCGGCCATGGCCGCCCGGGGTGGCGGCCGGCTGACCCGCGTGCGCACCGAATTGCACCGCAACGGCTTCCACTACCTCCTGGCGATCCGGCTGATCCCGCTGGTTCCGTTCTGGCTGGTGAACCTCGCGGCGGCGCTGGCAGGAATGCGGTTGTGGTCATTTGCCGCCGCGACGCTGCTCGGCATCATCCCGGGCACCTTCGTGTTCGCTTCGATCGGCGCGGGAGTCGGCGACCTGCTCGCGGCCGGCAACCGGCCGGACCTGGCGCTGATCCTCTCGCCGCCGATCCTGGCACCAATGCTGGCGCTGGCGGTGCTGGCGCTGCTGCCGGTGGCGTGGCGCAAGTGGAACCGGCGGGATGGCTGACTTCGACCTGGCGGTGATCGGCGCTGGCGCCGCCGGCTTGTCGGTGACCGCGGTCGCGGCGCAGCTCGGGGTGAAGGTGGCGCTGATCGAGCAAGCCCGCATGGGGGGCGATTGCCTGAACACCGGCTGCGTGCCGAGCAAGGCGTTGCTCGCCGCGGCGCATGCCGCGCGGGCGATCCGCGGCGCCGGGCGATTCGGGCTGCACGTGGCGGAGCCGCACATCGACTGGAACGCGGTGCGAGCGCACGTGCACGGCGCCATCGCGGCAATCGCGCCGATGGATTCGGAAGCGCGCTTCCGTGCCTTGGGCGCCACCGTCCTGCGTGGCACTGCTCGGTTCGTGGGGCGCGACGCGCTGGCAATGGACGGGCGGCGCATCACCGCGCGCCGCATCGTCATTGCCGCCGGCAGCCGTGCTGCCGTGCCGCCGATCCCCGGCCTGGATCGCGCGCCGTTTCTCACCAACGAAAGCCTGTTCGACCTGACCGCACGGCCGGAGCACTTGCTGATCCTCGGCGGCGGTCCGATCGGGCTGGAAATGGCGGACGCGTTCGCCGGCCTCGGTACGCGGGTCACGGTCGTGGAGGCCGCCAGGATCGCCGGCCGCGAGGATCCGGAGCTGACGGCTGGTCTGCGGTCGGAACTGGCCACCCTCGGCGTGGCGCTGGAGGAGGGCGCCGAGGTGGCGTCGGTGGAGACCGGCGTTGCCGACCGCCCAGTGCTGGTGCTGCGGGATGGACGCCGGATCGAGGGCAGTCATCTGCTCGTCGCGGTCGGGCGCCGGCCGAACCTGGAGGGTCTGGATCTGCCGGCCGGGGACATCCGCGCATCGCCCGCCGGCGTCGTCACCGACCGCGGCCTGCGGTCGGTCAGCAACCGGCGGGTCTTCGCGGTGGGCGACATCGCCGATCCCGTCGGCATCGGCCCGCGCGCGTTCACTCATGTCGGCAGCTACCACGCCGGAATCGTCATCCGCCGCGCGCTATTCCGCTTGCCGGCGCGGCTGGACTACGCCGCACTGCCCCGGGTCACCTACACCCACCCCGAACTGGCGCAGGCCGGCATGACCGAAGCCGAGGCGCGTGCCGCCGGCCTGGCCGTCTCGGTGCTGCGCTGGCCGCTGGCCGATAACGATCGCGCCGTGGCGGAGGGCAACACCACCGGACTGGTCAAGCTGGTGGTGTCGCGAGGCCGCGTGGTCGGCGCGGGCATCCTCGCCCCATCAGCCGGAGAAATGATCGGCACCTGGACGCTGGCCATCGCCCAGCGCACCCCGGTGTCACGCCTGGCCGGCATGATCGTGCCGTACCCGACGCGGGCCGAGGCCGCCAAGCGAGCCGTGGGCAGCCTGTTCGTCGGGAAGTTGTTCTCCCCAGGCACGAAACGCCTGGTCAGGTGGCTGCAGCGCATCGATTGGCCCAGCCACTGGCTCCAACGCTGAGGCTGCCAGCCATGTATTCGCCGGCGCGGTAGCGGGGGCGGTACTTAACCGCCTTGTCATCCGACAACCAGCACCGGGTCACGCGGCATATTCATACTGCGCACCATGAGGGTTCCCGGCCGTCTTTACGCCCTGCTCGCTGTCCCGCTGTCCGTGGGCCTTGGCCTGGAGGTCATGCCGCTTCAGGTGTCGGGCCAGTCGGCGCCTCAGCAGGTGACGACGGACACGCCGCAATACTGCCTGCAGCTCCTCGATCGGGTCAGCGAACTCGCACGGATCGCGGCGCATCCGCCACAAGAGGCCGCCAGCCTCTCGACGGAGGGCCAGCGCATGTGCGACCAGGGCCAAACGCGCGGCGGCATCCTGCGCCTGCGCCGCGCGCTGGTCCTGCTGCACCAGACCGCGGGCCGATAACGCAGCGCACGCGGGGGTCGTGTGATACCTGTCGCGGGCGACGAACAGACTGATATGACACGCCGTTCGATCGACCGTTGGACGACACCCGCCTCGTCATGCCGGCGCCTCGTCATGCCGGCGCCTCGTCATGCCGGCGGAAGCCCGGCATCCACGAGCGACCACTGATGAACCTCCAGCACGTCTTCCATGCCGGCTACGAAGGCGGCAGTGGTCTCGGGCGGAACCGGGATAGCTGGCCGGCGCAACTCGCGCTGCACCGATGGCGGGCAACAGACCCCATCATGGGGACTGCCGCGGATTTTGATCCGGAAAACATAACGCCGCGGCAAACGCCCACGGCCGGCGTTCGTTGTCGCTTCCCGCACAACCGCCGAGGAGAGCCCAACCTCCATTGTTTTCCACCGAAGCGCACCGATATCTGCAACGGAAAGAGTTCGAATCAAAATGAAGGAAGGAGATCACTCCGAGCTGCTGCGGCAGCAGACCGCCTTGGCCCGGTTCGGGGAACTCGCACTGAAATCCGACGATCTGGATGGAATTCTGACCGAAGCCTGCCACCTGATCAGCGAGGCACTGGGCACCGAGCTCGCCAAGGTGGTCGAGCTGCAGGCGGACGGCCAGACACTTCTGGTGCGCGCGGGCGTCGGTTGGAAGCCCGGGGTGGTCGGCCGGGCAACCGTCAAGCTTGCGGAGCTCCTTTCAGAGAGTCATGCGCTAAAATCCGGGACGCCGATGATTTCCGCCGACATAGACACGGAAGAGCGGTTCAAATATCCATCCTTCCTGATCGACAACGGCGTCAAGGCGGTAGCGAATGTCGTCATTCTCGGGGGCAAAGACAGGCCGCCCTATGGAATCCTGCAGATCGACAGCCGCAAGCCTCGCCGGTTCAGCGACCGCGACACCAGGTTTCTGCAGAACTATGCGAACCTCATCGCCGCCGCAGTGGAGCGGCTGCACAGCATGGAGGAGATCCGCAACGAGGAGACGCGGTTCCGAACTCTTGCCGTGGGCATCCCGCAACTGGTGTTCCGTGCGCACGGTTCGGGCGAACGCAGTTGGAACAGTCCGCAATGGGTCGCCTATACGAGGATGTCGGAGCAGGAAAGCGTCGGCCTGGGCTGGCTGCATGCGGTGCATCCCGACGATCGCGCGGCGACCGTGACGGCGTGGACCGAAGCGGCGGCGAAGCAGGGTTTTTCGGTTGATCATCGCCTGCGCCGTGCCGCCGATGATGTGTATCGGTGGTTTCAAAGCCGCGCGACTCCGGTGCGCGACGAGATGGCGCGGATCACCGAATGGCTGGGGACTTCGACGGACATCGAGGATCAGGTGCAGGCGCGCGACGTGCTGACGCGTCATCGCGAAGAACTCGAAGCATTGGTGGCCGAGCGCACGGCTGCGCTGCAGCAGGCGCTGGATGCGCTGCAAGCCGAGGTGCAAGAGCGCGAGCAGGCCGAGGAAGCGCTGCGGCAGTCGCAGAAGATCGAGGCCATCGGTCAGCTTACCGGCGGGATCGCGCACGACTTCAACAACATGCTGCAGGGCGTCGCGGGCGGTGTGGAGATGGCATCGCGACGGATGAACCAGGGCCGCACGGCTGATGCGTTGCGGTTTCTGGAGGGCGCACGCCAGGGGGTGGAACGGGCGGCAGGACTGACGCGCCGGTTGCTGGCGTTCGCACGGCGGCAACGGCTGCAGCCGAGGGCGTTGGACCCGGATGCTCTGGTGGCGGGCATGGCCGACCTGATCCGCCGGACCATGGGGCCTGCCGTCGGGGTCGAGCTGCTGCTGCGCCACGGCATCGCCAGGGTGCTGTGCGACCCCGGCGAATTGGAGAGCGCGCTCCTGAACCTGTGCATCAACGCCCGCGACGCGATGCCGGAGGGCGGACGGCTGACGCTTAGCACCGACGATGTCGTATTGACGGCGAAGGACACGCTCGGCCACGAGCGAGCCAACCCGGGCAATTATGTGGCGATCACGGTGGCGGATACCGGCCACGGGATGCCGCGAGACGTGATGAACCATGCCTTCGAACCGTTTTTCACCACCAAGCCTCAGGGCCAGGGCACCGGGTTGGGGCTGAGCCAGGTTTTCGGGTTCGTCCGCCAGTCCGACGGGATCGTGCAACTGGAGAGTTCCGAGGGCCGTGGCACCACCGTGCGGCTTTGTCTGCCATGGCACGACCGGGCGGATTTCGCTGACCAGCGGCAGGCCGAGGCTCGGTCGCCGGATAGAAGCGGTGTGGGAAGAATTGTGCTGCTGGTGGATGATGAGAGGGGGGTTCGCGCGCCCGCCGCGGAACGGCTGCGCGAGCTTGGTTACGCGGTCCTGGAAGCGGCAGACGGTCCCGCCGCACTGAATTTGCTAAACGACGGCGTGCGCCCGGACCTGCTGGTCACCGATGTGGGGCTGCCGAATGGCATGAACGGTCGCCAACTGGCCGAGGCAGTGCGCGAAAGGCTGCCAGGGGTGCCTGTACTGTTCATTACCGGCTACGCCGCGACGGCGCTGCCGGAGGGCCATAAAGTTATTGGCAAGCCATTTGAATTGGACACGCTGGCGCACCGGATCGAGGCAATGTTGGGCGGAGGGTGACGCAACGGCGGCCTGCGCGTCTTGTTATGGCCGGGCTTGATCCCATGGGCGTTAGGCTGGCGTCAGGCTAAGCAGGGCATGCAATAACAAACTCCCCCTCCCCTTGTGGGCTTGAGCCGCGAAGCCGATCAAGGCTGGGGGGAGGGGGAGTTTGGGCTCGGGCGCCGGGCAGTTTTATGCCACGCCGAAATCGATCAATTGCCGCACCGGCGCACCGGACTTCAGTTTGTCGAATCCCTCGTTGATCTCCTCCAGCCTGATCCGGCCGGAGATCAGCGTGTCCAACTTCAGCCGCCCCTGCCGCCACAACTCCAACAGCCGCGGCATATCGACACGGAACCGGTTGCCGCCCATCGACGTGCCCTGGATTTTCCGGTCGCGCAGGAAGTCGGCGCCGTGCAGCTCGATCTTGGTGCCGAGCGGGATCATGCCGATGATCGTCGCCACACCACCCGGACGCAGCATGGCGAAGCATTGCTCGGCGGTCTTCTTCAGGCCGATCGCCTCGAACGAGTAGGGCACGCCGGCGCCGCCTGTCATCTCCTTCACCGCCTCCACCGCATCGACGTTCGACGCGTTGATCGTGTCGGTGGCGCCCATCTCCTTCGCCTTGTCGAGCTTGTCGGAGTTGGTGTCGATGGCGATGATCCTCGCCGCGCCCGCCAGCGCCGCGCCATTCACCGCCGAAAGCCCGATGCCGCCGCAGCCGACCACCGCGACGGTGCTGCCCGGCTCGACCTTCGCCGCGTGAAACACCGCGCCGACGCCGGTCATCACGCCGCAACCGACCAGCGCCGCACGGTCCAGCGGGATCGAGGCATCGATCTTCACCACGGCGTGTTCGTGCACCAGCATCTTCTCCGCGAACGCCGAGAGGTTGAATGCCTGGTTCAACACTTCGCCTTTCCAGGTCAGCCGGCGCGCTGCGCCGGGGAGCAATTTGACTTCGGTGTTCTCGCACAGGTTGGTGTGACCGGTCAGGCATTGCGGGCACTCGCCGCAGAACACCGACAGGCAGGTGATGACGTGGTCGCCCGGCTTCACGTAGGTGACGTCTTCGCCCACTTCCTCGACGACCGCGGCGCCTTCATGACCCAGCACGCAGGGCGTGGGGAACGGGTACAGCCCTTCCATGAAGTGCAGGTCGGAGTGGCACAGGCCGGCGAACGCGGTGCGCAGCAGCACCTCGCGCCGCTTCGGCTTCGCATGCTCTACGGTCTCGATGGTCAGCGGCTGGTGCGGAGCGTGAAAGACCGCGGCCTTCATGGCATTGCCCTCCCGTGGCGTTGGACGGGGAGGCTAACGCCGAGGCGTTGCGCGCGTCCACAGGGCGGCGGGACCGCTTGCGATCGACCGCTTGTGCGGGGGTGCGTCAGCCGTGGTTGAACCCGCCGCGGCCACCCGCGTGGCCGGCCGTGCCGGCATGGGCGAACCCGCCATGCGGACCACCGAACTGCGGATGCATCCCGCCATGCCAGCCGACGCCAGCATGGGTGGGGCCAGGATGCGCGAAGCCCCGGTGCATCGCGGCAAAATGACGGGAGCCATCGTCGCCGTGCCACCCATGGTGGTAGGTACGGGCCGCCATCCCAGCCTCCGTAGACGCCGAAACTGGCATACGGGTAAGGATAAGCTCCGCCATAATAGCCCGGCCAGCCGTAGTATCCGCCGGCAACGCCCGCAGGCTGACCCGGATAGGCAACGCAGCCGGCCAGTGCCAGCAACGCCGCGATCGCCGCCCATCGGCACAAGCGCGAAAATCGGTTGCTTTGCATTCGTTCAACGGCCGCCGCGTGCCTGTTGGCAACAGGCGGCGGCACGCCTCCTAAAGATTGCTGCCCCGTGCAGCAATTCACTGGACATAACTTGGGAGCAGCGAGACGCGCGCGAACACAAACCCGCGTGCGTGCGCGACCCGTGTGTCATGCCCCGCGAAGCCGCCCCGCCTCTCCTGCGAAGCCGCCCCGCCACTGTCATTGCCAGTTAGCAATCGTTCGTTGCGTTGACTGGCCCGGATGAGCGGTCTTCGCCGCCGTGGCTCGGTCTTGCCGTCATGGCCGGCCTTGTGGCAGCCATCTTCCCCGTCCCGCTGGGGCGCGTTTGCCGTTCGCGCCGTCCGATCGACGCCGGGGTGGATGGCCGGCACAAGGCCGGCCATGACGATAAAAGGCAATGTCGCGAGCGCGATTTTATCACTCGTGGGGGACCCGAGGCTCATGCGGCCTTCGTCGCCATGACGACTGCCGCGGGGCCATTAGCCAACCTGTCCGGGGGTTCGTCTCATGCGGTTAGACTTATCCCGCTGGTCGCGTGCGCCTGCTCTCCGTCCGCAACTGCCCGCAGGCGGCCAGGATGTCGCGCCCACGCGGCGAACGCACCGGGGCGGCGAAGCCGGCGTCGTTGACGATGCGGGCGAAGCGCTCGATCGCCGTGCGCGTGCTGGTCTGGTAGGCGCTGCCGGGCCATGGATTGAACGGGATCAGGTTCACCTTCGCGGGCATGCCGGCGATCAGCCGCACCAGTTCGCGCGCGTCCGCCTCCGTGTCGTTCACCCCGCGCAGCATGACGTATTCGAAAGTGATGCGCCGCGCGTTCGACGCGCCGGGATAGCGGCGGCAGGCTGCCATCAGCTCGCCGATCGGGTATTTGCGGTTCAGCGGCACCAACTCGTCCCGCAGGTCGTCGCGCACCGCGTGCAGCGATACCGCGAGGTTCACGCCCAGCTCCTCGCCCGCCCGGTCCATCATCGGCACCACGCCGGAGGTGGACAGCGTGATGCGGCGGCGCGACAGGCCGATGCCCTCGTTGTCCATCACGATGATCATCGCCTTGGCGACGTTGGCGTAGTTGTACAGCGGCTCGCCCATGCCCATAAGCACGATGGTGGACAGCAGGCGCGGGGTCTCGCCCTTCGGCGACGGCCACTCGCCATAGGCGTCGCGCACCGCCATGAACTGGCCGACGATCTCCGCCGCGCCGAGGTTGCGCACCAGGGTCTGCGTCCCGGTGTGGCAGAAGCGGCAGGACAGCGTGCAGCCGACCTGGGAAGACAGGCAGACGGCGCCACGGTCTTCCTCCGGGTCCGGGATATAGACCGTCTCCGCCTCCTGCCTGTCGCGGAAGCGGAAGAGGAACTTGCGGGTGTCGTCGTCGCTGGTCTGGGCGATGACGGTCTCGGGGCGGCTGATCACGAACCGCTCCGCCAGCTTCACCTGCAGCGGACGGGCGATACTGCTCATGCGGGCGAAGTCGGTGGCGCCCTGATGATAGATCCAGTGCCAGAGCTGCTTGGTGCGGAACGGGGCCTCGCCGATGGCGGCGAGTTCCGCGGCGAGTTCGTTGCGCGACAGGCCAACCAGGTCGCGCCGCCCGTCCGGCAGGGCCGCGTCGGGTGGATCGAACAGGGTGGACTTGGCGAGGATGCGGGCGCGCTCGGCCTCGGTGAGCGATTCGGGGCCGGCCCGGGGCGGACGTTCCGCCGTGATCACTTCTTCTCCGGGCACGCTTTCACCACCGCCGCGTACGCCGCGGAGAATCCCTTCAGGCTGAACGAATCCGTCACCTGCTCCTTCTTCGGGCCGGGCGAGCGGGCAATGGCGCGCTCGCCGCGCTGGAACGCGGCGACCGCGGCCTTGCCGTCGCGCGCGTAGGCGTTGCTGCCGCGGGTGTAAAAATCGAGGCCGGTCTGATCGACCTGGACCGTGACGGCGGCGTCCTTGGCATAGTCGAAGCCCGCCTCGATCGCCACCGTGTCACGGACGGTGGGGCGTTCGGATACGGTCAGCACCACCTGCCCGCGGCCGGGCAGGCTGGGGGTGGAGGTTTTGGCGCGCGTCAGGGCGTAGCAGACGATCTGGCTGCCGTCGCCGTGGGAGGCGGCGATCCAGTCGTCGAAGGTGGCGAGTTCCTTGGGCGCGCTGGAGGCGACGGCAGGATGCGCCGGCTCCTTCTTCTGCTGCGCCGCGGCCTTCTGCTGCGCCACGGCTGGGGCGGCGAGAACCAGGGCGAGGCAGATCAGGGGAGCGATTCGCGAGAGCATGGGGGAGAGATACGGCGGCGGGAGCGAGGGGACAACCTCTTCCGATCTGATGGCAGCCGACGCGACCGAACGGCCGATGGGTCGATCGAGGTCCCGCGGATCAGCCGACATGCCTGCGAGTGGGGTCCGCGGGCCGGGCGGGTGAAGTGGACCCGCGAACCAGATCGAAGCTCACGCTCAAACGCTGATTGCCGAAGAGATGTCGTTGCGTGAGCTGCGCAAGGCGTTGGGTAAGACACGGGCGCAATTGGCGCGGAAACTAAAGAAGCCGCAGGCAACGGTATCGCGTATGGAACGCCAGTCCGACATGCTGATCTCAACGCTCGACAAAGTAGTACATGCGCTGGGTGGACGCGTTCGCATCATCGTGGAGTTGCCCGGCGGCAAACTGTTGTTTCTGACGGGTTTGGCCGAGTTGACGCCGCCCACAAAGCCGCAGCGCGGCAAGCGAGGGAGTCCGAGATCTTCCCGGGCGCGAGGGCGGTCGTCAGCCTCCGGCCGCTGATCCAGCGAAATATAGCTTCGGGTCCGCCGCGCGTATTCGCGCCTCCGGCAGCCCCAGTTCGCGCCGCACGATGTTCGTGCCCTGCACCAGCGAAACGCACTTGTAGTAGGCGATGCGCCGGCTCAGGCCCTCGCGGCCGAAGCCGCAGTCGGTAGTGATCACCAGGCGCTCGGGCGGGATGAATTCCAATGCGCGGCGGATCAGGTTGGCCACGTATTCCGGCGGTTCCACTACCGTATTGCAGTGGTTCACCACGCCGATGCCGATCTTCTTGTCGGTCTTGTACTTGCCGAACAAGGGCAGGTCGCGGCCGTCGCTGCTGGCACATTCGAAGGTGATCACGTCGGCGTTCAGTTGCAGCAGATGCGGCATGGCGCGCTCGTAGCTGGGCGTTTCCCAATACAGCCGCTGCTGGTTAGGATTGCCCCAGCAGGTGTGCACCCAGATCTCCGCATCCACGCCGACGAGCTGGCGGTTGAACGCCTCGGTGAGGAATTCCAGATCCGCGTCGGTGGTTTCGGGACGCAGCGAGCGGCCGTGATGCGGCGGTTCCTCCACCTGGATCAGCGGACAACCGGCGGCGGCGAGTTCGCGCAGCTCGGCGTTCATGATGTCGCACAGGTCGAGGATCATCGCCTTGTCGTCGGCGTAGAACTCGTTCCACAGCATGCTGGCGAGCGCCGGAGCGCAGATCGCGCCGAACTTCACCGGCTTGTCGGTGAGCCGCTGCGCCACCTGCCACAGGGCGGTGTATTGCCACGGACCGCGCGTCAGCTTGTTGGTGACGACCGGGGGCTGATACGCCTCCTGCACCTCCCACAGGATGTGGCCAGGCTTGAAGCTGTAGCGGCTCATCCAGCTTTGCGAGGTGTCGCGGCTGCCTTGCAAGCCACCGAGACGCTCGATCGGATAGAAGAACCAGGACTTCCCCCCGACCGCGAGATCGAACCGGCTGTCGCCGTCGGTGACGACGTCGAGCCCCGCAGCTTCCTGCGCGTTGATCACCGCGGCGACGGCATCGAGGTATTGCTCGCGGAACAAAGATTCTCCCAGGGCGGCTTTGAAGGGACGGCCGTTCAGGCTGGCATCGAACCACAACGGGCGCGGGTAGGAACCGGTGATCGCTGTCGGCAGGATCATGTCGCTTGTGATGGTCAGCATGGATGTTCCCCTTTGCGATTTTCTACTCCCCCTCCCGTGGTGGGAGAGAGCTGGGGGGAGGGGCGCGTACCACCGCTGTCGTCGGCTGCGCGCGCCCACCCCCCACAAGGGGAGGGGGTGCTCTCTTACAGTCCCACTTTTCTCTAATTGAACATCAGCACCGTGCGTGCGACTTCTCCGGCCTTCATCGCGCGGAATGCCTCGTTCACGTCGTCCAGATGGCCGCGCCGGCTGATCATCGAATCCAAATCCAGCCGGCCCTGCCGATAGAACTCCAGGTAGTTCGGAATGTCGGTGCGGAACTGGTTGGAACCCATGCGCGAGGTCTGCACCTTGCACTCCGGCCGGATCGCCATCCACGGGAACTCGATCGTCGCATCCGGCGGCAGCACGCCGACGATCGTCGCGGTGCCGCGCACGGCCAGGCTCTCGATTGCCTGGCGGCACAGTTTCGCCACGCCCACCGCCTCGAATGCATGGTCCACGCCCAGTCCCCGCGTCAGTGCTCGCACCGCCTTCACTGCGTCGTCCTGCGTGGTGTTGACCGTGTGCGTGGCGCCGACTCGCTTCGCCATCTCCAGCTTCGAATCGAACTGGTCCACCGCGATGATCTGCCGAGCGCCGCCGATGCGCGCGCCCTGGATGATCGACAGCCCGACGCCGCCGCAGCCGAACACGGCCACCGTCTGTCCCGCTTGCAGCCCCGAACTGCGTAGCGCCGCGCCGACACCGGTCAGCACGCCGCAGCCGACCAGCGCGGCGCGGTCCAGCGGCAGGTCGGCCTCGATGCGTACCAGCGAGTTCTCGTGCAGCAGCATCTTTTCCGCGAAGCTGCCGATCGCGGCGAAGCTGCGGAGCGGATTTCCGCCCTGCGACAGGCGAGGCTCCGCGTTCTCGGCGCGGGCGACGATGTTGCCGGTGCAGACATTCGGGTGCCCGCTCAGGCATTGCGGGCAGGTGCCGCAAAAGCCGGAGAGGCAGGCGACCACATGATCCCCCACCCGCACCGAGGTGACGTCGGCACCGACGGCTTCGACGACGCCGGCGCCTTCATGGCCCAGCACGAACGGGCGGTCCAACGGGAAGCGGCCGTTGCCGTCCACCACGTGGAGGTCGCTGTGGCAGACGCCGGTGGCGACGGTACGCACCAGCACCTCGCGACCCCAGGGCTTGTCGATCTCGATGGTCTCGACGGTCAGTGGTTCGTGGACTTTCCGAAATACGGCGGCGTTGATTTGCATGGCGCGCGCTTCCTCCGTTGGCTTGTTGCGGACGCTAGTGCCGCGTGGTTGGGCTTGCAATGCGGTGATCCGATGCCGCCGCCGTTGCTGTAGGGCGCTAATGCCGCACGGTGGGGTGGCAACGCGGGATGGGCTTGTACCTGCAGGGCGGAAAAGCCTTGCCGCGGAGGTGATCCGGTGGCAGCGCATTCCGCCGGTAGTTGCGCGGCGGATTGCGCTTCGCCTATCCGCGCCACTTACTTTACGGAACGTACTTTCTTTACGGAACGTACTTTACGGAGATCCGTCACGGACCCACCCCGTCATCACCGCGATCCGCAGCGTGACGCCAACCCGGCCGTCTTCCTCCGGCAGCGCCGCCAATGCGGCGGGAAACAGAGTGCGCGGCGGCACCCGCCTGTCGCGGAGGCGCACGGCGTTCGCCTCGCCGGCGGCACGCAGATCCATCAGCAACACCAGCGGATCGGCATAACGCAGCCGGATCGTTTCCACATCCGCCACCGGCAGCGCATAGCCGGCACGCTGCAACAGCCCCGCGCAATCGCGCAGGTCCGGGAATGGCGACACGCGTGGAGCAGCGCCGCCTGTCAGCACGGCCTCGGCTTCGGTCAGCGCGCGGCGAAGCTCGTCGAGCGTGCCCAGCGCCGGCATGCTGGCCAACAGCAGGCCACCCGGCCGCAGCCCATGCCGCAACTGGATCAGCGCGCCGGGCAGGTCGTTGACCCAGTGCAGCGACAGGCTCGCCACCACAAGATCGAAACTGGCGGGGGCGAACGGCAGGAATTCGTCGTCCGCCGCAACGCACAGGCCGCCGTTGCGCGCCGCCATCGCGGGGGACAGGTCGCTGCTGATCACCGCCATGCCGCGCTCGCGCAGCAACGGCGCCACCACGCCGCGGCCACCGACGTCCAACGCTTGCTTGAAGCGCACCGTCGTGTCGTCCAGCCGGTCGAGCAATCGCTCCGCCGCGTCGCGCAGCACGTCGGCCACGCGATCCACTATGGGCGCAGCGCGGTCGCGGTGGCGGCGCACGGCGGCCCGGTCGAACACCTGCATCGCATCCATGTGCCGCATGTGCCCCCGGACCCGTGCGTTGCCAAGCGCCATACCCACGGCCTAGGCTTCGTCAAACCTCAAAAAGCGGCACGTGCCATGCAACGCATCAACGCAAAGACCCTGCACGCCTGGCTTGCCGACGGGCAGGAACTCGCCTTGCTCGATGCTCGCGAGGACGGCGAGTTCGGCGCCTCCCACCTGTTCTGGGCGGTGCCCTGCGGCGTGGCCAAGAAGGAAATCCGTGCCCGCGCGCTGCTGCCAAGGCTCGGCACGCGCATCTGCTGCGTCGATGACGGGCGCGGACTGGCGGAAGCATTGGCCGGCTGGCTGGAAGGCATCGGCGCCACCGACGTCGCAGTGCTGGATGGCGGCACGCCCGCCTGGCAAGCGGCGGGTTACGAATTGTTCTCCGGCGTCAACGTGCCGTCCAAGGCGTTCGGCGAGTGGGTCGAGCACCATTACGGCACGGAAAGCGTCGATCCGCCCGAGCTGAAGCAGTGGCTGGAGTCCGGGCGCAAGATGATGGTGCTGGATAGCCGCACCTACGAAGAATTCATGCGCATGTCGATCCCGACCGGCATCAGCGTGCCGGGCGGCGAGTTGGCGTATCGCATCGGAGATCTCGTACCCGATCCGCAGACTCTGGTGGTGGTGAACTGCGCCGGCCGCACGCGCAGCATCCTGGGCGCCGAGAGCCTGCGGCGCGCCGGTATTCCCAACAAGGTGGTGGCGCTGCGCAACGGCACGATGGGGTGGGAACTCGCCGGTTTCCGCTGTGAGCGCGGGCGCAGCGAGCATTTCGATCCGGGAACGCCGAAGACGCTGGGTTTGGCGCTGGAACGTGCGAAGCGCTTCGCCGAGGCGTCCGGCGTCGGCGTCATCGGCCCGCTGGACCTGGAGCGGTTCGAAGAAGATTCGGACCGCTCGCTGTACGTGCTGGACGTGCGCGATCCGGTGGAGTTCCGCGCGGGCCACCGGCCGGGCAGCCGCAACGCACCGGGCGGGCAGCTGGTGCAGTCGACGGATAACTGGATCGGCGTGCGGAATGCGCGAATTGCGCTGGTGGACGATACCGGGGTGCGCGCGCGCATGGCGGGCGCCTGGCTGCGCCAGATGGGGCATCGCGACGTCTTCGTGGTGGAAGGGGCGCTGGAGGCGGCGGCCTCGGCCGGGCGCGTGCTGGCGCCGGTGCCGGAGTTGGCTCCGCCCGTGCCGGCAATCGACGTGACCGGGCTGGTGGCATTGCTCGACCGCGGCGAGGGGACGGTGGTGATCGACCTCGCCCGCAGCGTCGATTTCCGCGAGGGGCATATTCCGGGCGCGCTTTGGGGTGTGAGGTCGCGGCTGGCGGGGCTGCAGCCGCAGCTTGCCGGGGTGAGCCACGTGGTGATCACCTCACCCGATGGTGTGCTGGCGCGGCTGGCGGTGGACGAGGTGAAGGGGCTGGCGGCTCGGTCCGGTGGCGGAGGGCAGGCGGGCGCGGAGGTGCTGGTGCTGGAAGGCGGCACCGAGGCGTGGCGCGCGTTCGGCCGCCCGCTGGTCAAGGACCGCACGAACCCGCCGGACGCGGCGTGCATCGACGCATATCTGCGACCTGTACGATCGGAACAGTGGCGTGGAGGAGGCGATGAACGCCTACCTGACGTGGGAGATCGAGCTGGTGCGTCAGATCCAGCGCGACGATACGGTGGCGTTCGGAGTGGAGGCGGCGGCGGCGTAGTTTGAGGCCGTGCCGGGGCGGGTGGACGGGTAAAGCGGCGTAGTTCGTGACGATGGCGGTCCGGCTATGCCCCCCAGGGCCCCGCGACACGCTGCCCCGCCCGCGATACGCTGCTTTCCCACTCCGAGGCCCGCCACCGTGTCGCGACTCGTCGTCGTCTCCAATCGCGTCGCGCCCATCCAGGAGGGCGAACCCACCGCCGGCGGCCTGGCCGCCGGCGTGCTTGACGCGTTGAAGCAGCAGGGTGGCATCTGGTTCGGTTGGAGCGGCGAGATCGACAGCGGCACCAAGCCGCCATCATCCCAGTCGGTCGGACCGATCACCCTGGTCACCATCGACCTCTCCCGTGCCGACTACGACGAGTTCTATCGCGGCTTCGCCAACGGCACGTTGTGGCCGGTGCTGCACTACCAGATCGGCCTGCACCGCTTCGAATGGTCCGACTTCGCCGGCTACCGCCGCGTCAACACCCTGTTCGCCAAGGCGTTGTCGCGGATCGTCCAGCCCGACGACCTGATCTGGGCGCACGACTACCACTTGCTCCTGCTCGCCGAGTCCCTGCGCGCCGCCGGCAGCACCCACCGCATCGGCTTGTTCCTGCACACGCCGTTTCCCGCCCCCGCGGTGTTCATGACGATCCCCGCGCATGCCGAGCTGATTCGCGCGATGTGCGCCTTCGACCTGCTTGGGTTCCAGACCGAGATCGACCGCATCGCCTTCAGCGACTACGTGCTGCGCCACGCCGGCGGCAGCTCGTCCGGCGGCGGCGTACTCCGCGTGTTCGACCGCGTGGTGAAGACCGGCGTGTATCCGATCGGCGTGCACGTGGACGAAGTCCGCGCCCAGGCCGAGGCCGCGGCCAACCGCCGCTTCGCCACCCGGCTGCGCGCCAATCTGGTGGAGAAGCTGATCCTCAGCGTCGATCGGCTCGATTACTCGAAAGGCCTGCGTCAGCGCTTCGCCGCGTACGAACGCTTCCTGGAGCAATACGCCGCCTGGCGCGGCAACGTGACGTTCATGCAGATCGCGCCGCCGTCGCGCGCCGACGTCCAGACCTACCGCGAGATCCGCCATGAGCTGGAAGGCGAGGCCGGCCGCATCAACGGCCGCTTCGCCGAAGTGGACTGGGTGCCGTTGCGCTACCTGAACCGGGGGTTTGCGCGCAACGTGCTGATGCCGCTCTACGCCGAGGCGCAGGTCGGGCTGGTGACGCCGTTGCGCGACGGCATGAACCTGGTGGCAAAGGAATATGTCGCGGCGCAAGACCCGGACGATCCGGGCGTGCTGGTGCTGTCGCAGTTCGCCGGCGCGGCGGTGGAGCTGCAGGCGGCGCTGGTGGTCAACCCGTACGACGGAGCCGGAATCGCCGGGGCGCTCGATCGAGCGCTGGCGATGCCCGTGGAGGAACGCCGCGAGCGCCACAGCGCCATGCTGGCGGTAATGCGCGCCCACAGCCTGGAAAGCTGGCGAGACCGGTTCGAGGCAGAGCTTCGGCGATAGCCAACCGGACCATGCGGCGGCCGATCCGCGCAAAAGGAGCCGACCCGGCCAAGAAGAGATCCTGCCGTCGAAGGGAGCCCTGTTCTCAAATCGTTAGCTCAGGAAGGGGTGGGGGCCCGAGCTATCTCGCGCGTTACCCTGATGCGCCTGATGCGGCATCATCGGAGCGCGACCGGATCCCGCGTCGCCCAAAGCTTCTGTTCGCAGCATGGCGACCTCCCGTAGGATCGTCCTGGGATCGCTAAATTCCACGAAGCCGGCGCGCAGTAACCGTGATCCGGTCATAACGTCGCCGCGCTTGATGGCGAGCACCCCCTGATGGCAGGTGCCATAAGCAAGCCAGAGCCTCAGCGTATGCCGCGTCGAATGATCGAGCAGCATTCCGGGGTAATGCTCTGCGGTGGACAGATTACCCACCGACAGAGAGATCAGGTGCCGTACATTATAGTTATCACGGTCGAAGCGGCGGTGGTCGCGAGGGATGGCCCGCGGCCGAACCCAGCCTTCCGACTGACGTCACCGCGGGGGCCCTCGACGAGGCTCAACCGCCCCTAATGAACGGCGCCTTCGCCACGCGACAGAGTCTCGTCCGACGGGTCCCGGCACTTCACGCGGGCGACCGACTCTGTATCAACCAAAGCTCTTTCTGAGTGTTGCAACCGTGATGTGCGGCCAACCTAGATTAACATAAACAGATGGTGTTCCGTTAAGGAGATGGAAAATTGGGAAGTTCAGCACCACCATTTGCGCGTACTGAAGCTGCATGAAGGATTGGTTTGTCGCCTTGTGCGTCACCTTTTCGATCCAGAAGGTCGCATAGACGAGGGCCGTTTGCGCGTTTTCCAGCAGTTGCGTCACGCCGCCGACGGTCTTGGTTTCACCAGTCAGAAACCGGATGTTTTCGACACCTCCGCTGAACTGCGGAAGCGCAACTGCTATCGTGGGACCAGCCGCGCCGGAGTTTAGTGTAGTCAGGAAGGTGACGGATGGCTGGGTAGCAATATTCAGAACCGTTCCCTCAAACGTGTGGCCTGAGGCTTCGAGGTCGGAAATATCCTTCTGGAGTAGCGAAATCGGGTCGTTCACAACAGTCTGCATTGGAACGCCGTTTATGTTGGCCGGCAACGGCGGCTCCGGGGGGTTAGTGTCGTACGGCGTTCGCGTGTTGAGCGTGAATGGAGGATTGAAAGGGCCGGCGGGTATTGGGCCAACCGGAACACCAAGATCGTATTGCGGGAAGGGCGTCGCCCCAGCCGTCGGTGCCGTCAGCGCCTCGGAGGAGCCGGCTGCGTTGATGACAATCCCCGGGACGGCGGGGACGGTCGGTGGCACGGCAAATGGCGTGCTGTTGAACGACGGGAAGCTCGAGAAGGCATATTGGCTGCCGGGAACGGTGAGCACGGGAGGCCCCGTGAATGGCGTTGCTATGCCTTGAGCGAGTACCGAATTGCCATGAGGAATCGTTGCCATCCTGCCGACGAGCTGTGACGACGCGGGCGCGTTGTCAGGTGGAAACGCGGTGTTGGGTTGCGTCACCCAAATGCCCGGCTCGATATGCAAGGCACCATCCTCGCCGGCGTCAGTGATCTGCTGCAAGTAGGTCAATCCAAAAAGGTCTATGTCCTCCTGCCCGAAACCACGGTTGGGCACCGGCGACCCAATCGAGGTGAACTTCAAATGATCCTTGGTTTGATTGAGTTGCATATAAAGGTCGGTCTTATCGTGAAAGTCAGGCCTGGCGATGAGGTTGAATCCGCGCCCCTCCCAGGTTCCAGCAAGACCTGCCAGCAATCCCAGTTGGGCGTTGGGCGTCGCAGGTGCGAACCGGCGTGAAGAATTTCGGGCCATTGCGTCCTCCTTTGTCTGGCTTTTGCGATGTGACGACGTATGCCGTCACCGACGAGACGACCTGGCACCGTCGCCATATGCTTCGATGCTGCCGCGCAACACGTGGAGTTGGGGTTGAAACTCCCGTCAGGGGGTACTTTGATTAACCCGGAAAGACCCTGTCGCGTAGCGCAGTCTCGCGACCTGAAGCATTGGTTTGGGCGAGCCGATTGCACGGACCCATCCATGCCGTTGGGCCGCTTCGTGACGGGTCAGGTTCGCCGACTTCTCTGGCTCTCGCGGCCAGACTGCCAAGACTTTCGCCGGATGCGCCTGATTCCATGCTCATCCCGTCCTCCATCGTGAGGTGGGTGAAGCTGAACGGGATCATGAGAGCATAGACGCCAACGCGTGGCTGTGACCTACCTCACAACGCCTTGCTTTCTGCCGATATTCGCGCAGTTCTTCGGCACCGCCACCCTCGCTATTATGCCTCACATCCACCGCGGGATCATGCGCGCGATGGCACTCGAACGCATGCTGCTGGAGCGTGCCAAACGCGGCCGCGACCTGGCTGTCCCGGCACTGCGCGTCCGCGCCAGCCGCGTGGCACGACCACCCGCCCCGCCGCACCTCGCGTCCCGTGCGCCGCGCAGTGCCGCATACGCCTGCATGGGTGGCCCGCTGCAGCCGGTCGTGACACAGTCCGTCTCCTCCACCGCCACGCATGGACCCGGTCAGGCGACCATCAGAAGGAGAACTGCGCAATGCAGGTGCGTCCCGCCACCCCGGCCGACCTGCCGGAGATCCAGTCGATCTACGCCCACCACGTGCTGCATGGCACCGGCACGTTCGACGAAGTGGCGCCGTCGGTGGAAGAAATTACCGAGCGCTTCGCCAAGGTCACGGACCATGGCTGGTCATGGCTGGTGGCAACCGATGCAACCGGGGTGTTGGGCTACGCCTACTACACGCAGTTCCGCGACCGCTCGGCGTATCGCTACTGCGTCGAGGACAGCGTCTATGTCCGCGAGGACGTGCGCGGCCAGGGCGTAGGCAAGGCGCTGGTGGCGAAGCTGATCGAGCAAGCGACCGCTGCCGGCGTGCGGCAGATGATCGCGGTGATCGGCGATTCGGAGAACGTCGGTTCGATCGGCGTCCATGCCAGCCTCGGGTTTCACATGGTGGGCACCATGCGCGCGGTCGGCATCAAGTTTGGGCGCTGGGTCGACGTCGTATCGATGCAACGCACGCTGGGCCGCGGGGACGCCGACTTGCCCGCCTGACGCCACGCGACGGCGTCGCGTAAGAGGCCCGGCGGAAGAGAGGCGCGGCGGCAGCCACGCCGCCCCTGGTCGAACCGCCCCGCTGCTCGAATCGCATATCCCACCGAAACGCGCCCTGGTCGAACCGCGCGCCCGCCGCACCCCCCGTCGCGCCTCCGGGTCCCATCGCACTCCCGCCGCATCGCGCCTCTTGTCGACTCGCGCCGTGCCGGTGCAGTCAGGCGAAATGTCCAACCGCCGCGCAGTTTCGATTCGGAACTTCTCCGACCGCCACCTGTGGCTGATGGCGGCGTATGGCTTCGTCTCCGGCCTGCCGTTGCCGTTGTCGGGCTTCACGCTGCGACTCTGGCTGTCGGACGGTGGCGTGTCGCTGGCGGCCATCGGGCTGACGGCGAACATCAGCCTTGCCTACTCGCTGAAATTCCTGTGGGCGCCGCTGCTGGACCAGACCGCGCCTCCCGGGCCGCTGCGCCGTTTCGGCCGGCGGCGGGGCTGGCTGCTGGTGATCCAGCCGGCATTGGTGGCGGCGGCGGTACTGCTGGCGGTGTCCAACCCAGGCACCCTGCCGCTGGGATCGCTGGCGGCGGGGGCCCTGGTAGCGTTCCTCTCGGCGAGTCAGGACATCGTGATCGACGCCTGGCGCATCGAGGTGTTCCCCGCCCGCCTGCAAGGCGCGGCGATGGCCGCATACGTATGGGGTTATCGCGTCGCGCTGCTGATCACCACGACCGGAGTGATTGCCGCCGCCGGGCGGATCGGCTGGCACGTATCCTTGCTCGGCGTGGCGGCGCTGCTGAGCATCGGCGTCGTGGTGACACTGCTGGCACCCGAGCCGCACGCCGAGGTGGTGCGCGTCATGGCCGGCTTCGCCGCCCGCATGCGCCACGCAGTGCTGGAACCGCTGGCCGAGTTCTTCTTCCGCCCCGGCGCGTGGAGCGTCGTGGCCTTCGTCGCCCTGTTCAAGCTGGGCGAGGCCATGGCAGGCATCATGACCGCGCCGTTGTACCGGGCGCTGGGATTCAGCCAGGATGCGATCGCGGCGACCGGGCCGTTCTCGCTGGTGGCGACGCTGGCGGGCATCACGCTGGGCGGCTGGCTGGTCGCGCGCATCGGCGTGGGCCGGGCACTGCTGTGGACCGGCTGGGCGCAGACCCTGGCGATGGCGATGTATGTCGTGCTGTCGCGGTCCGCGGGCCAGCATGGCGTGCTCTATGGCACCGTCGCGACCGAGGCCTTCGCCCAGGGCATGGCCGACGCGGCGTTCATCACCTATCTGTCCGGCCTTTGCTCCATGGCGTTCACCGCGACGCACTACGCGCTGCTGTCCTCGCTGGCGGCACTGACGGTGCACACGCTGGGCGGATTCTCCGGCGTGCTGGCGCAGGCGCTGGGGTGGACGCGGTTCTATGTGCTGTGTTCGTTTGCCGCGTTGCCCGCCATGCTGCTGATGCTGCGCCTGCTGCGGCGGTATCCGCCGGTCGAGCGACGATAGCGGGTTCGGGTCCCGCGAAGCCGTCCGCTACCGGAGCAGCTTCGAACGATGCGAGGCACGGACATGCGGTTTGGCGTATGGATGTACGACGGGGTGGAACCCATCGACCTGCGGCGTTCGGCGTGCCGTCGATGGCACACGGCATCCGGCCGGGGATTGAGATCTGCACGATCGCGCCACAAGGCAAACTCCTGCGCCGTCCCTACGCCTTCCACCCGGTCATTGGCCACCGCAGCGTCGCGTTGCCCGGTGCCTCCGGCCACACGGTCGCGTAGTCCTTGCCCTGCAGCTGAGTCAGATACGTCGCGCTGAGTATGTTCTGCCCGGTGGCGTCGAACTTCACACCGCGATAGCCGATGAACACAGCGCTCTCCGGCCAGTCGGTGACGCGCAACGCGGCCTGGATCTTCTTTGGGTCGGCGGCGCCGGCGCGGTTGATTGCATCCGCCAGCACGAAGAACGCCTGCATGCACCGGCCGCTGACATCGTCGATCTCGTGCCCGCTTTTCGCCTGGTAGATCTTGTTCACGGCATAGGACAACGAATCCGGTGGCCCCAGGCTCCAGACGCTGCGGTTCATCAGCCCTTGCGAGATCGTCCCCACCGCCGGCAGGAACGCCGGATCGGAGAAGCCGGCCGAATCGCCGATGATCATCGGCGGCAGGTAATCCAGCGACTTCATTGTGCGCATAAACAGGATGGAATCGGAAGCATAGCTGACGAACAACGCCACTGACGGGTTCGCCTGCTTTAGTTGCAGCACCTGGGCAGAGACATCGGACCCGTTGGCGCTGTAGGGAATGCGGATCGCGAGGGGCAAGCCGGTCTTCTTCGCCTCCGCCTCGATCGCATCGCCGACCGAGGAGCCGTAGTCGGTATTCTCATTGACGATGGCGATGGTATCGACCGACTTGCCCGCCTGCTTCATCGACTTCAGGAACCGCATGTAGCTGTCGGCGAAGTTCTGCGCGATCGGGGTGACGCGGAAGGTATATTTGAAACCGCGGCCGGTGATGTTGGCGGCGACCGAATTGCCCACCACGAAAGGAACGCCATAGCGCTCCGCCACCGCGGTCGCGGTCATCGCCGTGGAGGATTGGTAGGACCCCAGCAACGCAACGACGGCGTTATCGGTGATCAGCCGCTGGGCTAGCGACTGCGCGACCGAGGGATCGCCGCGGTGATCGACATAGATCGGTTCGATCCTCGCGCCACCGAGGCCGGGCAGGCCGGCGGTGGTGCCGATCGGCATGCCCTTCAGCTCGGGGTGTCCGGTGTTGACGATCTCGGCGCCGACTTCAACCGACTGCTTGCCTTCCTGGCCGGATGCGGCGGAATTGCCGGTCAGCGGGAACAGGACGCCGATCTTTACGGGCGCGGCGGCACGGAGGGTGCCGGCAGCCAGAATGGCGGGGGCGGCCAACAGCAGCGAGCGGCGGCGGATCATGGCGTGCGTCTCCGGATTTCTTACCGATGGCGTAACACGCGTGCGAAGCGGCCGGCAATGCGGCGAGGCAGCGCGTTGTGGTCGGACAGGCAATGCACATGGGGATGAAAACGGTGAAAGGCGGCGCCAGAGAAAACAATACTCCCCTCCCCTTGAGGGAGGGGTCGGGGAAAGGGGTCGACACGAGTAATTCTTGCGTTGTGACCCCCTCCCCCGACCCCTCCCACCAAGGGGAGGGGAGTTCTTTGTTGCTGGACCACCTCCCTTGCCCGATGCCTATGGGGTCAGGCCCGGCCATGACGAAGGGGCGGCGGCGACCAGATACCGTTTATCGAGTCAAATGATTGCTGCCATTCTCGTACATCAACATCTTTCACTTGACTTCGCCCCTCTTGCCCATACGGTGAAAAGCATCGCTGCGAGTAACGTTTTGTTTCAGCCAGCGCCTGTCACAGAGAATCTGCAAAGCACGGCGATCGAGCCGCTGGAGCCGGCAGCCGCGCCTGCCTCCAGGCCTGTGCCGCGCGGACCGTTCAACTACGAGGATCTCCACACCAACATCGCCGCCCTGCTGGCAAAGGAACTGCTCTTTATCGGCGGTCATCCGAAGTCCGGCACGACCTGGCTGCAGGTCATGCTGAACGCCCATCCGGAGATCAGTTGCAACGGCGAAGGACACTTGCTCAACCGCTTCGCGCCGCTGCTGGAAAACGCGCTGAAGACGCACAACCAGCTCATCGCCCGCAAGAACGGCTCGATCTTCCGCGAGTTCAAACCCTTCCCATCCTTTGACAAGAACGACTTCGCCTATCTGCTGGTGTCCTCCATCGCCCTGATGCTGTTGCGTGCCGACGACGGCGACCCGCGCGTGCGGGTGATCGGCGAGAAGACCCCGGACAACGTCCTCCACTTCACGCACCTCGCCGGTCTGCTCCCGCGCGCGAAGTTTATCCACGTCGTGCGCGATGGACGCGATTGCTCCGTGTCAGGCTGGTTCCACAACCTGCGGGTCGATCCGGAGGAAACCCGGCGCCGCTATCCGGCGATGGAGGACTTCGTCGCGTTCACAGCCAAAACCTGGAAGTCGTTCGTGCAGCGCGGCATGCAATTCTGCGCCGCGCACGCGGACCGGTGCCTGGTCGTCCGCTACGAGGACCTGCTGTCCCACCCGCTCGACACGATGCGCCGCGTGTTCCACTTTCTTGGCACCGACGTCTCGCTCGGCGTACTGCGGCGCTGCGTCGAGGAGGGCGCGTTCGAGACAATGAGCGGCGGGCGTCAGCCTGGAGCAGAGGACCGCACCTCATTCCTGCGCCAGGGCAGGGCGGGGAACTGGCGCGAGCATTTCTCGGCGGAAACCAATCGCATCTTCCTGGAAACCGCGGGCGACGTGATGAGCGCACTGCGCTATCCGCATTGATGCGGGGCGTGCCTATCGCGCCCGCCAGACCAGAGTTGCCGACACCGCGTAGTTCCATACCACCCCGATCATCGCGCCGATCCCGCCGGCAATAGTCCACCGCACATGGCCGGCATACAGCGTCTGCGCGATGCCGATGTTGGCGATCGCGCCGACGCCGCAGACCAGCATAAACAGCAGCAGCCCGCGCCACAGCCGCGGTCCGCGCAGGCGTTGGTCGCGATAGGTCACCGCGTTGTTCAGCTCGAAATTGAACACCATGGCTACCAAGGTCGCCACCGCCACTTCCGTCTCGAACGTCAGGCCGGCGGCCGGGCGCAGCGCCGCCAGCACGGCCAGGTTCACCAGCACGCCCAACGCGCCGACCAGCGCAAAGGAGATGAAGCGCAACGGCACCAGCCCGCCCAGCACCTTGTCGATCAGCAGCCCGGCAAACTGCGTCAGCACCAGGATATCGAGCTTGCTCTCTCCTTCCAGCCGGGCGCGGAACTGGGCGGGGATTTCCACCACCCGCAGTGGCGCGGGCGCGCTCAGCACCAGGTCGAGCAGGATCTTGAAGCCCTGGCCGGTCAGGTGGCGGGCCAGCTCCTCGAACAAGGGGCGGGGCAGCATGAAGAAGCCGCTCATCGGGTCGGACAGCGGCGTGGGCAGGAACCATTGTGCGAGGCGGATGCCGCCGCCGGACAAGGCGTGGCGCCAGCGGTTCGCCAGACCCTGGCTGTCGCCGCCTTCGACGTACCGGCTGGCCACGGCCAGGTCGTAGGTGCCGCTTTGCAGCGCCTGCAGCATCGCCGGCAGCCGCGTCTCGTCATGCTGCAGGTCGGCGTCGATCACGGCGACGAAGGCGGCGGATGAGGCCAATCCGCCCTCGATGACGGCGGACGCCAACCCGCGGCGGCCGATCCGGCGCAGGCAGCGCACCCGTGGATCGGCCTGGGCGATGCGGCGGACCTCGGCCGCGGTGCCGTCCGGGCTGTCATCGTCCACATAGATCGCCTCCCAGGCGATGCCGGCCAGGGCGGCATCCAGCCGGGCGATCATCGGGGTGAGGTTGGCGCGTTCATTGTAGCTGGGAATGACCACGCTGAGCGTGGGCGCCATGGCGGATACCGCGCGGAACCGGGCGGCCGGCGCCGGTGGGTTCAGGGCCGGTGGGTTCAGGGCCGACGGGGTTGGGGCCGACGGGGTTGGGGCCGGCGGGGCCGGGAAGGCGGCATCAGGGGAAGGCATGCGACTCGGCCATTGTGTGCCCGGTGGACTGGTCGGACCAGACAATGGCAGGGGTGACGGGTCAAGGGATGCGGTTGAAGCAAGGCTGGCAGGCGGAATGACGATGAAAAAATCGCGTGCATTGTAAATTTTTCGACATATATACCGGGTAATCTCGCGGCAGTGACGGATTAACGTTGCTGTCACTCGCATTTAGCTGTCCAGGCCGGCAACGGCACCTGGCCCCACAAGGACGAACCGACGTGCGACTGCGTTGGCTGACCATGCTGTCTGTTGCCGTCGCCCTGGCCTGCCCCGCGGGCCGGGCGGGTGCCCAAGGCCTGTCTCCCAGCGAGATCCTGCAGCAGTTCAACGACGTGATCTTCAGCAATTTCAGCACTGACGCCGACGTCGAGGGGCGCAGCGTCATCGGCGGCAACATGACCGGCGGCGCCACCTTCGCGCTGAACGCCAACGCCGAGGCGGCGTCCGCCTTCACCGCCCTCACCGTCTATGGCAGCGAGACAGGGACCGGAAGTTTCAACGTCGACGGTACCGGCGGCGTGGTCATCAACGGCCGCAACGCCGGCAGCCTGACATTGAACGCCGGCGGCAGCGTGTTCGTTGGCGGCAACAACACCGGGAACATGACCGCCAACAACGGCAGCGCCAGCATTGCGGTAGCGGGGCGCAACAGCGGCACGCTGAGCCTGAACGACGGCGGCAGCGTCACGATCGGCGCCGCCAACACCGCCGGGGTGACGATCAACAACGGCAGCCGTACCAGCGACAGCGTGTCGATCAACGGCAACAACCGCGGCTATCTCACGCTGAACGCCGGCGGCACGGTGAAGGTGAATGGCAACGCCGGCAGCGGCAGCCTGAACGGTGGCAGCCTGACCTATACCGGCAGCAAAGGCAGCTGGAACCTGAATGGCGGTGCCACCGCCAGCAAAATGTCATCACTCAACCTGCCGGTACCCGGCAGCCCGCTGCCCTCCTTCGCCAGCACGTTCGAGCAACCGCTGATCGCGCTGTCGAACCAGCTTGCGGCGCTGACGCCGACCAGCACCGTGCTGACCAGCGGCAACAACGTGACGCTGGAGGCGAAGCCGGCCGCCGACGGCATTGCGGTGCTGGACATCAGCACGTCCGTGTTCCAGCCGAACGATTCGGTAAGCGTGGCGCTGAACGGCGCCAAGAGCCTCATCATCAACCTGTCGGTCGCCGGCTGCAGCAAGGATTGCTCCTACAGCTTCCCCGACAGCGTGAACTTCCAGAACACGACCAACTATGCCGACAGCGTGCTGTGGAACGTGACCGACGTGAGCAGCCTGAGCTTCACCAATGCGTTCGGTGGTTCGGTGCTGGCGCCGTTCGCGTCGGTCACGAATACGGGCCCGATCAACGGCGACCTGATCGCACTGTCCCTCCAGGGTGGCGGCGAGCTGCGCGACTATCCCTTCACCGGGCCGCTGCCGACGCCGGAGCCTTCCAGCCTTGCGGTGATGGCGGTCGCGCTGGCAGGAATTGGCGCGCTGCGGCGGCGGCCGCGGACTTCGCCGTAGCTGGTCCTCCCTATAGCGGTCCTCCCCTTGGTGGTCCTCCCTACAGCGGTCGGTCCTCCCCTCAGCGGTCCTCCCCTTGGCGGTCCTCCCCATAGCCGCCTTGTACCGTAGCGGCCTTTGTAGGGCATGCTCCGGTAATGGCGCCCGCTGCGGCAGCGTCCGCTATAGGGGAACGCCAGTCAGGGAACGGCTGGTGCGGATGGTTTGAAGCGTCTGTACCTTGCTGACCGTGGGCGAGCCGGTCAGGCGCTGCGTCAGGTGGTTCTCATGCGCGGTGTCGCGCGCCACCAGCCTCAGCAGGAAATCGCCGCCGCCACGGATCATGTGGCACTCGCGAACCTCGGGCCAGGTGCCGACCAGGTGCTCGAAGGCGGCGAGGACGGACTCCTTCTGACTGTCCAGGCCGACGATGGCGAAGACGGTGATTTCCCAGCCGAGCCTCTGCGGGTCGGGATCGGCGTGGTAACCGCGGATGATGCCGGCTTCCTCCATGCGGCGGACACGGCGCAGGCAGGGCGGCGCGGAGATGCCGGCGCGCCGCGCCAGCTCCACGTTGGTGATGCGGCCGTCGGCCTGCAGCTCGAGCAGGATGCGGCGGTCGATAGCGTCCAGGACGGGCAGGTCGGGGGTGGGCTTCTTCATTTTTGAGCGCCGCCGCGGTTCCCGCGAGCTGATCGTCGAGGGAAGCGGGCAATATTATTGCCCCGGGGCAGGCAGGCAAGCTTTGTTGCAGAGGCGGCGGGCGATGCGGGCGCATGCTCCGTCACCGTGGGCGGAAAACCCCGGAGTTGGGCCTTTCGCCACTTGGCCGCGGCGGACGGCCCGCGCTCTGGTGCCCCGCGCGAGGGCGGGGTACCCAGCGCGAGGGCTGGCGGAATTCGCTGCGCTCTTTCGCGCTACAGCATGACGCAGGCTTCGTCGAAATCCAGGCGGGGGGAGCGGGGAAACACGCCGGACCAGTCGCCGCGCCCGAGGTTGACCAGGAAGTTCGACCGCCAGCCATACCCGGTCAGGAATTCCTGGTCCACCTTGTCGTTGTCAAACCCGGACATCGCTCCGGTATCCAGCCCCAATGCGCGCGCGGCTATGATCAGGTAGGCGCCTTGCAAGGTGCCGTTGCGGAACGCTGTGATTGCGGCCAGCGCGTCGTTGCTGGTGAACCACGACCCCGCATCCTGGTTGTGGGGGAACAGCTTCGGCAGCTTGTCATGGAATTTCGGGTCGTAGGCGACGATCACGGTGACTGGCGCTGCCATCGTCTTCGCCAGGTTGCCGGAGGAAAGCGCCGGCGCCAACCGTTCCTTCGCCTCCTTGGTGCGCAAGAACAGAAAGCGCCCCGGAGAGCTGTTGGCCGAGGTGGGGCCGAATTTCAGGATGTCGTAGAGCTCGTGCAAGGTCTCGTCGGAGATCGGCTCTTCGGTGAACTTGTTGTGGGTACGCGCCTCGCGGAACAACAGTTCGAGGCCGGCGGCGTCGATCGTCATTCTGAGCTCCAGGTTGGAGAGGGAGGCTTTGGACTCGCCTCCCCTTGACGAAGGGGGGAGGGGTCGCGCGCGATCTCTCGTTTCGACCCCTCCCCGCAGCCCCTTCCGACAAGGGGAGGCGGAGGCCGAGGCCCGCTATCTTTTACAGCTCCACTTGCTCGACCGCGACGACCTCGGGCACGTAGTGGCGCAGCATGTTCTCGATGCCGTGCTTCAGCGTGGCGCTCGAGGACGGGCAGCCGGAGCAAGAGCCCTGCATGTGCAGGCGCACGATGCCGTCGCGATAGCCGCGAAACACGATGTCGCCGCCGTCGCCGGCCACCGCAGGGCGGACCCGCGTGTCGAGCAGCTCCTTGATTTGCTCCACGATCTCCAGGTCGGCGGGGTCGATATCTTCCTCGTCCGGGTCCTCGGCGTTGCCTTCCAGCACCGGCCGGCCGGCGACGAAATGTTCCATGATCGTCGCCAGCACCTGCGGCTTCAGCGCCGGCCAGTCGATCTCGTCGGTCTTGGTGATGGTGACGAAGTCGTTGCCAAGGAACACGCGCGCGACACCCGGCAGGTCGAACAGGGCGCTGGCGAGCGGGCTGCGCACGGCAGTGGACGGAGCGGCGAAATCCGCGGTGCCCGTTTCCATCACGTAGCGGCCGGGGAGGAATTTCAAGGTCGCCGGATTGGGCGTGCCTTCGGTCTCGATGAACATGGCGGCCTGACCTCACGAGCTGGGGACAAACCGGACTGTGGCGGTCCGGACACGGCCTACATCGGGCGATCGGGCGCGATTGACAAGGGGCTGCGTGGCTTTGGCGCCAGGGCTGTCTGCTGGGTGCCGGGACGACAGGGTCACCGGACCGCAGCGGTTGAAGACCTCAACTTCACCGTGCAATTCATCCGAGATATAAAGAACGGCGGTCGCGCCAGCGCCGTTCAGCGTAAATATCCAGGATCGTCGCAGGTGTCGAAGAAACCCGGTTTCGGCATCGGCTTACGGCCCACGCCCGCGCCTCCAAGCGGGCTGCCGTACGCGTGACGCGCAAGGACGTGCCCCAGGTTCGACTGGATAAGCATCGGCCTGCAACTCCGGTCGAATGATGACGCGACAAATAGCTGAGGGTGCCAGCATGGTGCGGTCGCCGGACCGATTGGCCGCGATGCCCCGCGGTGCGACCCGGCCGAGTCAGGGCGGCGAACCCGGTAATGGCATTTCAGCCACCGCCTGACCAAACCAGCCCTGCGGTTGCGATGAGACGAAGCGGTTGCGGCGCTCACGTTGCTCCACGCAGGCGCGGGCCGCGTCGAACAATGCTTGCCACGTCGGCGCCCGGTCCAGATTGGCCAGCAGGCAGCGGTCGAAATAGGTGTAGGTCTGGTCGGCGCTGCAGCCGAACGAGGTGCGGTCGGCGCGCGCCGCGGTGATGACGATGCGGTTGGCGCGCTCCATCGGCGGCGCGGCGAAACTGCCGGAGAAGCAGGCCGAGACGATTGCCACGGTGGGGGCATTGCCGCAGCCGATCGCCAAGGCTCGGTCGAGCTCGCCCGGCCACAGCACCGCTCCGTCGAACGACAGTTCGACGCCCTCTCCGCGGATCCCATGCGACGTGACATAGACGAGGCAGGCTTCGCCCGGGCCTGCCTTCATGTCCCGGATCGCGTGCAGGATATGGCCCCAGGATGCAGAATCCGCGCCGTGCCCCGCGATCGTCGCCGGGGTCGCGCTGAGACGCGCGATTTCGTCGGGTCCGACCCCACGCTGGTGCAGCCAATCGGCCATGCTGGCCACGGCGTCGTCGAACACGCGGAGCCGGCCGTCACCCGCCACCAGCACCGCCCGCCAGTGCACCGAGGCGAGCTGAGCCGGCGTGTATCGCGGCACGGGCGGCAGTTCTGGTGCCGCCGCGCAGGCCACAACGGCAATCACGGCACCAAGCACCAGCCAAAGGCCAATCTTCGGTCGCATGGACTACTCCCCCAAAGTGGCAAACTGGGTGGCAGACCGGGTGGCAAACCCAGTGGCAGGGAGGCATTCTGCACGCCCGGCAGTCCGCACGGAGGCCGGTTCAGAGGCAGGTAGTCGACGTTTGTATACCGCATGACGGGCCTCCTCCGGACAAGACAAATTCGGACCTTGCGGCCAAGGAAGCAAGTTGAAACACAGATTTCACAAATTTCACAGAAGGAAGGTCGCTGACGACGATTTCCGTAATGCGCCATGCGATCAATAGATCTGTTCAGACTTATCTGTGAATTCTGGGAAATCTGTGTTTCGGCTTAGCTTGTCTGCCCCGGAGGTCTCCGAACCGGATGCGTGGTCCAGTCGGCGCTCCGCAAACGCGGCAGGCACGGTCGCCCGCGATGTCGATCGCACTCATCCGGCGTATTCATCCCGCCGGAGCTGGTGCGAATTATCATTGCCATCGCAGCACACGACTGTCTGTCGCGGCGCGCGGGATCAACCGAACATTAAGATAACCGTGCGCATCCTGCGTCCCGCATTGGCGCGAGGCGCAGATGGGCAAGGCAAACCGCAGGGGCTCCGGCAACCATGCCGGGGTCGTGATCAGGAAGGAGGAAGTGGTCGAGGGCGAAGGCCATGGCGGCGCCTGGAAGGTCGCCTATGCCGATTTCGTCACCGCCATGATGGCGTTCTTCCTGCTGATGTGG
>CAWADP010000023.1:0-77046 GCA_963780805.1 uncultured Alphaproteobacteria bacterium
TGGATGCGGCGACATCGCAGACTGCCCGGCGTTCGCCGCCCACGTGGATCACCTCGTCGGCATCCCGGTCATAGGCATCGGCGCTGAGCACGGAGAGGCTGTATTCCCGGCGACGGGCTTGGCGAACAGCGGGTAGAGCTCGGCTCGTCGCAGTAAATTCATGACAGCGGCCTGGTCGGTGGGATTCGGCACGTTCGCAAGGGGACGCCGGCCTGGGTGGCTGCGAGCAGCTCGGGGACCGGGAGCCAGCTCCCGCCATGACGGTATGGAAGAGGATCTTGTCGGCGGCGGTCGCGAACCAGGACTGGCTATTTCAGGTTACGTGCATCGGATGCTGGGCCTGCTTGCCGACGAAGCGTTGCTTTTCGGTGAGAGGCAGATCGGGATGCCAAAGTCGGTAATAGAAATATTCCTGCGGCGTGAGCCTCCCGCGGCGCGCCGAGTGCGATCACCTCACGCAGCAGAGACGTTGCGCGCCGTCCGGCGGCGAAGGCCGATCGCAGGTTGTTGGCGATGTCAAAATTAGGGATGCCGCTGCGAGCGGAACAGGGGCTCGTCCGCGGTGCTGGTGCGCCCATGGTTGCTGGTCCTTCTGGATCATCGGGGCTGCGGCGCGCAGCTCCTTCGAAGTGAATGGATCGCGTCTAGCTCTCCAGCTTGCGAACGGGACTACCGTTAGCACATACCCTCGTAGGGTCCGCAAGGGGTCGGGCTATGCCAACGTTCTCTATCGGGTTCTCGCCGCCTGGATCTCAATCTGCCCTTGGCGGGGCGTTACCCGAACGCTGCCGGTCACGCTCAGGCCCTGGCATAGGTGCCCGTGATCGGCGATGAGGATGGGGGACACGCGTGGTATACGCTGCGTCAGAGGGTGCGCTTCATCACAAGGACGAGACGGATCTAAGGCTGGGAGTTCTGCACTAATCCAACGCGGTCGCTGAGGTCGAGGGGAAGTTGGGAGTTCGCAAGAAACGCAAGGAGAAGTCGGTGCGATATCCGGAGTCAGGGAGAGACGAACTATTGGTCTATGTCGGCCAACAGGTGTTGGCGGCCCGGCAGCGGCTGGGGCTGAGCCAAGAGCAGCTCGCGGAAAAGGCAGGATGCGCTCCCGCGACCGTCTTTCTCGTTGAGAACGCACGCCGGAACGCGACGATTCGGAGCCTATCCGTTCTGGCCACAGCGCTGGGTGTTGAGGTTGCCGAGTTGTCCCCCGATCGAAGGCTGCAAAGCCAAGTGCGCGCGCCAGCGCGGTCTCCCAAGCCATTTCCGAGGAAGTGGGACGTGCCCAGGACGCCTTGCTTAGAATCGAACATCTCGTCCATCAGGTCGTTGAGGTCACCGAGGACTAGCCCGTCTTGGTCCCGTCGGCCGCAGGGATCGGACCGAGAGATACAACCATGCCGCAGTCTGACCTCCCGATCTCGCCATCCTCGGGCCAGGTGGCGCGCTTGCAGCGTTCAGGGTGAACTCTGCCAGCAGACTTGGACTCGAGGTGAACTCTGGCAGCGCCCCGACGACCCCGGGGGTGAACTCTAGCCGTCGCTTTTGCCGGTTTGGCGGCCGCAAGAGCCGGTGATGCCTCCAAGTGCGACGGGCCGACTCGGCGTGACCATACTAAACTATGGTGGAAAAGGAGGAAAAGGTCTCGAAACCATCATATACGAGTGTTCGGGTGCCCGATGGTCGCGCTAAGTGGCCTCAAAGAGGTGGTGAACTCTACCAGCGACGTGTTGTGAAAGGGGTGAACTCTGGAAGCAGGACAGATGCTGAGCGGGGTGAACTCTACCAGCAGTGACCGAAGCTTCTTTCCTCGGCGGTTGAGCGTCCAGCGCCAGATGGTTGGAATGGCAGTATTCTTTTTAACCCATAGCCACTAAGGCCGCGCGCTGCGGGACGGGAGGGGGCGACGGCCGCAGGAGAACCCCAGTGGGGGTCATCACGACGTTCGCTGTGCGGTAGACACTCAAGGCGAGCTGCAAATTCTCACTGAAGAGCGGCTTGAAGTTTCTCATTGCGCTTACCCCTCCTCCGAATTGGCCTTTCAGGGCAGCCCAGCTAACCGCCTTTTCGCTCTCCAAGGAACGGAGTTGATAGGCAAGCCACATGTAGAGGTCCAGCGCCATTGACGAGTTTCGGATGGCAATCACTGAAGCTCTATCAACTGAGACGGGATGAGCACGCAGTTGCTGGTAGAAGATCTCAGGCACCGTGACCGATGCCTTCAGCCAGCTGCCGCACCACCTCAACTCGGCCGCGTTTCAGGGCGTCCAGAGCGCTGGTGCCGCCAAGCTCGGGATGCTTCTGCTGGAGAAAGCGGTAGACCGTCCAAGGACCACCGCTCAGCACCTCGAAGACCTGCTTTAGGCCGGGCAACAAATGTCCATCTACCAGTTGCCATCGCGGAAACCGGATGCCTCGCTTTGCGCCCTCCAGCCCGAGAACTTCGTGCCGCGCCCGCACCTTATGCAGGCCGGCGCGGGTCATGCCGAGCTCGGCCGCGAACTCGTCGGCGCTCAGCATGTCGGGGCTGCTCAGGATTTTTGCCGTCGTAACATCCCCGCGCGCCCTCGCCTCCGACATCGCCGTCTCGAACTCCGCCTTGCCCGCGTCGTCCGTCGCTTCCGATGGGAGAACGACGACGCGACCGCTCGGCGCAAAGTCCATGACGAGTTGCATGGTTCGGCCTGTTGCAATCGCGGCCTCATGGGCACGACGCCCAGCTTCCAGAAGTTGCTCGACCTCCGACTGCGATGTCGCGGCAGAATCAGCCGCCGCACGGGACGCCGCTCCTGTGCGTTCAGCTCCAGCCGAGCCGAGCCGGCTTGGCCAAGCTTGCATGATGACAGGCGCCGCTTCGGATCCCGCCCTTGATGGGATGACAGGGCCGATCTCGGCGCTTAAAGCTTTCTTCGGTACGCAGTCCTATGCCTGACAGCCGCCTTATCTCCCGGCGGGCCGGCGTTGCCCGTGGCGCGACGGGTTCGCATGGCATTAACTCCAAATCGCGATCGTCTACTTAGGCGATTTCGTCAACTTCGTCAACTCATCTCCGGCTAAGCGCGGGTTCCGCTCTCATGCGACCGCGCGCAAGTGGATCGGCTGCGCACAGGAGGGTGACCGTTCCCACTGCGGGGCGGTAAGCGGGACGCCTGGCCCTATGTTCTGCCGAGGCCGGTGTTGTCGAGCGGATCGATCGCCTCCGTCAAACGCCTTTGACCTTCCCATAGTGGGAATCCCCATGTCACTCGTCGTGAAGTCAGGAGAGCTTCGGTGCAAAACCTGGTTGATGACGAGATTGAGCTATCGATCGAGGGAATGACTTGCTCGGGCTGCGTAAAAGCGGTCACCCGAGCGCTCGCGCAGGTTTCGGGTGTGACAGCCGTCACCGTCGATCTGGGGACCGGACGAGCCCGGGTCGGGGGGCACGCCAGTCCGCAAATTCTGGTCGCTGCCGTCACGCGTCGCCCGCTCATCTGAGGGGGGGTAAGCCCAAACCGCCGAAAATTCCGTCGCTGGTCTCGGCCTGGCCGCTCAGGCAGTTCTCATCATCGGGATCACGATGGTCAGTCGGACCAAAAAGCCCTGAAGCGGTCGGCTGCCAATTCGGTGTACCGGGTGGTGTGCTCGATGTTGCGATGGCCCAGATAATGCTGGATCGCGCGCGTATCCTGGCCGTCGTTGGCGAGCTTATAGCCAGTCGCATGGCGCAGCATGTGCGGGTGGACCGAGAAGTCGATACCGGCCTGGCGTCCTGCCCGGCCGACGATCTTGCGCACCGTATCAACCGTGAGCGGCGCCTTTCGCTCGCTGACAAACACGTAGGCCGTATCCGGATAGTCCCGCTGCAGCCGGCGCAGAATGCGCAGTTCTGGTCCCCGCAAAGGATGCACCGAGGCGATGCCATGCTTGAGCCGCACAACGTGCAGGAGGCCTTGGCGGAGATCGACCTGATCCCAGCGCAGGCTGACCAGTTCGGACACGCGCAGGCCATGGCGGTAGGCGACCAGGATCAACGCGGCGTCCCGTACGCCGTGCCGACCGACACCCGCGGCCGCATCGACCAGCGCGCCCACCTCCTGTTCCGACAGATATTCCCGGCTTCGGTAAGCAGCATTCGCCTTCCGGCCGGGAACTTTCCGTTTTTCGATGGTTGGCGGGTTGCGCTCTGGCGGCCTGGAACCCGCAAAAACGCTCATGGTCAGCTCCAATCTTTCCGTATATGACCTATTATACGGAAAGATCGCGCGCCAGGGGCGACAAAACCGATGGTGACCACCAGCGAGCGCCTGGCCGTCCTGTCGGACGCCGAGCAATTTGCCCTGTACGGGCTGCCCGACTTCGACGACCGGCAGCGGTTGACCTACCTGTCGCTGTCCGAGCCCGAACTGGCGCTCGCCAGCAGCCGCCCCGGCCTCCACGCTCGGATCTGCTGCGCCCTGCAAATCGGCTACTTCAAGGCCAAGCATGCCTTTTTCCGTTTCACTTGGGACGATGCGCAGGAGGATTGCCGTTTCGTCCTGACCCGCTATTTCAAAGATCAGCGGTTTCACGCGCGAGCCATTACCAAGCACGAGCACTATGCCCAATGTGCGATGATCGCAGCATTGTTCGGCTATCGCCTGTGGTCGGCGGACTGTCTTGCACAGCTCGTGCAACAGGTCACCCAAATCGTTCGGCGCGATGTGACGCCAGGGTTCATTGTCGCCGAGCTCATTGGCTATCTCAAGGAGCACAAGATCGTCCGCCCCGGCTACACGACATTGCAGACACTGATCAGCGAGGCATTGTCGGCCGAGCGCCGGCGTCTTGGAGGGCTGCTTACCGACATGCTGAACGATGCGGCGCGGAAGACGCTTGCCCAGCTCCTCGCGCACGACGACACCTTGTCGGAGTTGGCGGCTCTCAAGCAGGATGCCAAGAATTTCAAGTGGCGTCAGATGACGGCCGAACGGGAGAAGCGCGTCAAGCTGGAACCGTTGTATCTGATCGCCAGGACGCTGCTGCCCAAGCTCGCGGTCTCGCAGCGGAACCTGCACTACTACGCGAGCTTGGCAAACTTCTACACTGTCTACGATCTGCGCCGGCTCAAGATCGAGCAGACCCATTTGTATCTGCTTTGCTACGCCTGGCAGCGCTACCGGCAACTCACCGACAATCTCGTCGACGCTTTGAGCTATCACATGAAGCAGGTCGAAGACGAGAGCAAGGAACGGACAAACAAGCGCTATCGCCGCCGAGCAGGCGCAACGCAAGCAGGAAAGGCCACAGGTCGGGCGACTGCTGTTGCTCTACGTCGATAACGCGGTCGCCGACAGCACACCCTTTGGCGATGTGCGCCAGCGCGCGTTCAAGATCATGCCGCGTGACGCGGTACTGACCGCCGGCCAGCGCATGAGCGAGCTGCCCGCGGGCAAGCTGGCCATGCGCTGGCAGGTTGTCGATGAGCTCGCCGGGCGTATCCGGCGCCACCTACGCCCGCTCTACGGGGCGCTCGATTTTGCCAGCGGCACGCCGGGTGATCCGTGGCTCGCTGCACTCGCCTGGATGAAAAGCGTATTCGCCAAACAGCAGCGTCTGTCGCAATGCCCGCTCCCGGCATGTCTGGAAGCAACGTTACCCAAGCCCCTACGCCCTTATCTGTTGACGTTCGATGCAGACGGGAAGCCGACCCACGTGCAGGCCGATCGCTACGAGTTCTGGATCTATCGGCAGATCAGAAAACGCTTGAAATCGGGCGAAGTCTACCTGAACGACAGCCTGCAGCACCGCCGCTTCACCGATGAACTTGTCTCACTTGACTGAGAAGGCGGACGTGCTCGACCAAATGGACATTCCCTGGCTGCGCCAGCCGATCGAGACACAGCTCAAGGCTCTGTCGGCGGAACTGCGCGAGCAGTGGCTGGCCTTCGATCGCGAGCTGCGTCAGGGAAAGCTGAAGCATTTCGACTACGACCAGCGAGACCGGCACGCTTACCTGGCGCCGTCCAAAGGCCGACAATGACGCTGCACGCCAGGACAGCATTCTACGAGCAGGTGTCGTTCTGCGATATCGCCGACGTCTTCCGCTTTACGAACGAACAATGCCAGTTCCTGTCGGCGCTGACGCCGCTGCAGCCGCGCTACGCCAAGCAGGTCGCCGACGCCGATAGCGTGATGGCGGTGATCATCGCCCAGGCGATGAACCACGGCAACCTCGTCATGGCGAAAACCAGCGACATCGCCTATCACTTGCTGGAAACCACCTACCAGCAATATCTGCGCCAGGCGTCGCTGCAAGCGGCCAATGACCGGATCAGCAATGGTATCGCCGCGCTCCCGATTTTTCCGCACTACTCATTCGATCTCAACACGCTCTACGGCAGCGTCGACGGCCAGAAGTTCGGCGTGGAGCGGCCGACCGTGAAGGCACGGCATTCACGCAAGTATTTCGGCCGCGGCAACGGCGTCGTCGCCTACACACTGCTGTGCAACCATGTCCCGCTGCAAGGCTGGATCATCGGCGCGCATGAGTTCGAAGCTCATCATGTGTTCGATATCTGGTATCGCAATACCTCAGATATCGTGCCGACCGCAATCACTGGCGACATGCACAGCATCAACAAGGCCAACTTCGCCGTCCTGCACTGGTTCGGGCCGCGCTTCGAACCACGCTTCACCGATCTGGAAGCTCAGCTGAAGGAACTCTATTGCGCCGACGACCTGGCGCTGTATGAGAAATTCCTCATCCGGCCGGCCGGCCAGGTCGACCTCCAGGCTGTCGTGGATGAGAAAGCCAACATCGATCAGATCGTAGCAACGCTTGGCCTCAAGGAGATGACACAGGGTACCCTGATCAGGAAGCTGTGCACCTATACCCAGCCAAACCCGACGCGACGTGCCATCTTCGAGTTCGACAAGCTGGTCCGCAGCATCTACACCTTGCGCTATCTCCGCAATCCACAATTGCAACGCGATGTCCAGCGCTCGCAGAACCGGCTCGAGTCCTACCATCAACTGCGCTCGGCCATCGCCCAGGTCGGCGGCAAGAAGGAACTCACCGGCAGGACCGACATCGAGATCGAGATCAGCAATCAATGCGCCAGGCTGATCGCGAACGCGATCATCTATTACAACTCTGCCATCCTGTCGCGCCTGCTGGCCAAGCACGCGGCCCCCCCGAACCTGAAAGGCCTCGCCACAATCAAGCGGATCTCGCCCGCGGCGTGGCGCCATATCCATCTGAACGGACACTACACCTTTCGCGGCAGGGCACAGACCATCGACCTGGATGCGATCGTAGCGGGGTTGGATTTGGCCGTGACGGAAATTTCGGCGGTTTGGGCTTACCCCCCCGTGATGGGTTGGGCCGACGCTCCCCGCCTCTCCCAGGGACCGCGGGCCGTCGGCGCCGTCGCTCAGGATAGTGACCGGCGTGCGCGATGTTGCGCCAAGGTCACGCAGCACGCCGCGCAACTGCTGTGCCTGGCGATCAGCCTCGGCCGGCATGCTGCTGAATGCTATCTGCTTGCCGTCGTCGTTGCTGACCTGAGCGACGAAAACCTCGAAGGACCGCCCCTGGTAGCCGCGAACCGCTTTCACATGCCCGCCATCGATGGCGAGCGCGATCGACCGAGCTTCGGCCGGTGCAGCGGAGGTTGGCGGCCTCACCGCTTCTCTCTCGAGCCTGGCGCCGACTTGCAGTGTCCGCTGGCGGATCGTCTCTACCTCCGGAGCGTCGCCGAGCGGGAAGAACTCATCGAGCAGCGCGCCGGCGCGGCGGTATGGCAGCAAGCTGCCCATCTTGGCGAGCGTGCGTTCATACTCCGGCGTACAACGGTCGGGCATGATTTCCGCGACCGGCGTGATGGTCCGGCGCGACGCCACGCCACACCGGCAGGGACCGAAACGGGGAGCACAAACCTCCACGACACCAAACAAAGACGTCAGCCGCCTGTGCCGGAAGTCCTTGAGCGGGCGTTGTGCACCACAATGATCACAGCGACGGCGGCTGCGGCAATGCTCCTCTGCCTGTGCCTGGACCAGGCAGCGTTGCAGCCCGGCCAGGGTCACTTTCCCTTCCGCAACTGACAGCCCCAAGGTTTCCGCCGAGTATTCGCTCGTCGCAGACCCGCCGGCGCTGACCTCGTACAACTGTACGGTTCCCTCGACCCCGCCCAGTTCGACCATGACCCGCCACTTCATCCCGCCCTCCCGGTCCAGTGCCACCAGGTCGATCCATAGACCGCTGGTCGAACCGGCCGTGGGGACCTCTTCACCCGGAGCATGCCGCAGCCGGACGTTGGCGTCAGCATCAGTTTCGGCGCGCGGCGTAATCGCCCCCAGGTTCTGGACGGTCTCATCCGTCAAATCCGCGCGTTTCGTGCGTTCTGGCCGAGGATGCGGGGCTGCTGTGACCGCACCGTGCGCCGCGCCACGGCCGCCATGCGGGGTCTGGGGCTGCTGCGCTGGCAGACGCGCCTGGTGCGCGTTGGATGGCGGGCCGAGCAGACGTCGAACGCCTATGAGCTGGTGCCGACGCTCGCCGCGCCGCCGGTATTGCCGCGTGCCCGCTGCGGCGGACAGAAAGTCCGGGCAAGCCGTGATGTACTGATTCAATCTTCCTTGCCCCTGCCGTCGCCAGCCGAGGCCGCAGCAGCGCAGGGGGCTCTGGGATGGCCGGACGGTCGGGGGCCCCACGTAGCGGCAGTCAGGGGGCACCATGGGTGCAATGGCCAGATTTCCGAAATTGCTCGGTAGGTCGGTATCCGGCGAGGAGCGCCGCGAGGTCGATTGGCTGCCGGTTGCCGCGGAACAGGTAGCGCCCGAGGAAATGGACGTGCTGCCAGGCCACGGGCGGGCGGCCGGCACCACGAGATATTGGGTCGCCAGAAATTTGGGGTTCTGGGCTGAGGCCCAGCAACTCCGACAGGCCGATGCTGGCGCCGGTCCCTTGGCCGCCTGGCGCGGCTCAGGGCTGCGTGGTGGGGTGCATGATTGCATGATGACGGTCTGACACTCGCCGCCCAGGGGTGCGGAGCGCCGCCTGGTGCGGCTGCATTGGATGGTGGCAGCCGCGACCGCGGTGGTGCTGGCGATCGGCATGCCGGCGCTATGGATGCTCGCCCGGATCAGCCAACCTGTCCCGTGATGCCGGCGGGCCAGGCCGACGCCGCCTGCCGGCCCCTCGGCCCCCCTGGCACGGCTGCGCGCAGCTTGGCGGAAGAATGATTCGAGCCACCGGCATTGCCCAAAGGGCAACAAGGATTATATGATTTTCGTATGGATTACCGGGAGACGATCCGTGGCAGTGACGACGTTCGAGGTGGATGAGCGCACGGCTGATTTGATCGCGCACCTCCGCGAGACGTTCGGTGTCAAGACCAACGCCGCAGTGATCCGCAAGGCACTAGCCCTCGCAAATGTGGCCAGCCAATACGCTGACAGCAGTCACACAATCACCATCGAACCGGGTGAGGGAAAGCCGGCGGTGAGGGTCTCACTTGCGGGATGAGCCACCGTCTGTCGAAGCACGGGGAAACGCAACTATCGGTCCGATTTCCGCAGCCGGGACGGTTGTTGTCAGCCTCGACAGCGAAGCCAATCGCGTCAGGCTGTCTGTCTCCGATCAGATCGCCGTACAGGATGCCAGCCTGCGGCGATGGATGGCTGTCAGAGTAGTATGGACCTTCATTGTGGCGAATGCGGTGACGCTGATCGTCATAGGAGGGCTGGCGTGGCTCGATCAGCACGACTTGAGTGCAAAGCTGATCTCTCCGCCCGATCGCATCATCGACCGGCAGGTGATTCTGGGATTGCTCGGCGCCACCACCATCCAGCTTGGCACAATTGCTGCCATCATGGCGCGCTATCTGTTTCCCGGTCTGCCACCAGCCGCGCATGCAGCGCCTCCGCGCGAATCGGGAGAGTAGCTGATGAACAGCCCCGGCGGTTTCGCTCCTGTCTCTAACGTCGGATGGTCGCCCATTCAGAGCAAACCGCATTCTGATGAAGCAGGCACAGCCCACCCGGGGTTCTGTCTCACCAGCCTGCCCCACAAGCGGCTGCCCGACGACGAACAAACCCTGGAAGGCTCTGCGCGACCACCCCGTGCCTGTCCTGGAGGCCGCGATCCGCCAGCGACGCGACCGCGCGATGAGCCTGGACGCCTCCGTCCGGCTGGCATGCGCTGCCACCAGCCCGGCAAGCCCACAGCGATCTTCTGGCCGGCCGTGTCCGCGCGGTTTGGCGCCGGCTTCAAGGCGATCAGGCATTTTGCGCCCTCGTGCCGGCGGCGGGCTGAACTCCCCGGCGTTTGTTGCGTATCCGTCCTGTGCGGGCGCATTTCCCGGCGTTTGCCCTGGCGCGCGGCGGTGCGACGGAAAGCCGCGTGCCTGACTGCGTCGTTGCGGCAAACCGGCGCGCGCCGGTTTCCGGCAAAAGGTATACTTAGGTCAACATCGGTGCCGCGCGCCCGCCCACCCCCGGCGGTGCCGGGGCCGGGGGCGCTCCGCCTGGGCGAGCACCTTGCTCGCCGGCCTGGAGCTGACGCGGCAGGGCGATGTCGCCCTGGCTCAGCTGGGAGACTTCACGCCGATCCATGTGCGGCCGATGGCCGCCGCGGCGCCGCTCGCCGCCGGCGCCGAACCGGTCCCGGGCTGACGCGGCGTGCGGACGGTGCCGACACCCTGGCAGACCGGGCATGGCATGCGCTTGCCGCCGAGGATCTCGACGCCGTTCGGCGTCGCCCGGTGATAGATCTGCCGCAGGCCGTGGCAGCGCGGGCAGACCTCGTCGCTGCCCGGCCAGGGCAGGACGTTCTGTTGCGGCCTTGTGCGGGCGGCGGCGCGACGCGGCATGGCCGCGTCCTAGCCGACCAGGAACAGAATGAGAATCGGCACGAAACGCTGTCCTGGGCCGAGGCGGAGCGAATGAGAACGGCGGGGCGTGCCAGTCACGGAAACCCACCAGAATTGCCCGGGATCGCTTCCGCGCGCCAGGGATAGCCGGATGTCGGGAATCGCCGCGTTTCCGTTGCCCGCGCCAATGGCTGCGGAAAGCGCCCGTGTGTGGTCTGGCAGGTGCACGACAACCCGCTCGGAACACCCGTGGACAAGTGCGACCCGCTACACCTCTCCGGCGTACAACATTGCTGGCGGCCGACCTGCGGGGTGGGCATGGTCGAAGACCACCCAGGCGTGGTGATGTTGCGCTGGCTTGGTATCTTCGCCCCGATCGAACCAGAGGATTCGCCGTGTCAGCACGACAACGGCGGCAAATGGAGCGGTTGACATCACCTCGGCCGCCCGCTGCCCGGCGATCCACTGCAGCCGCACCAGCAGTGCCAGCTGGCCCTGCACGGAGGCGGTGAGCATCAGCGCATGGCGCAGAAAATTCAGCATTGCCGTGGATGACCGCGATTGCCCTGCATGCAGGCCGGAATCGCCGTACGGTGGATTGGTCACCAAGCTTCGGCAGCCCTCCGGCACCGTGCGGCAGGCATGGAAATCGACGCCCGGGGTGCCGAACCCGCGGTCGGCGATATCGGTCGAGACCACCGTGTAGCCGTGCCGGCCGAGGACGGCGGATATGGCGCCGTCGCCGCAGCACGGCTCCCATATCTGGCTGCGAAAGCGAATGTGCCGGAGCAGCGCCTCGGTCACCCAGGACGGCGTCGCATAGAAATCATCGCCCGCGCGCGGGAAGGCCGACACATGAATTGGCCGAGCCGGCGTCGCGCGCGCCGGGCTGTGCGGGCGTGGGGCGGCGGCGGGCGGATCAGGTCCATCGAGCGGCAGGCCGAATTGCGACACGCTCACCGGAGTGGCTTCGTCTTGCGGAGGGTCATGGTGACACTGGTGGCCAAGGCGCGACTCCGGCTGTGCAGGCTCGCAGCCGTCCGTATAGCCCAAGCCTCCTGATCGCGACGGCAAGCTGCCAGCCTGATGCCGCTCAGGACGGAAGACCCCGCGGCACCAGGGTGGAAGCGCAGGGAGGCGGTGCCGGGACTGACGCTTTACGACGGCCACGAACCGTCGTGTTGTCGCGCGGCTACATGTGTGTCGGCGCTTTATGTAAAATCGCGCCTTGCCTGTCTCGGGCACCGCTTGAGGGGTCACCACACGATTTTGAACAAATCGTGTGGTGACTCCCAGAAGTTGGGTAGTGTCCGAGAAGGTTAGCCTTTCCGGACACCGGAAGCTGTGCTGGCGCCCACTCAGCGCGACGGCAGACAACTACGCCCGGTGAATGCGAACTGCGTCCAACCGCGACGTACCGCAAGGTCACCGGCGGCTTCCGCTTCGACTGGGGGCCAACCTGTTCGCCGCTGTCCGTTCCGTCGTCGGCACCGCTAAGCGGCGGGGCATCGATGCCTATCAGGCCATTCACGACAGATACAGGGGGCAGACTGCGCTTCCACCCGGTCGAGCAGAGACAACGGCAGGGGAATCGGGTGAATAATTTACCGCGTGATTAGACCTGCGAGGAAGTCATCGTCCCAGGCGGCCACCTTGCGGCGCAGGCGCATCGAGTCCTTGCCGGTGGCGGTGCGCAGCAGGTTGTGCGCGATGTGTTTGATCGTCGTGAAGTTTGCCGGTGCGTGATCGGTGCGCACGAGGCATTCGTCATCGCGGAACATCATGTCCATGACCCAATGGAGGCTATTTTCGATCGCCCAATGGCTGCGCACGACAGGGCCGAGAAGGGCCGCCACCATGATCAGTGACGTGAGATAAAGCCGGGTCTCATGCTCAGTTTTTCCGTTAATCTCGCGGCTGCTGTCGACCACGACGACAGCCTTCAGCCCCGGCCAGTTGTGACGGTCCTGGAGCCACCCGACATCGTGGATCACGGTCGTGGTCCGGGTTTCGATCCGGCCGTGGTCGCCGTCGATGGTGGTGTCCCTTGTGGCCTCTGTATCGGCGAAGCCCTTGGCCTTCTGTTCGGCGACGAAAACCTCGACATCCTCGCGCAGCGACCCCTGGTTGCCCTTCAGGGCCAGGACGTAGTCGGCTTTCTTGTCGAGGATCGCCTTGGCGATGTCCCGCTGGCACCCCATGGCGTCAATGGTCACGATCGCACCCTCAATGGCGAGCATGGTCAGCAGCTTGGGGATCGCGATGATCTCGTTGGACTTTTCCGCCACCTTGACCTGGCCAAGCACGAGCCGCTGGCGGGCGGCGAAGGCCGAGACCATGTGGATCGGCGTCTTGCCGTCCTTCTTGCCGCCGGACCGGCGGACGGTCTTGCCGTCGATCGCGATGACACCGGCCGGAATGCCGGTCACCGCGGCCACCCAGGCGACGAAACAGCGCTGGAACTGGTCGGCGTCCAGGGCTGCGAAGATCTCGCCGACCCGGTCGTGCGGCGGCGTACCGTCCTTGAACGGGCGGAAGCGCCGCAGCAGGAGCAGCTTTTTCTCGCCGAAGCGGGCGATGTCGGTGAAGGTCTCGGCCCCCGCGAGCACGGCCAGCAGGGCCAGAAGCAGCACCTCGTCGAGCGGGTAGACCACCTTTCCAGCCTGCCGGCCATCCGTCAGGTCACTGAAATGATTCAGGAACCCTACGGCCTCGAAAATCTCGCCGTCGTCCTGTCTCGTCTCGTCCATGGCTGTCCCCCATCAAGCGTATCGAGGACAGGCATAGATTCAGCACTTCAGCCGTTTGTCACGTACTCCTTCACCCGATTGCCCTGGAGACAACGGCTCGTGTTCTTGGCAGGCCCGGATACGGACGGCTGAGTCCGTGACTAGCCCATCTTATTCACCGCATGGCAGGGATTCGCTGACGGGCATGGTACAACCGCCTGGAATCGCGTAGAGATTGGGTGCTGACGCCAGTCTCAACGTCCGGACAGAATCTGCCATGCCCGCCAATGACGACGATACGCTTCTGCCCTTCTCCTTGCCAAGCATCTGTCAGAAGAAGGTCACCGCAGCGTTCGACGGCGGTCGGATCAGTTCCGACGGCGGTGTTCTACTGCTGGCCGGTGCCGACAAGCGGCTTGGCCTGATCGATCCATTGGCCGCGATCATCCCTGACCATCGCGATCCCGACCGGATCACGCACACCATGGCAGACATTCTGCGCGCTCGCATCTTTGCCATTGCGTGCGGCTATCCGGATGCCGACGATCTGGACGATCTGCGCAAGGATCCGGCCTTCAAACTGGCATGTGGGAGACGCGTTATGCCGCCAAAACCTGGTCGCATCCCCGCCGGGTCGTGGCGCGGATCGAGGCGACGCGGAAAGGACTCGACGCGCGCTATGTCGTCACCAACATCACATACGGTACCGCAGCGTGGCTGTATGACAGCCTGTACTGCGCACGCGGTCAGGCCGAGAACCTGATCCAGCGGCACAAGAGCCAATTGGCGTCCGACCGGACCAGTTGCCGCTCGCCGCTAGCCAATCAGATGCGACTTATCCTGCACACGGCTGCCTATTGGCTGATGCGGACGCTGCGCGATGCGATCCCTGTGATGCAACCGCTGGCGATTGGCGAGTTCTCCACCATTCGGTTGCGGTTGCTGAAGATTGCCGTGCGGATCAAGGAGACTGCGACCCGGATCAGGCTGGCGTTCGCCGCCAATTGTCCGGACGCGGCGCTGTTCCGCGAATTGGTTGGTGCGCTGATCCCGCGCCCAACGTGAGCGGTGGGGCAAGTCCCCGGTAGAGCCCCGATCAACCCCCAACGCCTCGCAGATACGGTTTGAAATGCGGTCCGGCCAGCCGGCGGTGCGGTGCGGGCACATTGGTTTTCGTATCAAAACGTTATTGCGGCTGCTTTATACGGTGAATAAGATGGGCTAGGCGTCGCGCCGGATTGCTGCTGCCGATAAGATAAGCCAACGCTGCCATCCGCCTCGCCGCCACATCGGCGAAGCCCAATGACAAACAGACGAGCAGGGAGGTTGCCGTGTCAGGCGGGGCCAGGGTCGCGTGTAACCTACGTGTGAAAAGAGTTCAAACGATCAGTTTGTCGCTCATATTCATCATTTGCGTCGTAAACTACATGGATCGTGGCACACTTTCGGTCGCAAACCCCCTTATTAGAAACGAACTTGGCTTGTCGGTCGCGGAAATGGGCGTGCTGCTGTCGGCGTTTCTGTGGCCCTACGCTTTTACCCTTCTGTTGGCGGGCGGCCTCGTCGATCGCCTCAAGCCGCGACGGGTATTGACGATTTCGATGATCGTCTGGTCGATCGCTCAGGGAGCCGCGGGCTTCATCGTCAGCTACGGACAATTCCTGCTGGTCCGGGCCTTGCTGGGCGTCGGCGAAGCGCCGATGTTTCCAACCGCGGCCCGTGTCGTCAACGACTGGTACCACGAAAGCGACCAAGCCCTCGGCGTCGGAATTTGGAATGGCGCGCCTCCACTCGGCAACGCCATCGCTCCAATCCTGCTGACCCCTATCATGCTGGTATTCGGCTGGCGCTGGATGTTCGTTCTGATGGCGGTGCTCGGCTTCATCCTCGCCGGCATCTGGTACGCTGTGTATCGGGATCTCGATAGCGAAACGCTCACCGAGATGGATCGGCACTATCTGTATCACGAGGGCGTGGTTCCCGAGGCGCACCCGGTGCATGCCACCGCCTGGGGCAAGCTGTTCAGCTTCCAGAGTACCTGGGGGCTGGTCCTCGGCTTCTTCGGCAACGTCTATATCGGCTGGCTGTTCGCCGCGTGGCTGCCGGGCTACCTGGAACAGCAGCGCCACATGAGCATCGCGAAGACCGGATTTGTCGCCTCGGTGCCGTTCCTGTTCGGACTGGTCGGCAGCATCCTGGGCGGATACCTCGCCGACCGGCTGACCGCGCGCGGCATGACGGCGATTGCCAGCCGCAAGATCCTTACCGTGATCGGTTTGGTGATCATGGCGTGCGCCACCTTCGTGGCGGCGGAGACGGACAGCAACTTCATCGCCGTTGCGTCGATTTCGGCGGCGATCTTCTTCGGCCAGAGTTCCTCGGGCACGTCGTGGTCACTCGCCACGGCCTGTGCGCCGCCGAACTACGCGGCCTCGCTGGGGGCGATCATGGATTTCGGCGGCTTCATCGGCGGCGCGCTGGCGCCAATGGTCACCGGCTTCATGGTGCAGGCCACCGGATCATTCACCCCAGCGCTGCTGGTCGCCGGTGCGATCGGCCTCTGTTCGGCCGTGGCCTATAGTGTCCTCATTCGTAGCGAACCGATCGCCACCAAGGCACTCGCCGTCGGATTGGCCTGACCGATGGCTTCCGAGAGCACTGCCGTCGCGCAGTAGGAACGGCGCTGCTTGACTTTCGAGCGGAGCGGCTCCGCTCCAGCTACCCCTAAGCTGGTGCAGAAGTCTTGCTGCCGTGCCCGCTGCGTTCCGGTCGCCCGCCGCCGATAAACCGGATTATCACCTGCTAATTGAGGTGGGCGCTGGGGGGTGGACAGCGCCGGTCTGTTCGCGTCTATCCGCCGCCCCAAGGTTGCTTTATGGCGTCCTATGGACAGATGGAAGAATTCCCGTGTTACCGAAAAACGTCGATGCCCCACGCGGACAACATTTGAGGGCGATTGCCGATAGGGCCGCGGCTACTGATCTCGCCGGTTGGCCTATGTTGAACGAAGCTGATTACGTGCTCGTTGGCGGTTTGGTCGTTCTGTGTAATTATCTCGAGAGTGCCGAGTTCTCGGCTACTCTCTGGCGGTTCGTGACGTGCGCTCATAGTCGTCGAGCCAGGGTCCGATGAGCCGGTCGAGTTCCTCGAGCTGGCTCTCGGAGTGGGATTCTGGCGCACAGTTTTCGAGCCAACCCAGCACGTGAGTTTCGATCAGGTGGCGAGGCACGCCCGGATGCTCAGCGTGGATGCGCTCCACCGACTGCTCGATCGATAGCCGTTTCCCGTCGGCCCAGACGATCTTGCGCTGCCTGGCGTCGACGCCGGCATGTTCCAGTGCGCCGAACACCAGATCGAGCGCCTCGATCGACTGTTGTCCCTCCGGTGCGTCCATCCATTCGAGAAAGCCGTCGATGAAGGGGTTGTCCTCGAACGGGTGTTTCGCGCGCCGCTTGCCCATTGGATGAGGATAGCACCGCTGACCGCTGCTATCGCGACAGCTCACGATAGAGTCATGGTTGATCACGAGGGATTTAACAGGCGTTACGGTGATTGTCGAGGTAACGAACATCGTTCATCAGAAACAACAACGAGCCAGCCCGATGTCACTGTGGACAAACTGGTGGAACGCGATCTGGCGGCTGCGCCCGGCGTTTTCCCGCCTGCAAACCTTCCTCTGGTTCGCCACCGCCGTGGCAGGCTTCACCGTGCGCACGGACATGCTGGGCGTGACCAGCATCGTGCGCGCACTGAACCTCGATGCTCGTTGCTACAATACCCTCATCGATTGCTTCCACAGTTCCGCCGTGAAACTCGACCGGCTCACCGCGCTGTGGACCCAGGTGGTGCTGCGGCTGTTCCCCCAGCCGCTGCGCGTCAACGGCAAGTGCGTCCTGGTCGGCGACGGCATCAAGGTCCCCAAGTGCGGCCGCAAGATGCCGGCGGTCAAGCTGCTGCATCAGCCGTCCGGATCAAACACCAAGCCCGAGTACATTATGGGCCACTCGCTGCAGGCGGTAAGCCTGCTCGTTCAGGCCGCCTCCAGCTTCTTCGCCGTGCCGCTCGCCGTGCGCATCCATGAGGGACTGGTGTGGTCCAATCGCGACCGCCGCACCCTGCTCGACAAAATGCTCGCACTCCTCGGCATCGCCGCCGTCGAACAACCCTTCTACTTCGTCGCCGACGCCTACTATGCCGCCCACAAGATCGTCGCCGGCCTGCTCGAGCAGAACAACCACATGCTCACCCGGATGAAGTCCAACGCCGTCGCCTATACCGCTTACCAGCAGCGCGGACCGCGCAAGGGCCCGGGTCTATGGCAGGAAGATCAAGCTCAGCTCCCTGTTGCAAGCCCCCAGGCACTTCCAACGAGCCCCAAGCCCCGTCTACGGCGAGAACAAGGTGATCATCCAGTATCGGGTCCGCGACCTGCTGTGGCGTCCCGCCGGCCGGCTGGTGCGCTTCGTCGCCGTGATCCATCCCGCACGAGGTGCCTGCTATCGAGATCATTCGCCTCTACGGCCTGCGCTTCAAAATCGAACACACGTTCAAGCAGGCGGTGCGGCTGATCGGTTCGTTCAGCTACCACTTCTGGATGTCCGACATGAAGCCGCTGCGCCGCCGGGGCGGCAACCAGCATCTCCATCGCGCGTCGTCCGAATACCGCGACGCCGTCAGGCGCAAGCTGCACGCCTACCATGTCTTCATCCAGGCGGCCGTGGTCTGCCAGGGACTGCTTCAGTACCTGGCCACAGCCTTCCCGCAGCGCGTCTGGGCCTCCTTCGGCTCCTGGCTGCGCACCATCCGGCCCGGCATCCCGCCCTCCGAGCTGGTGGTGGCCAATGCGCTGCGCCAGACCATGCCGGAATTTCTCCTGAATTCCGCCCCGGGCAACAGCTTCGCGAAATTCGTCATCGAGCGACAGGACAGCAATCAGATGCAGGCGTTCCGGCTCGCGTCCTGACCCGGGATTGGGCCAGAACTCTGGACTCGCGAGTCACTGATGATGCCGCATTTTTCCGCTATTTCTCCTTTCAGCTTGCGCAGCATGCTCGCGTCATCGATCGGCTCGATGGAAGGTGTGACATCCCGCTTTCGAAGGCGCTCGAGTTCACACTCAAGCTCGGTGAGCTTGCGTTGGTCGGCTTTGCGTCCCCTCATAAACTCGGCCGCGATCTGCCGCGAGATCTCCAGCTTGCGAGTTTCCACCGGATCATCCGGTGACCTGGGCTGTTCGGGGACGAGGGATCGCCATCCCGGATACTGGAAATTCTCGTGGTGTTCGCTGGCCGCGATTTCTGCACGATAGTCGGCGACATGGTCGGCTAATTTCCGCAATCGCTGGGCGCCCCGGACGTCATAGCCTATCCGCCGGCCCGCTTCGGCAGCTCCTATGCCGTCTCGGTCCATTATGGCCTTGATGTCAAGCGCCAAACTGAATGCTACTTCCAAAATCAGCTTGTCGGTGTCGCGTCGGTCCTTCTCCAGTTGTTGCAGGCGTGCTGCGCGACGAACCGCCGACGCAATCAGCGCATCATATTCCGTATCGTTACCGAGCGCCATTTGGCGCATGTTCCCCATTCGCAACGCTGCGTCCGCGGCGCTCGTCTCGGCATCACCAACCTCAACGGACCGCACCACCTCGCATAAATCGAGGACCGGCTGCGGACCAGCGTGGCCAGTGCCCGTCTTGGTGGTGTGGTGGCTCAGCACGACCGTCCTGCACGTTTCGGATGTTGCGCGCACGTCGTCTTGCATTGGATCGGCTCCAATGTTGTGGTCCTGTCCAATTGTCAGAAGCGGTGCTACCCAGTCGTACGGCGTCGCCGCACCGCAAGACGTGGACTACGTCTTCCGGGCCTCTGACTGAGCCTCACGCCGCTGCTTGGCCTGCTATTCGCAGGCCAAACTCCAGCGCCTGCGCGCACCTGAAGCAGCGGCGGCACATTGTCCGCCATCGCGTGTCTCCCTGTGATCGCGCCAAAAGCATTGGGCACGATCGAAGCGCGGGCAAGCAAAATCGACCCGCGGGAATCAAAAAAATTCCCGCGCTGACTCCGCGGATGACGCGCGCATAACCCGGTGGTCGCGCAACTCGGCAGAACATCCGCGCGGTGTACTTATTATTCGTCGCGAATCACTGCCGGTCCCGCGCGCTGGTCACGGAACCCGTCACGCCGATCCCTGGAAGCCATGAATATAGACAGGTGCGGAGGCACATCACTGTAAGCGGGCCACCGACATTCGTTGGTACACGGCACGGAAGTGGTTGGCGCACGGACAGGCCAGGCTGGTGCCTTGAACCCTGATGCAAAATCGGCATCAGCGCACCATCGCAATCCCGCAGCACCAGAAGTCCGCGGTGATGCCATCTATAAATGGTGCCCTGATTCGTGACGTGCACTGAAACTGGCGGAGCCCGCCGAAACGTGACCATCTAATTGTGGTGGCTCCGTCTGGCCAGGCCGCTGTCGCGGTTCTTGTTCCTGCTCAGGCGACCGCAGCGACGAGGCAGCCAGCACCGACGTGGCAGGCAGGTCGGTTGCTGCCAGCTTGGCTGCCTCCGCAGCAGATGCCCGTAGTGGCTCACCTCTTCCAACGGCTGCATCCTGCCCAGAACTTGCCTCTGACATCCCTGACGGCAATTCGTCGCGGACGTCAGTCGGAAAAACCTGGTCGCCGTTCACATCGGTGTCATCCCCTGTGGACCGAGGCGCGGCGAGTGTCGTTAGCCCAACCGCGCAATCAGACGGTTCTCCGATCGGCCGCGTGTCGGTCAACGGCTCTGCCTTCTGGGCAGCGTCCGCGCCGCCCTGTACCTGACTGCGACCCGTAAGCCGAACCCGAAGGCATGCTCGCCCGCGCCTGCACCGCGGAGTTCCGCCGCTCCGTCCAGCGCTGAACCAATGGTGACGGCGGTGGACGACCCGCGACGACGCCCACCGGTTGCTCAACGTGCAAAGCGATGCACCGGTCAGCCCACCCCTCGGGGTGTCGCTTGCGCTCTACTGCGATGCTATTGAGTTGGCGCAGGTCTATGCTTTGGAATCGCCAGGCGTAATGATGGACAAAGTCCAGCACATCTTGCGCGGCTGCTAGCCCCAGGGACGTGATCCCGGTGTCCTTGAAGAACTGATCACTCCGAAAATGATTGTCCTCGCAAACTCGCCAGTCGATGAACTCAAGCAGGTCCAACGGGTTTCGTGTGAGCTGGATCACGGTAGAGCGCGACGCAATGGCCTGAAAATGCGGTGAATACCTGGCTGAGAGATTTGCCGGCTCGTGGTTCGAAGCAGATGCAATACGGCCGGAGAAGATGATGTCGTGGGATCCCGCCCGCAGACTGGCGCGGTTGACATGCAGGACACGGGCATTCCGCTCAGCGAGCGCCGCCTTCAACACGTTCAGGGTTGGGATGTCCGTCCACATGCCGTCGTTGTCGTCCGACAGGACCGTCGCTTTCGGGTGTTCCCGCAGCGTGTCGAGCAGACCAACCCTGGTCGAGTCCTGCAACAGGATGTATCGGCCAATTCCCCTCTTCAGCCTCTTCAGCACGTGGGATTTTCCCACGCAACAGTTCCTGGATGTGACAGCCATGGATGGCCCAGGCTCTGCAAACACCGACTGCACCAGGCAGGCGCGCTGCGTCGCGATATTGATTCCGGCGCCCGCTTCGCGGCACCAGCGCGCCGATCTGCAACCCCTTCAGCCGGATCGTGCCGCAGGTGGCGTGGCCGCATCGGTGTCCGCCAGCGCAGTCCGCCGCGGCGCGAGAGAAACCACAGTCGGAACTGGGCGTGAGCGTGGGCACGGATCAAGATTGCAATCCGCGTCGGTCTGCCCGTGGCGGTGCGAGTTCGGGCTGGCACGCGCGCGCTGCTACCCGCATCTCAGACGTGACGCTGCGGTTCGAGTCGGCAGTTGCAGATTGACTTGGCGAGATGCGAGCGTCGATCGGCGGCGAACCCGGTGAAGCTGCACCTGTTTGTAGCGACACTCGGCTGTTCGCGCGTTTCCGCCCGCGTGCGCCGTATCGGGCGCACCAAGAGCAGAGTAGCGTCACGAGCGATGCGGCACGCTCGAAGCGCGCGAAAGGCGATCGCCGGGCATCGCTTCGACATCTTGGGCGCGGCGCTGGCAATTCGCGTGACGTTCGCCATGGCTCGGCCTCGAACCATTCATGCACCAGCGTGGTCACCGTCACGAACGGATCGGGCCTGGCTGGTGCGTTAGAACATGCGCACTTTCAGTTGACTGTTCTGTTAGTACAGCGCTATCAAGTCGGCCTGGCTGGTGCCGGCAAGACGCTGGCATTCGGTCTCTGGTCGACAGAGTAAGGCTCCGACCAGGCCAGCCAAGCTACAAACAATGCCACCAATCAGGTAGCCACGATCGTATCCATTCGCCGCGGTGGCCGCCCTTTGAATGACGCTGCCCATCAGCCAGGGCGCCACAATGCCTGCTGACGTAGCGATTGCATTGCTCAGCCCTATCATCACTCCGCGTTGAGCAACGGGCGTATATTCACTGATCATCGCGTGCGCCATCACGTAGATCACCGCCGGTAGTACAAAGCCGACAACGATCAGGGCGATCTTGAAGGCGGCGCTCGGAACGAACGGCAGCGCGATCAACGCCAGTCCGCCAATCGTCACGCACGCTCCAGCGAACACTCCCCGCGCAACGTCCGTCGAAACACCACGCGCGACCAGTCGTTCGGACAACAACGCGGAGCTAATCGAGACAACCGGACTGACCACCCATGGCAGGATAGTGATCAGGGCGGCTGCGGACTGCGGAAACCCCAGACCCTGAATAAGATAGGGTGTGAACCAGGCAAGGAGCAGCGCCTGTCCCCAAAAGGCCCCAAAACCTGTTAGCCATGTGGCCAATGTTGTGCGGTTAAAGATCAGATGGATGTAGGGAACATGGGTTATATCCGTGGCGCCCTGCATCGCCGATGCTTCTGCGACCGGCCCCTCTCTGCCAAGCAATGCCCAGAGGACCGCCCAGAGAAGACCAGCGAACCCCAGAGCGAAAAATGCCGTGTGCCAAGAATAGCGTTCGATGAGCCAGCTGAGCACCGGGACAGCCAAGATCACGCCGGCTGCGGCGCCCTGCCCGATAATGGAGGTCGGCAGTGTGCGCTTCTCATTCGGAAACCATTTGTAGACCGCGTGCAAGGCGACTGGATAAGCAGGACCCTCGCCCGCACCGAGCACCGTCCGGCACGCAATGAGCAGGGGCAGTGTGACGCCTCCCAACATCGGAAACTGAACCAGCGACCACACGATCGCCATCCCCAGAAGCAACCAACGGGTCTGGATACGATTAGCCAGATAGCCAACGGGGATTGCCGATATCGAGAAGAAGAAAAAGAAACTCGACCCAACAAGGCCGAACTGCTGCGGGGTCAGGCCAAGTTCGTGCATGATGGGCACACCGGCCAAGCCGACGGCGATCTTGTCGGCGAAGTTGATCAGCATGAAGCCGAACAGCAATGCGACGATCAGCCATGCTGTACGGCGTGACGGTGCGTTCGGCATCGGATTTCCCCCAGAGGCGAGGTTCGTTCGGCGTAATGGGCGCGCCGAACGCCTCGCCTTGCATTCACGGCTCTCAAGTTCGGTGCGGAGGGGCCGCGGGCTCGCGGGGCGAATTCGTTGGCGATAATGCGCCTCTTTTGCCCAATGTAATATGTCACGATATCAAATCGTCCGTCGGAATATCACCTATTTATTCGGCTCAGTGTCCGCCGGGGAACAGATTGGGTCATTTGAATCGGTTAGCGTCGTGCCACACGCGGTGGGGGTAGGTTGTAAAGTATGCCGACAGTTGCAACCACACATGCTGCGTAGGCACGATGGGGCGCCCCTCTCTTTGCGCTGAGGTCACGCACCCAATACCAAGCAGGGCGCACTCCCCCTCGGAATACGCCCCGCCCAGCCGCCCGCGCGGGTGTGCCATCCCGTCGCGAGCAAGCCCAGCCGTAGTGCCACAGGCTCAACGATCGATCAACACGCCAGACGAAGCCACGATCGCGGAGACCCCGGCGCCGTCCTTCAGGTCCGCCAAGGCTTCGTATTGTTCCGCCAGCCGCAGCGATATGGCCGCCTCCATGGCGGATTGCTGCTTTGCCTCTGTGCGGTGACGTTGCGCGGTCTGTCGAAGCTGTTCCGCTGACCTGGCGGAAAACGGATTGTCGTCTGGCATGCGGCGGAGGATAGCGCGGTCATTCCTGCACGCACGTTGCAATCAAACCAACCGTCGCGCCGCCCTTGCTGCGGCGGCGACAGGGAGCAGATTGCCCGCGCCCTATCCTTCTACGGGATTACCGTCCACCGCCACGGCAGGCCCGAGATATCTACAGGTCGTCCTGGGGCCGCAGCCGCCGACAAACAGCCAGCCGCCGGCACGGTCGGCGCCGGTTAGCTCCCAGAGGTCAAAGCGGATAAGTGGTCAGGGCAACCGGCGTCCCGACCACCCCTCCCCATCGCCTCAGCCAAGCGGCGCCAGACGCCGGTACAGCGTGGCCAGATCGGATCCACCCCGGCAGTCCCTGCGTCCCGTCACAGGCTGATACATAATAGGCAGAGCGCCACCCCCGCCGTCTTACGCAAATGCCTTCCAGCTATCCCGCGCCACGATGCCTTCGCAAGCCTACGCACGCATTGTGGATATCGCTAGTCGCCCCCTTGCAATTCTGTGGGCAGAATTTGAAAATAAAGCGATGCCAGGGAGCGAGACTGCCATGCGATCGGGCGAAAGCGAGACCCCTACCGATCTCCATAGGCGGGCGTGCAGGCTGCGACGCTTCGCACGTGAAATGGCCTTGGACGCGGATGCGGCCCTGCTGACTGCGTTAGCCGACGAGTTGGACGCTAGGGCTGAGATGATGGAATCCACGACACGACCGCCGCCCAAAAGTTAGGCGCGGCAGGGGCTTGGCGGCCTAGGCCGCTGCCCTCGAAGGTGACAAACAGCCAGCGCAGCGGCTCACAGAAGCGTGTCCATAGCTTTATCCTTACGCGGCGGCCGGCTGGTTTGCTTCCGATAAAAGGCGAATTCTCGTAACCAAAAAAACGGAAGCGAATTACAACCCAAGGCCGCGGCGGTTTTGCTACGATCTGGCGCCGCAAGGCCGCGGCGCGCCAACTCATCCGTGATGAACGCCGCATCAACGGATGGCGAAAGCAGCAGCGGCTGATCGAGAGGCGGTCCGAAACTGGAGTTTGCGGGTCGCCGCCCCGGTGGCACGTTGTGCCATTGGCGGCTGCTTGCTACCGTGCGATATGAGCATTCAGCGAACGAGCTTGAACGTCTCCCTTACGCCCGAACTTGAGCGGTTCATCTCTGCGCGCGTTGCGTCCGGCCGCTACCAGACGGCAAGTGAGGTGGTTCGCGCGGCCTTGCGCCTGCTCGAACAAAGCGATGCGGAGGGGGGCGGGCGTTCATTGCGAGGATCGCGCGCCGTTCCGGCACGAAGCAAATGAAGGACCAAGGTATGAGGAAGGTGGACCAGCCTTCGGGGAAGCGATAATGCCAGACACGCCACAACTCGGGTGGTTTTCCGAACGTCTTATCGAGATACTTCCCGCGGCCGTTTATGTTTGCGACACGGAAGCAGTGATTGTCGCCTTCAACGCGCGCGCCACCGAACTATGGGGACGCACCCCGCAAGTCGGCCAAACGGACGAAAAATTCTGCGGATCGCACAAGAAGCGCGCAAAAGCAGTCCGAAAAGGAGCGCGCGCAATTGCGCGAGCAGTTACATCAGGCACAAAAGATGGAGGCGGTGGGCCAGCTCACGGGCGGCTTGGCGCACGACTTCAACAACTTGCTAGCTGGCATCTCGGGCAGCCTTGAGTTGTTGCACACCCGTCTCAAACAGGGCGTGCGGGGATGGCACTGGCAATGGCCATCCACGAGCTTGCCGGCAACGCGGCCAAATACGGTGCACTTTCCATCATCTCCGGCAAGCTGACGGTGGCGTGGAAGATCAGGGGCGCTTCAGGTGACCGCGCACTATCATTCACGTGGACCGAAACCCGAGGCCCCGTGGTGCAAAGCCCCTCACGGCGCGGATTCGGAACGATGCTAATAGAACGAACCCTTACCCACGAGCGGGATGCCGAGGTGCGCCGAGAATTCCTGGCAGCAGGCGTCCGTTGCGCCATTACGATTCCGCTGACCGATGAGATCGGTCATCCGCTCGCCGCCGGCGACATTCAGCAGGATCTTCAATGACCACCGAAAACTTAGAGGGTCGTCGTGTTTTGGTGGTCGAGGACGAAATGCTTATCGCCTGCATGATCGAGGACGTTCTCCAAGAGCTCGGGTGCGTCATTGTCGGGCCGGCTGGCAGGCTCGATGCAGCCCTTCAGCTCGCAACGGACGAAGCGCTGGACGCGGCCATCCTCGACGTAAGTATCCGCGGCGGGCGTGTTTATCCCGTCGCTAACCAGCTGCTTGTCCGTGGCATTCCGTTCTTGCTGTCGAGCGGTTACGGAGATTGGGCGCTTCCTGAAAACCTACGAGACCAACCTCGTCTGACCAAGCCGTTCACTCTCGATGACCTAGAGCAGAAAATCAGAGAAATTTGTAGTCAGTGTCGTTGAGGGACGTATGCGAACCGTGGCACTTTTAACTTACCGGCTGGGAGAATAATCGAGAACAGCGCAGCATAATGTTCCTTTGCCATGCGTGGTATGCATGGCGATTGAAAGCGCCTGAGACTGGTAGAGGACCGGGCGGAACAGCGGAAGGACATCCTGCTTGGGTCGACTGGCTATGCTTACCAGAAACTTTCTCGCGACAAAGCGGGGTCCCATACCAACTCAGACGACAAAAGCAGATCACCTACCCCCTTGGCCAGGAAAGCCGTATCGGCTGGAATCCCGTCCGGGTTGCCGGCAACATGGCCCAATATAGAAGGAATGGGCCGGAGTTCCGCCTTCAACAGGTGCGGCACTTCGACCGCGTTGTCGGCAACCTCGAAGTAGCGGTCGGTTTCGCTTGGCATGATGAGTGCCTTGGCCTTGATGGCACTCAGCGCTTTCACAAGACCACCGCCATACATTTCGTTCGCGCTAATGTCAGCCGCTAACCGATTCAAAAGACTCAGTTTGTTTTTGAACAGACACTTTACAGTGGCACGCACAAAGACCTCGAATGGCAGGTCGCAGCAGATAAAGTGCTCGATCCGGGGAGCTACTTCATCGTCATGGTAAACATGTTCGGCGGCGTCTTCCTCGCCGATAGACACGCCACTGCGGTACGGCGCTGGTCGGATGGATGTTCACCCTGACGGCCGCGGCGTACAACCTGGTGCGGATTCCCAAGCTGCTGGCTGTCGCGGCGTAGTAATGCCCGGAGTTTGTCCCGTGGCGTGATTCCCGCCCAGCAGGGCAGCAGAAAATCCACAAAACCAGTGCGCCAACCCCCGCCCGGCCGCCTCAACCCCCGGAAATGCCGGGAACTCGGGTGTGCCGCCGCCAATCTCGTGAACGCGGACGGACCCATCCGCCCTGGTCACCTCCATCACGACCTGCCACTTCATCCCGCCCCCGGTTCCCCGACCAGGCCGACCGTAGCCCCCCAGGTTCTGGACGGTCTCATGCGTACCAGGAGCGCATTTCGTTCTGGCCTGTGGCCAACCGACGATGTGCGCGTTCGTCGGGCGCAACCTCGACGAGATCGTGGTAACCAGCGCGAGGCAGAAGCTGACCCCGGAACAACTGGCGCGTGAGCCGCATGCGGGCGGGCTGTTCCGACTGCGGCCCGGAGTCCGGGGCGTGCCGAGACCGTGCACGATGCAATGATCTTAGCGGCAGGAACCACTGCGTGACTGCTCGGTTCTATTTGAGACCAGAATTCGAGCGCGTTCCACTCCACGGAGAAACATGATGTCGGTCAACGTGAGCGAGTTTGTCTGGAAGCGCCTGCGGGAATGGGGTCTGAAGCGGGTCTACGGTTATCCTGGTGACGGCGTCGGCGGCCTGGACATCGCGCTCCAGAAAGCGCTGCCCGACATGGAATATGTCCAGGTGAGGCATGAGGAAATGGCCGCCTTCATGGCCTCCGCTCACGCAAAATTCACCGGCGGTGTCGGACTCTGCTACGCGACATCCGGCCCCGGTGCGATCCACCTGCTCAACGGGCTTTACGATGCCAAGATGGATAACCAGCCCGTGGTCGCCATCGTCGGGCAGCAGGCGCGGAGCGCGCTCGGCGCGCATTACCAACAGGAAGTGGACCTGGTCTCCTTATTCAAGGACGTTGCGAGCGACTATGTCGCCATCGGTACGGTGCCCGGCCAAGTGCGGCACATGGTGGACCGTGCCGTGCGTATCGCGCAAAATAAGCGTTCCGTCACCTGCATCATCCTGCCCAACGATCTGCAACTGATGCCCTACGAGGATCCGCCGCTTGCGCACGGCACAACGCACACGGGCGTAGGATTTCCGGCCGAGAGCAAGGTTCCGGATATCAGCGGCCTGCGGGCGGCCGCCGAGGTGCTGAACAAGGGCAAGAAGGTCGCGATGCTGATCGGCGCAGGGTGCCTCGAAGCGACCGATGAAGTGATCGCGGTGGCGGACAAGCTGGCGGCGGGCGTGGCGAAGGCGCTGCTCGGCAAGGCCGCGGTGCCCGACGATCTGCCATTCGTCACCGGCGGCCTTGGCCTGCTTGGTACAAAGCCCTCATGGGACCTGATGCAGGATTGCGACACATTGCTGATGGTCGGCTCCGCATTTCCCTACAGCGAATTCCTGCCAAACCCGGGGCATGCGCGCGGTGTACAAATCGACATCAAGGGCGACAAACTGAGCCTGCGGTATCCGATGGAGGTCAATCTCGTCGGCGACAGCGCGGAGACCCTGAAGGCGCTGCTGCCGCTGCTGGAGCAAAAGACCGACGCGCAATGGCGCCACACAATCAAAGAGAATCTCGACGAGTGGTGGAAGGTGCTGGAGAGCCGCGCGATGGATTCGGCGGACCCGATCAATCCGCAGCGCGTGTTTTGGGAGCTGTCGCCGCGCCTCCCCGAGAACTGCATCGTCACCGCGGACAGCGGATCGGTCGCAAATTGGTATGGGCGCGACCTGAAGTTTCGGCGGGGCATGAAGGGCTCGCTCTCGGGCTCGCTCGCGTCATTGGGCGCCGCGACGCCCTATGCGGTAGCGGCAAAGATGGCCTATCCGGAACGGGTAGTGATTGGGACCATCGGCGATGGCGCGATGCAGATGAACGGCATGAATGTGATGATCACCGTTTCCAAATACTGGAAGGAGTGGTCCAACCCGCATTTCATCCTGATGGTGCTGAACAACCGCGATCTGAGCCAGGTGACCTGGGAAGAGCGGGTACAGCTAGGCGACGGCAAGACGGAAAGCACACAATCAATTCCCGATTTCCCGTACGCCAAATATGCGGAGCTGCTCGGACTGAAGGGCATCTTCTGCAACGATCCCGAGAAGGTCGGCGCGAGCTGGGATGAGGCGCTGGCCTCGGACCGGCCGGTGATCCTCGAGTTCTACACCGATCCCAATGTGCCGCCCCTGCCGCCGCACATCACGTTGAAGGACGCCGAACACTTCATGACTATGATGCCGAGCGAGCCGGAGCTGGGCAGCGTCCTGAAGAACTCGGCAAAGGAGCTGATCTCCACCATCTTGCCGAACCGGTAGGCGCCGATGGGCATGAATGCGCCGGTCGGAACCATGACCGCTCGTGCCTATACGGTGCCGACAGACGCACCCGAGGCGGATGGCACCTATACTTGGCAGAAAACGACTCTTGTCGTCGTGACCGTTGAGGCGGGCGGCTGCAGCGGTCTGGGCTACACGTATAGCGCGGGAGCGATCGCCGAGTTGGTGACCGGTACACTCGCAAAGACGCTACACGGGCGAGACGTCTTCCACATTCCTCATTGTCACCGCCTGATGGTGAACGCAGTGCGCAACATGGGCCGGTCCGGCTTGGCTGCTACAGCCATCTCCGCCGTCGACGCGGCGCTCTGGGATCTCAAGGCAAAACTGCTCGACCTGCCTCTCGTCAATCTACTGGGGCGCGCGCGCGACGAAGTGCCGATCTACGGCAGCGGCGGCTTCACTTCCTACGACGATGCACAGCTAACGCGGCAACTCGTCGGATGGGTGGAGCGGGACGGCTGCAGGGCCGTGAAGATGAAGATCGGCACCCACCCGGAAGACGATCCGCGGCGCGTGCGCGTCGCAAAAGGCGCTATCGGCGACGCCGCCCTGTTCGTGGACGCGAACGGCGCGCTATCGGTGAAGGAGGCGCTACGTCTCGCCGATATTTTCGCTGCCGAGGCCGGCGTCGCGTGGTTCGAGGAGCCCGTCTCGTCTGACGATCTGGACGGGCTGGCGCAGGTGCGGGCCGCCGCGCCGTCCTGCATGGATATTGCCGCTGGCGAATATGTCTTCAACACCGACGACGTGCGGCACATGCTGGCGCGCCGGGCGGTGGACGTGCAGCAGGCGGATGCGTCACGCTGCCTGGGCGTCACCGGCTTCCTGCAAACCGGCGTGTTGTGCGACGCCCATCATGTCGATCTGTCCGGTCATTGTGCGCCGGCGCTGCATTTGCACTGCGCCTGCGCTGTGCCCCGGCTGCGCCACCTCGAATGGTTTCATGACCATGTGCGGATCGAGCAAATGCTGTTCGACGGCGCCCCTGTGGCGCAGAACGGTGCGATCAGACCCGACCTCAGCCGGCCGGGGCTGGGCCTCGATTTCAAGCAACAGGATGCGGAGCGGTATGCCGCATGACACCACAACGCACGGTCAGCCGCCAACAGCCTGCCTCGCTCAACGCGCGACCGACGGGGGGAGTTTTCGCCGCGCTGGCAGTGATGGGCGCCGCAACAGCGGTGAGCGCCGCGCTGCTCGCGCGCAAGCCTCATCCGCCGGCATCGTGCGATTTGCCGATGCGCCCGTCGGCGGGACCTTTTCCATTGCCGGCCTCGCCGGTGGTCGATGAACGAGGAGCCGGACGCGCCGCGCGGAGGCTGAACCGGGCGGCGGGCACGATCGCCGCCTCCGTGCTGATCGACAGCGCCATGGAGCATTATCGCGGTGCCTTCGAGAACAAGGCGATGTACACGCCTCTCGCGGTGTCAGCGCTCACCATTCTCGCCTCCTTCCACGGGCATAAGGACCGCGCCACGCGGGCGCACCGGGGACGGGACGTGATCTATGCGTTGGCCGGATTGACGGGTGCGATTGGGACCGCGTTCCACTTCTATAACGTGGGGAAGCGGCCGGGCGGTTTCTGCTGGCAGAACCTGTTCTACGCCGCGCCGCTGGGAGCGCCGGTGGCGATCACGCTCGCGGGGATGACGGGATTTCTGGCCGAGCGGGTCCGAGACAATGCGCCGGGTACGGTGCCCTCCGTGCTGGGCCAGCCCGCAGGACGAACGGTCGCGGCGATGACCGGCGCGGGCCTTGTCGGGACGACGGCGGAAGTCGGACTGCTGCATTTTCGCGGCGCTTTCCACAATCCCGCGATGCTGCTGCCGGTCACAGTGCCACCGGCGGCCGCGGCGCTGCTCGGGGCAGCGGCCGTGGGCGCGGCGGAGCGACCCCGGCCGCTAACGCGCTGGTGGCTGCGTTTCACCGCATTTCTGGGAGTGGCCGGCGTCGGTTTTCACGCCATCGGGGTGGCGCGCAACATGGGGGGCTGGCGCAACTGGAAGCAGAACATCCAGGCCGGCCCGCCGCTGCCAGCCCCTCCCGCTTTCTTCGGCCTGGCGCTAGCCGGGCTCGCTGCCCTCGGGCTGCTGCAGGACAACCCTGATGACTGAACGGCTCACAACCGGGCGTTATCCCGGCTATGACGTGACGTCCAAGCGGAATACCCCTTCATGGAACGACAAGACGCGCGAAGTAATTGACGCGCGGCTGGCGGTCGAAGCACGTCCGGCGTTTCTGTCTGCCGGCGAATGGCAAACATTGGCAGCGCTTTGCGACCGTGTGATGCCGCAACCGGAAGGGCGACCGCGCGTGCCTCTCGCGGCTTATGTCGACCGACAGTTGATGGCGGGAAAAACCAAAGGCTACCGCTTCGCCGACATGCCGCAGCCAGCCGAAGCCTGGAAGCGAGCGCTGGCGGCGCTGGACGAGATCGCGAAGCGGGAGCAAGGCCGGCCCTTCGCGCAACTCACGCAAGCCGACCAGGATGCAATATTGTGTCGGATGTTGGACGGCTCGTTTCACGCAGACGCGCTGAACGGCATGCCGGCCAAGACGTTCTGGACCTCGCACGTTATTCACGATGTGGTCGGCGCGTACTACGCTCATCCCGAAGCCTGGAACGAGATCGGCTGGGGCGGGCCCGCTTCGCCCCGTGGCTATGTACGCACAGGCCTCAACAGGCGCGACTCCTGGGAGCCGGTGGAGGCCGCGCTGGGCAGCGAAGACGAAGCGAGCCGGGAGAACAAGCGTGTCCGCTGATCCTTTTGCGGCGCCGCGCGCCGTCGAGGGCCGGGCGCCCGATGTATTCCGACCTGGCGGTTGGGTCCCTATGCGGCAATTCGCCGACGCGGACGAGGTGGACTTCGTCGTGATCGGCACGGGCGCGGGCGGCGGCCCGATGATCGCGGGCTTGGCCGCGCAGGGTTTCACGGTCGTCGGCCTGGACGCAGGTCCTTACTTTCGCCCGCTTGAGGATTTCGCCTCGGACGAAAGCGAACAGGAAAAGCTTTACTGGAACGACGACCGCATCTCGGAAGGCGCCAACCCGCTGGTGATGGGCGGCAAGAACAGCGGCAAGGCCGTGGGCGGCTCCACCGTGCATTTCGCCATGGTGTCGCTGCGCTTCCGCCCCGAATGGTTTAAGGCGCGTTCGCAGTTGGGCTATGGGGTGGATTGGCCGCTCGACTGGCGAGAAATGTGGGATTGGTACGGGCATGCGGAAAAAGCGCTCTCGATCGCCGGACCGATCAGTTACCCCTGGGGCCCAAAACGCCCGCGTTATCCGCTGCGGGCCCATCCGATCAACGGCGCGGCCCAGTTGCTGGCGCGCGGGGCCGAGGCCATGGGTTACTCCTGGACGGAAACCCCACTTGCCACCGTATCCACGCCCCACGGAGACAGTCCTCCTTGCGTCTATCGGGGCTTCTGCCGCTTCGGCTGCTCGACAAACGCCAAACAGAGCCAGCTCGTCACCTTCATCCCCCGGGCGCTGGCCGCTGGCGCGGAAGTCCGCGACCTCGCCATGGTGGGGCGCATCGAGACGGACGCCAGCGGCCGCGTTACGGGCGTGCATTACTATCGTGACGGGCGCTGGCGCTTTCAAAAGGCACGCGTCGTCGTGGTCGCGGGCTACGCCATCGAAACGCCCCGGCTGCTGCTGAACTCCGCCAACGCGCTTTTCCCCGACGGCCTTGCCAACAGCAGCGGGCTCGTGGGTCGCAATCTTATGAGTCAGGCCAACCAAGCGGCGTGGGGCTACATGGACGAGGTGGTGCGCGCCTACAAGGCGCCTCCCTCGACCACGATCACGGAACATTGGAACTACGAGGACCGCAAGGATTTCCACGGCGGCTACTGCTGGATGGCGCAGGGGCCGCTGCCAGTCGAAACCATGACGATCATGACGGATTCCAAGGGCCTTTGGGGCGCTGCGCTGCACGAGGAGATGCTGCGCTACAATCACCTGGTCGGGCTGAAGATGGTCGGCGAGCAACTACCGAGCGAGAACAATCGGGTGACGCTGGCCGATGATACGGATCAACTCGGGCTGCGCATTCCGCGAATTACCTATTCGTGGAGCGACAATGATAGGGCAATGATCCGGCATGCGCTTGACCAGATGAGCACCAGTCTTGAGCTGGTTGGCGCCAAGGACATCTGGCGGCAGGAGAACGACATGAACCACCTACTCGGAACGGCTCGCATGGGGTTCACGCCCAAAGACAGCGTGGTGAATGTAGATTGTCGAAGCTGGGACATCCCTAACTTGTTCGTCTGCGACGGCTCTGTGTTTCCGACTGCGGGAGGGGTAAATCCGTCTCTGACCATCACCGCAGTGGCGATGCGCACCGCGGAAAGAATCGGACAAATTGCCCGGCGAGGGGAGCTGAATTGATGACGTCCTCTCTTGCGACTGTTTCGGTGGACCCGCTGCGACCTCCGGACCTGCATGAACTCGTGACCGTGAGGCATTACGAAACGTAGACTTGCAAAGTGCCAGCTGCGTTGGGTACCGCTAGGACGCCATATGCGCCCGGCTGGGCGAGCGGAGCGCGCGAGGTCCTCGCGGTCCTTGCACTCGATCGCCCCTGCATACGCGCTCTGAAGAGCTGCGGAAGGTGACCGGCAAGAACAACTTGCTCCTTTGTGCCAACTTTCGGGCCAGCGCCGTTTATGCGCGGATTCTCCCCGCACGCTGCTCGGTTTGAAACGGAACAAGCTGTGCAGGCTTGGATCGCGCACGATAGCGATTGAATGACACCACTGATCCCTTCATCCGCCGCAGTTCCCCTTCTTCGAGGCAAGGACAGCAAGCGATGAGAAACCCATGGCTCCGTAAAAACCCGGCCATGAGCCTGTTTCTGAGCACAGCCAACGCCTGGATAGGGGCCGCCCGTGGTCATCTGTCAGTGGCGGTGAGGAAGCGCGCGTAAGCGGCGGCGAGCACCGCCCGGCGGCATAGCTGCGGGTGCGATAGGCTGATCGAGAATGATGGCAGCGATGTCGGCGCTCATCGTGTTGCGCATTGGCGGACGGTTTGCGGGTTACCAACACCAGATGTGTGGACGCCGGCGGCGAGGCGGCCGATCAGAATGACGGATCGTCGTCGTTCGGTTCGCTGGGCTGCAAGTTCGTGGCGGCGAAGCCCTGTTCTTGTTGCAGCAGGTCCTGGATATGGCAGCCGTGAATGGCCCACAGGGCATCCCGCAAGCCGTTGAGCAATTCAAGCACGGCCAGCGCCTGCTCCGGCGTCCATGAGGCTGGGATGAGAACGGACACGGCCGGCATCGTGCGCATGTTCATGATTTGCCGCCGCGACGCTGGCGGGCGCGTTGTTCGGTGCGTTCACGCGCCTCCTTGAGGCGGTAGGATTCGCCCTCGATGGCGATGATCTCGGCGTTATGCACCAGCCGGTCGATCAGCGAGACGACGCAGGCGGCATTGGGGAATACCTCGTGCCATTCGGCGAACGGGCGGTTGGTGGTGATCAGCGTGCTGCGGGTCTGGTAGCGGCGCGAGACCAGCTCGAACATCAGGTCGGCGTGGCGATTGGAGTAGGAGAGGTAGCCGACCTCATCGATCACCAGCAGTTCCGGGCGGGCGTAGTGGCGCAGGCGGCGGCGCAACGCGGCATCACTGTCGAGCGCGCACAGGTCGCCGAGCAGTTGTCCGGCGGTGGTGAACAACGCGGTATGGCCGGCGATCAGCGCCTGGTGGGCGATGTTCTGTGCCAGGGTGGACTTGCCGACGCCGTTGGGGCCGACCAGGACGACGTTGGCGGCCTCCTTGAGGAAGTCGAGCGCCATCAGCGCCTCGACCGCGGCACGATCGCAGCGTTTGGGCCAGCTCCAGTCGAAGTCGCAGAGCGGTTTGAAGCGACCGATCCGCGCCTCCTTCAGGCGCCGCTCCAGGCTGCGGCGGTGGCGTTCCTGTTCTTCCCAGCCCAGCAGTGACACGACCCAGCCGGCGGCGGTGACCTCCGGCCAATGCGCGAGTAATACCAGCCATCCTAACCACTGACCGATGCCCAATCCCGGGTTCCGATTGACCGAATACGATCCGGATCGTCGGTCAGAAACTGCCAGGCTGCGCGGCATGCCTCGACAATAGCGTCGTAAGTGTCCCAGACGACGGCGCAGAGCTTGTTGGCCCGCAGGTATTCCCAGACGTTCTCCATTGGGTTCAATTCCGGCGCATAGGGCGGCAAGGGGAGCAAGGTGATGTTGTCCGGCGTGCTCAGTTCCCCACTTGTCTGATGCCATCCGGCCCCGTCCAGGATCAACACGGCGTGGCCACCCGCGGTGACTTGTGTACTGATTTCCTTGAGATGTTCGTTCATCGCCTCGGTATTGGCCGCTGGCATGATGATGGCGGCGCCGACCCCGCGGGCTGGGCAGATGGCACCGAACAGGTGCACGGAGTTGTGGCGATTGTCCTTCACCATGAGCGGGCACGAGCCAACCGGTGCCCAGACATAGGCATGCGTGCCTTTCTGACCCACGCGGGCCTCGTCTTGATACCATATCTCAATCGGCATCCCGGCGGCAGCCGTACTACCGAGCAGTGCGGCCTTCACCAGACGGGCGAAGTTTTTTTAAAAGCCTCCTGGGCTGCTGCATCTTTCTTCGGATGAAAGGGCCGCGGCTGCAGCCGTGTCAGACCCAGCTTGCGCAGCCATTTGCCGATCGTTCCCTCGGTGACAGTAACCGTGAACCGTCGAGCCACCTCCTCACGTAGATCGACGCAGCGCCAGCGCACAACTTTGTGCTTCTCGGGGTCCGGCCCGTTGATCGTCAGTTCCCTCAATTCCGCCATTTGCGCCTCAGTCAGAGAGGCCGGATGTCCGCCGGTCCGAATGGAGCAAAGCCCTGCCACTCCTTCGTCGTTGTAGCGATGCACCCAGTCCCGCAAGGTCTGACGATCCATCCCCGACCGCTCGGCCGCTTCCCGGCGCGGATGCCCTTCCAGGATCAGTGCGAGGGCCAACAGACGCCGCACTTGCGCACCATCGTTGCTCTTCGCGGCAAGACCGCGCAAAGCTTCTGCCGTATCATCCGGCCGGGTAATCTTGACCGCCGCTCCCATCAATGCCTCAGTCCTCCTGAACCGATCAACGGATGCAGCGAATCGAAATTCGGCGCCGATTCCTAGCCCCCCTATGAGTTGAAGGTTCGGATGGTTGGTATAATCCATGCAAATGCAGCGCGGCGGCGCGGGCGCGCAGGGGATCGGGGTTATTCATCGGCCGCATCCTTGAGCCGGTCGTAGGTGTCGAGCGCATGTGGCCTCACCGGTTTATCGCGTGCCTGCACGGCGGCGGGCAGAACGACGGCGACTGGCGGGGGTTCGCCGCGTTGCTCGCGGCGGCGTTCCAGCGCGAGACGGACCGCGTTCGGATGCGGCACGCCGCGGTCGAGGGCCCGCGCCTGCTTCATGGGGCATGTCTTTGGCTCGACGGATGACCAGATGGATGCGGTCTGGGAAATGCCGCAGGGACTGCGGGCTCATCGGCAATCACACCAATGAGCCGTAGCGGGGTCAGGCTGCCTTCGACCGGCCGCGAGTTGGCTTCTGCCGACCGGAAGATCCCGAGTTCCTCCTCCTGCTCTGCCAGCGCATCCGGCATAATGTGCTGCTCGGTGACTTTCGTCAGCTTCAAATCAGTCTGTTTCTCTTCCTCAAGCGTTTGAGCAAGAAGATCCACCACCTCCTGCTCACCAAGGGCGTTGGCCAACGCAATGTCCGTTCCATACGCAGCAATTTCGTAGTGTTCGATACGCTGCATGCCGGCGACAATTACCAAGTCCAGGATCGGACCTTTGCCGTCCTGTTCACTGATTTCGTGCTGAGCCTCCTCGACCAGGCCGCGCATCGCCTCGCACACTTTCCGCCCAGGTCGAATCTCCAGCTTCTCCATCGCTTGCTCGAGGCGCTCAATCTGGCTCTGCGTTTGATCGATGTGCAACTGGATCCCTTCGCGGAGCGCCCCCGCACTCGCCATCTTCAGTGTCTTTTGCATGCACCGAAGCGCCTGCTTCTCGGCGCTGTGGGCGTCCTTCAGCTCTTCACCGAGCAGTTCACGAACTTCCGATTCCATCGCCGTTACCTCGCATTCGGATTGCTGGTTGGCCGGGAGAAGCACGTTTATCGTGGTTCTTGCCGGTGACCGCGATGGTGAACAACCGAAGCAGGAGGCGGGTTGCGAATACACCAGTGGTTCATCGAGGCCAGGCTGATATGCACATTACGTCGGGCGGCGGAACGTAGCGGCTCCACGGCGCGGAACCGTGGCTGCCGGCGAGTTCGATGGCGGCGGTTGCCAGGCCGAAGGCACCGGCAACCGCGCTATCCTCAGCGGCGCCATCCAGTGGCAGATCAGGCGAGTTCTGATCGACGGTGGCGCCGCCGCCCACAACAATCAGTGCGTGCAATAAACGGCCAGTTCGTACCGCCAGGAGATCAACTCCGGGCAGACTCAGCCAAAACCGCAGGAAGATTGTCTCTGTCCACGATTCTCACCGTGCAGAATTACGCGCGGGGGCCTTCCACCCCGGCCAGACGCCCGGATCCGGGGATTTTCTGCTCGCCCAAAACCACGGCCGACGTCGTGAGCGGCTCCAAACCACCGCCCGCAGCCCTCCGATGGCGCCCCGGCGCGGGAGCTGCGGGCATTCAATGCCCATAGTACCGGCAGCGGGGGGAGCGTTTAGTCCAACCCGTTTTTCGCTCACCGGCGCGGCTTTTTCGCTCACCGGCGCAGCCTTCGGCTTCGGGGGTCACCCACGGAGGTTCCTGCGCCGCGCCGCCAAGCGAAAAACGCACTACGTTATCATGCCGAAGATTTGTGAGAAGGGGGACAACATGCTATTGCGACGCATTCGTAGATGCATTCGTATTTGATCCAGCCTGCCGCCGGCAACAACATCAGCAGCCCGGTCCGCACAACAAGGTGACGCAGAGCACTAGTGCCCTGCGTCGTTGATTTTGCGGCTAACCTCTGAATCGATGCCTCCGGCAACCCCGGAGATGCGTCGTGACCGCGAAACAACCCTCCATCAAAAGATACATTGTAAAACTTGCTGCTGATGAACGCGAGCGGCTCAATGCTTTGATCCAAAAAGGCAAAGCCCCCGCGCGTCAACTGCTGAAAGCCCGCATCCTCCTGAAGGCCGACGCCTCGGACGCTGGCGAGGCCTGGAGCGACGGCCAGATCGCCGAGGCGCTGGATACCAGCGCCGATACGATCGCCCGCACCCGCCAGCAACTGGTGGAGGGCGGCCTCGACGCCGCCCTGACGCGCAAGCATTCGCCCAACTCCGCCCGCAAGCGCATCTTCGACGGCGTCGCTGAGGCCAAGCTGATCGCGCTCGCCTGTTCCGCGCCGCCCAAGGGCCGGGCGCGCTGGACGCTCAAGCTGCTGGAAAGCGCCGTGGTCAAGATGGACATCGTCGACCGCGCCAGCGACAACACGATCGGCCGGACGCTAAAAAAAACATTCTCAAGCCGCACTTGCAGAAACAGTGGGTCATTCCGCCGCAGGCCAACGCCGCATTCGTAGCCGCGATGGAGGACGTGCTCGAGGTCTATCAGCGGCCGCACGATCCGAACTGCCCTGTCGTCTGCCTGGATGAGACCAGCAAGCAACTCATCAAAGAGACCAAAACGCCGGTGCCCGCCAAGCCAGGCCGGCCGGCCCGCCACGATTACGAGTATGAGCGCAACGGCACCGCCAATCTGTTCATGCTGTTCGCGCCGCTGGAAGGCTGGCGGCATGTCGAGGTCACCGACCGCCACGCCGCAGTCGACTATGCGCACCTGCTCCGGGACCTGTCGGACAAGTATTTCTCCAACGTACCCAAGATCGCGCTCGTGCAGGACAATCTCAGCACCCACAAGCCAGCGTCTCTCTATGAGGCCTTCCCCGCGCCCGAGGCTCGCCGTCTCGTCGAGCGGTTCGAGTGGCACTACACACCCAAACACGGCAGTTGGCTGGACATGGCCGAAGCGGAGTTGAGTGTGCTGTCCGGCCAATGCCTCGATCGGCGCATCCCCGACAAGCAGACCCTGATCGACGAGGTCGCCGCCTGGGAGAACGACCGCAACACCAACCACACCAAGGCCGACTGGCAATTCACCACCGCCGATGCTCGCGTCAAACTGAAGCGGCTGTACCCGGCAATATGAGTGACTCAGGGCACTAGGAAGGCGAGGCCTCCGTTTGGGCCGTCTTGATCGCTTGTTCCACGCACTTTGTCACCGACTCTTCGAGTGAGCTCGTGAGAATGTCGGCGCCGATCGCAGTGCGCGCAGCCTCACCTTGCAGCGTTTCCTCTGCAGATCCGATTCCGACGAAGATCTGCCCGTCACGAGGAAGCCGCTCGCGCAGCCGCCGCAGGAGATAGCGTAGATGAGCCGGACTGCCGCTGATGTCGAGACAGGATACGCAGGCGATCGTTGCGCCATTCACATCCAGCGTTTCTATTCTGGCGCGCGAAACCTCCTCATCGGTGACCAGCCGTCCAGTGATGCCGTGCTTGCCAAGCAATTGGATCAAAATCGCTGATGCGGTTTTGTCGAACGGACCGCGTCCCGCGACACAGAGAACGCCTGGAAACTTCTCGAGTACCGCCGGCGGTAGCCCGCTTGTGGGCGGCGGGATGCCTCGCGGATCGAGTTGCGGCGGCAAATCCGGGGTGTCGAGCGGAGGTTGCAAAGCAGTCGGCTTCGGAGCTGCCGCTGCCGGAGGATCGTCTTTGTAGGATTCCAGCCCCTCTATGAGGGTCCTGAGCGTGTGATCTGCCCGTTCAAGTTGGTCCTGATCAATAGCCCCTCTGCTGGCATCGACCGTCGCAAGCTGCATGACCTTCATCACAACCGCATCGTAATAGATCCCAAGCGAGCGTTCCTTCAGGATGATTTCCGCATTGGCTTGAGCCTCATCCGCGTCACCGGCCAGGAGGCGTTGATAAAGCGTTTCCACCGGCGTTAGTGGTGGTCGGTCGCCGAGCACGATGTCGAGGAATTCAAGCCGCTTCGCATGTCGGCCAATGACGACCAGGCACAAGGTGAGCGGCGTTGACAGGATCAGGCCGACCGGTCCCCACACCCATGACCAGAAGATGGCTGCAACGACCACGGAGAATGGCGAGAGTCCGGTGCTATTGCCATAGACCAGCGGCTCGATTACCTGGCCCGTCACGCCTTCGACCACGACGTATAAGCCAGCGGTCCACAGCAGCATCGACCAGCCTGGCTCGACCGCAGCGGCCAAGGCCATCGGCAATACAGCCGAGATGAACGAGCCGACATACGGTACAAATCGCAGCAGCGCTGAGAGAATGCCCCATAAAACCGGGTTGGGCAGTCCGATGATCAGCAGCCCGGCGCCGATGATGACGCCGAAAGCCGAGTTGATGATGAGCTGTGTCAGGAAGTATCGGCTGAGCCTATGGGCACCGTCGTCGATAGCTCGGGTCGTCCGATGAATATCGTCCGAGCCAACCAGACGGATCAACCGGTCGCGCAGATCTTCTTTTTGCAAAAGGGCGAAGACGGCCACGATGAAGACAATGCCCAAGGTCGCGAACGGCGACAGAACCGTGGAGACGTAGCGTTCGACAAGCTCGAGGGGCGTCGAACTGGGTGCCTGAGCAGAGGACGCCGTCGTCCCTCCTGACGGCGAAGTCTGAGCCGACGGGGACGAAGATGTATCCGAGGACGAACTCGGCTTTTCCTTCTGACGGCCAACTTTGTCGGCTAACTGTGAGAGCCGCCCAATGGTGAAGTTCCTGACGTTGGCGACCTTTTTCTCGATCACTGTCGCATATTGAGGTAGGTCCCTGCTTAACGTCGCAATCTGATTACCTATCACACCCCCGATCGCCAGAATCACGCTCAAGCCCAAAGTCACGCCAAGCAGCACCGAGGGTACGCGCCCAAGATGCGCACGGCGTAGCAGATTGACCGCCGGTGACAGCACAAAGGCCATCAGCAGGGCCAAGGTGATCGGCATCAGTACGTCTTTACCGAAATACAGTGTCGCCACGGTCATGACGAAGAAGGTCATCGCGGAAGCGGCACTGGGGGCCGTGGCTTTTGCCATCGGTTTTCGCGCGACTACGACCCCGGATCGGATGTCTGGCATCTCCTGGCCTTTTCCAGTTGGAATCATGTGCGGCACAGCATTGATGTTGTGGCGGACGCCGTGAGTGGGGAGGAGAGCGATAGCAGCGGCGGACGGCCTCGCCAAATGGTCGCGTCTTCGGTTCAGCAGGCTGTGACTGCGACTCGCTTCGTCGGCTCCTATCAGAAGCGCATCTCATCACGATGAACATTTGTCTGCAGGTATCGCGGACGATGGAACTAATGCTGGGCGGCGAACCAGCGAGCGTGTCGGGCGACGGCGCGTCGAGCAACTTTCGCGCCTGAACTTTCGAGAATGCGGCGGTGCTGCCCTCGATGCGATTGATCGTCGGCCTGTCCACGTCCACCACCGGGTTGCGCCGCCCCGTGTTTCGCCAGATGCTTGAACAGGCTGGACAGCGCCGCGAGACGGCGGCGCACGGTCGAAGGCGCGGCACCCTCCTGTTCCCGCTGTATCCGCTCCCACGCGATGACGGCGCGGTGGTCGACCTGGCGCAGCTGGTCCACGGCGGTGATCCCGAGCGTCTGCATGAAGTGGCGCACGTCGAGCTGGTAGGCGCGGCGGGTCTGGGCGCTCTTGTGCTTCGCGAGCCAGATTTCTTCCTCGGGATGGCGGCGAGCTGGTCGAGCGTGGGGATCGGGCGGGAACGGAGGGGGACCGGGAGCCGGATTATCACTGTGCTAATTCGGCGCGGTATACCGGCCGAGGGTTGCGCGCACAATTGTGCGATATAAAGGTGTTATATCGCACTGCCGCCTGACAGTCTGGGGCGATAGGTATACGTTGGTAATTATGCCGGACTGATGATCGTCTTACGGTGGCGTGAAAGGGCAGGGAGACTTCCATGGACATGCCGCAGCTGCTGTCGCCGTCCGTTGAGGAGGTGTTCATTACGGATGAGTTGGCGCGACGTTCCGCAAAAAAAGTCGATTACCTCCAGGAAAAGCTGGCGCTTCAGGACCTGGCCGCCCGAATGGCCAACCAACCTGACGAAGTCCTCCCCCGTTTCGTCGACCTTGCCATCGCGATGACCGATGGCATATCGGCAGGGCTTAGCCTTTTCGAGGAAGACCCGGCGCCCGGCGTTTTTCGCTGGACCTGTCTGCGCGGCACCCTTTCGCCGTTCACCGGCGCGACAACGCCGCGGGACTTCAGCCCATGCGGGATCACACTCGACCGAAACGCCCCGGTGCTGGATCGCCGCCGCGAACATCACCGTGCCAGAGGTCTTGCTGGTGCCGCTCTACCTCGGCGGCAAGAACCCGCTGGGAACGCTATGGGTCGTCGCCGATAAGCTCGGGCATTTTGACAGCGGCCACGCGCGGGTGCTGACGGAACTTGCCTCGTTCGTTGGCATCGCGCTCCGCATGCTGAGAAGCGAGGAACGCTTGCAGCAGGCACTCCATGAGCAAGAGATGCTGGCGACGGAGATGAGCCATCGGCTGAAAAACTACTTCGCCATGACAGAGGGCTTGATCTACCTCAGCGTGAAGGGCACCGCGACCCCGAGCGAGATGGCACAGGTGCTGTCGGGCCGGCTGCATGCATTGGCTAACGCTCACGCTTTGGTCCGCCGCAACTTCATCGGCGCTGAACCCGTCCCCCAAGCGCTTGATCTTGCGGCGTTGATCCGCACGATTGTTCGCCCGCATGAAGGTCCCGCAGGCGATAGAATCTCCCGCTTCTGCATTGAAGGGCCACCAATCCATTGTGGTGATCACGCGAAGAACGGCGTCGCGCTTGCCTTCCATGAACTCGCAACGAATGCAGTGAAATATGGCGCCTTGAAGGTCCAAGATGGTCGCGTAGATATCGATTGGCATCAGAAAGACGGGAAGCTGGTCATACGCTGGATCGAGCGTGACGGACCGCAGATCGAAATGCCGCCGACGACCAGTGGATTTGGCAGCACGCTGGCGCAAGGCATGATTGTTCGACAGTTCAACGGTTCTCTGGATTGCGACTGGCGAAGTGAGGGCCTGGCCGTGACGATCACATTGCCGGTCGAGCGATTGTTGGCGTGACTGCGGGGACCCAACGACCCCCAGTGCCGTTATTTGACATTCTGGCACGCCAAATTCAGGTGAAGGATCGCCACGATGATCATAATAGCGGACGACGAACCCCTTGTCCGCGAGAGCATCAGGATCCCTGGGGTACCCGTCGCCGGGCGGGAGGAGAGGCGATAATCTGGCCGGATGAAACGACGGCTGATGCCCTCCGTCGCGGTAGCGCCACCCTCGGAGCCGGCCGCTGACGCCAACACGGTCTTGCAGGTCAAAGTCTGGCTGGTTGGCATCAGTCCGATGGTATGGCGGCGCGTTCTGTTACCGGCGACGTTCACGCTTCGCGAACTCCATGGCGTGATCCAGGTGGCCATGGGCTGGGAGGGCATCCACCTCTATGTTTTCCAGCTGCGCGCCGCACGTTACGGCTCTTGGGAACTGTCGGCGTCCTCGCCGGACGTGACCCTGGCGGACCTGCGCTTCCGCAAAGGGGCGCGGCTTATCTATGAGTATGACCTGAACATCCCCTGGCGCCACGAAGTTCGCATCGAAGACCGGCTGGAGCGGGAGGCCCGGAAGACCTATCCCGTTTGCACTGGGGGTGACGGCGCCTGTCCGCCTGAGGATTGCGGTGGTCCGGAGAGCTTCATGGATCACCGCAACGACTGGCTTTCGTTCGACGCGTTCGAAGACCTGGACACGATGGTCGAAGTTCTCCAGGAAGTTGTGCAGAAGGACGCATCGGAGAAGCTCGCGCTCGACCGGGAGACGCGCTGGCGCCTGGAGGATGCCGTGGAACGGACGAGGGCTCGCGAGGAAGCCCAGGGGCGGCCGTTTTCACGGCGCGACGTGGCAAACCAGGACGTCACCTTCCTGACCGACGGCGGGGAGGAAATCCGTGCGCTGACGGAACTCGTCACACCAGGGTCGGAGCACGTCCTCGATTGGTTCCATATCACGATGCGTGTGACCGTGCTCGAGCAGTATGCGCGCGGCGTCGCTCACCACGATGAGGCCGCAGGTGCGCGCATATTGGCCGAGTTGGAACGAAGCAAGTGGCTGCTCTGGCACGGCAACCAGCACCGTGCTCAAGAGGCGATCGAGACCCTCGAAGATGACGTGGATGGATTGGAGGTCGACTACCCGAACCTACGCAAATTCGCCAAGTCGGTACACGAATTCGCCGTTTATATCCGGTCGAACACGGGCACCCTGATCCACTACGGCGAGAGGTTACGGGCCGGCGAGCGCATCTCCTCGTGCCTGGCGGAATCGACGGTGAACGCCGTCATCAGCAAGCGCTTCGCCAAGCGCCAGCAGATGCAGTGGACGAAGCGTGGTGCGCACCTGCTGCTGCAGACCCGAACGCGCGCGCTCGATGGCACGCTTCGGCCGCTCTTTGAGAAATGGTATCCTGGGTTGGCAAACGATAATTCGACCAGCCCGGCTCAAGCCGCCGCCGCGTGAATACCCCAGACATCCTGATGCTCTCCGAGCCGGCTGAACTTTCTCGACCTGCTGCGTGCTGGCCATACCGACTTCGCGTTGAATGACCTGGCCTTCGACTATATGCGCGGCCGCGGACTGGCTGCCCCCTTGATCGCCCGTCTGGCCGAGGCGGGCGAGACGCACTTCGCGGATCAGCCGGCGTGGCAGGCGCATCTCGGCCGGCTTGCGATCGCCGCACCGCCTGGGGCCGCTGTGGCGGTCATCCAGGACCCAGTGCAGATCGCCACCGAGGGGGCTGAGTGGGGCAGCATCCACGCACATGGCTTCCTGCGCGATGCCGTGGTGCTGAGCGATGATGCCGGGCAGTTCGCCGTTGGCCGGCATGCCCTGTGCTGGGTGCATGCCGAACGGCTGGTGCACAAGCTGGACGCCTTCACGGCGCCGCAGCGTGCCGCTCAGCAACGCATGCGTGGGCTGATCTTGAACTTCTATGCCGATCTCAAGCTCTACAAAGCCAATCCCAGTCAGCGCCGCCGCCTGGTGTTGCGCACGCGGTTCGATCGCATCTTCCGCCGCCGCACCGGCTTCGTCACGCTGGATCGGCTGCTGGCTCGATTACATGCCAACAAAGCCGAGTTGCTGATGGTGCTGGAGCGGCCGGAAATTCCGCTGCACACCAACGGTTCGGAGAATGACATCCGCTGCCAGGTCACCCGCCGCAAGGTCAGTGCCGGAACCCGCAGCGACGCCGGACGCGATTGCCGCGATGCCTTTCTCGGGCTGGCCAAGACTTGCGCCAAGCATAGCGTGGCATTCTGGAATTATCTCGGCAGCCGGCTCGGGGTGCCTGGCCAGCTTACCGTGCCGCCCCTACCGGACCTGGTCCGCTGCCGCGGACAGCCGGCCTGACGCCGGCGCCCGCCCGGGGTTTTGCCGGTATTACATAGTTGGACGGAACGGCTTCGCCGAGAGAGCCGGATAGTTGGCGCGGTCTGAATAGCTGACAGGCAGGAGTATCCTTTCGGGTCGGCGGGCATGATGCAGCCCGCCGGAACATCAACGAAAGGAGACCACAATGTCCCCACAACGTGCGCGGATGATCGATGACATGATCCTGGCCGGATTGGCTGAAGGGACGCGGAAGCTCTACGTCCATGCCGTCCGGCGGCTGGCGGCGCATTACCACCGCTCGCCCGATCTGCTCAGCGAGGAAGAGGTGCGGAGCTACCTGCTCGGCTTGCGCCAGCGAGGGGTGGCACGCGGCACCTTCCAGACCAGTCATTACGGCCTACGCTTCTTCTACCAACACACGCTCGGCCGTGCCTGGGAGCTGTTCGGGGAAAAAAAGGATCGGCTCGCCACGGCAGAAGCGGCTGCCTGACGCGCTATCGGACGATCAGGTCCGGCACCTTCTCAACGGCATCCGTAACCCGGTCCACAAGACCTGCCTCGCCGTCATGTATGCGTGCGGTCTGCGCATCAGCGAGGCCACCACACTGGAAGTCGGTGCCATCGACCGGGCCAACCAAGTGTTGCGCATTGTCGGCAAGGGCGACAAGGAGCGGTTGGTGCCGCTGCCACAGCCGGTTCTCGATGAACTGGGCCGCTTGTGGCTGACCCACCACAACCGCCGCTGGCTGTTCCCCAACCACTCCGGTGATGCGCCGCTCAATAACCGTGTGCTGTCGCGCACTTTCGCCGCCGCTGTCGGTGCCACGGGCATCCAACGCGGAGTGACCCCACACAGCCTTCGCCACAGCTATGCCACGCGACTGATCGAGAACGGCGTCGACACCCGCATCGTGCAGATCTTGCTCGGTCACGCCAGCATCGCGACGACTGCCATCTATACTCACCTGACCACGCCCACCCGGGCGTCGCTGCACAGTCTGCTCGATCGGCTGATGACCGGCCTCTGAGGCACGGTCATGATCGAGATCGCCGAGGTGTTCCGCCGCTTCGCGGCAGACCACCTCGCGGCTCATGGCGCGTCGATGCTGCCTTCGCACAAGCGCGCCATCGAGGACATTCTCGACTGCCGCACCGCGGCGCTCGGCGGCCAGGTCTGGCACTGCGAGGCGTGCAACACCGAGGTGTTCTCCTACCACTCCTGCGGTAATCGCAGTTGCCCGAAGTGCCACACCGCGCAGACCCAGGAGTGGCTCGAACGCCGCCAGGCGGAGCTGCTGCCGGTGCCGTACTTCCATGTCACCATCACCGTGCCGGCCGAACTGCGCGAGGTGCTGCGGGCCAATCAACGCGACGGCTATGGCGTGCTGATGCAGGCCTGCGCCGCTGCGATCATCGAACTCTCCCGCGATCCGCGTTACGTTGGTGGCACCGTCGCCGTGCTCGCCGTGCTGCACACCTGGACCCAGCAACTGAACCTGCACCCGCACGTTCATTGCCTGGTCAGCGGCGGCGGCATCTCCGACGACGCCAGCACCTGGCATCCGGCGCGTCGGAAATTCCTGGTACCCATCAAGGCTCTTGCCAAGGTGGTACGCGGCAAGTTCCGGGCAATGCTACGCCGAAAGCGCCCTGATCTCGTCATCTCCGATGCGGCGTGGCGTACGCGTTGGATCCTCCACGTCACCGCCTGGGGCAACGGCGAGCAGGCGGTGCTCGACTATCTTGCCCGCTACGTCTTTCGCGTCGCTCTTACCAATGCCCGGATCGTCGGCCTCGATGACCAGACGGTCACCATCCAATACAAAGAACGCAAGACCGGCCACCGGCGAACCTGCCGCCTGAGCGGCCACGAATTCATGCGCCGCTTCCTCCAACACGTGCTGCCGCGCGGCTTCCACAAGGTGCGCTACTCCGGCCTGTGGCATCCCGCACAGCGCCACAACGCCGCCCGGGTGCGGCAGATGCTGCAACTGCAGGCGCCACCCGAGCCCGGCCCACCACAGGAGCTTGTCCTCCCGTCACCCGAGCAGTCTGCCGCGGCACCGGTGCCGCCGATCGAGCCACGGATCTGTCCGCACTGTCACCAGGGGCGGTTGGTCTTCACCCGTGTGCTCACACGGCACTCACCGCGCCAGGCCATGGCGCCATGATCAGCAGCTTAAGCCTCCGACACCGCCCTCGCCTGGTCTTGCCGCTGCGTGCCTCAGCACGCCACGGAGATCCCCTGTCTGCACCGCAACCGATTGCCCAGACTTTGCTCCAGACGACGTTCTCGATCGTCTTGAAAGACCCGCTCCTGACCGCGATGCTACAATCGCACCGCGCAGGGCGCCCAGGCTGAGCCGCGACTATCAGCCCGCCCGCCGAGCGTCCTTGGTAAAATCTCCATAGCGTCAATCGCCACCCAACGCCCCGCGTTCGTCCAACGGAGTTTCTGCGGCGGCTTCGCGCCGCACAAACTCTTAATTCGTTTCCCGGCCCTCGGCGGGAAACGGGCAAACTGCGGCGGACGTTGACCTTAAGCCGCCACGCACCATGTCTTCGATTCGATTTCGGATGCTTTGAGATGCCAGACTGCGCCATATGTGGCGAATCGATCACCGCCGAGAATGACTCCCGCGAGCACATCATTGCTAGCGCCATTGGCGGCAGGCTCAAGGTCCGGGGGATACTTTGCGCACAATGCAACAATGACACCGGGAAAAGCTGGGACGCCGCGCTAGCAGAGCAGTTGAATCCTCTCTGCCTGCTCTTCGGCATCACGCGCGACCGTGGCGTCACGCCGCCACAGACCTTCGCGACCATAAGTGGTAAGCGGCGCAGACTGCATGCCGACGGCACCTCGACGCCAGCCAATCCGTCCTACCGGGAAGAAAGCAGCCCGGAGGGCATCCGCATCAACATGACCGCGCGAACCGTACCGGAAGCGCGCAAGATGCTGGCGGGCGTGAAGCGCAAATACCCACAAGTGGATACAGACAAGCTCGCCGCCGAGCTAAAGATGGAAAAGCAGTACGACAGCGACCCCGTCCGGATTGACCTACCTTTCGGCGAGGCGCTGGCCGGCAGATCCATCGTCAAGTCAGCGCTGTGCCTTGCGGCTCGGAATGGCATCGATCCGAGCACCTGTGCTCTGGCGCAGGCCTACCTGCGCGGCGACGATAGCAATCCGCCGTTCGGTTTCAATTACCAGGCACCAATCGTCCTGAACAGGCCAGCCGACACGGTGTTCCATTGTGTAGCTATTCAGGGAATCGCTCATACAGGCCTTCTTATCGGCTATGTGGAGTTTTTCAGCTTCCACCGAATGGTCGTGCTCCTCTCCGACCGGTACGGAGGCCCGGACATGAATGCCTCCTACGCAGTCAATCCGCTCAACGGCGAGAAGTTGCAGATTCAGTTCGACATCTCGCTCTCTCGCGACGAAATCGACGCCACCTTCCGTTATGAGCGGATATCTGAAGCTGCGATGCAGGAGGCCTTTGCGAAGATCATGCCCATCGCGATGGCCCGATCGCTGGAGCGCGAGACGCACCGCGTTATCGATGATGCAGTACGCCATGCGTTTGCGAACAGCGGTCTGAAGGCAGGAGAGGCTATCACCGCGGAACACATTGCCACTATCAGCACGCTCGCCGCCGACACGATGATGCCATTTCTCAATCACATCGGGTGGGACTGGAGAAAGGCCGCCTCGGCTGCCAAGGCTGCTCATCTCGACCGCGACCCGACATCCGTGTCACCATATGCAAAAGTAGCGGCCCGACGGATTGCTCGACCAGCTCGTCGCGCGCGCAGCGTCGTGAAGGCCTTGCCGTGACGCCTCCTGAGTTAACATAAAACGCGTTCGCCGGCACGGCACGGTTCCGTAACGGAGTCGCCGCTGGTAACAGCCGCCGGTGGCGTGGCGCCGGCGTCGATTCAGCCCCCCTGCCCTTCCCCGCCTTGCGCCGCGGCACGGTCTATCGCCCTGGGAGGCATCAGGCTGGCGGCTGGCCGTTGCGACCAGGCGGCTTGGGCTATACGGACGGCGAGGAGTCCACGCAGCCGGAGTCGCGCCTTGGCCGCCAGTGTCGCCATGATCCGCCGCAATGCGGGGCCGCTCCGGTGAGCGTGCCGCAATTCGGTCTGCCGCTCGATGAACTTGATCCGCACGCCGACCCGCCACGCCCGCGCGCCCCGGCGCGCGCAACGCCAGCCCGGCCAATTCATGTGTCGGCCTTCGAGCGCGCGGGCGAGGATTTCTATGCGACGCCGGCGTGGGTGACCGAGGCGCTGCTCCGGCACATCCACTTTCGCGGCCCGATATGGGAGCCGTGCTGCGGCGACGGCGCTATGTCCACCGTACTCGGCCGGCACGGCTACACGGTGGTCTCGACCGATATCGCCGCGCGCGGGTTCGGCACCCCGGGTATCGATTTCCTGGCCTGCCGCACGGTGCCGGAGGGCTGCCGAAGCATCGTGACAAATCCGCCGTACGGCGACTCCGGCTCGCATGCGGGACAGTCGCGGTCACCCACGGCGATGCTGAATTTTCTGCGCCATGGGGTTCTGGGCTCAAACCCTCGGAATTTTTGAAAGTGTTCAGATTTAGTGCCTTAGGCGGTTCTCGGTTCTCGGCGGACGACATGGCCTCTCAATCCTTCCAGAAGTCATTGAAGCGATCGGCGGCCAGCTGGGTGTAGAGGACCGTGTGCTGGATGTTCCTGTGGCCCAGATAGAGTTGGATGGCGCGGGTGTCCTGGCCGTCGTTGGCGAGTTTGAATCCGGTTGAATGGCGGAGCATGTGCGGGTGGATCGGCATGCCCAGCTTGGCCGCGTCGCCGGCGCGGGCGACCAGCTTGCGGAAGGTCGCCGAGGTCATCGGCGCGCCGCGCTCGGAGACGAAGACGTAGGCGCTGTCGGGATATTCACGCAGTACCTTGTTCAAAGCCCTGAGTTCTGGGCCGCGCAGAGGGTGGGTGCTTTGGAGCCCGTTCTTACGGCGGCGCACATGCAATAACCCCTGCCGCAGATCGACCTGCTCGCGCCGTAGGCCCACCAGTTCCGAGACGCGGAGCCCGTGCCGGTAAGCGAGCAGAATCATCGTGGCGTCGCGTTGACCGTGGCGGCCGAGGCGTTGTGCCGCGGCGATCAGCCGGTCGATTTCAGCCGGGGTGAGGTGCTCTCGGCTGCGGCGGGTGGCATTGGGTTGCCTCGGGGGTGGATCCATCGTCAGGCAACTTTCCCGAAAAGGATGGTTGGGACGGCGGCTGAACATGGCCTTCGAGCCATATGCTGCCTTATGTGGGTGCCGGTTACTTTCCCTAAAAAGGGCGTTATAGGGAAAATCGTTACCCGCTTCTACCCGACCGAGGCCCCGTTGCAAACCGACCAACCGACGCGCGCCGGCAACAGCAAACGGCTGACGGTGCTGTCGCAAGCCGAGCGAACCGCGCTTTACGGCCTGCCCGATTTCGATGACTTCCAGCGCGCCGAATTCTTCGCCATGACCGAGGTCGAGCGTGCCGTGGCGGACCGGCGCAAAGGGACAGTTGAGCGTCTGCACTGTCTGCTTCAGATCGGCTACTTCAAGGCAAAGCAGGCTTTCTTCAACTTCGAGGTGCAGGAAATTCCGACCGAAGACATTGAATTCCTGTTGAGGCGCTACTTTCCAGGAGAGACGGTAGCGCTCCGGTCGCTGCGCCAGGACGAGCGGTATACGCAACGGACTGAGATCGCAAAATTGTTCAGCTACCGGCTCTGGTCTGAGGCAGACCGGCCGACCCTCATCGAGATGGCGACGCTGCTGGCAAGACGAGACGTGACGCCGACCTTCATCCTGGTCGAGATGCTGGGGTTCCTGAAAGCCGGCAAGATCGTGCGGCCGGGTTACACGACGCTGCAAACCATCATCAGCGACGTACTCGCCGCCGAGCGCGGGCGCCTGGCACGCCTCATCGAAGAGGGCTTGGATGCCAGCACACGCGCGGCGCTGCAGGATCTCCTCGTGCGCGAAGGCACGCTGTCGGCATTGGCGGCGCTCAAGCAGGATGCCAAACATTTCGGTTATCAGATGATGGTCGTCGAGCGACAGAAGCATGCAACGCTGGCACCCTTGCATACCGCCGCCAAGGCCATTCTTCCAGGGCTCGGCATCTCCCAGCAAAACACGAGACACTATGCGAGTCTTGTGCATTATTATACGATATTTGATCTGCGCCGGATGACGGCCGGACAAAGACATCTGTATCTGCTGTGCTATGCTTGGCAACGCTACCGGCAGATAAACGATAATCTCGTCGACGCCTTTTGCCACGGCATGGCGCAGATTGAGCAGGAGACCAAGGAGGCATCCGAGGAGGCATACGCGAAGGCCCAGGAGAAAAGGCAGCGGGAGGCACCTCGGGTGGGCCGCGTGCTGCTGCTCTATGTCGACGAGACGGTCGATGACACAACGCCGTTCGGGGAAGTCCGCAAGCGTGCGTTCGCGATCATGCCGAAAGATGACCTTCTCACAGCCGGAAATCGCCTGTGCGAAAGATCGGACAGCCAACTCGAACTGCGCTGGCGGGCAGTCGACCGCGCGGCCGGCCGGTTCAAAAGGAACCTGCGCCCGCTCGCAATGGCGATCGACTTCTCGGCAGAGCCAGCCGGCCGTCAATGGCGCGCCGCATGGTCCTGGATGAAAGATGTCTTCAACTGCCAGCAGCGTCTCGTGCAACGCCCGCTTGCTGAAATCCCCGCGGACACAATACCGGAAAGATTGCGGCCGCACCTTTTCGACTTCGACGAAGCCGGCAGGCAGACCCACCTCCGTGGGGATCGCTATGAATTCTGGGTCTATCGCCAGCTCCGCAAACGCCTGGTCTCTGGCGAGTTGTACCTCGACGATAGCGTCCGTCACCGTCGCTTCGGCGACGAACTGGTCGACCCGGCTCGTACGCCCGAAGCTCTGAAAAACCTCAACATTCCCTGGCTGCGCCAGCCCGCAGACGCCACGGTCGATGCCTTGTGCGACGAATTGGACCGGCTGTGGCGGACGTTCGATCACGATCTGCGCGTGGGCAAACTCAAGCATCTCGAATTCGACCCTGAACACAATACTCTGTCCTGGCGTAAGCCCAAGATCGATAAAGACGAAGCGCTGCAGAGCAGCTTCTATGCCAAGCTCCAGGCGCGCGCAGTCCCTGACGTCTTCCGCTTCGTGAATGCACGCTGTGGCTTTTTGTCGGCACTGACACCTTTGCAGCCGCGTTATGCAAAGAAGACCGCAGACGAAGACAGCTTGATGGCTGTGATCCTCGCCCAGGCCATGAATCACGGTATGCTCGGTATGGCCGAGACCAGCGACATCAGTTACGACGTCCTGGAGGAGACGCATCAACAGCACTTGCGCCTTGCCACGCTCCGTGAGGCCAATGACAAGATCAGCAATTTCATCGCCGGCCTCGACATATTCCCCCTGTATTCGTTCAATACGGAGACCCTCTATGGTGGCGTGGATGGCCAGAAATTCGAGTCAGCCACGCCGACGATCAAGGCTCGATATTCGCGCAAGTACTTTGGACGCGGCAAGGGCGTGGTCGCCTACACACTGCTTGCCAATCACATTCCGCTTGAAACAGAACTGATCGGTGCCAATGAGCACGAAAGTCACTACGTCTTCGACATCTGCTACAACAACACTTCTGACATCGTGCCAACCACCATAACCGGCGACATGCACATCATCAACAAGGTGAATTTCGCCATCACGCACTGGTTCGGACTGAAGTTGTCGCCGCGCTTCACCAACCTGCAAGCGCAAGTCCAACATCTGTATTGCGGGACAAATCCCCCCGCGGAGAAACCCTATCTTCTTCAGCCTGCCGGACAAATCGACCGCCAGGCAATCGTCGCCGGGAACGCCGATCTCGACCGGATCATTGCTACCCTTGGACTCAAGGAAGCCAGTCAGAACGCGCTGGTTCGCAAACTGTGTGCCCTGTCGCAGCATAACCCGAGGCGAAAGGCGGTCTTCGAGTTCGACAAGCTGGTGCGCAGCATCTACACCCTCAATTACTTCCGAGACGCTCAACTGCAGAGAGATGTCCATCGTTCGCAGAACCGGCTCGAGGCCTATCATCAGCTGCGGTCCGCGATTGCCCAGGTCGGCGGCAGGAAACAACTGGCCGGACGGACCGATCTCGATATGGCGATCAGCAACCAATGCGCCCGGCTGATCGCCAACGTCATCATTGCTCTCGAAACTGCTGGAGCGCTACCAGGCCGCCGGCAACCAGAGAGCGATCCAGCTGCTGCGGAAAATCTCCCCCGTGGCCTGGCGGCACATCCACCTCCTCGGACGCTATGTGTTCCGGGACCGCGGCGAGCCGATCGACCTTGATGCCCTGCTCGCGGGCGTATATCTGTAAGAGGGGCAAAAATGTGGGCACGCAGGTGCCGGACACTCCGAACGCCAACGATCAGATTGGTGAGAGGAACGGTCGGATGCCGGTCAGGCGGGGCGGACTCGCGCCCTGACGTAATAGTCGAGCGGTTCAATGATCGCTGCCCCCACCACTTTGAGCCGGCTGCCCAGAAAATCCCAGACGGCGATGCCCAGCTTGTCACACGTCTTGGCGAGGCTCAGGAACCCGTCGCGGCAATCCCGGCCGATCTCACTGCGGGTTCCGGCGCTGATCTTCCGCCGCGTGACCTGACAGCGAATGTCGTTTTCCGAACCATTGGTGTGGAGCGGGATTTCCGGCCGTTCCAGCACCATCAGCAGTTCGGCCTTATTGGCATGCAGCCGCGTCAGCAGGCGATCCAGCGTGACGAAGCCGGTGCGGCGAAGGAAGATGCGGTCGAAGCGTGCGCGCAACGCGGACGCCCGGCGTTTGCCGGGTTTCAGCTGGTACGCCTTGAGGTCCGCGTAGAAGTCCCAGATGAGACTACGAACCCGCGTCTGGGCGGCGCGATGCTGGTCGTTGAACGTATCCAGCTTATGCACCAGCCGTTCCGCGTGAACCCAGCACAGCGCATGCCGGCCGATGTTGAATTGCCCGGCGTCGTCGCTCAGAATCACGGCATCGCACAGAAATTCGTGCGCCTGAACGCTGCCCCACAGCGCCGCTTCGGTGGCGACCCTGGTCGGGTCCGGCGTGACCTTCAACGCGTTGAAGCCCAGCCGGTCGAGATGTGCCTGCCAGGCGGTCTGGTCGCCGAACCGTGTCTCCGGTTCAGCCTTCAGACGGGCGATCGTGGCCGCTGGCAGGCCTTGGTTTCGCATGTAGTCGTAAGCGGCGTCGTTGAGCACGTAGTCAGTGTGGCCGGCGCGGAGCAGATCGAGGAAGTTCAGCCGGCTCTTCGAGGACCGCGTGCGGAACCAGGTGAACCACTCATTGCCGATTTGCGTGCAAAACCCGTTCTTCCCGGCATGCCGCGCGCCGGTGTCGTCAACTGTGACCCAGGGCGATGTTTCCAGCCCCGCGCGCAGAACCTCGCGGGCTTCGGCGATCAACCCCTCATGGTTTTCATTCAACAGGCGAACCAGCTGCCGCTTTGAGATCGAAACCCCCACCGATCGCAACAAGGCCAGCAGCCGGGGCATCGTCGATTGACCCCGGTGGTATTGCACCAGCACGAAGCGGCGCAGTTCCGGACCAAAATGGCCTTCGATCCCCTGTGGCAATGGCGCCAGCATCGTCCGACCGTCGGGCGTTATCCAGCGTTCTCGCAGATAACAGGTCGCCTTCGCCGAAATCACCAGATCCTGGACCAGAAAGGGTTCATGACCTTTGAAAATCGATCCTGGCGGGATCTCGACCCGGATCACCTCTTCTTCGACTTTGACCCGGGGTGTGACCTTACCCCTGCCAGGCCGCTTCTCCGGTTTCCGGGGCGTCGGCGGCGCGGTTCCTTTTTCCATGCCGCTCGGCTTGATGTTCGGGCGGCCTTTCAGACCTTTCAACCGGGCGTTCTCTTCGCGCAGTTCCGCGACGGTCTGCTTCAGGATGGCTACCTCACCGTGCAGTTCGGCCAGCAGAGCTTCAAGCTCTGCACGACTTAGCGCGGAAAGGGTGGCGCGCGGCGGCACATCACGCAAAGAATCCACCGCGCCGAATCGACGCAAGGGAAAAATGCGGGGTTACCCACACTTTTGCCCCTATTACGTATATCTATGGTAAGCTATTGATTTTCCCGGATTTCAAAAATTCCGAGGGTTTGAGCCCAGAACCCCGTCCTGGTCGGCGACGGCATCAAGGTGCCGAAGCGCGGCCGCAAGATGCCGGGTGTCAAACTCCTGCATCAGCAGTCAGAGTCAAACACCAAACCCGAATACATCATGGGACACTCCCTCCAGGCCGTGAGCCTGCTGGTGCAGGCCGCCGCCAGCGTCTTCGCCGTGCCGCTCGCCATCCGCATCCACGAGGGCGTGGTGTGGTCCAATCGCGACCGCCGCACCTTGCTCGACAAGATGCTCGCCCTCCTCGGCATCGTCGCCATCGCACAACCCTGCTACTTCGTCGCCGACGCCTACTATGCCGCGCGCAAGATCGTCGCCGGCCTGCTCGAACAGAACAACCACCTGGTCACCCGGGTGAAGTCCAACGCCGTCGCCTACACCGCCCATCAGCAGCGCGGACCGCGCAAAAGGGGCCGGCCAAGGGTCTATGGCCGCAAGGTCAAGCTGAAATCCCTGCTGCAAGACCCCAAGGGCCGCCAACAGGTCAACAGTCCCGTCTACGGCGAGCGCCGGGTGGTCATCCAATATAGGGTACGCGACCTGCTGTGGCGCCCGGCCGGCCGGCTCGTGCGCTTTGTGGCCGTGATCCATCCCACCAGAGGTCGCTGCCTCCTGATGTCCACCGACACCTCCTTGGCCGCCGTCGAGATCATTCGCCTCTACGGCCTGCGCTTCAAGATCGAACACACGTTCAAGCAGGCGGTGCGGCTGATCGGCTCGTTCAGCTACCACTTCTGGATGTCCGACATGAAGCCGCTGCGCCGCCGGGGCGGCAACCAGCACCTCCATCGTGCGTCGCCGGAGTACCGCGACGCCGTCAGGCGCAAGCTGCACGCCTACCACGCCTTCATCCAGGCGGCTGTCGTCTGTCAGGGGCTGCTTCAGTACCTGGCCGTCGCCTTCCCGCAGCGCGTCTGGGACTCCTTCGGCTCCTGGCTGCGCACCATCCGGCCCGGGATCCCGCCCTCCGAGCTGGTCGTCGCCAATGCCCTGCGCCACAGCCTGCCGGAATTTCTCCTGAATGCCGCCCCTGGCAACATCTTCGCGAAATTCGTCATCGGACGACAGGACACCAATAGAATGGAGGCATTCCGGCTCGCCTCCTAAGCCGAGATTGGGCTAGAACCCTGGACTCACGAGTTCAGGCGTCCGGCGAGAAAAACACCAGAGCACGCACTTCGATGCTCTCCCGTGGCGGCGCATCCAGCGGCGCCAGCGGATTCCGGCCTTTGGTCAGCTTCGCACTTAGAAAAACCTGCGAGCCGTGGCACAGCGCGCCCAAGGGTTTGCCTGTCGCTTGAGATTTTTGAAGGAAGGACAACACGGCTGGGTTGGCGCGCAGCTGATCCGAATTCCAGGCGCCCCCGGGCACACAGACGGCATCGTAGTCTTCGACTGTAACCTCTTCAAACCGGATTGGATTGTCCGGTTTCTCGGTCATAAATTCTAGAAGATGTTCGTTGCCCGATGCCGTCGCCAGAAAGTGGATATTTATTTTTGGCAAGGACGGAAGATCATCATATTGATGAAGTTTTTCGACAACTTCCCGAGCGGCTAGATTTGTCACTTAGTGGCCTCGTCAGGTTGCTGGCACAGACGATCTGGGGTCTGCGCAGCCGCGAGCGGCGGGGTGGGGGAGGGGAGGGACGCTCGCCGCGGCGGATCAACTGATGACCGCGTCGGCTCCCGGACGGAGATGCGCGCGCGCCAATCTGCAGCTTGATAAACATACGGCTAAGCCGTATATGCCGCCATGGATGTGGAGTATGATCCTGAGAAGGACGTCGCGAACCGCGCTAAACACGGCGTGTCGCTCGCGCTCGGCGCCGCCGTGCTCGAACACTGCGTTGGGGCGGTCGTGGACAACCGACGGGACTACGGCGAGGTCCGCATCAACGCCTTCGGGCCGGTCAACAACCGGCTGTTCGTCTGCACCTACACGATGCGCGGTGAAACCCACCGGCTGATCTCCGTGCGCAAGGCCAGCCGACAGGAGCAGAAGACATGGCTACGGTGAAGGTCACTCCCGCGATGGTCGAGCAGGCGATGCGGGAGACCGACTGGGCGGCGGTCGATGCCCAGACCGACGCGGACATCGCCCGCCACGTCGCCGAGGACCCGGACGCGGCCCCGATCCTCACTGCGGCCCAGACGGCGGCAGCCATCGCGCGCGGAGTGCGCCAGCGGCTAGGCATCTCGCAAGCCGAATTCTCCGCGCGCTACCATGTGCCGATCGGCACCCTGCGGGACTGGGAGCAGAACAGGAAGCAACCCGATGCACCGGCCCTGGCCTATCTGCGCGTGATCGCGCGGGAGCCGGACATGGTCGCGCGGGCGCTGCGGCGCGATGCCGCCTGATGGGGGCAGGATCGGTGTCGCTTGCCGCAGTGGGTCGGAAAATCCAGCCGGAAGCGGCAGGCGGGCCCGTCGGAGCAGCGGTAAGGCGCGATAAGGCCTGTTATCGCGCCGAGGCGCATTATTCGCCTTGCGTTTCCCGGCGCGACCCGGCCACCGTTCCCCCATGCCCGAGTCGCTGCCCGTTCCCGTGCCCCCCGGCCCGGCGTCGCCCGGGACCAGCCCTGGAGCAGACCTGCCCGCCACCACCGCGGCGGGCGCCGCGGCACTCGCCCGCGCGCAAAAACTCGCGCGGCGCGGCCGCCGCACCCAACACGCTGCGCGCCTACAAGGCGGACTGGACCGCACTACGCTGCCTGGTGCGCCGCGCACGGCTTCGTTCCGGTCCCTGCCGCCCCGGCCACCGTCGGCGCCTATCTCGCCAGCCTCGCCGCGACCCATGCCCCCAGCACGATCCGCCGCCGGCTCGCCGCGCTGGGAAAAATGCACCGGTTCAACGATCTGCCCTGGAACCCCGCGCATCGCGACATCCAGGGCCCGTTGCAGGGGCTGCTGCGCCAGCACGGCCGGCCGCCGCAGAAGGCCGCCGCGCTCACGCTGGCCATGCTGCGCCAGCTGGTGGCGACCTGCGACAATTCCGCCCACGGCCGGCGCGACCGGGCCCTGTTGTTGTTCGGCTTCGCCGGCGCGCTGCGCCGCTCCGAGCTGGTGGCGCTGCAAGTCGAGGACGTCGCCGAAGTCGCCGGCGGGCTCAGGCTCCGCATTCCGCGCAGCAAGACCGACCCGGCGGGGCAGGGGGCCGAGATCGGCCTGCCCCGCGGGAAACATGCCGAAACCTGCCCGGTGCAGGCGTTTGCGGCCTGGCAGGCGATTGCCCGGCGCCAGGCCGGCCCGCTGTTCCGCCGCATCGGCACCGGCGAAAGAATCGGCGACGCGGCGCTGCACCCGGACGCCGTGCGAAGAATTCTCGCCCGCCGCTGCCGGATGGCGGGGATTTCCGCCGAGGGCTTCGAGCGGCTCTCGGCGCACGCGCTGCGCGTCGGCTTCATCACCGAGGCCTATGGCAAGGGCGTGCGCGACGAGGACATCATGCGCCACACCCGCCATCGCGACCTGCGCACCATGCGCGGCTACGTGCAACGCGCCGGCCTGGTGAGCGAAAGCCCGGCCGGCCGGCTCGACCTGTGACCATGCCATCCGGTTCCGTGCCTTCGCCCGCATCCGATCCGGCACCGGTCTACCGCACGCCATGGGATGACACGCCCCCGACCGCGCCGGCTGACCCCACCACCGCTCGCGACCCCGCCGCGCCATCGCCCGACCCGGCGCCGCGCCACCGCGGCCGGCGGCCCAATACGACCCGGGTCGCCGAGGGCGAAGCGCCGGTGTGGCTGTACCACCATCTCACGGTGACGGGCCCGGCGGCGGCGCTGGAAACATTCGCTGCGACGGCGCGGGGTGCCGGGGTGATTCCCTGGCGGTTCGACGGCGCCCGGTTCGAGGAAGATATTTTTCACCGCGCCGCCACGGTGCCGGCCGCGCAGCGCGGGCTGTCGATCGCCGGCTGCCACATCCTCGCCCGGCAGTTCCGCAGCCTGGTCGAGGCCCACCAGGCGCGCGCCGCCGCCCAAGTCGGACACGGGGGAAAGTGTCCGTTCGACCTGCACGCGCTGCTGCCGGTGCCCGACGCCATCCTGGCGCTCGGCGCCACCCATCCCGACGCCCTGGCCTGGCTCGCCACCCATTGGGGCGTCACCGACCGGCTGCGCCAGGCCGCGCTGCGGGCCGGCGCGACCGCGGGGCGCCGGCTGCCGCGCGGGCACGCGGTGATGGGCTAGGGCTTCTTCACCGCGGGCGAAACGCCGCATCGGGCGATCACGACGCTGGGCGCACGCTTCCCGGCGCTGCGCTTTGCCCTGGTGCCGCGGCCGGCGGACTGAGCGGCCGGGATGACCGCGGCAGACCGGGGCGTCCCCGCTACCGAAGCGGACTTGGCGGGGGCAGGGGAGGGGGACAGTCCGCAGCTGGACCTGGCCGGGTTCGCGGGGCCGCTGGCGCAGCTTCTTGCCCTGGCGCGGGCGCAAGAAATCGATCTGACGAAAATTTCGCTCGCAGCGCTGGCGGACCAGCTCACAACCGCGCTCGCCGCATCCGGACACACCACGCCGCTGGCGCACCAGGGAGAATGGGTGGTGATGGCGGCCTGGCTCGTCTGGCTGCGCTCGCGGCTGCTGCCGCCGCCGGACGCGCCGGCCCAGGTTGCGGCCGCGGTGGAAGCGGCCCGGTTGCGGGACCGCCTGCTGGCGCTGCGCGCGGCCCAGGGATTGGCCGCCTGGCTCGCGGCGCGGCCGCAGCTCGGCCACGACGTGTTCGCCCGCGGGGCGCCGGAATGGGTCGGCACCGGTCTGGCCACCGCCCATCAGGTCGACGTGGTGGGTTTCCTGTGGGCCGCGATGGCGCTGTTCGACGACGCCGCGCGGGACGTCCGACACCGGCGCCGTCTACCGCCCGCCATGGCACGCTCTGCACAGCCCGCTGGACGCGCGGCAGCGCATCCTGGCCATGATCGTGTCGCTGCCGGATGGCGCGTCGCTCGGGCGGTTCCTGCCCGACACGGACGCCGCGCCCGGCACAGCCGCCCGTGCCGCTCTGGGCCGGCGCTCCGCCTGGGCGAGCACCTTGCTCGCCGGCCTCGAGCTGACGCGGCAGGGCGATGTCGCCCTGGCACAGCTGGGAGACTTCACGCCGATCCACGTGTGGCCGGCGGGTTTCCGGCGATATGGAACACTGATCCCGGATCGGCCGCCGCCGGAAGAAATGGGTGGCGGTCAGTCCGTCAAGACCGGCCATTCCAGCGCCGGCGCGTCGGCGAGAAGCTGACTCTGGGACGGCGTGCGGACGGTGCCGACAGCCTGGCACGCCGGGCAAGGGATCCGCTTGCCGCCGACAATCTCCACATCGATTGGCGTGGCGCGGTGGTAGACGCGCTTGGTGCCGTGACAGCGGGGGCAGGTTTCGTCAGTGCCTGGCCACGGCAGGGCGATCTGACAAGGCTTCCGGCGGGCTGCGCGACGCATGACCGCAGTGTAGCCGCCCAGGAACAGAATGAGAATCCGAAAACGGCGGCTCTGGGATTTCGGTCGTCCAACCTCATGATGACGATTGCCGACCCGACACTGCGCCGAGCATCAGAACGCAAATAATGGTAGTTCGCGGCCATTCGTACAACACCAAGGACAGTCGCGGCGCCAGGGCCGCACTAAGTTCCCCGACGTTAATAGCAATCAGCCGTACGGCTGCGATCCGGCAGCGTCACCGCAGCTTTTGCGGCAACCCACGGGCGAGCTTGAAACGGTCGGCCGGATGCCGCGATTATGACGGATGCATTGTTCCCGCATTAGCCGGTGATCTTGTTGTCGTAAGAGAGGCTCCATGTCGTTCGAAGATATCACGGATAGTCACGGCCGAGCTACTTTGGACATAGACCTTTCGGTTGCCAGTCGTGGGTAATCGTAACCCACGGCCTGGATGAATCGTGCAGCACGAGAACGACCGACCGCCTTATCTCATTGCCAACGCTCGAAAGCGCCATCGGAGGGCCTTCTTCGACGACGGCGCCTTCTCCGGCGTGCCTGACCGTGATGCCGGTTGGCGTCTCAAGACACTGAGCACCAGAGATCAAATACCATGCCTCTGGTCCAGAGTGTGTGTGAACCGGCGCGCTCATGCCCGGAGTAAAGACTGCTTCCATATACCGCGCGGTGTAACTTCTTCCCGGGACCACAGGCAATGGTCCAATCACGGCGACGCGCTCGCCGCCAGATGGTTTCCAGCCTTGTTCAGCGATTGTATAGAGCCATATCTTGCCTAAGGCTTCCACGACAGTCCCGTTGGGTCCCCTCGCCGTCTCCGCCGTTGCGCGCGTCGGGTAGCTGTACAAATGCCAGTAGACGGGACCGGGAGGCATCGAGGATATCGCCTGTGTCACGTCGAGGTAACATCCCCGCTCCTGCGTGCGTTGAGCCACGGGGACCTCACATCGACCGGGGTTATCCGCGAGAGTCGGTTGGCTTGTGGACGTTACAAAAAACCGCTAAAATCAGTGATAGGTTGATTATCACGCTTTGCAAGCCAGTTATGTTTGCGCCAGGCCTTCGGCCACCTGGTGAGATGCGATCGGTGCCCGTGACTCCTGTCGCGACCAGCCCGCCCGCGGCGGCGCCACGTAGAAATCCCCAACGTTGCATTATTTTGGATCCTCACACTGGAAGTGCTGCTACGAGCCGCATGCCAGATCAGGCGGAACAGATAAGTATGATTAGGCGACAATTTCCGTTGGCACGCAACTATCCAGCGGCGGGACCCTACCTGTTGGACGCCTTGGCGCGGCAGTGAACGATACTATCGGAATGTCCTGCTACGGGGCTCATGACTCCCCTCATTTCACACCGCCCCGAAAGTATCGGCAAAGACGGGGAGTTCGGCGAGCCCGGCGGCGAACCGCTAAACCAACGGCAGTAGCCTTGGCTCCGGCATGGTCGGAATAAGCTCATAGAGCATGCAGCCCTGGCGGAACACGAGTCAGTACGGTGCTTGGCGGTATTCGATTTGAGCAAGCGATCGTAGCCGAGCGCTTCCCGGCGGCTCCCAACAATGTCAGCAGTACGATGGCAAACGCGTTCAGCAACCACAGCCGGTCACGCCGCGCCGGGGTGCTGACGTGGATCAACCCCATCCCCATGCCGAAGCGCAGGTCCTTGGTATCGCGCAGACCGCACTCGATGCCCCAGCGTTTGCCATAAAGGGCTTTCAAGGTCTTCGCCGACGCCGCGGCGTCGCTGGCGGCGAGGCACCAGGCCTGTTTCATGTCTTTGTCCTGCACGCACAGGACCGTGCCAACGCGGTATTGCTCGCCGTCACCGACGCGCCGGGCAGCACGCGCGCGCGTCCGCCGCGGCCGACCCACGCGGCTGCCGTGCGGCTCTCGCCATCCGCCGCGGTCACCTTTATGTTGCCACGAAAGCGGATGACGTAGTCGAACTTTAGTTCCTCGGTGAGCACGCGGTAGAGTTTCTGGTCGCCAAAGCCACGGTCGGCGACGACGCAGACCTTGATATCCGCGGGCAGGGCGTCGGCGAGGCGGACCAGCGCCTGATACTCATATTCGTTGCGGTGGTCCTTGAGTGTGGCGGTGTCGACGGTGAGCCACAGGAGGGGTGTAGCGCGGCCGTGGCGGGTCAGCAGCGACAGCATAATGGTTGCCTGGCCGTCGGCGTCGAAGTCGGTCCAGTCCATGGCGACGTTGATGTGGGTACGAGGCCCCACGACATAGGGCACCCAATGGCGCAGCGCGGTGTCGATGTCGATGCCATCGTTGGACAGCATGCGGTCCACCTGCTTGATGGCATGTTTGGTTGTCAGCCCGCGCGCCAGGGCCAGACCTTGGCCGATGATGTGTACTGCCAGCGAGGCTGTCTTGATGACCCCGAGGGTGGCATTCGCCAGGGACAGCACCCGCTTGGCGTGCATGTCGCCGTCGAACAAGTTGGTCAGGAAGCACAATAGCTGGGTGAAGCAGAGGGTTTGGTTCGGTTGCATCGCTGGCCCTGCGAATCGTGATGTATCGCGGAGATTCGCTGGTTGGCAGCGTCAGGCAACCAATATCTGGCGTCCGGAATAACCCGAATCCAAATCCGGTCGCTTTGATTCTTTTCGAGACGGTTCAGCACCTCATCTAATTCTTTCCTTACACGTCGCCCCAGGTCCTAAAATGAGGGGAGGCATGAGCACCCGCACTCGTCGTGGTCAGGTCCGGAAGGGGTGTGATCGTTTCTGCGCCAGCCGGCTCACGTAGCTTGTTCGCTTGCGTTTGTGCGACGGCGGCCGAGGTGAGCAGAGTGCTCACTTGTAGCGCAGCGCCGAGCAAAACCGCGCCGCCAATGAAACGGCTGTTGTGACGGTGGTCCATATCTATCTCCTTTGCGTGTGACGTGAGTTCAGTCCCTCACTAGGGTTGCCGCGTCCAATGGACGCGTCCGCGAATTGCGCTCGACTGTGGTAGTGTCTTGCTGACGAATGAGCGCCCACGTCGAGTAGGGAAGAGATCGCGGTGAAAGCCGCTGCGACGAGTAGGATTGCTTGGAAGCCCTCACCAAAGCTCGTCATCACCAAAGAATGCAGCGAGGTGCAAGCGGCCTCCGGCGCGCTAGAGATCGCGCCGTCCAAATCTCCAGTGATTACGCTTCGCACCAGTGCCGCATGGTCGATGCGGCCACCGCTCAGTGTTGCGCTGAAGCGTTTGAGGCCTGAGCGCAGGACAGACGTGATCCTTCCAGCGAACACCGTGCCAAGTGCGGCAAATCCGATGACAATGCCGGTAAAGCGCACCGTCCCGGACACACCCGATGCTATTCCGGCACGCTCAGGCGGAATGACCGCCATGCCGGCCTTCACAACCTCGCTGTTAAGCACGCCGGCCCCGGTGCCGGCGGCAAGAAGGCCCGGAATTAGTGTCGCGTAGCTAAAGAGGGGACCGGCGATGGCAAGCGCAACCAAACCCACGGCAACGAGTAACAACCCTGTGGTGAGTAGTGCGCGCCCCGAGAGACGATGGGCCAGATGAACGGCAACAAGCCGCGGGACTATAACCAGGAGCACGCCGAGCGGCAGGATCAGGAGGCCCGCCTGCACTGGCGTGCGGCCGAGCGCACCCTGGAAATAGATCGGCAGGTAACTGAGCATCGTCAGCAGCGTCGCCGCGAAGCCAAGCGCCGCAACGTTGGCACCAACGAAGGTCGGTCGCCGGAAGAGATGCAGGTCCATCATCGGCCTCTGCTGCCGCCCTCCGAAGCCGGCCAGTAGCGCAACCGCACATCCAAAGGCGACGACAACCAGCGAGCTTGACCAGCCGTGGGCGTTGCCGGAAATCAATATCAATGTCAGGGCGAACACGCCGCTGCTGAACAGGACGAACCCAGGAACATCCAGGTGGTCAGTCGCTGGGTCGGCCAATTCCGGGACGAAGCGCAGAACCAGCAGGATTAGGCCAACGCCTATCGGAGGATTAATACAGAAATCCCATTCCCAGCCGAACGTCTGAGTGGTGATGCCGCCTGCGATCGGGCCGAGCACGATCGCGATTCCAACCATTATGCCCCAAAAGGCGAACGCACGCGCTCGGTCCACTCCGTTAAACTCATGACTGAGAATGGCGAGCGACGCACTGAGTTGAAGCCCGGCGCCGACACCTTGCAGGACTCGAGCGCTATTCAACACCACGACCAAAGGCGCCCCTGCGCAAAGGAGCGACCCAATGGTAAATATCCCGACCCCGAGCAGCAGGAAGCGCTTGCGTCCGTAACGGTCTGCCAATGCTCCGGCCGGCAATACGAGGCAGCCAAACGTTAGCGTGTAAGCGCTCACCACCCATTCGGTCGCCGCGAACTCGGCGTGCAAGGAACGCGCGATAGAGGGCAATGATACAGAGACGATGTTCATCGAGATTGATCATGAATGACGACGCGGATACCGAGAGCAGGAGCAACAGTTGCATGGTTCGCGTCGAACGTTTCTTATAGAGTCTGTTCATCAGTTGTCGCTCCGATTCCGAGCACCCAACACCCCGCCGGGTGGCTCAGGGCACACCGACAGCAGTCCCAGGACGAGATGGGGACGTCCTGCCGTTCCGCGCTCTAGCGGGCCTGGTCCGCGGACTCCCGCAGACGTATTTGAGCGTCCAGCGACGCGTCGGATGAATTCCTCGCTTCTGCGATGGAGGCGTGCCCATTACGGTCGCTGGACACTGGCTACACCCCTGCCGACCCGGAGAAGTTGCCGCGGCGCCTAGAGTATGAAGTTCTCTCGGGTTGTGCCCCCCACCTCTCTCATGTGGTCCTGAAGCGATTTGGGAAGGCCGTCGAACCAGGCGGTCTCCTCGCCCGGCTTGGGAAGCACATGGCCGTATTCCACCATATCAGTAGGAGCCAGGTTGCAGAGATACACCCAAATCTCTTCTTTCTTGACTCCTGTAATCCGATAAACCTCGTCCATCATCCGCAACATTAATTTGTTCCGTTGCCCTTCTGTCCGCCCGCCACGAATGTCACCTCTGATCCAGATCTGTCCTGAAGCGCGTGACGGTCCAAGGAACCTGTTGGCGGGCTTTTCCTCCTCGATGACTATTTGACAGAAGAAGTTTGGCGCACCCGTCTCCTCGCTATGGATTCGCGACATCGCCTCCGCAATCGCGGACTTCTGACGGTCATCAACCAAATTTTCAGGCACCGAACAAACATAGGTCGGCATTTCACCTTTCTCCTGCGGTTAGGAAACTGCCAACCGCAGAGGTAAGGTCTGCCAACATCGTCGAGAATACTGGTTCCGGGGAAACAGTCTTACCCTATCCGTCGGAGAGAACTGGACAGATGGGTCTCGCCTACCGAGATCGTCATGGTGCAGCCCATGTCGCTTGGAACGACAGTGTCTTCGACGAAGGCATCGGATTTTCGCACACGCCGGCTCGCGCACGCCAAGTCGCCGAATTCGCGCCGATCTGATGGCCTTGGCACGAGGCTTGCTGTGTCCTGAGGCTAGGCGCGCAACGGTGCCGAAAGGGTAAGGACGTGCTTCGGCATCGTCGGATGCGCCAAGGACCACCACTTGGGTGAAGGCTGCCGGGACGGAACCGATCTACCCCTCCTGACGCGGACAATCTGTTGAGGAAAGACACCATGACTGACAAATCGCCGTCTGGCGGCGGACCGCTACAAGGCATCAGGATCATCGATTTGACGGCCGTGATCATGGGGCCATACGCGACACAGATCATGGCCGACTTCGGCGCCGAGGTTATCAAGGTGGAGTCTCCCGACGGGGACATCATGCGCTACGTCGGCAAGCACGGCGATCACGGCATGGGTCCGATCCACCTGACCCTGAATCGCGGCAAAGACCTCGTGACGCTCGATTTGAAGAAACCCGAGGCCCGAGAGGTACTGATGAGGTTGATCCGCGGCGCGGACGTCTTCGTCCATGCCATGCGCCCGAAGGCGATCGAACGGCTGGGCTTCGGCTATGAAAGCGTTCTCGCTGTCAAGAAAGACATCGTTTACTGTGGTGCCTATGGATACGGGGCCGACGGTCCTTACGCCGACGACCCGGCTTACGACGACCTGATCCAAGGGCTGTGCGGCATAACCGACCTGGCTTCCCACATGGTGGGCGAACCGCGGTTCTTCCCCACCGTGATCGCCGATAAGGTGTGTGGCCTGACGCTCGCGTATTCCGTACCTGCCGCGCTGCTGCACCGGCAGCGCACCGGGGAGGGGCAGCAGGTTGAGGTGCCGATGCTCGAAAGCATGGTGCAGTTCGTTATGATTGAGCACCTGGGCGACCGTACTTTTCGGCCCTGACGAAGACGTCGGCTATGCGCGCGTGCTGTCGCAACTGCGAAAACCGCATCGCACGGTCGACGGATATGTCTGCGCCCTGCCCTATCACGACAAGAATTGGCGCAACTTCTTCTTGATCGTCGAGCGTCCGGATCTGGTCACCGACAGCCGCTTCTCCAGCCATAACGCGCGCAGCCAGAATTACGAGGTGCTTTATAGAATTCTTCTTGTTGCTTCTTCAGTTGCTCCTCGGTCGGAAATTCCATGGGCCTATTGAACCAATCGATGTCTTCAAACCCAAACGCTCTTGCAAGCGTGCGCCGGGTGTCCAGGCTGCTTGGCTCCCCTCGCTCAACACGCTAAATCGTGCGAACCTCCACGCGTGACAGTGCGGCAAGGGTGTCCTGCGTCCAGCCTTGGATGGCGCGGAGCCTTTTCACCGCCTGGCCCACCTCTTGAGGGGTAAGCGCTCGGAAATCGGTGGCGTCGCCGTCGGGACGACGCTCTCCGGATGTGGTCATCGCAAGTCCTCCTCACTGATGAGGAACCATGCCATGCGCTTTCACCAGCCAACACGACAGCAACCCGACAGCCCGACAGTCGCCCTACACCCTGGTCCTCTCCACCTCGTCGAGGTTGAGTTTCTCGCGCCGGCGAGCGGAGAGCTGCGTCGTGCGCGTGCTGGCATGATTCGCGGTACCGTCCAACGCGGTGCCTCAAATCGCGATCTTCTCAACCTCGTCGAGCGAAATCTCATCACTCCGCCGGTCGTAGAGCTTCGTCGTGCGCGGCGAGGCGTGGTTGGCGATCGTCTGCGCGTGTTCGAGCGTGCCCTTGTTTTTGAGATAGGCGGTGATGCCGGTGGCGCGGAAGGTATGGTTGCCGATCTTGGTCGCGATGCCGGCGGCCGCCGCCCGGCGCTGGATCATCCGGTAGGCGTCCTGCTGCCAAGCGGCCTGCGCCTGGCCGGTCTTGCGGCCGGTCGTGCGGAACAGCGGGCCGTTCCGCGTCGCCGGCGATGCCGGCGCGCGGCGATGTATTCGTCGAGCAGCTTCTCCAGGCGTGTGGTGGCAGGGCACCTCGTGCTCCTTGCCGCCCTTCTCGTGCAGCCGCACCCAGCCGCGCCGTCCCTGGGTGAAGTAGTCCTTCACCTTCATGCCGATGACCGCGTTCACGCGGGCGAAGGTGTAGACCATGACGCCGATCAGGGCGCGGTCGCGCAGCCCGGTCAGCGTGTCGGTGGCGATCGCGTCAAGCAGGGCGCGCGCCTCGTCGGCGTTCAGCACCGGCGTCTTGCCCTTCTTCACCACGTATTTCGGGCCGCGCACCGCGTGCGCCGGGTTCGTCTCCATGACGTGGCCGGTCACCAGCCAGTCGAACAGCATCCGCAGCGCCGCCAGATGCTGCTTCACGGTCGGCGGGGAGAACTGACCCTGCAGCTCCTTGATGAACGCCGCGACATGGAACGGCTGCACGGCGGCCAGCGCATCGCAGGCCGTGCGCCTCGCACCACGCGGCAAAGCGGCGCGTGGCGTTGAGATAGGCTTTGCGGGTGTGGTCGTTGTTGACCTGCGCGGTGAAGAATTCGACGACGCGCTTCGCCGCCTTTGGCGTCGGCGCGAACAGCGGCGCGGGGATCAGGCGGGCGAGGGGGTAATGATCAGGTTAGCCGCCATGCGTCCTCCGATGGGTCGCTTTGGCATCTTCCAAATCGCCAAACCACGCTTCTATCCCTTCCAGATAATCAGCCAGCTTCTCCATCGCGGCGGCGAACGCGCGGATGTTCACCAGCTTGAGGTTTGGGCTGAGCGAAGGGATGCCAGCGGTAATTCCACGGCCGCCACCTCGCTTCGGTTTGGTGGTGGCATAGCGGAAAGATTCCCTTCGGGTCGTGCTCGTGCAGCTGGCGGATATATGAATTGGATTCCCAGGAGGTCATCGTCGGGAAATGAGGGAATTGGGCACGAGGGCACAGACCGGATTCAGCAACGGCCGGGCAATATCCCAAAGCCGGCCCAGAGCATGCCCTCCGAGGGCCTTGCGATCGGCTTCCGTGAGTTCGCGATCGAGCAACGCGGCCGCGATCCCGACAATGGCCTTGAGAATCAACTCGACGTGATGCCGATAAAGATAGACGATCGGGTAGACCAGGAAATCCTGGTCGCTGCCCGTCTCGCACACATGTTCCGCCAGACGCGAGACTCGCCCGGCGAAATCCGGACGTGTAAACGTAGTCAACTTCGATCCAGTGGCTGATACATGCGTTCGTATCGGAATCTTCGCCGGGGCCGAACAGGACATCCGCCGCGCGCGGCGGAGGTAACGACCCGATGACTGATACGCTTTCGTCGCTCATCGGGATAAAGGACGTTATCACACTGTCGGTCAGGCTCAATCGCTGGCGCAGCGTCCGCACCGCGCGCATAATCGCCTCTGCCACAAATCTTCGGTGCCGCCATCAGGCGGCTCCAGCGATCGGCCGGGACGGCACCGGGGCCGGAGAGGCAACAATGGACATCAAGCACGTCGTCGTCCTCATGCTCGAGAACCGCTCGTTCGACTGCATGCTCGGCATGCTGCGCGCGGCGACGCAGAGTTCGATGGCTTGACCGGAACCGAATCCAACACCTGGCACAAGCCGGATGGATCGCCACCAGGACATCCAGGTTTGGAAAGACCCAACGCTCGACCCGAAGGCCGTCTGCGTCCCCGATCCTGATCCCGGGGAAGCTCTTCAGCGATATCCATATGCAGATCCATGGCCTGGCCGCGGATGGCACGCCCAACACCAGTGCCCCACGATGGGCGGCTTCGTCGATAACTACATGCGCCAGCCGGCGACGACGCCGGCGGCCGATCCCTATTCGGTCATGCACTACTTCACGCCGGACCAAGTGCCGGTGCATCAGCACCCTGGCGCACGCATTCGGTGTCTCCGACCAATGGCACGCCTCGGCCCCCTGCCAGACCTGGCCCAACCGCTTCTTCGCCCATACCGCGACCGCCAATGGCTTTGTCGATAACTCGCCAACCCATTTTCCTTATGAGATGGAGACGGTTTTCAACCGCCTGTCGGACGCCGGCGCAGCCGTGGCGGATCTATTTCCATGACTTTCCGCAGACCGGCGACCCTGGCGAAGCTCTGGGGGGCATGTTCACCTCCCACTTTCTGGACTTTGCTACGACGACTTCATCCAGGCCGCCTCGTCCGGCAATCTGCCTGCCTACAGCTTCATCGAACCGCGGTATTTCACCGACCTGTTCTCAAGATGCCGAATGACGAACATCCGCCGCACAACGTCGCCTATGGTGAGCAGTTGATTGCCGCCGTGTATAACGCGGTCCGCGGTGGGCCTGGTTGGAAGCAAACCCTGCTGGTGATCACCTATGATGAACACGGCGGCTGCTATGACCACGTGGTGCCCCCGGTAGCGACGTCCCCGGATGGCAAGAACCCGAACGGATTCGATTTCGACTACTTCGGGGTGCGGGTGCCCGCGGTGATCGTCTCGCCCTATGTCCCTGCGGGCACGGTCATCCGCCCGCCTGGAATGACGCCCTTCGACCATACATCCATCATCGCGACGCTGCGCAAGCTGTTCAATTTCGCACCACTGACCGCACGCGATGCCGCAGCACCCGACCTGGTGGATGCTCTGGCGGTCCTGAAGACAGGCCCGGACAACGACGGCCCACCCTCCATCGCAGCACCCGCCGTGCCGCCACCGCTGGCACAAGTGGCGCGTGCCGCGGCCAAGCCACCGAACAGCTTGCAGAAGAGCCTCGCCACGGCGGCACTTCAGTTGCCGACCGCCGGCGCAGACCCCACAGTACATATCCAGCGTCTGCGGGGCGCCCAAGACGTCGCGCCCCAGCATGCCACCGTCGGCGATGCAGCCGTGGACGTCGCAGCGCACGTGAAGGGATTTCTTGGCAAACGCTGATCAGAGGAAATCTGGCTGCCTCGGGCCCACCGCATGAGATCAACGGCGGTCCTGGTAAAACCTGTTATCAAGAATAAGATCAATCGGACGAAGAGTGCCCGGGTCATGGCCTAGGATCGATCCGGACGCTGTCGCCCCAAACTGTTCGAAATGACCGGCTCGCTAACTCGCCATTTGGCCGCCATCGACAATGAAAGCGCCTCCGACGGCATAGCTCGCGCGATCCGAAAGAAGCCAGCACACCATCTCCCCAATATCTTCGGGTTCGCCGAACCGCTTAGATGCAACTCTTGTCAGGATCGCATCGCCGCGCTGTTCGATCGCGCTGGCGATCATGTCTGTTGCGATCCATCCCGGGCAGACGCAATTGACGCGGACCGTAGGTGCATACTCGATGGCGGCTGTCTTGGTCAGGCCGACGACACCGTGCTTGCTGGCAGCGTAGCCGGCCGTCGTCCGAAAGCCGGTCAAACCAGCGAGAGAGGCGGTATTCACAATCGATCCAGAGCCCTGCTGGACCATCTGCTGAATTTCCGCCCTCATGCAAAGCCAGGTGCCCTTGAGGTTCACCTGAACGAGCCTGTCGAAAGCTTCCTCGGTCCATTCTGCCGTAAGCTTTCCGCCGACGCCCGCGAGGGTGCCGTTGATGCCGGCATTGTTGAACGCGCAGTCGAGCTTTCCGTAAGTCTTGAGCGTAGTGGCCATCATCGCCGAGACGTCGGCCGCCTTGCTAACGTCGGCCCCTATCGCGATCGCTTTGCCGCCGGCTTTAGTGATCAGCTCGGCGGTTTCTTCGACACCTTTCGTAGAAATGTCGGCAACGGCGACCTGAGCGCCCTCGCGAGCGAACAGCATGGCGCTCCCGCGACCGATGCCGCGCGCAGCACCGGTAACCAGAACAATCTTTCCTTCAAGCATTCCGGCCATGGCTGCCTCCTCTTTGATCCAAAAGAAAGTGCTGGAGTGCAAAAATCCCGCGCGCGTTCATCGCGCCGTCGCGGTGTCGAGTGGTAGATACATTCGTCCGGCAAAGGCCCCACCATTGACCGCGAACACCTCGCCAGTCACGTAATCGGCTGCGGATGACGCCAGAAACAGCGTCATTTGCGCGACGTCCGCTGGTGTCCCGAACCGGCCCCACGGGATGTTGCTCAACAAAGCCCGCTGGAAATCCGAGTTCGAGACGGCGCCCTCAGACTGGATGTAGCCCGGAGCAATGCAGTTCACGTTGATGCGCGCAGCCGCCAGCTCCATCGCGAGCGTTTTGGTGAACATGACGACGCCAGCCTTCGAGGCGCAGTAGGGCGCGCCACCCGGCCGGGCGCTGGCGTGAGCGCCGGAGGAGATCGTGATGATTTTCCCGGCGCGATCGCCGGCCACCATGCTTCGCGCCGCCGCCTGGCACGTCAGGAACGTCCCGCGCAGATTGATCTCGATCACGCGGTCCCATTCCTCGACCTCCATGTCGAGAACCGCGAGTGTTGGAAAGACACCGGCATTGGCAACAGCAATGTCGACCGGGCCGAGAGCCCCCTCCGCCGCCGCGAAGAAATTCCGAACCGCAGCCGCGTCCCGCACGTCGACGACGCCGGCGAAGGTCCGCTTGCCTCCGAGATCGGCCGCCGCGCGCTCAACCGTGTCCTGATGTAAGTCGCCCAACGCCACGAGCGCACCTGCCGCGTGAAAAGCCTGAGCCATGCCGAGACCGATGCGGCCGCCAGCGCCCGTGATAAGGACGACCTTTCCCTCAAGCGTCTCTGCCATGATCAGCTCCTGTTTGGTTGAATGCTGAAACGGCGCGGCCTGCATATCGCGCCGGATTTTTTTGCTATCGGGGGGGATCATACCCGGGTTTTTTGTAGAGCCGGTCGGTGTTTCCGATGATGTCGGGCTTGTAGACCTTCTCGGTCCAGTCGTTAGCCGCGACATCCTCGATGCAAACCGATACGGCATCTTCGCCGCAATTCGCGGTGGCCATGATGGCCTTGGTGACTTCCGCCGCGATCTTCGCTTTCTGTTGTTCCGATCTGCCGGATTGGAGCTTTACGATTACATGCAGCACTGTCGCCTCCTTTCGTTCAGTATTCCTGTCGCGTGGGCCGGAACAGGATTTCGTTGATGTCCACGTCGTCCGGCTGGCTGATGGCGAAGGCAACCGCGCGCGCGAACGAGTCGGCAGGGATCGCGGAGTCCTCATAGAACTCGCGAACCCTCGCGGCGGCATCCGGGTCGGTCACGCTGTCCGGCAATTCGGTGGCCACCGCTCCGGGCGAAATGACCGTGGTGCGGATATTGTAGGGCTTCACTTCCTGACGCAGCCCTTCGGAGAGGGCGCGCACGCCAAACTTGGTGGCCGCATAGACCGCGAAGCCGGGCCCGACCTTATGTCCGGCCACCGAAGAGACATTGATGAAATGCCCGGATTTTTGCTGCTTGCATATGCGGCAGCGCCGCGGCGATGCCATAGAGCACGCCCTTGAGGTTCACGTCGATCATCCGCTCCCATTCGTCGATTTTGAGGCGCTCGAGCGGCGACTGTGGCATCAGGCCGGCATTGTTGATCATCACATCAATCCGCCCGTAGTCCTCGCACGGCTGCGTCCACCAAATTCTTCACCTGCGCGCGGTCAGTGACATCCGTCGTCACGGCGATTGCCTTGCTGCCGCTCGCCAATCAGCTCCCGTGCCAGCGCCTGAATGCGATCCTGTCGGCGCGCACCCAGCACCACGCTCGCACCCTGCGCGGAGAGAGTTCTGGCCGTGGCCTCGCCGAGGCCGCTGCTTGCGCCTGTGATGACGACAACTTTGCCCTGGATGTTGTTGCTCATGACTTCACCTGCTTTCGCGATGACTTATTCAGCGATCGACCATCGCTGCCAGAAACGGGAGGGTAGCGCTCCCCTTCCACGTCGATCTTTGAGGCGGCGGCATCGATGTCGCGCAGATCGTCGGCCGTCAGTTCGATATCGGCCGCGCCGATATTCTCCTCGAGGCGGTGCAGCTTCGTGGTGCCGGGGATCGGCACGATCCACGGCTTCTGCGCGAGCAGCCAGGCCAGCGCGATCTGCGCCGGCGTCGCCTTCTTCCGTGCCGCGATCTTGCCGAGCAGATCGACCAGCGCCTGGTTCGCCTTGCGCGCCTCCGGCGTGAAGCGCGGCACGATGTTGCGGAAGTCGGTGCTGTCGAACGTCGTGTTCGCGTCGATCGTGCCGGTGAGGAAGCCCTTGCCCGAGCGGGCTGAAGGGAACAAAGCCGATGCCGAGTTCCTCGAGCGTCGGCAGGACTCCTGCTCCGGGCTCGCGCCACCACAGCGAATACTCGCTCTGCAGCGCCGTGACCGGCTGCACCGCGTGCGCGCGGCGGATGGTCTGCACGCCGGCTTCGGACAGGCCGAAGTGCTTGACCTTGCCTTGCCGGATCAGGTCCTTCACCGCTCCCGGCCACGTCCTCGATCGGCACGGCGGGATCGACGCGGTGCTGATAGAACAGATCGATGGGTCGGTCCTGAGCCGCTTCAGCGACGCCTCGGCGACCTCCCTGATGTGCTCCGGCCGGCTGTTCAGGCCGCGCTGCCCGAACTCGTTGCCGAACGTCGTGACCGAACTTGGTCGCGATCACGACGTGGTCGCGGAACGGGGCGAGCGCTTCGCCCACGAGCTCCTCGTTCTGAACGGGCCGTAGGCCTCGGCGGTGTCGAAGAAGGTGACGCCGCGCTCGACGGCCGCGCGGATCAGCGTGATCGCGTCCTGCTTGTCGGCAGCCGGACCATAGCCGTGAGCTCAGCCCCATGCAGCCGAGCCCGATGGCCGAGACTTCGAGCCCGCTGTTTCCGAGTTTGCGCTTCTGCATTGGCTTCTCCGTTCCCGCTGCCGCTTAGCTGACCGCTGACCCGGCGCGGTATTGCTCGTCGCGTGACCTTTTCCATCCAGTCGACGACCTTGCCGTTGAGCGCTTCCTGAATGGCGATATGGGTCATGCGCGGTGGTCGGCGTCGGCGCCGTGCCAATGCTTTTCGCCCGGTGCGAACCAGACCACGTCGCCCGGCCGGATTTCCTCGACCGGTCCGCCCTCGCGCTGGACCCAGCCGCAGCCGGCGGTCACGATCAAGCGTCTGACCCAGCGGATGCGTGTGCCACGCGGTGCGCGCGCCGGGCTCGAATGTGACGCTGGCGCCGACGAACACGCGCGGGCTCGGGCGCCGTGGAACAGCGGATCGACCCGAACCGTGCCGGTGAAATAATCCGCCGGGCCCTTTGCCGGACGGCTGTGAGCCGCATTCGTTTGATTTCCATGATCCGTCTCCTTCGCGTGTTGTCTGGTCCGAGCCGTGCAGGCGCGGCTTTCATGGCAATTTAGGGCGTGCGGTCGCCATGCGATTAGGTGGTAAAATCCGCATGGACCTATAAGCTAGGACTTCATGAATGCCGCGAACGACCTCAACGATATCGTGGCCTTTCTGGCGGTGGCCCGCGAGCGCAGCTTCACCCGCGCCGCCGCGCAGCTCGGCGTCTCCCAGTCGGCGCTGAGTCAGACCATCCGCGGCTTTGAGAGCCGGCTCGGGCTTCGGCTGCTGACCCGCACCACGCGCAGCGTCGCGCCGACCGAGGCGGGCGAGCGTCTGCTTCAGCCGCGGGGCCGCGTCTCGAGGAGATCGACGCGGAGCTGGCGGCGCTGAGCGAGCTGCGCGACAAGCCGTCCGGCACCATCCGCATCACGCGCACGACCATGCCTCCGGGCGGTCCTCTGGCCCGCTCTTGCGAAGTTCCTGCCTGACTACCCGGACATCAAGGTCGAGATCGTCATCGACTACGGCCTGACCGATATCGTCGCCGAGCGCTATGACGCCGGCGTTCGCACCGGCGAGAAGGTGGCGAAGGACATGATCGCCGTGCGCGATCGGACCGGACATGCGCATGGCGGTCGTCGGCGCGCCGTCCTACTTCGCCAAGCGGCCAAGGCCGAAGACGCCGCAGGACCTGACCGCCCACAACTGCATCAATCTGCGCCTGCCGACCCATGGCGGCCTCTACGCCTGGGAGTTCGAAAAGGGCGGGCGCGAACTGAGGGTGCGGGTCGAGGGGCAGCTCGTGTTCAACGGCAGCGACCCGATGCTCAACGCGGCGCTGGCGGGGTTCGGCCTGGCCTACCTGCCCGAGGACATCGTGCGGCCGCATCTCGCCACGGGCGGCTCAAACGGGTGCTCGCGGACTGGTGCCCGCCCTTCCCCGGCTACCACCTCTTATCCCAGCCGCCGACAACCCACGCCGGCCTTCACGTTGCTGGTCGACGCGCTTCGCTATCGGGCTGACGTGAAGAGATGATTGCGGGCCGGAAACCTCGCTTCATCAGCACACTAGGA
>CAWADP010000024.1:0-55620 GCA_963780805.1 uncultured Alphaproteobacteria bacterium
GCCTATGCCGCCATCAACATTGCCGTCGTGCTGCCGAGGAATGTCTTCTTCATACCGCGCGAGGAGCAGCGACCGCCGCTGACACCGAGTTAGCGTTCTGCGCATGGCGCGATGGGGCGCCAGCTGAATGCGGAAGATCGATATGCCTTCGTGCTCGTGGCGGCGGGACTGACCGTGGCCTCAGTCATCATGACGGTGATCTCCGTCCACATCCTCACACTGATGCAGGCGCGCGGACTGACGCTGGCCGCGGCTGTCAGCTTTGGCGCTTTAATCGGCCCCTCGCAGGTTGGTGCGCGCGTGCTTCAGGCCGCATTCGGCCGTCGTAGACATCCTATCTGGAGCTTCCTCGTTTCAGCGATCCTCGTTGCGGCCGGTCTTTGCATGTTGCTCGGGCCATCCAGCGTGATCGGGGTGGGCCTGGTGCTCTACGGATCGGGCAGCGGAATCCGCTCTATTTTACGAGGCACGTTGCCGCTCGCCCTGTTCGGACGCGAGGGGTATGCCGTTTTGATGGGCCGGCTGGCGATGCCCAGCCTTGTAGCGCAGGCAGCGTCGCCCTCCATCGGCGCCCTGTTGGTAGAGCATCTCGGTGCCGATCTCACGATTTCAGTCCTGGTCGGCGCCGCTCTGTTTAACACCCTGCTCGTGCTACCGCTGCTGCTTCTTGCGCGCGGGCGGCCGGTCGTGGCGTAAGGTTAGGCGCGCGCGTACCATGCCCGAGTTGCCATCACGATGCGCACGACGGATAGCATCACCGGCACTTCGACCAGCACACCCACGACCGTCGCCAGTGCCGCGCCCGACTGAAAGCCGAACAAGCTGATGGCCGCCGCAACCGCCAGCTCAAAGAAATTGCTGGCGCCAATCAGTGCCGAGGGCGCGGCAACGCTGTGCGGCGAGCCGCACGCCCGATTAAGGACGTAAGCCAAGCCGGCGTTCAGATACACCTGAATGACGATCGGCACTGCGAGTAGCAGGATTACCAGGGGTTGGCGTAATATCTGTTCACCTTGGAATCCGAAGAGCAGCACAAGCGTTGCGAGCAACGCGATGAGTGACACCGGGTGAAGGGCACGAAGCGTACGGGCCAAGACGTCCTCTCCACCGCTAGCGAGAAGAGCCCGCCGCCAGATCTGGGCGGCGATGAGTGGGACCACGATGTACAGGATCACCGAAAGAAAGAGCGTGTTCCATGGCACGGTTATCGCCGAGAGGCCGAGCAATAGTGCCACGATCGGCGCGAAGGCGATGATCATGATGGCATCATTCAGTGCCACCTGGCTCAGCGTGAAGTTCGGATCGCCGTCCGAGAGATTCGACCAGACGAACACCATCGCCGTGCAAGGCGCCGCAGCGAGTAAAATGAGCCCGGCGATATAGCTGTCGATCTGATCGGCCGGCAGGAACGGATGAAACAGCCCGCGAATAAACAGCCAGCCCAGCAGGGCCATTGAGAATGGCTTGACGAGCCAGTTGATCGCGAGCGTGACGATAATGCCACGCCAATGTCTGGCAACGGTACCGATTGCTCCGAAGTCGACGCGCAGCAGCATCGGCACGATCATGAGCCAGATCAGGACGGCGACCGGAAGATTGACGTTGGCGAGGCTCAGCGCCCCGAGAGCGTGAAAGGGCGCGGGCGCCAAGCTGCCCAGAGCAATGCCGGCGATGATGCAGAGGGCAACCCAGAGCGTCAGGTAGCGCTCAAATCCGCCCAACCGCGCGCGTGGCTGCGACCGCTGAATGGTCTGTCCCATGAACCGTATATCCTCGTCTGCTGCCTATGACCCGATGGGTCGGGGCGGCCCGGATAGCTGATACGGCAGGGCCTCTCAACCTCAATTCCATGAATCCAGAAACCTCGAACACACCCTTGTCTCGGTCCCCAAACATGCGCTAGGTTCTCGCCCATAAGCCTAGAACCATAGAAATGTAGGGGGAGGCGCCTATGACGCGGTGTGACAGGCTCGTCGACGCGGGCCGGCGAGCGTTTTTTGCCAGATCAGCGGCTGTGGCGGCGGGCGCGGTGGCGACCGCGGCCATGCCGGCGGTTGCAGCACGGGCAGCGCCGTCCCCGGCCCTGGTCAATTACCCGTCCAGCAAGCTCGCCAATATCAGCGACCTGAAGCCCGACGTCCCCCAGGACATCACCTATCCCGACGCCGATAGCCCGGGCGTGCTGCTGAAGCTGGGCCATCGCGTTGAGGGCGGGGTGGGTCCGGACGGCGACATCGTGGCGTTCAGCACGCTGTGCCCGCACAAGGGGTTCCCGCTGTTCTACAGCACCGGCGACCGGTCGCTGAGCTGTCCCGGCCACTACAGCCGGTTCGACCCTGAAAAGGGCGGCCTGCAGATCTTCGGCCACGCCACGCAAAACCTGCCGCAGTTCCGCCTGGTCGTGGACAGCAAGGGCGACATCTACGCCGTCGCCGTCGATGAGTTGATCTACGGCCGCCTGTCCAACGTCCTGACGGCATAGGAGGCACGTCATGGCCTACAAGCGCAACATCGACCGCCTGCCCATCCCGCCGAAGGATGCCCAGGTGCACAACGTCACCTGTCACTTCTGCATCGTTGGCTGCGGCTACCACGCACTCTCTTGGCCGGTCGATCGCCAGGGCGGTACGCAGCCCGGCCAGAACGCCTTCAACGAGGACCTGAGCAAGCAGCAGGGCGCCATGGCGACCGCATGGTTCAGCCCGTCGATGTACAACATCGTCAAGCAGAACGGTCGCGACGTGAACCTCGTCATCATGCCGGATCACAACTGTACCGTGAACTCCGGACTTGGCTCCACGCGCGGCGCGAAGCTCGCCGAACTCTCGTATTCCACTGTCACCGGCACGCAGCCCGAACGCCTGACCGAACCGCTTGTCTGGCGCTACGGCACTCTGACGCCAACCGCCTGGGACGACGCAATCGACCTTGCCGCCGAGGTGACGCGGCGCGTGGTGGAAGCCCAGGGCGAGGATGGCCTGATCGTTTCGGCATACGATCATGGTGGCGCCGGCGGGGGCTACGAGAACACCTGGGCCACCGGCAAGCTCTACTTCGAGAGCATGAAGATCAAGAACATCCGCATCCACAACCGTCCGGCGTACAACAGCGAAGTTCACGGCACGCGCGACATGGGCGTTGGCGAGCTCAACAACTGCTACGAGGACGCCGAGCTCGCTGATACGATCATGGCGGTCGGCACCAACGCGCTGGAGACGCAAACCAACTACTTCCTGAACCACTGGGTGCCGAACCTGCGGGGCACCAGCAGCGACAAGAAGAAGGCCGAATTCGGTACCGAGCCGATCGCCCCGGCCAAAGTCATCTTCGTCGATCCGCGCCGCACGCCCACCATCGCCGCCTGCGAGGCGGAAGCGGGGGCGGCGAACATGCTGCACCTCGCGATTAACCCCGGCACCGATCTCGCGCTGTTCAACGCGCTGTTCACCGAGATCGCCGCCAAGGGCTGGGTCGATCACGCCTTCATCACCGCCAGCACCAACGGCTACGACGCCGCAGTGAACGCGAACCATACCACGATCGAACAGGCCGCGCAGATCACCGGCCTGAAGCCCGAAGACATCCGCAAGGCCGCTGAATGGATCGCCCAGCCAAAGCAGGGCGGCGCACGTCGGCGGACTATGTTCGCCTACGAGAAGGGGCTGATCTGGGGTAATGACAACTACCGCACCAACCAGGCGCTCGTGAATATCGCGCTTGCCACCGGCAACATCGGCCGCCCAGGCGGCGGCTGCGTGCGGATGGGCGGGCACCAGGAGGGCTACGTACGGCCGGACTATCCGGGCGGACGCCCGGCACCGTACATCGACCAGCTCCTGATCGCCGGCAAGGGCGGCGTGCACCATATCTGGGGCTGCGATCATTACAAGACCACGCTGAATGCTACGGAGTTCAAGCGCGTCTATAAGCGGCGCACCGATCTGGTGAAGGCCGCAATGGACTCCGTGCCCGCCGGCAACCGCGAAGCCCAGGTCGCGGCGATTATGGAGGCGATCGGCAAGGGTGGCCTGTTCGTCGTCGACGTGGACATCGTGCCGAGCCAGATCAGCGGCTCAGCGCACGTGGTGCTGGCCGCCGCCACTGCCGGCGAGGCCAACCTCACCAGCATGAATGGCGAACGGCGGATGCGCTTGACCGAGCGCTACATGGATCCGCCCGGCAGCGCCCTGCCGGACTCGCTGATCGTCGCCAAAATCGCCCAGGCGTTGGAGCGAAGCTGGCGCGCCGCCGGCAAGGCCGTGACCGCCGACAAGTTCAAGGGCTACGACTGGAAGACCGAGGAAGACGCGTTCATGGACGGCTACAACAAGAACGCGGACGGCGGAAAATTCGTCACCTATGAGCGTCTGCGCGCGATGGGCACGAACGGCTTCCAGGAGCCCGCCACTGACTTCCAGGACGGGAAGATCATCGGTACCAAGCGGCTGTTCACCGACGGCAAGTTCAAGATGCCGGACGGCAAGGCGAAGTTCGCCGCCGCGCAATGGCGCGGCTTGGAGGCCCCGGGCAAGCAGGCGGAAAAAGAGAAATTCCGCTTCCTCATCAACAACGGCCGCTCGAACCAGGTCTGGCAGTCGGTCTACCTCGACCAGCACAACGAGTTCGTCTGGGACCGCATGCCGTTCGCCTACATCCAGATGAACCCACAGGACGTTGCCGAGCTGAAACTGAGCCCCGGCGATCTCGTCGAGGTCTACAACGACAACGGCAGTACCCAGGCGATGGTCTGGCCGACGCCATCCGCGCGACGCAACCAGACCTTCATGCTGTTCGCCTACCCCACCGGCGCGGTCGGCAACGCAGTCAGCAAGGGCGTCAACGAGCTGATCATCCCGAACTACAAGCAGACCTGGGGCAACATCCAAAAGTTGGCCGACGCGCCGCAGGTCACACACCATCTGTCATTCAAGTCGGAGGAGTACAAAGCCGCAAGCTAACCATCACCGGGACCAAAGGGAAACTCGCCCGGGTCGCCGGGCGAGCCGGGCGACGTTCAGGCTGGCACGCGCCGAGCTTCCGCCCCGGTCGGCAGCAGCACCGTGATCGCGAGGCACACCGCTAGCATGATAGCGGATCCCCAAAGACACGCCTCCATGCCGCCAGTCTGCGTCAGGATACCTGACAAAAGGATGCCCATCAGCCTCCCGGCCGCGTTGGCGGCGTAGTAGAAGCCGACATCCTCAGCCGCCTTCTCGGACCCGGCATAGGCCAGGATCAGGTAGGAATGCAGCGACGATATCACCGCAAAGGCGAAGCCAAATATGAGCAGGCCGACCACCAACACCAGGTCGTGCCGCGGCACGCCGGGCATGGCGAGGAGTAGCGCCAGCGCCACTGGAATTGCCGTCAGGATTGCGCCCCACAGGCGTGCTGCTGGAACCTCGCGACTTAGACCATCGCGGCTCCGCGTCACCACCGCAGGCGCCAGAGCTTGTACCGCGCCATACCCTATGGTCCAGGCTGCGACGAATCCGGCCACCTGCATGTACTGCCAGCCGAAGCCGTAGAGAAATACCGGCAGGCCGACGACGAACCAGACATCGCGCGAACCGAACATGAAGATTTGCGCCGCTGCCATCAGGTTGATCGCGCGGGTCTTGGCGAACAGTTCCCGAAAGCTCTTCGACGACTTTGCCTTTCCCAGTGTGCGGGGCAGAGAAACCATGACCCCAACCAGCACAATGCCCAGCATCGCGGCCATAAGCCACAACGCGGGCCGGAAGCCGACCACTTGCAGCAAGAGGCCGCCGATAAAGAAGCCGGCGCCCTTGGTCGCGTTCTTCGAACCGGTGAACCAGGCCACCCAACGGAATAGCTGCCCCGCACCTTCTTGTGACGTGGCTTTGATCGCGCTCTTCGACGCGGTCTTGGTTAAGTCCTTGGCGACGCCGGCGATGCCCTGCGCCAGCACCACCCACACGACCGAGGCAACCGCGCCCCAGTCCGGGTTCAGCGCCGACAGCATGCAAAGACCGAAAATTTGCAGGATTTGCCCAGCCGCCAGCATGCGCGGAATGCCGAACCGCGACGCCAGCCAGCCACCGCCGACGTTGGCGAAGATTCCCGCCGTCTGGTACAGCAGGAACAGGAAGGCCAGCACGAACGGCGTATAGCCCAGGCTGTAGAAATGCAGGAGCACCAGCATGCGCAGCGCGCCGTCGGTGATGGTGAACAGGAAATATGCACTGGTGACGATGGCGTAGTTGCGCACGGCCGACATCAAGCGCTCCTTTCAATGACGATGTTGGCCAGGTCGACCATGCGGCAGGCATAGCCCACCTCGTTGTCGTACCAAGCATAAACCTTGAGCAGTGTGCCATCGGTGACCAGCGTGCTCGGCGCATCGACGATCGCGCTTCGGCTGTCGTTGACGTAGTCAGCGGAAACCAACGGCCGCGTCTCGAAGCCAAGGATTCCCGCAAGGGGGCCGTCAGCCGCGGCGCGGAACAGCGCGTTCACCTCTGGCGCGTCGGTCGTACGGTTCAGCTCGAACACGCAGTCGGTGAGTGAGGCGTTCAGAACCGGCGCGCGCACCGCGTGACCGTTCAGACGCCCGGCCAGCTCGGGGTAGATCAGCGCGATGGCGGTCGCGCTGCCGGTCGTGGTGGGCTGCAGCGACAGCATCGCCGAGCGGGCGCGGCGCAAATCCTTATGCGGCGAGTTGACAACGACATTGGTGTTGGTCGGGTCGTGGATCGTGGTGATCTGGCCGTGCCGGATGCCGATCGCCTCGTGCACCACCTTCACCACCGGCGCCAGGCAGTTCGTAGTGCAGGACGCTGCGGTCAGCAGCCGGTGCCGCGCCGGGTCGTACTGTGCGTCGTTCACCCCGACAACGACGTTGAGCGCCGCTTTGTCCTTGACCGGGGCTGCAACGATCACCCGCTGCACGCCCCGCTCAAAATAGCCCGCGAGCCGATCCGGTGTGAGGAACTTACCGGTGCATTCCAGCACGATGTCGCAACCGAGGTCACCCCACGCGATTTCGCCAGGGCTGGCGACATCACTGAAGCCGACCCGCCGGTTGCCGATCCGGATGGCGCGCTCGTCCTCGACGCCGAACGCCTCCCGCCAGCGTCCGTGCAAGCTGTCGAACTCCAGCAAATGGGCGGTGGTGGCGGCGCCGCCTTTCAACTCGTTCACATGCACGACGTCGAGCCGGTTGCCGGCGCGCGGATCCTCTGCGGGGCGATGAATGCCCCCGAACGCAGCACGTAGTGCAAGGCGGCCGACCCGTCCCATGCCGTTGATGCCGATCCGCATCGTTCAGCCTCCGCCGCTGCGCGCCAACACACCGACCGGCCCTTCGCCGATCTCATCCAGCCTCGAGCGGAGCGCCAGGCGGTCCAACGTCGCGAATGGCAGGCTGATAAAAATCTCGATGCGCCGTCGCAGGCTGGCGTAGAGTTCGTTCAGTAGGGTCGAGCGCTCGGCAGCGCTGCCAGTGAACTTGGCAGGATCGGGCATCGGCCAAGCGCCTGTCACCGCCTTATCGCCGAAATCTGGGCAGAGCTGGTTGTCCAGTGTGTCACAGAGCGCGATCACGAAATCGAGCCGCGGCGCTTCAGGACCTGTGAACACATCCCAAGATTTGCAGTGCAGTGCCGCCACGTCGTGGCCGAGGGCTTGCAGCTTGGCGATGACCTCCGGCATCGGTTGCGCCGCCGGGTCCGAACCCGCGGAATAAGCGTGAAACCGGCCGCCGCCGATCCGTGTGAGGATCGCCTCGGCCATGATCGAGCGCGCCGAGTTTCGCGTACACAAGAACAACACGTTGAAGGCGGGGGTCATCACGGCGCTCTCCTCTGGGATTGGTGGCAGCAGGCGAGCAAGATCGCCACACAGTTCCGGATGGCCCGAGCAGCAAGTCTCGGTCAGAAACGTCAGCAATTGCCGCACCCCGATGAGGCGCGCTGCGTGAACGATTTGCCGACCCTGCCGGGTGGCTTGCGTCAGGCCGGCACGCTCGAGCGCGGCAAGATGGAAGGACAAGGTTGAGGAAGGGACCGCCAGACGGGCGGCGATTTCCCCAGCGGGAAGTCCCGACGCCCCCTCCGCGATCAGGAGGCGCATCAGGTCGAGCCTGGTCTCCTGCGACAAGGCGGCAAAGCCGGCTGCTGCTGCCGTTGTTTCCATCTTTCCATATTTCCAGAAATGACCACGCAAGGCAAGCGGTGCACGGTAGCGTCATGCAAAGTTCATGTCGCCCGTTTCGCCCACCTCGCGGCGAGAGGCGGCCATGGTAGAGTAGCAAGCCGCACGCCGCTTTTCCCCCGAATCACACTTCGCAACCCCCTGACGAGCAAAGGCGAGTCCCGGACCGCGACTGGGATTATGCTCGCGACAGCCGCGACGTTTGTAGAGCGATAGGTCTGGAAGACACGGGTAGGTCGTCGCCTGCATTGTCAGACCGTGATCGTCGTGGAGTTCCAGGATGCGAACAGCGACCGAGCAGCGATGGCCGTCCCGCAGAGATCGGACGACCGCGGTGTCGGAGCGCCCGCTGATGATGACGTCTTCCCAGTGTCCGGTTTCGCGGTTGCCCCGTGCCGCGGCAAACGTCCCGCCCGGGAAGGCCTCGACGATCCAGGGATTGCGACAGATTGCCCGGCCGCCAAATCGGACATGGAAGAAACCGCGGTCCTGTAGGTAGTAGATCGAGCCAATGGCGATCACGCCGACGCAAAGCGGATGATAGCCGCCCTGACGGCGTACGCCTTGTACTGCCTAATCGTCTCCGTCGTCCGACATGCAAGCAGACGAGGCCGCCGGTCGAATTGGCGGACCGACGGGCTCGCTGCGGTGTCGGTCTCTTGGTGTCAGGTGCGCGAAACCGTCCGCGCCGCGGTTGTTTCAGAGCATCTGCGGTGCAAACGGGATTTCATCATCCGGACCACCTCCGCCTGCTCCGCCACGAGGCAGATAACCACCGCCACCCGTGCCATCAGCCTCGGAGCGTTCGCCGGTGTTGGCAGTGGCCGCCAAATAATCTGCAAGCGCCAGGCGCACCGACCAAGGGACGTCCGTCCCGTGCCATACGGGCCGCGTCGCAGGATGACCGCCGCCTCGCGCTGGCACCATCGCACGGGCTGTAGATCGTGCTGGGTGAGGACGCCGACCTCAAGGGGGGGATCCGGTAGCAACGGAACCGAAAGTTCGATTTGGCAGAAACCCATGGTTGGGGGTTTACTGGCCGTTGATAGCTGCACGGGTTAATACGGTTCTGACGCTTCCTACGCGGCGGACCGGAGATGGTCACTCGCTTGCGCATCAAACGGTGATTTTCTGCATTCAGTGCATAGGACCGCAAGGGGTGGCGAGTTCGACCTTCGTCAGGACGAGGACCAGCGGCAAGGTCGCGCCGATTCCGGCCATTCGAGCGGCTGCGCTCTTCGTGCCCGGCCACCTGCCGGCGACCTATGTTTGCGCCTATTGTTGCCTGCTAATCTTCGTTCGGGCACAGGCGAAACGCTAGCAATAGACCCCGCCAAGCAGAGGAGGCAAGACAATGCTAATCGACGCCATCGACCCGGTGAAGACCGCCATGATCGTGGTGGACATGCAAAATGATTTTGTGGCCAGGGGGGCGCCGATAGAGGTGTCGGCTGCCCGCGCCATGGTGCCGAAGCTCGTGGAAGCCCTCAAGATATGCCGCGATGCTGGAATTCGAGTGATCTATACGGCCCATGTGCACCGCCGCGACGGCTGCGATATGGGGCTGTTCGACGACTTGCATCCGGTGGTCGCCAATCGCGATGCGCTGGTCGATGGCACGCCGGGGGCGGACATTTACTCCGACCTCGCTCCGGCGGCTGGTGAGCATGTGATCAAGAAGCACCGCTACAGCGCCTTCTTTGGCACTGATCTCGATATCATCCTTCGGGAATGGGGCGTCGACACAGTCATCATTTCGGGAACGACGACTGAGAATTGCTGTCATGCGACGGCCCGCGACGCGATGTTTCGCAACTATCGGGTCGTGTTCCTCTCGGACGCAACGGCAACGTTCGATTATCCGGATCGCGGCTTCGGCTCGATGCCGAATGCAGAAGTTCATCATGCGACCCTCGTCATACTCGCGATGTCGACGGCCCATGTGATGCCGGTAGCGGATATGGCTGCCCGAGTGGTGAGCGGCCGTCCCTCAGGGGAGTTTCCCTCGCGCGCAGCCTGAGCGGCTTGCTCGGTCGCGCCAGCAAGGTCGGCTTTGGGGCATGAAGACCAGTTCCTGCCGCTGAGGCTGAGGGTCGAGTGCGATCCTACAGAGGATCAGCAAGGGTCAGATGCACTGAATCGAACTTTCGGTTCCGTTGCTACCGGAACCCCAAGGGCGGCGCTGCGCGTCCCGGCAAGCGCCGGCTGCGGCCCTTGACCCCGCCGCCCTCACCCCGCCCCATGATGCCGTTCGCAAGGGATGGATGTCGCACAGCGACCTCCACCAGCAGCGCAGCCTCGCCGCGGCGCACGACCACATCAGACCTCATGTTCGGCATCGTCAACTCGACGGCGACCGACTGATATCGAAACTCTTGTTGCTGCTTAACGATCACCTGCACGTCGCCGCAACGGGCGATAAGCGCAGAAGCATCAGGGATGTGCTGTCGGCGAGCGCCTGCTTAGCGAATTGGTGCAGTGCGGTCTCCATGGCTCCGACACACGCGCGATCGGCATAATGTCCGAAGTGATGGCGCTTCATACGTCCCTTGTAGGCCACAAGTCGGGCACCGCATTTCGCCATGCGCAGTCGCACCGCAAGCCCCGACAAACTTCCGATATGTGCCGCATGCGGCCGGAGCCATCGCGGCCATATGGAATTTCCACTTCGGCAGTTCCGGAGACTGAGGGGCGGCTACCTGACTCGCCGCGATCGTCGCCTTGCCCGCATTTGGACACGCCTGTGCATCCTCGGGTTACCCTCGCGCCACTAACGAACGTCATCGTCGGCCACAGAAACCTACGGCGATTCGCCAGCCTGGTTAGGTCACCGGGGAACCGGTCGAGCGCAGCCCGTCGGCCTTGCGTCTACGGATGCGCCGCCATGAAGGCGTCCATCCGCACCTGGACGGCCTTCTCCGCTGCTATCAGCGCTTCGTACTCGGGGAGAAGGTCGATTTTCATCATACCCCCATCGTACAGCGGGAAGCGGAGAACGGCGTCGTGCCTGACCCGCCACTCTTCGGCGAGATCAGCCCATTCCTCGGACGGGCTGCGATTGGCCTTGAGATCCAACCGTTGCCAGAGCCGCCACACCTGGCGGCCATAGATTTGCACGGTCTCGTCGCCCGTGGTGGCGGCGGCGATGATCAGAGATCCAGCACCCGTCGGCGAGACGGTATAAGCCCTGCGGAGAGCGGCTTCGAGCGTCCAGTCCAGTGTCGCGTCGAGCCTTACGACATCGCCATTTGGCCGCATACTCTGCACGATCCATGGCTGCGGTTGGTTGCGCGCCTCCCACAGTGCATCATCGGCCACGTCGGGTCCTGCGCTCATGCGGCGGCGGCGCCGCGTCGGGGTCTCGTTCATGCCGATACGATTTTGGAACACCCCGGCGCCGCTTCAAGTGGGTGCCAGTGGCCGGGGCCAACCGGGAGTTGCTATATGGCCGATTTCTACGGCCGGCATCGCCACCGTGAGTACGAGGGCGATGACAGACAGCCACGACATGAACCAGCCGATGCGACCCGAGGTCATAGGCATGAGCGTAGGCAGGGTGGGCGGAGGTCTCAAGGGTTGACGTCCGGCCGCTGCTTCGGCGGACACGGCACGCTGCCATATGAGCAGAAAACGCAGCAATCGCCGGGCTTCGGCCGCAGTAGCGTGCCACAGGTACCTGCAATCGTAAAAGAACTGGCAGGCGTCGGTCGGCATGGTCTCCGCCGCGGCGTGGCCGCATTGCGGGCACGTGATGATCGAGACCAGGGTCGGCGCCACGTCAGCCATCGCGCTTCTGTCAGACTGCAAGCCGTTGGACGCTGTAGCCTGCGTCGGCGATCGCAGCGATCTCCTGCTCGGGATACGAGGCTCCGGCGACGCCGACTACCCAGATGCAGTGGTTGCAGGTCATGCCCCTCATCGTGGCTCGCAGCATTTCGGGCTCTCGTCGGCAGTCATCCCGACACGCCCAGACATGGAGCTTACCACAGCGGTAAGGTCAAGCGGCATGCCCTAACCACGGTGAGCCATATTCCGGCCGGCGGCGGAAAGGGCGATCACAACGAGGGCTGAACGACGTCGAATGGAATCAACCGCTGGCGTAGAAGCAGCCATTGCTGGCACCCTCCAGCCAGGCTTTGGCTTGCCGATCGGCTGCCTCTGCTTCCCGCAAGAGGGTCCGGCGTTCTGGGTCTCCCAAGCGGGGTTGGGCCGCGAGCGTGCGCAGGTGGCCTGCCTCGCGGCACCATCGTCGCGCGCTTTCTATGCAGCTGAGCTGCTCAAGTTTCGTGACGCACATGGCGGAACTCCTCGGACAGGCGGCGGGCCGTCAGGCCACGCGAAGTCGGTAGAGCGACAGGTCAGGACACTCGGATAAGTCGTCGGCTGCATGGTCAGACCGAGATCGTCGTGGAGTTCGAGGACGCGAACGGCGACCGTGCGCTGGCGGCCGTCGCGCAGTGATCGGACGACCGCGGTGTCGGAGCGTCCGCTGACAGTGACGTCCTCCCAGCGGCCGGTGTCGTGGTTACGCCGAGCGGCGGCACAGATCCCGTTCAGGAAGCCTTCGACGATCCACGGATTTCGGCAGATTGCCCGACCGCCGAAACGATCATGGAAGAAGCCGCGATCTTGCAGATAATAGATCGAACCTGTAGCGATCACGCCGACGCCAAGCGGGTTCACGCCGCCCCGGCGGCGGTGTGCGCGATACTGCCGGATCATAGTGTGTTCTCCTGGACGAGCGCCGGCATACTCGTCGCACGTTGAGTGCGACGGGTATGCGGCGGGTTGGGGATGTCTGTGTAGGACCCGCGGACAGGCCGGTGCGGGTGGTTCAGAGTACCTGCGGCGCGAACGGGATTTCATCGTCCGGATCGGCGCCCCCGCCATGTCCGCCGCGCGGCAGGTAGCCGCCGCCGCTCGTGCTGTCGCTCAGCCAGGTGGAACGGGCCTTCCGCTGCATCAAGACGGTCGATCTGCACGTCCGGCCAATCTACCATTGGCTCGCCGATCGGGTGCGCGCGCACGTCTTTCTCTGCATGCTCGCCTACTACCTGGAATGGCACATGCGCCAGAAGCTGGCGCCGATGCTATCGACGACACCGACAAGCAGGCGGCCGAGGCGGCGCGGGCCAGCGTGGTCGCCCCGGCGCAACGCTCCGAGGCAGCGATCCGCAAGCAGACCACAGGCTTCACACCGGACGGGCTGCCGGTGCACAGCTTCCGCACCCTGCTGGCCGATCTGTCGACGCTGACGCGCAACACCGTCGTTACCGCGATTGCGCCAGCCCTGCCGCTCAGCGTGCTGGCTAGGCCAACCCCGGTGCAGCGCCGAGCATACGAGCTGCTGGAGCTGGCGGTGTAGCCAGTAACCGCAGGTCTGAACTCCGACTTATCGTTGCTTTGCAGTGGTTTATGACTTTTGAAAGAGGGAAGCTCGGGCTAAGGACGCTGCCCTCGCGCGCTGCAAGGGACTTCCGCCGTAAAAAGCAGACGCCGTTTCGCGCAAGGGCGCGAACACGCCGTTGCTTTTGACGGTCTCCCGAGAAGCCCGTTGTTGCAGTCCAGAGCCAGACCAAATCGCGTCAGCGATTGCCGTCGGGCTAGAGCCGCCGATTGGAATGCCATTCCGCAACGGAGATGCACCTTGAGCGAAACCAGCGACGAATTGGCGACGCACGGTATCGTCGAAGATATCGCGGTGTTGGCCCGCAGGTTGGCCAAGAAGGAGCCATTCAAATCCGCCAGCGGCCCCGAAGCGTTGCTGGCGCTGGCAGCTCATCTTGAGGAGATGGTTGCCACAACCCGCCTCGGCGAACGGCCCGGCATCAGTGTTGCCGTTCAGTCGCGGCGCAAGAAGGGCGACTGATGACGGCAGTCATTTCCGTTCCTGTTGCGCGCTCCAGCCAGCTCGCCACGCTCGACCAGCTCGCCGCCATCCCCGAGGAGGAAATCTGGCTGGCGAAGCAGAAGAGCAAGCAGACCGGCCGCGCCTACCGGCCCGACGTGCGGCACTTCATGCGGACGCTCGGCATCACGACGACCGACCTGCTGCGCCAGGTCGATCATCGCGCCGTCATCGTCTGGGAGCGGATGCAGCGCGAACAGGAGGGCGCGAAGGCTTCGACCATTCGCCGCCGGCTGGCGGCGCTGTCCAGCCTGTTCAGGCACCTGGCGAAACACGGGGCGGCGAACCGCAATCCCGTGGTGGACGTGGACCGGCCGGCGATCAACCGCGCTGAGGGCAGCACCGCCGCGTTCTCGAAAGCTCAGGCGCGCAAGTTGCTGGACACGCCGCCGGCCGACACGCTCGCCGGCTTGCGCGACCGCGCTATTCTCTCCGTCGGTTTGCAGGTTGGATTCCGCCGCGCGGAGATCGCGGCGCTGAATATCGGCGACCTGCACCAAAACCGGGGCTTCGATGCGCTGCGCGTGGTGCGCAAGGGCGGCCGGCGCGAGGCGCTGGCGATCAACCCGCAGGCGGCGCAGCGCATCCGCGCGTATCTGGAGGCCACCGGCCACGCCGACCAGCTCGACGGGCCGTTGTTCCGTCCCTTTCGCGGCAACGCGAAGCCGCTTGCGGCGGCCGGACGCATGGACCCCGACGCGATCGATCGCATGGTAAGGAAATACGTGGCGGCGATCGGCCTCGCGCGCGGCTACTCGGCGCACTCGATGCGTGCTACCTTCATCACCACGGCGCTGGAGAACGGCGCGCAGCTCGAAGACGTGCAGAAAGCGGCCGGTCACCGCGACCCCACGACGACAAAGCTCTACGACCGGCGTGGATACAATCCCGAAAAAGCCGCCAGCTTCTTTGCAACCTACTGATAACGAGACCAGCGCACGTGCTAGATGGTGCCGATTGCAGCAGCTTGATCGAACTATGCAACTTCAAGGACAAGCGCGAGCTGGAGAAGTTCTGCCGGACGCTGACCATTCGGCAGACAGATTTCGTGCTGTTTATCCTGTGTGCCCAGAGCGGCGGCCTGGCACCTTATCGCTACGCCTCGCATTTCGAGGATCGGCAGATACCCCATCTGATCCCGAGCGACGACGAGCGAGCGGCGCTCGCCGCCAACGGGCTGGGGCCGTTGCAAGGCCACGCCCGCAAGGCACTCACAAAGATGAGCCAGCTCTTGCGGGACCGGCGGCATCTTAGCGCGCATCTTTTCTACACGGCCGACCACGCGTTTTGGCATCTGTTTTATTTCGACCAGCGGGACATCGCGGCGCGCGGCAACCATTGGGAGCATGGCGCGCATTTGCACTATGCGTCGGACGTGCGGATCAACGCGGATGCCGGAACTATCTGGAACCAGATCAGAGCCGGAAAACAGCGGTTCCCGACGATCCATATCCGTTTCACGACGAGAAGCGGGGGCCATATAGCAAAGCCGAAGGCGGCGGTGGCCTCGTGACCTGCTCGAGCCCGCCACCAGATAAGCTCACGGTCTTAAAGAATACTTTATTCGCGTCAGCGGGGGCAGACTGGTCTGGGGTAACAACGACAACCTGCGGCGGATCGTTGGGAAATGCTCGATTATGTGCATCGGCTACACAATGGTCCCAAACCATGTTCACCTCATCCCGATCATCGGGACTGAGGGCGGCGGCCTTGGTAATGTCGCCTGCGATCGCCTGAGCCTGTTGACAAGCGTACTGAGTTACAAGCTGTCTCGGCGATACTTCCGGGGAAGCGGCGGGCGCTGGAGCGGGTGGGGCTGCGGGTGGCGGAACGTTCATCCGGAACGGAGGGGGCCGGAACGAGACAGCTTACCATAAAACCGGTTACGCCGGCAAGCCGGCAAAGAGCAGGCCGCCTCCGTTTCAGAATCCTGTCTGACAAGGCAGACCCAGAGCGCCGGAAATGGGGCTTTCTGTTGCGGAGTGCAGGTGCATTGTAATTGTAACCGTCGTAACCTACGGCACACATGAGCAACTTACGTCAAGCTAGGAAGCAGGGTTGATGCCTATCTTTCAAGTCACAACAAAGGAACTGAAGGCGCTTTCAGCGACCAGTTTTGGTGTCGAAGGTATAATGGAGCGCAAAGACATTCAGAGACTTCTGGGCGATCAGATCAGCGTTCTCGACGAGCGCCTGATGGTGATAGCTGAAGAGTTCGGAGACTGGCTCGATAGTTCCAGGAGGATCGATCTGCTATGCATCGATTTAGATGCAAATCTCGTTGTGGTAGAGCTGAAGCGCACCGATGACGGAGGTCATATGGAATTGCAGGCCTTACGCTACGCTGCCATGGTCTCAGCCATGACATTTGAGCAGCTCGTGGACACTTTCGCCAGATACAAGAACAAGGCCCAGCCGGACATTGAGGCGGCGCGATTAGCCGTCAAAGAGTTCCTTGGCTGGAGTGACATAGACGAGACGCAGTTCGGACAAGACGTGCATATCGTTCTCGCGGCGGCCGACTTCAGCAAGGAGCTAACTACCACCGCAATGTGGCTGAGAGAACGTCGTATCGACATCCGGTGTATACGAATGAAGCCATATCGGATGGCGGACGGCACGGTGCTACTCGACGTTCAACAGTTAATCCCGTTGCCAGAAGCAAGTGTCTTCCAAACTCAGATCGGAATAAAAAAGCAGGCAGAGCGAGAAAACCGCAGCGACCGTCACGAGCTTCGATTAAGGTTCTGGCAAGGCTTGCTGGAACATGCGAAGGGCAAGACTGATATTCACGCGAATCGCAGCCCAACACAGGATAACTGGATATCGGGAAGCATTGGTCGCAATGGCTTTTCGCTCACCTATGTGGTGCGCCAGAATGACTCACAGGTAGAACTCTCGATTGCGCTCGGTAGTGGCCAAGCGGCAAAGAACAAAGTGGCCTTTGAGGCACTCAAAATGCAGCAAGCTGCGATAGAAGCTGACTTCGGTGAACCACTTGACTGGCAAGACCTGCCACAGAGCGACGGTTGTCGTATTCGCCACATGATCCAGGGTGGTTACAGGTCACCTCCCGAGCAATGGCCCGCCATTCAAGCCGCGCTGGCCGATGCCATGGTTAGACTTGACAAGGCCATGCGAGCGCGCGTTGCCGCTCTAACCTTCTGATCGCGGCGGTTCGCCTGTGAGGTGCACCGCGCGGGCGCAACGCGGGCTGCATTCGGGGTCCGAAAAGGGACACCGATCTATATATCTTGAGAGTGCGGACTTCTCGGTCATTTTTTGGCAGCCCGTGACTTTCGCTCACGGTCTCGAATCCACGGCCCGAAGAGCCGGTCGAGTTCGTTGATCTGGCGTTCGGAACCGGGTTCGGGCACGCGGTGCTCGAACCAACTGCGCAGGGAAATTGCGATCAGCTCGCGGGGCCTGTCCGGATGCTCGGCACGGATGCGCTCTGCCGATCGCTCGATCGATAGCCGTTCGCCATCGGCCCAGATGATCTTGCGCCGCCTGGCGTCGACACGGGCGTTTCCCAGCGTGGCGAACACAAGGCCGGACACCTCGCCGGCGGCTTGTCCGTCGGGCGAGACCATCCATTCGAGGAAGTCCGCGGTGAGCGGGTTGTCGTCGCAGATGTCTGGCTCGCGTCGCTTTCCCATCGGATCAGAATAGCGCAGCAGCTCGCCGCTGTCGCGGCGCTCACGCCAGAGTCAACGCCGATCACGCGGGATTCAACGCGGGCATCGTGCGTCCAAGGGTAACGGCATTGGTCGTTACAACCCAACGAGCCAACCCAATGGCATTGTGGATACTCTGGTGGAATGCAATCCAGTCGCTGCGCCCGGCGTTCACCCGCTTGCAGACCTTCCTGTGGTTCGCCGCCGCCGTGGCCGGCTTCACGGTGCGCATCGAGCAGCTCGGTGTCACCTCCATCGTGCGCGCGCTCAACCTCGATCCGCGTCGCTACAATGCACTCTGCGACTATTTCCACTCCTCCGCCGTCAAGCTCGACCAGCTCACCGCGCTGTGGACCTCGCTGGTGCTTCGCCTGTTGCCCCAGGCGCTGCGCGTCAACGGCAGGTACGTCCTGGTGGGCGACGGCATCAAGATCCCCAAGTGCGGCCGCAAGATGCCGGCGGTCAAATTGCTGCACCAGCAATCGGAATCGAACACCAAGCCGAACTACATCACCGGGCACTCACTGCAAGCTGTCAGTCTGCTCGTTCATGCCGCCTCTTCCGTCTTCGCTGTGCCGCTTGCCGCACGCATCCATGAGGGCTTGGTATGGTCCAACCGCGACCGCCGGACCCTGCTCGACAAGATGATCTCCCTCATCGGCATCACCGATGTCGATCAACCCTTCTACTTCGTCGCCGACGCCTACTATGGCGCGCAGAAGATCATCGTCGGCCTGCTCAAGCAGAACAACCACCTGGTCACCCGCGTGAAGTCCAATGCCGTCGCGTACACTGCTTACCAACATCGCGGACCGCGCAAGCGAGGCGCGCCCAGGAAGTACGGCAAGAAGCTCAAGGTGAAGTCGCTGCTGAATGATCCCAAGGCCTTCCAGAAGGTCAACAGCCCCGTCTATGGCGAGAACAAGGTGACCATCCAATATCGCATCCGTGACCTGCTGTGGCGCCCTGCCGGCCGCATGGTGCGCTTCGTCGCGGTGATCCATCCAACAAGAGGCTCCCTCCTCCTCATGTGCACGGACACCTCCCTCGACGCCATCGACATCATTCGTCTCTACGGTCTGCGCTTCAAGATCGAACTCAGCTTCAAGCAGGCCGTGCACCGGATCGGCACCTTCGCCTATCATTTCTGGATGTCCGACATGAAGGCGCGGCGCCGCAACGACGGCAACCAGCATCTCCATCGGGCATCACCCAAATACCGCGACGACGTCAAACGCAAGCTGCATGCCTATCACGTCTTCATCCAGACCGGTCTCATCTGCCAGGGATTGCTGCAGTACCTCTCCGTCGCACATCCCCGGCTCGTCTGGGCCTCCTTCGGCTCCTGGCTGCGCACCGTCCGACCCGGGATCCCGCCTTCCGAACTTGTCGTCGCAACCGCGCTACGCCAGCGGCTTCCTGAATTCCTCCTGGATACCCCAAAAGGCCACATCTTCACGAAATTCCTCGCCAAACGAGCGGATACCAATGAAATGCAGGGCTTCCAACTCGCAGCTTGAGAGAAAATCCTGGGCAAACCCCAGACTCTCAAGTATATATGATAATGGGGCCAGGTAGGTTGGCCCGTGTCCGATGCCGAGCCTCCCGACCCCGCCGCCCCGTTCTTCCTCATCGTCGCCGACGACGATCGGAACTTCTTCTCGGTCGAAGGCCCCATACCGATGATCGCCCCTGGCAAGCCGCCGCGCGACGCGCGCGCGACCAGGCGCGGCAAGTAATATGTGGGCCGCGCGGGACCGACCGCACCGCGCTCGCCGCCGAGTTCGCGGGAACCGAAAAGATGGCCGGCGTTCCGCCGGGGAGCATTGTGAGGCCGCGCCCATGAGTACCGCGGAGCAGTTCGCAGATTTCTGGGCACTCAGGGCGTGCTTCTTGCCGCCCATTCCAGAGTTGGCGATAGCGGCCGATCTTCTAGCCGAAGCCGCGGACGCCGTGCTCGCGGGCGATCGCGAACGAGCGCGCACGAGATTGCGTGAAGCAGACATACCTGCGGTGCATGCTTTCGCCGCCAGGATCATGGGACCTTGGGATGTCTTTATCCATCGGCGGCGTCAGGTGGAGCGGCCGTCCGAGTTGACTAAAGCTCCGGACCGCAAGCCGAAGCAGAGCGTCGAAGCGGAGGTCTTTGAGCGCGACGGCTGGCGGTGTCGCTATTGTGCCGTGCGCGTCGTGCTGCCGAAGGCGCGTAAGGGTCTGATGGACACATTCCCCGATGTTGTATGCTGGGGCACGAAGGACAAGGACAAGCATGCTGCGTTCTATGCACTGTCTGCGGTCGCCGATCACGTTGTGCCGCACACCCTGGGTGGGAGCAGTGGCGTCGATAATCTTGTTACCACCTGTCAGTGTTGCAACTACGGTAAGGGTGATAGGTTGCTTGCTGAGGTGGGCCTGATCGATCCTCGAACTCGTTCGCCGATTGTCGATGCGTGGGATGGGTTGAGGCGCTTGCTGATTGGTCGTGCGGCATGATCAATCAGCTTCCGCCATCATCAACCAAACCGGGACCGTCACCGACGATCGCACGCATCGTGTGCCGGCGTTGGTTCTTCGCTGCCCGCATCCGACATCCGAACACGCGCCGGGCCTACGGCCGCGCCGTGGCGGATTTTGTGGCGTGGTGCGAGGACAACCAGGTTGCCTCGCTTGCGGCCGTGCAGCCGCTTCACGTGGCGGCGTGGATCGAGTTGCAGACCAAGGAGCATGTGGCTCCGACCGCCAAGCTACGCCTGGCCGCACTGCGCCATCTGTTCGATTGGCTGGTGATGGGCCAGGTCGTGCCGGTGAACCCGGCCAGCTCGTCGGGCTTCGCGACCGGGCGCTGATCGGGATGATGGTCTACAGCTTCGCGCGCATCGGCGCAGTGCTGGGGATGAAGGTGGAGGATGATGTGAGGGTGCAGGCCTCGCCGGAGGTCCCAAGGGGCCGCTGTTCGGCACCATCGGCCGCAGCAAGGGCCGGCCGCTGACGCGCACGCCGCTGCAACAGGCCGAAGCCTATGAGATGATCACGCGCCGGAAGAACGCCGCCGGCATCGCCACCAAGCTCGGCAACCACAGCATCCGGGCGACCGGGATCACGGCGTATCTCAAGAACGGTGGCACGCTGGAAAAGGCCGCGCAGATGGCGAACCATGCCAGCACGCGCACGACGCAGCTCCGATCGCCGGCGCGAGGAACTCAGCCTCGGTGAGGTAGACAGAATCAAGGTGTGACATAGCGCGGTCATTGTCATGGGGATCGCTGCGATGATTTGGCACGTTATCTACGAAGACCGGGACCGAGGGGTGCGGACCCGCGCAAGCGCGATCACGTGACCTGGCCATCTACATGGCGTGCGAGCTCATGCAACAATCGTACGGCGTGCGCCGGGTGATCGGGCCAGACGGGTCGATGATCGAACGCGCGGAACTGGAGGCCCACTATGATGAGGGCCATTTTTCCGGACTCCGGCGCGCCGCCGACCCGCGAGTGACTTGTCATATTGCCCGTTCGCCGGCACGGCGCGGTATCGTAACAGAATCGCCGCCCGCGGCGGTTCTGGCGTCCCCTTCCCGCCCCCTCCACCCCCCCTCCTCTGCCCCACCGTCCGGATGTGATCCGGCTGAGACGCGTCCGGCCGATCGACCGGCGAGCGGCCAGCCGTCGAAGCAACACCAAAACCGCGCCCGCGGCGTGTGCGCTGGCCGTGGCCTGACGGGGTGTGATCCCGTGTCCGCGGCTGGCCGCATGCCGTTGCGACCCGGCGGCTTGGGCTATACGGACGGTGACGCGCCCACCCAGCCGGAGTCGCCGCCCTTGGCCGCCAGTGTCACCATGACCCTCCGCCATACGAAGCCGCTCCGGTGAGCGAGTTCGCAATTCGGTCTGCCGCTCGACGGACTTGATCCGTGCGCCGACCCGCCACGCCCGCGCAGCCCGGCGCGCGCAAAGCCAGCCCGGCCAATTCATGTGTCGGCCTTCGCGCGTGCGGGCGACGACTTCTATGCGACGCCGGCCTGGGTGACCGAGGCGCTGCTCCGGCATATCCGCTTTCGCAGCCCGATATGGGAGCCATGCTGCGGCGACGGCGCCATGTCCACCGTACTCGGCCGGCACGGCTACCAGGTGGTCTCTACCGATATCGCCGCCCGCGGGTTCGGCACCACCGGTGTCGATTTCTTGGCTTGCCACACGGTGCCGGAGGGCTGCCGAAGCCTCGTGACCAATCCGCCGTACGGCGATTCCGGCTCGCATGCGGGACAGTCGCGGTCACCCACGGCGATGCTGAATTTCCTCCGCCATGCGCTGATGCTCACCGCCTCCGTGCAGGGCCAACTGGCGTTGCTGGTGCGGCTACAATGGATCGCTGGACAGCGGGCAGCGGAGGTAATGTCCGCCGCCCCGTTCGCCGCCGTCGTCGTGCTGACACGGCGAATCCTCTGGTTCGAGCGGGGCGAAGACACCAAGCCGGCGCAGCATCACCATGCCTGGATTGTCTTCGACCACGCCCACCCCTCAGGGCAGCCGCCCGCGATGCTGTACGCCTGATCGCCACAGTGGCTCGCACCCGCGCGCCGGCACGCAATCATCCGCTATCCCGGTGGGCACTCGGTCAGGCGGATCGACCGGCGAGGCGGAAGGCATCCGAAATGACTCCCCCTCGCGCGATAACCCCTGCCTATCGAGGGGGCGGAACTGACAAACGCGGTCATGCGGGGGGCGTGACGAACGGATTGCGGATGGTGAGCCGGCCGTCGATCACCTGGCCGTCCTGCAGGTCCTCGGAGAACAGGGTGACGCAGCCAGCTTCCAGCGCCGCGGCGATGATCAGCGCGTCATAGAGCTGATAGCCGGTGCGGGCGGCGATGGCGCAGCCGGCCTCGTGGATGGCTAGGGTCAGCGGCAATGGCGGTGGGCAGAGGGTGCGGATCGCCGCGAGCGCCCGGGTGATCTCCGGCCAAGGTCGGTGCAGTTTCCGCGCAGCGACGTTGGCGAATTCGTTCAGCACCTGGATGCTGATGACGCCGCGCCGCGCAAGCAGGGCGCGCGCGGCTTCCGAGCGGGGATCGGGCTGCAGGCTGGCGTAGAGCAGCACGTTGGTGTCGAGGAAGAACGGGTCGCTCATGCGCCGCGCGCGTTGGCTGCGTCCCGATCGAAGCGAAAGTCCTCCGGCAGCGTCCAACCGAGGCTGCGTAGCGTTTCGAGCGCTGCATCACGGGATGGGTCGCGCGCCACGCGGAAACGGCGAGGATCGGCCACCTCGATCGCGATCTCGTCGCCCTCCCGGAGGCCGAGCCGCTCGACCAGAATGGCGGGCAGACGGACGGCCAGGCTGTTGCCCCATTTGCTGACCTGCATGGCGGACCTATGGATAAACTCTGATGAAGTATATCTAGCCGGCTTCGCAGGTCAATTCCACAATCGCTGCTTGTTCACCCAGGGCGACCGGATCAAGGGGTTCCGGTAGCAGCGGAACCGAAAGTTCGATTCTGACTGGAGACCCGGCCGAGCGGCGCGGCTCGTAGGACCGCATCCGACGTTACCAAGTCATTCGGGAACAGGGCGGCCGGCGCGTTCGAAGCGGGTGCCTGCATTAGCTCTGATTCTGCACCGTCAATGCATTCCAGGCCGCGAGAGAGTCCATGTAGTCTCTCCAGTGTGCGATCTTCCGGTTTTCAGTCTTGATGATTGAGCAGAACCGATTGGTGTATTTCGCGCCTGTCGCGAGGATGGTCCCATGGACCTCGTATTCGATGACGACAACATAGCCGTCGTCTGTCTTGTGGGTAATCAGCTCATCGGCGGATTGAAGCGCGATGTTATCGACATAGCCCCTGAACTGCCCCATCAGGGCGGCTCGCCCTTGGATTACGCGAGGCCAACCGGGGAAGTCATAGAGAACCTCGTAAACGACGTCGTCAGTGACGATGTCGAAGAAGTGCTCGCCATCAACAAGGTCGCCTAACGCCCCTCGAACCAGATTGAAGTAAGGGGCGGCGGGCTCGTAGGCAGCGTATTTCGGATGCGGCATCCTGGGCTCTCCGTGTGCTTCAGCGGTCGGCTCTATGCACCCGAAAGCGGACTGTCGTGTATCCCCCTATGCGGCTGTAGCCGACGCGTGAGGGATGCAGACAACCACCGTTTGATGCATGGGCTGGACCCCAGCGCGCGTCGCGGATCGAACGCGATTCTGCCACGCATCTACTCATGCATCTATCTACGGCCAGCAAACCCATCCGCCCTCGGCTTTCTGCTCAATCGAACTTTCGGTTCCGTTGCTACTCGACCTCCATCAGGCGATGGCAGCCCGAGATGCGGGGCGACCAAGGTCCAGACCGCGATGCCGACCACGACATGCGAGCCTGCCATCACGATCCGCATCTCCCCATGTGGCGACTGGCCGCGCCCGCTCATCGGAGCGGGGACGGGTGATCCGGCTCGCGGACCGTGCCCGCGCCGCCACAATCGGGGCACGGCACGCGCCGGCCGCCGATGACTTCCGCCCCGCCGTGCATGGCCGCGTAGTAGACGGTCCTGCTGCCCTTGCAGCGGCGGCAGACCGTGGTGTGGCCCTCCCACGGCAGGGGTTCCTGCTTCCGGTCGTGGATCAGATTGCCCATCCGCACTGCGCCCCCCGGATCCCGCCATCGCGCGGGGATGATAGCAGGTTCAGCACGAAACAAGAACAGACTCGCGCGCACCGCGCTGCGGCATCCGACCCGACAGGACCGGACCCATCCCGGCTCGGTTGCGGCGCTACGCTGCGCGCGACAACGCCTGGCCGCCGCCGGCGCTGACCTGGATGGTCTGGAAATCCCCCGCCTGCGCCAGCACTACCTCCCCCCGCCGCGCCAGTTCCAGCCCGGCGACGAGCGTGCTGGCCCAGGCGGAGCGCCGGCGCAACCCACGCCGGACATCGGTCTCGGCATTGTCCGCCGGCAGCGGCAGCAGGCGGGCGAGCGGTGCGCCGTCCGGCGCTGCCGCGAGCAGAAGCAGGATGCGCTCGCGCGCCGCCGCGATGTCATGGAGTTTGGTCAGCGGCGGCCGATGCACGTTCGCCGTGTCCGGCGCCGGGTCGTCGTCGAACAGCGCCAAGCTCGCCCAGAGGAACTCGACGACGTCGACCTGGTGAGCCGGTTCGAACGCCGTCCCGAGCAACTCCGACTGGCTGCGGGCGAAGACGTCGAGGCCGACCTGGGGCCGGCGCTCCAGCCAGTCGGCCAGCGCCGGCGCATCCCGCAGGGCGCCGAGGCGGGTGCGCAGCCGGTCGGCCTCGACCGAAGCCGCGTGCTGGGGTCACGACATAGAACGGGCAGAATAGCACGCTTCGTGGCACAGACCCGGAACAGGGTCGGGACGGTTGCCTGTCCCAATTGAACTGGTTCTGCCATGGTGGCTGCAACTTGTTGATTTCGCTGACGACGCAAATGATCCAAACAGACTGTAGTCTGATTGGGACAGAACTGCGCCGCCGCATCAGGCTACCTACCCGCCCGTCACTTTGCACCCGGTGACACGAATGTTGGGTCCGGGCCTAAATAGTCGAACCAGAACCGCTCGGACCATTTCCCCAATTCACGCACAGAAGTTGCCCACGTAGACCAGATTTTGCACGCCAATGACAAAGACTACATTGCAAAGCCGTCAGCCAGGCGGGGCCGATCATCGCGATGACCCAGGCCGGCGACCAACCGACCCGCCTTCGATACAGGGGGTCAATCCATGGAGTCCATCATGAAGAAATTCGCTCTCGCCGCCGTCGCCGCCCTGAGCCTCAGCATGGGTATCGCTTCCGCCGCGGTCGTGGGTGACGGCAGCAACCTTGGCCAGCTCAGTAACCGGTCGCATTGGTCGGTCGGTACCCCAGGCGATTTTGACAACCCCAATGGCTAACCGGCGTACTTGACGAAAATTCCTGAAGGGGTGGCTCTATGCGGGCCCTTCGCGTGCATGTAGCGCACCGCCGGAGAGATTATGTACGCCATTGTGTAATAGAAACGCCGTCACTGACGGCTGACGCCAGGGCGTACTGATCTCGGTTGATCCGCGGATTGGCGGCTGTGCCGCCACTGGATGTGCGTGAGGGCAGGATTCGGTCCGGTAACGTACTCCTGTAAACCAGGATGAGTGCGATGGGTATCGCGCAGATAATTCACGAGCATGAGTCGTACGTTCAAGCGAGCCGCGACCCAAACTTGGGACATCCGTCTCTCCTGCTGGTCGCCGAGTTCCTTGATAGTGCGCTGCGGATGTGGGACGATGATCGCAACGACGCGAAATCGCAGGTCAAGACAGCGATCGCTATGCTGCGCGGTTATGCCGCCGAATCGTCGGTGGGCGACAAACAGGCAGCAGCGCCGGCGCATTCGCACGGCCTTGCACCGTGGCAGACACGCAAGGTCAAAGAATTCATTGACGGGTCTCTGGACTCTAAGATCCGGCTGCGAGATTGCGCGAGCCGAGTTCGTCTCAGTAAGGGCTATTTCTCGCTTGCCTTCAAGGCAACCTTCGGCACGACAACGTCCCATTATATCCGGCGCCGGCGCATTGAACGGGCTCAAAAACTCATGCTGCTATCGGATGAACCGCTATCGCGGATCGCGCTTGCCTGTGGTTTTGCCGACCAAGCGCACTATAGCCGAGTGTTTCGCGATGTGGTGGGACAGAGCCCCAACGCGTGGCGCCGTCGGAATGTTAATCCGATCCTGGACGACTGAGAGCGGACAGGGCATTTGAGAGCGGACAGGGCATTTCATCGGCGGCGCCCTTTTCTAATGCTCCAATTTTGACCCGAATCCTTTGAGGCACACTGACACAATGGGGGTGATCGGCTATATCGCATACGCCGCCTTCGCGGGGCCTTCGGCCTCCCGGAGCCGCAGAGCGAGGCTTGCCTCCGACGGGTTGGGTTAGGCAGGCGAGGCCGATCATCCGATGACCCAGCCGGCCACGAACCGACCCGCCTTCGATACAGGGGGTCCATCGATGGAGTCCATCATGAAGAAATTCGTTCTCGCCGCTGTCGCCGCCCTGAGCCTTAGCATGGGCGTCGCTTCCGCTGCGGTCGTGGGTGACGGCAGCAATCTTGGCCAGCTCAGCAACCCGTCGCATTGGTCTGTCGGTACGCCGGGCAATTTTGACAACCCCAATGGCTAACCGGCGTCGAACCTGACGAAAATTCCCGAAGGGCCGGCCCTATGCCGGCCCTTCGCGTGTACGGGGCGCGCCGAGCCGGAGGCGAGCAAGCCCGCGTTGTGGTACCGCAATACCTATCCTGCCATAGAACACACGCGAGGGCCAATGCCGCGCAGGTGCAAGCGATGTTGGATGCGCTTCTCGCGGAGCGTCCACGCGAGCACGCCAGCCGCACGCAACTCGCCCCGCATCAGGTGCTTCGCTTGAGGCGCGACGCGTTTTGGCCTCGCGACAAGAGATCGGCAAGCATGGCCTGATGGCGGCGAGACGCCTGCAGGCTCCTGGCCTGGTTGGAGTGCTTTTCCGTGGTCGCCAGACCGGCGTGGCCGAGCACAAGGTGAGCGTCGCGAACATGGACCGGATCATCAATGGCGATCGAAGTGGCCGCCGCGTCCCGGAACCAATGCGGAGGGATGCTCTGACCGAATGCAGCCTTCGTAGATTTTTCGATCCGGTCGGCCAGGGCGCCCATCGTCAGTTGAGTGCCAACATCGGACACCCACAGGGCGTCGAAATCAGGCGTCAGTCCGCCGTGTCGCCGAGCGACCAGGATAGGACGACAGCGTTCGAGATAATGGCGTAAATTGGCTTCCAGCGCCTCCGGGAACGTCGTCTGATACGCAAGACGATTTTTGGTCTCGGCGGCGGAGAACAGCATCCAGTGGCGACCACGCTGTTCCACGACGTGGATGCCGAGTTGCATCGCGGCGAAATTCTTCTTTCGTACCGGTCGATAGGCCAGCAGAGCGATCATCAACCCGTCACGATATTGAACGGCCCGGCGCCGGCGCGACCAGCCCATGGTTGTCTCGGCACTCGTCATCAGGCGTTCGCCGAGCGCGACGAGTTCGCCGGCGGTGCGCAGCCGCTGGCGCTTATCGCGAACCGGCCGGGCCCGCGACGCCACCGCCCGATAGAGATCCATCAGCCAATGCCGGTCATCACCGGGTGCAAGAACGCGGAGAGCGTCCGCCAATTCCTGCACCCGACAAAGCAGCGTGCCGGGTGACAAGGTCTCGTCCAGATGCCGAATATAAGCCGCTGCGCGGTCCCGGGTCACACGACGCCCGGGAGGAACGGCGTGATCGCATTGTCCGGTCATCTCCAACCAATGCAGCCAGCGTCCATAACCACCGGCCGTCTTCCGACGTGACGCCGCCGACCAGTGTGCGCCGGCCCCTGCCACATCAAACAGGCCACCTCCGCGCAGCCCGTCCGACCACAACCCCTGGTCAATTGCGGGCCATTGCTGGATGGGCAGGCTCAAACGGCTGCGGTCAGGCCGCATGGCGTGCCTCCCCTTTCTGGCGGTATCGGTCGATCAGATTGTCATACCGACGCAGCGCATCCTTCTGCTCCGTCCCGCAATAGGCCCGGACCGTGGTTGCCAGGCTTTTGTGGCCAAGCAGGAGCCGAACCGTCTCGTACTCACCGGGGCACTGACGGAGGTACAGCATCGCGCTGAAGTGGCGGAATGCGTGTACGTTCATGTCGAGCCCGGCGTACCGTGCAACCGTGCGCTGAATTTGCTCCCCGAAGTGCCCAGGCGCCTTCGAACCGCCCTGGCGGGCCGGGGCCCTGGCGGGCCGGGAACAAAAACCCCGATGCCTCCCGTGTCAGCAGCGGGCGACACCGCTGGATGTAGATGTCGAGCAGGGTACGAACATGCTGCGGGACTTCAAACTCGAGCGGCACATTGTTCTTGACCTCATGGGCCGGAATCACGAGGTGGCGGACGCCGCCGGGTCCGGAACGCACGATGTGCCGATCAAGGGTCAGGGCGGCCAGGTTTTTCACCCGTATCGGGGCGACCAAAAGAATCGCGATCGCCACCGCCGACTGCATCAGGATGGCCTGCTGGTAGGTCAGAGGGCCGTTGGTGGGCAGACTCCGCGCGATCGATTCGGGCAGGTTGATCAGCCGAGCGATGTTCGTGTCGTCGTCGAACTGGCGCAGGCGGGCGCGGTTGCGCTCGGTCATGCCTGACTGACCAGGGTCGACCTGTTTGCACATCGCGCGAAGTCGCTGGAGATGCGCCTCCGGAACCCGCACCCAATGTTTGGCCAGTTTGACCAGGAGCAGTCCGTGATTGTGCAGATGACCGGTCTTTCTTCCCCCAGCGCGGTCCCAAAGCACTTTCAATGCTGACTGGGCAGCATCGATCGCGACAAGGTCCGCCAGGCAGGTAATTGACGCCGGCTCCCGGCCGGAACGGACAAGCGCGGCGGCAAGTTGCAGCAGCAACCGGCGATCGCCCTGGAGGGTGCTTGGGCTGGCCGGGTTGCGGCCCGTCTCGCTGAACAGATCGGTGCCGGCGCGATGATTGAGCCAGCCCTCCAGATCGGCGCCGAAGGTGGCCGGATACGCGGACAGAGGCAAGGCGTGGTGGCGTCGGTTATCCGGTACCGCCAGGCGACCCGCCGGCCAGCCTGGCACGGCGTCCGCGGCGCGGTTCCATGTCAGGCAGACATTCCGATGCACCTGCTTCGGGCGCTCGATGAGGCTGCTCTTCAGCAGCAAGCTGGCGAACCTGTCGACGACCGCGTCGTCGACCTGATCGGGCGGAATGTCGTTGCTGCTGCAGTAGCCGGCAAACCGGGACAGACGATCGCGCTCGCGGCGCTCGCGCAGACGACCCAGCAGATCACGCCATGCCGGCGACAACGCGACAGCACGGCGACGGATCACGGTGGCGCCGGCGAGGTTCAGGGCAATGCCAACCAGGGAACGGACGTTCTTCCATCGTCGCGGCGTCACCCCGGCAGCGACGGGTGTGAACAAGGCGATCTGGCGCCGGATGACCTCGACATCGGCCGGGATGTCGGCCGGCCGCCTTCCCTGAAGGGTGGCGATACGTCGGACCGCGGAACAGAGATCCTGCCGCCGCTGCCGGGACAGGTGTTCCATGGCGGAGATCGCCTGGACCACGTCTTCCAGGGTCATCGCGGGGTCTCGTGACGGGGGCTTGGTGGACATGGGTGGACTCCCGGGGTCACTCGTGAACATAACGGACACTATAGTGCGAACGCCATAGTAAAATTGTTCGCCAACTTGACGAATGACGGTAACTATCCGGGTAATCAACGGTATTAGTGAAGTACAGATTGGATGTACTTCTCACGGAACGGTCCGCCTGCCGGACAGGAAGCTTGCGAGGTCCTCTTCGCTGATGCGCAGCAATCGGCCAATGCGATGCGCCGATAACTCGCCGCGATCGATCATCCGCCGCACGGTCTTCTTTGACACGGCCAGCCGAGATGCGACGCCAGCAACGTCATGCAACGCCGGTCGCGCATTTCCGCTTCGCGAGAGGCGTAAGCCTGGGCTGGCTAATCCGTCGACAACGGTCGTTTGTCGCCGGGTTGGCGAGTGAAAGTCGTAACTGGCTTGCGCTGATGCCTGGGGCGATTTGACCCCTGGCTCGGACGTCCTGGGAATGGACATACGGCCTCCGCGGCCAGACGTACGCGTGTCACAGTCAAATGCCAGCACCCAATATTGATTGGGCATGGTACACTCGACGCGTGGTCTGCCTTCGATGGGAGGATGCCCCTTTGCGGGGCGGGTACCCCGACGCGGGGCCTCGAACAGTTACCAAAGAGCATCATGCGACGCAAGCATTTCTTTGAATCGGTTAGCGCCGCCCCCTTGAAGCCGTTGATTCCGTTACTTTTTTGCACCCCCTGGACGAAATTGAGGGACGCCTTATGTGGACCAGGGAGAACCGCGTCCGCTACGACCGCAGTGGCTTACGCTACGAGACCCACCTGTTCGACGGGGAATGGGCGGAGATCGAGCCCATGCTTCCACCTGCCAAGCCCGGCGGCAACAAGCGCACCGTCAACCTCCGCGAGGTGGCCAACGGGCTGATGTATATCCTCGGCACCGGCTGTCAGTGGCGTGCGATCCCGAAGGATTTGGCGCCGCGCAGCACGATATACGACTACTTCGACCGCTGGCACCGGGATGGAACATTGGAGCGCATCCACCATGCACTCTACGTCAAATGCCGCGAGCAAGCCTCACGCGAGGCCAGTCCGACTGCGGCGATCATCGACGCACAGAGCGTCAAGAGCGCGGAAAAGGGCGGTGCCAACGTTGATCCGCATGGCTACGACGCAGGCAAGAAGATCAAAGGCAAGAAACGGCACGTTCTGGTCGACACGGAGGGCCTCGTACTGCATGCCATCGTCGTTACTGCCGCCGAGGATAGGTCAGCCGCCGGCTACCACGCGGATTGCGAAATCCGAAGCTCTCCCGGACGGAGGTTCCATCGAGGCAGGTGCAAGAACTCTCGATCGCCGCGACCAGCGAGCCACGGTTGGCATGACCCCACTGGCTCATGAAACGCAGCAGTGGTTCCAGCGAACGGCCCATTTCGGTGAGCGAATATTCGACCTTCGGCGGAATCTCCCGATAGACCTCACGATGGATCAGCCCATCGCGTTCGAGTTCCCGAAGGTGAAGCGTCAACATCCGCTGGGTGGCTACAGGTAGATGCTTCCTAAGCTCACCAAATCGCTGGGTTCCATCGAGCAATCGGAACAGAATCGGCAGCTTCCAGTGACCCTCGATCACAGACAGCGTGGTCTGGACGCCACATGCCAGCGCGGCGCGTTTTCTGGCGAGGGTCAACAGCTCGGCGTGATTTTGAGCCACGGCTTTATCTCCATTAGTTCCTGATTTGATACTATGGCACAATTCTGTGCGTTCTTTTAATCAGGGTACCTGGCAGCGATATGGGGCCTCTGTCAGCCAAAGACGAGGCACGGATGTCAGCCACGTACGCAGCATCGACGTTTCCGACCGCCTCGGAAGAGGCTGCCGGCCTCGATGCCCGGCGATGGTGGGCGCTTCCCGTCATCCTGATTGGGTCGTTCCTCGCCTTCCTCGACTTCTTCATCGTGAACATCGCTCTCCCGACGATGCAGACCGACTTGGGCGCACGCCCCGCGCAACTGCAACTTGTCGTGGCTGCCTATGGCATCGGCTTTGGCGTGTTTCTGATCACCGGCGGAAGGCTTGGGGACATCTTCGGACGAAAGCGGGTCTTTCTGCTCGGGATCACCGGATTCACACTGGCCTCGATGCTGTGCGGGCTGGCGGCGACGCCCGGAATTCTGATCGCGTCGCGAGTGTTGCAGGCCATCACGGCTGCGACGTTGGTGCCGCAGGTTCTCTCCATCATCCGGGTGGAATTCACCGCCCACGAGCGTCCAATCGCCATCGGCCTTTATGGCGCATCGATGGGTCTCGCCTCGATCGTCGCGCAGCTTCTTGGCGGACTCCTGGTGAGCATGGATCTGTTCGGTTGGTCGTGGCGGCTCATTTTTCTGGTCAATATCCCGATCGGTCTCATCGCGATCGTTCTTGCATCCCGGATGATCAGGGAGTCGCGTAGCTCCAGCGGTGCCACGCTCGATCTTGTCGGCGTCGCTCTCGCATCGCTCGGCCTGTTTCTGTTGGTCTATCCGATTGTCGAGGGCCGCGACGCCGGTTGGCCCGCGTGGTCGTTCCTGATGCTTGCCGCGACGCTGCCGGTGCTGGCTGGGTTTATCCTTTATGAGCGACGCGTCGTTCGTCGAGGCCGGACCCCGCTGATTGCGCTGCACCTGTTTCGGATCGGCGCGCTCCGGCTCGGCCTCGCGCTATCGATAGTGTTCTTTAGCACTGCCGGCGTCTTCTTTGTCGTGCTGACGGTGTTTTTCCAGACCGGGCTGAGCTACTCGGCGTTCCGGGCGGGCCTGATGTTCCTTCCGTTCGCGATTGGCTTCTCGGCGGCGGCGGTCGTTTCCGGACCCATCGCAAATAGGATCGGTCCTTGGATCATCAACCTGGGCAGTTTCTTTATGGCGCTGGGCCTGTTGAGCATCATCGTATTGGCCCAACTGGCAAACGCCGCTTCGCCACCGCTCACGATCAACGACCGCCTGCTTGTTGCGATCTTCCTCGTCTACGGGCTGGGTCAGGGTCTTGCGCAGCCGGCGCTGATCACCACGGTGATTGGCAGCACCGGCACCACTGGAGAAGACGCAGGATCGGCGGTCGGCCTGTTTTTGACGACGGCTCAATCGGCGATAGCGCTCGGCGTCGCTTCAATCGGCGACGTGTTCTTCTCTTGGCTCTCGGAGTCACCAACTACGGCGGCATATCTCGACGCGCTGTCGGCCGCGCTCTCCTGCAACCTGGTGCTGCTGATTGCGACGTTCATGTTGGCGCTCCTGCTTCCTCGGCGAGCGCTGGCGCGGCACTGACCGGCATTCGGCTTCAGCTTCACAACACAATTGGAGACCTCTGATGAGTGGAAAACTTGAAGGCAGGGTGGCAGTCGTTACCGGCGGCAATAGCGGTATTGGGCTAGCGACAGCCAAGCGGTTCGTGGCCGAAGGCGCGTATGTCTTCATCACCGGTCGCCGGCAGGTTGAACTTGATAGAGCAGTGGAGGAAATCGGCCCGAGAGCCGTTGGTATTCGCGCCAACTCGTCCAATCTCGCTGACCTCGATGGGCTCTATGATCGGGTGAAGATTGAGAAAGGCCGTATTGACGTCCTCTTCGCCAATGCTGGTGGCGGCTCGATGTTGCCGCTCGGTTCAATCACCGAGGAACAGTACGAGGACACTTTTGGCCGCAACGTGAAGGGCGTGCTGTTCACGGTGCAGAAGGCGCTACCGCTGCTCGTGGAAGGGGCGTCGGTGATCCTGACCGGCTCGACTGCGGCGGCCGGTGGAACTCCGGCGTTCAGTGTGTACGCCGCGTCAAAAGCGGCCGTGCGCGCCTTCGCGCGCAATTGGATCCTCGACCTGAAGGAGCGCCGCATTCGCGTGAATGTCATCAGCCCCGGCCCCACGCGGACCCCCGGTCTGGTCGATCTGGCGGGCCCGGACGCCGCGCAGCAGCAGGGTCTGCTGGATCACATGGCGGCGCAGGTCCCGCTCGGCCGCGTCGGTGATCCCGACGAGATTGCAAGGGCCGCTGTCTTCCTGGCTTCGGACGATGCGAGCTTCGTCACCGGCGCCGAGCTGTTCGTCGATGGCGGCGAGGCCCAGGTCTGAGGCCCAAATCCTGAGATGCCATTGGGTCGGCGCTACCCTGGCCCTGACCCAACATTCGTGTCACCAGATGCAAAGTAGCGGTCAGGCGATCAGGGTCGCCTTGGCGCGGTGACGTTTGATGATATCTGCGACGGTATTCTTGCTCAGCCCCACCTCGCGCCCGATCAAGCGATAGCTGCGTCCCTTTGCGACAAGCGCGACTTTCGGCGCCAGGCGGTCGGATTTTGGCCGCTGCCCAGGTTGCCGGCCCAGCTGCTTGCCGCGCTCCTTGGCCGCGGCGATCCCCGAGCGAATACGCTCCTGGATCAGCTCGCGCTCGAACTCGGCAATTCCGGCGAGCACTGTCGCCATCATCCGGCCGTGCGGGGTGGCCAGATCGAACGTCATCCCGTTCAACGCCACGACTGACACCCGCCTGGCTTCCAGCTCTTTGAGTGTCGCCAGCAGGTCGGTCGTACTGCGCCCCCATCGCGAGAGCTCGGTCACCAGCACTGCATCGATCCGACGTGCCTGAGCGAGTGCCATGACTTTGCGCCGCTCCGCGCGGTCGAGCCTTACGCCTGACCCTGTCTCTTTGAAAACGCCGACCACCTCGTAGGCGGCACGGTCGGCAAATGCGGTGAGGTCCCGTTCCTGACGAGCACAGGACTGATCGGCGGTAGAAACCCGACAGTAGAGGGCGGCCCGCTGTCCCAGTTGAACTCTCCCCGCTCGGCGGCTTGCAAACCGTTGTTTCTGCTCGGGCGTCCCAGAACTGCGCCGCCGCATCAGGCTACCCACCCGCCCGTCACTTTGCACCCGGTGACACGAATGTTGGGTCCGGGCCGAGTAGGCCGACTAGCAATACTCGAGAGTGCCGAGTTCTCGGCTACTTTCTGGCGGCTCGTGACGTGCGCTCATAGTCGTCGAGCCACGGTTCGATGAGCCGGTCGAGTTCCGCGATCTGGCGTTCGGAACAGGATTCCGGCACACAGCTCTCCAGCCAACCCAGCACGTGAGTTTCGATCAGGTCGCGAGGCACGCCCGGATGCTCAGCGTGGATGCGCTCCGCCGACTGCCCGATCGATAGAAGTTTCCCGTCGGCCCAGACGATCTTGCGCTGCCTGGCGTCGACGCCGGCATGTTCCAGTGCATCGAACACCAGATTGAGCGCCTCGATCGACTGTTGTCCCTCGGGTGCGTCCATCCATTCGAGGAATCCGTCGATGACCGGATTGTCCTCGAACCGGGATTTCGCGTGCCGCTTGCCCATCGGATGAGCATAGCACCGCTGGTCACCGCTGTCGCGAAGCTCACGATAAAGTCATCGTCGATCACAAGGGATTCAACGTCGCGACAGTGAGTGCCGGGGTAACGAGCATCGTTCGTCAGAAACAGCAACGAGCTGGCCCGATGTCACTGTGGATACCCTGGTGGAATGCGATCCGGCGGCTCCGCCCGGCGTTCTCCCGCCTGCGCACCTTCCTCTGGTTCGCCACCGCCGTGGCAGGCTTCACCGTGCGCACCGAACTGCTCGGCGTGACCAGCCTCGTGCGCGCGCTGAAGCTCGAGGCTCGCTTCTGCAACAAGCTGGTCGATCACTTCCACAGCCCCGCCGTCAAGCTCGACCGGCTCGCCGCGCTGTGGACGCAGACGGTGCTGCGGCTGTTCCCCCAGCCGCTGCGCGTCAACGGAAGGTATGTCCTGGTCGGCGACGGCATCAAGGTGCCGAAGCGCGGCCGCAAGATGCCGGGCGTCAAACTCCTGCATCAGCAGTCAGAGTCAAACACCAAACCCGAATACATCATGGGACACTCCCTCCAGGCCGTGAGCCTGCTGGTGCAGGCCGCCGCCAGCGTCTTCGCCGTGCCGCTCGCCATCCGCATCCACGAGGGCGTGGTGTGGTCCAATCGCGACCGCCGCACCTTGCTCGACAAGATGCTCGCCCTCCTCGGCATCGTCGCCATCGCACAACCCTGCTACTTCGTCGCCGACGCCTACTATGCCGCGCGCAAGATCGTCGCCGGCCTGCTCGAACAGAACAACCACCTGGTCACCCGGGTGAAGTCCAACGCCGTCGCCTACACCGCCCATCAGCAGCGCGGACCGCGCAAAAGGGGCCGGCCAAGGGTCTATGGCCGCAAGGTCAAGCTGAAATCCCTGCTGCAAGACCCCAAGGGCCGCCAACAGGTCAACAGTCCCGTCTACGGCGAGCGCCGGGTGGTCATCCAATATAGGGTACGCGACCTGCTGTGGCGCCCGGCCGGCCGGCTCGTGCGCTTTGTGGCCGTGATCCATCCCACCAGAGGTCGCTGCCTCCTGATGTCCACCGACACCTCCTTGGCCGCCGTCGAGATCATTCGCCTCTACGGCCTGCGCTTCAAGATCGAACACACGTTCAAGCAGGCGGTGCGGCTGATCGGCTCGTTCAGCTACCACTTCTGGATGTCCGACATGAAGCCGCTGCGCCGCCGGGGCGGCAACCAGCACCTCCATCGTGCGTCGCCGGAGTACCGCGACGCCGTCAGGCGCAAGCTGCACGCCTACCACGCCTTCATCCAGGCGGCTGTCGTCTGTCAGGGGCTGCTTCAGTACCTGGCCGTCGCCTTCCCGCAGCGCGTCTGGGACGCCTTCGGCTCCTGGCTGCGCACCATCCGGCCCGGGATCCCGCCCTCCGAGCTGGTCGTCGCCAATGCCCTGCGCCACAGCCTGCCGGAATTTCTCCTGAATGCCGCCCCTGGCAACATCTTCGCGAAATTCGTCATCGGACGACAGGACACCAATAGAATGGAGGCATTCCGGCTCGCCTCCTAAGCCGAGATTGGGCTAGAACCCTGGACTCACGAGTAGCAATACTCGGGTCATATTATCTCTCCTCATTACCGCGTGGACGACGGCTCGGGGTTCGAAGTAGCTTGACGAGGGATTTTGTCGGAGTGTGCGGTTCAAGCGCAATATCTTTGGCGGAACGGCTTTTGCACATATGCGCTCAGTCTGATCACGATGGCGGAGGTAGTCGGATGGCTTAGCCCAGATCGCTGATCGTCGCCATCGTCACGGCAATTTTCATTCGCCTGCCTTCGACGGGGCGCACGATGCTTCAAGCCTATGGATGGGTCTTGACGGTTGATTGCCTTGATTGCTGCTGGATCGTCAGGCGGAGGGTGAAAACCGCCATGATCCATCGTGCCCGGCCTACGCTCGTTCTCCCACGTGTTGCACCACAAGCAGCACCACGCGAGGTTCGTCAGATCATTGTCGCCACCACCGGCACGCCAGTTACGATGTTCGAGGCTACCGATGCGGCGGCCCACTTGAGCCCACGCAGCCGGTGCGCCATTTGGCTTTGAGGGCCGGTTCTCCAAGGCCAGCGATCCGCAATATGCGCAACGACCGTACGCGGCCTCGATCAGGTTCCAGACATCCTCGCCGGACAGGTGATGCGACGGGGGTGGTGAAAGCAACCGCTCCCGATTGGCTTTCTGTGCCGCCGCATGGCACCGAGCCATTCGCTTTGCGTATGTCGTCCGCTCAAGATAATCGGCAAATGACAGATAGGTCGGCTCCGGAGCGGGCACTGTTTCGATGCCGAGCCACTGGATCACTGGCAGTGAATTTCGCCCAGGCGTCCGACTCGCCCGATAGTCGTCCGCAAGCAGTTCTTCCTGCTTCCGTTGGTTTAAGAACCAACCCAAGTCATGTTTCAGGAGCTTTTGGTGGTGATCTCGCCAAACCTTGTCTGGATCGAGGCCGTATGTTGCCGCGTAGCGGCGCACAAAGGCGCGAGCCTCGGCTTCTAGCTTTGAATCTTGGGATTGCGGGGCGTAGGTCATGCCATCTTTGTAGCACAGCGGGCTTTTTCGTTGCACAACTTATGTGCGAAAGTCAGGCGCGAAAAAGTCCGCCGAATGGTGCTTTGCGGGACTTAAACGGAAGGGCACGTTATGCGGCACATGCCAGAAAGGCCGGATATGGACCACGCTCAAGGAACCGGCGCAACGTGGCGCGGGCGACGATTTCTCCGCTAAGGGTTGAATCAGGCTGTGGTCGCCACTCTGTGGAAGCTGCCTACCTTGCTAACGTGCGGTTTTGAACAAATCGTCTGGTGACCCTAGGATGCGCGGAAGGCGATGGGCGCGGCTCAGGGCGGCGGGGGAGTGACGCAGCATGGCCAACGAAATCTGGGCCGCGATCATCCAGGGGCTTCCGGTGGCCGGTGCTGCGTGGGTCGGCTGGCAAGGTCTCAGCACCTGGCAGACCCAATTACGAGTAGGGCGACAAGTCGAGCACGCGGAGCAGGCTCTGGCGGCGGCGGCGCCAATGTTCAGAGCCATCCGTGATGCACGCTTGCCGTGGCGGACAGGCGTTCGGCGGATCAGAGCAGAGCACCTGAGCCGCGCATGGGACGCTTGGAGCCGTTTTCAGGAACGCTACAAACTTGCCGGGCTCTACGCTGGAGCAAAGCCGCCGTTGGATGTCGCCGCTGAAGTCGCCGAGTGCATCGCCGAACTACAACAGCACGCCAATGCGATGCGGTCCGTAGATGCTGGAGAGAGCGAACAGGGGACCAAGGCGTTCTACTGGGTCCCTTCGCAGGCAACGCCAGACCCCATTGAGGCGCGGTTGCGAGCAGCCGATAAGGCACTGGACGATGAACTCCACCCGATCCTGCGATTGGAAAAGGTTCGTTATTCAGGTGGCCTGCTGGCGCGGCTCGGGCGGCGGAGTGATGGACATGGACACCGACTTAACATACAGCCCGGAGTCACCCGAGCCACCCCCGTCCAGCAAAGGGTAAGATACTGGACTCTACTTGAGAGTGCGGACTTCTCGGTCATTTTTTGGCAGCCCGTGACTTTCGCTCACGGTCTCGAAATCCACGGCCCGAAGAGCCGGTCGAGTTCGTTGATCTGGCGTTCGGAACCGGGTTCGGGCACGCGGTGCTCGAACCAACTGCGCAGGGAAATTGCGATCAGCTCGCGGGGCCTGTCCGGATGCTCGGCACGGATGCGCTCTGCCGATCGCTCGATCGATAGCCGTTCGCCATCGGCCCAGATGATCTTGCGCCGCCTGGCGTCGACACGGGCGTTTCCCAGCGTGGCGAACACAAGGCCGGACACCTCGCCGGCGGCTTGTCCGTCGGGCGAGACCATCCATTCGAGGAAGTCCGCGGTGAGCGGGTTGTCGTCGCAGATGTCTGGCTCGCGTCGCTTTCCCATCGGATCAGAATAGCGCAGCAGCTCGCCGCTGTCGCGGCGCTCACGCCAGAGTCAACGCCGATCACGCGGGATTCAACGCGGGCATCGTGCGTCCAAGGGTAACGGCATTGGTCGTTACAACCCAACGAGCCAACCCAATGGCATTGTGGATACTCTGGTGGAATGCAATCCAGTCGCTGCGCCCGGCGTTCACCCGCTTGCAGACCTTCCTGTGGTTCGCCGCCGCCGTGGCCGGCTTCACGGTGCGCATCGAGCAGCTCGGTGTCACCTCCATCGTGCGCGCGCTCAACCTCGATCCGCGTCGCTACAATGCACTCTGCGACTATTTCCACTCCTCCGCCGTCAAGCTCGACCAGCTCACCGCGCTGTGGACCTCGCTGGTGCTTCGCCTGTTGCCCCAGGCGCTGCGCGTCAACGGCAGGTACATCCTGGTGGGCGACGGCATCAAGATCCCCAAGTGCGGCCGCAAGATGCCGGCGGTCAAATTGCTGCACCAGCAATCGGAATCGAACACCAAGCCGAACTACATCACCGGGCACTCACTGCAAGCTGTCAGTCTGCTCGTTCATGCCGCCTCTTCCGTCTTCGCTGTGCCGCTTGCCGCACGCATCCATGAGGGCTTGGTATGGTCCAACCGCGACCGCCGGACCCTGCTCGACAAGATGATCTCCCTCATCGGCATCACCGATGTCGATCAACCCTTCTACTTCGTCGCCGACGCCTACTATGGCGCGCAGAAGATCATCGTCGGCCTGCTCAAGCAGAACAACCACCTGGTCACCCGCGTGAAGTCCAATGCCGTCGCGTACACTGCTTACCAACATCGCGGACCGCGCAAGCGAGGCGCGCCCAGGAAGTACGGCAAGAAGCTCAAGGTGAAGTCGCTGCTGAATGATCCCAAGGCCTTCCAGAAGGTCAACAGCCCCGTCTATGGCGAGAACAAGGTGACCATCCAATATCGCATCCGTGACCTGCTGTGGCGCCCTGCCGGCCGCATGGTGCGCTTCGTCGCGGTGATCCATCCAACAAGAGGCTCCCTCCTCCTCATGTGCACGGACACCTCCCTCGACGCCATCGGACTCTAAAAGAAGCCCCTGAAAACAAGGGATTGCGATTCCAGAAAGTTAGTCCAATAACTTGGGGCATGAAATACGGCTATGTCCGCGTCAGCACCAACGAGCAGAATCCGGCGATGCAGCTTGCCGCCTTGAAGAAGGCCGGATGCAAAACCGTGTTCAAGGACGAAGTGACCGGCGCGCACGTCAAGCGCCCTTCCTTGACCCGTTGCCCGAAAATCTTGCAGCCCGGCGACACGCTCATCGTGTGGAAACTTGACCGACTGGGGCGCAGCCTGCGCGACCTCATCCACATGCTGGACGGCTTCAAGCAGCAGCGCATCAAGTTCCAATCCTTGACCGAGGCCATCGACACCGAGACGCCGACAGGCCGCGCCATGTGGCAGATGATCGGCGTGCTGGCGGAGTTGGAGCGGTCGCTTATCACCGAACGCACCCGCGCCGGAGTGAAGGACGCGCAGCGGCGGGGCGTGAAATTCGGGCGCAAGATAAAACTCACACCCGACAGGCTGACCCATGCGCGCAAGCTCATCGATCAAGGCCGAACGCCGACCGAGGCCGCGAAAATCGTAGGGGTAGGCCGTGCGATCCTTTACGGCGCGTTGCAGCGCGCGGACACTTGAGGACCGCCGGGGTTGGGCTGTGGGCCAAGCTGCCCTAGCTCGACATAAGAACGGACTGATAGCTAACCCGGATTTCTCACCGAATCGGGTGCATTGGGGCGCGGATTCTGAGAGAATCGTGTTGCAACCACGGTTTTTCTCGAATCCGCAGGAGGCCCGAATGCCGACAGAGTGTAACCCCCCGCTGTTCGAATTTCCACCCGTCGAGGGCCGCCGCGTCGAGGCCAGCTTCGACGGCGGCGCGATCACTTCGGATGCCGGCGCCCTGCTGCTGGGCCAGACCGACCGCGCGATCCGGCTGACCGAACGGTTTGCCGCCTGCTTCACCGACGTCCGTACCCCCGAACTGGTGGAGCACCAGGTCGAGACCCTGGTGATGCAGCGGGTTGTCGGCATCGCGCTGGGCTACGAGGACCTCAACGACCATGACACTCTGCGCCATGATCCGGTGCTGTCGGTGCTGGCCGGCAAGCTTGAGGCAGCGCGACCGGATTGCGCGCCGCTGGCCGGCAAGGCGACCCTGAACCGGCTGGAACTGAGCCGGGAAGAGGCGACCCGCTACCACAAGATCAGCCACGATCCTGCGGCGATCGAAGGCCTGTTCGTCGATCTGTTCCTGGACGCCCACAAGAAGGCACCGCAGCAGATCATCCTCGACCTCGATGCCACCGACGATCCGCTGCACGGCAATCAGGAAGGCCGGTTCTTCCATGGCTACTATGACTGCTACTGCTATCTGCCGCTCTATATCTTCTGCGGCCGTCACCTGCTGGCGGCGAAGCTGCGCCGCGCCAACGCCGACGCCGCAGCCGGCGCGGTTGAGGAGGTCGCCCGCATCGTGGCCCAGATCCGCCGCCGCTGGCCGCGCGTGCGCATTCTGCTGCGCGGCAACTCTGGCTTCACCCGCGAGCCCTTGATGGCATGGTGTGAGGCCAACCGTGTGGACTATGTGTTTGGCTTGGCTGGCAACGACCGTCTGGACCAGGCGATCGTCCCCGAGCTGATCGGTGCGACGATCGACAGCATCCGTAGCGGCAAGCCGGCCCGCCGCTTCAGCGACTTCCGCTACCGCACGCGCGACAGTTGGAGCCGCGAACGGCGTGTCGTCGGCAAGGCCGAAGTCACCGGCGGTGAGGCCAACCCACGCTTCATCGTCACTTCACTCGGGCGGGGCCAGGCCGGTGCGCGGTATCTCTACGAGAAAGTCTATTGCGCACGCGGCGAGATGGAGAACCGCATCAAGGAATGCCAGCTCGACATGTTCGCCGACCGGACGTCCACCGCGACGATGCAGGCCAACCAGCTTCGCCTGTGGTTTGCCTCGATGGCCTACGTGCTGCTCTGCGCGCTACGCCGCATCGGCCTGGCATTCACCCAGTTCGCGGAGGCGACCTGCGGCACGATCCGGCTGCGGCTGCTGAAGCTTGGCGCCCTGGTCCGGGTCAGCGTGCGGCGGATCAAGATCGCGATGGCGTCAGCCTGCCCGTGGCAGTACGAGTTCGCGCTTGCACAGGCTTTGCTGCGCAACGCCGCCGCCTGACACGAACCAGACAGGGCAGAGCTCCATACCCTCCGGCCAACGCCGCTGACAGAGCGGCGGAGGCGGCGCTTGCCCGGAATTCGGCGTTCCCGATCTCAGGGTAAGAACGCACGCGAATTACGGTCCCATACCGTAATGACTGCTGAGCAGCTACTCGCCAGTATGAGAAATCCGGGCTAAAGGAGGAGTTTCCTATGAAGACCAATAAACAGATAGCCTTACGCGCATTGATCGGCGCGTTCATCGACAGGGACCCAAATGTCGTGGAACATTTCGCAGCCGATTATATTCAGCACAACCCCACAATTCCGAACGGTCCGGCTGCGATAAAGGATCTGATCCCCAAATTGCCCAAGGATTTTTCTTATCAACCAGGTATGGCGGTGGCCGAAGGCGATCTGGTGATGGTTCATGGACGTTATGTTGGATGGGGACCAAAGCCGACGCGCCAGTTCATCTACCCGTTCGGCGGCATCGGACCAAAGAATTCTGCAACCGCAAACGATAACGTTCACCAAACCGAAGCACGCTAGTCCAACAGTTTCATCTAATTCCATCTCACTCGGGTTGGGGTCGAGGTCGATCCCGGTAACTTCTTGGCCGTCTCGCGAAGTGACATATCGATTGAGTGCAAAAACTGTCGGATGCGCATCCGTCGAGAGCAGATCATAAAACACGTAGGCGTCCCCATTTTTCGCTTCCCGTGCAACCTGCTTCGGGGCAAATCGATTTCGTCGTCCGCCACTCCTTATTGGTGCGCATCCACTGTCGCAATCCCTTTTCAACCTCGTCGGGAAGCTCACCTGTCTCGAATAGCGTCTGACCTTCTTCCCCCTTTCTGTTGCGGTCATCCTTAATCATTGTCTGCCGAAACTTGTCGGGATCATTGGCAAAACCGGCTATCCAGAACTGGTTCTCAAGAATGCAGCGCGCGAGCACGCGTGCTTCGACTACCAGTTTAGATTCCACCATTGCTAGTGTGCCTCTCATGTTTGAGAGACTGCGGGCGGTGAGCGATACGGCCATCAGCCGTATGTCGCCTGCGTGATCGTCGTTCCTTTGGACTTCAGGCCCCGCCGAACCGGCGATCTCATAGCCGAGGCGCAGCAGCTTGTTCGCAAGCGCGATCCACGACGCAAGATTGACGACCTCTGACACTGTTCTCCGCCTTTCCAGCCACTTCTGGAGCCCGAGCTAGTCCCAACTCCGCACCTGGTGTCAGAGGTGCGGCTTGTGCGGTCAACCCCGCTCGAACGGGCAGCGGAGAAGACCTGAGCAGCACGACGATGCTTCAAGGCACTGGCCGTTCTCGCCACGCTCCGCGTCGCCTAGACGCACCGTCGTTCCGGCCACTCTCGTGGCAGCGTTGCGGTGATCAAGAAATACGGTGCGCCAGAAAGACGACGCACCCAGCCTCTTATTCCGCCGCGACCGGATGCAGATTTGCCCAGAGCTCGGGTGCCAGCTCTTCCTTGCGGTTGGGGAAGAACAGGGCGCATCCCAACGTCACGACGGAGAACACCGCCAGCACCGTGGTGACAGCGGCCACGCTGCCGGTGCGCTCGTAGAAGATGGACACCACCGGGGCGGCGGCGGCGGCGCCCAGGAAGCCGACGAAGAAGCGCACCGAGTAGATGCGGGCGCGCAACTCGGGCGAGATGTAGCGGGCCGCCATCGTATCGTTGACGGTGACCTGACCGAAGATCGAGGCGGCGACCGCCGCGGCCAGCGGCAGCACCAGCCAGCCTTGTGCGAAGGAGAGCGCCAGCATCGCCGGGGCCAGCACGATGCTCACCGGGAGGAAAACCCGCTTGAGCGTGTTGCGGTCGATCATGCGGCCAACGCTGAACTGGGTCAGCGCGCCCGCCAGGGTCACCATGAAGGCGGCAACGCCGATCAGGGACAGCAGCGTGGCATTACTGGCCAACCTCTCCTGCAACAGTTTTGGCAGCAGCATGGTGAAGGCGTTGAACACAAGCCCCGACGTCATCGCGATCAGCATCAGCACCAGCACAGCGCGACGCACCAGATGGCGGGGGATCGGCGGGAACGGGCGGCGGTTGGCATGATGCGCGTGTTCCGGCGCGAGCGGTGTGCGCATCCACAGCAACCCGGCGGCGGCACACAACAGACCGGGTGCGATAAAGGCGGCGCGCCAGCTGACGGCATTGGCGAGGAAGGCGGTCACGACCGGGGCCAGCGCCACGCCGAGATTGCCGAACACGCCGTTCACACCGATGGAGCTGCCGGGTTTATCGCCGGCGGCCTGGATCAGCATGGTCGTCCCGATCGGATGATAGATCGCGGCGAAACCTCCGGCGCACGCCAAAGCGATGGCCAGCATGGTAGACGAATGCGCGAGACCGGCGCCGATGAGGCTGACGCTGATGCCCAGAAAGAACGCGGTCATGAGGCTCTTGCGGCCGAAGCGCTGCGCCAGCCAGCCCTGCGGCAGCGAGAGGAGGCCGTAGAGCACGAACATGCCGGTCGCGAGAGCCAGGATCGGGCCATAGGACGAACCGAACGGGCCGCCGGGAACCGCCATCGCCAGCACGGCAGTCGGCAAGATCAGCAGGCTGTAGTGAGTGATCGTATGCGCGGTGTTGATGAATATGATCTGGCGGAGAGCCGGGGTCATGGTTGGGTTTCCTTCTAGCTGTCCAGCCGGTCGTAAGCGTCCGCCCGACCTTCGATCCAATACCCCGAGGCCCGCAGCCATCGTGGTGGATGCCGCCTGATGTTGAGGACGTGGTCCCGCGCGGCGCGCGCGACCCTGGCCTCCGCCGCGATCCACACGAAACCGTCGCCCCGCGGCAGTACGATCCGTTGCAGCGCTTCCATTACAGGCTGGGCGCGGGTGGCCTCATCAGGTCCGCGGTGAACCCAGATGGCCTCATGATCTGCGCGTGTGGTGAACCGCTGTTCCTCGGCCGGTCCGTTGACCGCCACGAGCGTGATGGCGCGAACGCCTTTTGCCAGACCTTCGACCCGACGGCCGATGGAGGGCAGGGCGGTTTCGTCACCAACGAGTAGCCACCAATCAAAATCGTCCGCGACCATGACCGAGCCTCGGGGACCGCTGATCGTTACTGCGTCTCCGATTTGAGTCTGCTCCGCCCAGCGGATCGCAGGACCGGCAGCATGCGGCGCAATGTCGACGGTCAGCTGTTTGGCGTCGGCATCGAAGTGTCTCGGGGTGAAGTCGCGCGCTTCGAGATCGCCTCCTGCTCCCGGAACATAGAGCTTGATATGATCGTCGGCGGATGAGGTCGAGAAGTCCTCAAAATCCTCGCCGCCAAGGACTACTCGCAACATCCTCGGCGTGAGGTGCCGCTTTTCCAGCACGGCCAGCGTTCGACGGCGCGAAGCGTATCTCACGCGGAGGGTTCGGTGTTCGGTATTGCTTTGAGTTTTAAGTTCCATGTTTCTCTGTTTTCTGTTCGGTTAGGCCGATTAGGACCGGGGCGGCTGGCGCCCGGTCCGGCTGCGAGCACGGTTGGCGTTACCCAGCCCGTCAGCTCTATCTAAGATATATCTATTAAGCTGCGGTAGTTAGCGCTATATCGGCAAGATATGTCGCTATCCCGCCAAACCGCTCTTGCCGAGCTGTCCCCCGATAACGCGCGCGCGCCGGTCGTCGGCGTCAGCCATCATTGGCCGTCCCACAGCGAAAAAGCGCAGCATACCCACGCCCGGCACCAGTTTATGTATTCGCAAAAGGGAGTGATCCACGTCTCGACGCCTACGGGAAACTGGATACTGCCGCCGACAAGATCGATCTGGATCAGCGGTGGCACTCCTCACGCCCTTCTGGTCAAGCGGCCGGTCGAACTCACCATTTTGTGGGTGGATCGGGACGCTCCGGGGGCACCAGATTGGACGGGCTGCAACGTCGTGAGCGTCTCGCCGCTCATTCGCGAGCTGCTTAGCATCTGTGCCGAGCAGCCGTGGGACTACCCGCCCGCCTCTCGCTCTTCGCGTCTCGCGCAGGTTCTTCTTGAGCAACTCGAAGTGCACGAGCAGGCGCCGCTCGAATTACCAGAGTTGAGTGACCCGAGGGCCGAGCGGGTCGCCGCCATGCTCAGAGCCGACCCGGCGGATCGACGCCCGCTCGCCGCATTGGCGGCGGCGGCAGGCGCCAGCCATAGGACGATCGAACGCCTTTTCGCCTCGGAAACCGGGATGTCTTTTGGCCGATGGCGCGTGCGGCAACGGATGATTGCCGCGATGGAACAGCTGGCGCACGGAGATAGTGTCAGCAACGTTGCCGACGCGGTAGGTTACGAAACGCCGTCAAGCTTCATAGCGGCTTTCCGGGATTCGTTCGGCACGACGCCGACCGCATATTTTCAGGATGTGCATGATCGGCGTGCCACCAGAGAATGACGAGACGAACGGGTGTGCCGCGAAATTCACGATTTCTGAGAAAGCGAAGAATTAAGGTGCGTCGGCCCTCCAGCACCTGCCTCCTGTTTTTATTCTTGATAACAGATTTTATCAAGAGTAAGAAACACGGGCGGGGGGCAATGCACGACGCGACCGACACCACCACCACCACCACCACCACTGACCAGCTTCCGGCCCGGATCACCCCGGGCAGCCGGCTGCTGACCGCCGGCGAGTTCCACCAGCTCGCCGACGTGCCGCCCGAGGTCGAGTGGTTCGCCAATCTCAGCAACCCGAGCACCCGGCGGGCCTACGAGAACGCGATCCGCGACTTCATGCGCTTCACCGGCATCGCCCGGCCGGCGGAATTCCGCAGCGTGACGCGCGCCCACATCATCGCCTGGCGCGACGACCTGGTGCGGCGCGGGCTGGGCGGCAGCACGATCCGCCACCGGCTGGCGTCGCTCGCCTCGCTGTTCGAGTATCTGTGCGAGAAGAACGCCGTCACCCATAACCCGGTGAAGGGCGTCGAGCGGCCGAGGACGGAAAGCGGCGAAGGCAAGACCCCCGCCCTTGGCGATCATCAGGCGCGCAAGCTGCTGGACGCGCCGACCGACGAGACGATCAAGAGCAAGCGCGACCGCGCCATTCTCTCCACGCTGCTGTTCCACGCGCTGCGGCGCGAGGAGCTGTGCAAGCTCAAGGTGCGGGATTTTCGGCACGCGCGCAAAGGCGTGCCGCACCTCAAGGTGTCCGGCAAAGGCGGCAAGACCCGGTATCTGCCGCTGCATCCCGGCACGCATGCGCTGATCCACGACTACCTTGATGCCGCCGGACACGGCACCGACGACGCCGGCGCGCTGTTTCGGCCGGTGAAGAACAACACCACCGGGCGGCTCGACACGGCTATCACGGCCGATGGGGTCTACCGGCTGGTGCGGAGCTATTCGGCGCAGCTCGGGTTCGAGATCGGCGCCCATGCGCTGCGCGCGACGGCCGCCACCAACGCGCTCGACCACCAGGCCGACATCGCCAAGGTGCAGGAATGGCTCGGCCACGCGAACATCAGCACCACGAGAATCTACGATCACCGTAGGACGCGGCCCGAGGACAGCCCGACGTTCAAGGTGGCTTACTGATACCGTAGGGGGAAGCGCACCAATGTCCGCTCTGGATACAATCACATGGCCGAACGTCCGGTCGCACTACGATGAGCGCGTGCGGATACACGGGGAGCTTTTGGCCCTGCGAGAGAAAGGTAACCTGCGGCAATTTGCCAATCTCCTGTTAGGAGTAAGCAACGCCGCAGGAAACTATAGTGCCAAAGAACACGCGTTAGGGCCGAAAATCCTGGCGGAGAACGTCAACGCGGAACGGCGCGTAGGCGATTTGGCGGACAAATTCATCGCCTTGAAGGCGGCACGTGAGGTTCCTCGGCTAATCCGGAGTGCACAGCTCCGGTATCTCCAGATCGGTGTCGGCTCGGAAGCATCATGCATGCTCAATCCCGAAATCTGCTGGGTTGCCAATACCCGCACCATCTGGAACCACCTGGTCATCAAGCATGCAGACGATTTCGACAAGGCCAACGACGAACTGAAGCTTTACCGACATGCCGATGTCACGTCCGAGATCGCCTACCAAATGTGGGCGCACATTCATCAGGAGCTTGCTGCCAGCATGACGCGGATTGCGGAAGAAGGAGAAACGCTCGCGCGTCGCGCAAAAGTTGAACCAGGCGCGATCAAATATCTATGGGCAGACGCCATAGCAAGCGAGCTGTATGACGATCATCACAAATAGAGATCATCCGTCATGAGCGCCGGCGAGCTGTGGTCAAGACTAGAAAGCGTCGTCGGGCCTATACTGACCTATCTAAGTGCCGCCATCCTCGCCGTTGGCGGCTTCGGCGCAATCATATATTGGCTGTTCAAGCTGCTGGCGGCAAAATGGCTGGATGCCAAATTCGCGGAAAGACTATCCGCCTATAAGCACACCCAACAAAAGGAGCTGGAGCAGCTAAAGTTCGAGATCAGCGCCCTTTTGGGCCGGACAGTTAAGCTCCATCAGAGGGAGTTTGACGTTTTGCCGGAAGCATGGGGCTTGCTGACGGACGCCTTCACCATCACGCGCCCGGTTGCGCTAGGTGCGGTGTTTTCCCCGGACATCAGGAAGATGACCGGAGAGCAATTCGAGGACTTCCTTGAGAAAATTCCCCTCGCGAGCTGGCAAAAGAACGAGCTTAGGGCGGCGACTGATCCGGCGAGATATTATCTCGATGCCATCTCGTGGCACGACCTGAATCGCGCACAGACATCCTGCGGGGAATTTCACGTCTACCTGTTGAAGAACGGGATATTCATACCGCCAGACATCAAGAAAAAATTCTCGGAACTCGACGATCTGCTGGCCGAAGCCATCGTGGAGCGCCGCGCGGGATTACAATTTCCGGACACCGGCATTGCTCAGAAATTCGACAAGGGCGTTGCCTTGCACGATAGCGGGCCGGGACTCCTGAAATCGTTGGAGCGGGACGTGCAGGGCCGACTCTGGAATTTGCCGGTTAGCGAGTCGTGATGGTCCACATGTTGGAACCCGCAAAGCGGCCCGACTTTTTCTACAAATATCGCTCGCTTCAAAGGCTTTGTGAGAGACGTCGGGCTCTCAGGATAATTAAAACCAGCAACATCTACTATGCGACACCGGCAAGCTTTAACAACCCGTTCGATTGCAAGGTCCCCCCCGTGGCGTCCTTCGATCCGTGCTTCGTCCGGTATCTCATCGCTGCGCAAAAAGCTAAGACCGACGACAGCCACGCAGAGGTATATGATAAATTCATCGCCGCACGCATGCGGACACAGGCCGAGCTGGACGAGCTGAACGCAGCGTTAAGTCCGGCGGAGCAGAGCGAATTCAATGCACTTGTCGAGAGCATTCAGCGAAAGGCCAACGAAACCGGCGTGCTCTCTTTCTCCGCGATTTGCAACAGCACGCTGATGTGGTCGCATTATGCCGACAACCACAGAGGCATATGCCTGAAATTCTCGCTGGAGAAGTGGCGGGACATGAGCATGGCTTTGTATCCCGTGGCCTACCCGATCAAACGCCTTTCCCTGCAACTCGACGCACAGAGCTTCGGACAAGGGCAGCTTGTCCAGGCGGTCGTGCTTACGAAGGATCAGGGTTGGCAGTATGAACAGGAGTGGCGGGTTTTGGGCAAAGCCCCCGGAGAGTTTCCATTTCCGGCGGATGCGCTGGTCGGGATCATCTTCGGCTGTATGACCCCGGATGCAGACAAAGCCCGTGTAAGACGAGCCATCGCCGGCCGAACGCACGTTGCGTTCTATCAGGCGAAGATGAAGGAAGCGGAATTCGGGTTGGACGTTGTTCCCTGCTGATCCGCTTTCCATAACGCCGGTTATCCGGCATTCCCTGTCGAGCCGGTGTGTTGCCAGCGGATAAGTACCGATTTGTTTTCTCGCGGCGGCGTGGTAGACTCCGACTATGACAAAGCTTCTCGATGATGCGCTCGAAGCCGCGCGCACCCTGCCGCCGGACGATCAGGACAACATCGCCCGTGTCGTGCTGCGCCTTGCCGGGACGGATGACGAAACGCCCGTAGCTCTGTCATCAGACGAACGCGCGGCTATCGCCGTCTCGAAAGCCGCCGCTGCGCGCGGCGAGTTCGCGAGCGACGATCAGGTGCGGGCCGTATGGGCGAAACACCGCTTGTGAAGCTTCGCTATACCCTTCCGGCGCTTGCCGACCTCGGTTCAATCGTCGATTATATCGCGGCTCACTCGCCACAAGGGGCGCGGCGCGTCCATGCCCGCATTCACGCGATCATCGATCTTCTGTTGCTTTATCCCGGCATCGGCACGCGCACGGACGATCCGTCCATCCGGCGCATGACGGCGCTGCCATATCCCTACCTGATTTTCTATGAAGCCACGGAAACCGAGATCATCATCCATGCCGTGCGCCATGCGGCGCGCGATCCCTCCAGTATGCCGGGCGCTTCCTAGCTAGCCGTCGCCACCCTGCGCCTCGGCGGAAAATCGCCCCGCTACAACAAAGGGAGCGTGACCGCCGTTCATGGCGGCCAATTCATACCGCCTGCGTATCACGCTCGACACGAATCGCTTTTTAAATCAGGGTAGTAGAAGCCGGGGCCGATTCGCGATCCCGGTTCCTATCAACCCTTCTGCGGAGAAAAACCCTCAGAAATAGCAAACCCCGCTAGGAGCGGGGCTGCATACCCGGCAAAGCCGGGGAATCTCGGTGATCTCGACAATCCCGAGTTTCCCCGAAAAGCCGACCCCGAGTCAAGCGAAAACCAGTGGTTGGACGGAACGGCTTCGCCGAGAGAGCCGGATAGTTGGCGCGGTCTGAATAGCTGACAGGCAGGAGTATCCTTTCGGGTCGGCGGGCATGATGCAGCCCGCCGGAACATCAACGAAAGGAGACCACAATGTCCCCACAACGTGCGCGGATGATCGATGACATGATCCTGGCCGGATTGGCTGAAGGGACGCGGAAGCTCTACGTCCATGCCGTCCGGCGGCTGGCGGCGCATTACCACCGCTCGCCCGATCTGCTCAGCGAGGAAGAGGTGCGGAGCTACCTGCTCGGCTTGCGCCAGCGAGGGGTGGCACGCGGCACCTTCCAGACCAGTCATTACGGCCTACGCTTCTTCTACCAACACACGCTCGGCCGTGCCTGGGAGCTGTTCGGGGAAAAAAAGGATCGGCTCGCCACGGCAGAAGCGGCTGCCTGACGCGCTATCGGACGATCAGGTCCGGCACCTTCTCAACGGCATCCGTAACCCGGTCCACAAGACCTGCCTCGCCGTCATGTATGCGTGCGGTCTGCGCATCAGCGAGGCCACCACACTGGAAGTCGGTGCCATCGACCGGGCCAACCAAGTGTTGCGCATTGTCGGCAAGGGCGACAAGGAGCGGTTGGTGCCGCTGCCACAGCCGGTTCTCGATGAACTGGGCCGCTTGTGGCTGACCCACCACAACCGCCGCTGGCTGTTCCCCAACCACTCCGGTGATGCGCCGCTCAATAACCGTGTGCTGTCGCGCACTTTCGCCGCCGCTGTCGGTGCCACGGGCATCCAACGCGGAGTGACCCCACACAGCCTTCGCCACAGCTATGCCACGCGACTGATCGAGAACGGCGTCGACACCCGCATCGTGCAGATCTTGCTCGGTCACGCCAGCATCGCGACGACTGCCATCTATACTCACCTGACCACGCCCACCCGGGCGTCGCTGCACAGTCTGCTCGATCGGCTGATGACCGGCCTCTGAGGCACGGTCATGATCGAGATCGCCGAGGTGTTCCGCCGCTTCGCGGCAGACCACCTCGCGGCTCATGGCGCGTCGATGCTGCCTTCGCACAAGCGCGCCATCGAGGACATTCTCGACTGCCGCACCGCGGCGCTCGGCGGCCAGGTCTGGCACTGCGAGGCGTGCAACACCGAGGTGTTCTCCTACCACTCCTGCGGTAATCGCAGTTGCCCGAAGTGCCACACCGCGCAGACCCAGGAGTGGCTCGAACGCCGCCAGGCGGAGCTGCTGCCGGTGCCGTACTTCCATGTCACCATCACCGTGCCGGCCGAACTGCGCGAGGTGCTGCGGGCCAATCAACGCGACGGCTATGGCGTGCTGATGCAGGCCTGCGCCGCTGCGATCATCGAACTCTCCCGCGATCCGCGTTACGTTGGTGGCACCGTCGCCGTGCTCGCCGTGCTGCACACCTGGACCCAGCAACTGAACCTGCACCCGCACGTTCATTGCCTGGTCAGCGGCGGCGGCATCTCCGACGACGCCAGCACCTGGCATCCGGCGCGTCGGAAATTCCTGGTACCCATCAAGGCTCTTGCCAAGGTGGTACGCGGCAAGTTCCGGGCAATGCTACGCCGAAAGCGCCCTGATCTCGTCATCTCCGATGCGGCGTGGCGTACACGTTGGATCCTCCACGTCACCGCCTGGGGCAACGGCGAGCAGGCGGTGCTCGACTATCTTGCCCGCTACGTCTTTCGCGTCGCTCTTACCAATGCCCGGATCGTCGGCCTCGATGACCAGACGGTCACCATCCAATACAAAGAACGCAAGACCGGCCACCGGCGAACCTGCCGCCTGAGCGGCCACGAATTCATGCGCCGCTTCCTCCAACACGTGCTGCCGCGCGGCTTCCACAAGGTGCGCTACTCCGGCCTGTGGCATCCCGCACAGCGCCACAACGCCGCCCGGGTGCGGCAGATGCTGCAACTGCAGGCGCCACCCGAGCCCGGCCCACCACAGGAGCTTGTCCTCCCGTCACCCGAGCAGTCTGCCGCGGCACCGGTGCCGCCGATCGAGCCACGGATCTGTCCGCACTGTCACCAGGGGCGGTTGGTCTTCACCCGTGTGCTCACACGGCACTCACCGCGCCAGGCCATGGCGCCATGATCAGCAGCTTAAGCCTCCGACACCGCCCTCGCCTGGTCTTGCCGCTGCGTGCCTCAGCACGCCACGGAGATCCCCTGTCTGCACCGCAACCGATTGCCCAGACTTTGCTCCAGACGACGTTCTCGATCGTCTTGAAAGACCCGCTCCTGACCGCGATGCTACAATCGCACCGCGCAGGGCGCCCAGGCTGAGCCGCGACTATCAGCCCGCCCGCCGAGCGTCCTTGGTAAAATCTCCATAGCGTCAATCGCCACCCAACGCCCCGCGTTCGTCCAACGGAGTTTCTGCGGCGGCTTCGCGCCGCACAAACTCTTAATTCGTTTTCGCAACGGGCGGTTTTGTGCCGATTTTACGGCCCTTTCCGGCGGGTTGCTGTAACCCGAACGGAGCGGCTCATGCGTAAATTCAGGATGATGCAGGTGGGGCAGTGCGTCCCTACCCTGCCCGGCTTGCCGTGTTTTGAAGGGCCGAAAACTTATGCCGCCTGGCCGGTGTGGTCGGACAGCACGACGAAAGAAATCCGCTTCCAGCCGATGCCGAAGAAAGCCGCGACGAAGCTGTGGCACCGCGCGCGCGCCTTCGACCGGCAGAGCAAGGCGAAGGGGAAGCACGGCGGGGCGGTCGGCCACGCGGCGCTGCAAGTGCTGCATACGCTGATCTTCGACTTCCTCAACTACCGCAGCGGGCGGCTCGACCCCTCGCACGCGGCCATCGCGCGCGCGGCGAATGTGTGCGAGCGCACCGTCCGCAACGCGCTCAACCGGCTGCGCGACTGCGGCATCCTGCATTGGGTGCGGCGCTGCGTGGAAGGGATGCGCGACGGCCGCTTCGTGCTGGAGCAGGAGACGAACGCCTACGCCGTGCTGCCGGAGAGGCCAGAACGCACGAAACGCCCGAATTTGACAGATAAGCGGACAAATACAGAACGTCATGCGGCTTTGCGGATGAGTTCGGGCGTTGCGCGAAGCGGTCTCAATCCGACGGTGTTTTCCGACACATCCTGCTGGGTACCCCAGACATAGTCGCCGGTCAGGTTGACGTGCTCCCAGCCCAGTGGGGACAGGTGAGCCAGCAACTGGTCCGGGACATCCTCGACGTTACGCAGGATTGCCACCGCTCGCTCGAGATATCGCGTGTTCCACAAGATGATTGCGGTGACGAGCAGGTTGAGGCCGGAGGCGCGATGTTGTTGGTTCTCGTAAGTCCGGTCTCGGATTTCACCGAGCCGATGGATGAACACCGCGCGTGCCAGGCTGTTGCGGGATTCGCCCTTGTTGAGTTCCTGACCGGTCGTGCGGCGTAGCTCAGGGTCGGCAATCCAGTCGAGCGTGAACAACGTACGCTGCCAGCCGTCCGAGTTCGCGCAGAGCCGCGGCGACGCCATTCTGTCGCGGGTATGACGCCAGCTGCCGCATGATCAGGGATGCTGTCACCGTGCCGGTGCGGATGGAAGCGACGACGCGCAGGATCTCCGACCAATGGGCGCGAATGAGATCCACGTTGATGCGGCCCGCGATCATTGGTTCGAGTGCAGGATAGCCGGCCGGCTTGCTGAAGCTGTAGAGCCGCCGGTGTTTTAGATCCGGAATGCGCGGCGCGAACTGGAAGCCAAGCAGGGTGCACAGGGCAAAGACATGGTCGGAATCGCCGCCGCCATCTGTGTGGTGCCGCCGGGGTGAGACTTCACTCTGATGGTAGAGCAGCGCGTCCAGCACGTGCAGCGCCTCGCTCGCCGTGGCCGCGATCAGCTTGGTGTAGAAGGGCCCATATCGGTCCGAAAGGTGGGTGTAGACCTTGAACCCTGGCCGCTTGTCGATGGCGGCCGGAATCCGCGTAAATCTGGCGGCAGCTGAGGCGGCATGATGCATCGAGCTGGCGCGCTGGCCATCTGTGGCGTCCGGCGGAAGGGGCGTAGCCCCGACCAGAGGACGCCACAGATGACCAGCGCGTGGCCGCTATCTTTCCCTTCATCCTGTGAGGCTTGTCTGGTGAGGCTTGTCTGGCCTGCGTGATGCGGCGCGCCTGGCATGACTGGCGAGGCCGGCGCCGGCGCCGCAGCATGGGCGGTTCGCACGGCGCCGGGCCCAACTGGCGAGTTTTGCTTCGGCGCCGTGCTCCACACCGTGCTGGGCACGCATGCCGGAGCAATGTCGCAGCAATGGCGGCGTTCGTCACCATCGGACCTGCCGGTCCGACGGTGCTGAACCGCTCCCGGGGCGGCTGTTCCTATGTGCACGCTGCCGTGCCCAGGTGTTGATCTGCGGCTGTTGTGACCGCGGTCAAGTCTACTGCGCCGGAGACTGTGCCCGACAAGCCCGCCACGGTGCAC
>CAWADP010000025.1:0-385130 GCA_963780805.1 uncultured Alphaproteobacteria bacterium
CTGCTGCAACTCGTGGTGACGCTACGCCGATCGAGGCGGCGCTCGCCGGCATCGACCACCTGCCGCCCGTCCCCGGCGGCGCCACGCGCCAGGAGAGCGTGTGCGTCGGGCTCGAAGCGCTGGCCCCGCATGCACCCGACGTCGTGCTGGTGCACGATGCGGCCCGCCCGCTGATCCCCACGGGCACCATCCCGGCCTTGCTCGACGCACTGAAGGACGCTCCGGGCGCCATCCCCGCGTCGCCCGTCGCCGACACGCTGAAACGCGCAAACCATGCGCGCATCACCGCCACCGTGCCGCGCGACGGTCTGTTCCGCGCCCAGACCCCCCAGGCCTTCCACTTTGGCGCCTTGCTCTCTGCCCACCGCGCCGGCATCAAGGGCGCTACCGACGACGCCTCGCTGCTGGAAGCCGCCGGCCTCCTCGTCGCCATAGTCCCCGGCGCCGAGGACAACATCAAGCTGACCTACCCGGAGGACCTGATCCGGCTGGAGCGAGCCATGACCGCGCACCTGATCCCCCGCGTCGGCACCGGTTTCGACGTGCACGTGCTGGAATCCGGCCGCCCTCTGATGCTGTGCGGCGTTGCAGTGCCGCACGACAAGGGCCTGGCCGGCCACTCCGACGCCGATGTCGGCATCCACGCGCTGTGCGACGCGATCTACGGCGCGCTGGCCGAGGGCGATATCGGCCGCCACTTCCCGCCCTCCGAAGCCGCCTGGAAGGATGCCGACAGCGCTCGCTTCCTGGCCCACGCCGCCGCCCGCATCGCCGCCCGAGGTGGAATGCTGACCAATGCCGACGTTACCCTGATCTGTGAGCGTCCGAAGATCGCCCCCCACGCCGAGGCGATGCGCGTCCGGCTGGCGGCTCTGCTGGGGGTGGATCCCGGCCGCATCTCGGTGAAGGCCACCACGACGGAGAAGCTTGGCTTCACCGGCCGCGGCGAGGGCATCGCAGCGCAGGCCGCCGCGACCGTGTTGCTCCCAGCATGATCCGCCGACGCCTTCTGGCACGAAATAGAAACTCCCCTCCCCTTGTGGGAGGGGTTGGGGGAGGGGTGCATGCACGCAATGACCGCGGTCGTGCGCACCCCTCCCCCCGGCCCCCCTCGTGCAAGGGGAGCGGGTGTCCTTTCCCCCCTAGGATCGTCGTTTCACTCACGGCGGGTCGGCTGCCAGGCCGGTGGTCAACTCGCGTGATCCGCCAACACCTTCCCGCATGAACTGCCCCCGCATGATCGGCGCTGTGGCGCGCGTCATCGTGACCGCCGTATCGCGCGCCCTATGATCGACCGTACGGCCCTCACCGTGATCCGCCGGCTGTGCATGGACAGCGTGAGGGTCCGTCGCCATGTGCACACCGCCCGATCGGGGCAAGCCCGGGATTGAGAACAGATGACCAAGCGCTTCTTCGTTGCGGCGTACCTCGGCATGGCTTTACTGGCCGGCTGCGCTACCACGGCGACCACCAACGCCGGCAATCCGTTCCCCCCGGTGCCGGCACCGATGCAGGAGCCAATCCCCAAGCCGCCGGTCAGCGGCGAAGCGCTGCTGTGGCAGCCCGGCCACTGGGACTGGAACGGCAGCGGCTATGCCTGGCAGCCCGGCGAATACGTCCCCGCTGCCGGCCACGGCAGCCTGTTCCAGCGTGGCTATTGGCAGCAGACGCCGTCCGGCTGGACTTGGGTGGCGGCTCACTGGACGTCATAGGCGACCGAATTTTGCGGCTTGCGAAAACAGCAACTTCATCCTCTCGGTGAAACTCCGTGTGCACTTGACGCAAGTCTGTGACCGCTGAGTTTCCTGGCTGCCGGGCGGGTTGAATGGTTGAAAGGAGACTTGCGCGTTTCGCCATAGAGCAGAGCGATATTTGCGACACAGGGGTACACCTCGCCGGGTCCCTGCACTAGCGACCAGGCGTCACTGGTCAGCGAATGCGCAGCAGGTCGAAGCGCCGGTATGCCGCGGCTAACCGTTTCTCCCGGGTTGGGCCGGCGCCCGCGGATTATGCCACCCGCACCGTATGCCCGCGAGCAGGCATGCCGGCACCGGCGACGCGAGTTTACCTGCTGTTAATACCGTTGCGGCAGACTGGTCCATCGATGGACCGAATTCGAGATGAACTTGTTCAGCCGCTTGCGGATCAGGACCAAGCTCGCCCTGCTGACGGGACTGTCCGGGCTGGTTCTGGCTGTTGCAATCTTTGTGGCCGCATCGCTGATTCAGCAGCGCATGATCGACGACCGCATCGATAAACTTAGCGCGGTCGTGCACATATCCATTGGCGTCGCCCAGTCGCTCGAGAATCAGGTCGCTGCTCACCAGCTCACCCATGACCAGGCGCTGGAGTTGTTCCGCAAGGCAGCGCAGGTGATGCGGTTCGACGCCGGCCAGGGTTATGTGTTCGTCCAGACGCTGGACAATGTGCTTGTGGTGCATGGTGCTGATCCGACGCTGGAAAATCGGCAATCGCCGGCGAGGGATGCCAGCGGCACGTTGCTCACCAGCCGCATCGCGGACGCTCTTCGCAAAGCCGACGAGGGCGCCGTCGCTTATACTTATGCCCGGCCAGGTCAGGCGCGGGCGCAGCGGAAGGTTGCCTACGTGGCCCGGTTCGCGCCGTGGGGCGTGGTGTTCGCGGCGGGCGCCTATACCGGCGATCTCGATGCCGCGGTGCATGTGCTGCTGTGGAAACTGGCCTTGTCCGGCGGCGCCATATTGCTCGGCGTGCTCGCCGTGGCGGGGATGATCAACCGCGACATCACCCGCCCGCTGGCCGGCCTGAAGGATGCCATGCTGCAACTGTCGCAAGGCGATCTCGTGGGTACGGTACCGGGAACGCACCGGCGCGATGAGGTCGGCGCCATGGCAGGCGCGGTGCTGGTATTTCAGAAGGAAATGATCAGTGCGCAGCGTCTGGGCGCAGAGCAAGCGCATGCGCGAGAACAAGCCGTCGCGGACAAGAATGCCTCGCTCATCGGCATGGCGGAGACGATCGAATCGGAAACCACGACAGCCTTGCGTCAGGTGGCCGCCCGCACGACGGATATGACGCAGACCGCGGACGAAATGGCGGAGCTGGCGTCGCGAACCAGCAGTTCGGCGCACAGCGCGGCGGATGCCTCGGCGCGGGCCCTGGCGAACGTGCAGACCGTCGCCGCCGCCGCGGAACAACTCAGCGCGTCGATCCGGGCGATCGGCAGCCAGGTTGCGCATTCCAATGTCATGGTAGGCCAGGCGGTCGATGCCAGCCGGGAGACACGCTCCTCCATCGAGGCGCTGAACGAGCGGGTCGGTCGCATCGGCGCGGTGGCCGATATGATCGGCGAGATCGCTGCCCGGACCAATCTGCTCGCGCTGAACGCGACGATCGAGGCGGCGCGTGCGGGCGATGCCGGCAAGGGCTTCGCCGTGGTCGCCTCCGAGGTGAAGGCACTCGCCACGCAGACGGCGCAGTCCACCCAGGAGATTGCTCAGCACATCGGTGAGGTGCGCAGCGCGACCGGCGTGTCGGTCGCGGCCGTGGCGCGGATCGAGCGGACCATCGGTGACATCCACGCCGTTGCCAGTTCGATCGCCGCGGCGATGGAAGAGCAAGGGACGACCACGGCGGAGATCGCCCGCAGCGTAGCCGGAACGGCGGAAGCGGCGAACGAGGTGACCAGGCGCACAACCGAAGTACTCGCCGAGGCCGAGCAAACCGGCATACACGCCGGCGACGTGCGCGAGAACGCGGTGGCGCTGAACACTGCGGTCGGCGCGCTGCAGCACTCGGTGATCCGCGTGGTCCGCACCGCGACTCCCGAGGTGAACAGGCGGTCGGGGCAGCGGTATGCGGTGGATCTGCCATGCCGGGTGTCGGTCGGCGGCCGCAGCCACGATGCGCGGCTGATCGACATGTCCGACTCCGGTGCGCAGGTGTGCGGCCTGCCGCCGGTGCAGCTCGGAGAGCATGGCACGCTGACCGTCGATGGTATCGCCTCGCCGCTGCGGTTCACGGTCAGATACAGCGACGGCGACGCACTGCATGTCGCATTCGAACAGGACCCAAAAGCGGCAGCGAGTTTCGGCGGCACGGCGGAGCGGCTCGCCAGCCGGCGCGTAGCCTGATGCACGGTCTGTCAACGCAATGTTAACCCGAATGCCCTAACCAGCACGCGGCAGCATGGCAGGATTCCGATGGCACAGATCCCTCCGCCTGGCGACGCTCTCTGGGACCGGCTGGTGAGCGGCGCCAAGCCCCACAAGTTCAGCTTGTTTGCCGCGAACATGGCGCTGGCCCGCGCCGTGCGCATCGCTGCCGGCGATCCGGCGCGCAAGCCGACCATGATCGCGGAACTGCACCAGTTCTTCAGCAAGTACGGCGATGAGGTGGCGGCGGAACTGGGGGCATTGAAGTGACAGAAGATCGGACGGACATGCTGCGCACCGTGGACGAAGCCAATCGGCTGATCGCGCAAGGCAGGCGGCTGCACGTCGCCGGTGACGCGTCCGCGCTTGCCAGGCTTACGCGGGGCAACTGGATGGGCGGCACGATTCCGTATTTCCTCACTGCCGACGGCGGGCGAGTTGAGCGGGAGCGTGTCTTCGTCACCGAACTGCCGCCGGAGGTGACCGACATCGACATCGGCTTCGTCGCGCCGGACCGCCTGTCGGACATACCCGACGCCGCACCGTCGCACGGCTTTTGCTTGATCGCGCTGCCGGCCGGATCGGACGCACACGCGAAATACGCGATCGGCGCGCATGACCTGCCGGGCTTGTTCGACACGCCGGTGATTGGCTGGGTCACCGGCGTGCACCTCGACGATCTCGGCCAGGAGAAGCCGCTGGTGTTCAACGGTCAAACGGGCGAGGCCGCAAACGACCGGATTGTGGTGCTGCGGGCGCGCGTCGTGGACCAGGTCATGCCGCGTATCGGCATCATCAACCTGTTTTCGCAAGGCTCCGGCGACCGCTTCGTGTTTGCCGAGACCGGCTTTGCGGCACAGGAGTGCCGGGTCAACGGCGAAGCCGCGTCGTTCTATGACTATGCCACAGCCAGCCGGCTCGATACGCGGCGTCCGCTGGTGGCTGACCTGTCCGGTGAGCTGATCAACGTGAGCTTCCAGGCGATCGACGATACGGCGCGCACCGTGCGCTTCTATGCGCCGGTGCTGGCCGGCGTCGAATACCGCCAGGCAGCGTCGCTCGACGACTATCGTGGCTCATTGCTGGAGCATGTCGCCGCTCATCCGGTGACGCCGGCATTCTCCTGCAACTGCATCCTGAACTATCTCTATGCCGGCCTTGCCGATGACCGGGCGCTGGCGATCACCGGCCCCGCTACGTTCGGCGAGATCGCCTATGTGCTGCTGAACCAGACACTGGTGTACCTGGAACTCGCCCGGCAAAAAGAACCGGCGAAACTCGGCGACCCATGATTGGTCGTTCAGGACGATAGCTTCGACGCGACCGAACTCGATCACAGTCTGCGCGTTCACCACGGACGAGACCGAAGCGCCGCTGTTCCGCCCGCCAGTGCAGCGCAACGAGCGCAATGGCCTGCGGGCGGCGTGCCGTCTGATGGTGGACAAGATTTCTATCGTCCCAAAGACCAAAGTCGGTGCGCGCGTCGGCCGGTTGGACGATGAGGATATTCTGCGGCTCAACCAAGCCGTTCTCGTGTTCCTCGGGCTGGCTGTCTCGCCAAGGACCAAGCAGGAGGCGTGACGGGCAATTGTACAAAGTCTGCGGCTCAAGCGCCTCTATGACGCCATCGAGATCGGTGTCGCAGACCTGGACAACCCGGCATTGAAGGAGCGCATCGCGGGCCTGAAAGCGATCCGTGATCAGGCCCAAGCCGATTCCGACCGCGCCCAAGCGATGGCGGAAAGCGCAGGGCAGCAGGCGATCACGCCCTCCATGGTCGAGAAATTCTCCAGGAGCGCCCGCGAGCGCCTCCGGACCGAAGGAGGCGGCTATCGCTGAGAGCTCGGGCGCTGGCCCAACGTGTCGAGGTCGCGGACGAGCGAAGTCCGCATCATGGGGTCGAAGGGCGATCTACTCAGAACCCTTGCCGCCGCCTCGGGCGTAAAATCGGCTACGCCCGGCGTTCGCAGTTCTGTTCTGAAGTGGCGGATGGGGTGGGATTCGAACCCACGAGGAGTCGCCCCCTGGCGGTTTTCAAGACCGCTGCCTTAAACCGCTCGGCCACCCATCCGGACGCGGCGGACCCTAATCCGCGGCGCGTCACGCCTCAACCTGACGCATCGCTACGCCAGCAACGCCGACGCGAGGCAGGTACCTGCAGGTCCGGCACTGTGTCGGCGGAAGCGCCGCCCCTGGATCAACTCCCGCGTAAGGTCCCGGATCAAGTCCCAGACCAGGCTGCTCCGCCCTACATCCGGTTCGCGCCGACGGCCTGTGCCAGGTCCGCCTCGGTGATCCCCAGAGTGCCCGCGGCGGCACAGATATCGCGCCAGGTCGTGTCATCCACCGGAATACCATCCCGCCGCCGCTGCGCCGCCGAGCGTTGCTCGGGCTCGCCGGGCAGCAGGATCTCGTCAAACCCAGGGGCGGTGCGGCTGGAACGGATATGCGCCTTGGTCGCCTCCACCCGCTGGCCGATCGCCGCGGGATCGCCCAACTTCGACAGGTCGATCACCGTCGCCAGCATCGAGTTCAGGATGCCACCCTGCCGCGGCTCGTCGGCCCGTTGTCCGCCGCCCACCGCCGCCGCCATCACCTCGCACAGCACCGCCATGCCGGAGCCTTTGTGCCGACCGAAGGTCACCAAGGCGCCGGTGTGGTCGCGGATGAAGCCGGCGGGGTCCGTCGTGGGCGTTCCCGCGTCATCGATCAGCGCACCTTCCGGCACCGGCACTCCCTTGTTGAAGGCGACGCGTACCTTCCCGGCAGCGATCGTCGAGGTCGCCATGTCGAGCAAGAGCGACGGCCCGTCCTCCCCCGGGATGGCGGTGCAGAACGGGTTGGTACCGAGGCGCGGTTCGGCGCAGGCGTACGGGGCGGCGATGTCGCGGTGGTCGGCGACGTTGACGAAGGCGGTGAACACGCAGCCGGCACGGGCGGCAAGCTCGCCATAGGTGCCGATGCGGCCGACATGCGCGCTGTTGCGCAGGGCCAGCACGCAGGCGCCGATCTCCTTGGCGCGGGCGATCGCACGGCGCACCGCATCGGCCGCCATGCGCTGGCCGTAGCCGCGCCGGGCGTCGATCACCAGCAGCGCACCGCTGTCCAGCACGGTGGCGGGCGTCTGGTTCGGCACCAGCAGGCCGTCGTGCAGCAGGCGCACATAGGCGGGCAGCATGCCGACGCCGTGACTGTCATGGCCGGACAGGTTGGCGCGCACCAGGTGGTCGGCGACCTCGGCGGCTTCCGCTTCGGCGCTGCCCATACGGGAGGCGATCAGGTGGGTGACGGCGTACAGCGCCTGGGGAGTGAACGTGGGCATCGGATGTTGCTGGTCCTTGGAAAGAGGAATGCGGCGGCTATTCCTTGCAAAGAGGAATGCGGCCGCCATGACGGGCGGGATGCGTCCCCATGGGCGGCCGAGTCTTGGGTTGTTGAGACTCCCAACTCTGGCACGAGATGCCGAGGGGATGTCCACCCCAACGACGACCGGGGCCGCTCACTCCGCGGTCCAGCCGCCGTCCACCACCAGCGCGGTGCCGGTGACCAGCGCCGCGGCATCCGAGGCCAGGAACACGACCGCCCCCATCAGGTCCTCCACTGTACCCAGCCGCCCCAGCTTGATCCGCCGCAACACGTCGTCACGGAACGCCGTGTCCTGGAAGAATGGCCGCGTCAGCGGTGTGTCGGTGAAGGTGGGACCGATGGAATTCACCCGCACGCCGTGCGGCGCGAGGTCGATCGCCATTGCCTTCGTCAGCCCCTCGATGCCGTGCTTGGTCATGCAGTAAACGCTGCGCCGCGCGCTCCCGACATGCCCCATCTGCGACGACATGTGGATGATCGAGCCGCGCACCCCGGCTTCCACCATCCGCCGAGCCACCGCCTGCGCCACGAAGAACGCCGCACGCTGGTTCAAGCCGGAGATCGCGTCGTAGTCATCCTCGGTCACGTCCAGGAACGGGCGAGGGCGGTTGGTGCCGGCGTTGTTTACCAGCACGTCGAATGGCGCCGCCTGCGCCACCGCCGCACGCACCGCAGCGGTGTCGGTCACGTCCAGCACCAGCGGCTCCGCACTGCCGCCGTCGGCACGGATTTCCTCCGCCACGGCACCGATCTCCGCCGCCGTGCGCGATACCAGCACCACATGCGCGCCCGCCTGCGCCAGCGCCGCGGCACACGCCATGCCGATGCCGCGCCCGGCGCCGGTCACCAGCGCGCGACGCCCGTCCAGCCGAAGCGACGGCGTGCGCGGGAGAGTCATCGCGACAGCGTCTCCAGGCTCTGCCGGTTCGTCGTCGGTCCCAGAACGCCGACCGACAGCACGATCACCAGCATGGCAATGGCAATCATGGTGAACACGCCGGCGGTGCCATACTCCGACAGCAGGAACGTCACCGCGTACCCGACCAGGATGGAGCTTATCCTGCTCCAACTGAAGGTGAAGCCGACTGCCTGGGCGCGGATGCGGGTGGGGAAGAGCTCGGCGGCGTAGGGATGGAAGATACTGACCAGCCAGTTCACGCACAACGATATCACGGCGCCGCAGAACAGGATCATGCCGTCCGATCGCGCCTGGGAGAACAATACGCCGAACACGCCGATGCCGATGGCGGTGCCGACGAGCTGCCATTTGCGTTCGAACCGCTCGGCGAACAACAGGCCCAGCCCGGCGCCGACCGGCGCCAGCAGCGTGATCATCGCGGTGAACGCCAGCGAGTGCGCGATCGCGAAGCCCTGCTTTACCAGCATGATCGGCACCCAGGTGATGAACCCGAACGCGGCGATGGTCTGGCAGAACTGGAACAGTGACAGCATGATGGTGCGACGGATGTAGGCGGAGCCGAACATTTCGGTCCAGGCACCACGCGCGACGATCGGTTCGACGTGGTCCAAATCCGGTGGGGGCAGTTCGTGTCCCAGCTCCGCGCGCACCCGGTCTTCCATCCTCCGCATAGCGGCGTCGGCTTCAGCATGCCGTCCGTGCGTCTGCAGCCAGCGCGGCGATTCGGGAATGCTGCCACGGATGAGCCAAACGATGATGCCCCCCAGCGCGCCGGCAATGACCACCCAGCGCCAGCCGCTCAGGCCCAGGACGGTGTGCGGCACCAGCAGCCATGACAGGAACAAGGCTATGGGCCCCGAGGTCAGCACGATCAGGATGGCGAACGCCATGTAGCGGCCGCGCCAGCGCCGCGGCGTGATCTCCGAAATGAAGGAGTCGTTGTTGATGAGCTGCACGCTGATGCCGAACCCGGCGACGAAGCGCAGCACGTCGATCCACATCGGCGAGGACAGGAACGCGGTGATGAAGATGGCGACGGAATAGACCAGCATCGACCAGGTGAACGTCGCGCGCCGGCCGAACCGGTCGGAGATCCAGGTAAACAGGAAGGCGCCCACGAACATGCCGAAGAAGAACGCGGCGAGGAAGCTCGCAAAACTGTTCCAGGAGAACAGACCGGCCGCGGACGCGGTGTAGATGCGCCGCGTCAAGCCGAGCGAAATACCGCCCGGCATGGCGAATTCATAGAACTCGAACCAGCCGCCGATCGCGATCAGCGCGACTAATTGCACGAAATATCGCGACGGCGGCAGGCGATCCAACCGCGCCACGATCGAGGCGGTTTTTAGATTGGCGTCCACGTAGTTCCCCCCACGAAATCCGGCGACCGATGCGCCAGGCGGGTATGTTAGGGCAGTGCGGTAGGGCGGAAAAGCGCAGCGCAGTCCGCCATGTGCGCCGTACCGCTTGCCACTCTGCCGCTTCCGCCGTCCGCTCGTCGCTGTTTCCGTGCCTGCGGCGGAATGCGCTGCGGTTTTCCGCCCTATCGGTCACGCCGGACGGGTTACGCCGGCAGCACGTCGTCCAGGTGCCATTCCTCAGCGGAAGCACCGGCCAGCGCCTGGATGCGCTCCTCGTCCGCGCCCAGGTCCGCGGCCTTGCCGGTATAAACGATCTCGCCGTTCTCCAGCACGTACGCATCGTCGGCGATTTCCAGCGCGACGCGCACGTTCTGCTCCACCAGGAGCACGGCGATCCCCTCATCGCGCATCTGCGCCACGATGCGGAACACTTCTTTCACGATCAGCGGCGCCAGCCCCTGCGACGGTTCATCCAAAATCAACAGCTTCGGATTCAGCAGCAACGCCCTTGCAATCGACAGCATCTCCTGCTCACCGCCCGAGAGCTGGCGGCCGCGATTGTTGCGCCGTTCGTTCAGTCGCGGAAACAACTGGTAGACGCGCGGGATGTCCCATGGGCCCGGCCGCTCGTACGGCACCTCGAGGTTTTCCGCCACCGTCAGGTTGGCGAAGATCTTGCGGCCTTCCGGCACGAACCCGACACCACGCTGCGCCACGCGGAACGGCGGCATGCCGGTGGTTTCCTTGCCGAAGATCTGTACGCGCCCGCTGCGCGGCGGGGTCAGGCCAACCAGGCTGCGCAGCGTCGTGCTCTTGCCGGCACCGTTCCGCCCCAGCAATGTGGTGATACGGCCCTCCTCCACGGTCAGCCCGACGTCGTGCAGGATGTGGCTCTTGCCGTAGAAGGTGTTCAGGCCTTCGGCGTGCAGTGCTGCGGTCATGGCACAACTACTCCCCCTCCCCTTGAGGGAGGGGCCGGGTGGAGGGGTTCGTGCGGCAGGAAACCCTCCCCCCGGCCCCCTCCCTCAAGGGGAGGGGGAGGATGCGGTTTTCATTCAGCTTTCCCCAGATACGCCGCCTGCACGTGCGGGTCGGCGGCAATGTCCGCCGGCGTGCCTTCCGCCAGCAGCTTGCCCTGGTCCAGCACGCTGATCCGGTCGGCCAGGTTGAACACCACCCGCATGTCATGCTCGATCAGAACGATCGTGTAATTACTGTTCTTGTGCAGCCGCCGGATCAGGCCCGCGATCTGATACGTCTCCTGCTCGCCCATGCCCGCGGTCGGCTCATCCAGCAGCAGCAGCCGCGGCTGCAGCGTCAGCGCCATGGCGATCTCCGCGGCTCGCTGGTCGCCATGTGACAGTTCCCCCACCAGCCGGTCCGCTTTCGTGGAAAGCCCGGTCAGGCCCAGCAACTCGGTGATCCGTGCTTCCACCTGCGCCGCCGCAGACTTGCTGCGCCACAGCGACAACTTCATGCCCGACGCACTCTCCGCGCCGATCCGTACGTTCTCCCGAACCGTCAGCTCGGGGAAGATCTCGGTGATCTGAAACGTGCGGGCCATGCCACGGTTCACGCGTTCGGTCACCGACCGTTTGGTCACGACCTCCCCATCGAACACGATGTCGCCCGACGTGGGCGGAAAGAAGCCGGAGATCGTGTTGAAGAACGTCGTCTTGCCGGCGCCATTGGGACCGATGATCGCGCGCAGCTCGCCCGCCGCCACGGTCATGGAGACGTTCTGCACCGCGCGCAGGCTGCCGAAATGCTTCGACACATCGCGCACTTCCAACATGGCGGTCATTGCGCGCCCCTCCGCTGGAAGATGCCCAACAAGCCCCGCGGGAAGAACAGCACCACCAGCACGAAGATCAATCCAACGAAACTCATCCAGTTCACCGTCATGGAGGAAATGTAGTCCTGCAGCACCACGAACACCGCGGCGCCGACCAGCGGACCCCAGAAGGCACGCATGCCGCCCATCACCGCCATGATGACGATCTCACCCGACAGCGAGTAGTGCATCGCCATCGGATCGGCGAAATTGTTCAGCAGCGCGTAGAGCGAACCCGCCAGGCCGGTGAAAAAGCAGGAGATCGTGAACGACAGCCAGATATGCCGGTCGACCGGAATGCCGAGGAAGCGCGCCCGCCGTTCGTTCTCCCGGATCGCCAGCAAGGTGCGGCCGAACGGGGAGGCCAGCATCAGGCCTTGTGCCGCCACAGCGATTGCAAATATGAACAGCAGGAAGTAGTAGAACAGCGTGGCGTTGTTGGCGATATCGATCGTGGTGAAGCCGAGGTTGATCGGCGCGCGAACGAAACCGCGCAGGCCGTCATAGCCGCCGGTCAGGTCGTTCCAGGTATAGGCAATGTAGAACCCGATCTGGCCGAAGGCCACGGTGGCCATGGCGAAATACACGCCGCGGCGCCGCGCGATGAACATACCAACGATCGCGCCGGCAACGCCGCCGAGCAACGTTCCCATCAGCATCGCCAGCGGGGTGGAGGCGCTGAGGTATTTCAGCGTCAGGCCCGCTCCGTACGCGCCCAGTCCGAAATACGCCGCGTGACCGAAGCTCATGACCCCGGTGAACCCGAGCAGGATGTTGAACGACATCGCCGCCAGGCCTAGCACGAGGACGCGGCCTGCCAGCGCGGTGTAGCCGCCCAGCATCGGCAGCCACAGCGGGACGGTCAGCAGCGCCGCCCAGATGACGAGCAACTTCATCCAGTTGGAGTCGAACAGCCGTCCGTCGGCGACCGCGGTGGTCGTGGTCGCACTGTTCATGTCAGCATTCCTTCCTCGCCCATCAGGCCACGCGGGCGGATGATCAGTACCGATGGCCATGATCATGTAGATCACCGCTTCATTGCCGGAGGGCCAGACCACCGTGGTCAACGCTGCGGCGACGCCGATCAACAGCCCGCCGATCAGGGTTCCGGTCAGGCTGCCGACGCCACCGACGATGATGGCGATGAAGCTCGGCATCAGCAGGTCGTCACCCATGTTGGGGTTCAGGCCGATCTGTCCTCCGGCCAGCACGCCCGCCAGGCCGGCCAGCAGACAGCCCAGGCCGAAATTGAAGCTGCGCAGGAACCCGACGTTCACGCCAAGCGCCGACACCGTTTCCAGGTCCAGCGTGCCGGCGCGGATGCGCACGCCAACCTTGGTGAAGCGCAGGAAGGCGAACAGCCCGGAGACGGCGACGATGACGATCGCCACCATGAAGATGCGGTACCAGGTGATAAAGAACAGGTCGCTGCTGATCGGCGCGGCGATGGTATCGGGGACGCTCAGCGGCAGGCCGTTCGGCCCCCAGATATAGCGGCACATATCCTGGATGATGAACGCGAGGCCGAAGGTCAGCAGCAGGCTGTACACCGGGTCGCGGCGATACACCCGGCGAATCATGAGGCGCTCGACCACAAGCCCGAGGATGGCGGTGGCGATCGGCGACACGATCAGCGCGCCCCAGAAGCCGATCGTCGGCGTCAGCACGAAGGCGAGATAACCGCCGATCGCCAGGAAGTTGCCGTGCGCGAAATTGATGACATTGCTGAGGTTCAGGATCAGCGACAGACCCAGCGCCATCAGCACGTAGAACGCGCCGATGATCAGGCCGTTGGTGACATTGAACAGGATGACATCCAGCATGGGTCTGCTTTCCAGTGGCAGTCGTCATGGCCAGGAAGAAGCCCCGGGTTTCTTCCGGGATTATCCGGCCTGTCACTCGCGAGCCGCCGATAGTAGATGGCCGGCCCGAGGGCCGGCCATCTGGGAAATCACGTTACACCGGCGGCGGTGTCATGTGGCAACCGGTATCCTCGACGCTGCCGGCGGCTTGCTCGCCGGGCACCAGGGTGGCGACCTTGAAGATGTTGTCCGGGTTGCCCTCCGGCGGATGCACGTTGCCGACGAAGATGTTGGGCATCAGTTCGTGATCGCCCTTGCGATAGCGGATCTGGCCGGGCTGCAACGCGACGTCCGGCGGCAGCTCCATGTCCTCCATCGCCACGGCGAGCTTCGGCCCTTCCATCGACTTCGCCTTGTCGGCGGCAAGCCGCACCGAGTTCACCGCGACATAGCCGAACCAGTGGCGCGCGGTAGGAGTCTTGCCGACGGCCTTGCGGAATTCGGCGACGAACTTGCCGACCTCCGGCACGTTCGGCTGATCCCACCACCATTCGAAGTCCCACCAGCCAGTCTGCGCGTCCTTCGGCACCGCCTTGACGCTTTCCAGCTCGAACAGGGCGCCGCCGAGCGCCATGTCCTTTTGCATGCCGAACTGCACGAACTGCTTCATGCAGTCGATCTGCGCCAGGCCGCCCATGTTGTTCAGCAGCACGTTGGGCTTGTAGGCCTTGGCCTTGATCAGCGTAGCGGAGAACTCGGTGGCGGCGATCGGCAGCATGTCGCCTTCGTACACGCCGCCGGCCTTCTTCAGGTTCTTGACGAAGGCATCCTGCAGCGTGTGGCCATACGCATAGTCCGGCGTGATGAAGAACCAGCGCTTGCCGAACCGCTTGACCAGCTCTGGCGTGATCGCCGCGGCGTCCATGGATGTCGTGTTGCAGATGCGGAACACGTTCCACTTGCAGGCGCTGCCGGTGATCGGATCGGTGTGGCCGCCGGGGACGATATGGAACACCTTCTTCTCGCTGGTGACCTGCGACATCGCATAGGCGATGCCGGAGTTCACGTCGCCGAAGATCACGTCCACATGGTCGCGGTCGATCAGCTTCTGGGTCTTCTGCACGCCGGTGCCGACGTCGTTGGCGGAGTCTTCCACCAGCAGCTCGACCTGACGCCCGAGGATGCCATTCTTCTTGTTGAGTTCGGCGACCGCGTATTTGGCGCCCTCGACTTCGGTTTGCGCCAGGGCCGACAGGCTGCCGGTCAGCGGGTCCACCATGCCGATCTTGATCGGCTGGTCGCCGAGTGCCTTCACGATGAAGGGCGATGCAAGCTGCATCGCCCCGAGCGCCGAGCCCGCCTTGATGAGCGTACGCCGGCTTAACGGTAGTTTCGGGTGTACCATTCGTCTTCTCCCTATTGGGCGCATCCGCGGCCCGTCCATTCGTCGCTGCGCCAGGCGCCGCGTTGCGCGCTCTCCTGGAAGCCGCGGAGGTTTTGCATTTCTTTGTGCCGGCGTCGAGAGGCAAATGGTGCAAATCGTCTGCCGTAAGCCATGCAGGCAGGTATCGCCTCGCTTTCTCCAAACGGCGGTTGCCAAAGGCATTACATTGCACAACCGGCGCGGGCGCGATGGTGCAGCAGAAGACCTCTTGCCGTCCGTGCTGGTGAATTGAAAATTGGTAATCTTTGGCTTGGGACATTCGTGCAGGAGGCGGTTGTGGCGGTTTCTCACGGCAATCGGGGGACAGATGGTGATCGGCACCTCCGGCCGTCTCCACTCACCCTGACGCGGCAGTCCGCTTGAGCGGTCGGCCGTGGCGGGTCAGATTTGCCGCCATCATCAGCGTTGGACGGCATCCCATGAACTTCGACACCGCTTGGTCGGACGCACTTGCCGGACGGACCGAGTTGCTGACGCCGCGGGAGATGGCGCGGGCGGATGCCGCGTCGCCCCGGCTGGGCGTGCCGGGTCCGGTGCTGATGGCGAATGCCGGCCGGGCCGTCGCGCGGGCGGCGCAGGCCCGCTTCCAGCCCTGCCGCACGCTGGTACTGTGCGGACCGGGCAACAATGGCGGGGACGGCTATGTCGCGGCGCGGCTGCTGGCGCAGCAGGGCTGGCCGGTGGCGGTCGCGGCACTGACACCCCCGCGCGCCGGGACGGACGCCGCCTGGGCGGCGGCACAATGGCATCGCCCCACCGCGCCCTTCGCCCCCGCCGAGGCATCCCGCGCGGCCCTGGTCATCGATGCTGTGTTCGGCGCCGGCCTGGCGCGGGACGTCGATGGCCTCCCGGCGGAGACGCTACGCGCGGCACGCCGCGTCGTCGCGATCGACGTGCCCAGCGGGCTGGACGGTGCCACTGGCGCGGTCCGCGGCTTCGCGCCGCAGGCTGCCCTGACCGTGACCTTCTTCCGCCTGAAGCCTGGCCACCTGCTGCAGCCCGGGCGGGAACGCTGCGGCGAGATCGTGCTGGCCGATATCGGCCTGCCCCGCGCGGCGCTGGAGCAGGCCGGGCCGGCGACTTTCGCCAACCTGCCGGAGCTTTGGCCGCTGCCGAGCCTCGCTCCCGAGAGCCACAAATACTCGCGCGGCCATGTCACCGTCCTCGGCGGCGCCGCAATGACCGGTGCGGCGCGGCTGGCTGCCGACGGGGCGCGCCGGGCCGGGGCGGGCATGGTGACCATCGCCGCACGCGGCGGCGGCGACGTGTACCGGACCGGTGCGCCGGGCCTGATCGTCAATGAAGCGCCGCTGGATGAACTGCTGCGGGACACGCGCCGCCATGTCTGGGTGTGCGGACCCGGGCTCGGCGCCGATGCGGCGCGCGTCGCCCTGCCGGCGTTGATCGCCGCGCGGCGGGCGGTGGTCGCGGACGCCGATGCCTTCTCGGCCTTCGCCGGCAATCCCGATGCGTTCCGCGGGGCGACTGTGCTGACACCGCATGCCGGGGAGTTTGCCCGCGTTTTCGGCGCCCCCGGCGACCGGCTCGCCGCCGCGCGCGCCGCCGCCGCGCGCACCGGCGCGGTGGTGCTGCTGAAGGGCAGCGACACCATCATCGCCGCGCCGGACGGGCGGGCGGCGATCAACGCCTCGGCACCCCCGTGGCTGGCCACGGCGGGCGCCGGCGACGTGCTGTCCGGGATTATCGCCGGCTTGCTCGCCCAGGGGATGCCGGCCTGGGAAGCGGCTGCCGCCAGTGCCTGGCTGCACGGGAGGGCTGCCGCGCTGGCCGGGCCCGGCATGGTCGCGGAGGATCTGCTGCCCGCACTCATCCGTGCTCTTGCGGCAACGATATCGCAATCCACTTCCGCTATGCGTGGGTCAGCATCGGCCCGCCGCAAGGGAGCGCCTGCATGAGCGACGCCGCCGCCACTGGTTTGCTGGACCGCGCCATCCGCCGGCTTTCCACCGTCTGGCGCGACATGGCCGCCAGCGTTTCCGCCGAACCGGACGAGCCGCTGGAGGCGCAGATGCGCGGCTGCCTGCACGGCCGCGGCGGCGAGGTCAGCGCCCGCAACCGCGCCGCCAAGCTGGCCCAGACCTACATCGCCGCGGACGACGCCGGCCGGAAGCATTTCCTGCGCACGCTGGCCGGGTTCGATTCAGATGCCGACGGCGTCGCCCACGCGTATGCCGAGGTGCAAAAGGCCGCCGATCCGGCCGACCGCGCCACCGCCACCGCGGACCTGCGCCAGGCGCTGGAGCCGCCGAGGCTGAAGCTGCTGACGCAGTTCACATCGATTCCGGACGGCCGCAAGTTCCTGGTGGATATGCGCGCCTTCCTGCTGAAGATCCGCAAGGAAGACCGCTTGCTCGCTGCGCTGGAGGCCGACCTGCGCAGCTTGCTCGCGGCATGGTTCGACATCGGCTTTTTGGAATTGACCCGCATCGATTGGACCAGCCCGGCGGTGCTGCTGGAGAAGCTGGTCGATTATGAAGCGGTGCACGCAATCCGCTCCTGGCGCGATTTGAAGAACCGGCTGGATTCCGACCGCCGTTGCTATGCGTTCTTCCATCCGCGCATGCCCGGCGAGCCGCTGATATTCGTCGAAGTCGCCCTGGTCAAAGGCCTCTCAGGCAGCGTGCAAAGCCTGCTCGATGAAAAAGCGCCGGTGCAGGATCCGCGCGAGGCGGACACCGCAATCTTCTACTCAATCAGCAACTGCCAGCAGGGACTGGCAGGCATCAGCTTCGGCAATTTCCTGATCAAGCGCGTCGTGGAGTTGCTATCGACCGAATTCCGCAACCTCCGCACGTTCGCGACGCTGTCGCCGATTCCGGGGTATCGGCGTTGGTTGGACGAGAAGCTGGCGGCGAACGAGCCGGATTTGCTGTCAGCGGACGAGGCGGCGAGCCTGGGCTCCACCATGCCAATGGAAACGGGCGCGGCGTCGCTGGCGGCGATTGTGGCCAGACGCGGCTGGTGGCGCGATCCGGCGCTACGCAAGACCGCCGAGCCGGTGCTGGTGCGGCTCTGTGCCCGTTACCTGGTCAACGAAACTGCGCCGGGGAACAAGAAGCGTGCACGTGATCCGGTGGCGCATTTCCACCTGTCGAACGGCGCGCGGGTGGAGCGGCTGAGCATGTTGGGGGACACGTCGGAGAAGGGAGCGAAGGAAAGCGCCACGCTGATGGTGAACTACCTCTACGATCCGGCGAAGATCGAGGACTGGCACGAAGATTATGCCGGTCAGGGCCGGCGCAACGCATCGACGACGGTGCGGAAGCTGGCGCGCGGCTGGGGGTGATGCAGCAGGGCTGGTGATGCAGCAGGGCTGGTGATGCAGCAGGGCTGGTGATGCAGCAGGGCTGGTGATGCAGCAGGGCTACTGACGCCGCTGCTATTTCAGCACGGCGAGCGCGGCAAGCCCGCTGGCATACGCCGCCAGAAGCGCACCAAAGACGAGCCACATGTAGGCCCTGTTCGGTATGTCGGCCAGCTTCGTCTCCATCCCGCCGATCTTGCCCTCGATCCGGTCCATTCTTGTGGCGCTCCGGTCCATTCGCACCTCGATCCTGTCGATCCTGGCATCGACCGCGTCGACCCGGCGCCCCACTCCCTCGACTTTGGCTTCGACCCCTTCGATCTTCGCTTCGACGCCGTCGATCCTGGCTTCGACACCGTCGATCCTGGAGTCGATCCTCGTTTCGACGCCGTCGATCCTGGAGTCGATCCTCGCTTCGACGCCGTCGATCCTGGAGTCGATTTCTGATCTCGACGCCGTCGATCCTGGAATCGATCCTGACCTCGACGCCGTCGATCCTGGAGTCGATCCTGGCCTCGACGCCGTCGATCCTGGCGTCCAGTTTGGTCTCCACCCGGACCACATCGGCCTTCACAGCCGCAACGTCGGCTTTGACCTCGGCGATGTCGGCCTTGGTGGCGAGATAAGGGAACTGCGCATCCATGCGCGTTACCATCACCATCAGGTTGCCGAGCATCCCCTTGATATCGTGCACGTCGCCCTCTAGCCGTGAAACCCGCGTGGCCAGGGCATCGTAAGCACCCCCGTTCGGGGGTTCAACCGGGTTGTCCACTCGTCGTCGCTCCTACTTTGTCAGGCGCAGTTCCAGGCGCAACAAGCAAAGCAACGGTTAACCCGAGTTGAGCTCTCGCAGCACTTCGTTCTCGGTCAGGATCTGCGGTAGCACCACCGGCTTGCCGTCGTGCGGCGGGTAATAGACATACAGCGGCACGCCGTCCCGCCCGTACTCGCGCAGGAAATTCGAAATCGCCGGATTCTGCCGCGTCCAGTCACCTTCCAAATACGCCACGTGGTTCGCGGCGAACGCATGCTGCACCTCGGTGCTGGAAATCGCCACGCGTTCGTTCACCAGGCAGGTCACACACCAGGCCGCCGTCATGTTGACGAACACCGGCCGGCCCGCGGCGCGCAACGCGGCGAGGCGGGTGGGGGAAAACGGCTCGGCGCCCGCGGTGATACCCGCGGCGGCCGGCGCGGTGGGGGCGACCGCGATCCCACTCAGCACGGCGCCGGCCAGCAGTACCGCCGCTACCGCGGCCGATTGGCCGAGCCGGCGATGGCGGCTGGGCGCGCTCTGGCTGATGCCCAGCACCCAGGCCGCGAAACCCAGCAAGACGAAGCCCGCGCCGGTGCCTAGCACGCCGGCCGATCCCGCTTCCTGGCTGACCACCCACAGCAACCAGGCGGCGGCGCCGTACATCGGGAAGGCGAGGCCCTGCTTCAGAACCTCCATCCAGCGCCCCGGCCGAGGCGCGAGCCGCGCCAGCGCCGGCACCCCCGAGAACGCCGCATAGGGTGCCGCCAAACCCAGTCCCATCACCAGGAACACCAGCAGGGTTTCGGCCGGCGGGGCGGCCAACCCGGCGGCAACCGCGACGCTCATGAACGGCGCGGTGCAGGGGGTCGCCACCAACACCGCCAGCAAGCCGGTGAAGAAGCTGCCAAGGTGCCCGCCGCGGGCGGCCAGCGCGCTGCCGGTGCCGGCCATGCCGGCGCCGACCTCGAACACGCCGGACAGGTTCAGTCCCACCCCGAACAGCAGCCAGGCCATGGCCGCCACGAACACCGGCGAGGCGAACTGGAACCCCCAGCCGGCCGCCGCCCCGGCCGCCCGAGCGGCCAACAACACGCCGGCAAGCGCCGCGAAGGTCGCCAGCACGCCGGCGGTGTAGAACAGGGCATGGGCCCGTGCCTGGCCGCGCGCGGCGCCCTGGGCGAGCGCCACAGCCTTCATTGCCAGGATCGGAAAGACGCAGGGCATCAGGTTCAGGATCAACCCACCCAGGAAGGCAAAGACCAGCACGCGGCGCAGTGGCGGGAAGGCTGGCGGCGGCGCGGGGCCGCCAGTGGCGTGCAGCGCGACATCCGTCTCCAGGCCAGAGTGGTCGCGCACCGAAAGGATGCCTGACAAACCGGCATCCGGCTTCGCATCCTTCGGCAGCTTCAGCGACAGCACGAACCCGCCTCGCCGCACCGACAGCGGTTGCGCCGCGTCGTCGTCGATCATGCCGTCGCGGTCGGGGATGAACCAGGCATCCGTGACGGTGGAGGGCTCCAGTTCCGGGCCCTGTACCCACAGCGATCCATCCGGCGCGATCTGTGCCTGCCAGGGCGAGGGCCGGGGCACCGCGCGGTCATGTGCCGCGAACAGCGGCGCCTGGGCGGAAGGCGCCGGCGTGCCGGGCCGCAGGTCGAGGCGGAAGGTCGCCTCCTCCGGCACGCAGATCTGTTTGCAGACCAGCCAGCGCGCGTGCGCCTGGATCGCGACCGGACCAGAGGTGGCGGGTGGCGTAATGGTGACCGGCAGGAGGACGTCGCCGGTATAGGCGTAGGTCATCACTGGCCCCTCGGCGATGCGGCGCGGCGTGGGCCATGCGATCGGGCCGGACACGGCGCCTGCCGGCAAGGTCAGATCGAACGAGGGCGCGACCCCGGCGTCTCCCGGGTTGTGCCAGTAGGTGTGCCAGCCGGGCGCCAGGCGAAAATACAGGCCGACGCGGAACGGCTTGCCGGGGGCGACGGCGTCGGTATCGGATACCAGGGCGACCGTGTCGCGGCTGCTGCTGGCCGGCACGCTTTGCATTGCGGCAACGGGGCCGGCCGCCAGCAGGAGGCAGAGCAGGACAAGCGCAAGCAGGCGTCGCATCGGTTCTCCGGGAGCGCGCTCCTGTTGAGCGGACGCCGCTGCGCACTGTGCCAGATTTCCGGCTGATCGGCCAGTTGTTGCCGGGACTGTCTTGCCAAGAGGATGCCCCGCCCCTGCTGCGGCGACACCCCCCGCTGCGGTGACGCCTCGCGCCGGCCGCGGCGACTCCCCGAGCCTGCCCGTGGCGACACCCCGCGCTGCGGTGACGCCCCCCGCTGCGGTGACGCCCCGCCCCTGCGGTGGCGACACCCCCCGATGCGGTGACGCCTCCCGCCGGCCGCGACGACAGCCCGCGCCTGCCGCGACGACGCGCCTTCACCCGGCGGCATTTGCCGGGAGGTCATCCCTGCCCGCTATCCAGCCGACATCTATTGCGCTGACACGGTGCGACGCAGGCGCCTGGCGAACCGCATCGTGCTGGCACATCGCTTGCCTCTGCGGGCCATCATGAAGCCGCACACGCCAAAGCGCTGACAGGAGAGTAGCACGGTGAAGCCCATCAACTCGCGGACGAGGCAGACCTCCGCGCTGGCGCCCATGCTTGGGGTAATGTTCAGCCTGATTCTCCTGACCGCCGCCACCGCGACCAGCGCGAATGGAGTTTCATCGCTGGTCAGCCTCGGCGGCCTGGTCATCGTCTTCGGCGGCATGTCCACGACCGCCTTCATGAGCTTCCCGGCAGAGGATGTCCGTCAGGCCATCCGCAGCATCGTGGCGATGCTCAAGGGCGTCGCAGCCGACCCGCTCCACGACGACCTTCGGCGGGACCTGGAGGACATCGTCGGCTGGGCCCGTATCGGCTTCGAAAAGGGCACGCGCGGCCTCGAGCGTGGCTTGCCGGGACAGGGCGTCCCCGACCCGCTGATGCGGTATGGCCTCAATCTCGTCGTGAGCGACTACACCGAACCTGATGTCCGCGCGATGATGAAGACCGCCGCCGACCTCAATTACGAGCGCGGCTGTGTCCCGGTCGACGTGCTGCGCGGCATGAGCAGCCATGCGCCTGCGTTCGGCATGGTTGGTACTTTGGTTGGAATGGTCTCGATGCTGCACGACCTGCAAGACAATGCGGGCGCCATCGGTGCGGCGCTGGCAATCGCTTTCCTGTGCACGCTGTACGGCGTCCTGGCCGCTCGCATGATCACCATGCCGGCGGCATCATGGCTGGAACAGCAGGTGGAGCGGCGGCGCCTGCGGGACGAATTGATCGCCGAGGCCATGGCCTTGCTGGCCTGCAGAAAGCCGCCGACGTTCGTCCGGGACCGGCTGAACGGCTTTCTGCCGCCGCAGGCGCATAACTACTTCAGCGTCATCGGCCGCGCCGACGATACCGGACCTGACCGTCGCGCCATTCAATCCGAACGCGACGAAAAGGTGCAACTGCTTCCCTCGCTGCGGGTCATCAAGGGATGAAGGACCGCGGGCATGTCGGGCGCCGGCGAGCCACGGGTGGACAGGCCAGGCATGCCGACGACTGGCTGATGACCTATGCCGACACCATCACGTTGCTGCTTTGTCTGTTCGCGGTCCTGTTGGCGGTGCATCTTTCGAACGTACCGCGCGGCTCCGACACGGTTGCTTCGGTTGCTTCAGGCACGCCATCCGCGAGTTTGCCGGACCGCTTCGTGCAGGAGAGCTTCGTGATCGTGCCGCCGCGCGAGGCGAGTCCCGACGACGATTCGGACGACGCCGCAACGGCGACCTCCGCCGGCACGGGCCGGGAGGCCCCGGCTGACAGCGGCATGGCCACGGCACCGACATCGGCTCCTGACGTAACCGCCGACCTTGCCGCGGTTGCGCAACCCGCCCCTGCCGCGGGACCCCACGTGCCGGCCGCGCCCGTTGTCCCATTGCCATCCACATCACGCCCCACGGCCGGCGATAGCCACACGCCCTTAGCGTCGCCGCAGGTCACGACAGCGATGCCAACCATGGCCAACGGCCGGCCGGCGCCAACGGGCGCTCGCATCGTGACCTTCCAGTTCAGCAGCGCCGCATTCTTTGCCACCGGTTCCGCCACGTTGAGCGGCGCCGGGCGCACCATTCTGGGAGGCTTGATCGGCCGGCTCCAATCCCCGGAGTTCACAGGCTACCGCATCACCGTTGAAGGTCATACCGACGACGAACCGGTCAGCACCCTGCAGTTTCCGTCCAATTGGGAATTGTCCACGGCCCGCGCCGCGGCGGTCGTGCGCTTTTTGCTCGACCAGGGGATTGCGGCACGGCGGGTGCGTGCTGCGGGCTACGCCGACACCCGTCCCCTGGCGCCCAATCGCGATGCCGAAGGACATCCCATTCCACAAAACCAGGCGAGGAACCGCCGCGTCGTCATCGAGTTGGAGAAGATCGATCGCGGCAGCGACTAGCCCATCTTATTCATCGCATAGCAGGGATTCGCTGGCGGGCATGGTACAACGTCCTGGAATCGCTTAGAGTTTGGGTGCTGACGCCAACCCAAGCACCGGGACAGAATCTGCCATGCCCGCCACTGACGACGATACGCTGCTGCCATTCTCGCTGCCAAGTATTTGCCACAAGAAGGTGACCGCAGCGTTCGATGGCGGCCTGATCAGTTCCGATGGCGGCGTGCTTCTGCTGGCCGGTGCTGACAAACGGCTCGGCCTGATCGAGGCGATGGCGGCAATCATCCCCGACCACCGCGATCCGACCAAGATCACTCATACGATGCCGGACATCCTGCGTGCGCGCATCCTGGCCATCGCCTGCGGCTATTCGGATGCCGACGACCTGGATGATCTGCGTAAGGACCCAGCGTTCAAACTTGCCTGTGGGCGGCTGCCTGAAAGCGGTGACGACCTGGCCTCGCAGCCAACCATGTCACGCTGGGAGAACGCCCCGGATCTGCGCACTCTGATCCGCCTGACCTACGCCATGGTGGATCTGTGGTGCGGCAGCTACTGGCGTCCACCCAAAGCCATCACGCTTGATATCGACGACACCGCCGACACCGTGCATGGCCATCAACAGCTCTCACTGTTCAACGCCCACTACGATGAGCGCTGCTTCCTGCCGATCCATATATATGACGCGGCGACCGGGCACTGCGTCCTTACCATCCTGCGGCCGGGCAAAACCCCTGACGGCAAGGAGGTTCGCGCCCACCTGCGCCGGCTGGTGCGGCGCATCCGGCAGCACTGGCCGGCCACCCGCATCACCATTCGCGGCGACAGCCACTATGGACGGCGCGAGGCGATGGATTGGTGCGAGCAGAACGGCGTCCGCTACATCTTCGGTCTGTCGACCAACGCGGTTCTCGCCGATCAGGTCTTTGCCAAGACGGATGCCGTCTGCGTTCGGCGCGCGGTCGGCAACCTCGATGTGGTGCGCGACTACGTCGCGACCCGCTACGCCGCGAAATCCTGGCGGCATGCCCGCCGTGTTGTGGCGCGGATTGAGGCGACACGGAAAGGCCTCGACGTGCGCTACGTCGTCACCAACATCACCCATGGTACCCCCGAGTGGCTTTACGACAGCCTCTATTGTGCCCGTGGCCAGGCGGAGAACCTGATCAAGCGCCACAAGAGCCAACTGGCCTCCGACCGGACCAGTTGCCGCTCGCCGCTCGCCAACCAGATGCGGCTGATCCTCCACACCGCCGCGTATTGGCTGATGCGGACAGTGCGTGACACGATTCCCAAGCCGCAGCCACTGGCCAGCGGCGAATTCTCCACCATCCGGCTGCGGTTGCTGAAGATTGCCGTGCGCATCAAGGAGACCGCGAGCCGGGTCAGGCTGGCGTTCGCCGCCAACTGCCCGGATGCGGCGCTGTTTCGCGACCTGGTTGGCGCACTGATCCTGCGCCCGACGTGACCGGTGGGGCGGACGCCCCGTCGGAACCCCTCCTGATCAACCCCTGGCGCCTCACAGATATGGACGGAAATGCGGGTCGACCAGCCGGAGCGGATCTGCATCCGGCCACATTACCATAGCATTATCAGTGCGATGCCGACTTATCCGGTGAATAAGATGGGCTGAGAAGTCTCTGGCTCGACTGGAAACGCCGGCCGCTGCCAGGCTGCTGCCTGGGGGCGGCGGTGTTATGATTGCCAATGCCCGCGAGGCTGATGCGGACGACCGTCCTGCTTTATCATAAAGGAAAAGGCAGCAATTCAAGTTTCGGGCGCCGGAGGCAAGGGTCGGTACGGAAAGGTTGGCCCGGCACGAATCAGGATGGCGGGACCGCCACGTGGTGGCCCCGTTCATTGCACTGGAATTGCACCAAAATGCGCCGCGCGACCGCTCAGGTCGGGCTGGCGCGGGCGGCGTAGCACGGGCGCGGCAGCGGCAGACGCCGCGGGCCGCCGGACAACAAACCGCGGAAGAGCGAGCGGCAGAAGTGGAGCAGCTGGAGACAGCAACGGACCAAGGGTTGGCTGCCATAGCGGAACGATCGGGAAGCGAACAACGGCCGGCAGCGGCGCAAGACTGATCCGGGCAGGGAAGTGGTGTCTGGCGCGGTCTCCCATTGCGCGCGAGCGTCATTGCCGGCGCAGCGAAGCAATCTCCCGGAAGCGAGGTGTGAACTCTCCGGGAGATTGCTTCGCTGCGCTCGCAATGACAGCTCGGCCGCCAGTGCTTCGGGCAGCGACGCCGTGGACATCAGCGGCACGTCCGCCAACGCCTCGGCTGGCATGTGCGGCAACGCCTCGGCCGGCGATGCTGCCGCCAGCGGGTCCGGCGCTGCGACCGGCGCGTCGGGCGGTGCCACCGCCGGCCCTGCGGCCGGCACAGCGTCACCGACCGCGGCGGCCAAGCGGCCCCACAGTTTGGAAAACACCTCCCCGGCGTCCCCCATGCCCGCTTCGGCCGGCATGACAGCGGCGATGTGCTCGGCGAGCACGGCATATAGCAGAGTCAGCATCTCAGGATCACATTCCTCGAGCGGGGTGTTGAGGAACGTGCAGAATTCGGGGGTGAGGCCGGGGAATGCCTCCGGGGTGAAGGGCGCGTCGCCGTCGGGGAGCAGGGCGTAGTTGAACCGCGTGGGCCGGCGGCCGCGGCCGGACAGACGCGCGAGCCAGCCCGGCGAGGCTGACCGGTCTGGCGTGAAGGGGGAAGCGGTGCGCGGCTGGCCGGGCAGATGCTCGGGCGCGGGTGCGGGGCGAGGGTCCGGGTCGCGCGCCACGGGGTGGTCGATGTCGGGTTGCGGCGCGGCCGGGCGTCGCCGGCCGGTCGCGAGGGTCATGCCGCCAGTGATCGCGCTGCGCACCGCGCCGCCGAGGCGGCGGACGAGGCGCGCACCAACCCCTTGGTGGGGCTGCGAAGGAAGATCGGGGAGGGAAAGCGCGGCTGTTGACATGAGAGGAACGATCCACGGTCTTCTGTATCATCGCACGAAGCCTGCCCGCAGGTCAAGGCAAAAAAACCTTTTGGTGATTTTTTTCTTACAACGGCAACCGGCACCAGGCCCGGCACTGGCAGTGCCGCCCGCGCGGGCGCCTGGGTCGGCAGTGTCGCTTGCATGCCCTCGCTGCCCGGGCGAGTGGCTGCTCGCCTGACGCCGGCGACAATAACGGCGTGTCCCTATCCCGTTAGTTAGTGCAGGGCATTCGCGCGGCGCTGTCTGGCTCGGCCATCGCAAGCGGCTACCTGAGCTGACCGGATGCTGACCGGATAGGGACGTAACTGCGTCATTCGCGCGTCTCCAGCGGAACCGACGCGGGGCAGTCGTGCGGCGAGTCGTTCATTTTGCCGGCGAGGCGACGAGCGTGGGGCGGACAAAGTCCGCCTCCGGCGCTCCCCCGGACTGCGTCCGCCCTACGACGCTTCGCAGCGTGCCCCGAAATCAACGACGTGGCGCACCAGTACCGCTGCACGGATGTTTTGGCCGGTTGCCGGAGCGGTTCTCCGGTCTTATGGCTCCCCGCCGCCTCGCCTGGAGGCAGGGTAGGCTTCTTCAGAGCCGCCGCTTCGGGTGGAGAGTGACTACTCACGCTGACGTCCGCTCTGCGCCCCATGCGGTCATCCGACCTGACTGGACAACGTCCCGAAAGCAGACCTTCGAGCGTGGATACCGCGCCGCGTGGGGAAGTCGTTTGCGCCTCCAACAATCTGAGCGTAGCGCTTTATGCGGACGGGCCAAAGCCAGGACGCTGCGCGGTGGCCTTCGGTCAGTGTCAGACTTGACCAAGCCTGTGCGAGGCGCTGTCCTAGATCCGAAAATCCGATTATGAACTCGCTGCGGCAGCCGGTGGTGGCGAAGGTTTTGCTGTCTTCAGTGCCAGGTGGTGATCGAGCACGGCGACAATTCGGTCGAGCAGCGGGACAAAGGCGGAAAAATCGATCATGGCCGCCTGCGGAATCACAACGCGCTTTGCGAATATGACCTTGCCATATTTGCCCGCTTCTTCGTGTTCCTTGTTCGGATCAAAAGTTTTGCCGTCGACCACGGTTTTGAGGAGGGTCGGCGGGAACAAATCCTCAATGCAGCTCTTTTTGCTCGAGCCAGGCTCAGGTGTTTTCACCAGATACAGATTGTAGCCCAGATAGTAGAAGGGCTCAGTGGAATCGAGACCGATCTTTGGGTGTCCCTTGTTTTTAGCATACCCGAACAGGCTCTTTGCGCCGTCGTCGTTATCGATCAACACAATGACCGGCCGCGCAAGCGGGGCATGCGTATAGGCGCGCAAATGCTTTTCGTAATCCTTGATTAGAAATAGCAGATCGCCGGTTCCATGACCGAGCTGCATGACGTCATGCACGATGGTGGAGAAATTCATAAATCTAATCTTAGTTTCGAGCTTGCCGCCAACGATCTCGCCGAGACGCGGATGGTAGGCCGTTAGATATTGGATGGCGGCGCGCAGATAAACTAAATCGGTCTTTCCCTCCGGAACGATAAGAGGCATCGTGTGCGCAACGAAGTTCTTGTAGAACAGAAAACGGAAATAGATCGAGCGTGTCGCTGTCGGCTTGGCCTTCTTCAGATCATCATCGCGCAGATCAGCGCCGTTCTTGACCTGGTAGATGTGCGCGAGCATGCCGCCGAGCGGGTTGAGACCGGTGATCACTTCCTTAACGGGCAAGTCCCCGACCGCACCGCCGGAGAGCGTAGCGGGAACCATCCGGTAATAGCTGCCGGTCTTGAACAGCGCATCACACATGTGGCGGGCCGCTCGCAGATACTCCTGCCGGATGTTGACCTTCTCGTTGACCATGAGGCCGGTCGTGACCTGACGGGAGACGCGAAACTGCATCCGCGTCTTCTTGTCGTTGACCTCGAAGCCTGCGTCATTGATCCGTGCGCGAAGCTCATCACCGACCTGCCATGCGGCGCCTGACAAAGGTACCCCGATCTCCGGCGGGAAATCCTTGCGGCTCGTCGAGAACGTAATGTCGTCGGCGTACCTCGAATACGTGCATTTGTGCGTTTTCGCGAAGCGGGCGAGCCGCCCATCCAGCACATGTCCGATGAGGTTCGAGATGACCGGCGAGCATGGGCTGCCCTGCGGCAGCTCGTTCTCAAAACATGCAATCTGAGCCAGCACCGTGGCGACCGGCGGTTGCAACGAGAAGTGTTTGTCCTTGAGGAAGAAGCCCCGGACACGGCCGAAGTTGATGGACGGGAAGAAGTCTGCGAGGTCGAGGTTGAACACGTAGCGGCGGCGCTTGTGCAGCTGCGCATTGGTGATGATGGAACGGCCCTTCTCGAAGCCATGGGCAAGTGGCCGCCGCGGCGGCGTCGCCTTCCTTAGCTCCTCGAGACATTCGTTCAGAAGGGTCGCCAGCCTCCGCTGCAGGAGCGACAGGCTAGCCTCCGGCGCCTTTATCTGGCGCTTGCCGCCATCCCGCTTCGGGATCTCGAACGAAGTATATTTCTTCGAGTTCGGGGAGCTTGTAGAGGATGTATGAGAGCCCACTCGGCGTGAAGTCCGAAAATCTTGGCAACATCTTCAAGCTTTTTCGCGTCGCGAAGCGTCTGCAACTTGGACACAAATCAGGGCTTTTCATGGGGGTGGGGCTTGCGGGCACTCCTATGCGACGCCGCCGATATCCATTGAGCGTCATAGTCCGCGCATGTCTGTCGTCACCTGGGAGCAAGCACCCCCTGGCTTCGTTGTCTTATATCGCGATTTGCGATAACAAATCTGCCCGCAAGCCATTCCCCATACTGGCCTATTCGTTCCGGCTCATCAAGCAGGATGGAACCAGAATAGCCAATCTCCAAACGGCTGCCGGTATAGGGCAGCTATCTCGTCTGTTCAGCTGAAAGCTGCCCTTCCGGTATCGGCCACGACCGTACGCTCGGGCCAACAGCTCGGAACATCCGCTATGGGTCGGAACCCGCCGTAGGGTGCATCACCGGCGCGGCCGGATGGTCCGGGTAGCGGCCATGCAACCGGTCAAAACCACTGTGCGGTGGTACTGGTCGCAGTCATGTCCGCGCTGCTGGCGTGCTTACACGCTGCGGCTTCCTGCCTCCCGCAACCCCTGTCTGCCGACGCAGGACATCGGCACCGCCGGCAACGCGCCGCCGCATCTGTCGGATCGCGCGCCGATCCTGTATCTCGCCGGCATCGTCGCAACATCCCGCAGAGGCAGCGTTTGCCAGCCCCAGCCAACGCCGCTCTCACGCCGAGCCCCAGGACGCGCCGTCGTTCTGGCCGAACGCCTGGCCGCCAATTCGCGCCTGGCCCGCGGCGCCTGCCCGGCTGGCCCCATACCGCCGCACCGTACGCATGACTGAGGCCGGTGCCTTCCGCCTGACCCCGCTGCACCGGATGTGGCGGCTGCTGCCATCCCACCAGCGCCGCCGCCTCGCCACGGCCGCCGCCGCCTTGGTCGCGCCGCACATCGATCGCGTCCCGCCGCCGGCACGCGAAGGCATCGCGGTCGCGGGCGAGCTTTCGCGGGCATCCGGCCTGGGCGAGAACGCTCGGCTCATGTTGCTGGCGTTGCAGCACCTGGGCGTGCCGCACTGGCCGGTGGACGTCGGCCCGCTGTTGCCCGGCGCCGACAGCGACCTGCCCGTGTCTCCGGGTGCCGATCCGCCCCCTGGCGTACCGTTGGTGCTGCACGTCAACCCACCGATGCTGCCCCTGGTCCTGCTGCGCCTGCGCCGCGGGCTGGCGCAGGGCCGGAGGGTGATCGGCTATTGGTATTGGGAACTACCGGTGGCGCCACCCGATTGGCGGGCGGGCGGGCGCTTCGTGCACGAGGTCTGGACGTTGTCGCCGTTTACTGCCGGCGCGCTGGCGCCGCTGCTGGCAGTGCCCACGCGCGTCGTGCCGCCGCCGCTGGCGGTGGCCCCGCCGCGTCCCTCGGCGCTGGATCGCGCGGCCTTTGGCCTGCCGGACGGCGCCGTGGTGGTGCTGGTGTCGTTCAACCTTGCCTCGTCCTTCGCACGCAAGAACCCGCTGGCGGCGATCGCCGCGTTCCGTGCCGCGTTCGGCGATCGGCCCGACCGGCTGCTGCTGCTGAAGATCGGTAACCGCGGCCATTTCCCAGGCGATTTCGACCGCATCGCCGCCGCCACCGCCGGCGCCCCCAACATCCGGCTGGAGACGCGCACGCTGCCGACCGCGGACATGCATGCCCTGACCGCCGCCTGCGACATTGTGCTGTCCCTGCACCGCAGCGAGGGCTTCGGCCTGGTCCCCGCCGAAGCGATGCTGCTGGGCAGGCCCGTGATTGCTACCGGCTGGTCGGGCAATATGGCGTTCATGGACAACTCCTGTGCCGCCCTGGTCGGCTACCGGCTGGTCCCCGCCGAAGACCCGCGCCATGTTTATGAAGGCGCCAGGTGGGGCGCCGTGTGGGCGGAGCCGGACCAACTGGACGCCGTCGCCCATCTGCGCCGCCTGGCCGACGATGCCGTCGCGCGCGCCGCCCTTGGTGCTCTGGGCCGAAAGGCAGCCCTGGCGCGGCTGGGCGCCGCCCCGCTACAGGCGGCCGTGCGCGAGATGGGCCTCCCCACGTCGGCCCTCTCCGCATCGGACCTCTCCGCATCCAATCTCCCCGCGACGGCCGATCTCCCCACGGCCGATCTCCCCACGTCCGATCTCCCCGCGTCCGATCTCCCCGCAGCGAACCGATCGGCATGAGGGTTCTGGTGTGGCAATGGGGCCGTTTCGGCGTCGCCCCGCGGCTCGCCGCCCTGCTGGCCGAGGCATTGCGTTCGCTGCCCGGCACCGAGGCGCTGCTGTCGCTGTCCCGTGGCGCCGAGCTGTTGCGCAGCGCTGCTGCCCCGCCCTGTGACCTGCCGGTGGCGACCTACGACGGCCTCCCCGGCTTCGCACTGCGCGTTGCCGCCGCGCCTTTCGCCGTGCCCCGCCTGGCGCGCCGCGTTGCGGCGCTGCGCCCCGATCTGGCGGTCTGCGTGATGCCGGGGCCGCTCGACCTTCTCATGGCGGCGGCATTGCGGCGCCAGCGCATTCCGTTCGTCGCATTGGTGCACGAAGCCGACATCCACCCCGGTGACGGCTTGCCGTTTCAGATGTGGTTGCAGCGCGCCCTGTGCCGCCGCGCCACCGCGGTCGGCGCGCTGACGGGGCATGTCGGCGCACGGCTGCGGGCACAAGGGCTGGCGGGCACGCCGGACCGGCCGCTGCTGCTGCTGTCGTTGCCGCCGGTGGCTTTCGACGTGCCGCCTCGCCCCGGGGTTCCCGGCGACACTGTCCGCCTGCTCTCGTTTGGGCGGCTGCTACCCTACAAGGGCCTCGACCTGCTGGCCGAGGCGTTGGCGTTGCTCGGCCCGCGCCCAGGTGTGGCCGTCCGTGTCGTCGGCTCCGGTCCGGAGAGCACCACGCTGAACGCCCTGCGCGCGCTGCCCGGGGTGACGGTGGAGAACCGCTGGGTGCCGGAAGACGAGATCGGCGCATTGCTCGGCTGGTCGGATGCCCTGGTGCTGCCGTACCGCGAAGCCAGCCAGAGCGGCGTCGCCGCAGCCGCCATCGCCGCCGGCCGGCGTGTACTTGCCACCCGCGTCGGCGGACTTGAGGAGCAATTAGCCGACGCGCCCGGCGCCATCCTGTGCGAGCCGGACGCAGCAAGTCTTGTGGCGGGACTGCGGGGCCTGATCGAGGCGCCGCGCGATGCCGTCGCCCCACCGGCCGCCGATCCACGCGCCGCATGGCACGACCTGGCGGCATCGCTGATGCGGCAGATCGATGCCGTGGGCGTATAGCGCGACCCGACGTTTTTCATCGCGGCCAACTTGCTACGCCGTGCCCGGCGCGGACCGACGAGCTGACAGCGCCGACAGATCCCGATCCAACGCGCATCGATCGGCGAGGCCGCCCCGCCACACGGATGCGCCATGGTATCGCTCCGTGGCTTATCCCTGGGGTTTCATGCGCTTGTCGCCCCCTCTCGCGCTGTTTGCTGGCGCCAGGGAAACTATCACGCTAGCCTAAACGATAAATGACGACAGCAACGACCCGTCCGGACGCCCGCATCCGCGTGGTGGGCGATGTGCATGGCGATGCCGCCGCTTTCGCTTACGCCTGCGCCACCGATCGGTTCGTCATCCAGCTCGGCGACCTGACCGACCATGGCCCGGACAACGCCGGCGTGCTGCGCACCATGTTCCGCCTGATCGACCAGAGCCGCGGCCTGTATTTGCTCGGTAACCACGACCTGAAACTGGCCCGCACGCTGGCCGGCCATCCGATGCGTCCCGATCCGGTGGTGCAGGCAACAATCGAGCAACTCGACGACGCGTTGCGCGACCGCGTGGTGGTGGAAACCGCGCGCGCGCCCGCATGGCTGCGGCGAGGCGACGCGCTGTTCGTGCATGGCGGCTTCCACACCATGATGTTGGAGCAATCCGCGCCGACAAACGGCCTGGACCGGCCGCACGGCGCCGTCGCCCGGGCGTTGTACGGGGAGCCGACCGGCCGCATCCAGCCGGACGGTTATCCGGAGCGCAGCCTGCGCTGGGTGGACCGCATTCCCGCCGGCATCACCGTCTATTGCGGCCACGATCAGCGTAGCCGCGACGGCCGCCCCTATGTGCGGCGCAGCGCCGCGGGTGGGCGGGCGGTGTTCCTCGATACGGGTGCGGGCAAGGGCGGTCACCTGTCCTGGATCGACCTGTAGCCCTGTGCCAGGGCAATGGTCGCGGTCGATGGCGAGGACCCGTCGTGATCGATCGTCGCAATCTCCAGGTTTAGATCCCCACGCCCCGAAGCCCGCGTTGGGATCGATGAACCGCCAAATGTCGAGTGTCTCAATCGCGTGGAGCAGGTCTCGTGGGTGCGGACGCCTTCGATTGGGCAGCAGCCAGGGGAGCTGAGAGGGTTTGGGAACTGAGACACTACCGGCGCCCGAGTGTATTGGCGCGATGCGAAGGCTGATGCCAAGCTCGCTGCAATGCCGTGGCACAGGCTACGGCGGGAGGGGCCCATATGCCTGCCATGTCATCGACTTGCCGCGTCGTCAGCGTCGCGCCGCGCGGTGCGAAACCGTCCGGGACGGGCCGCAGCGGCCGCACACGGGCCATGGGAGGGCGGGCATGATCGAGGTTCCGGTCCTCATCGTCGGTGGCGGCCCGGTCGGCCTGACCGCCTCCATCCTGCTCTCCCGCCACGGCATCCGGTCGATGTTGGTGGAGCGCCACCCCGGCACCGCCATCCTCCCCAAGGCACGCGGCATCAATGCACGCACCATGGAAATGTACCGGCAATGCGGCGTCGAAGCCGCGATCCGTTCGGCCGGTCTGGGCAATGAGAGCACCGGCCAGGTCGTATGGACCGAAAGCCTCGCCGGCCGTGAGATCGAGCGGCGTGTGTCCGGCCGTGCCCTCCCCCAGAACCAGGCCGCGAGCCCGGTACGGAACTGCCTTTGCGCACAGGACGATCTTGAGCCCGTGCTGCGCCGCTTCGCCGAAGCCGACCGGGCGGGCGAACTTCGCTTCAACGCCGAGCTGGTCGCCGCAGAGCAAGACGCGCAGGGGGTGACGGGGCTGCTGGTTGATCGCCAGTCCGGCGCGGAGACATCGGTCCGGGCGCAATACGTGATCGCGGCCGACGGAGTGAAGAGCTATTTCCGGCGCATGCTGGGCGTGTCGATGGTAGGCCGCCAGGGCGTCTATGACAGCATGAACATCCTGTTCAATGCGGACCTGCGGCCCTGGACCTCGGATCGGCCGGCAGCGTTGTATTTCGTGGAGCAACCCACGCTGCGTGCCACCTTCCTGACGATCAACCTGAAGGACCGTTGGAGCTTCCTGATCCACAGCGTGAAGCAATATGGCTGGGAACCGCCCGACTTCACCGAAGAACACTGCATCGCGCTGATTCGCCAGGGCGTTGGCATTGCCGATCTTCCGGTGCGGATCCTTGGCACCAGCTTCTGGGAAGCCTCGGCGCATGTCGCCGACCGCTACGGCGCCGGTCGCATCTTCCTGGCCGGCGATGCCGCCCATGAGATGCCGCCGACCGGCGGCTTCGGCCTGAATACCGGCGTGCAGGACGTGCAAAACCTGGTCTGGAAGTTGTCCGCCGTGCTGCGGGGCCACGCCGCCGCGTCCTTGCTCGACACCTATCACCACGAACGTCAACCACTGGGCCGCGCCATCACCCAGGCGGCGCTGGACAACTCGCTCTCGATGGGGCGCACCGCGCGGCAAACCGCCGCCAAGCTGCCGCGCTCCGAATTCCTCAACGAGCAGGGACTGATTTTCGGGGCTGTGTACCAGTTCGGCAGCGGTGGTGCCGGATGGCACGCCGGCGCCCGAGCAAGACGATCCGATTACCCAGTACATCCCGTCGGCACACCCCGGCGCCCGTGCACCGCATATCTGGCTACAGCGTGACGGTGGGCCGATCTCGACGATCGATTTGTTCGGCCGCGGCTTCGTGCTGCTGACCGGCTCGCGCGGCCAGGCCTGGCTGGAAGCGGCGAAGCGTGTCGCCGACGCGACGCGGCCGCCGCTTGACGCGCATGCGATCGGCGGCGGGCAGATCACCGATCCCAACGCCGCCTGGGCCGACGCTTATGGCATCGCCGAAGACGGAGCCGTCCTGGTGCGGCCGGACGGCCATGTTGCGTGGCGCAGCCATGCCAGCGTCGCAGCGCCTGTGGTGACCTTGGCGGCCGCATTCGATAGCGTGCTAGGGCGTGAGGCCGTCGAGGCGGCGCCCCGGGGGAAATGAACGACCCGCACCACTAGTACAGCGTTTCCATGGAACGACTCCTATCGGGGGCGATCCAATGGCGGCCCGGCGACTCACGGTGGGGCCTCAACCATAGGTTCGGTTTCATGGAATCGCTGTACCACATGGTGGAGTTGGGACGCGTTACGGTGCCACTGTCACGCCGCTTCCCGTCCGCGTTGACGAAACTGCGCGATGGGTGACCCTGTGCCTGGCCGCCGCTACTTGTGCCTGGGCGCCGCTGCTTGTGCCTGGGCGCCGCTGCTTGTGCCTGGGCGCCGCTGCTTGTGCCTGGGCGCCGCACACGGTTGTAGTGCCATGCCGCGACCAGGCCTGTTCGTCCAAGCTTGACGCCGTGCACTCCCGCCAGGGGGGAGGGACAACGCTCTGTCGAAGTGGCAGGATAGCAGCACCAGACCAGGCCACCATCAGGACCAGGTATCCCGCCCCCGATGCGCCAGCTCTTGCTCTTGCGCCATGCCAAGTCGTCCTGGGACGACAGCAAGCAACCTGACCGCGACCGCCCGCTGACCGACCGCGGCCGGCGCGCCGCCGCGACGATGCGGCGGGCGATGCAGCAGCTCGGCCTGGCGCCTGACCTTGTCCTGGTCTCTCCGGCCCGGCGCACGCTGCAGACGCTGGAAGCGCTGGAACCCTGGGACGACACCCCGCTGATCGAGCATGTCGAGGCGCTCTATCTCGCCACCCCCGCGCAACTGCTTGCTGCGCTCCACGACATCCCGGAGACGGTGCGTAGCACGCTGGTGATCGGCCACAACCCCGGCATGCATGACCTGGCGCAGGCGCTGATGGCCGGGGCGCAGCCGACCGACGCCTCCCGCCGGTTGGCGGCCGCCTATCCCACCGGCGCGCTCGCCGAATTCACCATCCCCGGCCCGTGGCTGCGGGTCGGCCCCGGAGCCGCCCGGCTGGCCCGCTTCCTCACCCCCCGCGAGCTGGAACGCAGCGCCTGACCGCATGGACCTGGAGCTCAGCCTCGATCCGGACGACGCACCCCGCCTGCTCCGGCTGCCGCTGCTCGCGTCGGCCACGCGCGGCCGGGCGCAGGCGCGGCGCATCGTCTGGTACGACAGCCCCGACGCCGCGCTGACCGCCTCCGGGTTGGCGCTCGCACAGGATCGCGGGGCATGGCGGATCGAGAAGCTGGTGCCGCAGCCGGAGGACATCTGGCCGCCCGGCGCCCCGCCACCGGTGCTGGCACAGGCCGCCGATCAAGCGGCGCTGGGGCACGCGCTCCCATCCCCACTGGCGCCCGCTGTCGCCTTCGCCGGGCGTCAGCGCAGCATCGCTTTGACGACAGACCAAGGGACAGTCACGCTGACATTGCTCCGCGGGACGTTGCGTGCAGTCACCGAGGAGCAAGCTGTCGCCCGCCTGCATCTTTCGGGCGAGGAGAGGGCGGTGCCTGCAGGTCGTCCTGGCGCTGGCCTCCGAGGTGCGGCTGGCGGTTGCCTCCGCCACCCTGGCCGCGGATGCGCTGGCGGCGGCGCACGGGGCCTCGCCGCCGCCGCGCCGCGCCGGTGGGACGGCCCTGCCGGCAGGATTTGGCGTCGCCGACGGCTTCGCCTTTGCCCTGGCGCACCTGACCGACGTGGTACTGCATTTCGCTCCCGCCGCCGCCGCCGACCAAACCGGCCCGGAGCCGGTGCATCAGATGCGGGTGGCGCTGCGAAGGCTGCGCTCGGCGGTCACCGTGTTCCGTCCGGTGCTGGATTGTCCGGAACTGCAAGCGGCGGCTGCAGGGCTGAAGGCGTTGAGCCTGCGCCTGGGGCCGACCCGCGACTGGGATGTGTTCATGGGCGAGACGCTGCCGGCGGTCACCGAGGCGTTCCCGAAACAGCCGAGACTGGAGCGCCTGGTGGCGGCGGCGGAAAGGCGGCGGCGCGACTGCCATGCGGCGTTGCGCGACTTCCTGGGTGAAACGGAGTTCCGCCGCGTGGGCATCGAGCTGGCTTGGCTGGCGGCCGCGCGGTGCTGGCATCCGCCACCGCCGGACATGGAGCAAGCAATGCCACTGCGCGACTACGGCGCGGAGGTGTTGGGCCGGCGGTTGCGCAAGTTGCAACAGGCCGATGACATGGCCGAACTGGACGCGCCGGGCCTGCACGCGCTGCGGCTGCGGGCGAAGCGGACGCGGTATGCCGCGGAGTTCTTCGCCCCGCTCTATCCGGGCAAGGCGCCGCGCCGGTTCCTGACCCGTCTCGCGGCGGTGCAGGACGGATTGGGTGCGTTGAACGACCGCGCGACGGCAGAGAAGCTGCTGGCTGAACTGGGCGGCCCCGGCGGACGCCATGGCTATGCCGTGGGCCTGGTACTGGGCTTCACCGCCGCCGCCACCACGGACCTGCTACCGCGGGTCAAGCGGCGCTGGGCGAAGTTCCAGCGCGCGGGCAGGTTCTGGGCGTAGCGGCAATCTGTGGAAGTCTCCCTTCCCTTGTGGGCTTCGACTGCGCTGTGGGCTTCGACCGCGCTGTCTTGTCCGGTCCGACGGACGCCGCGCCGCCAGTCCGGCGCTTCCGCCCGATCTGAAATGTCTCAGCCAGGGTGAGGCCCGGCCTGCAAGGCGCGCTGGCCTTGAGGTATGCCCGCGCCGATTGATCCGGCTCGGCCTTCCCCTGCTCCCAATCCCGCAGGGTGCTGAGCGGAATTTGAAACCGCGCCGCGAATTCTTCCTGCGTCAGGCCGCCTGCGCGGCGGATAATCCGCGCGCGTGGCACCTCGGGAGCCGCGGCCCATTCGGCATCTGTCATCGGCCGAGCATCGGGGTCCTTCATCGCCGCTGCATGGACCGCCCTATCCGTCATGGCGTCGGCGTGGCTCCAATCAAATCCGGCGGTTTTCATTGTGGTATCGGCGCCGTTCATGGGGTTCGGCCTTCCGCGCTGATATCCAACCGCCCTTCACGCTGAGCCATGACGCTGAGCCATCTCGGCGGGGCGATCAGCTTCTGTGTCATGACCGGGTCAAGCCTGGCTTGGCCCGGTCGCCCACATCTTTGCTGCTCGCAGCACCGCAAGACAGCGGTGGCCGCGCCAAGCGCGGCCATGACACGGAGAGTCACCGTCAACGGCGCTTTTATAATACGAATCCGCTCTTCCCTCAGAGCGTAGGATACGAACCGTACCCGGTTCTCGACCATGCCACGCCGGGCGTACCGTTCCTCCGGGTCGTCATGCCCGTAATCCACACGAGCGATTGCAAACGCATCCCCGAATGCGGCGCGGGCCATCTCGAACGTGACGTGATGGTCGGGCTCATTGGTGACGGCTTCGATGTCGTCCCAGTCGAATTCGTCATCCCGTATTTTGTCAATTGTCCATAGACCGGTCTCGGGCCGGGAGAGTGTGCGGCACCAGCCGCCCCCCGCCCGGGCCCTGCGCGCAAGTGATTGCGATCCTGTTGCGGCGCGAGGCCGCCCGCGCCTAGGAGGAGACCGCACCACGGAAAGGGATCGCCATGGAGCCGCTGAAGCCACCCACGCGCTACCTCGACCTGGCCGATCCGCAGGCGCAGCCGCGCTACACCGGCATCGCCAGCTTCTTCCGCACCCCGGTCGGGGCGGCGCTGGCCGAGACCGATATCGGCCTGATCGGCGTGCCGTTCGATGGTGGCGTGACCAACCGATCCGGCACCCGCCACGGCCCCCGCGCCGTGCGCGAGCAATCCGACGCTGCTGCGGCGGATCAATGCGGCGACCGGTGTCGCGCCGTTCGCCGCCGCCCGGGTGCGCGACCTGGGCGATTGCTGGCTGGAGCAGCCGTATGCACTGGAAGGGCGCGCTGGCCGAGATCGCCGGGTTCTACCGGACCGTGGTGGATGCCGGCGTGGTGCCGGTGTCGGTGGGCGGCGACCATTCGATCAGCCTGCCGATCCTGCGCGCGGTGGGCGCGGCGCGGCCAGTCGGGGATGCCCCACTCGGCATGGTGCACATCGACGCCCATTGCGACACCGGTGACGACTACATGGGATCCCGCTTCCACCACGGGGCGCCGTTCCGTCGCGCGGTGGAGGAAGGATTGCTGGACCCGCGCCGGGTGATCCAGATCGGCATCCGCGGCACCACCAACGATCCGGACATGTGGGGCTTCAGCCGCAGCAGCGGCATGCGGGTGCTGCCGATGGACGAGTTCGCGGACCGCGGCTGGCACTACGCCGCCGAGGAAGCCCACCGGATCGTCGGTAGCGGTCCCGCCTACCTGACGTTCGACATCGACAGCCTGGACCCGTCGCAGGCACCGGGCACCGGCACGCCGGAAGCCGGCGGCATCACCGTGCTCGAGGCCCTGCGCTTGCTGCGCGCGTTGCGCGGGATCGACTTTATCGGCGGCGACCTGGTGGAGGTCTCGCCGCCGTTCGACGTCGGCAGCTTAACCGCCTTCAACGGCGCCTCCATCCTGTTCGAGATCCTGTGCCTGGTGGCGGAGTCCTGGCAGGCACGCCGCGCCGTCGGCTGACCGGGCGGAGCCTGCCAGGCGGCGGTGCAAGCGGCGCCCGAAGCGGCGTGGGGCGGTTGAAACCGTCATCCTCGCGGAAGGGGAGCACTGCGGTTTGGGTCCCCGCTTCCGCGGGGATGGCGATTTGGGGCGGTAGCATCTGGTCCTAACTGCCGGAAGCTCCCCTGGAAGTTCCCCTGGAAGTTCCCCTGGAAGTTCCCCTGGCGCCCCGTGGCGGACGCCGCTATAGGCCGCGCCTTGCGCCGCCGGTCGGGATCGGCAGCGCCAGCAAGGGACCACGCCGATGAAGCCGGGCATCCACCCCGAGTACCACGAGATCAACGTTGTCATGACCGACGGGACGCAATTCAAGACGCGATCCTGCTATGGCAACGCGGGCGACACGCTGCGCCTCGACATCGATCCCAAGTCGCACCCGGCCTGGACCGGCCAACACCGCATCATCGATTCCGGCGGCCAGGTGGCGAAGTTCAACAAGAAATTCGCCGGGTTGGGGCTGAAGCGGTAATATAGCACCAACCGGTATAAAGGTTGACACACGTTCGGCGGCCCGCTGCCCCCGTGTGATGCCCGGGCTCGGCACGGACACCCACGTCTGTGCCGCGCTACAAGCGGAAAGCCGTGGGTGGCCGGCCCCCCGCCTTCGCAGGGGCAGGCTTTCGCCGGCCATGACACAGCGCAGCCGTTGGCCGCAACCAAACAGATGGTGCTGCGCCGGAGGCAACCTGGCGAACAGATTGCGATGCCGGACCGGCGGCTGACAACGACTGCGCGTTGCGCCTCGGGGCACGGGTATTTCTCACCGAGAGCCACCGAGGAAGGCAAAGCCACCGAGGGCCACCGAGCAACCATCGGAATAGGCCGCCGGCGCTTACGCGCATTGCCTGTCTTTCTCGGTGGCTTTGCCTTCCTCGGTGGCTCTCGGTGAGAAACCTTGCTGGCTGCTGCTCACGCGCCGGGAGGCCGTGGCAGAACGCGACGTCGCCCGCACGTCACTCGAGCGATGCCCTGGCCCCCGGACTTGGTCGCACAAGCGAACCGGAGCCGACGAAATCGGAAGCCAGATTAGAAGAATCCGAAAATCCAGATTAGAATCTGCGCGGCTCGCGAGGATTTTTCAAGTTAGCAGTGCAGTACAGGGGGTGCCACAGGGGGTGCACGTCCCGCCGGAGAGTCATTCCTTTTGCGGGCCGGTATCACGTACCTGTATCCAAGTATCAGGCAACCTGGCCCAAGGGCGATCCGCCGTTATTCCCGTGGCGCCGAGACGCTGCCAAGGCCAGGCAGGCGCGATCTCCGGACAACAGCCCAATGCCTCGGGTCGCGCATCCGCCTGTACCGAATCGCGACGGCGGGACCAGCCGTCGCCGGCCCCGTGCGCGACATCGCGATGGTGCGTCCAGCCCGCAGGTTCAGGGCGGGCGGGCGCAGGCCGGCGTCAGCCCCGGAAATGGCGGCGGTTGCCAAGGCGGCGCCGGCTCCATCATCCATATTTCGGGGGACAGGTCGGGATTGAACCTCCACCGTATGTCGCGGATCAAGAGACGCACGTGGTCGCCGCCGTAGCAGTTGATGGCGTCCTTCAGCTCGTTCCACGTCGCACGGTCGTAGTCGCAGTCCAGGACGCGGAGATCCTCGACGATCTCGGCGATGACAGCGCCCTCCGGACGAGTGCGGACCTCGGCCGCGGCTTCCTCCATCGTGGGCACGTGGTGGGGGTCGTGCCACCAGGGCGGGGCCTTGGCGTCCCCGGCGGCCGGCGGGCCGGAGCGCGGATTGCCGGGGGACGACAGGCGAATGGCGGTTGGACCGCGCAGCTCATGGCCGCCGGCGGCACGCTCGCGGAGCCAGGCTTCGAGTGCGGCGGCGCGCATCAGGCCGCGGGTGAGGCGGCGGAGGATCACGCCGAGATCGCGGGTTTGGAACCAATAGACGATCGTGCGGGCCAGCGGCTCGGCGGGATGCTCGCGAACCGCGGTGGCGAGCAGGGTGCCATAGGCGATGAGCCAGCGGACGATGCTGATGACGCGGCCGATGCCGCTGGGTTCGGCGGGGGCGGGGCGTGGGCTGATCGGGATGGGGCGGTGGGAGCGGCTTGTGCCGCGGGCGCGGAGGACACGGTGGTGCCTCGGTCGGCCCGACTGGGATCGGGCTGGAGGGTAGGGACGACGGGAGCGGTGAGGGTGGTAGACACGAGCGGAATAAAAGCACATCTCGCGGGCCGTGTCAAATGAATTTTTTCATGGATGGGGTGACGGTTGGCCTGCCCGTGCCCTCATGTCTGCCGACATGAACGGATTGCGGATGCGAAGCCGGCGCTCAATGACCTGTCCGTCCTGCCACGCCTGCGGAGAACGGGGTGTCACAACAAGGCCGCCAAATGATTGACGCTTCGGGCGGACGCATGCCTCGGTTTCATGGCCGGCGCGGGCCGGCATCAACATTGAAATTCGCAAGATCGGCCCGCTACCCTCGCAGTGGCTCGCGAGGAATACCGAACGTTGCTACGCCACCCCCTCCGGCCGCAGCCGCTGCGGCAGTGTCGCCAGCGACTCGGTGGTGTCGAAATCGCGCAGCACGGCGTCGTCCGCCATCTCGACCTCGACCACCAACTCCATGTGCTTGCCCACCAGGAAGCGCGCGCCCGAATCCCCGCTGATCTGCAGGATCTCCGGGAAGAAGCGGCGGTCCCACAGCATCGGGTTGCCCTGCTTGCCGTGGAACGCCGGCAGCACGATCAGCCGGCCTTCGTCCGGGTCGTACGCGGACAGCAGCCGGTCGATCATCCGCCCTGTCACCAGCGGCATGTCGCCCAGGCACACCAGCGCGGCCGAGCATTCCGCCGGCACCGCGGCGATGCCGGCTTTCAGGCTGGCCGACAGGCCCTCGGCGTAGTCGGCCGCGTGCACATACCGCACCGGCCGCCCACCGAGCGCATGCTCCACTTGCTCCGCCATATGCCCGAGCACCACCAGTACCGGCCGTGCATTGGACGACAGCACGTTGTCGACCACGCGGGCGATCATCGGCTTGCCGGTCTTGTCGGCGATCAGCAGCTTGTTGTGCGGTGCCATCCTCCGCGAGCGGCCGGCCCCCAGCACCACCGCCGCGATGGTCGGAGCACTGCGCGGCGCCACGCCGTGCGGCGGCTGGGCGGACGCCTTCTCGCGCGGCATCGGCCGCACGTCGGTTTCCTTCAGCAGCCCGCCCACGCCCATTTTCATGATGTCGGTCGGCGTCACCGTCAGGCCAGCGAACAATCGGTGGAGCACCCAGTCGATGCCGTTCAACTTGGGGCTGCGGGCGCAGCCTGGCAGTACCAGGGCGGGGCGCTCGCCGATGCGGCCCAGGCAGATCAGGTTCCCCGGATCGACGGGCATGCCGAAATGCAGGATTTCGCCGCCTGCGCGCACGATCCCCTGCGGCCCGACATCGCGCCGGTCCAGTACCGCCGAGGCGCCGACGACCAGCAGCAGCTCCGCCCCCGCCGCGACGAGTCCCTCCAGCGCGCGGCCGATCGCCATTTCCTCATGCGCGCAGCGCACCGGAGCAAGCAACGTGCCGCTCAACGCGGTGATGCGTTGTTCGGTGACGGCCACGGTCTTCTCGGTGGTGCTGGCCTTCAGCCCGGGCAGCTCGGTCGCCACCAGGCCCACTTTGAGGGCACGGAACGGGTGCAGCGCCAGTGGCGACGTGCCCTGCCGCGCCAGCGCCTCCACCACGGCCAGCACGGTGCCGGGGACAGAGAACGGGATCACCTTGATGGTGGCGACCAGATCCTTCTTCGCCACCACCGCGTAGTCGGGCAGCGTGCCGACGGTCAGCGCCTCGTCGATGGTGTTCAAGCGGTCGATCTTGGCGGCATCGACGCGCAGCAGGCCGGGGGCCTCGGCGGCGAGGTTCACCCGGCCGGTGGCGGCACGCGTGCGGGCGATCAACGGCGACACCAGGGGCGCGGCCAGGCGGTCGGCCGCGATATCCTCGGGCACGTCGCCGGGTTCCAGGCGGGCGCAAACGACCTGCGTGCGGCCGGCCGCGCGCAGCGCCGCCAGCGCCGCGTCGTCGAGCACCGCCCCCTTGCGGATCATGCGGTCGCCGACCCGCTGGCTGTGCGCCATGATGGCGCCGCGGGCCTCCTCCAACGGGACGGCGCCGAACTTCATGCCGCGAGCGACGCCTTTGCCGGCACCGGCGCGCCGCGGCGCACCGCGACGACCTCGGCGATGATGGACAGGGCGATTTCCGGCGCCGTGACCGCCTCGATGTTCAGGCCGACTGGCCCCTTGATGCGTCCCAGTGCGTCCTCCGCGTGCCCCAGTTCGCGCAGCCGCTTCAGACGCGCCGCATGGGTGCGGCGGGAACCGAGCGCGCCGATGTAGAACGCGCGCGACTTCAGGGCGCGGTCCAGCGCGGGGTCGTCCAGCTTGGGATCGTGCGTCAGCGTCACAACCGCGGTGCGCGAGTCGGGGCGCAGTTCGTCCATCGCCTCATCGGGCCAGGCGGAGGAGATGGTTACGTTCGGGAACCGCTCATCGGAGGCGAACGACCGCCGCGGGTCGACCACGGTGACCGCAAAGCCGCACTGCGACGCGAACGGCACCAGCGCCTGCGCGATATGCACCGCGCCGACCACGACCAGACGTAGCGGCGGGTTATAAACGTGCAGGAACCAGTCGCTACCGCCGACCTTCACCGTGCCGCTTTCATCGTCGCGCAGGGCGACGGCGGCGGCTTCGTTCAATTCCGGCGGCGATCCTGGGTCGGGCAGCAGGCGCTGCTCGCCGTCGGGCAGGCGGGTGGCCAGCACAACGGGGCGACCGTCGCGCTTTGCGGCTTCGAGGGCGGCGATGGTTTCCGGGGTCATGGCGCGGACACCATCACAGCAGCCTCTCCACGAACACCTTCACCTTGCCGCCGCAGGCCAGCCCAACTTCCCACGCGCGCTCATTGGTCACGCCGAAATCCAGCAGTTGTGGCGACCCGGTATCGATCGTCTGCATCGCCGCGTCGGCGACCGCACCCTCAATGCAGCCGCCCGAAACGGACCCCGCCATCTTGCCCGACTTCGTCACCGCCATCTGGCTGCCCGCGGGCCGAGGCGAACTGCCCCAGGTCTCCGTCACCGTGGCCAGCGCCACTTGCTCGCCGGCAGCGCGCCATCCGGCCGCGGTGCTCAGCACGTCTTCCACTTCGTTCATGCGGCTATCCTTCCATACTCGGCGCGCGGCGCCAAACCACCCAATGCTCCGTTCAACGCTCCCCTCGGCGGCGCGGGACGCGACAGCAGCTCGACCAGCACCCGCAGGCTGGCCAGGTTGTGCACGGGCCGGAACTCATCGACATACGGCAGCATCGCGCGGATGCCCTGGGATTTTGGCTCGAAGCCCGACCAGCGCAACAGCGGATTGAGCCAGATCAGTCGTCGGCACGATCGATGCACCCGGTCCATGTTTTCCGCCAGCTCCCCGGCATGCTCCGCGTCGCGCGGACGGTCCAGTCCGTCGGTGATCAGCAGCACCACGGCGCCCTGCGCCAGCACGCGCTTCGCCCAGCGGCGGTTGAATGCGGCGAGCGCCTCACCGATGCGGGTGCCGCCGGACCAGTCGGGCACGACATGAGCCACGGTCTGGAACGCCACCTCCGGGTCGCGATGGCGGAGCTGGCGGGTAATGTTGGTCAGGCGGGTTCCGAACAGGAAGACGTGGACGCGGTCGCGGTCGTTGGTCACCGCGTGCAGGAAGTGCAGCAGGATCTGCGCGTACCGCGACATGGAGCCGGAGATGTCGCACAGCACCACCAGCGGCGGCGGACGGAGCCGGCGGCGGTTACGGGCGATCTGCAGGATTTCGCCGCCCTGGCGCAGGCTTTGGCGGATGGTGCGGCGGAGGTCGGTGACCGGGCCTTGCGGGTCGGGGCGCAGCCGCCGCGTGCGCCGCATGTCCAGCGGCAGCGTCAGGCGGCGGATTTCCTTCTTGGCTGCGGCGATCTCCTCGGCGCTCATCGCCTCGAAGTCCATGCGCTGGAGGCGTTCCTGATCCGACACCGTCAGCACCGCGTCCTGCACCGGCGGTTCGTCCTGCGCCGCGGGGCGTTGCTCGCGCTTCTGTTGGAACGCCTCGGCGACGCGGCGGGACGCCGGCGGCGGGCGTTCCAGCTTCTTGTGCTTCTGCGCCTCCAGCAGCGCCATGGCGGCGGCTTGCTCGGCGGCGGTGGGGTCGCGCCAGAACAGGGCGAAGGCCTGGTCGAAGACTTCCTGGTGTTCGTGGCGGTGGGTCATCACGGACCGCAGAGCGGTGCGGGTTTCCCCCCTGTTGCCGAGGTCGATCCGGGAGAGCGCCTCCTGGGCGGCCAGCGTCTCGGCGGGACCGACAGGCAGGCCGGCGCGGCGCAGCAGGCGCGCGAAGTGCATGACGTTGGCTGCAAGCTTTGGGGCTGCAAGCTTTGGGGCTGCAAGCTTTGGGGCTGCAAGCTTTGGGGCTGCAAGCTTTGGGGCTGCAAGCTTTGGGGCTGCAAGCTTTGGGGCTGCAAGCTTTGGGGCCGCGAGGGTGGGGGCGGGCACAGGAGGGTTCGGCATGATCGGATACTGCGCTCGCGGCGGCGGCAAACAAGGGGTGCAGGGCAGATGCTGGGCAGGTGCTGGGCCAGTGGGGGCCTGCGTGGGATGCGGCTAGGCCGGGGACAGCAGGGAATGGACACATTCAACGAAACGGCCCGCAGTCTCGATCGCTTCGTTCGCCTCCTCGGACGATACCACCGCATCGTCTCCAATGCCGTAGTCCGCTATCGACTTCAGATCGTAGCCGTCGGTAAGGAAGCGACGCAAGATTACGTCGATTCGAGGCTCGTTGCGGGCCAACGCCCCGAACTGTCCGCGAACGTCTTGATGGGTCTTCGGCGTCTTTCCGGTGCGCTCGAAGATGAAGGCTTGCGCGGCATGGAAGACCGCCACATAGGCCGCCCGTCCCGCTTCGTCGGCCAAATCGATCCCGCGCATGGCGTGGGCCTTCGCGAGCGACTGCCGTGCTTTGATCAAGTGCTGTGTCGCCTCGGGGCTCACAGGCCGGCGCCATCGCGGCGGATCTCGTGCATCAGTGGCGTGCGGTTGCGCCAGGTTGCGGCACGGAACGGAAGCGGGTGGATCACCACGCCGGTCTCCTCAACGATGTCGCTCACGAGTGGCACCATCCGGCGCACTTCCTGCCGTCGATCCGCGAAGCCACGCAGGAACACCGCCACGTCATAATCGGAGTCGGCGCGCGCCTCGCCGCGTGCGCACGAGCCGAGCAGTACCGGCCGTTCGGTTCGGCCATCGAAGATGCCGCTCAATGCTGAACGGAAGCGCGCCAGGACGGGATCGCCCTGCGGTCGGGCTGGGACGGCGTCGTTCATACGCGGAGAATAGCAGGTTCCGGCGCGGAGAGTAGCAGGTTCCGGCCAGCAATGGCAGTGGCCCAACAGTGGCCCACTGTCCACGCTGTCCACGCTGTCCACGCGCAAGGCCCTGGCGGATTTTGAAAGCCTATGTGGCGGCTGCGCCAGGCAGGATGCGTCGGGCGCCCCGACTGAGCCCAGCGGTCTCGTTCGCCACGTGGCTTTGCCGATAACGCGCTATCCGTTCACGACAGCCACCGCCTCGATCTCGATCATGAAGTCCGGACCGGCGAGCCGCGTGACGCCCACGGTCGTGCTGGTCGGCGTGGCGACACCCAGATAGCGCATCCGTACATCGCCGCATTTCTGGAACTCGTCGAAATCGGTGACAAAGGTGTTGGTCTTGACCACATCCGCCCAGGTCGCACCCGCCGCGCGCAGGCACCGCTCGAGGTTCCGGAACGTCTGCTCCATCTGGGCGCGCATATCGCCGATGCCGACGCAGTTGCCGTCGATGTCACGGGCGAGCTGGCCGGCAATATAGACGATCTTGCCGGAGCCGCTCACCGTCACGACGTGCGAATACGATGGCCGGCCGGCGGACATCCGCACATTCATTCCCTCCGGCTGAAACCGGTCGATTTTCAAGCTCATGTTTGCTTCCTCCCGTTCGTTGTCCGCAGTGTCTCGCCGTGTTCGTGAGTGTCTCGCCGTGTTCGTGAGTGTCTCGCCGTGTTCGTGCACGCGAACGCCACAACCCGGCGCGCGGCGTTCAAATGAAATTCGTGCCGCCGTTGAGCTGCACCGTCTGTCCGGTCATGTACGGATTGCCCAGCACCATCAGCACCGCTTGCGCCACTTCCCCGACGGTGCCCATGCGGCCGAGCGGGATACGCTTCTCGTATTCCTCCCGCCGCGCCGACATCATGTTGGTGTCGATCAGCGACGGCGCCACCGCGTTGACGGTGATGCCCTCCTTGACCAGCCGGGCGGCATAACCACGCGTCAGCCCCTCCATGCCGGCCTTCGAGGCATTATAGTGCACGCCTATCCCGCCCGCACCGCGCGCCGCACCCGAGGAGATGTTGACGATCCGTCCCCAACGTTGCGCGCGCATGTGCGGCAGCACCACCTGGGTGCAGAGGAACGCGGATTTCAAATTCACCGCGATGGTGGTGTCGAAATCCGCCTCGGTCAGGTCGTCCAGCGACCGTATCAGCGCGATGCCAGCGTTGTTGACCAGCACGTCCACCGATCCGAGTTGGGCCGCGATGGCCTGCTCCATCGTCGCGACGGCGGCGCTGTCGGAGACATCGGCGCCGATGGCAATGGCGCGGCGGCCGGCGGCGCGGATGGCTTCGACCACGGTGTGCGCCTCGTCCGCGCGTTCGCGATAGTTCAGCGCAACATCGGCGCCGGCTTCGGCGAGTGCCAAGGCGACGGCACGGCCGATGCCACGCGACCCGCCAGTGACGCAGGCGATACGGTTGGTCAGGTCAGGAATTATGGGCACGCGTCAATCTCCTCGCACAGTGCTACAATCGAGGCAGGCGTCCGCAACAACCTCGTTGTCCAGCGAGGCGTGCTCTTGTCAAGCAACAAGGCCGTAGCATTGACAATCCGGCAGCAGACACGGGTCGCACCCTGTCGCCGGTTACGCCAACCCGCGAAAGGACTGACCGTCGACGCTATGGCGACGCCGGCGCCTCGCGTCATGGCCGGGCTCGATGTTCAGTTCGGAATCAAGCGCGGCCATGACGCGAGGCGTTCGGAGGCCGCGGCACCCTGCCCTCTCAGTGCAGCTCCGCCAGCCGCGCCAGCAGAAAGTCGCGGAACACCGCGACGCGCTTTGAATTGCGCAGCTCCTCCGGATACACGAAGAACACGTCGATCTTCGGGGACTTCAGCTCCGGCAGCACGCGCACCAGGTCCTGCGTCTCCGGCGACATGAAATCGGGGACCGAGCCGATCCCCAGCCCGGACCGGATCGCGAGCAGTACCGCGTGCGCGTTGTTCACCTCCAGCAACGCGCGCCGGGGACTGCCCGGCCGCCGCCCCGCCTCCGCCAGCCAATTGATGTCGCTGACCGGCGGACGGTAGTCGCCAAACAGGATCAGCTTGTGCGCGTCCAGGTCTTCCGCGCGCTGTGGCACGCCGTGCTTCTTCAGGTATTCGGGCGAGGCATAGATCTGCCACTCGATCGTCATCAGGTGGCGCTGCACCAGGTCGGGCTGCTTCGGCGGGTGCATGCGGATCGCCACGTCCGCCTCGCGCATTGCCAGGTCCAGGTCGGCATCGTCCAGCAGCAGGGTGATCGACACGTCCGGATAGGCTTCCAGGAACGCCTGCAGCCGCCGCGCCAACCAATAGGCGCCGAAGCTGACGGTGGTGGTCACCTTCAACCGGCCGGCGGGCTTCTCGCGGCTTTCGGTCAACAGCGCCTCGGTGATCGCCAGCTTGGCGAATACCTCGCGCACTGTCCGGTTCAACGCCTCGCCTTGCTCGGTCAGGATCAGGCCGCGGGCGTGGCGATGGAACAGGGGAACCTGCAGGGCTTCTTCCAACGCGGAGATCTGCCGCGACACGGCGGACTGGCTCAGGTTCAGCGTGTCGCCGGCATGGGTGAAGCTGCCGGCTTCGGCCACCGCATGGAATACCCGCAGCTTGTCCCAGTCCATCCGCTCGTGCCTCTCCGTTTGTCTCTCCCGTCTGCGCGGCTCGGTTGCCGCGCCGGACTCTATCTTTCCCGTCTGCGCGGCTCGGTTGCCGTGCCGGACTCTGTCTCGCGGTGCCATTCGGCGGACCGCAACCGCCAATGCTAAACGATCCGATACGGGTCTGTAGTGGCTAATTCGCAGCCGTGCCAAATGCGCCGTTCGGCCAAGCTCGCCCTCAATCCGCTGCCATTCTTGCCTCTCCCGCGGGGGTGGCGACTTCTTCGGCCAGGAACTTCTCCGCCTCCAGCGCCGCCATGCAACCGGTTCCCGCCGCCGTCACCGCCTGGCGGAACACCTTGTCCTGCACATCCCCTGCCGCGAACACGCCCGGCGTCGACGTCCGTGTGCTGCCCGGCACCGTCACGATGTAGCCGTCGGCATCCATCGCCACCTGGCCGGCGAAGATCGCCGTGTTCGGGGTGTGACCAATGGCGACGAACACGCCGTCCACCGGCAACGCCGTAACCGAGCCGGTTTGCACGTCGCGCAGCTTCACCGCTTCCACCGTCTCCGGCGATCCGCCCCCCAGGATCTCCTCCACCACACGGTTCCACACCACGTCGATCTTCGGGTTGGAGAACAGCCGCGCCTGCAGGATCTTTTCCGCTCGCAGCGCGTCGCGGCGGTGGATCAGAGTCACATGGTCGGCATGGTGGGTCAGGTACAGCGACTTCCTCCACGGCGGTGTTGCCGCCGCCCACCACGGCCACGCGCTTGCCGCGGTAGAAGAACCCGTCGCAGGTGGCACAGGCCGACACGCCGCGCCCCTGCAGCCGCTGCTCCGACTCAAGGCCGAGCCAGCGCGCCTGCGCCCCGGTGGCCAGGATCACCGCGTCCGCCAGGTAATGCTCGCCGGAGTTGCCGCGGCAGCGGAACGGACGAGCCGAGAAGTCCGCCTCCACGATCACGTCCGGTTCGATCCGGGTGCCCACATGCTCGGCCTGGGCAGCCATCTGCTCCATCAGCCATGGACCCTGGATTACGTCGGCGAAACCGGGATAATTCTCGACGTCGGTAGTGATGGTCAGCTGCCCGCCCGGCTCCAGCCCGGCGATCAGGATCGGCTGCAGGTTGGCGCGCGCGGCGTAGATGGCGGCGGTATAGCCGGCGGGACCGGCCCCAATGATCAGGACTCGTCCGCGATGCGTTTCAGGCATAGGTAGTCATCCGGCGGTGCATGGCACGAGCATAACGCGTCCTGCCGCGGCAAGGCAAAATCCCCGCGGAGCCAGTCGTCGTCAGCCAATTACGCCCGCCACCCTGTGGCGCATATGCGACACCGGATAGTGGCATGCAAGCCATACTGTTTCGTTAGGTCTCCTGAACTTGACCGGTTCGCAGCTTGCAAGATAATCGCAGGCGCTCACGGAACGGATTACCGTTACGCGCCAAGACGTGCCTATCATCCGCCTACACCCCTTGCCTACACCCCTTGCCTACACCCCTCTGCCAGGGACGAAACCTGATGAACATCAAAATGCTCGGCGCCTTCGCGGCCGTCGCCCTGGTGGCGGCGTGTGCGCAACAGACGAAAACCGCCCAGACGGGAACGGGCGCGGCGGTGACCTCCGGCCCGGTGCCCGGCAGCGAGGAGGACCTCGTCGCCAACGTCGGCGACCGGGTGTTCTTCGATTTCAACATGTCCAACCTGAAGCCGGATGCCCGCGGCACGCTGGACCGGCAGGCGGCCTGGATGGCGAAATACGCCAGCGTGATGGTGCAGGTGGCCGGCAACTGCGACGACCGCGGCACCGAAGAGTACAATCTGGCGCTCGGCTCGCGCCGCGCGAATGCGGCGGCCAACTACCTCGAGGCCAAGGGCGTCTCCAGGTCGCGCATCACCACGATCAGCTACGGCAAGGACCGCCCGACGGCGATGGGCGACAACGAGCAGGCCTGGGCGCAGAACCGCAACGCGATCACGTCGGTGAAGTGAGCGCGCCTCTGAGCGCGCCCCCCGGGAGGAAGTAGTGGGTGGCCACCGTATAAGGTTCCAGTGGCGCCGCGGATGACGTTCGTTTCTGGACGCGCCTCCGGCTTCCCGAGAAGCCGGCCTTCCTGGCATGCTGGAACCGGCGGCCGATGACCGCCGGTTTGGCATGTCTGAGGTCCGCTCCGCGGGCCGCCTATGAGGGAGACGCGTATGCGCTTGCTGCCGATCTGGACCCTGGCCCTCGCCGGCCTGCTGCTGTCGAGCTGGCCGGCGGCGGCGCAGACGAGCCGCGAGGCCATCGAGCTCCGCAACCAGATTTACGAGCTGCAACAGCAGGTGCAGGCGCTGCGGCAGCAGATCGGGCAGGGTGGCGGCGGTTCATATCTGGGCCAGTCCGGCTCTCCGCCGTCGCAGGGCGGCGGCAACGACCTGGTGCCGCAGTTGCTGACCCAGGTGCAGTCGCTGGAGAGCCAGGTGCGCGATCTGCGCGGCCGGGTGGACCAACTGCAGAACCAGATGACCCAGCAGAACGCCGACCTGAACAAACGTATCGGCGACCTTGCGTTCCAGATGCAGAACGGCGGTCAGGCACCCTCCGGTGCCACGGGTGAGGCGCCGCCGCCAGCAGGTCCGACACCGGGCTTCGCGCAAGGTGCGCCCCCTAACCAATCCCTGAGCCCGCGCTCGGCCGCGCTGGGTGCCGCACAGGCACCCGGTACTCCGCCGGCCGTTGCGCGGACGCCTGAGCTGGCCCTGCGGGACGGAGAACTCGCGCTGGCACGCCGCGACTATCCGGCGGCGGAAGCGTCGGCACGGCAGGTGCTGAGCCGTTTCCGCACTTCGCCCCGTGCCTATGACGCACAATACCTGCTCGCCGAGGCGCTGGCCGGCCAGCGGCAGTTCGCACAGTCGGCGATCGCCTACGACGATACGTATAACCGCAACCGGAAGGGCGCTCACGCGCCGGAGGCGCTGATCGGACTGGCGTATTCGCTGTCGGGAATCAATGAGAAACGCGCCGCGTGCGACACACTGAGCAAGCTGCGCACGGAGTTCCCGCATCAGGCGGCGGAAATCCGCCAGGCAGCCGTCACGGTGGGGCAGCGGGCCGGGTGCAAGTGAGCGCAGAAGCGTCGGGGGCTTTGCCCCCGAGCCCCCGACCAAGGGGCTCTGCCCCTTGGAACCCCGCCAAGGGCGAGCCCTTGGAACCCTTTACTTGGCTGGGTGGAGGGGTGGGGGAATGGCGGGTGAGAGCGGCATCGCCATCGTGGCGATGCCGCTCTCACCCGCCATTCCCCCACCCCTCCACCCAGCCAAACAGATGGATTGCAAAGGCTCCGCCTTTGCTGGGGGTCCAGGGGGCAAAGCCTCCTGGCGGGGTTCAGGGGCAGAGCCCCTGGCGCTTTCTACGGGTCCCACGCAGCGCATGTGCGACGCTCCCCTACCCGACATCGGGGGCCAGCAGTTCGTCCAGGCACACTCGAAGGCCGCGATCCCGAACCTTGTCCTTGCGCAACACCACTGCCAGTGACCGTGCGGCAGCGGGATGTAGCGGCCGCACCGCCATGCCGGCCCCCGGGACCGGCAGCGCGCGAGATGGCAAGATCGTGGCGCCCAGGCCGCTCTCCACCAGGATCCTGATCGCCTCGACGCTGCCCAGTTCCATGATCGGCCGCGGCATCAGCCCGGCGCGGCGGAACCACGCGTCCACCACCCCACGAGTCGCCCCGCCGCTTTCGTACAGGATCAGCGGCAGGGCCGCGAGCTCCGCCGCGCGCAACGCTTCGCCCGCCGGCAGCATCGCCGCCGGTCCATAAGCGACCAGAGGCTCCGCCAGCAGCAGCCGCGCCTCCAGCGCGCGGTCCAGCCGTCCCGCCAGGGTGATCAGCGCGAGGTCCAGGACGCCGGATAGCACACGTTGCAGCATCTCGGAGGTGTTGCCGGTGGCGATGATGATCTCCAGTCCGGGCATACGTTGCTTCATCCGCGCCAGGATCGGAGGCAACAGATAGATGCAGGCCGTGGCCCCGGTGCCCAGGCGCAGGCGGCCGACGTCGCGCCCTGAAACGCCACGGCCGCAGCCAGCAGATCGTCCATCGCCGCGCGCACCCGCCGTGCCCGGGCCAGGACGGCCTCGCCGGCTGCGGTGGGGCGCACGCGACCGGAACCGCGCTGCAGCAGCCGAGCCGCCAGGGCGCGCTCCAGCTCCTTCACCTGCTGACTGGCGGCCGGCTGGGTGATCTGCAAGCTCCGCGCGGCGGCCGACAGGCTGCCGGTCTCCACGGCGGCGATGAAGCTCTGCAATTGTCGGAAGGTGGGCGCGTGCATAGGCGAAACTTATGCTAATGCCGCGCATTGCAAAAATATTCTTTGGGTTCGCGCGCAACGGTGCCAGCCTGCACCGCGTCATGAAACAGCAACAATGACTGCGCCTCCCATCGGCCCGTCTCCCATCGCCCCGCCTGCCACATTCGCTAACCGCCCGGCGATAGACGGCCTGAGCGCAGTGGCGGCGATCAACGCGCATCATGTGCGCCACGGCTGCGCCGATGGCTGAGCCCACGCCGGAGCGGTCCGACCGCGCTGCACCGATGGCCGCGGTCTCGCCGGAACCGCCGTCCCGCCGCACCGTCGTCGTGGTGCTGGGCATCGGCCAGGTGCTGGTGTGGGGGTCGTCCTATTACCTTCCCGCGGTGCTGGCCAAGCCGATCGCCGATCAAACCGGCTGGCCGCTTGCCTGGGTGATCGGTGCGCTCTCGCTCGGGCTGCTGGTGTCCGGGCTGGTGTCGCCCAAGGTGGGCAACCTGATCGAGCGCCATGGAGGCCGTCCCGTCCTGATGGGCAGCGCGGTGCTGATGGCGGCCGGCCTCGCCATCCTGGCTGCCGCGCCGAGCCTGGCGGTGTTCACCCTCGGCTGGCTGGTGCTGGGCGCGGCGATGGGCGCCGGGCTCTACGATCCGGCCTTCGCCACGCTCGGGCGGCTGTACGGCACGGGGGCACGGGCGATCATTACCTCGCTGACCCTGATCGGAGGCTTCGCCAGCACCGTGTGCTGGCCGCTCAGCGCGCTGCTGCTGGGGTATTTCGGCTGGCGCGGCACCTGCCTCGCCTATGCGGTGGTGAACCTTGGGCTGGTCCTGCCCCTGTACCGCTTCGGACTGCCGGCAGAGGCCCCGGCCGGGCACGCGGGCGCAGCCTCGCCTCGCCGCCCTGCGGGTCTGTTTCGCAACCGTCGCACACGTGAGGCAGGGGAGCACCGGGCGGGGGAGCGTGTGGCAGGGGAGCATGGGGCAGGCGCGTCGCTCGGCCCGTCCCCCGCGGCCGGACGCGACGCCCGCCATCACCTGTTGTTCTTTTTGGTGGCGTTCACCATGACGCTCTCCTCCGTCATCGCGGCGGTGATGTCGGTGCAACTGCTGGCCGTCCTGCAGCAACGCGGCGTGCCGCTGGCGACTGCGGTGGCATTTGGCGCGGTGGTCGGGCCGTGCCAGGTCGGCGCGCGGCTGATCGACCTGCTGGCCGGGCAGCGCACCCACCCGGTATGGGAGGGCCTGCTCTCCGCGGTATTCGTTTCTATCGGCCTGGGCTTGTTGTTGATACGTCACGAGGCGGTCTTGCTCGGACTGGTGGTGTATGGCGGGGGGATCGGGTTGCGCTCGATCGTGCGTGGGACGTTGCCGCTCGCCCTGTTCGGGCCGGTGGGTTACCCCAGCCTCATCGGCCGGTTGGCGTTTCCGATGCTGCTGGGCCAGGCGGCGGGCCCCGCGGCCGGTGCCGTTCTGCTGGAGTATTTCGGCGGACGCAGCGTGCTGCTTGTACTGTTCTGGATAGCGATCGTTACACTATCGTTCAGCGCGATGCTGGTGCCGTTCGCGCGGCAGTCGCGGGCGCGGCCGGCGAAGGCCGGATCATGATGCGGCCGGTGTTTCAACCCGCATGGCGGAATCAGTTGCCAAGCCACTGATTTGAACGCGATGGAATTGGAACGTTTCCGTTATCATTCAAACGTGATTGATGTATGCTTGACCCTTCAATGCGAAGGGGAGTGTCTTCGCAAGCATACAACGCACGGTAGATCAAGGAGACCACGCCATGGGCGAGACGCAACAGACGAAGACACACGATCCCGCGTCGATGGATCAAGTGAGCGCTGCATTCCGACAGGTCTGGGATCAGGGCGAGTCGATCGTGCGATCGCTGACGCAGTGGAACAACGAAATCTCGCGTTTTGTCGGCGAGCGGATGAGCCATAATGCGCTCGCCTTTCACCGTATCGCGGGCTGCTACCGGATGCCCGAGATCATTGATGCGGAAACGCAGTGGATGCGCGAGGCGTTCGACGACTACGCACAGGAATCGCGTCACCTGATGGAAGCGAACCGGAAACTGCTCGCGTCCCTGGTTGGGTCGGCGGCAGAGGACGCGGAGAACGGTGCGGCATCGGAAGCCGACCCGGGCGGATCGAAATCCCCTGCAAGGATGGCTGCGTAGCAAATCATCGGCACGGCCTGCCACGACGAGCCTCGGCAACCGCCAGGCTGCCGCCGGGAGCGCCAGCCAGCGGCACGCCTCACCCGGGCGACGTACGCGTCATTCGCGATGAATGATGCGCATTGTGTCATCCCCCGCCACGCCATGCCCGGACTTGGCTTGGCGGGCAGGCAATAAGCATGCAAAGAAACTCCCCTCCCCTTGAGGGAGGGGTGCGTGCACGCACCCCTCCCTCAAGGGGACAGGGTGTCCTGTCCTTTCCCCCTCGGATCGCCGTGTCATTGACGGCGGGTCGGTCGCCAGGCCGGTGGTTCATCTCGCGCCGGTGCACATCTCGCAATGACCGACGGCTTCGCGTTTCCAGCCCTGTCGTCCTACCGCTTGTTCACCTGCTCCCTTGCGAAGCCGGCGATCGACGCATAGCCGCGGACGATCGCCTCGCGTTCCGCATGCGTCGCCACCGCGTCCACGTCGGTGAAGCCGTCCGGCGCGCGCTCCTCCAACACGTCGATCACGCGTTCGGGGCCGCCCTTGCGGTTGTTCAGCACGATCTCCGCGGTCATCGGCCGCCGCTCGATATCATAGGCGGCCAATGCGTCCGGCACCGACGCGCCGCTGGCCAGATGCCGCGCCAGCGAGCATGCATCCAGCACCGCCTGGCTGGCACCGTTGGAACCCACCGGATACATCGGATGCGCCGCGTCGCCGAGCAGCGTCGTCCGCCCGAACGACCACCGCGGCAGCGGGTCGCGGTCGCAGAGCGGGTATTCGTAGAACGTGCCGGACGCCGCGATCAGGGCCAGAGGATCGATCCAGTCCAGCCGGAAACGGTCGCGCATGAATGGCTCGATCTCATTCCATTCACCGGGACGGTTCCAATCCTCCCGCCGCGGCGGCGGCGCGCCAGCCGGATCGGCGATCTTTGCCATCACGGCCCAGTTGGTCAGCCGCCGGTGCGGCGCCGCCGGATCGAAATGGATCGGATAGAACACGAACTTCGCCGCCATGCCGCCCGAGATCACCATGGTGCGGCCATCGACATGCACCGGCCAGTCCGCCGCGCCGCGCCACAGCATGGTGCCGTTCCAGACCGGGGCGCCCTCATGCGGATAGAAGATGCCGCGCAGTGTGGAATGGATGCCGTCCGCGCCGACGAGCACGTCGCCCTCGGCGATGAACGTGTCGCCAGCGTCGCGTTGCTCGCACAGTACCTCGATCCGGTCTGCTTGCTCTTTGAACGAAACCAGGCGGCAGCCGCTGCGCACGGCGTCGGCACCCAGCCGCTCATGCACGGCGTCCAGCAATACCGTGTGCAGCTTGCCGCGATGAATCGAGAACTGCGGCGTGTCGAATCCGGCATCGGTGCCGCGCAGCTCGCGCCACACCACCTGGCCGAAGCGATTCGCATAGATCAACTCGCGCGTGCGGATGCCGGCCCGGTCGAGCGCCGGCAGCAGCCCGAGCGCCGCCAGTTCCTTGATCGCATGCGGCAGGGTGTTGATGCCGACACCAAGCTCGCGCAGCTCCCGCACTTGCTCGAAAACGGTGCAGCCGATACCCGCCGCATGCAGCGACAGCGCGGTCGCCAATCCGCCGATTCCCCCGCCTACGACCAGTGCGTGCATGCCGCGTTCTCCTTGGCGTCCCGATGCAAGGCCTGCCGCGCCCGGCCCAGGTCGGGCTCTCCCCCGGAGGGTGCATGAAGTCGCGCCTGCTTGCACGAGGATGTGTCCTTTCCGTGGTCGAACTTCTGCAACCGAGAGACGAGCGGCCGGCATTCACCGAGTTGTCATGCCGTCGGACTGACCGGCACACGGTTCTGAATAGACATCCCGGCTCCCTTGCCTGATCCGTTGCCTGACGATGGCCAGGGAACAAGAGCCGTGAAAAAACCTTGCCTTTACTCCGGTGCCGTTTCGTTTTCCGCTGTTGTGGCGGGTGCTTTATCTTTGCTGTTGCTGATCCCACATTCCGCCGCTGCGCGTCCCCTGGGCCTTGCGCGACTGGCGGCCCCGGTCACGCCCGCCTGCATTTCCTCGCCGTTCGGGACGCGAATTCTGCCGGCGCGGCCGCTGGCGGGTACGTTCCATAACGGCATCGACCTGCCGGCGCCGGCCGGCGCGCCGGTCCGAGCCGTCGCCCCCGGGGTGGTGATCCGCGTGGAGCGGCACGGCCCGGGCGGATTGCAGATGCTGGTGCAGCATCCCGGCTTCGTCGGCGTCTACAGCCATTTCGGCATGGTCGCGCCGGCGATCGCGGATGGACAGCGCATCGTCACCCGCGGCGAGAAGCTCGGTGTGGTCGGGCACAGCGGGGTGACGTACGGCATGCACCTGTTTTTCGCCATGCTCGTCGGCGGCCACGCGATCGATCCGGCCCCCTACCTGGACGTGAGCCTGTGCCACGCCACGCACCGCACCCTGCCCGACATGCTGGACGCCGCCGGCAAAATTCCGCCGACCAAGCTCTACGCGTTGAGCCGATAGCGGATTGTCCGACCCGGTCCGGTGCCGATGTCGTAGTCCCAACGCTTCGATGCAGCGAACGAGCCAGCCATCGCGCCGTCGGTTCATCGGTCATTGCGCCGCTGGCTCGCCTGTTATCGCGAGCGAAGCGATCTCCCGGAGAGGACGCGCGTTACTCGCGGGAGATTGCTTCGCTGCGCTCGCAACGACGCTCCAAACAATCACATCAGCTCCACGCGGACATCATCGCCGCGGGACGTCAGCCGCGTTTCAAACGCCGCGCTCTGCTCCGCGATATCCGCCAGCTCTGCTTGCTCCGCCGCCAGCTTGCACGGCACCGTTTCGTTGCGGTCGTTGTGCCGCACGAAGCGAAAGCGCGCGTCCGTGAGTTGCGCGCCGGCGAATGTCGCGGTCGCCATCATGCCGATCCAGTCGCCGTGCCGGCGCCCGCCGTGGCCGGTGTGGAAAGAAAAGCTGCCCAGCCCGTAGAAGATCGGCTTGCCCCGATATACCTCCACAGCCAGCGAATAATGTGGACCGTGCCCGATCACGACATCGGCGCCGGCGTCGATCGCGGCATGGGCGATCTCGCGCATGTAGGCCAGCACTTCCTTGTGCAGACCCCAGTGGCACGATGCCACCACCACGTCGGCCCGGGCACGCAGTGCGGCGATATCCTCGGTGAAGGCCCGCAGATAGGCAGCATCGGCCCAGGTGACGATCACCGGCGGAATGCCCGGGCGGTTCATCGGCGGAATCTCGGGCCTGATCTTGTGCATCGGCACCTGATACGCGGTGTGGCCTCGGATCACCGCGATGCCGGGATCGTGCGGCCCTGCTTCGTGGTTGGTCGGCCAATACACTGAACTGCGCTGCAGAAAGCCCCAGCGCAGGCCGCCACGCTGCACAATGGCGGCGGCCCGCGCCGCGGCCAGATCGCAGCCCGCGCCGGTGTGCGGCAGGCCGATCGCATCCAACCGCGCGACCGAGGCAAGGATTGCGGCCTCGCCATAGTTGACGTTGTTGGCGACGCCGACGGCCGCGATGCCGGCATGCTGCAAGGTCTGGCCGCCGATGGCCGGATCGGCGAAGAAGCCTTCGTTATGAAAGGAATGTGCCTGCGGCGGCTGATACAGGCAGCATTCCAGATTGGCGAATACAAGGTCGGCTTCACGGAACGTGTCGCGCACACGTGCGAACGGCACCGTGGGATCGTCCACGTTCATCAGGTTGACGTCGCCGAGCAGGATCAGGTCGGGCATGGGATGGGGCCAGTGTCGTTGCCAAGCGGTGGAGCGAGACTGTCATTGCGAGCCGAGCGAAGCAATCTCCCGCGAGTGACGTGCATACTCTCCGGGAGATTGCTTCGCTGCACTGCGCTGGCAAGAAACAGAAACTGCCTCCCCTTGTGGGAGGGGCCAGGGAGAACGGCAAAACACGCCTTCCGTTCGACCCCTCCCCCAACACAACGGGAGTGGGGAAGCCTTCTGCTCCGGTCGCCGTTTCATTCACGGCGGATCGGTCGCCAGGCCGGCGGTCAACTCGCGATGGAAAGGCTCCGGTGAGCACTCCGCCAGAGTTGGCGCACTGACTTGGCTTCACTCCGCCGTGATCTCCACCGACACCTCCATCCCCAGGTAGTCGCCGGTCCTGCCGGTGAAGCTGCCGGCCAGCGGGATGGCCTGCTTCGGATCGCGCGTCACTGCGACACGGATCAGGTTGCGGCCGCCGACCAGAGCGTTGGTCGGATCGAATTCCACCCAGCCGGCGCCGGGCAGATAGATTTCCACCCAGGCATGCGTCGCGCCGCCGCCCACCACGTCGGTCGTGCTGCCGCCGATCAGGCTTTCGTCATACAGGTAACCCGAGACGAAGCGGGCAGCGAAGCCGAGGCTGCGTGCCGCCTCCATCAAGAACAGGGCGTAGTCGCGACAGGTGCCGGTGGTGCTGTCCAAAGTTATCAGCGGATCCTGCGTACCCATCTCGTCGCGAGGATTATAGTCGAACTGCTGTTTGATCGCCTCTGTCATCGCCATGAGCATCGGCATGGTGGCGTGGTCCGGCGTTGCTTCGGCGAAAGCGCGCGCCCAGCGGTCGATCTTGTGCTCCGGGTCCGGGTAGTGGCGTTCCACCGTGCGGCCGAGATCGGGAATATCCTCCGCGTCGTAGCTGAACGGATAGTGCTGCGCGTATCCCTCCAGCGCCACTTCGTCACCCGGCAGCGGATAGTGCTCGAAGCGGAAGCACGATTCCACCAGCAGCTCGGCGCCTGGTTCGGAGAAGTGCGCCACCGCGACGGAATTGCCGAACACGTCGTGCATCCAGCGCACCGTCGCGTCAGGCGATATCGTCAGGCCAGTGTCGATCAGGCGAAGGTCATGGCTGTCGCGCGGCCGCATCATCATGCGGTGGTCGCCGAAGGTAACCTGGTTCGCATAGCGGTACTGCGTGCGATGGACGAGTTTCAGGATGGTCATGGGGAGCCTTTGCAATTTGTGCCCCGCAATGACAGCCGGGGCCGGGTTCAGGTTCCCGCCGCCTGCGGTTCCAATTCGACGCGCACCGACAGTTCATGTTCCGGCCCACCCAGGATCACCCCGCGCAGCGGCGTCACGTCGCGGAAGTCGCGGCCCCAGCCCAGCACCACATGCTCTTCCTTCACCACCAGGCCGTTGGTGGGGTCCAGGTCCACCCAGCCATGCTGCGGCCCCAGCCAGCATCCCACCCAGGCGTGCGATTGGTCGGCGCCCAACCGGCGGGCCCGGCCGACCGGTGCGTGGGTGCGAATGTAGCCGGAGACGTACCGCGCCGGCAGCCCCAGTCCGCGCAAGGCGCCGATCATCAGGTGGGCGAAGTCCTGGCAGACGCCTTCCCGCCGACCGATCACCTCGTGGATGGTGGTGGAGGTGGTGGTGACGCCGGGGCGGAAGGTGAAGTCGCGACGGATGCGTTCGTTCAGTTCCAGCAGCGCGGACAGCAGCGGGCGGGCGGCGGGAAAGCTGGGAGCAGCGTAGGCTGCGGCTTCCGCGTCGCCAGCCGCGAGCGGGCTGTCGAACAGGAATTCCGCTGCTTGCCAGGCGCCGGTCCCGCTGCGACGGGCAGCCGCGGCCACCGATTCCCAGGGCAGCGTTGCCTCGGGCGGAGGCGGATCGGGGAAGCGCACATCCACCATCGCCTCGCTGGTGACCGCGAGGGCGGGGTGCGCCGTGTCCAGGAACAGCCAGGTGACGGCGTTGCCGAAATGGTCCACGCGGTCGCGCCGCCAGGATGCCGCCGGCACGGCGGTCAGCCGCGCCGACAGCACGCGCTGGAACGGCAGCCCGCGTGGCAGCAGATGCGCAAGGTGGGCGCTGAGCGCGACCGGAGTTTGGTACTCGTACGTGGTGACGTGGCGGACGCGGTAGATCATGACGGCCTGCCGCAAGGCGGGCGGGCGGGCCGACCTGGTGCCGGAGGCGTGGCGCGGCTCGGCGAGACGAGTAAGAACACCCCCTCCCCTTGAGGCCCCCTTGAGGGAGGGGGTGTTCTTGTTATTACGCTCGCCCTTGCTCTCACGCTCGCCCTTACTCTCGCGCTTGCCCCTGCTCTCACGCTCGCCCTTACTCTTACGGTTGCTCTCACGCTTACCGTTGCTCTCAACGCTCTCACCCTACCGGCGTCCGCGCCCTCACGCCGCCCCCAGCAGGGCCGGCGCCCCCGCTTCAACGCCGACGCTGCGCGCCGTGGGCAGCAGGGCAAAATACCGCCGCGACAGCCGGTCCGACAGTTCGGCCACCGAATCGCGCAGGGCACGCAGCCGCGGCGGCAGCAGGGTCGCGGCGCGGGCCTGGTCGGCGGCGGCGGCAACGGTCTGCACCATCGCCTCCGCCTCCTGCCGCAGGGACGCGGCAAGGCCGGCCAGGGCCGCGTCCTGCGATCCGGCAATCTGCTGCAGCAGGCTGGCGGCGGTGACGAGCTGGAACGCCAGGCCGCGCGGGTTACCCTCGTCCGCCAGCATCAGGTCCAATGCCGGCGCGGGCTGCAGCAGGCCGGCGTAGCGGCTGCGGTAGGTGATCACCGAGTTCGCACAGCTCCAGCGCCAGCCGCAGTCCGTGCTCCACCCGGGCGGGCTGGGTATCCGCGCCGGGCAGCTCCAGAGCGCATGCGAGTTCATCGGCCACCGCCTGGGCGCGTTCCACCCGCCGCCCCAGGTCCAGGAACAACCGGCCACCGCCCTGCACCATGTTCTCCGCCGCGAGGCCCGCGACGGTGGCGGAGAACGCCAGCACACGGAACAAGACCGAGGCAGCGCCATCCACTTGCTTGCCGTCCTCGCGGGGGCGGATGGTCTCCAGCGCGTCCTCCAGCTCATGCAGGCCGCCGGCGATCATCGCATGGGTCTCGCCGGTGACGCGGTCGCGCAGCAGGCCGGTCATGCGCGATACCCGGCCGATCATGGCATGAATTGCACCCCAGGGGGCGGCGGCGCGCAGCAGCGCCTCGGCCAGGCGCTGGGGGCTGACGCCGGAGATGGTCTCCGCGTTCAGCACGCCGGCCTGGGTGAGGCAGGCGGTCAACACCTGCAGTTCGGCCATCTCGTGCGGTGCCAGGGACGGGCGTGCCAGCCGGGTCAAGGAAGCGCGCAGCAGGCGCGCGGCGCCTTCCAGCCGTTCAAGGTAGCGGCCGAGCCAGAAGAAATTGTCCGCCGCCCGGCTGGGCAGGTCGCCGGCAGTGCGGCGGATCGCCATGGCGGGGGAGCGCTGCGCCGGCGGGCCGGCGATGTCCATCGGGTCCTGTGCCAACACCCAGATGTCCTTCGCCAGGCCGGACACGGCGAGCGGCCAGGCCGCGTCGCCGTCGGGCAGGGCGCAGCCGAGGCCGCCCGGCATGGCGTGCCACGCACCATCCACCTGTGCCAGGAACAGCCGGACGACCAGCGGACGCGGCACGAGCTGGCCGCCGTCGAGGCAGGGCGCGGCGGAAGGCGACACCGGCCGGCGGGCCACGAATTTCTCGGGCGCGGCGGTGAGCGATTTCAGCAGCCCCTGTCGCGCTTGCTCCGGCGCCATCCCCGATCCCAGCGGCGGCGCTGCTCCGTCGAGCGCCGAGCAAACCAGCCATGCGTCCGGATCGCGCAGCACCGCGTCGCGCATCGCGGGATCGTTCAACCAGTAGGTCTCCACCCCCGGCAGCTTCAAGTCCTCCTGGAGCACGTGCCGGGCCAGCGCGGGAAGAAAGCCCGCCAGAGCCGGGGCTTCGGCAAAGCCGGTGCCGGGGTGGTTGACGATGCGCACACCGCCGGCGCGCGCCGTTTCCAACAAACCTGGGACACCCGCGGCATCGGGCGCAAGTTCCAGCGGATCGATGCGATTGCCTGACTCGCCGCGCAGCAGCACACCGATCGGCTGCAGGCCGCGCAGGGTCTTCAAGAAAAGACGGCCGCCGCGCACGGTCAGATCGCCGCCTTCGACCAGTGCGCAGGACAGTTCGCGCGCCAGCAGCACGTGTCCGAACCAGTCTGAATCGCCATGGCCCGGCGTCAGCAGGGCAACGCCGCCGGGATCGCCGTCGGCGTGCGGCACCAGGCGGTGCAGCGCGTCCTGCCACAGCTCGGCGAAATGCTGCAGCGGAGAGATGAGCTGGGCGGAGAACATTTCCGGCAAGATGCGGCCGAGGCGGCGGCGGTTCTCCAGCGCATGTGCCAGGCCGTTGGGACAGCCGGTGCGGTCGGCCAGCACGCGCCATTCCCCGTCCGGCCCGCGCACGAGGTCGGCGGCATAAAACTGAAGCAGACCGTCGGTTGGCTCGGGCGGCGCGTTGCCGCCTGAGGCAGCGCATCGGGACGCATCGTTCCCGGGTAGGTCATCACCTCGCGTGGTGTGGCAGGGGCGCAGGAAGCCGGGATTGGCGTAGACCAGCGCCGGTGGCAACACGCCCTCGGCCAGCAGACGCTGCGGGCCATAAACGTCCGCCAGCACCGCATCCAGCAGTCGCGCCCGTTGCGCCAACCCGGCCGCGAGGCGGGCGAACTCGGCCTGCGGCAGCAGCACCGGGATGGGGTCGAACCGCCAGGGGTCCGGCGGCGCGCCGGGGAGCAAGGCGGAGACGCCTTCCTCGGTGGCGATGCGCTCCAGGCGTTGGGCGCGCTCGACCAGGGTGGGGCGGCCCAGCCCCGTCAGCACGCCAAGCAGGTTCCGCCAGTGGGGACGGAGCCCGCCTTTGCCATCGACCATTTCATCCAGCGCCATGGGCGGAGGCTGTCCTGTCGCGCCGGTCATCGCAAGCCTGTCGTTTGGCCTTGCGCGTGACATCCGTGCGGGACATCCATGCGGGCGGGGTTCGTCCCCAGCCAACACCATCGCGAGAGCGTAGCGATCTGCGCGTCATCGTGAGCCGGCGGCTGCCCGGGGCATGGCAAAATTAACAGGACACAACACACGCTTTCGGGAGGAGATGACGTCATGGCGGTGGTGCGCGCCCCGGCGCATGGCTGGGACGTGGCGGCGGCGGACGCAGCACGCCGGGCTGCCGCAGATATGGTGCAAACGCGGTCGGCGGCGCTGTGGGTGGCGGCATCCGCGGCCACGCTCCTGCTGCTGGCAACCGGCCGAGTTGGTGCCGGCCTCGCGGCTGATCCCTGGCTGGCGGGCGGCGTGGTGATGGTCCCGGAAGGTCTGTCATCGCCGCTGGCACATCTGGTTGCGATCGAGGCGAACGCCGCCCCCGTATTCCTCCTCTGGCCCGTATTCCTCCTCGGCAGGACCTGGCCGTGTTCGGCGGCTGCTTCGCCCTGCTGCGCATCGCCGCGGGGCTCGCCGCGACGGACGCGGGCGGGTTGGCAGCGGGCGCGCTGCTGATCGGGCTGATATGGCTGGTCGGCACGCCGGCCCTGCTGTCGGGTGTGGCGTCCGTCGGCGGGGCCTTCACCGCAACGCAGGCCGCGATTGCGTTGCTGACGCTGTCGCTGGCCCTGCTGCTGGACGGATCCCCGGGGGCGGGCATCGCCCTGCTGGGGGTGGTTTTCGACGCGCAGCCGGAGGTGGCGCTGTGGGGGGTGTTCGCGCTGGCCGGCGCCTCGGTGGCGCTGGTGCGTCAGGGCGCACCGGCCGCGAGGTCCTGGCTGGCGGGCGGAGCGTGCGCCCTGCTGCTGGCGGCTCCGGCGGCCCTGTGGTGGGCGCATACGGGAACCGCGGGGTTGCTGCCCACCGGTGCAGCCATGGGTCCGCTGTTGCCGCCGCCGCGATGGCTGCCCTGGACCGTGCCGCTGGCAAACTGGGTGCTGGGTGCGTGCATGCTGGCGACAGGACTTGCCGCATTCAGCGTGCTGGGACCTGACGCACGCGCGGGACATGGCGCTTTCCTGGGCCTGTTGCTCGTGTTCGTCTGCGGCTGTGTTGCGACATTGCTGACCGCCAACCCCTGGGTGCTGGCGTTGCGCCCGATTGCGGCCGACTCCGTGTTGCAGCTTTTCGCTGCGGCCGCCGCGACCGCGGTGGTGGTGCGCGACCTGCGCGGGGGTACCAGCGTGCTGCGCGTGGCACTGTCTGTCGCAATCGCCGCCAGCCTGCTGCTGCATCCGTACCTGCTGCCGGTCGCGGCCCTGGCCATGCTGGCGCGCGCCGCGGCGGCGCATGGCGAACTGCTGGGAATCGAGCGCCGCATCCGCGATTGGAACCGCGCGTCGCTGCGGCGCGTGGCACTGGGCGCGGTCGCAGTGGCAGCACTGGCGGGATGCGCACTGCGCGGCGGATGGCTGCCGCATTGAAACCGTTGGTTGCCGGCGCCCGTCCCTGGGGGTCATCGCGGCGCCCGTTTTCGGGTCGGCCACCCGCTGGTGATCAACTCGCGTGGTCAAGTCGCGCGGTCAACTCGCAATGGCGCCCGTGGTAAACACCATCTGTCGAAGTCGGAGCAGCTGCTACCCCGGCGGCGGCAGGAAATTCACCTCATGCAGACCGGCAAGCCGCACCACTTCGGCGGGATCCGGCACGTTGTCGATGGCGCGGAACAAATCCCACAGCCGACGCGTCGGAGAGACCCAGAAGATGCAGGTGATATTGGACGCGCTGTGATTGAACAGCCCGTGGGGAATGCCGCGCGGCAGGTGGATCAGGTCGCCGGCGGAGGCGTTGGCACCCTGCCCGTCCAGCAGCAGGTCGAAGCGGCCTTCCAGCATGTAGATGAACTCGTCCTGCGTCGGATGGATATGCGGCGGCACGAACGTCCCCGGCGGCAGCAGCGCATGCCAGGAGAAATTGCTCTCGGTGAGGCTGAGGGGCGTGTAGGTCTGGCCGAGAATGTTCCAGACCAGGCCTTCCACGCTGCTGCCTTGCTGGGTGACGCCGGCGGTCATGGGGGGCGCGGTGGGCATGCGTGGGACTCCTTGCTCTTGGCGGCGCTGGGGTGTGTCGGCCGATCTTATGCGGCGGCGCGAGGGTTTGCCCAGCGCCGTTGCGATGCGATGATGCCGTTGCCGGCGTGACGCCGGCCAGAGGGGGCAGGCCAGAGGGGGCAGGCCAGAGGGGGCAGGCCAGAGGGGTCAGGCCAGAGGGGTCAGGCATCAGGGGGCAGGCATGAGGGGGCGGCCATGAAGATCAAGCGCGTGGAGCACATCGCCATCGCGGTGGACTCGATTTCGGAGTTGACCAGGATGCTGCGCGATACCTTCGGCATCGAACTCGAATATGAAGAGGAACGGCCGGCGACGCGGCTGGCGATGCTGCCGATCGGGGAGACCTACCTGGAGCTGCTGCAAGGCAACGGCCCCGATTCCGCCGTCACGCGCTGGATCGATGCGAAGGGCCCCGGACTGTTCCATATCTGCTTCGAAGTCGATGACATCGATGCCGCGCTCGCGGAGCTGAAGCAGAAGGGCGTGAAGCTGCGCGACGAGACGCCGCGGCCTGGTCATGGCGGATCACGGATCGCTTTTATCGATCCGGCCGCCACCGGCAACGTGCTGATCGAGCTCGCCGAGCTGCCAGCCGGGCATTGAGCGGACTGCTACAGGACACCATGGCCTGGTCAACCCCGGCCATGACGAGAAGTGCCGGTGCCAGGCTCAATCTTTTCGCGGCAGGGTATAGCCTATCGCCTCACCGGCGCTCGCAGCACCTCACCCGCTTGCCGGCAGCGGCTCGCGGCCAGCGGCAATTTCCATCGTGATGCGCGGCGCCCGTGCGCGCCAGGACGCGAACTCCGCATGCACGCGATCGAGGCGGCGCAGCGGCGCGTCGCGGCCGCCCTCCTCGATGGCACGGAGCGCGCTGTAGGTCTCGGCGATCCAGTCCGCGACCGGCGGTTTCCACACGCCGATGCGGGATGGCGCGGCGTGGTGGTGGCGCATTTGCGGCCGCAGGAAGTCGTCGATCGACACCGAGGCGGAGTCCAAGGGCACCGGCCACATCAGGCCGGTTTCCGCCGCGATGCGCGCCAGCGCGCCGCGCCAGTCCCGCAACAGCCGGTCGTAGGAGAGCAGCGCGCGCGGCCGGCCGCGGGTCAGGCGCTCCGCCTGCAGCGAATAGTGCAGCCACATCGGCGCCGCGACTTCGATCGGCATGTTGTCCCGGCGCCGTAATGACGAGGTAACCTCGGTCGGATGCCGCAGCGCCAGAACCGGGGCCACCCTGACGTTCATCGCCGCAAACACCGGCAGCCAGAGGTCCAGCAACACGGAAAACCGCGGGTCCTTCATCACGAACGACGGGGCGTTGCCATATTCAGCGGTCAGCACGGAGGCACAATGGGCCGCCAGATCGTCACGCGATCCCGCATCGATGGCCGTGGAATCGAAGGTCAGGGAATTGTACCAGCCGCAGCCTGCCGACCTGAAGATCGCCTCGTTCAGCGCCGTGATCGGCAGGGATTCCCAAAATCCGGTGGGATTGTCGAAAGCCGCTTCCATCATGCCGGCCGGAGCGCCTGCTCCAAGCAGGCAACTGATCCCCGCCAGGGCAGAGGTGCCGCTGCGGTGCATGCCCAGGATCAGAACGGCCTGCCGCGTGGAAGTCATCACGTCACACTTGCGGATTGGGAGGGTTCAGCGCGCGGCATGGTACTCCTGGCGAGTTGTTCAGCAACCATCGCGTGCAAATTGCCAGCGACATGGGCGCGAATCAACCGCGATGTTGTCCCCGCATGTTGGCAGCGCAGGTTGGCAGCGCAGGTTGGCAGCGGCCGGGGCCGGGCAGGTCAATCTTCCACCGGCGGCCGGCTGACGGCGGCGATGTAGCGGCGCACTGAAAACTCTACCGCCTGCTTGCCCCCGGTCACTATCACCCGGTCCCACCATGCGCCATAGACCGGATCGTATGGCCACGGCCGCAGGATGTCGGCGATGCGCTGCACCGTGCCGGCATCGAGCGGGATCAGGTCGGGATAGCTGCGCATGAAGCTGACCTTCTTGTCGGGACCGACCTGCACGATGTCACCCGACAGCATCGCGCCGTTGCCTCCCGAGCCTTGCGCCCAGTGCAGAACCGTGCCGCCGGCGAAATGGCCGCCGCAGCGGATCAGCGTGACGCCGGGCGCGAGTTCCTTCGTCTCGCCGTCCCAGAACGCAACGGCGGAGTCCGGCCGCATCACCCAGCGCCGGTCCGCGGCATGCAGCCAGATCGGCGCGTCGCCGAAGGCACGGCTCCATTCCACCATCGAGGAATAATAGTGCGGATGCGAGATCGCGATCCCGGCGAGGCCACCCAGCGCGCGCACGATCTCCACCGTCGCGTCGTCGATGAAGCTGATGCAGTCCCACAGGATGTTGCCGGCTTCGGTGCGCAGCAGCAGGGCGCGCTGGGCAATGGCGAAGTTTGGTGTGGTGCCGACGCCGATCAAACCCGGCTCATGCTGGCGGAAGGCGTTGAAGTGGGTGCGGCGCATGGCAGCGAGCGTGGTCCAGCTCTGGCCAAGTGGATTCACATATTGCCTTTCCTCCCGGCAGATCGTGCAGCCTTCCGGCGCTTGCGATTGCTCTTGGTATTGCGTGCCGCAGGTGGTGCAGATGAAGGCGGGCATACCATTCTCCCTTTCGCGGCGTCATTGCCTGGGGCGATCGATCGGCGCCATGATATCAGTCGGCGGCGGGTCGGTCATTGGGCTCCTACGGGGATCGTTGTACTGATCGGGGGGGACGGAGCGACCCCTTGCACATCCTCGATGATCGCGAGGAGCGCAAAATTCTTCTGAGAGATATAATCGTCCGCGCCGATGTAGTAGTAATAGCCATCCTTGTATACCAGCTTGAACGCATCGCCCGGCATGGTTTCGGACCATTGCACAAGTATCAGCCGTCTCCGTTGGTTGAGATTGTCCTGTGCCGCTCGGCAATCCTCGATGCTCAGATGCCAACGGCTGCAATCAACGATGAATATCGGCAGGTTACGCGGCGGATATTGATTAGCCAGTGGATACGCTCGCAATAACTGGTCGCAAGCGTTCGGAGTCCGCTCCAGTCATGCGCACCGGAGCCTATCCCGCATCGGCCGTACGTGCCAGGGTCGCAACCGTCCGGGCCCGCGCTCTCAGGTCCCGCGCTCTCAGTAAGGCCGGGATCCGCCCTCGCTCACCCGAACATCGCTGCGATCGTTGCCGGATCGACATCCTCGATTCGCGCCGGTTGCCAGCGCGGCTGGCGGTCCTTGTCCACCACCATGGCGCGCACGCCCTCGGCGAAGTCGGGATGACGCATCGCCGTGTGGGTCAGCGCGAACTCGGCATCGAGCGCCCGCGGCAGCGTCAGGTTCTCCCCGCGATGCAGCGCCTCCAAAGTCCAGCACAGGGCCGACGGCGACACGCCGCGCAACATCTGCAGCGTGCGCTTCGCCCAGTCGCTGTCCTCCGCCGCCAGCCGCGCCACGATCGAGGCCACCGTCTCGGCACCGAAGCAATGATTCAGCGCCGCACGCTCGGCCGCCAGTGAGAACGACGGCAGCGGCGTGGCAAACTCCGCCAACGCGCCGGCACCATCCGAAGCCAGCGCGTGCGACAATGCGGCAAGCTGCGCGCGCGGGCTGAACTGCGTCGCCAGGCCGGCATGCACCGCGTCGGCGCCCTGCACGCGCGCGCCGCTCAGGCCCAGATAAAACCCGATGCGGCCCGGCAACCGCGGCAGGAAGAACGTCGCACCGATATCGGGGAAGAAGCCGATTGCCGTCTCCGGCATTGCGAACATCGCATGCTCCGTTGCCACGCGATACGGGGCATGCACGGACACACCGATGCCGCCGCCCATGCAGATGCCATCGATCAACGCGACATACGGCTTCGGATAGGTGGCGATCATGCGGTTCAGCGCGTACTCTTCGGAAAAGAACGCATCCGCCGCTGGCCGATCGCCGCTGAGTTCGGCATCGCGCAACGCGCGGATGTCGCCGCCGGCGCAGAAGGCGCGATCGCCGGCGCCCTCGATGACGATGACATGCACCTGCGGATCGTCGTGCCATTCGGCCAGCACGCGGGTCAGCGTGCGGATCATGTCGAGGTCCAACGCGTTCAGCGCTTTCGGGCGGTTCAGCAATATCCGCCCCGCCCGCCCATCGCGGCGGGCGATCACACTCTGGTTATCCGGCATCGAGATGTCTCCGCAAACCCGCGTCGTCTAAGCGTCGCAGCAGTTTACCGCAACGGCGCGTCGCGCGTGATTTACTGGCCGTAACGGCGGACGCTGGGTCATCTTCGAGTCCGCGTGAGCGGAGTCGTCATCAAATGGGGGATCTGGCAGTCCGGCGGCCGCATCTCGGGCGCGAGACGATCGCCTTGCTCGGCCGCATCGTGGACAGCCAGGATGCCGGCCTGCCGCAGGACGACATCGAGCCCTACCTGCTCGTGCGCCTGCTGCGCTGTGCCTATGTCCGCCGCAAGGAGACGGGCACGCCGGTGTTCGTCGTCACGCAAGCCGGCGTCGAACGGTCGCGGTTCGAAGGCATCCGGGCGCAACAACGGCAAGAGGAGGCAGAACGCCGCGGGATCATCCGTGGCCGCATCCAGGTGATGGTGGATCGGTTGGAGCTTGATCGAGTGCCGCCGCCGGTGGTGCCGACGCTGCGCGATCTGCCGGGCTATCGCGAACGCCAACTGCCGCCGTTGCGCGAACTGCCGCCGGCGAGCGCGCGGGCACTGGCGCCGCCGGCCGATCGCGGGCCGCGGGCCAACCCCGAGGACGCGCTGCGCTTGATCCGCGACGCGGAGCAGCGGGCCCGGCGCGATGACGCGTTGCCGATGCTCGAGGCGGGCGATCCGCCGGCGCTCGATGGGGGCGATCTGCCCGTGGTGCGTGTCGGCCGGTTGCCCGAGCGTCGTGCGCCTGACGGGCCCGAGGCCGAGCCGCTGCCGCATGATCCCACATTGCCCGCGCTCGTTGTCGCGGAGGAAAACGACCCATGGCACGGCCCGGTGGTGCCGGATGACGGCGCGGCGGACGACGGCGATGCCACGAAGAGAAGTGGCGGATGGGGGCGGGCCGCCGTGGCCGCGACGGTGGCGGCGGTGGTATTGCTGGCGGCCGATCCGTTGCATCAGGCGGTTCGGCCATCGCTGGAAATGGCACCGTACAGGATCATTGGCACACCGCCCCGCTCCTGCAACGACGATGGCGACGGATGCCGCGCCGCCGCATGCCTCGGTGGACACCGCAACCGTCACACCGCCAGTTCATAAGCTCGATGACGCCGTGCAGCTTCCTGCCGTGGCGGACGGACAGGCTCAGACGGGGGTTGCGCCCACGCCGCGAGCGGCGAAGACGGTGGCAACGGCGACGCCCGCCGCGTTGGCGGCCGCAGCCGAGTCGGCGACGAATTCGCCCGCCGCGCCAGCGACAGCAAAGTCAGCAGCCGTCGCGACGATGCCTGTGCAGACAAAACCAATTGTCGTGGTAGCGGCTTCCGGGCCCTTGAAGCCCCCGGTCTCCGCTGCATCGCCGGTCTCCGCCGCATCGCCGGTACCCGCGGCGTCGCCAGTGCTTGCTGCAACGCCAGTGCTCGCTGTTCCGCCGGTCCTCGCTGTGCCGCCCGTGCCCGCTGTGCCCCCAGTCCTCGCTGCACCGCCAGTCCTTGCACCGCCAGTCCTTGCACGGTCGGGCCTCGCTGCAACGGGGGTTCCCGCTGCGCCGGTCGCGACATCCGCCGTCGCGATGTCGCCTGCCGTGATGATTCCACCAGTCGTGGCGACCCTGACAGAGGCATCTGGCCTCGTTGTACCGCCGCCCGTCGTGACGTCACGTCCGCCGCAACTCACCCCGGCCGTGGCGACGGCGATGCCTCTAACGCCGCCTGAACTGCCGTCCGCCGCAACGGCACCATCCCGGGCGGCGTTTGTCAGCCATCACCCGGATCACGCGAAGAGTGAGGTCCGAACGAGGCGCTCGCCGGCCGTCACCGATGCCGCCATCGACCTCCACACGTCGCGCGCCGTCGCAGCGGAAGCGCATGGTGGGCCGAGATCCGACACTGTGAGGCGCGTCATGGAAAAGCTGCGTGCCGACGAGGCCTCGGGCGACCACATGGTGGACCGGCTGAACGTGCTCAGCCTTCGGGCGGCCATGCTCGGCAGGACCTTCGTCCCGCCGGGCATACGCCGCCGCAAGGTCATTCGACCAGAGCGGCCTCGGGAACATGCGTTGCGTTGAACGCCGGCATCACCTCCTCGGCGAACCGCTGCAATTGGTCCAGCGCGACATTCAGCGGCACGCCGATCGACATGCTGCAGGTGACACGGTCCAGACCGGGATAGCGCTTCTCGACCGCCTTCAATTGCTCGAGGATGTCGTCCGGCGTGCCGGTCAGGAAACCGCCCGCCTTCACCGCATCCTCGATGCGCGGCAGCTTGGCGAACGGCGCCCGCTTCGGATCGCGCATCGCCTCGACTTGCTCATCGGTCAGCCCGCGCACCAGGCGCAGCTCGCCGAACATCTTCATGTTCTCTTCATAGTATGTCGCCGCCTCGCGCATGCCGGCCTCGCGGCTTTCAGCAATGAGGAACTGGAAGCCAAGCGACAGCCTTTCGCCAAGCCCGATCTCCTTGCCGGCGCGCGCATAGGCGTCGCGGAAGGCAACCATGTGGCGGTCCACCGCGCCGCCCTCGGCCGAGCCGCCGCCGATCACGCCGCAAATGCCGTGCTTCGCCATGAAGTCGAAGGCCCGCTGCGAGCCGCTCTGGATCGGCTGCCAGCACTCCACCGGCCGGCGCAGCGGACGCGGCACCAGCGTAAGTTCCTTCAGAGTGTAGCCGCGATACGGCACTTCCGGAGGCAGGGTGTAGTACTTTCCTTTGTGGCTGAATGACTCCTCCTCGAAAGCCTTGAAAATGATGTCCACCTGCTCTTCGAACAATTCACGGTTGGCATTCTGATCGAGCAGGGGAGCGCCGAAGGTTTCCACCTCGCGCGTGTGGTAGCCGCGACCGACGCCGAACACGATGCGGCCATTGCCGAGGATGTCCGCCATGGCATAGTCCTCGGCCAGGCGCAGCGGGTGCCACATCGGGGTGATGTTGAAGCCACAATGGATCTTCAGGCGCTGGGTGACGTGCACCAGGTGCATCGCCATCATCAGCACGTTGGGAATGCCCTCGTAGCCCTCCGGCTGGAAATGATGCTCCGCCATCCAGAAGGCGTTGAAGCCGACGCGATCCATCACCTTGGCCATCGCCTCGGCCTTGGTCAGCGTGGTCGCGAGCTGCTCGTTGGAATAGCGCCGGTCGTTCACCGGGGTGCCGCCGTAGCCGAGGTTCTCCATGTCGATATGGCCGGCATAGGAGCTGTCGAACTTGGTGATCATTTGGACATCCTTCCTTTCGGGATGGGGCGGCCGGGAATTCGGTGCATCACCCCTCCGCCACAGGCTGACGGCCGGGGATATGCTCCAGCCGCCGATCGTGGCCCAGCGCGAGCACGATCAGCGCCGACATGATCGGCCCCACCGCCAGCGCGATCAAGCCGAAGGTGAAGCTGCCGCCGGTGGCGTCCTTGATCAGGCCGAACAGATAGGGGCCGAAGAATCCGCCCAGGTTGCCCAGCGCGTTGATCAGCGCGATGCCGCCCGCCGCGGCGGTGCCGGACAACATGGCCGTGGGCAGGCTCCAGAAAGTCGGGCCGGTCGAGGATCCGCCGATCGAGGCAACGACGAGCATGGTCATGGTCAGGATCGGATCGGTCATCAGCGCGGTGGCGACCAATCCGGCCGCGCCCACGCTGTAGGCGATGGCGACGTGGCGCGGGCGCTCGCCGGTGCGGTCCGAATGGCGGCCCCACAGGATCATTGCGCAGGCGCCGAACACATAGGGGATGGCATTGATGATGCCGGTCATGCCGAAGCCGGCGGCGAGGCGGTGGACGATCTGTGGCTGGAACAACGCGATGCCGTAGCCCGAGAAGGTGCCGCCGAAATATGCCAGCGACAGCATCAGCACGCGCTTGTCCGTCAGGGCCTGCTTCAGGCTGTAGCTGCGGATCGCTTCGCGCCGGGCCTTCTCTGAATCCAGGCGAGCAATCAGCCAGTCCCGTTGCGCCGGGGTCAGCCAGTGTGCGTCCGCCGGCCAGTCCGTCATGAACAGGTAGAACGAGGCGCCGAGGATGACCGCTGGTACCGCCTCCAAAATAAACAGCCATTGCCAGCCGGCGATGCCAAACGCTCCGTCGAGATCGAGCAGGAATCCGGAAACGATGGAGCCGAGAATGTTGGATAGCGGGATCGCCGCCATGAAGATGCCGACGATGCGCGAGCGGTAGTAGGACGGGAACCACCAGGTCAGATAGAGGATGATGCCGGGGAAGAAGCCGGCCTCGGCGAGGCCAAGCAGGAAGCGGACGGAATAGAAGGAGAGCGGGCCGGAAGCGAGCGCTGTGCAGCCGGAGATGATGCCCCAGGTGATCAGGATGCGGGCGATCCACACGCGCGCGCCGACCTTGGCGAGCAGGATGTTGCTGGGGACTTCGAATATGAAGTAGCCGAGGAAAAAAATGCCGCCGCCGAAACCATAGACCGCGGAGCTGAAGCCCAGCGCCTTGTTCATGGTGAGGGAGGCGAAGCCGACGTTCACGCGGTCGAGATAGGCGACGAAGTAGCAGGCCATCAGCAACGGCAGCAGGCGGCGCGCGACGCGGGCCATGGTCTGGCGTTCGAGGTCGGTGATCTCGTGGCTCAGTGCGGCAGCGTCGTTCATGGCCGGCTCCCTTGGCGTTTTCGGAACGTCCGGTTTTTCCGGACATTGGCCTGGATGGTAGCGGGTTGTTGGCAGTGCGTCAGTCGCGTTTCGGAGATGGTTGGCCTGCGTTTCCGAGGGTGGACGATCGCGCCGTGATGGCTGCGGCGATGCTTTCCCGACGGGACTTGCGGCATGGTTGCCAACCTTTGCCAGGCTGGGGGCCAGCTTTGTGTTTCTCACAAATGAACCAGCTTTGTGTTTCTCACAAAGGAAAAGGAAGGGATCAAAGCTTCACAAAGAGGGAGGAATCCATTTGCATATTTCATCCCGTTCCTTCTCTCCTGTCCCATGGTGCAGAGCAATCAGGTGAACCGTGGGTTGGATGAAAAGTGCGCGGCAACCGTCCGCCGGTGCCTTGTGATTCACCGTATGTGTCGCCACCATCGATGTCGGTTGGCGCTCGGCATCAGGGGCACAGGCCGGGGCGTGGGTCCACCATGCAGGAGCCCGCCCCTGGAAACAGGAGCCGGCCCCTGGAATCCTTCACCGGATCGCGGCAAAATGTACGGCGAAGGGACCACCCGATGCATATCGAGACCGAGGCCACCCAGCATCTGCAATGCGCCGCGCACTCCGCTCGGGGCGCGTCGCATACTCTGGCGCGCAGCAGCGCCGGGCAACGCAACGACGCGTTGTACGCCATGGCCGCCGCCTTGCGCACGCAGGCGCCGGCCATCCTGGCCGCCAACGCCGCGGACCTTGCCGCCGCCACCGGGACCGCCGCCTTCCGAGACCGCCTGGCACTGACCGCGCCGCGCGTCGAGGCGATGGCCAAGGGATTGGAAGACGTGGCCGCGCTGCCCGATCCGCTGGATCGCGTGCTGGCGGACTGGGCGCGGCCGAACGGGCTGCGCATCCAGCGCATCGCTACCCCGATCGGCGTGATCGGCATGATCTACGAAAGCCGCCCCAATGTCGGCGCGGACGCCTCGGCGCTGTGCCTCAAGTCTGGCAACGCGGTGATCCTGCGCGGTGGATCGGAAAGCATCCGCAGCGCGCAAGCGATCAACGCCGCGCTGGTGGCGGGACTGAGCGCGGCCGGGCTGCCGGAGGCCAGCGTGCAGATCGCCCCCACCGCGGACCGCGCCTATGTCGCGGCGATGCTGGCGGCGGCCGGCTTGCTCGACCTGATCATCCCGCGCGGGGGGAAGTCGTTGGTGGAACGCGTGCAGCGCGAGGCGCGCGTGCCGGTGCTGGCGCATGCCGAGGGTCTCTGCCACACCTACGTCCACGCTGCCGCTAACCACGACATGGCCCGCCGCATCGTCGCCAATGCAAAGATGCGCCGCACGGGGATCTGCGGTGCCACGGAGACGCTGCTGATCGACCGCGCGATTGCCCCGGTGCTGCTGCCCGCGATCGTCACCGACCTGCGCGCGCTGGGCTGCGACTTCCGTGCCGACGCCGCGGCACGTGACATCGTGCCTGACCTGCGGCCGGCGACCGGCGCCGATTTCGATACCGAGTGGCTGGACGCGATTCTTTCCGTCGCTGTGGTGGACGGCGTCGATGCCGCGCTGGCGCACATCGCCCGCCACGGCAGCGAACACACCGATGCCATCGTCACCGACGATGTCCTGGCAGCGGAACGTTTTCTCGCCGGCCTGGATTCCGCGGTGGCACTGTGGAACGCCTCCACGCAGTTCTGCGACGGCGGCGAATTCGGCTTTGGCGCCGAGATCGGCATCGCCACCGGCCGCCTCCACGCGCGGGGTCCGGTCGGTCTGGAGCAACTCACGACGTATCGCTACGTCCTGCGCGGCACGGGACAGGTGCGTTCCTGAACGCGCGCCTGGTTGATCCACTGCCGAAATACGGCGACCGGCGGCGCATGCGCATCGGCTTGCTCGGTGGGTCGTTCAATCCGGCGCATGCGGGACATCGTCATGTCGCGGACCTGGCGCTGCGGCGGCTGCGGCTGGATCAGGTCTGGCTGCTGGTCTCGCCAGGCAATCCGCTCAAGTCGAACGACGGCATGGCGGCCCTGGCGCAGCGCTTCGCCAGCGCGCGGAAGATCGCCGCCGACCGGCGCGTGGTGGCCACCATCATCGAGGCGCGGCTGAGCACCAGCTTCACCATCGACACGTTGCGTCTGTTGCTGCGGCGCTTCCCGCGGGTGAAATTTGTGTGGCTGATGGGCGCCGATATTCTCTCGCAACTGCCGCGCTGGCTGAACTGGCAGGCGCTGCTGCGCCTGGTTCCCATCGCGGTAGTGCCGCGTCCGGGCTATACAAGGCGTGCCCTGGCGGGCCAGGCGGCGCGCTGGCTGCGCCACGCGCGGCGCCGCGAGCATGCCGCCTGCCTCTTGCCTGGCGCGGCGCCGGGATGGGTATTGTTGACCACGCCGCAAACCGCCGTTTCCGCCACCGCGATTCGCGCTGGTGCCGTTGAGGGAGCACTGCCATAGCCAAGCCTTTACAACCTGCCTCGCCCGCGCGGCACAAGCCTGCTCCTCGCAAGCGGGTGAAGCCGCCATTGCCGGTGGCTGGCAAGACCCCCGGGACGCCGCGCAAGAAGACCATCGCCGCAGGACCGAAGGCGGCGCCGCGCACGCGCCACAAAGCGGCGGAACCGAGCAGGCTGGAGAAGCTGCAATCGGTGATCGTGGGCAGCCTGGATGACGACAAGGCCGAGGACGTCGTCACGCTGGATCTGGAAGGAAAGGCGATGTTCTGCGACCGCATGGTGATCGCCACCGGCCTGGCGGACCGCCAGATCGCCGCCATGGCGCAGCATTTGAGCGAGAAGCTGCACCAGGCGGGACTGCAGCGCGTCCAGGTGGAAGGCAAAGGCGGCTCCGACTGGGTGCTGATCGATGCCGGCGACATCATCGTGCACCTGTTCAAGCCGGAGGCGCGTTCGATGTACGCGTTGGAGAAGATGTGGGGCGCCGATCTCGATGATTAGCACGACGCACGCTTGATGCTGGCCCGTCGGCCAATGCGGCGGCCGCACCGTCATCGCGGCGAAAGCGCGGACTCATGCGGCCCGGGTCCCCGTTTTCGCGGGGATGACGATGGATGCCTAACTGATGACGGCGGATACGCTTCCACTTCTGGTGACGACGGATACACTTTCATTTCCCCAGCGGGCATTGCCTGATGCACGCGCCGCTACGCCGTTCCCTCGTCGCCCTGTACCGAGCGCTGGCGGAACGCGGCATGAATGCGGGCAGCTCCGGCAATGTCAGCGCCCGCACGCGCGACGGCATGCTGATCACGCCCTCGGGGTGCTTGGCCGAAACACTGCGTGAGGCCGCGCTCGTGCCCATGTCGCTGGATGGCGGCGTGCGCGATGATGCGACGCCGTCCTCGGAGTGGTCGATGCACGCCGCGACCTACACGGCACATCCGGCGGCGAGCTGGATCGTGCACACCCACGCCGATGCCTGCACCGCGTTGGCTTGCCTGAACGAGGGCCTGCCTGGCTTCCACTACATGGTCACCCGCTTCGGTGGCGACGACGTGCGCTGTGCTCCCTACCTGACGTTCGGAACACCGGCGCTGGCGGATGCAGCAATCATGGCGCTGGAAGGCCGCACCGCCTGCTTGCTCGCCAACCACGGGATGATCGTGCATGGCCGCAGCGCCGACGATGCGCTGGCCGGCGCCGTTTTGCTGGAGACGCTGTGCCGGCAATATCTGTTGGCACGGGCTGCCGGTTCGGTGCGGCTGCTGACCGCGGAAGAAATGCAGGCAGCGCAGGAGCGGTTCAAGACGTACGGCCCGGCGAGGCGCTGATCGAGACGGAACTGGCAAGCCATGATCCCCGTCATTGCGAGTTGACCACCGGCCGGGGCGGCCGACCCGCGTTGAATAAAACGGCGACAATGGGTCTCGTCATGGCCGGGCTTGACCCGGCCATCTGCCCGATGTCGATTGGGCGCTCGGTGCCGCGCGCCGTCGCCGCCACAGCGTCAAATGTCAGTCTTTTCGCGAGCTGGTGTCATGGTTCCTCAGAAGAAAATGCTCAAATTCTTCGCCATCACCACGTTCTGGTCCAGGATCAGCCGTCGGCGCGCGATCCTCCACGAATCATCGACCCGCCGCAGTAAATCGTCCCGCGCACCCACATAAAAATCCTGCTCCGTCTCGCCCCGGCTGCGATACACGATGTAGTTCGACCGTACCCTGACTTCCAAATCCGCCTCGCCCGGGTCGACCTCGATATTCGCGATGAAATGACGCGTGCGCGACGGTGGGTCTTCCGCCCAGGCCATCCCGGTGTCGAGCCGCGCCACGCGCCCTGCCAGAGTGCTTTTGGTTTCATCGAACAGCGCCAGCTCTTCCGACCCCATCGGGTCTTCCTCGACGTAACGTTGCCGGTCGAGGATCGCGATCGCCTTGCTCGATGCGGGGTAACGGTTCGGCCGCGCCGCCATCCAATAGCGGACATCGTCGGTGAACAACGCGAGCCAATCGTGGAAACGTCGTTCGTCCAACAGGCGCGCTTCCCGGTAGAGGAATCGCTCGATCTCGCGGATCATGAACTCGTTTTGCATGGCCGGCCTCCCTGGACCCGCGTCACTTGCCAAACCAACTGCCCGATCCATTGCCTCGACTCTGAAGGTCGCCGCCCGCCCCGGGGCGGTCAGATTTCCTGACGACATCGAAGCTTCAGTATCGCGGCACTATGAGTTCGCGAGAGCAGGCGTCGCGGCCAGACGTTCCCCCGCCGGCGATCGCGTCGTTCCCGCGCCTCCTGGCAGATCCGCCCAGGACGCCGCATCCATCAAATCGGCCCAACGCCGATAGAACTGCCGGTGGTTGCTTTCGCTCATGCGGAAGGCGCTGGCCCAGCCGCCGAGTTCCGGATCGAAGCGCTCATGCCCCAGCCCCATCTGCGTGTTCAACGGCATGCGCCGCGCGACCACCCCGCGACACGTCTGCGTACATTCCTGCCAGTTATCCATGTCATCCTGCTCGAACGTGCCGGCTGGGCTGAAGCCGCGCACACCGGCAACGCGGATCGCCTGCTTGACCTGCGGCGGCGCCGCCTTGTCGATAAAGACCCACGACCAAACCTCGGTCCTGCCCGGCCCGCGCGGATGCCAGACGCGGAACGCGCGGGACGTGGCCCGCAGCAATGAGAAATTCGGAAACATAGTGCCAACGATCGGATTGATACGGGCCGCACGCGGCCCCAGCCGCTGATCGACCTCCGCACGGGTCTCCGCCTCGTAGGCCTGAAGCTCGGGCATCGGCGGTTCGCCGCTGTCGTTGGGTCCGACGCAAATCAGGACATGGCCGTTGCCGGGCGACACCATCGCGCCGGTGGTGGTCGCCTTCGCTGTCACCCCCGTGCTGAATGCTGTCCGCACCGCCGAAATGTGGCTCCACGGCACATGGTACGCGTCGCCGCCGAAATTCTCGGCCGGGAACTTCCAGTTGCACGGCATCATCCACTTGTGCATGGCGACAACTTCGATGCCGCCCTCGCGCCGATCGACGAAGGTGTCGAGGTACCACGCCATTTCGCCAAGATATTCCCGCAACGACGGCGCCTCGGCATCGAACGTCGCGAACAGCAGACCCTTGTAGCTGTCGAGTTGTGCAACCGGCACCAGCCCCCAGCGCGCGCGGTCCAGTTCGCCGTGGTAGGCGTCCCGCAGATAGGGCACGCCGGTCAGCCGCCCGTCATTGCCGTAGGTCCAGCCGTGATAGGCGCAGATGAAGCTGGCGGCGTTGCCGCTTTCGGCGCGGCACAGCCGGTTGCCGCGGTGGCGGCATATATTGAGAAACGCATGCGCCTTTCCAGCGCCATCGCGCACCACCAGCACCGGATCCTCGCCCATATAGGTGGTGAAGAAATCCCCCGGCAGCGGAATCTGGCTATCATGACAAAGAAACAGCCAGCACCTCGCAAAAATTCGTTGCAATTCCTGCTCATAAATTTCCGGCTCGATGAAGATACGCCGATCGACCAACCCGTTGGCGGAATTGACGAGGCAACCGGCATCCGTCGGCATCGCAGTCTCCGCGCTTGTTTCAGTTCGTGCGTTCAGATCCATCGACAGGAGTCGTCATTTTGTCGCTCTGGTCATGTCCCTGGTCATGTCCCTGGGCTGGGCGGACGCGGCATCCGCAGCATGGCCCCGGCATCCACCGTCACGATGCTGCCGGTGACGCCGCGCGCACTGCGGCGCGACGCGAGAAAGACATAGGCGCCGGCAAGGTCGTCAGGCATCAGCGCGGTACGCAGCGGATTGCCGGCGCGCAGCCGGTCCGCGATGCCGGGATTGGCGAATTGCGACCGGTCATCCTGGCTGAGCGACGCAAGCCCGCGCAGGTCGGTCATCGTGCCGCCGGGTGCGACGCCATTGACGCGAATATCCGGTCCCAGTTCGACGGCCAGTTCACGGATCAGCCCCACCACGGCATGCTTCGACGCGGTATACAGCACGCCGCCGCCGCCCGAGTTAAGCCCCGCCACCGAGGCGGTGAAGATCATCGAACCGCCGGTCTTGCGCAGCTCCGGCAGCGCCGCCTTGGCGCCGAACAGGCAGCCCTTGACGTTGACCCCGAACAACTCGTCATGCGCCTGGCTCAACGCGTCGTCCGAGAGTTCGGCAAACGACGCGTAGACATCGAAGATGCCGGCGTTGCCGACGAAAACGTCGAGCTGACCGAAGGCGCCGACCGTCTCGGCGACGGCGCGGCGATTGTCGCCGATCTTCGCAACGTCGCCGGCAATGCCCACCACCGCGTCGCCGAACGCGGCACGCAATTCGTCGGCACGCGACGCGACGCGGTCCATCACCCCGACACGCGCGCCTTCTTCCACGAAGCGCGCGACCACCGCCCGGCCGATGCCGGAACCGCCGCCCGTCACCAGCGCTACCTGACCGTCGAGCCAGCCCATGACCTGGACCTCCCCGGTTGCCGGCAACCTCAGCACTCTGCTTTGAGGAGCGCAAGACTTCTGTTCAGGGAGTCCAATACTAGAGTGTGCGCGGAGCGGCACACATAAGGATAGCTACGCAAATAGCGACCCTCCGGAGCGGCGCTCACCCCACCGCCCGCCGCAACGCCGCGCGTGCCAGCAGGCGCGTCGAGTAAGCGTCGGCAGCGGCGCGTTCGCATCACCGAGCACCAGCGGCAGCTCGGTGCAGCCAAGCACGATCGCGTCGCATCCGGCACTTTGCATCCGTGCCATCACGCCCTGCAGCCAGGCCACCGCCTCCGGTCGGAAAATGCCGCAAACCAGTTCGTCCATGATGATGCGGTTCATCTCCTCGCGCTCCCCGGCATCCGGCCGCAGGTAGCGCAGCCCGCGTGCCGTGAGCACGTCGGGGTAGACTTGGCTCTCCACCAGCCAGCGCGTCCCCATCAGGCCGAGGCACCGGAACCCCCGTGCCACGGCCGTCTCGGCAACCACCTCCGCGATGTGCAGCCAGGGCAGCGGCGAGCACGGCAGCACATAGGGCAGCGCCTGGTGCAGCGTGTTGTCGGGGCAGATCAGGAAATCGGCACCGATCGCCGCCAGCTTACCGGCGGAGGCCAGCATGATATCGCCCACCGCCGGCCAATCGTCGCGGTAGATGCAGGCCATGGTCGCGGCGAGCGACGGCGTGTGCATCGAAACCTCGGGATGCGCGTGCGGGCCGAGAAGCTGCGGCCCCTCGGTGCAGATGGTGCGGTAGCACAGGGCCGCGCCTTCGGCGGAGCATGCGGCGATTCCGAGGGGCGTGAGGTCCTGAAACGGCCGAGCCGGAACCAAGAGGTCTGGCGTAACCTTCCTGACTGTGGGGTGTCATCCGACGTGTAGTCGGATCGTAAGGGACTAGACACCAGGGCCGCACGTCCCTCAATGTGACACGTCAGACCAACACGGCGAGCTCTCAACATCGCATCGCGTGCTTGATGGGTGACCAATCAAACAGAGGGTGGTGATATATTCTTTCGCCGTTGCTGATACTTGGGCTTTTTGGCAAACCGTACCGATGATCAATTGTCGCGCGGCGCACGATGCCGTGATCTCGGGTCGGCAATCGATACGGCAGCCTGGGAAGCCGGACGAGAAGGAACAATCAAGGTGGTCACGAGCGAGTACACTGGTGCGGATGTCCTTGAATTCATGACGGCCGCAAAGAATTATAATGCGTTTCTGCTTCGGGAGGTGGTCCGCCACGCCGAAGGCGCGACGCAAGCGGTCGATTTCGGAGCAGGAATTGGCACATTCGCCAAGATGGTGCGTGACGCGGGACTGGACGTTGTTTGCGTCGAGCCCGATGAGCGGCAGTTGGTCGGCCTTCGGCAGGATGGGTTCACCGCCTTTCCTGACCTTTCGGTTGTCCCTTCCGCTTCAGGACCCGTATCTTTATACGCTGAATGTCCTTGAACACATTGAAAACGATGCGGAAGCCTTGCGTGCGATTTTTCATGCACTCCGGCCTGGTGGACGGTGCCTCATTTACGTGCCTGCCTTCCCGATCCTGTACTCCTCATTCGACCGGCGACTTGGCCATTTCCGCCGGTATCGGCGACGCAGTCTGGCAGCCTTGGTCCGCAGCCAAGGATTTGCCATCGAGGAAGCCACCTATAAGGACAGTATCGGATTTGCTGCCGCACTGGTATTTCGGCTCGTGGCCAAGCCCGATGGATCGGTTAGCGAGGCGGCAATCTCCATCTTTGACCGCTTCCTGTTTCCGCTCAGTGCTGAACTCGATCGTATTATGGGCAGGATTTGCGGCAAAAACGTCCTGATCTGCGCGCGAAAACCGATCGCTTGAAGCATATTCACGGGCATTCACGCGGCTGCCAGAGCCCCGCGGTTCCGCCTCGACTCGTGATGCCTGGCGCGACGTTGTTCAGCGCCCATCCTGACCCGTCCCGACCTCCGTGACCCTCCCGATCAGGATTATCTAAACTGGCCCGAGCAGAGCAGGAAATCCGCACCGATCGCCGCCAGCTTGCCGGCTGAAGCCAGCAGGATGTCGTCGCCCACCGCCAGCCAATCGTCGCGGTAGATGCAGGTCATGGTCGCGGCGAGCGACGGCGTGTGCGTCGAGACCTCGGGATGCGCATTCGGCCCGAGAAGCTGTGGGCCCTAGGTGCAGGTGGTGCGGTAGCACAGCGCCGCGCCTTCGGCGGAGCATGCCACTATGCCGATATGCCGGGGCATGGGTCCCTATCCACCAGTTGTCGTCGCGGGTTGCCAAGCGACGTGGACTTTATGGCCTTCGCCCGGAGGCGACTCACCCCAGGAAACCGCCCCAGGACACCGCCCCAGGAAATCGGCGGCGCGGCGGCCGGCGCTGGCGGCAGCCTGAAACCACCACGCAACCAGCGCGCCCCTAACGTGCACCAGGGTACCAGGGCACACGGCGCCAACATGATGGATGGCGGAAACGGATTCGCGCTCCAACGGACCGGCACGGATATGCCGCTGCAGGCGCCTGCCTATGCCGCGACGCAGCCATTCTCCGTCTTCGCCCCGGACGACACCGCCGGGGACGCTCCGGCACTTTCGATCGTCGCGCCCTGCTATAATGAGCAGGATTGCGTGCTGGAATTCCACCGCCGGGTCACGGCATGCGCTCTCGCGGCGGTCGGCGACAACTATGAAATCGTATTGGTGAACGACGGCTCGCGTGACCGCACGCTGATGCTGATGCGGGCCCTCGCCGAGCGCGATCCGCACGTGGTGGCGGTCAACCTGTCACGCAACTTCGGGCACCAGAAGGCGCTGTCCGCCGGCCTGAACATCTGCCGCGGCGACCGCGTGCTGGCGATCGATGCCGATCTGCAGGATCCGCCGGAACTGCTCGTCGAGATGATGCGCAAGATGGACGAAGGCTACGACGTCATCTTCGGCCAGCGCCACCGCCGCGAAGGCGAGGACATGTTCAAGACGGCCAGCGCCGCCGCGTTCTATCGCCTGCTTGGCCGGATGACCGACATCGACATCCCGCGCGATACCGGCGACTTCCGCCTGATGTCCCGGCGGACGGTGGACATCTTCAAGACGATGCCCGAGCAATTCCGCTTCATTCGCGGCCTGATAAGCTGGATCGGCTTGAATCAATCGGCGGTCGTGTATGACCGCAAGCCGCGGCATGGCGGCAAGTCCAGCTATCCGTTGCGCAAGATGATTGCCTTCGCGACTGACGCCATCACCAGTTTTTCCGTGATCCCGCTCCGCATCGTATCCTATGTCGGCCTGGTGGCGAGCGCGGCGAGCGCGCTGGTGTTCGGCTACGTGCTGATCCAGTGGCTGCGCGGGACGACCATCACCGGATGGACCAGCCTCGCTTGCATGATCCTGGCAATTGGCGGCCTGCAATTTCTGTTCTTGGGCGTGCTGGGCGAGTACGTTGGCCGTATCTACATCGAGGGCAAGCGGCGTCCGCTGTTCATCATCGATGCGATCTATCGCACGCCGGTGGCCAGTGCTCGGCGCTGACGTCCTGCGCGTCGCCCCCCGGCCATCCAATCCAATAACCGTGGCCGCAGCCGCACTCCAGCGCGTGCTGCGTGGACGCGCGGCCTGGTGGTGCTTGCCGGTCTGCCTCGGCATTGTGCTGATCCTGCCACTCTTCCTGGTCGATATCCCGCCGCTGACCGACTACCCGAACCACCTCGCGCGTGAATTCGTCCTGGCATACGGCGCGCATGATCCGGTGATTTCGCGCATGTATGCCACGCACTGGGGCATCATCCCCAACCTGGCAATCGATGTCGCGATGCCGGCGCTGGCACAGATCGTCCCGCTGTACTTGGCAGGCAAAATCATTTTGGCTGTGACATTGCTGCTGCCGGTTGCCGGCGCGGCGGCGTACCATCGCGCCGTCTTCGGCTACCGGTCGCTCTGGCCGCTCGCCAGCGGCCTGGTCGCCTATAACGGACTCTTCCTGCTTGGCTTCCTGAACTTCCAGATCAGCCTGGGGCTGGCAATGCTGGGGGCCGCGGCATGGGTCCGGTGGCGCGACCGGAGGCCACTGCTTTTAGCGGTCCTCGGCGCTGTCTGGTCATCCGTGATCTTCTTCGCGCACGTGTTCGGATTGCTGTTCCTGGCCGCAATCATCGGCGGATGGGAATTTCAGCGGCTGCTGAACTTGCGTCGTGACGGCAAGGCGATATGGCCACAGCTCGTGGGGTCCGCTGCCCGCGTGACCGCCGTCTTCGCCCTGCCTTGCGGGCTGTGCCTGCTCGCGCCGATCGCCGGCCGAGGTGGCGGCATGGTGTGGCGACCCCTGCTGGATCGGCTCTTGTGGCTGCTGCTGCCGTTCTTTTCCTACACGATCGTCAGCGGAGTCCTTGCCGGAGCGGCCATTCTGGCATTGCTTTACGTCCTGGCGCGGCATCGCATGTTCGGGCTCGCCCCGGGCGCGGTGTTCACCATGATGCCATTGCTCGCCGCCTACCTGGTCAGTCCGTTCGTCGCCAACGGCACGGGATTTGTCGGCGAGCGACTGCCGATCATGCTCGGCTTCATGCTGTTCGCCGCCGGACGCCCGATGCGCCTTTCATCCGCCGCACGCCTCGCGACTGTCGGCCTGCTGACCGCGGCTTTCGCGCTGAAAATGACGACGATTTGCGAGGTCTGGTACGACCACAACAGCGACCTGGCGGAAATGCGACGGGTCATAGCGCCGGTTCCCGCCGGCAGCCGTGTGGTGGCGGTATCGGTTTACGCCGCGGACAACCCTGCCTATTGGCAATCCATGCAACCCGGCCGCGTGATTCCGGCGCTGTTTCCCACTTACATCCATCTTCCTGCGCTGCTGCTGATGGAGCACCGGGCATTCTGGCCGCTATTGTTCACGGCACGCGGGAAGCAACCGCTGATCCTGCGACCTCCCTATGATCGACTCGACGGGCACCAGGGGGAGCCGCCAGACTACCACGTGCTGCAGCACCCGATCAGCACGAAGGAAGCGGCTGTCGCGCCATACCTGAGGCACTGGCAGACAGATTTCGACTATGTGCTGTTGTTGAATGCCGGCGGCGCTCGCGATCTTCCGAACTACGTGCCCGCCCGATTGCGTCTGGTGACGCAGGGTGACGTCGCTGCGTTGTTCCGGATCGTCCCGGGCGTACCATCAGCGACGACCGCGACGCGCTAGTGCTTCGATTTCCACAGTCGATGGCCAGCCCGCAGCGCCCGCAAGGACATGTTTGCTGATTGCAGATTCGCAGACCCCGAAAGATTCGCCCACGGCATTCACGCGCCAGGATCACGACAGGCCCCGCGGCCCCGCTGTCGGCTCCCTTGTCGGCCCCCCTTTTGGCCGCCCGCCTCCCCTCCTAAGCTTCCACCCACAAGCAGCGAGGCGCGACGATGAAATACGGCCTGATCATCCGGGGCCAGTACCCGGAAGGCGACGACATGCGGATCCGCCACCAGGAGGACCTGGACGCAGCGAAGCGCGCCGAGGCACTCGGCTACGACCTGGTGGCGAAAGGGTCGCATTACAGCTCGCATCCGTTCCAGTACATCCAGCAGATTCCCTACCTCGCCCAGGTGGCGATGCTGGCGCCCAAGTTGCGGCTGGTGCCCGGCGTGGTGCTGCTGCCACTGCATTCGCCGCTGCATGTCGCGGAGGAACTGGCCTCGCTGGATGTGATGTCGGACGGCAAACTGATCTTCGGTGCCGGCATCGGCTATCGCGAGATCGAGTTCAACGCCTTCGGCACCACGCTGAAATCCGCCGGCAAGCGCTTCGAGGAATGCCTGACCGCGGTCAAGCGCCTGTGGAGCGAGGACTTCGTCACCATGGAGGCGTCGTATTTCAAGCTCGACGGCGCCAACTGCACGGTGAAGCCGGTGCAGAAACCGATGCCGCCGATCTGGATCGGCGCCAACATCGATGTCGGCATCCGCCGTGCGGCGCGCATGGCCGACGCGTGGTTCATCAACCCGCACAACAAGCTGGACACCACGGCGCAGCAGATGGAGGTGTACAAGCGCGCGCTGGATGCCGCCGGGAAGCCGTTCCCCGCCGAGCTGCCTATGGCGCGCGAGGTCTTCGTCGCCCGCTCGCGTGCCGAGGCGATCCGCCTCGCCAGTCCGTATCTGGAAACGAAGTACAAGGCATATCGTGCGTGGGGGCAGGACAAGGTGATGCCCGCCAGCGATCATTTCGACTTGGATTTCGAGGACCTGATGCAGGACCGCTTCCTGTTCGGCGCCCCGGCAGAGGTAACAGAGCAGATCCTGGATTTACGGCGGCGATTCGGGGTGACGACGCTGATCCTCGGCATTCACTGGGTCGGTATGCCGAGCAGTCTGGCACTGGAACAAATGCAGTTGCTGGCGGAGGAGGTGTTTCCCGCGGTAGAGCAAGCGGGATAGCGGCGCACCGCGCCGGCGGCTTCTGTCGTGTGGGGCGGAAAAGCACAGCGCATTCCGCCGTACGCATAATCGCGTGCCGCGTCGGCACAACCGCCTGACCATGGCCGCCACCCCGACCTAGTGGGGGTCACTACACGATCTGTTCAAAACTGCACGCTAAGCCGCGACGCTGGCACCCGTCACCCGACTCGATTAACGGGTGCAGCGTCCGAGCATAGCTGACCGAGCCGTTGCCATGGAACGTTACCGATGTCCGGCATAGCCAGCGCCAGTCCGCCTGTCCGTGGGCCGCGAGCTATTCCGGTGGTTTGATGCGGCGCACAGAACCCCCGGATACCCAGAGGGAACCGCCGCCGAAGCGAATAGTATAATATTCGTCCATCCCAACCTTGAATTTGCTGCGGACCGAGTTCGTACGCGGGTCTATTTGGATGATAGGCACATCATGTGGTACTGACCCAGACGAATCCTCCGCCGACTTCCAGGGCGCCCTTACCCACGGCTCCCGTTTCGATGGTAGCAACAAGATTGCCGGTCTTGCCGTCAATGCGCTGAACGGTGCCGTCGCCTTCATTGAAGACCCAGACAGAGCCCTCCCCCCCGGCCAGGGCAAGCGGATTGGAACGAAGTTCGATCGTCGCGGCGATCTGATTGGTGGTCGGATCAACGCGATACAGCTCATCGTTTCCCGTTCCGGTGATCCAGACGGAGCCGAAGGCGACGATCACGCCTGAACTACGGGATGGCAGGGAAATCGTCGCTTCCTGGCTACCGCTACCGGCGGAATACCGTATCAGCTCATTGTTGCTGGCGATTGCCCAAACGGCGCCCTCGCCAACAGCTATCGCATACTTGCCACCAGGTCCCCTGCCTCCGACGAGGTCAGCTGGTATTTCTTTGACAATCCGGTCCATTTTCGGATCGATCTTGTAAATCATCGAGCGCTCGAGATCCGGCACCCAGATGCCGCCTTCTCCCACGGCCATACCGGAAGCCCAGAATGGACCGACGGCCCCACTGATGGGAATTTCCGTGACCGAATTATCGCCTATATGAATGCGATCAAGCTTATTCGTCGTCGTATTCATCATCCAGAGCGAGTCAAATCCGGCAACCATGACAGTACCAGCCCGCGGAAGTGTCGCCTCGATGCGGGCGTCCCGAGTGACTTCCTCAGCCCCGGCCGTGTTGGTAACTGATACCAGCGCCAACAGCATGACGACAGACATTGCTCTATGGAATGCCATGAAACCCTCCAGATTTCCCCCAGTTACCGAACCAAGCCTATGCCGCTGATTCGCTCTTTACCTTTCTTCTGTGACTGACCGATCCCCTTACAGGGATCGCCATGCGATCTGTTGGGGAACGTGCGTTAAGCCCCAATGGTAGCAACATGGTGTGCTACGAGGCGAACCCCACCCTGCCGTTTCGGCCGCTACGCGAGGTTCGTTCTATGTTCCAACTCCTGGCGGCTTAGCGTGCAGTTTTGAACAAATCGTGTGGTGACCCCTAGTGCACAGCAACTTCCCTCTGCGGTACGGACGCAAGCTGTGTCAGGTACATGTGCGCCTCGCCGAACCACCGGGTCTCGAAATCCATCCGCACCGGCACCGGCGGGGCACCCGCAATCACCGTGGCGAGCCAGGCCGAGCCGTGCAGCGGCGTACGATCGGCTGGGCCGGATCGATCGAGGAACCCCGCCAGCATTCGCCCAACGAAGTCGCAGCGCACCGCCCTCCCGGTGAACATGGAAAGGCTGCTCGGCTCGAGAATCTCCTCGCCCACTGTGCGGGCGGAAATCTCGCTGGCGCGGCGGCCGTCGAACGTATGGACCGAGGCTTCGCATCGCCCGGTGGTCTGCACGCGGTGGATCAGCAGGGCCAGCGCGCTGAGCGAATCAACCGAGTTTGCCTGCAGCGCCGGCGGCACCGGTTCACGCTTGTCCGCGGGCGGCGATACCAGGCGTTCGATCACCGGCTGGCCGTTTACGTAGTCGATCAGGGTGGCGTTGTCATCGCCGCCCCAGACGCCGGAGCCCTCGAATTGTTCCGGCTGCGGCAAGTTGCGGTTCCAGACGCCATCCACCCTGTTCATTTGGTAACCGTGGCGGAACAAGCTCACCAGCCCGGTGGTGTGGTAGGCAAGCCGGATCGCGGTACTGCGTCGGGGTGAGGCTGAATGAGGCCGACACCTCCGCGACGTGCAGCCCGCCGGCGTACATCTCGTACGTCGCGTTCAACTCTGGAGCGTCCTGCGCCGGCGCGGGAGTCGGAATCAGCAGCAGCAATCCAAGCAGAGATGGGGCGAAACGGCGCATCTGCGCGATCTTACGCTGCACCACGCAGCAGGCCAAGCGCCCCCCGGCGCGGCTTGACACTCGAAAGCCGCGCCGCCTATCACGAATGGCCAACCCGGAGCGCGGGTGCGTAGCTCAGCGGCAGAGCACCGTCTTCACACGGCGGGGGTCACAGGTTCAATCCCTGTCGCACCCACCATCGCGCGGTCTACCACAGCGCCCTTGTTGTCGGAGCGCCCACACAGTCGCAGCTCACTTGCTGTCGCAGTTTCCCCTGCTGTCGCAGCACCCTTCACTGTCGCAGCACCCTTCACTGTCGCAGCACCCTTCACTGTCGCAGCGCCCTCACTGTCGCAGCGCCTTCACCGTCGCAGCGCCCTCACTGTCGCCGCGCCCTCACTGTCGCAGCGCCCTCACTGTCGCAGCGCCCTCACTGTCGCAGCGCCCTCACTGTCGCAGCGCCCTTCACTGTCGCAGCGCCCTCACTGCCGCAGCGCCCTCACCGTCGCAGCTCCAATGCTGTCACAGCGCGGCGGTTAGTCCGCCGTCCACCACCAGCACCTGTCCCGTCACATAGGAAGACGCGTCGGATGCCAGGAACACCGCCGGTCCGGCGAGTTCCCGTGGATCGCCCCAGCGTGCCATCGGCGCGCGGCCAGCGATCCACGCGTTGAATGTCGGGTCCTTGTGCAGCACGCTGGTGGCATCGGTGGGAAAATAGCCCGGCGCCAGCGCGTTCACCGTGATGCCGTGCGGCGCCAACTCCACTGCCATCGATCGCACCAGCCCGTGCAGGCCTGCCTTGGCGGTGCTGTAGCCGGGGATGTTGGCGCGCCCGAGCAAGCCCATGATCGAGGACACCATGATGATGCGCCCCGACCGGCGCGGCATCATCAGCCGGGCGGCCTCGCGCGCCAGGCGGAAATAGGCGGTGAGGTTGGAATCGATGACCGACTGCCAGTCCTCGTCGGTGGTTTCCAGCAGCGGTCGGCGCGGGATGACGCCGGCATTGTTCACCAGGATGTCGAGTCGGCCATGTTCCGCCTCGATCCGGGCGAAGGCGGCGCGCACGCCGGCGGCGTCGGTGACGTCGAAGGCCAGCGTGGCGGCGTTGGGCAGCGCGGCGGCTTGCCGGCGCAGGCGGTCCTGGTCGCGGCCGTGCAGGATCACCTGGGCGCCCGCGGCCGCGAGCCCCTGGGCGATAGCAAGACCCAGCCCGCGGGAACTGCCGGTGATCAGCGCAAGCCGGCCGGTGAGGTCAAACAAGGGCAACATGGCGGCGCGAGGCTGGGTGACCGTCCAGCCGCTGTCAATTGGAAGACGCAACGCATTCGAAGAGGCGCGCGCGCCCGCAACGCATTGGAAGACGCAACGCACGGTTGATCGGTGCTCAGATCGGCACTATGTCCAATTCTGGACATGGGGGCCATGATGGCGACACCGAGCGAGCGGCTGGATGAGGGAAGGGCAAAAGGTCCGGACCGGCTGGACGTGACACGCTTTGCCGGGCCCAACCGGCGGCGTCTCAGCGGGCCGGGGTTGCGCAGTTTCCTCGCGATCGCCGATCTGTGGGGACTGACCGAGGAGCAGCGGCTGCTGGTCATGGGATTGCCGGCGCGCTCCACTTACTACAGTTGGACCAAGACGGTGCGGGAGCATGGCACGGTCACGCTCGGGGTCGATGTACTGCTGCGGATTTCGGCGGTGCTGGGCATTCATCAGGCGCTCGGCATCCTGTTTCCGTCGGAACAGGCCGGGATCGATTGGCTGCGGACGCCGCATCGGGCGACAGTGTTCGGGGGCCGGCCGCCGCTCGCGCTGATCGTCAGCGGCACACAGGATGGCTTGCTGACGGTGCGCAGGTTCCTCGATGCCGCGCGTGGCGGCGTCTACATGGCGCCGAACGAGATCGATGCCGGCTTGCAGCACTCCTACACCGACGCCGATGTCGTGCTGTCGTGACGGATGCCTATCGGCCGGCACCACGCCGCACGCACCGCCTGATCCCGTCCCGATTTCCGTCCATCGGCTTGTTCGACACCGTGGCCACGGCGGCGGATCTGGAAGCGGTGATGGAGCTGGCCGGCTGGACCAACGACCGGTTGGTGGCCGAGCGCATCGCGCGGCTGCCGCAAGCGGACTGGGTGTACGGCCGCGCCAACGCCAGCATCGTGATGGCGGCGTTCCTGCACGTCGGGCCGGAAGGCGGACGCTTCAACGGACCGGAGCTGGGGGCGTGGTACGCGTCGGCCGGGCTCGTCACCGCGGCGGTCGAGGTGGCGCACCACATGCGGCGCGAGGCGGTCGCGCGTGGGGTGGCAGCAATGGTGCGGCAATTCCGGCAATACTCGGCCCGTTTGCTGGGGGCATATCTCGATATCCGCGGCCAGCAGGCGGCGATGGCGGCGGTCTATGCCTCGGACAGCCATGCGGCGTCGCAGCTTCTGGGCGAGGAGCTCCGCGCCGCCGGCCGCCCCGGTATCATGTATGACAGTGTGCGCCATGCGGGCGGCGCGAACATCGCCGTGCTGCGCCCGCGCCATGTGGCCGACGTCGTGCAGGCCGATCATTTCGAAATCACTGTCAGCGCGACCGACAGGCGGATCGAAGTGCGGCAGCTGCAATGACGGCCAACCCATGGAAGCTGCGTTGACGCCGGAGCTGCCGCGCGTGCATTCGTGCGGTGGCGGCGGCAGGGGCGGCGGCAGCGGCGGCGGCGATGCCGGCGGCGTGGCGGCCGCGTTTCACACCACCGGCCGCCATACCTCCGGCACGAACGCATACCCGGTTCCCGCGCGTGCCACGTGACCGAACGCCGGAAAATCGAGGTGCATCCCGGCGACCAGCAGGCGGTCGGTTGCCGCCATGTCCATGATGCGTTGCCGCGTCGCGATCGCCTGGGCACCATCCACGTCGAAGCCGATACCTGCCTCCGGGCGGGCGAACTGCACGCCCGGCATGTGCACGATGTCGCCCCAGATCAGCAGCGACGCGCCGCCGGAGGTAACCAGCCAGCCGGTGTGGCCGGGCGTGTGGCCGGGCTCGGGCACCACGGTGACTCCGGGCAGCACCTCGCCGCCGCTGACCTGGCGCAGCCGGTTGCCGTAAGCCGCCAGCGTGGCGCGGGCGAGGCCGAAGAACGGGCGGTGGTCGTCGGACGCCTGCGCCATGATCGCGTCGTCGGCCCAAAACCGCGGCTCGGCCTCGTGCACCACCAACTCGGCGTTGGGAAAGACCGCGCGTCCGTCGGCATCGACCAGCCCGCCGACATGGTCCGGATGCAGGTGCGTGGCCAGCACGACGTCCACCTCGCCCGGCGCCGCCCCGGCTGCGGCGAGGTTGCCGGCGAGCCGGCCCATGTCCGGCCCCATGGCGGAGCCGCAGCCGCTGTCCACCAGCAGCAGCCGATCGGGCAGGCGTAGCAGGAAGGCGTTCACCGTCACGCGCGGCGGCACGGCGCGGAAGGCGGCCTGGTGCAGTGCCTCCGCTTCGGCTGGATCGACGCCGACGAGCCAGTCGAAGGCGCCCTCGAACATGCCGTCGTTCAGCGCGGAGACAACGATGTCGCCGACGGGGTGGTGGTGCACGCCGGCCGGCTGGCGATCGGGTCGGGATGGTGCGGGCATCGGGTTTTCCTCCGTTCCGGTGGGGCGGGCGTCGGGCAGGCTGCTCACGCAGCGGGTTCGATCTCTGCCTCGATACAAGGGCCTGTGCTGCGGTGCATCGCCAGATCGTAGCTCGCCTGCCTGGTGAACCAAAACTCCGGTTCATTGCCGAAAAATCGCCCTGAGCCCGTACATGGTTTCGGTATCAAAATCGTCTAGAGCGCCTACGGAAAGATGATAGAAAGATCTTAACACGGAGGAAGCGCGGAGGGCACGGTGAACACGGAGCAGCTTTCCCGGCGAGCCGCGCTGAAGCGAACCCCAGGTCAACAGCAAATATATTGTTGCGTAACCGACCCAGACGCCAATCCGATGGCTCGCTCCGTGTTCACCGTGCTCTCCGTTCTTCCTCCGTGCTGAAATCTAAATGAGAGCGAGCCGCACGAACGTCGCGTCATTGTCTGCCGGCTCTTGCATGACAATCAGGGAAGCGCGCATCGCTGGGCAGCAGAGGTGCTATCATGGCTCCCGGCGTTCTGACGGGAGACAATCACCCACACGATCTCCTGAAGAGCCGAAAGCGCGCCATACGTCTCCTTGTTCAAGCGATGATCTTATAATCACATCGGTTGTGGCGAGACGTGCTCGGTCGTTTATAGTGCTCAGATCATCTGCTTCGGCAGAAGATGCGCCCGACTACCAGCAGGATGCCTGCTTTCCACGGCGGAGGTTGGCTGAGGACGACGCAAGGAGTGGAAGACGGATCGCACGGCCAACCGCAAATCCTGTTTAGGTCACGCCCCTACTCCGCCGCCGCCTGCTCCCGCGGCACCTCCCCCGCCGCCGGAGGCCGCCGCACCCGCACCCGCCTGATATGCCGAGGGTCCGCATCCAGCACCCGGAACTCCAGCCCCGACGGGTGGCTGACCACCTCCCCCTTCGCCGGCACCCGCCCGGCCAGAGTGAACACCAGCCCGCCCACCGTATGGATGTCCGAGTCCCGCTCGTCCTCGCTCAGCACCGGACCCAGCTTCTCCTCGAACGCCTCCACCGGCAGCCGAGCGTTCACGTCCAGCGAGCCGTCCGGCCGCTCCAGTCACCATCGGTGCGTCGGCATCGTCATGCTCATCGGCGATGTCGCCGGTGATCGTCTCGACCAGGTCCTCGATCGTCACCAGCCCGTCGATGCCGCCATACTCGTCCACCACCAGCGCCATGTGCATCCGCGCCTGGCGCATCTGCGCCAGCAGGTCCAGCACCGTCAGCTGCGGCGCCACCAGCAGCGGTTTGCGCATGATCGCCTCGATCGAGAACGCCTCCGGCCGCCCGACATAGGCGAACACGTCCTTCAGGTGGACCATGCCCACCACGTCGTCCAGTTCCTCGCGGTACACCGGCAACCGCGAGTGCCCGTCGGTGCGGAACAACTCGATGGTCTGCGCCAGGGTGGCGTCGACGGCGAGGGCGATGATGTCGGCCCGAGGCACCATCACGTCGGCGGCGGTCGTCTCCCGCAGGCGCAGGACGTTGGCGATCAGCAGCCGCTCGTGCCGGTCCAGTTCAGGGGGTTCACCAGGATGCGCCTGGGCTTCCGCGGCCTCCTGCACCAGCTCGGCGATCGAGGCGCGCAGGGAGGGCTCGGCATGCCGGTGCCCGACCAGCCCGCGCAGCCGCGCCCACAGCCCGGGCCGGACGTTGTTGCCGTTCATGCCCGTTTCCACGGGTTGGGCACGCGCAGGCGGTGCAGGATGCGCGCCTCCGCATGCTCCATCCGCCGCGCCTCGCCGGCGGCAAGATGGTCGTAGCCGGCCAGGTGCAGCGAACCGTGCACCACCAGATGCGCCAGATGGTGTGCCGGCCGCCGCCCCGCGGCCGCCGCCTCGCGCCGCACCACGCCGAGTGCCAGGATGATCTCCGGGGCCGGGTGCTCATAGGTCAGCACATTGGTGGGTTTGTTGCGGCCGCGATGCCGGGCGTTCAGCCGCTGCACCGTCCGGTCCCCGGCCAACACCACGGTGCCGGCCACCCCCGCCGCACGAGCCGCACGGGCGGCGACTGCCGCGGCCCGGGGCACCAGCCGGCGCCAGGCCGGCTCGGCGACGATCACCTCAACGTTCTGGTTCCCCGCCTGAGCGGGGCATCTACTTCCACTTGGTTCCATCGTCCTGACGTTCATGCCACAGCGGCGGCGGCAGCCACTGATCGCTTGGCGGCGGCGGCTTCGGAAGAAGCCGCCCCCCGGGAGTGAGCCACCCGCCGGGCGTGCGCCGCATCGTCATAAGCCCGCCCTCCCGTCCTGCACGGTCTCATCAACGTCCTGCACAAAGCCGGCGGCCCGCATCCGCTCCCGCAGTTCCTTGTCGATCCGGGCCATGTGGCGATCGCCGCAGCGCTTGTACTCGCGGCGTGTCCGCCCCATGATATCGCTGTACTGCGCATGAAAGCCGGCGGCCTTGTTGTCGATCTCCTGCGCCGCATAGGCATTGCCATGCACCGCGTAGCCGCTGAAGTTCTCTACCGCAAGCGCGAGGTTTTGGAAACTGCTCGCCAGCATATGCTATTCGAACTCCTTCTCCGAGTACGACATGATGGCTGCCCAGATCGCCATTACCACCGACAGCGTGTTAAGCACGGCCCAGTACCGGCTTGAACGTTTCAGTTTCAAGGAACGCAATGCCTCCGGTCAGCAGGGCGCCGCGACACAGGCCAGGGTCAGCAGCGACACAACCTGATTGACCAGGGCTGCAGGTTCGCACAAATCCAACGCCACCGCCCGCCTGAACCGGCAGAGATACAGCACGTCGAACAGCCGCTTTTTCTGCTCCTGGGTCACGGCGTATGGTCATTGGTGGAGCGCTTCCAGCACCGGATGCCGGGATGGTTGCGGTATCTCGTGTCCCATGTCGCGCGCCGCCTCGATCCAGGTTGCGATCGCGTCCTGGACGTTGGCAACGGCTTCCTCCGGCGACACACCATCACTCATGCAACCCGGCAGGCCAGGCACCAGCGCCAGGAAACCGCCGCCTGCATCAGCCGACGGTGGCTCGATCCCCAGACTATAGCGGCTTACGGCGGGCATGGTCATTTCCCCCCCGGCTCCGTGCCGTCGCGCGACCGCCGCGCCTCGCGCCGCTTGTCCCCTTGGGCGGCCGCACGCTGGTCGTAGGCATCGACGATCGACGCCACCAGCGGGTGCCGCACCACGTCGCGCTTGTCGAACCGCACCACGCCGATGCCAGGGATCCCTTCCAGCGTGTCCAGGGCGTCGCGCAACCCGCTGGTGACCCCCGGCGGCAGGTCCACCTGCGTCAGGTCGCCGGTCACCACCATGCGGGTGCCCTCGCCCATCCGCGTCAGCCACATTTTCATCTGCATCGCCGACGCATTCTGCGCTTCGTCCAGGATCGCGTAGCAGTGCGCCAGTGTCCGGCCGCGCATAAAGGCCAGGGGCGCGACTTCGATTTCGCCGTTGCTCATCCGCCGGATCACTTGCTCTCCCGGCAGCATGTCATGCAGGGCATCATACAACGGACGCAGGTAGGGATCGACCTTCTCTTTCATGTCGCCCGGCAGGAAGCCCAGCCGCTCCCCGGCCTCCACCGCGGGGCGGGACAGCACGATGCGGTCCACCCGCCCGGCCTGCAGCATCGCCACTGCCTGCGCCACCGCCAGATAGGTCTTGCCGGTGCCGGCGGGGCCGACGCCGAACACCATCTCATGCGTCGTCAGCGCCTCCATATACGCCGCCTGCCCCGGGCTGCGCGCCGCCACCGACCCCCGCCGGGTGCGGATCGCCGGCATGTCCGACAATGGCAGCCGCGGGTCGCTGTCCATTTCCGCCAGCCGGATTGCGGTCTCCACCTCCGGCCGCCCGACGCTTTCCCCGCGTTCCAGCCGCCGCCATAGCTCCTGCAGCATGCTCTGCGCCGCGTCCACGCGCGCCGAATCCCCGGCAATCGCCACCCTGTTGCCGCGACACGACAGCCGCACGCCCAGCGCTTGCTCGATGCGCACAAGGTGCCGGTCATGGTCGCCGAGCAGCAGCGGCAACAGCGTGTTGTCGGAGAATTGGAGGGTCACGGCCTTGCCGCCGGACGCGGGAGGGGTGCCGAGGGGGGCGGGAGTCGCAATGAAATTGCTCTGGCTCAAGCGCAGGCTCGCTCCTGTACGAGGGTTGCAGACAGAGAATTGGGGAGGGCGGCGACGATCGTCACCTCCGTTTCCATGCCGACCAGTCCGGTGGGACCGATTTTGGGGCCGGTAACATGCACGGGCTGAAGAAACGGTGAACGGCCGACCACCTGCCCGGGATGGCGCCCCGGCCCGGTGAACAACACGCGCAGCGTCCGCCCGACGCAGCCGGTATTGAAGCGGGCCTGCTGGGTGCGCAGCAGCGCTTGCAGTTCGGCCAACCGCCGCTCCTTCTCCGGCTCCGGCACCTGCCGGGGCGCGGCGGCGGCCGGTGTGCCGGGGCGAGGCGAATACCGGAAGCTGTACGCCTGGGCGAATCCCACGTCCCGCACCAGTGCCAGCGTGGCGGCGAAATCTGCGCTCGGTCTCGCCGGGATGGCCGACAATGAAGTCCGACGACAGCGCGATGTCCGGCCGCGCCGCGCGCAGCTTCTCGACGATCCGCAGGTAATCCGCTGCGGTGTGCTTGCGGTTCATCGCGGCCAGCACGCGATCGGACCCCGCCTGCACCGGCAGGTGCAGGAACGGCATAAGCATGGGCACGTCCCGGTGCGCCGCGATCAGTTCGTCGCCCATGTCGCGTGGGTGCGATGTGGCGTAGCGCAGCCGCAACAGCCCCGGCAGCTCGGCCAGCTCCCGGATCAGCCGCCCGAGGCCCCAGGAGCGGCCATCCGACGCCTCGCCATGCCAGGCGTTGACGTTCTGCCCCAGCAGGGTGATCTCCCGCGCCCCCTGTGCGATCAGGCGCTTTGCTTCGGCGATCACCGCGGCAGCGGGGCGGCTTTGCTCGGCGCCGCGCGTGTAGGGAACCACGCAGAAGCTGCAGAACCGATCGCAGCCCTCCTGGATGGTCAGGAACGCGCACACGCCCTGTGCCGCCGCCGCCTCCGGCAGCAGGTCGAACTTCTGCTCCGCCGGAAAGTCGGTATCGATCACCGCTCCGGCCTTGTCTCCATGGGCGGCCCGCGCCGCGCGTGCCACCATTTCGGGCAGCCGATGGTAGGTCTGCGGCCCCAGGACGATGTCCACGTAGGGCGCGCGGGCCACGATTTCGGCGCCCTCGGCCTGGGCGACGCAGCCGGCAACTGCCAGGATCATGCGCCCGCCTTCAGCCGCCTTCGCCTCCTGCAAGCGGCGCAACCGGCCCAACTCGGAGAACACCTTCTCCGCCGCCTTCTCCCGGATATGACAGGTGTTGAGGATCACCATGTCGGCGCCGTCCGGCGCCTTGACCGGGGCATAGCCAAGCGGCGCGAGGACGTCGGCCATACGGGCGCTATCGTACACGTTCATCTGGCAGCCCCAGGTGATCACGTGCAGCCGCTTGCGGCCGGTTTCGATGGTGTCGCCGCGCCCCGTCGGGTTCATCGACCGAACTCCGCCCAACCCGGCCGGACCACCCCGGCGCGGGGGGCAGGTGGAATGTTCGTCCGGGTCGGCGCGGTCAAGCGGCGCAGCGCTGAAAAACCCTCCTTGTTCCAGTGCCAGTCTGGCAGCAGCACGCGGCGTCGTGTCAAGCGTAAAGCGGGTTACGGATCAGCTACAGAAATACTGCTCCGGAATCACGGCATGCGACAAGCATGCCCCGCATTGGCCGCTCCGCGCGCATGGCACCGCGCGACGCACATGCCCGCCGGAAGCTGCTTCGGGTAGTACGTCCTGGTCGGCAGCAGGACAGGCACGCCCGCCCGCGGCATGACCACTGTCCTCACACGGCCCCCAGCAGGTACCACCAACCTGGCAGCGTCAGGAACGACAGGGTGATGCCGAACCCCACCATCAGCGTCACCAGCGGCGGGTTGAGACCATTCTGCATGGCCACGATCGCCCCACCGATCATCGGCCCCATGGCCGACTCGAACAGCGTGATGCGAATGGTCTCGCCGTGTGCGTGCAGCCAGCCGACATACAGCAGCCCAAGCACGGCCGGTCCGATCAGCAGCTTGAAGGCCAGCCCGCTGGCCAACGCGGAGACATTCCCTCGCAGTTGGTCCAGGCGCAATTGCAAGCCAACCGAAATGAGCGCCAACGGGGTGAGCGTGCCGGCGAGCGAGTGCAGCACATCCTGGACCACCTGCGGATATTCCACCCGGCTCAGTATCAGGGCGAGAACCAGCGCCAGCATCGGCGGAAAGCGCACGATTCGGCTTATCAATGAGGTCGTCTTTCCGGCATCCTGGGAGTACATCGTCGCAATGCCGATGCCGAGCGTGCTCAGCACCAGGTAGCTGCCGAGTTGATCGATCAGGATGCCCGTCGCCAGGCCGCCAGGACCGTAGAAGGCATTGATCATCGGCAGGCCGACGAACGAGGTATTCGCCAAGCCGCCCACCAGCATCAATGCGCCGGTGGTCGTGTCTGGCAGGCGCAGCGCCCGGCCGAGCAACCAGAAGAATCCGCAACCTAACCCGAACAGCAGCCACGGCATACCAACCGGGAACAACAATTCCGACCGTAGATGGATGCCATGGAGCTGCAGCAATATCATCGCCGGCAGCGCGACATATATGATGAAGCCGTTAAGGACGCTGGGCGCGGTGGGCGGTAGCCAGCCTCGCCGGCCAAGGATCATCCCCAGGCATAGACAGACGAACAAGAGTACAACGTTGCTCATGTGCAGGTCACTCCCCTGATCTGTTGCCGCCGGCGTGTGCCGGGCGAGGCGTATTGTTTTGGTACCGAACCGGTGACACAGCGGGCCCCAAGGCTGCATCAGTGCCCGACACGTCCGATGTACGCGGTGCGTTCCGTTGAGGGTTCAAGGCGGCACCGGCGAGCACTCGCCAACGGCCCCGGAGGTGGCGATCCATCCAGGCCCTGAATGCATGAACATGAGAACTTGCAGTTTTTGATATGCCTCGGTGGCGCCGCGCGGCGCGGTCGGGATTGCAGTCGCCGACGCCAGCAGCAACGCCATGGCTGTCAAGAAACTATCATTGGTCGGCAACGTTTGGACGCAATGCCGCCATGCGAAAGGCCTGCGGCGCAAAGATCGTACCGCTGCCATCAATTCAGGTTAATCCTGAAAGCGGAGGACGACATCGAGAGAGTCCCACCAAACCGAGCATGACCGTGGCAGCCTGGCAGATGGAGCGCAGTGATCTTGGTCACAGCGATCAACCAGGGCAGACGGTCGCAAGGGGAAACGTGGCTCCATGCCGGATCCTGTCTCGATGGTCCCGATTTCAAAAGGAGTCGGGGGTTTGCAGTTTGTCGTGCGGCGGCGGTTACCCGCAGGCACGCTGGTGCAGGTGGATCCCGCGACGCTGTGGATCGCCGGAGGCAGCCTCTCTATCGCGGGCCACTGCTGGGAGAGATTCCCCCAGTCTCACACGGCTTCGACGATTGGTTGCTGCTGCAACGAACACGGGTCGCCGAAGTCATTGCGGAAATGCTGCGCCGGATAGCGGCGGCGGCGCATATCGTTTCCGACGACTTCATGCGGCAGCAGTAACGGCCGCAAGTCTCGTCGCGTTGGATCCGTTGGATGCAGCGATGGAACGGCTACGCACCGAATGTCCGGCAAAGTCCGGGTACAGCGCGATTCTGTCATTGCGAGCGCAGCAATTCCGTCGTTGCGAGCGCCGCGAAGCAGCATCCCGAAGAGAGCACGCGCTGTACTCATGTCAGCCGCGGGAGATCGCTTCACTGCGCCAGCAGGAAGCATCCCGTCATGGCCGGGCTCGACCCGGCCCATACGCTTGAACCGATCGGGAGAGCCTGGCACTGAACGGCCCGATCGACATTCGGCGGATGGCCGGGCTTGACCAGGTCAAGCCCGGCCGTGACGAGATCAGCACGGCAGCCCGCGCTTCAATTAGCCCCGATGGGCTTGCGAAAGCGCCGGAGATCAGTCCGCCGCTGACCCCATCTTCTGCGCCAGGATCGGCACGCGGCGCCGCTTCGGTGCCAGCCAGTGCTGCAGCCGGTCCAGGTACAGGTAGACCACCGGTGTGGTGTACAGCGTCAGCAGCTGGCTCAGCGCCAGCCCGCCAACCATCGCGAAGCCCAACGGCCGCCGCAGCTCCGATCCTGCTCCGGTACCCAGCATCAGCGGCACACCGGTCAGCATCGCCGCCATGGTCGTCATCAGGATGGGGCGGAAGCGCAGCAGACACGCCTGGCGGATCGCCTCGAACGAGGTCAGGCCGTCGCGCCGTTCGGCGGTGATGGCGAAGTCCACCATCATGATGCCGTTCTTCTTCACGATGCCGATCAGCAGGATCACGCCGATCAGTGCGATCACCGACAGGTCGTAGTGGAACAGCAGCAGCGTCAGCAGCGCACCGACGCCGGCCGAGGGCAGCGTGGACAGGATCGTCAGCGGCAGGATGTAGCTCTCATACAGGATGCCCAGGATGATGTAGACGCTGATCAGCGCGGCGGCGATCAGGTAGGGCTGACTCGCCAGCGACGACTGGAACGCCTGCGCCGTGCCCTGGAAGGAGCCGGTCACTGTGATCGGCACGCCCATCTGCCGCACCGCGGCCTCGATCGCCGTCACCGCCTGCCCGAGCGCCGCGCCAGGTGCGAGATTGAAGGAGATCGTCACCGCCGGGAACTGGCTCTGGTGGCTGATCGACAGCGGCTGCACCGGCACGGTGCTCCAGTGCACGAAGCTGGACAGCGGCACCGCCTGGCCGGACGCCGAATGCACGTACAGCTTGTCCAGCGTCGCCGGATCGCCCGCCATGTCGGGCGGCACTTCCAGGATCAGGTGGTAGGAGTTCACCTGCGAGAAGTACTGCGTGATCTGCCGCTGGCCGAACGCGTCGTACAATGTGTCGTCGATCACCTGCGGCTGGATGCCGAAGCGGGCCGCGGCGTCGCGGTCGATCACCAGCGTGGCGGTGGTGCCGCCTTCCTGCTGATCGCTGGTCACGTCACGCAGCATCGGCAGCGATTGCAGCTGATGCCAGAATGCGCGGCGCCCACTGGTACAGCTCGGCGAGGTTCGCGTCCTGCAGCGTGTACTGGTACTCGGTCTTGGCCAGCCGCGCGCCGACACGCACGTCCGGCACCGGCTGCAAGAACAGTTTGCCGCCCTGCACCTTGGCGATCTTGGGACGCAGGCGGTTGATGTAATCCTGCAGCGAGCCGCCCACCCGCTCGTCGATCGGCTTCAGGGCAATGAACAGGCGCCCCTGATTGTTCGGTGCGCCGCCGAACCCACCACCCATGGAAGAAACATAGGCCCCGGTATCCGGATCCGCCGCGATGATGTCGCCCAAGCGCTGCTGCACTGCCGCCATCTGCTTGAAGGAGATGTCCTGCGCGCCCTCGGTGATGCCCAGCACGATGCCATTGTCCTGCGGCGGGAAGAAGCCCTTCGGGATGATGATATAGAGGTAGACGCTGAGGCTGGCGGTGCCGAAAAAGACCAGCAAAGTGATGAAGGGATGCCGCAGCGCGACATCCAGCGTGCGGCGGTAGCCGGCGATCAGGGCGGTGAAGAAGCCCTCGATCATGCGGTACATCCAGCCGTGGCGGCTGGTGTCGTGATGCAGGAAGCGCGAACACATCATCGGCGTCAGGGTCAGGCAGACGAAGGCGGAGACCAGCACGGCGCCGGTGACGGTGACCGCGAACTCGCGGAACAGGCGGCCGACAATGCCGCCCATGGCGAGCAAGGGGATGAACACGGCGACCAGCGAAAAGCTGATGGACACGATGGTGAAGCCGATCTCGCCGGCGCCCTTGATGGCGGCCTCCATCGGCCGCATGCCTTCTTCCACGTGGCGGAAGATGTTCTCCAGCATCACGATGGCGTCGTCGATGACGAAGCCCACTGCCAGCGTCAGCGCCATCAGCGACAAATTGTCCAGGCTGTAATCAAGCAGGTACATCACGCCGAAGGTGCAGATCAGCGCGACGGGGACGGTGGCGCTGGGGATGATGGTGGCCCAGACGTTGCGCAGGAACAGGAAGATGACCATCACGACGAGGCAGACTGCCAGTATCAGGGTGAACTGAACGTCCTTCACCGAGGCGCGGATGGTCAGCGTACGGTCCATGATGGTGCTGACATGGATGGTGGGCGGCATCGATGCTTCCAACTTCGGCAGCGCGGCCTTGATGCGCTCGACCGTGTCGATGACGTTGGCGCCGGGTTGCTTGAAGATGATCAGAAGGATGCCGCGCTTGCCGTTCTGCCAGCCGGCGAGCAAGCGGTTCTCCGGTCCGTCGATCGCAGTGCCGATGTCGCGCACGCGCACCGCGGCGCCATTGCGGTAGGCCAGCACCACGTTGTTGTATTCGCGGGCCCGGGTCATCTGGTCGTTGGCGTAAACCGTGTAGGCTTTGTGCTCGCCGTCGATGCTGCCCTTGGGCGAGTCCACCGTGGCGCTCACCAGGAGGGTGCGCACGTCCTCGATCGTCATACCCATCGAGGCGAGCTTCTCCGGATCGACCTGCACCCGCACCGACGGCTTCTGCTGGCCGCCGATCAGCACCTGCGCCACCCCGGCGATCTGGGAGATCTGCTGCGAGAGCACGTTTTCAGAATAATCATCCACGGTCGTCAGTGGCATGGCGTCGGACTGCGCCGCCAGGATCATGATCGGCGCGTCGGAGGGATTCACCTTCCGGTAGGTTGGCGGCCCGGGCATGATTTTCGGCAACTGCGCGCTGGCGGCCTGGATCGCGGCCTGGATGTCGCCCGCGGCGCCGTCGATGCTGCGATCGAGGTCGAACTGCACCGTTACGCCGGTAACGCCGAGCACGCTGACCGACGTTAGCTGCGACACGCCGGGGATCTGCGCGATCTGGGTTTCCAGCGGCTGCGCGACGGTGGCCGCCATGGTTTCGGGACTTGCTCCGGGAAGCTGACCGGTAACGACGATGGTGGGGAAATCGACGCGGGGCAGCGGTGCGACCGGCAGCAGCGGGTAGGCTGCGATGCCCACCAGCACCAGCGCCGCCATCACCAGGGAGGTAGCGATCGGGCGTTTGATGAAGGGGGTCGAGATGCTCATCGGGTCAGCCCCCTGTCTGCACGGTCTGCACCGGGGCGGCCGTCGCCAGGACGTGCATCCCGTTCTCCAGCCGCGACTGACCATCCAGCACGACCGGCTGGCCGGCATCCAGGCCCTTGGTGACGGTCATCAGGCGGCCGCGATCCTCTGCCTGAATCGGCTGGCGTTCGACCGTCGAGTTGGGCTTCACAACGTAAACGTACAGCCCGTTCGGCCCGCGCTGCGCCGCCTGCGCCGGGATCGTCACCACCGATTGCTCGGTCCGCAGCAGCAACTGGGCGTCGACGAACTGGCCGGGCCACAGCTTGTCCTCCTGGTTCGGGAAGACCGCCTTCAGCTTGATTGTGCCGGTGGCGGTGTCGATGGCGTTATCCGGAGTCAGCAGCGTGCCCGAGGCGAGCTTTGTCGTGTCGTTGTTCGACCAGGCGGCGACTTCGAGCTTGCGGCTGGTCATCGCATTCAGGATCGGTGGCAGGTCGGCCTGCGGCAGGGTGAACACCACGGTGATCGGGTGGACCTCGGTCAGGGTCACGATGCCGCCGGGGTCAGTCGCGTGCACCAGGTTGCCGGGATCGACCAGGCGCAGTCCCACCCGGCCGTCGAAGGGAGCCGTGATGTAGCAGAAGCTGAGGTTGAGCTGGGCGGTCTCGATCGTCGCATCATCGCCCTTCAGCGCGGCGACGTTTTGGTTCACCATCGCCACCTGGGTATCCACCTGCTGGCGCGAGGCGAAATCCTTCTTCGCCAGCGAGTCGTAGCGCTGCAGGTCGAGCTTGGCGTTGGCCAGCTGGGCGGCGTCCTGGGCCTTCTTTGCAACCGCCTGGTCGAGCACGGCCTGGTAGGGCCGCGGGTCGATGACGGCGAGCAGGGCACCCTGCTTGACCAGCTGACCTTCGGTGACGGGGAACCTGTCCAGTGTGCCATCTACCCGCGCGCGCACCAGCACCGTGTTAAGCGCCTGCACAGTGCCCAGCCCGCCGAGCCAGACCGGCACGTCCTGTCGGGTGGATTTCGTAACGGTGACCGGCACCGCGGGGGCTGACCCTGCCGCGGGCGGGGCCTGCTGCGCACCCGGATGGCGTGTAATCACCAGGGTGGCGGCGGCCACCAGCAACAGGCCCCCTAACAGGGGAAGCGCACGCCGCCAGGCCGAGCGGCGGCTGACCTTTATCAATTCAGCAGTTTCGCCCGCTGCCGGCGCGTCGCTGTCCCCGTCCATGTCGCACTGCACAATAAACTCCCGCACATGACCGCCGGCTGTCCAGACGGTTAGGCCGCTAAGCCTAGCATTGTCGGCGAAACTGCCCGTGTGCGCTAGCGTGAATTGGCGGATTCCGGCGGCCTGCAGCCCCGCGATACACTCTGAAACAGGGATCCGAAGATTGCGGGCCGATTACTGGCTGGTAACCCCCAGCACCCGCCGGAAACGATCGGTCAGGTGGGCTCCGTCCCTCGGCGGCAGATGCCGTGCCGGCACCTCCGGGGCGATGCGCAGCACGGCGAACAGAGGCTCGCGGCGCAGGCGGTCGCGGAGCGCCTCGACGTCGGCGATGCTGCGGGCGGTTGCGGTGGCGGTCCAGCCGCAGCCGGCGGCGATCGCCTCCAGATCCGCGGTGAGCGCGGTGTGGCTGCGCTGGGCGCCGGTCTCGCCGTAGCGGGCATTGTCCAGCACGGCGATCGCCAGGTTCGGCGCCCCAGCCGCGGCGATCGTGGCGAGCGAGCCGAGGCCCATCAGCATGTCGCCATCGCCGGTCAGCACCAGCACGCGGCGGTGCTGCTGCGCCAGCGCCAAGCCGAGACCGACCATGGCAGTGCCGCCCATCGCGCCCCACAGGTAGAAGTTCAGCGCGCGGTCGCCGGCGGCGGCAACGTCGTAGGTCGGGGCGCCGAGACCACTGACCACCAGCAACTCCCCCGGATCGCGCAGCAGCGTGGCGACGGCGGCGCGGCGGTCAATGGTTCCGTCATTGCGGGTGGTCATGGCTGCTGCTCCCGGGGCACGAACACCTTGGCGCCGATCAGCCGTTGCGAGAACAGGACCGCGACCGGAACCTGGCTGTCGAAGGCGAGCGCGGCGGACGCGGCGATCAATTCCGCCACGTCGTTCGGGTCGTCGGCGCGGCGAACGTGCACCCCCGCGGCGGTCAGCACGGTGGGCGTGGCCGCGCCCATCGGCACCTGCCATGGATTGAACTCGGCCCACTCCCCCCGCATCGTCACCAAGGTGAAGAACGGCATGCGGCAGCTTACCGGTAGCGACAGCATATTGATGCAGTTGCCGACACCCGAAGACTGCATCAGCACCGCCGCGCGCTGGCCGCCCAGCCAGGCGCCGGCGGCGAGGGCGATGCCCTCCTCCTCGGTGGTGAGGACGATGGCGTGCATGTCGGGATCGGCGTGGGCGGCTTCGATCAGGTGGGCGTGGCCCGCATCGGGGACGTAGCCGATCTGGCGGATGTGGGCAGCTTTCAGCGCGGCATAGGCCTCGGCCTGCCAGTGGCGGGACGGCATGGGCACTCCGTTATGTTGGAAGCGGGGATGCTTGGGGTGGGAGCGCGATCCTGACGTTTCGATATCGTCGGTGAGCCTCATGAATCTGTCATTGCGAGCGCAGCGAAGCAATCTCCCGGAGGGGAAGCAATCTCCCGGAGGGCACGTACGCCACTCGCGGGAGATTGCTTCGCTGCGCCAACAAGAAACCAAGAACGCCCCCTCCACTTGGGGGAGCCGGGGGGAAGGGGTCGGAAAGATGGCATGTTTCGACTCCTCCCCACGCCGCCGCCCTCAAGGGGAGGGGGTGTTCTTCCCTGCTCCGATCGCCGTTTCATTCACGACGAGTCGGGTGCCACGCCGGTGGTCCTCTCGCAATCACAGATGCACGTCGGCACCTGCCGGGTCATGCCACGACCCCTCTCGCCAACTCCGCGACAACACGATCGATCACGCTCTGCCAATCGCCAGGCCGCGGCTGACGGAACAATCGCGCCGTCGGGTACCACGGACTGTCCTCGCGGTCCTGCTGCCAGCGCCAATCGGGATTGTTCGGCAGCAAGATCCAGACCCGGTTGCCCAGCGCTCCGGCGAGGTGCGCCAGCGCGGAGTCCACCGAAATCACCAGGTCCATGTGGTGCATCAGCGCGGCGGTGTCCTGCAAATCCGCCAGCCGCTCCGCGAACCGGCGAATGTCCGGCCGCTGCTCCAGCGCAGGCTGATCCGCGGCGCGGATGTCCTGCTGCAAGCAGACAAATTCGAACGGCCCATTGGCCATCCGGATGAAGCGGTCGAGCGGAATGGACCGGCTGCGGTCGTTGCCATGCAATGGATTGCCCGACCACACCAGCCCAATCCGAGGTCGCCGACGTTCGCCCAGGATGTTGCCCCACTTCGCGACCAGCGCGGGATTGGCACGCAGATACTGTTGCTGGGCCGGGATGTTGTGCAGGTCGGTGCCGATCGCCAGCGGCAGGCTCAACAGCGGGCAATGATAGTCCGGCGGCGGCGTGACGGCATTCGTCGTCTCGACCCCAGCCACGCCTTCCATGCCGGACAACAGCGGCGCGAGCGATGGCGGCACGCCCAGCACAACACGCGCACCATCCGCCGCCAGCACTTTCGCGAAGCGGCAGAACTGGATGGTATCGCCGAGGCCCATCTCGTGCCAGATCAGGATGGACTTGCCGCGCAGCGTCTCTTTCCCGGTCCAGCGCGGCGAAGCATGCTGCGGTGTGGTGTCTTTCAGCGGCGGAACTTTCCAACGCCACTCGAATTCCGCGAGGCCGTTTCGGAAGTCGCCCATCAGCAGCCGGCACAGCGCGGCATTCACGTGCACCTGTGCCTCATCGGGCCGCAAAGCCAGGGCACGTTCGTAACTGGCAAGCGCCTCCCGCGGGCGGCGAAGGTCCTCCAGCACATAGCCGCGGTTCGCGTGCGCGGCGGCGTCGCCGGGCGCGATCCGCACCGCCTGGTCGATACTGGCGAGTGCATGCTCCAGGCGCCGGAGCCGGCGCAGCGCGTTGCCTCGGCCATTCAGCGCCACCACGTGGTTAGGATCGATACGCAGCGCATGGTCGTAGCAAAGCAAAGCATCGTCCGGCCAGTTCGAGGCCAGCAGCGCATTGCCTCGGTTGACCAGCGCATCCATGTGGTCCGGATTGATCAACAGGACCCGGCCGTAATTGCTCAACGCCTCCGGCAAGCGGCGGAGACGCAGCAGCACATTGCCGCGGTGATACAGCGCTTCGACATCGTCCGGCCGGATCTGCAAAGCGGCGTCGTAGCTGGCGAGCGCCTCCTCCAGCCGTTCCAGGTCGCGCAACGCATGGCCGCGCCGGCACAGCGCATCCTCGTAACCCGGGTCGATCTGCAACGCGCGATCATAGTTGGCGAGCGCCTCCAGCGGGCGCCGGAAGCCGCGCAGCGCGTTGCCGAGGTTGCAGTGCGCGGTGGCATTGTCCGGAGCGATCTGCAACGCCAGCCGCAGTGTTTCGATCGCCTGCGGATGCTGCGACTGCTGGGCGTGCACCACGCCCAGCATGTGCAGCGCGTCGAAATGCGCCGGATCGATCGCCAGCACCTGCCGGTAAAGCGGCTCCGCCTCCGCCAGCCTGCCCTGCCGGTGCGCCGTCGTGGCCTGTGCCAGCAGGCGAGTGACGCGCGCTTCCTTGCGCTGCCGCGCCGCACGCAGTGTGCCCGGCGATTGATCCACCAGCGCGGTTTCCGGCGCGGCGGCGGGGAATGCGGCGGCGGGGAATGCGACGGCGGAAAGTTCCCGCCGCACGGCATCGAACACGCTCTGCCAGTCGCCCGGCCGCGGCTGACGGAACAAGCGCGCGGTGGGGTACCAAGGGCTGTCACTGCGATCCAGCAGCCAACGCCATTCGGACATGGCGGACAGTAGAATCCACAGCGGCCGGCCAAGCGCGGCGGCAAGATGCGCCACCGCGGTGTCCACCGCGATCACCAGGTCCATGTGGTGGATCAGCGCCGCGGTGTCGTCGAAATCCGTCAACTCGTCACAGAACAGCCGGATGGCCGGCCGCTGTTGCAGGAATGGACGATCGGTATCGCGGATCTCCTTTTGCAGACAGACGAATTCGAACGGTCCGTCGGCGAGGTTGATGAATTGCTCCAGCGCGATGGAACGATGCCGGTCGCCGCGATGATCGGGGTTGCCAGACCACGCCAACCCCACCCGCGGCCGGTGGCGCGGACCCAGCCGTGCGCTCCAGTGCGCCACACGCTCCGGATCGGCGTAAAGATATTGGGGTTCTGCAGGGATGGAATCGAGATCGATGTCGAATGCCAGCGGCAGGCTCAGCAGCGGGCAATGATAGTCGGTGGCCGGCATTCGGTCGCCGTTCCGCAGGACAGCGTCGACGCCTTCCAACCCGACCATTAGCGTTTCCAGCGGGGCGTGGGTCCACAGCATGACCTTCGCCCCTTGCGCGGCGACCAATTTTGCGAAGCGGCAGAATTGGATGCCATCGCCCAGCCCCTGCTCGCACCACAGCAGGATGGTCTTGCCATCCAGCGACTCCTTGCCGAGCCAGGCTGGGGCATCGAATTTCACCCGGTCCGCCTGCAATGCCGGAATCCGCCAGCGCCATTCGTATTCCGCCCAGCCGGCCTGGAAATCGCCGATCAGCAGCCGGCAGAGTGCAGAATCGACATGCACCTCCGCGTTGTCAGGATTGATCGCCAGGACGCGGTCATAGCTTTCCAGCGCTTCCCTCGGCCGCCTGAGATCGATCAACACGCCGCCGCGATTGCCGAGCGCCGCCATGTGGAAGGGCGCGAGTTGCAGCGCGCGATTATGGCTGGCCAGGGCTTCGGTCAGCCGCCCCAGACTTTGCAGCACCGTGCCGCGGTTGGTGTGTGCGTCGGCATAGTCGGGCGCCAGTTGCAGCGCGCCATCGTAGCTGGCGAGTGCTTCCAGCAGGCGACCCAGGTCGCGCAGCGCGTTGCCACGATTGTTGAGCGCCTTGGCGTCGTCCGGCCGCAGGCGCAGGGCATCGTCGTAGCTCGTGACAGCGTCCTTGAAGCGCCTCAGGCCGAGCAGGGCATTGCCACGATTGTAAAGCGCTTCGGGGAATTTGGGGTCGAGCCGCAACGCCGCGTCGTATGCGGCCACGGCTTCCTCCAGCCGGCCCAGGTGAAACTGCTCGTTGGCATGCTTTAGCAGCGCCGTGGGTGTTGGCGTCATCTCCGTCGCGGCCATTGGCGTCATCCCCGCGGAAGCGGGGACCGATCCAGCTTGGGTCCCCGCTTCCGCGGGGATGACGACGGGCGCGCCCGCGGGGATGGCGTGGGACGCGCGGTCATCGTGTCCGAAGCTTGCGGCTGCGAGTTCCTGCGTTACGCGCGCCAGCACGCTGTCCCAGTCGCCAGTCGATGGCTGGCGGAACAAACGAGCGCTCGGATACCAAGGATTGTCGTCGCGATCCAACATCCAGCGCCAGTCGGGAACATAGCCCAGCAGAACCCACAGCGGCCGGCCCAACGCGCCAGCCAGATGCGCGAGCGACGTATCGACCGCGATCACCAGGTCCATCTGCTGCACCAGTGCCGCGGTGTCCGCGAAATCGGTCAGTCCATCGCAGAAACTCCGGATATCCGGCCGCTGCTCCAGGATCGGCCGGTCGCGCTCGCGGATTTCCTGCTGCAAACACACGAATTCGAACGGACCGTTGGCGAGACGAATGAACCTTTCCAGCGGTATCGACCGGTTGCGGTCGTTTCGATGCTCGGGATTGCCCGACCACACCAGACCGATGCGCGGCAGCCGGCGAGGACCAAGCTTCTGCGCCCATGCCGCGACACGCCGCGGATCGGCATGCAGGTACTGCCGTTCGGCGGGAATGTCGGGCAGATCGATGTCGAACGCCAGCGGCAGGCTGGGCAGCGGACAGTAATAGTCGGTGTCGGCCAGCGGCTCGCCGTTCTTCAACACGCGGCTGACGCCATCCAGGCTGGCCATCAGCGATTCCAGGGTCGTCGGCACCGACAGCAGCACCCTCGCGCCCTGCGCCGCCACCCGCTTCGCGAACCGGGAGAACTGGATCGTGTCGCCCAGCCCTTGCTCCGCCCACAGCAGGATGCTCTTGCCGGCCAGCGGTTCCTTGCCGAGCCACAGCGGCCGGCGCAGGTCCGGCCGGTCCGACGCACTGCCGCGCCATTCGAACCCTTCCCAGCCGCGGTGGAAATCGCCGATCAACAGCCGGCACAGCGCGGTATTGGCGCGGGTATGCCGGTCGTCGGGCTTCAGGGCCAGGACCCGCTCGTAGCACTCGAGCGCTTCCAACGGACGCTTCATATCGTGCAGTACGGTGCCGCGATTGTTGAGCGCATCCACTTGGTTCGGATTGGCCGCCAGCACCCGGTCGTAGTCGGCAAGCGCCTCCTCAAGCCAATTCAACCGCCATAGCGTATTGCCACGGTTGTAGTACGCCGCCATGAACCCCGGCCGGCTCTGCAACGCCCGATCCAGTGCGGCGAGAGCCTCCTGATGGCGATCGAGCTCCCATAATGTCGTGCCGCGGTTATGGTACGCCTCGACGAACTCCGGCTGGTGCCGCAACGCGCGGTCGAGCGCAACCAGTGCCTCCTCCGGCCTATCGAGGTCCTGCAACAAGGTGCCGCGATTGTTCAGCAGGTCCAAATCGTTGGGAGCAATCTCCAACGCGCGGTCAAAGCTTTCCAACGCCTCCGCCAGCCGTCCCAGGTTGCGCAGTGCGTTGCCATGATTGTTCAGCGCGCCGACATCGGTCGGCCGGATACGCAAGGCCCGGTCGTAGCACGACAGCGCCGCGTCCGACCGCCCGAGCTGCAACAGGATCGTGCCCTGGCGATACAGCACGTCCGCATCGTCCGGCCTGACCCGCAAGGCGGCGTCGTAGGTTTCCACCGCCTCCTCTGCCCGCTGTAGTTCCCACAGCGCATGGCCGCGGTTGCACAGCGCGTCGGCGTGCGCCGGGTCGATCCGCAGCGCGCGATCGTAGCTGGCGATCGCTTCCTGCGGGTGATGGAACCCGCGCAGCGTGTTGCCCAGGTTGCTGTGCGCGGTCGCATTGTCCGGTCGCACCGCGAGCGCGTGGTTGAGAAGATCGATCGCCACCGGATAGTTCGATTGCTGCGCCTTTAGCACGCCCAGCATATGCATGGCGTCGAAATGCTCCGGCGATATTTCAAGAATCCGCCGGTAGAAGGCCTCCGCATCCGCCAGCCGGCGTTCCCGGTGCGCGTCCACGGCTTGCGGCAACAGCGCGGCGATAGCGGCTTCATTCCGGGCCCGCGCGGCACGCGACGCCCGCACCGGGCCACCGTCCGCCTCACGTTCCGGGCCGACCCTCCGGAATGTCATAGCAGCCAGTGTCCGAGTCACCTGCGCCAGGACGCTCTGCCAGTCATCGGCCCGCTGCTGACGGAACAGTCGGGCGGTCGGGTACCAGGGGCTGTCATGGCGATCCAATAGCCAGCGCCAGTCCGGAACCCGGGACAACAGGATCCAGACCGGCCGCCCCAGTGCTCCCGCGAGATGCGCGACCGAAGTATCCACCGCGATCACCACGTCCATGTGCTGGATAAGGGCCGCGGTGTCGTCGAAATCCGCCAGATCCTCCGAGAACCGCCGGATATCCGGCCGCTGCTCCAGTAATTCCCGGTCCTGCTCGCGCACATCCTTCTGCAGGCAGAAGAATTCGAACGGCCCATTCGCAACTTCGACGAACTGCCGCAGCGGTATGGAGCGGTGGAGGTCGTTCTTGTGTTCCGGATTACCAGACCAAGCCAGGCCGATGCGTGGCAGCCGGCGTGGACCAAGCCGCGCACTCCATGCCGCGACACGCTCCGGATCGGCATAAAGATACGGTGGTTCCGCGGGTTGGTCGCGCGGATCGATGTCCAGCGCCAGAGGCAGGCTCAACAACGGGCAATGATAGTCTGTCCGCGGCACCGGCTCGCCCGACTTCCGCACGTGGTCCACGCCGTCCAGACCCGCCATCAGCGATTCCAGCGCCGAGTGCGTCCACAGCAGAACAGTCGCACCCTGCGCCTTCACCTGCCGCGCGAACCGGCAGAACTGGATGCCGTCACCCAACCCCTGCTCGCACCACAGCAGGATGCTCTTGCCGCGCAGCGGCTCGCTTCCAAGCCAAGGCGGGCCGGCAAACTCGGGGCGGCTTTTCGCCAGCGCGGAGGCGCGCCAGCGCCAATCGAACTCCGCCCAGCCGCGCTTGAAATCTCCGGTCAGCAGCAGGCACATGCCAGCATTCACATGCGCGTCGGGATAGTCGGGCTTCAGTGCCAGCGCATGGTCATAGCTGGCCAGCGCCTCGGGTACACGCCCAAGATCGAGCAATGCGCTGCCGCGGTTGTTGTGGGCCTCGGCGTGGTCGGGGGAAATCCGCAGGGCGCGGTCGTAGCTGGTCAGCGCTTCCTCGAGCCGCCACAGCGCTTCGAGCGCCGTGCCGCGGTTGCAGTGCGCATCGGCATAGTCCGGCGACAGCTCCAGCGCGCGATCGTAACAGGCGAGCGCCTCCGGCACCCGCTTCAAGGCCTGCAGCACGTTGCCGCGATTGCTGTGCGCTTCGGCGTAATCCGGAGCCACCTCGATGGCACGCTCGTAGCTGTCCATCGCGTCTTGCAGACGCCCCGCCCCACGCAGCGCATTGCCGCGATTGTTCAGGAACATCGGCTCGTCGGGCCGCGAGCGCAGCGCCGCATCATAGCTGGCGACGGCGTCTTCCGGCCGCCCGAGGCTGAACAGCACGTTGCCGCGGTTATAGTTCGCTTCGGGGAAGTCCGGCCTGACGCGCAGCACGTCGTCATAGGCGGCCAGCGCATCGTCCAGCCGGTCGAGGCGCGCCAGAGCATCGGCCCGGTGATACAGCGCCTCGATCTGACCGGGGCGGACGCGCAAGGCCGCATCATAGCTGGCGACCGCCGCTTCCCACTGCCGCAGATCGCGCAGTGCGTGGCCGCGGTTGCAAAGCGCATCCAGGTTCGACGGATCGATCTGCAGCGCATGGTCGTAGCTCGCGACGGCGTCCTGCGGATGGCCGGAACCGCGCAACGCCTTGCCCAGGTTGCAGTGGGCCGCCGCATCGCCTGGACGGACCTCCAGCGCGCGCGACAGCAATGCGATCGCTTCCGGATAGTTCTGCTGCTGCGCCTGGATCACGCCAAGCATATGCAGCGCATCGAATGCCGCCGCATCGCGCGCCAGGACTTGCCGATACAGCGCTTCGGCTTCTGGCAGCCGCCCTTGCCGGTGGGCGGCCACGGCTTTTGCCAGCAGCCCCGCCACAGCCGCATCGGTCGGCCGTCCCACCCCGGAGGCGGGCGTTACGGTGGAGTCCCTGGTCATCACCGCCGCGTGGCCCTTTGCCGGTCAAAGGCGGGCGGCATGCAACCTCCTGATCAATCCGGCAACGGGGTCTATTTCAGCGGCTGGACAACGACAAGAAAGAAACGCCGCCGCCCGCGGTGCCCCTCTGGCCTTCCCGTGCGTGGCGCGCTAGCCGGGCCGCGCCCGAACCAGAGGGGGAAGCGCCCAAATCATGACCGTCACCGTGCTGTATTCCGAAAACCTCTATCCCGACGACAGCGTCGAGCGCCGCATCTATGGCCCGGACGCGCGGGTGATCGTCCCGAAAGCCTCCGACTCGCTGGCCGATCTGTCGGACGAAGACTGCGCCGCCGCCGAGGGCCTGATGATCCTGCGCTACAAGGTCACCGCCGCCGACCTGGCGCGCTTCCCGCGCCTGCGTGCGATCTGCCGCATGGGCGTTGGCTACGATAATCTGGACCGTGTCGCCGCGGCACAACGCCAGATCATGATCCTGAACGTGCCCGACTACGGCACGACGGAGGTCGCCGACCACGCCATCGCCCTGACGCTGGCCCTGCGGCGAGGCTTGCTGCTGCACCTGGAAGCGCAGCGCGCGGACCCTCCGGCGGCATGGCACTATATCCTCGATCCGCTGGTGCGCCGCTCCGGCGTGCAGACCTTCGGCATCGTCGGCCTGGGCCGCATCGGCACGGCAGTCGCGCTGCGCGCCAAGGCGCTGGGCTTCCGCGTGGTGTTCTACGATCCCAACCTGCCCAACGGCGTCGAACTGGGCGTCGGCGTGGGCCGGGCGAAGACGCTGGAAGACCTGCTGCGCGCCGCCGACGTCCTGTCGGTGCACGCGCCGCTGACGCCGGAGACGCGCGGGATGCTGGGCCTGGCGCAGCTCTCGCTGCTGCCGAAGGGCGCGGTCCTGGTGAACACGGCGCGCGGGCCGATCGTTGATGTGGACGCGGTGGCGGCACTGCTGAAGGCGGGCCATCTGGCGGGCGCCGGGTTGGATGTGCTGCCGGTCGAGCCGCCGGTCGAGCCGGTGCCGGAACTGCTGCGCGCCTTCCGCGCGCGCGCGCCATGGACGATGGGGCGGCTGATCATCACCCCGCACTCGGCGTTCCATACGCCGGAGGCGTGGGACGACATCCGCGTCAAGTCGGCGGAGACGATGCGCGCGGCATTGCTCGGCCCGAAGCCGCAGAACGTGGTCCCATCCGACAGTTACTGAGCCTCCACCCCGCTACTGAGCCCCCACGCCGTTACTGAGCGCCCCCGCCGCTACTGAGCCTCGCACCCCGCTATTGAGCGCCCGCGCCGCTACTGAGGCCCCGTCCGCGGGGGTCAGCCGGCGCCGATCCGGAGACCGGACCCCCCGGCGACGCCCAACGCGCTGCGCAGAGCACTGAGTGCCGCGACGATCGACGGCGCCGCGCGCGGCGGCCGGCCGGCAGCGGCGCGGGCCGGCGTTTGCAACAGCCAGCGCACCGGACGCAGGTCCGGCGCGGCTCGTTGCAGGACGAAGCGGCCATCGGGCGCGTCGATCTCCATGCCGGCGTCAGTGGCGGTGACCGTGGCGGCGACGTCCCACAGCACCAGGCAGTCACGCAGCAATCCGCGCAGTTCGGCGTCGGTCATGTGGCTTCCTGCGCCAACGATGACATGGCGGCAACGGCTTCGCGACGCAGCCGAAGATCGCCAGCCGCTGGTTCTCCTGGCCGAATATCGCACTGCTGTCGCCCATGCCGGTCATCTCCGGGTCCTGCTGGGGGTCCTGCTGGGGGCCTTGCTGGCTTGGGCGGAGTGGCGGGCGCTGCTGCGCCCCAATGCCGCGGCGGGACCGTTCGCCGGCGCCGTCGGGTTGTTCGTGATGTCGTATGTTGGCATTGCCATCAGCCTGTGGCCCATGATCGTGCCCTACCGTCTCGCGTTGTGGCAGGCGGCATCGCCGCTGCCCACGCAGGCCTTCCTGCTGGTGGGCACATTGTTCCTGTTGCCGGTGATCCTGAGATGTACATCGTCTGGTCGGTACTGGCTGTTCCGCGGCAAGCTACGCGCCGACATCGGCTGTCACTGACGCACACTGCGAGAACCACTCATGAACCAGACCCTGCTGGACCGGATCGGCGTCGATGTCGGTCGCAAGTTGAAGTTGGAAGACGCCATTGCCTGGGCTGCGGAGAATGGCGTGCGGTCGATCGATATCGAGCTGGACACGGGCGCTAACGCCTTCACCCGGTTTGACGCGGTGCGCGCGGCCGGCATCCGCGACGCCTGCGTTCGGGCGAGCGTGCAACTGGGGTTGCATACCTCCTCGGCGGTGAACGTCGCCGAATATGCGCCACTGTTGTCCGACGCGGTGGACGCCTATCTGCTCGCCTATATCGATGCCGCCGCAAAGCTCGGGGCGGGATGGATCGTGGTGCATGCCGGTTTCCATTTCGGCTCCGACCTGCAGCAGCGGATGCAGGCGGGCCTGGAGCGGCTGCAGCGCGTGACGGACCATGCTGAGGCCCAAGGGGTCACGCTGCTGCTTGAGAACCTGAACAAGGAGCCGCCCGACGCGGAAGTGCACTACCTGGCGCATACCTTGGAGGAGTGGCGTTGGTATTATGAACGCATCGCGTCGCCGGCGTTCGGCCTGGCGTTCACAGCCAACCACGCGCATCTGGTGCCAGAGGGCGTGGCAGGCTTCGTCGACGCGATGCCGATCGGAAAGGTGCGAGAGGTGCGGCTGGCAGATTGCTTTCGCAACGGAGTGGAGCGGCATCTGCGCCCGGGTGAGGGCGATTTCGATTTTCCCGACCTGTTTTCGCGGTTGGAGTTCGAAGGGGTTCAGTGGTCACTACATGGCTGCCTTTGGCTCGCTTCAGGACATGTTGGCGGGCCGGCAGGCACTGGCCTATCCCGATTCCTGTCGCTAGTACCAGCGATTCCATGAAACCGCACCATGGTTGAGGCCCCACCGTCTCCCCTCACCGGCAACACGGCCGCTCCCCCGCGCTATTAACGATGCGTTAGCACTTCACGGCTAGCCTCCGCCCCTTGCAGTCACAACCACGGAGCCCCGACCTTGGCGCCACCGGCCATGCAGCGAGGCGTGATCGTCGCCGACGACAGCGTCATTGTGCGCGACAATGTGCGGGCGGCGCTGGGGGAGCCATGGCGCGTCTTCCTCGCCGCCAACGGCGCCGAGGCGGTGGAGTACGCCCGCGGTATCAAGGCCGAGCTGGTATTGCTCGACTTTCGCATGCCCCGGATGGACGGCCTCGACACGTGCTCTGTCATCCGCAGCATGCCGAACTACGCCACGGTGCCGATCGTCCTTCTCACTGCCTATGACAGCAGCGACCTGCGGCGCCGCGCTACCGAATCGGGTGCCACGGCCGTGTTCCCCAAGCCCTTCAGTACCCACGAGTTGCGGGAAGCGGTGCTGCCCCTGATAGCGCTTGGGCGCGACGCGGCAGCTTCACGCATGCGAGCAGGCATGTCGGACCCGATGCCCGTCTCCGACGCCGAGGGTCTCGCCGCCGGCCGCGACGTGCTGGCTGTCCACCGCAAGGTGGACCAGGCCGCCGAGCAACGCCGCTACGGCAGCTTTGCCGAGACCATGGCGGCGCGCCGCGCCAAGGCGCTGCGCTGATTGACGGCCTCGAGCACCTCCGCGGCCACACGGCGCAACCCGTCTGCCAGTGCCGGAAGCCCGGCGTCCTGCCGGTCCCAACCGGCCTCGAAACGGCGTGCAGCGGACGATAGCTCCATGTAGCCCAACTGGCCCGCGTCGCCCGCGATGCGGTGCGCCAGGTCGGACAAAGGCGGCCCCGGCGCCGGCCCGTCCAGCAGATCGACCAGGCGCCCCACCTCTTCCGCGAAGACGACCAGGTGACGGTCCATTGTCTGACCGTCCGTGCGCTCGACACATTGCGCCGCAACACCGGGGGTTGGCGCTGGCGGAGGCTGGTCCAGCCCCGGCGGGCCGACCTCCCCGGTACTGACCGCAGCGACTGCCGCCAACAGGCTACGCTGATCGATCGGCTTCACCAGGCAGGCCTGGAACCCCGCCACACGCAACGCCGCGCCGCCGTCTTCATTCACCTGCGCCGTTAGCGCGACGACCGGCGTGCGCCCGCGTGGTCCAGGCAGGGTGCGGATACGACGCGTCGCCTCGATGCCGTCCAGGCGCGGCATGCGCAGGTCCATCAGCACGACGTCGAAATCCTCGGCCGCGACGTGGCAGACCGCCGCCTCCCCGTCCTCGGCTTCCGCTACTGTATGGCCGGCACGGCGCAGGAAACTCGCCGCCACGTCGCGGTTCAGCGCCGAATCATCGGCCAGCAGCACGCGCAGGGGGCGGCATGGCGGCGTCTCCACCGCGGGCGGTTCCATCCCGGATCCGGCCGGCGCCTCGGGCAGCGGCAATTCGAACCAGAACACGCTGCCGCCGCCGGGATTGTCCTGATAGCCGATGCGGCCGCTCATCTGTGCCACCAGCCGGGCCGCGATGGCGAGGCCCAGCCCGGTGCCGGCGACGCCGATCCGGTCGGCGTCCAGCCGCTCATAGGGCTGGAACAGCCGGTTGCGGTGCGCCGATGGCACCCCCATGCCGGTATCGGTGACGGCAAAGCGGATGCCCGTCGCGCCCGGCGTGACCAGCAGCGCGACGTTGCCATGGCCGGTGAACTTGATGGCGTTGCTCAGCAGGTTGAGCACCACCTGGCGGATCGCCGCCGCATCCGCCAGCACGAACCGGGGCAGTGTCGGCGCGACAGTCTGGCTCAGCGCGAGGCCCTTGGCGGCGGCCATCGGCTCGACGATAGCACGGCATTGCCCGGCCAACGCGTCCAGGTCGGTGCGTTCCGCCAGCGGGGGGTGGTCGTCGGCCACCACCCGGCTGAAATCGAGCACCCGGTTGATCACGTCGCGCAAATGCTCGCCCGCGCCGCGCATGGCCGCGAGGCGGCCCGCCTGCGCCGGCGCCAGCGTCCCGTCCAGCGCCAACAATTCCGCGTAGCCCAATATACTGTTCAGCGGCGTGCGCAGCTCGTGGCTCATGGTGGCGAGGAAGCGGGTCTTGGCTGCCGCTGTCTGTGCCATGACCGCGAGCGCCTGCTGCCGTTCCTCGGCGAGCGCCGTCAGTTGGGCATGGCCGGCGTGCAAGGCGGCCTCGCCTTGCTCGCGCCGGGCCAGGGCAAAACCCAGCACCAGCAGCAGACCGAGATCGATGGCGCCGAGCGCGGCCATCGCCAGCCCGAGTGCCACAGCCTTGCCGCGCCAAGCGGCATAAATGTCGGTGTCGGCCAGCCCGACGGCAACGACCAGCGGCAACGTGCCCACCGGCAAGAACAGGAAGCGGCGGCGGCGGCGGTCGGTGGGGTCGAAGGCGTCCACCGAGGTGCCATCCTGGGCTCGGTAAAATGGCGCATCCGGGGGCAGGGTGCGGCCGATATCGTCGGCGTTGAACGGCAGGCGCATCAGGATCATGCCGTCGCGGTGCAGCAGCGCGATGGTGCCGTGCCGCCCCAGGTTCAGCCGCAAGAACAAATCGCGGAAATAGGCCAGGCGCATGGTGCCGACGACCACCCCGGCGAAACTGCCGTCCGGATTCGACCGGCGGCGGCTGATCGAGATGGTCGGCGACTTGCCCGCCTGCGTCAGGAACGGCGCGCCGATGAACAATACGTCGCGGGCGTCGTTGCGTTGCGCGGTGAAATAGTCTCGGCCGCGGTAGTTGCCGTCGCGCGGGATGGCGGACTCGGAATCGTCCGTCACCGTGCCCTTGGCGTCCAACACGTTGATGAAGCCAAAATAGGGGGCGCGGGCGGCGCGCTGGAACAGGATCATGCGCCGCAGCGGGGGGGTGAGCGCCATCACGCCGGGGATTTGCAACCCCTGCACCACGGCCTGCAGAGACAGGTCGTATATCTCCAGGTTGCGCGCCACGTCTTGCGCCACGCTGGCGGCAATGTTCCGCGCCTGCATTTCGGCCGCGGCGGTGGCGTCGCGCCGCGCCTGCAGCAATACGCCGAGGCAGAGCAGGATGAAGCCGGCGGAGACGGCGCCGATGCAGGCGAGGCCAAGCCGCGCGAGCGTGCCAGGTGCGAAGCGCGCCAGGGCAGGGGGCAGCGTCATGCGGGCGATCCTTTCCGGCGATCCTTTCCGGGGCCGCAGGCTAGCGGGCAATTGCTAGGAAAAGGTTGACGGGGGGCCGGATTGACCGCCTGACCCGGCGTGCGGACACTGCCGCCACCAGCCGTCAGGAACGCCCATGAAAGTCTTCGTCTTCGACTTGCTCGCGTACGGCGAGCAATTGGACCATCTGAAGGTCGGCAACGAGCTGCCGTATCCGCTGTCGTCCCGGCATTTCAGACCCGATGTCGCGGTGCGCACCTATGCGGAGCACCTGGATGCCTGGGAGGAGATCGACCGGCTCGGCTACGACGGGCTGGGGTTCAACGAGCATCATTGCTCGCCGTACGGGCTGATGAATTCGCCCAATCTGATGGCGGCATCGGCAGCGCAGCGGACCAAGCGGGTGAAGCTGTTGATCTACGGCAACCTGCTGCCGCTGCATGAGCCGCTGCGGCTGGCGGAAGAACTGGCGATGCTGGATTGCCTGAGCGGCGGGCGCTTGATCTCGGGTTTCGCCCGCGGCATTCCGCGCGAATACCAGGTGCACAATGTGGCGTTGTCGGAATCGCGGGAGCGGTTCGAGGAAGCCTATGACATCGTCACCCGCGCCTGGACCGAGGATGTATTCTCCTATCAGGGGAAATTCTGGTCGTATCGCGACGTCGCGCTGTGGCCGCGCCCGGTGCAGCGGCCGCATCCGGAGATTTGGGTGCCGGTGGTCGGCAGCAAGGAATCGATCGAGTTTGCCGCCCGCCACAACATCCGCATCACGCCCGGCCTGGCGCCCGGCGGCTTGCAGGACGACATCATCCGCTACTACGCGAAATGCCTGGCGGCGAGTGGCCATGCTATCACGCCGGACCATCTGTCGCTCGGGCTGTCGGTGTACGTTGCCGACAGCAAGGCGCAGGCGGTCAAGGAGTGTGGCCCGTACCTGCTGTATTTCAACCGCACCCTGTTCTCGCACGGCAACTTCACCGAAACGAGTTTGCAGCGGCAGTTCGGGTATAGCTCCGGTGGGTCACTCGACTATGTGCGGCCGGAGAACCGCCACGCGGGCGAGCACGCGCGGGAGGATTTCCGCAACATGACGATGGAGGACGTCGCGCGGCTGGCCGAACGGCTGCCATGGGGCACGCCGCAGGAAGTGGCGGATCGCATCATCGCACTGGCCAACCACACCGGCGCCAATACGGTGCAGATCGGCTTCAACCGCGGCGCGATGCCGCAGGAGATGTTTTTGGAGCAGATTCGCCGCTTCGCACGTGATGTGCTGCCCATCGTGCAAGCGCATCAGGTGACGCGCGTGCCGGCGGTGGAGGAAATGGCGGCTTGACGCTATCGCCAGTTTGACGCTGTCGCCAGTCGTGCGCCCCGGACGCCCAACTCCTGTCATTGCGAGCGCCGCGCCCCTGTCACTGCGAACGCAGCACCCCCGTCATTGCGAGCGCGGCACCCCTGTCATTGCGAGCGCTGCGAAGCAATCTCCCGGAGAATTCGCACGTCACTCGGCGGAGATTGCTTCGCTACGCTCGCAATGACAGGGGCCCGATGACAGGGGCCTGATTGCCACCCTGCGCGCCGCCGCCCACAATCGCCACGTCAGCGACGGAGGCGGACCATGGACTTCACCCTCACCGAAGAGCAGCGGCAAATTCGCGAAAGCATAGCCCGCATCTGCGCGGAGTACGGCGAGGACTACTGGTACCGGAAGGACCTGCACCACGAATTCCCGCATGAATTTTCCCGCGCCTTTGCCGCCGCCGGCTGGTTCGGTGCGATCTTCCCCGAAGAGATCGGCGGCGCCGGGCTAGGTATGACCGAGGCCGCCATCATCATGGCGGAAGTCGGCCGCAACGGCTTCAACGCATGCTCTACGCTGCACATGAATATGTTCGGCTGCCAGCCGATCGTAAAGTTCGGAACCAAGGAGCAGCAGCGCCGCTTCCTGCCACCGATCATCGCCGGCACCGACCGCGCGTGCTTCGGCGTGACCGAACCCGATGCCGGCATCGACACCACACATATCCGCACCTTCGCCGAGCGCCGCGGCGACCGCTATGTGGTGCACGGCCGCAAGGTGTGGACCTCCACCGCGCAGGTGGCGAACAAGATTTTGCTGCTGACCCGCACGCAGCGCTTCGAGGACAGCCCGAAACGCAGCGGCGGCATGACGCTGTTCTATGCCGACCTCGACCGCACCAAGGTCGAAGTCCGCCAGATCGAGAAATGCGGCCGCAACGCCGTCGACTCCAACGCCCTGTTCATTGACGGTCTGGAAATCCCGGTGGAGGACCGCATCGGCGAAGAAGGCCGCGGATTCCAATACCTGCTGCACGGGCTGAACTCGGAACGCATCATCGTCGCGGCGGGCATCCTGGGCGCGTCGCGCTACGTACTGGACAAGGCGGTGCAATACGCCAAGGACCGCGTGGTGTTCGGCCGGCCGATCGGACAGAACCAGTCGATCCAGCACCCGCTGGCCGAGCTGTGGATCAAACAGCAGGCAGCAGAGCTGATGTTGTTCAAGGGCGCCTCCCTGTACGACAGCGGCGCCGAATGCGGGGCAGAGGTGAACGGCGCGAAATTCCTGTGCGCGGAGGTATTCTTCGAATCTGCGTCGCGCGCGGTCCGCACGCACGGTGGCATGGGCTACGCGAAGGAATTCCACGTCGAGCGGTATTTCCGCGAATCGATCCTGCCGTTGATCGCGCCAGTCAGCCAGGAGCTGGTCCTGTGTTATGTGGCGGAACGCGCGCTGGGGCTGCCGAAGTCGTATTGAGGACCGTCGCGGTTTCGGCCGCGTTCTGCCGCGCATTACCAAGGTTGCGCGCCAAGCGTGGGCACAAAGGTGCCTGCCATCAGGCCAGCAGTGCCGCGGCGATGCGCTCGCGGGTCAGCGGCATGTCGCGGATGCGCGTGCCCAGCGCATGCGCCACCGCATTACCGATCGCCGCTGCCGTCGGCCCAAACGTGCATTCGCCCATGCCCAGCGTCGGCAAATCGGGCGCGTGCACGATCTCGGTGCTGATCTCCGGCACTTCGGAAAACTTCAGGATCGGATAATGCTCCCAATCCACTGAGGTCCGCCCATCCGCGTCAAGCCGCATCTGCTCCTTCAGCGTCATGCTGATCGCCTGCACGATGCCGCCTTCCAACTGGTTGCGCGCGCCATCCGGGTTGATCACCAAACCGGCATCCGCGGCGCACCATGCGCGCCGTACCCGAACTTCCTGGTCGACTTCCAGTTCCACTGCGACCGCGGCATAAGCGGCCTTGTTCTTGTAGCGCGCCCAACCCAGGCCAACGCCGCGCCCGCTGCCCGCCGGCCCGCGCGAGGCCCAGCCGCAACGCTCCGCCACGTTCTCGATCAGCCGCCGCGCGCGGGGATCGGATAACAGGGACAGCCGGTAATCGACCGGATCGATGCCGGCGCGTTCCGCGAGTTCATCCATGAAGCATTCCAACGCGAACACGTTGGCCAATGCTCCCAGCCCGCGCAGTGCCGAGGTGCGTGTGGGCGGCTTCAGCACCAGGTGGTGCACGATGCGCTTCTTCGGGAAGTCGTACAGCGGCAGGCCGTTGCGCGTGCCGCCGCCGCCCGAGGCCTCCGGCGGATCGGTCGGGCGAGGGTCCGGAGGTGGGGTCGGCAACGCCTCGTGCGTCAGCATGTTGCCGCCTGTGCTGGGCCGCTGCACATGCGTCGCCGACCAGATTTCCGTCGTCCAGTCCAGCGGCTTTCCGGCATCATTCAGCACCGCTCGCGCTGTGACGTGCATCGCCGAGCCGAGCGGTTCGAAACCGAACTCCTCCTCGCGCCGCCATTGCACACGAATACAATGATCGGGGACTTCGCGCGCGATCACCGCCGCGTCCAGCGCCACGTCGTCGGCACCGTTATGGCCATAGCAGCCGGCGCCATGCGCGTGTCGCACCGTGATCGCGTCCGGCGACATGCCCAGCACGTTCGCCAGCGCTGCGCGCAATGGATAGACGCCCTGGGTGTGCGACCAAACTGACAAATGCCCGTTGCGCACTTCCGCCAGCGCGCAGGACGGCGCCATCGATGCATGCGCTACGTATGGCCGCGAATAACTCGCTTGTACCGTCGTGCCTGTCGTTGCTGTCGCCGCTTCATCGTACAGCACGCGATCGTTCGATGATTGCCCGACAAGCCACGCCGCTTCCTGCATCTCCGGCGTCAGTCGTGGCACGTTGTCCCAGATGGCATGCATCGGCGCCGCGGCGGCAGCGCGCTGCACCACCGTCTCGTCGCCGCCAACCAAGGCAACGAAATTGCCAACGCGGACGATGCGGAAGTCGCCGCCGGCAGCGCGGCGCACGGCCGCCTCATTCAGCGACACCAGCGTCGCGCCGCGGCATGGCTGGCGCAGGATGCGCGCATGCAGCATGTCCGGCCGGACCATGTCGTGGATGAACGCCGCGCCGGTCACCTTCGCCGGCAGGTCTCGCCGTGGCACCGGTTGCCCAACCACGCGATACGCGGCCGGCGGCTTCGGGGTCGTATTGCCTTCGATCTCACGGGCGAAATCTTCGTCCGAGGCGAAGCTCCAGTAGTCATGGCCGGTGGGAGTATCGCCACGGCGAAACTCGCCGTCCTCCACCGAGATCTCGTCCGGGCTGCAGTTCAGCCGTTGTGCCAGCCGGTCCAGCACACGCGCACGAAATTCCGCAGTCACCAGGCGCACGGAACGGCCGGAGACCTCGATCGATTGGCTGGACGTGGTCTGACCCTCATCGGGCGCATCCTGCGTATCGCCGGACAGCACGCTGATGCGGTTCAGATCGACATCGAGTTCCTCGGCGGCGATCTGCGCCAGCGCAGTGACGTTGCCCTGGCCGAGCTCAACCTTGCCGACTGCCAGCCGCAACGTGCGGTCGGGTTGGAACCGCAGCCATTTTTCCATCCGCCGGTTGTTCTGGATCGACAGCGGCAACGTGTCGCTCATGCTGATGCTCCTGCTGATGCCATAACTGATGCCACCGCCGATGCCGCTGCCGATGCCCTTGGGCGCAGAGCTTCGGCGGCTTTGGCGACGGCGCGGATAATGCGCGGATGCGCCCCGCATCGGCACAGATGCTTGTCCAGCGCCGCCACGATGTCGTCGCGCGTCGGCGCGGGATTGCGATCCAGCAGCGCCTTCGCCGACATGATGATGCCGGACAGGCAATAGGCGCACTGGCCCGCCTGCTCCTCCAGGAACGCGAGCTGCAACGGATGCGTGCCACCCAGGCCCTCGATCGTGGTGATGTGGCGTCCGGCCACTGTGCCGACTTCGCGCGAGCAAGCAAAGACGGGTTCGCCATCCACCAGCACCATGCAGCTTCCGCATTGCTCCAGCCCACAGCCGTAACGCGAGCCTTTCAGGTCGAGCTGGTTGCGCAACACGTCCAGCAACGGCGTCGTCTCCGCTACCCCAACACTGACCACTCGATCATTCACCGTCATTTCGAGATCATGCCAACTGCTCCGACTGCCAGGGCAACTGCCATAGCTCCGCATTGCACAGCTTCTTCGCCAGCGCGTCGGAGATGGCGTCGAACAATCGCTCGCCCTTCTCCGCGCTGGCGGCTTCGGGATTGCCGATCACGCCGGAAGCTGACCGGCTGCCGATCGTGCGCCAGCGATACACGCCGCCACCCGCCACGTCGCCCACGTCCGGTGTCGCATTCGACTTTGCCAACGGGATGCGATCGGCCGCCACCAGCTCGGGCCGCACCGCCATCATCATGGACGTTTCAGCCTCGCAGGCGTGCTGCAAACCGCCTTGCGTCTCCAGGATCTTCGCGATCGGCACCGCCGCGGCGTACCAGTAGGTGAACTGCACGATCGGCACACCAAGCTTCGGCGTCAGGTCGTCGGTGATGGTGCGCAGCGCGTTCTCGTTGCCGCCATGCGCGTTCAGCAGCACGATGCGGCGGAAGCCGTGCCGCAGCACGGATCGCACCACTCCCTCCACCAGCGCACTGAACGCGGCGAAGTCCAAGGTGACCGTGCCGCCGAAGCTCATGTGATGTTCGGAGATGCCTGTCCACAGCACCGGAAGCACCAGCGTCGGTGTGCCCATCGCCACTGCCTTCCGGGCGGTGCGCAGCGCCACGGTCTCGCCGAGCATCGTATCGACCTCGACCGGCAGATGCGGCCCATGCTGCTCCAGCGCCGCCACCGGCACGATGACAATCGTGTCCTGCCGCGCTTGCTCGCGCAACTGGTCGGCGCGCAGCTTGCGCCACTCGACTTCGGGCATTTGTCCTTTGCTCCTGTGCGGTGACACGGCCAATCTGTCATTGCGAGCGCAGCGAAGCAATCTGCCGCGCGTGATGTGGTTACTCTCGGGGAGATTGCTTCGCTGCGCTGGCAATGACACTTCGAACCGGGCGCCAACCGCCAGAATTGGAAGCGTCATGCCGCCATCGCCTCCACCTCGCGCCGGTAGCGATACGCGCTATTATTCGGATCGGCACGAAACCGCCGAGCTGTGAAGGGAGTAGCACACATGAACCTGTATCGCCTGTTGCAGCAACGCGTCGCCGACGGTCGGCCGGTGCGGGTCGGGCTGATCGGCGCCGGCAAGTTCGGATCGATGTTCCTGTCGCAGGTGCCCACGACGCCCGGCATCGAGGTTGCCGCGATCGCCGATCTCGCCCCCGATCGCGCACGCGACGCCTGCCGCCGCGTTGGCTGGGACGATGCGCGCATCGCGGCGACGCGCTTCACCGATGACGCGCTGGCAATGATGGCGGCGGGCGATGTCGAGGTGGTGGTGGAGGCCACCGGCCACGCGCCCGCCGGCATCCTGCACGCGCGCCGCGCCATCGCGGAGGGAAAACACATCGTCATGGTGAACGTGGAGGCCGACGTGCTGGCCGGCTTTGCCCTGGCGCGACAGGCGGCGAGCGCCGGCGTGGTCTATACGTTGGCCTATGGCGACCAGCCGGCGCTGATTTGCGAGCTGGTGGACTGGGCCCGCGCCTGCGGCTTCCGGGTGATCGCGGCGGGCAAGGGCACGAAGTACCTGCCGGAGTACCATGCCTCCACTCCGGCGACGGTGTGGCCGTATTACGGGCTGACCGAGGAGGCGGCGCGGGCAGGTGGAATGAATCCGCAGATGTTCAATTCGTTCCTGGACGGAACGAAATCCGGTATCGAAATGGCGGCGGTGGCGAACGCCACGGGATTGACGCCGCCCCCGGACGGTTTGCGCTTCCCGCCCTGCGGCACGCATGAACTGGCGCAGGTGCTGCGGCCAGGCAACGAGGGCGTGCTGCACCATGCGGGTCAGGTGGAAGTGGTGTCGTCGCTGCATCGCAACGGGCGGGAGGTGACAAACGATCTGCGCTGGGGCGTGTATGTCGCGTTCGAGGCACCGAACGACTACGCCGTGCGCTGCTTCAAGGAATACGGCGTGGTCACCGACGACTCGGGTCGGGTTTCCGCGTTGTACCGGCCGTTCCACCTGATCGGACTGGAGCTGAACGTGTCGATCCTGTCGGCAGCGTTGCGCGGCGAGGCGACCGGGGCGCCTACCGCCTTCCGCGGCGACGTGGTGTCTACGGCGAAGCGCGATCTGAAAGCGGGCGAGGTGCTGGATGGCGAAGGCGGCGCCTGTGTCTGGGGCAAACTGCTGCCGGCGGCCACCAGTTTGCAGATCGGCGGGCTGCCGATCGGGCTGGCCAACGGCGTGCCGCTGCTGCGCGACGTGACGGAGGGGCAGTGCGTAACCTGGGACGACGTGCGGATCGACCCGAACGACAGCGCGTACCGGTATCGGCGAGAGATGGAGGCGATGGCGGGGTAGTGCTTCACGCTTGGCGGTGAGTGCCCAACCTGAGGTGCCATCGCGAGTTGAGGTGTCATTGCGAGTTGAGGTGTGGTTGCGCGCGCAGCGAAGCAATCTCCCGCGAGTGACGTGCGTACTCTCCGGGAGATTGCTTCGCTCAATGACAGGTTCGGTGCTCGGCATGACGGGTTCGCCGACGGCATCGAGATGTCAGGACCAAAATACCCAAACGACAAGCGAAAGCGCATTTCGCCGGTGTCCCGGCGGAATGCGCTGCGCTTTTCCGCCCTACCGCGGCAGTTCCTGCCCCTTCGTCTCGCGCCCAAGGAACATCGCGATGATGCTCAACAGCGCGAAGCAGCTCATGAAGGCAGTGACCTTGTTGAAGCTGCCGAACACGCCGACCAGCAGTCCGGCCACCAGTGGGCCGAAACTGGTGATCACGCGGGCCGAGCCGGTGGTGAAGCCGACCGCCGTCGAGCGCACATGCGTCGGGAACAGTTCCGGCAGGTACACGGCGAACCCCGTGAACGTGCCAAACACGAAGAAGCCGAAGATCGGCAGCACCACGGGATAGTACGGCTCGTAGCTGGTAAGGCCGACGTACAGTGTCAGTCCGGCGGCGATGGTGCCCACGGCGTAGAGGATGACCGTCGGACGGCGCCCCACGATATCAGCGATGAAACCGAATGCGATGTAGCCCGCGATGCCGCCCAGGCTCCAGATCATGATGCCGTGGCTGACGAACGGCACAGCGGCCGCGCCGGAGATGCCGCTCTTCTGCACCATAAGCGACAGGATCGTCGGCAGCCAGATATTCGTGGTCCAGATCGCCAGCAGCGAGCCGAGACCGAACAGCAGCCCGACGATCGTGTTGCGGCGATGCTGCGGGTCCGAACAGCTGCAGCGGGACGAAACGCATGAACTGCCGGTCGTCAGCACCGACCTGCTGACCGGCTCGGATGGTCTCGCGGCGCTCGCTGACGGCAGCGAAGCGATCCGGCTCGATGATGCGGCGGCGGATGACGGCAAGCAGCAACGCCGGGACGACGCCCACGAAGAAGACGACGCGCCAGCCGTAGCCACCGACAATTCCGTAGGTCCAGGCGCCGAGGAACGTGCCCAGCGCGCCACCGGTCATCATGAAGCCGGCGATCTTGGCGCGGTGCGTCTCGCCCAGCGCCTCGGCGAGCAGGGGAATGCCGACCATGAGCTCGGCGCCGGTGCCGAGGCCAGCGATGAAGCGATAGATCGCAAAATCCCAGATTCCCTGTGAAATGCCTTGCAGCGCGGTGAATACGCTATAGAGGATGATGCTGGTAGCCAGCGCGCGCACGCGCCCGACATAGTCGGCATAGATACCGAAGATGAAACCGCCGAACGCCCAGCCGAGCAATCCCATCATGCTGAGGATGCCGCCATAGGCGCCGATCTGGGCCAGCGGCGGGTTGCCGCCCAGCAACTGCGTCAGCGCCGGGCGCAGCACCAGTGAATACAAGCCGAAATCGGCGGCATCGAGCGTCCAGCCAAGCCAGACCACGAGGAACACCAGCCACTGGTAGCGGGTGATGGCGCTCAAGCCGCCGATGCTTTGGCCGGCAGCAGCCGTCCTGTCCATGGAAGTACTCCCTGCATTGGACGCGGCCGGGTATCCAGTCGGGAAAGCGGCGCCGACTACTTCGGCGCCGTTCTCGCGCGCTCCGGTCGGAACCGATGACGGGCTCCTTTGGGGCGGGTCCGGCCGTCGTCAAACCACTGTCAGCACAATTGATGACGTTGCCAGGGTATCCCGAAGCGCCGGGGCGCCGTCAAGCGACGAGAGATGGAAATGGTGGGTACTGCTGCGGGACGTAGGGCGGAAAAGCGAAGCACATTCCGCCGGTTCAGTGCTCGGCGGAATGCGCTCGGCTTTTCCGACCTACGTCACGTCACGCAGGCTTCCGCAGCAGTGCCTCGATGGTCGCGGTGCGTCCTTCTTCCAGGCTGCGGGCCGAGTTGATCCGGTACTCGCGTGCCCGCTGACCGATGATCAGATGCACGCCGAGCGGCGGCAGCCCGCGCGTTTCCATGCGCTGGCGGTCCTTGATCTGGTCCGCCAGAACCGCCTGTGTCGTCTCGCGGAACTCTACGATTTCGAATCCCGCCGCCAGCAGGTCCTCGCGCGTCGCGTCGGGCGTGGAGAGGAAGCTGGTCGCTTCCGTCGCGGCCCATGGCACCGGAAAATAGGGCCCACCATTCGGTCCGGCGCAGACGTTCGACAGCGCCAGCATCCCGCCTGGCTTCAGCACGCGCAGCGCCTGGCGATACATCCCGCGCTTGTCAGCAACGTTCATCACGACGTTCTGCGAATAGGCGCGGTCGAACGTATCGTCCGGCAGCGGCAGGGCCAGGGCGTTCCCTTGCAGGATGCGCACCCGATCAGCCATTCCGGTGAGCCGGTTCAGTTCGATTGCCGCATCGCAGAAAGCCTGCGTCAGGTCGACGCCGGTCACGCGGCAACCGAATTGCGCGGCGATCCAGCGCGCTGGACCGCCGATGCCGGAGCCGATATCCAGGACATGCTCGTCCACCTGCGGCTGCAGGATCGCCGCCATCTCGCGAGTCGCCACCACGCCCCGGCCATGAAAATGGTCGAGCGGCGCCAGCGCGTCGGGTGTGATCGCGGCGTCGGCCCCGTTCACCTGCCGCAGCGCCGCCAGAATGCGCGGCACGATGTCCGGGTTGGCGTAGTGGTCCTCGACCCGTCCGCTCATGCCGCTTTCCTTCCCTGTTATGCCGGCCCTGTTATGCCGGCCCTGTTATGCCGGCCCTGTTATGCCAGCCCTGTTATGCCAACCCCGGCTTACGCCCGACGCACGCTCCAGAAGAACGGCGCCTGGCTTACCAGCAGGTCCTTCAGGCTGGCCTGGTGTGCCGAGCGGATATAGAACAATCCCAGCGGCACAGTCGGCGCCTGTGCAAACGCCTCCTGCTGGATGGCGTCGGCGATCTTCATCCGCGCTGCGTTGTCCGCCGCAGTGAGGAATTGCGTGTTCAGAGCCTCGATCTTTGGGTCACTGAACCAGCCGAACCAGCCCTTGTCACCCTGGCCACGCAAGATCGCGGAGACCACCGGGTTCAGGATCGAATCGGCCGGCCACCAAGTATGAAAGATCGACCAGCCGCCCTGGTCGATCGGGTTCTTGCTGGCACGCCGCTGCACCACGGTGCCCCAATCGGTATCCTGCAGCACAACGTTCATGCCGAGCTTCTTCAGCAGGTCATAGGTCACGTCGCCGAACGGCCCGATGCTGGGGAAGTCGGTGGGATTGATGATCACCACCTTCTGGCCGGCGTAGCCTGCTTCCTTCAGCATGCGCTTGCCGGCTTCGAGGTCGCCCTTCATGTCCGCAGTGCCGATCTCGGTGCCAAGGGGCGTGCCGCAGGGGAACAGGGCCTTGCAGGTGCGATAGGCTGTCGTGTCGTTGCCGGTGACGGCACGCATGTAGTCGTCCTGGTTCACCGCCATCATCACCGCGCGGCGGATGCGCGCATCGTTGAACGGAGGATTCAGCTCGTTAAATCGCAACACGCCGAGATAGCCGGTCGGGTTGGCCAACCCAATTTCGATCCCCTTGTTCCTTTTCAGCAGCGGCACCAGGTCGGCGAGCACCTGCTCCCACCAGTCCACCTCGCCGGATTGCAGCGCGGCGGCGGCGGTGGCGGAATCAGGAATGATCTTCCATTCGATGCGCTTGAAATAGGCGACCTTGCCGCCGGACGCCCAATCCGGCGGTTCCTGCCGCGGCACGTAGCCGTCGAACTTCTCGTACGCCGCGCTGCTGCCTGGCACGAAGTCGCCGGGGACAAACTTGAAGGGACCGGAGCCGATCGTCTCCTTGACCTGCTGCATCGGGTCCGCCTTGGCGACATGCTCCGGCATGATCCAAGGTTCGTTCGCCGCAGGCTTGCCCAACGCATCGATCAGCAGTGGAAATGGGGATTTCAGTGTCACCTTCAGGGTGCGGTCGTCCTGCGCACCCCATTGGTCGACAAATTTCGCCAGCGTCTGCCCCATCGTGTCGCGAACCGACCACCGTGACAGGCTGGCGGCGCAGTCCTGCGCGCGCACCGGCTCGCCATTGTGGAACTTCAGTCCGTCGCGCAACTTGATCAGGTAGGTGCGGCCGTCGTCGGAAACCGTATGGCCTTCCGCCATCTGCGGCTTCGGCTCCAGCTTGGAGTTCACCGCATACAGCGTGTCGTACACCGCGTAGGCGTGGTTCTCGGTCACCGCCGCGGTGGTCCAGATCGGATCCAGTGATGTCAGGTTTGCCTGCGGCACGAATTTCAGCGTGGTGGCCGACGTCGACTGTGCAATGGCAAAGCGCGGCAGCGTCGTGGCAGCCGCCGTTGCGCCGCTGAGTCGCAGCAGAGTCCGTCTTTTCATGCGTGCCGCCTCCTGACCTGCGGCGACACCATGCCGCAGCGCGTGCGACACGACAATCGCTGGTCCGGCCCTGTTCGCCCGCACCATGTCGCTCGTCGCCGTTGACGCTTTCGCGGCACTGCTTCAGCCTGCCGGGCGAAAGGGCTTTTCTTCTTCATATGGACCGCGCGATTTTCGGCATCATCGCCTTGCTCGCACTGGCGTTTCTGTTCAGCGAGGATCGTCGCCGCATTCCCTGGCGCACGGTCGTGGCGGGGTTGCTGCTGCAGATTGCCCTTGCCCTGCTGTTGCTGCGGGTGCCACCGGCCACCCGCGCCGTCTTCGCGGTCAACGATGCCGCCACCGCCCTGCAAAACGCTACCGAGACGGGCACGCGCTTCGTCTTCGGCTATCTCGGCGGCGGAGCACTGCCCTTCGCCGAGGCCCACCCCGGCGGCAGCTTCATCCTGGCCTTCCAGGCATTGCCGTTGGTGCTGACGATCAGCGCATTGGCATCATTGTTGTTCCACTGGGGGATTCTCCAGCGCGTGACGACGGCTTTCGCCTGGCTGCTGCGCCGCGTGATGGGCATCGGCGGCGCGCTCGCGGTGGGCGCCGCTGTGCACGTCTTCGTCGGCATGGTGGAGGCACCCCTGCTCGTTCGCCCCTACCTCGCTCGCATGCAGCGCGGCGAACTGTTCGCGCTAATGACCTGTGGCATGGCAGGGGTCGCCGGCACCGTGATGGTGATCTACGGGTCATTCCTGTCGCCGATCGTGCCCGACGCGCTGGGGCACATCCTGATCGCCTCCGTGATCAGTACGCCGGCCGGCCTGGCGACCGCAGCATTGATGGTCCCATTCGGCACACCCGAAGCAGGCGAAACCAGGTTGGTCGTGCGCGACGCGCCGGTCTCGTCGCTGGATGCGCTGGTGAAAGGCACACTCGACGGCATTCCCATCCTGGCCGGCATCATCGCGGTGCTGATCGTTGCAGTGGCGTCGGTGGCGCTGATCAACATGGCGCTGGGCCTGCTGCCGCCTTGGGACCACGCGCCGGTCACGTTGCAGCGGCTGTTCTCGCTGCCGTTCCGGCCGGTGATGTGGCTGATCGGCGTGCCCTGGTCGGAAACCGGCGGCGCGGCCATGCTGATGGCTACCAAGACCGTACTGAACGAATTCGTCGCCTATCTGCGGTTTTCCACGTTGCCGCCCGGCACGTTCAGCCCGCGCACCCGTATCATCCTGACCTACGCGCTGTGCGGCTTTGCCAATTTCGGCAGCCTGGGCATCATGATCGGCGGCATCGGCGCCATGGTCCCGGAGCGGCGACATGAGATCGTCGCGCTTGGCATGCGCTCGATCCTGTCCGGGACGCTGGCTACTTGCATGAGCGGCGCGCTGGCAGGACTGTTGATCTGACGGGAGGGACACACCATGCACTGGACCGATCGGCGCGAACGCTACCGCGCGGTACTTGCCGGCAACGAATGCATCCATCCGGGGTCGGTGTTCGACGCCATCTCGGCGCGCATTGCCGAGGACCTGGGGTTCGAAGTCGGCATGTTCGCCGGTTCCATCGGTTCGTTTGCCGTGCTGGGCAATCCCGACCTGATCCTGTTGACCCTGACGGAATTCGCCGCCCAGGCGTATCGCATCAACCGCGCCGGCAAGCTGCCGCTGATGGTCGATGCCGACCACGGCTATGGCAACGCGTTGAACGTGATGCGGACGATCCAGGAACTGGAAACGGCAGGCGTCGCCGGCATCATGATCGAGGACACGTCGTTGCCACGCGGATTCCGGGAAGCGAAGCCGACGCTGATCTCGATCGAGGAAGGCGTGGGCAAGATGCGTGCGGCACTGTCCGCGCGGGAGGACAAGTCGCTGGTGATCATCGGCCGCACCAGCGCCGCGGCGATCTCCGGCATCGATGACGCGATCGCCCGTGCCAAGGCGTATGAAGCCGCCGGCGTCGATGCGCTGTTCTTTGCTGGCGGGATGAATGCCGAGAATCTGGATGCGATGGCGGGCGCGGTGAAGCTTCCGCTGATGTTGGGCGGCGGCGGCGCGCCGGATCGGGTGTTTCTTGCGAAGCACAACGTGCGGATCGCGCTGCAGGGCCACCAACCGTTCTCGGCGGCAGTGAAGGCGGTGCACGACACACTGAAGGCGTTACGCGACGGTGTGAAGCCGTCGGAACTGCAAGGCATTGCGTCGGCGGAGTTGATGAAGCGCGTGACGCGGGAGGGGGACTTCAAGAACTGGACGGAGAGGTTCTTGCAGTAAGTGGCGGCGTAGGTAACCAGGACAACCTCTCCCCTTGAGGGAGGGCTCAGCGCGTAGCGCCGGGTGAGGGGGGATCAGGTCGGCACAAAGCGGTTATGTGCCGACCCGATCGCCCCCTCACCCTCGACGCTCCGCGTCTCGACCTCCCCCGCAAGGGGAGAGGTTGTTTCTTCTTACCCTCCCCCCTTCGTGTATCACGCGTTCGACTTGTCCAGCACTGGTTGGAATGCCGCCGTCGCCTTCTTCAATTCCGTCGCGGCATCGGAACCACCGACAATGTTCGTCAGCCCAATGCCGATCGTGTCGCGGAACTCGGTGACCGGAACGATCACCGGCAGGCCGGAGCGGGCGATCTTCAAGCTCGTCGTCGTCGTATCGAACCATTCCTGCGGAAAGCTGCTGCTCTTCACGATATCCTGCCGCGCATAGCAGGACAGCCGCGCCGGCGTGCCGGAGCCGGACCGGAGCTGCTCATTCGACATCTGCTTGCCCGCGATCCATTGCAGGAACAACCATGCGGCCTTCTTGTTCTTCGCGGTCGCCGGGATGCCGAGGCCGTCGATGAACGTTGCGGCGTTGTGGGACTTGGGGCCGGCCGGCACCGGGGCAAAACCAACCTTGTCCACCACCTTCGACTTGGTCTTGTCCAGCAACGGGGCAGAGAACCCGATGCCATCCCACCACATCGCGCCTCGGCCCTGCATGAAGGTCGTCTGGCATTCGTTCCAGTTGAAGCCGATGTTACCGGGCGGCCCGCACTCCTTCATGATTTGCTGGTACCATTTGCCAGCCTCGATCGCCGCCGGCGTGTCGGTCAGCAGAGTCTTTCCGTCGGACGTCACCGTCTCCTGATCCCAACCGAGCAGGATGTTGTCGTAGAGCACGACATTGGCATTCTTCAGTCCGCGGCCAACGAAACCATAGACCTGCTTTGACGGATCGGTGAGGGCGTGCGCCATGCTCATCATCTCGTCGTAGGTCTTTGGCGGTCCGCTGAACCCTTTGGCTTCCAGCAGGGCCTTGTTGTAGAAGACGATGAACAGGTCCTGATTGAGCGGCAAAACGTTGATCTTGCCGTCGTCGCCGGTGGCGACCTGCATGGACGGCCTGCTGAAGTCTGCCAGGTCGAAGTCGGGATTGGTCAGGCTACTGTCGGCGATATAGGGTCGCAGATCCTCCATCCACTTGGCCTTCTCGATCAGTCGCTTCTGCACGTGCATGCCGACGTTGACCGCGTCGAAACTGGGATGGCCGGTGGCCATCTCCATCGCCACCTTGGGCCGTTGCTGCTGCTCCGGGATCTGCTCGAAGCCGACCTCGATGCCGGTGAGCACCTCGAACTCCTTCAGGTGCGCGCGTGCCAGGTCGCCGCGCGGGGAGAGCTGATAGTTCACCTCGATCAACTGGCCTTTGAACTGCTTCCAGTCGAACGCGGATTGCGCGTTGGCACGCTCCACGATTGCAGGAGCAGCCAGGGTGGCGGCTGATGCTGCCAAAAACTCTCGGCGACGGATCATTCGTTTCCTCCTTGGTCGATAGCGGCATGCGTGTTGGCCGGACATGGCAGGGACGAGTGCGCTTCAGCCGCCCTTTACACCCCCTGTTGTCAAACCAGCAACGATTTCCTTCTGCATCAGTAAGGTCAGCAGCAGCACCGGCGCCGTCACGATCAGCGCGGCAGCCGCCAGCGGGCCCCAACTGATCTGCTCAAACGTCAGAACGTTGTAGACGGCGACGGGAAGCGTGCGGGTCGTGCGGCCTGCCAACACAACGCCGAAGATGAAGTTGTTCCAGGAGAAGATGAAGGCCAGGATCATCGCCACGGTGATGCCCGGGCGCGCCAGCGGCATGGCCACATAGACGAACGCCTGCCAGATCGTGGCGCCATCGACCAGCGCCGCCTCCTCCAACTCGCCCGGCAGTCCTTCGAAATAGCCGATCATGATCCAGACGACGATCGGCACGGTGATCACCAGATGGGTGATGACCAGCGGCGTCAGCGTGCCGATCAGTCCCAGCCACTGGAACAACAGGAACAAGGGGATCAGATAGGACAGCCCTGGCGTCACCCGCGCAACCAAGATCAGCGCCGCGGCCTTGGCAGCCTTTGCCTTGGCGATGCCATACCCTGCCGGCACGCCGAACAGCAGCGCCAACCCGGTCGCCGAGAACGACACGATCACCGAGTTGATCGTATAGGTAAGGAAATCGTTCTTCTGGAACACATCGACGAAATTCGCCAGCGTCGGGGGATGCGGAATGAAAACCGGAGGGTAGGCGGTGTTGTCCAGCTCGGTCTTCAGCGACAGCGACAGCATCCAAAGAAAGAACAGTACCTGCCGGCGACACCAGCAGCAGCACGGAAAAATATAACCCGGCGCGCCCGAGCCAACGCCGCGCCCGATTGCGGGTCACGCCGTGCCTGGTCATCGCCATGCCTCCCGCTGGCGGAAGCGCAACAGCAGCAGGCTGATCAGCAGGATCAGCACGAAGAACACCACCACCATGGCGGAACCGTAGCCGAGATCGTAATAGGCGAACGCCGTCTGATAGAGCAGGATGTTGAGGGTCTCGCTGGATTCGCCAGGGCCGCCGAGGGTGATGACATAGATCGTGTCGAAGGTCTTCAGCGCGTCGATCAGCCGAATCACCGCGGCGACCATGATGAACGGCCAGACCAGCGGCAGAGTGATATGGCGGAACATCTGCCAGGCGTTGGCGCCGTCGATGATGGATGCCTCGTACGGGTCCTGCGGCAAGCTGGCGATGCCACCCAGCACGATCAGCATGACCAGCGGCGTCCACTGCCATGTTTCCACCATCACCAACGTGGGAATGACGGTGGTGCTGCTATAAACCCAGCTCGATGGCGGCAGCCCGATCAGGGACAGCAGGTAATTCAGCACGCCAAGCTGCGGGTGGAACATCATGGTCCAGACCAGCGCGATGGCGACCGGCGTGGCCATCATCGGCAGTACGAACAGGGTTCGCGCGAGTCCGCGCAGCTTGAACTGCGACGCGAAGCAGACGGCGGCCCAAACGCCAAGCAGTACCGGTGCGATGACCGATGCGGCGGTGAATTCAAGCGTGCGGACGATCGCCCACTGGAAGCGGTCGTCCTGCAGCATCTTCGCATAATTGGCGAGGCCGACGAATGGTGTCGCGCCGGTGACTTTCCAGTCGTGCACCGACATGAACAGGGTGAAGAGCCAGGGGAACAGGATCACCAGAAATACGATGATCGCGGCGGGAACCGCGAACATCCAGTAGCGGCGGGCGTAGGCTCGGCCCCGCGGCGCGGCTATCGAAGGCAGGGTCGTTGCGACGGTGCTGCTCATTGATCCGCCCGGTTATGGGCCCCCATTTTCACACTGGGCCTCTTGTGGCTGGCCGTGCTTATAGGGCGATGATGCCGCGAGCGAAAGGAGCGCGGAATGCAGGGCACCGTTTCGCTTGACGCTGATCACGCCGGCGGCGACCAATGTGGGTGGCCGTCACGCGCCTGAACCCGGCGCCGCTGGACGGAGGCCGCCTATAGGGGCATATCCCGGGCGCCTAACCGCTGGAAGCGTCACATGATATCTGCTGTTTCGTTCGGCCGGCGCGCCTGCCTCGGCCTGCTTGCCGCGGGCATGAGCGCCGCGCGTGCTCGCGCCGCCGAACCGCTCCGCCTGGGCCTGCTTCATACCCTGTCGCCCGCGCCGTTCTACATCGCGAAGGAAAGCGGCTATTTCCTCGACAATGGCATCGACCTCACCTTCCGCTTCTTCGAAGCCGCGCAGCCGATCGCGGCGGCGGCCGTGGCCGGAGACATCGATGTCGGCGTCACCGCGCTGACCGGCGGCTTCTTCAACCTGGCAGAGAAGGGCGTGCTCACCGTGATCGGCGGTGCGATGCATGAGGAAGCCGGCTACGAAGGCTCCGCCATCATCGTTTCGAACAAGGCCTTCGACGCCGGCCTGACCACGCCTGCGAAACTGGCGGGCCACAGCTTCGCCATCACCCAGTATGGCTCGTCCTTCCACTACATGGTCGGCCGCATCGCCGACGTGGAGCATTTCGACCTCAAGACCATCGAACTGCGTCCCGTGCAGCAGGTGGCGAACATGCTGGCCGCGGTGGAGACCGGACAGGTGGATGCGACGATCGCCATTGCCTCGCAGGCCAAGCCCGCCGCGGCGGCGGGGAAGGTGCACATCATCGGCTGGGTCGGAGACATCGTGCCGTACCAGATCACCGCCGTGTTCACCACGGGGCGGGAGATCAAGCAGCACGCGGATCTGTTGCACCGCTTCGCGCGCGCGTATCAGCAGGGCGTGGCGGATTATCGCGCCGCGTTCCTGCGGCACGATGCGGCGGGCAAGGCGATCGTCGATGCGAAAACCGACGCGGCAATCGCGCAGATCGAGAAATACGTGTTTACCGGTGATCCGCACGCGCGCGACAAGATCCTGGCCGGCGTCGGCTACTATGAGGCCAACGGTGCGCTGGACGTGGCCGACGTGACGCGGCAGTTGAACTGGTTCAAGGCGCAGGGCCTGGTGAAAGGCGACATGCCCGCGGCGGAATTGATGACGACGCAATTCCTGCCGGCGCGATGAGCGACGGGCTGCGTCTGGTGCTGCGTGGCGTCTGCCACGCCTATCGTGACCTGACCGTGTTGCAGGACATCGAACTTGTCGCCGAGCCGGGTGAGGTGCTCGTGTTGGTAGGTCCCTCCGGCTGCGGCAAATCCACACTGCTGGGCATCATGGGCGGTCTGCTGTCGCCGACCGCGGGATCGGTGCGCATCGACGGCGCGGTGGCCGACGACTGCCTCAACCCTTTGACCTACGTGTTCCAGGACTTTGCGCTGCTGCCGTGGCGCACCGTGGCGGGCAACATTTCGCTGGTTCTGGAGCAACGTTTGTCGCGCGCGGACCGGGCAGCGCGAGTCGCCGAGGTCCTGGCGCTGACCGGCCTTACCGAGTTCGCCCGTGCGTGGCCGCGGCAACTTTCCGGCGGCATGCGCCAGCGCGTCGGCATAGCGCGCGCGCTGGCGGTGCGGCCCGCCTGCCTGCTGATGGACGAACCCCTGTCGGCCCTTGATGCGCAGACGCGCGATCTGTTGCTGGAGGAGTTCGTCGCGCTGATCGAACGCGCCCGCACCACCACGGTCTATGTCACGCACAACCTGGCCGAGGCCGTGCGGCTGGGCCAGCAGATCGTTGTGCTGTCGCGCCGTCCCGGCCGCATCCGGGAGGTGGTGCGCATCGACCGTCCGCTGACCGGCCGTTCCGCCGGTGATCGCGACCTGCTGAAGATCGAATCCGAACTATGGCGCCTGATCCGCGATGATGCGGCCGCCGCCGAACGGGAGATCGAACATGCGCCGCATTGACGGAGCAGGTACCGTTCCGCGGTGGCGGCTTCGCTCCGACGGAACGTTTCTGGGCCGGCGCCGCGACGCTGATCGGCTTGCTGGCGCTATGGCAACTCGGGTGCTCCGTCGGCATTATCCCGACCCTGTTCTTGCCGGCACCGGTCAACATCGCAATCGAACTCTGGAACCTGACGATCAGCGGTGAATTGTGGAAGCACCTGTCGGCGTCGTTGCTGCGGCTGGCGATCGGCTGGAGCCTGGGCACGGTCTTCGGCATAGCGTTGGGCATCGCTGTAGGCCTGTGGTCCGCGTTGCGTTCCCCCGGCATGGCCGTCGTTTCCGCCCTGTTCCCAATTCCCAAGATCGCCCTGATTCCCCTGTTCATTATCTGGTTCGGCATCGGCGAGGGCTCGAAGATCGCCACGCTGGGCTTCGGCGTATTCTTCCCGACGGTGATCGCCACCGCGAGCGGCGTAGACAACGTCCCCCGCTCCATGATCCGCATGGGTCAGAGCTTCGGCCTGTCCACGGGTGCGATCGTGCGCAACATCGTGCTGCCGGGCGCGCTGCCGGCAATCCTGAGCGGCTTCCGGGTCACCGCCTCCATCGCCATCGTGTTGCTTGTGGCGGCGGAGATGATCGGCGCGGAACGCGGCATCGGCGCATTCGTCCTTTCCGCCGGCAATCTTTATGATACCGATGCGCTGATGGCCGGTATCGTGGTGCTGTCGATGCTTGGCCTGGTGGTAGCCTGGGTGATCGGCCTGCTGGAGCGGCGGCTGCTTGGTTGGCGGTGACTTCGCACCGCTCGCGCGAGCCTCGTGCAATGGGGACTCACAGCGTCACCGCCCGACCGGTGCTTGCCGACTGCGTGGCGGCATCCGCCAGGATCAGCGCCCGCAGCCCATCCTCGCCGTCCGGCTTCGCTGCGGTGCCGGTCAGCACCGCGGCGATGAAGGCCGCCAACTCGGCGCGATAGGCATCAGCGTAGCGTTCCAGGAAGAATGGCAGCGCCGGCTCGGTGCGGAACCCATTGCCGTCCGCATGCTCCAAGGTCGTTGCGGTCATGTTGCCTGCGCGCAGCAATCCCTTGCTGCCGTGCAGCTCGATGCGTTGGTCGTAGCCGTAGGTGGCGCGGCGGGAATTTGAAATCTGGCACAGCCGGCCGGCGGCGGTCTTCAGAGCCACCACGGCAGTATCTACATCGCCCGCTTGCCCGATCGCCGGATCCACCAGCGTGGAGGCCGCCGCAAACAGCTCCAGAGGCTCCTCGCCGAGGAAATGCCGCGCCAGGTCGAGGTCGTGGATCATCATGTCGCGGAACAAGCCACCCGACGTGCCGATATAGCTCAGCGGCGGCGGGGCGGGATCGCGGCTGATGATGGTCAGCAGCTCCAGCGCACCGATCTCGCCGTCATCCAGCCGGCGCTTCAGGGCGCCGAAATGCGGGTCGAAGCGGCGATTGAAACCGATCATCAGCGGGATGCCGGCGCGGCGCACCGCGTCGAGACAGGCGCGCACCCGGTCGGCCGAAAGATCGACCGGCTTTTCGCAGAACGTCGGCTTTCCCGCAGCGGCGGCATGCTCAATGTAGTCGGCATGGGTCGGGGTGGGAGAGCAGATCAGCACGGCGTCGGCGGTGAAGGCGGCATCGAGGCTGATTACGATGCTGCCGGTTGCCTGCGCCAGACGCTCGGCAGCCGCCTTGTCCGGATCGGCGATGCCGGCAAGGCGCGCGCTCGGGTGTGCCGCCACGTTGCGGGCATGAATCTGGCCGATCCGCCCGGCACCGATCACGGCGATATTCAGGCTGGCCATGCGTGCACTCCTTGGCTGCTTGCAACAGCCGGATTTGACTCGGAAATCGGACTCCGATGTTGTGCCGTCCGGATGCTCGCGGCAACGGGCGCAAGGAATGATAAGCGGATGACCACGATCCGGCTGACCCTGGCGCAGGCGCTGGTGCGTTACCTGGCAGCGCAGCGCACCATCCTTACAGGCGTTGAAACGACGTTGTTCGGTGGTGTCTGGGCGATCTTCGGCCATGGCAACGTCGCGGCGCTCGGCGAGGCGCTGCACGGCGTCCGCGAAACACTGCCGACGCTGCGTGCCCACAATGAACAGGCGATGGCGCACGCGGCGGTGGCGTACGCCAAAACGTTGCGGCGACGCCGCATGATGGCCTGCACCACGTCGATCGGCCCCGGCGCGACGAACATGGTGACGGCTGCGGCGCTGGCCCATGTCAGCCGCCTGCCGGTGCTGCTGCTGCCCGGCGACGTGTTTGCCTCGCGCCGGCCCGATCCGGTGTTGCAGCAGGTGGAGGATTTCTCCGACGGCACGGTGTCCGCCAATGACTGTTTCCGTCCGGTCTCCCGCTATTTCGATCGGCTGAGCCGCCCGGAACAACTGCTGTCGGCATTGCCGCGCGCGCTGTCGGTGCTGACCGATCCCGCACTGTGCGGCCCGGTGACGCTCGCGCTGTGCCAGGACGCGCAAGCCGAGGCATTCGATTATCCGGAAAGCTTCTTCGTCCCGCGCCTTTGGTTGCCGCGTCGCCCGAAGCCGGATGTACGCGAATTAGACCAGGCCGCCGGGGCGCTGCACGCGGCGCGGGCACCGCTGATCGTCGCCGGCGGTGGTGTGTTATACGCCGAGGCCGACGCGTCGCTCGCTCGGTTCGCGGAAACGCACGGCATTCCGGTGGCGGAGACCCAGGCAGGCAAGGGTGCCTTGCCGCATGATCATCCGCTGAATCTCGGGGCGATCGGCGTGACCGGGACCTCGGCCGCCAATGCGTTGGCTGCGGAAGCGGACCTTGTGCTGGCAGTAGGGACGCGGCTGCAGGACTTCACCACCGGCTCGCGGGCCTTGTTCCGCAATACCGCGCGGCGGCTAGTCGGGTTGAACGTGCAGCCGTTCGACGCCGCCAAGCATCACGCGCTGCCATTGGTCGCCGACGCGGACGAAGGCCTTGCCGCGCTGTCCTCGATCCTTGCCGGATATCGCGCGCCGGACGCTTGGACCCGCCGCGTGCCCGAGTTGTTGGCCGCGTGGCGGCGCGACGCGACAGCCGCCACCGCCCCAGGCAATGCGCCGCGGCCCAGCGATGCGCAGGTGATCGGCGCGGTGCAGCGCGTGGCGCCGCGCGATGCCATTGCGGTCTGTGCCGCCGGCGGCCTGCCGGGCGAGTTGCATAAGCTGTGGCAGGCGCAACCCGGCAACTATCATCTGGAATACGGGTTCTCTTGCATGGGTTATGAGATCGCCGGAGGTCTCGGTGTGAAACTGGCGATGCCGACATGCGAGGTGTTCGTGCTGGTCGGTGACGGCAGCTATTTGATGTTGAATTCGGAAATCGCCACCAGTGTCGCGCTTGGATTGAAGCTGATCATCGTCGTGTTGGACAATGGCGGGTTCGGTTGCATCAGCCGGCTGCAACAGGCCACCGGCGGTGCGCCATTCAACAACCTGACCGCGGACATCGACCGGGTCGCGCCCGCGGCGGTAGATTTCAGGGCGCATGCGGAAAGCCTGGGTGCGATTGCGGAGAAGGTTGCCGGCATCGCCGAATTGGAGGCGGCATTGGCGCGGGCACGGGCGGCGTCGCGCACCAGCGTGGTGGTGATCGAAACCGATCCCTCTGCCGCGACCGAAGCCGGGGGCCATTGGTGGGACGTGGCGGTGCCGGAGACATCCGCGCGTGCCGAGGTTCGTGTGGCGCGCGCCGTCTACGAAGCCGAACGTGCCCTGCAGCGCCTGGGGAATTAGAGCATTTCGACCCCACCTGGAATCGTCGAGCCCTGTCATTGCGAGGCTCGAAGCGACGAAGCATATTCTCTGAGGAAGGCACGAGCACTCAAGCGAGCCTTTTGAACGAGATTGCTTCGTCGCTTGGTTCCTCGCAGTGACAGGCGGTAGCCGGCGATGAGATGATAGGATCAGCGCAGATGACGATACGCCTAGGCACCAATCCGATCGCCTGGTCGAATGACGATTTGCACGAATTAGGCGGTGCGACCCCATTGGAGACCTGCCTCGCGGAGGCACACCAGGCAGGGTTCGCCGGCATCGAACTGGGCCACAAGTTCCCTCGCACCGCGCGGAGCCTGCGCGCCATGCTTGCGCAGCATGATCTGGACCTGGTCTCGGGCTGGTATTCGGCCGCGCTGCTGACTCGCGATGCGGCGGCGGAGATGGCGGCGATGCGGCCGCATCTCGATCTGCTGAAGGCGCTGGGGTGCACCGTCCTGATCCTCGCCGAAACGTCCAACGCGGTGCATGGCGACCGCACCGTGCCACTGTCGCGCCGCCCGATGTTGACAGCAGCCGAGTGGCCGCGCTTCGGCGAACGCTTGACGAGGGTCGCCGAGATGACGGCGGCGGAAGGTGTCGCCATCGCCTATCACCACCACATGGGCACCGTTGTGCAAAGCGGCGACGATATCGAGCAATTGATGGCTGCCACGGCACCGGCGTTAAAACTGCTGCTGGATACCGGCCATGCCACGTTCGCCGGCATTGATCCTGTGGCGCTTGCTCGACGCTGGCACGGCCGCATCGCCCACGCGCATTGCAAGGATGTACGGCCGCGGGTGATGCAGCAGGCGCGGGATGCCGATTGGAGCTTCCTTGATGCCGTGGTAAACGGGGTCTTCACCGTACCCGGCGACGGCACAGTGGATTTTACCGCGGTGCTGCACGAACTATCAGGCTACGCCGGCTGGCTGGTGATCGAGGCGGAGCAAGATCCCGCCAAAGCCAATCCACTGCGTTACGCGACGATGGGTCGCGCGAACCTCGCGCATGCGGCGATGCAGGCTGGCTTGCTGTAGGGTGTCTGCTTGAAACGGCGGCCGTGCAGGCCGTCGCGGGGAGAACGTCAGCGATGCCGAAGGTGATAGTGATCGGGGCTGGGGTGATGGGGGCTTCGGCCGCATTCCGTCTCGCGGAGGCCGGTGCCGCGGTGCTGGTGCTGGAGGCCAACCGTGTCGGCGGCGGCACATCGGGCATCAGCTTCGCCTGGACCAACGCGCACAATAAGCCACCGCGGCCGTATCACGATTTGAACGTTGCGGGCATGAAGGCGCACGCCGCGCTGCGCGAGGAGTTCGGCGGCACACCGTGGTGGCACGCCGGCGGCAGCCTGGAGTGGGAGCCTGAAGAACGTCGCGCCGCGCAGGCCGCGAACGTCGAGCGGCTGCAAGCCTGGGGCTATTCCGCTGAATGGATCACGCCGGCGCAGCTTCACGAACTGGAACCGGACATCGACCTCGCCACCGTCGGCGACGCGCCGATCGCGTATTTCCCCGACGAAGGCTGGCTGGATCCGGTGCCATATGCGCACGCCATGCTGTCCGCGGCGCGGCGGCGTGGCGCCCGGCTGATTTGCGGCGCCCGCGTCGCCGAGATCGTGCTGACAGGTGACCGCGTCACAGGCGTGCGCCTGGCCGACGGCACACTGCACGAGGCGGACGTGGTGGTGAACTGCGCCGGCCGCTGGGCAAACGATCCGATGCGCGAAGCCGGGCTGCGGTTGCCGCTCGCCCCGACGGTGGGTTTCCTGGTGTTCACGCCCCCGGTGGCGAGCAGTTTGCGACGGGTGGTGCGGACTCCGGTGATCGACGCGCGTCCGGATGGCGCGGGGCGGCTGATGCTGCACTGGAACCCGACGGACGTGACGCTGTCGATCGACGCGAAGCTCGGCCGCGACATGCCGGAGGCGCAGGATATGGTGGCGCGTGCCCGCCGCTTGCTGCCGTCGATCGGCGACGTGGCGCCGGAGGCCGTGCGGATAGCCATCCGGCCCATCCCGCGCGACCAATTCTCGGCGATCGGGCCAGCGCCGCGCGTGCATGGCTACTACCTGGCGATCACCCATAGCGGCGTGACCATGTCGCCATTCCTCGGTCTTGCCGTTGCCGATGAAGTGGCGCTCGGGCGCATCCGCCCCGAACTGGCGGACTTTCGTCCGGCGCGATTCTTCAACTGAGAAGATAAGGAAGGACACTCCTCCCCCGAGGCCCCTCCCTCAAGGGGCGGAGGTGCCTAATACCAACAGACACTCCCTGCGGCTCAAACCGATGCTCCGGTGCAAATGAAGTAGGGATTCTCCCAGCCAGGCTTGCCATAGCGCAGCGGCGCCCCATCGAGCGTGCGCACCGTACCGCCGGCCGCTTCCAGCACCGCTTGCGGCGCGCAGGTGTCCCATTCCATGGTGCGGCCGAAGCGCGGATACAGATCGGCGATACCCTCCGCCAGCCGGCAGAATTTCAAACTTGAGCCGAAATTCAACATGCGGGCCACGCGCTGGGCCTGCAGAAACGCATCCAGCTTCGCGTTGTCGCCATGATGCCTGCTCGCCACCACGATCAGGCCCTCCATCGGCGGTGGCCGCGCCACGATTGCCGTCTGCCCCGCCACGGTGCGCTTCCATGCGCCTGTCCCGACGATGCCACCGAACATCTCGCCGATGGCGGGAACGCCCACGACGCCCAGCGCTACACGCCCGTTGCGCACCAGGCCGATATTCACCGCGAACTCGTCGTTCCCCGCGGCGAATTCGCGCGTGCCGTCCAGCGGGTCCACGAGCCAGAACTGCGCGGAGGGCGCAGTGATGCGGCCGGCGGCCACTTCCTCCTCGGCGATCACCGGAATATCCGGCGTCGCGGCGCGCAGCCCCGCCACGATGATCGCCTCGGCGATATGATCTGCCGCGGTGACCGGCGACCGATCCTGCTTACGCTCCACTTCAAACCCGCTGTGCCGGACCTGGAGGATCGCTGCACCGGCCTGCACGGCCAGGTCCGTTGCGAGCGCGACTAACGCGGCATCGTCCATACCGCTCAAGCCCTCACGCGCTGGCGCCGGCCGCGTGACTTACCCTTCGCGCCTCGCCCCTTGGCGCCCGGCACCCGTACCGACCAGCGCGACCGGTTCGGCCGCCGCGGCCGGTTCCGGACTCATATCACTGGACATTGATTGGTTTGGCGCCAAGGTGGCTTCGGGTTCAGCGATGGCGGTTTCCGCCTCTGACAAAGCCTCTCCCGCGTCGTCCGCCCATGGAACGTTCGCTCCTGTAACGTGCACCACCGGAACGTCCGCCCGAGGAACGTTCGCCAGGGGAACGTTCGCCAGGGGAACGTTCGCCTCTGCGACTTCCGCTGCTACCGCTGCGCTGGCCATGGGGCGTGCCAGCAGCATAGCGGCCGTCTGATACACCACCGACGGTTCCAGATGCCGGAGGCAGGACAGTCCGCGCGGGCAATTCTCTGCTTTCGCGAGATAACAAGGACTGCAGGTCATGTTCCGTTGCAACGCGACGGCACGGCGGCCGACGGGGCCCCATTCGACTGCGTCGACCACGCCGGAATGGATGCCGATCGCAGGAAGCCCGAGCGCCGCGGCGATATGCTTCGGCCCGCTGTCATTGCCAATATACAGGCAGCATGCGGAGAGCAGCCGCGGCAACGCGTTCAACGGCACCTGTCCGGCGACCGACCGGACCGCGTCCGGATGCAGCAGCGTTTCCAGCAATGCCTCGGACGCCGCATGGTCATCGGGACCGCCGACCAGCATTACATTGACCCCATTGCGTTCAGTCAACAAATCGATCAGCGCACTGAAATACTCGGCGGGCCAGGTCTTGGTGATGTTGCCGGCGCCGATATGCATCGCGATCACCGGCTTCTCGAACAATCCGCGCACAGCTTCCGGCAGCGTCTCCGGTTCCGGCCGCATCGTCACCGCCGGCAACAGGTTGCGGTCGGTGCCGCAGGCTGTGCCGATGGCTTCTACCAGCGCCAGCAGGTCATCCACGATATGGCTGCGCTTGCGCTGCAGTATCTTGTCGCCCTCCCACTCGAGCGCGATGTCGAGGAACGGGCATTGGCCCATATAGTCGTAGCCGCAAAGAATTCGCGCGCCGGTATATTGCAGCACGTCGCGGGTCGAGAGGTGCTTGCGCAAATCGACCGCAAGGTCGAAGCGGTACGGTGTCAGTTGCACGCGCAACGCCAGGAGGTCGTCCTTGGTCACCTCCTTTTCGCCAAGCTGCGAGCGGGCATGGAAGAATTCGAACTCGATCAGTTCGTCGATCGCTGGCTCCATGCTGGCGAAGCCGCGCGCATGACTGCCGGCGAGCACGGTGAGGCGGGCCCGCGGGAACAACGCCTTCAACCGGCGGATCGCCGGCAGCGCGGTGACGAAGTCGCCGATATGATCGAGCTTTACCACCAGGATGCGGTGGATGTCCTCGGGCAAGAACAGGGGATGGGCGGCGAATATCGTTTGTACGGCTTCGTCGTCGGGGCGGTAGTCGTCGGCGAAGCGCGACAGCAGCGGGTTGAAATACGGATCGCCGGCGGCGAACAGGGTCTTCCAGCGGGTGTTGAAGTGGGACGTGTCGAACACGTCGGGCAGGCGCTCGCGGCTGGCCAGCTCGTGATGCAGCAGGCTGGCGTGCGGGGTGTACACGATCAGCTTGCCCGCCTGATGCGCGCGCAAGCAGAAGTCGAGGTCGTTGTTGATGATCGAATGCGCTTCGTCGAACCCGCCGAGTTGCTCGAACACGCTGCGGCGCATCAGCATGCAGGCGCCGGTGACGGCGATGACGTTGCGCTGGGTCAGCGCCAGGCCGAAATAGCCCGGCTCGTCCGCAGCGGAGAAGCGGAACGCATGGCGGCCGATGCCGGCGCCGAGGAACATGCCGGCGTGCTGCACCTTGCCGGACGGATACAACAATTGCGGGCCGACGACGCCCACTTCCGGTCGCTGGGCATGCTCCAGCAGCACTTCCAGCCAATCGTCCTGCGTGATCTCGATGTCGTCGTTCAAGAACAGCAGGTATTCGCTGTCGGTCGCCGCGGCTGCAAGGTTGTTGAAGCGCGACCAGTTGAAGGCTTCAGGAGCGTCGATGATGCGATCGGAATTCTGCTGCAGCCAGATCTTCCATGCCATCTGGCTGTTGGGGATGTTGTCGATGCAGACGATCTCGTAATTCGGGTACGACGTCCGGGCGCGCAGCGTTGCGACGCAGTTCTCGATGTGACTTTGCGCAGCGCAGGTAGGGATGATGATCGCAACCTTGCCGGCGGATTGCGTGGTGCGCCGCAGGCGCCAGGTGCCGGGCAGGCAGCCGGGCAGCACCTCAGCCTCGATGCCGCGGCGGGACGCCGCATTGGTCAGCGCGGCGCGGGCCGTGCGGTCGGTATCCAGCGATTCCGAGCCACGCTGCGCCAGCAGTTTCGGAACGTGGTGGATGGATGCGGCTGCCTCGGTGCAGCGCAGTACCAGATCGTATTCGCCGTGGCGCAGCAGCGTGCGCGGCGTGGCATCGGCGCGCCGCAGCAACGCGGCGGCGGCGAACCACGGCCGGCCTATATAGTTGGTGGACAGCAGCAGGTCGGGGGAAAAATCCGGCTTGAAGAATGGCTCGCGCTCGCGCGTGGTGGGACTGATGCGCGACTCGTCGGCGTAGAGAAAATCGGCGCCGCGGTGCAGCCCGGCTGCCACGGCGATTTCGGTGAGCGCATTCACTCCCAGTTCGTCACCCGGGCATAACACGCTGAACAGTACCCGGGTCCGTTGCCGCATCCGCGGCGAGCGTGGCGGCGAGCGGGGCAGCGAACGCGGCATCGGCGGGGGCGATCACACTGATCCGATCCGCGTGGACGCCGGCATAGTCCGCGGCCATCTCACGCAGGGTCACCGCGGTGTCATCCGCATCGGCCACGATGGCAAGCCGCCAATTGTCATAGGCCTGCCGGGCCAGAGATTCGACTGTCGCGCGCAGTTGCTCCGGCGTCGCCGCGTCGGTCGGAAGCAGCAGCAGACAGAAGTGCGGCTGAGGATTCAGCTCCTGCAGTATGCCAGCCACGACCACGGCGTCGGCCTTGCTTTGGCGCCGTCGGATGGTGGTCAGACTGCTGTCGTCTTCCGATTTCCTTACGTCGATGGTGAAGCTACGGACAAATTCCTGGCCGTTCCGCGCCCGCACGACCAGGCGCACGGTGCGCTTGCCATTGCGCAGGCTGCGCGGCGGGCAGTGGAACGCGTAACCGCTGCGCAACGCATTGTCCCAATCGGGAAATGCCGCGCCGACGTCCTGTCGGGCGAGGCCGTAATGCGCCTCGCCCAAGCGCTGCTCGTCGAGGAAGATCTCCAGGACGCTCACTCCGGACCGCGCCAGCACCCAGCCCTCGATGATCAGCCGGCCGGTGACCGGATCCACGGCGACGTCGCCAACCAATTGCGGGCTGTCCAGTTCGAAGCGGAACTCCGACAGTTCAGCCAGCGGGGCTACCGGCGGGGCCTCGACAACCGCCTTCACCGCCAGCGGATCGGGGCGGCGGAAGATGGCGGCGTTGGTCTCCTCGCGGACGTCGTCAAGCCCGTTGCGGACGACAACGCGCACGCCATGCTCGCCGTCGGCGAGGTCGGCGAATTCGGGAAAGTCGGCGAGGCGGCGGCGGAAGCGAAAGCCGGACAGGCGCGCCATGGGGACCGTGGCGTATTCTTCGCCCACGTCGGGCCGCGGCAGGCCGAGCTCGGCCTCGCCGATCTTGTCACGGTCGAGATAGACGCTGACGCCGGCAATGCCGACCGCGCAGACGGCCCAGCCGTCCACTGCCAGCGTTCCGTCGGGAGCGATCCGCGCTTCATCGCAGAAGCAATGGATTTCCCGTCGTTTGTCCAGGGGCTCCTGCGACGCGGCGGGCGGCTGCAGGCCCGGGATGGAAGTGCCGGCGAGCAGGGAGGATGGCAGGGGCTCGGAGCCCAGGGGCAATCCCATCGCATCGGGGGTGAAGTGGAAATCCGCGGTACGCTGGTAGGATGGCTCCTGCCCTATCGGTCCGAATCCCTGCCGTATGACCGGCGATAGCTTCGCGGGCGTCCGCGCCGCGGGGCGTTGCGCGATGCGCTCCACCGGCACGGCGGATTCCATGCCGAAGCCATGCATGCTGATCGCCTGCACACGGATGCTGCTAAGGGAGTGCGCCAACTGGTCGATCTGTACGTTCAACGCGAAGCCGGAATAGCGGGCGTTCGGATAGGTGGGGTAGCAATCCGCCACGTCATCGCGCTGGCGGCCGAACTGCGCGGCGGGCAGGCGCTCGTGCTCGCCAGCGAATACCTGCACCGTGACGATGGACGTCATCCCCACCGCCCAGCCATGCACCGTCAAATTGCCGTCGCTGTCGAGCAAGGCGCGTTCGACATAAAGGACGACCTGCGGCCGGCCGCCGATATTGGCCGGGCTGAGCAGGGTGGGGCCGGACCGTACCATCACGGGGTCCGGCGCGGTGGGATCGACCGCGAGGTCGAAGGTTTCAGCGTGACGGAATCCGTCGCTTGTGCGGGCGCGGATCATACAGACACAAGGATCACTGGCCCGTGCCTGCGGCCGAGCCAGGACCAGCCGGAACGGTCGATGCCGAGCCTGCGATCCGTCCGGCATGGTCATGATCGGGGCGCGGTGCGGCTGGCCGAACGTGGCGGACGCGAGGATGGCGCCGTCCATCTCCAGCTCGACTGCCTCGATCGTGGCGGACGACACGACCCGGCCATGGATTTCGACATCGAAGCGGCCATGAATGAACCCGCCGCCGACGGCCGGATCGATCTCGATCAGGATTGGCGGCGGCGCTGCATCCGGCGCCCGCTCAGCCCCCTCCTCGTGATCAGCCGCCGCCTCGTGAGTGGCATCGGTGGGCGGTATCGGCGCGCTGGAGACAGGGGCCACGGGCAGTGTGTTGCCGGTTTCGGCCGTGATATGTCTCCGTCGGGTCGCGGCCTTGTGCTGGGTGCGTAAGGCCTCGCCTGGTCCTGCGGCCTCCTCTGGCGAGCATGCCGACGCGTCTGGCTTAAGTGATACGAGGGCCGGACGCGCTGCAACGGCCAATTCCGAGGTCTTGCCGGGAGCGCCGCGTAGCGACGCGGGGCGACCCGATTTCAGGTCAGACTTCCCGCGCTTCATCGTTCGCCGATCCCTGCCATTCCCCTGTCACCCCGACCTGGTCTCGGCCAGCAAAGTTGCACGCCCGCCGTCTGCTTCATCGATTTGGAACGACACTGCCACGCAGCAGCATCGTCGCTCCGGCTGGTTCTTACCGCACAACAACAGGCGACCGGCCCTGCAAAACGCTACATTTCGAACGGCATGCGTCCCTCACGATAGCCATCCTCGTCGAAATGCGCCTGAGCGGACGGTAACGCGCCGCGCCGCACGCTATCCGAGACATCAGCATTCTGCTGCAGGTACCATTTTTCGTCCACTCGAATTGGAAACGGCAGCCGGCCTTCGAAATAGCCGTCGTCGACGAAATGCTGCTGCGCCGAGACCACCGCACCGTCCTTGATCGCCTTGCCAATGTCTTCATAGGCCCCGGTATACCAAGCGTCATTCACCTCGACGCCGGCGATCATCATCTTCAGAATGCGGATGAACTCCTCATAGGACAGATTAACGCGCAATTCACCCTTGACAGTCGAAATCTCCACCGAACGCCGGATCAGATCGAAAGGCGGGACGTATCTCACGAAGCCTCCTGCGGGACACTGTAGCCAGCCAGTGAGGCCGGCCCCAATATTGCCGATCAATACCCGTACGAAGCGCGCAATGGAACAGGGAATCGGGATTTGCCGGCGTGCCGGCTGTGGGGGGATGGGTGTGGGAGGATGGGTGTGGGAGGATGAGTGTGGGAGGATGAGTGCGGGAGCAGCGGTATCGAAGTATTTGGTATGGAGTCTGGATGACGCTTGTCGCACCGCGTGCGGTTTGTGCTATTTATGGCGACAGACGCTGGCGGCACGCGTGTGGTAGAACGCCGCGCTAGGATGTTCCGTATGAAGATCGACTTGGCGGCCCGTCCGGGCCATGCCGCAAACGACATCGACTTGGCCGACCACGTGCGCCATTTCCCGGATGCACGCGTGGCCGTGCTGGGCGACGTCATCCTGGACCGTTACGTCACCGGCCATGCCCACCGGCTGTCGCCCGAGGCGCCGATCCCGGTGCTGCGACCCAGCGGCAACCGCTGCAGGCTGGGCGGGGCGGCCAATGTCGCGCTGAATATCGCGACCCTCGGCGGGCAGACCATGCTGATCGGCGTGGTGGGGGACGATGCGGCGGGCGGCGAAATGACCCGCCTGGTGGAGGCGGCCGAGGGCATCGACTGCCAGCTTGTCGTCTCCGCCGGGCGGCCGACCACGGCCAAGACCCGCTTCATGGCAGGATCGCACCAGCTCTTGCGGCTCGACGAAGAAACCACCGAGCCGCTGGCGGCGGGCACCGCAGCGGCGGTGCTGGCGCGGTTCGCGGCGGCGCTTGACTGGGCAGACGTCGTGGTGCTGTCGGACTATGCCAAGGGCGTGCTGAGCGAGGCGGTGTTGTCCGCCGCGTTGGCTGCCGCCGCAGCGCGCGGCACGCTGGTGGTTGCCGATCCGAAGCGGTCCGATTTCGCGGCCTATCACGGTGCCACCATCCTGACGCCGAACGAGCATGAGGTCCGGCTGGCGACCCGCATCGACGCCGAGCATGACGCCGAGGCCGACCGCGCCGGGCGGGCCGCGCTGGACTCCACCGGCGGCGAGGCGGTGCTGGTGACCCGCTCGGCCAAGGGACTGACCTTGGTTCGCCGCGGCAGTCCGGCACTGCATCTGCCCACCAGGGCACGCGAGGTGGCGGACGTGTCAGGCGCGGGCGACACGCTGGTTGCCGCCCTGGCGGTCGCCCTGGGCGCCGGTTCGAACTCTGCCCGACGCGGCCGCGCTGGCGAACCTTACTGCCGGCATCTCCGTGGGCAAGCCGGGCACGGCCACGGTCAGCGCCCAGGAACTCCTTGGCGCGCTGCACATGGAAGACCTGGTGGCGACCGACCGGAAGGTCGCCACGGCGGACCAAGCGGCAGCCCGCATCGCGGCATGGCGCGGCAACCGTCTGCGGATCGGCTTCGCCAACGGCTGCTTCGATTTGATCCACCCGGGTCACGTCCGCCTGCTGACCGAAGCACGCGCGGCCTGCGACCGCCTGGTGGTGGCGCTGAATACCGACGCCTCGGTGAAACGCCTGAAGGGACCGACCCGGCCGGTGCAGAGCGAAACGGCACGCGCTACCGTCATGGCCTCGCTGGCACCGGTCGACCTGGTGGTATTGTTCGATGAGGATACGCCACTGGCACTGATTCGCGGGCTGCGGCCGGACGTGCTGGTCAAGGGCGCTGACTATACGGTGGATCAGGTGGTCGGCGGCGACCTGGTGCAGAGCTGGGGTGGCCGGGTGTTGCTCGTGGACCTGCAGGAAGGCCACAGCACCTCCGGCACCATCCGCCGCATGACCGCCCCCGCTGCGTAGGGGGCGTTGGGGGTGCCACGCATGCCGGTCCCTTCGCATGGGAGCACCGGGGGCTTCGCCCCCGAACCCCTGACCAAGGGGCTCTGCCCCTTGGAACCCCGCCAAGGCCGAGCCCTTGGAACCCTTTACCTGGCTGGGTGGAGGGGTGGGGGAATGGCGGGTGAGAGCGGCATCGCCATCGTGGCGATGCCGCTCTCACCCGCCATTCCCCCACCCCTCCACCCAGCCAAACAGATGGATTGCAAAGGCTCCGCCTTTGCTGGGGGCCCAGGAGGCGGAGCCCTCTGGCGGGGTCCAGGGGCAGAGCTCCTGGCGCTTTCCGCGCGAAGGGGCCGGCATGCGCGGCACCTCCAACGGCCCCCTGCGTAGTGGAGCGTGGCCATGGGCAGGAAGAAGCTCGCGGTCTGTGCGATTTTCGAGAACGCGACGGCGGGCCTGCCCGAGTGGCTCGCCTACCATCGCATAGTGGGCGTCGAGCATTTTGTGCTCTACGACAATGGCAGTACCTGACGATCCGGCGCGTGTGGTGCGCAATTCGCCCGTGGCGGAGCATGTCACGCTGATCCGCTGGCAGCAGCGGCCCGGGCAGTTGGCGGCATACCGGCATTTCATCGATATTTTCGCGCCTGGCTTCGAGTGGGCCGCTTTTCTCGGCGTAAACGAGTTCCTGCTGCCGCTGGCCGGTGGTACCGTACTCGGCGCGCTGGACTTCCTCGACCAGGCTGGGGCGGTGTTGGTGCATCGGCGTGTGTTCTCTCCCGGGCCGTGGCCGGAGCCGCCGCCGGGCTTGGCGATCGAGACCTACGATCGCCGTGCCGCCGACTATTTTGCCCCCAACCGCCATATCCGCGTGATTGCGCGATGCAGCGAACTGCTCGATGTGACGCAGACAGCGCACGAGTTCCGGGTCAACGGCTTGGTTTTCGACACCGCCGGCCGGCTGGCGCCCAACGCGGCGGTGCAGGAGTCGCCCTGTTACCGAAACCTGGTGGTCAATCACTACTGCACCGGCCCGCGTCAGGATTGGCTGGCGCGAATTGAGCAGGATGGTGCGGCGGCCGGCGAGATTCTTGCCGAGCTGTCGCAGGTCCAGGATGATGCGATCCGCGCCTTCGCCCCTGCGGTTCGTGATTTGCTGGGTCTCGCTCCGCCTCAGGGAGCCGTGCCGGAGGAGGTTGTCAGTGCGGGCGTGTCGAGCGTTAGCCCGACCGAACCGGCGCCGCTTGTCGTGCCCGAGAGGGCTATCAACGCGGGTGCACCGGCCGTTAGCCCGAGCGAGCAAACGCCACTCGTTGTGGCGGCGGAAGCTGCCAGCACCGGTGAACTGACCGTTAGTCCGACCGAGCCATTGCCGGTTAGCGCACCGGTCGACGTGCCGGTATCGCAGCTGGCGATGCCAGTGCCCGGCGCAGTACCTGTGCCGATGGAAGCCGCGTCATCCGGACCGCCACCGCCTATGACTATCGTTGCCGTCCCCGCCCAGGTTGCGCCGGGCTGGATCCCGCGCGGTCAGGATGCGCAGGAACGTGTGGGCGGCACTGCGCTGGTGTTTCGCGACCGATCGCGTGCGGGGGACCACTGGCTGGCCGCGTTGCGGGGGGCGGCGGCGGCCGGCATCGATCCGGCCTTCCTGATGGATGAGTACCGATCGAATCCGCGAGTTTCCAGATGCCGCCGAGGCATGTGCGGCGTGCGATGCCACGCTGGATCGGGAGCCGAGAAACTGACGGTGGCGAAAGCACCCTGATGCGAAATGCCCTGGACCGCATTTTTTCGCGCGGAGGTCGGTATCGCGCCGTCGCTGCAGCTTGGTCTCGCATCGGCTTCCGCATGTCGGTCGGAACAGCTTGGGCCTTGATAAAGATCTCTCTTGGTGACGCTTTTCTTGCGGCCCTAAGCTTCGCGCTCACATTCGCAAACCCAAAAGCACGGTAACCACGGCTCCTACATCACATCATGGGGCACGACCCCAACCACCCGCACCCAACCACGCGGGACCCAACCACACGACGCCAACTTTCCTTCCTTCATCTCCCGCCATTGCGCCACCCGCAATGTGTCGCTAGTCTGCCCAAATGATGGGCAACTGTAGTGCGGCCAACACACATTCTGCCTTGCCAGCGATCGATCTCGGCCCCGGCGTGCGAATCGACACCCCCGTGCTGCTGGCCCCGATGTCCGGCGTCACCGACCTGCCCTTCCGTCGCACCGCCAAGGAACTCGGCGCCGGCATGGTCGTCTCCGAGATGATCGCCTCCTGGGCGATGATCCGCGAGAACCGCAAAACGCTCGACATGGCCGAGGTCGATGGCTGCGGCGGCGTCTCGGCTTTGCAACTCGCCGGCTGCGATCCGGAAGCGATGGCGGATGCCGCCCGGCTCGCCGTGGACAAGGGCGCCGACCTGATCGACATCAATTTCGGCTGCCCGGTGAAGAAGGTCGCAGTGGGCCAGATGGCCGGCTCCGCGCTGATGCGCGACGAGACCGCCGCCGCCGCCATTTTGCAGGCCACGGTCAAGGCCGTACCCGTCCCGGTGACGCTGAAGATGCGCATGGGCTGGGACCACGCCAGCCTGAACGCGCCGCGCGTGGCGCGCATCGCCCAGGAGGCGGGCATCCGCATGGTCACCGTGCACGGCCGCACTCGCCAACAATTCTATAACGGCACCGCCGATTGGCGTTTCATCGGCCAGGTGAAGGCCGCGGTGCGCATCCCGGTGATTGCCAACGGCGACATCCTGACGGAAGACGACGCCGCCGAAGCGCTACGCTTGTCCGGGGCCGACGGGGTGATGATCGGCCGGGGCTGCTATGGTCGACCCTGGTTTCTTTCCCAGGTCGCGCATTTCCTGCGCACCGGCACCCGCCTGCCGGAACCGCCGCTGGCGCGTCAGAAGGCGGTCCTGCTGCGCCATTACCACGCGATGCTCAGCCGCTTCGGCCAGGACGCCGGGGTGCGGCTCGCCCGTAAGCACATATCCTGGTACTCGCGCGGCCTGCCCGGCTCAGCCGAGTTCCGCGCCGGCGTCAACCGCCTGCCGGACGCCGTCGGCGTGCTGCGGCTGATCGACATGTTCTACGATCCGCTGATCGCCCGCGGCGCCACGCGTCACCCGCCCCAACGCGATGACATGCTGACGGCGGCAGCCGCATGAGTTCCGTCGTCGCCCGCGCCGCCCGCCTGCTCCCCGGCCGCCAGCGCAACGGGGCCCCTGCCATCGACCATAGTGCCGTGCTCTCTGCCCTGCCGGTCCCGGTTGTATTGCTCGATCCGGAGAATCGCTTCCGCTACGTCAATCTGGCGGCCGAGCAATTCCTCGGCATGTCTGCCGCCTCGCTGGCGCAGCACCGCTTGCTCGACGTGGTGCCGGAGGACAACCCACTCTTCCTGCTGATCGAGCAAGTGCGGCAGACCGAGGCAACCATCGCCAATTACGACATGACGCTGGACAGCCCCCGCCTGCACAAGCCTGGCATCACGGTGCAGGCGTCGCCACTACCCGAAGAGCCGGGCGTGGTCGTGCTGGTGCTGCAGGATTCCTCAGCCGCCCGCGCGCTGGAAGGCCAGCTCGCGTTCCGCAGCGCGGCGCGCAGCGTGTCTGGCATGGCGGCGGTCCTGGCGCATGAGGTGAAGAACCCGCTCTCCGGCATCCGCGGGGCAGCGCAATTGCTGGAGGCGTCGGTGGGGCCGGCCGACCGTGAGCTCGCCGAGCTGATCCGCGACGAGGCTGACCGCATCCGCGCCCTGGTGGACCGCATGGAGGTGTTCGGCGAGAAGCCGATCCAGCGCAACGCGGTGAACATCCATCGCGTGTTGGAGCATGTCCGCCGGCTGGCGCAGTCGGGCTTCGCCGCACACCTGCACTTCCAGGAGAACTACGACCCGTCGCTGCCTCCGGTATGGGGCAACCGCGATCAGCTTGTGCAGGTGGTGCTGAACCTGGTGAAGAACGCCGCCGAAGCGGTCACCCACGACGGCAACATGCATCCCGAGATCGTGCTGTCCACCGGCTTCCAGCACGGGATGCGAATCACCGTACCCGGGCTCTTCCACGCGGGTCGACGTGCCGCTGTATGTCTCCGTCCGAGACAACGGCCCCGGCATCCCCGACGACATTCGCCCGCATCTGTTCGAGCCTTTCGTCACCTCGCGCGCCAACGGCAGCGGGCTGGGGCTGGCACTGGTGGCGAAGATCGTCGGTGACCATGGGGGCCTGATCGAAGTGGACTCGCGTCCCGGCCGGACCGAATTCCGCCTGCATCTGCCGGTGGTGACGGACGAGGAGGGGGAGGTATGAGGCAAAAGGGGGTGCCGTCGGCAGGGAAGCACCCCCTCCCCTTGAGGGCTTGGGCCGCGAAGTGGACCAAGGCTGGGGGGAGGGATGCGTTTCACCGTGGCGTCGGGGCGTACGCACCCCTCCCCGCGGCCTTGCTCCACTTCGCGGCCCAAGCCCTCAAGGGGAGGGGGTGTCCTTCTTTGTCTTCCGTTCCCCTTTCCTTGCCACTCCCTCTTCCCTTTTTCTCGACTTGCCCATGACCCTCCCCACCGTCCTGGTCGCGGACGACGACCGTTCGATCCGCACGGTTCTCACCCAAGCGCTCGGCCGCTCCGGCTACCAAGTGCGCAGCACCGGCAACGCCGCCACTCTTTGGCGCTGGGTCGAGGAAGGCGAAGGCGATCTCGTCATCACCGATGTGGTGATGCCGGACGAGAACGGCCTCGACCTCATCCCTCGCATCAAGCGCATCCGCCCCGATCTCCGCGTCGTGGTCATGAGCGCACAATCCACACTCATGACGGCGGTGAAGGCAGCGCAGCGCGGCGCCTTTGAATACCTGCCCAAGCCGTTCGACCTGCAGGAACTGCTCGCGGTGGTGAGCCGCGCCCTCGCCGCCCCGGCCCCGCGCACCGTCGGGCCGGCCGAGCCGTCCGAGCCCGAGGAACCGATGCCGCTGATCGGCCGCAGCGCCGCGATGCAGGAGGTGTATCGCACCATCGCCCGGCTCAGCACCGCCGACCTCACGGTGATGATCAACGGCGAATCCGGCACCGGCAAGGAACTCGTCGCCCGCGCGCTGCACGACTACGGCAAGCGCCGCAGCGGACCGTTCGTCGCCATCAACATGGCGGCGATCCCGCGGGAGCTGATCGAAAGCGAGTTGTTCGGCCACGAACGCGGCGCCTTCACCGGCGCCACCAATCGCAGCCAGGGCCGTTTCGAGCAAGCCAACGGCGGCACGTTGTTCCTGGACGAAATCGGCGACATGCCGCCCGAAGCACAGACCCGCCTGCTGCGCGTGTTGCAGGAGGGAGAGTTCACCTCGGTCGGTGGACGCCAGCCGATCAAGGCCAATGTCCGCATCATTGCTGCCACCCACCGTGACCTGCGCAACGCCATCCGCCAGGGCCAGTTCCGCGAGGATCTGTTCTATCGCCTCAACGTCGTGCCGATCCGGCTGCCAGCATTGCGCGAACGCACCGAAGACATTCCCCTGCTGGCACGGCACTTCCTGGAACGCGCGCGCGACGATGGGCTGCCGGTAAAATCGCTCGACTCCGCGGCGGTGGAGAAGCTGAAACAGTACAACTGGCCCGGCAACGTGCGCGAGCTCGAGAACCTGATGCGCCGCCTTGCCGCGCTCTGCCCCACCGACACGATCACCGCCGAATCGATTGCCACGGAACTCACCGACGCGGTGCCGCTGCCGCAGCAGGCCGCCGCACCAAGCGCCGCGCCCGACACCTTGGCGAAGGCCGTCGAACGCCACATCCGCGAGTTTCTCGCTGCTCACGATGACGGCATGGGCGCATCCGATATTTATGACCGGGTCATAGCTGAGGTAGAAAGGCCATTGATTCGCCTGACCCTGGCCGCCACGCGCGGCAACCAGATCAAGGCCGCGTCGATGCTCGGGTTGAACAGGAATACGCTGCGGAAGAAGATCCGCGATTTGGAGATTCCGGTGGTGCGGGGGCTGGTGTGACCGGCGTCGCACAAGCGCGGGCGAGGGCGAGGGCGCGAGGTCAAGCAAAAGGAGAAGGTCTCCCCCTCCCCTTGAGGGAGGGGGCTGGGGCGAGGGGTGCGGACACGCGACGGCCGTCGTCTGTACCCGCCCCTCCCCCCGCCCCCCTCCCACAAGGGGAGGTGGAGTATTCGGAACTCATGAACGTCACGCCGTCGCCCAACTCGTTGCAGCCAGCGCCGCTGCCCTCACCGCCTCAGCCGCCGTCACGTTCCTGGCCGCGGTGGCTCGCCGACCTGCTGCTGGGCAAGGTCACCACCCTGGTACTGACCGGCATAGCCCTGGCCGTCGGGCTTTCGACGTTCCTCATCCTGGCGCGCGGCGCCTCGCCATACGGGGTCGCGCCCGGCACCGGCGTGGCCCTCGTGCTCGCCAATCTGTCGGTGCTCCTATTGCTCGGCGCGATACTGGCCGGCCGTCTCACCCGAGTCTGGGTCGAGCGCCGACGTGGCTCCGCTGGCTCCCGCCTGCATGTGCGGCTGGTGATGCTGTTCTCCGGCGTCGCCGTCGCCCCCACAATCGTGGTCGCCTGTTTCGCCGTCGCATTCTTCCATTTCGGCATCCAGGCCTGGTTCAACGATCCGGTACGCGAGGCGCTGCGCGAATCGTTGCAAGTCTCGCGCGGCTACCTGGAGGAGCATCGCGACAACATCCGCGCCGTCGCGCTGGAGATGGCAGCCGACATCAACCGCGCCGGCATGCTGCTGGCCGGCGCGCCGCAGGCCTTCGGCGACGTGCTCGCCACCCAGACCACGCTGCGCGGCCTGACCGAGGCAGTGATCTACGATCCCTACACCAACCAGGTCATCGCATCGGCGGGCTTGTTCGCCGGCATGGGCGTGTCGCCGCCGCCACAGCTGGACACCGATCAGGCGCTGAAGGGCGACGTAGTGGTGATGAACGGCGGCGACGGCACCCGCGTGCGCGCCGTGGTGCGGCTGGATTCGACGCCGCCGCTGATGCTGATGATCGGCCGGCCGGTCGATCCGCAAATTCTCGGCTACATGAAACGCACCGAGGCCGCCTTCACCGAATACCAGCGGCTGAACGACAACCGGTCCTGGCTGCAGATCGCTTTCGCCTGGATCTTCGCCATCGTTGCGCTGTTGGTGTTGCTGGCGGCCGCGCTGATCGGCCTGGTGATCGCCAACCAGATCGCCCGCCCGATCGGCTCGCTGATCAATGCCGCGGAGCGCGTGCGCGGCGGTGATCTTGCAACACGGGTCGCCGAGTTTGCCACTGGCGACGAGCTTGCGGGCCTGTCGCGCGCATTCAACCGTATGACCGGCCAGCTTGCCGCCCAGCGTACGGAGTTGATGGACGCCTACAGTCAGATCGACGAACGCCGGCGCTTCACCGAAACGGTGCTGTCCGGTGTCTCTGCCGGTGTGATCGGCCTGGATGCGCAAGGGCGCATCGAACTGCCCAACCGCGCCGCGGACGAGTTGCTGGACCGCGACCTGGTAGCCGCGATCGGCCGCTGGTTGACCGAGGAAGTGCCTGAGTTCGCACCGCTGATCACCGAGGTGGCCGCGGCACCGGAGCGCGCGCGCACCGCGGAAGTGCAGATCGGACCACCCAACCGCCGCCGCACGCTGCTGACCCGAATCGGCGCCGACCTGTCGGGCGGCCGTACCAACGGCTTCGTGCTGACCTTCGACGACATCACGGAATTGCAGGCCGCGCAGCGCAAGGCCGCATGGGCGGACGTGGCGCGCCGCATCGCGCACGAGATCAAGAACCCGCTTACCCCGATCCAGCTCGCCGCGGAACGGTTGAAGCGCCGCTTCGCCAAGGAAATCCAGTCCGACCCCGAGACGTTCGGCCAGTGCGCCGACACCATCATCCGCCATGTCGGGGACATCGGCCGCATGGTCGACGAGTTCTCGGCCTTCGCCCGCATGCCGCAGCCGGTGATCAAGCCGGAGGACATCGGCCAGATCGCGCGCGAGGCGCTGGTCCTGCAAAGGACAGCTCGGCCGCAGATCGCGTGGCAGAGCGACATCCCCGAGCGCGGTCCGGTGGTACCATGCGACCGCCGGCTGATGCGTCAGGCGCTGATCAACCTGCTGCAGAATGCCGCCGATGCTGTGGCGATGCGCGCCGGCGCCGGCACCATCGCGCTCGCAGTGCGGCAAGACGGCGACGTTGTTCGCATAAGCGTGACCGACGATGGCGTCGGCCTGCCCGCCGATCGCGTTCGCCTGACCGAACCTTATGTTACCCATAAGCCGAAAGGGACCGGACTCGGGTTGGCGATCGTGAAGAAGATCATGGAGGACCATCATGGCAGCCTGGCACTCGACGATCGTCCCGGTGACGCTTCCGCGAATCCAGGGGCGGTTGCCATCCTGATACTTCCTTTGCCATCCCTGGAGCGGGATGCCGGGAAAGCCCCGGATTCGCAGGCTCGGCCGGCGAATGTTCCGGGGCAGGCGTCGGACCGGAGGCAGAACTCCCGCCCATGGTCCGGCGCAGGCAATGAGTTGAGTGTGGTGCCGGATGGCGCATGACGTTCTGATCGTCGACGACGAACCCGACATCAGGTTGCTGATCGACGGCATCCTGGCTGATGAAGGTTATGACACACGCGGCGCCGCGGATTCCGATGGTGCGGTCGCGGCATTCCGCATGCGCCGGCCGTCGCTGGTGATCCTCGACGTGTGGCTGCAAGGCTCGCGGCTGGACGGGCTGGGCCTGCTGGAACTGTTCCATAGCGAGGAGCCGCAGGTGCCGGTCGTGATGATCTCCGGCCACGGCACCATCGAGATGGCCGTCAGTGCGATCCAGCAGGGCGCCTATGATTTCATAGAAAAGCCGTTCCAGTCGGACCGTCTGCTGCTGTCCGTGCGCCGCGCGTTGGAGGCAGCGGCGCTCGCACGCGAGAACGCCGAGCTGCGGCTGCGCGTCGGACCCGGCGACCGGCTGACCGGCGATAGCAATGCGATCTCGATCCTGCGCTCCGGCGTGGAGAAAGTGGCACCCACCGGCTCCCGCGTGCTGATCCACGGCCCGGCCGGCAGCGGCAAGGAAGTGGTGGCGCGCATGATCCACGCACGCTCGCGCCGCTCCGACGGACCATTCGTTGCGCTGAACTGCGCCACGTTGAACCCGGCGCGCTTCGAGGAGGAGCTGTTCGGTCTGGAAGCCGGCATGGACCCGGTGTCGCATCCGCGCCGCGCCGGCGTCCTGGAACGCGCCCATGGCGGCACGCTGTTGCTGGACGAGGTTTCCGACATGCCGCTGGAGACCCAAGGCAAGATCGTGCGCGCGCTGCAGGATTCGACGTTCGAACGGTTGGGCGGCTCGTCCCGCATCAAGGTAGACGTGCGCGTGCTGTCCACCACCAACAAGAACCTGCACGCCGAGATCGCAGCCGGCCGCTTTCGCGAGGATCTCTACTACCGGCTCGCTGTGGTACCGGTGAAGGTGCCCGCGTTGAAGGACCGGCGTGAGGACGTGCCGCTGCTGGCCGAGTACTTCCTGGCGCGTTCGGCGGAAAGCTCCGGCATGCCGGTGCGTGAGCTCTCCGCCGACGCCCTTGCGGCGCTGCAGGCCTATGAATGGCCTGGAAATGTGCGACAGTTACGCAACCTGATGGACTGGCTGCTGATCATGGCGCCGGGCGGTCCGGCCGATTCGATTCGTGCCGACATGCTGCCGCCGGAGATCAGCGCCGGGGCGCCGGCCTTGCTGACCATTGATCCGACCGCCGACATCATGGGTCTGCCGCTGCGCGAGGCTCGCGATCTGTTCGAGACACAGTATCTGCAGGCGCAACTGATGCGCTTCGGCGGCAACATCTCTCGCACGGCGCAGTTCGTCGGCATGGAGCGCAGCGCGCTGCACCGCAAGCTGAAGCAGTTGGGGGTAAACTCGGACGAGAAGGTCGGGAGCTGAACCGGAGCGGGATGGGTCATGCAACGCGCCGGTGTTGAACGTCACATCGCCGCACTTGCAATGAAATCGCGGGGTCAGCGCCGACCGTCACCCCGGGTCGGCACCGGCCGATAAAGTCCGAGCGCTAGCGGGTGCGTTTATAGTCGTAGTCTTCCCGTTCCGCGACACCTGCTCGCAGGCCCGCCGGCATTGGTGCGCGCGTCTCATTGACCTTGGCATGCACGTCGAGCGCCGCCTGGTCCTGCCAGAGCTCCAGCAAAGCCAGCTTGTCCGGGTTCAATACGCTCTGGAACACTTCGAATTGCTGGCAGCCGGGCTCCTGCATGACCTCGGTGCAGCGCTGACGGAAAGCCTGCGCGAGCTCACTGCCTTTTCCGGGCGCAGCGGTGATCGAGACAACCAGACGGACGGGCATGTCGTTTCCTTTCAACTACTATGACGCGGCGATGATGCGGCGGCCCTCGGCAGCAACTTTTTGCGCGGTAGGGGAACGGGTGCAATGCCCTGCTCGATACGCAGGCGCACCCGAAACGCATCGTGGTCGGCAGCGTCACCAGTCACGGTTGCCGCCGCAAACCATCGAATTGGTGGCGCGATGGGCGGAACTCGCCCAAAGCGAGGAGCTGCCGCAAGGTCATCGGATGACGCACTGCGACATCCTCCTCCGCTGTTCTGCGCAGCCCAGGGGCGGGCCTCGCCCCGGGGACTACACGCGCACAATTCCTACAGCGCCGTCATGATGGACTCAGCTTTGCTGACGTCGAACCCACCCGGCGGCTCAACCGCGAGGTGCGTTACCTTGCCGTTCTCCGCCACCAGCGCATAGCGCTGGCTGCGGGTGCCGAGGCCGCGCGCGTTCAGATCCAACTCCAGGCCCAGCGCCTTGGTGAAGGTGGCCGAGCCGTCCGCCAGCATGGTCACCTTGCCGTCCGTGCCCTGGTCCTTACCCCAGGCACTCATCACAAAGACATCGTTCACCGCGATGCAGGCGATGGTGTCGACGCCCTTCGCCTTGATGGCATCCGCATTCTGCACGAAACTGGGCAGGTGCTTGGCGCTGCAGGTCGGCGTGAACGCCCCCGGCACCGCGAACAACACTACTTTCTTCCCCTTGAAGATGTCGTCCGTGGAGACCTCCTTCGGTCCCTCCGGCGTCGCCATCATCAGCTTCATGGACGGAATGATGTCGCCGACCTTGATTGTCATGAGTTCCCTCGCTCCCCGTTGAGTTGGGTTTGCACGCCAGATTCCTAGCCTTCCCGCAGGCCGGTGTCACGCCGGACCGCGCACGTTCACCAGGGGTCACGTCACCAGGGGTCACGTTCACCAGGGATCACGTTCACCAGGGATCACGTTCAGCGGGCACGAGGGGGCATTCGGGAGGGCGCGTTCATCGGTGCGCGTTCAGGCTTGCGCTGCTGGCGCGCTGGCCCCAAATTCGCGACATGGCAAAGGATCCCGACAAGACGGCACGACCCGCGTCCCCGCAGGTGGAGGCGGATACTTCACCCGACAAGGGCGTGAGGCGCTCGAGCAGGCAGGCGGATGCCGGGAACCAGAAGGCAGGAACACTGCCGGGCGGTATCACTGTGGCGGCGGGTCCTGGCGGCAGTGTCGCTGCCCCGGCGGAAGGCTTCCTGACCGGACAGTTGCTGGTGGCGATGCCGGCGATGGCGGATCCCCGCTTTGCCCAAAGCGTGATCTATGTCTGTGCCCACACTCCGGACGGCGCGATGGGCCTGGTGGTGAACCGCCCCATCGTCAGGCCCACCTTCGACGACCTGCTGCGCCAACTCGACGTGGCGCCGGTGCCGCCGATGCGGCGCATCCGTTTGTGCGCCGGTGGACCGGTGGAGAACGGTCGCGGCTTCGTGCTGCATACCGTGGACTGGACCGGTGAGGGCAGCCTGCGCGTCGACAGCGCGCTGGCGCTGACCGCCAGTCTCGACGTGCTGAAGGCGATCGCCGGTGGCGGCGGCCCGCGCGAGGGACTGTTGGCGCTCGGGTATGCCGGCTGGGCACCCGGCCAGCTCGACAAGGAGATGCAGGAGAACGCCTGGCTCTCCGTGCCGGCCAGCGAGACGTTGCTGTTCGACGACGGCCACGACACCAAGTGGAACCGTGCCCTGGCGACCCTGCACATCGACCCGCTGCTGCTATCGAGCGTCGCCGGTCACGCCTGAACGGGGTGGGCGTTAACCCTTCGGTAGCTGTCAGCAGGTAAATTCCGGGCTGCGCCACAGCAAGCCCGGAGGGCACGCAGCATGCCGTCCAGCATGACCATAGAGCACCCGGTGATGACCGAGGTGACCGACATCTTCCGCACGGTGCTGAACCAACCGGACCTGGAACTGACGCCGCGGTCCACCGCCGACGATATCCTCGGTTGGGATTCCATGACGCACATCACCCTATTGGTGGAAGCCGAGTGCCGTTTCGGCATCGAGTTCCAGCCGGCGGAGGTCGAGGTGCTGCTGAGCGTCGGCGAGCTGGTACGGGCAATCGAGGCAAAACGCGCCGCGACCGCCTGAGTGCGGACGGGATGCCTCGGCAGCGCCATCAGCTGTGTGGGATGCAGCTCCGTGTCATGACCGATCGTGGTCCGGTCACTCACGTCTGTGCCGCCCGCAGCACCGCAAGTAGCGGGCGGCAAGGCCAGGTCCGGGCATGACACGGAGCCTCAGAGCCAACGGCTGGGTTCGCTACCTTGCACTGCAGGCAGCGACGGCGGCGGCAAGCTTTGCCTTGGTCTGGGCGTGGATCGCCTTCGCGCCAATGGCGTACCTCGATCCCGAATATCCGGTCTGGCGCGCCAAGCTGGCGATGCTACAGCGCTGCGACCTGGGCCAGGTGCTGATCGTCGGTGACTCTCGCGCCGCCGTGGACGTGATGCCGGCGCTGCTGCCCGTGCCGGTCACCAACCTGGCGGTGGGCGGCGGCATGCCGGTGGAGGCCTATCTCGCGGTGGCTCGCGCCCTGACTTGTCCTGTCCCGCCGCGCCGCGTCGTCATCTCGCTCGACGCGGCGCATTTCGTTCTGCCCGATCTGTTTTGGGAGCGCAGCGTCAAGTACGGCTTTGTCGGCCCGGCGGACCTGGCGCTGCTGCACCACCTGGAACGTGAAACCGACGACGCCTCGCTGGCCGAGCCGAAGCTGCCCGACGGCCTTCCCGCCTGGCTGCGCGATCGGCTGTACGCCTGGCGGTTTCCGCCGCTCTATTTCAGCAGCCTCGCCAAGGGCGGTCTGTTCTTGCGGCTGTGGCGCAACCAGGCAACGTTTGCCCACACGCTGGCGGCACGAGGGCAGTATTTCTTCGGCCGTGACTCCGGTTCCTCGACGGTAGCGAGCGAGGGCCATATGACGGCGTTCACACCGTTGCCGGTACTCGACCGCTATTTCGACCGCATGCTGGCCTTGCTGGCCGCCCGCAACATCCCGGCGGACTTCGTGGCGATGCCGATGAACCGGGCGACGGACCGTGCGGTGCGGCCCGCAGTGCGCACCGGCTTCGCGGCCTATCTCGCGCACTACGCGGCGCGGTATCCGAACTTCCACGTGGTGGGGCCGCCGATGCCCGCCTGGCCGGATCGCTACTTCGGCGACGAATTCTCGCACCTGAACCCGCACGGCGCCGCTTTGCTGAGTGCCCGGTTCGCCAAATGCGTGCGGGGACTGCTGTCGGCCCGCGCCGGTGCGGACGCCTGCGTTGCGAAAATGACCGAATGATCATTATACCGGATGGGGTATACGGTGTGGGGTGAGGGTCGGGCGGAAAAGCCCCGCGCCCCGACCTGTCGCGCCCCACCGTGACCAGGACGCCGTTGCGGCGTAATCTCTCCGCCACGGACCAACCAATACCCCCGAGAAAGCAGTGACCGAGATCGCCATCACTCGCACGCACGCAGCCGAAGCAGACGCCGGCGGACGAGACCCTGGCCTTCGGCCGGGTGTTCACCGACCACATGTTCCTGATGGACTACGACGCTGGCCGTGGCTGGCACGATCCGCGCATCGTCCCCTACGGGCCGTTCACGTTGGATCCGGCCACCTGCGTGCTGCACTACGGCCAGGCGATCTTCGACGGCATGAAGGCATTCCGCGGTCCCGACGGCCGCGTGCGATTGTTCCGGTTGCCGGATCATGCGCGGCGGGTGAACCGCTCGGCGCATTACCTGTGCATTCCGGAGCTCGATCCGGCAACGGTTGAGGAATTGATCCGCGCGCTGGTGGAGGTGGATCAGCGCTGGGTGCCGTCACTGCCGGGGACGTCGCTTTATATCCGGCCCACGGTGATTGCGACCGAGACATTCCTCGGCGTGCATCCGTCGAGCAGTTATCTGTACTATGTGATTCTGGGGCCGGTGGGTGCATATTATAAGGAAGGCATGAATCCGGTTCGGATTCTCGCATCCGACCAGTATGTGCGCGCGGTGAAGGGCGGCCTGGGCGCGGCGAAGACCGCGGGCAATTACGCCGCCAGCCTGTACGGGGCCGAGGAGGCGCAGCAGCGCCGGCTATACTCAGGTGCTGTGGCTGGATGGCGTCGAGCATCGCTATCTCGATGAAGTCGGCACGATGAACATCATGCTGAAGATCGGCGATGAAGTGATCACGCCGCCGCTGAACGGCGCGATCCTGGCCGGCATCACGCGCGATTCGGTGCTGACATTGCTGCGCGACTGGGGACTGCGCGTGGCGGAGCGGCCGATCGCGATCGACGAGGTGATCGTTGCGGCGCAGGCCGGACGGCTGGAAATGTGGGGGACGGGTACCGCAGCGGTGATCTCGCCGGTCGGGGAGTTGGGTTACAAGGGCGAGAGGTACGTGATCAACGGCGGCCGCACCGGGGTGCTGACGCAGAAGCTGTACGATACGATCGTCGGGATCCAGTACGGCACCGCGCCCGATCCGCACGGTTGGACGAGGCTGCTGGGCAATCGGGTCGGCGGGTAGGGGACACCGCCTCCCACAAGGGCAACGATATACTTGATTAAGTGATATATTATTGCCCCCACCCGGGGAGGGGGAGACTTCTTTTCTTGCTTCCATGCACTCGCAATGACAGGCGGCAGCGCTTGTCTTGCGCCTTATCCTGCCGCCTTGCTCGCGCCGGCTTTGCCGGGCCGGACGCGGTCCGACAGCCCGGCGGATTGCTGCACCACGCGCAACGTCTCCTCCCAATCGAAGTTGCGGTATACGGCTGCCAGATTGGCATAGGGCGGCGATTGCGCGAACAACTGGAACGTCAGGCGGTGGCCGGCATAGTCCGAATTCAGCAAATCACGTGCGAAGGCCAGCAGCTTGCGGCGGTCCTCGGGCTGCCAGTCGTCGTTGACGCTGTAATACTTCTCCAGCCAGGGCGCCGTTTCCGGATCGCGGAATGCCGCGGCGTCCGGCGTGACGCAGATCTGCCCGCCGCACAGTTCCCGCGCGATATGCATCATGTGATGCAGTTGCGATGACGCCAGCACCCGCCCTGTCATCAGCAGCGATTGCTCCGGCATCAGCAGCCCGGCCGGGCTGCGCCTTGCACAGGCGATCGCCGCGGTCAGGTGCGCATTGATGCCCTCGCGATAGCACGCGAGCTGCGCCAGCTTTTCTTGCACCGCCTGCTGGCGGTCCAAACCGGTCTGCCGCGCATTGAACAGGGCGGCACCAATCATGAAGTCCGCAAGCCTGACGGTGCGCTGCACGAAGGCGAACGCGCTGTAACGATGCAGCGTGGCGCGGATGAACGTGGCCGCCCTGGTATGGCGGTAGAACAACACGTCTTCCCACGGAATGAGGACGTTATCGAACACCAGGAGCGTGTCCACCTCGTCGAACCGGTTGGACAGCGGATAGTCCGCCGCCGGAGCGCGGCCGGCGAAGCCAGTACGGCAGATGAACTTCAGGTTGGGCGCACCCAGGTTGCAGATGAAGCCGACCGCATAATCGGAAAGCTGCGAATCGCCCCAGTTGGCGATAGTCGGCTTGGTGAATGCCTGATTGGCATAGGCTGCGGCAGTCTCGTATTTCGCACCGCGCACGATGATGCCGGCGTCGGTTTCCTTGACCGCGTGCAGCAGCATGTCCGGATCCTGGTCCTGCGGCCGTTTCGATCGGTCGCCCTTTGGATCGGTATTCGCCGACACATGGAACGGATCGTTGCGCACCACCTGCTCGACATGCCGGCGGATATTGGCGGCGAACTGCGGGTTGACCTCGTTCAGCAGGTCCTGGCCGTCGTACAGCGACCACATCTCGCCGACCGTCTCGTCGCCGACGCGTGTGACGATGCCGCCGATGTCGTCCAGCACCGTGTCCACCGCGGCGCGCTTGGCGTGCCAGTCTTCCTGTGTCAGCGGCAGCTTGGCGCCGATGGCGCAGGGCTCGCCGGACTCGGCGCGATAGGCCATGACCGGCGCATGCTCTGCCTCGTGCGCCATGTCGTAGATTCGCGCGCGGATATCGACCAGCGGCTTGAACATCGGATGCGAGGCCACGTCGCGCACGCGTTCGCCATTGATCCAGACCTGCCGCCCGTCACGGATCGAGTCCCGGTATTGCTGGCCGTTGCGAATCATCGCTCTGCCTCCTTGCCGGCGTTGACCCGGCCCGCATCATTGCTCGACGCGCTGGTGTGTCACCGTCCCGCCATACCACGCAAGCACGATTCCATTGCGCCGACCTGGATGCGAACGGCGGTGTCAGCGGTCCGGGATTCGTCCGGCCCGCATGCGCAGCAGATGTGCGCCGCCCAGCAGAAGTGCCGTCAACAGGATGATCAGGGTGGAGACCGCGGCGATGGTCGGATCGATAGAGAAACGTAAATCGTCCCACATGCGCCGCGGCAGCGTGATGGCGCCCGAGCCCGACAGGAACAGCGCCACGATCAGCTCGTCAAAGGACGTGATGAAGGCGAACAGCGCACCGATCAACACGCCGGAGCGGATCAGCGGCAACGTGACCTGGCGGAAGGCGCCCCAGGGCGTGGCCCCGAGGCTGCGCGCGGCTTGCTCCAGCCGGCGGTCGAAGCCGGCGAGGCTGGCGCCGACGCTGGTGACCACGAAGGGAACCGCGAGGCAGGTGTGCGCCAGCACCAGTCCGATCGGTGTGCCGATCAGTCCGTAGCGGGCGAAGGCATAGTAGACCCCGATCGCCACCACGATGCCCGGCACGATCATCGGCGACAGGACCAGTGCCGCGACCGCGGCCCTGGTAGCGCGCGGCAGTCGCCCCAGGCCGAGCGCGGCAAGCGTGCCCAAGGTCGTCGCCAGCACCACCACGGCGGCGCCGATCGTCAGGCTGAGCCAGGTCGCCGCCAGCCAGTCGGAACTGGTGAAATAGGCGCGGTACCAGCGCAGGCCGAAGGCGGGCGGCGGGAACGTGAGGTAGCTGGCGGAGGAGAACGACACCACGACGATCAGCAGGATCGGCAGCGCCAAGAAAAGCAGCACCAGGGCAACGGCGAGTCGAAGAGCAGGACGGTTCATCTTATGGCCGGGCGCAGGGCGCCTCGGACTCCCGGCAGCGCCTGGCACAGGCCGAGTAGGGCCAGCGTCGCCGCGAGAAGCGTCGCGGAAAGGCAGGCGGCGTACGGCCAGTTGAGCAGGTCCACCTGCTGGGCAATGAGTTGCGACAGCATCATGTCGCGAGGGCCGCCGACGAGGGCAGGGGTGATGTAGAAGCCGAGCGACAGCACAAACACCAGCAACGTGCCGGCGATGACTCCGGGCATCGACAGCGGCAGTGTGACCTGGCGGAACACGCCCCAGGGCGTCGCGCCCAGGCTGGCGGCGGCGCGCGGCAGGGCAGGGTCGAGCTGGCGCAACACACCAGCGATTGGCAGGATCATGTAGGGCAGCAGGATGTGGATCATTGCCAGGTGCACGGCGAATGCGGTGTTCAGCAGGCGCAGCGGCGTGTCGATCAGGGCGGCGGCGTGCAGCGCCTCGTTGATCAACCCGTGACGGCCGAGCAAGACCATCCAGGCGTAGCTGCGCACCAGCACGCTGGTCCAGAACGGCAGCAGCACGACGATCAGAGTGCCGGTGGCTGCGGTGCCTCGCATGCGCGACAGCGCCAGCGCCACGGGATAGCCGAGCAATAGCGTGCCCAACGTCACGATGATGGCGGTGAGCAAGGTGTTGGCGAAGACGCGGAAGAAGACGCCGTCGTGGGCGAGGCGAATGAAGTTCTGCAGCGTGAGGTGCGGGTCGATGACGCTGCGCGCCAACATGGCCAGGACGGGCGCCGCATAGAACACCAGCATGTAGAGGACGAGCGGGGCGACGAGGATGATCGGGGCGACGCGTTGCGAGACGCGCGCACGGGTGGGGCGAGGCAGCGGGACTGGCGTGTCGAAGGTTACGTCGCTCATGGCTGGTGACGGGAGGCGAGGTCCCGGAAGGCGAGGTCCCCGGAAGGCGAGGTGAGAGGGGGCAAAAAAAGACACCCCCTCCCCTTGAGGGAGGGGGTGTCCATTCCTTTCCCCTCCCCCTCTCCCCATTGTGGTGGCTTTCACACCACCACCGTATCGGCCACGGACCACACGATCTCCGCCATCTCTCCCACCGCACGCCGGCGCGTCGCTGCACCGGAGGGTTCCTTCAGCACCAGCGCGGTGCCATCCTCACCGCGCAGCAAATAGCGGCAGCGTTCGCCGGCAAACACCGCTTCTGTGACCGTTGCGCGCAAACCATTCTGACGCGCAGCGAAACCTGTATCGCCATCCGCGAAGTGCATCCGCTCCGGCCGCACCGTCAGGGTGACCACACTGCCCGCCCGCATCGGTCCCGGCGCCGCCGCATGCAGGATGGCGCCGCCGCACTCGGCCACGACGATGCCGTCCTCCATGCCGCGCACCACGCCCGCCAGGAAATTCAACTCCCCGATGAACGACGCCACAAAGCTGTTGCACGGACGGTCGTACAGCGTTTCCGGAGGTCCCACCTGAGCGATACGGCCCTCATGCACGACCGCGATACGATCGGACATGATCAACGCTTCTTCCTGGTCGTGCGTGACATAGATGAATGTGATGCCCAGTTCGGCGTGCAGCCGCCGCATCTCCAATTGCAGGCTTTCGCGAAGCTGCTTGTCGAGCGCGCCCAGCGGTTCGTCCATCAGCAGCAACCGCGGTTGGAACACGATCGCTCGGGCCAGTGCCACGCGCTGCTGCTGGCCGCCGGAAAGCTGGCGCGGATAGCGAGCCTCGTAGCCGGGCAATTGCATCATCGCCAGGCTGTCGGTGACCAGCCGCGCCCGCGTGGCCCGGTCCATGCCGCGCTGCTTCAAGGGAAACGCGATGTTCTCCGCCACCGTCAGATGCGGGAACAGGGCGTAGTTCTGGAAGACCATGCCAATGTTCCGCTTATGCGGCGGTGTGCCAACGACAGAACGGCCATCAATGGCGATGTCCCCGCCGGTGGGTGTTTCGAATCCGGCGATCATCATCAGCGTGGTGGTCTTGCCCGATCCGCTGGGGCCGAGCAGCGTCAGGAATTCGCCGGAACCGATCTCCAGCGAGATGCCGCAGACGGCACCAACGGAATCGAAACGTTTCTCCAACCCGGCCAGCGAGACTTTCGCACCGCGCGTTTGGACCGAACCGTCATCCCCGTGAAAGCGGGGACCCGAGCCACCCGGGGACCCGCTCTCGCGGGGACGTCGATGAACGCCGGCCGTCATCGCATCCATACGCAGGTCAATCCTAGGCCAGGACCCACTTGTCCCACTTCGCAATCACCGCGTCGCGGTTCTGCGACCACCACGCATAGTCATAGGGCACCAGCCGCGACTTGATGGCCGGTGCGCTGGGCAGCAGCGCGAGCTGCTTCGGCGGCACATATTGCGGCGACTGCGAATTGACGAAACCGTACGGGATCAGGCACGACAGCCGCGCCTGCGGCACCGCCATGGTGCTGAAGGCGATGAACTTCATCGCGTTTTCTTTGTTGGGCGAACCCTTCGGTACCGCCCAGGAATCGCGCTTCAGCAACCCCTGGTCCCAGCTGATCGCCGCCGGCACGCCCGCGGCCTGGAGCGCCGCCATGCGACCGTTCCACACCGAGGTCAGCACCACGTCCTTGTCCGTCAGCATCTGCACCGGCACCGCGCCGGTCTCCCACCATTTCACGACGCTGGGCTTGACTTTGTCATAGCTGGCAAAGGCCTTGTCGATGTCGATGGGATACAGTTTGTCCGGTGGCACGCCGGCGGCCATCAAGGCGAATTCCAGTTCCGGCGTGCTCGGGCCGGCACCGCCCAGTGCGCGGTCACCCGGGAACTTCCTGGTGTCCCAAAAATCCTTCCAGCCCACCGGCACCGCGCCGTTGAACGCATCGGTGCGATAGGCCATCACCTCCGCCCACACCAGCATGTCGCAGGCATAGTCCGAGCGATACACCGGCTCGATGTTCGCCGTGTCCACCAGGTCGTAATCGATCTTCTCGAAATAGTCGCCGTGCTTGCGCAGGTTCGCCACGCTGCCTTGGCTGAGCTGCACCACGTCCCATTCGACGTTGCCGGTTTCCACCATCGCCTTGACCTTGTTCAGGTCGGCGCCGGGGAAATCGTGCACCTTGACGCCGCTCATCTCCCCGAACGGCTGAAAATACGCCTTGCGTTCGGCGTCCTGCGCGGTGCCGCCGTACGCGGCGATGCGCAGCTCCCCGGTGCCCTTCAGCTTCTCCGGAATCGGCGGGATCGCCGGCAGCGGCACGTCATCGGCCAGCGCGCCCCAGCTTGCCAATGACGCGGCGGCACCGAGCGCAAGTACCCGGCGCCGCCCGAGACCATAACCCTGCTTCGTCATGTCACCCCCCCTGTTCAAAACTCCAGCAGGTTGTCGCGGAACTGTTTGTGCCCGTAGGCGGCGCGGGTCAGGCCGCGCGCTTGCAAGGCCGGCACGAGGCCGTCCTCGATTTCCGCCAGCACGCGGCGGCTGACGTTCGGCAACGAGAACAGAAAGCCGTCGCCGCCAACTTCTTCCATCGCCTCGGCCATTTGCGCGGCGACAAAATCCGGCGTGCCGATCAGCTCCATCGACAAGGCGGTGGTATTGTAGTGCTCCATCAGCTCGCGCAGTGTCTTGCCGGGCGCCGCACGAGTGAATTGCTCCAAGGTCTGCTGATGGCCGTTCGTCGTCAGTTCGCCCAGCGGGCGGTTCAGATCGAATTTGCCGAAATCGATGTTGGTGACCTTCCCGAGATGCGCCAGGCGCTGCGGGATCTGCTGCCGCGCGCGTTCCAGCCGCATCTGCCGCCGGTCCTGCGCCTCTGATTCCGTCTGCCCGAGGATCGGCGCGACCAGGAACAACACCTTGCACCGGTCGGGATCGCGGCCGCATGCGGTCATGCGCCCGCGCACGTCGTCGCGATACGCCTTCGCCGCCGCCACGCCCTTGGTATGCGCCACGATCGTGTCGGCATGTTGCGCCGCGAACTGCCGCCCGCGCGGCGAGCCGCCGGCCTGCGCGATCACTGGCTCGCCCTGAGGACACGGCCCCGAATTCAACGGGCCGCGAGTCTTGTAAAAGCGGCCTTCGTGATTGACCGCATGCACCTTGGTATGATCGACCAGCACGCCACCGTCGCGGTCCGCGACGATCGCGCCCGGCTCCCACGAGTTCCACAACGCGCGCACCACCCTCATGTATTCATCGGCCATGTCGTAGCGCAGGTCATGCTCCGGCATCCCCTTCATGCCGAAATTCATCGCCGCGAATTCGGAACTTCCGGTGACGGCGTTCCAGCCGATGCGGCCTTGCGAGACCTGGTCCAGCGTCGCCACGAGTCGTGCCAGCAAATACGGCGGATAGGCATAGGTGCCGAAGGTGGGGACGATGCCGATGCGGGAGGTGACCGCGGTCATCAGCGAGGCCACCACCGAAGGGTCCTGCCGCGGCACGGCAATGCCGTGCTCCAGATAGACTTCCGTGGACCCGTTATAGCTCTCGCCGACATAAGAGCTGTCTTCGAGCAGGATGTAGTCGAAGCACGCACGCTCCAGGCAACGCGCCATGTCGAGGAACAACTCGGGGACCATCCAGGTGGTGCCGATATGGCCCGTCCATGGCTCGCCCCACGCCTGCACGCTGGAGCCTTGCAGGAACCAACCGAGGTGAAACGGGCGTGCGGCCATGGGTGTCATGCTCCCGCGCCAGATGGCGTACGGCCCGTGCGTCGGATGCAGCGGCTGCCGGGTGTGCGATTGCAGGCGTCCTATGCCGAAAAGCAAGCAGCATGCCGAGTGCGGGCGCGCGTCAGGAGCCGATGAAATGCCAGTGCTGGCCGGCGGCATCCGCATTCAGCAACGTCTGCATCGCCGTCAGGCCCACCATCAGATCGGCTGCACTGCCGCAATCGGCTCGGTCATTGCTGGTGGGGCCGCCGGCCCAATGGATCAGGAACGTCCGGCCGTCGTCCCGCCGCTGCTCCACCACCATGCTGCCGTGCGTCGCGGCCATTACCGCAGGCTTCAACACGCAGCGGTGGCGGTCGGTCGAACGTTCTGCGTCGATCTGCCAGACCGGCGTCCATCCATCATAGGGGCCGAACCGCAGGATCTCGCCCACCGGGGGGCCGAATTGCAAAGTCTGCAACAGGATCACGGCGCCGACCATGCCAATCAGCAGACCGGCAAGGGCGAACGCCACCGATGCCGTGCCGACCATACCGTTTGCGTCGCGTAGCAGTCGCTGCCGCCGCCGGTTCATGGCGTTGCGCCATGGATCACGATCCGACCTGTCCCGGCTTGTCCTCGCATCATGCAGTGCACTCGCTGATTGAAGCACTTGCTCAAGCTGTTGGCTGTGGTGCCTGCAAGCAAGGCACGTACCAACGGTTTCGGCGAGCAATTGGCTGATTTCGCCGCGCGCGATGACGCGGGTTGCTATCTGTCTCGGCAGCATGCTGAGTTTTTGGTCATCCAAATGCGCCGACGCGGATTTTACCCAAGACCGTTCGCCGTAACGGCAAATCCCTGGCCCACGGGATGGCCCGTTTCTCGCAACCTGCCAGTCGTCGCCACAACAAGGGAGGACGCAAGCCGATGCCGAACAGCCCCATCGCCATCCCAGCCCGCCGTGGCAAAGCGGCGTTCATCGCGCGTGGCGAAAGCGTCAAGGTCATCAACACCCATGGCGAGCAGGTGGTGGATACCTGGGCCTTCAGCCGCGCGGACCTGACCGAGTTCATGTCGATGGAGCACAGCCGCGCCGGAATCCAGCGGCTGATTCCGACGGTGGGCGATTCGATGCTGACCAACCACCGCCGGCCGATCCTGACGCTGCTGGAAGACACCTCCGGCGGCCTCCACGACACGCTGATGGCCGCCTGCGACGTGTACCGCTACCAGGGGCTGGGCTGCACGGAGCCTCACGACAACTGCACCGACAACCTGGCGCAGGGCATGCGCGACCTCGCCATTGCCGCGCCGGAGACGCCCAGCCCGCTCAATCTGTTCATGAACATCCCGTGGACGACGGGCGGCGTGCTGTCGTTCGAGCCGCCGGTCTCCACGCCCGGCAGCTATGTCGTGCTGCGAGCGGAGATGGACCTTGTGATCGCATTCTCGGCCTGCCCGCAGGATATCCTGCCGATCAACGGGGTGGGGCGGCAGCCGACCGAGGCGCATTTCCTGGTGGGGTGAGAGAACGGCACCGCACATTCCGTCACGGCGAGCAGCGAACCTCACTTGTCAATGTGAGAAGCGACGCGACAAAGCAATCTCGGATGACGCTCGGGCGAGCGTCTTATCGGGTCGGCGATTGCTTCGTCGCTTCGCTTCTCGCAATGACACCTCTCGCGCCTTTCGCACCTCTCGCGCCTTCCGCACCTCTCGTAATGACACCACTCGCAATGCCATCTCTGGCGGCGACGACGCTCGTCGCCGATCCCGCGTCCCAGGCCGGGTGTCGCCGATCGGCGTGCTGACGATTTGCATATCCTCTGGGCAGGATGAACGAAATCTGGGCAGGCGGGCGCACAGCAACGTCCACCACGGGTCGCTTCAGAACTCCCCCAGCACCTGCCGCAGCGTGCCCCCGGCGTAAGCCGTGCGCGCCAGACCGCGCCGCTGCAGCGCCGGCACCAGTCCCTCCGCCACCTCGATGATGAAGCGCCGGCTGGTGCGCTGAAACGGCGTGCTGATCAGGAACCCGTCGCCCCCAACCGCCTCCGCCACCGCGCCCATCCGCTCGGCCACCGTATCCGGCGAGCCGATGAATTCGACATCCGAAGGCACCGTGCCGAACCGCTCCATCGCGAGCTGCCGCAGCGTCTTGCCACTGCCCCACTGCGCGAACTTGTCCAACGATCCTTGCTCGCCGTTCGTGGTCAGCCGCGGCAACGGCTGGCCCAGGTCGAATTGGGAAAAATCGATGTCGGTCACGGTGGAGACGCTGGCGAGCGCACGCTCGATGAATGCGGGCGAGGACACCATGCGTTCGCGCTTCGCATAGGCCTCCGCGTCGGTCTCGGCCAGGATCGGATAGACCAGGAACAACACCTTGATGTCGTCAGGATTGCGCCCGAAGGCGGTGGCGTGGCGGCGCACGTCATCGCGATATTCCTTCATGCCCGCGATGCCGTTGGCGGTGGCGATGATCGAATCCGCATGCTGCGCGGCGAACGCCCGCCCACGCGGTGACCCGCCCGCCTGCACGAATACCGGCCGCCCTTGCGGCGAGCGCACCGTGTTCAGCGGCCCGCGCACCTTGAAGAATTTTCCTTCGTAATCGATCGTACGGACCTTGCGGAAATCGGCGTAGGTGCCGGTCTCCCGATCCATCACCACCGCGTCCGGGTCCCAGGAATCGAACAACCGGCACACCAGATCGACATATTCGTCGGCCATGGCATACCGCTGCTCGCGCGGCGGCAGCTTGTCTATGCCGAAGTTCTGCGCCGCCGCGTCCTCGCCTGACGTGACGATGTTCCAGCCGAACCGGCCACCGGCGATGTGGTCCAGTGTGCAGCACAGCCGCGCCAGCATCCATGGCGGATACTCCAGGGTTGAGAACGTCGCCACCACCCCCAGCCGCCGCGTCGCCGCGCTGATGATCGCGGCCAACGGCGACGGATCGTGCTTCGGCACCTGCAAGGCGTGCTTCAACGCGGCCTCGGCGCTGTCGCCGTAGGCTTCGGACACCATCAGCGTGTCTTCGATCATGATGTAATCGAAACACGCGCGCTCCAGCGCCTGCGCCATGTCCACGTAGAACCGGCCGTCCCAGGGCGAGCCGCCCACCGACAGCGGATGGTCCCACTCGCCGGGCGTGAAGTTCATGAACCAGCCAAGGTGCAGGGGTTTGCTGCCCATGGTGAAGCCTCGCTGCCTGTGGGACGCGCGTGGGGCCGCAGCAAGCGGCATGCCAGACTGCGGCGCGGCTGGCTCTCAGGGTGCCGCTGGCATGCCGGTTGCTTGGGACTGTCTGCTACTGCCACACCAAAAGGGGAGGCGCCCAATGCGCAGACGCACGCTGTTGGCCGGAGCAGGTGCGGCCGGGGTTCTGGGGCTGTCGTCGCTGCGCGCGGCCAGGGCCGACGCGATGGCTGATGCCAAGAAACGCGGCACGCTGATGATCGGCACCGAAGCCGCATATGTGCCGTATGAGTTCTTCAAGGACGGCGCCATCGTCGGTTATGATCCCGACATCATGGCGCTGATTGGCCCCAAGCTGGGCGTGAAGGTCCAATTCATCGATACCGCGTGGAGCGGCATCATTCCGGCGCTGTACGCGGGAAAGTTCGACTGCATCGTTTCCGCCATGACGATCACGGCGCCGCGGGCAGAGAAGGTATTGTTCTCGATGCCCTATGCCGACGCCAGCAATGTGATCCTGCTGCGCGCCGACGAGACCCGCATCAAGACCGCCGACGACCTGTCGGGCAAGATCGTTGGCGTGCAGCTTGGCAGCGCCGCCGCCGGCATCATCAAGACCTTCGAGGCCAAGCTGAAGCAGGAGGGTAAACCCGGCTACGCCAGCGTGAAGGAATACGAGCACTACCCGGAGGCGTACCAGGATCTAATAAACAAGCGGGTCGATGCGGTGGTGAACTCCAAATCCACGATGATGGTGGTGATGCGCGATGCGCCCGGCAAGTTCAAGATGATCGGCGGCGTATCCGACATTACCGCGTATTTCGGCATGGCCTTTCGCAAGGAAGACGGTGCACTGCGGGACTTCGTGAACACGCAGCTTGCGGAGATGAAAAAGGACGGAACCCTGGCCAAGCTGCAGACCAAGTGGTTCGGCGACACCATGGAGACCCCTGACACGGTGCCGGCGGTGCTGCCGAGCTGATCGCTTCGTCATGGGCGGCTTCGACTGGGGTGCCGTCTGGTATGCCGTGCCCTACATGTTGCGCGGCGCCCTGGTCACGCTGGAGATCTCCTTCTGGGCGATGGCGCTGGCGACCGTCGTCGGGGTGACGCTGGGACTGATCAGCGTCTCCGACATGCGGGTGCCGAAGGTGATCGTGCGGGCGTACGTCTATTTCGTGCGCGGCACGCCGGCGCTCGTGCAGATCTTCCTGGTGTATTTCGCCCTGCCGCGCATCGGCTTCGAACTGTCCTCGTTCTGGAGCGGCGTGGTGGCGCTGGCGTTCAACTCCGCCGGCTTCATCGCGGAGATCGTGCGGGCCGGACTGCAATCGATTGACGTGGGGCAGACCGAGGCCGCGCTGTCGATCGGCATGACCACGCGGCAATCGATCGTGCACATTCTGCTGCCGCAATCGCTGCGCCGCATCACCCCGCCGATGACTAACGAGGTGATCACGCTGATCAAGAATTCGTCGCTGCTATCGGTGATCTCGATCACCGAGTTGACGCGATCGGCGCAGTTGATCATTGCCGAACGCTTCGTCCCGTTCGAGTTGTACGCGGCGCTGGCGGTGTACTACCTGGTGATGATCTCGGTATTGTCGCGTGCATCGGAATACGTCGAGCGGCGGCTGGCATGACCCGTGAGCCCCTGCTGCGCATCCGAGGACTATCGAAGGTATTCGGCGAAATCCCCGTGGTGGACCGGGTCGACTGCGACGTGATGCAGGGCGACATCGTGATGGTGATCGGCCCCAGCGGAGCGGGCAAGTCGACTCTGTTACGCTGTCTGAACAGGATCGAGGTGCCGACCACGGGCGACGTGATCGTGGATGGAGTGAACATGGCGGGCGAGCATCGCAACGGCCGCCTCGTGGCCGATTCCCCCACGGTGACCGCGCGCAAGCGCCGCCGCATCGGCATGGTTTTCCAACGCTTCAATCTTTTCGCCCATCTGAGCGCACTGGACAACGTGGCGATCGGCCCACGCCGCGTGCTGGGCATGAAGCCGGCGGACGCCCGCGCGCTGGCGGCGGAGCAATTGGCGCGCGTCCATATGTCCCCACATATGTCGAAACGGCCAATCCAGCTTTCCGGCGGTCAGCAGCAGCGCGTGGCGATTGCGCGCGCCATGGCCATGCGTCCGGTCCTCATGCTGTTCGATGAACCAACGTCGGCACTGGACCCGGAGCTGGTCGGCGAGGTGCTGGAAGTCATCCGCGAGCTTGCCGAGGAGGGCATGACCATGCTGGTCGTCACACACGAGATGCAGTTCGCGCGCGAAGTTGGCCAGCGAGTGTTGTTCATGGATGCCGGCCGGGTGCTGGAAGACGCATCGCCGAAGGCGTTCTTCACCAGTCCGCAGCAGGCGAGGGCGAAGGATTTCTTGCGCCGCGTGCACGCCATGCCGGAGGGATGATCGTTCCTGCTCTGTCATTGCGCGTTGGCCACCGGCCTGGCGGCCGGTGGCCAACTAGCAATGACAAAGTGGCGGGCTAGCTCCCGAAATATCCCGCGCGTGCCGCCATCCCGATCAAATTCACAATCAGGCGCCCGGCCGTTATGCACGTGATCTGGTTCACGTCGTCCCGCGGCGTGATCTCCACCACATCCATCCCGACCACGCGCCCCTTCCGCACAAGCCCGTGGATCAACTTTCGCGCTTGCTCGAAGGTCACGCCGCCAGGACAAGGCGCCGCGACAGCCGGAGCGATCGACGGATCCATTCCGTCCAAATCCACCGTCAGGTAGTAGCGCCCGCCATCAGGAATCCGCGCCAGCACGGGCTCCATACCGGCCTCGTGCAGTTCCCACGCGGTGATCAGATGTGCACCGTAGGCGTGCGCCGCTTCCACTTCCTCGACGCGTGCGCTGCCGGTGGCACGCAGACCGATCTGGAAGATCTCGCCGACATGCGCCATTTCCGAGGCGCGGCGGATCGGACTCGACAGGCCCTCGCGCACGCCGTTCACCTCGTCGCGCCAGTCGATGTGCTGATCGATTTGAATCAGCGTGATCGGACCGTGCTGGTCGAACGCGCGCAACACCGGGATCGGTATGCCGTGGTCACCGCCCAGCACGATCGGCATCGCGCCCGCGGCCAGGATCGCCCGCACCGCTTGCTCGGTATAGCGCGAGTGAGCACCGGGATCGCCCAGGTCGGTGCGCACATCGCCGCAGTCAACGGCGCGCACCGGCCTTCCGTCGTACAGCGGGCCGCCGAGATCGAAATCATAGCGTTCCAGCCCACGCACGATCCGGTCGGAAGCCGCGCGCAGGGCAGTTGGCCCGTTGCTCTGGTCGTTGGTGACGTCCTCATAGCTGTACGCCTGCGCATACGGCACGCCGAGAAACGCGATGTCCGCCGTCAGCCCGTCAAGCGTCGTCACCGGTTCGGCGTACAGGAACGTGCCGGGCGAGCGCCGCGGCGGCTGGATCGGCGACATGGTTTCCTCCCCCCTCCGGGGCTGAATGGGCGACACGGTTTCCTCCATGCGGGACGGCCACACTCAAGGCCGCCGCACGATCACCTCGATTGGCGTCGGCCCGAAGCCCGCAGCCGGATTGTTGCGCTGCGGACAGTTCGACAGCACTGCGATCACCGGCTTCTCCGCCCGCAGCTCCACATAGTCGCCGGCCTTCGACAGGCCACCCTCGATGGCCATGCCGCCATCCTGCCGCACCGGCACATTCATGAAGAAATTGACGTTGGCGACGATGTCTGACGGCGATAGCGACCAGCACGCCAGCTCAGCCACGAAATTCGCGTGACAGGCGTGGGTGTCCTTCAGGCCATACCGGGCGAAATTGCTCCACGCGCTGCAACAGCCGCCGATCGTATCGTGCTTGCCGACCGTATCGTCCACGATCGTCAGCAACACCTCCGCACGCTCGGAATACAGTTTTGTGCCTTTGCCCAGATAGATGGCGCCGTTGATCTTCATTGTGTTGGCGGCGTTGTAGCGGTCCACCGGCAGCGCGGCCGCGTACGCCAGAAAATCCACTGCCTGCTGGCCTTCCAGATCGACGATCCGCAGCAGGTCGCCGGTCTCCAGCCGTATGGAAAAGCGCCCGCCCGCATCGATTGTCTTGCGCAGGAGCTCGGCCATTGCTCAGGCCGCCAGCAACGCGGCGGATGGGACCAGCGGACTTTCAACCTCGGTCATCCGCCCCGCACGCAGCGCGAACACCGGCCGCAGCATAGCTGGAGCGATCACCGTCTCGCCGCTGTTGTCGGTCAGGCGGAAACGGCCATCCAGCATCTCCAGCACCGAAACGTCCGCCTCGCGTCCTGGCTGCAAGGAGCCGATCCGGTCCTCCATACGCAGCATGCGCGCGGGATTGATCGTGACCGTCGCCACCACATCCGTCAGCGGCACGCCCAGCGTCACCAGCTCGGTCATCGCATGCGTCAGATTGAAGGGCGCCACACCGAAGAACGGGTTTTCCCCCCGCCCGTCATCGGCCTCGTCCGGCACCCGCACATTGTAGCCGTGCATGTCGGCGCCGAGGGTATAGGGCCGGATGCCGGCTGCCAGCACGCGCCGCGCCATGTCGAAGCTGAAATGCGAGCCGTGGCCGACATCGACCGTCACGCCGCGTTCCAGCGCGGCCCAGACCACCGGGTGAACCTCGCCGGTCTCCCCCGAAATGAACCCGCCGGGATGGCGGGTGAACGGATGCGCCAGGATGTCACCCGCATCCATCAGCGGCACCAGCGCGGCGACCACATCATCGGCGTTGACCTCGGCGCCTTCCTTCACCGGCCAGAGTTGGCCGAGATGGATGTACAGCGGCAACCCCGCATCGCGCGAAATCCGCTTGGCCAGCTTGATGACTTCCAGTCCCCACCGCGACACGCCGCCGGTTTCCGCATGCCCCTTGATGCCGCGCACCAGCTCGGGATTTTCCCGCGCCGCGCGCACGGTTGCCCGCACGTCGATCTGCCCTGGCCCGTACAGTTCCGGATACAGATGCCCTTCCAGGCCGCCGACCAGATAGGTGGAGATGAAGCACACCACGCGGCTTTGTGCCGGCTCCGCGATGAAGTGCTTGAAGCCGGGCAGCGTCATGCAGCTTGGTCCGCCCTGGTCCACCAGCGTGGTGACGCCGGACCGCACGCCGACCATGTCGGCGTCCAGACCAAACCGCCCGGTCACGTGGCGATACACGTGCGCGTGTGTATCGATCATGCCGGCAATCACCAGCTTGCCGGTGACATCCGTCACCGTGCCCGCGGTTTCGGCTGGGATGCCCGCCGCCACCGCGGCAATGCGGCCGTCGCTCACCGCCACGTCGGCGAGGCCGTCGAAGCCGGTCGCCGGATCGATAACACGCCCGCCACGCAACAGCAGATCGAACTTGCGGCTCATCGTTGGTTCTCCTCGAACTGCGGCGATTGCATACCGACCGATTTCATCAGTATACGGACAATGCCGACCGGGAACGCAAGTGTGGAGTGCGCGAGTTTGGACGGTCAAGGAGTCGGCTACGCCGTATCACGGCTGGAAGACGACCGCCTGTTGCGCGGCCGTGGCGAATTCATCGCCGATATCCACCTGCCTGGCATGCGCGAACTTGCTTTCGTACGCAGTCCGCTGGCGCACGCGCGCATCTGCGCCGTACGCAAGCCCGCCGGGGCGGCGAACACCGTGTTCACCGTCACCGATCTTGCCGGCGTGCAGCCGATCGTTGCGAACTCCGGGTTGCCGGGGTTCAAGACTTCCGTTCAACCGGTGCTGGCGCAGGACAAGGTGCGCTATGTCGGTGAGCCGATCGCGGTGTGCGTCGCCGACAGCCGCGCCGCCGCGGAGGATCTCGCCGCCGCGGTGGAGATCGACTTCGACGAGCTTGCGCCGATCGTCGACATGCGCGCCGCGCTGACCGCGCAAACGCGAGTGCACGACCATTGGCACAACAACGTCTTCCTGGAGACTTTCCTCGAAGTCGCTCCCGAACTCCTCGCCGCCGCGCCGATCGCCGTGCGCCGCCGGCTGCGTACTGCGCGGCAATGCATGTCGCCGATCGAGGGCCGCGGCGTGGTCGCCACCTGGGACCGTCGGCTGGAACAACTCCTGCTTTATACCTCAACGCAGATTCCCCACCTGGTGCGCACCGGGCTGGCAGGCTGCCTCGGGCTGGAGCAGGCGCGCATCCGCGTCGTCGCGCCCGATGTTGGCGGTGGCTTCGGCTACAAGGGCCTGCTGCTGGCCGAGGAAGTCTGCGCCGCGTTCCTGGCCCGCCGTCTCAGCCACCCGGTGCGCTGGATCGAGGACCGCCGCGAGCAGCTCACCGCCAACGCGAACTGTCGCGAGCATGACTACGATATTGCCGTCCATGCGGAAGCCGACGGCACGCTGGTCGGCATCGACGCCGAGGCCGTGGTGGATGCCGGCGCTTACTCCGCTTATCCGTTTTCGGCGTGCCTGGAAGCGGCGCAAGTGGCCAGCATCCTGCCCGGTCCCTATGTGATGCCGGCGTATCGCTGCCGCACCTTCTCCGCCGCGACCAACAAGCCGCCGATCCTGCCGTATCGCGGCGTCGCCCGCGCCGGCGTCTGCTTCGCGCTGGAAGTGATGCTGGACGCGGTCGCGCGCGCCGGCGGCCTCGATCCGGTGGACGTGCGGTTGCGCAACCTGCCGCCGCCCGACGCCATGCCGTTCGACAACATCACTGGCAAGCATTTCGACAGCGGCGATTACCGCGACTGCCTGCGCCGCGTGGCCGTCGCGATCGACGTCCCAGCAGTGCGCCGCCGCCAGGCCGAGGCGACGGGTGTGCATCGCATCGGCCTCGGCTTCTCCATCTTCTGCGAGCAGGCGGCGCATGGCACGTCTGTCTATGCCGGCTGGGGCATTCCGATGATGCCCGGCTTCGAGCAAGCGGTCGCGCGCATGACCCCCGATGGCGGACTAGAATTGCGCGTCGGCATCCAATCGCACGGCCAGGGGCTGGAGACCACGCTGGCGCAGGTCGCGCACGAAATCCTCGGCATCCCGTTGCCGGCGATCCGTGTGGTGCACGGCGACACCGCGATGACGCCGTATTCCACCGGCACCTGGGGCTCGCGCTGCATGGTGATGGCGGGCGGCGCGGTTGCCACCGCCTGCACCGAACTTGCCCACCGCATTGCCCGCATCGGCGCCCATCTGCTGCAGGTGCCGATTGATGCGGTGCAAGTCGGCAACGGTATCGTTGCGGGACCGGCGGGCGAGGTCACCCTCACTGACGTGGCGCGCACCTGGTACCTGCGTCCGCAGGACCTGCCGGAAGATGTGGCCCCAGGCGGGCTGGAAGTCACCTCGGGCTATAAGCCGCTGCGCGACAGCGGCACGTTCAGCTACGCCGCGCATGCCGCGGTCGTGGAAGTGGACACCGAACTCGGCGGCGTGCGCATCCTCGACTACGCGGTGTGCGAGGACGGCGGCAAGCTGATCAATCCGATGATCGTCGATGGCCAGGTGTTGGGCGGCGCGGCGCAAGGCATCGGCACCGCGCTCTATGAAGAAATGCCGTACGACATCCACGGTCAGCCGGGCGCCGCGACGCTCGCCGACTACATCCTGCCGGGCGCGACCGAAGTGCCGGATATCCGCATCGACCACATGGAAACGCCGTCGCCGCTGTCGTTCTTCGGTCAGAAGGGCATCGGCGAGGGCGGCGCGATCGGCCCTCCCGCCGCGATCGCCAACGCGGTGAACGATGCGCTCGCTCCACTGGGCGTCGAAATCACCGCATTGCCGATCACCCCACGGCGCATCCTCGCCGCCCTGCTCGCGCGGGCCACGTGAAGCCCGCGCCGTTCGACCTGCTGCGTCCGGCCAGCGTGGCCGACGCGGTCACCGCGCTGGCGCAAGGCGGTCCCGAGGCGTGCGTGCTCTCCGGCGGCCAATCGCTCGGGCCGATGCTGAACCTGCGCGTGGTGCAGCCGAAGCTGCTGGTGCAGGTCAACCACCTGCCGGACCTCGCGGGTGTCGACGAAGCGCCCCACGCCATCACGCTTGGTGCCTGCGTCACCCACGCTGCGATCGCCGGCGGCCGTACGCCAGATCTCGCTGACGGGTGGCTGGCAGGCGTCGCCGGCGCGATCGCGTATCAGGCGGTCCGCAATCGCGGCACGATCGGCGGCAGCCTGTGCCACGCTGATCCTGCCGCGGACTGGGTGATGGTGCTGATGGCGCTCGATGCGGCGGTGACGCTGCGATCGTCTTCCGGCGTGCGTCGCGTTGCGGTCAGCGATTTTATCACCGGCCCGTACACGACGGTGCTGGCTGCGGGCGAAATCCTGACCGCCGTGCGCATTCCGTGCCCGCCTGCCGGTGCGGCCTGGCGCTATTTGAAAGCCTGCCGCAAGCCCGGCGAATTCGCCCATGCGATGGCAGCCGCGCTGATCGCAGACACGACACGCCGGTTGACGATCGGTGCGCTGGGCGGCCGCCCGCTGCTGCTGACCGGCGAGCAAGTCAGCCTGGAAGGCGCAAGCGTAGCGCTGGCGGGCTTGGACACGGTCGATCGGCACATGCAGCTCGCGATGGTGCGCCGCGTGCTGGACGACGCCGCATGCGACGCGTGACCCTGGTCGTCAACGGCGAGAAGGTGACGGCCGAAATTGAGCAACGCATGCAGCTTGTGGATTTTCTGCGGGACGTCTGCCTGCTCACAGGCACGCATGTCGGCTGCGAGCATGGCGTGTGCGGCGCCTGCACCCTGCTGCTTGACGGCGCGCCGGCACGATCCTGCATCGCCTATGCCGCCGCCTGCGAGGGCGCTGACGTACGCAGCATCGAGGGGCTGCAGGACGATCCCATCATGCAGCGCCTGCGCGCGGCTTTCACCGAAGAGCATGCGTTGCAATGTGGCTATTGCACGCCGGGCATGCTGGTGACCGCGCGCGATATCGTGCTGCGCGTGCCTGAGGCGGATGCCGCGAGAATCCGCTTGGAGCTGGCCGGGAATTTGTGCCGCTGTACCGGGTATGCCGGCATCGTGCGGGCCATCAGCCGCGTGCTGCGGGAGGATGTCGCTCGTCCAGACGACATGCAAAAGCCGTTGCCGCAACTGAGTGCCTTGGTGTTGCCCGATGCGGCGTCCGCGTCCGCGGCGCCGCTCGTTACGTCCACGGCGCCGGCCATGATGCCCGCGGCGCCGGTGCGGCAGGCCGGTCCATCGCTCCAGTTCGAGGTCAGCCTCAACCGTCCGATCGATGAAGTCTGGGCAGCGCTGCGCGACCCGGCCTTGCTGGCAGCCTGCGTTCCCGGCGCACGCCTGACGCAGATGGCCGACGGCCATCTCGAGGGCGAGATCCAGGTCACGTTTGGCCCGATCGCCGCACTGTTTACCGGCGCGGGCAGCCTGTCCCTTGACCCGGCTGCGCGTCGCGCGACGCTTTCCGGCGAAGGCCGAGACCGGCGCAGCGGCACGCGTTTGTCAGCCACCGCGACGTTCATTCTGGACGCTGCGACCAGTACAACCACGCGCATCGTGCTTGAGGTGAACTACGCGCTCCGCGGTCCCTTGGCTCACCTTGCACGTGGGCCGGTGGTGTCGGCGCTGACCGCGAGCATTGCCGAAACCGTCGCACGCAATCTCGAGCGCCGGCTGGCAGGCGAGACACAGGCGGCAGTCCCGGCGAAATTCCTAGTGGGGGATTTGCTGCTGCGCGTCGTCTGGCAGCGCTTGCGACGGTGGCTGCGTCTCAAATGAACGGGGGCAATCTAACGCTTTGCTGCCGTCGTCGAATCTGTCATTGCGGGCGGAGCGGTGAGAAATGCGGGCTAGCGCGGACGGAGTGGGACGGCCCCATATCCGGGACCCGGCCCAGGACCGAGTTGCTGACCGCGCTTCCATGCGACGATGGCGATTCGGTCTGGGTGAAACCGCACCTGCATCACCGTTCGAATCGTACCGGACAGCAACAGGCGCCACCCCACGGAGCCACCCCACGGAGCCACTGCCGGCGACCCAATTACCGCCCCTTGAACTGCGGCTGCCGCCTTTCCCGCCAGGCCTGGTGGCTCTCCGCTTTGTCCTCGGTCAGTTCCAGCATGGCGAAGCGGTACAAGTCTGCCAGCGCCGCATCCGACTGCGGGATGTTCATGCCGTAGTTCAGCGACTCCTTCGTCAGCCGCGCTGCCAGCGGGGGCAGCGCCGCGACATGCTCTGCCACCGCCACCGCCCGCTGCATCAACTGCGCATGCGGCACCAGCCACTGCGCTAAGCCGGTCCGGAACGCCTCCTCCGCCGTCAGCGGGAAGCCGAACGCGACACGCATCGCCAAGCCCTTTCCCACCCAGCGCGCCAGCCGCACCGCGCCGCCCTGCGCCGGGATGATTCCCAGGCCCGATTGCGGCAGCCGCCACTCGGCGCGGTCCGACGCCACGATCATGTCGCAGCAATAGGTCACGATGCAGCCGATGCCGACCGCATAGCCGTTCACCGCGGCGATGATCGGCTTGGCGAAGTCGGCCAGCATGTTGATCGGATGGGCACGGCGGCGGTTCGGCAGGTCCTCGATGAAGGCGCCAACCGAACTCATCGAGTGTGTGCGTGGGTTCTTCAGATCAGCACCGGCACTGAACGCGCCGCCGGCGTCATCGCCGGTCAGGATGGCGCAGCGGATTTCGGGGTCGGCTTCCAACTCCGGCAGGCGCTCGCGCAGGCCGGTCTGGAATTCCTCGCACCACGCGTTGCGCGCCTCCGGGCGGCTGAGCGTCAGAATGGCGATCGGGCCACGGCGTTCCAGCAACAGGGGCATTGTCCGTCTCCTCCCGGCAGTTGCGTCACAGCTTGCCCGATGCACCGCTTCCTGCAAGCCTGCGGCGCATGACGTTCCCCGCCTTGCATCGCTTGCTTGCGTGCCTGCTGTTGGCCGGCTGCGCTCTGGTGGACCAGCGCACGTTCGCCCCGGCACCGGAGGCGAAGGCCGCGCCTGCCGCCACGCCGGCAGCCGCGCCGGTGAGAGTTGATGCGCGCACGCCGCTGGTCTCCATCGATTTCAGCGGGCCTGCGCCGCAATACCAGGAACTGCTTGGCTACGCGGTGCGAGCGGCCGAAACGCGTGACCGCGAGGTGCAGTACCGACGTCGTGGCCGTGCTGCCGAAAGCGTCCGACGCGGCGCAGGGTCAGCAGGAGGCGGCGGAGGTGATGCAGGCGATCATGCGCGTGGGCGTGCCGGCGTCGAACATCCATTTGGGGCTGCGGGCGGACCCGACGCTATCGGGCCGCCAGGTGCGCGTCTACGTTCGCTGAGCCCGATGGTCCGGCCCATCCTGTTCGGCGCCGCGTACAGCGTGTACGTGCGCGCGGTGCGCCTTGCGCTGCACGAAAAGGGCGTCGCCTACGACCATGTTGCAGTGGATGTGTTCGGCGCGTCCGGCCCGCCGGCGGACTACCAGGTGCGGCACCCGTTCGGCCGCATTCCCGCGTTTGAGCATGACGACGTCCGGCTGTACGAAAGTACCGCCATCGAACGCTATATCGATGCGGCGTTCGACGGGCCGGCGCTGCAGCCGACCGACGTGCGGGCGCAGGCGCGCATGAACCAGGTACTGAGCGTGTTGGACAGCTACTGCTATCGCACGCTGGTCTGGGAGGTGTTCGTCGAGCGGGTGCGCGCGCCAGCCACCGGCCGCACGACAGACGAAACCCGGATCGCCGCGGCCTTGCCGCGCGCCGAAACGTGCCTGCGCGCGCTGGCGGAGATCGGCGGCGACGGCCCATGGCTGGCCGGACCGGCGCTGACCCTCGCCGATCTGCATGCGGCGCCGATGTTCGTTTATTTCCGCCTGTCGCCAGAGGGCGCGACCATGGTCGCAAGGCACCGACGGATTGCCGCGTGGCTCGATGCCATGATGGCGCGCCCGAGCCTGGCAGCGACACGCTCGCCGCTGGAATGAAGCGACGGCGGCGTGATCCCGAATAGGCGCCACGTCTCATAATCATCGTGCAGGCAGCCAGGCCAGTACGCACCATCACTGACGAGTGAGCCACGGCCCGCAGTCATTGCGAGAAGCGCAGCGACGAAGCAGTCTCCGTGTGGAATTGCCTGGCCGCGGCGCTTCTAGCAATGACTGCGAGGCGCCGCCGGCGCCGCGCCATGCACTACGGATGCTTGGAACCGGCGGTCTTATCGAGGCCACCAAAATACGCCTGCGCTGCATGTCGGTTGCAACCAAGGAGTTACGCCATGCCCCGTGTTGTCGGCATCGATCACCTGGTGGTCCGCGTCAGCGACTATCAGAAATCCAAAGCCTTCTACCACAAACTGTTCTCATTCCTCGGCTTCGAGATCTCCGACGAATACGAGACCATGATCGGCTGGACCAACGGCAAGACGCGTTACTGGATCACGCCGGCGGACTCGCAAGGCAGCCCATATCGCGACGGCGATGTTGGGTTCCATCACTATGCCTTTCAATTGCGCAACCGCAAGGAGGTGGACGAGCTGGACACCTTCCTGCGCGACGAGCTGCAGGCTCGCATCGTCGATCCGGCCGGGGAGTACTACGATGACTACTACGCCGTATTCTTCCTTGACCCAGACGGAATGAAGCTGGAAGGCATGAAGTACGGCGAGCGCCAGGCGAAGGCGGCGCGCGCCGCAGCCGGAAAGAAATCGCGCTGATCCAGCGGACCTCTCATGCGCCGGCGGACAATGGGGGCGGCACAAATCCGCCGAACTCTTGCTCCGCCAGACGAGCGAAGGCGATCGTGGTGCGGTCTTCCAGGAACGGTCCGATCGCCTGCACCCCGATCGGCAAGCCGGATTCGGAAAAGCCGATCGGCATCGCCGTCGCCGGAAGGCCTGGCAGCGTCACCACGCCCGGCCAGGCCATCTGGTTCATGTACGGATACCCTGCGCCGTCGATAGCACAGCGGCGCGTGGACAGCGGCGAATGGTCGTGCGGAAAGGCCGGCGTCGGCATGATCGGGCAAACCACCACGTCCCAGTCGCGAAACAGCGCGCGCCATTGGTGCTTGTGCGCCTCGCGTACGCGGTCGGCCCGAATCCAGTCGCGATGGCTCAGCACCCGGCCCCGGATACGACACGGGAGCAAGCTATCGTCGTCCTCGGCCAGGGCCGCGGCTTCCGCTTGCGCGGCGCGGTAATCCGCCGCGGTCATGTCCGCGCCGACGAACGACGACAGAAGGCTGATGTAGATCCGCGCGCCCCGGGCGAGATCGGGCAACAGCTCGCTGCTGCGCGCAATGCGGCCAACCGCGCCGCCCAGCCGATCGGCAAACGCCGCGACGGCCGCGGCGACGCTGGCGCCGGTCGGCAACAGCGGGTGGGTGTCGATCAGCAGCACGCGAAACTCACGCAGATCGTCGTGCCTGGGCGGCGGGAGCGAACGCCGGTAGCCGACTGCCATCGGCACATCCGGGCCGGCAATGACGTCCAGCAGCAGTTCCAGATCCGCGGCACTGCGCGCCATTGGACCGACGACCATCAGGTCGCTCTCGCGTGGCAAGGCCGGCGTCGCGGGTGGGGAATGGCCGCGCACCGGCACCAGTCCTCGGCTGGGATGGTGCGCATAAACACCACAGAAATGCGCCGGCGCACGCAGCGAACCGGCGACGTCGGAGCCGATTTCCAGCGGCACGAAACCCGCGGCCAGCGCGGCGGCACCGCCGCCCGAGGACCCGCCGGGGGTGCGGCTGACGTCCCAGGGATTGCCTGTGGTGCCGTAGATGTCGTTGTAGGCCTGCCAATCGCTCAGCCCCAGCGGCACATTGGTCTTGCCCAAAATGATGGCCCCGGCGGCCTTCACGCGCTCCACCACCGCGGCGTCTTCCGCGGGCCGCCAGTTGCGGTACGCCGGCATGCCCCAGGTCGTGGGCAGCCCGGCGACGTTGAGCGATTCCTTCACCGTCATCGGCACGCCGAGCAAAGCACGGCGCTCGCCGCGGGCCAGTGCGGCATCGGCGGCACGCGCCGCATCGCGGGCACGGGCAAAGTCGCGGACGACCACCGCGTTGATCGGCCCGTCCAGCGCCTCGATGCGAGCGATGGCTTGATCGAGCAATTCGACCGACGATATGTCGCGGCGGGCCAACGCCCCGGCGAGGTCGGTTGCGGTGCGATAGGGCATCATGGCGCCAGCTACGCTCTCCGTCATGGGGCGCTGACAGGGGAGGAGCGGCCTGGGCTAGACTGCACGCCGCGGCCCGCTGCTCAGCGGCGCGGTTATGACACGGCAAACTCAGGGTGACGACAATGCTTCTCGACGCCGGCAACATCGCGGCCCAGACGACCCCGCACACGGTGCGGCTGGCGGATTACACGCCGCCAGCCTTTCTGGTGGACCACGTCGATCTGCACGTCGATCTCGACGAAGCGGCCACCCGTGTCGCCGCACGCCTGAAGCTGCGCCGCAATCCCGACGCGCCGAAGGACGCGCCGTTGCGGTTGGATGGCGAGGCGCTGACCCTGCTGCGGCTGGCGCGTGACGGCGAAACGCTCGGCGACAACCACTACCGCGTCGAGGATGGCGCGCTGATCATTCCGGACATGCCGGACGCCTGCGAGTTGGCGGTAGATACCCAGATCGCGCCCAAGGACAATACGGAGCTCAGCGGACTGTACGTTTCCAACGGCAGTTTCTTCACCCAGTGCGAGGCGGAAGGCTTCCGACGCATCACCTGGTTCCCCGACCGGCCGGATGTGATGGCGCGCTATACCGTCACCATCACGGCCGACAAGGCGCGTGTTCCCGTGATGCTGTCGAACGGCAATCCGGGTGAGATTTCCGACCTTGGCGACGGCCGGCATTGCGTCACCTGGACCGATCCCCATCCGAAACCCTGCTACCTGTTCGCGCTGGTCGCGGGCGATCTGGTGGCGGTGAAGGACAGCTTCACCACCCGTTCCGGCCGGCAGGTGGAACTCGGGATCTGGGTGCGCAGCGGGGACGAGGACCGCTGCGAGCATGCCATGCGGTCCTTGAAGACCGCGATGAAGTGGGACGAGGACGTGTTCGGACTGGAATACGACCTTGACGTGTTCAACATCGCCGCGGTGTCCGACTTCAACATGGGAGCGATGGAGAACAAGGGCCTGAACGTCTTCAACACCAAGTACGTGCTGGCGCAACCTGGGTCGGCGACGGACACCGATTTCCAGGGCGTCGAATCGGTCATCGCGCACGAGTATTTCCATAACTGGACCGGCAACCGCGTCACCTGCCGCGACTGGTTCCAGCTTTCGCTGAAGGAAGGGCTGACGGTCTATCGCGACCAGGAGTTCTCCGCCGATCAGGGTAGCCGCGCGGTGAAGCGCATCGGCGACGTGCGCGGCCTGCGCGCGGGGCAGTTCCGTGAGGATGGCGGGCCGCTCGCGCATCCGGTGCAGCCGCAAAGCTACATGGCGATCGACAATTTCTATACGGCCACGGTGTACCAGAAGGGCGCCGAGGTGATCCGCATGATGGCCACCATCATCGGCCGCGCCGCGTTCCGCCGCGGGATGGACCTGTATTTCGCCCGCCACGACAACAGCGCGGTGACGATCGACAATTTCGTCGCGGCGATGCAGGACGCATCCGGCGTCGATCTGGGGCCGTTCAAGTTGTGGTACCATCAGGCCGGCACACCGGAAATCTCGGTCGAGGATGCGCACGATCCCGCCACCAACCGTTATGCGCTGACGCTGCGGCAGCACACCTCGCCGACGCCGGGGCAGCCGGACAAGCAGCCGCTGGTCGTTCCGGTTGCGATGGGATTGCTCGCGGAGGATGGCACGGAACTGCCGACTCGCGTCGCGGGGGAGGCGGAGGCACAGCCCGGCACGCGCGTGCTGCTGCTGACGGAGGCAGAGCAACGGTTTGTGTTTGAGGACGTGGCTGGGTTGCCGACGCCATCGCTGCTGCGCGGCTTCTCCGCGCCGGTGAAACTGTCCGGCATCAGCCTGGAGCGGCTGCAGTTCCTCGCCGCGCATGACAGCGATCCGTTCGTGCGCTGGGAGTCGGGGCAGCAATACACCACGCAGGCCCTGCTGCGCGAGATCGAGACCTGGCGCCCCGGCGCGAAGATCGAGGTGGCGGACGGCATCGTCGCCGCGGCGGTTGCGACACTGCGCGGCGCGCCGGCGGACCCTGCCTTCGCCGCCGAAGCCCTGGTGCTGCCGAGCGAAACGTTCCTCGCCGACCAGATGGCGGTGGCCGATCCCGACGCGATCCACGCCGTGCGGGAGGCCGCGCGGGCAGCCATCGGCGCGCAGCTCACGCCGATCCTGCAGACGGCGTATGACCAACTGACGGATAATGGTGAGTACCGGATCGACGGCGAGGCGATCGGCCGGCGCGCGCTGCGCAATGTCTGCCTCGCCTATATCGCCGCGGGCGTGCCGAAGCGCGGCGCGATACTGGCAAAGGAGCAATTCGATACCTGGCGGAACATGACCGATGTTCTGGCGGCACTCTCGGTGCTGAGCCATATCGACTGCCCGCAGCGCAGGAGCGCGCTGAACAACTTCTATAATGCGTGGCATGAAGAAGACCTCGTGGTGGACAAGTGGTTTGCGATCCAGGCGATGTCCGGCCTCGGCACGCCGGAGGCGGTGCGCAAGCTGTCGGAGCATGGGGCATTCGACCTGCGCAACCCGAACCGCGTGCGTGCGCTGGTGGCCAGCTTCGCCGGCGGAAATCCGGTGCGGTTCCACGATGCGTCCGGCGAGGGCTACCGGTTCCTGGCCGACATCATCATCGCGCTCGACCCGCGCAACGGGCAGGTGGCGGCGCGCATGGTGGCCCCGCTGGGGCAGTGGCGGCGCTACGACGCCGCGCGCCAGGCGCTGATGCAGCAGGAGCTTCAGCGGATACTGGAACTGCCCGGGTTGACCCGCAATACATTCGAAATGGCATCGAAGAGCCTGGCCAGAACCGGGGGATGAGGTGTGCAACACACCGACTTGATGGTGTCCGCAAAGGGGTGCTTTTGCAGTTCCTGTTCGAATTTGGATTGATCACGAAGGAAAATACGATAATCGAGCTTTGGGCGGGGGCAAGCGAAGACGGAAAAAATCGAGGAGCAGATCTATCGCGAGCGGACCTCAGCAACATGGCGCTCCCGGAGGCTAATCTGCATGGCGTTATTCTGCGAAATGCTGACTTGTCTACCGCGGACTTGTGGGGGGAGCTGATCTTGGCGAGGCGGCGCAAATTAGGTGGCTGAGCACCGCCTGTGAAGCCCGATTTCGAGGCAATGCCTCTCCCGCGCCGGGCGGGAGAGGCATTCGCGGCAGGTTTCAGAACGTGCCCAGGAAGTCACGCTTGCCGATCTCTATGCCGCGGTGGCGCAGGATGTTGTACGCCGTTGTGGTGTGAAAGAACAAATTCGGGAAGCAGAAGTGCAGCAGGTATGCCTTGCCCTTGAAGGACATTTCGCGCTGCCCGGCCATCCACTTGATGTCGCGGGATTCCGTGCCCTCGATCTGCGCGGGCGAGAAATCCTTGACGAACGCCAGCGACTTCTCGATCCGGGTCTTCACCTCGGCGAAGCTGGTGTCGTCGGTTGTCGGGAAGTCCGGCAGCTTCACGTCGGCCAGCCGGCCGGGTGCATTGCGGGCGAAGTCGGTCGCCTGGCGGATCTGACGGGCGAGCGTGAACATGTCCGGATAGAGCCGGTCCGTGAGCAATACCGCCTCGTCGAACTTTTTCGCCTTGGCTTGCTCGGCCGCCTTGTCGATCACGCCCGACAGGCCACTCAGCATCTGCGCGCAGACCGGCACGCAGGCATCGAACATCGAGAACGCCATTGGGTATCCCTCCTTCATTGCACGCACGACCTGGGCGGTTCAGTGGTGGGCCAGCAGTGGGCCCAGCACGTCCACCACCCCGGTGATCAGGATCTGCACGCCGATGCAGAGCAGCAGGAAGGCCGATATCCGGGTGACGGTACGGCTGCCGACTGGCCCCATGAGGCGTGAGATGCGATCGGAGGAACCGTACGCCAACCAGATCATCCCCGCCAGCGCCACTGTCGCGGCGGTCATGCCGAGGAAGAAACAGACGAGGTCCAGTGTGCCATCCGGATGGTCGGAGCCCAGCGCCACGGCGACCGCGATCGTTCCGGGACCGGTGGTGAAGGGAATGGTCAGCGGAAACAGGGCAATGTCTTCCGCATCGCGCGCGGGGGCGGCTTGGTCCTGCTTCTGCGCCTCGTGATATTCCGGCGAATTCAGCAGGTTCCAAGCATTCAGCGCCACGACGATGCCGCCGGCGACACGCAGCGCCGCCAGGCTGATGCCGAAGAACGCCAGAACGTAGGATCCGGCCCATAACGCGACGGTCATCACCACCAGCGAATACAGCGCCACCAGCTTGGCGATGCGTGCCCGGTCCTGCGGCGGGCGATGTAGCGTCACCTCGCGGAAGATGAAGGCGCCGCTGATCGGATTGACGATAGAGAACAGCGCGGGAAAGCCGAGCAGGAAGGCGTGCAGCGCCTGGTACATGGGAACTCGTGAAAGCGGGTTTGCAGGGCGATCTGGAGCACTGTGACGGTCGGTCGCAGTCTGGTAGCAACCGGTCTATGTTGGACCAGTCATTCCGCAGGTCATAGCCATGAGCAGCCGCGTTCTGCACCGTTCCGGCGGCCAGCCTCCTGTCGCGGTTGGTGGCGACGGCATTTATCTGCATACCGAAGACGGGCGGCGGATCATCGACGCCTCGGGCGGGGCGGCGGTCGCCTGTCTCGGCCACGGCAATCGCCGCATCGCCGAGGCGATCGGGCGTCAGGCCGCGACCATGGCCTATGCCCACACCGGCACGTTCAGCAGCCAGCCGGCCGAGGACCTGGCGCACATCGTGCTGGATGGCGAACCCGGCGGCCTGTCACACGCCTATTTCTGCTCTTCCGGATCCGAGGGCACCGAGGCGTCCCTGAAGTTGGCGCGGCAATATTTCGTCGAGATCGGCCAGCCGCGTCGTGTGCATTTCATCGCCCGCCGGCAGGGCTATCACGGCAACACGCTGGGTGCGCTGGCGGCAGGCGGCAACATGATGCGGCGAGCTTTGTACGAACCACTTCTGTCGCCCGCGTTCAGGCTGGTGTCCCCCTGCTTCGCCTACCGCTTCCAGCGCGATGGCGAATCGGATGCGGGGTATGTCGATCGCCTCGCCGGCGAACTGGAAGCCGAGTTCCAGCGGCTCGGCCCCGATACCGTTGCGGCGGTGCTGACCGAAACGGTGGTCGGCGCCACCACCGGCTGCGTCACCGCTCTGCCTGGCTATTTCCAGCGCGTGCGCGCGATCTGCGACCGGCATGGCGCGCTGCTTATCCTGGATGAGGTGATGTGCGGCATGGGCCGCACCGGCACCATGCACGCGTGGGAGCAGGAGGGGATCGCTCCGGATTTGCAGGTTGTGGCGAAAGGATTGGGCGGCGGCTACCAGCCGATCGGCGGTGTGCTGATCGGGCGGAAGATCGTGGCGGCGATCGAAGCCGGCTCCGGCAGCTTCATGCACGGCCACACTTACCAGGCCCATCCTGTCGCCTGCGCCGCCGCGCTGGAGGTGCAGCACATCATCCGGGGGGAGAATCTGCTGGCAAATGTCCGCGCCATGGGAACGCGGCTGGAGGCGGCGCTGACCGAGCGCTTCGGCAACCACCGCCATGTCGGCGACATCCGTGGCCGCGGATTGTTCTGGGCGTTGGAGTTCGTCGCCGACCGGGCGGCGAAGCAGGAATTCGACCCGGTGCTGAAGCTGAACGAGCGCGTGAAGCGGGAGGCCCTGATGCGCGGGGTCGCGATTTATCCGATGGGTGGCACGATCGACGGCCGCCGGGGCGACCACGTGGTGATTGCGCCGCCCTATATCGCAGGGGCCGCGGATATCGACACGATCGTCGCACGGCTGGGCGATGCGGTGGATGCGGCGGTTGGCGGGGTAGGGCGGTAGCGGTGGGCGCTGTGCTTTTCCGCCCTATGGCATGGATTCCGCCGCGTGCGAGTTTGTGCTGAAGGCGCTACGCTTTTCCGCCGCTACGGGCCGGGTGCAGACACCGGGTGCAGACATGGCTGCCCGTGCCAAGCCTGGCGCGGGGGGCAGAGCCCACCGACCCGTGGGTCGATCTGCGCACTGCTCAGCGTTACAAGTCCTGGTGTCCGCCGCCGAAGTTTTCCACAACTTTTTGTGGCCCGACACGAACTCGGGCATTGAGACGCCCGAAGATCCTACTGTATCTTGTGGTCAACCCAAGGGGGAGGACCCAACATGGAGTGGGCCGACGAGACTATCATCCGCTTGCGCGAACTCTGGTCGGAGGGCCACTCGACTGCGGAAATCGGCCGCCGGCTTGGCGTGTCAAAGAACGCCGTGGTCGGCAAGGCGCACCGGCTGGACCTGCCGGCCCGGCCCTCGCCGATCCGCCGTGAAGGCGAGCGGCCGCCGCCGCGTTCCAGCTCGCCGCGGCGGATCGCGGGCCCGACCCTGCCGCCATTGTCCAGCGCATCGCTCGGCGGCACGTCGCTCTCCAGCGGTGGTGCGCTGGGCGGGGCGGGCGGCACCATCGCGGCTGCTGTCGTCCTGCCGCCACGGCCTCCGGCGCCCATGGCCTCGCGGCCGGCGCTGCAGCCGGCTCGCGTCGCACTGACCGCCCCGCCGCCACGGCCGTACGGCCGTGTCATCACCTGCTGCTGGCCGATCGGAGAGCCGGGCACGCGCAACTTCCGCTTCTGCGACGCCAAGTCGGTGCCCGGCAAGCCGTACTGCGACGAGCATGCGCAGTTGGCCTATGTGAGGGTGAAGGACCGCCGCGAGGACGCCGCCTGACCCTTCACCCGCCGCCGAAGACGCGGATGGCGCGCGGCACCGCCGCCATCAGGTCCTGGTGCGAGGCCGGGCGGTCCGGACGGATGAAGCCGTAGGCGGGATAGTCACTCACCCCGATAGCGCCGACGGGCGGCCACCAGACGCGCACCAGGGTCCAGTCGTTGTCCGGCGAGACGTCGATCACCGGCTGGTCCTCGGTTACACGGTGGTGCACCCAGTTGGCCTGTGTCACCAGGATCCAGCGCGGTGACAGCACCCTCGATACGACGGCGACGTGGCCGTCCGGCAGGCGGTCGGAGCGGCGCAGCACCAGCAGGCTACCCTCTTCCGGTCGGTGCTGGCGGGCGTAGCGGCCATCGGCTTGCCACCACCAATCGGCCGCGTCGCCATGCAGCCGCACGCCGGTCAGCGCGCGGGCGAAGGGGGCACATTCGGCGGCGACGGTGCCGCCGACATACCCGCCCGCATAAGGCACCCCGGAGAGCGCTGTCGCGCCACAGGCCGAAAGGCAGAGCAGGCTGAGCAGGAGCAGGGGGGCGGCGGGCCGCATGGATGCACTCGGCGCTGGATGCATTTGTGGAATTATTATCCGCCGGGACGTTTGCAAAGAGCAATAAGATATTGGGCGCTGCGGGTGGTTCCGCCACCGCATAATGCCAGCCAGTCAAATGGCCAACTCGTCGGGAGTGGGTCGCGTCATGGCGGGCGCCGGCCGCGATCCACGACCTCGTCGCCCACAGCAACAAAAGTCGTGGGTGGCGACATGACGCGGAGGCGTCGGCCGTGGGGCAGTCTTTATACGGGTTGGTACAAACCTTGATACGGGTCGGTACAAGGCTTGGACGGATACAAGATTGGCCGCGACCGCGCCCGACGGGACGATCGTGTTCAGCTGGACGACCGCGCTCGGTCGGATATGATTTGTTCGGGCGTGACCACCGGCGGCGTTGTCAGGACTTTGCGCAGCTTTCGAGCCAGCTCGTCTTGCGTGTACGGCTTCGACAACAGCTCGACACCTTGATCAAGGCGGCTACCATGGATGATCGCGTTATCAGTGTACCCTGAGGTGAACAATACCGGCAGGCCAGGTAAGTGCTGTTGCGCCTTGCGCGCGAGCTCGCGGACTCCAAACTCCCCCGGCATCACTACATCTGCGAACAGTAGGTCGATCGAGGCGCCGCTCTCGATGACGGTCATTGCAGCGTCGGCGTTGCGCGCCCGCAGCACGCAGTAGCCGAGGTCGGCGAGCATGTCGGCCGTCGTCGCGCGGACATTGTCATCATCTTCGACGAGTAAGACGACTTCCGTTCCACCCGTGACCGCCCCTGTGGCGACTTCAACGGGAGCGTCCTCGCGCATGTGCGCGCGTGGCAGATAGAGGCGCACCGTCGTCCCGTGGCCGAGCTCGCTGTAGAGTTTGGTGTGACCCCCCGATTGTTTGACGAAACCATGCACCAGGGAGAGCCCAAGACCCGTACCTTCGCCGCGGGCTTTGGTTGTGAAGAACGGGTCGAACACCCGCTCAAGCACGGCCGCGGGCATGCCGCACCCTGTATCGGTGACAGCCACCATCACGTATTGGCCCGCCGTCACCTCGACGTGCTTTGCCGCGTAGTCGTCGTCGAGACGGGCATTGCCGGCCTCGATCGTGAGCTTGCCGCGGCCACCCATTGCGTGTCGGGCATTGACGGCCAGGTTGAGCAAGGCGCTCTCGACCTGGGTGGGATCGACGTAGGTGATCCACAAGCCGCCGGCGACGACCGTCTCGATTTCCACTGCCTCGCCCAACGAACGGCGGAGGAGGTCGTCCATCCCCCGGATCACGCGGCCGAGGTTGATCGCCCGCGGCTCAAGCGACTGCCCCCGCGCGAAGGACAGGAGTTGGTTGGCCAGTTGCGATCCCCGCACTACCGCCTCGATAGCGGTTTGCAGCCGCCGTTCGGCTCGCTCCTGGCGAGGGATCTCCTTTCCGAGCAGTTGGAGATTGCCGCCGATCACCTGCAGGAGGTTGTTGAAGTCGTGCGCGACACCGCCGGTGAGTCGGCCGATGGCTTCCATCTTCTGGGCTTGCCGGAGCTGGGCTTCCATCTCCGTCCGGTCGGAGATGTCGATGCAGCTACCAAAATAACCGGCGAACGCTCCATCGCGGTAATAGGCGGCACCATTGTCAAGAAGTTCGCGATACACGCCATCGTGCCGCTTCAGCCGATAACTCATGGTAAAAGGCTTCCGCGCGTTGAAGCAGCTGAGGTAGATCTCGAGGCACCGCTCAAAATCATCGGGGTGGACATTTTCGGTCCAACCGTTGCCGATCTCCTGCTCCATGCCACGGCCGACGAAGTCGAGCCAGGGCTTGTTGAACCAATCGCAGAGGGCGTCCGGACCCGATCGCCAGATCATGACGGGCGCAAAGTCGGCCAGCTCCTTGAAGAAGTGCTCGCCCCCATCCCGCCCCGGATCAACGGTTTTGGTCACCTCCCTTTGCCTCCATGCCCGGTATCAAGAATACTCGCAGCCTCTCGCACCCCGACACAGTTTGGCCCCGCAAGCCGGTCGCGCGCGTTAGAGCACATATGGCTATGGCGGAGGAGTCCAGCTCCCGGCGCAAGGTCGCCACGGGCCCAAGGGCGATCCGGTCACAATGTCGTGTGCTGATGGAGCTTCCAGCGCAACCAACCACCTGCGGTGCTGAGGGTGTGGGCGCGCCGGGCGTCCGCCGGCCACGCACCCGGCGGCGTTCCCGCTCTCCGGGTCGCCCTGCGCCGCCGACGCCCTACGCCGCCCGGGTACCCCGCGCCCACCGCCGTTCGATGTCGTCCAGGCAGGTGTTCATCGCCACCGGCAGCCGCACCACCACGGCATCGAGGCGCGCTATCAGCGCCGCGGCCTCATCGTGCTCGTTGCGGGACGCGGCGTCGGCGATCTCCTCAAGCAGTTCGCCCAGCGCCAGCGCACCGCAGGTCTCCGACCGGCCGCTCAGTTCCTCGCAGCAGCGCAGGATCGCGTCCACTTCCCAGCCCGGCAGCAGTTCGCCCAGCCGGCGGCAGCGGGCGGCGGAATCCGCAAGGAATTCGGCCACGCCCGCCCGTGCCCGGTTGATGCCGACGACCGCGACCATCTCTTCCATGTACGCCAGCGATACGTCGGCGACGTAGGCAGCGCTGTCAGGTGCCCCCTCGCCCGGCGCTTCCTGCGGCAGCGCATGGCCGATCGCCTGGTGCAGCCACGCGGTCAGCCGGTCGAGGTTGACAGGCTTCTCCATCACGCCGGTCAGCCCGGCCTCGCTACAGCGCTGCCGCAGCTTTGTGGCCTGCCATGCGGTCAGGGCGATGATCGGAACCTGGGATGCATGCCCACCCAAGGCGCGGATGCGTCGTGTCGTCTCGAACCCGTCCAGGCCGGGCATCTGCAGGTCCATCAAGATCGCGTCGAAGCTGTCGCGCCCAGCGAGCCGCAGCGCCTCCTCGCCGGACCTGGCGGTGAATACCGCGAAGCCGCGGCGGGTCAGTGCCGCCACCAGCAACGTGCGGTTGGCCTTGTCGTCCTCCACCAGCAACACGCGTCCACCGCTGCTAACCGACTGGTTCGGCGTCAGCACGTCCAGCGACGGCCGCTGCGCCAGCAACTGGCGGGCCACGGTGGCGACCTGGTACGGATCGGGTGGCGACGGCACGATCGCGTCGACTTCCGCCGTCTCGGCGCCGCCGCCGACCCACACCAGTGCCGCCCGGCTGCCGAACGCCGTGCGGCGCAGGCGGATCACAAATACCTCGCCCGGCATGCCCGGCAGGTTACCTTGCAGTACCACGAGGTCCACGGCGCCGCGCTGCGCCTCCAGCCGTTCCGCCAGCGCCAGGCCGAGATAGCCGTCGGGCGCCGTCTCCACCATCAGCCCCAGCTCGGCGAGCTGGGACAACAGGCCACGCCGTGCCGGGCTGTCATCGGCGACGATCAGGGCGGTGCGGCCGGCGAACGGCAGATGCCGGTCCTGCACCGGCACCCGCTCGGACGGAAACTCGAAGGTGAACTCGCTGCCCACGCCCAGCGCGCTTTCCAGCGTGATGCTGCCGTTCATCACCCGGGCGTTCTCCCGGCACAGCGCCAGGCCGAGGCCCAGTCCGCCCTGCGTCGCCCGATCCTGTGCCCGGCCGCGGCGGAAGCGCTCGAAGATTGCCTCGCGCTCCGCCGGATCGATGCCCGGGCCGGTGTCGGACACGGCGATGCGCAGCCGGCTGTGACCCTCGGCCGACACCGCGGAAGCGCGGATCTCCACCCGGCCGCTGGCGGTGTACTTCACCGCGTTGCTGGCGAGGTTGAACACCACCTGGCGCAGCCGCGACGGATCGAGCAGCCATTGCCCGCGCAGCAGGTCGTCGCAGCGGGTGTGCAATTCGAGCACCTTGTCGCGCGCCTGCGGCAGCAGGATGTCCACCACTTCCTGCACCAGGGCGCTGACATCAACCGGCTCGCAGACCAGGGCGCCACGGGCGGTCTCCTCCTCCGACACTGCGAGCAAGCCCGTCAGCATGCCCAGCAGCGCGCCGCAGCTTCCCTGCACCCGTTCCAGCCACAGCCGTTGCTCTTGCTCGAGCTCGCCGTCCAGCAGCAACTCGCAGGTGCCCATGATGCTCGCCATCGGCGTGCGGATGTCGTGGCCGAGCGAGGTCAGCAGGCGGTCCTGATCGCGGCGGGCGTCCGCCAGGGCGGTCTCGGCGGCGTCGCGCGACGTCAGCGCGGCGACTTCGTCGGTGACGTCGCGGCCGGTGCAGGTGAACCCGCCCTTGGCCTCGGGCGCCAGCGCGATCCGCCATATGCGGCCGTCCGCCGGCACCTGCACCGGGTTCAGCGGCGCGTGCTGCCGCAGGGCGGCGGCGATGTCGGCGCCGGCGCCGGAATCCTCCGGCAAGGCCAGCGCGATCAGCAGACTCTGACCGATGCCGTCGCGAACCGTCGGGGGCGGCGTACCGTGGTGCGCCGTCACGGTACCGTCGATGTCCAGCCCACATTCCCAGTCCGTGCCGAAGCCGCTCGGGGCGGCGGCCGCGACTGGGTCCCGCCGCCGGCCGACCGCCGCGCCGCACAGGCAAATCAGCCAGGCCGCCAGCAAGGTGCCGCCCGACGCGATGATCGGCGCGTCCAGGATATGGCGGGGCAAGGCGATGCTGGTCGGCAGGCTGGCGGTGACCGCCGCGGCGATGGTGTGCATCGGCGCGGTACCGATCCAGCTTGTCGGCTGGCCGAACCAGGCGAGCAAGGATAGCATCAGGCGCTGGCTGCGGTCGGATTCGGTGTCGGGCGCACCTGGTTGGCCGGGGGCCGGAGCAGCGAGTACCCCTTCCGGTCCGCCCACCAAAGTGAGCGCGACCTGCGATGGCAGCCAGTGCGGCGCGGTCAGAACCGCCAGCGCGCCCTGGGGTAACACCGCCCCGACCACGCCCATTACCGTCCCCGCGGGATCGACGACCGCGCGGGTTAGAACGACACCGTCGCTGACGCCAAGCCAGGACACCGGCAGCCGTTGCGGCTCGAGCGCGCCGGCCGGGGTTTCGACGGCGCGGCGGAACCAGGCTTCGTCGCCGACCGCCGCGTCCTGCCGCGCAAAGGGCGTAGAGGCGGCCAGCAGGTGCCCGTCCGGGGCGAGCATGAAAGTCGTGGCCGCCGGCAGCACGGCCTGCAGCCGCAGCACCCGGTCGGTCTGCTGCAGCCGGTCGGCGGCGGCGAACTCGGCCGGGCGCACCGCCTGGACCTGGTCTGCAAACCGCGCCAGCGTCGCGTCGATGCTGGCGGCCACGCCCTGCGCTGCCAGTGTCGCGCGCTGGCCGGCGTCGCGGCCGGTATCGGTGAGGTTGGCGCCGACCAGAATCACCCAGCCGCCCAGCAACAGCCCGGCGCCAATGGCCAGGGCCAGCACCAGGACGACACGGGGCAGAAGCGTGCGGACGGGGCGGGGGAGTTTCACGATGACCCTCCTCGGATGTTCATGCGCCCTCCTGCGCTGCGGCATGGTTACAGACGGGCATGGCGGGAATGGCGGCAGGCGGTGGCAACGGGGCGGCAATCACGTGCCGGTCACACTACGGCGCGCGCAAACGAACCATTGCCGGCCGTCGTCGCCCGATTCCGGCAGCGCCAGGATCGGCAGCCCTGATTCGGGCGGACCGAGCTCCAGCAGCCCGCCACTGAGCAACATCAGGATCCTGCCGAGGGAGGTGTCGTTGCGCGCCAGCGAGAACGTGGCCAGCGAGGACGCGGACCGCCGCGCGGGGAGAAGCGAGCCCTCCATCTGCCAATGGCCGGCGGGGCCGCTGAAACGCGCGACTGGCCGGGCGCCGGTCTCGCCGGGCAGCGACAGGGTCAGTCGGATCAGGCCATCGGGGCGGATGGCGATCCGCAAGCTGGCCGGCCCCGCTTTTGCCAACGCGACGCAGGCGTCCTGGGTGGCCTGAAACGACCAGGCGGCGCGCAGGACCGGATGCTCGGCCGGGGGTGGCGGCGGCAACGGTAACGGCGCTGTCGCGGCGGGCGCCGGCGGAGGAGGCGCTGGCGCGCAGCATGCCAGCGCCAATGCGATCAGCGAGGCGGCGATCGGCAGGGCAAGCGGGGTCCGGAGGCGTGGGCTCCCGCATCGGCGACGACGGACTGGCATGGGGATGCAAGTCTAGCACAAGTCGTTGCAGGCATCCCGCTGAATCGCGAGTGGAATGGCGTCATAAATATCCGAAATGTTGCATCACGGAGGCGTGATCATGCTCGATCCGCGCCTGCTGCGCCGCGGTCAGTACCGTCCGCCAATGGCCCGGCTGTCCGGCACCGAAGAACGGAACCGTGGACTCCGCGACACGTTCGTTGAACCCCCTCGCTTGCTCCTGGGCCCGCATCTCGGCGATCGCGCTGAACCGGATCGCACGGCGAAGGCGCTCCGGCGGAGGGTCCTGCCCTAGCCAGTGGATCAACGGACCGAAGGTTGCCGCCGGGTCGCCAGCAAGCGCTTCGTAACGTAGCACTTGCACATGGGGGTCCGGGCGGGCCGTCCAGGATTGCACGTGCACGGACCAGGCGCTGTGCCATTCATAGACCCTGCGGTCGGTGCCACCGGTCGCGGCGCTCGGGTCGGCCAGGAATGCGATCGTGTCGTCGATCGAACGGCCGCGATGCCGGCTGTAGGATACAACCACGTCGCGCGGGTCGCGCACGATGTAGATGGCGCCTGCCGTCACGTCTGGCGTGATCAGCGGGCTGCCCTCGATCAGCAGCCTGGCGTTGTGGGTCTTCACGAACACGAGGCTCGGGTCGAGGGCCATCAGGTCGCGCTGCACCAGCGGGCGCATGCGCTGCACCTCGGCGATGCTGTATTGCGATGCCGGCCGCTGATCGTAACGGGCATAGCGCTCGGCGTTCACGTCGGACGCGGTGAGATCGCCTAGGCGGTTGATATCGTAGGGCACGTCCGGCTGGCGGATGTAGTTGTGCAGGAAGGCGCGGATCCAGGTGTTGCCCGATTTCGGATAGGACGCGATCCAAACCAACTTTCCCATGCGCTCCGGCCCCGGGATGAGTGCCCGCTGCGCTTTCCACGCGGCGGGTGCCGCCGTCAATGGATCGGTTGGCTGCGGATTGGTTGTTGCTGACTGATTGGCGGCGAACTGGTTCGCAGAAAAACGGTTGGCTGTGCGCCGGCCGGCCAGGGCTGGGCAGGCGGATGTGGCGTCTTTTCTTCAAGCGGCCGTGATCAATTTCCGTTGCTGATGCAACAGTCGCTGCGCTCCCGCCGTGGTGGACGACCGCAGGCAACTGGGGCTTGCATTGGCTGGCCATCCCTGAGACGACTAGCCGGCCGCCGCGCCAGGCTGCGGTGCCTTGGAGAGCAATCAATGGAAGACGCGGCACGGTCGCGTGCGGAGGTACTCGAACTGCTGGTGTCCGAGCTGCGCCACGACCTGCGCGGCGCGATCAGCCCAGCCGCATTGATCGCCGACCGGCTGCGGCAAAGCAGCGATCCGGCGGTGCAGCGCTCGGGCAAGACGATCAGCGTCGTTGTGGAGCGGGTTCTGGCGATTTTGGACGCCACCTGTCAGACCGTGCCCCCGCGTGCCAGCGGCCCCTCCGGCCCGGTGCTTGGCAAACGATCCTAAGCGAGGCGAAACCGCGAAGGCGCCGAGGCACCAATACTGCCGATCCCAATATCTTCCGCGATGCCGGATGGTTACATCTGCTCGCTGAGCCTGTGCGGTTGGCGATCTTGCTTTTCTCACAAAGACACAAAGAAGAAGGAAACAATTCAAGGTTCACAAAGAGAACTCCATCGATCCTTATGCCCTTTCATCGACGGCATGAGATTCAAGTACCGTTTGGTTCATCCAGCAATCGTACCAGTGCTCCGACTCAAACGGTTGGTGGCCGTCTTGGAGTGTCGTCCGACCGCAGCGAAGCAATCTCCCGCGAGTGAGGCGCGTACTCTCCAGGAGATTGCTTCGCTGCGCTCGCAATGACAAACTCGCCGGCGGCATCGAGGCGTCAGGATCACACCACAGGGTTCGTCCAACACATTGCGAATCTTGGCTGCCAGCGCGGCGAAGGCGAACGGCTTGGTGATCAACTGCACCCCGGGATCGAGCCGCCGTGATGCACGATCGCGTTGCGCGCATAGCCGCTGGTGAACAACACCTTCAACGAGGCGCGCCGCCGTAGTGCGTCGTCGGCAAGCTGCCGTCCGTTCATGCCGCCCGGGAGGCCGATATCGGTAAACAGCAGCGCGATGTCACGATGCGCGTGGAGCAGGCGCAGCGCGGCGTTGCCGTCGGGCGCGGCCAGCACGCGGTATCCGAGCTCCTCCAGCAACGGGCTTCAGCGCGGCTGCATAAGCGATGGGCTTCGAACGCGGCTGTATTCGAACGCGGCTGTACAGGCGCATCCGCGACCATTGCCCGAGCATCTCGTTGAAGAGGACGGGCGCGCGTGATCGCGCCCCGATCGCTATGGCGTCGATCGTCGGGCTTGTCCCACGGGCGTCACGACAAGGCGGCGCCCGAGAAACACACTTCCCCCTAACCTCATGGGAGGCGGTCGGGGGAGGCGTCCCCAACAAGGAGATTCCTGTCGTGACCCGACCCCGGCCCCTCCCACAAGGGGAGGGGAGCTCCTTGTTTCTGCACCACGCCTTGTCCTGACACCTACGGGGTCAGGCCCCGGCCATGACGATGATCGGACATCAGAACGGAATCTCGTCGTCGAGGTCGCCGCCCTTCGGCGCATCCCAGGACGGGCCGCCGCCGCCACTGCGCGCCGGCGCGCCTGCCGTGGCCGGTCGTGCCGCGGGCGCCCGTTCCCGGTAAGCGCTGCCGCCGCCCTCCGCCATGCCGGTGTCCTCGCCGCGCTGACTGTCGATCAGCACCAGCTCGCCGCGGAACCGGCCGATCACCACCTCGGTGGTGTAACGCTCCTGCCCGCTCTGGTCGGTCCACTTGCGGGTCTGCAACGAGCCTTCGATGTAGACTTTCTTCCCCTTGCGCAGGTAGCGTTCCGCCACCTCGCCGATGCGGTCGTTGAAGATCACCACACGATGCCACTCGGTGCGTTCCTTGCGCTCCCCCGAGCTGCGGTCCGTCCAGTTCTCGCTGGTGGCCAGCGTCAGGTTGACGATTTTCGTGCCGTCCTGCGTGGTGCGTACCTCCGGGTCCTTGCCGAGGTTGCCCACCAGGATCACCTTGTTCACGCTGCCAGCCATGACCGAGTCCCCATTACCAAAGGAGAGAAACTACTCCCTCCCATTCTGGATCGCCATCGGTTAACCAACCCCTTCCAGGCGGCCCGGGACTTGCTTATATACCGGGAACATCCCGTGAACAAGTGGGCCCGTGAACAAGTAGGCCCGTGAAAAATTAGGATCGTCATGCCCGGCTCCATCCATGTGCGCGGCGCGCGCGAGCATAATCTGAAGAACGTGGATGTGGTCATCCCACGCGACAGCCTGACCGTGCTGACCGGGTTGTCCGGCTCCGGCAAGTCCTCGCTGGCGTTCGACACGATCTATGCCGAGGGCCAACGCCGCTATGTCGAGTCGCTTTCCGCTTACGCGAGGCAGTTCCTGGAGCTGATGGGCAAGCCCGATGTGGACAGCATCGAGGGCCTGTCGCCGGCAATCTCGATCGAGCAAAAGACGACCAGCAGGAACCCGCGATCCACCGTGGGGACGGTGACGGAGATCCACGACTACATGCGGCTGCTGTGGGCGCGGGTGGGGGTGCCGTATTCGCCCGCCACCGGCCTGCCGATCGAGGCGCAGACCGTGTCCCAGATGGTCGATCGCGTCATGGCGATGCCGGAGGGCACGCGCCTGCTATTGCTCTCTCCGGTGGTGCGCGACCGCAAGGGCGAGTACCGCAAGGAACTCGCCGAGCTGCAGCGCAAAGGCTTCACCCGCGTCAAGGTCGATGGCCAACTTTACGAGATCGGCGAGGTCCCCTCGCTGAACCGCAAGATCAAGCACGAGATCGAGGCGGTGGTGGACCGCATCGTCGTGCGCGACGGCATCGCGCCGCGGTTGGCCGATAGTTTTGAAACCGCGTTGGCTCTGTCCGATGGCATCGCCTACGCGGAGAACGCCAATGGCGGCGAACGCACGGTGTTTTCGTCGCGCTTCGCCTGTCCGGTGTCCGGCTTCTCGATCGAGGAGATCGAGCCGCGACTGTTCTCCTTCAACTCGCCGCACGGCGCGTGCCCGGCCTGCGGTGGTATCGGCACGGAAACGTTCTTCGATCCCGAGTTGGTGGTGCCGGACGAACGCCTGTCGCTGGCGGATGGTGCGATCGCTCCGTGGCGTGGGTCGCAAAGCCCGTACTATGACCAGACGCTGCAAAGCCTGGCCAAGCACTACAAGGTCACCACGAAAACCCCCTGGGAAAGCCTGGCAAAACGCGTGCGCGACGCGATCCTGCTCGGCACCGGCGAAGAACCCGTCGCGTTCACCTATAAGGACGGCGTACGCGCCTACACGGTAACAAAACCGTTCGAGGGCGTGCTGCACAACCTGCAACGCCGCTTCCAGGAAACCGACAGCGTTTGGGTGCGCGAGGAACTCACGCGCTACCAGGCGGAAAAGCCGTGCGCCGTCTGCAACGGAGCCCGCCTGAAACCCGAGGCATTGGCGGTGCGCGTCGCCAGCAAGAATATCGCGGAAGCGTCCGCCCTATCGATACGGGATGCGCTTGGCTGGTTCGACGCGGTGATGCCCACGCTGACGCCGCAGCGCGCCGAAATCGCGCGGCGGATCCTGCGCGAGATCCTCGACCGCCTGCAGTTCCTGGTCGATGTCGGGCTGGATTACCTGACGCTGGCGCGGTCGTCCGCCACGCTGTCAGGCGGTAAATCGCAGCGCATCCGGCTGGCCAGCCAGATCGGTTCCGGCCTGACCGGCGTGTTGTACGTGCTGGACGAACCGTCGATCGGCCTGCACCAGCGCGACAACGAACGCCTGCTGACCACGCTCCGCCGTCTGCGCGACCTCGGCAACACTGTTCTTGTGGTGGAACATGACGAGGACGCCATCCGCGCGGCGGATCACGTGGTGGACATGGGGCCGGCGGCGGGGATCAACGGCGGCCACGTGATCGCGGAAGGCCCGCCCGCCGCCATCGCCGCCAATCCGAAATCGCTGACCGGCGACTACCTCTCCGGCCGCCGCCGCATCGAGGTGCCCATGATGCGCCGTCCGGCGCAGGTCGACCGCGCGGTGCGGGTGGTCGGCGCCCGTGGCAACAATCTGAAGCGGCTGACGGCTGATTTCCCGTTGGGCACGTTCACCTGCGTCACCGGCGTTTCCGGCGGGGGAAAATCGACGCTGGTGGTGGACACGCTGTACAAGGCCGCCGCTCGCCGCCTGATGGGTTCCGGCGAAGTCCCCGCCCCGCACGACCGCATCGAAAACCTCGAACTGCTCGACAAGATCATCGACATCGACCAGTCCCCGATCGGCCGCACCCCGCGTTCCAATCCCGCCACCTACACCGATCTGTTCGCGCCGATCCGCGACTGGTTCGCCGAGCTGCCGGATTCACGGGCTCGCGGCTATAAGCCGGGCCGGTTCAGCTTCAACGTCAAAGGCGGGCGCTGCGAGGCCTGCCAGGGCGACGGCGTGCTGAAAATCGAGATGCACTTCCTGCCCGACGTCTACGTCACCTGCGACGTCTGCAAAGGCAAGCGCTACAACCGCGAAACGCTGGAAATCAAGTTCCGCGACAAGTCGATCGCCGAGGTGCTGGCGATGACGGTGGACGAAGCAGTGCCCTATTTCAGCGCCCAGTCGCGCATCCACGACCGGTTGAAGATCCTGCAACAGGTGGGGCTGGGCTACATCGCGCTCGGCCAGCAGGCGACAACGCTGTCAGGCGGCGAGGCGCAGCGCATCAAGCTATCGAAGGAGCTGGCGCGGCGGGCCACGGGGCGGACGCTGTACATCCTCGACGAACCCACCACCGGCCTGCATTTCGAGGACGTGCGCAAGCTGCTGGAGGTGCTGCACACGCTGGTGGAGCAGGGCAACACGGTGGTGGTGATCGAGCACAATCTGGAAGTGATCAAGACCGCGGACTGGATCCTGGACCTGGGTCCGGAAGGCGGCGACGGCGGCGGGCGCATCGTGGCGGAAGGCACGCCGGAGGACGTGGCGGCGAACCCCGACAGCTACACCGGCCGGTTCCTGGCCCCTCTGCTGGTGCGCGACGCGAAGAAGGTGCGGCGGCGGGCGTAGGGCGGTACCGGGCAACCGGATTGGGCCAGGAGAAAGCCCGTGCCCGATGACACCCGAACTGTCGATGTCCCTATTCCGGTTGAAACGACCGTCGCGCCCGCGCTCGATGATGCCGCAACCCGAGCGATCGCGGGTCGCCTGGTCAACCGCATGCTGCCGCCGGCAAGCGTGGACCGGCTGTTCCTGGGGGATGGATGCGATCTCGGCCGAAGCCGAGCAGCAGCGCGGCCTTACTGACGCCATCCTCGAGGCGGAACTCGATAAGCCGCCAGCGTGATCGTCTTCGATACGTCCACGCTGGTGAGCGCCGCGTTCCGCCGGAACGGCGTGCCCTCTCTCCCGTGTGCCATACGGACCTGGACCGGAAAGCCGGCGGCGGGAGCGCCGTGTTGCCTGGAAGTCCTGGGACCGAGAACACGCCGCATGACGGCAGCGGCTGGCATGATCCCAACCCGTTTCACTCGGTAACCCAACCCGCCACCCCAGCCCCTTGCCCCACCGCCCGCTGCGATGATAGTGCCCCGCGTTGCAACAGGGGCCACGGACACATGCCGTCCACATTTGAGACCGTCGCCGGGATCATCTCCGAGACATGCGACATCCCCCGGGACAAGATCACCCCGGAATCCCATGCCATCAACGACCTGGGCATCGACAGCCTGGACTTCCTCGACGTCGCCTTCGCCATCGACAAGGCGTTCGGCATCAAGATGCCGCTCGAGCAATGGACCCAGGAAGTCAACGAAGGCAAAGTCTCCTCCGACGAGTACTTCGTCCTGGGCCACCTGGCCGACAGCATCGACAAGCTGGTCGCGGCCAAGGTCGCCTGACCCCTGAATGAACCTCGAGTATTTCCAGATGGTGGACCGGGTCACCACGCTTGATCCGGAGGCACGGCTGGTGCGCGCCGACTGCACCGTCCCCGACCAATCCCCCATCTTCGAGGGCCATTTCCCCGGCTACCCCCTGCTTCCCGGCGTGCTGATGATCGAGACCATGGCGCAGACCGGCGGCTGGCTGGTGCTCGCGACGCTGCGCTTCGCCCGCATGGCCTTCCTGGCCCAGGTGAAGGAGGCCAAGTTCCGCGGTACCGTCGCCCCCGGCCGCCACCTGGAGGTGGAGGCCCGTTTGGTGCAGGATGGCTCGAGCTACGCGGTCGTCACGGGACAGATCGTTTCGGACGGCCGCAAGATGGCCGAGGCTGAGCTGCGCTATGGCCTCGCGCCCTTCCCCAACGAGACGCTGCGCGCGCGGATCCTCGAGATGGCCCGCCGCGTGGCGGTACCGGAGGCCTATCTGAGTGGCGGCTGACCGCGACGCACTGATCACCGGCATCGGCCTGATTTCCTGCCTGGGCGAAGGCCCGGCCGCCACCTGGGCAGCGCTGGACGCTCCCGGCGGCTTCCAGCCCGTGCTGGACACCGCCCGCTTCGCCCCGTTTCCCGTGCACCCGATGGTGCCGCTGGAGTTGGAACGCCAGATCCCCCGGCGTGAGCAGCGGCAAATGGAGGCATGGCAGCGGATCGGGGTGTATGCCGCCGGCCTGGCGCTGGACGCCGCCGGGGTGAAGGGCAACGCCGCCTTGCTCCAGCGTACGGACATGATCGTCGCGGCCGGCGGTGGCGAGCGCGACTACGCCGCCGACGAGGCGATCATGGCTGCCATGCGCGGCGCCACCGACCCCGGCGCGCTGCTGAACGAACGCCTCCTGTCGGACCTGCGGCCAACCCTGTTCCTGGCCCAGCTCACTAACCTGCTGGCCGGGAACATCTCGCTGGTGCATGGCGTGGTCGGCTCCTCCCGCAGCTTCATGGGCGAGGAGGCCGCGGGTACCGACGCCGTCCGCACCGCCTGCGCGCGCATCGCCACCGGGCAGGGGGACCTGTTCCTCGTCGGCAGCTCCTTCAACGCCGAGCGGCCGGACACGCTGCTGATCCATGCCGCGGGCGGCATCATGCGGCAGGGGGCGTTCGCCCCAGTCTGGGAACGGCAGGCAACCGGCGGCGGCATGGTGCTCGGGTCGGTCGGCTGCTTCCTGGTGATCGAGAGTCGCGCCCATGCCATGGCGCGCGGCGCGACCCCCATCGCCCGGATTGCCAGCGTCGCCACCGATCGCTGCCGGCGCCGTCCCGGCGAGGCGACCGCCACGGCCGGGCGTCAACTGGCGGCGCTGCGGCCCACGCTGGAGCAGGGGAATGCGGCGGTGATCTCGGGTGCCAGCGGGGTTGCCGCCCCCACGGCGGAGGAGGCCGCGTTCCTGCGCGAACTGAACCTGCCGGTGCGTGCCGCCGCTACGGCGCTCGGCCATTCGCTCGAAGCTGCGTTTCTCGCGGCCCTGGCGTTGGCGGCACTGGCCGTGGCCAAAGGTCGGCTGTTCGCGCCGCTCGAAGCGGCCGAGGCGGCCATGTCCGAACCATTGCGGCGGGCGCTGGTAACGTCCTGGGGCCTCTGGCGCGGCGAGGCGATGGCGCTGGTGGACGGGGTGTGATGGTGAGCCGAGCCGGATGCGGAGGGATCGCGGACAACGGGGAGACCACGGCCGGAGATCGGGGATGGAGATGGAGATAAGCGAGAGGACACCCCCCTCCCCCGCATCTTCCCCACGCCCCGCCATCCGTCGCCCCCAAAGCATGCGGAGCTGATCGACGATGACCGATGCAACCCTCGACTCCCGCGGCCGCCCAGAGGTGGTCGTCACCGGCATGGGCGTGCTGACCTCGCTCGGCCACGGCAAGGAAGAGAACTGGCGCAAGCTGCTCGCCGGCACCTCCGGCATCCACCGCATCACCCGCTTCCCCATCGCCGGCCTGCGCACGACCATCGCCGGCACGGTCGATTTCGTCACTCTCGATGAGCCATCCGCCCCTGCCCTGACCGAGGCACTCGGCGCTCTGGCGGCGGAGGAGGCACTGGCTGAATCCGGCATCGGTACCCCGGGCGATTTCCCCGGCCCGCTTCTGCTCGCCATGCCACCGGTCGAGATGGAGTGGCCGCAGCGCCTCACCGCCGCCGCCTCCACTGGCGCCGAGACCGGTAACCTCCCGGTCACCTGGATGGACCTCGTCCGCACCGTCGCCGACGGCCGCTTCGCCCCCTGGTTCGAGCGCTTCCTGTTCGGCTCGCTGGCCCAGCATCTGGCAGACCGCTTCGGCACCAAGGGCTCGCCGATCGCCACCTCCACCGCCTGTGCTTCCGGCGCGACCGCGATCCAGCTCGGCGTGGAGGCGATCCGCCGCGGCGAGGCCGAGGCCGCCCTTGTCATCGGCACCGACGCCTCGGTGAACCCGGAGAGCCTGATCCGCTTCTCCCTGCTCTCCGCCCTGTCCACTCGCAACGACCCGCCGGAGGCTGCCGCCCGCCCGTTCTCCCGTGACCGCGACGGCTTTGTGATGGCGGAGGGTGCCGGCGCCCTGGTCCTCGAAAGCCTGGCCCATGCGAGGGCGCGCGGGGCGGAGATCCTCGGCGTGGTGGAAGGCTGCGGCGAGATGGCGGACAGCTTCCACCGCACCCGCTCCTCCCCTGACGGCAAGCCGATCATCGCGTGCATGCGTCACGCCCTGGAGGATGCTGGCCTGCCTCCCGACGCCATCGGCTACGTCAACGCCCACGGCACCGGCACGCCGGAGAACGACAAGATGGAGTGGCTCGGCTTGTCGGCGGTGTTCGGGGAACGCGTAGGATCGCTGCCAGTGTCCTCCAACAAGTCGATGATCGGCCACACGCTCAGCGCCGCCGGCGCGGTGGAGGCGATTTTCACCCTCATGTCGCTGCGCCGCGGCGTCCTGCCGCCCACGATCAACTACGACACCCCCGACCCGGCGCTGCCAATCGACTGCGTCCCCAACGTGGCGCGCGAGACGCGGGTGGTGCACGCGATCTCCAACTCCTTCGGCTTCGGCGGCCAGAACGCCTGCCTGGTGTTGGGGGTGTAGACCGGGCGCGCCGGCGGGACAGGGCGGGCGGGGTGCGGGCGCCTTCTCGTTGTACGACAACGGTCGTCACGCCAGTTTGATATCAAGGTCCCTATCCGGTTAGCGCAGGCAACCACTGGCGAAAGCCGAGCAGATGGGGCGGCCGCGACTGCCTGCGCTAACGGATGGCGATATAGATCAAATATCTGCCGGCACAATTCGTGCTACACTTCCAGCATGATCCCGGACCACGATGCCCTGGGGCCACTCTGCGACGCGATCCGCACCACCCTCGCACGCGTCGAGGATCCGCTCGTGGTGGCGGGCGCGCTGATAGAAGGAGCCGTTCATGCCGTGCTGCAGCTCACATCGGAGGACGGGCAAGGGGCGGCCGCGCTAGCGATGGCGGACATGCTGGACGAACGGCTGAGGGCGAGCGGCCTGCCTGTTTCCAGCAAGCCGCAGTAGCGTTTACCCCGGCCGAGTCACGCGGCAACCCGCCCACCGCTGCACCAGGTACGCGTCGGACACGCGTCCGAAGCCGCCAGCCGGTCTCCGGCCGCTTCCGTCGGAGACTTTGCGGCCCGGGGGACACGTTCGGCCTCGCTCCACACGGCAGACCGCGCACGACGTCATCCCGCTCAACCCGCGAGCGCCTCCTCCTGCCGTTCCACCGACGCTGTGGACGTGCGCACGACCCGGATCACCGACTGCCGCAGTTCCTCCGCCACCCGGTTGAGCGCCACGATGTTGTCGCGCAACTCGGTCGCGAGCCGCCCGGTATTCGCCGCCGTGCCGGAAGCCTCGCTGGTCCGCCCGGTCATCGCATTCGCCGCACCTGCGGCCTCACCCATGTTGTGGGCGATCTCTGCGGTGGCGGTCCCCTGTTGCTCCACCGCGGTCGCGATAAGGCCGGCGATCGCGTTGATCTCGCCGATCGTTTTCTCGATCCGCGTCACCGCCGCGACGGACGCGCCCGTCGCGGTGCGCACCTGCGCGATATGCCTCGCGATCTGTTCGGTGGAGCGCGCGGTCTGCGTCGCCAGCGCCTTCACCTCCGCCGCAACCACCGCGAAGCCCTTGCCGGCGTCGCCCGCGCGAGCCGCCTCGATCGTCGCGTTCAACGCGAGCAGGTTGGTTCTGGCCGCGATCTCGCCGATCATGTCGGCCACCGCGCCGATATGCGCCACCTCCTGGTTCAGCGCCTCGATGGTGGAGCGCGCCTCGCCGCCCGCCGTCACCGCGCTCGCGACCAGACTGGTGGAATGGCCCACCTGGCTGCCAATGTTTCCGATCGAGGCCGCGAGCGCCCCGGCGGTCTCCGCCACGGTCTGCACGTTAGCCAGTGCGCGTTGGGCCGCCGCCGCGGCTTCCTGTGCCGATCCTCCAGTCCGGGCGGCGGAGGCGCTCATGGCATCCGCGCTGGCCGCCATGGCCGCCGTGCGGTCGCCGATCTGGCGCAGGGCGGCGCCGGCCTCGGTCTCGATCGGTCCTCGCCATGCCGGCGAGGGCCTCGCGCTTCGCGTCCTCGGCGCGATGGCGTTCCGCGTCCTGCATGGCAGCGAGCTGATTTTCCCGGTCCATGTGATCGCGGAACACCGCCACGGCGCGGGCCATCTCTCCCACTTCATCCCGCCGTTCGGTGCCCGGCACCGGCGCCCCCAGCATCCCGCTGCTCAGTTCCGCCATCCGCGCGCGCAGGGCCGATAGCGGTTTGACAACACTGCGTGCGACTGCCCAAGCGAGCCCGACCGACAGCAGTACCAGGGCGCCGATCATTATGGCGGCGGCACGGACCGTGCCCCAGAAGGTGTCGTCGATGTCGGACATGTATTCCGCGGACGCGATCATCAGGTGCCACGGCGCAAAGCCGCGGACATAAGCCACCTTCACCAGCGGGATGGTCGCGGACCCACGCGGCGACTGGTACTCCAGCGTGCCCTCGCCCGACTGCCGGGCGATGTCGAGCATCAGCCGGGCGAACGGCAGGCCGTGCGAATCGACCCGGTCCCGCATGTCCTTGCCGATCAGCGCCCGGTTGCCGTTGTTCACCACGCAGAGCCCGGTCGCGGTGTCGTAGATGAACACGTAGTTGGTGTGGTCCTCGAACCAGATGCCGGCGGCGGCGGCGGCAAAGCGGGCCTTCGCCTCCTGCATGGTCATGGCGCCGGAGCCGGCGGCGTGCTGGAAACTGTCCGCCAAACTCCATACGGCATCGACCATCGCGTGTGCCCGCTCGGTCCGTTCCGCCACAAGTTCGGCGCGGGCGATCAGCAGGCAGGTGACCGACAGCAACACCATGAACAGGACACTGGCCGCGGTCATGAACGCAAGCTTGGCGGCGATCGATCCGTGCGTGACGGTGTCCAGCAGCTTTGCCATCGTCGGCCCCCTGATGGTGGGCGCGCACGGCGCGACAGCCGGGCAACACCACGCTCCGGGCGTGACTTAGGCGAGCCGGGTTAACAAAGGCTTTCGCCGGTTGCTGCTTAGCTGGGTGGATCGAAGAGACGACCGGCGGCCGCTGGAGCGGTTCGACTTCCTGGGCTACAGCTTCGGCCCGCATTGCCACCGCCAGTCATTGCGAGCACGAGAGCCGTCATTGCGTCCACCGCAGCTGTCATTGTGAGCGCGGGAGCTGTGATTGTGAGCGTAGCGAAACGATCTCCCGGAGGGCTCGCACCTCACTTGCGGGAGATCGCTTCGCTACGCTCGCAACGACGGTTGCCGTGGTCGCAATCGCATTACAGATGCTGCACCCGCAATGACGCCAGTCCCTCACCCCTCCATGAAGGCGTTGAATTCCGGCGTGCCGATCGTCGTGTCCAGATAGCCGAACGTTCCTTGCTCCTTTACCTCGCGTGCCGCCGCCAGAAGGCCGCTCACGGCCGCACGATACAGCGATGTAGCAAGGCTGATCCGCTTCACCCCGACCTCAGCCAGCGCCGCCACAGTGAACGACCGGCCCCGGATCCCGGCCATGAAGTTCACCGGCCGGGCGACCGCCGCGCAGATCGCCCGCACCGCATCGAGGTCCGGGAGCCCGGGCGCCATCAACACGTCCGCCCCTGCTGCCTCGAATGCACGCAGCCGCTTGATCGTGTCATCGAGATTGGGATTGCCGCGGAGGAAATTCTCCGTCCGCGCGGTAAGGGTGAAGGCGAACGGCAGCGCACGCGCGGCGGCCACGGCAGCGGCGATGCGCTCAGCCGCCAGAGATGCGTCGAACAGCGGCTTGGCCGAATCGCCCGACGCATCTTCGATCGAGCCGCCGACCAGACCGATGCCGCCGGCCAGACGGATCGCCTCCGCCGCCGCTTCCGGTGTATCGCCAAATCCCTTTTCCAGGTCGGCGGACACCGGCAGGTCCGTCGCCGCGACGATGGCGCGGCAATGCGCCAGCGCCTCGTCGCGCGTCACCATGCCGTCGCGCCGGCCCAGGACCCCGGCCTGCGCGCCGCTGGAACTGGCCAGCGCGACAAAGCCAAGGCCGGTCAGCATGCGTGCCGATCCGGCGTCCCAGGCGTTGGCGATAACGAAATGCCCAGGCGTGGTGTGGAGCGCGCGAAAGCGCTGCGCTTTGTCGGTCTGGCTGGTTGCCATGCTGCGGTCTCCTGCCCCTTGCTCTTCGGTGTCAGGAAACCGGCAGGCGGGGCGGCGCGCAATCCCAGCCGCCCGGGTGGGCGCCGCCGGTCTGCGGCGCCCCGGCTCGATTGGACTGGTTAGCGGTCGGCGGCGTCGCGCACGGCGTCCTTCGCCCCGCCGGCCGCGTTCTGCACCTTGCCGGCGGCATTCTCTGCCTTGCCCTCGGCCTGGGTCTTCTTGTCGCCCATCAGCTTGCCGGCGGTTTCCTTCACCGCGCCCTTGGCTTGGTGGCCGACGCCTTCAATGCGATCCTTGTCCATGATTGTCTCCTCGTGATCAGCGGCCCGAGGCCGTGAAAAAAGAACGATGCGAGAAGGGGGAGGGTTGCGACGGTGCTGCCGGGGGGTCGGCCGGGGCGGTGCGGCCGGCGCGCCGGCGTGATCGGTTTTGGAGCGGTGCGGCCCGCTCCGATGAATGTTCTCACAAAGTTCGCGAAAGGGAAGAAAAGGGTTCACAAAGAAGTTTTGACTGGCTGCCCCTTACCGAACGGCCTGGTGCGCAATCTTTGTGAACCCTTCCTGCCCTTTTTTGAACTTTGTGAGAAAGTTGATCCGGCGGGCTGGCACGGACAGAAGGTAGTGAAGCCGGGAAGTCCGCGCCGCCAGGTTATCCTGTCACTGCTTCGAACCGGCGATTTCGACGCGGACCGACTTTGCGTTTTAGCCGTACACGAATGCGGCATTCTCCAGATCGATTGCCGGAAACGCGTCCTTCTCCGCCCAATAATCCTGGGTATGCTCCCACTCCGGCTTGTCGCCGCGCTTCGGCAGCAGGTGCATGCCGCGCAGCACGTAGCCCGGGTTGAAGTTCTCCGGATCGATCCACGGCAGCAGCTTCATGTCCCAGTCTTCCGGCCGCAGTGCCACCGTGACGCGATGCCAGCCCTTCGCATCCATGTGCTTTAGCAAGCGGCAGACGAAATCCCCTACCAGGTCAGTGCGCAGAGTCCAGCTCGCACGGAAATAGCCGAACACCCAGGCGAGGTTGGGAACGCCAGTGAACATCATGCCGCGGTAGCTCACCGTGTCCGAGAACGCCAGCTTCGCGCCGTCGATGCTGAACGCGATGTCCCCCATCATGTTCAGGTGAAATCCGGTCGCGGTGACGATGATGTCGGCGTCCAGCGTCTTGCCCGACTTCAGCAGCAGCCCGGTCGCGGTGAACCGCTCGATCTCATCGGTCACCACGGACGCCTTGCCCGCCGCGATCGCCTTGAACAGATCGGCATCGGGCACGAAGGCGATCCGCTGCCGCCAGGGCCGGTAGCGCGGGGTGAAATGCGTGGCGATGTCGTAGTCCGGCCCCAGCTCGGCCTGCACCGCGCCGAGCAATTCCCCCTTCACAATCTCCGGTTCGCTGAAGCTCCGGCGGGTGAACACATCCTGCTCGTATAGAATCTTGCGCCGGACGATCTCGTGGATCCATTCCTCCTGGATGCCCAGACGGCGCAGCTCCTCCGCTAGCGGGATCGCATTCCGGCCGGTGCGGAAATACGTGGGCGAACGCTGCAGCATCGTCGCGTGCGCGACATCGCCGGCGATCGCCGGGATCAGCGTCGCGGCGGTGGCACCGGAGCCGATCACCACGACGGTCTTTCCTTTGTAGTCCAGGTCCTCGGGCCAGTTCTGCGGATGCACGATCGTACCTTGGTAGTCCGCCATGCCGTCCCACTGTGGCGTATAGCCCTCCGAGTGGCGGTAGTAGCCCTGGCACATCCACAGGAAGTTCGTGGTGAACCGGACTTCGTCGCCGCTATCCGTCCGGGTCGCGATGACCGTCCACTGGTTCTCCGTGGTGGACCAAGCGGCCGAATTGATCTTGTGGTGGTAGCGAACATGGCGCGCGATGTCGTTCTCGGCGATGACCTCGCCCATGTAGGCCAGAATCTCGTCCGCGGTGGCGATCGGCGCGCTGGTCCACGGCTTGAAGCGGTAGCCGAAGGTGTGCAGGTCGCTGTCGGAGCGGATGCCGGGATAGCGGTGGGTCCACCACGTGCCGCCGAAATGGTCCTGCGTTTCGAGAATCACGTAGCTCTTGCCCGGGCATTGCGTGGTCAGGTGATACGCCCCGCCGATCCCGGAAATCCCCGCCCCGACGATCAGGACGTCAACATGCTCGGACTTGGTGGCCTGCTCGGGGCGGACGAGCTGCGCGGTTTCGCTCATTGGTCCTGTTGTCTCCATGGAGGGGCGGGCGGCAGCGCGGCTATCCATCGCACGGCAACACTGTCATCGCGAGCGGAGCGAAGCAATCTCCAGCAAACGACCTCCAGCAAACGACGTGCCAACTCACCGGGAGATTCCCTCGCTGCGGCAGCCCCGCTGCGCCAGCCCCGCTGCGCCAGCAATGACAGGTTTAGGGCTTCGCAACGACACGTGCAGGCACGAACCGCAGGCCGGAGGCCCTATCAGCGCTCAAATGTGACAGCACTCATATGGCGACGATCTGGCCGCCGCCCACCGCCTCCAGGAACGTCGCCACGCCCGCCACCTGGACGTCTGGCATCAGCCGTGCGGCATCAAGCCCCTCGGCCCGCAGTCCCGCCTCGCAGGCGATCAGCCGCACGCCCAACTCGCGCGACGCGTCACGCAATTCCGTCAGCCCAGCCACACCCGCCGCCCGCACCCGATCGTCGCGTGCGGCATCGGTCAACCCGGACCAGTCGGCAAACAGCGCGTGGCAGCCGGCATTGGTGGCAAACAACACGACGCCCCGGCCCACCGCCGCGGCCCCGGAAGCCAGCACAAACGCATAGTGCGCGCGGTCATGGGCACCGGACAGGAGTAGGATGCCCAGCGGCTCAAACGGCACGGGCCTGCCCCGGACCCCGATCCTGGGCCTGCTCCGGACTGCGATCCGGGTCACGCGCGGCCGCGTCGGCATGCGCCGACAGGTCATGGGCCGACAGGTCATGGATCGTCGCCTGCGGTCCGCACAAAGCGCATTCGGGGTCGCGCGGCAGTTTCACCGTACGGAAGCGCGTCGCCAGCGCGTCCCATACCAACAGCCGGCCCGACAGCGATTCGCCGATGCCCATGATCTCCTTCAGCACCTCGGTCGCCTGCAGCGCGCCGATCACGCCGGTGACGGCGCCGAGCACCCCCGCCTCGCTGCATGACGGCACCAGGCCGGGCGGCGGCGGTTCCGGATACAGGCAGCGGTAGCACGGCCCACCCGCCTGCGGCTTGAACACCGACAACTGTCCGTCGAACCGCAGCACCGCGCCGGACACCAGCGTGCGCCGCGCCAGCACGCAGGCGTCCGCCACCAGGAAGCGCGTGGCGAAATTGTCGGTGCCGTCGCACACCAGGTCATAGTGCCCGATCAGGTCCAGGGCATTGGCCGCGGTCAGCCGCGTCTGGTGCGCCTCGATCGCCACACCGGGGTTGATCGCATGAGCCGCGGCGGCGGCGGAGGCCACCTTCGGCGTGGCCAGGCTCGGCCATGGTGTGGGCAATCTGCCGCTGCAGGTTGGACAGTTCCACCACGTCGTCATCGACGATGCCGATGGTGCCGATGCCGGCGGCGGCCAGGTACAGCACCAGCGGCGAGCCCAGGCCGCCCGCGCCCACCACCAGCACGCGCGCCGCCTTCAGCTTCGCCTGGCCGGTGCCGCCCACCTCCCGCAGCAGGATGTGGCGCGAGTAGCGGCGGATTTCGTCTTCGGTGAAGTCGAGGTCCATGGGCGCAGGATATGGGGTGTCCGGCGCGGCGGCAAAGCGGCGGCGACACGGCGGCGCGCCCCGCCCTCAGGCGGCAAGTCCCGGCGCCCCGCAATTCCCCCCGCAATTCCCCCGAGTGACAAATCGTTACTGGAGAGGCGGCAGGCTGTCGGCAATTCTGTCCAGAGACATCGTTTGGCGGAGGAGAAACCAACGCTTTCCATGACTGCGTGGGTGGAAATAATCGATAGTCCGCGGGCCGATTGTTGGAAGACTACGCTCGGGTTCCTCGCAGGCTACCAGCCCTGCCGCGCGGCTGTCGTGATCGTCGTTGTCCGCTCCAGCGATTTATTTTCACGCGCGCCGCGCCTTCCCCTGACCGCCCCATAGCGTCATGATGAAACCCAATCCTTCTACCACCTGCGTCCAGGGGGAAAAATCATGGCCGATGGCGGCATCGTCGATACCAGAACAGCGCGCATCTCGGTCGAGGAGGCGCTCGCGCTGCATGCGGCGGGACGGCCCGGCAAGCTGGAAACGCGCATCACCAAGCCGCTGACCACCGCGCGCGATCTTTCGCTCGCCTATTCTCCGGGCGTTGCCGAGCCGTGCCTGCACATCGCCCGCGATCCAGCGCTCGCGTACGATTATACCACCAAGGGCAACATGATCGCCGTGGTGTCCAACGGCACGGCGGTGCTCGGCCTGGGCAATCTCGGCGCCATCGCCGCCAAGCCGGTCATGGAAGGCAAGGTCGCCCTGTTCAAACGTTTCGCCGACATCGATGGTATTGATTTGGAGATCAATTCCGAAAACGTCGACGAGATCGTTGGCGCAGTGCGTTTTTTAGCCGGATTCGGCGGCATCAACCTGGAAGACATCAAAGCGCCTGAATGTTTCGTGGTAGAACAAAGGTTGCGGGAACTGATGGACATCCCGGTGTTCCATGACGACCAGCACGGTACCGCCATCGTCGCCACGGCGGGGCTGATCAACGCCTGCCATCTCACGGGGCGGGAACTGCGCGACACCAAACTGGTGGTGAACGGGGCCGGCGCCGCCGGCATCGCCTGCGTGGAGCTGCTGAAGGCGATGGGCATGCGGCCGGAGCATGTCATCCTGTGCGACACCAGGGGTGTGGTGTACCAGGGCCGCACCGACGGCATGAACCAGTGGAAATCCGCTCACGCCGCCGCCACCAAGGCGCGCACGCTGAGCGAAGCGCTCGACGGCGCCGACGTGTTCGTCGGCCTGTCGGTCAAGGGCGCGGTGACACAGGACATGGTCCGCCGCATGGCGAACAAGCCCGTCATCTTCGCCATGGCCAATCCCGATCCGGAAATCACGCCGGAAGAAGCGCGCGAGGCCAGCCCGCACGCCATCATCGCCACCGGCCGCAGCGACTATCCCAACCAGGTCAACAACGTGCTCGGCTTCCCGTACATCTTCCGCGGCGCCCTGGACGTGCGCGCATCCACCATCAACGACGCGATGAAGATCGCCGCGGCCGAGGCATTGGCCAAGCTGGCGCGCGAGGACGTGCCGGACGAGGTGCATACCGCCTCCGCCGGCCGCCGTCTGACGTTTGGGCCCGAATACATCATCCCCAACGCCTTCGACCCGCGGCTGATTTCCTGGGTGCCTCCGGCGGTTGCGCGTGCGGCGATGGACTCCGGCGTCGCGCGCAAGCCGCTCATGGATCTACGTCGTTACGCCCGAGAATTGTCTGGCCGGCTGGATCCGACCGCGGGCGCGCTCGACGCGATCATGGAAACCGTGCGCTCCAATCCCAAGCGCGTGGTGTTCGCCGAGGGCGAGGAAGAAAAAACCGTGCGCGCCGCGGTCGCGTTCCGCAACGCCGGCTATGGCCGACCGGTGTTGATCGGCCGCGAGGACCGGGTAAAGGCGACCATCGCCAGCCTGGGCCTGGGCATCGTCGACGGCATCGAGATCCATAACGCCCGGCTGTCCAGCGCCAACCCGAAATACACGGAGCTTGCTGTACGCCCGCTTGCAACGCAAAGGATTCCTGCAGCGTGACTGCCAGCGCATGGTGAACCAGGACCGAAACGTGTTCGCTGCCTGCATGGTGGCGACCGGCGACGCAGACGCGATGGTGACCGGCCTGACCCGCTCCGCTTCCGTGTGCCTGGACGACGTGCGGCAGGCGATCGGCCCGGCCGAGGGCGGCATCCCGTTCGGCGTGACCCTGCTGCTGGGCCACCGCGGGCGCACCATTTTCCTCGCCGATACGCTGATCAATTTCCGCCCGAATGCCGAGGAATTGGCCGACATCGCGATCGGCGCCGCGCGGACCGCCCGCCACCTCGGCCACGAGCCGCGCGTGGCGCTGCTGTCGCACTCGGTGTTCGGCGATCCGCTGAACGAGCGGGGCTTCCCGCTGCGCGACGCAGTGAAGATTCTTGACCACAAGCAAGTGGATTTTGAGTATGATGGGGAGATGAGCCCCGATGTCGCGTTGGAACCCTCGATCCGCGCCCTTTATCCGTTCTGCCGCCTCACAGACAATGCCAATGTGCTGGTGATGCCGGGGCTGCATTCGGCGCTGATCACCTCCAGCCTGGTCCATCGTCTCGGGGGCGGCACGACCATCGGGCCGCTGCTGATCGGGCTGGACCGGCCGGTACAGGTGTTGCCGATGGATGCCTCGGTCAGTCAGATGGTGGATGTCGCCTGCCTGGCGGCCTACCAGGCCATCGCGCGTTAATACCGGGCCGAGGAGAGACCCCGCCGCGATGAAGCTTGCCGCGCCCGCCGCGCTGGGAACCCTGCGTTGTAGCCTGCCCGGCGAGGATACGGGGAGCATGCGGCCGTGGGTGATCCTTGCCGCGTTGACTCTGGGACGAGTCGCCGTCGGGTATCAGCTTCAGACGGTGGCGGCGCTCGGTACCACGCTGGTACCCCTGTTCCACCTCTCCTACGCGGAGTTCGGCGCGCTGATCGGCGCCTACATGCTGCTGGGCGTCTTCGTCGCGCTGCCGTTCGGCATTTTGGGGCGCTGGCTCGGCGACCGCTTGCTCACCACCGTCGGCTTCGCCCTGATGGTGGTGGGACCGATCGTCTGCGTCTGGAGCAACAGCGCCGGCAGCATCGCCGCCGGGCGCGTGGTCGCGGGCGTCGGCGGCGTGGGCATGATCGTGCTGCAGGGCAAGATCATCGCCGACTGGTTTCCCGGCCGGCGCTTCATGATGGCGATCAGCATCGCCGTCTGCGGCTACCCGATCGGCGTGGACCTGGCGCAGCTCATCCTGCCGCCGGTGTCGCACGCGTTCGGTTGGCCGACCGGCTTCGCCAGCGGCTGCGTCGTCCCGGCCCTCGCCCTGGTCTTGTTCGTCGGCGGCTTCCGCCGGTCGCCCCACGTCGAGGAGACGCCGCCGCATTTCGCCTTGCCCAGCCTGCACGAGTGCCTGCTGCTGGTGATCGCCGGTGTCATGTGGACCGCCTATACGGCGGGTTTCACCGGCTACCTCTCCTACGTGCCGTCCACGCTGGAGTGGCGCGGAGCGACGGTGACGCTGACCGGGCTGGTCGTCACCATCGCCACCTGGGGCAATATTCCGGCGACCCTGTTCGGCGGCGGCCTGGCGGAGCGATTCGGCGGCTCATCGGTGCTGGTGGTCGGGACGCTCGGCCTGGCGACCGGTGCCGCGGGCACGGCGTTGTTTCACATGCCGGTGGTGGGGGCGGTGCTGGTAGGGGTCATCGGCTCAATCCATCCCGGCGTGATCGTGGCGCTTGGCACGCTGTCCGCGCGGCAGGAGCACCGCGCGGTCGGGATGGGAATCTTCTATTCGCTGTACTACGCCGGCAACACGATTGGCCCGGCGCTATGCGGGCGAACCGCCGATCTGTATGGCGGTCCGGCGGGCGGCTTGCTCGCTGCCGCCGTCATAGCCCTGCTGGCAATCCCGATGTACCTGCTGCACCAGCGCCTGGCGCGGCGTGAGGTGCTGCCGACCGTGGTGGCCGGGAAGTAGGGCGGAAAAGCGCAGCGCCGCCTTCTCACCCGGCGGAGGGCGCTGCGCTTTTCCGCCCTAGGTTTTCCGCGTTGCCGTCGCGTCAAAACCCTTGAACAGGACGGGCGGTTGGCCCACTTCCAGAGTGTCCGGAATGCCCTGTCGGGGTTCCGGGGGTTGTCGATCGGGCCGGCCCAGCCGGGCGGCTCAAAGCGTGAACCTTGCTATCGCAGGAGGTTTTATCATGACCAGCTATGACTTTGCGCCACTGTTCCGTACCGCCATCGGCTTCGACCGCCTGGCCCGCCTGATGGACAGTGCCGTTTCCAGCGCCGAGGCGCCCAGCTATCCGCCTTACAACATCGAGAAGACCGGTGACGACACCTACCGCCTGACCATGGCGGTGGCCGGCTTCCGCCCCGAAGACCTCGAGATGACCGTGAAGGAGAACACCCTGGTGATCTCCGGCCGCGTCGCCACTGAGGGCACCAAGGGCGAGGTGCTGTATCGTGGCATCGCCGGCCGCGCGTTCGAGCGCCGGTTCGTGCTTGCCGACCACATCGTGGTAGACGGCGCCAACCTGGTGAACGGCCTGCTGCATGTCGGCCTGAAGCGCGTGGTGCCGGAGGCGCTGAAGCCGCGCAAGATCGCCATCGGCGGCGGTGCTGCCGCGACGGCGATTGCGAACGACGCGACGGGTGAGACCGCCAAGGCGGCGTAACCTGCGCGGGCTTCACGGAACGAAGGGGCCGGGTTTCCGGCCCCTTTTCGTTTGTGCGCCAGGCATGGCGCTGATCTTGGAGGTGCAAGCGCTGGACCTTGTCGGAAACCGCCGGGTACGCGATCCGTACACCCGGTGGTGTGAGAGGGGGGTGCCGCGAAGGCGTCCCCCTACTCGATTGCTGCGAGCAGCAAAGACGTGGGTTACCGGGCCAAGCCCGGTCACCCCGCCGACACGGGTCAGCGTCAAGGGCGGTTGGAATTTGAACTCCCCTCGCCTTGTGGGAGGGGTTGGAGGAGGGGTGCGGGCAGCCGAGGAAAGCGGTGGCTCGCAGCCCTCCACCACCCCCTCCCGCAAGGGGAGGTGAGTTTTCTCCTGCCTCCATCCTCCTTTCTCCTGCGACGGCGGTTCAGCGTTACGCAGTCCACCGCGTCCGCCTCACGGCTGGCGGAAGAAGGCGTCCGCGGCGCTGCGATGGCCCTGCTTGCGCTCGATGTCGGCTTCCACGCGCGCGATCTCCTCGCGCAGCTCGCCGATGTACTCGCGCAGTTCCTCGATGCCGAGCGTGTCGAGCACCAGCTTCTCTAACCGCACGCGCTTCTTCGGCGGGGCTTCCCACGGATTGTCGTCGTCTCGCGCCATTCGTGCCTCCCTGCGCTGGCAGCGGCGATCATACAACGAAGCAGGCCGGGTGGGAGGCCGGCTGCGAGCAGCGATCGTGGAATGTACTCTCGTGTCGGCCGCCTCGGCGTTAAGCGTCAAGCCAATGGCGTGCGCGAATCCGTTCTGCGTCAGGCCCATGGGCTCGACGAATTCGAGCAACAGGATTTCGTCCGGACGCGGACTGGGGATCGCGTCAGCGGTAGTCGACGATTTCGACATGTCCGGACCTCCTGCTTTCCATACGAAGCAGATGCGCCATTGCTGGTTGATGCGGATGCTGTGCTGGCCGGACCGGTCGCCCTTAAGGGCCGCGAGCCGATTGTTGGGCGGCACCGCGAGATCGGCCAGCAACACGGAATCAGGCCAAATGAACGGCGAGAATGACGAGCCCCGGGCCCGATCCGCCGCGCAGGGGGCGTTCCACGCGGCGCAACGCCCCGTATTCGGCGGATGATGAGGCGACGCTCCCAATCCGACAATCTAGATCGTCCCCGTCGCCGCGCCCTCCGCGAAACCGTGCAGGCGTGTGGCGATGATGTTGGCCACCGCCTCCAACGCCGCGCGCCGCGGGAAACGGGCGCGCCAGGCCAGCCGTACCGTCCGCCCCACCTGCGAGGCCAGCGGTCGCAGTACGATCCCGGTATCCTCCGCCGCCCCCGCCGCGAGTGCCGGGATCAGCGTCGTTCCGTAGCCAGCGGCCACCATGTTCAGCAGCGTCGGCAGGCTCGTCGCGCGCAGCGTGCCGTTCAGCGCGCCGCTCTGCCCGCAGGCTTCCAGCGCCTGGTCGCGCAGGCAATGACCGTCCGCCAGGACCAGGATGTCCTGCGCCAGGTCCGCCTCCGCCACCACGTTGCGCGCGGCGAGCGGATGCTCGGGTGGCAGCGCGGCGAGGAAGGGCTCGGCGAACAGCGCCCGGCTTTCGAGGTCCGGCCCGGTCACCTCGGTCCCCAGCAGCGCGGCATCCAGCTCATGCGCGTGCAGCCGCTTGAGCAGCGCCTCGGTCTGGTCCTCCCACGGCTCGACCTCGAGGTCGGGCAGCGCCTCGCGCAGCGGCGCGAAGACCAGCGGCAGCAGGTAAGGCGCCAGCGTCGGGATGATGCCAAGCCGGAGGCGCCCGGCCAGCGGATTGCGGAGGTTATGCGCCATGGCGAGGATTGCGTCCGCCTCCGCCACCGCCGCGCGGACGTGGCCGATCAGCCGCTCGCAGGCGGCGGTCGGCGTCACCGTCTTGCTGGTGCGCTCGAACAGTGCGACGCCGAGCAGTTCCTCGAGCTTGCGGACCTGCACGGAAAGCGTCGGCTGGCTGATGCCGCAGGCTTCGGCGGCGCGGCCGAAATGCTCATGCTCCGCCACCGCCAGCAGGTAGCGGAGGTCGCGCAGATTCATCTGGTCAGATCGCGCCACTGCCATAGTCAGTGTCTATCGGACCCATTGAGTTTCGGGGCTTGCGTCTATCATCGTGGGTCGGCTAAGGGAGCGCAAGTCCGGCCGCCCGAGGGAGCAACGTTACCGACCCAACGCTGACCACGCGCGCCGGCGCGCCAGTCACGACAGCCAGAACGGCTCACCGCCTGCTTGAGCGGTCGAGGCTTGCCGCGTGCCTGGCACCTGATTTCATCGGTTCGAGCATGCAGCCGAACCTTGCACCGGAGTAACGGCGGGCCGCATTCACGGACCTGGTCAACAGCGTAGCAACAAACGGAGATAAACATGGACGGAAATGATGCCGCGAACGCCGGCAAGTGCCCGGTCATCCACTCGGGCGCGAGAAGGAATCGGGACTGGTGGCCGAACCAACTGAGCATCGAGGTTCTGAACCAGCATTCCAGCAAGTCCGATCCGATGGGCGAGAGCTTCGACTACGCCAAGGAGTTCAAAAGCCTCGACCTGAATGCGGTGATCAAGGACCTGCATGCCCTGATGACGGAGTCGCAGGACTGGTGGCCCGCCGACTTCGGTCACTATGGCGGCCTGATGATCCGCATGGCCTGGCACGCCGCGGGCACCTACCGCATCGCCGACGGCCGCGGCGGCGCCGGCTCTGGCCAGCAGCGCTTCGCACCGCTCAATAGCTGGCCGGACAACGCGAACCTCGACAAGGCACGCCGGCTGCTATGGCCGATCAAGCAGAAATACGGCCGGAAACTTTCCTGGGCCGATCTGATGATCCTTGCCGGCAACGTCGCGCTCGAGTCGATGGGCTTCAAGACTTTCGGTTTCGGCGGCGGGCGCAAGGACGTGTGGGAGCCTGAAGAGCTCTTCTGGGGTCCCGAGGGAACCTGGCTGGGCGATGAACGCTACAGCGGCGAACGCGAGCTGCAAAATCCGCTCGGCGCGGTCCAGATGGGCCTGATCTACGTCAACCCGGAAGGGCCGAACGGCAAGCCGGATCCGGTCGCGGCGGCCAAGGACATCCGCGAAACGTTCCTCCGCATGGCGATGAACGACGAGGAGACCGTCGCGCTGATTGCCGGCGGACACACATTCGGCAAGACCCACGGTGCCGGCGATCCGTCATTCGTCGGCGCGGAACCGGAAGGCGGTGCTATCGAGGACCAAGGCCTCGGCTGGAAAAGCAGGCATGGCACGGGCTTCGGAGCCGACGCCATTACCGGTGGCCCGGAAGTGATCTGGTCGCAGACGCCGACGAAGTGGAGCAACTACTTCTTCGACAACCTGTTCAAATTCGAATGGGAGTTGACCAAGAGCCCGGCCGGTGTCTGGCAGTTCCAGGCCAAGAACGCCGAGCCCACGATTCCGGACCCCTTCGATCCGTCGAAGAAGCGTCTGCCGACCATGCTGGTCACCGACCTCTCGCTGCGTTTCGACCCTGCCTACGAGAAGATTTCCCGCCGCTTCTACGAACATCCGGATCAGTTCGCGGACGCGTTCGCGCGGGCTTGGTTCAAGCTGACGCACCGCGACATGGGTCCGGTCGTCCGTTATCTGGGCCCGCTGGTCCCGAAGGAGACGCTGCTCTGGCAGGACCCGGTCCCAGCCGTCGATCATCCGCTGATCGGCGAGCAGGACGTCGCTGCTCTGAAGTCGAAGGTCCTCGCGTCCGGCCTGTCGGTTTCGCAATTGGTTTCGACGGCCTGGGCGGCGGCGTCGACTTTCCGCGGCTCCGACAAGCGTGGTGGAGCCAACGGCGCGCGCATCCGCCTCGCCCCGCAGAAGGACTGGGCGGTCAACCAACCGGCCCAGCTCGCGGAGGTACTGCGGAAGCTCGAATCGATTCAAAAGGAGTTCAACGCATCGGCCGCCGGCGGCAAGAAGGTCTCTCTTGCCGACCTGATCGTCCTCGCCGGCGGTGCGGGGGTCGAGAAAGCGGCGAAGGCTGCGGGGCACGACGTAAAGGTTCCCTTCTCACCGGGACGCACGGACGCGTCGCAAGCGCAGACCGACGTCGAATCCTTTGGCGTGCTCGAACCGCGCACTGACGGTTTTCGCAACTATCTCAGCGGCGCGCAGTTCATGACGCCCGAGGAGGCGTTGGTGGACAAGGCGCAACTGCTGCGTCTGACGGCGCCTGAGATGACCGTCCTGGTCGGCGGCCTGCGTGTCCTCGGCGCCAACGCGGGTGGCTCCAAGCACGGCGTCTTCACCAAGCGGCCGGAGACGCTGACCAACGACTTCTTCGTCAACCTGCTCGACATGCGGACGGAATGGCAACCGGCCGGCGCTGGCGGGGTATACGAGGGGCGTGATCGCAAGACCAACGAGCTGAAGTGGACCGGCACCCGTGTCGATCTTCTCTTTGGTTCGCACTCGCAGCTTCGGGCTTTCGCTGAAGTCCATGCGCAGTGCTGACTGCGCAGGCGGCGTTCGTGCGCAACTTCGTGGCTGCGTGGACCAAGGTGATGAACCTGGATCGCTTCGACCTCGGCTGATCTGCACACAAACCAGAAACTAGAAGCACCCCCTCCCCTTGTGGGAGGGGGCGGGGGGAAGGGTCGAAACAAGAAGAATTCCTGCGTTTCAACCTCGCTCCAACCTTCGTCCACTTCGCGGCCGACTCCCTCAAGGGGAGTGGAGAATCTTTCGGGAAGCAGGCCCCGTTGCGACGCAGCCGCCGCCGGTTGATGTGGCCGCCAAACTCAACCTGCCGTCGCACCGCCGTCGCCCATGAAGGCCCGGGGCCTCAAACCGGCCGACTGCCGGCATGCGAGGAGTTGATTGTGAAAGTCCATCCGTCGGGACCCGGGAGGCTGAACGAGTCATGGATCCGGCCGCGTTGGATCGGCGACGGCGACAACCCCTTCGCCCCGTAGTCGCGGTGCACCGCATCGATGTCGTCGACCATCAGATCGAACGGCGCTCCGGCCCCTTGTGTCGGCGGCAGCTCGGCTTGTCGGACGACGACATGCGTTCCACCGCGCACCTCGAGCACTGCCAGGCCGTCCATCGTCGCGATCGGGCGCAAGCCGACCGTTTCAAGCCAGCGCGCGGCGGCGCCAACATCGACAACATTAAGCCGCACATGACCGACGGCGACCGGCGGCCTTGAATCGGTGGTATCCGGCATCGCTTTCTCCTCTCTGATCCGCCTGACGGGAACGTTGAACGAATTGGCGTCGCGTCCGGTAACTGAAAGGGACCTGCGCCTAGCGCGCACGGCGTATCGTATAGTCCGCCACGTCCATCAATGCGCGCCGCCAGCGACCGTCCGGGAATACCTTCAGCGCCGACTTCGCCATAGCCGCGAAACGGCCGGCGTGTGCTACGGTCATGCCGATGGCGTCGCACCCCGCCATGAGCTCCAGCGCATGCTGCAGATCGGCGTCCTGTTGCGCGCTTTCCTCGATGGTGCGGCGCCAGAACGCGCGGTCCCTCGAATCTCCGGCGGCGTAGGCGAGCAGGACCGGCAAGGTGATCTTGCCCTCGCGGAAGTCGTCGCCGACGGTCTTGCCCAACGTCGCCTGGTCGGCGGCGTAGTCCAGCGCGTCGTCCACCAACTGGAAGGCGATGCCGAGGTTCAGGCCATACTCCGCCAGCGCCGCTTCCTCGTCGGCGGGACGCTCCGCCACCACCGCGCCGACCTGGCACGCCGCCGCGAACAAGGCCGCGGTCTTGCCCTTCACCACGTCCAGATAGCGTGCCTCCGGCGTAGACAGGTCGTTCTGGGTGACGAGCTGGAGCACCTCGCCCTCGGCGATGGTCGCCGCCGCCTGCGACAGGATGCCCAGCACGCGGAGCGATCCGTCCTCCACCATCAATTGGAAGGCGCGGGCGAACAGGAAGTCGCCGACCAGGACGGAGGCCTGATTGCCGAAGACGGCGTTCGCCGAGGCCATGCCACGGCGCAGCGCGCTTTCGTCCACCACGTCGTCGTGCAACAGGGTGGCGGTGTGGATGAACTCGACGCAGGCGGCCAGCGCGACGTGGCGCGCACCGCCCGCCGATCCCGGATACCCACACAACCGCGCGGACGCGAGCGTCAGCAGGGGCCGCAACCGCTTGCCCCCGGCAGCGACGAGGTGCGCGGCGAGCTGTGGGATCAGCGCCACCGGGCTGTCCATGCGGGCAACGATGGTGTGGTTGCAGGCGGCGAGGTCGTCGCCGACCAGAGCCACCAGCGTGTTCAGTGCATCCTCGTCACCGATGGAGGGCACCGGCGCCACACGCGGCTCGAGCGGACGGGCGACGTCCAACGTCATGGTCTGACCGGCTTTCACAGGGCGCACAGGCACCATATCGGCGGGCCGGAAAAGGGGTCAAGGCGAGGCGGCCTCAATATGGTTGCCATCGCGACCGTCCTGTCGGCAGCATAGCGGCATGCGCGTTGTCGCCACCTCCAACGATCCGGTGCGGTTGTCCTTCCTGACGGCGCTGCTGGCGGATGCCGGGATCGAGGCGATCCTGCTGGACCAGCATACGAGCGCCGTGGAAGGCAGCATCGGCGCCATCCCCCGCCGGCTGATGGTGGCGGACGACGACTATGGCCAAGCCAGGCGAGTGCTCAAGGAGGCGGGGGAGGGCTGATCCTGCGGTTAGTGTTTAGGTATCGACGGTGCAATTCACCCTGACCGAGATCGCCGACCTGACGGTGCGCAGCAGCGCGCCGAGCACGTGCCGGGCGACGTAGCGTTGGTGGTTCGCGGCGTCCTGTCGAGCGCCTCGAGACCTGTGTCGCTCATGGTGACCTCCATCTTGATTGGGCCACGGCAGGCGCGGACCGGTCCCACTGGCCGCGCCGCCCGGCGGGAGGCCAGTGGGCACCCGCGGGCTCGGAGTCCGCATTGACCTGGATCGAACCACACTCGACCGCGCAGGCACCGGTTGCCGCATACCGCCCCTGCGTTGACCCTGCCCCTTCGCCAGCGTAAGGAACCGCGACAGCCCGGTGCCGCTACGGCCCCGGTGGCATGTGGAGCACTCCGTGAGAGACGCACGCGACGCGCTGATGGTGGCGCGCAACACGGACGGCAAACTGGTCCGCCGCCCGCTTTCCCCTCACGTGTTGAACTATCGCTGGCCGCTGTCCGGGCTGTTGTCGGGCACGCACCGGATCACCGGCCTCGGCCTGGGCGTCGGCACCTTGCTGATGACCTGGTGGCTGGTCGCGGCGGCGGCGTCGGACAGCGCCTTCGCCGCGGTGCAATGGTTCCTCTCCTCCTGGCTCGGCATCCTGTGTCTCTGCGGCTGGACCTTCGCCCTGTTCCAGCACCTGTTCTCCGGCATCCGCCATCTGGCGTGGAACGCGGTCTACGGTTTCGAGAAGTCTGAGTACCGTGCGACCAACTGGGCGGTGATTGCCGCCTCGGCCGTGTGCACGGTTGCGACATGGATCGTCGGCTTCGTGGTTTGGTGAGGATGGCCATGGCAAGTCCCGGAGACACCCCCCGCGTCGACATGCTGCGCTCACCCCTGGGGCGCGCGCGCGGCGTGGGCGCCGCACACGCCGGGACGGGCCATTCGTGGGCCCAGACCGTCACCGCGATCGCGCTGGTGCCGCTGAGCCTGTGGTTCGTCTGCGGCATGATCCGGATGATCGGCGCCTCGCGGCACGACGTCGCCGCCTGGCTGTCTGGCCCGGTGCCGATGGTGTTGATGCTCCTGCTGATCGTGGCGACGTTCCACCACCTGCAGCTCGGGGTGCGGGCGGTCATCGACGACTACGTCCGTGAGCCGGGCCTGCGGCTAGGGTCGCTGTTGCTGGTGAAGGGCGCCTGCGTGGTGCTGGCACTGCTGTGCATCGTCTCGGTGCTGCGGCTGGGGTTCCTGTGAGCGAGAAAGGTTCCGATGAACGCGATCACGCTGCCATCGTCACGCGCCTACAACATCGTCGACCACACCTATGACGTAGTGGTGGTGGGCGCCGGCGGGTCCGGCCTGCGCGCCACCTTCGGCATGGGCCAGGCGGGGTTGAAGACCGCCTGCATCACCAAGGTGTTCCCGACGCGCAGCCACACCGTCGCCGCCCAGGGCGGTGTCGCCGCCACGCTGGGCAACATGGGGGACGACGACTGGCGCTGGCACATGTACGACACCGTGAAAGGGTCGGACTGGCTCGGCGACCAGGACGCCATCGAATACATGTGCCGCGAGGCGGTCAGCGCGGTCTACGAGCTGGAGCATTTTGGCGTGCCGTTCAGCCGCACCGAGGCGGGCAAGATCTACCAGCGTCCGTTCGGCGGTCACATGACCAAGTTCGGCGACGGTCCCCCGGCGATGCGCGCCTGTGCTGCCGCCGACCGCACCGGCCACGCCATCCTGCACACGCTGTATCAGCAGAGCCTGCACCACGACGTGGAGTTCTTCGTCGAATATTTTGCCCTCGACCTGATCATGGACGAGGATGGCGTCTGCCGCGGCGTCACCGCGTGGAACCTGGACGACGGCTCGATCCACAGGTTCCGCGCCCAGCTTGTAGTGCTGGCGACCGGTGGTTATGGCCGCACCTTCCTGTCCTGCACCTCGGCCCACACCTGCACCGGCGACGGCAACGGCATGGTGCTGCGGGCCGGCCTGCCGTGCCAGGACATGGAGTTCGTGCAGTTCCACCCCACCGGCATCTTCCCCGCCGGCTGCCTGATCACCGAAGGCGCCCGTGGCGAGGGCGGCTACATGACCAACTCCGAAGGCGAGCGCTTCATGGAGCGCTATGCGCCGTCGGCGAAGGACCTGGCGTCGCGCGACGTGGTGTCGCGCTCGATGACGATCGAGATCAACGAAGGCCGCGGCTGCGGGCCGGACAAGAACTACATCATGCTGCACCTGGAGCATCTCGGCGCCGAGCTGCTGTATGAGCGGCTGCCCGGTATCTCCGAAACCGCGAAGGTGTTCGCCGGGGTCGATGTCACCAAGGAGCCGATCCCGGTGCTGCCGACCGTGCACTACAACATGGGCGGCGTGCCGACCAACCATCGTGCCGAGGCGCTGCGCCCGACCCGCGACAATCCGGATGCGGTGGCGTCCGGGCTGATGGCGATCGGCGAGGGCGCTTGCGTGTCCATCCACGGCGCCAACCGTCTCGGCTGCAATTCCTTGCTCGATATCGTGGTGTTCGGCCGCGCCGCCGCGTTGCGCGCCGCCGAGCTGATCAAACCCGATGCGTCGCAGCCGACGCTGCCGCCGAAAGCCGGGGAAACATCGCTGGACCGCTTCGATCGCGCGCGCCACGCCAGGGGCGGCACGCGGGTCGCCGATTTGCGGCTGGACATGCAGAAGACCATGCAGAGCCATGCCGCGGTGTTCCGCAACAGCAAGACGCTGGCCGACGGTGTGAAGGAGATGCAGCGGGTGTGGCGCGGGCTGGAGGACATGTCGGTGTCCGACCGCAGCCTGATCTGGAACAGTGACCTGATGGAGGCACTGGAGCTGCATAATTTGATGGGGAACGCGATGGTGACGATGGTGGGCGCCGAGGCCCGCCACGAAAGCCGCGGCGCCCACGCGCACGACGACTACCCGGAACGCGACGACGTCCACTGGATGAAGCACACGCTGGCCTGGTGCAACGACCGCGGTGACGTCGCGCTGGACTACCGGCCGGTGAAGTTGCAGACGCTGACGAATGAGGTGTCGTCGATCCCGCCAAAGAGGCGCGTGTATTGAAAATACTCCCCCTCCGCTCGTGGGAGCGGGATGGGGGGAGAGGTCGGAGAAGCGACTCATCGTTCGACCACTCCCCGAGCCCCCTCCCACAAGGGGAGGGGGAGTCCTTTGTCCCCCCTTCGCAGGACATCACGCGATGGTTGAATTCGCCCTTCCCCGCAACAGCCGCATCACGCCGGGCAAGACCTGGAGGGCACCCGCCGGTGCGAAGCGCCTGCGCGAATTCCGCATCTATCGCTGGAACCCCGACGACGGAAAGAACCCACAGACCGACACCTATGAGGTCGACCTGGACGCCTGCGGCCCGATGGTCCTGGACGCGCTGATCAAGATCAAGAACGAGATCGATCCGACGCTGACCTTCCGCCGTTCCTGCCGGGAGGGCATCTGCGGCTCCTGCGCCATGAACATCGACGGCAGCAACACGCTGGCCTGCCTGAGGCCGATCGCGGAGGTAAAGGGCGCGGTGGGCATCAACCCGCTGCCGCACATGCCGGTGGTGAAGGACCTGGTGGCCGACCTGTCGCTGGCCTACGCGCAATACCGCAGCATCGAGCCGTGGCTGAAGTCCGATTCGCCGCCGCCGCCCGACGGCGAACGCCTGCAAAGCCGCGAGGAACGCGCCAAGCTGGACGGGCTGTGGGAGTGCATCCTGTGCTTCTGCTGCTCCACGAGCTGCCCCAGCTATTGGTGGAACGGCGACCGCTACCTGGGTCCGGCCATCCTGCTGCAGGCGTATCGCTGGATCGCCGATTCGCGGGACGAGCATACCGGCGAGCGGCTGGATGAACTGGAAGACCCGTTCAAGCTGTATCGCTGCCACACGATCATGAACTGCACCGACACCTGTCCGAAGAATTTGAACCCCGCGAAGGCGATCGCGGAGATCAAGAAGCTGATCGTCGAACGGGCGGTGTAATCCACGAAAAGCTTAGCAGCGTATTCCGATCGATACCTCGATCGTTTCCGCTGCCTGCCCGGTGTCCGCCGCCGGCTTGGTGTCCCCCGCCGGCTTTCTGCGCGGTCAGTACCCCGCGCCCTGCCGCCCCTCGGTCTCATGCGCCGCGAAGTTGCACTCCACCGCGATGCCGTCCGGATCGTAGTAGAACAACTGCGTCATGTTCAGCCGCGGCAGCACCCGCTCATCGTATTTGATGCTGTGGTTCTCGAGGTTCGCCTTCATGTCCTTCAGCCCCTCGCAGGCGAAGGCGATGTGGTCCAGGCGGCCGGTCTTGGCGGGGTCCGCAGCGGCATCTTTGATTTCTGGGTCCTCGGCGCGGTAGCCGATCAGGTGCACGGTCGGAACGCCGCCGCAATACAGCCAATACCCCGGAAAATTCAGCGGCGGCCGGTCGCCGACCGCCAGGCCGACAACGTCGGTGTAGAAACTCTTCGTCGCCTCCAGGTCGCGGACCCGGATCGTGTAGTGGTTCAGTGATTGTGCAGGCATCTGGCGTGTTCCTCCATGTCCCTCAAAACTGATTCTCCGCCGGCATCCCCAGCAGGATCTGCCCGACCGTCTCATAGTGAAGCTGCCGTCCCTGCGACTGCTGCGCGACCGTGTGGATGTCGCGCAGGCGGCGCTCGAACGGGTGGTCCTCGAAGATCGCGACCGAGCCGGCGGCATGGTACAGCGTGTTCACGACCTCGCGCGACTGCTGGATCGCCCAGGTCGACGCCAGCCGGATCATCGCCCGATCCTCCGTCGTCTGCTCTCCGGTTTCCAGCACATGGTCCCAGGCTTGCGTCCACACCCCGTGCAGGAACGCGCGGGCCGAGCGCCAGCGTGCCTCGCACTGCGCCACCTGCGATTGCACAACGTTGTTTTCGCGCATCGGCTTTGCCGCGCCGCGCGACGTCTTGGTCGCCGGCAGGTCATAGAACGCATCAATGGTAGCGCGCGCGATGCCCAGCCCGACGCCGCCGAACCCGCACGAGTACAACTGGTTGCTGGTGAAGCGATAGAGCGGCCCGTCTTCCCGCCGCTCGGCCGTGCCGTCGCGATCCATCGAATGATGCTGCGGCACGAAGACGTTCTCCACCACGTATTCGTCGCTGCCGGTGCCGCGCAAGCCGACGACGTGCCAGATGTCGTGCATCGTCACCTGCGACTTGGGGAATAGCATGGTGCGCACTTTGCCTGCCCCTGGGCCGGTCCCCGCCACGCGCATGTGCGCGCCGAGCCATGTCGCATGGTGACTGCCGCTGGCGAAGCGCCACTTGCCGCTGATGCGATAGCCGCCCTCGACCGGTTGCGCCTCGAACGGCGCGCCGGGCGGACCCCAGGCGAGGATGCCGGTGGAGGGGCCGAAGATCTCGCGCGCCACCTCCGGCGCCAGATAGGCCGCGGACATGGAGCACCCGTTGTTCTGGCATACGCACCAGGCAGTGGAGGCATCCGCCGCGGCGATTGCCTCGGTCACCGTCGCGAACGACACCGGCCGCAGCTCCGCGCCGCCGATCGAGCGCGGCTGCAGCATGCGGAAGAAGCGGCCGTCGCGCAGCTTGTCCAGCAGCCAGGGCGGCAGCTCGCGGCGTTCCTCGATCTCGTCCGACGCGGCGGCGATTTCCGGTGCCAGCGCGCCGATACGGGCAATGAAGTCGGTGTCCTCGCTGGCCGTCGCATCCATTACCGTCGTGCTCCTGACGTCACGCGCACCTCTCCCGGAACCGGTTCGGCATAGCCCTCGTCGAGCTCCGCGATCGAGCGGTGCCGGGTCTCGAATCCGAATATCGCGAACCCCAGGCCGCATACCACCAGCCATGCGGCCAAGAACAGAAAAGAGGCCGGAATGGCAGCGACCGTCACATCCGGCTTCACCACGTTGGACGAACCGACGATCAGTGCCAAGCCCAGCGGGCCGATAATCTTGCCGATGCCGCCGAAGCCGTATGCCGAGCCCATACCGGTGGTGCGCAGCCGCGTTGGCCACACTTCGGCCGAGTACAGGTCCGATGATGGCGAAGCCGCCGTCATAGAAGAAATCGCCGAGCACGATGAACAGCCAGAACAGCGAGACGCCGCCCACGATGTCGTTGTGCAGCAACCCCGCCGCGGCGATGCATATCGCACCGCCGAAGCCGACCAGGATGCCGCTGATGCGCCGGCCGATGGCCTCCGCCAGCAGGGAGAACGTCGACCCGGCCTATGATGCCGGCGGCGGTGATCCAGATGAACATGGCCGCAGCATGGGCGGGCGTTACGCCGAGTTGCAGCACGAACAGTGTTGGTCCCCACAGGATGACGCCATAGCCGGCGGTCTGCGCGCCGATGCTCGCCATCCAGGAAACCGCGAGGCTGCGCGGGTACTTGAACAGATCGGTCCATGCGGTGGGTGGCGGCGCAGGCTCTGCGGGGGGGAGCGGCAGCGATTCCGGCGGCACCTGCAGTGCCCAGGCGACCGAGCGGCGTGCTTCCTCCGGCCGGCCTTGGGACAGCAGCCAGTGCGGCGATTCCGGCACCCAGGCGCGGATCACCAGCGTGAACAGGGCGGGCGCCAGGCCGACAACGAACAAACCACGCCAGCCGATCTCCGGCGCCAGGAAAGCGCCTAGCGCCGAGGCGATCATCACGCCGAGCGGGATGAACACGGTGACGATGCCGCCGATGAAGCCGCGCATGCGGCTGGGTACGAACTCCTGCACCAGCGGCAGGTCCACGCAGTAAAGTCCGCCCACGCCGAAACCGACAAAAAAGCGGAACACGGTGAGGTAGATCCACCCATGATCCGGGGTGAACGCCAGGATCCCGGTGGCGATGGAGAAGTTGATGACGGTGCCGACGAAGACCCGGCGGCGGCCGACCACGTCGGCGATGCGGCCCCAGATGAAGGCGCCCAGGATGGCGCCGATGCCGGACGACAGCAGGATGATCGCCGACTGTCCGAAGGTCAGCCCCCACGGCTTGATGATGAAGGCGAGCACGAAGCCGATCAGGAAATAGTCGAAGAATTCCAGCATATCGCCGATGATGGCGGCGGTGACGATCTTGAGCTGGTTACCGGTCAGCGACCGGGCCTGGTCGAGGCGTTCGAACATGCGCTTTCCTCCGCCGGGCGAAGGTTCTGCTGCCTTCCGGCCGGGTCGTTGCGTTGTTGGCTTTGGTGCGATCGATGATAGGGTATTCAGCCGGTGTGGGAAGAGCAGCGCTGGGACCGCGAGCGCGGCGGACACTGCGTGGGGAGCGAGGAGCATGCTGGAACTACGTCCGAACTGCGAATGCTGCGACCGCGACCTGCCGCCTGACAGCCTGGCGGCGCGCATTTGCTCTTTTGAATGCACGTTCTGCGTGGATTGCGCCGACGGCGTGCTGCGCGGGCGCTGCCCGAACTGCGGCGGCGAGCTGGTCCGGCGACCGCTGCGTCCAGCGGAAAAGCTGGCGCAGTTTCCGGCGTCGGTGGTGCGCAAGGTGAAGGCGGGCGGCTGCTTGTAGGCGGGCAGCCAGTCGTCGGTCGAGCGGCTGCCGCCCCCCTACAGCCCCACCTGCCCCAGGCGCAGGATGGCTCGCGCGCAGGCCTGGGCACGCGGCACCAGGCTGTCGATCCGCAGAAACTCGTCCGGGCTGTGCGCCTTCCCTCCGACCGGACCGACCGCGCACAGGGTCGGCGCCCCCACCGCGGCGGTGAAGCCGGAATCCGCGCAGCCGCCTGTGAACTCGCCATCGGTGGCGAAGCCGGTATCGGCCGCCGCCGCCACATAGGTTTCGAACAGCTTACGAGACGTCGGGGTCTGGTTCAGCGGCAGGAACTCGCCTTTCACGGTCAGTTCGGCGCGGGTGCCGGGGAGGAAGCTGCGTTCGACAATACCGCCGATCCGCGCCATCACGTCGTCCCGGTCTGCCGCATCTATATAGCGAAGGTCGATCTCGCCCTCCGCCCAGGGCGCGACGGTATTCACGCTCTGGCCGCCGCGGACCAGGCCGACGTTCAACGTGATGCCGCGGGCCAAATCGGTCAGTGCGTGGATCGCTTGTACCTTGCGCGCCAACTCCTCGATGGCGCTGATCCCATCGGCGAAGTTGGCGCCCGAGTGGGCCGCGCGGCCGGTGATTCGGAATCCCATGAACACGCCGCCCTTGCGCCCGGTGACGACATTGCCGGACACGCGGCCCGGCTCGCTGTTGAACACGACGCGGGCTCGGCGGGCCTCGGCCTCGATCACCGCGCGGCCTTCGGGACTGCCGATTTCCTCGTCACCGGTGAATAGCCCGAGCAGGGGGGCGGGGGTGCCGCCGAATTTGGCGAAGGCGGCGAGGACGAAGCAGTTCATCACCAGTCCCGCCTTCATGTCGGCGACGCCGGGGCCATAGGCGATGCCGTCACGGATGGTGAATGGGCGGCGGGCGGCCTCGCCGTCGGGGAACACCGTGTCGCGATGGCCCATCAGCACGATGTTGCCGCCGGCATTGCCCGCCGGCCCGTCCCAGGACACGGCGGCGCGCAGGCAGTCACCGTGGTTGCGCTGAGGCAGCGTCTCCACCGGAATGTGGTGGCCCGCCATGAAGCGCTGGACCACCGCGCCGACCGCGTCGATCCCGGGTTTGTTGTAACTGCCGCTGTCGATATCGACCATTTCACGCAGCATCGCGAGCATCGCGGGCTGCTGCTCCGCCAGCCAGGCGATGATCTTGGTTTCGTTCGTCATCGAGGCTGATCTCCCGGCAGTTAACGGCCGACAGGGGGCGCAAATGGGGGGCGGCGCCCGGCATAAGGCGCCCCGATCGGGCGTGCCAGCCTGATGACCCCGTCATTAGCACATTACAAAGGGGATGCCGGCCGGCGGTGGACGAATTTGGGCCGCAGGTCGTTGTGTGAAATCCGATCGAAAGTTGGGATCGGGGGAAATAACTTTCACGTTAGCCGGCGGGGTGCGATTCGTCTCAATTATCGTAACGGATTATTGCCAAAAGGCACGCTTCTGCGGGTATCAAAGCGCCACATTCGTCCCGCTTTGAGCGGTTTCACGAATTGACGGCAAGGTAACGTCAAATCAACGATAAAAAATCCTCAATCTGGAATCATCGTATCAATGACGATGCGAGACATAGCCGCTGTCGGAAGATCGACTGCCTCGCGTCGAACCGCAACTGAGACACTCGAAGGAAGGGTCCGACCCATGCTGCTCTCGCGCTCCACTGACACCACTGATACCGGCACCGTGCGCCTCGGCGCCTGCGCTCCGACCCTCGCCACCGGCGACGCCGGCAAGGTCCGCCTCGGCGCCTGCGCGCCGACCCTCGCCACCGCCGACGCCGGCAAGGTGCGCCTCGGCGCCTGCGCGCCGACCCTCGCCACCGCCGATGCCGGCAAGGTCCGCCTCGGTGCGTGTGCTCCGACCCTGAGCACCGCCGACGCCGGCAAGGTGCGCCTCGGCGCCTGCGCGCCGACCCTCGCCACCGCCGATGCCGGCAAGGTCCGCCTCGGTGCGTGTGCTCCGACCCTGAGCACCGCCGATGCCGGCAAGGTCCGCCTTGGCGCCTGCGCACCGACCCTCGCCACCGCCGACGCCGGCAAGGTCCGTCTCGGCGCCTGCGCTCCGACCCTCAGCACCGCCGATGCCGGCAAGGTCCGTCTCGGCGCCTGCGCTCCGACCCTGAGCACCGCCGACGCCGGCAAGGTGCGCCTCGGCGCCTGCGCGCCGACCCTCGCCACCGCCGATGCCGGCAAGGTCCGCCTCGGTGCGTGTGCTCCGACCCTGAGCACCGCCGATGCCGGCAAGGTCCGCCTTGGCGCCTGCGCACCGACCCTCGCCACCGCCGACGCCGGCAAGGTCCGTCTCGGCGCCTGCGCTCCGACCCTCAGCACCGCCGATGCCGGCAAGGTCCGTCTCGGCGCCTGCGCTCCGACCCTCGCACCGCCGACGCCGGCAAGGTCCGTCTCGGCGCCTGCGCTCCGACCCTCAGCACCGCCGATGCCGGCAAGGTCCGCCTCGGCGCCTGCGCACCGACCCTCGCCACCGCCGACGCCGGCAAGGTCCGTCTCGGCGCCTGCGCTCCGACCCTCAGCACCGCCGACGCCGGCAAGGTCCGTCTCGGCGCCTGCGCACCGACCCTCGCCACCGCCGATGCCGGCAAGGTCCGCATCGGCGCCTGCGCTCCGACCCTCGCCACCGCCGACGCCGGCAAGGTCCGTCTCGGCGCCTGCGCTCCGACCCTCAGCACCGCCGACGCCGGCAAGGTCCGCCTCGGCGCCTGCGCACCGACCCTCAGCACCGCCGACGCCGGCAAGGTCCGTCTCGGCGCCTGCGCTCCGACCCTCGCACCGCCGACGCCGGCAAGGTCCGCCTCGGCGCCTGCGCACCGACCCTCAGCACCGCCGACGCCGGCAAGGTCCGCCTCGGCGCCTGCGCCCCGACCCTCGCCACCGCCGACGCCGGCAAGGTCCGTCTCGGCGCCTGCGCTCCGACCCTCGCACCGCCGACGCCGGCAAGGTCCGTCTCGGCGCCTGCGCCCCGACCCTCAGCACCGCCGACGCCGGCAAGGTCCGTCTCGGCGCCTGCGCGCCGACCCTCGCCACCGCCGACGCCGGCAAGGTCCGTCTCGGCGCCTGCGCACCGACCCTCAGCACCGCCGATGCCGGCAAGGTCCGCCTTGGCGCCTGCGCACCGACCCTCGCCACCGCCGACGCCGGCAAGGTCCGTCTCGGCGCCTGCGCTCCGACCCTCAGCACCGCCGATGCCGGCAAGGTCCGTCTCGGCGCCTGCGCTCCGACCCTGAGCACCGCCGACGCCGGCAAGGTCCGCCTCGGCGCCTGCGCGCCGACCCTCGCCACCGCCGACGCCGGCAAGGTCCGTCTCGGCGCCTGCGCTCCGACCCTCAGCACCGCCGACGCCGGCAAGGTCCGTCTCGGCGCCTGCGCACCGACCCTCAGCACCGCAGATGCCGGCAAGGTCCGCCTCGGCGCCTGCGCTCCCGCGCTGGCAACTCGTCGCTGAATTCGAAAGCGCTCCACCCGTCTACCCGACTCTGCTAGGATGGCGCGCCGGGCAGGCCTACCTGCCCGGCGTTCGCTGTTGCGCAAATTCAGCCGAGGAAAGTCAGCCGTGTCCGCCCCCGTCGCCACCGCTTCCGAGAGCCAACAAGCCGCGCCGCGCCAGTCGCCGTTGGTCGTATTTCATCGGCTGATACCCTCTGGCCGCCTGCCGCAGCGTGCCGACCGATCCGGAGCAGGATCGTTGCCCACGCGAGCGTTCCGCTATTGCGAACCTTCCACCAGCGCCTCTGGGTTTGGCTATTACATCTTCCCACCCATCAACTTCAGCCTGCAATGGGACGGACACGACATCATCTGGAAATTCGATGGTGCGCCCGACTGGATGCCGCTCACTTCCGCGCAGTTCCCCGGCTTCCGCGACGTGTTCGATTCCGTCGCTCCGGCGGAGATCAAGGAGTACAGCCCACCTTTCCTCGTCTCGCTGCAGGAGTCCGGTCTGGTGCAACTGTGGACCGGCATCGTCGCGCGCACCGCCCCAGGCTGGAGCCTGCTGGTGCGGGCGCCGGCCAACGTTCCCCGCCGCGGTGGTTACGAGCCGTTCGAGGGAATCATCGAGACCGATCGCTGGTTCGGCCCCCTGCTGACCAACATCCGCCTGACCAAAACCGATGTGCCGATCAATTTCCATGCGGACTTTCCCTTGCTGCAGGTGCAGCCGCTGCCGCGCCAGGCATACGAGGACGCCACGCTGAACAACTACGAACTGGTGCCGCAGTTGACGCAGCTTACGCCCGAGGATTGGGACGACTACTACGACACCGTGGTCCGGCCGCATGTGCAGGAGGTCCGGCCGCGGGGTCAGTACGCGTCGGCAGCGCGCAAGCGCCGCGCGAGCGAAGGGGCTAAGCCAAGCGACTGACCCAGCGATTGCCACACGGCCTCAGTGGTTGCCGGATCATGATACTATCCGTGCGTCCGCACCGACCGGTATCATGGCATCGGCATCGCGTTCCGAAATTCCGGCCAGCCGCAGCCCCTGTGCGATCAGCTCGCGATCGGTCTCGCGCTCCAGCGGCGATGTCGCGAGAAAGCGTTCGATGGTGAAGTCCGGCTCCAGCGCGAGCAGCCGGCCGCGAACCACCACCGCCTCCTGCAGCCGGCCGGTATGGCCAAGCGCCGCGAGGTAGAGCCGATGGCTTGCGGAGAAGGACGGGTTCATCTCGCTGACGGCGCGACCGGCGACCACTGCCAATTCGAAGTCGCGCCGTAGCAGGTGGATGTAGATGAAGAAGGTGTCGTAGAAGAAGGCGTGCGGGTCGAACGGCGACAGCTTCTTGTAACGGTTGTTGCGACGTTCGGCTTCATCCGGGTCGCCCAGGTAGGCGTAGGCGCAGGCCGACAGCGCCCAGGCCATCGACAGATTGGGATTGAGCGACAAAGCGCGTTCGTGCAGGGTGATCGCCTCGCGCAGCCGGCGATGCAGATAGGCCCGCACGTGTCCGGCGATGGTCATTGCCCTCGCATCGAACGGATCGAGAACGATGGCACGTTCCGCGAGTTGGCCGGCGCGCTCCATGACCGTGCGCGGCTCCTCCGCCCAGGTCTGGCCCACCAGGAACGCGTTCCAATAGGCGTACCAGGCATGGGCGGAGGCGTAATCCGGCTCAAGCTCGATCGCCCGGGCGAGATAGTCGCCGGCCAGTATGAATTGTGCCCGCTCCAGGCGGCCAATCAGAGGAATGGCGCGCAGCACGAGGTCATAGGCCGTGGCGTCGACGGGTGGCCGCGAGGCACTGCGGCGCGCCTCGATCAGCAGGATCTCCGGATCGATCTGCGCCACCACTTCCGCGGCGATCTCGTCCTGCAACGTCAGCAGGTCGTTGGTCTGGCGGTCGAAGCGGCGCGCCCAGACGACCTGGTTGCCGGCCCGCAGGTCCAACAGGCGGACCGTGATGCGCAACCGGTTGCGCGAGCGCTGGATCGAGCCGTCAACCAGGAAGTCGATGCCGAACGTGCGGCGGATCGCATGCTCGTCGCGTGTCTCGGTAGCGAAACGGGCCAGCGAACTGGAGGCGACAACGAACATCCAGCGGAACCGCGAAAGCGCGGTGGTGATTTCCTCGGCCAGTCCGGGGGCGAGATGCGCTTCCTCGTCGGTGCCGCCGGGGAACTGGAACGGCATCACGCCGACATGCGCACCGCCACGGGACGCCCGGTTATCGGCCCGCGGTTCCAGCACCGGCACTGGCTCGTCGTCCGCCAGATCGTCCTCGAGCAGCGTCGGGGGCGGCGCGGCGTTGGAGGGTGGGTGATGCGGCGCGGCGCGGACCGGCACGCGGCTGCCGTAGGGACCGCGGATTTCTGCCAGCAGCCGCTGGGTTTCCTGTGACGGCGCGGCGTCCAGCAGGTCCGCCAGCACGGCGCGGCATCGGTCATAGGCCTGGATCGCCATGCCGCGCTCGCCGCGGGCGACATGCGCCCGCATCAGCGCGCGCCACGCGCCCTCATGTGCCCGGTCGATCTGCAGCAGGCGTTGCGCCGCCGGAATGGCCGCCTCGGGTTCGCTCGATTCGCGCAGCAGCGCCTCGGCGACGTTGCGGGCACGGTCACGCAGGCGCTCGCGCTCGGTGGTCAGCCAGGCGTCGAAGGTCGGATCGATACCGTCCAGGTCCTCCAGCAGGTCGCCGTCGAGCAGCGACAGGGAGGCAGGCTGGTCGGTGGTGGCCCGCATGACTTCGTCCACGTCCACCCAGACGGCGCCGGGTTTCAGCGACAGGTGGTCGCGCGTGACCTGCATGATCTCGCCGCCTGCCGGCGTGAGCGTCTCCAGCAGCCGGTGAATTTCCTGCCGCAGCGAAGCCCGCGCCTGCTCCTCCGGCCGGCGGCTCCAGAGCAGTTCCGCGAGACGGCCGCGCAAAGCGGGCCGCGGGGTGGACAGTGCCACTACGGCCAGCAAGGCGCGCGTCTTGCGTCCGGCCGGCAGGACGTTTTCGCTGGTGATCGTCCAGGCTTCCATCTGTCCGATCAGACGCAGGCGCAGCACCACCTGCCCCGATGGACCGGACTGCAAGGCAGCGCCAGGGAGCCTTGTTGTCGTGCCTGCCATCATCGCATCATCAACACCGTCTCGCTTGTATCGCAAATTGGATAAGCACGCCAAGGCTTATGTTAACCTTTCATATCGCCGCTTCGCCGAAAATTTTACGCACATCGCTGGCCCACGGCCCTTCGTAGCGGGCCAGCCAGTGCTCGGCCTGGGTCGGTGCACCGTCCGCAATCGCCTGCAAAGGCGCGAGAAAGACAGATTCATCCCAACCTTTGGGATCGCGGCGGGCGCGGGAACGCAGGCCGTCCACGGCGATGGCCACCACGTCGCGGGCAAGGTCGCGCAGGTCGCCGCCTCGAAAAGGCACTTTCGCGGCGAGGCCCTGGCGGGGAACCGATGGACGCATTGTCACCGCATCTTTCCAGCCGGCACCGCGTAGCAGCGAGTCGGCGGCGGCCAGGGCCGAGTCGTCGTACAGCAAGCCGACCCACAACGCCGACTGCGCCAGCATCATATCGGGCCGTCCGGCGTCGGCCCCGCGCATCTCCAGGAACTGCTTCAGGCGGACGTCGGTGAACACGGTGGTCATGTGGTCCGCGAAATCGCCGACCGTGGCCTGGGTGCCCGCGAGGGCGGGCAGGCGGCCGTCCATGAAGTCGCGGAAGCGGCTGCCGGCGACGTCGACGTAGGTGCCGTCGCGATAGACGAAGTACATCGGCACCTGGTCCACCAGCCACTCGGCGTAGCGCTCGAAGCCGAAGCCGTCCTCGAACATCACCGCCGGGATGCCGGAGCGGTCGTTGTCGGTATCGGTCCAGACCTGGGCGCGATAGGACAGGAAGCCGTTCGGGCGGCCCTCGGTGAAGGGTGAGTTGGCGAACAATGCGGTGGCCAGGGGCTGCAGCAGCAGCGCAACGCGCAGCTTGCGCACCATGTCGGCTTCGGAGGCGTAGTCCAGGTTCACCTGCACGGTACAGGTACGCGTCATCATGTCCAGGCCGAGGCTGCCTACCTTCTCCATGTAGCGGCGCATGATGGCGTAGCGGCCTTTCGGCATCCATGGCATGTCGGTGCGCCTGGCGAGCGGATGGAACCCGAGCGGCGCGAAGCCCATCCGCAGATCCCGGGACACGGCGCGCACCTGGTCGAAATGCGCGTCCATCTCGGCCTTGACCTCGTGCAGCGTCTCCAGCGGCGCGCCGGACAGCTCGAGCTGCCCGGCCGGTTCCAGCGACACCGCCGCACCGCCCTGCTTCAGGCCGATGGTGTTGCCGTGGTCGGCGATGGGGGTGCCGCCGTAGCGCAGCATTCCGGTCAGCAGGTCGCGGATCGCGCCCGGCTGGTTGCCGCCCGGCAGATAGGGGGGCGGTGCCAGGTCATCCTTGCGGAAGCCGAACTTCTCATGCTCGGTGCCGATCCGCCAGGCGCCGCGTGGCTTGCAGCCCGCCGCGATATGATCAGCAAGCTGGCGGATGGAAGTGATCGGAGTCGCGTCACTCTCTCCGGGATTGGACATGCGGCTTCCCAGGACGTGTCGGGTTTCAGGACCAGTGTTCTAGCCGCAGAGAGGAGCCTGCAACAGGGCCAGCCCGGCGACGCAAGCCGTTTCCGCCCGCAAGATGCGAGGGCCGAGGCTTACGGGTGTAACAAAGGGATGCCGGGGCATCGCTTCAAGCTCGCTCGGAGCAAAGCCACCTTCCGGGCCGATCAGCAGGGCGGCGGGAGTGGTCGTTGCGCGCAGCGGGACGGCATCGATGGCGCGTTCCGTGGCGGCGAAGAGCGGGCGACCGAGAGGCCAGCCGGCAAGCAGATCGGACAGGCGGCGCGGGGGGCGGATCAGCGGGACGGTGAGGCGCTCGCATTGTTCGGCGGCCTCGGTGGCGATGGCGATCAGGCGGTCAGGATTGGTACGGGCGGCGTTGGTGCGTTCGGTGAGGACGGGATGCAGCGCCGACACGCCGAGCTCGGTGGCTTTCTGCACCACGAGGTCGGTGGCGTCGCGCTTCAATAATGCGAACACGAGCCACAGGTCGGGCTCGGGCTGCTGCGGGCGGCGTTGGGTCTCGACGGTCAGGCAGAGCCGGTCGCGGAGCAGGGCGGCGATGTGCGCCTGCCACTCGCCGTCGCGGCCGTTGAACAGGTGGACGGGGGCACCCGGCTGGCAGCGCAGCACCGTGCCGAGGTAGTGGGCCTGCGACGTTGTGCCGGCGATGGTCGCGCCGGGGGTGAGGTCGGCCGGGACATAGAGGCGCGGGATGGTGGGCATGCTGCGCGTGGTTCCGAACGTTCCCGGGGTTATCGCCGCCCGGGGAGCGGTCCAAGGCCGGTGTGATTTGTTCTGCTGCAAGCTTTTAACACGGAGGGCGCGGAGGATCACGGAGCGGCACAGCGGTTGACCTGGCACAAATCAGGATGGCGGGACCGCCGCGCGGTGGTCCCGTTGATGTCTCGCAAGTCGGCGCGCCAGATCACGCGCTTGGTTTAGAGCCTGACCCGGTGGGCGGGCCGGCGCAGGCGGCGTAGCACAGGCGCCGCGTCGGCGGATTTTGGGGCCCGTGGCGCGAACCGCGGCGGAGAAAAGGTCGGCAGCCGCCGAAGACCGTGCGGCTGTGGTGAGACGGCGATCGGCCGCCGTGGCAGGATGTTCTGCTACAAAGTCGGAATGATTGGCGGTGGAAATCCGGTGTCGGCAGGCCCGTGCCGTCTGGCATGGCAGCCCATGGGGCTATGTCGGAAAATGCGTCGCTGCCGGGCACCGATGCCGCGCGTGCTTCGGTGAGTGCCGGTGGCAATACGAAAGGCTCGTCCGGCAACGTCGTCGCCGGCGCAGCCGACAAGGCTTCTGGCACTGGCGCCACCGGCATGCGCAGCGCGTCCGGCACTGAGTCCGTTGGCGCGGCCGGCGTTACATCCGTCGGGGTGGCCGGGGCTGCGTCCGCCAGCGCCTCCGGCGCTGCGTCGGTTGCCGTGGCCGGTGCTGCATCCGTGACAGCCTGCGGCGACACCGCCGGCGCAGCATTGGGCTCGGCGTGGTCGATCGCGGCGTCAAAACAGCCGCACACTTTGGCGAACAGTGCCTTCGGATCCGCGAAGCCCGAGCCACTCGCCATCGCATCGGCGATGTGCTGCGCAAACGTGGAAAACAGCAGATCCAGCGTGGCGGGATCGCATTCCTCCATCGGCGTGGTGAGGAACGCGCGGGCTTCGGGGCTGAGGCCGGCATATACCTCCGGCAAGTAGGTGGCGTCGCCGCGGCCGGCGAGGCCTCGGCGGCGGCGGCGACGGTGCGCGCCCATGAGCCACATGGCTGACAGGGATTGCGGGAGTGGCGCGGCGGCGGGCGCGCGGCGCGGCCGGCTGGGCGGGACGGAAGCTTCCAGGTTTGGGGTGTCGGGAGCGTCGCGGGAGGGGATCGGCGTGGCCGGCCGCCGCAGGCCGCCGGCGAGGGTGATGCCGCCGGACACGATCGAGCGCACCGCACCGCCGAGCCGGCGCACAAAGCGCGCACCAAGCCCTTGGTGGGGCTGGGAGGCGAGGCCGGCGGTGAGCGGTGCTGTTGTCATGGGCGGAACTTTGTTGTGGGAACGGCGGCTACGTAGCACGCGGTTGGCGCCATGTCAAGAAAATAATCCTGTTAGGGGTCGTTTTCTGCAACCAGTGCCTTCCCGGCATCCGTCCCTGGCTCGGGCCTCGCACAGGAGCGACATTCCCGACGCCGGCAGCGGTCCGCTGCGCCGCGCGATTTCACCACGAAGCCACGAAGCCACGAAGCCGTGCAACCGCTTGGCTTCGTGGTGAACATATGCGGCTCCGGCAGCGCGCCCAATTCCCGTTTCCACCGCGGAATCAGCGACGCGTGGTACCGGGACGTCTGCACCGAAGTTTTGACTGGGTGCGGCCCCGGTCCCGATTCCAATCCAGGCCGGCGGCAGAATAATTGTGAGCAGCGGCTTGCGGCAGGAAGCGGACGATAGTTCCAGAGTGCAAGTTGCAGGGGCAGCCGGTGAAATGCGTAGGATTTGACGGACCGCCGCGCTATCTGCCGATACACAGCATATGCCACCCATCCGGAACCGCGTAGAGACCTTTCCTTTTGGTCGCGCATTGCTTGACCGTCGCAATGCGGATATCGTTGCCTCCTGCCCCCCAAGGGCCTTCGCGCACCAGCCATAGTCGTGACAACATGGAGAGGTGGAGCGCCGCCCCCGGAACTTCCCGTGTTGGCAGGCGGTCCCGCCCGACCCCCAAATTCGGAGGAAGCCGATGATGGACCCGAGCTTCATCACCAAACTGGCGCATCCCTTTTACGGCGACCACGTCCTATACCATGCATACGATCTCCGCCCAGGAGCAACGACCTTCCGCGCATGGGCATTCAACGGATGGCGAAAGGAGAGTCTGTCCTGGCGAAACGGATGCTACATACACGCAGGTTTATCGCGCGGCGGCCCGATCTCGATCAAAGGCCCCGAGGCGAAGAGATACTTGCAAAGCATCTTGATCAATAGCCTTGCGAGATTTCCGGTCGGCAGCATGAAGCACGGTGTGATGTGCACCGATGACGGCTTGATTGCCGCACATGGCATCATTGAATGCAAGAGCGAAGATCATTTCGAATCGTTTGCCGGTGGGCCGCCGGGACTGTTCTTCAGCCCCGAGGTGCCGTTCGACGTTGAGATCAAGCGGCTTGACCATTATCTGTTCCAGATCGCGGGACCAACGTCATTGCAGGTTCTCGAGAAGGCGACCGGCGAAAACCTGCGCGATGTCAAGTTCCTTCGTTTCCGCAACACCAGAATCAACGGCATCAGGACCGAGATTGCGCGTATCGGCATGACCGGCGGCCTGGCATATGAGTTGCACGGCCCCGCCGAAGAAGGTCCGGCAATCTATGAAGCCGTATTCCAGGCAGGCCAGGAATTAGGCATCGAGCGGCTCGGCTGGGGCACCTATCTCGTCAACCATATCGAGGGTGGCTTCCCACAGGTAACCTGGACCTTTGTACCGGCATTCCCAGGCGCGGAGCGGCTGGAGACGATGCGGTGGTGGCAGGTCTCGGGATCGGTTGATCCTACCAACACGCGCGCGCGCATGCGCACACCGGTCGAAGTCAGATGGCAGAACATGGCCAGGTTCGATCACGACTTCGTTGGACGCGACGCTCTGGCCGCCGAGATCGTAAATCCGAAGCGCACTACCGTCACCTTGTGTTGGAATGCCGATGACGTGCTTGATACCTACGCTTCACTGGTCCGGCCAGGCGAGCCCTACAAGCAGGTCGACCTTCCCTATGCGCCACAGCGGTGGCCAATGGCACATGCCGATCATGTTATTAAGGATGGACGCCAAATCGGCTTCTCATCTGGCATTATTTATAGTTCTCACTTCCGACAATTTTTGTCGCTTGGATGCATCGACGTCGGGATGTCCGATATCGGAAACGAAGTCGTCGTGCAGTGGGGCGACCATGGCGGGCCAATCAAGAGCATTCATTCGACCGTCGCGCGGTTTCCATATTTCAAGGATGGACGCAACAGCGACCTCGATGTCACCACAAGCGTGACCGGATAGCCTGGACCAGGGCGTCTTGCCACCATGCGTCTCCCAGCGCGCCGACCAGTTACCGTACTGCGCCTTATGCGGCAGGCGAGCGAACCATTTGCCGATCAACCAGATGGTGATTACAAAGCTTGGATGCGGCCCTGTTGCACGGCCGCACTTGCTACCTTACGCGGTGGAAGAATGCCGACCCTGAAGACCATTCAAACGACGGTCTTGGAAATCGCCTTTCTCGATGAAGGCGCGGCCGCAGGTTGGCCGATTATCTTAGCGCATGGCTTTCCCTATGACGTACATGCCTATGATGAGGTCATCCCGCGTCTCGCACAGGCGGGAGCACGTGTGATCGTGCCATATCTGCGCGGCTTCGGCCCCACGCGCTTTCTGTCCAAAGGTACGATGCGGAGTGGGCAACAGGCTGCGCTTGGCCAAGACCTTATCGATCTGCTTGATGCTCTCGGCATACAGCGCGCCATACTGGCCGGCTACGACTGGGGTGGCTTAGCGTCCTGCGTTGCATCAGCTCTGTGGTCAGAACGCGTGACCGGCCTCGTCTCATATGCCGGCTATGACGTGATCGACGTGGAGCGACTTGGACACGCCTACGCACCGGCTTTGGAGCAGGTGCTCTGGTATCAGCATTTGTTTCAGTTGGAGCGCGGACGCGAGTGCCTGACGCAGCATCGTCGTGAGTTGTGCCGCATCCTTTGGGAGCAGTGGTCGCCTGGCTGGACGTTCGACGATGCCACCTTCAAGAGGACGGCTTCCTCCTTCGACAACCCGGACTTCGTCGATGTGGTGATTCACTGCTATCGCTTCTGCTTCGGGACGGCGGCAGGCGACCCGGCTCTCGCATCGCTGGAAGATCGCTTGGCGGGAAAACCCAGGATCGGCGTTCCCACGATCACTTTCGATGGCACGCAAGACCCGCTCAAGCCGGGTGGCACTGCGAACCACGCCACGATGTTCACTGCTCGTTACGAGCATCGCGTTGTGGAGTGCGGCCACAATCTGCCGTGGGAAGCGCCCCAGGATTTCGCTGATGCGATCCTGACTGTTCGAGCATGGACAGCTGAAGTTTGAGAAGCGAAGCGATACGATTTGGGTATGCCGATAACGAACCGTACTGATACCCCGAGTCGCTCATACTGAGGGGTACAGCCTCTTCAACTTAACGCGGGCGTTGTCGGTGGTGAACTGCCAATCCGCCTTTGTGTGAGTTTTGTTGCGGCTGTTCTCCCAGGCGGCGACTTCCTCGACCAGGGTCTTCTTGTCAGGAATGCGTCGATCAAGACACTGACCTGACAACACGCTGAGTTCGGATTCAGCCAGATCCAGCCAGCTGCCGTGTTTGGGCGTGTAGTGCCACTCAAACCGTTCGACCAACCGACGCGCCTCCGGGGCGGAGAAGGCTTCGCAGCAGTCTACTCGCTGACCGAGACCGCAAAGCTGAACATGCTCGATCCCGAGGACTACCTGCGCCAGGTGCTGCAGCGTATCGCAGAACATCCGGTCAAGCGGGTCCATGAACTGCTGCCGTGGAACCTCGCCGACGTCCGGGCGAGGCTCGATCAGCGTGAGGCTGCCTGAGACGGAATTATAGCCCAGCACCGTGTCACGCCGACAGGCGGGGCTGACCACACGCTATCGCTGCTGACCGAACAGCATGATGACTTCCTCGACGAAGCCCGCGACGTGCTGCGCGCCGGATTGCAGACCTCGCCGTGGATATCGGTCGATGACACCGGCGCACGGCATAAGGTGAAGGGAACTGCTTCTGCACGCAGATCGGCAATCAGTCGATTTTCTTTCCGATTCGCCTGCACGCTAGCTCGGACTGACTTGTGCCTACGGCCGCCCGATGCAGTGGTAGGCGAATCCGGCCTTCCGCATCGCCGCCGGGTCGTAGATGTTGCGCAGGTCCACCAGGACGCGTCCGCGCATTGCATGCCGCAGCCGCATCGCTGACAGTGCGCGAAACTCGTTCCACTCGGTGATCACTACCAGCGCATCAGCAGCGGTCGCGGCATCGAGCGAATCGCGGCAGTACTCCACCCCTCCCGGCAGCACCGCACGCGCTTGCTCCATCCCCGCCGGATCGAAGGCGCGGATCGCCGCGCCATCTCCCGCGAGCCGGGCGATGATCGAGATCGACGGTGAATCCCGCATGTCGTCGGTCTCAGGCTTAAAGGTAAGCCCGAGCACGGCGATCGTCTTCCCCCGCACCGAGCCGCCGCAAGCATCGATGATCCGCCGGGCCATGCTGGATTTGCGGGCGTCGTTCACCGCCACCGTCGCTTCCACCAACCGCGACGGCGCGCCGTAATCAAGCGCCGTGCGCATGAGCGCCAACGTATCCTTGGGGAAGCAGGAGCCCCCATAGCCCGGCCCGGGATGCAGGAACTTGCGGCCGATCCGACCATCCAGCCCAATGCCGCGGGCCACGTCGTGCACGTTGGCATCGACCTTCTCGCACAGGTCCGCCATCTCGTTGATGAAGGTAACCTTCATCGCCAGGAAGGCGTTGGCGGCGTATTTGGTCAGCTCCGCCGTCTCGATGCCGGTGAATACAATTGGCGCCTCGATCAGGTAGAGCGGGCGGTAGAGTTGGCGCAGCACTTCCCGTGCCCGTTCGGACTCGGTGCCGATCACCACCCGGTCGGGCCGCATGAAATCGGCGATAGCGCTGCCCTCGCGCAGGAATTCGGGATTGGAGGCGACGTCGAATTCCAGGTCGGGACGGACGGAGCGGATGATCTCCGCGACGCGGCGGCCGGTGCCGACCGGGACCGTGGACTTGGTGATGATCACCGCATAATCGGTCAGCGCCCGCGCGACTTGTTCGGCGGCGGCATAGACGTAGCTGAGATCCGCATGGCCGTCACCGCGGCGGGTGGGGGTGCCGACTGCGACGAACACCGCCTCGGCGCCGTGCACGGCCTCGGTCAGGTTGCCGGTGAACGCGAGCCGGCCGGCGGCAATGTTCTCCGCCACCAGCTTGTCCAGCCCGGGCTCGTAGATCGGCATGCGGCCTTCCTGCAGCGAGGCAAGCTTGCCGGCGTCCACCTCCACGACGGCGACATCGTTGCTAAACTCGGCGAAGCAGGTGCCAGAGACAAGGCCGACATAGCCGCCGCCGATCATCGCAATATGCACGTGTCAGGCTCCTTACCGGTACTGTGGGCGGCAAAGCACGGAAACGGAAACAGCGGAAAGCAGATACTGATGCGGCGACTGAGGGTTGGGGGAGCGGTCATCCCAAGGTCGATCTCGGCAAAACGCACCAGCCAGCCGCCCCCGCCTGCCATTCGGCGGCAGCAGCCTCTCGGTGGCGAACGCCTCCTGCACCCACGCCCCTCGTCTCTGACCCCTATGGCGCCGGTGGCGGTCTGAGGCGTCAGGGCCGCGGCACGGCCTCTACGGTTCTATCCGCATATCCCTTTCCGTTGGGTTAATTCAAGGCCCAGCACACCGCAACTGGTGCAGCGTCACCTCCGGCGGGCAGTTCAACCGCACGTCGACGAGCGAAGTACCGCTGCCGGTCGAGGTGTAGCCGCGCATATCGTGGTACTGCCATGCGCCGCGAGCGAAACGGCGGGCATGGCGGGCATAAGTCTTCAGCGGCATGCCATTCGGCAGGCAGATCTGTCCGCCATGGGTGTGGCCGCACAGCATCAGGTCGAAGCCGGCATGCGCGGCGTGACGGTACGGCTCCGGCGTGTGCGATAGCAGGATGGACACACCATCGTCCGGCAACGCCTCTGCGGCGCGATGGAAGTTGTCCAGCCGGTAGAAATGCGCGTCCTCGATGCCCGCCAGGTAGATAGCCGCGTCGCCGCGGCGGATCGCGGTCCATTCGTTCAGCAGCATCCAGTAGCCCAGCGCTTCCATGCCCGGCACCAGCCGCAGTGTGTCGTGGTTGCCCAGCACGGCATAGGGCTTGCCTTTCAGGTGCGGGCGCAGCGTGGCCAATCCGGCGAGGGTGGCCTCGAACGGGCCGTAACTCAGGGCGCGATAATCGCCAGTCAGCACGCACAGGTCGTAGTCCAGGCCGCGCACGGCCTCGATCAGCACGGCGGGGAAATCCGGTGCGGCGTCGATGTGCAGGTCGGACAGATGCAGCACGGTGAAGCCGTCGAAGGCGGTCGGCAGGTGGGGCAACACGATGTCATGCCGCCGTAGCACCAGGCGTCGCGCATTGCGGCGGGCGCGACCGAGCATCCCACTGATCCGCAGGCTGCCGCGCACTAGCCCGTGCAGCGAGTGCCAGTTGTCGATGTGGAAGAAATGCGTGCGGTGGCCGCGCACGCGCGCCTCGAAATCATGCTCCATCCCGAGGCGCTGACGCACGTACAGAAGGCCGGCGCGTGCGGCCAGCGCTGCCAGCTCGGGATCCTCGGCGTCCAGCATTTTCAGGTTCAGTGCAGCAGGCCCCGCATTGCGAGGTTCCGCATCAGGGCTCCCGCCCCGAACGTCCAGGGTTCGCATTGGTCAGTTGGGCGCATGCGGTTCACCAGCCGGCCTAGCGTCGGCGCGGTGATGGTGACGATGTCGCCCGTCTTGTGAGTGAAACCCTGGCTGCGCGCATCGCGGTCCTGCACCGGGGCGAACATGGTGCCAAGGAACAACACGGCGCCGTCCGGGTAGGGATGGTGCGGGTTCACCATCTGCGCCACCAGGTCAGCCGGATCGCGGCTGATCTGCGCGATCGAGGAACTGCCTTCCAGCACGAACCCGTCCTCGCCGGCGACGCGCAGTGTCACTGTGGTGTGGCGGATGTCGTCCAGCGTGAAGCCGGCGTCGAACAGACGCAGGAAGGGGCCGACGGCGCAGGAGGCGGTATTGTCCTTCGCCTTGCCGAGCAGCAGCGCGGAGCGGCCCTCGACATCGCGCAGGTTCACGTCGTTGCCCAGCGTGGCACCGACGATGCGGCCTGCGGAAGAGACCGCCAGCACGACCTCTGGCTCCGGATTGTTCCAGGCGGAGGCTGGATGGATACCCGCATCAGTGGCGGTACCGACCGAGGCCATCGGCTGGCACTTGGTGAAGATCTCGGCATCCGGACCGATCCCGACTTCCAGGTACTGGCTCCAGGCGCCCTGGGCGATCAGCACCTGCTTCAGTTGCGCCGCCTGCGGGGACCCGGGCCGCAGTTTCGCCAGGTCGTCGCCGACCAGCCGCTGCACCTCCGCGCGGATAGCCGAGGCAGCGTGGAGGTCGCCGCGGGCACGTTCCTCGATCACGCGTTCCAACATCGAAATGGCGAAGGTGACGCCGGCCGCCTTGACGGCTTGCAGGTCGATCGGTGCCAGCAAATGAGGTTTCGCCGGATCACGGGTTTCGGGCGGCGTGTTGGCAAGGACGTCGCCGATGTTGCCGAGGCACTCGCCGTTGGCCGCACGGAGGGCCGCGGCCGGGTCGGGGCTCTCGCACAGGTCACGCATGGTGGGGAATGTGCGGGAGATGTCCCATGCGGCGTTGTCCCGGATTGCCACCACCGACGGACCGTGCACATCCGGCCGCCAGACCCGCCCGGCCAGCGCGGCATCCGCGGCATCCTCGGGCAGCGCCGGACGCGCCGCTACGCTGAGCTGGGCCATGCCGTCTCCCTTGCTGCTGCCGGGCAGCGAAACTAGCGCGCGGTGCGATGGCGGCAAAGGCCGCTCGATTACGGACCTTGCACGTGCCGGAACACTGGCGGGTGGCTTCCGGCGAAACCGCTCCTATGGCCCATTATTCCGCAACCGACTATATCTTTTTGGTCAGATTTGTTGATCGCGGAAAACCGCACCCCTTTTTGCCACACTGATACACCATCAGAAGCCTCGAGACGCGATGCAGGGAACGCCGGCGGCAGCCGCCTCGGCGTGCGATGTGTCGTGCGACGTTCCAGCACATAGAGACCCGTCCGCGTCATGAACCATTTGCTGCTCACTTTTCCCAACTTCAAACACCGGCCGGCGGGAGAAGGGCTGATCGCACGCCAGCGATGGCAGTGGGCGGTGCTTACGGTAGTCCTTGTCGGCGCCACGATGTCGGCGCTCGACATCAGCATCGTGAACATCGCCTTGCCAACCATCAAGAATGAATTCGACGTCCGCCTGTCACTGGTCGAGTGGATATCTATCGCCTACATGATTGTCCTGGCGATTGCGCTGCCCATTGTGGGACGCTTGGCCGACATCTACGGCCGCAGCCTGCTTTACAATATCGGATTTGGCATCTTCGTCGTCGGTTCCGCCCTGTGCGGCTTGGCGCCCGATGCGGTGTTCCTGATCTTCGCGCGCGGGTTGCAAGCGATCGGCGCCGCTTTGCTGCAAGCCAATTCCGTCGCCCTGATCACGCAGGTCTTTCGATCGAGGGAATTGGGCCGGGCGCTGGGCGTCCAGGCGGCGACGCAGGCCACGGCCATGGCACTCGGCCCGTTCATTGGCGCCATGCTGGTCGCATTGGTCGGGTGGAGGTCCATTTTTTATGTCAATGTCCCGATCGGCATCGTCGGGGGCGTTGCAGCGCATTTCGTTCTGCCGCGGTACCATCCGCCAGCCGGACGCGCGAAGATCGACTATCCCGGTATCGTCCTGTTCGCCGCCGCACTGATGAGTCTTGCCATCGGCGTGAACCACGCCGAGGCCCGCGGCTGGGGCTCGCCAATCGTGTTCGTTGAACTGGCGTTCGGCATGGCCTGCCTCCTCGGCTTCGTCATGATCGAGCGACGGACCAAGAGCCCGATGATCGATCTTTCGCTGTTCCGGCGCTACCCACTGATTGCCGGCAACGCCACCGCCTTCCTGGCGTACTACGCTCTGTTCGCCATTCTGTTCTTGCTGCCGTTCTATTTCGAGCAGGTGCTGGGCTACAGCACATTGCTGACGGGCATCCTGCTGATGCCGGTGCCGGCGTCGATGGCCGTGCTCGCGCCATTCGCCGGCGCCGCCTGCGACCAATTCGGGGCGCGAAATCTCACGCTGGCCGGTTCAGGCATGCTGATGGCCGGAGCATTCATGCTGATCTCCACCTCCAGCGCACGTGACCCGGCGTTGCTGATTGTGGCGATGGCGATCCTGGGCGCCGGGCTGGGCCTGTTCACCCCAGCCAACAACCGCGCCACCATGGCGGCGACACCGCGCGACAAACTCGGTGTGATGGGCGGCTTGCTCAACATGATGCGCTCGCTCGGCCTGATCTTCGGCATCGACATCTCCGGCATGCTGTTCATTTTGATCGCGCAAATAGAAGCCGGCAGCGTTACGAAGCACCAAACTGCCAGCCGGGCCATGGCCTTCCTGAGCAAGCCAGCATTCCTGGATGGCCTGCACGGCGTCATGATGTCGCTGGTCGTGGTCGCGTTGTTGGCAGCCATCTTCTCGTGGTTCCGCAGAGAGGAGGATGCAAACCGCCCAGCACCTGTCCACAACGAGCCGATCGAGCTGATGTGAGGACGCACGTCCAACGGTCTATCGGCACATCTGTACGAAAGACTATTCCCCCTCCCTTGTGGGAGCGGGGTAGGGGAGGGGTCGAACAGACGGCATGTTTCGCCCCCTCCTCCCAGTCCCCTCCACAGGGCCTCCACAAGGGACCGAGAGACCTTACGTCTACTCGATCTCCTCATACCACGTCCGGCCGTCGCGCTCGATCAATGCGATCGACGCGGTGGGGCCCCAGTTGCCGGCTGGATAGGGGCGCGGATGATCGGGGCGGGAGGCCCAAGCCTCGAGGATCGGCTCGACCCACGCCCACGCCGCTTCCACTTCGTCGCGGCGCATGAACAGTGTGGGATTACCGCGCACAGTGTCCATCAGCAGGCGCTCATACGCGTCCGGGAAACGGACGTTGAACGTGGTGTCGAAGCGGATATCGAGACCGGTGGGCGACAGCCGCAGCCCGCCCGGACCGGGATCCTTTGTCATCATCTCCAGCCGGATCCCTTCCTGCGGCTGCAGGCGGATGATCAGGCGATTCGGCTGCCACTCCGCCGCATCCGGCGGGAAGATGGAGAACGGCGGCGCACGGAACTGCACCACGATCTCCGACACCTTGTTCGGCAGCCGCTTGCCGGAGCGCAGGTAGAACGGCACATTGGCCCAGCGCCACGTGCGCACTTCCGCCTTCAGTGCGACGAAGGTCTCCGTGGTGCTGGGTTCACTGGCGCCGAGATCCGCCAGGTAGCCCGGCACCGGCTTGCCATTGATCGCGCCTTGCGAGTACTGGCCGCGAACTGTCAACGTCGCCGCGTCGTGTGGGTCGAAGGGGCGCAGCGCGCGCAGCACCTTCAGCTTCTCGTCGCGGACCCGGTCAGCTTCCAGCGACACCGGCGGCTCCATCGCGATCAGGCACAGGAGTTGCAGCAGATGGTTCTGCACCATGTCGCGCAGCACGCCTGCCTTGTCGAAATAGCCGCCTCGGCCCTCCAGACCCACGGTCTCGGCCACCGTGATCTGCACATGATCGATGACGTCGGTGTTCCACAGCCGCTCGAAGATGGTATTGGCGAAGCGCAGGGCGAGCAGGTTCTGGACGGTCTCCTTACCCAGGTAGTGATCTATGCGGAAGATCCGGGCTTCGCTGAACACCTCGCCAACGCGATCATTCACCTCGCGCGCCGAGGCCAGATCGTGGCCGATCGGCTTCTCCAGCACCACGCGCGAGTCCGGCGTCACCAGGTCGGCGCGGCCGATATTGCGGCAGATCGGGCCGTACAAGTCGGGCGACGTCGCCAGATAGAACACACGCACGCGCGCCGGATCGAGAAGTTGCCGCAGTCCGTCCCAGTCGGCATCGGGTTGCGCCGCGTCCAGCCGCGTATAGCGCAGGCAAGCGCCGAAGCGGTCCACCATGGCGGAGTCGAGATCGGCGGCGGCGACATGGTCCTTCAGCGCCTGCATGGCACGCTGGCGGAAGCCGTCGTCGCCGATGTCCGAGCGGGCGGCGCCGATGATGCGCGACTCCGGCGTCACCTGCCCGTCGCGCACCCGATAGTACAGCGCCGGCAGCAGCTTGCGCAGCGTCAGGTCGCCGGTGGCGCCGAATACCACGCAGTCGAAGACCGGGACGGGAATGATCTTGGGCATAAGTGTTCTCCCTCTCCCACACAGTGGGAGAGGGTGGGTGAGGGCGCCGCGCGCCTTCGCAATACCCTCGCCCAGATCTCTCCCACCGCGTGGGAGAGAAAGGAAACCTACGTCACACCACCGGGCTGGCGCCACCGTCCATGTTGATCGCGGTGCCCGTGGTGAAGCCGGCGAGGTCGGAACACAGGAAGCAGGCCATCGCGGCGAATTCTTCTGCCTTGCCGACGCGGCCCACCGGGATGTTCGCACCCATTTTGGTGCGGAACTCGCCGTACGACACGTTGGAACCCTCGCGTGCGTGCCGTCGCACATGCTGGTCGGAGTCGATCAGCCCTACCAGCATGCCGTTCACCAGGATGCCGTGCGGCGCGCCCTCGCCAGCCAGCACCTTCATCAAGGCCATACCGGCCGCGCGGGACACCGCGGTGGGTGCGCCGCCCGCGCGTGGTGCCTTCGCACCGAGGTTCAGTACGTTGATGATCCGCCCCCATTTCTGCTGCTTCATCCCTGGCCAGACCAGGCGGGTCAAGCGGATCGCGGCGAACAGTTTCAGTTCCAGGTCCTCGTGCCAAATTTCGTCGGTGATCTGCTCTGCCGGCATGGCGCGCGACTGGCCGGCGTTGTTGACGAGGATGTCCACCTTGCCGAACGTCGAGACGACGTCGGCGAAGGTCTTCTCGATCTGGTCCTTGTGCGACACGTCGCAGACAAAGGTGGCGACGCGGCCCGAAGCGCCTTGCAACGCGACAGCCTTCGCTTCCTCCAATACCTCAGGCCGGCGCGCCAGGATGGCGACGTCGGCGCCGGACGCGGCGAACTCCTTCGCCATGGCCAGGCCGAGCCCCTTGCTCGCGCCGGTGATGATGGCCGAACGGCCGTCGAGACGGACTTCCATGCTGAACCCTCCCCTCTTGCTGGTGGCGCCAGTGTGCGGGAGGGGCGGTGGCGCGACAACTGGCTCCAAGGGCGATTGCAGGCAAGTAGTGCGGCCAAGCAGACGGCTGCAGCATCTCGCAGTGAGGACTCGTAGCGGGGACATTGACCCAGAGGGTGCAAACGCATCACCATCCGCGCGTCGGCAAGACCGGGAGGAACGCCAATGATCAACAAACCGCGCACCCCGCGGCAGGATCGCCGTCAATTCATGCAGGCTGCCGGCGCAGCGGCCGCCGCCGCTGCGGCATTGGTTGCGGGTTTCGGCATGTCGCCTACACGTGCCGCCGAGATGGCGGAAGCTGCCGGCCGCTCCGGCAAGCCGCTGAAGGCGGCGTTCAGCAATGCCGGGCTGCAAGCGACGTGGTGTGCGCAGGGCAAACGCGCCGCGGAATATTGGGGCAAGCTGTTCAACGTCGATGTCACCTGGTTCGACGGTGAACTGTCCGCTAACAAGCAGCGCGCTGCGATCGACAACATGGCCACGCAGAAATGGGATTTCGTGGCGATCCAGGCCTTCGGTATCGGCACCCTGACGGCGCCTGTGAAAAAGATGATCGCGGCGGGAACGCCGGTGATCGACATGGACACGCTGATTGCGCCGCTCGACCAGATCGACGTGCACAGCTTTATCGCACCTGATAATGATTTCATGGGTGCGTCGGTGACCCTGGCGCTGATCGACGCGATCGGTGGCGAGGGCAACATCATCATGACACAAGGCGCGCTGGGCCATACCGGTGCCCAGGGCCGTGCGCGCGGGTTCCGCTCGGTGGTGAAGAAATATCCGAAGGTGAAGGTGCTGGATGACCAGCCGGCGGACTGGGACGTGACCAAGGTGGCGCGCATCTGGGAGACGCTGCTGACCAAGTACCCGAAGATCGACGCCGCCTACTTTCACAACGACGACATGGCGCTGGCAGCGTATAATGTCATGAAGGCGCACAACCGGACCTCGATCAAGATCGGTGGCTGCGATGCGATGCCCCCGGCGCTGGAGGCGGTGCTGGATGGCCGGATGCTGGCGACGGTGCGCAACCCATCCTGCCGCATTCATGGCAGCGCGCTGATCGCCGGCGTGGCTGCCGTGACGACCGGAGAGAAGACCGGGCCCGGCGGGATTCCTAAGAACATCGTCGCCGATGGACCGGTGGTTACCCGCGCAAACGCACCCGGCATGCTGTGGATGGAGGATCACTTCCTGATCTGACCAACAACCTTTATCTGACCAACAACCTTTGCCCGTGGGGCCACCCGTCATCGCCGGGCTTCCAGGCCCCCCAATCTGGCCCCGCGCATGGGCTTCCTGGTACGGAGCCACACGGCTCCACCGAATACGAGCTTGCTGGCCGATTGGCCTGAGCCGAATGGGGGGCGCCCGGGATGGTTGTGTTGAGAGAAGGACGTGGCTCGCCAGGATTGCCGCCATGCCAGCCTGGCTGCGGCTGGTTGTGGACAACCCCCTCGGGGGAACCGTGTTTCCTTCCGTCCCTTCCCCCCTGCATCCTGCATCCTGCATCTACAGTTTACAGGTTAACTTTGGCCTTCACCGCCTACGCCCCCCTCTTCCCCGCAGCCGCGCAGTGGCGCAGACTGAACGCATGCGCTTGTTTCGCCTTGCCCTGATGCTGTTGCCGCTGGGCGGCTGTGCTGCCGCGCCGCAGGCGCTGGGCATCACGGGGCCGGAGGGCAGCACGGCAAATCCGGCGACGCCATCCGCTGACCAGTCACCGCCGACCGATCCGCTCGACAATCCTGACATCTTGCAGTCGGGCGGCCGCTACGGCCCGAGCTACGCGCCGAGCACCGGTGGGGGGAAGTTCTGGGGCTATAACTGAAGCTGCCGGAACTGAAGCTGCCGGCGAGGTCCCGGCCTCGGTTGTCCCGGCGTTTCCTGGCAGAGGGGGTCGGCCTCTCCCGCACCCGAGCAGGAGAGGCCGCCGTTCATCCTACGCCGACAGCGCCTGCGGCTCCGTGCGCACCCGCTTCACCAGCAGCTTGTTCAGCGCGTGCACATAGGCGCGCGCGGCCGACACGATTGTATCTGTGTCGGCGCCCTGGCCATCCACCAGCTTGCCGGCCTCCTCCAGCCGAACCGTGGTCTTCGCTTGCGCGTCGGTGCCCTCGGTCACCGCGCCGACCGAGAACAACACCAGGTTCGCCTCGTGCGGGTAGATCTCGCGGATCGCCTTGAAGGTCGCGTCCACCGGGCCATCGCCGGCCGAGACCGCGTGCTTTGTCACGCCATCCACCGACAGCTCCAGCTCCGCGCGCGCGGGACCTTTCGAGCCGGCGTGCAGGTCCAGCGACACGAACCGGATGCGCTCGTGGTCGCGCATCACCTCGTCGTCCACCAGGGCCACGATGTCGTCGTCGAACACCACCTTCTTGCGGTCCGCCAGATCCTTGAAGCGGCGGAACGCGTCGTTGAGCTGGTTGTTGCCGATCGCGCCGTAGCCCAGCGTGTTCAGCTTGTCGCGGAACGCGGCGCGGCCCGAGTGCTTGCCCAGCACCAGGCTGGACTTTTGCCAGCCGACGCTTTCCGGCGTCATGATCTCGTAGGTCGCGGCGTTCTTCAGCACGCCGTCCTGATGGATTCCCGCTTCATGCGCGAAGGCATTGCGTCCGACGATCGCCTTATTCGGCTGCACATCGAAGCCGGTGATGGTGGACAGCAGCTTGGACGTCCGTAGCAATTGCTCGGTGACGATGCGGTTCACATACGGCACGGCGTCGCGCCGCGTGCGCACCGCCATCACGATCTCTTCCAGGGACGCGTTGCCGGCCCGCTCGCCAATGCCGTTGATCGTGCACTCCACCTGCCGCACGCCGGTACGGATCGCGGCAATCGTGTTCGCCACGGCCAGCCCCAGGTCGTTGTGATTATGCGTGGAGAGGATGACCTTCTCCACCCCCGGCACACGGTTACGGATGTTGGAGAACATGCCCGCCATGTCCTCGGGCAGCGCGTAACCGACGGTGTCGGGCAGGTTGATCGTCGTGGCGCCGGCCTTGATCGCCGCTTCCACTACACGACACAGGAAATCAGGATCGCTGCGGGTAGCATCCTCGGCCGACCATTCGACGTCGTCGGCGTGCCGCCGGGCCAGAGTCACCGAATCCACCGTCGCCGCGATCACCTCGTCCGGCGTCAACCGCAGCTTGTACTTCATGTGCAGGTCGGAGGTGGCGATCACTATATGGATGCGCTTGCGCTTGGCCGAGCGGAGCGCGTCGGCCGCGCTCATCACGTCCATTTGCCCGGCCCGCGCCAAGCTGGCGAGTACCGGCGTGTTGTCACGCTGGCCGATGGTTTCCGAGATCGTCTTGACGCTTTCGAAATCGCCGGGCGACGCAATAGCGAAGCCTGCCTCCAGCACGTCGACGCCCAGCTCGGTCAGTGTCTCCGCCATGCGGATTTTCTCGTTGAGGTTCATCGAGAAGCCGGGCGATTGCTCGCCGTCGCGCAGCGTGGTGTCGAAGATGATGATGCGGTCGTCTTCCAGCGTGCCGAAGCTGGGATGGGTGATGCTCATGGTGTGACGGTCCTCGGGATGGTTGCACGACATTAGCCTCAGGGGTCCCCCTGAGCGAAGCCGGCGTCAACGACCCGGCGCGGCGCTCAGGGGCGGCTAAGTCGAAGAAGGAGGCCGAGGACGATCGAGGTGGCGACCAAGCGAGCAGAGCACCGCGCGGCGGCGCGGGCAGTGCGACAGGCGAGGTGCAGGCCACAGAACATAAAAGGGATATACAGCCTATGACCGGCCAGGGCAACTCCAGGGCAACTCCAGGGCAACTCCAGGGCAACTGCCTGCCCGGGGCAACTGCCTGCGGGAAGAAAGGTCGGGGGCTCCAGGCCCGTTATGGGCGGATTTCCGCCCTTGCTCCATCGCTTGCGCATCCCTACGCTGCACTGCGGCATGGTTGCCAGGCGCCGCGCTCGGGCGCCATAAAGACCGTTTGCACTGCCAGCCCCGCCTCCGGCTATCACCCGGGACAGAGACCGACATGGAAATGGTTGCGAAACAAGGCCTGTACGATCCCTGCAATGAGCATGACGCCTGTGGCGTCGGTTTCGTAGTGAACATCAAGGGCCGAAAGTCGCACGACCTGATTCGCCAGGGCCTGAAAATCCTGGTCAATCTCGACCACCGAGGCGCCGTCGGCGCCGATCCGCTGGTGGGCGACGGCGCTGGTTGCCTGATCCAGATGCCGGACCGGCTGCTGCGCGACTGGGCGGACAAGGCCGGCAAGCGGCTGCCGCGTCCCGGCCGCTATGCCGTCGCGATGTGCTTCCTGCCGCAGGACGAGCGCGCCCGCGCCTATGCGGAGAAGCTCATCACCGACGTTGTCACGCGCGAAGGCCAGGCGGTGCTGGGCTGGCGGGACGTTCCGACCGACCTGACCGGCCTCGGCCGCCGCGTGATCGAGACCATGCCGGTGATCCGCCAGGCCATCATCACCGCCAGCGCCACCATCAAGGACCAGGACGCGTTCGAGCGGAAGATCCTCGCCATCCGCAAGCAGATCCTGAACAACGTGCGCGCGCTGGAGGACAAGCGGCATCTGCCGGGCCTGGGCGATCTATATATGCCGTCCTTCTCCACAAGGACGGTGGTGTACAAGGGCCTGTTGCTCGCGCCGCAGGTGGGGTCCTTCTATCAGGACCTGCACAATCCGCTGACCGAATCGGCGTTGGCGCTGGTGCATCAGCGCTTCTCCACCAACACCTTTCCGTCCTGGAAGCTGGCACATCCCTACCGCTTCCTCGCGCATAACGGCGAGATCAACACCGTCCGCGGCAACGTCAACTGGATGTACGCGCGCCGCCGCTCGATGGAATTCGGCGCTGCTGGGCACGGACCTGGACAAGATGTGGCCGCTGATCCCGCATGGCCAGTCGGATACCGCCTGCATCGACAACGCGTTGGAGATCCTGATCGCCGGCGGCTACTCGCTCGCCCATGCGATGATGATGCTGATTCCCGAGGCCTGGGCCGGCAATCCGCTGATGGATGCCGACCGCAAGGCGTTCTACGAATACTACGCCGCGTTGATGGAGCCGTGGGACGGCCCCGCGGCCATCGCCTTCACCGATGGCCGCCAGATCGGTGCCACCCTGGACCGCAACGGCCTGCGTCCCGCGCGCTATGTCGTCACCGATGACGATCATGTGATCATGGCGTCCGAAGCCGGCGTGCTGCCGGTGCCGGAGGAGCGCATCGTCCACAAGTGGCGGCTGCAGCCCGGCAAGATGTTGCTGATCGACATGGAAGAAGGCCGCATCATCGCCGACGACGAGATCAAGACCAAGCTGGCCTCCGCGCATCCCTATACCGAATGGCTGAACCAGACGCAGTTTCGCCTGGAGGAACTGCCGGATCCGTCCGAGCGCCGTTTCCTGCCCCACCCCAACGACATGGAAACGCTGCTGCACCACCAGCAGGCGTTCGGCTTCACGCAGGAGGACATGCAGTTCTTCCTCGAGCCGATGGGGCGCGATGGCGACGATCCCCTCGGTTCCATGGGCACCGACACGCCGATCGCCGTGCTCTCCGACAAGCCGAAGCTGCTGTACAACTACTTCAAACAGAACTTCGCCCAGGTCACCAACCCGCCGATCGATCCGATCCGCGAGGAACTGGTGATGTCGCTCGTCTCCATCATCGGCCCGCGTCCCAACCTGCTGGGCCACCACGCCGGCAACCACTATCGGCTGGAAGTGTCGCAGCCGATCCTCACCAATGCCGACCTGGACAAGATCAAGTCGATCGACAGCCTGGAGGTGGGCGCGTTCAAGGCCGCGACCGTCGACACGACCTGGCCCGCGACCGAAGGCGCCGAGGGCATGCAGCGCGCCGTCGAACGCATCTGCCGTGAGGCGACCGATGCGGTGCTGGCCGATCACAACATCCTGATCCTGTCCGATCGCGGCGTGGGGCCGCACCGTATTCCAGTGCCGGCTTTGCTCGCCACCGGGGCGGTGCACCACCACCTGATTCGCCAAGGCCTGCGCGATCAGGTCGGCCTGGTGGTGGAGAGCGGCGAGCCGCGCGAGGTGCATCATTTCTGCGTGCTCGCCGGCTACGGCGCCGAGGCGATCAACCCCTATCTGGCGTTCGACACGCTGGAGCAATTGCGGGTGCAGTACGGCCTCCCGCTGAAGGCCTACGAGGTTCAGAAGAACTACATCAAGGCGGTCGGCAAGGGCATTTTGAAGGTGATCTCCAAGATGGGGATCTCCACCTACCAATCCTATTGTGGCGCGCAGATCTTCGACGCGGTCGGCCTGTCGTCGCAACTGGTGGAGCAATGCTTCACCCGCACCGCGACCACGATCGAAGGCGTCGGCTTCCTGGAGCTCGCGCAGGAGGCGGTACAGCGGCACAAGAACGCCTATGACGGCAACCCGATCTTCCAGGACATGCTGGATGTCGGCGGCGACTACGCGTTCCGACTGCGCGGCGAGGCGCATGCGTGGACGCCGGATTCGATCGGCAAGCTGCAACATGCGGTGCGCGGCAACAGCTTCGCCACGTTCCGCGAGTTCACCCAGACGATCAACGAGCAGAGCGTCCGGCATCTGACCATTCGCGGCCTGATGCATTTGCGCTCCGCGGAGACGCCGGTGCCACTGGAGGAAGTCGAGCAGGCATCCAGCATCGTGAAGCGCTTCGCCACCGGTGCGATGAGCTTCGGTTCGATCTCGCGCGAGGCGCATACCACGCTGGCGATCGCGATGAACCGCATCGGCGGCAAATCCAACACCGGCGAGGGTGGCGAAGAATCCGACCGCTACAAGCCGCTGCCGAACGGCGATTCCATGCGCTCGGCAATCAAGCAGGTGGCGTCGGGGCGGTTTGGCGTCACCGCCGAATACCTGGTGAATGCCGACGACCTGCAGATCAAGATGGCGCAGGGCGCCAAGCCCGGTGAAGGCGGCCAGTTGCCTGGCCGCAAGGTGGACAAGAACATCGCCCGCGTCCGCTATTCCACCCCAGGCGTGGGCCTGATCTCACCGCCGCCGCATCACGACATCTACTCGATCGAGGACCTGGCGCAACTCATCCACGACCTGAAGAACGCGAATTCGAAGGCACGGGTGTCGGTGAAGCTGGTGTCGGAAGTGGGCGTCGGCACTGTCGCCGCGGGCGTGTCCAAGGCGCGCGCTGACCACGTGACGATCTCCGGTTTCGAGGGCGGCACCGGTGCGTCGCCGCTCACGTCTCTGACTCATGCCGGTTCGCCATGGGAGATCGGGCTGGCGGAGACCCAACAGACGCTGGTGCTGAACGGGTTGCGCGGCCGCATCGCGGTGCAGGTCGATGGCGGCCTGCGCACCGGCCGCGACGTGGTGATCGGGGCACTGCTTGGTGCCGACGAATTCGGCTTCTCCACTGCGCCGCTGATCGCCGCCGGCTGCATCATGATGCGCAAATGCCATCTGAATACGTGTCCCGTCGGCATCGCGACGCAGGACCCGGTGCTGCGCGCGAAATTCACCGGGGCGCCGGAGCATGTCATCAACTTCTTCTTCTTTATCGCGGAGGAAGTGCGCGAGTTGATGGCGCAGCTCGGCTTCCGCACGTTTGCCGAGATGATCGGCCGCGTGGACAAGCTGGACGCGCGTCCAGCCGTCGAACATTGGAAGGCCAAGGGCGTCGATCTGTCGAAGATTTTGTACCAGGTGGCGCCGAAGCCGGGTGTCGCAACCCACAATTCGGAGCGCCAGGACCACCACCTGGATCGCGCCCTGGACAACATCTTCATCGCCGCCGCCAAGCCGGCGTTGGAACGTGGCGAACCGGTGCGGGTCGAACATGAGATCCGCAACGTCAACCGCACGGTCGGCACCATGCTGTCGGGCGAGGTAGCCAAGAAGTACGGTCATGCCGGGCTGCCGGACGACACGATCGCCATCAACCTGCGCGGCACGGCGGGCGGCAGTTTTGGCACGTTCCTCGCACACGGCATCACGCTGAACCTGACCGGCGACGCCAACGACTATGTCGGCAAAGGCCTGTCCGGTGGCCGCGTGGTGGTGCGCCAGCCGCCCGAGGCGAACCGCGACCCGCTGGAGAACATCATCGTCGGTAACACCGTGCTGTATGGTGCGATCGCCGGCGAGGCGTATTTCAACGGCGTCGCCGGCGAGCGTTTCGCGGTGCGCAACTCCGGTGCCGTCGCGGTGGTGGAAGGCTGCGGTGACCACGGCTGCGAATACATGACCGGTGGTGTGGTGGTGGTGCTGGGCGCCACTGGCCGCAACTTCGCGGCCGGCATGTCGGGCGGCGTCGCGTATGTCTACGACGAGAACGCGGCGTTCAAGAAGCTGTGCAATCTGGCAGGTGTCGATCTGGAACCGATCGCGCCGGCGGAACTCGGGATTGCCGACCTCAGTGGCCGGCCACGCCAGCGTGCGGTGAACGTCGAGGACAACGGCATGGGTGACCCGCTGCGCCACGACGCCGAGCGGCTGCGCATCCTCGTCGAGCGTCACCTGCTGTTCACCGGCAGTGCCCGTGCGCGCGAACTGCTGGACGACTGGGAGAACGCGCTGGCGCGCTTCGTGAAGGTGGTGCCGCGCGATTACCGCCGCGCGCTGCTGGATCTGCGGGCCGAGCAAGCGCCGGCAAAGACCGTGGCGGCGGAGTAGGTGAGAGTATGGACGGAAGGCAGAAAGGCAGACAGAACTCCCGCTCCCCTTAAGGGATTTAGGGGGAAGCGGTGCCTACCCCCCAGGCCGCAGCGTCTTCGCACCCCTCCCCCAACCCCCTCCCTCAAGCGGAGGGGGTGTCTATCTCTTTTTAGTCTGGAGACGACGCCCCTATGGCCAACCCGACCGGCTTTTTGGAAATCGAACGCCAGGACCGCGGCTACGAAAAGCCCGACATCCGCCGCCGTACCTGGAAGGAATTCGTCAAGCCGATGCCGGCCGAGCAAGTGTCTCGCCAGGCCGCGCGCTGCATGGATTGCGGCATCCCGTTCTGCCACCAGGGCTGCCCGGTCAACAACCTGATCCCCGACTGGAACAACCTGGCCTATCGCGGCCAGTGGCGCCAGGCGCTGACCGTGCTGCACTCCACCAACAATTTCCCCGAGTTCACCGGGCGCGTCTGCCCCGCGCCGTGTGAAGCCTCCTGCACGCTGAACATCGACGACAACCCGGTGACCATCAAAACCATCGAGTGCAGCATCGTCGATCGCGGTTGGGCCGAAGGTTGGATCGTACCGCTGCCGCCGTCCCGCGCCACGGGCAAGCGCGTCGCGGTCATCGGATCCGGCCCCGCCGGGTTGGCCTGCGCGCAGCAGCTCGCCCGCGCCGGCCACGACGTCACGGTATTCGAAAAATCCAACCGCATCGGTGGCCTGCTCCGCTACGGCATCCCCGACTTCAAGATGGAAAAGCACCTGATCGACCGCCGTATCAACCAGATGGAGGCGGAGGGCGTCACCTTCCGCCCCGGCGTGGAGATCGGCAGTGCCATCACGGTCGATTCGTTGCTCGATGACCACGACGCGGTTGTGCTGGCCGGCGGGGCCGAGTGGCCGCGCGATCTGCCGGTGGCGGGACGCGAGCTCGACGGCGTGCATTTCGCCATGGACTACCTCACGCAGCAGAACAAGCGTGGCGCCGGCGACTCCGAACCGCATGCCGCGCCCGATGGCACCGTTACCGCGGAGGGAAAACATGTCGTGGTGATCGGCGGCGGCGACACCGGCTCCGACTGCATCGGCACGGCGTTCCGCCAGGGTGCCGCCTCCGTGACGCAGCTTGAAATCCTGCCGAAGCCGCCAGAGCGGGAGAACAAGGCGCTCACCTGGCCCGACTGGCCGCTGAAGCTCCGCAGCTCGCATGCGCATGAGGAAGGTGCCGAACGCGACTGGGCGGTGGTGACCAAGGGCGCCGTCGGCAGCAACGGGACGATCGAGGCGCTGGAATGCGTGCGCGTCGAGTGGGTGAAGGGCGACGACGGCCGCGTGCAGATGTGCGACGTGCCCGGCGGCGATTTCCGTCTGAAGGCGGACCTTGTACTTCTGGCGATGGGCTTCCTGGGGCCGCGGCGGCCGGGGATGCTGGAGCAAGCGGGGCTGGCGCTGGATGCGCGCGGGAACATAGCGGCCAACACCGTGGATTACCGCACCTCGATGGACAAGGTTTTCGCTGCCGGCGACATGCGGCGTGGCCAGTCTCTGGTAGTCTGGGCCATCCGCGAGGGCCGGCAATGCGCCCGCGCGGTGGATGCGTTCCTGATGGGGGCCAGCCTGCTGCCGGCGTGATGCCTAGGGGCGTGATGCGTAGGGCGGAATCGCGCGGCGCATTCCGCCGTGTCGCAGTTTGACCCGCAGCGTTGCGTTTAACGGGCCGCATTTCACGTCACTCCGCCGTAGTGCCTCGACGGCGGAATGCGCTGCGCTTTTCCGCCCTACGATAGCCGTCGCTTCTCCGCCCCCTCCATTCGGCGCAGCCGGCCTTGCAGCTGCCGCCGCGCCGCCTCGAAAGCGTCTCGAATCGCCACCTGTAGATCGTCGTGCACGTGATTGTTGGTGGCCTCGCGGTTCACCATCACCGTGCCGCCGGGCACGGTCAACACGAGGTGCACCTGGTATAGCCGCCCGACATGATTCTGCCGGTGCACGCAATCCACCACCACGCGGCAGGCGCTGATGCGCTGGGCGAAATGCTCCAGTTCGGCGGCACGCTGGCGGATTAGCGCCTCGGCCGCGTCCGACGCATCCATGTTGCGGAATGCAATGTGCAGAGCGAATGACATGACTGCCTCCAACCGTCTCGGCAGAAATCCTATCGCTCCCGGTGCGGCTGGCCTTGATCTCGATCAACCCGCCGGCGCTGGACTTCGGCCCCGATCGCGCCGATCTATCGCCGCCCCCAGCATCGGAGCCCGTGCCATGTTCGTGCTGAACGACCTCCCGCCGTCGATCGACCCCGTCCTGGTGGACAAGCTGCGTGAGGCGGAGCCCGCTACGATCGGCCATTTCCGCCACGTCGGCTTCATGGATCCCGGCATCCGGGCGCTGCTGCCGGGCTACCGGCGTATCGCCGGTACGGCGGTGACTGTGCGCTGCTATGGCGCCGATACCGCCATCGTGCATTACGCGCTCGGCAAGCTGCGGCCAGGCGACGTGCTGGTGCTGGACCGTGCCGGCGACACCCGCCATGCGGCCTGCGGCGGCGGTGTCGCCTTCGCCGCGCGAGAAGCCGGCTGCGTCGGGATCATTATCGACGGCCCGGCGACCGACGTGCAGGAAATCCGCCAGTACAAAATGCCGGTGTGGTCGCGCGGGCTTTCCACCACCACCGGCAAGCGCCAGTTCGAGCATGGCGAGTTCTGTATCGCCGTATCGTGCGGCGGTGTCGCGGTGGAACCTGGCGATGCGATTCTCGCTGATGAGAACGGCGTGCTGGTGATGAAGCCGCACGAGATCGCCGCTGCCGCGGAACGCGCGGTGGCGATGCAGCAGGCGGAGCAAACCACGCTGGCACGGCTGCGCAAAGGCGAGAAGCTGCCGGACTTCAACGGCACGAACCAGCGCATCGCCGAAATCATTGCTCGCGACAGTGCGAAAGGGCGAGGGTGACGCAAGGTCACGCACCTCACTACCGTCGCGAGGCGACCGCAGGATCGACAACGCTGATCTTGTGGTCCTGGTGGTCCTGATGCTCCGATGCCGCCTTGCAAACCTGTCATTGCGAGCGCAGCGAAGCAATCTCCCGGAGAGTACGCACGTCACTTGCGGGAGATCGCTTCGCTGCGCTCGCAATGACACTCTCGCAATGACACTTCTGAGCGGGCAGCGATCGTAGCCCGCGGCGCTCGGTGTCGCCGCCGCACCGCATGAAGGAGAAGACCGCGTATGCCGGATGCACCGCCTGACCGCGCCTGGGCTGCATCTGCCGGCCGCTCGTCCACGCAAACACGCTTCGTGTTCCGCCGTCTGCCGCGCACGGCAAAGCTGCTGATTGCTTGCCGTGCGGCCCGCAGTCTCGGCCAGGGCGCGCTGGTGGCGGACTTCGCCTTCTATCTGGCCGCCCTGCACTGGACGACGGTGGAGATGGGTGGGGTCTATATGGGCGGCCTGATGCTGGGCGCGGCGCTGACCATGCTCTCTGGACCATTGAGCGACCGCTTCGGCCGCAAGCCCTTTCTGCTGGCCTATGGCATGGCGCAGGCTGCGGCCGCGGTGGCGGCGTTGGTGAGCGCCACGCCGCTATGGTTGGTTCCCGCCGCTCTGGTGGGCGCTTTTGGCCGCGGCGCCAACGGCGCGGCGGGTCCGTTCGGTCCCGTCGAGCAAGCCTGGCTCTCCGAAGGGATCGACGCCGCGGATTTCGGTCCGGTGTACAGCCTGAACGCGGCCGTGGGGTTCGCGGGGATGGGCGCAGGCTCGCTGCTGGCGATGCTGCCGGTGTGGTGGCAGCGCTGGCTGCCAGGCCCGTTGCGCTACCGGCCGCTGTTCTTGCTGGTCCTGCTGGGCGCGCTGATCAGCCTGGTATTGCTGTATTGGATGCGGGACACCCCGAATTGGATGCCGGATACGCCGGACCCTGCGGCCGCCCGGCGCGAGGCGTCATCCCTGGCCGCCAACGCCCGTGTCCGGCGGCAGGAACATGGCATGCTGCTGCGCCTGGTGGGGATCAACGCGCTGAACGGCCTCGCGATCGGGATCGTCGGGCCCTTCATGGCATTCTGGTTCCATCTGCGCTTCGGCGCGGGCCCGGCGCAGATCGGCCCGGTGCTCGCGCTGGGGTTCTTCGTCGCAATCTTCTCCTCGCTGTGGACCGGCTGGCTGTCGCGGCGGCTTGGCACCGCGATGGCGGTCGTGACCATGCGGCTGGCCGGCTTGATCCTGTTCGTTTTGCTGCCGTTGGCCCCGACCTACGAACTGGCCGCCGCCTGCTACGTGGCACGTGCCGCCTGCAACCGCGGCACGGCAGGCGCGCGCCAGGCAGTCGGGTTGAAGCTGGTCGGTTCCGGCCGGCGCGGCCTGGCGGCGAGCCTCAACGCCATATCGATGCAAATGCCGCGCGCGGTCGGCCCGCTGCTCGGCGGTCTGCTGCTGGAATCGAACCTGCTGGCGCTGCCGTTCCTGCTCGCCGCCGGACTGCAGGCGGTGTACCTCGTACTTTACGGCTGGACTTTCCGCAGCGTCGATTGAGCGTGCCTTGTCATTGCGAGGAACGACGCGACGAAGCAATCTCCTGCGAGCAGCGCACGAACAGCCGAGTGCTCCTCGCAGGAGATTGCTTCGGTCGCTTCGCTCCTTGCAATGACATTGAACGTCACTTCGCTTCTCGAAATGACATCGAACGTCGCTTCGCTTCTTGCAATGACACTGGAAAAAGGGGCAGCTCAGGCGCCTCCCGGCCTGTCCGTCATCGTTCGCAAATTCGGTTCCGGCTGCGTCGTCACCGTCTGCCGCTCCACCCGGTGCACCAGCGCGCCGAGATGTGCCGGCTTCTCGGCGTGCAGCCAAGGCTTCGCCGCCAGCGCCGCCTGCATGTCGCGATAGCCGGCTGACCGCCGTTCGGCAATCGAGCTGCGCGAGAAGTCCACATCGCTGTTGGGAATCTGTCCCGCCTCGGGACGATAGAGGATGTGCACGATGTCCAGCCGCCGTTCCGCCAGCACCGGATCGTCGGGCACCGCCGCGACCTCCAGCACGTCGCGTGCCTTCAACAACCGTATCGCGTGGCGCAGGTTGACTTTGGTCGCAACGCTATCGACGTGACGCGCCGTGCGGCTGGCGTACTGGATCTGCTTCGCGCGCCACAGCACATCGGTCATTGTTTCCGGCGGCGGCCCGGCGGCATCCCACAGGTCGATCAGAAACACGACCAGATGCGGCTGGCCCGGCTCGTCCACCACCGCATCCAGCGGCGAGTTGGAGACGCAGGCGCCGTCCCAATACAGCTTTCCCTGCACCAGCGTCGCCGGAAGTCCCGGCGGCAGCGAGCCGCTGGCCAGCACATGCTCCGGCTCGATGCGCTGCAGGTGGTTGTCGAAGAACCGCAGGTCGCCGGTGGTGATTTCCGTCACGCCCAGGCTCAGCCGCACCGCGCGGTCGTTGATCAGCGTGAAGTCGGCGAACCGGCGCAGGGTCTCGAGCATCGGAGAGGTGTCGTAGAAGCTCACCTCCTGCGGCGGCGCGGGTGGGCGCAAATACGGGTTGACCGGGCGCGGGGTGAAGAAGTTCGGCTGCCCGAACAACACCGCCTCGGCGATGCTGCCCATGCTGTGCGGCGTTTGCAGCGCGGTCAGTGCCAGCGGTGCCGGCAGGTCGGGCCACGAAATCGCCTCCCACAACGCGGTCAGACGATCGATTCGTTCGTCGGGAGGGTTGCCCGCCACAACCGCGGCGTTGATCGCGCCGATCGAGATGCCGGCGACCCAATCCGGATGCAGGTCATGCTCTGCCAGGGCTTGATAGGCGCCGATATGGTAAGCGCCCAGCGCCCCGCCGCCCTGCAGCATCAGCGCGACAGTGGGCTTCGCCTGTGAGGATCCAGAGATCGGTTGCGCGGCCATCGCTGCCTCCTTCTGTTGCGGCGTGCCATGCCGTGCTTTCGATGCGCTTATCCGGCCTGCATCGCCAGTTCGGGCACCGCGGCCAGCCGTTCTTCCAGCGCCGCGGTCAGCGCCTCCCGGCGGGCCCACAGCGAGCGGTACCAGGCGATCCGCGGCGCAACCTGGTAGGCCAGCATGCGGTTCTGCGCCACGTAGTCGCGCGCCGCGTCGCCAAGGTCGCGGGCAGAATCCGGCTGGGCCACCAGGCGCAGCAGCTTCTCCCGCAGCTCCGCGACGTCGCGGAACAACAGGCCGGTGCGGCCTTGCTCGATCGTCTCGCCGTACACCACGTCGCTGGCCAGCGCCGCAACCCGGCAGGCGCCGGCCTCGATGAACTTCAGGTCCGACTTGGCGCGATTGAAGCCGCCGTCGGACAGTGGCATCAGCGACACCTCGCAGCGGCCGAGCAGGTCCATATAAGTGTCGTACTCGCACAGCGGGGTGAATCGCTTGTGCGGCGTCTGCAACGCGTCGAAGAACCCCTGGTCATACACCACACAGAACCGCAGCCGCTCGCCCGCCCGCGCTGCCACCGCGTTGATCGTATCCATCAGCGGCTCCCAGTCCTGCTCGCGGTTTAGCGCGCCGAAGAAGACCGTGAGCACGTTGGGATCGGCGAAGTTGCGGATCTCCGGCAGTTCCACCAGAGCGTTGGGAAACACCGCGACCTCGGGGTTGCGCTGGCGCAGCACGGCGGCCAGCGCGCGCGTGCTGGTTTGCACCGCGTGCACGCCGCGGAAGGTCAATTGCTGCTGATCGTGCATGACCGGGAAGAAATCCGGATGATCGTCGAACTCGGTCACCAGCATCCAGCCGGCGTCGAGGAAGGCGCGGATCATCTTGCGCCCATCCTCGCCGGCCAGCGCCGGGCGGTGCAGGATGAAAATGCGCGGCGCGCCGTCGCTGCGGCCGCTGGCATCGACCGACGACGTCACCATGGTCGTCAGCATCGGATCGGTCGCCATGGCCCGCAGCGGGTGGACGATCCGCACGTGCGACACGCCGCCGATCGGCTTCAGCATGTTGCCGGCCACCGTCATGCGCTGCTGCTGCGTCTTGCGCACCCGCCACACATATTGCAGCGGCATGGCGCGCCGCAGGAAGTCGTCGGGCTTCACTCCCAGCGCCGTCAGGGCGGGCGTGATGGTCTCGGTGAACTTCGCAGCAGGTTCGCGGTCGAAGGGGAACACGCGCGGGCTCACGTCGCACACCACGAAGCCGTGCCTGACGAGGCCATCGAGCATGCTGCGCAGGCTGAACCAGCGCAGGTGCGTTGTATCCATCAGGCCGCTTTCTTCATAGTCCCACACGCCGCGCAGCAACCGGTCGGCGAAACTCCAGTGCTCCAGGTTGGGGATGCACATGACGATCAGGCCGTCCGGGGTCAGCGCCTCTGCCTGGCGGGTCAGCACCGCCCAGGGATCGCGCAGGTGCTCCAGGATGTCGCCATAAACGATGCAGTCGATCCCCTCGGAGACGTCGAACGGCAGCGGGTCGTCCTCGACATCCACCGTCGCCAGCTCGTCCAGCCGTTCAGCCGCGACCGGGGCGACGGCCGGATCCGCGTCGATGCCGAGCAAGCGCGCCCGTGGGTTGCGCTTGCGGTACGCAGCGGCGAGGGCGGCGGTGCCGCAGCCCACGTCCAGCACCACGCGGGCGGAGAGCGGGATGCGGACGAGCAGATCGGCATTTGGCAGGTCTTCGCGAGGCGGCGGCGGCATGGGGACAGATGCTTTTCCGGAATGACGGTCTGGAGAGAAGCGCTCCGGGGCTTCGCAATCATTTTGATTGCCCGGCGATCTGCCGGTGCATCCGTCCTGGTACGCGGAATCCGGTCGGGCGTGCAAGCGCGAAGCGATCCCTCGGCAACCGTCGCGCCCTGGCCGGAGCCGGTGCCCCCGCCGCCTTGTGGCGCCTGAGGCCCTGCGCTAAAGCGCCGCCTTCACGATCGCGGGGTTTGGCAAGCCGCTCGCGCGGGCGTGGTGGAATTGGCAGACACGCCAGATTTAGGTTCTGGTGGCGCAAGCCGTGGGGGTTCAAGTCCCTCCGCCCGCACCACCGGCGCCCCCCGGCGTGGCTTTGATCCAGGAGGATTGTCCGGCCGATGCAGGTGACCGAAACCCTGTCCGAGGGCCTCAAGCGCGGATTCACCGTCGTGGTGCCGGGGGCCGACATCGAATCCCGCCGTACCGCGCGGCTGACCGATCTGGGGCGGACGCTGCGTCTGCCGGGGTTCCGTCCCGGCAAGGTGCCCCTGCCGATCGTGCGCCAGCGCTACGGCACCGCGGTAACCGCCGAGGTGCTGGAGGAGTCGGTCAACCAGGCCACGCAGGAACTGCTGACCGAGCGCAAGCTGCGTCCGGCACAGACGCCGAAGATCGACGTGCTCAGCATGGATACTGGCGCCGGGTCGGCGAAGGACCTGGAGTTCAAGCTGGAATTCGAGACGCTGCCGGACATTGCTGCGCCGGATTTCGGTCAGATCGCCTTGGTCCGCCGCAAGGCGGACGTGGCGCCGGAGACGGTGGACAAGGCGCTGGCGGATCTCGCGGCCCGCAACCGGACGCTGGAGGAGATCCCGGCCGAGGAGCTGGCGGCGCGCACCGAAACGCCCGGCGCGGCCGCGGGCGAGGTGCTCACGATCGATTACCTCGGCAAGATCGATGGCGTGGCATTCCCCAACGGCGCCGCGAACGACCAGACCGTCGAGGTCGCCGGCACCGGCTTCATCCCCGGCTTCCAGGACCAGTTGGTCGGGATGCAGCCGGAGGAGAGCAAGACCATCTCGGTCACCTTCCCGGAGGACTACGGCAACAAGGACCTGGCCGGGAAGGCGGCCGCGTTCGACATCACGGCCAAGAAGGTGTCCCGCGCGGTGGTACCGGCGGTGGACGATGAGTTCGCCAAGAAGTTGTCGTTCGAGGACCTGACCGAGCTGCGGACCATGATGGAAGGCCGCATCCGCAGCGAGTACAACGCGATGTCCCGGGTGCGGCTGAAGCGCGAATTGCTCGACGCGCTCGCGGAGCAGGTCACGTTCGAGGCGCCGCAGGGCATGGTGGACCATGAGTTCGACCAGATCTGGCAGCGTCTGGAGGCGGCACGCAAGGACGGCACGCTCGACGAGGACGACAGAGATAAGGACGAGGCGACGCTGCGGGCCGAGTATCGGGCTATTGCCGAGCGTCGGGTGAAGCTGGGCCTGGCGCTGGCGGAGATCGGGCGGGCAAACGGCATCATCGTGACGCCGGAGGAGATGAACCGTGCCAAGCGGCAGGAGGCGTCGCGCTATCCGGGTCAGGAAGCCCAGATGCTGGAGTTCTTCCGCAAGTACCCGCGGATGGAGGACACGCTGCGCGGGCCCATCTTCGAGGAGAAAGTGGTCGATTTCGTGCTGGAGCTGGCAAAGGTGACCGAGGAGACGGTCACTCCGGAGGTGCTGGCGCAGGAGCCCCCGGTACCGGCGGCAGGCAGCAGCGCGGCGGCCCCGACAGGTGGCGCTGCGTCGGCGGGTGAGGGCGCGTTGTCAGAAAGCGCTGCGCCAGCCGAAAGTGCCGCGTCGTCGGCGAGTGCCGTGCCGGCGGAGGGTCCTGCGGGGGCAGAGGGTGCCGCGCCTGAGATTGATGCGCCGGAACCTGCCGCGCCCGTCGCGGAATCGGCGCCGGAAACGCCTGCATGAGGTCGCGGGAGACCCGGCGCGTTACGGCCGGGCGAATTGCGCTATCCCTGGTATCGCCGCCGTGTGCCGGCGATCGACGCACCATCGCTCGGGGCACCGGGGATCGGCAAGCGCACCGGAAAGGGAACGTAGCCGGTCATGACGAGAACGGTACGGGCCCCAACAGCTTGAGGCTGGGAGGTCAGGGCCCGGATGCCCCCGCCAATTATCCGGGGCGGCTGGATTCCGGCGCGCAACCAACTATTTATGATGTTCCTCTCACTTGAAGGTGTGACCATGCACGACCGCGACCCCGTCGAGATCTACAGCAACAACCTGGTCCCGATGGTGGTGGAGCAAACCGCCCGGGGCGAGCGTGCCTTCGACATCTACTCCCTGCTGCTGAAGCAGCGGATCATCTTCCTGACGGGAGCCGTATTCGACCAGGTCAGCTCGCTGATCTGCGCCCAGTTCCTGTACCTGGAGTCGGACAACCCCAGCAAGGAAATCTCGTTCTATATCAATAGCCCGGGCGGCGTGGTCTCGTCCGGTCTGGCGATCTACGACACCATGCAATACATCCGCAGCCCGGTCAGCACGCTGTGCATCGGCCAAGCGGCATCCATGGGCAGCCTGCTGCTGACCGCCGGGGCCAAGGGCAAGCGCTACGCCCTGCCGAACTCCCGCATCATGGTGCACCAGCCCTCTGGCGGCGCCCAGGGCCAGGCGACCGACATCGAGATCCAGGCGCGGGAAATCCTGGCCCTGCGCAAGCGCCTGAACGAGATCTACGTCCGCCACACCGGCCAGCCGATCGAGGCGATCGAGCGCAAGTTGGAGCGCGACAGCTACCTCTCGGCGGAGGAGGCGCGCGATTTCGGCCTGGTGGACGAGGTGGTGGAATACCGCCCGCCGGCCGCGGACGAAGCCGGCAAGGGGTGACGGAGCGGGAAGGTCGGGGCCAGGGCGCAAACCTTCCCTCCCCGCAAAACCCTCCCTCCCCATTCTGGGGGAGTGGGGGTGGGGACCATGCGAAGGGCCTTCCGCGTTTGGCCCCCCTTCCCTACCCTGTCCCACAAGGGGAGGAGAGCACCACACCTATTGCTCTTATCCTTTCCAGCCTACTTTTCTGCGCAGCGTGTGACGCCGCTGTAGCATCAGACAGGCTTTGCTTGTCGCTTCGGCCCGCGGGGGTTACACTAACCAATCAGGCCCCTGGATCGCTCGGGGCAGGAGCACGCTGACGCATGAGTAAATCCGGCGATTCCAAGAACACCCTGTACTGCTCGTTCTGCGGCAAGTCCCAGCACGAGGTGCGCAAGCTCATCGCCGGCCCCACTGTCTTCATTTGCGACGAGTGCGTCGAGCTCTGCATGGACATCATCCGTGAGGAGCACAAGACGCACCTCGTGAAGTCCCGCGACGGCGTCCCGACCCCGCGGGAAATCTGCAAGGTCCTGGATGACTACGTGATCGGCCAGGACCACGCCAAGAAGGTGCTCTCGGTCGCGGTCCACAACCACTACAAGCGGCTGGCACACGGGCAGAAGAACAACGACGTCGAGATCGCCAAGTCCAACATCCTGCTGGTCGGCCCGACCGGGTCCGGCAAGACCCTGCTCGCCCAGACCCTGGCCCGCATCCTGGACGTTCCGTTCACCATGGCGGACGCAACGACTTTGACCGAAGCGGGCTATGTCGGCGAGGATGTCGAGAATATCATTCTGAAGCTGCTTCAATCGGCCGATTACAACGTTGAGCGGGCCCAGCGCGGCATCGTCTACATCGACGAAGTCGACAAGATCAGCCGCAAGTCGGACAACCCCTCGATCACCCGCGACGTGTCCGGCGAAGGCGTGCAGCAGGCGCTGCTGAAGATCATGGAAGGCACCATCGCCTCGGTCCCCCCGCAGGGCGGCCGCAAACACCCGCAGCAGGAATTCCTCCAGGTCGATACCACCAACATCCTGTTCATCTGCGGCGGTGCCTTCTCCGGCCTGGAGAAGATCATCAGCGCCCGCGGCAAGGGTTCCGGCATCGGCTTCGGCGCCGACGTCCGCTCCTCCGACGAACGCCGGGTGGGTGCCGTCCTGCGCGAGGTGGAACCCGAGGACCTGCTGAAATTCGGCCTGATCCCGGAATTCATCGGCCGCCTGCCTGTGGTCGCCACGCTGGAAGACCTGGACGAATCGGCGCTGATGGAAATCCTGACCAAGCCGAAGAACGCCCTGATCAAGCAGTATGGCCGGCTGTTCGAGATGGAGGGCGTGAAGCTGACCTTCACCGAGGATGCGCTGAAATCGGTATCCGCCCGGGCAATCGCCCGCAAGACCGGTGCCCGCGGCCTGCGCTCCATCATGGAATCGATCCTGCTCGGCACCATGTTCGAACTGCCAGGCCTGGATGGCGTGGAGGAGGTGGTGATCAACCGGGAGGTTGCCGAAGCCCGCGCCAACCCGCTGTATCTCTACGGAAAGGAACGGGCGGAAAGCAGCGCCTGAGCGCCGGCGCGGTCCCGCGCCGCTCCAGCGGTGTCGTGCCGGTAGATCGTGCGCGCGGGATAGTGATCACGAATTTCAAGGGGTTGCGCCGTGCCACCTGGCCGCCGATATCCTGCCTTGACGAACGAGCCTGAAAAGTTCGCTGAGGTAGGGTCCGTGCCGGGATTGGGCGGGTTCTGCGCTCGACTGTCCATAAGGAGGTCCACATGACAGAATCCGATCGGCCAGGACCGGAAGGCGCCGGCACGTCCCGGAAGCTCCACGCGTCGCAGCCCCTGCCAAGGGCGACCTGATGCCCGTCCTGCCGCTGCGCGACATCGTCGTCTTCCCGCACATGATCGTGCCGCTGTTCGTCGGCCGCGAGAAGTCGGTGCGCGCCCTGGAAGCGGTGATGACGCGACGACAAGCAGATCCTGCTGGTGGCGCAGAAGAACGCGGCGCAGGACGATCCCTCGGCCGATGACATCTACCGCGTCGGCACGGTTTCCACGATCCTGCAGCTGCTGAAGCTGCCCGACGGCACCGTGAAGGTGCTGGTCGAAGGCGGCCGGCGCGCGAAGATCGTCGGCCTTCAAGGAGACCGAGGCGTATTTCGAGGCGTTCACCGCGCGCGATGCCCGACGTGGTGGGCGAGGCGAAGGAACTGGAAGCGCTCGGCCGCACGGTCGTCACCCAGTTCGAGCAATACATCAAGCTCAACAAGAAGATCGCGCCCGAGGTGCTGGTTTCGCTGAACCAGATCGAGGAGCCATCGAAACTCGCCGACACCGTCGCCAGCCACCTGAACCTGAAGATCCCGGAAAAGCAGGACCTGCTGGAGATCGCCAAGGTCAGCGAGCGGCTGGAGAAGGTCTTCGGACACATGGAGTCCGAGATCGGCGTGCTGCAGGTGGAGAAGCGCATCCGCAACCGCGTCAAGCGGCAGATGGAGAAGACCCAGCGCGAGTACCTACCTGAACGAGCAGCTCAAGGCGATCCAGAAGGAACTGGGCGAGGGCGAGGACGGCAAGGACGAGAACGCCGAACTCGAAGCCAAGATCAAGAAGACCAAGCTGTCGAAGGAAGCGCGCGAAAAGGCCACGCCGGAGCTGAAGAAGCTCAAGACCATGAGCCCGATGAGCGCGGAAGCGACGGTGGTGCGCAACTACCTCGACTGGATGCTGTCGATCCCCTGGAAGAAGCGCAGCAAGATCCGCAACGACGTGGTCGCGGCCGAGAAGGTGCTGGAAGCCGACCACTATGGCCTGGAGAAGGTCAAGGAGCGGATCATCGAGTACCTGGCGGTGCAGGCGCGCTCGCCCAAGGTGCGCGGGCCGATCCTGTGCCTGGTCGGACCGCCCGGCGTCGGCAAGACCTCGCTGGGCAAGTCGATCGCCAGGGCGACGGGGCGGAACTTCGTGCGCATGTCGCTCGGCGGCGTGCGGGACGAGGCGGAAATCCGCGGCCACCGGCGGACCTATATCGGCTCGATGCCGGGCAAGGTCATCCAGGGCATGAAGAAGGCCAAGACCTCCAACCCGCTGTTCCTGCTGGACGAGGTGGACAAGCTCGGGGCCGACTGGCGCGGCGATCCGTCGTCGGCGCTGCTGGAGGTGCTGGATCCGGAGCAGAACTCGACCTTCGCCGACCACTATCTGGAGGTGGACTACGATCTGTCGGACGTGATGTTCGTCACCACCGCCAACAGCCTGCGCATGCCGCAGCCGCTGATGGACCGCATGGAGATCATCCGCATCCCCGGCTACACCGAGGATGAGAAGGTGGAGATCGCCAAGCGCCATCTGATCACCAAGCAGTCGGAAGCGCACGGCCTGAAGACAGGACGAGTGGCACATCTCCGACGACGCGCTGCGCGACCTGATCCGCTACTACACGCGCGAAGCCGGCGTGCGGAACCTGGAGCGCGAGATCGCCAACCTGGCCCGCAAGTCGGTGAAGGAGATGGTCACCAACAAGACCGCCAAGAAGATCACGGTCACCCGGAAGAACCTGGAGAAGTTCGCCGGCGTGAAGAAGTTCCGCTTCGGCGAGACCGAGGCCGAGGACATGGTCGGCGTCGTCACCGGCCTGGCCTGGACCGAGGTCGGCGGCGAGATCCTGACCATCGAATCGGTGCTGCTGCCCGGCAAGGGCAACGTCAAGCAGACCGGCAAGCTGGGCGACGTGATGCAGGAAAGCGTGTCGGCGGCGCTCAGCTACGTGCGCAGCCGCTCGATCCGGTTCGGCATCAAGCCGACGCTGTTCGAGAAGCGCGACATCCACGTGCACGTGCCGGAGGGTGCGACGCCGAAGGACGGGCCGTCCGCCGGCGTCGCGATGGCGACGTCGATCGTTTCGGTGCTGACCGGCATTCCGGTGCGGCGCGACATGGCGATGACCGGCGAGATCACGCTGCGCGGCCGGGTGCTGCCGATCGGTGGGCTGAAGGAGAAGCTGCTGGCGGCGTTGCGGGCCGGAATCACGACAGTGTTCATCCCGAAGGAGAACGAGAAGGACCTGGCGGAAATCCCGGACAACGTGAAGAAGCACCTGAAGCTGATCCCGGTGGCGGACGTGGACGAGGTGATCGCCCAGGCCCTGGCCCGCCGCCCGGAGCCGATCGAGTGGGAAGATCCGGCGGAAGTGACTGTGCCGGTCGTACCCCCGGCCGCCGAGCCTGCTTCGGCCTCACTGCCGCACTGAGGAAAAGTTGAGGTAGAGCAAAAAATGCCCCCCTCCCCTGTGGGCGGGGGGAGGGGTAGTTGCTGGTACCCACCCCAGACCCCCCACAACGGGGGAGCATCAACTTAGCTCATAACCAACCTTCCTTAACGTTTGGCCTGTCCGCCATGCCGACATTCGACCCTTCGATCCTGAACGCGCTCCGTACCGAACAGGAAGTGCGCATTCGCACAAGCGCGCAACCGGATCGCGGCGTCACCATCTGGATTGTTGTTGTGAACGATACGCCGTTTGCGCGTTCGTATCGAGGCCCGAAATCGAAATGGTACGTTGCCGCACTGGCTGACCGCCGGGCAACGCTGGAGGCTGGTGCGCATTCGGCTGCCGTCCAGATTGCGCCGGCTGCGGATGCTGCGACGATCGCTGCCGTCAGCCAGGCATTCCTGACTAAGTACGCGAGCAGCCCTTACGCCAACGCGATGGTGGCGCCGGAGACGCTCGACACCACATTGCGGTTGGACCCCGCATGAGCCACCAAGCGGCTCGCACGGCGTCGCAGCAGCGGCGACGATTTTCGTGAACCTGCGCGTATTGACGTGCGAGAAACCACGCCAGTAGTGTCGCGCCCCGCTGGCCGGGCGGCATCGCCGGGCCGGCTCGCGTTCGTTGTGACCATGGGAGGAGAGGGACTCAACAGTGAACAAAATGGATCTCATCGCCACTGTAGCGGAAGAGACCGAGCTGTCGCGGGCCAAGGCCACCGAGGTGGTGGATGCGGTACTCGGTGCCATCGAAGGTGCGCTCAAGAAGCAGGACGAGGTCCGGCTGGTCGGCTTCGGCACGTTCGCCACAGCGCAGCGCAAGGCCGGCACCGGCCGCAATCCGCGGACTGGCGAGGAGATGCAGATCCCCGCCTCCACTACCGTGCGCTTCAAGCCTGGCAAGAGCCTGAAGGACGCTGTGCAGTAGGTGTTCGGTCTTCAGTCAGGCAGTCGTCGGAGTGAACTCGGAGTGAACCGCGATTTCTGGCGACGGAGACGGATCCCTTTAAGCTGACGTGGGCGGTTAGCTCAGCGGTAGAGCGTCTCGTTTACACCGAGAGGGCCGGCGGTTCGAACCCGTCACCGCCCACCACTGGCGGGCTGGTGCACCGGATCGAGCGGCTGTCGGGCCGCCGCTGTCGTTGGACAAATCGCTGACCTGGATGGTGCCGTTCGCGTGCACTTCAATCAGCAGAGTCCACCAAGCTGTCCTGCTGTTCTGCAATGTTACTCCAGCCGCCAGCGTCACCCACAACCCGCCGCCCTTGACGCTCCCGACCGCTCGCCGTAAAGCCTGCGCCGCGCCGCTGCGGGTGTAGCTCAGTTGGTTAGAGCGTCGGCCTGTCACGCCGAAGGTCGCGGGTTCGAGCCCCGTCACTCGCGCCAGCGGCAACTGGTATTACCGGGCGTCTGGACCTATAGCCGTGCGCGGAACTTGGGGGTAAGGTCCGTCGCCTGCTGCGCTGCGGTAGCCCCTCCGCCGCCGGCTCGGCCTGCCGAGCGAGAGCGATATGCAACCAGTCCTCTACGGCTATCTGCCGGTCCTGGTGTTCCTGGTCATCGCCGGCGCCATCGCCGTCGCCATGGTCGGCGGTTCGCTGCTCTTGGCACGCCAGAAGCCCTACCCCGAAAAACTGTCCGCCTACGAATGCGGCTTCGAGCCGTTCGACGACGCCCGCCGCCGTTTCGACGTGCGCTATTATCTCGTGGCCATTCTGTTCATCATCTTCGACCTCGAAGTGGCGTTTTTGTTTCCCTGGGCGGTCGCCCTGAAGGGTATCGGCGCTTTCGGCTTCTGGTCGATGATCGCGTTCCTTGCGATTCTGACCGTCGGCTTCATCTATGAGTGGTGCAAGGGCGCGCTGGAGTGGGAGTAAGCCCGTGAACAGTGAAACGGCAATCGCCTGGAACCGGGACGCACTGCCGCCGGGGCCGGAGCAGGATGCGGTGATGAAGGGCATCACCGGCGAGATCGCCGGCAAGGGCTTCATCGTCGCCAACCTCGATAAAGTGGTGAATTGGGCGCGCACCGGCAGCCTGTGGCCGATGACGTTCGGTCTGGCCTGCTGCGCGGTGGAGATGATCCATGCCTATATGCCGCGCTACGACCTCGATCGGCTCGGCATCATCCCGCGTGCGTCACCGCGCCAGAGCGACGTGATGATCGTCGCCGGCACGCTGACCAACAAGATGGCCCCCGCGCTGCGAAAGGTCTACGACCAGATGCCGGAGCCGCGCTGGGTGATCAGCATGGGAAGCTGTGCCAACGGCGGCGGCTACTACCACTATTCCTATTCGGTGGTGCGCGGCTGCGACCGTGTCGTGCCGGTGGACGTCTACGTTCCTGGCTGCCCGCCGACGGCCGAGGCGCTGGTCTACGGCATCATGCAACTGCAAAAGAAGATCCGCCGGACGGGGACAATTCTCCGTGGGTGAGACGGCGACAGCGGCCTGGACAGATGCGCTACGCGTGCTTCCAGGCGTGCGCAACGTGCGCACGGAGAAGAACGAGGCAGTGATCGATGCTGATCGCGCAATGTTGCCCGCCCTGATGATGGCGTTGCGCGACGATCCGCGGTTTGCGTTCGAGCAAGTCATGGACATTTGCGGTGTCGATTGGCCCGAGCGGCCGGAACGCTTCGACGTCGTTTACAACCTGCTGTCCGTAGCCTGGAACAAGCGGGTGCGGGTGATCGTGACGACGGATGAGAGTTCACCGGTGCCCTCGGTTTACAAGATCTGGCCCGTCGCCACCTGGTGGGAGCGTGAAGCCTACGATCTGTTCGGCGTCGTGTTTTCCGATCAGCCGGATCTGCGCCGCATCCTGACCGACTACGGCTTCGAAGGGCATCCGATGCGCAAGGATTTCCCCCTGACCGGCTATGTCGAGGTGCGCTACGACGAGGATCGCAAGGCGGTGGTGTACGAACCGGTGAAGCTGACCCAGGACTGGCGCACGTTCGATTTTCTCTCGCCCTGGGAAGGCCTCACCACGTTGCCGGGCGATGAGAAGGTGCACGGCGAACGGCTCGAGGACATCAAGACGAAGCCGCCCACCCCAACCGATCCACCGAAGGCCTGAGCAGCGATGAGCGATCTGTCCCCCGGCGTCGAACCCCGCCCCACCGCCGCCAGGGTGGTGGAGTTCGACAGCAGCATGATCAATTTCGGCCCGCAGCATCCCGCCGCACATGGCGTGCTGCGGCTGATCCTGCAAATGGACGGCGAGGTGGTGGAACGCGCCGATCCGCATATTGGCCTGCTGCATCGCGGCACCGAGAAGCTGCTGGAGTACCGCACCTACATGCAGGTGGTGCCGTATTTCGACCGGCTCGACTACGTGTCCCCGATGTCAGAAGAGCACAGCTTTGCCCTGGCGGTAGAGAAGCTGCTGGGCATCGAGGCGCCGGAACGTGCGCAATGGATCCGCGTGTTGTTCGCCGAGATCACCCGTGTTCTGAACCATCTGCTGAATGTGACGACCTACGCGCTGGACGTCGGCGCCATAACGCCAAGCCTGTGGGGCTTCGAAGAGCGCGAGAAGCTCATGGAGTTCTATGAAGCCGCATCGGGCGCGCGGCTACACTCCAACTATTTCCGTCCCGGCGGCGTGTCACGCGACTTGCCCGCCGGTTTGGAAGAGCAGATCGCGGCGTGGGCCGAGACCTTTCCAAAGTTCGTCGACGAACTGGAAGAGCTGCTGACCAACAATCGCATCTGGAAGCAGCGCACCGTCGATATCGGTGTGTTCAGTGCGGAGCAAGCACTGGCCTGGGGTTTCAGCGGCCCGCCGCTGCGCGCATCCGGCGTGCCGTGGGACCTGCGCCGCGCCCAGCCATACGACAAATATGCAGAGGTGGATTTCGTCGTCCCTGTCGGCCGCAACGGCGACTGCTACGATCGATACATACTGCGCATGGTTGAAATGCGCGAGTGCGTGAAGATCATCAAACAGTGCCTGGCGAAGATGAAGCCGGGGCCGGTGAAGGTGCAGGACCACAAATTCTCGCCGCCGCACCGGGTGGAGATGAAGCGCTCGATGGAAGCGCTGATCCACCATTTCAAGCTCTACACCGAAGGCTATCACGTTCCGCCCGGTGCAACCTACACCGCGACGGAAAGCCCAAAGGGCGAGTTCGGCGTCTATCTGGTGGCGGATGGCACCAACCGGCCGTACCGCTGCAAGATCCGCCCGACCGGCTTCAGCCACTTGCAGGCGATCGACGTGATGGCGAAACGGCATATGCTGGCGGATGTCTGCGCGATCATCGGATCGTTGGACGTCGTGTTCGGCGAGATCGACAGGTAGACGATGGCCGAAAGCAACAGCGCGCCGTTCGAGCAACCGGCGCATTTCGAATTCGACGCCGAGAGCGAGGCCGAGATCGGCCACCACGTGGCGAAGTACCCGCCGGGCAAGCAGGCCAGTGCGGTGATCCCGGTGCTGTACATCGCACAGAACCAGATGAAGCGGCAGACCGACAGTGCCTGGATACCCCGGGTAGCGATGGATGCGATCGCCCGGCGGCTCGGGATGGCGCCGATCCGCGTCTATGAAGTTGCAACCTTCTATTTCATGTTCAACCTGAAGCCGGTCGGCAAATACCATTTGCAGGTCTGCACTACTACGCCGTGCTGGCTGCGCGGCTCCGACGAAGTGACTGCGGCCTGCCGCGAAGCCACCGGCATTCGCGCCTTCGGCGAGACCAGCGAAGACGGCATGTTCAGCATGACCGAAGTCGAATGCCTGGGTGCCTGCGTCAATGCGCCGATCCTGCAGGTGGACAACGACTTCTACGAAGACATGGACACGGAGCGGGTGAAGAACCTGCTGGACGCGCTCCGCCGCGGTGAGCGCCCGAAGCCGGGCTCGATGACCGGGCGCCAGACCTCGGCGCCGGACGGCGGACCCAACACGCTGACCACGCTGCAGTTCGCCGACACCAACGCGGGAGAGTGAACGATGCTGAAGGACCAGGATCGCATCTTCACCAACCTCTACGGCTTCTATGATCCGCTGCTGAAGGGTGCGCGGGCGCGCGGCGACTGGGACGGCACCAAGGAGATCCTGGCCAAGGGCCGCGAAGCCATCGTGGAGGAGATCAAGGCCTCCGGCCTGCGTGGCCGCGGCGGCGCCGGCTTTCCCACCGGCCTGAAGTGGTCGTTCATGCCGAAGCAGGCCGACCGGCCCTGCTACCTGATCATCAACGCCGACGAAAGCGAGCCTGGCACCTGCAAGGATCGCGACATCATGCGCCACGACCCGCACAAGCTGGTCGAGGGCGCGCTGGTCGCCTCCTTCGCCATGGGCGCGCATGCGTCGTATATCTACATCCGCGGCGAATTCTATAACGAAGCGAAGGTGCTGCAGGCGGCGATCGACGAGGCTTACGCAGGTGGACTGATCGGCAAGAACGCCTGCGGTTCCGGCTGGGATTTCGATCTTTACCTGCATCGTGGCGCCGGCGCCTATATTTGCGGCGAGGAAACCGGCCTGCTGGAAAGCCTGGAAGGCAAGAAGGGCATGCCGCGGCTGAAGCCGCCTTTCCCGGCAGCCGTCGGGCTGTACGGCTGCCCGTCCACGGTGAACAACGTCGAAAGCATTGCTGTCGCGCCGACCATCATGCGACGCGGTGCGGCGTGGTTCAATTCGCTCGGCCGGCCGAAGAATTCCGGCGAGAAGGTGTTCTGCATTTCCGGCCATGTGAACAAGCCGTGCAACGTGGAGGAGGAGCTCGGCATCCCCCTGCGTGAACTGATCGAACGCTATGCCGGCGGCGTGCGCGGCGGCTGGGACAATCTGCTGGCGGTGATCCCCGGCGGTGCGTCGGTGCCGGTGATCCCGAAGAGCGTCTGCGACGAGGTGCTGATGGATTTCGACTCGCTGCGCGATGCGAAAAGTGGGTTGGGCACCGCGGCGGTCATCGTGATGGACAAGTCCACCGATATCATCAAGGCGATCGCCCGGCTGTCGAAATTCTACATGCACGAGAGCTGCGGCCAGTGCACTCCCTGCCGCGAGGGCACCGGCTGGATGTGGCGCGTCATGACCCGCATGGTCGAAGGCCGCGCCGAACCGTCCGAAATCGACACGCTGGACCAGGTGACGCGCCAGGTGGAAGGCCACACGATCTGCGCGTTGGGCGACGCGGCGGCCTGGCCGATCCAGGGGCTGATCCGCCACTTCCGCCCGGAGATGGAAGCGCGGATCGCGGCGTACAAAGCGCGTGCCGGTGCCGCGCCGGTTCGCATGGCGGCGGAGTAGGGGCATGCAACCAGCACCCCTCGTGGGCGGCACACGCGGCGCAAGCTGCACAAAGGGAAAAGAACACCCCCTCCCCCCGGCCCCCACTCTCACGGGGAGGGGGTGTGCTTTTTTCATTCTACAGCTCGCGCCGCTCTGGGCCGGCTCGCCGCCAAAGCCCGACGACGACGACAAGTTCCGGGACAACGCATAATGGCCAAGCTCACCATCGACGGCATCGGTGTCGAAGTCCCCAACGGCTCCTCGGTCATCCAGGCGTGCGAGGCCGCGGGCATAGAAATTCCCCGCTTCTGCTACCACGAGCGCCTGTCCATTGCCGGCAACTGCCGCATGTGCCTGGTGGAAATCGAGAAAGCCCCGCCCAAGCCGATCTCCTCCTGCACCTACCCCGTCGCCGACGGCATGGTGGTGCACACCGACTCCCCGATGGTCCGCAACGCCCGCCGTGGCGTGATGGAATTCCTGCTTATCAACCACCCGCTGGACTGTCCCATTTGCGACCAGGGCGGCGAGTGCGACCTGCAGGATCAGGCCATGGGCTATGGCATGGACCACTCGCGCTACGCCGAGAACAAGCGCGCCGTGAAGGACAAGAACCTCGGCCCGCTGGTGAAGACCGTGATGAATCGCTGCATCCACTGCACGCGCTGCATCCGCTTCATCACGGAAGTCGCCGGCGTCCCCGACCTGGGTGCCACCAACCGCGGCGAGCACATGGAAGTTGGCACCTATGTGGAGAAGGCGCTCAGCTCCGAACTCTCCGCCAACATCATCGACCTTTGTCCGGTCGGCGCGCTGACGTCCAAGCCCTATGCCTTCGTCGCTCGCCCCTGGGAACTGAACAAGGTTGACAGCGTGGACGTGCTAGACGCGGTCGGCACCAACATCCGCATCGATGCCCGCGGCCCGGAAGTCCTGCGCATCCTGCCCCGCATCAATGAAGACGTGAACGAGGAGTGGCTCGGCGACAAGTCGCGCTTCTCGATTGATGGGCTGAAGCGCCGCCGCCTCGACCGCCCCTGGGTCCGCCGCGAAGGCAAGCTGGCCGCCGCCACGTGGTCCGAAGCCTTCACGGCGATCGCTACCAAGCTGCGCGGCGTCACCGGCGACCGAATCGGCGCCGTCGCCGGTGACCTGTGCGACGCGGAAAGCATGCTGGCGCTGAAGGAAATGATGGTCGCGCTGGGTTCGACAAACCTGGATTGCCGCCAGGACGGCGCCCGCCTGGATGCCTCGCGTCGCGATTTCTACACATTCAACACCACGATCTCCGGCATCGACGAGGCCGACGCCCTGCTGATCGTCGGCAGCAACCCGCGCAAGGAAGCGCCGGTGCTGAACGCGCGCATCCGCAAGCGGTGGCTGGCGACCGAAATGCCAATTGGCGTGGTCGGCAGCGAGACCGACCTCACCTACGCCGTGCACCAGCTCGGCAACGCACCGTCGGTGCTGAACGTGCTGCACGACGGCTCGCACGACTTCGCCAAGCCGCTGCGCGACGCCAAGCATCCGATGATCATCGTCGGCCAGGCCGCGCTGGCCCGTCCCGACGGCGCCGCGGTGCTGGCCGCGACCTGGCGCCTCGCCGCCGAGGTCGGCGCCCTGGCCTCCGACTGGCACGGCTTCAACATGCTGCACACCGCGGCGGCGCGTGTCGCTGCCCTGGACCTGGGGTTCGTCCCTGGTCCCAACGGCAAGAGCCTTGCGCACATGCTGGTCGGCGGCGTCGATGTGCTGTGGCTGCTGGGTGCGGACGAATTCGACACCGCCCCCATCGGCGCCAACACCTTCGTCATCTACCAGGGCCATCACGGCGATGCCGGTGCCCGCCGGGCCGACGTGATCCTGCCGGGCGCGGCCTACACAGAGAAACCCGGCACCTACGTCAACACCGAGGGCCGCGTGCAGCGCGGGTTCCGCTCGGTCTACCCACCGGGCGAGGCGCGCGAGGACTGGACCATCCTGCGCGCGTTCAGCGACGTGATCGGCCATCGCCTGCCCTACGACAACATCGAGGCCCTGCGCGAACACCTCGGGCTCGTGAACCCGGTATTTGGCAGGATCGGCTTCTTGCCGCGCTTCGGCGCGACGGATCGGGCTGGACCCGCCGGCGATCCCGCCGCTCTGGGCGACGCGCCGTTCACGCCCGCCATCGCCAACTACTACCAGACGGACCCGATCAGCCGCGCCAGCCCCACCATGGCGGCCTGCACCGACAGCGCCGCGGGCCCCGCGCTCGCGGCGGCGGAGTAGCAGCCGATGCACCAGTTTTTCTTTGAGACCGACATCGGCCTGCTGATCCTAACCTTCGGCGAGGCCCTCGCCCTGCTGGTGCCGCTGCTGATTGGCGTCGCCTATCTGACCTACGCCGAGCGCAAGGTCCTCGCGGCGATGCAGCTTCGCAAAGGTCCCAACGTCGTTGGACCGTTCGGATTGTGGCAGCCCTTTGCCGACGCACTGAAAATGCTGATGAAGGAAACGGTAATCCCGTCAGGCGCCAACCGTTTTCTGTTCCTGATCGCCCCAATGCTGACATTCACCCTGGCGATGCTCGCCTGGGCGGTCATCCCGGTGAACGACGGCTGGGCGATCGCCGACATCAATGTCGGCATCCTTTACCTGTTCGCCATCAGCTCGCTTGGCGTCTACGGCATCATCATCGCCGGCTGGGCATCCAATTCGAAATACGCCTTCCTCGGCGCGCTGCGGTCCGCAGCGCAGATGGTGAGCTATGAAGTCTCCATGGGCTTCGTGCTCGTCACGGTCTTGCTCTGCGCCGGCAGCCTGAACCTGACACGCATCGTCGAAGCGCAGGGGCACTACTGGTTCGGGTTCATCCCGGCCTGGTTCTGCTTCCCGCTGCTGCCGATGTTCGTTGTGTTCTTCATCTCGACGCTGGCGGAGACCAACCGCGCACCATTCGACCTCCCGGAAGGCGAAAGCGAGATCGTCGCCGGCTTCTTCGTCGAATACAGTGCCATGAGCTTCGCGCTGTTCTTTCTTGGCGAATACGCCAACATGTTCCTGATGAGCGGGATGACCACCCTCCTGTTTCTTGGGGGTTGGCTGCCGCCGTTCCCGGTGGCACCGTTCACCTGGATTCCCGGTGTGATCTGGTTCGTACTGAAGATCTGCGTCGTGCCTGTTCTTCTTCCTGTGGGTGCGCGCGACCTTTCCACGCTACCGCTACGACCAGCTCATGCGCCTGGGCTGGAAGGTGTTCCTGCCGCTGTCCCTGCTGTGGCTGGTAATCACCGCCGCCGCGCTGATGGCCTTCGGGTGGTGGCCGACCTATGCGTAGTCCGGAACGGCAAAGAATTAGGAAACACCCCCTCCTCTTGAGGGAGAGAGGAGGGGGTGCGAGCCGCAAAAACCGGTGGTTGTACGCACCCCTCCCCCCATCCCTCAAGGGAAGGGGGAGCCCACTAACGCTAATAAGCGTGGAGTGCCGCTGATGCCCATGCTCGATCGCACCGCACGCAGCTTCCTGTTGGGCGAATTGCTCGCTGGCATGGGGCTGACACTGCGTTACTTCTTCCGCCCCAAGGCCACCATCAATTACCCCTATGAAAAGGGTCCGCTCAGCCCGCGCTTCAAGGGTGAGCATGCCCTGCGCCGCTACCCCAACGGCGAAGAGCGCTGCATTGCCTGCAAACTCTGCGAGGCCATCTGCCCCGCCCAGGCCATCACCATCGAGGCCGAACCGCGCGAGGACGGCTCCCGCCGCACCACGCGCTATGACATCGATATGACCAAGTGCATCTACTGTGGCCTGTGCGAGGAAGCCTGCCCCGTGGACGCCATCGTCGAAGGCCCGAACTTCGAATTCGCCACCGAGACCCGCGAAGAGCTGATGTACGACAAGCAAAAGCTGCTGGACAACGGCGACCGGTGGGAGCCGGAGATCGCCCGCCGGCTGGAGCTGGACGCACCGTACCGATGATCATTCTCACCATTGCCTTCTGGGTCTTCGCGGTACTGTTACTGGCCTCCGCCGCGACGGTCATCACCGTGCGCAACCCGGTGCATTCGGTCCTGTTCCTGATTCTCGCGTTCTTCAACGCCGCGGGATTGTTCCTGATCGCCGGCGCCGAGTTCCTCGCGCTGATCCTGGTCATCGTCTACGTCGGCGCCGTCGCGGTGTTGTTTTTGTTCGTCGTGATGATGCTGGACATCGATTTCGCCGAACTGCGCGGCGGCTTCCAGAAATACCTGCCGATCGGCGCCGCGGTTGGCGCGTTGCTGTTGATCGAGCTGTTGTTCGCCTACCACGTCTGGCAGATCGCACCTGAATCCGGCACGCTGCGCTTCGCCCCCACGCCGGCGAACGTCAGCAACACCGAGGCGCTCGGCCGCCTGATCTACACCGACTACATTTTGCTGTTCCAGGTCGCCGGCCTGATCCTGCTGGTGGCGATGATCGGCGCCATTGTGCTGACGCTGCGAGAGCGCAAAACCTCCCGCCATCAGGACGTCGATGTGCAGCACGGCCGCGTGGTACGCGAGACGATGGAGCTGCTCAACATCAAGATCGGGGCTGGCGTGCGGGAGCTGGGCATCTATCGTCCCAAGGTGGCCGAGCAGGAGGAACCGGAGGATGCGGATGCCGGTGGGCAGCATGGGCATTGAGCGATCCGTCATGGCCCGACTTGACCGCATAGGCCGGAGGATGGGCGCGGACACGGAGAGAAACAGAAATCTCCCCCTCCCTTTGAGGGAGGGGACCGGGCGGAGGGGTGCGCACGGCCGCCGGCCTTTGCTGCTCGCATCCCTCCCCCCAACCCCCTTCCACAAGGGGAGGGGGAACTTCTTCCATGCGCTCCGCCACACACCAGCACGGAGCCTGCCACGATGACCCTGGGCCCCTACCTCGTGGTCAGTGCGCTGCTGCTCGTGCTGGGCATGTTCGGCATTTTCCTGAACCGCAAAAACGTCATCATCATCCTGATGTCGATCGAGCTGATCCTGCTCTCGGTCAATCTCAACCTCGTCGCTTTCTCTGCCGCGCTGGGCGATCTGGTCGGCCAGGTCTTCGCCATGTTCGTCCTCACGGTCGCCGCCGCCGAGGCGGCCATCGGTCTCGCCATCGTCGTGGTGTATTTCCGCAACCGTGGCTCGATCCAGGTCGAAGACGTCAACCTGATGAAAGGCTGACATGCTCTACGTCATCGCCGTCTTCGCCCCGTTCGTCGGCGCGCTGATCTCAGGCCTGCTCGGCCGCTGGATCGGCGACCGCGCCGCGCAAGGCGCCTCCATCATTGGCATGATCGTCGCCGCGATCTGCGGCCCGATGGCGTGTTTCCAATTGGTCAACGGCGACATGTCGCCCGGCCTGGTGCCGATCGCCACGTGGATCGACGCCGGCCGCTTCCACGTCGACTGGGCGCTGCGAATCGACACCCTGTCCGCGGTGATGCTGGCGATGGTGACATTCGTCTCCATGCTGATCCACGTCTATTCGATCGGCTATATGGCGCACGACGCCTACCCGCGTTACCGCTTCTTCGGCTATCTGTCGCTGTTCACCTTCTCCATGCTGATGCTGGTGACTGCCGACAACCTGACCCAGCTCTTCTTCGGCTGGGAAGGCGTCGGCATGTGTTCGTACCTGCTGATCGGCTATTGGTACGATCGCCCCGCCGCCTACGCCGCGGCCATCAAGGCATTCATCGTCAATCGCATTGCCGACCTGCCCTTTGCGGTCGGCCTGGCGCTGATCTTCTTCAAATTCGGCTCGGTCGAGTTCCCGGTCATCTTCCCCGCCGTCGCGGCGCACCAGGCCGACACCTACACCCTGTTCGGCACCACCTTCCCCGCGATCGAGGTCATCGGCTTCCTGCTGTTCATCGGTGCCATGGGCAAGTCCGCACAGATCGGCCTGCATGTCTGGCTGCCCGACGCGATGGAAGGCCCGACCCCGGTCTCCGCGCTGATCCATGCCGCCACCATGGTGACGGCCGGTGTCTTCCTGATGGCGCGCATGTCCCCGCTGATGGAATACGCCCCTGTCGCGCTGGGCTTCGTCACCTTCATCGGCGCGTCCACCGCGTTGTTCGCCGCCACCATCGGCTGCGCACAGAACGACATCAAGCGGGTGATCGCATACTCGACGTGCTCGCAGCTTGGCTACATGTTCGTCGCCGTCGGCGTGGGCGTGTACCAAGTGGCGATCTTCCACCTGATCACCCATGCCTTCTTCAAGGCGCTGCTGTTCCTGAGTGCCGGCTCGGTGATCCACGCCATGTCGGATGAGCAGGATATGCGGAAGATGGGAGGGATCTGGCGGCTGATCCCGGTCACGTATTGCGTGATGTGGGTGGGCAGCCTGTCGCTGGCCGGCATCTTCCCGTTCGCCGGCTACTGGTCGAAGGATGCGATAGTCACCGCTGCCTATGCGGCCCATAGCGGTATCGGGACCTATGGCTTCATCTGCACGGTGCTGGCGGCCTTCCTGACCGCGTTCTACTCCTGGCGGTTGATCCTGATGACCTTCCACGGCAAGCCGCGCGCGGACCATCATGTGATGGAGCATGTGCACGAAAGCGCCTGGGTCATGCTGGTGCCGCTGATCGTGCTGGCGACCGGCGCGTTCGCCGCAGGCTTTTCGCTGCATTCATTGTTCATCGGCGACGACTGGCGGGCATTCTGGAACGGCAGCATCTTCAACGGCACGAATAACCATGTTCTTGCCGGGATCGAGCACGTGCCCTTCTGGGTGGATATCTCGCCCACCATCGTCGGGTTGCTCGGCATTCTGATCGCCTACCTGATGTACATGTTCTTCCCGCTGTCGCCGATCCGGCTGGCGGAGATGTTCCGGCCGATTTATCTGCTGTTCTTGAACAAATGGTACGTCGACGAACTGTACGACGCGGTCCTGGTGCAGCCGCTGATCCGCCTGGCGCGCAGCTTCTGGCAGACCGGCGACGTTACGGTCATCGACGGGGTCCCCAACGGATTGGCGGCTCTGGCGACGGAAGGGTCCCGCGAGGCGGTCAAGATCCAGACCGGCTCCCTCGCCGCCTATGCGTTCGCGATGCTGATCGGCATTGTCGTCTTGCTCGGCATCTTCATGCTGTTCCGGTGAATGCGATGACCCACGCACATCTCCCCCTCCCCTTGAGGGAGGGGGCTGGGGGGAGGGGGCTAACAGGCACCGCTGACGCCCGTACGTCGCCTCCCCCCATCCCCCTCCCGCAAGGGGAGGGGGAGTCCTTTTCCTTCCCCGTTGCGGACCCAAGCGCATGAACGCCGCCGGCTTCCCCCTGCTCTCGCTCATCACCTGGCTGCCGATGGTCGGCGGCGCGGTGATCATGTCGGTGCGCGGCGACCAGGCCACGATCGACTCCAACGCCCGCTGGACCGCCCTATGGACCAGCCTGATCGTGCTCGCACTGTCGCTCGTACTGTGGGTTGAATTCGACCCCGGTGACGCCGGCTTCCAGTTCGTCGAGAACGTCCCTTGGCTCGCCGAATACGGCGTCGGCTATAAGCTCGGTGTGGACGGCATCTCCGTCCTGTTCGTACTGCTGACCACTGTCCTTGTTCCCATCTGCATCCTGTCAAGCTGGGAAGTCATCACCAAGAACGTTCGCGAGTTCATGCTCGCCTTCCTCATCATGGAGACCATGTTGGTGGGCGTGTTCTGCGCGCTCGACTTCGTCGTGTTCTACATGTTCTTCGAGGGCGTGCTGATCCCGATGTATCTCATCATCGGGATTTGGGGCGGCCCACGCCGGGTCTATTCGGCAGTCAAGTTCTTCCTCTACACGCTCACCGGCTCCGTGCTGATGCTGCTGGCGCTGCTGGCGATGTGGTTCCAGGCCGGCACCACCGATATCCCGACGCTGATGCACACCCACTTCCCGGTAGCGATGCAGGGCTGGTTGTTCTTCGCCTTCTTCGCATCCTTCGCGGTGAAGGTGCCGATGTGGCCGTTGCACACCTGGTTGCCGGACGCCCACGTCGAGGCCCCCACCTCCGGATCGGTCATCCTGGCCGGCGTGCTGCTGAAATTGGGTGCCTACGGCTTCCTGCGTTTCTCCGTCCCCATGTTGCCCGAGGCCTCCGCCCATTACGCGCCGCTGATCTACACGTTGTCGGTGGTCGCGGTGATCTACACCTCGCTGGTCGCCCTGGCGCAGGAGGATATGAAAAAGCTGATCGCCTATTCCTCCGTCGCCCATATGGGCGTGGTGACGATCGGCATCTTCACCTTCAACGTGCAGGGCATCCAGGGCGCGTTGTATCAGATGCTGTCGCACGGCTTCGTCTCCGCCGCGCTCTTCCTGGTCGTCGGCGTCGTTTACGACCGCATGCACACACACGAGATCGCGCGCTTCGGCGGCCTCGCCGACCGTATGCCTGGCTACGCGCTGACCTTCATGGTGTTCACGATGGCCGCGATGGGAGTGCCCGGCACCTCCGGCTTCGTCGGCGAATTCCTGGTCATTATCGGCTCCTTCCAGATCAGCTTCTGGCTGGCGCTGCTGGGCGGCATGGGCATGATCCTTGGTACCGCCTACATGCTGTATCTCTATCGCCGCGTGATTTTCGGCCGGCTGACCAAGCAGGACCTTCGCAATATCCTGGACCTCAGCCCGCGCGAATGGGCGCTGTTCGCGCCGCTGATCGTCCTGACGATATGGATGGGCGTCTACCCAAGCAGTTTCAGCAGCTTTTGGGATGCCAGTGTGGCCGCGATGGTGAAGCAACACACCGCCGCGCTGGCCGCGTCGGGAAGGTTGCCGCGGATGTTGCCGCGGAGGACGCGCGGCTTGGTCCACACGCTCACGTCATGGCCGGGCTCGGCCCGGCCATTCGCCCCCGATTGATCGAGACACGCTCCGCCGTCACCGAGCAGGTGGCCGGGTCAAGGCGGGCCATGACGGGTAGCGCCGGAGGGCCGCATCTGTGACGTCCATGAACTGGATCATCGCCCTCCCCGAGATCGTGCTGGCCTGCATCGGCATGGCCATCCTCGTGTTCGGCGTGCTGCGCAAGCAGGACTCTACCTCGCTTTGCACGATGTTTACCCTGGGCGGCTTCCTGGTTGCCGCCCTGCTGGTGCTGACCCGCACCACTGGGGTCGGCTACCACGGCCAGTTCGTCGCCGACGCGTTCAGTGCGTTCAATCAGGAACTCATCCTGGCCGGTGCGGCGCTCACCGCTATCCTGGCGCTCGACTACAACCGCAAGCAGAGCATCGCCCGTTTCGAATTTCCGGTGCTGCTGCTGTTCTCCGTCGTCGGCATGATGGTGATGGCGTCCGCCGACAACATGATGACGCTGTATCTCGGCCTCGAGTTGCAGTCGCTCGCGCTTTACGTGCTCGCGGCCTTCGCGCGCGATGACGTGCGTTCTTCCGAAGCCGGGCTTAAGTACTTCGTCCTGTCCGGCCTGGCGTCCGGGCTGCTGCTGTATGGTATTTCGCTGGTCTACGGCTTCTCCGGCACCATGGATTTCGGCCAGTTGCGCACGTTGCTGACGGACCCGTCGCACGCCTCGGTCGGCATGGTCGTTGGCGTGGTGTTCGTACTGGTCGGACTGGCGTTCAAGATCTCGGTGGTGCCGTTCCACATGTGGACACCCGACGTCTATGAAGGCGCGCCCACCCCGGTCACCGTCTTCTTCGCCACCGCGCCGAAAGTCGCCGCCATGGCGCTGCTGTTGCGGGTGATGGCGGTGCCGTTCGGCCACTTGCTCGGTGCATGGCAGTTGCTGATCATCATCATGTCCATCTGTTCCATGATCCTCGGCACGCTCGCCGCGATTGGACAGAGCAACATCAAGCGGCTGATGGCGTATTCCTCGATCGCCCACATGGGCTACGCGCTGATCGGCCTCTCGGTCGGTACGCCGGATGGCATCCGCGGCACGCTGGTCTATATGGCGGTCTACGTGTTCATGACCGCCGGCGCCCTCGCCTGCATCACCGCCATGCGCCGCAACGGCCGCGCGGTGGAGCAAATCAGCGACCTGTCGGGCTTGTCGAACACCGATCCGGCGCTGGCGTTGGCAATGGCGGTGTTCATGTTCAGCATGGCCGGCATCCCGGTTCTGGCGGGATTCTTCGCCAAGCTGTACATTTTTCTTGCTGCCGTGCAGGGCCACCTGTGGACGCTCGCCGTCATCGGCGTGCTGACCAGCGTGGTGGGCGCGTTCTATTATATCCGCGTCATCAAGGTGATGTATTTCGACGCCCCGGTCGCGGCGTTCGACCCGCGTCCTCCGTCGCTGTCCTTCGTCGCGGCGGTGGGCGGGTTGTTCACAATGTTCTTCTTCATATTCCCCGGCCCGATCGTGCTGGCGGCCCAGGCCGCGGCGAAGGCGCTGTTCGGGTGACGCCCCTCCTCCCCAGTGTCATGGCCGGCAAAGGCCGGCCACTCACAGCTTTTCTTGCAGTGCGCAGCAAAGCAAGTCGTGGGTGGCCGGCCTTCGCCGGCCCTGACACAGAGGTGTCGGCAGCCCGGACGATCTCGCCATGCTCCTCGTCGTAGACGCCGGCAACACCAACATCGTCTTCGCCGTCCGCGAGGGCAACCAATGGCGCGGCACCTGGCGTACCCGCACCGCCTCCGACCGCACCTCCGACGAGTACGCCGTCTGGTTGCTCACCCTGCTGCAGCACGCCGGCCTGAAGCCCGCCGACATCTCCGCCGCCGTCATAGGCACGGTGGTGCCCGCCGCGCTGTACCACCTGCGCCGCCTCTGCCGCGACTGGTTCCATGTCGAGCCGCTTGTCGCCCGTTCCACCCTCGACTGGGGCTTCGAAATCCGCGTGGACCGGCCCGCCGAGGTCGGTGCCGACCGCCTGCTGAACGCCCTCGCCGGCCACCAGCGGTTCGGGGGCCCGCTGATCATCATCGATTTCGGCACCGCCACGACATTCGACGTGGTGGACAAGGACGGTGCCTATGTCGGCGGGGTGATCTGCCCCGGCATCAACCTCTCGATCGAATCGCTGCACCAGGCCGCCGCCCAGCTTCCCCGCATCGGCATCGCCCGCCCTCAGGCGGTGATCGGCCGCTCCACCGTCCCCGCCATGCAGTCCGGCGTCTATTGGGGCTATGTCGGCATGATCGAGGGCCTGGTGGCCCGCATCAAGGCCGAATTCGGCGCGCCGATGCGCGTGATCGCCACCGGCGGCCTCGCCCCGCTGTTTTCCGAAGGCACACTGGTCATCGAACAAATCGAGCCCGATCTGACCCTGGACGGTCTGCGTCTCTTGGCGGAACGCAATCCCGCGCCCACATTGCCGCGAGAGAGAACGCGGCTGATCGAGACCGAATAGGGGCTTGGCTTGTCGACACACACCGAAGAAAAGCGACCTTCCAGGCAGCCGGTCTCGGTGGCATCATGCGGTGGCGCGCCGGCCCCGCCGGTGTCGCCCCAAGCAGGCCCGGAGGTTCCTCGCGCGATGGCAACGGCCAGACGCATGCGTCGTAAAACCGATGACGCCGCGCCAAATCCGGCGACGCCACGCTCTCGGCCCCGTGCGTCAGCCGGCAGCAAGGTGGTGCACGCCTTCGCCGGCGCCGTCGAGCATGAGGTTCGGGCGAAGCGCGCCGCCGGCCTGCCGTATTCGACACTGAACGAGCGCGGCGAAGTCGTCTTCGTTCATTCGGACGGCAGTGTGCGAACCGGCCGGTCCAGTGATTCTCCGGCGGCTTCCTGAATCCTCCCTGGTTCTGGATCGTCGCCGGCCCCAACGGCTCCGGCAAGACTACGCTCGTGCGCTCCGGCGCGCTGCACCCGTTGACCGGTAAGCTGCCGGAACTCTCGCTCAATCCCGACGACATCGCGCGCCCCCTGCGCGCGCGAATGCCGACGGCGAGCGAGCTTGAAATCGTCCGCCACGCCCAAGCGGAGTCCGATGGACGCGTCGATCAGGCGATCCTGGCACGCCGCCCGTTCCTGGTCGAAACCGTCCTGTCCAGCGACAAGTTTCGCACCCGTGTCACCGAGGCGCAGGCCGGAGGATTCCGCTTCGGCCTGGTCTTCATCACGCTCCGCACTGCCGCGCTGCACGTTGCCCGTGTCGCCGACCGGGTGATCGAAGGCGGCCACGACGTCCCCACGGACCGCGTGCTCGCGCGAAGAACCCGCTCCCACGCGGCTTTCGGCTGGTTCGCCGCGCGAGCGCATCGAGGTTTGCTCATCGACAACACCGGCGGCCCTGCGCTCGCCACCGATGGCCCGGTCCTGGTTGCCGAGAAGACCGAAGACCAGGCCGGATGGCACGTCCATCGCCCAGATCTCTACCCCGATCTGACAGCTTCGCTATAACCGGCACGATCCCTCCATCGTCGGGGGCTCCGATGTCAGGACACGTCGTCGCTGTGCGTAACGCGTCGAGTGCGAACTGAAGCATGATGAGCGAAGCAATACTGTCACCCGTGAAGCCGGCGCACCGGGTTCCTGGCGTTTCCTGGCCGACCGACCTGCTTGCCCTGGCGCTCTTCCTCGCGTTCGGCATCGTCGGTCCGCTCCATTCCTTCACCATCGGCCAGGGCCTGCCTGGAGACCTCGGCGATTCCCGCTTGAATCTGACAGTGCTCGAGTTCTTCAACCGTACCCTGATCGCAACCCTGCATGGTCAGCCGGCCAGTTTCGTGAACGCGCCATTCTTCTATCCATGGCCTCGCGTGACGAATTTCGCCGACACATTGTGGGGCGATGCGGAGGTTTATGCGGTCTTCCGTGCCCTCGGCCTGGGTCAACTTGCCTCCTTCCGCGCCTGGTTCGTTGCCGCTTCCGTTCTGACCTATGTTGCCGCCTTCATCAGCTTTCGCCAGTTCGGTCTCCGGGCCTGGGGTGCCGCCGCCGGAGCATTCCTGTTCACCTTCTGCCTGCCAATGGCCGCGCAGTTCAATCACGTGCAGCTTGTCTATCGGCTTTGGATTCCGCCGGCGGTCCTTGCCCTCCACCGGTTCCTCACCCGGCAGAGCGTGCGTGCCGGTGCCGCCTGCGTATTGTTCCTTGGTCTTCAACTCGCAGTCAGCATCTACCTGGGCCTGTTCCTTTGCCTGCTGCTTGCCGCGTATGCCCTGGCGCTTTGCCTGGTGGCGCGGCACCACGTCTTTTCACTCCGCTGGACCGCACTTCGTGCCGCCAGTACCGCGGAACTTGTCATGGCCGGCGCTATGCTAATCGCGGGTCTCGCCGTGATTGCCGTCGTTGCCATTCCCTATCGCGAAGTGCAGGCAATGTACGGGTTCGTGCGGCCGTGGCCGGATGTGGCGAGTCAATTGCCGCATCTCGGGTCCTATCTGCTGACCGGAATTTCATTCCTGTGGCCTGATCTGACCGGCACGTTGCGTTATGCGCTGGTATGGGAGCAGCAGTTGTTTCCAGGAGCGGCGTCGGTCGTGGCGGTGGGGTGGTTTGCCGTCTCGCGACGGGCACGGCTGCACCAGCCGCTTGCCGCACCGATGCTTATGGCGGCGGCGATCGTTGTGGCCATCACTCTGAACCTCCATGGCCACACGCTCTATCGCCTGATCTATCAGCTTCCTGGATTCGTTGCCATCCGCGAGGTTGCCCGGGTCATTCTCGTGGTGATGCTGCCGGTGGCAGTCTTGTTCGGTCTGCTCATCGACGATCTCGCTGACACGGCGAGGCGCGGACCCATCCGCTACGCGATGGCGGTGGCCCTGTCGGCGCTGCTCGTCGCGGAATGCTCGCTGATCCGCGTCCCTGCCTCAGCTCCGCAGGACTGGCGCGCACGCACCGCGGCGCTTGAAGCGGAGTTGCCCAAGCCGCCCCCGCCGCATGCCATTCTTGCCGTTGCAACGCCGCCCGGGTCGGCGGTGGGGTTCTGGCCGTGGGTCATTGTCCAAACCGATGCCCAGCTTGTTGCCATCAGTCTCGGTATCCCAACTCTGAACGGGTATTCCGGCAACCTGCCAAACGGATGGAAAACGATGTCAATGTGCGCCGACGTCGCCCACGACATCCGCGCGGGGAGGCATTTCCGGGCGGAGCACGGGCTGCCGGCCGAGACTATCTCCCCCGACCAGTTGGTGCTTGTGGGGTTCGGCACCTGCGGTCTCGCAGGACTGGGCGATGATGCACCCCTCGCTCTTGGCCACACCTACCACTTCGCGCCAGGGGCGGCCGGCAACGCGTTCCCGGGCGGCGGCTTCTCCGATCCGGAGAGTTGGGGGCGCTGGACTGACGGCAAGAATGCGTTCCTGTACTTTTCGCTGGCGAAGGCACCACATGGGCCGGTTACCCTCGTCGTTGACGCCACGTCGCTATCTCCTGCGCCGGACCAGAAGCAGGTAGTGACCGTCCTCGCGAACAATCGAGGCTGCGGTCCCCTGGTCGTGACACAAACGGCGCCTCGGGCCGAGGTTGTGTGTCCCGACGGCGCACTGCATGGCGGCAACAACGTACTGCGCCTGCGCATCGCGGCCCCAACGCGTCCAAGGGATCTCGGAATCAACGACAATTCCCGCCGTCTCGGTGTGGGTTTAAGGGCACTGGTTCTGCAAGTGGCAACGGACGGCCCAGGCAAGTAGCCCAGGGGAGTGGTCCAGGGGCATAGCCCAGGGGAGTGGCAGGGTTGTTAGCGACTGTCGGCGGCAGCACCTGCGGCCACCGGTTGCAAAGCGCCCCTGCAATGCACGACGGGACCGGTAATTCTTGGCCTCGTTCCGGCCGCCCATCCGCCCTATATCAGGCACAGACGCCTCCGCAGGAGGCCCGCCCACCCCAACTGACCACCGCATGAGGTAATAACAACCCTAAATGGACACAGAACCAGGCGACCTGGCCTTCCTGCCACTCGGCGGGACGGGCGAGATCGGCATGAACCTCAACCTCTACCGTTGCGACGGCAGATGGTTGGCGGTCGATTGCGGCATCGGCTTCGGCGGTGCCCAATACCCAGAAGTCGAGATCATGACCCCCGACCCGGGCTTCATCGCGGACCGCCGCGATCGGCTGCTGGGCCTGGTGATCACTCACGCGCATGAGGACCACATCGGCGCGGTTGCGCATCTGTGGCCGCAACTGCGCTGCCCGGTCTATGCCACCCCCTTCGCCGCCGCGGTGCTGCGCCGCAAGCTGGCGGAAGTGCAGTTGGTGCCTCAGGTGAAGGTCCACATCGTGCCGCCCGGCGGCAGCATCAGCCTGCCGCCTTTCGAGATGCGCTTCATCCGCATGGCGCACTCCATCCCCGAATCCCAGGCGCTGGCCATCGACACGCCCTATGGCCTGCTGCTGCACACTGGCGACTGGAAGATGGACCCGCAACCGCTGGTCGGCCCGCCCACGGATGAGGCCGCCCTCGCCGAACTTGGTCAGCGCGGCGTGCTGGCCATGATCTGCGATTCCACCAACGCCATGGTGGAAGGCCACTCCGGTAGTGAGCAGGAAGTGCGCCAGAGCCTGGGCGCCCTGATCCGCAACCTGCGCGGCCGTGTCGCCGTGACCTGCTTCGCCAGTAACGTCGCCCGCGTGGAGACCGTCGCGCACGCCGCCCGTGAGTCCGGCCGCAGCGTCGCCGTCGTCGGCCGCAGCCTGCGCAACCTGGACGCCGCGGCGCGGGAATGCGGCTACCTGCGGGGTATCCCTCCGTTCCTCGGCGAGGACGACATCGCCGACGTCCCCGACGACCGGATCCTGATCCTGATCACCGGCAGCCAGGGCGAGCCGCGCAGCGCCCTGGCCCGCGTCGCGATGGACACCCACCCGCGCGTCGCCCTGGGTGAGGGCGACACGGTGTTGTTCTCCTCGCGCGTCATCCCCGGCAACGAGCGCGCCATCGGCACGGTGCAGGACAACCTGGTGCGGCGTGGCGTGAACCTGATGACCGACGCGGACCACCTGGTGCATGTGTCCGGCCATCCGGCGCGGGACGAGTTGCGCCGGATGTACCGGCTGGTGAAGCCCCGCTACAGCGTGCCGGTGCATGGCGAGTGGCGCCACCTCTCCGCCCACGCCGGCCTGGCGCGGGAGGCCGGCGCCACGCCCGTGCTGATCGAGGACGGCGACATCCTCAACCTGGCGCCCGGCCGTGTGGAGGTGGTGGACAGTGCCCCGGTCGGCCGGCTGGTGCCGGATGGTGGGCGGCTGGTACCGCTGTCGGGCGGCGTGATGTCGGCCCGCCGCCGCATGCTGTTCAATGGCGTGGTGCTCGCCAGCGTCGCGGTGGACGAAGCCGGCCGCCTGTGCGGTCAGCCCCGCGTCAGCGCCCCCGGCCTGCTGGACCAGGACGACGCCGAACTCGACCGCGTTTCCGGCGAGTTCGCCGAGGCCCTGGCCGACCTTCCCGCCCCGATCCGCCGCGACGACGCCGCGCTGACCGACGCCGCCCGCGCTGCCTTGCGCCGCGCCCTCGGCCGCCGCTTGCAGAAGCGCCCCCTCGTCGATGTGCACTTGCTGCGTGTCTGAGCGCCCCCGACGCTGCGGTCGTTCTATATCCAGCACACCGCCGCGTTCGGGGTCACCTACGGCCCACTCGGCGCGGTCGCCGCGGTGATGCTGTGGTTCTTCATCACCGCATATGCGGTGATGCTCGGAGCCGGGTTGAACGCTCGGCTCGAGCGCTTCTCTGCCGCCGAGCGCGAGCAGCAGACGCATTTAATAACGCAGCAGGTATGAGTTGAGTTGCCATGGGTTGGTTCACAGGCTGTGTGGTTTATCTGCTGATCTGGTGGACGGTGCTGTTTGCCGTGTTACCGATCGGCGCGCGGCCGGCCGCAAACCCCGATCCGCGAGTTGGTTGGAGCGGCGCGCCAGAGCATCCGCGTATGCTGATGAAGGTCATCGTCACCAGCCTGGTCGCGGCGGTGATCTGGCTGGGCGCCGATCTGCTGATCAGCAGCGACTACGTGAGCTTCCGTCATGGCATTTTTGCCGCACCGCGGGACTGATAACCAGCCCGCATAAAGATTGACACTCGGCCCGCGCCCGCTGCCCCCCGTGTCATGGGCCGCGCCTGGCGCGGCCACCCACGTCTGTGCGCCAGGCATGGCGCTGATCTTGGAGGTGCAAGTCCTCTACCGGCCGATGGCCGGAACCGTTAGCCAAGGGCAACTGCGTCATCGTGAGGTGGGGTGGAGAGGAAGCCGGAGGCAAAACTCGGAGCTGACGAACGGACATCAGATACCAGGCCGGTGCGGTGGGGTAACCCGGCAGAGGACGGGGACGCCCAAAGGCCGATCGGACACGCGCACAGGTAAATCCGGCGGCGATCGAGGGAAAGATCAGTGGATCAGTGTCTTATAACGATACCCGTCGTCTAAATCGCTGTCTCTCGGCGACGAATGCTCAAGTGTCAAAATGCGCGATGGCCGAGAACAGCGACCAGCCCTGCCATCCGCCGATGCCCGTGTCTCCGCCCTGTCCTGCGCCCCTCGGCAGCTTGCCACGTTTTAACGCTCGCGCCCTGTCCATGATAAAGCCGCTGGGTTAAGTGCAGCGCGACATGGAAGCGGCGCAGAGCAAGAAGGCTGCCCGCGCATGGTTGCGCGGAGAGCAACGGGCTGGCAGCAAGGCGGCCCGGCCGGTACTGGCCCTCAGCTTGCTCGGCACGATCCTGGCGATCGGCCAGGCTTGGTGCGCGGCATTCTTGCTGGCCGACGCGTTGACGCATCGCTCCACGGGCCCGCTGCCGCTGCTGGCCGGCTTCGCGATTGCGGCGCTGCTGCGCGCGGGCCTTGCCTACACCACCGAGGCCGCCGCCTTCAACGCCGGCGCCGCCTCCCGCCGCCGGCTCCGTACCGACGCGCTGACCCGCCTGCTGCATGCCGGTCCCGCCCTGCTGCGCGGGCAGCATTCCGGCGACCTGGCCGCCATCGTCGTGGACCGGGTGGAGGCACTGCATGGGCTCTACGCAAGCTGGATCCCTGCTTCCAGCTTCGCCATCGCCGGGCCGATCCTGGTTTTGCTCGCGGCCCTGTGGGCCAACCCGTTCGCCGCGCTGGTGCTGCTGCTGGCGGGGCTGCTCGTGCCAATCGGCATGGCGCTCGCCGGCATCGGCGCCGCCACGGCCAGCCGCAGCCAGTTCCTGGCGCTGACCCGGCTGCAGGCGCGCTTCCTGGATCGGGTGCGCGGCATCGCCACCATCGTCCTGCTGGGCCGCGCCGAATCCGAAGCGCGGGCGTTGGCCGCCGCCGCCGGCGAACTCAGCACCCGCACCATGCGCGTGCTGCGTGTGGCGTTCCTGTCCTCCGCCACACTGGACCTTGCCGCCGCCGCCGCGCTGGTCGTGCTGGCGATCCGCTACGGCGTGGCGCTGGTTGCCGGCAACCTCGCCGCGCCCGGCCTGGCGTTATTCTGCCTGCTGCTGGTGCCCGAGTTCTTCGCCCCGCTGCGCACCTTCTCCGCCGCCTACCAGGACCGGCTGCACGCCACTGGCGCGGCCGAATCGCTTATAGCGCTGCCGCCCGCCGCGCCGCCCGCCCCCGCCCGCGAGGTCCGCACAGTCGCCGCCCAGGGCGTGACCGTCGCCTTCGAGAACGTCCGCCTGACCTGGGATCCGGCGCGCGGGCCGGCGCTCGACGGCCTGTCCTTCCGCATTCCCGCCGGCGAGACGCTGGTGCTGGCCGGCCCCTCCGGCGCGGGCAAGTCCTCTTGCATCGAGATCATGCTCGGCTTCGTCCACCCCGACAGTGGCCGGGTGACGATCAATGGCGCGGACATCACCGACCTGGTGCCGCAGGCGCTGTCCCGCCTGACCGCCTGGATCGGCCAGCGCCCGGTACTGTTCTCCGGCACCATCCGCGACAATATCCGCTTCGGCCGTCCGGAGGCCACCGACGAGGAAGTGGAAGAAGCCGCCCGCGCCGCCCGTGTGGCCGAGTTCGCCGCCGCCCTGCCCTGCGGGTTGGACACCAGCGTGGGCGAGGGCGGCTATGGCGTGTCCGGCGGCCAGGCGCAGCGCGTGGCGATTGCCCGCGCGTTCCTGAAGAACGCCCCCCTGTTGCTGTTGGACGAACCGACCGCGCACCTGGACCCGGCGACCGAGGCCGAGGTGCTGGAGAGCCTGCGCCGCCTCGCGCTGGGCCGCACGGTGCTGCTCGCCAGCCACTCGGCTGCGGCGCACGGGTTCGGCGGGCGGCGGCTGGACATCAGGGCCGGGCAGGCGGTGGCGGCGCGCGGGGCGGCGTAATGCCAGGCGGCGGGAGATTTCCACCTACTCGGGGGGCGCTCCTGGCGGCTCACCGCGTGATGGGCGCCGCAGCAAGGTGACAGAAATGAACGCGCCCAGCCATGACCCCGCAGCAGCGAATCCGACATACATCCAATTTTGAGTGTAATTGATTACCGCATAGGACGACAGGATGTACCACACGCTGCTCCACGTAGCAGCGGGCAACCGCCGCTTTGCCGCTACCGCTGACGTAAACATGACATACACCGCATCGGTCGCCGCGGTTGCAAGCAGGACGCCACCACCGACAAGTGGATTGATCATAAGAGTCATTGTCGTTGCCCCAATTTGAGTTGGATCGTTGGATTTGGCTCCGTTTTCGACATTGTAGGCCAATATCCTGGATGGTTACCCCGGCCGTGGCTCCCGGGGGGCTCCCGGAGGCGGCCTCCGCCCGCCTTGAGCGCGAAGTGGCCTGATCCAGCCAATCGGATCGTGCTTACCTGCGCCGCGGGTCCCTGATTGCGTTGGATCCTAGGCTGCCGGATTTTTTATCCCATCCATCATGCCTCAATCAGGGCGCAAGGGCATCAGTTGAAAGCGGCTGAATACGCTGTCGGCGGCCAGCGTCCGGCACCCACCCGAGAGGCACAATCGCCGGGCTTAGTGAACAACGCGCGTCGGGGCGAAAGCGGGCATTGACGAACGTCGATGTCGGTAGCCTGCTGGCCACGTTGGAGACCATCCAAGGTCTGGGGAGGGCATGGTGAAGGTTTGCAGCGGCCTGGTCGCATTGTCTGTCGCAATTGGCATGACGTTCCTCGCGGCCCCCCGAGTGCGGGCGGAGGCAAGCCGGACCGCGCGGATCCAGGCGGCCCTGGAGACATGGGTCGCGGAACGGGCGGTGCCGGAAAAGATCACCGGGGTTGCCGCTTACATCAGCTTCGGCGACCCTGGCCCGGCGATCGAGGCGTTCGCCGGCAAAGTCGGCGCCGCTCCGCGGGATCCCCCGGTACGCCAGAGCACACTGTTCCAGATGGGCAGCACGTCGAAGTCGTTTACTGTCGCCGTTATCTTGAAACTGGAGGCTGCCGGCGCACTGTCCCTCGACGACACGATCGGCAAGTGGCTCCCGCAATACCCGGCTTGGAAGGACGTGAGCATCCGGCGACTGCTCAACATGACGAGCGGTATACCAAACTACTCCGAGGCGGAACCCATCTCGCGTGCTTGGGTCAGCGAACCGAGCCGCGACTTCACCGCGTCGGAATTGGTGCAGATCGCCTACCCAACTGGCACGAACGACCTGCCGCATAGCAGCGGGTACCACTATTCCAACACCAATTATATCCTCGCCGGCATGATCGCCGCGAGGGCCGCTGGTCGGTCCTACCGCGATCTCGTGCATGAGATGGTGATCGATGCGTTCCAGCTGGACAGCACGTTCTACGAGAACGGGGCCTACCCCCCGGCCGTCACGGAGCGTCTGGCGCATGGCTACTTCAACAACCCCGCTTGCGCGGACTATCAGCCGAAATGCAAGAAGTCCTGGAATTTGCCGATGATGGGTCGTGACGTCCATGACATGAGCACCTCATGGGCGCAGGCCGCGGGAGGCGCGATCGCCAGCGCGCGCGATGTTGATCGTTGGATGCGGGCGGTGTTCGAGGGACATGTGGTTCCCCCAAAGCAACAGGCCGAATGGATGGCGCTGGTGTCAACCAAGACCGGCGAGCCGATCACGGATGTTTCGACCGGCGATCCGCGTGGGTTTTCTCTCGGCCTGGCCAAGGGAATTCTTGGATCGGTTGGGGCGCAATGGTTCTACCAGGGCGAGACCCTGGGCTATCGGACGCTGTATGTCTGGTTCGAAAAGGAGAACTTGATGATCACGCTCCAGACAAATTCGCAGCCCGCGGGAGATGCGGACAAGCTTAATGCACTGCTGGAGACGATCCATCAGATCGTGGAGATCCAGGCGAAGTAGGACTCTGATAGTGTTCTGATAGCACTGGCTTGGGTCTGCACCCAAAAGCGGTCGTTTGACGGCTGCGGCCAGGTGAATCGCCGTTCGGAAACCGGCCGTTTGATTGTAGTAGCGCGTTGTGATGCGGCGGTCGTCCCTGGCCGGTAGACCTTCGCGGTAGAAACGCGAATTGAGCCGCCAGTGGCGCCGCGTCTCGCTATGCCTAAGCTCCGCGTGACCGATCCGGACAGTCAAGCGCGGCCTTCCCCGCAACGCCTGGTGCAGCCGGAACAGCCATATGTCCACCACGAAACCAACGGTACCGCTCCGTGGCTTCGTGCCTTCGTGGTGAAATCGCCTGCGCAGCGACCCCCGCCGGCAGCGGGAGGCCGGGTGCGCCATGGCGTCCCGCTTTCAACGGCCGCTGCGCCCCCTCGCAATGACAGCGCCCACGCCGTGACTAATGCTAGTCACAGTGGGCGCTATTCCGCCGCCAGCCGTCCCTCCGCCGCACGCTCCTTGATCGACACCCGCCAGTGGATGCGATCCTCCTCCGGAGGATAATCGCCGGCCGCGCGATGATAGGAACAGCGGTTGTCCCAGATCACGATGTCGCCGACCCGCCACTCGTGGCGATACTCGGCGTCCGGCTGAATCATGTAGCTTTCCAGCTCCTCGACCAGCGCGTCACTTTCCGCGGGATCGAGGCCCTCGACCGCGACGATCTTACCCGGGTCATAGTACAACGACTTGCGGCCGGTTTCCGGATGCGTGCGGATGATGGGGTGCGGCACCGGCTGCCAGTCGCGGTCTTCCGGGTTCAGCAGCGCCGTCTTCTTCTGCCTCCCGCCATAAGTAAACTCGCCGTCGCGACCCTCCAGACGCTGCTTCAGCCGCTCCGGCAGCGCGTCATACGCGGCATAGGCATTGGCGAACAACGTATCGCCGCCGCGGCTGGGGATCGCCAGGGCATAAAGCTGTGTCGCCTTGAATGGATCGGCATCGTAGGCGCCGTCGGTATGCCAACCCTCTGCGCCGCGGCGATAGATTGCTTCGTTCAATCGGCCGTCCACGGCAAACTTGTCGACGCCGAGCAAGGTGATCTCGGGAACGTCGGGGTGCCGCGTGCTCTTGGAGGGATGCGGCACCACCAGGCCGAAACGGCGGCTGTAGCGCAGGAAGTCCTCCATGTTCAGTTCCTGGTCGCGCACCACCAGCACGTTGCGGTCAAGCCACGCCCGGTAGATCGGCGCGAAGCCGGCATCGTCGAGGGTCCTCACGTCGACACCGGTCACCTCAACGCCGATCTGCTTTCCCATGGGGCGGATTTGCATAATCGACGGGCTCCTCCCTTGATCTGGCGAGGAGTGTCGGCGCTTTGCCTGCTGCGGGCAAGATCGGCGCCAAAGCAGTCACAGATCGGCGGACCGCGGTCAGTGTGCCAGGGAGGCAGCACGGAACGGCGTGATCTCCTTCACCAGCCACGTGCCCCCCTGCGCGCGGCACGCCGTGCCCAGCAGGTCGTAGTGCCGCTGAGCCACCTGTATTTGCTCGCGGAACTCGCGGCACCAGCCGCTGTCGGGTGAATGCTCTGTCAGCACCGGTTCGATGGTGCCGTTCGCTTCGCTCGACGGGTCGCGCCAGGCCATCGTCGAATCACTGACGTCGTTTTCCAATGCCTGCTGGATCGCGGTGGTCCGCTGCCGCAAGGCTGCGTCCGACAAGACTGGTGCGCCCGCCACGTAGCGAACCAGACGGATGCTGTGCGGGGGACCGTCTCCGGTCCATTCGTCGCGCCGCACATAGTAGCCGATCGAAGGCGCGTAGAAATATGTGCGATGCACCACCGTGCCGCCGCCGGCGCCGCGGATGGCGCACGTCACGCGCACCGTCTCGAACGATCCCACCGGCGTGACGGCGCGGACCTGGCCGCCCACCGCGCAATCACCGGTCTCCTGCGCGCCGCGGGGCGCTTCTTCCATCACCGTGAAGGTGACGCGCTTGTCCGGCGTCAACGGAAACAATCCGGCGGTGCTGAGTTGCCGGCGGATCGTGCCGCCGGGCGACCTCGTCTCCAATGGGGGCAGCAGCACGTCGCGCGTGGTGACGAGGGAGGCCTTGTCGTCGCGCCAGTAAACGTCGTCGCCCTCGGTGCCGACCACGGTCTGGACGCTGCCGTCATCGAAGCCATAGGTATCGCCGATGCCGTAGCTTGGCAGCGGGATCGCGGCGGTCGGTGTGCCGTCCCCGCAGGCGGCGAGGGCGACAGGCAGGCAGAGTGCAAGCACGATGGCAGAGCACCGCATGCCCGCCATGTGCCACAGCTGCACATGACGTTGCGGGCAACCTCTCGTGAGTTTGCCGCCAGCAGGGGAACAATACCGCGAGGCTAACCGTTTCGCCGATCGGGACGCGGCTGCGGGAGGCGTAGCCGGGCTGCTGGCGGGACGGCAGCAGGTACACAGCCGGCGCGGGCGCGGGTGGCCCTGGCGGCACCGCGGCAGGAGCGGCGCTGCGGGGGGGCCCGATTCGGGTCCGGCAGGCGGTGGCACGGGTGGCACCGGCGGCGGCGCGGGCACGACCGCGGCGGCCGGCGCGCCGTTCGCCGCTGGTGGCGGAGCAGGAATTACTTACGGTCCCGCCTCCCTCGCCGCCGCCCGCCTCGCCGCCATCCCCGAACCTGCTCGGTCGGTGCGGGCGAAGCTGAAGCGCCAGCCCTCAGCGCCTCTTGCTGGCGGCGCGATGCGCGTTGGCAGTGCATGTCGAGCGCGTCGCGCCGTCTTGCGCCCGGCTCCGCGTGCCAACATGATGCAGGCGATCGCATCAGAAACCGGACGAGCCATGTCCCAGACCCTTCTCAACGACCCCACCACCGCGGTCCGCAAGCTCGCCCAGCGGATCGAGCCAGAGCTGATAGAGATCCGGCGCGACATCCATGCCCATCCCGAACTCGCCTTCGAGGAGGTTCGCACCGCGGGCGTCGTCGCGGCCGAACTGACACGGCTCGGCATCCAGCATCAGACGGAGGTGGGTAAAACCGGCGTCGTAGGCTTGATTCACGGCGGCCGCCCTGGCCCAGTGCTGGCAATCCGAGCGGATATGGACGCGCTGCCGATCCAGGAGGCGACCGGCCTGCCCTTCGCCAGCACCAACCCCGGCCTGATGCACGCCTGCGGCCACGACATACACACGACCACCTTGCTCGGCGTCGCCGCGTTGCTGAAGGACCTGGCGCCGCAGCTCGCCGGAACCGTGAAGCTGGTGTTCCAGCCAGCCGAAGAAGCCATCGGCGGCATGCGCGCCATGATCGCCGACGGCGTGATGGACGGGCCGAAGGTCGATATGGCGTTGGGCTTCCATAACCACCCAGAGATGCCCGTCGGCAGCTTCGGCTTCGTCCACGGTCCCGCCCTGGCGTCGGCCGACAGCTTCGATATCGTGGTGCACGGCAAGTCCGGTCATGCGGCGTTCCCTCATACGGCGATCGACCCGATCATCGCCGCCGCCCATCTGGTGATCCAGCTCCAAACGGTCGTGTCGCGGGAGGTGCCGCCGACGATGTCGGCTGTGGTCACCGTCGGCGCCATCCACGGCGGCACCGCCCGCAACATCATCCCGGATTCCTGCATGTTGCGGGGCACCGTCCGTACCTTGCACCCGCTGGCACGCGACGCTGCCGAGGCTGCGATCAAGCGGCTCGCCGCCGGTATGCGCGAGGGCATGCGCGTTCGCTGCGAGCTGGATTACAACCGCGGCGTACCGGTGCTGCGCAACGACGACCGGGTGCTGGAACCTACCGTGGCCGCGGTGCGCAAACAGTTCGGCGACGCGATCAAGGAGGGGAAGCCCAGCCTGGGCGCCGAGGACTTCGCCCTGATGGCCGACCTCGTCCCGAGCTTCCAGTTGCGCGTCGGATCAAGCCAGCCGGGGCGTGACGACAAGTTGCACAATTCCGCCTACCAGCCGGACGAACGCTGCATCGGCTTCGGCGTGCAGGCACTGGCCCGGGCCGCGCTGGAATTGCTGGCGTAGCAGAACTCCAAGAGCGGAACGGCTGGCGTAGCAGAAGGAAGCTGCTGGTGCTTCCACCGCGCCGACCAGCCTTCTCAGCCTTGGCGCGTGCGCAGGTAGTGACGCTGCGCCTTGGCACGATTACCGCACGAGGCCATGTCGCACCAGCGCCTGCTGCCCGTCTTGCTGCGGTCGACGAACAGCCACAGGCATGCGTCGTTGGCGCAGCGTCGGACGCGCAGCCGGCCGGTGCGGGTCAGTAGGTCCGCCGCGGACCACAGCACCGGCGCGAGCAATACGGCGGCTGAAGGCGGTTCGCGTTCCACCCCCCACGCGAAGCCGGGATTGTCCCGCGTCAGGCGCTGGCGCGGGGGAGCATCTGCAAGCGCGCGGTTCAGCGCGGTGAAGTCCGCCTCGGCAACCGGCTCGCCCGACGCCACGGCAAAGCAGCAGCGGAAGATCGTTTCGCGCAATGCGATCGCCTCGGCGAACAGCCGCGCCGCGCGTTTCGGATGGCGCCGCGGCCAGTCCGCCACCGTGCCCGCGGCCGGCGAGGTTTGCTGGCCGGAATGGGCGAGCCACGCCAACAACTCGGGCGGTCCGCCCAGCGCTTCGGCCGGCGCCGCGCTGCCCCGCCATGACAGCGTGTTGGTAAAGTCGAGGCAGAGATCCTCCGCGGGAGCTCGAATTGGCGGCGGCGCCCCGGAGCACTGGTAGAATGATGACATCCCCTAGCGGTCTAACCCGCTAGGCGGTTGACAGTCCAGGGCCGCCTGAGCCTTATAACCACCTTGCAGGTTAGCCCAGCGGCTGGAGCACGACCTATGGCGGCTATCACCCTGATGCAGGCCAAATCGATCACGGCCACCGACTACCGGTGCAGCCGCGGCCCGCAGGATGCCCCCTATCCCGAGCAACATCAGTCGTTCCTGGTAGCCTATGTGCGCCGCGGTAGTTTCGGCTATCGCTATCGCGGCAACGCCTTCGAACTGGTCGCCGGGTCGGTCTTGCTCGGCCGGCCCGGCGATGAGTACATGTGCACTCACGAGCACCACGTCTGCGGCGACGAATGCCTGGCTTTCTCCTTCGCGCCCGACCTCGCCAAATCCGTCGGCGACACGGCGGCGTTTTGGCAGACCGGATGCGTGCCGCCGGCGTCCGAGGCAATGGTATGCGGCGAACTCGCGCAGGCCGCCGCCGAGGGCAACAGCGACATCGGCCTCGATGAGGCTGCCGGTACTCCTCGCGGCCCGTTGCGCAGCGGCCGTGGCGGCGCAGGCACCACCCAGCATGAATGCCGTCACCCGCGACCGTCGCCGCATGGTGGAAGCCGCGCTCTGGCTCGACGCGCAGGCGCAGGAAGCGATCGGTCTGGATGACGCCGCGCACACAGCCGGGCTGAGTCCCTTTCACTTCCTGCGCCTGTTCTCGGCTGTTCTGGGGGTGACCCCGCACCAGTACCTGGTGCGCGCCCGGCTGCGCCGCGCCGCCCGTCTGCTGGCCGACAGCAACCGTCGCGTCACCGACATCGCCTACGACGTCGGCTTCACCGATCTGTCGAATTTCGTCCGCACGTTCCACCGCGCCGCTGGAGTTTCGCCGCGGCGCTTCCGTCAGGCCGCCAGAGGCAACCGCAAGATCTTCCAAGAACTGTGGGCAGCGCACTTTCTAAGATGACCCCTACGACAAGGAGGTCATCATGTTCGATCATATCGGCTTGCACGTCACAGACATCGGCGCGAGCGTCCGCTTCTACACCGCGCTGCTGGCGCCACTCGGGCACGTCGTAAATTCAGCGGACGATTCGGGCGCGGGCTTCGGGCCACCCGACGCGCCGGCCCTGTGGCTGTATGCGGACGGCAAGCCGCACGAGCCAGCCGTGCACGTGGCGTTCCGCGCCGCGAACCGGCAGGCGGTCGATCGCTTCTATGCTGCGGGGATCAAGGCAGGCGGCCGCGACAACGGCGCGCCCGGCCCGCGTCCCGACTACAGCCCCACCTACTACGCCGCCTTCCTGCTCGATCCCGACGGCAACAATGTCGAGGCCGTGTGCGTGAGCTGACGGGGAGCGATGGTAGGACCACGACCACGTTCCTGACGGCGCTGCGTGGCGACCGGCCCGCCGCCGGCCGCGCGGACAAGATGGCGCTGTACAGCTGGCTGATCGGCGCCTGGGCGCTCGACGTCATCGAGTTCCGCGACGACGGCCCCCAGCGGCGGCGCCCCGGCGAGTGGCATTTCGGCTGGGTGTTGGAAGGGCGGCCGATCCAGGACGTCCGGATCGTTCCACCGCGTGGCCAGCGCGGCCACGCCGCCGCGGATGCGCCGGAATACTACGGCACCACGCTGCGCATCTACGATTCGCGCAGCGGCGACTGGCATATTCAATACATCGACGGTGCAGGCGGTGCTGACGATGACCGGACGTCGGCAAGGTGATGCGATCGTGCAGCTCGGCGATGATGCAGTGGGGCAGGGGTGCGCTGGAGCTTCGACAATATCGCACCCGACGGCTTCCGCTGGCGCGGCGAATGATCGGCCGATGGCGGCGCGACATGGCAATTGCGAGTCGAATTCCAGGCCCGACGCATCGGTGATGCCTGATTAAAGGAGCAGTACCTCCTCCTCCCACGGACCGCGAACGAAGGTCTCAATCGCGGTCAGGCCGCCATCGGCCCAAAGAACGCGCAGGACGTGCTTCTGGCCCTGCCATATATCGATCCCGTACGGCAGGGCCGCCTTGCTGTGCTGTCGTTCAAGGGCGTGCCGATATCCCGGTGAGGATGCTTCCTCCCGGCCCAGATCGCTGAACGGCGTCCAGTGCTGAAACAGCCAGCCACCCGTGCGGAACTCGGTCAGCCGAACTGAATCGCGCTGGCGTCCTATCGAGCCGTTCATGCGCAAGAGCGGCAGGATGTGATCCCGAATCGCGACGGCCTGCTCATCGCTGCTGGCTACTAGTTGCATGCTCAATGATACGTCACTGATTCGCTCGGGACAATCCCGAGATGCCGCCGAAATGCGCTATTTCGGCGTGCATGCTGATCCTGCGGCTGCGCGTCATCTATTGGTCGTGGGACGGATCGGGCGTCTTTCCGAGACAACAGCCGGCGGTATGGCCCCTGCCCGCGCACCACATTACAGTACGGTTTGACTTGCACGAAAGATGACTCTGGCACTCCGCAAATCCGACCACTGGCGCTAGGATCGCGCGGCGCGGGGGTCCGACAAAGGTTTCCGTGAATGTGATAAGTGAGGAAACGGCCCCTTGAGTGATGCTCCTATCGGCGATGCCCGCTTTTTCGCCCGCAGCGGGCCGCACGCCCTGGCGGAGATCGCGACCGCTGCAGGCGGCACCGCGCCGGCCATCGAACGGTTTTTCTGCGGCGTTGCCCCGCTACAGTCGGCGGGGCCGGATCAGGTCAGCTTTCTCGACAACCGGCGCTACGCGATCGCACTCGAGCAAACCATGGCCGGCGCCGTCATCGTGCATCCGGAGATGCAGGATCGGGTTCCACCGCGCACCATCGCGATTGTCACCATGGGGGTCTATGAGGCCTGGGCGCGCGTGGCCGCCCTTTTCCATCCGGTGGCGCCGCCGCATCCGGGGATCCATGCGTCCGCGGTGATCGATGGATCGGCCCGGATCGATGCCTCGGCAGAGGTCGGTGCCTATGCGGTGATCGAAGCCGATACGGAGATAGGCCCTGGCTGCCGCGTCGGCCCCCTGGTGTGCGTCGGCAGTGGCGTGAGGATGGGCCGCGACTGCCGGATCGGTGCCCATGCCAGTCTCAGCCATGCACTGCTGGGGTCGCGGGTCTACGTCTATCCTGGTGCCCGCATCGGGCAGGAAGGCTTCAGTTTTGCAGCGACCAACGCCGGATACCTGAGCATTCCGCAGCTTGGGCGGGTCATCGTGGAAGACGATGTCGAGATCGGTGCCAATACCACGATCGACCGAGGGTCGACTCGCGATACGGTCATTGGCGCCGGGACGCGGATCGATAACCTGGTGCAGATTGGTCACAACGTCCGCCTGGGGCGCTGCTGCGTCATTGTGGCTCAGGTCGGGATCGCCGGTTCCACGACGCTCGAGGATTTCGTGCAGGTGGGCGGCCAGGCGGCGATGGCAGGACATTTGCGGATTGGTCGCGGCACCCAGATTGGCGCCCAGGCCGGTGTCATATCGGATACCCCGGCCGGTGCCATATTGCTCGGCAGCCCTGCGCGGCCGCGGAAGGAGTTTTTCCGGCAGATTGCCACTCTCAAGCGCATTACGCGACGGCCTGGCTAGCCGGGCCCGAATTTCAGGCTGTCATCAAGCTTTAAATCAACACCATGCCGCATGCCGCGTTCGACAAGGCTCCGGCGCAACGTTCTGCGGATTGCCGCAAATAGCCATTAGCTTGCCCGACCCGGGATGTTCCCGGCATCCTTGCAAACTACACCAAACAGGCCCTTGCCGTCGAAGCGCGGTGGATCGGGTTCGAGCGGCTCGGAATAGCAGACGAAAGCTTGATGGCCAGGAAAGTTTTGCGCGAAAGTATAAAAACCCCAGTTGTCGTCTATGTCATCGACTACGATTGCGCCACCCGGTCGCAATGCCTGCCACGCACGGTCCATTTCGAAGCGAACCGTGAAACCGGTATGGCTGCTGTCGTGGATGAACAGATCGATTTGCCCAAGCTTGGAGAGCAGTGGTGAAAGGTGTTGTCTGCTTGATCCTTTAATAAGGGACCAGCGATGGCGCAAACGGTCGGGAATGGCCGACCCAATCTGGTCTTGAATATTCTCTTGTTGCACTGGTAGGTCAATGCTCCATAAGTGGCCGGTTCCGTTGAGCTCGAGCGCATCAAGGATGAACCGCGAAGTGAAGCCGCGGGCCACACCCGTCTCGACAACGTTGGCAGGTCGCAGATGTCGGGTGAGGCACCAGATGGCACGTACCATTCCCGGATCGCCATCCCCCCACCAGCCACCAAACGTGCCACGGCCCAGGGTGATTCCCTTCTCCGCAAATGGCTGCAGGGAATCGGACCACAGGTTCCAGAACTTCTCTGTCTCGTTGCACGGCCAGGGTACGCCCAGACGATCGTGCAAGCGCTGCTCCCAGTCATGATCCACCTGATAGGGACAGCGAGGTCGCCGAAGTTCAAAATATCGATCGACCTTTTCCCTCAACATGCTCCATCCCTCGGCGGGATTGGCGACAAAACTGCGGGTAATTTGTGGTGCCGCCCTCGCCAGTCGCTGGGTAGTTTTGAGCACGGTGCAACTCCCTCCATTCCGTAACGGCCCGTAAACTCGCCCGCTGGACCAAGCTTATTCACGTCAAGTTTACTGGAGCCTTGTTTACCAAAACCGTTCGTTGAGACTCCGCCCTGGAAGGGAACAAAGGTACTGAAGACGGATTTATGATCTTAGCGGCACGAAGAATTATCAACTGGTTGCCCGATGAGTCAAGCCCGCAACGGGCCAGCAAGTGGTGGGTATATACACTCCCCTCGGTTCATCGTCACACGGTCGCGGCATGTTGATGTGATGCCCATCGTCTGCAATCCTTTATCGGTTAAACGGCGAAAGAATTGCCTGCTAGCTTATGGATTAGCATCGGTGCGCAGTGGACACCTGACGACCGCAGAACCTGCGGTGGACACCTGATCACCGCGGCAGAACCTGCAGCGTTGAGCGGAAGTTGACAGTGGGTGTGAAGTTGATAGGTTCCTACGAAGTCAGACCCCTAAGTGGCAATAGTTACAAATATCGAGATCGCGTGATAGGAAGGTCAGTTGCACGCTCCGGACATCGTGATCGTGGGAGGTGGGCTGAGCGGATGTGTTGCCGCGACGTTGCTCGGCCGTGCAGGCTACAACATTACGATTTTGGATCGGCATGATGAGTATCCGGCTGATTTCCGCGTAGAGCAACTGGTGGGCGAGCAGGTCCATAAGCTGCATCGACTAGGAGTTCTGGAAGGGCTGGTTGCGGGCATTCCCCAATTCGATCACGCGACAACGGCTCGGCGCGGGCGGGTGATCGAGCGCGTTTACGAACCGCATTACGGACTCAGGTACGAGGCGATGATCAAGGCTGCGCGTGCGCAACTTCCGTCAACCGTCAAGCTTGCCGTTGGCCAGGTGGTGGACATCAAGACGAGTCCGACCCGGCAGCAGGTCCATCTCGCCAGCGGGGAGACGATAGATTGCCGGCTCGTGGTGCTCGCCACCGGACATGAGAAGGGTCTGCTCAACAAGCTGGCGATCAGTCGGCGAACGATCTGCAACGACCATTCCCTGGCGATTGGTTTTGATATCGTGGCCGATACCGGTAATCCGCTCGAAGGATCCGTACTTGTTCACTATGGTGATGAGATCAGAGACCGAATGGACTACATCAAGATATTTCCTCTCCCGGATGCGCTGAGGGCGAACCTGTTTTGCTTTCAGGGAATTTCCGAGCCCTGGTCACGCAATTTCCGTCATCGGCCGCGCGAGATGCTGCTTCAGGTGATGCCGGGTCTGCAGCGGTTCATCCCTGACTTCGACATCCCCGGCAAGGTGCAGATACGAACCAATCATCTGATAGAAGCGGAGGATTATCTTCGCGATGGGTTGGTGCTGATTGGCGATGCATTCAAGATATCCTGTCCGGCGGCAGGCGCCGGGGTCACACGCCTGCTCACGGACGTCGACCGGCTTTGCAACGTGCACGTGCCACGCTGGCTCGCCAAGAGCGATACGAGCATCGAGCAGATTGGGCAATTCTATACGGATCCTGTGAAGCGGGCCTGTGACATCCAGGCAGCCCGCCTCGGGGAGTACCGCCGGGCCGTTTCCGTCGAGACAAGCCTGTCGTGGCGACTGCACCGAGCGACGCGTCACGCTTACCGGGTGCTTCGGGGCCGATTGACATCAGGCCGGCACCTGACGGCCCCCAAGACCACGGTCGGCTTCGGCCGCAAGCAGCAAATGCACCCAAGCTAAACCAGGTGCCTTCTAGCCCTCGGCCGTTGCAACAGGTAATCCGGAACGAGCAGTCAAAAGCCGACTGCCTGAGTTTTTGCAGCCGGATGACAAAACCTTCCGAACGATCAACTCAGCAAGCACCCCTCTCAGAGAGCCTGGAAATAGAAAGTCTGTTAATTCAATTTGAGCATTCGAATAAGCGGATTTGTACACATGGTCGCCACGCATAAAATCCAGGGTGCTTATTCCATTCTCGATGCACCACGTGATCAAATGGAATATCAGAAGGCTTCCCGGAGACTGCTGACTCCAACCCTCGTCATAGCTTGGCATGTAGTAGTATAGAACATTCTGGTCGACGAAACCTAGGTGGACAGCAAGGATCTCTTCATTGCAACAGAGCCATGACAGGTGCAGACTTCCTAATTGACTGGCGATCTCGGCCATACGTTCGAGCAGTGATGCTGCCTTAAGCGGGTCGGCAAAGAGGCCGGGTTCCGCTTGCCGAGAAGCCCAAGCAGTTTTCTGTTGTACAAGAGCCTTCAACACCGCAGCGGGGGCTGGCCCGCTACGGTGCACTTTGAAACCAAACTCACCCTTTTTCTGGATCTGTCGTTGCTTGCGGCGCAAGAGCTGGCGCCTCGACCTCGAAAGCTCGTCTTGCATCCAGGTCTCTGCGGAATCCCAGACCATGTCGACACGGTAAATCGTGTTCTTTCTGGCTGGGTGACCGAATTGCACCAGCGGGCCGTAGCAGTCGAGACCAGTGTGAGCGCTTCTGATGAGCGCCACGTCGTATCCGCTGCTGTTTCGGATAGCCCGCCAGAAGGACTCTCCGTCAGGACGGTCATCCAGCAGCGTGTCGCTATAATCGAAGACGTTTGCTCCAGCCCATTCAAGGAAACGGCAACCGTATCGTCGCACGACCACAAGCGGCGCAAGCGCTACCAGACGCCCCTCATTTCGTCCTGTCGCAACGTGAAGGGTCCGCTTGCTGCCTCGCCCGTACGTATCCCACCATGCCATGAAGAAAGCTGGGTCGGTAAACAGCGAACGTCCTACCTTAGACTGCAATGACCTCCAATCATTGAAGAGCGCCTTCAATCGCTCCTCGGAGCATATGATCTCAATCTCCACTCGGTTCCGTCCCGATGTCGTCTCATTTTCTAGAGCGCTGCTGGGACGGACGATTCAGCCCGCCCGTGCCCATGAGACCACGGCACTATCCGAGCATTGCCTACTCGTTCCAGTCGGTGGCTCTAAACAAAGGGGCTGGTACCCCCGTTGTCAACTTGGGGACGGTCACGCTTCTGTTATTTCAACCTAAAATGCCGCTCACTCGCGTTGTTAGAAGACCAGCAAGATTTCAACAAGATTGCAATAAGAAGAACCGGTGTCCTTGGTGCCATCGACGGCTCGGCGGGCGTGGCCTGGACCACCGGCGGTCCACCGGTATGGTGGCCGCCTGCGCGCGTCGCCTGCCGAAGCCGGTGCTGCTGTCGGTTCCGCTGCGTGGCTTCCCGGTCTGCTGGCCGGGATGACCGGCATGGCCCAGCCACAATGCGCTTCCTTGCCAAGAGGATACATGCCATAATGAGGGATGGTTGATGCAGCCCCGTGCCTGACTCCGCGAAAACAGCACTGCTTTGCCGCGGAACCGGGCGGTGTCTTCCGCGCCCGCTGCCGCGTGCCCAATCCCTGAAGCGGTGCCGGGCGCGGTAATGGCGCTCCGCAGACGTTTCGCCGGCACCTCAACCCATCCCAAAGGTGAACCACGTGGGCGCCATTCAAATCACGCCGGCGGTGCTGAACGCGGCGCTGAAGGCAACAGCCGCCAAGACCGGTCCAAAGGACGCGGATCCCTTCCGCAAGGGTGACTTGGTCGTCTATCGTGCCCACGGCGTCGGCAGGGTCGATCGGGTGAGCGTCGAGGAGATTGCCGGACAGCGCCTGAACCTGATCCACATTTCCTTCGACGAGATGCGGCTCACGCTGCGGGTGCCGGTGGCTCAGGCCCGCGCCGCCGGGCTACGGAAACTTGAGACATCCGATACGATTGCCGAGGCGCTGGCGATCCTGAAGGGGAAGCCGCGCACCAGCCGCGCCATGTGGGCCAAGCGCGCCCAGGAGTACCTCGAAAAGATCCACTCGGGTCATCTGAAGGCGCTGGCCGAGGTTGTGCGGGACCTGCAGAGCGCCGACGATGGCTCCAACAGCAGCTTCAGCCGGCGCAATCTGTTCGAGCAGGCGCTGGACCGGTTGGCAGGGGAACTCGCGGCTGTCGCGAAGACCGACAAGGCGGCAGTGGTCGGCGACGTGACCAGCGCCTTGTTTGAGGCCAGGGCCGCCCGGGGCCCCGCTTTAGCCCCAAAAGGATAGTATCCCGCCCGCAAACGAGATTACCACTGGTCAAGCTATCTGCTGAGGGCTATATTCTGGCGCACGGCGCTTTTCAGCGTGGGTCAATCGTACCTGCTTGGCGACATCGTCACACGTCGGTGCTCCCAATTTGGAAAGGATTTCGGTCCGCAAGGTGCGGATTGCCGAGTGCAAGGAGAGAGACACGATGTCGCAAGGCACGGTCAAATGGTTCAACGCCCAGAAGGGCTATGGCTTCATCCAGCCGGATGACGGATCAAAGGACGTTTTCGTTCATATTTCCGCCGTCGAGCGCGCTGGAATGGGCGGCCTGAATGAAGGCCAGAAGGTCAGCTTCGATCTCGAGCGCGGTCAGCAGGGCAAGAGCTCCGCGGTCAACCTGAAGTCGATCTGACACCAGCCCATATATCGCATAACCGGCAGCACCGGCACCTCCCGTCAAGCGCGGCCATGACGGGAGGTGCCGGTCTCGCCCGCGACCTTTGCCCGAGTGATCGACGCTCCCGTTACGAATCGGGCTCGCGCGGTATGACGTGACCCGATGCGCCGACTACCTCGACTCGAACACGCAAACGCTTTCCAGCCGCGCGGACCACAGGAACTGGTCCACTGGGGTGGCTGCCAACACGGCGTAGCCTGCCTCCTGCAGCATCCGGGCATCACGCGCGAGTACCCGCAGGATTGCAGCTGACATAGACCACCCGTGACACCTTCGCCGCGGCGATTTGCGCAGTCTGTGCTGCCGCGCCGGCGAAGGGAGGGTCCAGTACCACGGCCTCGAATGATGCAAGTTCCGCGGCGGAAAGCGGCTGCCGGGCGAGATCGCGCTGCGCCACGGTGACCCGACCCGCCAGCCCGGCACGATTGGCGGCCTGCCGCAGGGCCGCAGCCGCGAGGCCGTCGCCCTCCCATGCGGCCACTCGTGTGCGTTGCACCAGAGCGAAGGTCAGGCTGCCGCTGCCGGCATACAATTCGGCGATCCGCGCGCGCGCGGGTAATGGCTGCGGCAGCCCGGCCAAAACGGCCTGCGCAATGGCCGCCTCGCCCGCGCTCGTTGCCTGAAGAAAGCCCCCCGGCGGCGGCTCGACCGACACGCCGGACAGCGTGATGCGTGGCGGCTGGAGCATGACCACCGGTTCCGGCCCGGCTTTAGCCGTGGCACATGATACGCGCACCAGGCGATGCGCGCGGGCGAAAGCGATCAGCGCCTCCCGGTCGGCGCGGTCGCACCCTGCGTCCGTGCGCAGCAGCAGGTCCGCACCGTGGTCGAGCAGATTGGCGACGACGGACGCGTCGCGGCGCAGCGCGTGCAGGCGGGAGAGCAGGGTGCGCAACGGTGCAAGCAAGGAGGCCAGCGTGGGGTGCAGCACGAGGCATTCGTGCAAATCCACCACCGTGCGGGAATCGCGGCGGTGCAGGCCGATGGAGACGCCTTGCGCGGTTCGCTGCGCTGCAAGGTCCATGCGACGACGTTGTCCGGGCGCAGATCGCGCGAGCGCGGCGACCGGCGGATCCGGATAGCCCGCGCGTCTTAGCGCCTCGCGCAGCAGGTCCGATTTCCAGGAGGCGTAGGCCGCACCGTGCCAATGTTGCAGCGTGCACCCGCCGCACAAGCCGAAATACGGGCATGGCGGTGTGATACGATCCGGGCTTAGGCGCCCGACGCTTGATTGTTCCGCATTTGATTGATCGGTGCTCAAACGTACGACGGAAAAGCGCAGCTCATTCCGCCGACGCTCCGCGGCGGCGGCGTTTTTCCGCCCGACGCCAGCGAGGGAGCCCACGCCACCCGCCACAGCCATCGGTTCCACGCGCACCAACTCGCCGGGTAGTGTCAGCGGAATGTAGATCCGGCCACCATCGGGCAGCGTCGCCACGCCGTCGCCCTCGGCGCCGATCCGCTCGACGCGGACTTCGATCGGTTCAGCCGCCGAAGGCGGAAAGACCGGTCTGCGCACGGCCTAAAATCAACGCGTGCACGTCGTGCGTGCCCTCGTAGGTGTTCACCGTTTCCAAATTCATCACGTGGCGAATGACATGATACTCATCGACGATGCCGTTGCCGCCGTGCATGTCGCGCGCCACCCGCGCTATATCCAGCGCCTTGCCGCAGTTGTTGCGCTTCAGCAGGCTGATCATCTCCGGCGCCGCCTGGTGCGCGTCCATCAGCCGCCCCAGCCGCAGCACCGCATGCAGGCCGAGCGTGATCTCGGTCTGCATGTCCAGCCAGCTTCTTCTGAATGAGCTGCGTCGCCGCCAGCGGGCGGCCGAACATCATGCGCTGCATGGTGTAGTCGCGCGCCGCATGCCAGCAGAACTCTGCCGCGCCCAATGCTCCCCAGGCGATGCCGTAGCGCGCGTTGTTCAGGCAGGAAAACGGTCCCCGCAGGCCCTTCACCTCAGGCAACACGTTTTCGGCTGGCACGAACACGTCGGACAGCATGATCATGCCGGTGACGGAGCATCGCAGCGAGAACTTGCCCTCGATCTTTGGCGTGGTGAGGCCGGCCATGCCGCGCTCCACCAAGAACCCGCGGATGTCGCCGGCGTCGTCCTTCGCCCAGACCAGCAGCACGTCGGCAATGGGCGAATTGCTGATCCAGGTCTTCGACCCGTTCAGCACGAACCCGCCATCCACCTGCTTCGCCCGTGTGCGCATCGACGCCGGATCGGACCCTGCATCCGGCTCGGTCAGTCCGAAGCAGCCGACGGACTCTCCACTGCGCAGCTTCGGCAGGAACTTCTGTCGCTGCTCTTCCGAACCGAACGCCCAGATCGGATACATCACCAGCGATGACTGCACGGAAAACGCCGAGCGGTAACCGGAATCCACCCGCTCCACCTCGCGCGAGATAAGGCCGTAGCTGACGTAGTTGACGCCGGCGCAGCCATAACCCTCCAGCGTGGCGCCGAGGAATCCCATCTCGCCCATCTCGTTCATGATGGACCGGTCGAATTTTTCCTCGCGGTTCGCCATCAGCGCGCGCGGAAACAGTTTGTCCTGGCAATAGGCCCGTGCAGCATCACGGATTGCACGCTCGTCGTCGGACAACTCCAATTCGAAGCGCAGTGCATCATCCCATTGGAATGGCGTGAAGTGGCTCTTCCGCGTCATCGGAGCGTCGTTCATGCGTCGCCCTCCGGCTCTTTTGCATGCGAAACCGAACGGGGACGTACGCGCACCAGCATAAACGCCGGCACGTCATCGCCGAAGCCGCGCACGGCGGGACCGAGGTCCTCGGCGTGGCCACGTTCGCGGTGCGATGGCGCCAGCCGGTTCGCATCGCGCGAGGGCGCTGCTCGTGCGGCCTCGCGTGGGCCCCGCGCTCCGGCATCACGCGGGGTGCCTTCAGCAGAACGCGCGGCATCACGCGGCCGGGCGGTGCGAGCCGCCTCGCGCGGAGCAGCGGTCCGCGCACTCTCGCGCGGCGTCGCAACGCGCGCCGGTTCAGGCAAGGGGTCCGGCACGGCGGCATCCCGCGCCGCCGGCTGCCTAGCCGGCTTGGCATCGCCCTTTGCCATCTTTGGCTTACTCTTCGCCTTGGGCTCCGCCGCGCGCTTGTCGTCCCGGCCGCGGCCACGGCGGCGCTTCCGGCCATCATCCTCCGCCCAGGCAACCGGGTCCAGGCCCTCCACGTTCACCGGCGGTATCGCGTGAGCCACCAGCTTCTCGATCGCCTCCACCGCGAACCGGTCTTCCGGGGAAGCGATGGTGAAGGCATGACCTTCCAGTCCGGCGCGGCCAGTGCGTCCGATGCGGTGGACGTAGTCCTCGGCGTGGTGCGGCACGTCGAAATTGAACACGTGCGACAGGCCACCGATATCCAGGCCACGCGCCGCCACGTCGCTGCACACCAGCAACTGCAGCTCACCCCCCTTGAACTTTTCCAGTGTCGCGAAACGCACGGTCTGCGCCATGTCGCCGTGCAGCGCCCCGACGCTGAAGCGGTGGCGAAGCAGCGACTTGTACAGGATGTCAACGTCGCGCTTACGGTTGCAGAAGATCAGGGCGTTCTGAACGTGCTGAGTGCGGACCAGCCGCCGCAGCGATTCGCGCTTGTCATGCTCCGATACCAGCACCAAGCCTTCGGTGATCGTCGTTGCCACCGACGCGGGGCGGGACACCGCGATCTCCTTCGGGTCGCGCAGGAACGCATCGCCCAGCTTGCGGATCTCCGGCCCCATCGTGGCAGAGAAGAACAGCGTCTGCCGCTGGCGGGGTAGCAGGCCGACGATGCGCTCGACATCGGGGATGAAGCCCATGTCCAGCATGCGGTCGGCTTCGTCGATCACCAGGATCTTGGCGTCGGACAGCAGGATCGTGCCGCGCTCGAACATATCGATCAGGCGGCCGGGGGTGGCAATCAGCACATCGACGCCCCGGTTCAGCACGTCGCGCTGATCGGCCATGCTGTCGCCGCCGATGATCAGTGCGTGGGTCAGCTTCAGGTATTTGCCGTAGAGGACAAAATTGTCAGCCACCTGCAGCGCCAGTTCGCGGGTCGGCTCCAGGATCAGGCTGCGCGGCATGCGGGCGCGGGCGCGCGATCCGGACAGGATGTCCAGGAGCGGCAGCGTGAAGCCGGCGGTCTTGCCGGTGCCGGTCTGCGCGGTGCCCATCACGTCCCGCCCCATCAGGACGAAGGGAATGGCTTGCTCCTGGATCGGGGTGGGGTGGCGATAGCCCATGTCCTCCACCGCGCGCAGCACGGATTCCGACAGGCCGAGATCGGCAAAGGTCGTGCGCGGAGCCTCAATGACGAGGGCGGGGACGAGGCCGGCCGGGACGAGGCCGGCAGGGGCGAGGCCGTCGGAGGCGACGCCAACGGGGGCGACAATAGTGGACGCGGCGTCCGTCGGCGCGTCGTCAGGCGGGTCCGCCGGGGCGGTCGTTGTTTCTGTCAAACCGGGTCCAGTCGATGGCAGGTTGCGGCCTGTGCCGCAACAGTCGCGCCTACGGCGCCTGGCGCCTAAAGCGGGTGCTGCGCGGGGATATCAAGAGGGCGCGCGGGAAAGTCAACCTCTCCCGCCCGGGATGCAGCAGGTTTACGCTGCCCTGCATGCATCTCAACCTGTTCATCCACGGTCGCGGGCATCACGAGGCGGCATGGCGGCATCCGCTTGCCTCCAAGCTGCCGCTGACCGACCACCGCTACTACACGGAACTGGCCCGCACGGCGGAGGCCGGGTGCCTCGATTCGATCTTCCTGGCCGACACGCTGGCGGTGGGCGACGACGTGGCGCACGCGCCGCGGACGTGGCTGGAGCCGGTGACGGCGCTCGCGGCGTTGGCCATGGTCACCAGCCGTATTGGCCTCATCGCGACGTGCTCCACCACCTATACCGAGCCGTTCAACCTGGCGCGGCAATTCGCCTCCGTGGACCACATCTCCGGCGGACGGGCCGGCTGGAACATCGTCACCACCTGGCTGGCGACAGCATCCGGCAATTTTGGCCGTGAAGCGCCCCTGGCGCACGCCGAGCGCTACGAACGCGCCGAAGAATACATGCGCGTGGTGAAGGGCTTGTGGGACGGTTGGGCGGACGACGCGGTGCTGGATGATCGCGCCGGGGGTCAGTATGCCCGGCCGGGCGGCATCCGGCCGGTGAACCACCGCGGGCCGCACTACCATGTGGCCGGGCCACTGAACATGCCGCGCTGCCCGCAGGGAAGGCCGATCTTCGTGCAGGCGGGATCCTCCGCTACCGGCCGCCTCTTCGCCGCCCGCCACGCCGAGGCCGTGTTCACCGCGCAGATGGAAAAGGTCACGGCACGGGACTTCTACACTGACCTGAAGGCGCTGGCGCTGCAGGAGGGCCGCGACCCGGCCCATGTGCTGATCTTGCCGGGTTTGAGCCCAGTGATTGGCAGCACCGAGGCCGAGGCACAACGCCTCGCCCGCGAATTGAACGATCTCAGCGATCCGGAAGTGGGGCGCAAGCGGCTCTCGGGTCGGTTCGGCGGCCACGATTTTTCTCACCTGAAACTGGATGAGCCGCTGCGGGTGGAGGACTTTCCGGATCCGGCCACAGTGGAGGCGGCGCGCAGCCGCACCGAGGTGATTATCGGCCTGGTGCGGCGAGAGAAGCCGACGTTGCGGCAATTGCTCAGCTACATGGCCGGCGCGCGCGGGCATTTCGTAACGGCGGGGACGCCGGAGATGATCGCCGATTTGATGGAAGACTGGGTCTGCGATGGTGCCGCGGACGGTTTCAACCTGATGCCGCCGATCCTGCCGGCGATGCTGGACGTCTTCGTCAGTCAAGTGGTGCCGCTGTTGCGGCAGCGTGGGCTGCTCCGGAGTGAGTATAACGGCACGACGCTGCGGGATCATTACGGTCTGCCGCGTCCCCGGGTGTGAAGAGCAATACGCTCCTTGCGAAGGGCAGTGTCCTCAGGATGGTTCCAAGCAAGCGTATTTCACCGACGAGCAATACGCTCCTTTGCGAAGGGCAGTGTCCCTAGGATGGTTCCAAGCAAGTGTATTCAGGGTCGACGAGATGCGCGTGGCGTAATGTGGATAAATCTGCCATTGGCGAGCACCGCGAAGCAATCTGCCGCAAATGACGTGCGGTACTCTCCGGAAGATTGCTTCACTGCGATCGCAATGATACCTCTGCGTTCCAACCGTAAGCTCGGCCGCGATCTGGCGCCGGTGCCGTGTGCAACCGCCGCGGCTTCCCTGCGGCCGCAGCCCGCAGTACGAACCTCCCGCCCCGCACAGCAGAGGATTGCCCGCATGCTCGACCCCGGCAAGCTGACCGAGTTCGCCCGCGACCTGATACGTACCGACAGCCGCAGCTTCGTCTCCAACCTGCCCGTCGCGGAGCAAATCGAGGCGGCACTGGCCGGCTTCGATATCGAACGCCTCGACTACGAGGATGCCGCCGGCGTGGCGAAGCGCGTTCTGGTCGCGCATCGCGGCGGAGCAGGCGGCATCGCATTGTCCGGTCATATGGACACGGTTCCGGATACCGGCTGGCAGGAAGACCCCTGGTCGGCCCGCGTCGATGGCGGCCGAACACTGCACGGGCTGGGTAGCACCGACATGAAGGGGCCGGTTGCCGCCGCCATCGTCGCAGCGCAGGCGCTGCCGGCATCGGTGCCGGTCACGCTCCTGATCACCACCGATGAGGAAACCACCAAGCAAGGCGCTCGCCTGATCGCGTCGGACTCGGCGCTGGTGCGTCAGGTGAAACCGCGCGGCATCGTGGTGGTGGAGCCGACCGGGCTGATTCCCGTTCGAGGCCACCGTGCGCATATCCATTTCACCTGCGCCGTGCGCGGCGTGCAGGCCCACAGCAGCACCGGCAAGGGCCGCAACGCCAACTGGGACCTGATCCCTTTCTTGGTCGAGATGAAGGCCATCTTCGAGCGCCTGCGCAGCGATCGCAACCTGCAGGATCCCGCCTATGATCCGCCATTCAGCGACTTCAACCTGGTGATCGACAACCACGGCGCCGCGGTCAACGTCACTGTTCCGCAGGCCACCGTACGCATCAAGTTCCGCTATTCCGCCAAGATCGATCCCGCGCCGGTACTGGCCGCGGTGCACGCTGCCGCGGCTCGCGGGGGCGTCTCGGTGACAGAGGCGCGCGAAGGCTTTCCGCCCGAACTGCCGGCGGACCATCCGCTGGTGGCGCTCTGCGTCGCGGCGACGGGCCAGGCCGCCCGCACCGCACCGTACGGCACGGATGCCTCCGAGCTCCAGGCCATTGCCCCGTGCGTCGTGCTCGGTCCGGGCGACATCGCCGAGGCGCATACGCCGACGGAGAAGGTGCGGCTGCCCGACCTCGAAGCTGCGGTGCCCTTGCTCATGCGTCTGGCAGAGCAGATGGCAGCCGCATAGCGGGCCGGCACACCGGCGCCATTGGATTAGACGACGCGCCATAAAGTTTGGCTCCCGGTTCCGCGTTACAACCGCAGGCAACAGACAACCGCTCGATCCACGAGGCTGATTCGGTTTGGGCATGAGGCCGAGATTGACCGGGTAGGAGGTTTCCGGGGTTACCGTTCGTCGCACCTCGTTAAGGATTGCTTTACTGATCCTGGCGCAATCTCGGCCCGCTTCCTTACGAAGCAGGAGATTCGTCATGAGCATCGCAGGCGTATCAGCCGCGTCAGCCACAACGGCTTCCCAGCAGTTGCAGGCGCAGGCCCAGGCCCAATTGGCGCAGGCGGCCAACACGGGGCAGACCGGGACAGCGGGGCAGACCGGCGGCACAGCGACGGCCACTGCCAGCCAGCAGGCTGGCCAAGCCAATCACCACCATCACCACCGCGGCGGCGGCACCCAACAGGCGACGGAGGCGACCCAACCCGCAACAACCACATCCGGCGGATCGGCAGGAATCAATACGTTCGCCTGAACCACCGGCCGCGCCGCGAAGCCCGCCTGACGAAGGACGCAGCGTCTTGAGCGAAAATCGCTCCGCGTTTGCCGTATCCGATACGCCGCCGCCGGGTGCGTTCGAAGCCATCTACGCCGCGCTCGACGCGTGCTCGCGGCCGGTGATCGGTCCGGCGCAGCCGCGCCTCCTGGCGATCCCGATCCGCGACGACAACGGCACCGTTGCCGGCGGCTTGTGGGGCTATACCCTGTTCGGGTGGCTGCACGTGCAGATGCTCTTCGTTCCGGTCATGTTACGTGGCCGCGGCGTCGGCGCCGCCCTGATGACCGCGGCGGAGGTCGAGGCGCGCCTTCGCGGCTGCCGTGGCGCCCATGTCGATGCCTTCAGCTTCCAGGCAGCTCCATTCTACCAAAAGATCGGCTTTACCCTGTTCGGCAAGTTGGAGGATTGCCCCGCCGGCCATGACCGGCTGTTCTTTTGCAAGCGGTTCGACCCGCCATGACGATCACCGCCGCGGTTGTCGCCGGCGATCTGCTGCGCCCCGAGGTTGGCGGCCGTCCCGGCGGCAGCGACCGGCAGACGCTCTGGATGTGGAACGCGCTCAAACGGCAGATCAATCGCGCCTGCGGCCTTCCGGTCGAACGACTGACCGTCGCCGATGTCCCGGCCTTGCGCCGCCGCATCGAAGCACTGCGCTGTCCGGCGGATGCCGATTTGTTCTGGGCCTCCGTCTATCAATCCCTGCCGCCGTGCGCGCCGATCGCCGACACGATCCTTGAACGCCTGCAGGACCGCTTCTGCGTCGGCTACGAAATGCCCCCGTGGCTGGTGCGATTGCTCGAGGCCCATCGCGTGCCATACGTCGATCTGCGCCTGCACCCCGTCCGCTTCCTGGACGACCTGCTGTTCGCGGCGCGCGCCTGCTGCGCCGAAACGCAGGCCGCGATGCTCGCGCTGGCGGTGTCGGAAAGCGAGGTACTCGCGACCGCCGGCCTGCGCGAGGCCATGTGCCGCTACATCTCCGAAGCGCGTGTCCCGGACGACACGCTGCTGGTGATCGGCCAACGACGATTCGATTCCACGCAGATCGCCGGCGGCGACTTCTTCAATGCCCACCGCCATGCCGGCGCGGTGCGCGAGATTTGCGCGGGCTACGCTGGCGTCGCGCTGAAACCACACCCGCTGGATCGGCAACATAGTCTGCTCGAGGTCGCCGCCGGCGCGCCAACGCGCGTGCTGGGCGTCATCAACGACAACACTTACCGGATGATGGCCCTGCCGCAAATCGCGGCGGTCCTGACGGTCAATTCGTCCGTGGCGTATGAGGCGCCGTATTTCGGCAAGCGCGTGCACACGCTGGCGCCACTGCCGATTCACCTGGCGTGGGGCGGCGAAACGGCCGACGCAAAAGCCCACGTGTCGCTCGACGACGTGGTACTAACGCCGGACTTCTGGCGCGCCGTATTGGCGCCGCATGTGTCGGTGTCGCCCCCCGACGGCATGCGGCTGCGGCCGAAACCGAACCGGCTGCGCATCGCACTCGACAGCTTCTGGAGCTTCCAGGAGATCGACACTGACCGGATACCGCGTAGCCCATCGATCCCGTGACACCGAACACGCGCTCAGTTACTGCGGTGCCGCGACCTGACGCGCGGCAGTCCCCGCGGCGCCGATGGGTCAATCGTGGGGCGCTGGTATTACAACGCAGACGGTCCAGCGTTGCTCCACAACAGATAAATCGCTGCTGTCCAGGAGAAGTCGGCGCCGCCAATCCCTTCGCCGGTCATCGGGTCGAAATACTCGCTCAAGCCGGACGCCTCGATCAACGCGACGGTATCGGCTCGGATGCGCGCCGCGCTCGTCGTATCGTTCGCGGCGGCGAACCCGGCGGCGATCATCCAGTTGACCACCGCCCAGATCGGCCCGCGCCAGTAGCGTTTCGGTTCGAACCCGGCAAAACCCGGATCGGTGGAGGGCACCAACCGCGCCACGCCGCCGGCCCAGCCTGCCAGCGTCGCCGCCAGCGTTACCGCGCGCTCGTGCGAGTGCCCGGCGTAGAGAGGCAGGAACCCGGCAGAGGTTCCCACAGGGCAAGTTTCGTCGATGATCAAGTCCATGCTCGCGTACAGGCCGAGATCGTCCCGCCACAGCCGGTCGAGAGCAGTGGACAATCGGGCGATGCGCGCATCGATCTCCGACCGATCTTCCGCGGACCCGAACCGCGCGGCCAGCGCCAGCAGGTCCTTCTCTGCCCGCAGCAGGATCGCGTTGGTGCCGACATCGGCAACGCGGAAGGGTGACGCCGATAGCATGCGTGCGTGGTCCCAACCGGTATCGCGGAACACGTCCACCAGATGGATGAAGCGCTGGTACTCCTCTCCGCGGGGCCGCATCGCGGCATCCACCAGCATCGTGTCGCGGCGACGAACTGGCGTGACGGTGTCAGTCGGCACGCGCGCTAGCGGCACGTCCCACGCAGGCGAATTGTCCATCCCGGTTTCCCAAGGATGCAACGTCGCCACCAGGCCGCGTTGCTCCGGATCGCGTGCCGTTTGCCACCAACGATGGTTGCGCAGTAGCGACGGATAGGCCGAGGCCGCCATCGCATCCGCCAACGCGCGGTCACGCGCATGTTGCCATATATGCCGCACCGCGGTTGCCAGCACCGGCGGCTGCGTAATACCGGAGGTCGGCGGCGAATGGGCGACGCCCCACACCGCCGGGCCCGGGAAATAGTCTTCCGACGGCGCATGGAACACGATATGCGGGATCATGCCGTCGTCCCACTGCCCCTTCAGCAGCCACGCGATCTCCCGCCACGCCCGTGCCTCGTCGAACGTCGCCCATCCCATTGCGACAAAGGCCGAATCCCAGTTCCACTGGAACGGATACAGCCGCGCGGTCGGCACCGAATAACCGCCGCGATCATTGGCGCGCAGGGTCGCGCGCGCTTGCGCGGCCATGTTCATGCCGGATGCTCCAATGCAACGCCGCTCGTTGGATCGAACCAGGAAATGCGTCCCGCGTGTGGGCGCAGATGCAGCACCGAACTGTGCGGCGGCCTGAGGTCTGGCGGTGCGACCACGCGCAGCAGTGCGCCTTCGGCCTGGCCAGTTAGCAAAGTGTGCGACCCGAGCGGCTCGACGACCTGTACGGTGAAGCCGAAGCCATCTTGCGCCGCTACAAGCTCCAGGTCCTCCGGCCGCACGCCGAGCACCACGCGTGCCGATCCGTTTGGCGCCGGAAACCGCAGGTTGCCGAGCGCGACCTCGCCGGCCTCCACCGGCAGCGTAACAAAATTCATCGGCGGGCTGCCAAGAAAGCCGGCCACGAAGCGCGAGGCCGGGTGACGATAGATTTCGGCCGGCGCTGCGACTTGCTCGACATGTCCCTGCGACATCACGGCGATACGGTCGGCCAGCCCCATCGCCTCCGTCTGGTCATGCGTGACGTATAGCGTCGTGGTACCGGCCTCCCGCAAAACCGTTTTCAGGTCGGCGCGCATTTCCAGCCGTAGCAACGCGTCCAGGTTGGAGAGGGGTTCGTCCATCAGCAGCACCGCGGGTTCCACCGCGAGCGCCCGCGCCACCGCGACACGCTGGCGCTGCCCGCCGGAAAGCTGCGCCGGATAGCGGTGGAGCAGGGAGTCGATATGCAGCAGTCCGGCGGCGCGCCCGACCTGGCGCGCGGTGCGTTCCGTTGTCGCGCCGGTCATGCGTAGCCCGAAGCCGATGTTGTCGCGCACCGTCATGTGCGGAAACACCGCATAGTTCTGGAACACCATGGCCAGCCCACGCCGCCGCGGCGGCAACCCCGTCATGTCGCGCCCGCCGATAAGCACGCGGCCGGAGGTCTCGGTCTGCAGCCCGGCGATGATGCGCAGCAGGGTGGTCTTGCCGCAGCCGGACGGGCCGAGCAATGCGACAAACTCGCCGTCGGCAACAGTGAGCGGGATGTCCTCCAGCGCGACGGTGCCGCCGAACTTCATGCCGACACGCTCTATGACGATCGCGGCCATCAGCGGCTCGCGATGCCCCACATGCTGAACAACTGCCGACGCACCAGCAGGATGAACAACACGGAGGGCACGATCAGGATGAAGCCGCCGGCGAATTGCGTGTGCAGCGGGCTTTCCGACAGCACTGTCAGCAGGTAGGCGGTCAGCGTCTTGTGCCGCACGGTCAGCACCGAGGCGGCGAACACTTCATTCCAGGAGATGACGAAGGCAAAGATTGCCGTCGCGGTGATCCCTGGCAGGGCCAGCGGCAGCACCACGCGGAAGAATGCCGATGGACCAGAGCACCCGAAGATCCAGGCGGCCTCCTCAAGTTCGCGCGGGATGGCCTGGAACAGGCTGGCCGAGATAAGCACGGCGAAGGGCATGGCCAGCACGCTGTGCATCAGCCCGACGCCGATCGGCGAATTGTACAGCCCCAGCCGGATGAAGCTGACCGCCAGCGGCAGCGCCAGGATCGCCACCGGGAAGGCGCGGGTCATGAGGACGAACAGGCGGAAACCGGTGGCACCGACGAAGCGGTAACGGGCGAGCGCGTATCCTGCCGGGGAGCCGAGGGCGATGGCGATCAGCATGCACAGGGTGGCAGCCTCCACGCTGTACAGCACGCTCATCCAGACGCCGGCAATGTTCATGAACTGGCGCAGCGCCGAGAAGGACCACGCGACCGGCCAGAACGGCTTCGGCCAGGCATTCACCGTCGCTTCGCCGCCGATGGCGCCGAGACCGATCAGATAAATCGGCACCAGAACCCAGGCGCATAGCGTCGCCACGCCGGCCAGGAACATGGCGCGCCGAAGCGTCATGGATGGTTGCGGGCGGAAGCCCGGCCTTGAGAGGCTGCCACCACGCTTGGCCAGGTGGAGATGGTCGGGCTAGTGCCAGCCATCATGGCAATTGTTCCACCGGGGTGCGCAGCAGGCGCAGATAGACCAGCGTGGCGCCGATGGACGCGGCCATCACCAGCACCGCATAAGCAGCGGCAACGCCGTAGTCCTGCTGGAAATATTGCGCGTTGAACGTCTGGCTCATCAGCACCGGGAAGTTCTGCCCGCCGAGGGCCATCACGGTGGCGAACATCTCGAACGCCAGCACTGTGCGCAGGATCAGCGCGGTCTGGATCGATGGGCGCAACAGCGGCAGCATGACGCGGGTGAAGCGCTGCCATGGCGTGGCGCCGAACACGTCGGCCGCCTCGGCATATTCCTTCGGAACCAACTGCACGCCGGCAGCCAGGATCACCAGGACGATGGCGGTGGCGCGCCACACTTCTTCCACCACGATCGCGATCAGCAGTGTAACCGGCGTTTCATAGGTCAGCCAGCTTCGCGGCCCGTCGATGACGCCGAGCCAGTAAAGCACCGTGTTGAGATAGCCGTGGTCGGTGAGGATCGCGAGCCAGACCAGTCCCGCCGCGAGATCAGAGATGCCAAGCGGGATCGACCAGATCCACATCACGATGTCGCGGCCACGATTCAGGTGGCGCAGCATCATCGCCATGGCGAGCGCCAGTGCAAGCTGCAACGGGACGGTGAGCAATACGACTTCGAATGTGTTGACCAGCGCGTCGTTGAAGTTGATGTCGCCCGCCATGGTGGCGAAATTGTCCAGCGAGAACGCGCCATCGACGCGAAACGCCAGGGCGATCGTCTGCAGCAGCGGCACCAGGAACAATACGCCGAGCAATGCCGTGGCCGGCGCGATCAGCAGGTAGGGTGTCGCGGCGCCTCGGCGCATGGCGGCTTGCTACTTCACCTGGCAAGCGCCGGTGGATGGCGGATCCGGTGCCCAGCACGGTGCGTTGGCCTGGTTCAGGATCTTCTGAAGGGTCGGAGCCTCACGCGCCAGCGCGGCTTGCGGTTTCTCGTGGCGCAGCACGATGAGCTGGAATGTGTCGAGCATGACCTTGTCGAATTCGCCGCCATGCGTGCCGAGACCGACCGGCAGCAGCGCCGGCAGAGCGTCCTTCGCGGTTTCTGTCGCGGCAATCGCGGTCGCCGCGAGCTTCACGCCGGGGTCGAGATCGGCGGGTGGCGTGACCTTCACCACGGGGAAGAAGCCCACCGCTTTTTCCGTGGCGATCTGCGTCGCGGGCTGCGTCAGGTAGTCGATCACGGACGCTGCGCCGTTGGCATCGGGCGCATCCCTGGCGATGGCAAGACCGGCGAGCACGGGCATGTAGCCGCGCCCCTTCGGACCGGCCGGCGCCGGGAAGCTGACGAAATCGTTCGGCTTCTGGCGCAACGCGTCGAGAAGCCGCGCGACGTGGTCGAACGCGATCCAGACATCGCCCGACAACAACGGCTCCTGCATGAAGTTATAGCGGGTTGAATTGGGATTAACATCCTGCCACATCGCCGCGAATTTGGTCCACATCGCGTCGGCGGCGGGGCTGCGGAAGGTGGTGACCAAGCCGCCGGTGAAGGACGGATACAGGAAGCCTTCGATGAAACGGTGCATCAGCCCTTGCGGCCCGGCGGGAAAGCCCAGCATCCGCTTGCCGGTCTTGGCGTGGACCGCGGCGACCCATTCCGCAAGCTGCGTGTAGGTCAGGGCGTTCAGGTTGGCGCCCTTCGGCAGATATGGCAGCGCCTGCTTGTTCGCCACCATGAAATAGGTGGCCTGCATCCACGGGATGTACATCTGCTGCCCGGTCCCGAGTTTGCCCAGCTGCATCAGCGAAGGCGGAATGCCTCGGTCCGCGAGCTTCGCCGCCAGCGAGTTCGAGCGGGACGAGGGCATGCAGCGTCGCCAGTGGCTCCAGTTCGCCGTGCAGCGCGCCGATCAGGCTGATCGTGTGCGTGCCGCCCTGCATCTCCGCCTGCAGGCGGATCGGCAGTTGTGCCGGTTGCTCCGGCACATAGGTGATCTTGCCTTGGTAATCCTTGAGGATGACGTCGCGCATTTTCTGCGCTTCCTCGATGGGGCGCAGTTGCGTCGAGAGGAACACCGTGTCGGCCGCGGCGGGCCGGGAAGACATCAGCACCGTGGAGACAAGCAACGCGCCAAACGCGGCGATATAAAACCGCGCGCGAGGCGCGGCGACATAGAAACGCGCGCTAAGCGCGGCGATGCCTTGCTTCATGATCCACCCCGTGGACGCGACCTGTTGGTTTCGCTATCGTTTCGATGTCGATCGGCGCTGGCCCGTCGGAGGCGCGCGGGATCAATCGGGCCGGCCAGATTTCGGTTAGCTGTGCAGGATCGGCGCCGTCGAGCAATGCCGCCAGCATCTCCACCATCCGGGCGCCGGCGCGTGCCACCGATTGTTCGATCGTTGTCAGCGGCGGATCGGTGCAGCTTGCCATTGGCAGGTCGTCATAGCCGATCAGCGAGATGTCTCGCCCCGCTTGCAGTCCCGCCTGCGACACCGCGTGCAGCGCGCCGATCGCCAGCCGGTCGGTAGCGCACAGCACCGCGGTCGGCGGCGTTTGCTCTGCGAGCAAGGCCCGCATGAGAGTGAAGCCGGCTTCCTCGGACGGTTCGGCATGGCGGATTGGCCCGGGAGGCAGCTCCGCCTCGGCCAGCGCGGCACGCCAGCCTTGTTCGCGATGGTGCGCAAAGGTGTAGTGAGACGCGGCGTTGATCAGGCCGATGCGGCGGTGGCCGAATTCGACCAGCCGCTGCGTCGCCGAGCGGCAGGCCGCCATGCCGTCGATGTCGACGAAGGCATAGGGCCGGGTTTCGTCGCAGCGGCCGTGGGCTACGAACGGGGTGCCGCGATCCAGCAGGTAGCGGATGCGCGGGTCGTCCCGCCTGGTGCGGGCGAGCAGAATGCCGTCCACGCGCCTGCCCTCGACCAGATGGCGGTAGGCTCGCAGTTCCTCGGCACCCGGGCGGGCGCTCATGACCAATAGGTCGAGCCCGGCATGCTGTAGTGGTGGACCCACGGCAGCCAGAAGCTGGAGGAAGAACGGATCGTCGAACTGGCCAGGCTCGGCCGGGAGAACGAGGCCGATCGCCTCGCTACGGCCATGCCGCAGGCGGCGGGCGATCTGGTTTGGCCGGTAGCCGATGCGCGCCGCCTCCGCGAGCACGCGCGCCCGGGTCGCCGCCGAGACCTCGGGGAAGCCGCCGAGGGCGCGCGACACCGTTGTGACCGACAGGCCGAGTTGGCCGGCAATGGCGCGGAGGGACACTGGACAGGACGTTCCAAATCGTTTTGATTAGCGAAACCGATAATCCAAAACGATTTGGTCGTCAAATCCGGGGGAGTGCAATTCATGGAGCAATCGGCGCCGGCCTATGCACTCGGGCAGTCAGACACCCGCCCCTGGGGCGACTGGAGGGTGATCGATGTCGGCCCCGGCTACGTGGTGAAACGGATCACGGTGCGGCCGGAACAGAGCCTGTCCCTGCAACGCCATCGGCATCGCGACGAGCATTGGCTGGTCGTGACGGGGACAGCGCAGATAGTGCGGGGCGGCGAGACGTTCCGGCTGGACGCCGGCGGGACGGCTCGCATTGCACGCGAGGAGGTGCATCGCGTCACCAACCCCGGAGCGGTCGATGTGGTATTTATCGAGGTGCAGCTCGGGACGTTACTGTCGGAAGATGACATCGAGCGGCTGGATGACGTCTACGGGCGCATCCCGCCAAGCGACAAGCGGTCGGGCGACTAGTACAGCGATTCCATGAAACCGCACCTATGGTTGAGGCCCCACCGTGAGTCGCCGGGCCGCCGTCCGGAACCTCCACAATATTCTAACGGGGCCACGCCGCCTCGATCGTTACCCCGCAAGCGCCTGGTCCAGATCCGCGATCAGATCCTGCGCCGACTCCAGCCCGATCGACAGCCGGATGACATCCGGCCCCGCGCCCGCCGCCAGCCGCTGTTCGTCCGACAACTGCCGGTGGGTGGTGGACGCCGGGTGCAGAATCAAGCTGCGCGTATCGCCGATATTGGCCAGGTGCGAGAAAAGTTGCACGCTTTCCACCAGTTTCACGCCGGCTTCGTAGCCACCCTTGACGCCGAAGGTGAACACCGCACCGGCGCCCTTCGGAAGGTACTTGCGCGCCAGCGCGTGGAACGGACTGGACTCCAGACCGGCATAGGAAACCCACGCCACGCGCGGGTGACCCAATAGGAACTCCGCCACCTTCTGCGCGTTGGCGCAGTGGCGTTCCATGCGCACGTGCAGTGTCTCGATGCCGGTGATGGTGAGGAAAGCATTCATCGGCGCGAGCGTCGGCCCGAAGTCCCGCAACGCCACCGCGCGCGCCTTGGTGGTGAAGGCGAAGTCGCCGAAGTTCTCGTAGAAGCGCAGGCCGTGATAGGCCGGTTCCGGCTCGGTCAGCGCCGGGAACTTTCCGCTCGCTGCCCAGTCGAATTTTCCCGACTCCACCACGATACCCCCAAGCGAGTTGCCGTGCCCATCGAGGAACTTCGTGGTCGAATGCGTCACCAGGTCGGCGCCCCATTCGAACGGACGGCACAGATACGGGGTCGCCAGCGTATTGTCGACGATGAGTGGAATGCCGGCATCGTGCGCGATCTTCGCCACCGGCTCCAGATCGACGATGACACCGCCTGGATTGGCCAGGCTTTCGATGAAGATCGCCTTGCAGCTTGGGGTCAGCGCGCGGCGGAAATTCTCCGGATCGGTCGGATCGACAAAATGGCAGGTCCAGCCGAGCTTCTTGAACGACAGCCCGAACTGCGTCAGCGATCCGCCGTACAAGTTTCGCGATGCGACGAACTCATCGCCTTGTTCCAGCATGGTGGCGAAGACCAGGAACTGCGCGGCGTGGCCGGATGCGGCGGCAACCGCGGCTCGGCCGCCTTCCAGGTTGGCGACGCGTTCCTCCAGCACGGCGACCGTGGGATTGTTCAGCCGCGCATAGATGTAGCCGAAATTATGCAGGTTGAAGAGCGACGCCGCGTGGTCCACGTCGTCAAAAACGTAGGCCGTGGTCTGGAAGATCGGCGTGGTCCGCGCGCCGGTGGTCGGATCGGGCGCGGCACCGGCATGGATGGCGCGGGTCTCGAACCCATAGACCATGTTGTGCGTGGGCATCGGCCGCGGCTTGGCATGACGCTCGGTGGGCGGCTCTGGCGCGCGGTTGCGGATGATGTTCGAATTGACCCCGCTCCACGAAAGCTCGCCGCACAGCCGGCCGAATTCGATCTTCGGGCAGCGGTTCATGATGACTTCGATGCCGGCGGCCTCAGCCCGCGCAGCGGCTTCGTCATTGCGGACGCCGAGCTGCATCCACACCACCTTGGCGCCGATCGCGATGGCATCCTCGACGATCGGCGGCACCTGATCGGACGCGCGGAAGATATCGACCATGTCGATTTTCTCGGGGATGTCGCGCAGCGAGGCATAGACCTGCTCGCCCAGCAGCTCCCGCCCCGCGGCGGTGGGATTAACAGGGACGACGCGATAGCCTTTGCCTTGCAGGTACTTCATGACGAAGTAGCTGGGTCGGTTCCAGTTGGTGGATGCGCCGACCATCGCAATGGTGCGTACGCTTGCCAGGATGCGGCGGAGCTTCGCGTCGGCATAGGGAAGCGGATCGATCGCCGTCATGGGGCATGCTCCTTCCAGTGACGTCACTGCGCTCTTGTGGTCATTGCGGGGAGCGCAGCGACGAACGAATTTGCCGGGGGCAGGAGATTGCTTCGTCGCTGCGCTGCTCGCAATGACAGCAGCCGCGTGACGGCAGCGACCCGCGGACTACGCCAGCAGGTCGTCGCCCAACAGCCCCACCGCCAGAGCATAGAAATCCGACGGATTGTAGCGCCGGATCGCTGTGAAGTTCGGATACACCACGAACGCCTCACCCGCCGCGCCATCCGGCAGCAGGACCGCAGCACTGACGTCCGCGGCCGCGTACCAGCGCCCCGCCAGCGGCCGGACGCCTTGCTTCGCCCACGCCGCCAGCGGCCGCCGCGCATCGCGTCCCACAGCGGCGGTATCGAACTCCGCGGGCAGGATCACTGCCTGGCCCCAGGTCTGACCCGAACGCCAGCCGCACTGCTCGAGGTAGTTGGCAATCGAGGCCAGTACGTCCGCCCGGTTGGTCCAGATGTTCCGCCGGCCGTCCCCGGTGAAATCGACGGCGTAACGCAGGTAGCTGCTGGGCATGAATTGCGGCTGGCCCATCGCGCCGGCATAGCTGCCGGTCATGCCGGGGGACGTCACGTCGCCGTGATCCAGGATGCGTAGCGCGGCCATCAGTTCCGGACGGAAGAAGCTGGCGCGGCGGCCGTCCCAGGCCAGCGTGGCCAGCGCATCCACCACTTTGAAATCCCCGCTCAGAGCACCGAAGCTGGATTCAAGCCCCCAGATCCCGGTGATCACTGCGGGGCCGACGCCAAACCGCTCCTGGACCGCTCGCAGCAGGTTGAGATTGTCGCGCACCGCGGCGCGGCCGGCGGCGATGCGCTTGTCTGTGATCAGCAGGTGGCGGTACTGCGCCCAGGTCATGGTGAACTCGGGCTGGTGGCGGTCGCGCTCCAGCACCTTGGGGTTCGGCGCCAAGCCGGTCAGCGCGGCGTGCAGAACCGCGGGGGAGATCCCCTCGCGCCGCGCCTCGGTCCAGATGCCGGCCAGAAAATCGGTGAAAGTCGCAGGTGCGGCCTGCGCTTTTGCGGCGAGGGTCGCGGGGATGGCAGCTAGCAGCAGGCGGCGAGTCAGCATACCGGCTGTTTGCCATGCCGCGCCGTGCCGCTGCAAACAATTTGGCGCCCGCCGAGGTAACCCGCTGCAGCATCCCCTGCGGCACCCCCCTGCGGCACCCCCCTGCGGCACCCCCCTGCGACATCCGCCTGCGACACCCCGTCGCGACGCTCAACCGGCGCTTGGCGCGGCGCGCAGCGGGGTGCCATAAGCGCCGCATGCGCTCGCTCTACCACCTGCCGCTGTCGCCGTTCTCCCGCAAGGTCCGCCTGGTTCTGGCCGAGAAACGCCTGCCGCACGAACTGCGCCTGGAGAAGGTGTGGGAACGCCGATTAGAGTACCTGGAGCTGAACCCCGCCGGCACCGTGCCGACCCTGGTGGAGGACAACGGCCTGGCGATCGCCGATTCCAACGTGATCTGCGAATACCTGGAAGAAGCCTATCCGGACATCAGCCTGATGGGCCGCACGCTGGCCGAGCGCGTGGAAGTCCGCCGTCTGGTCGCCTGGTTCGACGGCAAGTTCGCCGCCGAAGTCACGCGCAACCTGGTCGGAGAAAAATTCATGAAGCGGCTGACCGGCCGCGGCAATCCCGATGCGGCGGCGATGCGCACCGGATACCTGGCGTTGCGCTATCACACCGAATACCTCGGCTGGCTGGCGGAGACGCGGAAATGGCTGGCTGGTGGGGCACTGTCGCTGGCGGATTTCGCCGCGGCGGCGCACCTGTCCTGCCTCGACTTCATCGGCGACGTGGACTGGTCGATTTCTGCCCCAGCCAAGGAATGGTACGCGCGGATCAAGTCCCGGCCGAGTTTTCGCGGGTTGCTGTCGGACCGCGTGCCGGGCATCACGGCGCCGGAGCATTACGCGGACCTGGATTTCTAAATCCGCAACGGGGTACCGGGTGAGGGGGCTGGCGTCGGCCATTGAGTGCTGCGATCCTGACGCTTCGATGCTGTCGGCTCACTGTCATTGCGAGCGAAGCGAAGCAAACTCCCGAAGAGTTCGCACGTCACTCGTGGGAGATTGCTTCGCTGCGCTCGCAATGACACCTGCCCGGGCGGGCACCAACCGCCAAAGTCGAAGTAGCGGGGGTCGAGGTAGCGGGGCTTTTCAAGGTTTAGTACGCAGCGCTCCCGCACGGTTCGCAGACCCGGTCAGCGCGTCGATCGGTTCGACGCTGTCGGGCAACTGGTTCCGGATGAACCGGCCGAATACGTCCAGGTCCTCGGCGCGCGGGTAGCTCGCGCGCCATAACAGGCCGATGTGTCTATGGGCGTTGGCGGCCTGCAGCGGCCGCACCGCCAGCCGCTCGTGCCGTGCCGTCAAGTGAGGCACGGCCATGGCCGGCAGCAGAGTGCAGCCGAGACCCGCCGCAACCATTTCCGAGATCGTCTCCAGACTGGTGGCACGGAAGTCGTCGCTTGGCCCATGTCGATCGGCGGATTGCTCGCCGCACACCGCCAGGGCCTGGTCACGCAGACAATGGCCTTCGTCGAGCAAGAGCAGGTGCTCCTTCGCCAGTTCGCTTTCGGTCACCACCGGCCGGTTGGCCAGGGCATGCTCGGTGGGGCAGGCGAAGCAGAATGGCTCGCGGAACAGCGGCATCGAGCGGTAGACGCTGCCCTGCTCGGGCAGTGCGATCAGCAGCACGTCCAGCGAGAAGGCGTCGAGCGCGTCGAGCAGGTTGTCCGTCAGGTCCTCACGTAGGACCAGGCGAAGCCGCGGAAAGACATCATGCAGCCGCTTGAGCAACAACGGCAGGATATACGGGCTGAGCGTCGGAATGATGCCGAGGCGCAGCACGCTGGTCAGTGCGCCGATCCCATTGCGGACCAGTTCGGAGATTTGCTCGGCCTCCTCCATCATACGACGCGCATGTGCCACGACGCTTTCGCCCATCGGTGTGAGCATGACAACACGCGTGGATCGCTCGACCAGCGGCACACCGAGCGTCTCTTCCAGCTTGCGCAATTGGCTGCTGAGTGTCGGTTGCGTGATGCCGCAGCGCTCCGCCGCGCGGCCGAAATGCCGCAGGTCTGCTACCGCGACCAGGTAGCGCAGCTCGGCAAGGGTCATGGGTACTGCCCCTATTCACGGCGTCTATTGATGAAATCGCATCTTTAGATTGGACAAATCGCCAGTCGCCGGCAAGGCTGCGCCCAACCGCCATGGACGAAAAGCAGCAGGGAGGTACACCGATGCCGCAGCGTGTGGTCTGCATCTTGTCGCTGGCCGTTCCAGGCTGTTTGCAATACCGGAGAGCCCGCGGCAACTCTTCGGACGCGCAGGTTAGGAAGCGCACCGTGAGTGCTGGCCCGAAGGCATACGAGGCTGCAATGCGGCCGGACGCACTGCCAAAACAGGTTCAACCGCAACGCTTGCGCGTGAGCGAGCTCGCGCCTAGCGTTGCGTGCGGAGGATGGTAGCTACTCAGGACCGTCATTTTGCTTCAGTGGGAGGGACGAACATGGCAAACCGAGACGACATCGCATTGATGGCTCACCTGATGCGCAGGGCTGGCTTCGGCGCGACGCGTGATGAACTGGAGACGCGCGTGGTCAAGGGCTACGACGCCACCGTCGAGGAGCTGCTGAACCCCGGATCACAGCCCCCGGTGGATCCTTACACCTTGCTGCGGCATCAACCCGCGGCCTTGTTGCCAGGCGGGCAGCCCCCGATGGGCAACGTCAACTACATGTACTATCTGGTGAATACCAAGCGGCCGCTCGAAGAAAAGATGGCGCTGTTCTGGCACAGCGTGTTCGCGACCGGCAACTCGAAGGTCGACAACTACGACCAGTTGCTGGAGCAGATCGATTTGTTCCGCAAGCACGGTATGGGCAACTATCGCGACCTGCTGGTGAAGATCGCGAAGAACCCGACGATGCTCTTCTGGCTGGACAACAACCAGAATCACGGCACCGCGGTGAATGAGAACTGGGGCCGTGAGCTGCTGGAGCTGTTCAGCCTCGGCGCCGGCAATTACACCGAAACGGACGTGCGCGAGGCGTCACGCGCGTTCACCGGCTGGACGTTCGAGACCAAGCTGCCACGCCTGCCCTACGGGCGGTTTCCGTGGAAGTTCGAATACCGCGCGGAAGACCACGACGACGGCGAGAAGGTGTTCCTCGGCCACAAGGGCAACCTGAACGGCGAGGACATCATCGATATCGTCGTGCAGCAGCCGGCGTGCGCCAAATTCATCTGCCGGCACCTGTACAACTTCTTCGTTGCCGATGAGCCGCAGGTGCCTGCCTGGTCGATCGAGCAGCCGCGCGATCCGCAGGCGATCGACGCGCTTTGCAAGGTGTTCGCCAACTCGAAGGGCGAGATGACGCCGGTGCTGCGCGCGCTGTTCAAGTCCGACTTCTTCAAGAAAGCCCGCTATCAGCATCTGAAGTCGCCTGCCGAGGTTGTCGTCGGCACGCTGCGCCTGGTTGGCGGGTACGAACTGCCGAAGCCGGGCTATGGCGAGCTGTCGATGCAGCCTTCCTATATGGGACAGGACCTGCTGAACCCGCCGTCGGTCGAGGGCTGGCATACCGGCAAGGAGTGGATCAACAGCGGTTCGCTCATGTCGCGTATCAACTTCGTCGCGGCTCAGGTCGGCAACCCTGACATGCCTGGCGTACAGAAGATCATCGAGCGGCTGAAGGCGCAGAAAACGACGAAGCCGGAGCAACTGGTGGACAACTGTCTCGAGTTGCTTGGCCCGGTCGAGGTCGAAGCCAATACCAAGAAGGAGCTTACCGACCAGGCGAAGACATGGGGCGATATCCGCTGGGACAACGCCGCCAACGCCCGGAACGCCGCACAGCGTGCCGCCGAAATGCTGCAGCTCATCGCGGCGACGCGCGAATACCAGTTCGGTTGACACATCGAGATATTGAAGAGGAGCAACGAAAATGTCTGCGACACAGGCAACCCAGAAAGACCCGGTGCTGGTGGTGCTGCAGCTCACGGGCGGCAACGACTACCTCAACACCGTGATTCCGTACAACAACGGGCTGTATCGAGATAATCGCAGGGCGGTCGGCATCGCCGACAGCGACATGATCCATCTCGATCAGGCGCACGCCATGCCGTCCTACATGGCGCCGCTGAAGAAGTTCTGGGACGACGACAAGCTCGCCATCATGCATGGTGTCGGCTATCTCGATTCGCCGCGATCGCACTTCCGCTCCATGGACATCTGGCACACCTGCGAGGCCGAAAAGGTCGGCACCGAGGGTTGGCTGGGCCGCGTGGTGCGCGAGTTCGATCCGAAGAAGGAGAACGTCGTCACCTGCGTCAGCTTCGGACCGTGCCTGTTCCGCGCGCTGTCGGTGCCCAACGTTCCGGTCGCCTGCGTGGCTGGTCCGCTGGAGCAATACGGCTTCCTGCCGACGATCCGCGACCAGGATCAGCGGTTGAAGGTGCTGGAAACGTTCTCGCACATGTATCAACCGATCGAGGGCAGCGGGGTGATGGACTATCTCGGCACCACCGGACTCGATGGACTGAAGGGTGCCGACATCCTGAAGGTGGCGCCGAGCCTCTACAAGTCCGACATCCAGTACCCGAACACCACGATCGCCCAGAAGCTGCGCGGCATCGCGCAGGTGCATCTGGCGAACCTTGGCACGCGGGTGTTCTACTGCGACCATGGCAGCTTCGACTCGCATGCCGGCCAAGCGCCGCTGCACGCGGGGCTGTGGACCGCGGTCACCGAAGGCCTCGACGCCTTCATGACCGACCTGCGCGCACACGACGCGGCTGACAACGTCATCGTCCTGATGTTCTCGGAGTTCGGCCGCCGCGTGCGTGACAACGGCTCCGGCACCGATCACGGCGCTGCCGGCGCGACGTTCGTGCTGGGCGAGAAAGTGAAGGGGGGCCATTACGGCGAATACCCGTCGATGGACGCCGGCAAGCTGGTGCAGGGCGACCTGAACCCAAGCATGGACTTCCGCAGCATCTACACAACCATTCTCGACAAGTGGCTCGGCGTGAATCCGGCGCCGATCGTGAACGGCACTTACGAGAAGCCGGCCTTCCTGCACTGAGACGACCGCTGCCTACCCCTCCCGTTCACACCGAACGGGAGGGTGCAATTCTACGATGTGACGGGAGGAAATCATGGCGCTTACGACGGTCGTACGGGGCAGGGCTTATGACTGGAGTCATGCCATCGGGCGCGGTGCCGCGACGGGCACGGGTTTCAACTATGTGCAGACGATGTGTCTGGGAAACGATGGCGACCTTTATACCGCCAACCGCGGCAACGAAAACAATTTCGGCATGCGTGTGAACCGCATCAGGCTTGGCGGCGCGGGCGATGAGGAACTGCTCGCCGAATTCTTCCAGCATGGTCAAGGCGACGGGAAGGCGACCTGGCCATTCGGTGTTGCCGTCGGCAGCGGCGGCCGCGTCTTTGTCTCGGATGAGTGGACCAACACCATCTCGGTGTTCGACGCCAACGGCAAGTTCCAATACAAATGGGGCCAGACCGGCAGTGGCGACGGCGAGTTGCTGCGGCCGGCTGGCTTGGCATGCGAGAAGAACGGCAACCTGATCGTCGTGGACAGCGGCAACAGCCGGCTGCAGGTGTTCACGCCGGAGGGCAAGCTGGTCGCCACCTGCGGCAAGGCGGGATCAGGCCCGGGCGAGTTCAATCAGCCCTGGGGCATCACGCTTGATCAGGCCGGCAACATGTACATTGCCGACTGGAAGAACCACCGTGTGCAGAAGTTGTCGCCGCAGGGCCACTTCCTGATGAGCATCGGGCAGTACGGCGAAGTCCCGCGTTCGGACGATGCCTTCGCGGTCACCTACCTCGGGCCGTTCGTCTCCAGTCTGCGGCCCTCCAGCTATCCCAAGGCCGGATTGCTCAATCACCCAACCGATGTGGCGGTGGATCCGGACGGCGACATCTATGTCACCGACTGGGGCAACCATAGGGTCTCCATTTTCGAGGCCGATGGCACACCATTGACCAACCTGTACGGGGACGCGCAGGTGATGTCGAAGTGGGGCCAGCAGAGCGTCGATGCCAACCCGGACATGATGAAGGCGTACCGCCGGGTGCGAAACCTGGAGCCACTATGGCGTTTCTGCTTTCCAACTGCGGTCGATTTCAATTCTGCGACCGACGAGATCATCGTGGCTGACAGCCAGCGGAACCGCCTGCAGGTCTATCGCAAGGTTCGCGATTACGTCGACTTCCAGGCGAACCTCTAGGTTCGGCCCTGGGGTCTAGCTTCAGCGGGGCGCGTGGTGTGAAGGCACCACGCGCCCCGTTCGCGTATCACGTATGACAGGGCATCGAATTGCTCGGGCATCGATTGCTGGTGGTGCCGGGTGAGGGATTTGAACCCCCGGCCTTCGGTTTACAAAACCGCTGCACTACCACTGTGCTAACCCGGCGCCCGCGCCTACCTAGCGCAAACGACAACCCCGCGTCCACCTGCCACCTTACCGCATGGTGAAGGCAATTTCATGAACATGAAAGGTGTTTAACCGCTGCACCAGGGGAACGTTCACCTCCGCCGCCTCATGTTCCGCGTGCCGCCGGCACCCAACCGAAACGCCGGCTTCGCGTTAGCACCGAGATGCCCTGACGGGCCCACCAGGAGGATATGAATGACACCCCAACCCAATCTCGGCCGGCAGCCGGGCACATGGCGCCGCGCTGCCGTCGTCGCCGCGCTTCTCGCCGGCACGTCGCTCGGCGGCTTCGCTGTCGGCCACGCCGCCATGACGCCGCCGGTCGGCAGCCAGCCCAGTAGTCCCGCGGCCGAGAGCACCGGCACTGCTGTCAACCCGGTCGGTCATAACGCCGCCCCGGAAGTGCTGCCGAATTTTACCCATCTGGTGGAGCAGGTGAAGCCCGCGGTCGTTTCGATAACTAACAAGCTGCAGACCCCGGAGAACGTTGGCAACCAGGAGGGGCAGGGCCCTTTCCCCCAACTGCCATTCCCGTTCAACCAGATGATCCCGCAGCAGCCTCAGATGCACGCGGTTGAAGCCCGCGGCTCCGGCTTCCTCATCAATGCCAACGGCACCATCGTCACCAACAACCACGTGGTGAAGGACGCCAAGAGCATTACCGCCACGCTGGACGACGGCAACACCTACCCCGCGAAGGTCATCGGCACCGATCCGCGCACCGATATCGCCGTACTCAAGATCGATGTCGGGCATCCGCTCCCCTACATCCAGCTCGGCAACTCTGCCGATGTGAAGCCCGGCCAGTGGGTCGTGGCGATGGGCAACCCGTTCGGCCTGGGCGGCACCGTGACCGCCGGCATCGTCTCGGCGGTCAGCCGCGACATCGGCGACGGGCCGTATGACCAGTTCATCCAGACCGACGCCCCGATAAACGAGGGCAACTCCGGCGGTCCTCTGTTCACTCAGGAAGGCAAGGTGATCGGGATGAACACCGCGATCCTGTCGCCCTCCGGCGGATCGGTTGGCATCGGCTTCGCCATCCCCTCCGACATGATCCACGGCATCGTCGACCAGCTCGAAGCCAGCGGCCATGTCACGCGCGGCTATATCGGGGTGGAGGCGCAGGAGCTGACCGGCGCCACCGCCAAGGCGATGCACGTAGGCAACGATTCGGGTGCGTTGCTGGCAGGCATCGAGCCGGATAGTCCCGCGTCGCATGCGGGGCTGAAGCCGGGCGACATCATTACGCAGGTGGACGGCAAGAAGGTTTCCAATCCTCGCGAGCTGGCGGTTGACGTGGCCGCGATCAAGCCGAGTTCGGACGCGCATCTTACCGTGCTGGAGAACGGCCAGAGCAAGGATGTCGCGCTGAAGGTCGGGCAGTTGCCGAACCAGCAGACCGCGAGCAATCAGAGCCACGGCGACCATCACGAGCAACTGGGGCTGGCGCTCGCGCCGCTGTCGCCCGACATGCGCAACCAGCTCGATGTTCCCGACGGGACGCAGGGCGCCGTCGTGCGCGGCGTCGAACCAGGCTCTCCGGCCGAGCAAGCCGGGCTGCAACCGGGCGACGTGATCGTTGGCGTCGGTACGCATGCGGTGGATGGCCCCGCACAGGCGGCGCATGCGATCCGACAGCAAATGAACAGTTCGGATCATGCGGTGGCGCTGCGGGTGATCCGCAATGGCCAGGCGGTGTTCGTCGGCATTCAGACGAGCAACGCCGGCTAGTTCATAAGTTCCCTCTCGTTCTGGAACTTCCCTCTCCTGCTCACGCGGGAGAGGGAAGTTCCACCGTCATCGCGTCGTACCTGGTACAACCAGTCGTAGCGCTGCTGTATTTTATCCGCCGCGAACTCCCGATCGATATAGGCCGCGGCGCCGGCCGGATCGGCAAGCGCCGGGTTGTGAAAGCGATGCGTGTTGTCGGTCGATCCGCGCACGATGGCGGCGGTGCGTTCCAGCCGCGTCATCTCGAAGCATCGCAATGCCTGGGGCATGGGATACGCGTCCAGGCACCGGGCGACGATGATCGCGTCTTCGAGTGCCATGTTCGCGCCCTGCGCCAGGAAGGGCAGCGTGGGATGCGCCGCGTCGCCCAACACGCACACGCGGCCGCGCGCGAAATGCGGCAAAGGATCGCGACCGAGCAAAGCCCATTTATACGGCACGTCGATGTTGCGGATGATGGTCTGCACGTCCTCGTGCCAGCGGGCGAGATCGCGGGCACATTCGTCGCGCGTCCCGGCTTCGGTCCAGGATTCCACCAGCCAGTCGTCGCGTTCCACCGCACCGACGAAATTCAGAAGTTCACCGCGCCGCAGCGGATAGCTGACGACGTGGCCGCCATGGCCGACCCAGTTGGTGCCGACAAGCTGCCGCATGTGCGGCGGCAGGCGTTCCATCGGCACCAGACCACGCCACGCCATGATGCCGGTGAAGCGCGCGCGGCCCCCGCCGAACATCTGCCGGCGGATCGCCGAGTGCACGCCATCGGCCGCGAGCAGGACGTCGCCGGTGACATGGTCTCCGTTGGCCAGATGCAGCGTGACAGTGTCGTTTGTCTGATCGAAGCCGGTGCAGGCCATGCCGGGATGCACCGCATCGGGCGCGGTCGCGCGCACCGCGGAGAGCAGTACGCTGTGGAAGTCGCCGCGATGCGCCATCCAATAGGGCGCGCCGTAGCGCTGCATGGAGCCGACACCGAGATCGAACACCGGCCAGGTCTGCCCTGTTGTCCACAGGCGGATTTCCTTGCCGGTGGGTTCGCAGACGATCCGCCGCATCGCCGCTTCGAGGCCCAGCCCGATCAGCACGCGCGTGCCGTTGGATCCCAGCTGCACACCGGCGCCGACTTCGCGCAATTCCGTCGCTTGTTCGAACACGCGCACGTCGTAGCCGCGCTGCAGCAGTGCGAGCGCCGTGGTCAGGCCACACAGCCCGGCGCCGGCGATCAGGACGCGGGGTTTCATAGTGCAACTCACTGCTTGAACTGTCATTGAGAGGAGCCACGCGACTGCTTCGCTCCCCGCAATGACAGGGGGCCAATGACAGGGGGCGAGGCAATGACATGGGGCGCGGCAGCGACAGGTGATGCGGCAATGCCAGGTCGCGCATTCGCCGCGCCACCGTCAGCCGCGTTCCTCCCGCCACAGCCCCAGCGCGTCCTGCACGGGGCGATCGGAGAAGCTGAACACCACCGCGTCGGTCGACACCCGGTGATGGTGGCGCTGCCAGCTCGGGACCACGAAGATGTCGCGCGGCTTCCAATGAAGGACGGTGTCGCCGACGACGGTCTCGCCCTCGCCTTCGACGACGGAGAACACCGTGCCATCGGTGCTGCGATATGGCGCGGTGGCGAAACCCGCGGGCAGCCATTGCATGCAGGCGCCGATCGTCGGCATCGGGGAACCGCCCGTCGCCGGATTGACGTAGCGCAGCTTGAATCCGTGCCACGCGTCGGGCGCGCCATTGTGTGCCAAGGTGGCCAGGGCCGCGCGCGAGCGTTCATAGGGATAGTTGAATACCGGCGACGCCTTCCCCGGCTTATAGTCCACCGGCAGCATGTTGGTGCCATAGCGCGCATAGCTGTCGCCGGACGGACGCGTCACCGACTGGCTGTCGGCGTTGGCCGGCTCCATGAAGCCGGCGTCGAGCAAGCGCACGATCGGGATGTCCAGGCCGTCCAGCCACACCATCGGCTGGTCGGTGTCGTTGCCGTGGTCGTGCCAGGTCCAGCTTGGCGTCAGCACGAAGTCGCCAGGCTGCATCAGCGTGCGTTCGCCTTCGACGGCCGTGTAGGCGCCGCGGCCCTCGATGATGAAGCGCAGCGCGGCCTGGGCGTGGCGATGCGCCGGCGCGACTTCGCCGGGCAGGATGAGCTGCAGGCCGGCGAACAAGGAATGCGTGATGCAGGCCTGGCCTTGCATGCCGGGGTTCTCCAGGATCAGCACGCGGCGTTCGGCTTCCTTGGCGGTGATCAGGCGGCCCGCCTGCATCAGATGCGGCCGCACGTCGTCATCATAGTGCCAGATCGCGGCCTGGATCGGCGTGACCGGCGCGCGCGTGACCAGCGTGTGCAGCCGCTCCCATAGCGGCGCCAGGCTCTGCGGTGCGATGTGGTCATAGAACGCCTGCCGTTCGGACGGGACGGCGCTCGCGTGTGCGCTATCGTTCATGCGACATTGCCTCGCTTCATGGGCCCTCGCTTTATGGGGCTTCGCCCGAGGGCAACGAATCGTCTAGGCAGGGGTGCGGGTCGAGTCAATCGCGACGGGGCCGAAGGCCGCGTCCCGCCGCGGGGGCATGGCGCGCGCAGGCGCCGGGACGGGTTCGCCGCGGTCGATCACTAGGCTGCAGCGCTGGCGCAGGAAGGTGGCGATGTGGCCGAGCAAGGCTTCGCGCGCCCAATGCGCGCTGAGCGTGTGGTCCGTGCCTTCGAGCATGCGGAACATGACGTTGGGCTGGCGGCGGAACTGGCGGCCCTGGGCGCCGAAGTATTCGGAAATCTCGTCCAGCCCCGGATCGTTCCCGCTCAACAAGAACAGGATGGGGACATGGCGCTGACGCAGACTGCGGACTTTGCGGCGAACGCGGCTGACGCGCGTCTCCCGCTGCCGCAGCAGCGCGAGCATCGGGTCGGTGGCGGCGTTGAGGCGCCGGGCAATGCGACCGGTCAAAGCGCGGCTGATGCCGCCGATGTTGACCTCGCCGTGCAGCAGGCGGTGCCAGACCTGCGGGCTCGCCATGCCACGCAGATAGAACCGGGTCGTGCGGAAGGTCGTGCGCTGCACGACCGACAGCGATTCCCCATCCTCCCAGGCGAACTTTTGCAGGTTGACCAGCATGAGGCCGGCAATGCGGTGGTCGTCATAGGCCGCGCGCAAGGCATGGAACGCACCAGAGCACATGCCCAGCAACAGCACCGGTCTGTTGAACCGGCGGCCGAGCTCGTCGATGCCCGAGGTGACGTCGCGATCGCCCTGGGCAGAATAGGGCTGACCGCGCTCGCCGGTTTCCAGCGCGGAATCGCCGGTGCCGGCGCCATCCATGCGTAACGACGCGATACCGTTCGCGGCGAGCCAACGGGCGATGATGACAGCGCTGCGAGAGTTGCCGGAGCGGGGATTGGCGCCGGTGTTGGCGATCAGTACAGGCGGTGCGTTGTCGCGCGGATGCGCTGGAGTTGAAAGGATACCGAACAATACGCCGTTGGGGCTGAAGACGATTGGGACTTCCTGCCCAGCCTGGGTGCAAAGGGACTTCCTCGCCCGTGCAGCGGGAGAGGGTTGAGCTGAGGATAATCGGAGCGATGAACTGTACGTTTGTCGTGCCGTGTTGCGCCTTATTCGACAGGGACTGCGCATGCCATTCGACGGCGCGTGCGAATGCGTCATGCGGCACCGTATTTTCATACGGGTCGCGCAGCATCTCGGCCAGGCCGTGCACCGCTTCGCTTGTCGTTTCGGTGCCGAGGCGCTGCAGCCGTTCCGCCATGATGCCACCGGCCGGGCTGTTGTGCTGGTCCAACACCAGCGCGCGCGGTGCAGGGCGGCGCGGCAGTTTCGCCACGTCCAGCCGGTCCAGCGCCTCGCGCGTGGGGCGCTCCAGACGCACGCCGTGGGCTTCGAACCAGCCGCCTTCCTCGATGTGGCTTGGGACCTGCCAGATTTCGGCGGTCGCATTCGCCCGCAGCACCAGCTCGCGAAGGAAGCGGCGGCCGCTGGCGACGGGCGCCAGCAGGATCAGCGATGCGACATCCTCGATCTCGCAGGCGGCACGCGCGGCGAGAGCGGCGCCAACGCGCACACCCACCAATGTGACCGGACCGACCCCGCAGGTCTTGCGCAACCAGCGCACGCCAGCGGCGATGCCGTTCAGCCAAGCCCGGAAGCGGCCGGGTTCGTCGTCCTCGCCGCCCGAGTCGCCAGCGCCATAGTATTCCAGCCGTAATGTGGGCGCGCCCGCGACGGCAAAGCGCTCCGCGAGATGCACCAGTGGGCGATAGACGTTCAGTGCTTCGTCGCCCATGGTGCTGCAGATCAGCACGCCGTGCGTGCCGACCGCTGGATGCAGCATGCCGAAGCAGCCGGAGATATAGACCGGCGTCATCCCCGCGCCGCGTAACGCACGACGCGGTCCATGTTCAGGGCGCGAAGTTCGCCGTTGGGGACCGCGGTCGTTTCACCGCGAGGATGCAGCCGGATGTACCGCTCGCTGCCGGGGAGCAGGTGCAGCCAGTCGTCCTCGGCGGTGAAGGACGGATCGTCGATGTGCAGGAACTGCGCAAAGCCGTGCGTCGTGACGCGAAGATGCCAGCCGTCGCCGGCATGTTCCACGCTGACTTCGAGTCCGAGATCGCGCAGCGGCAAATACGGCCCGCCGGGAAAATGCACGGCGTCGGCGATCAAGGCGCTATCCTCCGCATCGTGCAGGCTCGCGACAGTCACGTCATGACCGCGTGGGCCGAACCGATAGGCATAAGTAATATCAAAGAACTCGAGCAGCAGCACCGCACTTTCCAGCCGCATCTTTCCGCGTGACGGCAACGTGATCTCCCGCGTGGCCTCGCGCACCGGATGGGTGCCGTCTCTCAGGCAGGTCAGGCGCAGCACGGCATGCAGCGGCTGCGGTGTCTCGTTCAGCACGTGGATGTGAAGTCCGTTAAGGCCTTCGTCCGTCAGGATCACCTGCCGCGGCCGGAATGCGCGGCGCAACGCGTGCCAGACGGGTTTTGGTTGGCCGCTTGAATCCATGACACCCCAGCCGGCACCGGACACCAGATCCTGCAACTGCCAAACCAGGCCGCCGCCGCAGCGCGAGCCTACGCGGCGCCACTCGCCGAAGACATGTTCCGCAAGCAGGCAACCGACGGCGCGCGACAGATCGAGATAGCGCGGGAAATCTACCCAGCGGAGCTGAACGGGATCAATGTGGAACAAGGATGCCAGGTAGTGGTCACGGACGTCCTCGAAATCCCAGCCCGCGCCGGGGTCGCGCGGCACGGCGCGCTTCCAGCGTGGATCGGTGATTGTAGCGACGTTCAGGCGTTCCGTGGCTTGCGCGCACGGGACATTCGCCAGCGCCAGGCATTCCGAGGCGAAGCGCACATCGGCACGCCGTGCATCGTCCAACGGCCGCAGATAGGCGCCGACGCCGTAGTAATGCGCCACGCCCGCATCCGGCTGGAACGGGTGTCCGCCGCCCGAAGGCGAATTGGGCACGTAGATCGCATCCGGGCGCAGCCGTTTCACAATGTCCGGGATGAATTCGGTGTAGAGCGATGCGTCCACCTTGTCCGCCGGCACGCCGAGCATTGCCGACTGCTGCAGCACCTCGCTGCCACCGCACACGACGGCCAGCGAGGGATTGCTCTGCGTCCGGTCCAGGAATTGCGTCAACTCCGCCGCCAGCGAGGCGCGGAACGCCTCGGTGGTCGGGTAATCGAAATTGGCCAGCATGGCATCCTGCCAGACCAGCAGACCGAGTTCATCGCACAGCGCATGGAAATCGTCGGCTTCGTAGAGCATGGTGCCGCCGATGCGGACCATGTTCATGCCGGCGTCGCGCATTGCCGTGAGCCAGGGGCGGTATGCTGCCGCATCGCCCGGTAGCGCAACGATATCGGGGCTGGTCCAGCAGGCGCCACGGCAGAATACCGGCACGCTGTTGATTGCGATCGCGAAGCCCAGGCCATCGTCGTCGTGTTGCGTGTCGATGGTGCGAAATCCCACGGATCCCAGGTCGCACGTGGTGCCATTCAAACGCAAGGTCAGTGGAAACAGCGTCGGTTCGCCGTGGGTGTGCGGCCACCAGAGTGCGGCCTTCGGGACGTGCAATTCGCCCTGCACGACATTCGGCGCCGTCTGTTCAAGCTGCGCCGCGTGGGTGTCGAGTTCCACGACGGCCTCGACGTCCGCCGGCAGGTCGAGCACGGCGCGGATGGCCACGCGGCCTTCGCCGTCCAGCACGGCGGTGCGCAGGTCCACTTCGGTCACGCCGATGCCGTCTCCGCGGGTCTCGCGCAGGATTGGCCGCCATGGGCCGACCGGATGTACCGTCGGGCACCAGCCCGGCATGTGCCCGAGCAATGTCGTGCGCGCGAATCGCAGGTTGGACGGCGAGGCCAGCCGCGGGCGCCACCGCGCCCGTCCCCGCGCCTGTCCCCGCTGCGACGCCAGCCACTGTGCCAGGCTGCGGAAGCAGATATGCAGATCGTTCGCCGCGCCGGTGCGAACCGCGATCCGGTGCGCCAGGAACATGTTGTCGGAGCGGAGCAGGAGCGCTCCGTTCAGCCAGACTTCGGCGGCTGTGGCGAGGCCTTCGAAATGCAGGATCTCATCGCCGCCGCCGGCGAACTGCGTGTGGTACCAGATGTCGTGCTGATGGACCAGAAGCGGGACGGTGCCATCCCAAGCGCCGGCATTGCGCAGTGCGGTGGCATAGGTCCCGGGAACGGGAGCAGCGATCCAGTCCAGGGCGGGCAGCTGATCCGGCGACACCGACGCGCCGGGAGGCGTGCGGGCACACTCCCACGCCTGCGACAGTGGCTGGACGAGCGATGCCGTGTTGGCGCGGATCCGTGCCATGCGTGGCGGTGGTTACCTCCGCAGCGAACGCGATGGGCGGGGCGTGGGCATCGGGCGGAGAAGCGCACCGCATTCCGCTGCAGACACGGCGGAATGCGCTTCGCTTTTCCGCGCTGCCGGTGTCACCAAGCCCCCACTGGTCAATCCAGCCTGCTTGTGAGGCTGTCCATGACCCTCTCGTAACTTGCCTCCAGCGTATCGAACAGTGCGCCGCATGGATCGAATCGACCGCGGTTGGCGATGCGCGCCACCTTGAACTGCATCGCCTTGGTGGTGGTGGAAATCGTCTCGGCCGCGGCGTGGGCGTCGTGCAGATCACCAACGCCACGTTGTGCCAGCCAACAAAGATGCGTCGCCAGCAGTTGAAAATTCGCGCCAAGCTGACGGAACACGCCGAACGCGTAGTCGTGGAACCGATCGGGATGCGCCATCAGCCAATCCATCTGTCGGGCGAAATCCTCGCGGTAGCAGCGGATCGGATTGTCGTCCGGCCGCCGCCGCAGGTGCCGGCGCAGCAGCTCCCCCGCCGCATCGGTCAGCGCGGCGTCGCGCAACGGCTCCCAGCGGCGGCGGACAAGCTCCACATAGGGCGGCAGCACGTCGTCCACGCCATCCTGGCCCGGTAGCCGACGGAACACGCCGGCATAGTCCTCGCCCGCCAGTTCGTAATGGCCGACGTTATGGAAGTACGTCAGCCGGCCCGCGGCGAGATCCATCGAATCGATGCCGATCGTCGTCTTGGTATGCTGCGTGCGATACGACGTGGCGCGCGTGTCCGGCAGGTAGTAGCCATCGGCCTCCACCAGCACCAGGCGCCCCATCCGCACCTGCGCGGCGAGCTGCACTTCCAGAGCACGCCAGATGGAGAGCTCGCCGACGACCACGCCGTACAGGGTTTCCAGATCCTCGTGCAGGTACTTGAAGAAGGTGAACTGGTCGCCTTCGTAATCCTGCGCGACTGTCACTCCCAGCCCGGCCAGCGGATCCAGTCCCCAGGCCCGCAGGATCAGCATCCAGGCATCGACATAGCAGTTGGTTATAGGCCAGTCGCAGTCCGGGACCGGCGCCGCTGGCGCGCGCAGATCGGCCGCGTCGTTCATGCGTCCAGCCGCAGCGCGGCGCGCGGCTTCGCCGGCCACTGCGCCGGGTCCAGCCCATGATGGCGGAACAATGCCAGGGCGATGCGCTCCAAGCCGAAGCCGACGCAGCCGCTGATCGCCACCTTGCCGTCGGCCTGCTTGATGCCCCACGGCTCGCCAAAATGATCGAGGTGGTAGTTGAAGCTCATGCACGCCGTCGGCTTCTCGTCGTTCGCCACCGGAACCAGTAGCTCGTACTTCAGCCGTTGCTCGCGCTGGCTGTCCGCCATGAGCCGGCCGGCGCGACCGAAGAACGGGTCGTGCGCGATGTCGATGGTGTAGGGCAGCGCCAGCTCGGTCACAAAACCCTGCGCGCGATCCAGCCACGCCTGGCGGAACTCCAGCACTTGCTCGTTGCTGCCCATGCGCACGAATTCCCGTACGCGAAAGCACTGCATGCGCGCCGGATCGGGCGACGGCTCATGCCTGAAGCACCAGGAGTGCACGTCGAACAACACGCCACCCGCGGGCAGCACACCGCGGCGGGCGATGATCGGATACAGGGGATAGCAGGAGGCGGGCGTCAGCAGCAGATCGGTTGGTTCCTGCTGTCCGATCCATTCCTTGCCCTCATCGACGCATTTCAACAGTGCGCGGTGCTCCGACTCGTTGCCGCAGAAGCAGTGGATGGTGCCGAGAAGCTGGGGGAAGCTTTTCAGATACCCGCTGCGCACGAGCTGGGAACGCACCATCGCCGGTTGAAAGCGCAACACTTCGGGATGATCTCCCGCACCGGTGCCCCCGACCATGGCATCGAGCGCGTCCACGACCGATTCGAAAAGCGCGCTGCGCCCCATGATGCCGTCCACACCGCTGGGAATCAGCAGACCGGCGGCGACGATCCGGTCCATCAGGCTCGCCGTTGCATCCATGTCAAAGAACTCCCAGCGCGGGACGCTGCAGCAACAGCAGATTGCCGGTGCTTTCCAGCATGCGGTCGTTATTGATCATGATCGGCGCCGACATCAGGTCGCGCACGTGTCGCCCGAGGCTGAATTCGGAGCCGTTCTTGTAGGCGTTGATGCCGCACACCATGAAGGCGTGCTGCACGGCCTCCAGACACAATTCGGAAATCGTGGTCTTGAGGTTGTTCATGTCGGCTGTGAAGCCCAGGGGCAGCGGCCGCGAACTCACGGCGAATACCGCATCGTAGTCGCGCAGCGCCTGCGACAGCCGCGCCTGCAGCAATTGCAGCAGCCCGACCCCACGCGCCAGCCGATGCGCCATCATGGAGACGTTCCCGCGCCCGCGCACCTGCTGGCGGAGATAATTGCGCGCCCTGTTCATGGCCTCCGTCGCGATGCCCAGCCAGACGCTGGTCCACAGCAGGTGCGACACCGGCAGCATCGTCTGCCCGGCGATATCCGCGAACGGCACCGGCAGGATTTGCTCCGCCGATCCGGCGAAGCGAAGACGAAAACCTTCGCTGCAGGTGCCGCGCATGCCGAGCGCATCCCAGCCGGAGGTCCGGTCCAGCGTGTAATCGTCGCGCGACGCCACCACCATCACCTGGTCATTGGCGGCAGCCGCGGGGCCGCGGCGCGTGGTGATCAGCAGCACGTCGGCGCGTGAGCCGTAGGAAATGGTGGTTGCCTGCTTCTCCAGTTGCGCGCGCCCGCCGGCGGTTACCACTGCGCAAACGCTCGCCAGGATGTTGCCACCAGTGCCTGCCTCCGACGTCACCGATCCCAGCAGCAATTGTTGCTCTGCGACGCCGCGAAGCAGCGCGCGGTGCCAGTCACTCTCGGCGCCGTGCGCGACGATGCAGGCCACCTGGATCTGGTGCATCGCATAGATCATCGCGGAGGAACCGCAGGCCTGGCCCAGCGCGTGACACACCGATGCGACCTGCGACAGGCTGCGGCCCGGACCGCCCTGCGCCGCCGGCACCAGCAGCCCCATCAGGCCTTCGCTCTGCATCGCGCGCACCGCTTCCTCCGGGATGCGGCTGGCGCGGTCAACATCGTCGGCATGCTCTGCCGCGGTCCTGGACACCGCGAGCGTTGCGGCGTCCAGGCCATTGCTCACGTTCATGTGTCCGCGGCCTGCGCAGTCAGGCGGTCCACCACGGAATTGATCGTCGCGATGCTGGAGAAGGATCTGCGTTGCAGCATTTCATCCGGGAGTTCGATGTCGAATTCTTCTTCCAGACGCATCAGCACGTTCACGATCGCGAGTGAATCGAGGCCGGCGGCGAACAGATCTGCGTGTTCGTCGAGAGCTTCGATCGGCACGGCAAGCCGGCCGCTCTCAGCAAGGATTTCGCGAATTTGCGATTGCCGCATGGCCATGCGTCGTCTTCCCTGTCGCTGCGCGGGGGCCCACGTGTCTGTGGTGCCGCCCTGTCGTGACCGAGCAAGCCGCGTGCCACGCGTCCGAACAGTTCGGCACGTCACCGACCACTGGGACACCGCGAAGGACATTTCTTTCGGTACGTTCCCCACCTGTTAAGCAGGAACGTAAACACCGCGCTTTCCGGTTCCCGCGATGATGGCAACAGGCGCTTTCGACTCGCCCGTTGCCGCCTTCGCCGCGGCACCTGGCTCGTGATCACCCCGATAGATTGCAGTGGCGCAGGCTATGCACCCACTGTTCCAGCCGTCTCCGGGACGTTCAGCCATGTACGCGCTGTCGGTGTCCTTACCTCCGTCCCGCCTGGATCGGATCAACCAGGCGGCGTATCGGCGGCGCGCCGTGCTGCGCCAGTTTGCAACGGCGAGCGGCTGGCTGGAGCCGGGAGAACAAGCGGCGGTGACGTCGGTGGCAGCGGAAGCGCGTGGTGCACCCATTCTGGATATCGGCATCGGTGGCGGCCGTACCGCGCCGCTGATGCGCGCAATCAGCGAGGATTACTGCGGCATTGATTACATACCGGCGATGGTGGCCGTTGCGCACAACCGTTTTCCCGATGCCGACTTTCGCGAGATGGACGCGCGGCACCTGACATTTCCCGACACGAAATTCGCGCTCGTGACGTTCAGCTACAACGGCATCGATTCGGTGGACGTGCCCGGCCGCCGACGGGTCCTGGCGGGCGTATACCGCGTACTGCGTCCCGCCGGCTGTTTCGTGTTCTCGACACTGAACCGCGACAGCATGGCGACCCTGCCGCACTGGCCGGACTGGCAGGTGTTCCATGGCGCAGGCCTGCAGCCGGATCGGCTCTTCCGCGCCAGCGCACGGCTGGTCTTCGGGGGCATCAACCATCTGCGCGGCCTTGCTTTGGCGCGCGACGACGGCGAGGTGGCGGTCGCCAACCTCTCGGCACATAATTTCGCGCTGGTGACGGTCTTCACATCATTGAAAGCGCAGATCCGCGAGTTGCAGGGCGCCGGATTCACGTTGGAAGCGATCTTCACGCCGGAAGCGGAATGTGTGCCGCCGGATGATCACGCGGACAGCGCCGCGCCCTGGCACCATTTCGTCGCACGGAAGCGTGGGTGAGACGGCGGGCGGCTCAATGCCAGAGCAGAGCATTTCAAAATATGACCAGAAGCGTCGAGGCCCACGGTCATCGCGAACAGCGAAGCGACAGCGGCAACGACCACCCTCACCCTTGCAGCAGCGTCAGGGTCAGCCCCGCGAGCAACAGGCCAATCAACTGGTCCAGCACCACCAGGAAAGCCGCCGCGAGCCCGTTGGTGCCGAGTGATTCACGCGTGGCGAACCACTCGATCCACAGCGCCCAGCCGATGGCGACGGTCTGCACGACTTCGTTCACCATCGGCGGCGCGCCGAGCAAGCTGGGGATGCCGCCCACCACGAGCAGCAGGTTCTCGATGACGTTGCACCAGTTCCACGCCGCGATGAAACGCGGCCAGCGCGGGCCGCAACCGAGCATCGGCACCAGGTGGAAACTCAGCAACGCGAAGCCAAGCCAGCCGACTACGTAGCTCATCAGGTCTAGGCCGATCGCGTGGCCGGCATTGGACGGAAGGCCGGATTCCACCCAGGTCATCAGCCGCAGGCAGACGATGGCGGGCAAGCCGATCGCCATCGCCCAGAAGCTGCGCGCCGCGCCGGCCATGTCGCTCTCGACATAGTGCAGCGCCTCGCTGCGCCCACGGGCGAACAGGATCGCCGCATGCATGCCGGAACTGACGGTGGCGGCGATCTTCATGGCCCCTGCAGCAGCAGCCGCGGCAAAAGCACGAGGCAGGCGGTGCCGAGGTTGACGCCCATCACCAGCAGCACTGCACGCAGCCGCGACAGCTCGAGGCCGTGGCGCGCCAGGAACCAGTGCAGCCACAGGCCGTAGCCGCCCAGGCCCAGCACCAGCAGCCCGGTCGCCGCGTGTTGCGACAGGCCGGCGTCCAACAGCGCGCCGACGATCACCAGCAAGACTACAGCGAGCACCGGCAGCAGCCATTGGCACCAGTTGAAGGCGGTGGCGAAGCGCAGCCAGTGGTCCTGGCGGCGCCACAGCCGGGCGAACTCCCACGACAGCACCGGCGGCGCCAGCAGCACGGCGACGGTGGCGAGGAAATCGCCCACCGCCGGCACGCCGTCGCCATGCAGCAGCAGAAGCAGCGTGCCGACCAGCGGGAAGGCGAGCAATGGCGCCAGGCTGGCCAGGAATCCCTGTACCGTAGCCGCGAACTGGTTCAGTCCGTCGGGGCGGCCGCGGGCGATACGCACGATTCCGCGCAGGACGCTGGCTCGCGGCGGTGGCGCCACGCGCGCTACTCCAGGAACGCCGAGAGCATGCCGCGATAGATGCGGGCCAGGCAGCGCAGTTCCTCGACTGGCACGGCCTCGTCTGCCTGGTGCATGGTGGCGCCAACCAGGCCGAACTCGGCGACGGCGCAGTAGCGGGAGATGAAGCGCGCGTCGGATGTGCCCCCGCCGGTGTCCAGCTTCGGGTCGATGCCGGATTCCGCCGCGATGGCGGCACGCAGCTTGTCCATGACCGGGCCGGGCTGGGTGACGAAGGACTCGCCTGAGATGGCGATGTCGAGGTCGAAGCTTTCCCCCGCGTGCTGCGCCAGCACGGTGCGCAGCCAGGCGGAGAGGTCCTTGCCGGTATGGTCGTCGTTGAAGCGGATGTTGAGCATGGCGCGGGCAACGGCGGGGATGACGTTGGTCACCGGGTTGCCGACGTCGATCGAGGTTACCTGCAAGGTGGATGGCTCGAACCAGTCGGTACCGGCGTCCACCGGCGCGGCGGTCAAGGCGGTCAGGGCGCGCAACAGGCGGTGGATGGGGTTGTCAGCGCGCTGGGGATAGGCGACGTGGCCCTGGGTCCCGTGCACCGCGATCTTTGCGTTCAGGCTGCCGCGGCGGCCGATCTTCACCATGTCGCCGAGACGGACGGGACAGGTGGGTTCGCCGACCAGGCAGAAGTCGGGAATATGGCCGTGGTCGCGCATCCACGCCAGCACACGCACGGTGCCGTCGGTGGCGATGCCTTCCTCGTCGCCGGTGATGAGCATGCTGATCGAGCCTCGGGGCGGGCCGGAAGCGAGGTGGTCGGCGGCGGCGGCGGCGAAGGCGGCGATGGCGCCCTTCATGTCGCATGCTCCGCGGCCGTAGAGGACGCCGTTATGAACCTCGGCGGCGAACGGGTCGTGGCGCCAGGTGGCGGCGCCGACGGGCACCACGTCGGTGTGACCAGCGAAGCAGAAGTGGGGACCGCCGGTGCCGATGCGGGCGAACAGATTGTCGATCTCGCCGTATCGTTGGCGGTGGATAGTGAAGCCGAGCGCGGTCAGCGCGTCGGCCAGCGCGGCTTGGGCGCCGGCGTCGGCCGGAGTGACCGACGCGCAGCGGATCAGCGCCTGCGCGAGGGGGAGGGGGTCGCGCGGGTGGATCATGGTGCGTGCGACCCGAGACCCTGGTCAGTCCCGGAGCAATTCATTGATCGAGGTCTTGGCGCGGGTCTGGGCGTCCACGGTCTTTACGATCACGGCGCAGTACAGCGACGGCCCCGGGGAACCGTCCGGCAGCGGCTTGCCAGGCAACGAACCGGGGACCACCACCGAATACGCCGGCACACGGCCGACATGAATCTCGCCGGTGGCGCGGTCCACCACCTTCGTGGATGCGCCGATGAATACGCCCATCGACAGCACCGCACCGCGTTCGACGATCACGCCCTCCGCCACCTCGGAACGGGCACCGACGAAGCAGTCGTCCTCGATGATCACCGGGTTGGCCTGCAACGGTTCCAGCACGCCGCCGATGCCGACGCCGCCCGAGAGGTGGCAGTTGGCACCGATCTGTGCACAGCTTCCCACCGTGGCCCAGGTGTCCACCATCGTGTTGCGGCCGACCCAGGCGCCGACATTGACGAAGCTGGGCATCAGCACCACGCCCGGCGCGACATAGGCCGACCGCCGCACCACCGCACCGGGCACGGCGCGGAAGCCGGCCTCGCGGAAGTGGTTGGCGCCCCAGCCGGCGAATTTCAGCGCCACCTTGTCGTAGGCGCCGGCCGCGGTCTCCATCGGTGCCGAATCGGTGAGGCGGAAGGACAGCAGCACCGCCTGCTTCAGCCACTGGTTGACCTTCCAGCCCTGCGGGGTTGGTTCAGCAACACGCTCGGTGCCGGAATCGAGCAAGTCCAGCGCGGCTTCCACCGTGCGCCGCGCCTCGCCGCCGGTGGATGAGGTCAGGCTGTCGCGGGTCTCCCATAGCGTCTCGATCGGCCGTTGCAGGTGATGTTCGGTCATGGGCGCACGCCCCTCCTGGCGCGGCCGGACGATGGTCGCGCGGGCCGCGTCCTGTCAACGCGGCGTGGCGGTCGGAAGGCAGTTCGGGATGTCCAGGTTCACCGCCCTTAACCGGCGTCCTGGCGGTCTGCATCCGGCCGTTCCCGCCTGACCTTCGACCCCATCGATATTTGCCTGATCTCGACCGACATCCAGGCTGAAATCACACAAGGAGATTTCGGCATCCCGACGCTCTCCTGGGACGGGGATTACGGGGTCTGTGGTCGAATTTGTACGGCTCGGGGGCCCTCATCCGGCGGCAAATTCGCCTGTAGCGTTCCAGGTGCGATTCCCCTGGACCGACATCATTGCTCCGATGCATGTGGCCATCGCATGATGGATGCACCCGTCGTATGCCCATCCGGATGGCCATGCCCAGAAAGGCACGGGGAATGGATGGGCTGGCGCAAAGGGAGGCCATGACCATGACCGAGACCGTCGTTCCGCGGAAACCGGATGATCATCCCTTTGAGCATCCCTTCGAGGCCGTGCATGTAGACGAACGTCCCTGGGAGACCCTCCGCTTCGCCGGCTTCGAGAGCAAAATGCTGTTCCATCCCCGTCCGGAACGACCAACCGAGCCGAACGCCGGCCTGGTGCGTTTCGCGCCCGGCTCGGGCCACCCGCTGCACCGGCACGATTTCGCGCAGATCTGGTACATCCTGGAAGGGCCAGTTTGTCATCGGCGGCAAGCAATGCGGCCCCGGCACGATGGTGTTCCACGCCGATCCCCACTACGAAGCGGAAATGCACACGGACACCGGCGGCGTGTGGTTGCTGGTCCAGTATCCAGGCCCGAGCACGGGCAAGCCGGCCATCTACGACGGCCGCTTCAACGTTGCTGAACGCAAGCTGCTCGCCGAAGAGCGCCTCGACGTTTGAGCACCAATCTCGGCTGTCGGTGAGGCGCGGGTCGTGTCGGCCACCGGTCATTGCGAGGGGCGGAGCGACGAAGCAATCTCCCGCCCCGGGGAGCGGCGCCGGCGCATCACGCGGGAGATTGCTTCCTCGGGTCAAACCCGAGGACCGCTGCGCTCCTCGCAATGACGCCTGGCGCAATGACGCCTGGCGCTGCGCCGCGCTTCGCCAGTTGCGGCAATACTGCTCCGGCGCCTCGCCCGCGTGGGCGCACTGACCGTGCCGCGGATCCTGGTGGTGACCGACGACCTGTCCGGCGCGGCGGATTGCGGCATCGCCTTCGTGCGTTCGGGGCTTTCGACGGTCGTAATGTTCTCCGGCGACGCGGACCCAGTGGCGGCCGCGGACACGCTGGCGCTGGAGGCCGATTCGCGGCATCTGCCACAAGCGGAAGCTGCCGCGACCCATCAGCGGGTGGTGCGCCGGCACCTCTCCGACGGCGTGTTGCTGTACAAGAAAATCGATTCCACCCTGCGCGGCAACATCGCCGCCGAGCTGGCAGCGGTCATCCCGGTGGCCGGCACAGCGATCGTTGCGCCCGCCTTCCCCGATACGGGACGGACCACGCGTGACGGCCGGGTCTATGTCAACGACGTGCCCCTGGAAGCGACCGAGATCTGGCAACGCGAGAAACTGACCGGCGTGGCCGATATCGCCGCCATGCTGGCGCAGGCCGGCGTGCGGCCGGTGCGGGTAGGACTTTCGCTGGTACGTGCCGAGCAAGCGGCGTTGCACCAGGCGCTGGAACGCCTGGCGCAGGGCGGTGCGAGCGCCATCGTCTGCGATGCCGAGACCAATCAAGACCTTGGCGCCATCGCCAACGCCTCGGCGCGGATGACCGGCCGGCACTTCTGGGTCGGTTCGGCCGGCTTGGCGCATCACCTTGCGCCTGCCGCGGGCATCGTCGCCACGCCGGCTTCGCCCGTCACGATCGCGCCGCGAGGTCCCGTGCTGGTTGCGGTGGGCAGCCTCTCGGCAGTGTCGCGCGGCCAGGCGAGGCGGCTCGCGCAGGAGCCTAGCATCGCCTCGGTCGTCGTCGCATCCGAGGGGCTGCGCAAGGGCGAGGTTCACCCGGCGTGGCAGATCGCTGCCTCCGCCCTGGAGATAGCGTTGCGGAGCCGTGACGACGTGCTGCTGGCGATCGATACCGGTCATACGCCGGACCTGCGTGAGGCCTGGGCGCTATGCGCGGCCCCCTTCTCGACATCTACAGCGACACCGAGGCGCAGGAATATCAGGACGGCAGCGCCAGGATCGCCCTCGGATTGCTCAGCCCGTTCAACAATTACCTGTTTATCGAGAAATCTCGAGAGTGCCGAGTTCTCGGCTACTTTCTGTCGGCTCGTGACGTGTGCTCATAGTCATCGAGCCACGGCTCGATGAGCCGGTCGAGTTCTTCAAGCTCACCCTCGGAGCAGGATTCCGGCGCGCAGCTCTCCAGCCAACCCAGCACGTGAGTTTCGGTCAGGTCGCGAGGCACGCCCGGATGCTCGGCCTGGATGCGCGCGACCGATTGCTCGATCGACAGCCGTGTCCCGTCGGCCCAGCCGATCTTGCGCTGCCGGGCGTCGACGCCGGCATGTTGCAGGGCGGCGAACACCAGATTGAGCGCCTCGATCGACTGTTGTCCCTCGGGTGCGTCCATCCATTCGAGGAATCCGTCGATGACGGGGTTGTCCTCGAACGGGGATTTCGCGTGCCGCTTGCCCATCGGATGAGCATAGCACCGCTGGTCACCGCTGTCGCGAAGCTCACGATAAATTCAAGATCGATCACAATAGATTCAACAGCATGACAGTGCCTCCCGGGATACGCACGTCACTCATCACAAACAGCAACGAGCAGGCCCGATGTCACTGTGGGTCCCCTGGTGGAACGCGATCTGGCAACTGCGCCCGGCGTTCTCCCGTCTGCGCAGCTTCCTCTGGTTCGCCACCGCCGTCGCAGGCTTCACCGTGCGCACCGAATTGCTCGGCGTGACCAGCCTGGTGCGCGCTCTCAAGCTCGACGCCCGCTTCTACAACAAGCTGGTCGATCACTTTCACAGCCCCGCTGTAAAGCTCGACCGCCTTACCGCGCTGTGGACCCAGACCGCGCTGCGGCTGTTCCCGCAGCCGCTGCGCATCAACGGCCGGTATGTCGTGGTCGGCGACGGCATCAAGGTGCCGAAGCGCGGCCGCAAAATGCCGGGGGTCAAACTGCTGCATCAGCAGTCCGAGTCAAACACCAAGCCCGAATACATCATGGGACACTCGATGCAGGCCGTCAGCCTGCTGGTGCACGCCGCCACCAGCGTGTTCGCCGTGCCGCTCGCCGTGCGCATCCACGAGGGTGTCGTGTGGTCCAACCGCGACCGCCGCACCCTGCTCGACAAGATGCTCGCCCTCCTCGGCATCGTCGCCATCGCGCAACCCTGCTACTTCGTCGCCGACGCCTACTATGCCGCGCGCAAGATCGTCGCCGGCTTGCTCAAAAACAACAATCACCTGGTCACCCGGGTGAAGTCCAACGCCGTCGCCTACACCCCGTACCAGCAGCGCGGCCCGCGCAAGCGAGGCCGGCCCAAGGTCTATGACCGCAAGGTCAAGCTGAAATCCCTGCTGCAAGATCCCAAGGTCGTCCGAATACCGCGACGCCGTCAGGCGCAAGCTGCACGCCTACCATGTCTTCATCCAGGCGGCCGTGGTCTGCCAGGGACTGCTTCAGTACCTGGCCACAGCCTTCCCGCAGCGCGTCTGGGCCTCCTTCGGCTCCTGGCTGCGCACCATCCGGCCCGGCATCCCGCCCTCCGAGCTGGTGGTGGCCAATGCGCTGCGCCAGACCATGCCGGAATTTCTCCTGAATTCCGCCCCGGGCAACAGCTTCGCGAAATTCGTCATCGAGCGACAGGACAGCAATCAGATGCAGGCGTTCCGGCTCGCGTCCTGACCCGGGATTGGGCCAGAACTCTGAACTCGCGAGGAGAAATCACGGAAGCACGTCACCGAGCTGGAATCCATCATCAAGTCAGATTTTTCTCAGCTATTCGACCGGTGCCGGTTTCGCACCGGAGACGCCAACGCCGAGCTCAAAGAGTGGTGCGCCGCTCGCGACTGGTCCAAGGAGCGCGCCGTTGTTTTCCTCGACCCTTATGGAATGCAAGTCGACTGGAGGACCATTGAAACGCTAGCCGCAACCAAGGGCATAGATTTATGGTATCTCTTCCCCGGCATCGCGCGGCTGCTTCGGCACGACGGTAATATCGACGAGAAGTGGAAATCCAGGCTCAACACTTTGCTGGGCACTGACGCTTGGCAGACGCGTTTTTTCAGACGCAGATACGGCAAAACTTGTTGGACGGAACGGCTTCGCCGAGAGAGCCGGATAGTTGGCGCGGTCTGAATAGCTGACAGGCAGGAGTATCCTTTCGGGTCGGCGGGCATGATGCAGCCCGCCGGAACATCAACGAAAGGAGACCACAATGTCCCCACAACGTGCGCGGATGATCGATGACATGATCCTGGCCGGATTGGCTGAAGGGACGCGGAAGCTCTACGTCCATGCCGTCCGGCGGCTGGCGGCGCATTACCACCGCTCGCCCGATCTGCTCAGCGAGGAAGAGGTGCGGAGCTACCTGCTCGGCTTGCGCCAGCGAGGGGTGGCACGCGGCACCTTCCAGACCAGTCATTACGGCCTACGCTTCTTCTACCAACACACGCTCGGCCGTGCCTGGGAGCTGTTCGGGGAAAAAAAGGATCGGCTCGCCACGGCAGAAGCGGCTGCCTGACGCGCTATCGGACGATCAGGTCCGGCACCTTCTCAACGGCATCCGTAACCCGGTCCACAAGACCTGCCTCGCCGTCATGTATGCGTGCGGTCTGCGCATCAGCGAGGCCACCACACTGGAAGTCGGTGCCATCGACCGGGCCAACCAAGTGTTGCGCATTGTCGGCAAGGGCGACAAGGAGCGGTTGGTGCCGCTGCCACAGCCGGTTCTCGATGAACTGGGCCGCTTGTGGCTGACCCACCACAACCGCCGCTGGCTGTTCCCCAACCACTCCGGTGATGCGCCGCTCAATAACCGTGTGCTGTCGCGCACTTTCGCCGCCGCTGTCGGTGCCACGGGCATCCAACGCGGAGTGACCCCACACAGCCTTCGCCACAGCTATGCCACGCGACTGATCGAGAACGGCGTCGACACCCGCATCGTGCAGATCTTGCTCGGTCACGCCAGCATCGCGACGACTGCCATCTATACTCACCTGACCACGCCCACCCGGGCGTCGCTGCACAGTCTGCTCGATCGGCTGATGACCGGCCTCTGAGGCACGGTCATGATCGAGATCGCCGAGGTGTTCCGCCGCTTCGCGGCAGACCACCTCGCGGCTCATGGCGCGTCGATGCTGCCTTCGCACAAGCGCGCCATCGAGGACATTCTCGACTGCCGCACCGCGGCGCTCGGCGGCCAGGTCTGGCACTGCGAGGCGTGCAACACCGAGGTGTTCTCCTACCACTCCTGCGGTAATCGCAGTTGCCCGAAGTGCCACACCGCGCAGACCCAGGAGTGGCTCGAACGCCGCCAGGCGGAGCTGCTGCCGGTGCCGTACTTCCATGTCACCATCACCGTGCCGGCCGAACTGCGCGAGGTGCTGCGGGCCAATCAACGCGACGGCTATGGCGTGCTGATGCAGGCCTGCGCCGCTGCGATCATCGAACTCTCCCGCGATCCGCGTTACGTTGGTGGCACCGTCGCCGTGCTCGCCGTGCTGCACACCTGGACCCAGCAACTGAACCTGCACCCGCACGTTCATTGCCTGGTCAGCGGCGGCGGCATCTCCGACGACGCCAGCACCTGGCATCCGGCGCGTCGGAAATTCCTGGTACCCATCAAGGCTCTTGCCAAGGTGGTACGCGGCAAGTTCCGGGCAATGCTACGCCGAAAGCGCCCTGATCTCGTCATCTCCGATGCGGCGTGGCGTACGCGTTGGATCCTCCACGTCACCGCCTGGGGCAACGGCGAGCAGGCGGTGCTCGACTATCTTGCCCGCTACGTCTTTCGCGTCGCTCTTACCAATGCCCGGATCGTCGGCCTCGATGACCAGACGGTCACCATCCAATACAAAGAACGCAAGACCGGCCACCGGCGAACCTGCCGCCTGAGCGGCCACGAATTCATGCGCCGCTTCCTCCAACACGTGCTGCCGCGCGGCTTCCACAAGGTGCGCTACTCCGGCCTGTGGCATCCCGCACAGCGCCACAACGCCGCCCGGGTGCGGCAGATGCTGCAACTGCAGGCGCCACCCGAGCCCGGCCCACCACAGGAGCTTGTCCTCCCGTCACCCGAGCAGTCTGCCGCGGCACCGGTGCCGCCGATCGAGCCACGGATCTGTCCGCACTGTCACCAGGGGCGGTTGGTCTTCACCCGTGTGCTCACACGGCACTCACCGCGCCAGGCCATGGCGCCATGATCAGCAGCTTAAGCCTCCGACACCGCCCTCGCCTGGTCTTGCCGCTGCGTGCCTCAGCACGCCACGGAGATCCCCTGTCTGCACCGCAACCGATTGCCCAGACTTTGCTCCAGACGACGTTCTCGATCGTCTTGAAAGACCCGCTCCTGACCGCGATGCTACAATCGCACCGCGCAGGGCGCCCAGGCTGAGCCGCGACTATCAGCCCGCCCGCCGAGCGTCCTTGGTAAAATCTCCATAGCGTCAATCGCCACCCAACGCCCCGCGTTCGTCCAACGGAGTTTCTGCGGCGGCTTCGCGCCGCACAAACTCTTAATTCGTTTGGGGAAACGGCAAGCGTTCAGCGGACGGCGACCGAGGGGGCAATCGTGACTTTCATCCTTGAGCGACTGGCGATGTGCTTCGGCAAGAAGGTGGCAAAAGGACTCATCCTGCGCAACTCGAAAATCAGTCCGCTCTATTTCCTGTGCTTCGCGGCATCGAACGAGCGCGGGGCAGGACCGGCATTGAAGATCGCGAACAGCATTTTAGACGTCTGACGACGGTGCAGGGGGAGAGCATGGCGACGGTATCGACTATCGAATGGACGGAAATGACATGGAATCCCGTCACTGGCTGCATCAAGATCAGCCAGGGGTGCAAGCATTGCTACGCGGAACGAATGGCAAAGCGGCTGAAAGCAATGGGTGCTGCCCGCTACATCGACGGCTTTCGGCCGACCTTGCATCACGACCTGACTGACGCCCCGTGGAAATGGAAAAGGCCGCGCCTCATTTTTGTTAACTCCATGAGTGATCTTTTTCAGAATGCGGTGCCGGACGATTTCATCCGCAGCGTGTTCAACACCATGCGCGAATGTCCGCAACATACCTTCCAAATTCTCACGAAGCGAAGCGAACGGCTGCGCCAGCTTGGCGCGTCGTTGCCGTGGCCGCCGAATGTATGGATGGGCGTGAGTGTCGAAGATACGCGGGTGATCGACCGCATTGCCGATCTCGCCGCAGTTCCCGCGAAAGTGCGCTTCCTCTCGTGCGAACCACTTATCGGGCCGCTCGACAATCTCACCCTCGACCACATCCATTGGGTAATTGTCGGCGGCGAATCCGGCCCCAGCGCGCGGCCGATGCGACGTGAGTGGGTGGAATCGATCCGGCGGCAATGTAAGCGTGCGGATGTCGCGTTCTTTTTTAAGCAATGGGGAGGGGTTCGGAAAAAGACGACGGGTCGCAAACTCCACGGCCGCACCTACGACGCAATGCCTCGCATCAGTGCCTAGATTGGTGAATGTGTTTAGGGCGCCTTTCCGCACCCCCTAACTCCGGAAACAACCCAAATCAGGGCACATAAGAGCGAGTTGGTATGTCTCCTGCTGTTCGTCGCGCTGCTATTGGGCTCTAGCTTGCCTAATATTTTCTCGGCAACGGGGTTATCGCGAGCAAGCATGTCCCGCACATCCGGCTTAAGGCCTGCGGTAAAAAACAGGGGGTTTCGTGACGAAGCATCGAATATCGCAGCGATAAGGCGGTCTAGATCATTAACAACTAATCGATACATTGGCGGTGATGACGGCCAGCTACTCTGCCCATGATCCGATGCCCAATCAACGAGCATATGTGCGCCATGTTTCGGAACTTTGTCCGGATACCTCACTTCCTTAAATTCATCGATGCCGGCAATGGTCGCGTCGAACTGGGGAAGTTCTGGGGAGGGAAAGTCGTCCTTGAATGCATTCCAGATGATCACCAACTTGTGGCTGAAATTTCTGCTAGCGAGTTCCTTTCTCGTGAAGTCCAGGGTTCTAGCCCAATCTCGGCTTAGGAGGCGAGCCGGAATGCCTCCATTCTATTGGTGTCCTGTCGTCCGATGACGAATTTCGCGAAGCTGTTGCCAGGGGCGGCATTCAGGAGAAATTCCGGCAGGCTGTGGCGCAGCGCATTGGCGACGACCAGCTCGGAGGGCGGGATCCCGGGCCGGATGGTGCGCAGCCAGGAGCCGAAGGCGTCCCAGACGCGCTGCGGGAAGGCGACGGCCAGGTACTGAAGCAGTCCCTGACAGACGACAGCCGCCTGGATGAAGGCGTGGTAGGCGTGCAGCTTGCGCCTGACGGCGTCGCGGTATTCGGGCGAGGCGCGATGGAGATGCTGGTTGCCGCCCCGGCGGCGCAGCGGCTTCATGTCGGACATCCAGAAATGGTAGCTGAACGCGCCAATCAGCCGCACCGCCTGCTTGAACGTGTGTTCGATCTTGAAGCGCAGGCCGTAGAGGCGAATGATCTCGACGGCCGCCAAGGAGGTGTCGGTGCACATCAGGAGGCAGCGACCTCTGGTGGGATGGATCACGGCCACAAAGCGCACGAGCCGGCCGGCCGGGCGCCACAGCAGGTCGCGTACCCTATATTGGATGACCACCCGGCGCTCGCCGTAGACGGGACTGTTGACCTGTTGGCGGCCGTTGGGGTCTTGCAGCAGGGATTTCAGCTTGACCTTGCGGCCATAGACCCTTGGCCGGCCCCTTTTGCGCGGTCCGCGCTGCTGATGGGCGGTGTAGGCGACGGCGTTGGACTTCACCCGGGTGACCAGGTGGTTGTTCTGTTCGAGCAGGCCGGCGACGATCCTGCGCGCGGCATAGTAGGCGTCGGCGACGAAGTAGCAGGGTTGTGCGATGGCGACGATGCCGAGGAGGGCGAGCATCTTGTCGAGCAAGGTGCGGCGGTCGCGATTGGACCACACCACGCCCTCGTGGATGCGGATGGCGAGCGGCACGGCGAAGACGCTGGCGGCGGCCTGCACCAGCAGGCTCACGGCCTGGAGGGAGTGTCCCATGATGTATTCGGGTTTGGTGTTTGACTCTGACTGCTGATGCAGGAGTTTGACACCCGGCATCTTGCGGCCGCGCTTCGGCACCTTGATGCCGTCGCCGACCAGGACATACCTTCCGTTGACGCGCAGCGGCTGGGGGAACAGCCGCAGCACCGTCTGCGTCCACAGCGCGGCGAGCCGGTCGAGCTTGACGGCGGGGCTGTGGAAGTGATCGACCAGCTTGTTGTAGAAGCGAGCCTCGAGCTTCAGCGCGCGCACGAGGCTGGTCACGCCGAGCAGTTCGGTGCGCACGGTGAAGCCTGCCACGGCGGTGGCGAACCAGAGGAAGGTGCGCAGGCGGGAGAACGCCGGGCGGAGCCGCCGGATCGCATTCCACCAGGGTATCCACAGTGACATCGGGTCGGCTCGTTGCTGTTTCTGACGAACGATGCTCGTTACCCCGGCACTCACTGTCGCGACGTTAAATCCCTTGTGATCGACGATGACTCTATCGTGAGCTTCGCGACAGCGGTGACCAGCGGTGCTATGCTCATCCGATGGGCAAGCGGCACGCGAAATCCCCGTTCGAGGACAATCCGGTCATCGACGGATTCCTCGAATGGATGGACGCACCCGAGGGACAACAGTCGATCGAGGCGCTCAATCTGGTGTTCGATGCACTGGAACATGCCGGCGTCGACGCCAGGCAGCGCAAGATCGTCTGGGCCGACGGGAAACTTCTATCGATCGGGCAGTCGGCGGAGCGCATCCACGCTGAGCATCCGGGCGTGCCTCGCGACCTGATCGAAACTCACGTGCTGGGTTGGCTGGAAAGCTGTGTGCCGGAATCCTGTTCCGAACGCCAGATCGCGGAACTCGACCGGCTCATCGAACCGTGGCTCGACGACTATGAGCGCACGTCACGAGCCGCCAGAAAGTAACCGAGAACTCGGCACTCTCGAGTTCCTTTAACGAATGTTTTCGAGATAGACCCGCCTTGAGGAACATCTCTAGCGCGTGATGATAAAGCTTGCCGGACACCGGCAGCAATCCGGCCCACGCGGCAGAACGCGCCGCCACGTAGTATTGCACGCCAAGCTTCATAAATTCTTGATCTTCCGGACCTACCGGCATGAGTTCATCCCCCACTCGCTTTGTCCGCGCGAGGAGCGGTTATTTAAACAGATATCCCGAGGGATCG
>CAWADP010000026.1:0-34810 GCA_963780805.1 uncultured Alphaproteobacteria bacterium
GTTGGTGGCTGTGGAAAAGCGCGCAAATCTGGTGGCGAGGGGAGTGCCTGAGTTGGATTGGGCTACCGGCAGGTGGCGTCCGGTTGGTACGGATGGAGCCGATCATCATGCCGTGGCGTCTGTTGGGATAATCGTGCGAGGAGGTTCTTCGGTGCCTGGTGCGCTCGCGGTTTGATCCGCGGGGCATGCCGCACCGGACCGGGTCAGTCGTGACAGGAGCCGCCGGGGTGGCGGTGTTCGGTCTGGATCAGATCGAGCAAGCGGACATCGTAGTGCGCCCAGATGCGCTCGCGGAGGTCGTCGAGCAGTTCGACCACGGCGAGAGCTTGCTCTGGTGTCCAGGAGGCAGGGATATCGAACGGGATCGTCAACAACCGCTTGGCCGAGGGCGGCGGCTGTGCCGGGCCGGTCATGACCTGGCGCCGCGGCGCTGGCGCGCCCGCTGCTCGTTGCGTTCGCGGGCCTCCTTCAGGCGATAGGATTCGCCTTCGATGGCGATGATCTCGGCGTTGTGCAGCAGGCGATCGACCAGCGAGACGACGCAGGCGGCATTGGGGAAGATCTCGCGCCACTCGGCGAAGGGGCGGTTGGTGGTGACCATCGTGCTGGTTTTCTGGTAGCGGCGGGAGACCAGCTCGAACATCAGGTCGGCGTGGCGGTTGGAGTAGGACAGGTAGCCGACTTCGTCGATTACCAGGAGCTGCGGTCTGGCGTAATGCCGCAACCGCCGGCGCAGGGCGGAGTCGCTGTCCAGCGCACAGAGATCGCCGAGCAATTCGCCAGCGCTGGTGAACAGCACGGTGTGGCCTTCGATCAGCGCCCGGTGGGCGATGTTCTGCGCCAGCGTTGACTTGCCGACGCCGTTCGGGCCGACCAGCACGACGTTGGTGGCGTCGCCCAGGAAGTCGAGTGCCATCAGCGCCTCGACGCTGCCGCGGTCGCAGCGTTTGGGCCAGCCCCAGTCGAAGTCGCAGAGCGGCTTGAAGCGGCCGATATGGGCGGCCTTGACCCGGCGCTCCAGACTGCGGCGCGCCCGCTCCTGCTCCTCCCAGTCGAGCAGCGGCGCAACCCAATCGGCGGTGGCGATCTCGGTCCAATGGGCGGTCAGGCCGTGCAGGTGCAGCGCCGCGGCGCGGGTGCGCAGGGTGTCGAGGTTATTCATCGGGCTGGTCTTTCAGCTGGTCATAGGTCTCGAGCCGATGCGGCTGCACGGGCACGTCGCGTGAGCGCACATGCGCTGGCATCTCGACGGCGACGGGGGGTGCCTGGCCGCGCTGCTCACGGCGGCGTTCGAGGGCGAGGCGCACGGCGTTCGGGTGCGGCACATCGCGGGCCAGCGCCTCGGTGATGGCGGCTTGCAGTTCGGCCGCGCCGTAGCGGTCGAGCAGCCGTTGCAGACCGACAGTGATGGCACCGAGGTTGGCGCCACGCTCAGCAGCGCGGACCAGCAGGTCCGGGGCGGCCGGCACCGCTTGCGCCAGGCGATCCGTGGCACGGTGCCGGCGGGCCGCATGCTTCTGCTCCTCCAGGGCCTGGACATGCGCGGGGTCCTCGACCTGCGCCCCCTTGTCGTAGCTGCGCGCATGGCGGGCGAGTACCGTGGCGCCATCGACGATGCGCAGCTCGTGCGGGTCGGCGAGAACGGTCAGCACGCGGCGAACGTGGCTATGCGGGATCGAGTAGTCGTTCAGGTCGAAGCGGACATAGGGCGTCTTGCCGACCGAGACTTCCACCCGCTCCAGCAATGGCGCCGGGTTATCGGGTAGCGGCAGCAAGCGGGTGGCCTCCTCGATGAACACCGCGCGCACGGTGCGGGCCGGCTCGTCCGGACAGCGCCGGTCGGCAGCCTGGCCGTTGCACCAGGCCTCGGCCTGGGCATTGAGGTCGCCGATATCTTTGAAGGTGCGGGCGGCGAAGAATGACTCTCGTACGTATCTTATGGCGCGCTCGACGCGGCCCTTCTCGTTGCCCCTCGCCACGGCCACAGGACGGGGTTCGTAACGATAGTGCCCGGCGAAGGCGATCAGCGTTGGATGGAAATGGATCGCGTCGCCACGCCGTTCCAGCACTGCACTCTTCAGGTTGTCGTACAGCAGGACGCGTGGAACGCCACCCCACGCGGTGAAGGCATCGACGTGGCCGCGCAGGAAGTTCTCCATGCGGGCATCCGGAAAGAAGCGCAGGAAGATCTGGCGCGAGTAGCTCAGCACCATGACGAAGGCCATCAGCGGACGCCGTGCCCGGCCGATCTCCAGATGGCCGAAATGTCCCCAGTCCACTTGTGCCTGCTCGCCGGGCAGGCTGCGCAGCCGCAGATAAGCTTCGGCCTGTGGGCGCGGCCGGTGGCAGGCAATGAGGTGGCGGAAGTGATCGGGGCCGCCGCGGTAGCCACGCTCGCGCGCCATCGCATACAGCCGGCTGGCATTGAGTGTGGGGAACTTCTCCAGCGTCTGGCGGATGAATGGCAGAAACGGATCCAGCTGCGACGGCCGCGACGGCGCACCCAGACGCGGCAGGCCAGCCTGCGCCAGCACCCGGCTGACCACGTTGTGGTGCACGCCCAGTTGCCGGGCGATGGTGCCAGCGCGCCATCGCTCGACATGGTAATAGCGCAGGATCTCTGCCTCGCGGTCCGGCGAAATGACCATGATGCCCTCATCGATCGTGGCGAACGACGCCTCGGCGCGGCCCACGGCGACGCAGGAACCCCTGGCGGACGAACGGCGGGCAGCGGCAGCCGCACCAATGGCAGTGCCATGCCGGTCGCGACGTATCGCCGGGGACGGCTGCCTCGCTCATGGTCGCCGCCGAGGCCGGGGCCAGCAAATCATTCGACAGGGGCAGCGGTGAACCCTGATGCGTCACGTTCTTTTGCCGCGCGCGATAGCGGCGGGCCCGCTCGGCATGCGCGAGCCGGCCGCGCCAGCTGAGCTGATAGCGCCAGCCCGCGGCGCGCTGTGCACCGTGGCGGGCTTGTCGGGCACAGTCTCCGGCGCAGTAGACTTGACCGCGGTCACAACAGCCGCAGATCAACACCTGGGCACGGCAGCGTGCACATAGGAACAGCCGCCCCGGGAGCGGTTCAGCACCGTCGGACCGGCAGGTCCGATGGTGACGAACGCCGCCATTGCTGCGACATTGCTCCGGCATGCGTGCCCAGCACGGTGTGGAGCACGGCGCCGAAGCAAAACTCGCCAGTTGGGCCCGGCGCCGTGCGAACCGCCCATGCTGCGGCGCCGGCGCCGGCCTCGCCAGTCATGCCAGGCGCGCCGCATCACGCAGGCCAGACAAGCCTCACCAGACAAGCCTCACAGGATGAAGGGAAAGATAGCGGCCACGCGCTGGCCATCTGTGGCGTCCTCTGGTCGGGGCTACGCCCCTTCCGCCGGACGCCACAGATGGCCAGCGCGCCAGCTCGATGCATCATGCCGCCTCAGCTGCCGCCAGATTTACGCGGATTCCGGCCGCCATCGACAGGGATCACCCGCATCGCGGCGTCACGCTTTGCAGGGCCGCTTCCGCAAGGGGCGGCCCTTTTGCCATCCGCTGCACCGCGCGCGTCCGGTGGGGGCATCTACTCGGCCAGGTCGCCGCGCATCGTCGTCCCGCCAACATGAGCGGGCCTCCCGCGAGGATCATAGATCACATAAACGCCGCGGCGGTTCGGTGCATCGAGCGCACCACGGCCAAGCACCTCGACGCGGCCATACCCGACTTCACCATCCCGCCCAAACCTCCGCGGCTGCGCTGCGTGCCACCGCTTCCCGCTTCCGCTTCCCATCCCCTCTACAGAGCCCGGGAAGCGGAAACAGGAAGCCCATCGGATTCCGCGATCAAACAACCATCAAACAACGTGATCGTGCTCATCGAAACATACCATGACTGCATCAAGCATTTCCCACACTGGGACATGGATCGGCGCCGCGGCGGCACCTTCATCCTCGCGCCTGTGTCGCGCGGGGGGTGCCCAAACACGGCTTATGCCGGAGCTAGTTCTACAACGTCATCGGGGAACACGAACCGCAAGCGGCTCGTGTTCCAGCCTATGGCCAATATGAGCGGGGCAAAGTTGCCCAATCGCATATGCCTCCAAGAGAGCTCGGAGGCGGCCATCAGAAACGACAAGACACTGAAACTCATACCTGCCTCGTAGCTTGGACGGGTCTCGCTCTAGGTGCGTGATGACAAAGGACGACCTTCCTGCCATATGATCGCGCAGCCGCTGAACGATGCCATTTTTCGCTCTAGGCGTCCCGCCAACATGAGCGGGCCTCCCGCGAGGATCATAGATCACATAAACGCCGCGGCGGTTCGGTGCATCGAGCGCACCACGGCCAAGCGGAAATTTCCGTCTCGGTGCGCCCATAATTTTATCGAACAGGGCTTGCAGCTTTTTATGCTCGTCGGCCACTTGACCATCCTCCTAGCCGAACCGTTCCTTTACCACGTCGGCGGCGCACATGGCAGCGTCAAGAATTGCCGGCAGCGCGGGTAAGCCATGTCGGTCGGCTGGTCGCAACCTGTAAAAAGTGGTCACAAGTGTTGAGGGAACCGAAAAGCGCTGTTCCGACCGACAGGCTTCCCTATCGCGCGTCGCGGCAGGTGTGCCGTGAAGTGACGCTGCCCCGCAGCCGTCCCCCGCCGGCGCTGCGCGCCGGGAGGGGCCGCGCCGCTAGCCGCGTCAGGCGCTATGACAGGAGCGGCTGAAAACTGTGCCCTGGGCAGGCGCCGAGCCTGAGGGCGCTCCTGCCCCTGCTCGGCGGGTCGTGAAAGCGGGAGTGCTGCTGCGGCACCACCATGAGAGCGAGGCCGCAGCAGATATTTATAGTCCTTCCAGCTCCTCTACGGCTACCCGGAGCGCTTCGAGGGCAGGGCCATCAATAAAGAGGCGAGCATTGTCCTTGTTTTTCGATGTCCACCGCGGGTCGGCATCGATCCACCAGATGAGCCTGGCATCCGGACTCTCGACGATCTCGTGAAAGCGTCTGGTGATGTGCCGGTTGTAATGGTTGCCGAAGGCGGACCACTTGTGGGTTTCCTGGATGTCGAATATGGCGCGTGTCTCCCCCCAGGTCAGAACACCGCCTTTCTTTGCGAAGAGCTTGAGCAAAGCCACGCTCAGAGGGTCAATCAGTTTGAAGAGTTGGTGAATCTGCGCTGATGCGACTGGCGTGCTTATCGCGAATTGATTTCGGGTCCAGGTCAGCCCGTTCGGGCAGTCCTGGGACAGCGGCATCCCTCACCGTCCCCTTGATCAAGTCAAGAGCTTGAGGCTTGACTTCGAGCACTCCGACGGGAAGCCCGTCATACATTAGGTCGAGCTTCATGCGAGGCTCCTCCGGTTGGTGACAAGCCGGCGGCGGGGTCGGCCTTAACGGACTTCCCGCCGCCGTCCCCTTATATTGCCGAAACGACGGCAGATGTCAACTGGCGTGTCAGTGAGTTTCTGCCTTCCATCTCAGTTGCCAACAGGGTTGGGCGTTGGCTCCGCGAGCACGTTCGCGACGATCGGCAGCGCAAGCGGCGGCCCTTTTGCTGTCCGCTGCGGCGCGCGCGTGTGTCCCACCGACGAGAGCTACTCGGCCAGGTCGTCGCGAAGTGCCATGGCGCACTGGGCGGATGCCCTGAAGGTACTCTTGCTCCGCGCGCTGCTTGGCCACGAGCTGCCGCTTGGCGGGCTCCAGCACCTTCGGCCGGCCGCCCTTGCGCCCTCGGGCACGCGCGGCATTCAGCCCGGCCTGGGTGCGCTCGCGGACCAGGTTGCGTTCGAACTCGGCCAGGGCACCGAACATATGGAACACCAGCGATGAAGCTGCGCACGACGAACCTGAAGAACCGACACCTCTCGACCAGCCGCGCCATCGAATTGTTGGTCGAGCACGGGATCGAGACGCCGGAAGGTCTGGTGCAGGCACCGCCTGGTCTGCTCACCCGAACCACGGTGAACCGCTATCTGCGGCACTGGGGGCTGGACGACGAGCGCATGGGCCGGCAGCCGCCGGCGCGACGATTCCAGGCCGAGTACGCCAATGATTGCTGGCAGTTCGACCTCTCGCCCTCGGACCTGAAGCACGTGCCTGCCCCGCTTTGGGTCGAGGCCGGCCGCGGGCCGCCAACCCTGATGCTGTTCAGCGTCGTCGACGACCGCAGCGGTGTCGCCTATCAGGAATATCGCTGCGTATATGGCGAAGATGTCGCTGCCGCACTGCGCTTTCTGTTTAACGCCATGGCACCCAAGGACGAGTCCGGCCTGGTGCTGCAGGGCATCCCGGCGATGCTCTATCTGGACAACGGCCCGGTTGCGAAGTCCGCCACCTTCCGCCGCGTGATGGCGCAACTGGGAATCGATGTGCGCATGCACATGCCGCGCGGCTCGGACGGGCGGCGTGTGACCGCGCGATCGAAGGGCAAGGTCGAACGGCCGTTCCGCACCGTCAAGGAAGCGCACGAGACACTCTACCATTTCCACACGCCGCAAAACGAGGCGGAAGCCAATCTTTGGCTGCGCAATTACCTGGTCCGCTACAACGCCCAGCCGCACCGCTCGGAACCGCGTTCTCGGGCCGAGGACTGGTCGTCCACACCACCGCCGGCTGGCCTGCGGGCGATGTGCGCGTGGGATCGGTTTTGCACCTTTGCCCGCGAGCCGGAGCGCCGCCGTGTGGGCATTGATGCCCGCGTCCAGGTCGATGGCGTCAGCTACGAAGTCGACCCGTCGTTGGCCGGCGAGACGGTGACGCTATGGTGGGGGCTGTTCGACCACGAGCTGTTCGTCGAGCACGAGGATCAGCGGTTCGGACCCTTCGGACCGATCGACGGGCCGATCCCGCTGCATCGCTACCGCAGCTTCCGCAAATCCAACGTCGACGAACGCCTCGATCGGATCGGGGCTCTGGCCGGCAGGCTGGGCTTGCCGCGCGCGGCCCTGGAGGGGCCTGCGCCAACACCGATGCAGCCTGTCGCCGCTCCGGCCACGGTGCCGTTCAACGACCCCGACCCGTTCCGAGAACTGCGCTTTCCCAGCATCCTCGCCGCCAAGCTCGCGGTCGCGGACTATCTCGGCCGCCCCCTGGCGAAGCTGGCAGCCGAGGATCTCGACTACATCGAGGCGCTGCTCAAGGAGACGTTGGAGCGGCGTACAATTATCACCTGCGTGCGGGGCTATTTCCGCGACCGTGCGCAACGACGACAGGGACAGGACGGCGACCATGCGCGCTGAGGTGATGGAGTTCTACGGCCTGACACGCTCGCCGCGCGCCGTCGGCTTCTACGAGACGGCGCATCACCGTCAGCTGCTCCAGGACATCAAACAGGCGGTCTATGACGGCGATCTGGTCGCTCTCTGCGGCGTGGTCGGCGCTGGCAAAACTGTGACGCTGCGCCGGCTGCAAGAGATTCTGGCGCGCGAGAATCGCGTCATCGTGTCGAAGTCGATCTCCGTCGAGAAGAGCCGCGTGACGTTGGGGACGCTGATCACGGCGCTGTTCTGCGACCTCTCCACCGACAAGGAACCGAAAATCCCCAAGCAGGGCGAGTTGCGCGAGCGGGAACTACGGAACTTGGTGCGCAAACGCCGTAAGCCGATCGTGCTGATGGTCGACGAAGCACATGACCTGCACCATCACACGCTCACCGGCCTGAAGCGCCTGATCGAGATGGTGGCCGACGGCGACGGCAAACTCTCCGTGCTGCTGGCGGGCCATCCCAAGCTGCGCCGTGACCTACGCAACCCAACCATGGAGGAGATCGGCTACCGCACCGCGGTGTTCTCACTGGAGGGTGTCACCGGCAGCCAGCGCGAATACATCGAGTGGATGCTCACCACCTGCGCCGCCGACAAGGTGAAGGTCGATGCCATCGTGGATCCGGCAGCGGTCGACCTGCTTGCATCGCGGCTGCGCACGCCGTTGCAGATCGAGCAGCACCTGACCCTTGCGCTCGAGACCGGATATCAGGCCAGCGAGAAGCCGGTCGGTGAGGCAATCGTCGACTCCGTGCTGTCCAAGCAGATCGACGACCTGGAGCCGACACTGACCCGACACGGCTACACGGCGAGGGTGCTGACCGAGATGCTGGGCACAAAGCCCGGGGAGATAAAGGCGCTGTTCAAGCAGACGCTGGAGGCCGACCGCGCGCGCGAACTGAAGGAGCAGATGCTCGCCGCCGGACTGCCGGTCTGACCCAGGGGCCCAAAACCGGTCGTTTTCCTGCCCGCCCCGGCCCGGCACTCAGTTGCAATCAGTGTGGGCACGACCCCGATGATTGCGATCTCAGTTGCAGTCTTTATGCGCCCAGTTGCAGTGATTGTGGGTCCGACCCATCAGGCCCGGTGCAATGATTCTGGGCACGGCCGACCGATGATTGCGATCCGAGCCGCCGATGATTGCGGTTCGCTACAGGTATCGCCGGTAGCTTGGCCCACGATCACCGCGTCGGGCAATGCCCAGGCGAGTGCCGGCCTCGATCACCACCCAAGCTCGCTGTGCGAGCCGAGCCGCACCAGCCGCAAGGTGTCCGCGTCCGGCTTCTCGTAGATCAGCACCAGGTCGGGCCTGACGTGGCAGTCGCGAAAACCGGACCAGTCGCCGGACAGCGGATGGTCGCGGTATTTCTCCGCCAGCGGCGTGTCGCTGACGAGCACGCGCAGCAGCGCCGTCAGATCGGCTTCCAGAGTGGCCCGGTGCCGGCCTTTCATCTCGCGCTTGAAGTCCCGCCTGAATTGCGTGGTCCGTTCAATCGCCCGCATTCAGGTCCTTCATGAGGGCGTCAACGTCCTTGAAGCGCGGCAGCTTGCCCTTCCGCGCTTCGCGCATGGCGGCGATGGTTTCCGGATTCGGTACCAGCGGCTCGAAGGGCAGCGCCTTCTCGCGCGCGATCCGCACCATCATCATGCGGAAGGCGTCGGAAACGGTCAGCCCCATCGTCTCCAGCACGGCCGCCGCCTCGGCCTTGATGTGTTCGTCGATGCGGGCACGCACAACGGAATTGTCAGTCATGGCATACCTCTATGAGCTACATTGTAGCCCAAAAATGATGGCATAGCCAGCTTCCAGAATGGCGTCCGATCAATGGGTTAGGCCGGGGCGTGTCCCCGCAGGCGGGACCAGGCTCTAGGCGCAAGCGCCCGGAGCCGCCCGAAAAGGGGCGTCTCCGCCCTGCGGGTGACGATCCTTCACGCAGCCCCATACGGGGGTCACTCCACGATTTGTACAAATCGTACGCTAAGAGGCGCGACGCGTCAGATCACCCCTCTGAGCGAGCTTTCAGATGCCGCTTGCCTTTGAACTCGATTCTGCAAGAGGGTTTTGAAACAGAAAACCCCAGGACGTGCCGTTCAGCTTGCCGCGTTACGCAAACGTTCGTTTACGAAAGGCTTAGACTGGATCACGCGGCAGGCTTTCCCGCAGCGATGACGAGTTCCCTTAGTGGAGCCAGCGATTTCCCCCCCGCCGTACCGGGCACGAAACGCCTGTTCCACAGCGTCGGTCGCCTCTTGCAGCCGCGCGGGGGCCTTCGACTCAATCACCGTTCGGATCAGCGATCCGTGCACGGTGGCCACGGCCGCCGCACGCGCCGACGCAGCCCTGGCCGGTTGGGTGACGCGTTGAATGTCAATTTTTTCGAAACGCGCAGTCGCCAGATCCGCCCTAATGGTGGCTTCGTCGTGATACGGCGGGTTCACCAGGGATCGTGGCTCGCACCCCAGCATCTCGCTGACCACGTCAGCCGCCACGGCCAGTGGTGCATGTTCCATCTGAGCCCAGTCGTCCCACACGACGAAGACATACGAGCCACCCCGCCGTAGTACGCGGGCTATTTCCTGAAAGGATGCGGCTTTGTCTGGAAAGAACATGACGCCGAATTGGCAGACTGCCAGGTCGAAGCTTTCATCAGGGAATGGCATTTTCATAGCGTCGGCCTGCCGCCAGGTGATGTTGGCCGATCCAGGTTTGGCCTGTGCTTTGTCCAGCATGGGCTGATTGAGATCTGTCGCGGTTATCGACGTGTCAGGTGGCAGGTCCCGCGCCAACTCGTGCGAGAGGACCCCTGTTCCCGCCGCGGTTTCCAGGATCGCACGCGGGCGGATGCGTAGGGCATGGCGAGTGATGATTTGCGAATAGGGTGCGAACAGAAGCGGCACCAGGAGGCGGTCATAAAGATCAGCATATGTTTCTCTGAACGCACCGCTTGCATCTTCGGACATCCGCTCACTCCCGGCCACGCTCATTGAGGTGATAGAAGCGATATTTTCTATGTGCCCAGGCTATCCGGGCAATAGCGGGTGGACCGTAATCGCCTCTCTGCGAACTGGGCAACATAGTCGCAAAACCGGCGACGGGCGAGGAAGTCGAGAGCGCGCCCGGCCGAAGGCACGGCTCGGAGCGGCTTGATCGTGCGCAACCTGCTGAACGAGAACATCGCGACCTTGGAGGCCGGCCGCCTTATCAGGCCTCCGTCTCTCAAAGTACGACCCCCACCTTCCTCTACTGGCTTAGCGTACGATTTTGTACAAATCGTCTGGTGACCCCATACGGGCCGCCGACGCGGCCCCTGCTTAGGGGTGACTTCCCCTCGGCGCGCGGCAAGCAGCTTCCACCCATAACGGCAGACGCGATTGCGCCAAGGGGCGCGCAGATCGCGTTGCGTTCCGGGTCCCTGCGAAGCCGCTGGCCGCTTGCACACCCCCGTTCTCGGCGAAGGCCAAGGGTGCAGCAGCTGCTGCACCCACAACCAAACGAGAAAGGGAGACGCCATGACAACGAACCCGTCGAAACGCATTGCCGAATTGAACGACCTTTGCCGGAAGGCTCCGGGCATCGCCGGCAGGATGTTCGTGACGCAAGGCATCGCTGCATTAGCCGCCGCCGATCAAAGCGCCATCCGCGAGAAGGTGGAAACGTTCGACAGCTTCACGCCGGACAACGACCCGCACGGGGAGCGCGACTTCGGCGCGTTCGAGCACAACGGCGAACGCATATTCTGGAAGATCGACTATTACGACCGGACCCTGACGGCGGGCAGCGAGGACCCAAGCGATCCGGCGCAGACCGTCCGCGTCCTCACCATCATGCTTGCATCCGAATACTGACCGCAGCCGGGGCCGTGCCCGGGTGCGGCCCCTTTTTTTCATCATCACCATCAACCGAAGGAGATTCATCATGGCGTTCCGACGCCATTCGAGCGTGATGCCACGCAGCTCCGGGATCCTGTCCGCCGGCACCATGACCGTGATTTTGACGATGCCGGCGCTTGTGCGGCGGCCGACGTAGCGAGAATTCGCCGCGGAGCGCTGCTCTTTCGGGCGGGTGGACGTCATGCTGCCTTCCTCTCGGCAACCGGGCCGCGCAGGGCGGCAACTTGCCGCATGACGGCTTCGAGGTTCGCGCGGAAGGTTGCCGCATCGATTGGCGGCGGTTCGACTGCCACCGGTGCGCGCAGCGCCTCGTCGCGTTCGGCCAGGATCGAAAGTGCGGTGGACCGTGCCGACGCCGGGGACGCGCTAGCGAGACCCTCGATCGCCGCGATACCGCGCAGGAGCGGCCCATCCACCGGTTCGTTGGGCGGCCCCCCGGCCTCCCCGCCCGCCAAAGGCCGCTTGCTCGCCGACGCCAGCATCGGCGTCACGGTCGTCATTGGCGTGCCGTCCGACGCCGGGTCAGGGCGCGGCGTAAGCCGGTCCTCCGGCACGGCTGCAATCTCCTCCAGCGCCGCACGCGCGCAGGCCCGTGGCCCCGAGGCGCGTCGCGCCGCGCGCGCGAAACCCTGGACCAGGGCGGAAAGACCCGGTGAAGCTTCCTCCTCGCCGGCGAGAGCAACCGATCCGCTTTCGATGGACGAGGCAATCCTGTCGATCCGGGCGAGGTCCTCGCGGATGGCGGCGCCGTCCGGTACCCGCAACATGACCGTGCGGCCCAACCGCTTCGGTCCGGCATCGTCCACCGCGGCGTGGAAGACCCGCGCGTAGATGCGGCGCCCCCCGAAGAGCACGACCGCCTCGCCTTCGATCAGGCTGGTCAGATCGTTCCAGTCGATACGCGAGACGGGCCGCACCTCCGGCATGCCGAGCCTCGCGATACGCCCCGTCGGCGGCCCCGTGATAGGTCGTCGCCTGAGTGATGTAAGTCTGCCCGGCTGTCTTCTCGATCCACTCACGCGTGCGGCCGGCGTCCTGCTGGCGCATGGCGATGGTCAGATTGGCGTTGCCGAGCAGGCTCGCGGTCTTCTCGCCGAGACGCGCCCAAATGCCCGCGATTTCCTGGAATCCGAGCATGAAGCAGATGTTGAGGCCGCGCCCCATGGCGAGCATGCGATCCAGCCCGCTGGTCGCGTAGTAGGCGAGTTCGTCGAGAACGACCGGGAAGGGGCTTGGACCCATGCCGGGCTTGTCGGCTTCGCTGTAGTCGCCCTCGAGTGACGCGCCAAGCAACTGCGCCATCATCCCCCGCAGCGATGCCACGACGAGCTTGCCCAGCGCAGCCAATGTCGCATCGGAGTTTTCGAGGGCCGGCAGGTTGACCACCAGGATGCGCCGGTTAAGCACAATATCGCGCATGTCGATATCGCTCGATTCCACGCGGAAGATATGGCCGAGCGAAACCGCGAGCTGCGTGAAGGTCGCGGTGAAGTAGAACTGCGCGTAACCGTGCTGCTTGGAAGGCTCGTCGCCCTTCTGCTTATCGAGCGGCATGCCCGGATCGTAGCCGGGCAGCTCGCCCAGATAGGACCGCAGCGGCCAGGTGATGTCTTCCGGGATGTCGTGACTGACGTCGAGCTCCGTCACCGCGCCGGTCTCGGTGTTGCGCAGGAGGACTTTCTTCTCCATCGCGAGCTTCCAGATCCAGCGCAGCTCGATGGAGAAACGGATCATCTCGATGTTCAGCGCAACTCCCTTATGGTCGCGCAGCCACACCAGCACCGGCGCGATCGTACCAATCAGCGCGACGGCACGCTCCCGAAACACGCCGTTCGGATCGTTTTGCGCCTGGTCGCCGAGCTGGCTCGCCAGGAGTTCCCGGATTGCATCGGCATTGCCAATCGCGAAGGGGTTGAAGCTGTGGCTGTCCTTGAGGCCGGATGCGACCATGAAGTTGAGGACACGCACATCGTCGTCGCGACCGAAGCGGCGAGCCAGCGCGAGGTACTTTGCCGAACAGGTCGCGATCGGCCTTGCCGTCCACCAGTACGAAACCCGAGCCCTGCGCGAGAAAGTTGGTCAGCAGGCTCAGGAGAGCCGTTGTCTTGCCCGCGCCGGTGGTCCCGGGAATGGTCATGTGCTGCCGGGCGTCCTCGGCTGTCAGCCAGAGTTCGTGACCCGCGATGCTCCATCCGATGAATACGGTCCCGTTTGCCGGCCTTGGCTTGCGGCTGCCAGGCGTCGGATTGCTGGGATCGGGGATCGCAGCGGTGCGGGGCAGACGCAGCGGGAGCTTTGGGCGTCGGGTCAGCACCCACAACGCGTAAAGCGCCGACATCGGGAGGGTGACGTTGACGACTGCCGGCTCGAAGAACGTCATCCCGGCGGCGATCGCGAGCACGATGCCCGAGGCGGAGCTGCGGAGACCTTCGGAGAGGCGCGTGGTGAAGGGTCGGATGTCACGCAGGCTCTGAGCGCCGGTGCGCTCGAACTGCTCCTGCGGCCCGACGATCTGGCGGGCGACGGTCAATTCTATGGCTCCAGGCCGAACGGGTTCTTGCTGGATGCTGCCCCAGGTGGCGGCGTGACGGTCGGCGGCTGGCGCAATTCGTTCTGGAACTCTGGCGGCACACCGCCGGAAGCCTGTTGCCGCCGCGGAGTGGCGAGTGGCGCGTCAGGGAACGCGTATTGTTCCCCTGTCGGCGCGGGCCGTGGCATTGAAGCCGCAGCGGCTGCTGTTTGGGTTCCGGCCGCCCGTCCCCCGAAATGCTGCCCGACCATGAATGTGCCGACCAGCGCGATCGCGACCACCAAGCCCTTGAGGATCGGCCGGCCTCCGGTTTGGGCCGGACGTTCCTGCCGGCTCTCGTCTGCGAGGGCGAGAGGCGCGGAGCTTCCAACGATGATCTGGACGTTGGCGCCCTCCGGAATCTCAAGATGCATGGCAACACTCCGGCGAGAATTCGTTTGATCCAGGGTGCCGAACTTGCTTGCGAATGGCGCCATCAGGCGCAGCAGGATTCGCAATCACGTGCACGGCGCGGCTCCTGCTGACTTGCGCAGGGCTTCGACCGCCCGGTTGAGGTTCGGCTCGATGACCGGCCCGCCCACGGCGCGTTCGGCCGACCAATGATCCCGCGCACCGATCGCCTCGACGCGGGGGTTGGGATGCAGGTAGCGCCCCAACCCGTCCGTCTCGTACCCGAGCGAATGCAGTGCATACCAGAGGCGACGGTCGACGAGCTTGATCCAGGCGAATTGCGCAGGAGCCAGAACACCTGCTCGCCGGCGGGCCTCGACGAGCAGCTCCATCAGCGCCGGATTCGTGTAGGCGTGACGGGACGCCACACCGCGGGCATCCTCTGCATCCATCCCGGACAGGATCGTGTCGGCCCGGGCGACGACCGCGCGGTCAAGCGCCAGGGGCTTGTCGGGTCCCTCTGGCCGGTCCTCAGCCTGATCGCCCAGACCGGCCGCGATAGTGCCCAGGAGCTGCAGCGCTTCGTCGCGACGCTCGGCCATGTGTAGGGCAAACACTGTGAACAGACAGCGTACACTAGGATCCGCGGCCTCCGGCTCCGTCCAACGCGGCCCGAGTTGGTCGCGCAGAGCGTCATGTGCCGCCGCCTGATCGAAACTGCCGTCCTGTCGTCGCCCGAAGCGTTCCAACCATTCCTGGGGCGTGAGCGCGAAATCCGCCGGGCGCGGTTCTGCCGAGGCGGGCGACACAAGACGCAAATGCCGTGCGACATGGGCGGCGCCCGCCGGAAACGACGTCGCCTGCTCGCGCATCAACCCGTCCAGATCGAACGCGCGTTTGAAGCGTGACGGTGTGGCACGCACGGTGCAGATGGCTGCAAGCAGCAGGATGAAGGCCGTCGCCGGAATGCGAACAAAGAGACCGATCGCGCGTACAATGCCGTAGAGATCAAGCAGGGTGACGCCCGCGGGATCGGCCGCAGCCATCTGCCGGTCGGCCAACTGGAACCGATTGGTGAAATGGCCGAGGAGAAGTATCTCCTGATGCGCCAGCGCCATCGCTGCGGCGCTGATCGCCTGGTGGTAGTTGATCCAGAGCAGGTACGCCCCAAGGCCACAGCCCAGCAGGATCACAATCAGGTTGAACCCCGTCGTGTCGTCGTTCGACGGCCAGGATGCACGGGGATGGGGTCGGGGTGTCATCACTAACCCCGTGCCGCGCGGGCGGGTGTGAGGGCACCGGATACTCCGCCCTTCACCGCCGGCGCCGCCTGCGACTGCATCGCGAGGGAGCGCAGCCGCAGAACCTGCGCCAGGACAGCGCGCAGATAGCGGCGCTTGTACTCCGGGTCGTGCGAATGGTAGTAGCCGACACCCTGCCAGAAATCGCCATGCGCTTCGTTGAGGCCCTGGCGCAGAATCCAGGCGCCCGCCTCGACGTTGGCGCAGAAGCTGTCACGCAAGGCGGCATAGGCCGCGGGAACCGTTGTGCGCCAATGCGCGGCGACATCCGGAAGCCAGATCTGATTGACCTGCATCGGGCCGATGTCGACGGTTCCATTCGTGTTGTAGCTGATATGGCCCAGCGACCCGCCTTCGACATTGAGCAGGATCACGAGCACGGCGGGTGGTTCACGGTATGCTTCGGCCGCCGCAGTGATGCAGTCCCGGATGGTCGCTTCGTTTGCTGCAGGCTCGCCGGCTCGAGCGCAGCCGAAGGAGACTGCCAGGAGGCCGATCGCCACCAGAGCCACTCTGGTCACGGCTGTGCGCCGGCTGCCGCAGACGATCGGGGTCGCATCTCGCGCTCCACGCGCTCACTGACGGCCGACCACAGTGCGCCAAAATCGTTGAGCGGGATCGCCTCGGGACGGGCAACCTGGTGGATCGCCTCCATCGTCGCCAGCATGACGGTCGAGAAATTGCCCGCGCCGATCGCGCGGAGACGGTAGCCGAGCAGCGCCTGCGGATCCCGCACGATGTCGAGCGCAAACCCCTTTCCGGTCACGTCGCGCCAGACCGCCTCGCCGGCGACGACAAGGGCGGGGAGGAAGCCAGCCGGCGATGCAGCGGTCTCAGCGTCAACGGTTATGTCTCGTCCGGTCGCCCCGTCATGGTAACGGACGGGACGACGATCGAACGCGAGGAGGGCCCGCATGGTTCGGCCCACCGCGTCCACGCTCACTTCGTTCACGCCAACCTCCGTCGGTTCCAGACCGGCACGGCGGTCCGAACCGGCCCGACGAGCCAACGACGGGCAAGCCGTGTCATCGCTGGCAAAGTGAGGCCGAAGAATGAAATTGCCGAAAAGAAGACGATCCCGATGATGGCGATGTAGAGGGTGAGCCAGCTCCAATAGACCATCACCGAAAGGATCGGCAGGCAGGCCCGCGCGTCGAGCATCAGAAGCCGTACCGGCTGTCCCGTGTTACGCCACATGGCTCACCCCACCTGTCTCAATTCGAATGCCGCGGTTGCTTCGGAGATGCGGCCCTCTTGAAGAGCATGCCCGATCGCTGCCCGATACGACTGGCCCTGTTCGTCCACGGCGCGCCGCGTCAGCGCCGGCCACTCGGATGGGTCAGTGCGCAGCAACTGCCCGCGGAGATGCGCATCGAATACAAGGAACTCCCGCAGGGGAGTGCGTCGCCCGTCGGTCGATTGCGCCAGGCGCTGGTTGATGACAAGCCGCAGGGACTGGGCGACGGCTGAGACCAGGTTCTCGCGCTCCGCAGGCGGGCAAAGGCTCGCGATACGCTGCATGGTCAGTGCAACGTCGTTAGCATGAACGGTCGTTGTCAGCACATGCCCGGAAATCGCTGCCTGGACCGCCGCATCCATCGTCTCGCTGTCGCGGCACTCACCGACGATGATGTCGGTTGGTTCCCTGCGCATGGCCCCGCGGACGAAAAGCGCAAAGCTTGGCAAGTCCCGTGGGATCTCCGTCTGATTGATCGTCGAGGACGGGCCGCGCACGCGCTCCAGAAGGAACTCCACCGGGGCCGCGCCCTCGACGATGTTGAAGTTGCCCTCGGGGTCGTTGAGCTTGGCCACCGTCATGCCGGCGATCAACGTCGATTTGCCGGAGCCGGTCGCGCCGCTGACGATGACCATCCCCTGTCGCGGACGATACGCGTCGAGGATGCCCTGTTCGACGAGCTGGTTCTCGAGCGGCGGCGGCATGTCCGCGATCGGGCGCAGCACGATATTGCCGCCGTCGCGCCGGGAGGTCCGCGTCGGAGTCGCGTTGAGACGGAAGCGCAACCGCGTGGAGCGATCGATCGGGATCGCGTAGGCGGTATCGAAATCGTTGCCGCCTTGCAGGCGCGCCATGCCGTCGGCGCCATAGAGGTGATTGACGATGTAGCTGAAGTCGATCTCGTCAATCGGCGACCGTGTCGCACGGTGATTACGGCCGTGGATGCCGACCCACACGGGGTGTCCTGTCTGGAATGCGACCCGGTGAGCGCCGGCGCGAAAGGCCCAGATCAGCAGGGAATCGAGGCCGGGCGCACTCTTGCGCGGCTCCTCAACCCATCGGAGTCCGTCCCGGCCATCGTCCGGCCACAGGACCGTCGCTGAAGCCATCTCATGCGGCAGTGAGGAAGACGACAGGCTATCCAGCATTTTGGACGCTCTCCGCTCTCGCCCTCACTGCGGACAGCCGGCGCCGGGCACCCAGCGGCGCGGATTGCCTTGCAATCCTGGCTGATCCGTGATCCGGATCGTCTCGTCGCCGACATGCAGGCTGTCACGGCCGCCATCCACGGTCCGGTTCTGGAAAGCCATGCGCGGCTGCTCGACCAGACCGGCCCGGAGCAGGACCCGGTAACGCGCCATGCCGACTATGTCGCGCTCCAGTCGGCCGAGATCGGACAGGAAGATCTCGACCGCCTGCTTCTCTCCATTCGCCCAGCCCTCCGCGACCCACTTGTTCCAGTAGGCGGCCTCCTGTTTCGTGCGCGGCAGAGCACCGTCGGTCGGCCGGCGCGGATCGGCCCAGGCGCGAACCAGATAGGCGCGCCAGTTGGGCGGCGTGGAGGCAAGCTGCGCTTCGCGCGTGATCTGATAGATGCAGGACGTCTCGCGCGCGACCTGGCTGCCATCACCGAGCGCAAACGCCATCTGCGCCGCCGACACGATCGGCGGTCGCAAGAGCGTCTGGCCGCTGCCGACGGGCAACACGAGAGTCCGGAAGTCATAGGCACTGTCGAGCTGCGCCTGATAGCGGCGAAGCATCTCGTTGATCGCAAAGCTTCGTGCCGCAAGACCGCCTTGCGCGCCATAGGTGAGGGCGGCGGTGCGCAGCATGTCCGCGCGCCCGGGTTCGAGGCCGTCGCCCTTCTCGTCGCCGGGCCGGATTGCCTGGAGTGCTTCCAGCGAGGGCGGCGGTTGTGTGCCGACCGCAAGCGGATCTTCGGTTGCACCGGTGATCGGCTTGTTCAGCGGATTGCCGAGATCGGGCAGATTCTGCTCGACCTGAGCCGGCGTGGGATCCGGTGGGACGCGCGGCGAGGTGAGGGTGCCTTGCGCCCAGGCGATCGGACCAGCGGAGAGGCACGCAGAAAGGGTTGCCGCTCCCAGCAACATGCGCAGCCTAGACATGATGGATCACCTGCACCTGGTGGTGGAGCGGATCGACCTGAACGGTCGCCCGCGTGCCCGCTTCCTCTCCGAGTGCCTGGAAAACCTGAAAGGCAGGCACCGAGGCAATCTGGATAGTGACGTTGATCGGCTGCGCGTTCGGTGGGGCTGTCGTGTAGAAGGTGTAGCCGATGCTCTGGGCGAGCTTGGCGACAGCCTGATCCAACCGCCCGGACCACTGGAACGAGACGATCCGCTGCAGATCCTCCGGGATGACGGGCGTGTCGGGTCGGGCGACCGATGGCGACAGCTGGCCCAGTTCGGCCATCTCGGCGTCGACGTGCTGCATGCTCTGGCGCAGCGCTTCTTCAGGGTTTGGCATCCCCGGTGTGACGACAGTCGTCGGGACAGGATGAACGGTCGCGCAACCCGCGAGCATCACCAGAAGAAGCAGACCCAGAGAGACCGAACGCCGCAGTGCTCTCATTGCGGGACCCCTGGAGATGCAAGGTGGCGGCTGCGTCGGGGCCGACTACGGAACAATCGAGCGTCATCCAAGGGCCACCCCGCCGGCCATATCCCGACGGCCGCGCCGGCGGCGACCGCCGCGCGCAACGCGCGATTGCGCCACCCGCGTCCGGTGTTCGTCCTGCGGCGTGGGGCATCGAACGGGATCACCAGAGCAGCGCCAAGTTGCAACGTCAGATGGGCCATGTCCGCCTCCGTTGATCGCAGAGGCTAGCGGGGCCGTTTGCGAACGGCGCTGGTCGCCTTTCCGCCGAGGGACATCATTTCCCGTTTGCGTCGCGCGCCTGCCGATAACGCGACGCGTCATCGCGAGCGATCAGACCGGAGAGCTACAGCTCCCTGATCGCGGCGCAGGGTGTGTCTCGGCGAGCAGCCTTGGGAGGACCGAATCCGACCCAGAACGGCCGTAGCGGTCCCACCAACGGCAACCGCGGCTGACGACCCAAAGCGGTCCTTAGGACGACCGCTTCAGACCGTCGGGGTGCGTCAACACCTGCGCACCAGATTCATGCAACCTGAATGCCCTGTGATTTCGGGATTCCGCTTCGTCACGTGTTTCTTGATTTGTGCGCACGGGGTGGTGGTCTGGTCCGAAGTCCGCTCATCCTGGTCATAGCTGTCCTGGTGTCTGGCTTTGAAGCCTGCCTCAGTTTAAACTCTCAACGATCATAAAGATGGTAAACGCGAGACACCCAACCCCCTCGCTCACAGCCGTGACAGCAGCTCCCTGACCCGCGGTGAACGGATGCGTCCGTCAACGTCGGTCGCCAGGCCATCCTTGGTGAGTTCCTCCGTTGGTTCTGGTCCTACAACTGTCTCAGTGCGCTTCAGATGATAACCGACCCTGTGCCCTCTTCGGTTGTGGAATCGTCAGCATGATGGACAGGATCGCCACGGCTACCATGAGCACGTTGACCATGAGCGCGATCATCGCCGCGGCGCGGATTTCCAGGTTGTCCTGACGGCCGTAGAAAGTAAATTACTCCTTCCATCCAGCGCGCGCTGTCAGTGTTTGTGCTGAGAGCGGTGAAGATTGCGGCCGAGATGGCGACCCCGAACGCGGCGCCGAGCGACGAGGCCATTTTGTATATGCCTGATCCGGCTCCGGCCTGGGATTCCGGCAGATTGGACAGGGCGGCGTCGGTCGAAGGCGTCGCATAAAATGCCAGTCCAACCCCGAACAGCGTGTAACCGATAATTGCAAGGATGCGGTAGTCCTTCAGAAGCAGGTTCGCCGGCGAAAGGAAGAGGATTGCGAGACCGGTGATGAGGCAGCCCCAGATCATCGGCTTGCGCGCGCCGAAACGCTGCAGGAGCTTCTCACCCACCCGGATAAAGGCGATGATCGCCACCGCATAGCCGAGGGTCAGCAGCCCTGCCTGCTGCGCTGTCATGTTGCCGCCAAGCTGGACCAGTTCCAGCGACACAATGAGCGTTCCGGCGACGGCATTAAGCAGAAAGTTGGAAACCGTGGCGCCCGTGTAGATCGGGTTAGCGAACAGCGAGAAATCGACGAAGGCAGCAGACGCGCGTGCCTCGATGCGAAAGAACAGAAATCCAGCTACGAGCGTAACTGCGATCAGAAGCAGCGCGGCTGGACTGGTCCAGCCGAGCTTGTTCCCTTGCGTGACGACGACCTGCAAGGCGACCATCGCAATCATGAACGAGATAACGCCGGCAAAGTCGAAGCGATAACTGTCTTTAGACGCCGCTCGGCTTTCCGGCACGCCCCGCATCAGCACGAGGCCGAACAGAGCGGCCAGGATGGATGCGAAGAAGATGTAGCGCCATCCCAGGCTCTGGGTCACAAGGCCGCCGAACAACGAGCATAGGCCTGATCCACCCCAGGAGCCGATTGACCAGAGACTCACCGCCCGCTGGCGCGCAGCGCCGTCCCAATAGGTCTTCACGAGCGCCAGGCTGGCGGGCATGATGCAAGCACCCGACACTCCCTGAAGGGCCCGTCCCGTTAGTAGAAACGGCGATGCCAGGTGACCGGCCGGGGCCACGCCGACCAACAGCGAGCCAAGGATGCTGAGGTAGAAGCCGATCCGCACTATGCGGACGCGGCCGACGCGATCGGCGAGACCACCGATCACCACGATAAAGATGCCGGAGAATAACGCGGTGATAGCGACCGCGATGTTCATCGGTACTCGCTCCGAGACCAAGATCACGCCCCATGGCGGGAGCGATGTTCAAAGTCGTCTGGGCGAACAGCCAGAACGTGATGACGCCAAAAATGATGCCGTAGAGCACCCTATCATTGCCGCGAAATGGCACGGGGTGATTGGCCGCCGTCGTCATGTCGCTTCCTCCGTTATGGGAAGTCCGGTCTCGCGATCCCCGCTCTCGCTCTTGCGCCATGCCGCCGGTCACCGCCACCACGAACCCGAGACATAGATCTGGAACAAGTCGAACCGCTTTTGCAGGTCAGCCAGCGCACGGTTGAAGGCGAACGCCAGGGCTCCTATACGGCAGGCAATCGTCGGATTGTAACCTCGGTCCGCACTTTGGCTGCGCCGGCTACCATATTCCGGGACCAACACACACTCTGAGTCAAGCGCATACGGTGCACGCTTCTGACGTCGGCGTTGGGTGCCCTTGCTTCGTCCGAACGGACGGCCTACGTCTCAAGGCACGGATCCACTCGACCTTGCGCACCGGCGCCGACGCGATTCTCGACGTTGTGGGTGCATAGCCGATCGACAGTGTATAATGGCCGAACCCTAGACCCATGCACAACGAGTTTCCGCAGCTTTTGGCGGCCTGTCTCGATGGAGCAGGTACCTTTGTATTCGCCCTCAGCGGCGCGGTGCTTGCTGTGCAAAAGCGATTTGATATCTTCGGCGTTCTGTTTCTGTCCTGGGTCGTCGGCGTGATGGGGGGAATAACCCGCGACGTGCTGATCGGCGCGGTGCCTCCAACGGCCATCGCCAACTGGCACGACTTCGCAATCGCAATTGGCGCGGGCGTAGTGATTTTCTTCGCGTACCCGGTAGGACAGTTGCTAAACCGCCCCGTGCTGGTGCTGGATGCGCTAGGGCTTGGTCTCTTCGCCGTTACGGGTGCGCAGAAGGCGATCAGCTACGGGATAAACCCGGTTATGGCAGCAGTGCTCGGCATGATTTCCGGAATTGGCGGCGGGATGGTGCGAGATGTTCTCGCGAGGCAGGTTCCGTTTGTGCTGTGCGAGGATCTCTACGCCTTGGCGGCGCTGGGCGCCGCAGCGATCGTCTCGGTCGGACACGTTCTGGGACTGCCGCCGCTCGCGCCGATGCTGTTGGGGACCGCGACCTGCTTCCTTCTGCGCATTATGGCGATGTTTTTCGGGTGGCGGGCGCCGCTTGCCCGCTGGAGCGAAAGTTCGGATGGGAGGACAGACCGATGACCAAGATCGTGCTGATCTGCGGCAAGCTGTTCGACGGACTTAGCGAGACGCTGCGTGAACACGGAGAGATCTTGATCGAAGGTAACACCATCGTCGAGGTTTCCAGCTCGGTTGGGCGACCCGAGGATGCGCAGGTTATCGACCTCGGTAACCGGACTGTGGCGCCTGGGTTCATCGATGCCCATGTGCATCTCTGTGTCGATGGTCTTGCGCTGAGGCAGCAGACACTGCAATGCGCGCCAGCCAAGGCTCTGACTGGTCTGCATCTCGCGCAGCAATACATGCGCTACGGATTCACCACTCTCCGCGACATGGGGACTCTCGATCCCGAATGGCCGACGATCAACCTGCGAGATGCCATCGACGCGGGATTGGTTCACGGGCCGCGTCTGATCGTCGCGCCGCACATGATCAGCGCAACAGGTGGGCATGCCGACATGCAGGGAATGTATCCCTGCCGCTGCCACCTCGGGCTGTCAAAGGTTGCCGACTCGCCGGAGAAGATCCGGGAGTTGGTGCGCATGGAGCATGCCTTCGGCGGCAACTGGATCAAGACGATGAACACCGGCGGCTACATGAGTTTCGGTGACGACCCGGCACGGGTGACATGGTTCGATGATGAGATGCAATGCCTCGCGGAAACGGCGCATCAACTCGGTATGCCATTGGCGGTGCATACGGGTGCTGCTGAGGGTTGCAAGCAGGCCTTACGAGCCGGGGCGCGCAGTATCGAGCACTGCTATCTGATCGATGACGATGGCATCTCCATGGCGGAACAAGTCGGGGCTTTCCTGGTGCCGACTATGCAGATGACCCGAGAGGACAAGGCGTTGATGACGGCCGGCAAGCTGCCGCCACAGACGGGCTGGAAATTCCGTCGGGATGTGAATGCTATCGAAGCGGCGCAGAAGCGGATGGCGCAAAGCACCGCCAAGATTGCATACGGCACCGACTGCGGGATGTTCCCTTTCAGCCACGGCGTTCTGGAATTCCAGGCCATGGTGGCCGCGGGGCTGGCGCCGGTACGCGCATTGAAGGCAGGAACAAGCGTTGCAGCCGAGCTGCTGGAATGCCCCGACCTGGGCGTCCTCGCTGCCGGAAAGGCGGCGGATGTCGTCGCCATGACCGGTGATCCGATTGCCGATATAGCCGCCACAGCGACGGTTGATTTCGTCATGAAAGGCGGCCGGATCTATCGGCACGGCGCACTCGACATCCTGCAATGAGCACGCTGCGCAGGCTCTGCTGCGCGACGGCGGTGCCGATCGAGCCCGGGGAAGCACCGATCACCGCCGACGGCTTCCATGTGAAGGCATTGGTGCCGTAGTGCCGGTTTGCCCAGTTGCCATCGCGCGACGCATTCGGTTAGTAGCCTCCGACACAACCGATATCAGCTTGCGCCAAGCCAAGCCAGTGCGCCGACGACCAGAGCCTCAACGCCGGTTTCCAGGGTGTGGTGCAGGATCGGCGCGAATTTCGGGCTGTGATTGACCGGTAACTCGTTCAGCTTGCCCGCAGCCTTGGCCTCGGCATAGATCTTGGGATCATTGCCGCCCACGAACCAGAACACCGAAGGTACCTGCCACGCGGTGCCGAAGCAGCCGAAATCCTCGCTTGCCGGCGCGGGCCCCGTGTGCCTCACCCGATCGGCGGAAAAATAGCCGCGAAAAGCCGCGGCGATGCGATTGCTTGCGGTTTCGTCATTTACGTTGAGCGGGTAGCGATCGAGCGGCGTGATCTCCGGTTTGCGCGGGGCTCCCGAGGCTTCGGCCTCGGCATTGACGATCCGTTCAATCGCAGCAAGCACGTGTTTGCGCACGCCGGCATCGAATGTGCGCACATTGAGCTTAATGACGGCTTCGTCGGGAATGACGTTCTCCTTGGTACCGGCCTGCAACACGCCGACTGTAACCACTGCCGCGTCGTTTGCGGCCACCTCGCGGGACACGATGGTCTGGAGCCGCAGGACGACAGATGCCGCCATGACGACGGGGTCGATGCTGGCCTGCGGCATCGAGCCATGCGCACCACGCCCGAACAAGCGGATTTGCAGACTGTCCGCCGCGGAGGTAATCGGCCCGGCGCTTCCGGCGACGGTGCCGGCGGGGCCGACCATGACATGCTGGCCAAGCACGACCTCGGGTGTGGGGAAGCGTTTGAGCAGACCGTCGTCGATCATAGCCTGGGCGCCTTGCGCGGTTTCCTCGCCCGGCTGGAATACGGCCATCAACGTGCCCTTCCAGGCGTCGCGCGCCTGCGACAGCAATGTCGCCGCACCGACCAGCCAAGTGACATGCATGTCGTGGCCGCACATATGGCCCACCGGCACAGCGTTCCCTTCGGCATCCTCCGCCGAGACGTTGCTGGCATAGGCAAGGCCGGTGTTCTCGGCGATCGGCAGCGCATCCATGTCGGCGCGCAGCATCACCGTTGGCCCCTCCCCGTTACGGAGCAATCCCACCACACCCGTCTTGCCCACTCCGGTCGTCACTTCGTAGCCAGCTTTCTTGAGCCTGTCGGCGGCGATACCGGCCGTTCGCGTCTCGTGCATCGACAATTCGGGATGGGCGTGAATGTCCTTATAAAGCGGTTCAAGATCCGGTAGCAGCTTGTCCAGGTTCGCCAGGACAACGGACGCGCCGTTGAGGGACGATTGCTCAGCCATGATGATCTCCTTGTGATCCCCTGGTGACGGCTAGTATCCGACTGTAAATCGTTGGCGACTGTGAGCCTAGCCCGGATTTCTCACCGCATTCCGCCGATCACTTGATCTTCGCACCACACCATAGGTCCGCAATCCACCCCTTGCGGTCACTTGACCTGCCAGCACATCCAGCCGCGTTTCCGCTTCGTGCCGCAAAGCGTGCCTCCCTGCCCGTTCTATGTCGTGACCCCAACGCGCGCTCCTCGGTGCCGCGCCGGCCGTTGAAGGAGACCGTTGGGTAGGTGTGATCGATCGCCGCTCGCGTACGCGGTGTCTCCTTTGTGCCCGACGAGGCCGAGGCCCCGCGTCGCACACAGGTGCTCTGTTTCCGTCGGCACCGGGCGTCCGATCTCGATGGCCATCTTCGCTGCCGACCGCTCTCCTGCGGAAGGTAACGATCGCGTTGCGGATCGACCTCGAACGCAGGCATTTCGGGCTACACCTCACCACCTCTACTCGGCGGCGATCGCGAGATCGTCGTCGTGGGAGCCTTCGTACGGGCGAAGCACCAGGCCGAGGCCATGCCCCTCGATGAGTTCGCTCGCGAGCTCTTCGACCACGCCCGCCTCCACCCGATCGGCCAAGTCACCCTTCATGATACGAGCTTTCGTCCGCCGCTCGATCTCATCCATCGCGGAACCGTTCGGGAACACCTTTGAGAGGCGGCGCAGCCCTTCGGAGAACCCAACTCGTTCGTAGATGCGGCTCCGAAGGCTGGTATCTCCAGGTGTCGTGGACAGCGCCCAGAGCTCGACGGGGCCAAGGGAGTTGACGAGGAACTGCTCATAATGCGCCTGTTCGGCCCGGAAGATCGCGAGGAATGGTGCGCCGTCTCGCCGCGGACCGGTCAGCCGATGGCGGACAATCTTTGCGCTCGCGTCGGTCAGGCCAAATCGCTTGATGATCTCTTCGCGCTCGCGCTGATCGTCGGCACCGAGCACGAAGCGGCCGGTGCTCTGCGCGATCACGCCGTCGCCCATATCGGAGAGACGCTGCGACGCGAAGCCGAGCTGCACGTTGTGCTTGCGACCTTCGCGGACGTCGAGCTCCGCCTGCGCGCGCACCAGCTGGCTGCCCTGCGTCCGGTGCCACTCGTCGTAGTCCACACGCTTCACCGTCTCATAGACCTCGGTGAAGCGCTTGCCGTGATACCCCCGCACACGCTCCGGCACGAAGGCAAGGTATTCCGGATGGAGAAAGAAATTGCGGGCCAGGATGTGACGTGCCGCCAGATACATCATTTCGGTCTGGCGGTTCGCGGCGGCCGAACCGGTCGGCGCGACGTACCTGCAGGTCGAGCACGATGATCCGTGCCGGTCCGAAATCGAGCCGGGTCGGTGCGTTCAATGTCGGGAACCGGCGGATCAGGTCGGCGATGTAGCGCTCGAAAATCTGTGACGCCTTCTCGCTTGTCTCCGACAGCTTCAGGCTGTCGAACATGTCACGCACCTGGTCGGTCCGGACGGCGCCAATCAGATCCTCAAGGATCGGCACCGCGTGGCGCTGCGCGCGCTCGGCCAGACGGAACTCGCCCACGTCGCAGAGCTCGTTGACGACGTCGCGCCAGTAGGGCGACTCCTCATGCAGCGTGATCCCATGGAGCGCGATCGCACGATCGACCTCCGGCTCGAGGCCGGCGCGATAGTGTTTGGCGCCTCCGCCGGTCTCGGTGCACAGGCGATAGGCCTCGTCGATTACCAGCGAGATGAGCTGCGCCATGCCCTCGAACGGCGTGGACTGATCGGGCGGCAGTGTCGCCAGCGCGAGGAAGTTCTGCAGGAACGCGCGCTCCAACGGCAGCGGGTATTCGCAGCCGACCTGCAGATCGAAGATGTTGAACTCGTGGCCGGCGACGAGTTGCAGCGAGATGAAGATCGCCTCGTGCCGCCGCTGCGGACCGAGTGCCTCCTGGATCAGCCGCACGAAGCCCTCGGCGGACTTCCCGATATCCGCCTTGCCGATCAGCGGCAGCTTGGCGCCGTTGGTTCCCATGACCGCCGAGCTGAGGCAGAGCCCGATATTGATCGTGTTCGCCAGCACCGATTTTCCCGAGCCGGGCGGAGCGACGAAGATATCGACAACCAGTGGCCGCTTGCGCCCGCCGGCTGGGTCATAGGGCCAGATGCCACCGTCCGGGCGCCGGAACAGCACGCTGCCGCTGTCCCAGGGCGACGCCGTGCGGTTCCAGGGCAGCATCGCAAGCGCGTCGCCCAGCAGCGCAAGGGAGGGGTTTGCGGAGCTGCATCGGTTGTGCGCGCTCCTTTGCGCGCTGGCGCTTCGGGGGAGAGTTGGTGACGATGGTCATGGAGTGACTATGGGGTGGCCGAACGGCTGGCGCAATTTGCCGCAGCCGGCCGCTGCCGCCAGCCGTTCGATCGGGAGAGGACCCGCTCTCAGGGCGCTCGACGCCTATGCGAGCCGCGACAGACCAGGGAAGTGCACCCCGCACACGTCATGCACCTGCGCCGCCTGCATCCGGGGGCAATCGGCGGCGATGATGCGGCGCAAATCCGGGAGGGGCAGCGCCGGCCCGTGTTCCGCCAACAGTCGGCCGGTGGTGAGCCTGCCGCGGCGTTCGCAGCGGTTGCAAGATACCTCCAGCACGGAGAGCCGGGGCGCAACCTGGCCGAGCGTCACAACGCCTGGGTCGGGGTGCGCCGGTGTCGCCCTCCGGGGCGGCGATCTGCCAGCCATCCCAGTTCCTCCCTCACAGATGATCGCTCCGGGGAATCACTCCTGTACGGTTCGGACCATTTCTCCGATCTGCGCACAGAAGTTGCCCACACAAACCGGATTTTGCGCGCCAACGACCGAGACTACATCACGCGTGCCACCAAGGCGGGGCCGATCATTCGATGACCACGTCCGGCAACTAACCGACCCGCCTCCGACACAGGGGGTCAACCGATGGAGTCCATCATGAAGAAATTCGTTCTCGCCGCCGCCGCCGCACTCACCCTGGGCCTGGGCGTCGCCTCCGCCGCCACCGTGGGTGACGGCAGCAACGTTGGCCACCCGTCGTCGGCCTTCACCTACAGCCCCGTGAACGGCTAACCCGGGGCAGTCTGAAATCGCACGAGAGGCCGGCGAGCGCCGGCCTTTCGCGCGTACGGGGTGCGCCGAACCGGAGGCGAGCAAGCCAGCGTTGTTGGCCAACAACGCCTGTCCTGAGGCCGAGCAAGGTGCCGCGATCAGGCATCGGGTGCGCCCGCGCGCCGCCTGACCACATGCAACCGTCTACCCTCCCCTTCGCCCTGAAAGGTTTGCCGATCGCCGGACGCCGCAATTTCCACCCGCGCCACCATCCGTGCCGCACGTTGGTACCGCCGCGTTGGTCGTCCGCTGCCAATGCCGACTGTTGGCGCTCTGTCGCGCCGCGAGATCTCGCAGGCGTTGGCCGTCGCTACGTCCCGCAGTTGCCGAATTGCATGGCCTGACCCACCGCCTCTTGCTCACCCTTCAGCGCTGCGATCTGCGGCGCGATGTTCTCGCCCGACATGGACGCGAGAGGCAGGCCGAGCAGGATCACGCCGGCCGTATCATTTGCGTGCGCGTTTTTTTGCTGCACCGAGGCCGTGGCCAGGGCTTCGGCCAGGTGTTGATCTCCAGTGGGCTGACAGGCGGCTTTCCCGATGCCACCCGGGCAGATTGCGTGGTTTGTGCAACGATTCGGCGCTCGGCGCCGGCGCGCCAAGGCGGCGCCTCCACGACCTAGATGCGCACTGCAAGCGTAGCGACGGCCCCACATGGTTTCGCACCGTGGGTCCATGTTGAGCTTCAATTCGTTCTGCTAGCGCCCAAGCACGATGTGCGTCGCGAGGTCTGTGGCAGTGGATTTCATCACGCGGTAGCCGAGGGCAGGGAGATCCAAGCCCTCGAACATCGCCTCGCCTCGTCCGAGCAGGACAGGCGAAAGCGCAAAGTGCAGTTCATCGATCAAGCTGGCCTGCAGGTATTGGCGAACGGTGGACACGCCACCTCCGATCTTCACGTCACGTGCTCCAGCGGCGTTGCGTGCACGCTCGAGCGCGGCGTGGATCCCGTCCGTGACGAAGTGGAACGTGGTGCCGCCCTCCATGACGATCGGCTCGCGGGCATGGTGCGTCAGGACGAACGTCGGAGCGTGATAGGGCGGATTGTCTCCCCACCAGCCCTTCCAGTTGTCGTCCAGCCATTCCCCGCGCACAGGGCCAAACATGTTCCGGCCAAGGATGAAAGCTCCGAATCCGTCCATCGAGCGGTGGGCAAAGGTCTCGTCCACGCCCTCCGTGCCACCGCCCTCGCCGAACATGGCCTTGAACGTCTTCGTTCCGAAAAACCAGCTGTGGAGCTCCGTGCCTCGCCTTCCCAGAGGATCCTGAAGACTCTGTTCCGGGCCCGCTCCGAACCCATCCAGGGACACCGAAAACCCCGCGACTCTGACACGTCCCACCCTAGCCTCCTCTACCGCGTGCAACATGCTGCTTTACTAATGTCTGCAATCAGGAAGGGCGAGCGCGGCATTAAACGGCGAGTTTGGGTCGAAACCAGCTCGTCGCTCCGAGCCGCGTCTCGGTGGGTAGGCACTCCGGGGAAACCCCGCGTCCGACCAGTCAAAACCTGCGCAGAGATATCAGTGATCGGAGCTGAATCCAGAAGTCCGGAACGACGAAAATGGAAGGAGAGTGACGAGGGAAAAAGCTGCCGCATCGCCGTCCGCCACCGCAAGGGACCGGCCTTCGGCCTCGCGCGGGGCGCGCCCTTGCCCCGTCGGAGTGCCCGAGGTGGCTGCACCGCCCCCCATTCGCCCCTCGATCCGCTCGGCCTGACGCTGGACGACGGCAAGATCCTGCTGGCGAGCGTGCAGCGGCACCTGGTTCAGGCCCGGGTTGCGGAGTACAGTGCACTGCGCCGCCATTCGGAACAGACCAGGTTGTCCGTGACCCGGTGCCCGCACGGCATGCCGCTGCCCCCGATCCTGCGCAGGCGGACGATGACCAATCCCGTCACTCACCTTCATCCGGCACCTCCCCGCGCCGCCACTTCAATTCGACCGGTTGGCCATGTGGCGTCGACCGATGTGCCTCGACCCAATCCTCCTTGCGACGCAACAACGTGGCTGCGTCGGTCAGCCCCTTCGCCGCAACCAGACCCTCAAGTGCGACGAGCCAACGTTCGTAATAGTGCGTTCCATCGTCAGGTCCGCCAGCATCCTCAGCACGGCGGAGTTCAGCCGCGAGCGCCGCGGTCCACTCCGCCCACGAGAAATAGCCCGTCTCATGCAACTGCATCGTCAACGCAAAGACCTGTGCGTGCCACGGCTCAGCAAAAACTGGCCCTTCCGTATCCCTGGGTAAGCGTAAATCTGCGAGGAGCGTAGGATGGCCGCCAACTTCCAATGCCATTTTCACGCGGCCTCAAGGTAGTCGTCCCACAAGTCCACGCGGACGGTGTCGCGAGGGTTGGCGGTTTCGCCCCATAATTCACGAGCAGTGAAGCGCACTGTGTATAGATGTTGCGCTTCCCTTCCCAACCCTTGAGCGTTCGTGTCGGGAAACACCCATGCACCGTGGAGGCGTTCGATGACGCCGGTCTTGCCACGTGCGTAGCGTGGCAAGCGTGTGTGATGGACAGGATTGATGTTACGCGTCCGAACCGCGTCCCCCGCACGGTAAAGCGCCGGTGCTGGTGCCGGTCGGTTCATCCCCCCGTTCACGCTGAACATCCGCTCGACCCCAGCAGTGTCTAGGGCAGGCGATTGCTTCGCTGTCCCGACCGCCGGATGGCCCTCTTCGAGTTCCTTCGCGCTAACCAAACCCGACAGAATCACGAGTTTGGTCAGCGCGGCAAACCGTCGCTCGTAGTAGCTCATGCGGAGATACTCCAGCGCGTGCATGCTCTCGACTTGAAACCTGAATGAATCCGTATCCCACCGGCGCCACGCGCCCATGGCCGAATGCATTGCATGCGCACGTGCTTCCCATTGCTCGTGGAACACCGGCTCGTCTTGCTCGCGTCGGATCGGACCGAGGCCATGCATACCGCCCATGTCATGTACGCCGTTCATGCCCGTGTCTCTGCGACACGTGCCTCGGCCACGCCGATCATCGCATCACGGGTGACGAGCGCCGCTAGTTCGGCCTCACCCATGCCCTCGGTCCCGACAGGACGCCGTGGCAGAACCAGATAGCGTGCTTCAGCAGTGGAATCCCACACTCGAACTTCGATATCGTCGGGCAAATCGAGACCCAGTTCGTGCAGCACGCCGCGAGGATCAATGATTGCGCGGGACCGGTAGGGTGCCGACTTATACCATACCGGAGCTAATCCAAGAACTGGGACAGGGTAGCAAGAGCACAGAGTGCAAACCACTAGATTATGCACGGACGCAGTGTTTTCGACCACGACGATGTGCGCGCCTTGTGGGCCTGCATAACCAAGCTCGCCTATCGCCGCGGTCCCGTTCGTCATGAGCCGTTCCTTGTATACGGGATCGACCCAGGCACGCGCTATAACGCGGGCTCCATTATGAGGGCCAACTTTGTGCTCGTAGTTTTCAATGATGGCGTCGAGGGCGGCCGGGTCTACGAGCCCTTTTTCGATCAGCAACGACTCCAGGGCTTTGACCCTCAGGGCCAAATCGCTCGGCATATCATTGTCATCATGATGGTGTGGGCCGTGATGATCCGGCTCGTCATGTTGGTGCATGCATAAACCTAACGTGGTATGTCTCGACGGGCAAGACCCCCTCATCGCAGGGGCCAAAGAGCCAAGGGAGGACAAACGTGCAATCTGAAGCCCGAATAATCACCATCGACGCCAGGCCGGCGGCCACACTCGTCGCGGATTAGCGAGGTCGCATAAATTTCTTGAGCTCTGCAAAGTCAGGACACCGGTGCGGGCCGCCACATCGCAACAAGCGGTGGCGCGCCGTCGGGTAAGATGTTTTTCTGCGCGACGAACCCGGCTCGTTCGTAAAGACGCGCATTCTTCGGGTTGGAATTCTCGAGATACGCGGCAGCGCCTGCATCGTCGATCCACATGACACTGGGCATCATCTCTGCGTGGTGTTGATCGTCCGGCTGGTGTGGCGCACGACCCAAGGCGGCATGCTGCCTGCCTTGCAGCAGGGAGTGATGCTGGTGGTTGCGTGTGCCACGCACTGGCTGCTGTACGCGCTGCTGCTAACGACGGTCATCTGGGCGACCGCCCATTCATTCACCAGATCGGCGGCTGGCATGCTTTGGCGGCGAACGCGGTGCTGATCGTCGCTGGCCTGCACAGTGCCGCCGCCTTGTTCCATCACTTTGTGCTGCGCGATGGCGACGCTGCGCCGCATGCTGCCGTGGTAGAGGACGACCGACGCCCTGCCCTCATTGCGCATTTCGCTAATCAGCGCTTCGTCTTCGACCACCATGCGCGCGCGGGTACTCATGGGCGTCGGAGCAAATCGCCCAACATGTTCAGCGCGACCATTTCCGCCTGTAGCGTTGCTTCCCCAGCCACCTCGCCGCAGGGCGTCCCTATGCTTCGGTGTGGCCTGCCTTGGGCGGGTTGTTGCTTGTCCGCAGGCTTGCGCGCAAGCGCGGCCCGGGTGTCGCTACACGCCGAGCGAGGCCAGTCACCATGAGCAAGCGGATGACAATCCAAGTCATATCCAGCTCCCACCAGGTGTGGCCATGACGGGCGGAGCGAGGGACAGCATGGTGGTTGTTGTGCCATCCTTCGCCATTACTTATCTAGCCGATAAGGAGATTGTTCCGACTTGCCTCGCCTGTTTCGTAGCGTCGGTACCCCCAAACATGCGCTACGGAGTTCACTGACCAAGTGATGTGCCAAACCAGGACCGTGCGCAGGAACACACCCCACACAAGAAAGCTGGCGCCCACACGCAGCGCCTCTGGCGCGGAACGACCCATCGCGCTGGCACCGATTGCGCCGACGACGAAGGAGGCTACCCAAGAAAGCAGCACAATCTGCACCCAGCGCAATTCCGCTCTAGCGAGCGGTAAAAGGGATCGGCGAGGATGTCCTTGGCGTAGCGTTCATAAATATCCAGTCGTGCCAGCGCGTGGTTCTCGACCATGAGCCAGCCCATATGGCTCCACAACAGACCGGCAAGCGGGCTGTGCGGGTCCGATCGCTCATCCGCAAACTGATGATGCAGGCGATGAACCGAAACCCAGCGGGCCGGTGTATCTTGTCGAGCCATCTTGGGCAGATGGATCCGCGGTGAGTGAGAAGGCGATGGTAGCCGAGACCGATGCCAAGGGTGCCGAAAACAAATAATCCAAGCGCTGCTATACCTCGCTCACGCCAAAATCCGAAAATCCTTGGGCGAGATGATGCGAAAGTTGTCCGTTACCTCATCGCAGTAGATTCGCCAGTTCCGGGGCACCTCCTCGCGCAGGAACGTCAAGATCGCGTCTCTGAAGTCCTTAAAGGTCTCGTGGCACTTGTTGTGGGTGATGTGCCTGTGCATCAACCCCCACAGCCGTTCGATCGGGTCCAGGTGGGCGCTGTAGGTTGGGATGAAGTGGAGCTTGATCTTGCAGCCCGGCCGAGCCAGCCAGGCCTGCACAAGCTTTGCGTGATGGGACCCGGCGTTGTCCAGGAACAGGTGGATCACCCGTTTGCGTGGATACATCATCAGCAGCGCGATCATCAGCTTGATCGTGCTGGCGGCATCGACCGTCTCCACCTCCAGCATCCGGGTGTAGCCGGTCTCCAGGTCGATCGCGCCATGAATGTTCAGGCGCTGCCGCCCGCTGGTCTGCGCCACCGCAATCTGCGTGTCCTTCGGCGCCCAGCATCCCACCGGCCGCACAGCGTGCGTCGGGTGCACGGCGTCGGCAAACAGCACCACTTCATCGGCGTCCATCTGATTCAGCAGTGCCTCATATGCCTTGATGAACGCAGCCTGCTTCTCCGGGTCGAGCTTGCGTGACACCGTCTTTGGCTTGCGATGCTCCATGCCGAGGCGGTGCAGCAGCGCGACCAGGCCAGACCGGCCCTGATACTCGATGCCGCATTCCTTCTCGATCCAGGCGCCGACCTCACGTGTCGTCCGCGGCAATGTCTCGGTGATCCAGGCTTTCAGCTTGTCCCGCTGCTCTTCGCTCAGACGGCAAGCGCCACCCTCATAGTCGAAGGTCGCCAGGCCCTCGATCCCATCTTCCTCATACAGCCGATACCAGGTGCGGATCGTGTCGTCGTCCAGCAGCAGAACTTTCGCGATGGCTTCGCAGCTCATGCCGTCGTCCAGCAGCACCAGCGCGTTTGCGCGTCGGGCGAGGCGATGCGCCGCCAACCCGTCCCGAGCCAGTTCGGTCAGCTCCTTGCGCGATTCGCCGTCCAGGAAGCCGCGTCGGATCATAACGACGGTAGAATCCGAGTTGCGACGCTTGGCAAGCGGGTTTTTCGGCTTCCCCAGGAGTTTGGGGTATAGAACGGCAACTCCGCTCCAGGTAAAGAAACAAGGCAGCAGCGTAAGAAGCGCGACCAAATGATA
>CAWADP010000027.1:0-9719 GCA_963780805.1 uncultured Alphaproteobacteria bacterium
GTTGGTGGCTGTGGAAAAGCGCGCAAATCTGGTGGCGAGGGGAGTGCCTGAGTTGGATTGGGCTACCGGCAGGTGGCGTCCGGTTGGTACGGATGGAGCCGATCATCATGCCGTGGCGTCTGTTGGGATAATCGTGCGAGGAGGTTCTTCGGTGCCTGGTGCGCTCGCGGTTTGATCCGCGGGGCATGCCGCACCGGACCGGGTCAGTCGTGACAGGAGCCGCCGGGGTGGCGGTGTTCGGTCTGGATCAGATCGAGCAAGCGGACATCGTAGTGCGCCCAGATGCGCTCGCGGAGGTCGTCGAGCAGTTCGACCACGGCGAGAGCTTGCTCTGGTGTCCAGGAGGCAGGGATATCGAACGGGATCGTCAACAACCGCTTGGCCGAGGGCGGCGGCTGTGCCGGGCCGGTCATGACCTGGCGCCGCGGCGCTGGCGCGCCCGCTGCTCGTTGCGTTCGCGGGCCTCCTTCAGGCGATAGGATTCGCCTTCGATGGCGATGATCTCGGCGTTGTGCAGCAGGCGATCGACCAGCGAGACGACGCAGGCGGCATTGGGGAAGATCTCGCGCCACTCGGCGAAGGGGCGGTTGGTGGTGACCATCGTGCTGGTTTTCTGGTAGCGGCGGGAGACCAGCTCGAACATCAGGTCGGCGTGGCGGTTGGAGTAGGACAGGTAGCCGACTTCGTCGATTACCAGGAGCTGCGGTCTGGCGTAATGCCGCAACCGCCGGCGCAGGGCGGAGTCGCTGTCCAGCGCACAGAGATCGCCGAGCAATTCGCCAGCGCTGGTGAACAGCACGGTGTGGCCTTCGATCAGCGCCCGGTGGGCGATGTTCTGCGCCAGCGTTGACTTGCCGACGCCGTTCGGGCCGACCAGCACGACGTTGGTGGCGTCGCCCAGGAAGTCGAGTGCCATCAGCGCCTCGACGCTGCCGCGGTCGCAGCGTTTGGGCCAGCCCCAGTCGAAGTCGCAGAGCGGCTTGAAGCGGCCGATATGGGCGGCCTTGACCCGGCGCTCCAGACTGCGGCGCGCCCGCTCCTGCTCCTCCCAGTCGAGCAGCGGCGCAACCCAATCGGCGGTGGCGATCTCGGTCCAATGGGCGGTCAGGCCGTGCAGGTGCAGCGCCGCGGCGCGGGTGCGCAGGGTGTCGAGGTTATTCATCGGGCTGGTCTTTCAGCTGGTCATAGGTCTCGAGCCGATGCGGCTGCACGGGCACGTCGCGTGAGCGCACATGCGCTGGCATCTCGACGGCGACGGGGGGTGCCTGGCCGCGCTGCTCACGGCGGCGTTCGAGGGCGAGGCGCACGGCGTTCGGGTGCGGCACATCGCGGGCCAGCGCCTCGGTGATGGCGGCTTGCAGTTCGGCCGCGCCGTAGCGGTCGAGCAGCCGTTGCAGACCGACAGTGATGGCACCGAGGTTGGCGCCACGCTCAGCAGCGCGGACCAGCAGGTCCGGGGCGGCCGGCACCGCTTGCGCCAGGCGATCCGTGGCACGGTGCCGGCGGGCCGCATGCTTCTGCTCCTCCAGGGCCTGGACATGCGCGGGGTCCTCGACCTGCGCCCCCTTGTCGTAGCTGCGCGCATGGCGGGCGAGTACCGTGGCGCCATCGACGATGCGCAGCTCGTGCGGGTCGGCGAGAACGGTCAGCACGCGGCGAACGTGGCTATGCGGGATCGAGTAGTCGTTCAGGTCGAAGCGGACATAGGGCGTCTTGCCGACCGAGACTTCCACCCGCTCCAGCAATGGCGCCGGGTTATCGGGTAGCGGCAGCAAGCGGGTGGCCTCCTCGATGAACACCGCGCGCACGGTGCGGGCCGGCTCGTCCGGACAGCGCCGGTCGGCAGCCTGGCCGTTGCACCAGGCCTCGGCCTGGGCATTGAGGTCGCCGATATCTTTGAAGGTGCGGGCGGCGAAGAATGACTCTCGTACGTATCTTATGGCGCGCTCGACGCGGCCCTTCTCGTTGCCCCTCGCCACGGCCACAGGACGGGGTTCGTAACGATAGTGCCCGGCGAAGGCGATCAGCGTTGGATGGAAATGGATCGCGTCGCCACGCCGTTCCAGCACTGCACTCTTCAGGTTGTCGTACAGCAGGACGCGTGGAACGCCACCCCACGCGGTGAAGGCATCGACGTGGCCGCGCAGGAAGTTCTCCATGCGGGCATCCGGAAAGAAGCGCAGGAAGATCTGGCGCGAGTAGCTCAGCACCATGACGAAGGCCATCAGCGGACGCCGTGCCCGGCCGATCTCCAGATGGCCGAAATGTCCCCAGTCCACTTGTGCCTGCTCGCCGGGCAGGCTGCGCAGCCGCAGATAAGCTTCGGCCTGTGGGCGCGGCCGGTGGCAGGCAATGAGGTGGCGGAAGTGATCGGGGCCGCCGCGGTAGCCACGCTCGCGCGCCATCGCATACAGCCGGCTGGCATTGAGTGTGGGGAACTTCTCCAGCGTCTGGCGGATGAATGGCAGAAACGGATCCAGCTGCGACGGCCGCGACGGCGCACCCAGACGCGGCAGGCCAGCCTGCGCCAGCACCCGGCTGACCACGTTGTGGTGCACGCCCAGTTGCCGGGCGATGGTGCCAGCGCGCCATCGCTCGACATGGTAATAGCGCAGGATCTCTGCCTCGCGGTCCGGCGAAATGACCATGATGCCCTCATCGATCGTGGCGAACGACGCCTCGGCGCGGCCCACGGCGACGCAGGAACCCCTGGCGGACGAACGGCGGGCAGCGGCAGCCGCACCAATGGCAGTGCCATGCCGGTCGCGACGTATCGCCGGGGACGGCTGCCTCGCTCATGGTCGCCGCCGAGGCCGGGGCCAGCAAATCATTCGACAGGGGCAGCGGTGAACCCTGATGCGTCACGTTCTTTTGCCGCGCGCGATAGCGGCGGGCCCGCTCGGCATGCGCGAGCCGGCCGCGCCAGCTGAGCTGATAGCGCCAGCCCGCGGCGCGCTGTGCACCGTGGCGGGCTTGTCGGGCACAGTCTCCGGCGCAGTAGACTTGACCGCGGTCACAACAGCCGCAGATCAACACCTGGGCACGGCAGCGTGCACATAGGAACAGCCGCCCCGGGAGCGGTTCAGCACCGTCGGACCGGCAGGTCCGATGGTGACGAACGCCGCCATTGCTGCGACATTGCTCCGGCATGCGTGCCCAGCACGGTGTGGAGCACGGCGCCGAAGCAAAACTCGCCAGTTGGGCCCGGCGCCGTGCGAACCGCCCATGCTGCGGCGCCGGCGCCGGCCTCGCCAGTCATGCCAGGCGCGCCGCATCACGCAGGAGAAGCCAGACAAGCCTCACAGGATGAAGGGAAAGATAGCGGCCACGCGCTGGCCATCTGTGGCGTCCTCTGGTCGGGGCTACGCCCCTTCCGCCGGACGCCACAGATGGCCAGCGCGCCAGCTCGATGCATCATGCCGCCTCAGCTGCCGCCAGATTTACGCGGATTCCGGCCGCCATCGACACCAGGGGCGGCATTCAGGAGAAATTCCGGCAGGCTGTGGCGCAGGGCATTGGCGACGACCAGCTCGGAGGGCGGGATCCCGGGCCGGATGGTGCGCAGCCAGGAGCCGAAGGCGTCCCAGACGCGCTGCGGGAAGGCGACGGCCAGGTACTGAAGCAGCCCCTGACAGACGACAGCCGCCTGGATGAAGGCGTGGTAGGCGTGCAGCTTGCGCCTGACGGCGTCGCGGTACTCCGGCGACGCACGATGGAGGTGCTGGTTGCCGCCCCGGCGGCGCAGCGGCTTCATGTCGGACATCCAGAAGTGGTAGCTGAACGAGCCGATCAGCCGCACCGCCTGCTTGAACGTGTGTTCGATCTTGAAGCGCAGGCCGTAGAGGCGAATGATCTCGACGGCGGCCAAGGAGGTGTCGGTGGACATCAGGAGGCAGCGACCTCTGGTGGGATGGATCACGGCCACAAAGCGCACGAGCCGGCCGGCCGGGCGCCACAGCAGGTCGCGTACCCTATATTGGATGACCACCCGGCGCTCGCCGTAGACGGGACTGTTGACCTGTTGGCGGCCCTTGGGGTCTTGCAGCAGGGATTTCAGCTTGACCTTGCGGCCATAGACCCTTGGCCGGCCCCTTTTGCGCGGTCCGCGCTGCTGATGGGCGGTGTAGGCGACGGCGTTGGACTTCACCCGGGTGACCAGGTGGTTGTTCTGTTCGAGCAGGCCGGCGACGATCTTGCGCGCGGCATAGTAGGCGTCGGCGACGAAGTAGCAGGGTTGTGCGATGGCGACGATGCCGAGGAGGGCGAGCATCTTGTCGAGCAAGGTGCGGCGGTCGCGATTGGACCACACCACGCCCTCGTGGATGCGGATGGCGAGCGGCACGGCGAAGACGCTGGCGGCGGCCTGCACCAGCAGGCTCACGGCCTGGAGGGAGTGTCCCATGATGTATTCGGGTTTGGTGTTTGACTCTGACTGCTGATGCAGGAGTTTGACACCCGGCATCTTGCGGCCGCGCTTCGGCACCTTGATGCCGTCGCCGACCAGGACATACCTTCCGTTGACGCGCAGCGGCTGGGGGAACAGCCGCAGCACCGTCTGCGTCCACAGCGCGGCGAGCCGGTCGAGCTTGACGGCGGGGCTGTGGAAGTGATCGACCAGCTTGTTGTAGAAGCGAGCCTCGAGCTTCAGCGCGCGCACGAGGCTGGTCACGCCGAGCAGTTCGGTGCGCACGGTGAAGCCTGCCACGGCGGTGGCGAACCAGAGGAAGGTGCGCAGTCGGGAGAACGCCGGGCGCAGCCGCCGGATCGCGTTCCACCAGGGTATCCACAGTGACATCGGGCCAGCTCGTTGCTGTTTCTGACGAACGATGCTCGTTACCCCGGCACTCACTGTCGCGACGTTAAATCCCTTGTGATCGACGATGACTCTATCGTGAGCTTCGCGACAGCGGTGACCAGCGGTGCTATGCTCATCCGATGGGCAAGCGGCACGCGAAATCCCGGTTCGAGGACAATCCGGTCATCGACGGATTCCTCGAATGGATGGACGCACCCGAGGGACAACAGTCGATCGAGGCGCTCGATCTGGTGTTCGACGCACTGGACCATGCCGGCGTCGACGCCAGGCAGCGCAAGATCGTCTGGGCCGACGGGAAACTTCTATCGATCGGGCAGTCGGCGGAGCGCATCCACGCTGAGCATCCGGGCGTGCCTCGCGACCTGATCGAAACTCACGTGCTGGGTTGGCTGGAAAGCTGTGTGCCGGAATCCTGTTCCGAACGCCAGATCGCGGAACTCGACCGGCTCATCGAACCGTGGCTCGACGACTATGAGCGCACGTCACGAGCCGCCAGAAAGTAACCGAGAACTCGGCACTCTCGAGCTGTGACGAAGCCCATCCGTTTACAGTATAGGTTCTCCCCATCTGTGTGGATACAGGCAGTAGGAAACGCAAGAGCGAACTTGTACGCTCTTCGCGGAGTCCTGTTGTTATATCGCCTCGTTGACGATTGGATAAATCGTGAAGGTCAGGATGACACCGACTTTTGGGGACAAGGGAATCGCGCGTTAAATCAGCACGTTTCCAAGCTAATTGGCAAACTCCCGCTAGAAGAAGCAGAGATGTTCGAATTCTGGCCGAAGGTGCCATTGGCTCTGAAAGCAAGCGGATGACGAAGTGCCGAACGGTTCGCTGCGGGATGTGCCCCGACATGGTAGCGAGTCAGGACTGCGGGAACTCGTGCCGTGGCGGGCCGACGGACCGAGGGTGGTGTGGCCCGTGCCGATCGGAAGCGGCCGCCGAATGGAGTGCCTCCGCTTGCATCCAAGGAGCCCGCAAGCCAGTACCGTCTCGCAGGACCCGAGCGCTGAGCCGGCAAGCGTCTTCCCCCAATGCATCCCCGCCCAGCGCGCCGCCGCCCCGAAAGGCGAGCGCGGCCGTCGCATGCGGGCATCATCGCTGCAAACCCTCCCGCCGCGCCCAATCAGCGGAGAAAGCAGCCCCCGGGCATGACGGGTCTTCACGGTGGTGTCCCAAGCGCTTGCACCCGGAGCAAAAGAACGGTAGTATTACTTTCGAGGCACAATCGTATTCCCGTTTGTCCCATCTGAGGGTCCCATGGCACAGCGACACCGCAAGCGGCCCGCGCAACCCTCGCGCAAGTCCGCCGGAACCGGCCGCATCCAGCCGCTCGCGCTGCATCTCGCGGAGCAAATGGGTCTCACCGACGGACCGAAGAGCCTGCACGTGAACGCCAAGGTCCCCCCACAGCTCTTCGCGGCGGCGGCCAGGCGCATCGGCAGCACCTCACCAGCGGTCGTCATCACGGCCGCCCTGGCAGCCCTCGCGACCGAGGACGAACTCGGCCCATGGCTGGCGCGCCAGTGGGGCACGCTCTCCGACGTCGCCCCGGAATTGCTGGCGCAGATTGACCTCTAGCGAGTCTGCGGATGGCCGTCCCTTCCGGCCGGGCAGAGCAATCATCCGCCATCGTGCCCATGCTTGGACCCGCGGTGCCCGATGGGCCGGCCTTGCTCGACACCAACGTGTTCATTCATGCGCTGACCGGCCGCGGGCCACCGGTGCTGCGCCATATGTTGCTAACGCTGCCGCGGTTTTTCGTCTCCGCGCCGACGCGTGCCGAACTGGCGTGGATTGGCGGGCGGCTCGATCCGGCGCATCCCGACACCGCACGTGTCGTCGGCGCCGCGGACGCCGTGCAGTCCCGCATCGATCCTGCCAAGGTTCTGGTGCCCGGGGATGATGACTGGCGCACCGCCGGTCGACGCGCCGGTACCGTAGCGAGAGAAACTGCCGGAGGCGGCCGCCGCATCGCCACAGCGTTCGATCGGGTCGAGCTGATCCACGACACGCTGACGGCGATCGTGGCCGTGCATGCCGGCTGCACGGTGGTGACCGAGGACCGCGACTTCGCGGCGCTGATGCGTCACGACGCGCGATTGCGGGTACTGTTCTACGACCGGGTGAACACGTAGGGCGGGTGAAGACGTAGGGCGGCAAAGCGCAGCGCATTCCGCCGTGGTGCGGGCGGCGGAATGCGCTGCGCTTTTCCGCCCTACCCCGCCGCCCCCCGCCCCAGCCGCACATTCAACTCCGCCCCCAGCAACGCGGCGTAAGCCGACACGTAGAACCACAGCATGATCCCCACCACCGCCCCCAGCGGCCCATAGGTCACCCCGAAGCTGCTGATGTGCCCGACGTACCAGGACAGCAGCAGCGAGGCGATCAGCCACAGCACCGTGGCCAGCACCACGCCGGGCAGTGTCGGCTCATCCGGTGGCGGCCGGCGCGTCGGCCCCAGCCGGTAGAACGCCGCCAGCGAGGCGCCGAACAACCCGATCAGCAGCAGCATCGCCGCGGCATGCAGCAGCCCTCCGCTGTAGCGCGACAGCCCGAGAAAGCTCAGCACCGCGGGGATGAACACCAGCAGAGCGATGCCCAGCGCCGTCACCAGGATCACCGCCAGCGTCATCGCCAGACCGATGAGTTGGAATTTCAGGTAGCTGCGTTGCTCGCGCTGGTCATGCGCCACGTTCAGCGCCGACAGCACCGACCGCGTGCCGGTCGCGGCGCTCCAGAACGTAATGATGAAACTGACCGCCAGCCCGACGCTGAGGCTGCCCGACGGCGCAGTGACCAGGTGGCGCACGCGCTCGGCGATCAATTCGAAGGCAGGCGCCGGCACGATGTTCTGAAGCACCAGCATCTGCTGCTCCACCTCCTGCGGGTTGAAGGCCAGGCCATAGACCGAGATCAACAGGCTGATGGCGGGAAACAGCGCCAAGGTGGCGTAGAAGGCGCAGCCCGCGGCGGCGAGCGACATGCGGTCCGTGATGCTGTCGCGCACGGCGCCGAGCAATACGGTGCGCCAGCGTCGCCAGAACGGGGGCTGCTGCCCGCCGTCCTGCCGCGATCGACACGCCTGGCTGGTCGGTCCGCTGTCCACGCTGTCCTTCCGCAATGCGGCGTTGCAACGGCTGCCGCTGCGCCGGGACGCAGCGGCATCTCGGCCGGCCAGCGAACCGACATCGGCAGATTTTTGAGTTTCCAGGGAAATTTCCTATTGCGCCAGGGGGGCGGGGGTCCTATGTCGCCCTCACGCAGCAACGCACGTGCCTCTGGCCCTCAGTGGTTACGCAACGACGTCAAGCGTTCTGGCAACTTGCTTTGGTCGCTGGTTCGTTCGACCGTTTCGTCAACTCCGTTCATCGCCTGGATAGGTGGACGCTTGCAGGAAGGGGGGCAGGGTGCGATGACGCCCAAAATAGCCCATTTTCTCGCTGAGCAGCAGCCGGCCACGCCGTGCCTGGTGTTCGACGTCGATCGCGTGGAAGTCAACTTCCGCGCCTTGCAGCGCGCGCTGCCGCTGGCCCGCATCTACTACGCGGTGAAGGCCAATCCGGCCGCGCCGGTGTTGCAGCGGCTGGCGAAGCTTGCGTCCAATTTCGACGCGGCAAGTTATGAGGAGGTGGAAGCCTGCCTCGATGCCGGTGCGCAGCCGCAGGCGATCAGCTTCGGCAATACCATCAAGAAGGTCTCGGCCATCCGGGGCGCGTTCGAACGCGGCGTGTCGATGTACGCCTTCGATTCCGTGGAGGAACTGGCCAAGCTGGCGAAGCACGCGCCGGGTGCGCGCGTCTATTGCCGCATCCTGGTGGAGAACGAGGGCGCCGACTGGCCGCTGTCGCGCAAGTTCGGCACCACGGTGGAGCAAGCGCGCGAGCTGATGCGGCGCGCTGGCGACATGGGGCTGGATCCGTACGGCCTGTCGTTTCATGTCGGCAGCCAGCAAACCACCACGCGCGCCTATGAAGTCGCCATCGGCAAGGTCGCCATGCTGTTTACCGACCTCACCGAGGCGGGTGTGAACCTGCGCATGATGAATCTCGGCGGCGGGTTCCCCACGCGCTACCGTGACGACGTGCCGGAGATCGACACATTTGGCAACGCGATCATGGGCGCGATGACGGCGCATTTCGGTAACGCGCTGCCCGGGATTCTGATCGAGCCCGGCCGCTTCATCGTCGGCAACGCGGGCGTGGTGTCGGCCGAAGTGGTGCTGGTGAGCCGGCGCGATCCGACGGACCCGGTGCGCTGGGTATATCTGGATATCGGCCGCTTCGGCGGGTTGGCGGAGACCGAGAACGAGGCGATGAAGTATCGCATTCTCACGCCACATGACGGCACGACGACGGGGCCGGTGGCGATCGCCGGTCCAACCTGCGACGGCGCCGACATCATGTATGAGAAGTCGAACTACCGACTGCCGCTGGCGTTGACCTCCGGCGACAGGGTGGAGCTGCTGTCCACGGGCGCCTACGTCACCACGTACGCCAGCCAGCGGTTCAACGGCTTCGCGCCGCTGGCCGAGCATTACCTGTAGCGTTCGCGCGAGGTCGCCGGATCGCCGCTGGCGGTCCGCTACGGGATACGAGCCGGAGCAACTACCGGCAACGCACCTGCCTGATCAGGCCTGCGCTCGCGAGGCCCTCCGCGTTCTTATTGGAAAAATACTGCATGCCTCCGCCAGGCTGGCCAAACCAGGCGGCGATTTTACAGGCTTCGAACGACAGGGGCTGCTGAACGACGTAGCAGTAGTGCGGAATGTGCAGTGCGACGGGATCGCAGGCGAGCGACGATCCGCTGTCAATGCTTCGGCCGCGTTGACCTCGCGTTGACAACAGCCCAGGCATCATCCCTTCATCATCCCTGCGACTGGCAGCGGATTTAGTCCAGCGTG
>CAWADP010000028.1:0-205613 GCA_963780805.1 uncultured Alphaproteobacteria bacterium
GCGACCTCGCGCGTGCCATAATCGGGCGTGTTGCAGACCGGGATGCCCAGCTTGCCGAAGCGCTCGATATCCACATCGTCGTAGCCGACGCCATACTTTACGAAGATGCGGCAGTTGCGCAGCTTGTCGATGGATTGCGGCGGGCACTGGCCGACAACGGCGTCGGCATTGGCCCATTGCTGGTCGGTCACTTCCGCCGGGCTGGCGCAGAAATCGGTTTCGAAGCCCGCGCCGATCGCATCGCGGGCCACCGGAATCATTTCGGCCGGCAGGTTCGGCCAGAGAATGCGCATCGCCATCCCGTTTCCTCCTCGCTCGCTGTTGCGCGCCATAGTGCCACCATGTCGCGCCGCCGCATATGCAGGCCGAAGGTTGGCCGACCTGGCCTGGTTGCCCTCGCGAAGCTGGCGCCTGGACAAGCCAAGGCACCGCCTAAAGCACGAGACGCCGCATTTGCAACGCGCCCCCTCCGAATACATCCGGAGGCAAATGTGGCGGGCCACGCAGCCGATGAAGGAACCGCAGCCTCACGTGTCACCCGTACGCGACAACGGTCGGATGGGGCGCGGAGTGGAAGGGGAAAATCCGAATGACCGTACCGCGAGAAAGCGCCGGCGCAGCGCGCGTTGCGTCGCTGTCCCCCCCGGCCCGCGCTTCGCACGGACCTGTCCCCCTCCCCCAGAAGCATGCTATGCAGTCCCGGGAGGTCGGCGGCGGACGGGCGCCTCGCCAACCCGGTCAGGTCCGGAAGGAAGCAGCCGCAACGAGTTTCCGCCCGGGTCGTTGTCCGATCTCCCACTTCCTGCTTACGCCTGCGCGTTCGATGCGTGCTGGCAAGCGGGAACGATGCGCCAGCGTCGTCTGCGGCACCGTCCTCTGCGGCACCGTTGTGCCCAATCGCCCGACGCTCGCCCGGATACCGAACGTTCCTAACGCTAAACCATCAACCACTCATGCCAAGATGCGGCCGTACCCAGTTCGCCAACCGCGTGATCGCGGAATCCGCCTCCGGCGCCGTGCCCGCAAGGAATTGGAACACGTGCTGCATTTCCGGTACGACCTCGAGCTTCACGTCAACGCCCGCACGACGCGCCAGCGCGGCGAGGTCCTCGCTATCGGTCAATAGTGCCTCGTCGCCCCCGGTCTGAATGTAGAGCGGCGGCAGGCCGCGCAGGTCGGCATGCAGAGGATTGGCCAGCGGATGCTTGCGATCGCCGCCCTCGCCCAGGAACGCGCCGGCCATGGAGCCGATGACGTCACGCTTGACCAACACGTCGCGCTCGCGGTTGGTCTCGAACGTCTTGCCGCCCGCGTCCATGTCGAGCCATGGCGACAGCGGCATGCTTGCCGCCGGCAGCGGCAGACCCTGCTCGCGCGCCCGCAGCATGGTCGTCACCGCCAGTCCGCCACCGGCGGAATCGCCGATCAGCGCGATATGCCGCGGGGCGATCCCCTGGTCGAGCAACCAGCGGTAACAGATCGCCATGTCGTTGACCGGCCCGGGATGAACATGCTCCGGCGCGAGCCGATACTGCGCGATCAGCGCGCGGCAGCCGATGGCCTTGGCGACGTGGGCATAGATCTTGCGGTGCGAGTACATCGAGCCGACGACATAGCCGCCGCCGTGCGCGCAAAGCAGCACGCGATCCTCGGCGCACTGCTTCGGCCTCGCCCACATGGCGGGAATGCCGGCGGCGTCGGTCTCGATATAATCGACCCCACCCGGTTCGCCGGTCACGTCGCCCTGGTGCTCGAACATTTGCCGCAATTCGTCCAGCGGCATTTCCGGATTGGCTTCCAGCGCCGCCATGAAGCCAAGGTACAAGGTCTTAAGCTGCTCTGCCTGCTTGCTTGCCATGCCTGCATCTCCCCGGCCGGCGGCGTGCCTGCCGTTGCAAATTGTCCCGGTCGTGCGCGTGTCTCAGGGGCCGAAATCAAATCCCGCCGTCGGCAGCTCCACCTTGCCGCCGCATTCGCGGGCAAGCACCGGCATCACCTCCTCGGCGAAGATCTGCATTTGCTCCTCGATCTCGCGGGCATCGAAGCCGCCCAGCTCGAACCAGGCCATGAAGCAGAAATCGTCGTAGCCGCACTCCTGTCGCATCTTCATGATCGTGTCGATGACAAACTGCTTCGAGCCGTGGATGGCGATCTCGCGGTCGCGCAGCATGTCGGCGGTGACCTTCCTGGTCAGGTCGAACATCGGCTCATTCAGCCTTGCCACAACGGCGCCAAAGCCGAATGGTCCATAGTAGTCGAATTGCAGTTCGATCGCCCGTGCCGCGCGTGCCAGCGCCGAGGCTTCCTTCCCCGGGCGGGTGATGTGGATATAGCGGCTGGTCATGATGCCGCGGCGTTTCTCGGCGTCCCAGCCAAACTTGAAGCGTCCGCGACCCAGCCGGTCCGCCCAATTCGCTTTCTCCGCCGCCTCGTGGTACATGTCGAGGTTGCGCCGCAACCGGTCATTCGGCTCCGCGATCATCACCCCGTTGATGCCATGCTGCGCGGCCCACCTGATCGAGCGCGGGCTGGTCAGCGGCTCCCAAAGCTGCGGATGCGGCTTCTGCACCGGCTGCGGAAAGACCTGCAACTCCTTCAATGTCGTGGTCGTGGCCTGCACCGGGTTGCCGGCCGAATACATGTCGGGCTCGCCGATCGCGAGCACGTCCTCCAGCCGGCGCTCCACCTTGTCCATCTGGAAATAGGCGATGGTCTGCTGGTGATTCCATTTGGTGTAGGTGGGCGGTATCGAAAAGTTCTCGCCATGATGCGAGAATGAGGGTTCGGTCCAGCACTTCTTCAAAATCGCGACAGCCTCTTCGAACGCCTTGCGATTACGCTCCTGATCCTGAATGGTCGAGCCATAGGGCCGCCCGAGCGTCTCGTTCTCACGTGGCTGATAGCCGCGGCCGATGCCGCACTCCACCCGGCCGCCGCTGATTACGTCCAGGGTGGCAAGTTGCTCCGCCAGGCGCACCGGATGATGCCAGACGATGATGTTCGCCGCCTGTCCCAGGCGGATGCGCCGCGTGCGCGCAGCAATTGCCATTTGCACCATCAGCGGGTTGGGACTCATCTCCGCGCCTTCAGGCTGGAAATGATGCTCCGTCAACCAGAACGTCTGGAACCCCAGCTTCTCCGCCAGGATCCCCTGCCGCACCTGGTTCACCAGCGTCTCCTGCGCGGCGCGATGCACTTCGTGCAACGATCCGTCGTTGAGTGTGACCCCGTCCTTGGTGGTGATGACCGGCAGGCTGGACGCACCGTTATGGAACACGCCAATTTCGAGCATGGCTGGTTCTCTCCCCTTCTGATGATATCTGCTATTTTTCCAGGAGGCTTGTTCTTGGGCACACGGTTGCTCCTGGCTGGCGCCCAACGCCAGAGCAGTGGTGACGCTCACATGGATTTGACAGGGATTCGACACCGCCGCCGGTCCGGCTGCTCGCCCCCAATGCGCTTCGCTTTTCGGCTCTATGGCCACTGCACCGGCGCCGAACTCTCCCGCAGCGCGGCCACGCGATCAGCCAATTGCTCGGCGCGCGCCACCGGACGCCACTGGACTTCATGATCGCGGGTGGCAGCGATGCGATGGCGGATGTCCTGCGGTTGTTGAACCGCGCGGTGCTGCGGACGGCGTTGCGACGGTAACGGTGCGGGGTGAGATTTAGTCTCTCTTTGAAGAGCTGACCCTGACCCGTTCGCTGGCAAGGCGGTTTTTGATCCGATGGCGGCGATCTGGGCGGGCCAGTCTGAGGGCCTGGTGCAGTCAGGCAGCGTGTGCCGCACGTCTGGCGCATCTTCCGGTAGCGGAATTGCAAATGTGACGTTCAGGCGATCTGGGGAACCATATACATAGTCAGAGGCAGGTGTTTGTCACGAGCGATACGAATTCTCACAAAAGAGGATTTGCGCTAATCGCCTTGGGTGCAGATCAAGTAGAGTCCCCTGAAAGCGCAGCATCGCCCTTATAGGCGGATATCACAACAGCGTGTCGATGTCGCGCGGTACTGCTCGCGGTTCGGCGAAAAGGTGGCTGCCGTGAGGGCGCGGATCAAAACCCGCGCGACGCCAGCCGCTCGGCAAATAGTTCAGCCATCGTCCGCGCCGCCTCGCTTTGACGTTCCGGAGGTATGTGCTGCGCCACCGCGTAGACCGCGCCTTCCAGCAGCACGCCAGCAATGAGGTAGGGGTCCGCGCCGTCTTCCAGCGCGAGGTGGATCATGGTCGCCAGCATATCGACGGAGTCGGGCTTGCGGCTTGCCGTGCGGCTGGCTTCGCGGATGAGGCGGTCGAGGATGGGGAAGCGGGAGTCCGGCATGGCGAGAGGGTAACTGCGAAGGCAAGGCGTCTGCAACTGTCGCCCGTTCACACCGCGGATATGGTTCTCACCGCGCGAGGAATCCGACATGAAGCCAAAGGCTGAAGCGCAGGCGCCGAGCGTTCGCATCGGAACCTGTCTCACAAATTGTATCGCATCAGACTGACACCAGGAATCGGCCCGACAGTGCCACCCCCATATGCGTTAGTGCGACGCGGCCTTCCAGGAGCGCGCCCGAGTGCCGTCTTCCCCCACAGCCCGGGTGGAACGCAATTCCAATACGGATCAAAAAGGCTACCTGCCCACATCGCGCCGCGCGGATGCCGCCATCGATCCGATCATGGGCTCGGAGTATGGAATCTCCTGCCTGCCAATCCGCTCTGACCCATTCGATCACCATCCGCTGGCGTCCTGAAGCTTGTGCGCAAGCCGTACAACGTTCCGAAGCCCCCGCCCCCCGTGACTCCGTCCCTGAACTCCGGCAACAAGCACCCGCATGGCAAACCTCCGCGGCGCGATCGTCCCCGTCACCCCCTTCCAGCAGAACTGCGCCATCCTGTGGGATGACGCGTCGAAGCACGCCATCGTGGTCGATCCCGGCGGCGAGGCCGACCGCATCCTCGCCGCCATCGACGAGGCCGGCGTCACCGTCGAGCGCATCCTGCTCACCCACGGCCATCTGGACCACGCCGGCGGAGCCGCCGACCTCGCTGACGCCCTGCGCCAGCGCGCCGGCGACGCCGCATCCGTCCCGATCGAAGGCCCCGACCAGCGCGACGCCTTCTTGCTCGCCGGCATCGAGCAGCAGGCGCGCGCCTACGGCTTCGGCGCGCGCAACGTCACTCCGGACCGCTGGTTGCGGGAAGGCGACTCCGTGACCCTCGGCGCCCACCGGTTCGACGTGCTGCACTGCCCTGGCCACACGCCCGGCCACATCGTCTTCATCAACCAGGCCGCGCGCTTCGCCCTGCTGGGCGACGTATTGTTCCAGGGTTCGGTCGGCCGCACCGATTTCCCTTACGGCGACCATGTCGCCCTGATCGACGCGATCGTCACCAAGCTGTTGCCGCTGGGCGACGACATGCAGTTTCTGTGTGGTCACGGTCCCGGCTCCAGCATCGGCGCGGAACGCCGCGGCAACCCCTTCCTGCCGCGGTAACCCTATGAAAAGATCCCGTTCCAGTCCCGGCAATGGGTCTGACCGGTGCCCATGCCACGCCGCCGTCACACTTCCTTGCTGTCGCCGCCTAGCGTCCAGCGGAGCAGGGGGATATCGTCCGGCCCCCATGAGCCAACCGATTCTGGCTGTTGCCGCACAAGCCTGGCAGTAGCGCTTCAGCGGGGGGAGTAGCCGTTTGATCCGCATGAGCCTTGCGCGGCCGTTTGCCGCATGCCTGCTGTCCAGCGTGTGCGCGGTGTCAGTGGCGGCCCAGCCAGCGCCGCCACCTACGCCCCAACATTCTTCCCCTGGCCCGGCTGCCCCAACCACCTCGCGCGCAGTCCCCGCCGCGCGGGTACGCGCGGCCCGCCCGGCAGCGGCCACGACCGCGGCCGTCCCTGGCGGAACGATTGCGGCGATCCAGGTGGAGGGCAATCGCCGAATCGAGGCCGGCACCGTCCGCTCCTACATGCTGGTCCGGCCGGGCGACCCGTTCGACCCCGACCGTTTGGACCGCAGCCTCAAGACTCTCTACGCAACCGGCTTGTTCCAGGACGTGCAGCTCAGCCGCCAGGGCAACACGCTGGTCGTGCACATCGTGGAAAACCCCCTGGTCAGCCGCGTCGCCTTCGAAGGCAACCACGAGGTCGACGACAAAACGCTCACCCCCAACGTGCAACTCCGCTCCGGCGCGGTCTATTCGCCGCAGCTTGCGGAGGACGACCGCCGCCATATTCTCGATATCTATGCCCAGAAGGGCTACTACGACGCCAGCGTCACGCCGCAGATCATCCGCCTGCCGGACAACCGCGTGAACGTGGTGTTCGCGATCAACGAAGGCCCCTCCACCGAGATCAGCAAGATCAGCTTCGTCGGCAACCACGCGTTCAGCCAGGGCCGGCTATCGGAAGTGATCGACAGCCGCGAGCAACGCTGGTGGCGGTTCCTGTCGTCGTCGGACGAATACAACCCGGAACGGCTGAACTACGACAAGGAGCTGCTGCGCCGGTTCTACCTGAAGAGCGGCTACACCGACATCGACATCGTGAATGCCTCCGCCGAGCTGTCGCCGGACCGCAAGGCGTTCTTCGTTACGTTCACGGTGCGTGAGGGCGCGCGCTACCGGGTCGCCAAGATCGATGTCAACTCGCAGCTTCGCAACCTGCCGGGTGACGCGCTGCGCCGCGACCTGAAGCTGTCAGCCGGCGACTGGTACGACGGCGACGCCGTCGCCCGCAGCCAGGATGCGATCGAGGACGACGTGCGCTCGCGCGGCTATGCCTTCGTCAACGTTAACCCGCGGGTGGTGCCGGACCGCCAGAACCACACCGTCACGCTGATCTTCGACGTGGGCGAAGGGCCGCGCGTCTATATCGAGCGGATCAACATCATCGGCAACACGCGAACCGAGGACAAGGTGATCCGCCGCGAGTTCACCCTCGCCGAAGGCGATCCGTTCAGCGCCGAAGCAATTCGCAGGACGCGCCAGAGGCTGCAGGACCTGCAGTATTTCAGCACGGTGGACATCACGCCCACGCCGGGTTCCGCGCCCGACAAGGCCATCCTCACCGCGAAGGTGACCGAGAAAGCGACCGGCGAGCTGACCTTCGGCGGCGGGTACTCGACCGACGTGGGGCCGCTGCTGGATATCGGCCTGGGCGAGAAGAACCTGGTGGGCAGCGGTATCGCCGCCAACATCAACGGCATCCTGGCGACGCAGCGCAGCTCGATCGACCTGTCGTTGACCGATCCGTATTTCCTCGACCGCAACCTGGTGGCCGGTGCCGACGTGTTCCTGATCCAGACCGACTACCTGGGCACCGAACCCTACGACGAACGGCGCGAAGGCTTTGCCCTGCGCCTCGGCTACAACTTCAACGACCATCTGCGCCAGGTCTGGAGCTATTCGCTGGTGCAACGCGACGTCTACAACATCTCCAGCACCGCGAGCGTGTTCATCGCCGACCAGGCTGGCACCACACTGCTGTCGCAGGTCAGCCAGGTGCTGACCCTGGACTACCGCGACAGCAGGGTCGATCCGCATACCGGATTTGTTGTAGAAGGCGGCACAGACTTCGCCGGCCTCGGCGGCGATGTGGATTATATCCGCGGCAGCCTGAACGGGGCGTACTACGTCCCGCTCGACCGGTTCACCGGCAACAGCGACTGGGGCATCAAGCTCGCCGCCGGCACCGGTTATCTTTGGAATGAGAACAAGCAGGAGCAAATCATCGACCGCTTCTTCCTGGGCGGCGACAACCTGCGCGGCTTCGAAACCGGCGGCGCCGGACCGCATGATGCGATCTCCGGCGACCCGCTGGGCGGCCGCTTCATCTGGACCAGCACGTTCGAGCTGCGTTTTCCACTGCCGGTCTCGCCCGACCTCGGGTTGTCGGGACGCGCCTTCGTCGATGCCGGTGGGCTGACCGAAGCGAGCTTCATCACGCCTTGCGTCGAACCTTCGGGCGCCGGTGTGAATGCCGGCAAGCCTTGCGAGATCGAGGACTCCGCCGCCCCGCGCATCGGCGCCGGCGTCGGCGTCTCCTGGCGCAGCTCCTTCGGGTTGATTAACATCGACCTGACGCCGTTCGTGGTCAAGCAACCGGGCGATCAGACGCAGATCTTCCGATTCGGCTTTGGCACGCAGTTCTAGTAAACGGGCCCTGGTTTCCCGCTATGAGGTTCTGGTGAAAAACTCCTGGCTATCCCTGACGGGCGCCGCCCTGGCGCTCATCCTTGTCGCGCAGCCGTCCGCCGTCATGGCGCAAGGCCAGCAGAATCCCGGTTATTTCATGCCGCCGCAGGCACGTCCGGCGGCGCGCCCGGCGCGTCCTGCCGCCAACGGTGCCGCCGCCGCGACTCCGGCCGAAACCCCCCTGCCGTCCGAGGCCGGGGCGGGGCCGGCACCGCAGATCCAGGTGCAGTTGCCGCCGGCGCCGGAGATTCCCGGGATTCCGAAGGGTCCGCCCACACCGGCGGCGATTGTCGGCGTCGTTTCGATCCCGGACGCGCTGCGCGTCTCTACCGCCTACCAGCAGGCCGACAAGGCCTTCAACGACCGCCACAAGAAGCTCGATGAGGACGCGCAGAAGGAGCAGGCGGCGCTGCGCGACCTGGGGCAGCAGCTCGCCAATGAGCGGACCAAGCTGACGCCGGAGCAAATCCGCACGAAGGAACGGGAGCTGCAGGACCGCATCGCCGAGTCGCGCAAGAGGTTCGGAGACCGCAACCGGATCATCCAGGAATCCGGCCAGTACGTGATGATGCAGATCAACCGCACTCTGGAGCAGGTGGTGCAACAGGTTGCGGTGTCGCGCGGCATCAACATCGTGCTGAACCGCGCGCAGGTGTTGGGCACGACCGCCGATTTCGACCTGACGCCGCAGGTGGTGGCGGTGCTGAACAAGGTCTTGCCCGAGGTGGTGATCCCGCCCGACGGCGTGTCGCCGGTGAGCATGGCGCCACCGAAGTCCGAGCCGCGCCCGGCCGTCGCGGGAGAGACCAAGCCGGCGACGCCGGTCAAGGCGGGCGGAACGACGAAGCGCTGAGAGAGGCCGATTGACGTGTCAGACCAAGCGGCGAAATGGTTGCCTCTTGGCGTTGTGGCGGCACCGGGCTCTCCCGTTATGGCCGGGCGTTATGGCCGGGCTTGACCCGGCCAAGGGCGCACGCAATCGCCGGGGCAGATGGCCCGTCATGGCCGGCCAAGCCCGGCCATGACGGGCTCTGGCGGATCGCCCTCTGGGCCCCCCTCTGGGCCCCCCGCTGGGCCCTCTGGCGGATCGGTTGAGCGCGTGCGGGCCGCTCTGGCGGCGGCGGGCCACCCCGACACCATCGTCGCGTTTCCCGACGGTACCCGCACCGCGGCCGATGCTGCCGCTGCGGTGGGCTGCCAAGTGGCGCAGATCGCCAAGTCGATCGTATTCCGCGCCGGATCGCGGGCGGTGTTGGTCGTTGCATCCGGCGCAAACCGCGTCGATGCCGCGCGGGCCGGCGCCATTCTGGGCGTGAAACTGGGGCGAGCCGATCCGGATTGGGTGCGGCTGACCACCGGGTTCGCCATAGGCGGCGTAGCGCCGGTGGGGCATCTGGCCCCGCCGTTGATGCTACTGGACGAGGACCTGCTGGCGCTCGATCCTGTGTGGGCGGCCGCCGGCTCCCCGCATCACGTGTTCCGCACCAGCGCCGCCGACCTGCTGCGGATGACCCGGGCGAAGGTGGCGGCGGTACGGCTGTAGGACGGACCGATGGAGGGCACATGATCAGCTACGACCTCAGGGGCAAGACCGCATTGGTGACGGGCGGCGCGTCCGGCATCGGCTTCGCCACCGCGCGCATGCTGGTACTGTTCGGCGCCACGGTGGCGGTGAACTACCTGCCCGACAACTCGCGTGGCCCCGAAGCCGTTCACAAGCTGAACGCCGGGGAGCCGGCCGGAGTCCCGGGGAAAGCTGCCGCGGGAGCCAACGCGGGCGGCAAGGCGATCGGGGCGCCCGGCAGCGTCGGCGAGCGCGGGGCCGCCGAGCGCATGGTGCGGCAGGCAATCGACGATCTCGGCCGGCTGGACCTGCTGTTCAACAACGCCGGCACGCCTGGCACGCGACGGCGCATCGCGCCCGCGGAACTCGACCTGGTCACCGAAGACCTGTGGTCGCAGCTTCTGGAAACCAACCTGCTCGGCGTGTTCCGGTGCAGCAAGGCGGCGGCACCGGCGCTGAAGGCGGCGAAGGGGGCGGTGGTGAACACCGCCTCGATCGCCGGGCTGGGACGCGCGGGGTCCAGCCTGGCCTACAGCGCCACCAAGGCCGGAGTCGTCAGCCTGACGCAGAACCTGGCGCGCGCGCTGGCACCCGAGGTGCGGGTGAACGCGATCGCCCCCGGCGCGGTGGACAGTTCCTGGATGGTGGAATGGACCAACGAGGAACGCCAGCAGTCGATCGAGCGCGCCTTGCTGAAGCGCCGCTGCCAGCCGGAAGACCTGGCCGAGGTCGTGTTGTTCCTGGGCTTCGGTGCGGCGATGGTGACCGGGCAGACGATCACGGTGGATGGCGGACTGACGCTCTGATTCCGACCCTGCGACGAGCCTGATTCCAACCCTGCGACAAGAGTGACTGACGGCACGGACGAAACGGCGCCGAAGCGTGTCCCATCATGGCCGGGTAAAGCCCCATGTGCGTCAGGACAGGGCGGCGGCGGCGATGGACCCTCCCTCCCCCGTCCCCTTGTGACCCCGTCCCTTGGGGCTTAGGCCGCTTCGCGGACCAAGCCCCAAGGGACGGGAAGTTTTCCAGCCTCCCGCGACCTTATCCTAGGCCGGCGGAACCGGAACAATCCTAAGCCGGCGGAGCCGGAACAAGCCGGAACCAAGACGGCAAAGCTCCGTCATCGGCTGTCCGGGCAAATTTGATTGCACGCGGACATCTTGTGCCGAGGCAGAACATATCCGCCCCTCATCAGGCCGGCATCGCCGAGATCCGGGCCGTGTGTTCTCGTATCTTGCCGAACGTTTTCGCACGCTTGGGACTTCCACTCCGAGCTTTGGGAGACGGTCGTAGCGAAAACTGTCGGAATTCCTTACACTACCGTCCTCAAGGGCCGGTCGGGTATGGCTATGTTATTGATTCAAGCTAGCTTTCTGCGTTGGCACGAGGTTTGCTGGGACCGGCTTGCCACAATAGAGTGTCAGGAGACTAGCGCCGTGAAAATGCTATTTGCCCCGGCCGTCCTCGCAGCATCAGCGTTTTTGACGGCGCAGGCTTATGCCGGACCGACGGATGAACCGCCGCCGGTGGGCAACGTGATTTATTCGCTGACGGGACAATCGATCTCCGGCAGCTATACCCCGGGCATGGCCAGCTTTGTGGCCACCACGACCAGTACCAATCTTGTGTTCGCCTTCCGCGAGGATCCGGCGTTCCTGGAGCTCTCCGACGTCTCGATGGTTGACACGACGGCCAGCAGCGGGAACCTGCTCCTGAACGGGGACTTCTCGCTTGGCCCGGTCGGGTCGTCGGCACCGACAGACTGGACCTATCTGAATACATACGGGGCGACGTACGGAGGAGTGGTGGAGGCAGGCGAGGCAGACTGCGGGGTTTCGGGTAGCAACTGCTACTACGATGGCGCGGTCGACGCCTACGATGCCATCAACCAGGTGGTCGCCACCATCGTAGGTGACACCTATACGGTCAGCTTCGATTACGCCGATAATGGCTCTGAAGGAACTTATCAGCCGACCGGCACCAGCAATGACGGGCGTGACATGTTCGTTTATGCCGCGGGCACCATTCCGGTCGCTGCGCCGGAACCAGCCTCGCTGGCACTGCTCGGCGCCGGCCTCGCCGGCCTCGGGCTGATCCGGCGCCGCTATCGGAGCAGTACCCTCAGCATAGGCGTTGTCGTCGCTCACCCCCGAGCACGAATAAGCCACAAGCCATTCGTCTCGCGGCTGGTATAACGGCCTGTCCGATCGCGCTGTCACGCCCGTCCCGGCGCGGGAACGCGGTGCACCTGCGCATAGTGCTGCCGCAGCAGGTCCTTGCCGTAGTCGTTGCCGTTCGGTGTGCGGATGACCGTGTGGATGTGGCACTTCGCCGGCTCGGTGTTGGTCAGGAACACGCCGGAATGGTGGTCGAACTCGATCATCGCGACGGGGCTTTGGATTCGATAGTAGAACGGGTCCTCGTCGCCGAAGCCGCCGATCCAGCAGAAATGCGTGTTGTCCAGGTGTTGCTCGATCTGCCACATGCGCGCGGCGAACGGACCCGGCGGCATGATGTTGAAATAGGCCGCGATCAGCCGCAGCAGGCATTCACGTTGCTTGGCGGCGAAGTCGCGCGCCACGACGCCCTCATAGGGAACGACCCAGTTGTCGCGGTAGGCGCCGCCGAGGTGGCGCTGGTCCGCCGGATGCCAGCGGCCTTCCGGCATCGCCGGGTCGTGCATCAACTTATAAACCTGCGCCTGGCGTTGCAGCGGATCGGGCAAGGCACGCATCAAATCGAGACCAATGCGCTCCTCGTCCAGGAACAGGGTGAGGCCGGCGTCGGGACCACAATCGATGCAGTTGGGCTCGGCACCGATGAAATCCGGCGACAGCACCATCTGCTTGTCCAACACGAAGCAGTTCAGACAGAGGTGGTGACCGAACAGACTCCAACCCCACGGCTGGGTTGCCGAGGGTTCGGAGAAGAGGGTGAAATTGTAGCTGTACTGGTTCATGACGCGGGGCGCGTTGACCAGCTCGCCGAGGAAGGCGTTGGTGCGCATGGCTCCGCGCGCCTTGGCGTAGCCCTTGGGACTCAGGCTGGCCTGCATCACCGCCAGGATCGCATCGCGCAGCGGCGCGCCGAGTTCGTCCAGCCGCAGGCCGAAACGGTCGAAATACAGCTCCGGATTGCTCCACATGCGCCACTGCGGCGCGTCGATCGCATGGCAGAGCCGGGCGCGTTCCTCCGGAGTGGCGACGTTCAGCACGTTGCGTGCGGCTGCGACCATGGCAGCGGTCGGGGCATCCTCGTCAGTTACGGCATAAAGGTTTGGCACCACGTCGCCGTCGGTAGTGATACCACGAAACAGCTCGCTGATCCGTGCCCGACGTTCGGCCAGCAGCATCGGCACGCGCGGACGCGTCGCCATCGCGTTCGCCGCATGGCTGTAGGCGTCGCGTTCGGAAATGCCGGCGATACGCGGATGGTCCGGCGGCGGGATAAGGTCGCGGAAGTTGTTGCTCATGGCTGGGTCCGGGCGGATATGGACAAGGGGTGGCCGCGCCCCCCGTCATTGCGAGGAGCGAGGCGACGAAGCAATCTCCTTCGACTAGCGCTCGAACGCTCGTGTGCCCCCCGCGCGAGATTGCTGCGTCGCTTCGCTGCTCGCAATGACAGGAGGCGGGGCAATGACAGGAGGCGGGGCGCTTATTTCTTCTTCTGCAACGAGCTCGTCGCGTTGAGGTTCTGGATGTGGCCGCTTTCGGTGCCCGCCTTGGGATCGATCACCGCGTTGATCAGCGTGGGCTTGCCGTTGTCCAGCGCCTCGGCCAGCGCCTTGGTCAGGCCGGCCGTCTCGCTGACATGGTAGCCAACGCCGCCGAACGCCTCGGCGATCCGTTCGTAATGCGCGTTCTGCACGAAGCCTGTGGGCGACGGCGCGGCACCCTCGGGATCGCCGCGATAGATGCCGTTGTTGTTGAACACGATGGTGACAACCGGGAGCTTGTAACGGCAGATCGTTTCGACATCCATGCCGCTGAAACCGAACGCACTGTCGCCGCAGATCGCCACTACTGGCTTGCCAGTGGTCACGGCGGCGCCGACGGCATAGCCCATGCCGATGCCCATCACGCCCCAGGTGCCGCTGTCCAGACGATGCCGCGGCAGGTGCATGTCGATGATGTTGCGCCCGAAATCGAGCGTATTGGCGCCTTCATTGACGATATAGACGTCCGGCCTCCCCTCCAGCGCATTGCGCACCGCTCGCAGCGCGCTGGAGAAGTTCATCGGATGCGGGTCGGCGTTCAGACGCGCAGCCATGCGTTCGATATTGCGCTGCTTGTTCTCATTCAGCGACTTCAGCCATTCGTCGCCGGCCTTCACCTGTCCCGGCTTCATCGCCGCCGCCATCGCAGCGATGGACGATTTAATATCGCCGACCACGGGTGCCTCGATCGCGCGATTGCTGTCCATCTCCGTCGCGGCAATATCGACCTGGATCAGCCGCGTATCCGGCGACCATAGCGGGCTCTTGCCGTGCGAGAGCAGCCAGTTCAGCCGGGCACCGACCAGCATGACCACGTCGGCCTTGCCGAGCGCGAAGGAACGCGCCGCCGCTGCCGATTGCGGATGATCGTCCGGCAGCAGTCCCTTCGCCATCGACATCGGCAGGAAGGGAATGCCGGTGGTCTCGATAAACGAGCGGATGTCGTGGTCCGCTTGCGCGTACGCCGCGCCCTTGCCCAGCACGATCAGCGGGCGTTGCGCGCCGGCCAGCAGGTTCAGCGCACGCTGGATGGACGCGGGCGCGGGAATGTGGGCCGGAGCCGGATCGACCACCTTCACCAGCGACTTCGCCCCGATCGCCGTATCCACCGTGCCGCGCAGCAATTCCGCCGTCAGGTCGAGATAGACGCCGCCCGGCCGGCCCGACACCGCCGCGCGGATGGCGCGGGCGAGGCCGATCCCGACGTCCTGCGGCCGGTTGACGCGGAACGCCGCCTTGGCGAACGGCTTCGCCGCGTTCAACTGGTCCATCTCTTCATAATCGCCTTGCTCGAGATCGACGATCGCGCGATCGCTCGAGCCGCTGATCAGCACCATCGGGAAGCAGTTGGTCGTGGCATTCGCCAGCCCGACCACGCCATTGAGAAAGCCGGGCGCGGAGACGGTCATGCAAATGCCCGGCTTCTGCGTCAGGAACCCGCTGATCGCCGCCGCATTCGCCGCCTGCTGCTCATGGCGGAAGCCGACGTAGCGCAGGCCTTCCTCCTGCGCGAGGCGACACAGCTCGGTGATGGGGATGCCCGCCACGCCGAAGATCGTATCGATGCCGTTCAGCTTCATGGCATCCACGGCCAGGTGGAAGCCGTCGGTCAGGGTGTCGGCCGTCGCCGCTTCTTTGTCCATGTGCGTCACCTCCGCTTCGCGCGGGTTCTAGGTAAGGCGGGTTTGGCTGTCCAGAGACGGCCCCTGGGGGGATTGCCAGGGGATTGCCAGGGGTAAGACGATCGCAGCGCTCCGACTCTAATGCGGGTGCCCGCCCAGAAGTGTCATTGCGAGCGCAGCGAAGCAATCTCCCACGAGTGACGTGCGAACTCTCCGGGAGAATGCTTCGCTGCGCTCGCAATGACAGGGAACGGTCGAACGCCTGTCACGGCATCTCGCCGAGTAGATCTCCAACACCGGCACGGCGCGCCCAATACTCCCAGGCACGCCAGCCCGCGGCCGAGCGCGGGTTGAACGCGGCGCGGTTAGCAATCTCCCCCGGCGCCAGCGGCTTGAACGGGCCGAACCGCATTGCGGCGGTCAACACGCGCGCATTCACCGGCAGATAGACGGACACCCGCACCACATCCATGATCGTCGCACCCACCGCGGCGAAGCCGTGGCCGCGCATCAGCGCCACCTGGTGCTGGCCGATGCGCCGGGCCAGGTCGCGGCCCTGGTCAGCGTTGACGACCAGCAGGTTTGTGTCGTCCCCGAAGTTCTCCGCGATGTCCCACACCGGCACGCTCGGCCCGATCACGCTGGCGACGTGGATGACGGGCTGCAACGGCACGTTGGTGATGCCGAAGGGGAGCGTCTCCTCGGCGTGGCTGTGCACCACGGAATTCACGTCGGGGCGCGCTTCGTAGATCCCGCCATGGATGAAGCGTTCAAGGTAGGGCGGCCGCCGGTCGTCGCCCACCACCGTGCCGTCGAGCCTGAACTCCATGATGTCCGCCGCCTGCACCAGTTCCGGGGCGCGCGACCGGGACAGCAAGAAATGGTCGGGGTTGGTGGGGTGGCGGACGCTGATATGGCCATAGGCATCGACGACGTTCTGATGCGCCAGGATGCGATTGCCGATCACCAGGTTGCGCAGGGCTTCATCACGCTCGCTCATGACACGCCTTTCAGTTGGGGCCGTAGGTCTTTCAGTTGGGGCCGTAGGTCTTGATGAACAGATCCTCGATCGGGATCGGCGCGGGGATCATGTGCTGCTCGTGCATGTAGGTGACGAGCGCTTCCAGCGTCCGCCGGTTCGGCTCGATGCCGTCAGGCCATGGATCGCCGTCGAACACGGCGTCGATCTCGTCGAGCTCGGCCGTCATCCACGGCAGCATGTAGCGCAGCGCACCGGTGTTGCGTGCCAGCGTCCAGGCGCGCTGCTTCGATTGCCTCAGCGCTGCATAGAGGCTGGTTGCCGCGAACGGATGCTTCTCATGCAAGTCGCGGCGCATCGCCACCAGATGCATGATCGGGAAAATCCCCGTGCGCCGGTAATAGTCCTGTTCCAGCTCGCGATAGTTCGGGAACAGGCGAACGATGTCGGGGTTGTGGCGCATTGCGGCGGGCACGCCGGTGGCAGCAATGGCGTCGATCTCGCCGGCCTCCAGCAGCTCACTGAGTGATTTGGATGGGTCCGCCACTGTGATGTCCACCGGCCGCAGCAACGGCGGCACCGAGGGATGGCCATGGCTGCCGGCATGATCGAGCGCACCCTGCACCCAATGGATCTTCGACAGGTCAACTCCATGGTCGTGTTGCAGCATGCCGCGGATGAAGACCGCGGCGGTCTGGGTATATAGCGCGGTGCCGACCCGCTTGCCTTCCAGGTCCTTCGGGGTCTTGATGCCGGAGCGCCGGTTCACCGTGATCATACTGTGGCGGAACACGCGCGATGGAAAGAAAGGCAAGGCGACGAATGGAGAATTGCCGGCGGCATGGCGTGCAATGTACTCGGAGCCAGAGAATTCCGCGGCGTCGAATTCCAGTCCGCCGCCCATGCGGTCGAAGATCGTGCGCGGATCGTTCAGGACGATGAAATTGAGGTCGATGCCGGCCGGGCGAACTTCCTTCGTGTAGAGCGGCAGCACTCGGTCGTAGAGTCCGCACGCGAAGGTCACGGGCAATTCTGACATTGGTTTGTTCCTCCCATTAGGAAGCCCCCCCTCCCCTTGTGGCCCCTTGTGGGGGGGGATAGGGGGAGGGGTCGAGATGTGACTCTTGCCCCTCCCCTCCCCCTAGCCCCTACCACAAGGGGAGGGCGAATTCCCTCGCCGCGAGCGGTTTCGTTCAGCCGCGGGTCGGCCGCCAGGCCGGTGGTCAACGCGCAATGACAGAGTTCGCCGTCGGCGTTGAAGCGTCACGATCACAACTCCAGGGCCCTCCGTCACCCCTTCCGCAGAGACTCCGCGATCCGCGTCGCTACGTCATCCCACTTCCGCACCTCGCTTTGCCGGAACAGTCGCACCGTCGGGTACCAGGGAGAATCCTCCCGCTCCAGCAGCCAGCGCCAGTCGGGCGCCTTCGGCAGCATGATCCATACCGGCCGGCCCATTGCACCTGCCAGATGCGCCACCGAGGTATCCACCGTCACCAATCGTTCGATGTTCTCCAGGATCGCCATCGTATCATCGTAGTCCTGGATCTCCGCCCCCACATTGATCAGCGGCGCGCGGCCGTAATATTGCCCCGCCTGACCCGTCTTCGGCCCCTTCTGCAACGCGAGCAACGCGATCCCCGGCACATTGGCAATCGGAAGGAAGTCCGTCAGCAGCGCCGAACGGTTGCGGTCGTTGTTGTGCGTCGGCGCGCCCGGCCCAGATCACGCCGATGCGGCGGAAGCCGGAGGGCACCAGCCCGTCCAGCCGTTGTTTCCATACCGCAACACGCGCGGGATCGGCGTGCATATAGGGGATCGGCGCGGGCACCGTCTCCACCCTTGTCTTCGCAAGCCGCGGCAGGCCGGTCAGTGCGGCGAATGCGGCATAGTCCGGGCAATCCTGCCAGTGCTGGAACGTCCGCGCGCGCGGCGCGATCTGGCGCAGCAGCGGCGCCAGTTCCGCGCTGCAGGCCAGGGCGATGTCGGGGCACCGTTCCTCGGCCCAGGGGATGTAGCGACAGAACTGGATGGCATCACCGAAGCCCTGGTCGGCAATCAGCAGCAGCCGGCGCCCGTCCAGCGGCGCACCGTCCCATTGCGGCTTGTCGGTCGGCGGCATCAGCGGCGCGGCGCCGCCGATGCGGAAGCGCCATTCGTACTCTTCCCACCCCTCCGCCATGTCGCCGCGCTGCAACAGCGCCTCGGCACGGACGAAATGGGCGCCGGGCATGCCGGGATCGATGCGCAGCGCGCGGCCAGCGCAGTCGAGGCAGGCGTCCAGTTCGCCGCGGTGGTAGTGGATGATGGCCTGATTGTGCAGGCACAGCGGATCGGCCGGCGCCAGCATCGTCGCGCGTCGCGCTGTGGTCAGGGCTTCGTCCAGACGGCCCAGCGTGCGGTACACTTCACAAATGTTCCGCAAATATAATGGCGTGTCGATGCCGTAGCGCAGCGATGCCTGCATCAGTGCCAGCGACTTCGCCGGATCGCCCAGGCGGAACGCGACGATGCCGGACAGATGCAGCGCGTCGCCCTGGTTGGGCGACGCGTCCAGGATGCAGTCCAGCAGCCGCGTCGCGTCCGCCAGGCGGCCCGCGCGTTCATATTCGTTGCAAATTCGCAATACGTCAGACAGCGGCACCGGCACGCTGCCTGGCGCCAGGACGTGCGGTGCCGGGGTGGGTGATTCCATCAGCTCGTGGTCATTGTGAGGGACGAACGGATCATTGTCATTGCGAGTTGACCACCGGCCTGGCGGCTGACCCGCCATGCACAGGCGGGCACAATGACAGGGGGCACAACGACAGGGGGCACAATGACAGGGGGCACCATGACAGCGCGCACGGTCAGTCCAGCGTGTAGCCCAGCCGCTCGATCACCGGCTGCAGCACCGGGATCACCGGCTCCAGATGGGCGCGATAGTGCTTCCAGCGCCCGACCGAGCGGTCGTACAGCGGCTCCGCGACCTGTGCGTAGCTGGCGGTGCGGGCATAGCGGCGGTTCTCGTGGAAGGTCAGACAGGCCTTGTCGAATTTCTCGCCGACGAAATCCAGCATGGCACGGACGCTTTGCTGCTGGTCGCACGACGATGTCCTCGTAGCGGATCGGCAGATAGCGCAGCGTCATCTCGCCGCGGTAGTGCTGCACCAGGTCCATCACGCGCACGTAATGCTTCGCCGCGGTAGGCAGATCGGACGCGCAATAAAACCCATGGGTGAACGCGTTGGAAAACGCCGACACCATGATGTCCAAGCGGATGGCGCAGCACGTGGATCAGCGGCGCCTCCGGGAACAGCAGCGCGATCAGGCCGAGATGCGTCTCGTTCAGCGGCATCTTGTCGGTGAAACGTGCGGCGCCGCGGCGCAGCACGCCCATCTGGCGGACTTTCTGCAAATAGTAGTCGCGCAGGTTGTCGAGACCCTCGCGCTGGTCGCCCATCCAAAGTTCCGCCAGCGCCTCGGGATAGCCGAGCGGACTGGCCAGCATGCGCGGCATGATGGCGGTGATCTCGTGGATCAGCGGCAGCTCGTCGCCGGCGGCGATCTTCGGGATGCGCCGACAGCGTCTGTTCCACCAGCGTGGTGCCGGATCGCGGGAAGCCGAGGATGAAGATCGGCTGCGGCACATCGGACCGCACCGTGGCGCGCGGGATCAGCCGCAGCCGGCCGGCGGTGAAGAAGGTGCGCAGCCGGTCGATCTGCTGCTGCGCCGCCGCATCCAGGTACGCCTGGCCGGACAGCTCGCGCGCCAGCCGCTTGCCTTCGGCGAAAGCGGCCCAGGCTTCGTCGTAGTGGCCGGACTGGTCGAGCAAGCGGCCTTTCTCCAGCAACTCGTTGGGGCCGAGCCTGGCGTCTCCACTGATGGTGGAGTCGATCAGCGCCAGCGCCTCGTCGTACTTACGCTGCCGTCCCAGCAGCACCGCCCGCGTCAGCCGCACCGCCGGGTCGTTCGGAAAGCGCTGCCCCATCTGAATCGAGCACCTGCTCCGCGGCGTCGAATTTCCGGTCGGCTTCCTCCAGCCGCGCAAAGCCAAGCAGCGTCTGGCGGATGTCGGGCGCGGCGGCGGCGGATTCCTGGTAGAGCGTGCGTGCCTCCTCCATGCGGCCCTGGTTCTTCAAATTCCACGCGAGGTTGGCGAGCAGGATGGGATCGCGCTGGCCGCCGAGGTCCAGCACGCGGCGGTAGTGATATTCGCCAATCTGCGGCCGGTTCGCCTCCGTCATGATCATGCCCATCAGGTTGTGCGCCTGCGGGTTTTCCGGGGCGATACGGATGGCGTTGCGGGCGTGCAACTCCGCCTCGGCCAGGCTGCCCTTGCCGAGCAGGATCAGCGCCAGCTCGTTGGTGGCGACAAGGTTGTTGGGGTCGAGCGCGACGATGCGGCGGATCAGCGCCTCGGCCGCGCGCGCCTTGCCCTGGGCCTTGCGGATTTCATACAGCACGGAGAGCGCGCCAGGCCGGTCGGGCGCCAGTTCCAACACGTCCAGGCAGAGCCGTTCGGCGGTCTCGTTGGCGCCCTGGCGGTGCGCCTGAAGCGCGCGCTCCACCAGCGGCACCAGGTGGCGCGTGGCGGCGGCGGGCGGCAGGGCGCCGAGCTGCAAGTTGCAACAGCGCACGGCCCGCAAGCCACTGCCGCAGTCGCACAGGGCGGAGACGGGGGCGTTCATGGGGTGGCGATCACCGATTTGTGAGCGGATCAAAATGACATGGCTGAGGGGGCACGGACAAGCCTCGTCTGCCCGAGGGAGCCGACCGCCGCGTGCCGCCTGTGCGAAAGCTTGTTGCCCCTGCCGTTTCGCCGGTATGGCGAGGAGCCGGCAGATTCGCCGGTGTGGCGAGGACAAGCCGTCGTGGCAGAATGCCGAGGGGCGCCTGGTCGCCGCTTACCGCAACGACGCATCCTATCATTGCCACCTTGCCGTCATCCGCGCGGACCCGATCCTTGCGTACACCCAAATCGCGCCCGACCGCCTGGTGCCGGACGACCTGGTCTTGGTCTGCATCACCACCCACCGGCCAATGCTTCATGGCGACCGGCGCGCCTGCGTGCGCGATTACGTGCCACGCTTCCCGAACCCGCTGCGACGGCGGCCATTGGCTGCGAGCAGGGGCCCGCGACCAAGGAAGACGACACCGATTGACGCCGCGGGGCAACAACACCGACTGACACACCCTGGCACACCGCAGGAAGCAGCGGCACCGACCTTCCCCCATCCCCGGCCCCCACCCAGCGGCACCAACCTTCCCCCACCCCCGGCCCCATGCTACCGCGCGCCGCACAATGATCCGACTGCTGCGGCATCCGGCTGCCCAGACGCTGCTGGCCCGATTGCTTGGCCTGTACCTCGCCTTCGCCCTGCGCACCACGCGCTGGCACCTGGAAGGCGCCGAGCACCTCGTCCGCCACGCCACGCGTGCCCCCGTCGTGGCCGCGTTCTGGCATGAACGCCTGCCGCTGATGCCCATCCTCTGGGTGATGGTGCGACGCTTGCCGGAGGCAGCCGGCTCCCGCGCCGGCATCCACGTCCTGGTCAGCCACCACCGCGACGGGCAGTTCATCGGCACGGTGCTGCGCCGCTTCGCGGTGACTGTCGTGCTGGGGTCGTCCTCGCGCGGCGGCGCGGCAGGCATCCGCAACTTGCTCAACTTGCTCCGTGCAGGGGACCACATCGCCATCACTCCGGACGGCCCGCGCGGCCCGCGCAGGGTCGCCGCCCCCGGCGTGGCACAGCTCGCCGCCCTGTCCGGCGCTCCGGTGTTGCCCTGCGCCGCGCAGACCAGCCGCCACTGGATCCTGCGAAGCTGGGATTGCATGGTGATCCCTCGGCCCTTCGGCCACGGCGTCGTCGTCTGCCACCCCGTCATCCCGGTGCCGCGTGACGGCTGGCAGGAAGCCGTGCCGCTGATCGCCGATGCGCTGGATGCCGCCGCGGCGCAGGCCGACCGGCTGTGCGCCCGGTGAACCATTCGCCATGAGCCATCCGCCATGAGCCATTCGCCATGAGCCATCTGGCCCGGGTCTGGGCAGGCGCGGCCTCCATCGCCGCGCCGGGACTGCGGCTTATGCTGCGAGTCCGCCTCGCGCGGGGGAAGGAGGCGCCAGGCCGCCTGCCCGAGCGCCGCGGCATTGATCCCACCCCGCGTCCACCCGGCCGCCTGCTGTGGCTGCACGCGGCCAGCGTCGGCGAGACCACCTCGGTCCTCCCGGTCCTGGCCCAACTGCTCGCCCGCGCGCCCGACCTGACGGTTCTTTTCACCACTGGCACCGTCACCGCGGCACGATTGCTCGGCCAACGGCTGACACCCGAGCACTCGGCCCGCGTGCTGCACCGGTTCGTGCCGCTGGACGTGCCGGCCTGGGCGGCCCGGTTCCTCGACCATTGGCGACCGGACGCGGCAGCCTTCCTGGAAAGCGAATTGTGGCCCAACTTGCTCTCCGCCTGTCACGCGCGAAATGTTCCCCTGATGCTGATCAACGCCCGCCTGTCGCCCCGCAGCTTCGCCCGCTGGAAGCGTGCGCCGGGGCTTGCGCACGCTCTGCTGGGCGGGTTCGCTCGGATCCAAGCCCGCAGCGAGGCCGACGCCGGGCGTCTGCGCTCACTCGGCGCGCGATGCGTGGAAGCGCCCGGCGACCTGAAATTCGCTGCGCCGCCGCTGCCGTGCGATCCGGCAGAGCGTGCGCGGCTGCTGGCGATGATGGCGGACCGGCCGGTGTGGCTGGCGGCGAGCACCCATCCGGGCGAAGAAGCGCTGATCTTCGCCGTCCATCGCCAGCTTGCCGCCAGCCATCCCGGCCTGCTCACGATCCTGGCGCCACGCCATCCGGAGCGCGGAGCCGCTCTGGCCGCGGAGGCCGCGCCACTGCCCGGTGACGCGGCGCGCGCGGGGCGAGGGCCCGCCGCCGACGGCCGGGACTCTGGTTGGTGGATACGCTGGGAGAGATGGGGCTGTGGTATCGGTTGTCGTCGATTGCCTTTGTCGGTCGCAGCCTGATCGCCCCTGGCGGAGGGCAGAATCCACTGGAGCCGGCGCGGCTCGGCTGTGCCGTTGCGGTCGGGCCGCACACCGGGAATTTCGACGCGCATGTCGCGCTGCTGCGCAAGGCCGAAGCGGCGGCGACGGTGGCCGACGCGGAGGAACTGGCAGGGTTCGTCGCCGGCATGCTGGCGGACCCGGCCGAGCGCGACGCGATGGGGTCCCGCGCGCTGGCTGCGCTGGAGCGGCAGAGCGACCTGGCAGGGCATACGGCCGAGGCGCTGCTGGGACTTCTGGCGTCGTCCCCCCCGCATTTGTCGTCTGCGCCGCCGCGGTGAACGCAGCCCCCCCTGGCTGGTGGCAGCAGGACGGGCTGCTGCCCCACTTGCTCTCGCCCCTCGCCGCCGTCACCACGGCCGTGACAGCCCTGCGCCTCCGCCGCCAGGGTTGGTTCTGCCCCGTCCCGGTGATCTGTGTCGGCAACGCCACCCTGGGCGGGGCGGGCAAGACCACCGTCACGCTCGATCTCGCCCGGCGACTGACGGCGCGCGGCTGGGGCGTCCACCTTGTGCTGCGCGGTTACGGGGGCTCGGCGCGCGGGCTGCACTGGGTGGAACCGGACGATTCCGCCATACTGGTCGGCGACGAGGCGTTGCTGCACGCTGCGGTCGCCCCCACCTGGATCAGCGCCGACCGCACGCGGGGCGCCCAGGCGGCGCTGGCGGCCTGTGCCGAGGTGGTGCTGATGGATGATGGCCTGCAGAACCCGGGCGTGCAGAAGCGGTTGGCTCTCCTCGTGGTGGATGGGGCGACGGGCTTCGGCAATAGCCGCGTCTTCCCCGCCGGCCCGTTGCGCGAGCCGGCCGCCGCTGCCGCCGCCCGCTGCCAGGCCGCGGTGTTGATCGGTCCCGACACCTCCGGTGCGCTGGCGATCCTCCCCCCTGCCCTGCCCGTGCACCGTGCCCGCCTGATGCCCGGCCCCGAAGCCGCCGCCCTGGCGGGGCACCGCGTGCTGGGCTTCGCCGGCATCGCCATGCCGCAGAAGTTCTTTGCCACGCTGGCCGAAACCGGCGCCGATGTCGTCGCCCGGCGCCCGTTCCCCGACCACCACCGCTACAGTCAGGCCGAGCTCGAACTCCCTGCTGGCCGACGCCGCGCGCCTGGACGCGCTGCCAGTCACCACCGCCAAGGACGCCGTCCGCCTGTCCCCTGCCATACGCGCACAAGTGCAGGTATTGACCGTCGGCCTGGACTGGGAGGATTCCGACGCCCCGGAAACTTTGCTCCGGGGCGCGATCAACACGTGGGCTTCCGAAGGAAGGTATCGGCGCAGCTATGCATGACCTCGTTTTCCTGTTCGATGTGGACAACACGCTGCTGGACAACGACCAGATCCAGCGCGACCTCGGTACGCACCTGGAGCAGCATTTCGGCGAGAAGGCACGCGACCGGTACTGGGCGCTGTTCGAGGAATTGCGCGCGGAGATGGGCTACTCCGACTACCTCGGCGCACTGCAGCGCTACCGCATCGAGGACCTGCACGATCCCCGCGTGCTCCGCATCGCCAACTGGATGGCCGACTATCCATTCGCCGCGCGGGTGTATCCGTTCGCGCTGGACGCGGTGCGACACGTGCAGCAATGGGCCACCACCGTCATCCTCTCCGACGGCGACGCGGCGTTCCAGCCACGCAAGGTCGAACGCGCCGGCCTGTGGCGCACCTTCGCCAACAACGTGCTGATCTTCGTCCACAAGGAAGAATCGCTCGACGACGTCGAACGGCTGTTCCCCGCGCGGCACTATGTGATGATCGACGACAAGCTGTGGATCCTGCAGGCGCTGAAGGAAGCCTGGGGCGACCGGGTGACCACGGTCTTCCCCCGCCAGGGCCACTACGCGCTGGAGCCCGGCGTGGAGGCGAAATACCGCAAGCCGGACGTCACGATCGAGAAGATCGCCGATCTTCTGGGATTCGAGCGCGAGGCGTTTGAAGGTCGGTGAGGGTAATCTTTGACAACTTCGGTTCAACGCTGATTTGCCGGAGGCGGCGGATCCGGACGCGGCACACTGACGCCAAATAACGCCAAACGGCGTAACTATTCTCGACGAGCGATGGCGTAACTATTCTCGACGAGCGATGCGGAGCAGCGCAGGCGATGCGGGGGAAATGTCCGCTTCAACTCAAGGGAATAAACCTGCCGACACGTCGTCTTCCACTACAGGCTTCCGAGCACGACGCAGATGTCGCGGTCGCGAAGACCATGGAACGATCCGGAGGATGACTAAATGCGCAACAATCTGTTGCTGCTTGTGGCAAGCGCCGTTCTGGCTCTCACTGCCTGCACAAATCCTGGTTCGACGGCTGGCGATCCCCAGCAGGCGCACAACAACAAATCACCGTCCCTGGGTTTGAGTGGCGCAGGCGCCGGTGGCGGCGGAGGTGGCGGAGGATATTGATCGTCCGTCACTCGCCCGGCCCGGCACCCGTCTTGCCGCGCACGATCCGGGCGTCGCGCCGGTACCGTCGCGCCGGTACCGCGGCGACGCGGACCAAGGTCAATAAACTGCCGGAATGAGCCGCCACGTCCTGGCACAGTAGGCGTCATATTCCTTACCGAAATGCGCGCGCAACAGCGCCTCCTCGGCACGGATGCGCGCAACGAGCGGCGGGACAAGCAGGGCGGTGAGCAAGACCCCAACCCCCGAGCGAAACGCGAACGCCCATCCCAGGGCACCCACGAGCATGCCGAGATAGCTGGGGTTGCGGATGAAGCGATAAACGCCCGTCGTGACCAGGCTGTGCCCGGACTGGATCGCGACCAACCCGCTGAAGCGCCCGCCAAGGACGAAGACCGGCCAAATCCTCAACGCCCCACCGGCGGCAAACAGCAGGACGCCGAGCCAGCGAACGCCCTCACCGCCGAAGGTCCAAAATCCGACCCGCTCCGTGTAGGCTGGCAGGAATCCTGCCAGCAGACCGAGCACCGCGAAGACCGCGAGGACCCAGCGGTTGGAACGGTCCTCCTGCTCACCGGAGCTGAGGTTGCCACGGGTGAACAGCGCCGCACCAACCTGTGCAAAGAGCACGATCGTGAGTGCGATCCGGGCCGGATCGGAGAAGAAAACGGCGAACCCGCCTTCGCCGACGATGGCGAGCAAGAGGTAAGCAAGCGTCCCCGCGACGGCGGCAAGCGCCATTTTTGGCGTGAGCGTCATGGTCGCCTCGTTTCAAAGTTGCGGAGCAAAGACACAAGAAATCCATGCTCGACCGCGAAGTTCGAGTGCCGTGATCCTGACACTGCGACATGAATCTTCATTGCCAACAATCTGTCATTGCGAGCGCAGCGAAGCAATCTCCCCGCGAGTGACGTGCATGGTCTTCGGGAGATTGCTTCGCTGCGCTCGCAATGACAGATTGTTGGCAATCACAGGTCGTTGGCAATGACAGGTTGTTGGCAATGACAGGTTGTTGCCAACGGCTACCGGCCGAAGCACGGTGCGGGCGGAGCGATCCAGGCGTTGCTTCGGCAAGGCTACACCGGCGGCAGGTTGGTGGCAGTGACAGACTGGCGGCAGTGACCGATTGCACCGCACGCAGGCGAAGGTCGCGCAAATTGTCAGGACACCAACGGCACGGGGGCAACATCATGCGCAGCGAGCGTTGGCAATTCACCGGGCAGAACGGACAGAACCTCGCCGCGCGGCTTGACTTGCCGGACGGCCCGCCGCTCGCCACCGCACTGTTCGCGCACTGCTTCACCTGCGGCAAGGACGTGGTGGCGGCGAGCCGCATCGCCGCCGGCCTCGCCGTCCGCGGCATCGCGACGCTGCGCTTCGACTTCACCGGCCTCGGTTCCAGCGACGGCGACTTCGCAAACACAAATTTCAGCTCCAACCTGCAGGACCTGATGGCCGCGGCGGACGCCATGCGCACTCGAGGCATGGCGCCGCGGCTGCTGATCGGCCACAGCCTCGGCGGCGCGGCGGTGCTGGCTGCCGCGGCGTCGATCCCCGAGGCGCGCGCGGTCGCCACCATCGGCGCGCCATTCGATCCCGGCCACGTCCTGCACCTGCTCACCACGCAACTGCCGGAGATCGAGGCGCGCGGCGAGGCCGTGGTCTCGCTCGGCGGCCGTCCCTTCACCATCAAGCGGCAGTTCGTCGATGACCTGCGGGCGCATGATCCCGCCGCGTCGATCCACCATTTGGGCAAGGCGCTGCTGGTGATGCACGCGCCGACCGACGCCACAGTTGGCATCGACAACGCGCGGCAGATCTTCGACGCGGCGCGCCATCCCAAGAGTTTCATCTCGCTGCCCGGCGCCAGTCACCTGCTCGATAATCGCACGGATGCGGAATACGCGGCGACGATGCTGGCGGCCTGGTCCTCGCGCTATCTTGGTGCGGCGCTGGTGGCGGGGACAGAGGCGGGGCCAGTGGCTGGGACAGAGGCGGGGCCAGTGGCGACAGCGACTGATTCCGCCAGCGTTATGGTGGAGGAAACCGGCAACGGCCGCCTGCAACAGTTTGTCACCGCCGGGCCGCACCGGTTCCTGGCCGATGAGCCGGTCGCGGATGGCGGGTTGGGCTCCGGCCCAAACCCGTACGATCTGCTGTTGGCCGCGCTCGGCGCCTGCACGTCGATGACGCTGCGGCTGTTTGCCGACCGCAAGGGCTGGCCGCTCGCCAGGATCCGCGTGATGCTGAGCCATCGCAAGATCCACGCGCAGGACTGCGCCGATTGTGAAACCCGAGACGGCAAGATCGACGAGATCGCACGCGGCATCGCCTTTGATGGCATACTGGACGCCGAGCAACGCGCGCGACTGATGGAGATTGCCGACAAATGCCCGGTCCATCGCACGCTCCATGGCGAGGTCAAGGTGCGCACGACGGAGCTTGGATAGCGATGGTTCGGTGGCATGGGCGTCTGATCACGACCGTGCTGATCGCGTTCGCGATCCTGCGTGCCGGCATGCAGCCGGCGCCTGCTGCAACGGCCAACGCGGAACCGGCCCGGACGGCGGTGACGGCGAATGGCCTCGTCGCCGATCTCTATAAGCCAACCGACGCGCGGGGCCGGCTGCCGGCCATGATCGTGTTGGGCGGTTCCGAGGGCGGCCTTAACCAGGGGGCCGGCTGGGAAGCCTGGTTGCTCGCCGCGCATGGCTTCGTCGCGCTGCAAGTGTCGTATTTTGACGCCCCCGGCCAGTCGCGCCGTCTTGCCGCCATTCCGCTGGAGTACTTCAAGACCGCGATCGATTGGCTGCAAAACCAACCCGATGTCGATCCAAAACGGATCGGCATCATGGGCACCTCGATCGGCGGCGAGGCGGTGCTGTTGATTGCGTCCCACTATCCCGAGATCAAGGCGGTGGTGGCTGCCGCACCATCGAGCGTCGTCTGGCCGGGCGTCGATCCAAGCATCACGCAGCCGCCCTCCACATTCACCTTGGCGGGAGAACCCCTGCCGGACCTGCCGTATGGCGGGGGCCGGTTCACCTCGGTCTTTGACCTTTATGCCGAGGGACTGACGGCACTTGGCAAGCATCCGGACGCGGTCATTCGGGTCGAGCAAATCAACGGGCCGGTGATGCTGGTCTGTGGCGAGGCCGATAGACTATGGCCCTCCTGCCCGATGGCGCGTCAGGCGGAGGCGCGGCTAACGGCCAAAGGATTCAAATATCCCGTGCAGGTGCTGGCCTACCCAGACGCCGGACACTTCGCGTTCGGACCGCCGCTGCCGGCCGACGCCGCAGCCCTCATCAGCACGCGCAGCCTGACGATTCTGGGCGGCACGGCGGCCGGCAACGCAGCGGCACGACAGGACAGTTGGCCGCGGGCGATCGATTTCCTGGATGCAGCGCTCAAATGGCCGGATGGCGGGTCCACCGCGGGAGGAACCAAATGACCGCGGGCGCTGATCATCTGCTCAATCTCTATGAGCGGCTGCGGCGGTCCTGGTCGACGGAAACCCGGCGGCACTGGTGTCCGGACAGGCCCGCATCGGGCCAATGCGGCGTGACAGCGCCGGTCGTGCACGACGAACCTGGCGGCCGGATTCTGAAGACCGACGTGAATGGGACTTGGCACTTCTACAATCTGGTGGACGGCAGGCGGATCGATTTCACAATGACCCAGTTTGAGACCCCGATTGGCTACAATGACCTGCCGAGCAATCGGGATGAGGCGCTGGCGGATTGTTCCGTCGAGCAATATCGGCTGCTGCGCGCGCGGGCGGAGCGCTCCCCGATCGACCTTCGGTAGATGGCCGGAGCAAGCCCGGCCATGACGATGGAGATGCGATCACACCGCGACCGCCCGCACCCGCCGTTCCCATAGCCGCGGCGCCGCCGGGACCATGAAGAACATGAAGATGACAGCGTAGAGCAGTGCGTTGCCGATCACGTCGCCGCGGATGCCGGTGCCGGAGGTGGTATAGGGGCCGCCCCAGCCCTCGGCCGTCGTCCAAACCGCCAGCGAATAGAGGAACCCCAGCGGCGCCACCACGCGCAGCAGCCATCCGGCCAGCAGGCTGAGGGCGATGCCGGTTTCGATGATCGCGACGATCACCGCCACGATCATCGGTCCGATCGCCTGCACCTCGTGACTCACGAAGGTGATGTAGGCGGCGATCCAGTGCGGCTGTCCCTGCACCGCCGGCGTGAGCTGGTCCATGAAATGCGTGAGGAAATACGGCTCCCATTTCAACGCCGCATCGAACGCCCAAAGCGACGCGAACAACACGCGGCCGATGGCCCAGACAGAAATGGATGGCAGGCCGGTGCCGGTTCGCCGGGGAGCGACGGCGGGTGCCACGGCCAGCACGAAGACAAAGGCGATCATGTAGGCGGGGAACACGCCGGGATCGGTCTGTCCCGGCCCGTACGGGGCGCCCATCGCGCACAGGGCCACCCAGCAGAAAATGCTGTAGGCGACGCCGAAGCAGGCAGCGAAGCGCAGGCCGATGTTGGTGATCAGCGCCAGCCCCAGCAATACCGCGACCGCGACCATGGCGACGGCGATGCCGCGAGCGCCAACGTTATCGATGCCGTTGGCGATGGCCAGTACCCCCGGGTGTAGCCAATCCGGCGCCGCCGCCACCGCCTTGGCGAGGACAAGCGGCAATCCGGCCTTGGCGGCGCCGGGGTTGGCCGCGGGCGCCTGCCAGACCCAGGCGAGGCACTGGAAGCCGGCATTGAACAACCAGATCACGCCCAACAAGACGACAATGGGCCGGAATGCGGCGCCGGGTGGGCGAAAGGCTGCGACGGTGGGGTGCGGCGCGGCCGGCGGCTGTGTCCATCCTTGGTCCATGGTTTGCTGCCTTGTTGCGGTTCGCTGCGGCAGCACCGGCCGATGCCGCATGCGTCCGCGCAGTCGCGATGAAGCACGTCCAACCGGGGGCCGCGTCGACGACTGGCTCAGGCAGCGGCCACCGGCGATGGGTTGACCGGCGATACGACGCAACGCAGTTCGCGCCGGCGGGGTTCCATCCGGGCGGGATCATGGTGCCGACGTGCGTCGCCTCCGGTTGCGGCGGCGTGAAAATGCCGCCATGCGCAAGCGGTGCCGCGCCGTTCACCCACCGCTTTGCGAGCGCGCAAAATCGAGCCGGTCCCAGGACACGCCCGGACGGTTGAGCAAACTATCCTGGTGCTCGAAGTGCCGGATGCAGTGCGGGCCTTGCCGTAGGACGAGGGCGATGATCTCGGCCAGCGTCACCTCGACCATGCGCCGCCTCGGGGGCACCGGGCCGTGACGAAGCGAGAGCATCATCGGGCCTTCCGGCTTCACAAGCGCGGCAATCCGCGGCATGCCGCGCTGCCACTGGTCCTGGTCGAGGTGGAACCAGACCGCGGTCAACATGACGATCGCGAACGTCTCGCCACGGCCGGACAGGACGGGCAGGTCCGGCAGGCTGTCGTCGAGCCAGACGATTTGTGGCGAGGGGTGCAGCGCCATGGCGTGGTGACGCAGGGCGGCGGTCGGCTCGACGGCTGTGACCTGGTAGCCGAGCGCGGCGAAGCCGGCGGCATCGCGCCCGGTTCCCGCGCCGATATCGAGCACCCGTGCCGCTGGCGGCGGCATCAGCGGCAGGACGTCGCGGTGCACGTCGGCAAAGGGTGCCGCGCTATAGCAAAGGCGATGCTCTCATATTGCCGGACCAGCGTGTCCGCTTGCTCCGCGTAGCCTTCGATGCCGCTGGGTCGGTCATCGGGCTCTATCCCGTCGATTTGTGGAGATTGGAATCCAGCCGAAGCCATTTGTTGAGGCAAGCGCCGACGCAGAATGCGGTTTGCGTGGTGCACCTGCGGCATCACTCGCGGGAGATTGCTTCGCTGCGCTTGCAATGACAGGTGGCCATGACAGGCGGTCACGACCGGTCGGCATCATTCGTGCCCCGCAAGCTGCGCCTTCACTGCCTCCGCCAGCGCATCGGTCGTGGTGCGCCACACCGCGGGTTTGCCCAGCACCCGCGCCAGCGCCTCGCGCAGCCAGCGGATGCGGTGCGCCTGGCCGGCGAGCCACGGATGCAGCGTCAGGTTCAATACGCCGCCGCCTTCTTCGTGCAGCACGGCGAAGGCCTCGGCGATGCCGTCGGCCCACAGCGGAGCGCTGACCCGCCGCAGCCACATGCACTCCAGGTCGTTCCACTCCGGCTGTGGCGGCAGTGCCAGCAACCGCCGGCCGTCATATGGCCCGAGCCAGTACGGCAGATCGTCATTCGGCCAGTCGGTGGTGAAGGCGAATCCGGCTTCGGCCAGCAGTGCCGGGGTAACAGCCGATTCGTTGAAGTCCTGTCCACACCAGCCCGCCGGAGCTTCGCCAACCGCCGCGGCCACCGCATTGCGCGCTGCGGCGATGAAGGCGCGTTCGTCGGCCTCGCTCATGCGGCTGGTGATACGACGAGTGGCGTGGCTGCCATGCGCCATGAAACACGCGTTGCGCTGCATCAGCTCGTCCACCAGCTCCGGATAGCGCTGCACGGCCGCCGAACCCAGCGCCACGCTGGGTGTCACGCCGAACCGGTCCAGCGCATCCAGCACACGGAAGATGCCGACGCGCGCACCGTATTCGCGCTGGCTCCAGGTCAGCCAGTCGGGAAAGAAGCTGCCCAACGGCGACACGATACGTGGATCGGGAGTGGCATCCGCGGGCGGTTCCAGTTCCCAATAGTCCAGCACCAGCGTCACCGTGAACGCGATGCGGGCGCCGTCGGGCCACGCGAACCGCGGTGCATCGGGCAGTGCGCGGAACGGATGGTGCGCGTGGTCCATGCCCGGCGCTCGCGCCTCGTCGGTCGGCGGGCTTTTAGAGGGCACGAATTCAACCATTGGCCGCCTCCCGCGCCGCGAGGTGGGCCTCGATCGCCGGCAAATGCTGAGCATTGTACCAATCGGCGATCTCAGCGGCGGTGGTCAGCCAGACGCCCTGATGCGACAGGATATACTCCAGCGCCTGACGGAACACGCGGATGCGATGCGGCTGACCCACCCAATAGGGATGCAGCGCGATGCACATCACGCGGCCTTGCTCGGCGCCCTCCGCATAGACGGTATCGAAGTAGTCGCGGATCTGGCGCACGAAATCGCCCACCTCCTCGCCGCGGCGGTGCAGGATCACGTCGTTCAGATCCACCGAATACGGCATGGACAGCAGTTTTCCCACCTTCACCCGCAGCGGGAACGGCTGGTCGTCGTGATACAGGTCGGCCGTGTAGTCGTAACCACACTCCGCCGCCAGATCGAAGGTGCGCAGCGTGTTGGTGATCGCCGGGCTGAACCAGCCGCGTTGCTCGCGCCCCGTCAGGGCACGATGGATCGCGCGGCTTTCCAGCATCGCCGCACGCTCTTCGTCTTCCGTAAAGTCCCAGTGATAGCGCGTGTTGTAGATGCCGTGCGACATGTACTCCCAGCCGCGCTTCTCCATCGCTTCCAGGATGGCGGGATAGTGCTGGATCACCGTCATGTTCAGGCTGACGGTGCAGCGGATGCCGAACGCATCGGTCAGGTCGAACAAGCGCCATAGCCCGACGCGATTGCCGTAGTCGCGCGCGCCGTAACCCAGCACGTCCGGGTGCGGCGAGCGCGGCCACGGGTCGCGCGTGCGCACGAATTTTGGCAGGTACTCGTAATGCTCGATGTTCGGCACCACCCACACGGCGACGCGAGCCCCATTCGGCCAGCGCAGCGGCGGACGATGCAGGATGGGCGAATACGGGACGAGCGCGGGTTCCATGGTGCAGGCAGCATAAGACCCTCGGGGTGCCGCCACAAACCTGCGCGAGCAATCCCCGCCCGCCGCGCTGCCACCACAATCCCCGGCCGAACGTTGCTGCCACACAGCCGGGACACCGCATGTCGGTCCTCACCGCATTGCTCGGCCGCCGCCTCTCCAACACCGAGGTCAGCGGCGAGAAGATCACCGAAGTCGAGGGCGTCCCCGCCATGGGCCTCGACGCGCTCTCCTCCGCCGCCTACGGCCCGGAAGCCTCGCTGACGATCCTGCTGCCGCTGGGGGTCGCCGGCCTGACGCAGATCGTGCCGATCACCGTCGCGGTCCTCCTCCTGCTGCTCATTTTGTTCTTTTCCTACTGGCAGACCATCGAGGCGTATCCGACCAACGGCGGCTCCTACACCGTCGCCAGCGAGAACCTGGGCGCCCGTGCCGGGTTGCTCGCCGGCACCGCGCTGATGGTGGACTACATCCTGAATGTCGCGGTCGGCATCTCGGCCGGCATCGCCGCGCTGACCTCCGCCGTCCCGGCGCTGCACCCATGGACGTTGCCGCTCTGCCTCGCGGTGCTGACCGTCATCACACTGCTGAACCTGCGCGGCACGCAGGAGGCCGGGCTGGCCTTCGCCGTTCCCACCTATGTGTTCGCCGTCTGCTGGATCGCGCTGCTGACCTACGGGCTGGGCAAGGCGATCGCCGGCCATCCGGCGCCGGTCGTGCATCCTCCGCCGATCCCGGCCGCCACGCAGGCCGTGGGCCTGTGGGTATTGCTGCGCGCCTTCGCCAGCGGCTGCACCGCGATGACCGGCGTGGAAGCCGTCAGCAACGCGGTCAGCGCCTTCCGTGCCCCCTCGGTCAGGCACGCGCACCGCACGCTGACCAGCATCGTGCTGCTGCTGGGGTTCCTGCTGCTGGCGATCGCATGGCTCGCGCACGACTATACGATCGGCGCCATGGACCAGACCAAACCCGGCTATCAGAGCGTGCTGTCGCAACTCGCCGGTGCGCTGGCCGGCCGTGGCCCGATTTACGACATCGCCATCGGCAGCGTGTTGTGCGTGCTGTGCCTGTCCGCCAATACCAGCTTCGTTGGTTTCCCACGCCTGTGCCGGTTGCTGGCACGCGACGAGTATCTGCCGCATTCCTTCGCCATGCCCGGGCGGCGCCTGGTCTATTCGCTCGGCATTCTGTTCCTGGCCGCTGCCGCGTGCGTGCTGCTGGTGGCATTCGGCGGCATCACCGACAAGCTGATCCCGTTATTCGCGGTCGGCGCCTTCCTGTCGTTCACGCTGTCGCAGGCCGGCATGGCGATGCACTGGACGCGCGCGCTGCGCCGGCAGGGATCGCCCCGCGTGCAAGTGAAGCGCGGGCAGGTCAAGCGTGTGCAGGTCAAGCGCTGGATCAACGGCGCGGGCAGCGTCGCCACCGGCGGCGCGCTGGCGATCATCATCGCCGCCAAATTCGTCGAGGGCGCCTGGATCACCATCCTGGTGATCCCGCTGTTGTTCCTGCTGATGCAGGGCATCCAGCGCCGCTTCGCCACGGTCAAGCAGCAGTTGCACTATGGACCGATGCTCCGCCTGCAAGATCAGCAGCCCCCGGCGGTGATGCTGCCGATGGAAAGCTGGGACGCCATCACCGCCAAGGCGCTGCATTTCGCGATGCGGCTGTCGCATGACGTGCTTGCGGTGCACCTGTCCGCGCTGGAAGGGCCCGAGGGCGACGAGAACGAATCGACGCTGCGCCGCGACTGGCAGCGCAACGTCGCCGCCCCAGCCCGGCAGGCGGGCGTGCCGGAGCCGAAACTGGTGGTGCTGCGGTCCGAGTACCGCCAGTTCCTCGAACCGCTGCTGAAGATCGTGCGGGATCTGGAGCAGACGTTTTCTGATCGGCCGATTGCCGTGCTGATCCCGGAGGTGGTGAAGGTGAAATGGTGGGACTACCTGCTGTACACCTACCGGGCGCGGCAGTTGCAAGCGGCGATGGTGCGCTCCGCCGGCCCGCGGGTGGTGGTGATCGAGGTGCCTTGGCGTATCGTAGAGGAATGATCGCCCGGGTGTATCTTGCCGGTCCTGACGTGTTCCTGCCCGATGCCGCCATCTGGGCGGGCCGCCGCGCGGCGGTGTGCGCTCGCCATGGGCTGACGGCGGTGTCGCCGCTCGATGTGGTGGAGGATGAAGCGGCGTGGGACGGCCTCCCGGAATGGCAGCGCATCGCCTTGCGCAACGAGGCTCACATCCGAGGCTGCGACGCGGTGATCGCCAACCTGACGCCATTCCGCGGCCCGAGTGCCGATGTCGGCACGGTGTACGAAGTGGGCTATGCGCGGGCGCTCGGGCGGATCGTGTTCGGTTACACGAATTGCACGGTGCCGTTCACCCGCCGGAGCCTCGACTTTGCCATGGAGCACAGCGTGGCGACGGGCAGCCCGGGGGGCATATGGCGCGACGGCGACGGACTGGTGATCGAGCAATTCAAGCGTTACGACAACCTGATGATCGAAGGGGGCATCGTTGGATCGGGGGGCATGCTGGTGGTGCCCGAAAGCGAGCCGGAGGATCGCTGGCGCGATCTGACCACGTTCGAACGATGCGTGGAATTGGCGGCGCGGGCGCTGACTGGCGCGTAGGCATCCGACGCCCCCCGGCCAGTGGCGACATGGCTCGTGGACCGCAAGGAATTGCAACCAACACGGATGCGCCGTGCCGCTTGCAGGTCATACCAACCGCCCTTGACGCTGACCCATGTTGGCGGGGCGATCGGCTCGGTGTCATGACCGGGCTTGGCCCGGTCACCCACGTCTTTGCTGCTCGCAGCACCGCGAGACGTGGGTGGCCGCGCCAAGCACGGCCATGACACGGAGAGTCACCGTCAACGGCGCTTGGTATCAGTTGGCAATCCGCTCGATTTCGAGCCGTGGCTTGCGGAAGTTGAGCAACCGGCAGACGCGGGAGGTCCCATGCCTCCAGGTAGTTGATGCATTGCGCGGCATGTACGCGGTCCAGACCGCCTTCAGTTCAACGATAGCCGTGCCTTCGACCAAAAAGATCGGTTGTATAATCCCCAACGTTGATGTCATCGTGCCTGACCGTGATCGGCTGCTGCTGCTGCAGGACACGCAGACCAGTCTTGGGTAATTCGTGCGCCAGTGCGTTCTCGTAGACCCTTCTCAAGGGAGCCAATGTCGAGAGCGTTCATGACCCGAAATGCACAGCCGACGATACGCTCCGATGTCTCGTTTGTGGGAAGATGGTCCTGGACCGCTGGCGTTCTGGCTTGCTTGCTATTTCGAGGCCGCACCAACGCGCACGACGTCAACAACCCCAAGCGTCCTCACTTCCCAAACCGCCGCTTCCTCTGCTGGAACGCCCGCACCGCGCGCAGGAAGTCGATCTTGCGCAGCGCCGGCCACAGCACGTCGGTGAAGTAGAACTCGCTGTAGGCGCTTTGCCACAACAGGAAGCCGGAGAGCCGCAGTTCGCCTGACGTGCGGATGATCAGGTCGGGTTCCGGTGCGGGCAGATACAGATGCCGGCTTATCGCCTCCGGCGTCACCTGCGCCGCCACCTCCGTCAGAGTGTCGCCCCGCGCCGCCGCCGCCTGCAGCAGGGCACGCACCGCGTCGGCGATCTCCTCGCGGCCGCCGTAAGCGACGGCGATCGTCAGCACCATGGCGTCATAGGCCGCGGTGGCGTCCTCGGCGGCACGGATGGCCGAGCGCAGGCCGGACGGCAGGCAGGCGGTCTGGCCGATCGCCTGCACCCGCACGCGACGGCGATGGATCTGCGGATCGACCGCGAGCTGATTCAGCTTGGCCTCCACCGCCGCCAGGATTCCCGCAACTTCCTGTGGCGCGCGGTTCAGGTTGTCGGGCGAGCACACCCACAACGTGACGGCGGGAATGGACAGTTCGCCGCACCAGTCCAGCACCGCGTCCAGCTTGTGCGCGCCCAGCGTATAGACGCGTGCCGGATCCGCGACACCCCAAAGCTGGCCCCAGCGCCGGTTACCATCCAGGATCAACCCGACATGGCGCGGCGGACGATCGGCCGCCACCTGACGCAGCAGCCGGCGCTGGTAGATCGCGTACATCGGGCCGAACAGGAGCATGCGCACGCCGGCGCGCGCGCGCCGCAACCACAGCCGCCAGTCGGTACCGAGGCCCGGTGCCACTCGCAAGGCGGACGGCGATTGCACCGGCAGGCTCATGGTCCAGCGCCGTCCGTGAAGCCCATCGCCGCCTCATAGTCGCGCCGGATCGCGTCCGGCCAGCCGGCGAGGAACGGGAACTCGCGCCGCGGCACGGCCTCGCCGCGTGCGCCTCCGGCATTCACCTCGGCGCGGGTGGCGCCCTCGGTCAGATGGCGGCGGCCGATGATCGGCAGCGTCACGCGGCGGTTCAGTTCGGCATCGCGGATGGTCGCCTTCGGCTCCTCGCCCGCGGCAACCGCTTCGAGCTGCTGGAAGAACCGCTGCCGCATCATGATGATGCCGCGGTCGCTGCGGCCGAGGTGCTCGCGCCCCCGGTCCGTCACAGCCCCCTGCCCGACCCAGGCGACGAAATCCTGGTTCATGATGTGGCTGGTAATCCAGCGCCCGGTACGCGGGTCGGAAACCGGGGCGTGCCAGTAGGGGATACGGGTTTGCTCATACGGTTCGCGGTCCTGCGGCACGCGCGTATAGAACCAGCCGACACTAAGCGTGTTGGTGTCGTCGATCGGCACCCGCCATTCGAAATGGTTGCCGGTGAACAGGGCGTTCGGCCACAGGCAGACACGGCCGATGGTCCATAACGGATTGTTCGTGTCGCCGCCTTCGCGCACGCGGCGATAGACCAATCCGTACTCGAACTCGTCGAACCCCAGCTTCAGGTGACGCGACGCATAGGCGCCGTTGCCGCCGCGCAACCGGCTGCCCCAGTTGTCGTGCATCCACTCGAAATGCACCGGGTCGATCGAGTTCTCCTGGCACTGGAACCAGTTGCACGGCACCTCCGAGAACACGACCTGGACGAAGCCGTTGCGCCAGGTAAACGGCTCCCAGTTCGGCACCAGCGGCGCCGGTTCCGGCCCCAAATAGGCCCATAGCAGCCCGGCCAGCGCCTGCACCCTGTAGGCCTTGATGCGGATCTGGTCGCGGAACCTGATCTCCGGCGCGTCGATATCGTCGAACGGCTGCTCCAGGCAGGCGCCGGAGGCATCGAACCGCCAGCCATGGTAATTGCAGCGCAGGCCGCAGGTTTCGACGATGCCGTAGGAGAGGTCGGCGCTGCGGTGCGGGCAGCGCCGTTCCAGCAGACCGGTACTGGCCGGAGAGGTCCTTGTACAGCACCAGGTCCTCGCCGAGCAGGCGGATGGGCTTGGTGGGAGTGTCGTCCAGCTCGGCGACGGCGGCGATCGGGTGCCAGTAGCGGCGGAGCAGGACGCCCATCGGCTTGTCCGGCCCGACCTCGGTCAGCAGGCGGTTGCGGGCATCGCTCAGCATGGCGGTCGTTTCGTCCCCGATAGCGGCACGCCGCGAACCTATGCGTTTCGTCCGCGCCGCGCCAGCACGGAACGTAGGAGACCCGGCATCGTGGTCTCGATCTCCGTGATGATGCTACCCCGGCTTGATCCCGGCCCGGCGCAGGCTTCGCTGCCAGTCCGCCGCCACGATGTCGCGCGCCTGCTTCGCGGTGCGCTGTCCCAGCAGCACGGCCGAGATGCCGCTGCGCAGTTGCAACTCCGGCGTCGGCCAGGTCGCGTCGATCGGCAGCAGCGTGAAATCGAGTTTGATGCCGCTGGCCTTTTCGAAGGCTGGGGCGACCTCCTTCACCAGGCACCAGTGCCACGGGCCGTTATCGCCGACGAACACCAGCCGGTCCGGCTTGCCTTGCGCTCGCGCACCCGGGGCACGCGCCAGATGATGCGGATCCTGACTGCCTGGTGCCGCCGGACCATGGCTCCGGCGCGGACCGAGGACGCCTCCGACGCGCCGGCCGCCTGACGCGGTCCCACCATTTCTTCGCCCGCCACAATCCCCTAACTTGTCGTGGACGGGGAGACGATGGAACAGCGGCTGGCGGCGATACTCGCGGCGGATGCGGTCGGCTTTTCGCGCCAGATGGGCGCCGACGAAGCGGGGACGCTCGCCCGTACCAGTGCCTTGCGCGACGACGTTCTGGACCCGTTGCCGCTGGAACATCGCGCCCGCCTGTGCACGACGCGGGAGGACGGGTTCCCGGAGGAATCGTCGCCTTCAGCGAGGTGGCAATAACCGCATGGTGGCCCGCGGACATGCCTGACGAGAGCATTCGGCTGGTTCACGCCTCAGGCGAGTGCGAGATCGACCTTGCTCGTCGCGAACTCCGGGTCCTTGGGTCACCCGTGCCGGTTGGCGGGCGCGCTTTCGAGGTCATCGAAGTTCTCGCCCGGTCGGCCGGCGAGATCGTCACCAAAGACGAATTGATGGATCGCATCTGGCCCGGTGCCATCGTCACGGAAAACACGCTGCAGGTTCATGCGATGGCGGTCCGCAAGGCGCTCGGTCCGTACCGGACTTTGCTGAAGACCGAGTCGCGCCGCGGCTATCGCCTGCTCGGTGACTGGACCGTCCGGCGGCACGACGCGGCGAAGCCTCCTGTCGGTCCGCAGCAGAGGCGGATCGACGGCGAATCGCCGGTGACCAACTTTCCCGTGACCGTGACACGCCTCATTGGCCGAACGGCGGCGGTGGCGCGGGTGCGAGACCTCCTGTCCGCCTATCGTGTGGTGACCCTGACCGGACCGGGCGGCATCGGCAAAACCAGCCTCGCCTTGAAAGCCGCGCGCGGAATCGTTGGCGAGTACGCCGACGGTGGCTGGTTGGTCGAGCTGGCGTCGCTGTCGGATCCCGCCCTTGTTCCCTCGGCCGTTGCCGGCGCGGTCGGGTTGAAGCTGGGTGGCGGGGGAATTTCCGCTGAAGTCGTCGCACGAGCGATCGGTGATCAAGAGATTCTTCTGATCGTGGATAACTGCGAGCACGTCATCGAAGCCGCGGCGAATCTGGCGGAAAAGCTGGTGCATTCGTGCCCCCGCGTCACGATCCTGGCGACCAGCCGCGAAGTTTTGCGGATCGACGGCGAGAACGTCTATCGCGTTCCACCGCTGGACGTGCCCCGCCAGCATGACGAGGAGCCGGATACTATCGTCAGACACGGTGCGGTTCAGCTGTTTATCGCAAGGACGACAGCGTTAAACGAGAACTTCTCGCCGCGCGCAGAAGATTGTTTGGATATTGCCGCGATCTGTCGGCGCCTGGATGGCATCCCTCTCGCCATCGAGTTCGCCGCGGCGCGTGTCGCGACACTTGGGATCCAGGAGATCGCCTCGCACCTGGACGATTGCTTCACGCTGCTCACCAGTGGTCGTCGAACAGCTCTGCCGCGGCATAAGACGCTTCGGGCGATGCTTGACTGGAGCTATGAACTCCTGACCGGGCCGGAGCAGGCGACGCTGCGGTGCATGGCCGTGTTCTCCGGAAGTTTCACGTTTCAGGCGGTATGCGCCGTCGCGTCCGCCGCCGAATTCACGGCATCCGAGTTGGTCGATATCGTCGCCAACCTCGTTTCGAAGTCTCTCGTTGTGCTCGATGTGAACAACGGAACAGAGAACTATCGCCTGCTGGAGACGACCCGCGCCTACGCATTCCGGAAGCTGGTTGAGAGCGGCGAGCTGGAGCGGACCCAACGGTGTCACGCGGAGTATTATCGGTACTGGCTGGAGAGAGTCGGCACGGAGGCCGTCAACCCGCCGACGTCCGAATGGTTGGCCGCCCGCGCTGCCCATATCGACGACCTTCGACTTGCTCTCGACTGGGCTTTTTCTCTGGCTGGCGACACAGAGATTGGCGTGGCGCTGACGGTTGCCGCCTTGCCGTTATGGACCCACCTTTCGCTGAATGCGGAATGCCGGCAGCGTGTCGAACGCGCTCTGTCTGTAGGCGCAACAGGAGAAGGTCGAACCGCGCTCCGGGATATGCAGCTGTTCGCCGCTCTGGGAGCTATGTTGATTTACACGCAGGGTCCTGGACAGAACGCGAATGACGCGTGGTCCAACGTCGTCGAACTCGCTGAGAAGCTCGGTGATAAGGATTATCAGATTCGCGCGCTTTGGGGATTGTGGTCTGACCGTTTCAACAATGGCGCATTTCGGGCCGCTCTGGAGATCGCCGAAAAGGTAAAGGATATTGCGGTAAGATCAGGGGTTCCGGCTAATTCGCTCATCAGCGATCGGATGGTGGGCATCTCGCTGTTCTATCTGGGCGACCACACCAACGCGCGTCGCCACCTTGAATTCATGCTTGACCGCTACGCTGTCCTCAATCGGTCCGATATCATCCGCTTTCAATTTGATCAACGAATCGTCGCGCGGACAGCGCTGTCCAGGATCCTCTGGGCTCAGGGATACCCCGATCAAGCCCGGCGTATGGTCGATGCCCTGATAGAGACGGCGAGTGCGGCGGATCACGCGACATCGCTGTGTTTGGCACTGTCCCAGGCGGCGTGTCCGGTTGTGCTGCTGACCGGCGATCTGTCGGCCGCGGAGCGATTTATCACGATGCTTGAGCACACGACGAAGGATACCGAGGACATTTGGAAGGCCTGGTGCGTCTGCTTCAAGGGCATGCTGCTCATCGCGCGCGGTGAGGTCCGCGAGGCTTTGCCCGTACTTCATGGTGCTCTTGATGACCTGCCCTATGATGAATTCCACATGCGGTATATTGGCTTCTACGCGGACATGGCCGCTGCGCATGGCCGCGTCGGTGAGATGTCGGTTGGGCTCACGATCATCGAGCACACGCTGGCGCGATGCGAACAGGACGAAGCCGGCTGGTGCATGGCTGAACTTCTCCGCGTAAAGGGCGAATTGCTGCGGCTGGCTGGCGATGCCAGTGCGGCCGAGGCCTGTTTCCGACGCTCGCTTGATTCGGCGCGCCGGCAGGACGTTCTGTCCTGGGAACTTCGAACTGCGATCAGTCTGGCGCGTCTGCGGCGAGAACAGGGACGAATTGTCGAAGCTCGTGATCTGCTGGTGCCGTTGTTTGGGAGGTTCACGGAGGGCTTCGGGACCGCCGATCTACAGACCGCCCGCAGCCTCATCGACGAATTCGCCTAAGTGCCCCGAAACCTGCTCACCTGCTCGCGCATATCGTGCGGGCTTCGCGGTGAACACGGGCTTTGAAGGGCAGCATTTGACGATCGTGGTCGAGACATGAATGCCGACCGATTCCGGGGGTGCCTCCCACTTCAGCGCAGGCGTCGAGACAGAAAGCTGCCGGCAGCTATCCGGGACCCGGCCGGTATGCTGCAATCACGGCGCCGTCGGCCGACTTCCGGACGAGGTGGCAATAACCGCATGGTGGCCCGCGGACATGCCTGACGAGAGCATTCGGCTGGTTCACGCCTCGGGCAAGTGCGAGATCGACCTTGCCCGTCGCGAACTCCGGGTCCTTGGGTCACCCGTGCCGGTTGGCGGACGCGCTTTCGAGGTCATCGAAGTTCTCGCCCGGTCGGCCGGCGAGATCGTCACCAAAGACGAATTGATGGATCGCATCTGGCCAGGTGCCATTGTCACGGAAAACACGCTGCAGGTTCATGCGATGGCGGTCCGCAAGGCGCTCGGTCCGTACCGGACTTTGCTGAAGACCGAGTCGCGCCGCGGCTATCGCCTGCTCGGTGACTGGACCGTCCGGCGGCACGACGCGGCCAAGCCTCCGATCGGTCCGCAGCAGAGGCGGATCGACGGCGAATCCCCGGTGACCAATTTTCCCGCAACCGTGACCCGCCTCATTGGCCGAACGGCGGCGGTGGCGCGGGTGCGAGACCTCATGTCCGCCTATCGTGTGGTGACCCTGACCGGACCGGGCGGCATCGGCAAAACCAGCCTCGCCCTGAAAGTCGCGCGCGGTGTCGTTGGCGAGTACGCCGACGGCGGCTGGCTGGTCGAGCTCGCGTCGCTGTCGGATCCCACCCTTGTGCCGGCGGTGGTAGCGCGTGCGCTAAGGTTGCCGTCCGGGCCCAACAGCGTCACGCACGAAACCGTCGCGCGTGCCATCGGGGACCAAAAGCTGCTCCTGGTCCTCGATAATTGCGAGCACCTCGTCGCCGAAGTGGCAACTCTGGCCGAAACGCTCCTGGCGCTCTGCCCGCATACCGCGATCGTCACGACGAGCCGCGAAACCCTGCGGATCGGGGGTGAGTATGTCTATCGCGTTCCGCCGCTCGACGTGCCCGCCCCCGGGCGGGATGAAGCGGACCACATTTTGACTCACAGCGGGGTAGAGCTGTTTATCGCTCGAACACAGGCGCTGGACACGGGCTTCTCGCCGCGTGCCGACCAGCTCCCGAGCATTGGCGCGATCTGCCGACATCTCGATGGCATCCCGCTGGCAATCGAATTCGCGGCGGCGCACGCCTCCACGTTTGGACTACAACAGGTGGCCGCCGGCTTGCACGATCGTTTTGCACTGTTGACACGTGGACGCCGCACGGCACTGCCGCGGCATCGGACCCTGCGAGGCGTACTCGATTGGAGCTATGAACTGCTGTCCGAGGCAGAGCAGCATCTGCTGCGCCACCTGGCCATCTTCTCGGGCGGCTTCACCATCGATGCGGCCGCCGCGATCGTGAACGATGGCGCCGTCGACCCATCCTCCGTCATGGACGGCCTCGCCAACCTCGTCGCCAAATCTCTGGTCGTGCTGGACAGGGATACGCGCTTCGCGTTGGAATCTGCTGGAGACGATCCGAGCCTACGCGCTCGAAAAGCTCGCAAGGCAAGGTGAGGCCGAGAGCGCCGCGCAGCGGCACGCGACGTATTTTCGCGATCTCTTTTCACAGTCAGCGTCGGGATCCAGTGCGAGCCTTTCCGCGGACGAGCGGATGGGCCGGAACCGGGAAATCGACAACGTTCGTTCCGCGCTCGACTGGTGCTTCTCCGCCGGTGGGGGTACGGCTATCGGCGTCGACCTCGCGGCCGGCTACGCGGTTTGGTTGCGGGTCGATGTGGGTACTTCCATGTTCGACACAACGCGCGGCGCGCAGCAATCACTGGATCTGTTGACCAAAGCTCTCGACACCGCGAAAACCCTGGATGATCTCTATGCTCAGGAGCGGGCTCTGGTGGGCATTATCACTTTTCACAGCTTTAGCGCCGAGCACGACAGAACGCACGCGGCTGCCGAGCGGCTTTTGCAGGTGACGGACCGGATTGGCGACGCGGTACTCAGTCGCAATGCCGAAGGTCTGATGGGCGCTGCATTAATTATGATCGGCAGGCCGCGAGAGGCGCAAGGATTTCTGCAAAGGTACCTGAACGTTGACCGTTCGATGCCAGATCAATCGCGATGGTCCGGAAGTCCGCCGGCGTATCGTGCTGTGGCGCGCGCGTTTCCATCGCGGGCGCTCTGGTTGCGGGGTTTCATCGACCAGGCGAGGCTCGAGAATCAGGCAAGCGCGCGTGCGTTTCTTGCACGGGCGCTCTGGTTGCGGGGTTTCGTCGACCAGGCGAGGCTCGAAGCTTTGGCAAGCGTTGACGAGTTGCCCGCCACGGACCTTCCGTTCCCGCTCTGCCGTGTGCTGTATTACGGCGTGTGCCGTATCATGCCCACCATCGGCGATTTCGCGGCCGCCGAGCAAAGCATCGCCCGCCTTATCGAGGCCGCGACACGAATCAACGCGCCGTTCTGGCAGACCGCGGGGCGTTTTCTCTCCGGAAAGTTGATGATCGAACAGGGCGAATTCGCGCCCGGCGTAGCCGTGTTGAACAATGCGTTCGACGCCTGCCGGCCGACCGGATGGCGGATGTCGCACCCTGAGTTCAAGGGTGCTCTCGCGACGGGGCTTGCCGGGCTCGGCCAACTCGACGAGGCGCTTGCCGCCGTGAACGAGGGGCTGGATGGTGCAATACAGGGCGAGCACGGTTACGACCTGTTCTTTGCCGAGCTGCTGCGCATCAAGGGCGAAATTCTGCTACGGCGCGGGGCTGCGACCGCGGCGGAAGATTTGTTCCGCAAGGCGCTCGACGTCGCCCGGCAGCAGGAGGCGCTGCTCTGGGAGCTACGCGCCGCCCTCAGTCTCGCGCGCCTGCGCGCGAATCAAGGCCGCGACGACGAGGCAAGGCAGCTTCTGGCCCAGGTCTACGAACGCTTCACGGAGGGCTTCGAGACCCCCGATGTGCGCACCGCGCGAGCGTTCCTGGACGAACTCTGACCGGGCGCGCCTGCTCGCCGTGCGCAATTGACTGCGGGCCGCCAGCGAAGCCATAGCGCAGCGTGTGTGACTTGGCCGATAGTGACGCAATCATTATGTCGTCGGCGCACTTGCGAACGAGGTGACAGGAACCACATGGCATCCGGCGGACATGCCTGACCAGATCATTCGGCTGGTTCACGCCTCAGGCGAGTGCCAGATCGGCCTTGTTCGCGCCAACTCTGGGTGCCTCGTTCTCCCATGCCGGTCGGCGGGCGCGCTTTCGAGGTCATCGAAGTTCTCGCCCGGTCGGCCGGTGAGATCATAGAGACGAGCCGATGGATCGCATCTGGCCAGGTGCGGTGGTCACGGAAAACACGCTGTAGGTTCATGCGATGGCGATCCACAAGGCGCTCGGTCCGTACCGGACATTGCTGAAGACCGGGTCGCGCCGCGGCGATCGCGTGCTCGGTGACTGGACTGTCCGGCGGCACGATACGGCAGAGCCTCCGGTCGGTCTGCAGCGGGTCGACGGTGCATACCCGGTGACCAACCTTCCCGCGACGGTGACACGCCTCATTGGCCGAACGGCGGCGGTGGCGCAGTTGCGGGACCTCATGTCCGCCCATCGTGTGGTGACCCTGACTGGACCCGGCGGCATCGGCAAAACCAGCCTCGGCCTGAGAGTCGCCCGCCGTGCGCTGGGTGAATTTGTTGATGGCGGCTGGTTGGTCGAGCTGGCCTCGCTGGCGGATCCGACTCTTGTGCCGGCGACGGTGGCTGGCGTACTCGGGCTGAAGCTCGGCGCGGGAACGATTTCCGAAGCAGCTCTGGCGCGAGCCGTCGACGATAACAACCTTCTCCTGCTCTTCGACAATTGCGAGCATGTCATTGACGCCGTGGCGAGTTTGATCGAGACCCTCTTGCGGCGTTGCTCGCGCGTGACGATCCTGGCGACGAGCCGCGAAATCCTGCGCGTCGATGGCGAGTGCGTCTACCGCGTGCCTCCGCTCGAAGTGCCGGCGGTGGACGAGGATGAACCGGATCAGATCCTGTCTCGTAGCGCGGTGCAACTCTTCGTCACCAGGGCAAACGCGCTTAACTCAGACTTCTCGCCCCGTGCCGAGAACCCCGCGGAAATCGCCGCGATCTGCCGGCAACTCGACGGCGTACCACTTGCCATCGAGTTGGCCGCCGCGCGCGCCTCCGTTCTTGGGGTTCAACAGGTGACTGCTGGCCTTCGCGATCGCCTCGAGTTGCTGGAAGCCGGAAGCAGCACCGCCCTGCCCCGGCACCGGACCCTTCGCGCCGCACTGGACTGGAGCTACGAGCTACTGCCGGACCGGGAGCAGCGGCTGCTGCGTTGCCTCGCGATCTTTTCGGGTGGCTTTACCCTCGCCGCCGCTGCCGCCGTCGTGCATGATTTTGGCCGGGATACCTGGACGGTCACCGACGGTATCGCGAACCTCGTCGCGAAATCGTTGGTCGCATTGGACCGGACAGAGACGGAAACCCGGTGGTACCTGCTGGAAACGACGCGCGCGTACGCGCTCGGGAAACTGGCGGATAGCGATGAATCCGGGCTGACGGCACGGCGACACGCGGAATACTGTCTGGCGCTGTTCGCTCCGTTCGCGACCGAGGGGCAGCTTCAGGCCGCCCTGGATGATCTCGGACGGTATCGGCGTGAAATCGACAATCTCCGAGCGGCTCTGAATTGGGCCTTTGCCTCCGGCGGCGATGCAGCGGTTGGCGTCGCCCTTGCGGCTACCGGGGCGGATTTTTGGGCTGCGGTATCGCTGGTCGCAGAGGCTCGCAAATGGTCGGGCACGGCGCTGGCGCGGATCGGCGCCGCCGCGGGAACGCGCAGCGAAATGATCCTGCAATGCAGCCTCGGTGCGTCGCTGATCTTTACCGAGGGGATGGTTGACGAAGCGCGGGAGGCCCTGACGCGGGGGCTGTCTCTGGCGCGGACATTCACGGATTTCGACTATCAGCAACGGACCATGCACAAGCTCTGGCTGTTCTCGTTCTGCGCGGCTGCATTCGATGTCGCGCTCACCATAGCGCGCGAGTATGACGAGGTCGCCCGCCTTCATGACCCGCAATCGCGGGCCGTGGCAGATGGGCTGGTCGGGGCACCGCAGATCTATCGGGGCGAGCACATCGAAGCCAGCACGCGGTTGCAGCGGGCGATTGAGCATTACCCCACCGAGTGCCGAAGCCGGGACGCGATCCGACTTGGCAACGATCTGCTGACTTCGGCCGCGAGCCAGCTCTCGGTCAGCTTGCTTTCGCGAGGTCTCGTGGACGCCGCGTCGCAGGCGGCCGTGCGCGCGGTCGAAGAAGCGCGCGGCTGGGATCGGCCCACCGCGCTTTGTGTCGCCCTGGCATTCGCCGCCAGTTTCGTGTTTCTAAGCCTTGGCGAGTTGAATACGGCCGAGTGTTATGGCGAGGAACTCATCGTTCTCGGCCAAAAGCACGCGCTGCGCCCCTTCCATGCGGCCGGCCTTTGTATCCGTGGCAGCCTTGCGACGAGGCGAACCGACGCGAATACCGGGGTTGATCTGCTTCGCCGTGGCCTCGCCGACCTTCAGGCGACGAGTTACCTGGTACTTTATCCGTATTTCCAGGTTGAGCTTGCAGCGGCGCTCGGTGTCGTGGCCCGCGTTGACGACGGCCTCGCCGAGATCGACGCGGCGCTGCGTTTGGCGCAGGAAACAGGTCATCGGTGGTTCGTACCGGAAACCTTGAGGATCAAAGGCGAATTGCTCGCACTGCGCGGTCCAGGCGACCCGACGGTCATCGCGGATCTGTATCGCGGGTCGATGCGCCAGGCGCGTGAGCAGTACGCGCTGTATTGGGAGCTTTCGGCGGCGATAAGCCTCGCGGAGCTGCTGCGAAGTCACCGCAGGGAAGCGGAGGCGCGCGCGGTGCTCGCCCCGGTATACGATCGTTTCACAGAAGGCTTTTCCGCGGCGAAGGTGCAACGCGCCAAAATCCTGCTGGACCAGTTAGCAGGCCACTGAAAAACCGATCGCACGAGCGGTCTTTCGGCGGCCTGTCAGAGGCGGCCCGTCAGAGAAGGATCGAGCCTTGAGGTTGGCTCAACCCTCAAACGATCGTGCTCAGCACGACTCCGGCGGCGAAGGCGTGGGACCGTACGCCGCGGGCCTTCCGGGCCCCGGCCGATATGCTGTTATCATAAAGTCGGCGGTTGCCCGGTCGATGCTGCGGTAGCGGCGGCCCAACGGCTGGTCACCGATTTGTCGACACCCAGTTCGCGGGCGCAACGCGTGCGGCTCCAGTTCAAGGCTTCCAGGGTGAGCCGGAATTTGCGGCGGATAATGCGACTGTGCGTTCGGTCTTCGTCATCGGCCCGGACAAGACGGTGAAGGCGATGCTGACCTGTCCGATGACCACCGGCCGCAATTTCGATGAGGTTGGGGCACGTTTTCGCGGTCACCCGGCACCCACCCGAGCCTCCGCCACCCCCGCCATCTGGTGCTCCACCAGCCGGGCGTACACGCCCCGCCGCGCCAGCAGCTCCGCGTGCCGGCCGGCCTCGATCACCCGCCCCGCCTGCAACACCAGGATCAGGTCCGCCGCCCGGATGGTGGACAGCCGGTGCGCCACCACGATCGTCGTCCGGTCCGCCATCAGCGCGTCCAGTGCCGCCCGCACCTGCTGCTCGCTGATCGTGTCGAGATGCGAGGTCGCCTCGTCCAGCACCAGCAGCGGCGCGTCCTTCAGGAAGGCGCGGGCGATCGCCACCCGCTGGCGCTGGCCGCCGGACAACTGCACGCCGCGCTCGCCCACGTGCGTCTCCAGCCCCTCGGGCAGGCCGGCGACGAACTCGGCCAGCGCCGCCCGTGTCAGCGCCTGCGCCACCTGCGCCGGCGTCGCGTCCGGCCGCGCCAGGCGCACGTTCGCCCCAGCGTGTCGTTGAACAGGTAGGTGTCCTGCGCCACCAGGGCGATGCGGCCGCGCAGGCCGTCCAGCGTCAGGTCGCGCAGATCCACCCCATCCAGCCGGATCGACCCCTCGTCCGGGTCCCAGAAGCGCAGCAGCAGGTTGGCGATGGTGGTCTTGCCGGCGCCGGAGGGTCCGACCAGCGCCACCGTCGCCCCCGCCGGTACGGCGAACGTCCACATCCGACAGCGCCGGACGCAGTCGGCCCGGGTAGGTGAACGTCCACTTGCTCGAACCGCACCGAGGAGCCGCCAGCCGGCGCCTCCGGCTCCAGCGGCCCGTCCAGGATCACCACCGGCTCGGCATGCACCACGTGCAGCCGGCGGGTGGAGGCGATGGTGTCGGCCAGTTGCCGCCCGACCTGGGCAATCTCCGACACCGGCAGGAAGGCGGAGATCGAGACCAGCACCAGCAGCGGCAGCATCCAACGGCGGAATCCAGCCCTTCAGCACCAGCGGAGCGCCCAGCGCGGCCACGGCCAGCCCGCCCAGGCCCGTGGCGACCTCCAGCCCGGCGGTCTGCGACGTCAGGTCCGCGAGCAAGCCCAGCCGCTGGGTCTGATAACGGTCGCACCGCTGCCATGAAGGCGGCGCGCCGGCGGCCGGTGGCGTCGAACGCGGCCAGTTCCGCCAGGCCCTGGATCGTCTCGGCGGCGAAGCGCGCCCAGGCTGCCCAGCGCGCCGCGCGCCTCGGAGCCCAGCGCGTCGATCCGCCGCCGTCCCAGCACCGGCGACGCGCCGGCGTAGATCAGGAACGGCGCCAGGACCAGCGCCAGCGGCCAGCAGATCCACGCCAGCGACCACCAGCACGGCGGCCGGCACCAGCCCGGCGACGATCGCCGGCGCGATGGTATGGGCGAAGAAATATTCCACGGTCTCGACGTCCTGCGTCGCCAGCGCCACCAGGTCGCCGGAGCGCCGCCGCAGCAGATAGGCCGGCGCCAGCGCATCCAGCTTGCGGAACAGATCGATGCGCATCTCGGCCAGCAGCTGCGTAGGCCATGGCGTGCGCCAGCCAGGACTCCAGCCAGTGCAGCAGCCCGGCCAGCGGCGCGGTCAGCAGCAGCGCCAGGATCAGGCGCTCAGGATCGGCGCGTGCGCTGCGCACCGCGCCCAGCAGCAGCGCGCCCAGCACGCCGACGCCGATGAACGCGACCACCCGAAGGATGCCGCACAGCACCGTCACGACGAGCTGCCCGCGCCACGGCCCGACGAAGCCGCAGCAGGGTGCGGATGGTCTCGGGCCAGCCGACTTCGGCGGCGTCGTCCGACAGCGGTCGGACCAGGGCGTTCGGCGCGGACCCGCCGTTTCCACCACGCGCAAGCCGCCGGGCGTCGGCAGCTGCTCGTCGATCAGGACGTCGTCATGCTCCGCGAGCTGCGGGCCCATCAGGTCGCGATACGGGCCGTCCACGGCGATCAGCTCGGCGTGGCGACCGGCCTGCACCACGGCGCCGTCCTCCAGCACCAGGATGCGGTCGGCGCCGATCACGCTGGACAGCCGGTGCGCCAGGATCAGCGTGGTGCGCCCGGTCATCAGGCGGTCCAGCGCCTGCTGGATCACCGCCTCGTTCTCGGCGTCCACCGACGACAGCGCCTCATCCAGCACCAGGATCGGCGCGTCGCGCAGCAGCGCCCGAGCGATCGCGATCCGCTGCCGCTGGCCGCCGGAAAGCTGGGCGCCGCGCTCGCCGATCACCGTGTCGTAGCCGTCGGGCAGCGCCATGATGAAGTCGTGCGCGTTGGCGGCGCTGGCGGCGGCGACCACCTCGCGCCTCGGTCGCATCGGGCCGGCCGAGGCGCAGGTTGTCGTCGATCGTGCCGTGGAACAGCATGGTATCCTGCGACACCACCGCGATCATGCGGCGCAGCGCGTCGGGGTCGAGTGCCCGCAGATCCTGCCCGTCGATCCGCACGCTGCCGGATTGCGGGTCATACAGCCGCAGCAGCAGCCGCACGATGGACGATTTGCCGGAGCCGCTGGGGCCGACGATGCCCACCCGCTCGCCCGGTTCCACGACGAAGGAAAGGCCCTGGTGGGCGGCGACCCCGGCCGCCGGGATAGGCGAAGCGGACGTTCTCGAACTCGATGCGCGGGCGCAGGGTGACGGTGGGGATCGGCGCAGGTTGGCGCGGCGGGGGCGGATTCCGGCGCGGCCAGCAGCGTGAGGATGCCGTGCGCCGCCGCCTGGCCGTTCAGGCCCTGGTGCAGCACGGTGCGCAGGTCGCGCAGCGGGCGGAAGATCTCGGTGCCCGCCATCAGCACGATCAGCAGCGCGGTCAGCGACATGTCGCCCTGGCTGACGCGCCAAGCGCCCAGCGCCATGGCCGCCGCGGCGCCGACCGCGGTGCCGAGGTCGGTGAAGCCGCGGGTCAGCACGCTGACCGCCAGCACCCAGCAGCGTGCTGTCGGACAGCGCCTGCGCCTTGGCGGCCAGCATGGCGCCGTATGACTTGCTCTGGCCGAACGACTTCAGGGTCGGCAGGCCCTGGACCGCGTCCAGGAACTCCTCGCCGAACGACTTGAACGCTGCCTGCCGCGTGCGCGACGCGCGGCCGGAGCGTTCATGCACCACGGCCGGCAGAACCAGGGTGACCAGGGCGCCGGCCAGCATCACGGCCGCGACCGGGACGTCCCAGAAGGCGATGAAGGCGAAGATCGCCACCGGCGCCGCGACCGCGATCGCCACCTGCGGAAGGTACTGGCCGAAGAACGTCTGCAATTGCTCCACGCCATCGACCATGGAGAGCATGACGCCGCCGGTGCGCTCGGCGCCGAACCAGGCGGGACCGAGGGCGACGATCTTGTCGTACAAGCAGCCCCCGCAACGCCTGCTGGATGTGCATGGCGGTGCGGTGCGCGACCATGGTGCGGCCGTGGTCCAACGCCGCTCGCAGCACGATGGCAATGCCGGCGCCCGCCAGCGGCCCGATGAGCGCGGCGGCTGGGGCGTGCTGGAACACGCCGGCCAGGAAGCGGCCGAGGAACACGAAGCGGGTGATGCCGAACACCATGGCCAGCAGCCCCAGCGCCACCGACAGCGCAATGCGCCAGCGATAGCCCTGGGTCATGCGCCAGAGCGTCAGGTCGAAATGCATCGGTCCGGTCTCCTCTTCCGGACGCTATCCTGTGGGGCCGCGAGGCGTTTCGCAAACGACCGTTTTTCAATCGCTGTTGATTTGGATTGCACGGCGGAGATCAGGCAACGCGCCAATGCCAGGCTCGGGTACTTCCAGCTCTCGGTATCGAGCCGCTTTGCCCGCCACCGCATCGCGCCGAGAAGGTTATTGAGGCGGCCGCAGTAGCAGCCGATCGGGCATGTTCCTCCGCGACGCGAGTGGCGTCGCCCCGGTCGTCGGTTCGACGGTGAGGAGTTGATCAAGTGGTGAGGAGTTGATCAAGTTCGGTCAGTTTGTTCTCCCGAGACCCCGGCAAGCAGCTTGCTCCACACGCTGCACACGCTGCTTCTTCCGACGTCGTTGCGCTATGTTGAACGTGATGAGTGACCGCATCCCGCCGCTGGCCGCCTTGCGCGCCTTCGCCGCCGTCGCGCGGCTGGGCAGCTTCGCACGCGCCGCCGGGACGTTGAACGTCAGCACCAGCGCCGTGAGCCATCAGGTGCGCGCGTTGGAGGACACGCTCGGGGCGGTGCTGCTGACCCGGGCGCGCAACGGCAGCGGACGCACCATCGTGACGGAGCAAGGCGCCGCGCTGCAGCGTGCGGTGGAGCATGCGTTCGACCAGCTCGGCGCGGCCTGCGAGGCAGTGCGCGCGCGAAGCCGGCGGCCGGTGCTGACGATTTCCGCCAGCGGCTCGGTCGCATCGCTGTGGCTGGCGCCTCGGCTGGCGGCGTTCGCCGCGCTGCATCCGTCGGTGCGGTGGCAAATGCAGGCGGTGGAGGACGAGGCACCGGACATGGTGCGCGAGGGGCTGGACCTCGCGCTCCTGCGCGTCCGGCGCGGGGCAGTGTCGGACGGTGACCGGGTGCTGTTTTGTGAGACCGTGTTTCCGGTGTGCAGCCCGTCGCTGCTTGTGTCGGGCGGCCCGGTGGACCTGCCGCGGCACACGCTTTTGCAGGAGGCACACGTGGCCAGCCCGGAGAAGGATTGGTCCACCTGGCTGGAGTTGCTCGGCTGCGGGGCAGAGGCGAAGACGACGGTTGTGTTGTTCCACACGTTCAGCGCGGCGCTGGCGGCGGCGATCGCCGGGGCGGGGATCGCGCTCGGGCGGCAGCCGCTGATCGATTTCGAACTGGCGGCGGGCCGGCTGGTGCGGGTGTTCCCCGAACGGACGCTGCCAGGATCTTCAGAGTTTGTGATTCGTCGCCGGCCAGGGATGGAGCGCGATCGGCATGTGGGGCAGTTGGTGGAGTATCTGCTGGGGGCAGTGGGGGCAAAGGATTCGTAGCGATGCTGCGCGCTGGGGGCGGCGGGGTCGGGTCTGGCCAAGCCCGGGCACCCACGTCTTCGCTGGGCTGCGGCAAGCCGTGATAGGGGTAGGGAGAAGCGGTGGTCCCGTCTCCCCTCCCTCCGAACCGGACGTGCAGATCTCCCGCATCCGCCAGGATCTTCAGAGATAGCGATGGCACCCGCGGTCGCGGTGACCGCCGAGGCCCCGCTACAAACCAAGATTCCTGTCCCCTAGCGGGAGCCTTGCGGGCGGAGGGTGCGTTTGCACTGACCGACTCATCCGCCCTCCCCCAGCATCTCCCGCACCCGCTCGGCCAACTCGCGGCGGCGGTACGGCTTGCGCAGGGCACCCGCTTCCATCACGCCGTTCTCGGCGTCGTCCTCCGGGGCGAAACCGGTGGTGAACAAGACCGCCAGGTCCGGCTGCAACGCGCGGGCGGCGTCAGCCAGGAGGTAGCCGCTCAGGCCGTTCGGCATCACGAGGTCGGTGAACAGCAGGTCGAAGTGCTCGCCGCCCTGCAGAATTGCCAGCGCGGCCGGGCCATCGACTGCCAGCCGCACCTGGTAGCCCAATGCGGCCAGGTTGCGCGCGGCGGTGGTGCGCATTGCGTCGTTGTCGTCCACCACCAGGATCCACTCCTTGCCGCGCGGCAGCGGCGGCGTGCGCGCATGGTGCTCGGTGCCGCTGCTGCGCTCCGCGTGGGTGCGCGGCAAATAGAGCCGCACCGTGGTGCCCGCGCCCAACGCGCTTTCGATGTCGAGATACCCACCCGACTGCCGCGCAAAGCCATAGATCGTGCTGAGTCCCAGGCCGCTGCCCCGGCCGGGCGGCTTGGTGGTGAAGAACGGCTCGAACGCGCGCGCCAGCACCTCGGGCGCCATGCCGGTGCCGGTGTCGGCGACCGACAGCATAACGTACTCGCCGGGCGTCGCTTCGGCATTGCGGGTGCAGAACACAGCATCCAGCGTCACGTTTGCGGTCGCGATCGTCAGCCTCCCGCCGTGCGGCATGGCGTCGCGCGCATTGATCGCGAGGTTGAGCAGGACATCCACGATCTGCGACGGATCCGCATGGACCAGCCACAGGTGGGGGCCGAGCGTGAGATCAACCGTGACGGTCTCGCCCAGCGTGCGCTGCAGCAGGGAGACGTGGACCGGAAGATACTCGTTGAGGTCGATGACCGCCGGCTGCAGCGGCTGGCGGCGCGCAAAGGCGAGCAGCCGCTGGGTCAGCGCGGCGCCGTTCAGCGTGCAATCGAGGATTTCGGACGCCAGCTCGCGCGCTTCCGTCCGTTCAGGCAGCAAGTCCAGCAGGAATTCGGTGTGGCCCAGGATCGCGCCGAGCAGGTTGTTGAAATCGTGTGCGACGCCGCCGGTCAGTTGGCCGACGGCTTCCAGGCGGTGGGCGTGGCGTAGCTCGATCTCGGTTTCCCGCCGCCGCGTGATGTCTTGCAGGATGGTCATCACCCGCAACGCGCGGCCGGTCTCCGCGTCGCGTTCCACGGTGGTGCTGAGGCCGGAGAGCCAGGTCCAGGTGCTGTCCGGCCGGCGCACGCGGTACTCGCGGCTCGCCTTGTCACTGTGGCCGGCGCGCAGGGCGCCTTCGGTCGCCGCATAGGCGACGGAATCGTCCGGATGCATCAATGCTTTCCAGGCTGTTTGTTCCGGTCCGTCCTCGGTCAGCCAGACCTGGGCGGGCAGGGTACCGCCGGTCAGTTCCGCCGCGCGCGCATCCAGCCGGAAGACCGCTTCCCGCCGGTCCTGCTCCCAAACTCCGAGGTCGGCCGCTTCGACCGCGACACGCAACCGCTCCTCGCTGTCGCGCAACGCGTTTTCGATCGCTTTCTCGCGGGTGATGTCCTCGGTGGTTCCCAGCACCAGCGGCGCGTCCTCGGTCGGGAGCGCCAGCGGCACCAGGCCGGCGCGCGCGAACACCACCGCGCCAGATTTCGTCATGTAGCGTTTGTCCGTGGGCTGCCAGGCCTGGGTGGGGTCGGAGTTGACCGGAACCACGATGTCGACGTCGTCCGTATAGGCAAGCTCGCGCGGGGTGAGGCCGAGCAATTCGGCCTCGCTGTAGCCCAGCATGCGGCATACCGCGGGATTGGCGGCGACGATGCGGCGGGTATCCGCGGTGGCAATTGACAGGCCGATCGGGCTGTCGTGGAACACTTGGCGGAAGCGGCGCTCGCTGTTGCGCAGCGCGTCGGTGCGGTCGGTGACGGCATCCGCGAGCCGGGCGTTTGCCTCGCGGAGCGCCACGGCCTGACGGTGGCTGAGCCAGGCAGTGAGGGCACCGACCAACAACGCCAAGGTCAGCGCGGCGCTGCTGCCGAGCAAGAGCTGGTAGCGGGCGAGGCCGGCGGCATCCGCGCGCCGGACCAGCAGATCGGCCTCCGCCTTGTCGAAGGCGGTCAAGCTGTCGCGAACCTGCGCCATGAGGATGGCGCCCGAGCGCAGGCGCATGTGCTCGATCAGCCCCTGATCGTCGCCCGCGAAGGCGAAGCGAGCGATCGTGGCGAGTACTGCCAGCCGCTGATCGATCAACGGCGCGAGCGCATCGAGCCGAGCGGTCTGCGTCGGGTTGTCCATGGTCAGCGCATGCAAGCGCGCTTCGGCGGCGGGGATGACGGCTCGGGCAGTGTCGAAGTGCGTGATCAGGATGGGATCGTGCGTCAGCAGATAGGCGCGAACCGCTGCCTCGGCGTCCAGCAAGGCCCCGAGCAGGTCTTCGTTGGCGCGGCGTGTCTCCAGCGTATGTGCCACCCAGGCATCGGCCTTGCCGCTGCGGCTGGCCAGGGCGACGACCGCAGCGAGGCCAGCGATCAGCAGGGCGAAGCCGCAGGCGTGCAGCACCCACAGGAACCGCTGGCGCGTACCGTTGACCTGGTCGGGCGGGGTGTCGTCGTCCGCCGTCCCGGACAGATTGGGATACAGCGGGGGAGCCTGTGCGGTTCCTTGGTCTGTCAAGCAGTCTCACCGGGATGGGCCGGTAGATGGCCGGAGGTGCTGATATGTTTGGTGGAGGCAAGAATATGCGCAGGCCTGGGCACTTTATCGCCGTTAGGTTGTATATACTATGCAAAATGCTAACCAAAGATGAAGATATCTGACCAAATACAACCGCAGGAAAGTTACATGATCGGCGAGGCTCCGCGCTTCGATGATGCGTGTCGATGAATGCGCGGGTTGCTGCCGCCATGCGATCCCGCTGATAACGCCCGTTCGTGCCGGGCGGCGGCCCGGGGGATGGTGTGCGCGCGGGCAGGTGGCCGGGCTCCGGCCCATAGGCGTCAGGATAAGGCGGCGCCGGAGAAGAAAACTCCCCCTCGCCTTGTGGGAGGGGGGAGGGGTCGCAATGTGGAAATCCTCTTGTTTCGACCCCTCCCCCGGCCCCTCCCATGCCCCTCCGACAAGGGGGGGAGGTTCCTTGCGTCTGCCCCACCGCCTCGTCCTGACACCTATGCGGCTCCGCCCGGCCGTCAACGGCCGCGCCATGCGGATCCGAATGGATCGTGTATCCGGTTGTTGATCATGCCAACCGCCTGAATGGCCGCCCCATGTCGGCGAGGCGATCAGCTGCCGCTCGCAGCACCGCAAGAGGTCGTGGCCGGGCGGAGTGCGGCCGTGACACAATGAGTTGCGGCAATGAGACGAAGAAGCACCGCCCTCGGCCGCAGGGGGTCGGGCATCAGCTCCGATAGGAGCCGTTGATGTCGATGTAGCCGTGCGTCAGATCGCAGGTCCAGGCGGTTGCGCGGCCGCGTCCCAGCCCCAGATCGACTGCGATCTCCACTTCGCGCCCCTTCATGTGGGCGACCACCGGCGCCTCGTCGTAGCCAGGGACCACCGCGCCGTCCCGGGCCATCCAGACGCCGCCGACCGCTACCGACAACCGGTCGCGGTCGGCCGGTTCGCCGGCCTTGCCGACCGCCATCACGATGCGGCCCCAGTTCGCGTCCTCGCCCGCCACCGCGGTCTTCACCAGCGGCGAATTGGCCACGGCCATCGCCACCCGCTTGGCCGACCGCGCGTTCACCGCCCCGGCCACATCGATCCGCACTAACTTCTGCGCGCCCTCACCGTCGCGCACCACCGCCAGCGCCAGGTCCATCAGCACCGCGTCCAGCGCGCGGGTGAAGTCGCGCAGCATCGGGCCACCCTCGGCCGGCACGCGCGGATGGCGGGTCTCGCCGGTGGCGATCAGCAACACGGTGTCGGAGGTGGAGGTGTCCGAATCCACCGTAGTGCAGTTGAACGAACCGTCCACGCCCTGCTTCAGCAGCTTTTGCAAGACCGGCGCCGGCACCTTGGCGTCGGTGCAGACGAAGCACAGCATGGTCGCCATGTCGGGGGCGATCATGCCGCTGCCCTTGGCGATGCCGGTGATGCGAACTTCCTCGCCGCCGATCAGTGCGGTGCGGGTGGCCGCCTTTGGGAAGGTATCGGTGGTCATGATGCCGCGCGCGGCGTCGCCCCAAGCATCGTCGTGCAGCCCCGCGTACAGCGCCGGCAGGGCGGCAATCAGCTTTTCGTGCGGCAGAACTTCGCCGATGACGCCGGTGGAGGCGACGAACACCTGGCGTGCGAGGCATCCGGCCAGGGCGGCAGCGGCTTCGGCGGTGGCCTCGCAGGCCTCGCGGCCGGCACGGCCGGTGAAGACGTTGGCATTGCCGGCATTCACCACGACCAGCCGCGCTTTGCGCCCCTTCAGCGCGCCGCGGCACCAGTCCACCGGTGCGCCCGGGCACTTGTTGGAGGTGAAGACCCCCGCCACCGCGCTGCCGGGCGAAACCTCCATCATCACGACGTCGGTGCGACCTTGGTAACGAAGGCCAACCGCCGCGGCACCGAGGCGTACCCCGGGCACGGGGGGCAGTTCCGGCAGCGGCAGGGCCAGCGGCGAAACGCCGGGCCCGGAGGGCTGCCCCGCACCAGCCGGCGCACCGGTGGACGATGTCATCGCGTTTCCCCCTGTCTGACGGCTAGGTGGAGCTCCGTCGAGGCGGCGGGGGCTTTGCCCCCGAACCCCCACCAAGGAGCTCTGCTCCTTGGATCCCCGCCAAGGGCGAGCCCTTGGAACCCTTTCGTTGGCTGGACGGCGGGGGGGAACCCTTGCTGCCTTCGACGGTCCGTGCGCCGCATGTGTGTCGCTATTTGTTGGGCGGCGGCTGGGCGGTGTCGGTGGCGCGGATGGGCGAGCCGTCAAGGTTGAATTTTTCCACCTTCACCTGCGCGCGTGCTTTCGCCACCGCCTGTTGGACGTAATCCTGGATCATCGTCTGGCGCAGTTCGGCGCTGGCTTCCTGGAACGTGGGCGCCGGCGCCTTGCGGCGCGGCCAGCACCTGGATGACGTGCCAGCCGAACTGCGTGTGCACCGGGTGTCTGGGTGATCTGTCCCGGCTGCAAGGCGAAAGCGGCGTCGGCGAACTCCGGCACCATTTCGCTCTTCTTGAACCAGCCAAGGTCGCCGCCCTGCTGCGCCGCGCCAGGGTCCTTGCTGTACTGCTTGGACAGAGCGGCGAAATCGGCCCCCTTGCCCAGCTGGGCGATGACCTGCTTCGCCGTCGCCTCATCCGGTACCAGAATGTGGCGAGCGTGCACTTCCTCCTCGCGCGGCTTGTTGGCGATCTGCTGGTCGTAGCGGGCGCGCACCGCCGCCTCGGTCACCAGCGGCGCGATCGCCCTGTGCAGCACCGCGGTTTCCAGCGCGCGGTCCTCGGCCATCATCACTTCGCGCTGCACCGCCGGGTCCTTGTCCAGGCCAGTGCGTCGCGCCTCCGCCACCAGCGCCAGGCCGTCGATCTCCTGGTCGAGCAACAGCGGATACAATTGCTCGGGCGGCATTTCCTGGGCGTTGTGCGGCAGGCCCTGAGCCGCCTCCTTCAGGTCGCTGAGCAAGATGGTCTGGCCGCCGACCCTGGCGACGACCGGGTCTGCGGCAGTCGATGCGGCTGATGCCGCGGGCTGTGTCGGCGCCGTCTGGGCCGGCGCCGTCTGGGCCTGAACCATCTGGGCCTGCGCCGTCTGGGCCTGCGCGGTCTGGGCGCTGTCGGTGGCTAAAACGAGCAAGACCGCGACCGCCGCGGCAACGCTGGGACGGGCCGCGGCCCGGAAGCAAGACGTCATGGAGACCCCTGAGTCGGCTGCACGGATCATGGCCCAGATGCGGCCCGAAGGCCAGCCGGCCGCTGTTTCCGGCCGTGTTGATTCGTTCCGACCTATTGTTTCGCCCTGGCGGTAACGTTGTCGATGCGGAGCGCGGGATTGACCTCGGAGCCGTCGAGGTTCCACTCGTGGATCGTCAACTGGCCCCGAGCCGTGGCGACCTCCTTCGCGATCGCCTCTGTCATCAGTTCGTTCCTGATTCGCTCGCGCATGTCGGAATAGCTGGGCGGCGCGACCAGCCGGCGTTCCTCCACCTTCACCACGTGCCAGCCGAACTCGTTGTGGATCGGCTGATCGGCGACCTGCCCCGGCTGCAGCGAGAACGCGACGTCGGCGAAGCCGGGCCAGACTTGCTCGCGGCTGAAGAAGCCGAGATCGCCGCCCTTCTTGCCGTCCGGGTCCAGGCTGTCCTTTGCCGCCAGAGTGGCGAAGTCGGCGCCGGCGTTGAGTTCGGCGATGACCTTCTTCGCCTCGGCCTCGGTGCCCACCAGGATGTGGCGGGCGCGCACTTGCTCGGTCGCCGGGCGGTTGGCGTAGATCGCGTCGTAGCGGGCCTTGGTTGCGGCCTCGGTCACCTTCGGGACTGCGTCCTGCGCCAGCAGGGCGGCTTCGAGCACCCGGTCCGTGACGTCCTGGATCTGCTGCTTGACCTCGGGGTTGTCTTCCAGGTCGCGGCGCAGGGCCAGCATCACCAGGGCCTGATGGTCCACCAGGCGGTCGAGCAACACTGGAAAGATGGAATCGAAGGGCATGCCGCGGAGGTTGGCGGGCAGGGCCTTCTCGGCACGACCAATGTCGCTGAGGTAGATCGGGTGCCCTTCGACGCTGGCGACCATGGGATTGCTCGGGCCGGTCGTCGGCGGCGGCGGGGGCAGCGGCGTATCGGCCTGTCCGCCGGTGCCTTTGCCCTCGGTGCCAGAACCGGTACCAGACGCGGTGCCGGATTGGGACGTGGCCGCCTGGGTGGCCTTGCCCCTGCTTTTGTCTGCGCTTTTGTCCGCGGCGGAGGCGGGTGCTGCCGCGACCGCCAGCAGGAGGCCGGCTGCGGTCAGGATTGGCAGGCGACGAAGCAAGTCCCGCCATGACGGCGGCAGGGTGTGCGGCATCTCCGCTCCTGTCTTTGGGATGGATCGCTGAGTGCCCCGGAGGAACCTCCCACGGGCATACTCGCGCAAACGCGATCATGATCGAAAGCGCGGCACGGGACAAGCAGAGAACGGAGGGCAAAGAATCAGCGAGGCGGCGGCTTAACGCTTGCCGGTTTCGTGTTGCAGACTTTCCGATTGATGCAAATCAACAGATCACGGCATGTGCCATGTCATGAACGGAATTGCACGCGTTGGTTGTCAAAAATGGTTATGCTACACGTCGGTGATGGTGGTCGATCAGCCGGCGTCGTAGCACGTGCAAATAATACGACCTCAGTGGGCGCCGGCTCACTGGGCGCCGGCCTCGATGCGATGCGCGACAGCCTGTCACCCGAGGGCGTGTTGGCGATCGACGCCCGGCGGGAGGCTGTTGTCCGTCAACCTGTTGACCGATGGCCCCACGATCGAGGTCGACGAGAGCGACTACGAGCCTGACGCGATCGTACGGTGCGGGACCGCCACACTTTCGGGCGACATCTCGCGGTGCCGGATCCGACCGTCATCGTCGAGGTCCTCTCGCCAACCACGCGCCGCATCGACGTCAGCCGGAAGCTGGTGGACTACTATCGTCTTCCGTCCGTCCATCACCACCTGATTCTATTCTCTGACCGTGTTCAGGCGGTGCATCACCGGCGTGCCGACGAGCAGATCGAGACGCGGGTGTCGACGCCAGGCGATGTCATTCTCGACCCTCCCGGCCTCACTGTCCCACTGGCCAGGTTCTACCCGCCGTGACCCCGGTCCGTTATCCGCGACCGACCGCCCCGCCGGTTTGCCCCGCCATCGAATCGCGCTAAACCCATCGCCGAACGCCCCAGAGAACGTCCAGGTCACCCACGATCGGGAGACAAGCATCCATGCCCGACACCATCGCCCCGGACATCAAGCCGCTCAGCCGCACCCAGATGGCCGTCCGCGTCGCGCGCGACATCCCGGAGGGCTGGTACGTCAACCTCGGCATCGGCATCCCCACCGCGGTGGCGGACCACGTGCCGCTGGACCGCGAGGTGATCTTCCATTCCGAGAACGGTGTGCTCGGCATGGGTCCCGCCCCGCCGAAGGACCAGATCGACCCCTGGCTGATCAACGCCGGCAAGCAGTACGTCACCCTGCGCGCCGGCGGCAGCTTCTGCCACCACAGCGACAGCTTCGCGATGATCCGCGGCGGGCACCTGGACCTGTGCGTGCTGGGCGCGTTCCAGGTGGCGGACAACGGCGACATCGCCAACTGGGCCACGTCGGAGAACGACACCGCCCCGGCGGTCGGCGGCGCGATGGACCTCGCCGCCGGCGCCAAGCGGCTGTGGGTGATGATGGAGCACACCACCAAGGACGGCTCGCCCAAGCTGGTCACGAAATGCTCCTACCCGCTCACCGCGGTGGGCGCGGTGAAGCGCGTCTATACCAACCTCGCGGTGATCGACGTCACCGACCGCGGCTTTATCGTGCTCGACATGGCGCCGGGGATCACGCTGGAGACACTGCAGGCGCGGACGGAGGCGAAGCTGCACTTGCCGGCGTAAGCCCCGAGTTCCCATCCCGCACCGCTTCCCGCATCTCTTGCCGTACCCCTGCTGCCGTACCCCCACCCGGCGGCGGCGATGGCATCGGCCAGTTCGTCCCTGTCGATCGGCTCGGTGACCACGCCATATGCCGGCATCCAGGTCGTCGGTTCGGCTTGACCCATGCCGTTGCGGGCGCGACGCTTGCGCTCACAATGGGAGGCACCGGCCATGTTGGACCCGCTCGAACACCTGCGGTTGATCAAGGAGAGCGCGCGGGGCATCTCGCCACGTAAGGGCGACCTGAAGCGCATCCGCGCGCTGCGCTTTACCGAGCCCGGGTTCGACCGCGCCACGTGGCGGGAGATGTGCGAGATGGGCTGGCTCGGGATGCGCGTGGCGGAGGACGCCGGCGGGTCCGGCCTGGGCATGCGGGAGTTCTGTGCCCTGGCCGAGGAACTTGGCGCCGGCCTGGTTCCCGAGCCGCTGCTTCCCGCCGCGATGGCCGCGGTGCTGCTGCCGGCGGATCATCTGCCCGAGGTGCTGTCCGGCGAACGAATCGTGCTGCCCGCGTGGCAGGAGGCACCGCATAGCCTGGCGTTGACCGGCTCGGTCGAGTTCCGCGAGGGCCGGCTGGACGGGCGCAAGCTGTTCGTTCCCATGGCGGCGGGTGCGGACGCATTCCTGGTGACGGTTCCTGGTGGCTTGGCGCTGGTGGAGCGTGATGCCGCCGGGATGCACATCGAGCCGCAGCCGACGCAGGACGGCGGGAATTTCGGCACGCTGGTCTTCGACCGCACGCCCGCCGAGGCGATCCCTGGCGATGCCACCGACGCGCTGGAGCAAACGATCATGGCCAACTCGGCCTATCTGCTGGGGCTGATGGAACGCGCCTTCGCCATCACGCTGGACTACATGAAGACGCGCGAGCAATTCGGCCGCAAGATCGGCAGCTTCCAGGCGCTGCAGCATCGCGCGGCGGATTGTCAGGTGCAGTTGGCGCTGACCCGCGCGGTGGTGCGGAGTGCGGCCGCGACGATGGACACGGAACAGCGGCGGGTGGCGCGGCAGATGGTGGTGTCACGTGCCAAGCTGCGTGCCTCGGACGCGGCGATGGTGGTGACGCGTGCCTGCATCCAGTTGCACGGCGGCATCGGCTACACCGACGCGGCCGATATCGGCCTGTTCTTGCGCAAGGCGATGGTACTCGCGCCGCTGTACGGGTCCCAGATGGCGCATCGTGCACGGTTCCGCTCGCTGGCACCGGAGACGGTGGAGACGTAGCGGCCCGCCTTGGCCGGGCGTTGGTTGCAGTTGGTTTATGAAAAGACAACTCCCCTCCTCTTGGGGGGAGGGGCCGGGGGAGGGGTGCGAATTTGTCACTGTCTTTGCCAAGTCGCACCCCTCCCGCTGCCCCCTCTCTCAAGGGGGTGGGAATCGTCCTATTTTTCTCTCCTTGGCCTGCGCCCGCGGCGACGCGACTATTACATCATTGGCTGTTACGAGGTGGCCCGGATTGTAAGCCTTAACCTGATCGATCACACGAATGCTACCGAAACCCTTCTTTATGGCGATAACGTCGCGCCCATCGTCGCCGCTCCGTGGAGTAAGAATGACCTCGTCAAATCCAGCTTTACGATAGGCGCCTGCTATGATTTCCTCCCATCGGTCGGGTGGGATCTGATATGCTGCCGCAGGGTTTTTCTTTAAAATGTCGATAATGTCGAACCACGGAATTGCGACAGCTGCTATCAATCGTCCTTCATCAGTTTTGGCGCCAATGCATGATGACGCCTTGAAGCAAGCGATCAGCTATCGCGGAGATTGATTGGACGTCGCCGCTGGTGACGGTTGCGGAAAACGAGTTCCTCGGCGTGGAGGGTATCCCACAAGTGGACGTGGAAATTGCGTGCCATTGACCCGCAAGCAGGGCAAGGCGTTCGCTCGTCAGGCTGTAACCCTCCGGCCTCCTCCAGCAGTCTCTCGCAATTGCCGCAGAACACACCATCCATTCCATGAACGTGATTCGTCCCGTTGCCGCCGGCAAGAGCACCACTCCTGTCCCGCAAAGGGTTAACTTACGGGACGAAAAATCAGCCTACGAAAACAGCACCATGTCGAGCATGTCCAGCAGACACCGGCACGGCGCGGAACACGCCGCGTTTCCGCTTCTTCAGGCTCTCGAACACGACGACGCGGCCCGTGAGCCGCACGGCGGTGCGCGCGGCGGTGGCGACCGAGGAGAGGACCGACGCGGAGCTGGCGGCGATTGCGGCTGCGGTGCCGGGCGGGGAGGACCTGGCCGAAGACAGGTGAGACATGACGCTTGTCGATCTGGGCAGGATGCACCGGGAAGTGTATCACCGGGCGCCGGGTCGTACCAGCGCGATTGATCGGAAACGCCAGGAAAATGCGGGTTTCCGCCGAGAGCGGCGGGAGCGGGAAGCGGGCAGCCCGATACACTATTATCCATAGTGTATCCGACGCATCTCATAGCTTCCTAGTCTTGCCTTCCACTATTCTCTTGCTGCCGCTTCGCTTCCATGTTTGATTGCTTTACATACGCCTCGTCTTTGAATAACTGAATCAAATCAGACCAAAAAGGGGAAACTTCATGCCATCCGTAAGCGCGTTTGGTTATACTGATGGTATGGTAACGTTCACGGCCCCTTATACCGGCCTCTACTTGATCGACGCCGTCGGCGCAGGCGGCGGCTATCTCCAGCCGTCGTACAGCCTCCCCTATTACGGCGGATCAGGCGCGAATGTGAGCGGCATCTTTCAGCTCAGCGCGGGCGAGACGCTGAACGTCCTCGTAGGCGGCGCCGGCCAGGCATCACCGTCGAACCACAATGACGACCCGGGCTCCGCCGGCGGCGGCGGTGGGACCTTCATCACGGGACCAGGCGGACCACTGCTCATCGCCGGCGGCGGGGGTGGCGCCGGCGCGACGCAAGCCTCCTTCACGAACGGCGGTAATGCGGGCGGCATCGCCACCACCGGAGGCTCCGGTGGCAATGCCGGTGAGTCCGATCCTTACGGCAGCACCGGCGGCGGCGGCGGTGGCGGCTTATCCGCGAATGGCGGCACAGCCGGCAGCGACTCCTCCACGAACGGCGGCGGCGGCGGCTATGCCCTCGCCAACGGCGCGGCGGGGGGCGGCGGCGGCTACGGCAGCACATCCGGCGGCGGCGGGGGCTTTGGCGGCGGCGGGGGCGCCGGCGGCGGCGGGCTTGCCGGCGGCGGGGGCGGCGGCGGATACACCGGCGGCGAGGGCGGCAATTCCGGCTCTTCGCCGCGCGCCGGCGATGGCGCGGGCAAAGGCGGCAACTCCTACGACGCCGGCACTGATCCGCAGTTCAGCCTGGCGGGAAATCCGGAAACCGACGGGTCCGTCTCCATCACGCCCCTGACGCCGGTCATCCAGCCCGTCGCCCCGGCCCAGCTCGAGCCCAACGCGTCGACGGAGATCGCGACCGTTGCGACCGCCGTGCCCGGCGAGGTGCTGGCATTGACGCAAACGAGCCCGGCCGCGGACGGGACCGTGGCGCTGCAGGATGTGAACGGGGTCGAGGAGGTGATCTACACCGCGCCGTCCTCCATCCCCGCCAGCAAGTTCCAGAGCGTCAGCTACACAGTGACCGCCACCCAGTATAACACCACCGTTGACGGCTCCGCCACCATCGCCCTGCTGGGGCCGCCCATAAACTTCGGGTATTCCGGCCAGACGATCGACTGGACGGTGCCCCTGAGCGGGACCTACGACATCGTCGCGGCCGGCGCGCAAGGCGGCAACGGCGGCGGCAAGGGCGCGCAGGCCGGCGGCGATTTCAGCCTGATCGCGGGCCAGACGATCCAGATCGCCGTCGGCGGTGAAGGCGGCAGCGGTCCCGGCGCCGGGGGCGGCGGCGGCGGCACCGTCGTCAATCGGGAGCTGAGCAGCTTCGCGCCTTACAACTCGCTGGTCGTCGCCGGCGGCGGCGGTGGCAACGGCGCCGGCGAGAGCGGGATTTCCGACGGCGGATCGACGACGCAGTCCGGCGACGCCGGCAGCAGCAGCGCCGTCGGGGACGGTGGCGCCGGAGGCACCGACGGAAACGGCGGCGCGGCGTCTCCCGGCGGCGGCAGTGGCGGCGGAGGGTTCCTCGGCGACGGAAGCCCGGCGGCCGGCGGCGGAAAGGCCTTCGCGAACGGCGCCGCCGGCGGCACCGGTAGCGCGGGCGAGCCGGGCAGCCCTGTGGGCGAGCCCGGCGGGTTCGACGGCGGCGGCGGCGGTGGCGGTAGCGACAAGATCTACAGTGGCGGCGGCGGCGGCGGCGGTGGCTACGGCGGCGGCGGCGGCGGCGCCGAGGCCCAGGGCGTCGGGACGGCCGGCGGCGGCGGCGGCTCCTACGTTGCGAGCACGACACAGACGCTCACTGGGAATTACCAGTTCGGCAACGGCAGCGTCACGATCACACCGGTTTCATTGGCAACGACCACGCAGGCCGCGCCCCCGATCACCGGAACCCGCGGCAACGATGTCCTGACCGGCACCTCGGGGGACGATGTCATCAAAGGCGGCAAGGGCGACGATATCCTGCAAGGCGGCGCAGGCAACGACACGCTCTTTGGCGGTGCGGGAAATGATATCCTGATCGGCGGTCTTGGGAACGACGTGCTGCATGGCGGCCGCGGCATGGACACGTTCCTGCACAGCGCCGGCGACGGTCAGGACCTGATCGCGGACTTCAGAAGAAGCGACAGGCTGGTGCTGCAGAACTACACGATAGACCAGCGCGATCTGGCCTTCTCCGACCTTGACACGAACCATGACGGGCGGTTGGGCAAGGGCGACAGTGCCGTGTCGTTCAACCCGCAGGGCGACATGGTGCTGACGCTCACGTCCTACGGCGGGGGGAGTGCCGACAGCATCACGCTGCACGGTGTTTCGTTTCTGGCGCATAGCCATGTTGCGGTGAGGTGATTTCGCGCGGGGCGGTGGCTGGGGGTTTTTGAGATAGGTGGATGCTCTTCGGACTGGGCATTCACCGGATGGTGCGCGTCGACTCCGGGTGGGAACCGAGCCAGCTACGCAGCGGGTGACGCTATCATATTTACCGTTCCAGGTCCGACGCTGCCCGTTGCAGGTCCGGCGCTGCCGGCACTGGTCCGCCTTCCTCCACGACGGCTCGCGACAGGCCGCGCGTGATGAACATGACGCGGGACGTGCGCGGATCGTCCGGCGGCCATCCGGGCAGCGGGATCGGCGGATGCAGATGATGGCGCAGGCTGTGGATCGCGACGGGGTGCGGGGTCCCTTGCAGATGCAGGATGCCCTTCATCCGCAGCAGCGCATCGCCGTGGGTGAGGATCAGCCGCTCGAGCCACGCCACTACCGCCGGCCACGGCAGCGGATGGTCGAATGTCAGGCAGAACGCATCGATGTTGGCGCCGGCATGGCCAGGCCCCTTGGGTGGCTCACGGCGGGCACCGAAGGCATCCGGGTCCAGCCAAGCACGCAAGTTCGCAATCTCGGCGGTCGGATCGAGCGGTCCTGCGCTCAATGCAGCCACTGGGTCCGCGGCCGCGTCGATGACCGGGGCCGCGGGGTTCAGCCATGTCACCCGCGTGCGCAGATCCGCGGCACCAGCGAGGTCCGTCTTGCTCAGCACGATCCGGTCCGCCGTGACGACCTGCCGCACGGCGTTGTCCAGCGTCGCCAGCGCATCGGCGCCCGTGACGGCATCCACCACGGCGACGATGACATCCAGCCGGTACGCGCTGGCGGCGACGGTGTCGCTCAGCAGCGTGGCCAGGATGGGTCCGGGGTCGGCGAGGCCTGTGGTTTCGATCACCGCCCGCCGCACGTCCCCACGCCGGGCGCGCGGCAGCAGCGCGCGCAGGCCTCGCGCCACGTCGTCGCGCGGGGCGCAGCAGGGGCAGCCGGCGTTCCACCACATCGGCGGGTCCGGCTGGGCGGTCACCACAGCAATGCCCGCGGCGTCGGCAATGCCTGCGGCGTCCGGCCGGCCGAGCAAGCGCTGCAGCAGGGTGGACTTGCCCGCGCCGGCGAGCCCTATCAGCAGGGTGACAGGCGTGACGTCAGCCATGCCGGTGGCCGGGGCCGTAGAGCGCCTCCGGCGAGACCAGCGGGGCGGCGATCTCCACCAGCGCGCCGTCGCGCACCGCACGGAAGAAGCACGCACGGCGACCGGTGTGGCAAGCGACGCCGTGCTGGTCCACCAGCAGCAGCAGCGTGTCGCCGTCGCAATCGACGCGCAGCTCGCGCAGGTGCTGCGCCTGGCCGGAGGTCTCGCCCTTGCGCCACAGAGCGTTGCGGCTGCGGCTGAAATAACAGACGCGGCCGGTGGCGAGCGTCTCTGTCACCGCCTCGCGATTCATCCAGGCCAGCATCAGCACCTCGCCGGTGTCGTGCTGCTGGGCGATGGCGGGGACGAGGCCGTGGGCATCGAAGCTGATCGCCCCGAGGACGGCGTCGGTGGGGGATTGGGTCATGCGCGGCATGTTGGGATGCGGCTGGGGCGGTGCAAAGGGGCCTGTGGTCCGATGGAGGCGTGGGCGATGGCTGCGGCAGACGGCAAATGCCGTTTTCTCTGATCACGGCGCCCTTCGCGGTTGATCCGTGATGAGCCGAGGGTCGGGTCGAGGAGCGCCACCTATTCCGACTCGTCGAGATACGTGAAACGCGATTTCAGAGGAAAGTCCGCACCATCTGGAAAGTATCCAGCGCTATCAGGCGAGCAAACCGTTCGCCAAAGTGGCGACACTCGCTGCGCATCTTCGGGTGGCCGATTCGCTGCGCAATCAGTAGACCGGCGACCGGCTTCTGATAACCGGGTAATATCGCGAGAACGCGTTTTGATTGAGCAGTCTGGACCGGTCCCCAACGATCCCGCCCCGCACTTCTCGTGCCCGCACTACTCGTGCCCCCACTATTCGTGATTGGCCTGGATAGGGGGCGCGGCGGAGGTAATCGAACCTGTCCAGCCTTGCCAATAAGCCACGAACGACGCCAGACGGCCTGTAAGCCGGGTTCTGTCCGCGCCCCGTTTGGTTTCCCGTGGGGGCGCGGGACGACCATTCCTCTGCGACGCACCTCGCGGCGCGCCTCACGCGACCAACCCGAACGGCGAGGCGGGAATGCCCCTGCACCCTTGCGGATGCGGCCGTCCCTATTCGGTCTTGCTCCCGGTGGGGTTTACCCTGCCGCCCCTGTTGCCAGGCGCGCGGTGCGCTCTTGCCGCACCGTTTCGCCCTTGCCCGTGGGGACCGCGAAGTCCTTGCGCGGGCGGTTTGTTTTCTGTGGCACTATCCCTGGGGTCGCCCCCGCCGGCAGTTGGCCGGCACCGTATTCCCGTGGAGCCCGGACTTTCCTCTGTCGGCGCAAACCGACAGTGGCCGTCCGGCCGTCTGGCGGATCAGGGATGCGCCGGCGAGCGCAGGGCGTCAAGCGATGCAGCGACAGGAACGGGCACCAGCCAAGGCAAGGCGAGTTTGGCGGCTTCCGAGGCATCGGGTCCATGGCGGCAGACGATCTCACACGCGTCTCGTTTCGCTGCATCCGCCGAAGATCCGCTGGTTTGGCGACTGATAGCAGCCCGCGAATGGACTGAACTCTTGACGCTGTGGCGACGCCGGCGCCGCCCGTCATGAATGCTGTGGATCACCGCGATACGGCGACCGTTCAGCGTGGACGGGACGCTGCATCGCACCGCGGTGCTGCGAAATTCTTGGATCCTCCATTACCCGGCCACGGACACGACAGGGCAACCTTGACGCCGGTACCATCAGCATAGGAGCCTTGGCTCGAATCGTCCGAGCGGATGCCAACATGCCAATCGCGCGACTGGCCCGAATGTCTGACCTTGAGCGCTTGCTTGACCTCTTTCGGGTGTCGGAAGTGAGTTCCAGCGCGGAACCTGTCGAACGTGCGGAACGCATTCTGTCGGAGATGTTGGCCCGCGACGGATTGGCCCTCTTTGTCTCCGAGGCCAACGAAAGGATCGCAGCAACCTGCATGCTCATAACCGCTCCCAACCTTCTGCGCGGTGGACGCGGACACGGATTTATCGAAAACGTCGTAACCCATCCCGAACACCGCGGCCGGGGACATGGCCGCGCCGTCGTTCAAGCCGCGCTTGCCGAAGCCTGGGCGCGCGATTGCCACCAGGTCTTGCTGCAAAGCGGCAGAACGGACTCGCGCGTCCACCATTTCTACGAGAGTCTCGGATTCGAACCGGGCATTCGGATTGGCTACGTCGCGCGCCGCCCAGAGCAGACTTGATGCCGCGCCGCCGCGTAGCGCGTCATTGCAAAAACGATCGGATTCCGCCGACGCTGTAGTGGCGGGTCAGCGAGGCTCACGGATGCGCGGCAGATGCCGGCGTCTCGCCGGCCATTGCTTGCCACCGTGCGTTCGGTGTTCGTGATCGGACCGGACAAGAAGGTGAAGGCGATGCTCACCTATCCTATGAACACTGGCCTCCTACGAACACTGGCCTCCTGTGAACACTGGCCTCCTATGAATACTGGCCGCAATTTCGACGAGGTGCTGCGGTTGCTCGACCCGCTTCGCTCCTCGCACTGACAGGGGCCGGCTCCCCTAACGAACTCCGCCCGCTTGCCCCAGCACGCCACGCGCCAAAGCCAGCAAATTCTGTGCGGCAATCCGGTCCGCTTCGAATTCCACGCCACCGCCCGCGCCGTCCGAAGCCAGCCACGCAACCGCGCCCGGCGGCAGATGGGCCTGCACGGCAGCCAGTTCGGTCAACGCGATGTTGGGGAACGCATCCACCGTTTCCGGATTGAGGTCGAGATCGACGATGATTGCCAAACTACGCAGCCCCATCGACGCAGCTTCCCCGACCGGCGGCAACGCCTCGGCGGTATAGCCGCCATCGGCCAACAACGCCGCCATGCGCAGCTTGCGCTCGGCCTGATCCAGCCAGTCCGACGCCATCCGGTTCCTGCGCAGACGCACTGCGCGCGCCGCGGCGTCCGGCGACTCGTTCAACGTGTTAGAGCGGTGCAACACGTCGGACGCTTCGCCCAGCCGGATGATGCCGGCCTCGGCAAGCCGCCGGATCGCATCCCATGCCGAGCGGTCGACAAACTCGACCCCCGGCACCCCAGACCGCTCCGCAGCTTCAACGAGATGCTGGCGCTCGCTCGCGTCGGCGGCAGCGGCGCCGTCGAGCACCACGATCATCGCCGCGCTGCCATCCTCGCGCCGCCGTTGCTCCACCGCGAGCACCGACGCATCCAGCCGGTCGGCGATCTCCGCCATGAACCGTTGCGCCGGATCAGCAGCAGGCTGCGGTGCCGGAGGCGGCGGCGGCGTGAGGAATGCCGCCATCCGCTCAAGCATTGCGGCGCGTCCGGACGGCATCTTCAGCGCCGCGACGTCGCCGCGCCCGTCAATGACGCCATCCGCGAGGTCCTGCTTCTGTGCCAGCAGATGCAAGATGCGATGCTCGATCGAATCCTCGCAAACCAGATTGACCACCGTCACGGTGCGCATCTGGTGTTTCCGCCATGCGCGCGCGATCCGCTGCTCCAGTTTGGCCGGGTTCCACGGCAGGTCCACGTTCACCACCGCGTTCGCGGCCTGCAGGTTCAGCCCGACGCTGCCGGAATCGGTGGACAAGAACAGTCGGCAGGACGGGTCATTCTTGAATCGCCGGATTTCGACGCGGCGTTTGTCCTGCGGCACCGATCCGGTGTGCCAGGCGAAGTCGAATTCCATGCGCTGGGCCAACTCGCGAACCAGCTCCAGCATCCGCTCCCATTCCGAGAACACGATGACCTTGGATGTCGGATCGGCGAGCAGGTCGGGCAGGATGTTCTCAAGTTCGTCCAGTTTCGGCGATACGCGGCAGGCCGGGTCCAGGATGTACGGCGTGTCGCAGACCATCCGCATGCATGCGAGCAATTGCTGCAGCCGGTCGAACTCCTCCTTGGTCAGCGGACGGCGCTGGGCCTGCGCCATCAGCCGCGACGCCGGCGCTTCATAGTCGCCATAGCGCAGCCGCTGCTCTTCCGCCATCGAAACAAAGAACGTGTCGACCGTGCGGCCCGGGAGTTGCTCCTCCACTTCATCCTTGCGGCGGCGCAGCATCACCGGTGCCAGGCGGTCCCGCAGCGCCGCGAGGTTCTTGTAATCGACCGGACGGCCGCGTTCATCCAGCACGTAGAATTCGCGGTTGAAGCGGAACAGTGGGCCGAGGATGCGCGGGTCGAGGTACTGAACGATCGAATAGACTTCGTCGATGCGGTTCTCCAGCGGCGTACCGGTCAGGACGAACGCGTAGGGACTGCGCAGGTCCTTGACCGCCTGCGCGGTCTTGGTGTGCCAGTTCTTGATGCGCTGCGCCTCGTCCAGGATCACGACATCGGGCGCAACGATCCGATTGATGTCCTGCCGGTCGATCAGCACCTGCTCGTAATTCACCAGTGTGAATGTGGTCTCCACCGCGTACTGGCGCAGGCGATCCGCACGGGGGCCAAACACGACCGTGACGGACATATCGCTGAAACGGGCAATCTGTTCTTCCCATTCCGCCTTCAGCGATGCGGGAAGCACGACCAGGACCCGCCTGATGCCGCGCCGGCGCCGGAGCAATTCGACCGCAGCGATGGCCTGGATCGTCTTGCCCAGCCCCATTTCATCGGCCAGCAGCACCCGCTCGCCGAACGCGAGATGCAGCATGCCTTCGACCTGGTAGGGCAGCAGCTTGGCGCGCAGCAGATCGAGCGTGGCGGTGCCGGCATCCACCTCGGCGAGGAACGCTGCGCGCGCAGCGACGCGGCCACGCCGGCGGCGTTCCTCCTCGAGCCGCGGTTCGAGCTGACGCGACTCGCGGATCACTGCATCAGGCAGCGCGGCCAGAGCGGTGCGCACCGTTGCCGCCGCGTCGAGCGGATCGCCCGCGACCGCGCCGTCGGCATCCAATAGCGGCGCCAGCACCGCTTCGATATCCTTGCGGCCGGCGGGCGGGCGCACGAAGACGCGGCAGGTTCCGTCGATCGCCGGAAAGATTTCGGCACGCGGATTGCCCCAGCGAGATGCCGCCTCGAAGGCACGCTTGCCGTTGTGGCGCAGCCGTTCAAGCACGCCTTCGATATGCTTGCAGGTGCCGAGCCCGTTCACGTGCCAGTCAGGACAGGAGCAGGAGTTCTCCGCAGCCGTAAGGGCGCGGATTTCGACGTCGTAGCTGGCGCTGCCACTGGAACGCGCACGAAACGTGCCGAAATAGGGATGCTCGGGCTCGAGCGAATCGACGCCGACGATATCGGTCAGTCCGCGCCAGCGCCGCCGTTCCATCTCTTCGGCATCGGTGGTGTTCCAGCCCTGGAATCCCGGGCTCTTCTGCTGCACCTGCTTCGCGTGCCCGCCCGACCGCCTCGCACTGCCGTTCGCCATGCTGCCCCCCGACTCGGATCGTGTGCAATTTTCGCTGGGCATGGCGGCGGGTGCAATTGCGTTTGCGCGGGACGATGCGTTTGCGCGGGACGATGCGATTCGCCCCTGTGCATCGTGCGATACAGCCTTGGCACCAGGCTGCACCACTCAAGGCGCCCGGCCATGCCGGTTGGTGACTGGAACCGGAACACCGGTTCTGGAATCGACAACGGTCGATCCGGACCCACCAACGTTGGGTTCATTGACCGTCCGGTGGTAACAGGAGGCCAGCACCAGCGAGAGCAATGCCCATGAGCCAGACCGTCACCCAATACGGCCGCATCTTCCCTCCGCGCCCGGACTGGCTCGCCAATGCGCCCCCGGAACCGATCCTGGAACCCCACCTTCCGATCATCGACACGCACCACCATTTGTGGCACCGCCCCGGCGTGCCGGGCGTCGGCGACTTCGTGGCAGGTGCCGGCGATGCGCTACCTGCTGCACGAGTTCCTTGCAGACTGCGCCACCGGCCACAATATCGTGGCCAGCGTCTTCCTGCAGTGTCATTCGATGTACCGCGCCTCCGGCCCGCGCGAGATGCGGCCGGTGGGAGAGACCGAGTTCGTCTCCGGCATCGGCGCGATGAGCGATAGTGGCGGTTACGGCAAGACGCGTGTTGCGGCCGGCATCGTCGGCTACGCAGACCTGACCAAAGGCGACTGGGTCGAGCCGGTGCTGGAGGCGCATATCCGCGCCGGCGGCGGGCGGTTCCGCGGCGTGCGGCACTCGGGTGGCTGGGACGCCGATCCGATCATCGGCAACAGCTCCGCGGATATGGCGCCCGGGCTTTACGCGCGCGCCGACTTCCGCGCCGGTCTGGCGCGACTGTCGGCGCTGGGGTTGTCGCTGGATGCCTGGGTATTCCATCCGCAGCACGGCGACGTGGTGGCGCTGGCGCGGGCGTTTCCGGGCACGAACATCATTATGGGTCATTGCGGAGGGCCGCTCGGCTACGGGCCTTATGCCGGGCGGCGCGACGAGGTGTTTGCCGCATGGAAGGCATCGGTCACCGAGTTGGCGACCTGCCCCAACGTGACGATGAAGCTGGGCGGCATGATGATGCGGCTGGCGGCGATCGACTACATGGCGCAGCCGCGTCCGCCGTCGTCGGAGGAACTGGCCGCGCTCTGGCGCCCCTATATCGAGACCTGCATCGAATTGTTCGGCCCGCGGCGCTGCATGTTCGAGAGCAACTTCCCTGTAGAGAAGATGGGCATCGGCTGGGCGGCGCTGTGGAACGCGTTCAAATTGCTCGCTCGGAGCGCATCCACCGACGAGAAGCGCGCGCTGTTCTCGGGCACCGCGCAGCGCGTGTATCGGCTGGCGTTGTGACCCAACGCGATCGCTCATGACGAGCAGGCGGAGCGTGGTTCGATCCGAGCAACGCCGCGTGCGTAAGCACACAACGCAATCGGGTGAATTGCATGCATTTGTATTCAGGGAGGCAGGCCAGCCCACGAATGGACTGGCCCAACCTCCTACCGAGGTTTCATAATGATCTTGACGCTAACGCCGACGATCACTATTATCCAAGGCAGGAGATGACAATGGTGTAGCATTGCTTTTCTCCCTCTGAATGCCGGTCGGGATCATCCCGGCCGGCATTCGCATTCTGACCCCTGAACTGTCAACAAATCCTTGCCAGACGCGGCCGCAGGCCCGCACGGCTTTCCCTCGACAGCGACGAACGACACTTTCGTGACGGGATGGACCGAACCGGCGCCACCGCTCATGCAGCCGCCTGCTCTTGTCCCGGAGGCATCGCGGCATGCCGCACATACCGACCCTACGAAATCAGCCGTATCTCGGCCGGATGACCGGCGCCTATACTGATTGGACCCCGCTGCATGGCCGCGGCGGATTGTTCCCGGAAGATATCGATGCGGACGACCCATGGCAGTTCAGGAACGTGATCGTAAGGTAGGGGGGCAAAGCGAAGTGCATTCCGCCGGCAACCCCCGAGACGATCCCTGCCGCGGAATGCGCTTCGCTTTGCCGCCCCACGACAGGATCGGCATCCAGTGCGACGTCCATGGGGGCGGCTCATGACCGACATCCCAACATTCGCGATCCCGTCCGCTTTCCTCGGCGTCACCCGCAGCAATCGCGATGCCGCTTTTGTGGTTGCCGGCATCCCGCTGGATATCGGCACCACCAATCGCGCCGGCGCACGCGACGGACCAGCCGCGATCCGTCGCGCCAGCCGCATGCTGACCGACGGCGCGCACCCGACGTTCTGGAACGAGCCCGCAACCTTCGACCTGGCCGACATCGGCGACTTCCGCATCGCACTCGGCGACATCGCCGCCAGCCTGCAACTCATCGAGCAACAAGCCGCCGGTATGAACCACCTGCTCGCGCTCGGCGGCGAGCATGGCATCACCCTGCCTCTGCTGCGCGCGCTGGCACAGCGGCTCGGCCGGCCGCTGGCGCTGGTGCATTTCGACGCGCATGTCGATACTTGGCCGGACAATTTCGGTCAGGCCTATGCGCACGGCTCGGTGTTCTATCACGCCATTACAGAGGGCCTGGTCGATCCAGGCCGCATGATCCAGATCGGCATCCGCTCCCCGGTGCAGCGCGACGTATGGGACTGGACGCGTAGCCGCGGCGTCACGGTACTGACCGCGCAGGACGTGCATGCGGCGACACCGGCCGCCGTCGCGGAAGAGGTGTGCGCGGTGATCGCCGATGCGCCGGCCTATCTCAGCTTCGACATCGATGCACTGGACCCCGCCTTCGCGCCGGGCACCGGAACGCCGGAGATCGGCGGTCTCGCCACCTGGCAGGTCCAGGCGATGCTGCGCCGGCTGCGCGGCGTGGCGTTCGCCGGTATGGACGTCGTCGAAGTCGCACCTGCCTATGACGTTGCGGAGATCACGGCGCTCGCCGCTGCGACAGTGGTGTGGGAATACCTCGCCTTGCTCGGCGCGGCATCATATGACGGCTAGGCGCATCACGTACTCCAAAAACGCATAACACCTCGTCCGCCTCCACCCTTATATCCGCGCTCCCGCAGCGGCCCACGGGGCGATATTTCCATGGGCGTGGCGGCGCTTGACGCATCGCACGTGCCGCGAGCCCGGAAGCGGGCACAGCAACGACGTAACGCGTCCTTTTCGGTCGGGCCGGTCCATGCGTGGGGCCGGGGTCGCAAGGGAACCGCCTATGTTGGCTGATCAGTTGGCCGCGATGCGAAGTCCTCGCAGCATCGGCTGAGTCCCCGCCGCCGCGGCGCATTCAGCGCGTGGCGTCGGTTGTTCTCCCCGCTTTCTGTTGACCGCGGCCGCGCCGTTGACGCGTCGCCGCATGCTCGTTGCGAGGACCCTCCGATGAACAACCTGCGTGTTCGTAACGCCGTCTCGCCGCTGCGCCGCCGCTTTGCCGCCGCGCATGTGGCGCCTCCTGGGGCACTGCCCACGGTCGATCATCTGGTCGCGACGCAGCGCCCGGAGGAGCCGATGCACTGCCTGCGACCAACGGCCATCACCGCATCCGCGCACGCGTTCGTCGCGGCGTTCCCCGGCACGGTGATGTACGCAGTGAAGTGCAACCCGGAACCCACGGTGCTGCGTGCGCTGCACGACGGCGGCGTCAGCCATTTCGACTGCGCCTCCATCAACGAAGTGGCCCTGGTGCGCCAGATGTTCCCGGATGCGGCCATCCATTTCATGCACCCGGTCAAGGCGCGCGGCGCCATCCGAGAGGCCTGGGGTCGGCATGGCGTGCGCGACTTCGTATTCGATAGCGCCGCGGAGCTGGCAAAGATCCGCGAGGAGATCGCAGCCACCGGCGTGGCCGGCGACGTGACGCTGATCGTGCGCCTGGCGCTGCCCAGGGGTGGCGCGCGGCTCGACTTGTCGGGCAAGTTCGGGGCCGCCCCGGACGCGGCCGCCGCGTTGCTGCGCGCGGCACGCGCTGTGGCCGTGCGGGTGGGTGTGTCGTTCCATGTCGGCTCGCAGTGCCTCGATCCGTTGGCTTGGCGCAACGCGCTGGCGCTGGCCGGGGACGTGATCCAGGCCGCCGGCGTGGCCGTGGACATCTTGGACGTCGGCGGCGGCTTTCCCGTTGCCTATCCCGGCATGGAGCCACCGCCGCTCGGCGCGTTCCTCGCCGAAATCGAAACGGAATTCGAAGCGCTGCACCTGCCGGACGCGGAACTTTGGGCCGAGCCCGGCCGTGCGCTGGTGGCTTGTGGTGCCTCGGTGGTGGTGCAGGTGCAGCAGCGCCGTGGCGACGCGCTGTACGTGAACGACGGCGTGTATGGCAGCCTGGCCGATGCCGGACCGCTGGGCTTTCGCTATCCGGTGCGGCTGGTTCGACCGGAAGGTCCGGCACCCGCCGCGGAGCAGATCGGCTTTTCGTTCTTTGGCCCGACCTGCGACAGCGCTGACGTCATGCGGGGTCCGTTCCTGCTGCCTGCCGATGCAGCCGAAGGCGACTGGATCGAGATCGGCTTGCTCGGCGCCTATGGCGGCTGCCTGCGTACCGCGTTCAACGGCTTCGACCGCGCGCGGCTGATGGAGGTGTTCGATGCACCGCTGGCAGACGAGGAACCCGCGATAGAGCAGGTGCGGCTGGCGGCGTAGAGAAGCGTGGGGCGGAAAATTGCAGCGCATTTCCGCCGTTCCGGTTGCCGCGGAATGCGCTGCGCTTTTCCGCCCTACGCCGTCTCGTGGCACCGCCGTTTCCATCCACGCCGTTTCGCCCCATCGGCGTTTCGCGGCATCGCTGTTTCGCCCCATCGCCGTTCAGGCGCCGCCGCCGTTCCGCATTGACAGGCGCGCCGGCTGGACGGACCCACGCTTGTCATATAATGAGCCGCGCAATGCGGAACGGCCGATGTTCGCGCACCGGCCCGCGCTGTTTGACAAGGCGCCGCATCAAGCGATTGGGAGGTCCAAGGTGTTTCGCATTCCAGAATTCGGACGGCGCACCGTCCTGGTCGCCGCGGCATTCGCTTTGTTCGGCCTGGCACCACCAGCCGCCAGCGCCGCCGACACCGGCAAGATCACCTTGACCTTTGCTAATTGGGCGGACGCCGAAGCCGCCACCCGTCCCGGCATCGACAAAATCATCCAGGGCTTCGAGCAATCCCACCGCAACATCGAAATCAAGAGCGAAGCGATTTCCTTTTCGGAGATTGCCCGCCAGCTCGTGCTGCGCGTGCGTGCCGGCAATCCGCCCGACCTAGCCGAACTCGCCGGCAATGACACCATCCTGCTGGCGCTGACCGGCAAGCTGGAGCCGCTCGATTCGTTCGTGGGTGCGCAGGAGATGGCGGCGCTGAAGCAGTCGTCCCTGGAAGGCCTGCGCCAACACGGCAAGCTGATCGCCTTCCCCTGGACCCAGGCGCCCGCGGCCTTGTGGTACAACAAGGACATCATGCGCAAGGCGGAACTCAATCCCGACAACCCTCCGAAGACGATCGACCAACTGATGGCCGACATGGCCGCGATCAAGAAGAGCCAGCCGACCGTCATTCCGATCGGCCTGGACACCACCAACCGTCCGTTCGGCCTGATCTCCAACTGGCCGTGGATGCAGACGTTCGGCGCCAATCCGATGGCCAATGGCGGCAAGGGTGCCGAGGCGCCGGCAATGAAGGCGTACCTGACCTGGATGCGCACCGTGGTACAGGACGGCTACACCAATCCGGGCCTGAAGATCGGCGAGTTCCGCCCGCTGGCGGCGCAGGACAAGCTGGCCTTCGGCTGGGACCAGGTGCTGCTGCAAGGCGTCATCCAGAGCGTCAACCACATGTCGGACACCGATTTTTACCAGCATTGGGGCGTGACAACTTTGCCGGTCGGGGCATCAGGCAAGGCGTATTCGTTCGATGGCGGTCATCAGCTTGTGATGTTCGCCGGATCCGCACATAAGGCGGCCGCGTGGGCCTTCATCAACTACCTGGCGACGTCATCCGACGCGATCCAGAATTATACCATCCGCTATGAATCCTCGCTGATGCCGTTGCAACAGGCACCCACGCCAGAGCTGGCGAAGATGCTCGACACACCGGTGTTCAATGCGTTCGCCAACAAGGTGATGCCCAGCGTGACGCTGCCGCCCTATGGGCCGAACTTCGCCGCGGCGTCCACGGCAGTGATGGCCGGCGTGCAGCAGGCGGTGACCGGCAACACACCGATCGACGCCATCGCGAAGTCGATCCAACAGAACCTGGCGGTCGATTAGAGATTTCACAATGACTGGAATCGTCGCGCCCCTGTCATTGCCCCCCTTGTCATTGCCCCCCTTGTCATGTGAAGGCTCCATCCGGTGACCCGTAACGCCAGGCGGATGCCCTGGCTCGATCCGCTGGTACTGCCGACCGTGGCCGTGCTGGGCATGGTGATCGGCTACCCGGTCGTTTACACGTTGCTGCTGTCGGGGGAAAAATTCAATCTGCTGGATACGACGCCCGCGCGCTTCATCGGCAGCGCGAACTATGCCCACCTCGCAGTCGATCCGATCTTCTGGCTGTCGCTCGAGAATACCGCGATCTACACCTTCGGCAGCGTCGCCATCGCCGCCGTCCTGGGCCTCGCCCTCGCCCTGCTCACCGAGAACCTGCTGCACTGGCGCTTCCGCGTCATCCGCGCATTGCTGCTGACGCCCTGGGCCGTGCCCTTCGTCGTCGTCGCTTTCCTGTTTCGCTATATGTATTTGCAGGACGGCGGCGTCATCAACGCCGTGCTGCTGCGGCTGGGACTGATCGACCATCCTGTACTGTGGCTGAACACCGCCTCGCTGGCACTGCCGGCCGTCATGGTCGCAAATATCTGGACCATGGTGCCGTTCTTCTTCCTTCTCCTCAGCGCCGCGCTGGCCGCCATCCCCAACGAGGTCATCGAATCTGCCGCGCATCGACCGCGCCCGCACGGCCAGCATGATCTTCCATATCAAGCTGCCGTTCCTGCGCAACGCGCTGCTGGTCAGCAGCCTGCTGATGATCATCTCCAACGTGAACGACTTCGCCAAGATCTGGGCGATGACGGAAGGTGGCCCCGGCTACAGCACCACCACACTGGTGGTCTATGTCTATCGCCTCGCCTTCGAGGACTTCAACTTCGGCTACGCCTCCGCCATCGGGGTCGTATGGCTGCTGCTGTTGCTGGGTTTCGCCTTCGCCTATCTGCGCACCTTACGGACACCATGACGACCGCCGCACCCGCGCTCGCACCGCGCCGCCATGCCCTGGCCCGCAGCATCCAGTTCATCGCAATCGCCGTCGCTTTGTTCTGGAGCCTGGCACCGGTCTATTGGATGCTGGTCACGTCGTTCAAGACCGAGCTGGAAGCGACGCGCCTCGATCCAACCTTATGGCCGCTGCATCCGACCTTCGCCAACTACATCGGCCTGTCGGGGACGTCGTTACCGTTCTTCGCCTTCTTCCTGAATACCGTCGTCAGTTGCCTGCTGACCGCGGTGATCTCGCTGGCTATCGCCACGCCGGCGGCCTATGCACTGTCGCGCGGGCGCTTCCTGCTGCGCGGGCCGGTCAGCTACGGCATCCTGATCTTCCGCATGCTGCCGCTGGTGGTGATGCTTGCGCCGCTCTATCTTTTGCTGATGGCGGCGCATCTGCTGGACAGCACCGCGGGCCTGGTCGTCGGCTTCACCACCTTCGGGCTGCCGTTCGCGGTCTGGATGATGAAGAGCTTCATCGACGCGGTGCCGATCGAAATCGAGGAAGCCGCCCGCGTGGACGGCTATCGCCGGATGGAGATCCTGCTGAAGGTCGTGCTGCCGCTGATCGTCCCCGGCTTGCTGACCACCGCCACCTTCGTGTTCATGGAGGCGTGGAACAACCTGATCTATCCGCTGACCTTCATGACGTCGCTGTCGAAGCAGACCCTGCCGGCCGCGCTGGTGCTCACCTTCACCGGCCAGTTCAAGACCGACTGGGGTGGCATGATGGCCGCCTCGACACTGACGACGCTGCCGCTGATGATCGCTTTCTTCGCAGTGCAGCGCTCCATGGTGCGCGGCCTGACCGCGGGAGCGCTGGCCGGTGCATAAGGGCGCGCAGGTAGCGGATAGAGCTGGGGACGAAAGCACCCCACCTCCCCTTGAGGGAGGCGGTTGGGGGGAGGGGTGCGTGTTGCGAAGGACCTCTGCTGTTCGTACCCGTCCCCCCATCCCCCTCCCGCAAGGGGAGGGGGTGTTCTCCGGACCACCGTAATGGCCTCCATCTCCCTCCGCCACATCGAAAAGCACTATGGCGAGCACCAGGTGTTGTTCGACTGCAACCTCGACATCGCCGACCACGAATTCGTCGTGCTGGTCGGCCCGTCCGGCTCCGGCAAGACCACGCTGCTCCGCATCATTGCGGGGCTGGAAGACATCAGTGCCGGCGATCTCTGTTTCGGCGACACTCGCATGAACGACATCGACGTGGGCGACCGCGACGTGGCGATGGTGTTCCAGAACTACGGCCTCTACCCGCACATGTCGGTTTACGACAACATGGCCTTCGGCCTGAAGCGCCGGAAGTTGCCCCGCGACGACATCGACCGCCGCGTGCGCAACGCCGCGGAGATGCTGAACATCGCCCCCTTTCTCGCCCGCAAGCCGCGCCAGCTTTCCGGCGGCCAGCGCCAGCGCGTCGCGCTCGGCCGCGCCATCGTCCGCGAGCCGCAGGTCTTCCTGCTCGACGAGCCGCTGTCGAATCTCGATGCGCATCTGCGCGTGCAAATGCGCGCCGAGATTCTTCGCGTGCACCGTGCGGTAACCGCGACAGCGGTCTATGTCACGCACGACCAGGTCGAGGCCATGACCATGGGTGACCGCATCGTGGTGATGAACGCCGGCCGCATCCAACAGGTCGGCACGCCGGATGCACTTTACGACGCGCCGGTGAACCGCTTCATCGCGTCTTTCATCGGCACGCCAGCGATGGGGTTCCTCACCTGCCGCATCCAGCGATCCGGCGAGCAAGTGGAACTGGTGACCGAAAACGCACGCATCGCGCTGTTGCCGGAGCAAGCACACGCGCTGCGGCAAATCGGTGCGGAACGTGTGGTTGTCGGCATTCGCCCGGAACGGCTGAAACTGGTCGAGGGTGAGCCTGCCGGCGAGCAGTGGACGGTGCACGGCGTGGTGGATGTGGTCGAGATGCTCGGCGCCGAGCAATACGTGCATTTCACCACGGATAGCGGTGCACTGATGGCTCGCGTGCCGCGCGACCGCCTGGTGCGCGTGCAGGATCGCGTCACCTTCGCCGGCGAGGCGCGGCATCTGTATTTGTTCGACGAAGCGACAGGCGACACCGTGACGCTACTGCCCCGCCCGGCTTGACGGAGCAGCCGGTCCGGCGGTTCGGAATCGCGGTATGAGGGAGACGCAATTGGGGTGGTTTGAGCATTGCCGGTTTGACCGGATACGTCGGCCCGCCTCGTGTCATTGCGAGGAGCGAAGCGACGTTATTCGGGGCGAGGCACTGATGCAGCAGAATTGCCCCTCTTATAATATACTCACGCCTTGGGTCTCTCTCTCAAATCACTCGACGCTGACCCGGTGCTCTACCGGCACGCCGCGGCAATCCATCTCGTAGTCCAGCCCCACCACCGGCGGGCGGGCGAAATACCAGGTCAGGCCGTGCTGGGCGGCACCGCGCCGCACGATCTCGTCGGCCAGGAAAGGATACAGATCGTACACCGTATAGACCTGCGCCGCCGTCGTATCCCCCCAGCCGGCATCCACCGCCGCCATCCGCTGCTCCATGCGGTTCAGCACGAACACCGCCTTCGCCCGCAGACCGGCCGGACTGGTATCGCCGAAGCGGACGGTGCGCTCGCGATAGGAGGCGTGGCCCTCCTCCGCCTCGCCACTGCCGGAAATCACGAAGCCGCCGGGTGAGTCCGTCGCCGGCCGGGCGAAACAGAATGCGTGGAAGCTCGGCTCGGACGGCTTGTATTGCTCTGGGCAGACATTGCTGCGCGCCACCGGGTTCTTGTCGTCGCGCATCACGCCCCAGCGCTCCAGCGTCCCGACATAGAGGCGGTTGAACGCGACGAATCCGGCGTCGGTGAACGCTGTCGGCGACCGCAACTCGCAGGCACAGAAGGCGGTCAACGGCAGCCCATGCCCGAGCAGATACCGCTCGATGCCGGTGAAGCCGGCGGCGAGCGGTACCGGCCGCATGAATTCGACCCGCTCGATGCGATAGCCGGCCAGCGCGCGCACTCCCGCCGAGTATTGGAACACACCCGGGATGTAGCGATAGCCCCCGTGCGGCAGGTCGATCGTGGTTGCCATGCCTGCTCCCCTGTGTCATGGCGACGGCCGCGCGCCCGCAGCCGTCCCCCGGCAGCCGTCCCGTGGCAGCCGTCCCGTGGGAGAATGCGTCGCCGCTCCGTCCCGGGCAATGAACGACATGCGATATCCAGCATCATGAGCCAGACCTCGACCGCGCCAGTCCTGCCGCACATCGCCAACGCCGAGGCTTTGCCAGTGATCGTGCTGGACCAGGTGAACAAGTGGTTCGGCGCCCTGCACGTGCTGCGCGACGTGTCGCTGACGGTGGCGGAGAAGGAGCGCGTGGTGGTGTGCGGCCCGTCGGGCTCCGGCAAGTCCACCATGATCCGCTGCATCAACCGGCTGGAGGCCCACCAGAAAGGCCGCATCGTCGTCGATGGCATCGAACTCACCGACGACACGCGCGCTCTGAACACCATCCGCCGCGAGGTCGGCATGGTGTTCCAGTCCTTCAACTTGTTTCCGCATTTGACGATCTTGGAGAACTGCACGCTGGCGCCGATCTGGGTGCGCAAGATGCCGCGCGCCGAGGCGGAGGAACTGGCGATGAGCTACCTCACGCGCGTGAAGATTCCCGAGCAAGCGAAGAAGTACCCGGGTCAGTTGTCGGGCGGCCAGCAGCAGCGCGTGGCGATCGCCCGTGCGCTATGCATGAAGCCGAAGATCATGCTGTTCGATGAGCCGACATCTGCGCTGGACCCCGAGATGATCAAGGAAGTGCTGGACACGATGATCGAGCTGGCAGAGTCCGGCATGACCATGGTCTGCGTAACGCACGAGATGGGCTTCGCCCGCCAGGTCGCCGACCGCGTGGTGTTCATGGATCGCGGCGAGATCGTCGAGACCGGCACCCCGGCGACTATGTTCGAAGATCCGCAAACCGACCGGCTGAAGTTGTTCTTGAGTCAGATATTGCGAGGCCATTAGCGCCCGGGATCATTGGGACGCGAGACGACCGCGGAGCATCCCGCTGTCATTGGAACATGCCCCCTGTGGAACATGCCCCCTGTGGAGCATGCCCCCTGCGGAGCATGCCCCCTGCGGAGCATGCCCCCTAAGTCATGGCCGGCGAAAGCCTGCCCCTGCGAAGGCGGGGGGCCGGCCACCCACGGCTTTCTGCAGCTCAGCAAAGACATGGGTGCCCGGGCCAAGCCCGGACATGACACGGGCGGCGGGCGCTGGCCGAATGTCAATCTTTATGCGGGCTCGATCAGTTGATCCAGCGTGATCGGAAAGCGCCGAACTCGCACACCGGTCGCGTGCCACACCGCGTTAGCGATCGCGCCCGCCGAGCCGGTAATTCCGATCTCACCCACCCCCTTGATACCCAAAGCATTCACATGCGGATCGCGTTCCTCCACCAGGATCGCGTCCAGCGACGGGACATCCGCATTCACCGGCACATGGTAGTCCGCCAGACTTGCATTCATCGGACGACCGGAGCGCGCATCCATCACAGCATGTTCGTGCAGCGCGAAAGATATGCCCCATACCATCCCGCCGTAGTACCTGGCTGCGCACCAAACGCGGATTGATGATCGTGCCGGCCGCGAACGCGCCAACCAGCCGCGTCGCCCGGATCTGCCCGAGCTCCGGGTCGACCTTCACCTCGGCGAACACCGCCCCATGGGCGTGCATCGCATAATTCGACTGCGCTGCCGCATCGGCCGCGCTGCCGCCGCGTCCCTCGACCTCCGCCAGCCCCGCGCGTGCAAGGATATCGGCATAGCCTTCGCTCTTGCTTTCGTCATCGCGACGGAACAATCGGCCGCCGCGCGCGACGACACCGGCATTTCCGGCACCGAACAGTGGCGACCGTTGGTCACCCATGGCGAGGTCCGCCAACTTGGCTATGACGTCGGCGCCTGCCGCGTGGATCGCCATCCCGGCCGTCGCCGTATGGGCAGAGCCGCCGGCGATCCCCGCGTCCGGCAAATCGGATGAACCCGACCGGAATTCGATTTGATCCAGGTCCAGCCCCAGGCTGTCCCCCGCGATCTGAGCCAGCGCGGTCCAGGCGCCCTGTCCCATGTCGTGCGCGCCGGTCTCCATCACGCCGATTCCGTCACGGCGCAGAACAGCGCGCGCCTGCGCCTGGAACATGATGGCCGGGAACGTCGCCGTCCCAATCCCCCAGCCGACCAACAGCCCGGCCTCGTCGCGCATCTGCCGCGGCTCCAAGGGGCGCGATGCCCACCCGAAACGCGCCGCGCCTTGCGCATAGCACTCCCTCAGCGCTTTGGAGGAGAACGGCTTGCCCGACACCGGCTCTACCTCGGCGTAATTCTTCAGCCGGAACGCCAGAGGGTCCATGCCACAGGCATGCGCCATCTCGTCGATGGCACTCTCCAGCGCGATGTTCCCGCTCGCCTCGCCGGGCGCCCGCATGAACAGCGGGGTCCCGGTATCGACGCGCACCGCGTCATGCGTCGTGGCGATCGCCGGGCTGGCGTACAGCGTATGAGAAGCGTCGGCGGCAGACTCGAAGAAATCGTCGAACCTGCTGGTGGCGATCGTGGCGTGATGACTGATCGCGGTGAGCGCACCCGTGCCATCGGCACCCATCCGGATCGTCTGCCGCGTCGGCGATCGGTGACCCACCGGTCCGAACATTTGCTCGCGCCGCAGCACCAGCTTCACCGGACGGCCCACCAGTTTCGCCGCCATGATCCCCAACACCTGCGGCCCGGAGATCATGCCCTTGGAGCCGAAACCGCCGCCCAGGAATGGACTGCGGATATGGATCTTCGACGGATCGATCCCGAACAACCCCGCAATCCGCGCTTGCGCCAGGGCCATCCCCTGGCTGGGGGTATCGATGGACAGCGTATCGCCGTCCCATGCCGCCACCACCGCATGCGGCTCCATCGCATTATGATATTGCGGCGGGGTCTCATAGACCGCCTCGACCCGTGTGGCCGCCGACGACAACCCTGCCTCCACGTCGCCAGATCGCGTTTCGGGCGGATTGCCGATACTGACCACCGGCGGCACGAAACGCTCGCCATCCAGGCCGACCCGCACTTGCTCCGTCTGGTAACGTGGCGACAGCAGCGTCGCGCCCTCGGTCGCGGCTTCCAGCGTCTCGGCAATCACCACGGCGATCGGCTGGTTGGCATACCGCACACGATCGGTCTGCAGCAGGTCCAGGCGGAACATGAACGGGTTGGTCTTTTCGTCCGGATCCTGCGCCAGCTTCGGCTTGTTCGCCGGCGTCATCACCTCGAGGACGCCGGGATGCGCCTTTGCCGCTGCCACATCCAACGAGACCACCCGCCCCCGCGCGATGCGGCTCACCGCCAGCACCGCGTACAGCATCCCGGAGGGATGATTGTCAGCCGCATACCGCGCCTGGCCAGTCACCTTCAGCACGCCGTCGCGTCGGGTCAGCGGCTGCCCGATGTTCGAGCCGTGCCGGATATGCGCGGCCGTCGTAGTCAATGCCAGCTCAGGCATGGACGTTCACTCCTAAAACATTGGCAAAAGGAGAAGCCGGAAGCGCTGGCACGCGTTCAGGCGTTCCGGCGGCGGCGAGCGATAGCGTCCGCGCCACGATCCGCCGCGCCAGCTCAATCTTGAATGCATTGTCGCCGGACGGCCTGGCGTCAGCCAGCGCCGCTGCGGCTGCCGCGCGGAACGTCGCCGCATCCGGATGCCGGCCCCGCAGCAGGTCTTCGGCTTCATGCGCACGCCATGGCTTCGCAGCCACACCCCCCAACGCGATGCGCGCCTCGGCGATCGTGTCGCCCTCCATCCGCAGCCCCGCCGCGGCGGAGACGACGGCGAACGCATAGGACGTTCGCTCGCGTACCTTCAAATACCGGGCATGCGCGGCGAACGCCGCCGCCTCGGCTGGCAGCCGCAACGCGACGATCAGTTCTCCTGGCTCCAGCACGCTTTCCTGCTCGGGCGTGCTGCCGGGAAGACGATGGAACGCCTCGAGCGGCACGTCCCGCCGTCCTGCTCGACCCTCGATCTCCACCACCGCATCCAACGCCACCAGAGGTACGCAGAAGTCCGACGGGTGCGTGGCGATGCAGCTTTCGCTCCAGCCCAGTACGGCGTGCAAGCGTGTCTCGCCGCCCCGCGCGTCGCAGCCCGAACCCGGCGTGCGCTTATTGCAGGCGCTCGCGACGTCGTAGAAATACCCGCACCGCGTACGCTGCAGCAGATTGCCGCCGACCGTCGCGGCGTTCCGAAGCTGCCCGGAGGCGCCTGACAGCAACGCCTCCGCCACCGCCGGAAATCGCCAGCTGAATGTCGGATCGTGTGCAAGATCGGAATTCCGCACCAGAGCGCCGATCCGCGCGCTGCCGTCCGGCAGGGGCTCGATCCGATCCATGCCTGGAAGGCGGGTGATATCGACCAGAATCTGCGGACGAACGATATCGCCCTTCATCAGGTCCACGAGATTGGTACCCGCCGCCAGATAGGTGGCCCCAGTGCCGGACGCGGCCGCCACGGCTTCACCCACCGACGCGGGCCGAACATACTCGAACCTGTTCATGCTGCCTCCTTGCGGCCGGTCGCGGCGATGGTGCGCTGCGCTTCCAGCACCGCCTCGGTAATCCCGGCATAGGCGCCGCAGCGGCACAGATTCCCGCTCATCCCCTCGCGAACATCCTCCGGGTCGTCGCCAGCGTGGCCCTCCTGGATCAGCCCCACCGCGCTCATGATCTGGCCCGGCGTGCAGAACCCGCACTGGAACCCGTCGTGGGCGATGAATGCTGCCTGCACGGGATGCAGGCGGTCGCTGTCCGCCAGGCCCTCGATCGTGGTCACGCGGGCCCCGTCGTGACTGACCGCCAGCGCAAGGCACGAATTGACGCGCCGACCGTCTAACAGGACCGTGCAAGCGCCGCACTGACCGCGGTCGCAGCCCTTTTTGGTGCCCGTCAGGTCCAGCCGCTCGCGCAGCAGGTCGAGCAGGGTGACGCGCGGGTCTTCCAGCGCCACCGTTCGTTCGATACCATTGATGGTAAGTGTGACTGACAGGCTCATCCGATGCTCCAAAACAGCGGTTGCAGACCGGCCGCCGGCCGCCATGTTGCGCATTGTGCAGGCGGTGCGGCGGTGACAGACCCCACGGGCCCAACGTGACGTCAAGACGGGTGATGCGAGAACGCTTGATAGGCAGAGGAGTAACGCCAGGACGCGTGATGCCATCGCGCGTGACGCCGCGGCGGCATATGCGGAGGTTGCCTCCGTTTTTCAACTGCCCAGGGAAAAATGGGATCAGGCCCCGTGCGGGATAACTCGATCACGATCGCGCGACGGCCGCGGGTCGACGCGCTACGGAACCGGGAGCGCGTCCTGGAGGCGGCGAAGGCCGTCTTCAGCGTTGGCGGGCCGGAGGCGAGCCTCGAAGCCGTCGCCCGGCAGGCAGGCGTTGGGATCGGAACGTTGTACCGGCACTTCCCGACCCGCGAAGCCTTGTTCGAGGCGGTTTACCGGCGCGAAGTGGACCAACTCGTCGAACTGGCCGAACACCTGAAAGCCGAGGACGCTCCGGTCGAAGCCCTGCGCCGCTGGATGCGCGCCAATGTCGAATTCATCGCGACGAAGAAAGGCATGTCAACGGCACTCGCACTGGCGGCGCACAAAACCTCGCATCTCGCTGCCTATTCGCTCGATCGCCTCGGGCGTGCGCTTGGAGAGCTTCTGGAGCGCGCCGCAATGGCCGGCGAAATCCGCGACGATATCGGAGCGGAGGACCTGCTCCGAACCCTTGTGGGCATGTGCTACACGCGCGATACGCCCGGTTGGCAGGACAATGTGCTGCGCCTGCTGGACGTCTTCATCGACGGGCTGCGACGGTCGCGGCAGCCTGATGCCGCGGGCGTCTTGCGTTGACCAGTCATGTTGACCCATCGCGCATGTTGACCCATCGCGCATGTTGACCCATCGCGCATGTTGACCCATCGCGCATGTTGACCCATCGCGCGACCCGGCCCGCTTCATCACCTTCCATTTCGTTCACCTTATGAATTTTCCCGCCGGCTTGGTGAGAAAATCAGGCACCGCAAGCCACATGCCGTTTTTGCCCAAGGTCAATGGGAACCACTCAAATCGCGTTCCACGCTGACGGCAGCCAGCGTGCCGCAGTGGCTTCACCCGTTGCTCCCCCCTGCGCGACACGATCTCCGCGCAGCGAAACGAGACGCCCGTAAGACGCCTCATCGCGATCCCTTCTCACCCAGCCGGCACACCAACTTGCACGGCGAAACGAGATACCGACAAGGCGGTCCTGCACCCCTGCCCCCTGCACCGCCCCCTGCCCGCTTCCCAACTGTTGTTGCCAACCCGCCGGCCACGCTACACCACGATCATGCCAGACCCGGACTCCAGCGCGCTCCTCTTCGAGGCGGTGATCGTCCCCCACCGCAGCCTGACCCCACGCGGCCTGCTCATCCTGCTCGGCGCCATCACCGGCATGGTCAGCCTGACCGCGCTGCGATTCTGGCTGATCGGCGCGTGGCCGGTGCTGATCTTCTCCGTCGTGGAAGTCGGGCTGGCGATGTGGTTGATCTGGCTCAACGCCCACAGCGCCCGCGCCAGCGAACTGGTCCTGCTGTCGGAGGATGGCGTGCGCATCGTCCGGACCGACCCTCGCGGGCGGCGCCGGGAACGGACGCTCAGCTCGGCGTGGCTGAACGTGGTGCTGGAGGAACCCAGGGGCCGGGTACCGCGCCTGTTTCTGGCGGCGCATAGCGTGCGCGAGGAAATTGGCACCGTGCTGGGCGAGGACGCGAAACGCGACCTCGCGGCCGCACTGAGCGCGGTGCTCTACCGCGCGCGCCATCCGATCTTCGACAACTCACAATTGCGTGATCACAGCACAACGAAGCCGTGATCAAGTGGCTCCGGCCGCGTCGGCAGGACCCATCGACTTGATCAGCTCGAACACGCGCTTGCGCACCGCCGGATCAGTGATCCGGTAATAGGCGCGCACCAGCTCCAGGGTCTCCCGCCGGCTCAACGTGTCGTCGCCGAACCCTTCCCCCTTGTCCGCGAAGTCCGCCGATCCGCCGGCTCATCGGCGGGTCGAGCGTGTTGGCCAGACTGTCGGGCAGATCGTCGAAGAAGAAGCTGATAGGCACGTCCAGTACGCGCGACAGATCGAAAAGTCGTGAGGCGCCAACACGATTCACGCCGCGTTCGTACTTCTGCACCTGTTGGAAGGTCAGGCCCAAAGCTTCACCCAACCGCTCCTGTGACATGCCGAGCAAGGTACGGCGCAGGCGGATCCGCGAGCCGACATGCACGTCGATCGGGCTCGGCCGACCTTCACGATCCGTACCCGGCATCTGCTCGACGCGTGACATCCGCGCGTCCCCTTTCGGTTCTTCCCACATAGGTAAACTCATTATATGTCACCTGCAACCGTGCGGGATTTCCCGCAGTACTCTGGGGGACGTTCGTAAACAGACAACCCCGAATTGTCAAGCATCCGGATACATTTTTGTGATGTGGTGAGATTCACACGGAAAGTCTCATTATTTGCTCAATATTCGGGGTTCATTCGTCGCTCTGCTCGCGCCTCCACCGCGCCAGCAACCCCAGGCCGAAAACGCATGATGAAAGCAGGAACGGAATGATCAGCCCGAGTCGCGCGAATGGTGTCGGCGGGAGGGCGGGTGGCAATGGCACCACCAGGACACCGGGAGCAGCCCGTTCGATCTGCGCGAATTCATGCCCTCGCGCATCGAATGCCACGGTGATCCCGGTGTTGGCGGCGCGCAGCAGTGGCAGCCCTTCCTCCACCGCACGCATGCGGGCCGCCTGAAGGTGTTGGCGGGGGCCGCTCGAATCGCCGAACCAGGCGTCGTTGGTGATGTTGACCAGCCAGGCGGGGCGGTTGCCGGGGTCCACGATCTCGCCTGGAAAGATCGCCTCGTAGCAGATTAAGGGGCCGACCGGTGGCGCGCCGGCGACCCGCAGCGTGCGCGGCCCCGGGCCGCGGGCGAATCCGCCGCCGGGTACGACCTGGATGCCGAGGGGGAACCAATCCGGTTGGTATTCCCCGAACGGCACGAGGTGCCACTTGTCATACACGCCGTCGATCGTGCCCGAATCGGTCAGCGCGAACAGGCTGTTGCGCGGACGATCGTCGCGGTCGAAGCGGACCGAGCCGATCAGCGCCGGGGCACCGCCCGTCGCCTGCATGATGATCCGGCGGGCCTGCGGATCCTGCCCAAGAAGGCCGGGGAACGCGGTCTCCGGCCAGACCACGACGGCGGGGCCGGGGCCGGCGCGGGCCATCCCTTCTCGGGTGAGGTCGAGGTAGCGCTCGAAGATCGCGACGCGCAGGGCGAGGTCGAACTTCTGGCCCTCGGCGACGTTGCCCTGTACCAGCACCACGTGCAGGCCGGGCGCCTGGGGCATCGGCTGGTCCAGGCGGACGACGCCGAACGCCGCCCAGGCGGCCAGGACCGCGACGCCGGAGAGCACCCAGCGACGGCCCAGCGCCGGCGTCAGCGCCAGCAGGACGGTGAGCGCTGTGAGCCCGTGGATGCTGATCCAGGCCGCCGGCTGGATGAACACGTCGCCTAGCCGGCCGGGGAACTCCCAGACGCTGCCGAGCAGGTTCCAAGGGAAGCCGGTGGCGACGAACTGGCGCGCAAGGTCGGCCAGCACCCAGGCACCAGCCAGCGCGAGGGCACGCGGCCAGCCGGGACGGGCGAAGCGCGCCGCCCAGGTGGCAGCGGCGATGAACAACGCCAGGGTGGCGGCGAGAGCGGGAACGGCGATGGGGACGAACCACCAGAAGCGCGCGGCCTCGATCAGGATGGCTTCGGTGATCCAGTATAGACCGATCAGGTTGAGGCCAAAGCCGAACCACCACCCGCGGCGCGCCGCCACCATCGGCCGCGGCGCCGCATCGATCAGGGTCAGCAGTGCGGGGAAGGACACCAGCAGGACCGGCAGGGCATAGAGCGGCGGCAGGGCCAATGCGGCAAGCGCGCCCAATCCGAGGGCGGACATGTCCGCGCGCATGCCCCGCAGGGTGGCGACGCGGGAGAAGAAGCGGGCGGGGAGGCCGGAGAGGTTGCGGGACAGGAGGCTCGAGCGGCCGCGGGGATCGAGGCAACGACCAAAACACCCCCTTCCCTTGAGGCGGGGGGATGCGGGGAGGGCTTCGGCACCACCACTCATCATCGAGTCTTGGTGCGTCCCCTCCCCCCAGCCCCCTCCCTCATGGGGAGGGGGTGTCTTTGTCGTCATCTCCGTCCTGCCTCGCTAATCGCGCCTGCTTATCCCGCGTCCGCCCCGCCAATCCAGTGTACGCCCCGCTAATCCAGTGTTCGCCCCTCCAATCCAGTGTTCGCCCCTCCAATCCAGTGTTCGCCCCTCCAATCCAGTGTTCGCCCCTCCAATCCAGTGTCCGCCCCGCCAATCCGATGTCGGCCACGCTAATCCAGGGCCTCGCGCAACTGACGCTCGTAGTGGCGGTAGTATTTGTCGGTGACGAGGTCGGTCTTCACTACCACTGCAACGTCGGTGGTGTTGAACTGCTGGTCGATCACCGCGCCGTCGCCGACGAAGCCTCCCAGCCGCAGGTAGCCTTTGATCAGCGGCGGCATCTGCGCCAGCGCGCGCCGCGAATCGTTCGCTTCGGGCGGCAGCCGGCACATCTCCACGAAGCGGTGCGGCAGGGCGCGCGGGCGTAGGGCCGGCGGAGCGAGGTGGTTCTGGTAGAGGTAGGTCAGCTCGGTCGCCAAAGCGTCCGGATCGGTTCCCGGCAGGCTCGCGCAGCCGAACATCAGGTCGATCTGATAGTGGAATACGTAGGCCGCGATGCCGCGCCACAGCAACTGCATGGCGATTCGATTGCGGTAGGCGGCATCGACGCAGGACCGGCCGAGCTCCAGGATGCGCCCGGGAAACTCCCGGATCGGGCGGATGTCATATTCGCCCTCGGAATAGAACCGCCCGAGCTCTGCCGCGGCCTCCCGCTTGATCAGCCGGTAAGTGGCGACGATGCCGTCCGCCCCTGCATCGATCGCGTGATCCACCACAATCAGGTGGTCGGCAACGGCGTCGAAGCGGTCGCGGTCACGGCCGGTGCGCGCGGCCTCGTCGTCGGCGGTGGCGCCCAGTTCGCGATAGAACACGCGGTATCGCAGCGCCTGCACCGCGTCGACCTCGGCCGGCACGGCGGCGATGCGGACGCCGAGGTTGCCGGCGCGCAATTCCGGGAACGGCAGTCCCGACGGAGCGGCGCCGCCGATGCGCTGCTCGACGGTCACCGGGTCACCCCGTGCTCGGCCTCGTCGCCGTGGCCGCCGTTCACCGGCGCCACGGCCCGCTTCGGCCTGCTGCGGGGCTTGGCGGCCGTCCGTGGCACCCCGCGCGCCTGGTTGGGCGATCGCCGGCCGAACAATTCCAGCCGCAGCGAGACGATGTCGAAGCCGAGGCGCGCCGCGATGGCCTGCATCAGTTGCTCGTGCTCGGCGTCCTGGAACTCGATGACCTTGCCGGTTTCCACGTCGATAAGATGGTAGTGATGGCCATGCTCGGTGGGTTCATAACGGGCGCGGCCGCCGCCGAAATCGCGGCGCTCGAGGATGCCTTTCTCCTCGAGCAAGCGCACTGTCCGGTACACCGTGGCGATCGAGATGTGGGAATCGAGGGCGGCGGAGCGGCGGTACAGCTCCTCGACGTCCGGATGGTCCGCGGCTTCAGACAGCACCCGGGCGATGACCCGCCGCTGTCCGGTCATCTTCAGGCCTCGTTCGATGCACAGGCGCTCGATGCGCGATTCCATACGGTCCCTTGCGATTCCGTGCCGCCAGCCGTTCCTGCCCGGCCACCCTGTGCCACAAAGGGGGGATGATGCAAGGGCCAACGGATATTGCCCGACGGCAATGCGTCCGCGTAGCCGATCATGCGCGCGTCTGTCCAATGGTGCGGACGACCAATGGTGCGGACGACAGTATCGTGGCAGCAACGCAATTGCGGATCGGGCAATGGGCTGGCTCGCGGTCGGCGGATCGGCGCAGGCAGGGGTGATCAGACCCCGGCTATCGGGCCTCGGTGGTCAGGCCTCGGTGGTCAGGCCTCGATGGTCAGGCGCCTGCCCTTTTAGGCCCCTGCCCTTTCAGGCCTTGCGGTTTCAGGCCCCTTCCCTTCCAGGCCCTGGGCTTTCAGGCCTTGCGCTTGGTACCGAGGCCGCTCTGTTTGGCGAGCGAGGAGCGATGTTTGGCGTAGTTCGGCGCTACCATGGGGTAATCCGCCGTCAGGCCCCACCGTTCCCGGTACTGCTCGGGGGTCATGTCGTATGCGGTCTTTAGATGGCGCTTGAGCATCTTGAGCTTCTTTCCGTCCTCCAAACAGACGATATGGTCGTCGAACACCGATTTGCGAGGAGAAACCGCGGGTTGCGGCCGGTCCGGCGGGGTTGACTGCTTGCCGACGCCGGCGAGCGTCTTATACACTTCCTGGATCAACAGCGGCAGGCCGTGGAGCGGTACGGAATTGTTTGATACATGTGCTGCGACGATTTGCGCGGTCAATCCAAGCACACTCAAGTTTGCCGCATGATCGGTCATTGGACTCCCCTTTTCGGCGGAAGACTGGCGATGTATAGGCTTGGACGCAGCCGTTTCGCAATGGATATTCAGGACAACCGGAACCCGACAGTGTCATGACAACTGCGCAAGATGGCAATCTTGTACTCGACATATCGGACGAGGTGTGTCCGATGACATTTGTGCGGACACGTTTGGCGCTGGACCGCATGGCGCCGGGCAGTGTGCTGCTGGTGAAGCTGCGCGGCGAGGAGCCGTTGCGGAACGTGCCACGCACCGCGGCCGAGCAGGGGCACGAGGTTTTGTCAGTGGAGACCGGGCCGGACGGGGTTTCCGAAGTGCGGCTGCGGCGGGGTCCGTGACAGCTATGGCGGATAAGCCTTGGCCGGAACTCGATCCGGGGGCAGAGCAATCCGCCGCGCCGGTCCCCCAATAAGCGCGGCGCAATCCACCGCACACGGGCGCGCGGCGGCCGCTCAGCCGCGCCCGCGCCGGTCGCCCGCCGGATCGTGCCGGCACCGGATCAGGCCCGGGGCAAGGCTTGTATTCGGCTTAGCCGTTTCCGCCCTATCCCGGTGGCCGCTTCGGCGCGTCCGCTGCGGCGTGCGGCGCCAGGGTCGCCAGGTAGGCGATCACGTCGCGCCGCCGTACCGGGTCGGGCAGGCTGAACGGCATCTGCGCGCCTGGGACGAGGTGCTGTGGCGAGGTCAGCCACTTGTCCAGCGATGCGGAGTCCCAGGTGATGCCGGATTGCGCCAGAGCCGCCGAATACGGGTAGCCAGGGACACTGCCTGCCCGTCGGCCCACCACGCCCTCCAGCATCGGCCCGACCTTGTTCTGGTCGGCGGTGTGGCAGGCGCTGCAGACCGTCGCGAACAAGACCCGGCCGGCCGACGGGTCGGGGGCACGATCGTCGAACCGGGCCAGGTCCTGCGCACCCTGCGGCTGGCGCGATTCGAAGAACGTGTAGGACAACACGATGTTGTGCACGTCGCTGGCGTCCGGATCGGCCGCCATGCGGGGATCGACGAAGAAATCGACTGGCATTTCGACCTTCTGGTGGGCACCGAGCCGTTCCTCAGTGAAGCAGAAGCACTGGATCTTTTTGAAGTACAGGCCAACCCGGTCGGGCGTGACGTTGAACGTGGCGTGGCCGACGATCGGGTGGTCCGACAGGTTCTCGGCTTCAAAGAACACCAGCGACTCCTGGCCGAGATGCACGGTGACGCTGGGCTGCACCGGGTTGAACCGCCAGGGCATGCCGGGCGCGACGTCGGTGTTGAACGAGACGGTGACGGTGCGGACCGACTCGGTCGCGGTATCGGACGCGGCGCGCTCGGTGGTGCCAAAAGCGCCGGTGGCCTGGCAGAACAAGCGGTAGAGCGTGACCGAGTAGGACACCAGTGTGGTCATGACGCCTACGGCCAGGCAGAGGCCGGCGACGGTGGCGAACGTGCGGAAGCGACGGGGCATGGCGGCTGGATATAGCTCCCCCGGCTCACCAACGGGAGATGGTTGCCTTTACGCTCGCGCCAGACTGCTACGCTCGCGCCAGACTGCTACGCTCGCGCGAGACTGCCGCCCTCGATCGGCAGGGCATGCCCCGTGATGCTGCCGGCGGCGGGTTGCAGCAGCCAGGCCACGGTGTCGGCCACTTCCGCCGGCGTGACGATCCTGCCGGTGGGCACGCCGGCCGCGGCGGCCTCCGCCGTGATGCCAAGCTCGGCGAAGCGTTGCCGCGCCATGTCGGTGTCCACCCAGCCGGGGCAGACGGCGTTCACCGTGATGCCGCGCGGCGCCAGCGCCAGGGCCAGCGCGCGCGTGAAGCCCACCACGCCATGCTTGGCGGCACAGTACGCGGTCTGGTCCGGCACGCCGCGCAGCCCCAGCACAGAGGCGATGTTCACGATCCGCCCGCTGCCATCCGGCAGCAGCGGCGCCGCCGCCTTGCAGCAGTGGTACGTGCCATGCAGGTTCGCCGAGATGATGGCGTGCCACAGCGCATCGTCGCCATCCAGAGTATTCGCCCCGGCCAGCCCCGCACTGTTCACCAGCGCATCGACCCGCGGCAACGCGGAGAACAGGGCCATCACGGAAGCGGCATCGGTCACGTCGCACAGCCGGCATTCGTGCATGGCATTCGCCGGGGCGCGGCGGGCGGCCACGATCACGCGAAACCCCTCCCCGGCCAGCCGGTCGGCGATCGTCGCGCCGATCCCGCGCGTGCCGCCGGTCACCACGGCGATGCGCGCGCTCATGCCGCGGTGGTGCCGCCATCCACCGGCAGGATCACCCCGGTGATGAACGACGCCGCGTCGGACGCCAGGAACGCCACCGCCGCGGCGATCTCCTCCGGCCGTGCGAACCGGCCCAGCGGCACGCCGGCGCGGTACGCGTCCGCGGACGAGGTGGGGAACCGGTCGGGGTATTTCGCCGCCAGGTCGCCGATCACCGTCGTCAGCATCGGCGTGTCCGTGCTGCCGGGGGCGATGCAGTTCACCCGGATGCCGAACCGCGCCCAGTCCAGCGCCGCACTGCGCGAGAGCTGCGCGATCGCCGCCTTCGACGCGCCATACGCCGCACTGACCTGCTTGCCGATCAGCGCCTGGTCGGAGGCGATGTTGACGATCGCCCCGCGGCGGCGCTCCGCCATCCCCGGCAGCACCGCGCGCATCAGCGCATAGGCGGCCAGGAAGTTGACCCGGAAGACATGCTCGACTTCCGCCAGTGGCGTTTCGACCACACTGCCCAGCACGGTGACGCCGGCGTTGTTCACCAGGATGTCGATCGGCCCATGCTCCGCCACCACCGCCGCGAGGCGCGCTTCCAGGGTCGCGGTGTCGGCGAGGTCGAAGTCCGGCAGGTCGAGGCCGGTCACCGCCACGCCGTCGTGTGCCAGCGTGGCGGCGATGGCGGCACCGATGCCGCCCTTGTGGCCGGTGACGATGGCACGCCGCCCGGCGAGGCCGAACTTTGTCTCAGGCTGCATGGGATTCGCCGTAGGGTCGCCGGCAGACTGGCGCAAGCCCGGGGCGCGGTCCATGGCATGCAGGCCGCCGGCCTATCCGCATGCATCCGTGCCCATCTGCTGCATGCATCCGTGTCCATTTGCTGCCGCTCCGCAGAATCATTCTTTGGTCGAAGATTAATTAACGGCGGCCCGTTTCACCGCTGCGATGCAGCCGCAACAATCGGACCGGCGGGGCTGGCCGTGGTTCGGCCCCGTGCATCAGGCGCGGCGGACATGGTCGTGGTGGTCGAACGGTGGTCCGGTCGGCGGAGCTGTGGCGGCACGCGAAAGACAGGCCGCCGGGACCGCCGCGACACGGCAGGCCCGGCTTCGGCCGGCATACTGTGCAACGCGGGCGATGGAGCGTTTGGCACGGCCGGCCGCGCCAGCAGCGCTGCCATGGCGTCGGCGGCCAGGGTCGTCCTGGACAGGCCGATCATGCCGGGCACGATGTCCGCGTTTTCCCGCCATTGCACGCCGTACTGCGGAAGGCCGGGGCGGAACCCCTTCTGGCTGCCACCGAAGGCCATGGCGCGGGATTGCTCCGGCCAGTCCCGGTGCCCCGGTCCGATGCCGTGGCCCAGGCCCATCCAGGCGATGGCGATTCGCCTCGCAGCGCGGATCGATGCGGCAACGCCGTGCGCCGAGGCGAGGGGCAGGTCCGGCCGGTCGTGGATCCCTGACGGGAGGGCAAAAACGAGACCGCAGGCACGGGCGAGAGCCCAGCTTTGCGCGAGCAGGAGCAGCAGGGCGAGCAGATGGACGCGCCATCCCGGGATCTGTGCGGGCGCGTTCGGGACAGCCCGATCTGCATCGGGGGCATGGGCTTCGGCCATAGCGGTGGTGTTCCAGTTGCGGATAGCGGCGGAGGGTATACCCCGGGACGCGGAGGTTTGTCAACATAAATAACTTAGTGACGTTAGTTTTATTCGTGCGCCCACAGTCATCGAAGTCCCGGCCAAGGAAGTGGCGGATGAACTCAAGCGGCAGGGCATTGGCCCTGACGAACGTGTAAGGCTGACGATCGAGCCGGAGCTGTTCCAGGGCCGCCGGGAGTCGCGCAAGCTCGTAATTGAGGCCGTGTCGGATGTTTGGGTCAAGCTTATCCTGCCGTCCCAATGACCGACGAGTCATCCATTGGGGAAATGTCGGTTTTGGACGAGTAGCGCGTTGTGCCGAAGACGCTTACGCAATACCGGGTCTTCATTGGCTCTCCCGGCGGGCTGGAGGAGGAGCGAAGGTGTTTCCGTCACAGACTTGAAAGATACACAGCAGTGCATAGCGAGCTGCATGGACTTTGTAGATGGATTGAGTCTGTTCGGAAACTGCTTCAGGCTCTGCTTGAGTTTGTTTGCTTTCCGGCGGACGACGAGGGAACGAGTAAGAACGAGGCCACAGAGAATCATTCACCACGAAGGCACGAAGCCACGAAGACTGTATCCATGGCTTCGCGGCTTCGTGCCTTCGTGGTGAATTTTACTGATGCAACCAACCGATTCTGAATATTGGGTTTGTTCCCGGACGGACACTAAATCCATAGATTTCTAGTTGTCCAGAACGCACGACCTGCTCGGATTTGACAGATAAGCCGTGGGAGCAACCAGACACCGTCGCATGTCTTCGACGAAAACAGTCAGTTACGTAGTTCCGAATACGACACGCGGATCGCATATGACATTGGATGGAGAGCCAACATCAGCACGGGTAACCGGCCCACATAGACCAACCGTCTGTTTTCACGAGGGAATCTTACCCACCCACTTCCCGTGATCCCGCTTATCTGTCAAATCCGAGCAGTTCGTGCTTTCTGGCCAAGCTGCCCGCTCGGCGGCCAACAGATCGTCTGGATCATCGCCCTCGCGCCATAAGCCGCATGAATAAGTCAAGGTTTCGTCAAGCCATAGTGTTCAATAGCCGCCTCCTTTCCGCCGCGCGTCGGACCCTTCCTACGCCTCCACGGCTATTTTCCGGGGCGTCTCGGTTTTCTCAAGGTCGCTCGCTGATACCGGATCGCTCCACGAATGGTTCTCCGCCCTGTTCGCGGAGCTGGGTCCTGACGCCGCTCTTACCGCCCGGACGTACTGGCGATATGGTCGAAGCCGAGGAGGCTTTGCCTCAATTGACAATACGCTCTGACGGTGAATACACCCCCCGATGGACAATATCCAACGTGCGTGCGCCGGCTATCCCGGCCGAAATCCGTCAAAACTGGCTAGGTCCATTTCGTTCTGATCTTGATCCCAGCAGCATTGTGGACAGGGCGCAGTCGTCACGCCTCACCAAGGAGATGCCTCATGTCCGCGCATGACGACAGTTCATCACCAAATGAGACAAGCGGCATCGAAATTCACGAAATCGAAGCGAGGTGTATCGGCGAGAGCTACGTTCGTGGTGAGCCCACTGCGCGGCCAGGGCGACGCGTCAGCGCGCGCCGGAGGATCGCATGGCCCTACGCATGCGGGATCGTCGGGCTTCACCTGCTGGCGCTTCTGGCGCTGGTGCCCTGGTTCTTTACCTGGAGCGGGGTGGTTCTCGCACTCGCTGGATTGTTCGTCTTCGGCACCCTTGGCATCAATCTCGGCTATCATCGCTTGCTCGCCCACCGCTGCATGATTTGTCCTCGATGGCTGGAGCGGATATTCGTCATCCTGGGCGTATGCTGCGTCCAGGACACGCCAGCCCGTTGGGTGTCGGTTCACCGCCTGCATCACCAACATTCGGATGAGCCGAGCGATCCACACAGCCCGCTTGGTAGATTTGTGTGGGGTCACATCAGCTGGTTGATGGTGGAATCCCCAGAGCTAACGAAGCTACGGATCTATGAGCGATACGCCAAGGACATCCTCGCAGACCGTTTCTATCGCGCACTGGAGAGACGCTGGCAATGGGTGTATGTCGTACTTGCTTCCTGGAGCGTGTTTTTGGCTGCCGGCGTCATTGACGCCAGTGTGGCGGGCCACGCCACGCCGGAAGCGTTGCGCGTCGGTGGCAGCTTCCTCATTTGGGGCGCGTTTCTGCGTACCGTTGTGGTGTGGCATATCACTTGGTCGGTCAATTCCCTAGCCCATTTCTGGGGTTCCCAACGATATGACACCGGCGATTCCAGTCGCAACAATCTGTTCGTCGGGTATATCAGCAACGGTGAAGGATGGCACAACAACCACCATGCCGACCCACGCTCCGCCTGTCATGGGCACGCCTGGTGGGAGCTGGACGTTACATGGCTTACGATTCGTCTTCTTGGAGCGATCGGACTTGCCCGACGCATTGTCGTGACCAAGGCGGATTTGATTTCGGCAGCAATCGACACACCAATTGGCGCGACTGGCCAACGACGCGCGTCCCCTTCACACAAGCGAAAATCTAGCGTCCCGCATCGACAAAGTGGGGATGGGTAGCTGTGGCGGCCGCCAGACATTGCTCGACGAAAGCAGCAGGGTCACGAAGAACGCCGCAATAGAACGAGATAGAAATGGGCGTGCGCTCGCTCCTCCGTGTATGCGGCTATTCTACGCACGCGGGTGCCCGGGCGGGTGGCCGGGGCAAGTCCGGCCATGACGGGTGGGGTTCGGGCGCCGTCCGTCCATAGGTCAACATCTTTAAAGCGCTTGGCGTGAGTTGCCAGCTTTATGGCGCTTGGTCGCCACTACCGCCACAGCGGATCGATCGGCTCCCGGCCGCCCAGCACCGCGGCGATGTTGTCCAGCGCGCGGAACCCCATCGCGTTGCGCGTCTCCACCGACGCGCTGCCGACATGCGGCGACAGAATCACGTTCTCCAGCTTGGCGAAGCGCAGATCGTAATGCGGCTCGGTGCGGAACACGTCCAGACCCGCACCGAACAAATGACCGGAGGTCAGCGCATCGATCAACGCATCCTCATCCACCAGGCCGCCACGCGAGACATTCACCAGCACCGCGCCACGCGGCAGCAGCGACAAAGCGCGCGCGTCGATGATCTTGTCGGTGGCCGGCGTGGCCGGTGCATGCAGCGACAGGAAATCGCACTCCGGCAGCATCGCACGAAAATCCTCGAAATACCGTGCCCCCTGCTCTTGTTCGGGAGGCAGACGGTTCCGGGCGTGATACACCACCCGCATGTCGAAGCCGCGCGCCCGCTTGGCCATTGCCTGGCCAATGCGCCCCATGCCCAGGATGCCGAGCGTCTTCCCCGTCACCCGCACACCCAGCAGATCGCCCTGGCCGATGCGGAAGCGCCAGCCGCTGCGCATGATCCGGTCGTATTCCGAAGCGCGCCGCGCGGCCGCGAGCAACATCATGAAGGCATGATCGGCGGTGCACTCGGTCAGCACGCCGGGCGTGTTGGCCACCATCAGGCCGCGCGCCTTTGCCGCTGCGACATCGATATGATCATAGCCGACGCTGCTGGTAGCGCCGACGCGCACGCTGGGGGGCAGCGCGGCGATGGTCTCCGCTGTTAGCGGCAGCGTGTTGGTGAACAGGATGGCATCGGCCCGATGCTGCGTGGCGGCCTGGACCGTTTCGTCGGCAGTCATGTCATCGGCGCCATCCACCACCAGCGCGTCAAACTCCTCGCGGGCGCGCGCCACCACGTCGTGCGGCAGCAGCGCCGCAACCACCAGGCGTGATTTCATCCTTTGGCCTCCTCGACCCCTGGACTATCGCCGGGCGGCTGCGGTTGCGGAAGAGGCACTCGAACCCTTGCCCGATCGGGGGCCCTGTCCGCATTGGTCCGGTCGTCGGCCCAGTCGCCTGCTGCGGCCCAGTCGCCTGCTGCGGCCCAATCGCCTGCTGCGGCCCCATCGCCTGCTGCGGCCCAATCGCCTGCTGCGGCCCAGTCGCCTGCCAGAGCGGCGGAACCCTTCATCAATTATCAACCATTCAATGGCCTGATGGGGCACCGAAGATCATCAGTCCACTCCAGCCCCAGGCGTTCCCCCCGATGCGCGTCAACGACCCCGTCACCCTGCACGAACACATCGTACCGGATGGCGATCCGCTGGTATCTCGCACCGATACGGGGGGCCGCATAACCTTCGTCAATCGCGTTTTCACCGCGATCAGTGGCTTCCCGGAGGAGGAACTGATCGGGGCGCCCCACAATGTCGTGCGGCACCCGACGATGCCGCAGGCGGCCTTCGCCAACCTGTGGGCCACCATCAAGGCCGGCCTGCCCTGGGATGGGCTGGTCAAGAACCGCACCAAGAACGGGGATTTCTATTGGGTCCGGGCAAATGTCACGCCGATCGTCGAAAACGGTGCGATCGCCGGCTTCATCTCGATCCGCTCCAGGCCAGGCCGTGACCAGGTGGCCGCCGCCGAACAAGTCTACGCCGCCATGCGGAACGGGACGGGGCGCGGAGTCGGCCTGCGCGAGGGCGCGATTGTCAGGACCGGGTGGCGCCCAGCCCTGACCGATGTCCTGCAATCGCTGTTCGGGCGCCTGGCAGCCGCGGCCATCGCGGCAGTGCTGATCATCGCGGGCGTCGGCTGGCTCGGGTTCTCCGGCATGGCCGTCTCCAACGACGGCCTGCGCCACGTGTATGAGCAGGACCTGGTGGCCGTGAACCAGCTCCGATCGCTGGTGGACCTGATCCGCGACAACCGGAACCTGATCGCGCAGACGGCAGTCGCGCTGGATCACCGAACGCCGGCCGAGCAAGCCCTGCGGCAGCGCGGACCGCTGGTCCGCGGCAACGTCGCGCAGACCGAGCGGCTCTGGAAAGCCTATCAAAGCCCGGCACTTTCATCGAAGCAACAGGCGGCGGCGCGGCAATTCGGGACCGATTATGCGGCATTGCTGCACGACGCGATCGAGCCCGCGCTGGCATCAGCCGAGCATGGCGATTCGGCGGGCCTCGACAGCCTGTTCCAGACCAAGGCGCCACCGTTGTTCCAGGCCGTGTTCGACGACAATCGCAAACTTGCGGATCTGCAGATCGCCCGTGGTCGCCAGGAGTACCTGGACGCGGTCGCCAGCCTGCGGGCGCGCCTGATCATCGGCGCGATCACGACCTGTGGCGGGCTGGTACTGCTTCTGGCGCTCGGGTACGCTCTGCTGCGCACGATCCGGCACTGCGTGAGCGAATTCGAAGGCCATTTCAAGAGCATCGTTCAGGGCAACCTGGACGCGGAGATCGCCGCGCCCGCGGCACGGGAATTCCGCGGCTTGGCATCAATGCTGCGCGCGATGCGCGCGCACCTCGCGTTCGGACAGTGGGAAGCCAGCGAAATGGCGCACAAGGCTTCGACCGTCCGGCGCGAAACCGTGCAAAAAATGGCCATGACGATCGAGCAGGAGTCGGGCTCCGCGGTGGAGCGGGTGGCGCAAAGTACGGGCACCATCGCACGCGATGCCGAAGCGATGGCCGGATCGGCGGAGCGGGTGAGCGCCAATGCCGAACGTGTGGCCGATGCCGCCAGCAAGGCGCTGATCAACGCCCAACTCGTCGCCGCCGCGAGCGAGGAACTGGCGGCCTCGATCCGCCAGGTCTCCGGGCAGGTGCAGCACGCCAGCACCGTCTCGCGCGCCGCCGCGGCAAAGGGCGCCGCCGCCCGGGAGACGATACGGTCGCTGCTGGAGGCCGCCGGGCGGATCAACTCCGTGGCACGCATGATCGCCGACATCGCCAGCCAGACCAACCTGCTCGCACTGAACGCGACAATCGAGGCGGCACGCGCGGGCGAGGCCGGCAAGGGATTCGCCGTGGTGGCGGGCGAGGTGAAGACGCTTGCCGCGCAGACCGGCAAGGCGACCGAGGACATATCGCGCCAGATCGGCGGTTTGCGGGACGCGACCGACGCGGCGGTTTCGGCCGTCGAGGAGATCGGCCGAACGCTGGATGAAGTGGCCGACGTCGCCGTGTCGGTGGCGGAAGCGATCGATCAACAGACCGCCGCAACGCACGAGATCGCCCGCAACGTCGCGGAGAGCGGCTCGGCCATACAAGAGGTGAGCACCCGGATCGCCGAGGTGTCGCAAGAGGCGATCGGCACCGGCGCCCAGGCCGCCAACCTCCGCGCTGCCTCGGGTGCGGTCGCTACCGAGATCGCGACCTTGAGAGGCGCCCTGGTGCACACCATCCGGACCGCAACCACGGAAGCGGATCGGCGGATCGACACGCGACTGGAGGTGAGCGAACCCTGCACCGTCTCATTCGACGGCGGCCGCACTGGCATTGCCGCAACGACATCCGACCTGTCGGCTAGCGGTGCCGCCATTGTGGCGAAGGGCCTGCAGGCCCGGCCGGGTGATCGTGGCACGCTGGCATTCGATCGCCATGCGGACGCGCAAGCTCGATTTGCTGTGGTTTCCACGTCTCTGCACGGGCACGTGCATGTGCGGTTCGAGCCGGCCTCCATGAGTGTGGCACTGGAGAATCTGCTGAATGATTTGCACATCAGCCGGGGAACCGCCGCGCTGCATGAGGCGGCATGAGCGTTGGGTTCGCGGCCAGGAGCCCGATCGCCGCCGCGGAGGTCAGCGCGGCGACTGACCGTTGACGTCTCAAGCCAGCCGTGGTCCCGACTCCGAAGTAAATTGCGGTGGGGGTCGAGATGGCGGGGGACACGTCGGATTGTTCGCACCGGGGGGCGATGCCGGTCGCGCCGGTTCCGGCATCGCCCCCGGCCGCGTGGGACCGCGAAGCGGATGTCGTGGTGATCGGCTCCGGGGCCGCCGGCATGACGGCCGCAATCGTGGCGCGCGAGGCCGGCTCGTCGGTAATCGTTGTGGAGCAAGAGCACGACATCGGCGGCCACGCGATCACCAGCGGAGGCAACGTGCCGCTGGGCGGCGGCACCAGCGCGCAGAAGAAGCACGGCATCGAGGATTCACCCGACCTGTTGTTCCGCGACCTGACCGACTGGTCGGTGGTGGAACCCAACGGCTTTCCCGACTACCGCTACAACGACCGCGAGGTTGTCCGCGCGTTCGCTGACCACAGTGCCGAAACGTTCGAATGGCTGGTCGCGCATGGCGTGGTGTTCGTGGACCAGGCACCCGACGCACGGGGCGGCAACGCGGTCGGGAACTCGGTGCCGCGAGAGATGCATTGCGCCGTGTCGCATTGGCCGATGGTGCAGACCGGCAAGCCGGCCGATCCGGTCGAGCAAGCGACACGATCGTCCGGCAACGGGCTGATGCGACCGCTGGAGGCGACTGCGCGCAGGGTCGGCGTGGAGATCCTGCTTCGACACCGGATGGTGGCGCTGTACCGGGAGTCCCCCATGCGGGCCGCGTGCTGGGGATTGTGGTGGACCACGAAGGTTCGCGGCTGGCGATCCGCGCGCGCAAGGCGGTGGTGATTGGCACCGGTGGCTCGACCGGAAATGTGAATTTCCGCCGCATCGCCGATCCCCGCCTGACCGAGGAATATTGCGGACTGTCCGGCATGCCGTGGTCGGACCAGGACGCCAGCGGCGAATTGGCGGCGATGGCGATCGGTGCCTCGCTATGGGGCATGTACAATCAGGTGGGCGAGTTCGGCTTCAACCTCACCAAGCCGGGAGCGATCGGCTGCCAGTATGGGTACCAGAACCTGCGCTGGTATCCGGGGAGTACGGTGTTCCACCGCGCTCGGGCGATCGGGTTGCCGGTGCGCGACTGGCAGAATGCGATCATGGTGAACATGCTGGGACAGCGGTTCTATGACGAGACCGGGCCGGGATTCACCACCAACAACTACAATTCGATCCATCCCTATACGCAGGACAGCTACTTGAATGCAAGGAACGTGACGTTCAAGGCAAACAACTGGCTGAACGCGGCGATGGCCGGTATCGGCGACGGACACAACGGCGGCGGGCCGATCTGGGCGATCTTCGATGCGGACGCGGCGCGGCGTGAGGCATGGCAGCCGGAGCCACCGCATGTCGATTCTGCTGCGGGCTTCTTCTTCACCGCAGATACGCTCGCAGCGTTGGCTGAGAAGATCGTGATGCGCTACCAGCGGGTGAGAATGCCGCCGGAAAACCTGGTGCGGACGGTGGAGCGATACAACGCGTTCGTCGATCCCGGTGTGGACGAGGATTTCGGCAAGCCGAAGCCGCTGTACAAGATCGTCACGCCACCGTTCCATGCCGCATGGGCGACGCCGGTGATCCATGACACGCGGATGGGGCTGCGCATCAACGCGCACTGCCAGGTGGTGGACCTGAACGGCGAGGTCATTCCCGGCTTGTATTGCGGCGGCGAATCGGCCGGTGGATTCAGCCAGCACGGGCTCGCCCGCGCCACCTGCCAGGGCTACATCACCGGGCGGCATATTGCTGCGACGTAGCGCTTTGATTCCGACGGTTGATGCCTACCCCGAAGTGTCATCGCGCCGGCGACCGGGATCCGAAAGAACTCCCGCTTCCCTGGTGGGAGGGGGCCGGCGGGAGGGGTCGAAAGATGGTAGGTTTCGACCCCTCTCCCCTCCCACAACGGAAAGGGGGAGAATCCTGCTTTCTTGCCTCAGCGCTGCCCGTTCAGTTGCTGCAGCAGCGGCTTCAGCGCGTCAAGTTCGGCGCCGAATCCGGTCCAGTCTCCCGCCTTCAGACGTTCGATCGCCTTGTTGTAGTGCTCCAGCGCCGCCTGAGCGCGCGCGTCCGCGGGACCGCCTGTGACCACGGTGCCGGCACTCACCGGCAAGGTCGCCGCCGGCACCGCCTGCCCGAACAGGGCGGCCAGGGCCTCGGGCAGCGTGTCCTGCATCACCACGCGGTCGCCATACGCTGCGATCACCCGCTTCAGTTCCGGCAGTTGACCCGATTCGGCGCGCAAGTACAGCGGTGAGACATACAAGATCGAGTTGTTGATGGGCACCACCAGCAGGTTGCCGCGGATCACCCGCGAGCCCATCTGGTTCCACAGCGAAATCTGCTGCGAGATCTCGGTGTTCTGGTTGACCCGGGCGTCGATCTGGAACGGCCCATAGACCAGCTTGTCCTTGGGGAATTCATAAACGATCAGTTTGCCGTATTCGGGCGCATCACAGCGCGCGGCCATCCAGGCGATCATGTTCTCCCGCTGGCTAGGCACCATCGGCAGCATCAGAAAAAACTGCGTATCCTTCTCGCCCGGCAGGCGCATCATCATGTAGTACGGACTCATGCGCGCGCCAGGGCCGCCGCCACTGTCAGGTGCCGCGGGCTCGCGCGGAAACTGCCAGAGGTCCTCGCGATTATAGAACACCTCCGGCGTATCCATGTGATAGGCGCGGTATTGCAGTGCCTGGATCTGGAACAGATCCTCGGGGTAACGGATGTGCCGCTGCAGGTCCGGCGGCATGGCGGACAGCGGCAAGAACAGGTCGGGGAAGATGCGGCGGTAGGTCGCGATGATCGGATCGGCGGGGTCGGCCACATAGAACGTCACCGTGCCGTTATAGGCATCGATCACCACCTTGACCGAGTTGCGGATGTAATTGATGTCGCCCTGCGGCTGCGCATAGGGGAACCAATCGCTGATGGTATAGGCGTCCTGCATCCAGAACAATCGTCCGCCGCTGACCACGACATAGGGGTCGTGATCCAGCGTCAGGAACGGCGCGATCGTGCGCACGCGGTCCTGGATGTTGCGATGGATCAGGATCTTGCTCGCGCTGGTGATGTACCGGCTGAGCAGCATGTTGACGTCGCCGAAATGCCAGGAGAACAGGGAACGCCAGAGGTAGCCGCCGATGGCGACGCCATCCGTTCCGTCGTAGGTGTTATAGACGTTGTCGTTGCCCTTGGGATAGTCGAACTCCGGAGTGCTGCCTCTGACGATGACATAGTTGTCGGCGCCGTCGCCGAAATAGATCCGTGGCTGGGTGATCGTGGGGGCACCGTTCGAGGCGATCGGCGGAATGTCCCTGAGGTAAAAGTACGGCAGGCCTTCGGTGGTTTTCTCGGTGACCGGCGACATGACGACGCCGTTGCCGTGGGTGAACAGCAGATGCAGGTTCACCCAGGTCTGCGCGTTCGCCGACAGGAGCGATGGCGCGATTTCGCGCGGGGCGATCGTCACCTGCTGGTAGCGGCCGTCGAAGTGGTAGCGGTCCACATCCACATCGAGGAACTTGTAGTAGGTGCGGATTTCCTGGAGTTGCGCGTAGGTGTCCATTAGCGGTTGCCAGTCCCACAGCCGGATATTGTTCACCGTCCCCTTGTTGTCTTCCAGCGACTGGTAGGTCAGGTCTTGCTCGGCGGGAAACGGTTTCACTTCTATATGCTGCAGGTTGTAGGCTTCGCGGGTCAGGGCGATGTTGCGGCGGATATAGGGCGATTCCAACTGCAGCTCGCTCGGCTTGACATAGAAGCGCTCGAACAGGCCGGGCACGATCTCGTCGATCAGGAATGAGCCGCCAAACACCAGCACCAGGATGGCGACGACGGGGCGGAGCATGCGCCGCCACACGTTCACCCAGGCGACGAGCGCGCCGATGACGGAAAAGCCGAGCAGGATCCACAGCACGGGCAGGACGAAATGCGCGTCGGTGTAGCCGGCACCAACCACCACGCCGTTATCGTCGTACAGCAGCAGGTAGCGGTCCAGGAAATAGGCCCATGCCTTTACCGCGAACAGAATGCCCAACAGTGCGGATCCGTGGGCAATGACCGCGGACGAGAAACGCCATGGCCAATGATCGAGATCAATTTCGCCGTGGGCGAAGTAAATTCCGCCCGCCATAGCGGCGCTCAGAACCAGAATCCAGAGCATCCAGTCCTTCAGCGCGATCCAGACCGGCAGCGAGAACAGGTAAAAGCCGATGTCCTTGTCGAACATCGGATCGTTCTTGCCGTATGGCATTTGGTAAAGGAAGCGCAGGACCAGGTCCCACTGGCCGGTCTCGCCGATCGCGATCAGCACGCCGAGCACAAGCGACACGCCCAGCAGGATCAGGCGCCACGGCAAGTGCGGCGTTGTGGGCCGGAACAAGCCGGCCGGCGTGCCCGGCAATGCCGGAACGCTGGTGGCGCCCGGGCCGAATGCCGCCGACAGCCGGATGCCTCGGCGTAAGACAAGCCGCAGCGCCAGCGCGCCACTCAGCCACAGCAGCAGGCTCGAGGCCGCGAAGACGGCGGTAAACAGCGCGATCTTGGTAAGGACGACCGTCCAGAACACGTCGACATGGCCGATCGCCGAGAACCACGCCCAATCGATCGCCAGGCCGCTGACGCGGCCCAGCACGATGAGACATACCGCGATAACGGCGACTGCCGCGCCGATGCCTTTGCCGCGCATGGTTCCTCCCGGCGCGTGGTTCGGGCGGAAAGTGAGGGGGGTTTAGGATTCGTGCAAGCGCTACCGGGAAAAGAGCAACGGGACGAAAGAGGTGAAGGGGTGGGAGGGGTGTCCTTACAACTACTCCACGTGTGCCCCGATGTCCCTGCCCCTCACGGAACCGTCAGCTTGCCGAGCCGTGCCGGCACGCGGGCGGCGGCCTCGCGCGGTTTCAGCGCCAGGGCAGCGGCGGCCAGCATCAGGACCATCCCCGCCAGATCGGCCCAGCCGACTTGCTCGTGGAACAGTACCATGCCGAGCACGACGGCGATCACGGGCGAGACGAACGCATAGGTGCCGGTGCGGCTGGCGCCCCAGTCGCGCACGAGGTGGAAGTAGATCGTGGTTGCCAGCACCGACCCGGGCAGCAGCAGATACAGCCAGGCGAGGAACGCCGGCCAACCCCAATGGCATTGCAGCGCCGATCCCGCGCCGGGTTCCAGCACGGTGGAGAAGGTCAGCAAGATGCCGCCGCCGACCAGATTGGTGATCGCCGACATCTGCGTCGGGGCCAGCGAGCGCATCAGTGGGCGCGCCATGACGGAGCCCGCGGAATACGCCAGGCAGCCGATAATCACGCCGCCCGCGCCCAGCACTGCCCAACCATCCAGCGTGCCCGCGATCGCGTCGGGGCCGAACAACACGAAGATGCCGAGCACGCCCAATCCCATCGCGCCAAGCTGGCGGGGGGAAAAGCCTTCTTGTCCCATGGCGACGGAGAAGCTGAGCAAAGCGATCGGCGTCAGCGCCGAGCTGATCACCGCGGCGAGGCCCGCCGTGATGTATTTCAAGCCGTAAAGCTGGATCACCTGGTTCAGTGTCACCATCAGCACGGCGACCAGCAGCAGCCGGCCGATGATGCGGGGCGTGACGCGGAGAGGCTCGCCCCGCAGCTTGCGGATGGCCAGCAGGATCAGCCCGGCGACGGTCCAGCGCGAGCCGGCGAATATCCCCGGCGGCACCGTGGCGATGCCGACCTTCATGGCCAGCCACGTGGTGCCCCAGACGAAGCAGAGGGTGAGGAACATCGCGCGCTGCCGCGCGGCGGGCGAGAAGGTCATGGTGTGGGGTGTCGGGCGCGTGGGTGTCGGGCGTGGGTGTCGGGCGTGGGTGTCAGGGGAGGTGTGAATCAGCGAGGTAGGTATCAGCGGGCCCGGGAGAAACGATCCAGCCGGAACGGCGACGGATCGACCACCAGCGTATCGCCGCTAACCATGTCAGCCATAAGGCGGCCGGCGCCGGGGCCAATGCCGAAGCCATGGCCGGAGAACCCGGTGGCGATGAAAAAGCCGGGGATGCGCGCCACCTGGTCGATCACCGGCACGGCGTCGGGGGTCACGTCCATCAGCCCTGCCCAACTTTGCACCACCTGCATGTTGGCGAAGACCGGGAAGATGCGGGACAGGGCGGCGCGGGCCTCGGCCAGCACGGATTGCCGGGGGGACGGATCGAGCACGCGCACGGCCTCGAACGGCGTGGCCTGGTCGAGTGACCAGTGCTGGCGCTGGCGCCATTCCTCCAGGAAGCGGCGGGAGAGACGCAGGCGGAACTCGCCGTAGTACTGGCGCAGCGTCGGCCAATAGTCGCGCAGCAGACGGAAGGAATCCGGCGTGATGTCAGCGGTGTTGGCGTTGCGGCGGGCGATGGTGTAGCCGCCGTCCAGCCGCTTGCGCCAGCCGAACACATTGGCGGAGGCGCTGACCTCCGGCCCGCCGGGCAGCGGCGCCGTTCGGAACACCGAGCCGAGCAATTTCAATTGCGGCAGGTCGATGCCGGTGTTGCCGCAGAACAAGCGCGACCAGGCGCCGCCGGCCAGCACCACGGCGTCGCAGGCGATGCGGCCCTTTTCCGTCACCACACCGGCGACGCGCCCGGCCTGGAGGTCGATGCCGCGCACGGCGCAGTCGGTCAGGATGGTGGCGCCGTGGGCGCGGGCGGCCTCGGCGATCGCGGGCGCGGCGTGGGACGGCTCGGCGCGGCCGTCGGTGGGCGTGTGCAGGGCGGCGACAAAGGGCTTGGTGGCGCCGGGAACCAGGTCGTTGACGGCGTCGCCGCGAAGCAGCCGCGCTTCGACCTGGTATTCGCGGGCCTGGTCCAGCCAGGCTTCCTGCGCCGCGACTTCTTGTTCGGTTTCGCACAGATAGACGATGCCGGCCTGGCGGAATCCGGTTTCCCGGCCGGTGCGCTCGTTCATGCCGCGCCACAGCCGCAGGCTTTCCAGCGCCAGCGGGATCTCGCGGGCGTCGCGGCCCATGGTGCGGCACCAGCCCCAGTTGCGACTGGATTGCTCGCCGCCGATCCGGCCCTTCTCGCACAGCACGACGCTGTGGCCCTTCTCGGCCAGGAACAATGCGGTTGAGGTGCCGATGATGCCGCCGCCCACGATCACCACGCCGGCGCGCGATGGCATGGTGGTGTCGGACGCAACGGGATCGACCGGTGGGGACATCGTCAGTCGTCGGTTCTCTGTTTTCAATTGTCGGAGCCGGTGGCCAGGCGGGAACGGCGAGCATATGCTGACTTACGATGACTGACCAACGAGGAGTCGAAACTGGGGACATGGTCAGTCGTCAGTTCGCAGTTTTCAGAGCCGGTGGCCAGGCGGCAACGGCTAGCATAAGCTGCGCTCCGTCAACTGGACCATCGAGGACTGGAAACTGACGATGCGCGTCGGCGTCGATTCCGGCGGCACCTTTACCGATGTCTGTCTGTTCGATGATGTAACGGGCCGGATCGTGGTGTGGAAGGTGGCCTCGACGCCGGACGATCCCTCGCGCGGGATCGCCGATGGTGTGGCGGAGGGGTTGGCGCTGGTCGAGGCGCCGCCCGCGTCGGTGGACTATTTCGGCCACGGCACGACTGTGGCGACCAACGCGCTGATCCAGCATCGCGGCGTGCGCACCGGGCTGATCACGACGGACGGGTTCCGCGACCTGCTGGAAATCGGCCGGCAGAAGCGGCCCGATCTGTACGATCTGCAAGCGGACAAGCCTCCGGTGCTGGTGCCGCGCGACCTGCGACTGGAAGTGCCGGAACGGGTGCGGCACGACGGATCAGTCGAAATGCCGCTGGATGAAGCGGCGTTGCGCGGCGCGGTGCGCCGGCTGCGGGCGGCCGGCGTACAGGCGGTGGCGGTGTGCTTCCTGTACAGCTTCGTGCGACCGGCGCATGAGGCGGCTGCGCTGCGGATACTGGCAGAGGAATTTCCCGAAGCCTTCGCCTGCGTCTCGCACCAGGTCGCGCCGGAGTTCCGCGAGTTCGAGCGGATGTCCACCACTGTGGTGAACGCGTATCTCGGCCCGGTGATGCAGGGCTATATCGAACGCCTCGGCGACCGGCTTGCCACGCTGGGCGTACGTGCGACGCCGCATCTGACGCAATCCAACGGCGGGGTGATCGGGTTTGAGCCAGGCCGCGCGGCTGCCGGTGCGCACCGTGCTGTCGGGGCCTTCCACCGGCGTGGTCGGCGCGGCGGAAGTCGGGCGCGTCGCGGGCTATTCCGAGCTGATCACCTTCGACATGGGCGGCACCTCGACCGACGTTGCGTTGTTGGCTGGCGGCGCGTGCAGGCTGGCAAGCGAGGCTGTGGTGCACGGCTATCCGATCAAGGCGCCGATGCTGGATATCCATACGGTCGGCGCGGGTGGCGGTTCGATCGCGTATGTCGATAACGGCGGGCTGCTGAAGGTGGGGCCGCGCAGCGCCGGCGCGGATCCGGGGCCGGTGTGCTACGGGCGCGGCGCGACGCAACCCACCGTCACCGATGCGAATGTCGTGCTGCAGACTTTGAACCCCGCGTATTTGCTGGGCGGACGCATGGCGGTGCGGCAGGACCTGGCCAGAGCGGCGATCGATCGGCTGGCGGTGACGCTGGGCATGGACGCGATGGCGACGGCGCAGGGGATCGTGTCGGTGGTCACGGCCAACATGGCGCGGGCGATCCGGGTGATCTCAGTGCAGCGAGGGCACGATCCGCGCGACTATACGCTGGTGGCGTTCGGCGGCGCGGGCCCTCTGCATGCGGCGCGGCTGGCGAAGGAATTGGAGATCGGCCGCGTCCTGGTGCCGCGCAATCCGGGGATCCTGTGCGCGATGGGGCTGCTGCTGACCGAGCTGCGCGCGGATTTCGCTACCACGGCATTGCGGACGTTGGCGGCCTCGGCGTTGCCGGATGTGGTTGCGGCGTTCGATGGATTGGCCGCGCAGGCCGAGGCGTGGTTCGCGGCGGAAGGCATCGCACCCGGTTCCCGCCGTGTCAGGCGGACGGTGGACATGCGTTATGCGGGGCAGAATTACGAACTGCCGATCGAGCTGCCGGACGGGGCGATCGGGGCGGCGACGCTGGACGTGCTGGCGGAGCGATTCGAGGCGGCGCATCGGCAGGCCTACGGGTTCGTCGCGGAGGACGATCCAGTGCAGCTTGTCACGTTCCGGGTGGAGGCGACGGGGATCGTGCCGAAGGCGTCGTTCGAGCGGCATCACGACGGCGGGCCGGACGCGTCGGGTGCGGTCGTCGCGCGGCGCGAGGTCTGGCTGCCGGAGGCGGGCGGGTTCGTGGCGTGCGCTGTCTACGATCGGGACAGGCTGCGCGCGGGAAACCGCGTGCCGGGGCCGGCGGTGATAGAGCAGATGGATGCGACGACGTTGGTGTTGCCGGGCATGAGGGCGCGGGTGGAGCCTTATTTGAATTTGGTACTGGAGGCGGGATGAACGGCGCATCGCAACGGAGCAATGGGAAGCAAGGGAGGAAGGGGAAGAACGAGGACGAGAACAGGACACCCCTTGAGGGAGGAGGCTGGGGGGAGGGGTTGGACCACGCACGGCCGTCGTTTGTGGAGACCCCTCCCCCTGGCCACCTCCCTCAAGGGGAGGGTGTGTCCTGTTCCTCTCCTTCGTCCATCGCTCCCCTCGACCCCATCACCATCGAAGTGATCGGCAGCGCCCTGTCCTCCATCGTGGAAGAAATGGGCGAGGCCCTGATCCGCGCCTCCTACTCCACCAACATCAAGGAACGCCGCGATTGCTCCACCGCGCTGTTCGACATCCACGGCAGCACGCTGTGCCAGGCCGAGCACATCCCGATGCATCTCGGCAGCTTCCTCGGCCTGATCCCGCACATCATGAAACGCCACCCGATCGCGGACATGCGCCCCGGCGACGTGTTCTGCGGCAATGACGCCTATGAAGGCGGCGGCACGCATCTGCCCGACATCGTGCTCGCGGAACCGGTCTTCGTCGATGGCGCCATTGTCGCCTTCGCGGTGAACCTCGCGCATCACGCCGACTTCGCCGACCGCGGTCACGCGCATATCTACCAGGAGGGCCTGCGCATTCCGCCGGTCCGACTCTATCGCGCCGGCGAACTGCAGAATGACGTGCAGGAGCTGATCCTGCTGAACTGCCAGGTGCCGCGCGAACGCCTGTCCGACTTTCGCGCGCAAATGGCGGCGAACCGGCTCGGCGTGCAGCGCCTGACCGCGCTGTGCGCGAAATACGGCCGCGATACCGTGCTGTGTGCCGGTGCCGCGCTGCAGGACTACGCCGAGCGCAAAATGCGCGCCGGCATCGCCGCGATCCCTGACGGCACCTATCGCTTCGCCGACCGCTACGACTGTCCGGAGATCGACGGCGAACTCGATATGTCCTGCGAAATCACCGTTGCGGGCGACGAGATGCACCTCGCGTTCGACGCTGCGCCGCAGGTGCGCGCCGGGCTCAACATGACGTACACCGCGCTGCTGTCGACCGTGTATTACGCCGTGAAGGCGCTGGTGGATCCCACCATCCTGCCCAATGCCGGCCTGTCGCGTCCGCTGCACGTGACGGCGCCGGAAGGCACGATCGTCAATTGCGTGCATCCCGCCGCGGTGAACGGTCGGCTCGGCGCGTGCCAGCGCGTGGTGGATCTGATCCACGGCGCGCTGGCCACGGCGATCCCGGAGCGGGTGATTGCGGCGACCAACGGCGCCTGCACGTCGATCACCTTCGCCGGCCATCAGCCGCGCGACAATGCACTGTGGGTCTATCTGGAAACGATCGGGGGCGGCTCCGGCGCGCGCGCGGCGAAGGACGGGCTGGACGGCGTGCACGTGCACATGACCAACACCTCGAACCTGCCGGTGGAGGCGCTGGAAATCGAATACCCGCTGACCCTGCTGCGTTACGAATTGGTGGATGGCTCCGGCGGCCCGGGACGACATCGCGGCGGCATGGGCCTGCGCCGCGTCTATCGCGCGGAAGCACCGTGCCGCGTGCGCGTCGACATCGCGCGGCGGCTGTCCGCACCGTGGGGATTGTTTGGCGGCCTGCCGGGCGGCAAGGCAGCCGTGGCGCTGGGCGGCGGCGCGGAGCCGTTGGACCACGGCAGCGGCGGCCTGCGCACGGGCGAGATCATCGAGGTGGTGACGGCCGGATCAGGCGGTTACGGCCCACCGGCCGAGCGCGATCATGACGCGATGCGGCGGGATGTCACGGAGGAACGCATCGCGGCGAAGACGGCAAACGTGGTGTATGGTGCGAGCTGAACCTGGAGGCGCGGGATGGACCGGGTCACCGTCATACAAACCCTGAAGGTGCGTGAACACGACCTGCGAAATCGTGGGGTGCGTCATATTGCGTTGTTCGGCTCGGTGGCCCGCGGCGAGTCGACAGTAGGGAGCGACATCGACATCATGGTCGACCTCCAGCCTGACGCACCGATCGGCGTGTTTGAATACGTTGACCTTACTCAATTCATCGCCGACATGTTTCCAGCACAGGTCGACGTTGCCAACCACGCCCGGCTGAAGCCGCATGTCCGCCCCCAGGCAGAGCGAGAAGCAATTTATGCCTTCTGAGCGCACGCTTCAGGCACTGCGCGATATCATAGAGAATGCGAGGCTCGCGGAGTTTTTTGTAGCCGGGTTGGACTATCTCGGATTTACCGCGGATCGCCGAAAGTCTACGCAGTGACGCGCTGCCTCTCCCCCGTCACTTCACCGTCCCCGGCCCCACCAGCGGCACCACCTTCCCCACCAACCGGTTGCCGATCAGTTCCGCCGGGGTCAGCGTATGGTTGGTCACGAACGCCGTCTGCATCGGCAGCAGGTTGGTGAACGTGTTGTCGCGGATCACCAGCGAATTCGTTGGATTGCGCATGCCCTCCGCGCCGATCGCCACCGCCGTCGTCTCGTTGTCGGTGTGCGGTCCCTTGCTCAGCGTGTTGTGCTCCATCAGCAGGTCGCCGCCATTGGAGATGTCCACCAGGTAACTCGCGTGCCCGGTCGGCCCGTCGGATATGTCGTTGCCGCGCAGCACCGTGCGCAGCGCACGCGACTTGATGTCGTGGCCCTCATGCGTGTCGGTAAAGCGCGAGTCCTCGATATCCAGCAGCGTTATCTGGCCGACATAGATGCCGTGCGCGCACTGCGCCTTGCAATTGCCGTTACCGCTGAACTCGCTGTGGATGATTCGCACCGTGGTGCGCGGGGTCTCGCCGCCGAGGATGCCTTCTTCGTTGTCGATGAACCGGTCATGGTCCACCAGCAGATTGCCGTCATGCAGGCGGATGCCGGCGCCGTTATGGTCGGGCACGACGGCATGCATGAAGGTGATTCCGCGCACGGTGACGTCGGTACCGGCGACGACGAAGATCGCCTTGCCACCGCAGGTCTTGCCGGACAGCACGACGCCCGGACCGCTTGCCGCGATGGTCAGGTGGCTCTGTCGCCAGATCGCGCAATCGTTGTAGTTGCCGGGATCGATCAGCACGGTGTCGCCATTCTGCGCCACCTGTGCCGCCTGGCTCGGCAGCTTCAGCAGGTGGCTTGGGCCGACCAGGAGCGTCCTGTCGTTGTCGGCGTCGGATGCAGGGACGGGAGCCGCCGCCGAGGGTGGCGTCGGATGACCCGCGGCACCACCCCCCGGCTGCGCGCCACAACAGGCCAACGCCAGGGCCGGAAGTGCCCCGCCGAGCAATACGATGCGCGCCAACATCCCGGGGACCGTCATGGCAACGCCGGCCGCCAGGCATCGGCGAACCCGCGCACGCGCGGCAGCAGGATCATGTCCCACGGACTTGGCATCGCCACCCACCTTCACGTGCACCAGCGCCGGCGCGTTCAGCGCAAAGGCCTCGCGCAGCGCTTGTTCCAACAGCGCGGGCGTGTCGGCGCGGAACGCCGCCATGCCGAAGCTCTCGGCGAATTTGACAAAGTCCGGATTGGTCAGGTCGCAGGCGATCAGCCGGTTGCCATAACGTTCCTGCTGGATGCGGCGCACGTTGCCGAACGCTCCATCGTCGAACACCACGACCACAACCGGCAACCGGTGGCGCATCGCCGTGGCGAGTTCCGCCGCCTGGTACATGAACCCGCCGTCGCCGGTCGCGAGCACCACCTTGCGCCCCGGCGCCGCCGCCTGCGCCCCGAGCGCCGTGCCGTAGCCCCAACCCAACGTGTCCTGATAGCCGGGAGAGAGAAACGTCCGTGGCGCCGGCACCGGAAACGCCAGGCGGCTGGCGAAACCGACCTGCGTCACTTCCTCCACATAAATCCCATCTTCCGGCAGGGCAGCGCGAATGGCATGCAGGAAGCCCATCTGCGGTTCCAGCCGCGTCAGCCGATCGGCAAAGGTGGCGCGTACCGCTGCCAGTTCGGCAGTGCGATCCCGCGTGCGCGGCGGCAACGCCGGCAGCAGTACCCGCAATACCGTGGCGGCGTCACCAACCAGCGCGCAGGCGGGGTGGCGAAACCGGTTGATCTCCTCCGGATCGATGTCGAGCCGGACGACCGGCAGCGAGTCGTCCACGCCCCACACGCTCTGCTGCCAGTAGAGACGCGTGCCAACCGCCAGCACCGCATCGGCGTTCTTCCACAGCGCGTGGCCTTCCGTGAAGGACACCGCCAGCGGGTGCGTGGTCGGGATCACGCCACGGCCGCGGCGGAACGAACTTACCGGTGCCTGCAGGGCTTCCGCCACGGCCATGACTTCAGCGCCGGCATCCAGTGCGCCGCCGCCGACCACGATCAGCGGGCGCTCCGCCTTGCCGAGCAATTCCGCCGCGCGCTGCACGGCCGTTGCATCGACCGGAGGCGGAGCGGGTGGCGTGATCCGCGGAAACGCGACCTCGCCCGGCGTGCCCCAGATGTCGATCGCGCATTCCAGCGCCACGGGCCCTGGCCGGCCGCCGCAGGCGATGCGGACCGCCTCGTCGACCAGCGCCGGCGCTTCGTGCGGCGTGCGGATGCGCGCGGCGTGACGGGTGATGTGGCGCAGCAGGCCGAGCTGGTCATGAATCTCGTGCAGATGGCCGTGGCCCTGGTCGATGGCGAACGACGCGATCTGTCCCACCAGCGCAATCACCGGCGCGCCCATGCCATAGGCGGTCAGCAACGCCGCCGAGGCATTCAGCAGCCCCGGCCCGGGCACCACCGCGAAGGCCTGCGGCTTCCCCGTCACCAGCGCCGCCCCCAATGCCATATACGCCGCCGTCTGCTCGTGCCGCGTATGAATCACGCGCATGCGGTCGCCGGCCCGCTGTGCGGCATCGAAGAGGTGATCGTTGTGCACGCCGGGCAGGGCATAGAGCGTATCGATGCCATGCCGCAACAGGCTCTCGATCACAGCTTCGGCGGTAGTCTGGCGTGACATGGCAGTCTGTCCTTGTGCAGCGCAGCGAGGCATCCGCAGTGCGGTGTTATGGCGACGCCGGGCGAATAATGGCAATCCTTCCGCTGCGGAGGCCGCTGCACCTCCCCTGATATCGAAATGACAAGAGGAACCGAGCCGCCTGCCATGCATTGATCGCATTTTTTGACACGGTTTGTCTTCTGTTTTAGATATTTCACGCCAGTTTGTTCGGGATTTTCCCCTGTCCTGTCCCCGTGCGTATCTATCCTGACCCGCCACTCAAGAAATAGCGAACATCGTGAGATTTGCGGTAAACTACGGCGTCGATCCAACGGAGGCGGACCCTGAACCTCTCGCTGATTCTGGAGACCGAGATTCTGGAGACCGAACCACCTGCCGCGTTCTCGGCCGATGCCCGCGCCATTCTGGAAAGCATGGGCGATGCTTTCTACGCGCTCGACGACGCGTGGCGTGTTGTCTACGCGAATCGGCGCTCGCTGGATTACTGGGGCGTTGCGGCCGAGGACGTGATCGGCCACGTGATCTGGGACTGCCTGCCGCAGCTTGTCGGCACCCGCAACGAAACCGCGCTGCGGCGTGCCCGCGCCGAGCAATGCCCGATCGAGTTCGAATCGCCCTCCACGGTTACCGGCGTCTGGATACAGGTCACCGTGACCCCGACCGCGCACGGCCTCAATGTCTTTTGGCGCGACATCACCGAACGGATCCGCGCGCAGCAGACCTTGCGCGCGAGCGAGGAGCATTTGCGGCTGGCGCAGGAATCTGCCGGCGTCGGCACCTGGGAATGGGATCTGGCGAGTGGCCGCATGCGGTGGTCGCCGCAGATGCTCGGGCTGATCGGCCACGACCCCGTTGCAGCGCTGAGCGCCGACCACAATGCGCTGTGGCGGCGGGCACTGCATCCCGACGACCGGAAGACGGTCACCGCCGCGGTGCGCGCTTGCAGCCGGAACCTGGGGCCCTTCGCACTGGAATTCCGCATCCTGCGGCCCGATGGCGACATTCGCTGGATCGACACACGCGGCAATGTGCTGCCGGATGCGTATGGAAACCCGCGCCACATCGTTGGCGTGAACATCGACATCACCGAACGCAAGCTGGCGGAAGCGGCGCTGGAGCAGCGCGTTGCCAAACGTACCAAGACTTTGCGCGAAATGGTGGAAGCGCTGCGCGCGTCGCGCGAACGTTATGGCGCGATCCTCGAACACGCTCCGATCTATTTGGCCTTCATGCGGGTGGAAGCGGACGGCCGCCTGGTCTGCGAAGACGTGAACGACGCCTGGCTGCGCGACACCGGCTTCACGCGAGAGCAGGTGGTGGGGCGTACGCTCGAGGAAATCTTCAGTCCGGAGCAAGCGGCGTTCGGTCTGGCGCAGTACCGCAAGGTGATCGAGACCGGTGAGCCGGTGGAATACGAGTATCGCCACACCTTCCCCGCCGGCGAGGTGATCCGCCGCAGCTTCCTCGCCCCGCTGCATGATGCGGCAGGACGGGTGAAGCGGGTATTGCTCACCTCCATGGATCTGACGGCGATGCGCCGTGTCGAAGAGCAGCTTCGGCAGGCGCAGAAGATGGAAGCCATTGGTCAGCTTACCGGTGGCATTGCACACGACTTCAACAACCTGCTGACGGTCGTGCTGGGTAATCTGGAACTGCTGCAGCCGCGGCTGCACGATGAGCGCAGCATGCGTCACCTGGGCGCGGCGCAACAGGCCGCGCGGCGCGGCGGCGAGTTGACGCACCAGCTTCTGGCCTATGCTCGGCGGCAGAACATTTCGCCGAAGCCGGTCGATCTGACCGACATGATCGGCGGTATGGGCGATTTGCTGCAACGCAGTCTCGGCGGGCTGGTACGGGTGGAAACCACGCTCGACGCCGATCTGTGGCCGGCGTTCTGCGATCCGACCCAGCTCGAGATGATGCTGCTGAACCTGGCGATCAACGCGCGCGACGCAATGCCGGACGGGGGTGTGATCGGCATCGCGGCGCGGAACGTTCCAAGCGGTGGGAAATTGCCGCCGGAACTCGCGCCCAACGATTATGTTACGATCGCGGTGATCAATTCCGGCACCGGCATGTCACCGGACGTGCGTGACCGTGCGTTCGAGCCATTCTTCACCACCAAGGAACCCGGCAAGGGGAGTGGCCTGGGGCTGGCTCAGGTCTGGGGCCTGGCCCAGCAATTCGGCGGCACGGTGTTGCTGGACAGCACGTCCGGACATGGCACCACCGTGCGCGTATTCCTGCCGCGCGCCACCGAGCCGGTGGCGGCCGCACCGACGCCATCGATCCAGCGCGACGCGTGGCTTCCGGCGGGCCGCGTGGTCTTGGTCGTGGATGACGATGACGATGCCAGCGACGTGGCCGCTGCGTTCCTGGAAGAGGACGGTTACGTTGTGCGGCGGGCGGCCAGCGGACAGCAGGCGTTGGCCTGTTTGCAGCATGGCGACGTTGCGCTCGCCCTGGTGGACTACGCGATGCCCGGCATGTCGGGCACCGAATTCATGCAACGCGCGCAACAGCAATGCCAGGGGCTGCCGGTGGTATTCGTCACCGGCAGTCCCGACGCACTCGCCGCCCAGGCGCCGATCGACGTTCCGGTGCTGAGCAAGCCCTACACGCACGCCGGCCTCGCCAACTCAATTCGGCTCGCCTTGCAGGCCTGAGCCGCAGCCTTTCCCCGCTTCCCGGCCGGCGCTACACAAGCGCAACGCATGCCCCGGCGCAGCCCGGGCCTGGGAGGGACAATCATGACCGAGGCCTTTATCTGCGACTTCACCCGCACCCCGATCGGTCGATACGCCGGCGCATTGCGCGACGTGCGCACCGACGACCTTGCGGCGCATCCGATCAAGGCGCTGATGGCACGCAATGCGCAAGTCGATTGGCAGGCACTGGATGATTGCATTCTGGGCTGCGCCAACCAGGCCGGCGAGGACAACCGCAACGTCGCGCGCATGGCGGTGTTGCTGTCGGGTCTGCCTGCCAACGTCTCAGGCGCGACGATCAACCGGCTGTGCGGCTCAGGGCTGGATGCGGTGGGCACCGCGGCACGCGCCATCCGTGCCGGCGAGGCCGAGCTGATGCTGGCCGGCGGCGTGGAAAGCATGACGCGTGCTCCCTTCGTGATGGGCAAGGCGACCGAGGCATTCTCGCGCAGCAGTGAGGTTTACGACACGACGATCGGCTGGCGCTTCGTCAATGCGCAGATGCAGAAAGTGTATGGCACCGATTCGATGCCGGAGACGGGCGAGAACGTGGCCGAGGAATTCCAGATCTCGCGCCAGGATCAGGACAAGTTCGCCTATCGCAGCCAGATGCGCGCAGCGAAGGCGCAGAGCAGTGGGTTCTTCGCGAAAGAGATCACGCCAGTCACGATCAAGGGCCGCAAGGGCGATACGGTGGTGGACAAGGATGAGCACCCGCGCGCCGATACGACGCTGGAAGCGCTGGCCAGGCTGCGTACGCCGTTCCGCGATCCCGGCACGGTGACGGCCGGCAACGCATCGGGCGTGAACGATGGGGCGGCGGCGCTGATCATCGCTTCGGAAGATGCGGCGCGGCGGCACGGTCTCACGCCGCGGGCGCGCGTGGTGGCGATGGTGACCGCCGGCGTGCCGCCACGCATCATGGGCATCGGCCCGGCGCCGGCGGTGCAGAAGCTGCTTGAAAAGACCGGAATGAAGCTTGGCGACGTCGATGTCATCGAGCTGAACGAGGCGTTCGCCGCTCAAGGGCTGGCGGTGATGCGCCAGCTTGGGCTGGCGGACGATGCAGAGCATGTGAACCCGCATGGCGGCGCGATCGCGTTGGGACATCCGTTGGGGATGTCCGGCGCCCGGCTGGCTCTGACGGCGGTGAATGCACTGGAAACGAACGGTGGGAAGCGCGCCATCGCCACGATGTGCATCGGCGTCGGGCAGGGAATCGCGGCGCTGATCGAGCGGGTGTAGCGGCTGGAGAGAATTACGGACGCTGCTGCGAGGCCGGCGTTACGCCTCTGGACGGATCCAGGTTACGGTGCGCCGCTTCCAACCGCACTCACCTCGGCCGCGCGCTGCAACTTCTCGGGGTTTGGCTCGGGCTCCGGACCTGTCTCTCCGGGATATCGATGCGCGGCGTTCCACGTCGACCATGCGCCCATATCTGTTGTCATCTGGCCTCACGCGATGGGAGAAAACACAATGCGGCTCGGCATCTTCGACCACATGGACCGCGGCCCGGGGGAGCTCGACACCTTCTTCGCCGACCGCATGCGGCTGATCGAGGCCTATGACCGCGCCGGTTTCTATGCCTACCACGTGGCAGAGCATCACGCGACGCCGCTGGGTGTGGCTGCCTGCCCTGGCATCTGGCTCGCCGCCATCGCCGAGCGCACGAAACAACTGCGCTTTGGCGCGCTGGTCTATCTGCTGCCGCTCTACCACCCGCTCAAATTGCTCGAAGAACTCTGCATGCTCGACCAGATGAGCAAGGGGCGGCTGCAGCTTGGGGTCGGCCGTGGCATTTCGCCGATCGAAATGCGGTATTACGGGATCGATCCGGCTGACACCGCGCCGATGTACCAGGAGGCGCTGGAAGTCATTCTCCGCGGCATGGTCAGCAAGGAGCTGACCTTCGAGGGTAAGTACTACCAATACCGCGGCGTCCCGATGGAAATCGAGCCGTACCAGAAGCCGCATCCTCCGCTGTGGTATGGCATCGGCCGGCTGGATGCCGTGCCCTGGGCGGTGCAACACCGCGTGAACGTGGTGGGCAATGTCACCGGGCCGAAGATGCGGCCGCTGTCAGACCGCTATCGGGAGGAATGGGCCGCCGCCGGCAAGGCGGCGCAGGACATGCCGCTGATCGGCCTCGGCCGGCACGTCGTGGTAGCCGACAGCGAACGCGAGGCGCTGGACGTCGCCCGCCGCGGCTATGGCAAATGGCGTGACAGCTTCCTGAAGTTGTGGCGCAAGCACAACATGCAGCTTCCCAACCCCAACGCTCTGTTCCCCGAAACCTTCGAGGAGGCCGAAGCCGAAGGCCGAGCCGTCGCCGGCAAGCCCGACAAGGTCCGCGACTTCCTGCAACGCACCATCGACGACGGTGGCCTCAACTACCTGCTCTGCCGTTTCGCGTTTGGCGACATCGGCGCGGATGAAGCCCTGCACTCGATCGATCTTTTCACCCAGCACGTGATGCCGGACCTGCGTGAAGCGCGTGTGGAGGCCCGACCATGACGGCGCAATACGAAGTCTTCGCCGTCCGCTATGCCACGCGCGAGGCGCACCGGCACGAGCATTTCATTGGCGGCAATCCGCACGCTGCGGCAGCGGCGCCCGATCAGGTCTCTGGCCCCTTGATGAAGCACATGATGCCAAAGTAAGGCGTGTAGCAGACGATGGCACGGCCCGTCGGATTATCCTCTCGCCGCAGCACCACCTCCGGCGGGACCGGACGCCACGCGCCACCGATCATCGCCTGGTACTGCCCACCCTGGATACGGAAATCCGCCGGCCGACAATCGGCCATGGAACAGCAGGACATGCCGGTGCCGGGCTGCTTGAGGCTTTGGAACCATGGGGCCAGCGACATGTCAGCATCCGGCGGCGGATTCGCCTCCGCTACGCCAGCCAGCAAACCCAACGACGCACCTGCCATGACGATCGATTTCATGCCACCGCACCACTGATCCCCCGATCAGCACATGGTCGGGTCGGTTTTGGTGCAAAGCCGGTCTCACGGAGACGTGAACCATCCGACAAACACGGAGCGCGGAGCGGCCGGTCTAGCGATGGCTGGAACGCCCATGCGCATATCGTACAGTGGCGCTCGGCTTGATATCGCTGCGGTGAATGGCCACCGGCTGCGCGCGTAGCGATTGCGGCGCCCCGTCGCCGGACCACAGCCAATAAACGTTGTCACCGGCACCGTTCACTGCGACGACCTTGTGATTGCCCCGCGTATCGATCGCATGGATGGTCACCCGGCTGAGCAAGCCACCTTGCAGCGCGCGCATGTCCTCCGCTGCTTCCAGCACCGCGTCGGCCACGCTTGCGCCGCGCTTCATGTACAACACGACGGAGCGCGCCGTGCCGCAGCGGATGGTCATCTCACCGGCGCCAGTGCAGGCCGCCGCGCCGTGGCGCGTATCGGCATAGCAGCCTGCCCCGACGATCGGGCTGTCGCCGAGCCGGCCCGGATATTTCCAGCCCCAACCGGACGTACTCGTGCCGCAACACAAATTCCCCGCCGCATCGTGGGCGAGAAACACCGTTGTGTCGCGGCCAACTTCGGGATCAACCGCGTGACGGCAAAGCGGCGCCAGCTCCACCGCCGGCCACGCACGCTTTTGTTCCGGCGTCAGCTCATTGTCGAACCATGTCTGCCAGGCAGCGCGGGAATCCGCGATCAGGTTGTCGGCGGCTTCGGCGCCGATTTCCTGGGCGAAACGCGCCGCGCCGTCGCCCACCAGCAGTTCATGCGGCAGCCGACGCATGATCTCGCGAGCAACGCTGACCGGGTGCAGAAAGCCTTGGAGCGCGCCCACCGCTCCGCTGCGCAGGGTGGTGCCGTCCATCATGCAGGCGTCCAGTTCCATTTCGCACAGCAGGTTGGGCCAGCCGCCGCGGCCGACGGTACGAACGGACGGATCGGCTTCGATCAGGCGGATGCCGGCCTCGATCGCATCCAGCGCATGCGCACCTTCGGATAACAGGCGCGCCGTGGTCGGCACGCCGACGGTGCCCTCATTGTTCGTCACCAGGATCATGGGCTGTTTTCCACTTGGTCGTGCATCGTCGCAAAATACAGCCGCAGCCGTTCGCGCGCATCGCACCCCGCCTGCAAGGTGTGCGCGTTGACAATCGCCAGGCGGAAACCGCCGGGCGGCATGGCGTGATGGGCGGGATCGCGTTCCTCATGGAAGGTGATCTGCACCGAGGACACACCCGGCATGGCGCGCAATTCCTGCACCAGCGACAGTGGCGGATGGCGATAGCGCGGGCCATGCGGGCCGAACAACACGACGCTGTAGCCGTCGCGCCGGTCGGCATCGCCATAGTCCCAATCGCCGGTGACGTGCAGGCGGATCAGCGCCTCCACCCAGCCCGCGCCATACAGGTCCGGCCATTGGTCGGCGAAACGCAGATGCGCCTCGATGATACGGCCGCCGATGGTTTCGAAATTCGCCATGCCGGTATAGCCGTTCAGGTGGAGGCGGGCCCAGGTACCGCACCAGTCCTCGATCTCCGGCATTGGCGCCGCATGCACCACCCAATGGTCGAAGGTGCCGCCAGGTGCCGTGGCGCCCGTGGTGTGGCGCCACCAGCGCGGCTCGCCGTTCACCAGCGCCACGTCGGTGCTGACATGTGCGCCGGTCAGCAGCGTGCACCAGAAATGCCCAGCCGTGAGGTTGGCTTTGTATTGCTCGGCCGAATCGATCGCCTGGCTGCCGATCCCCATGCCACGCAGGTTCATGATCGGCTTGGAGAACACCGGGAACGCCCGCGGCATCACGCCATGCGGCGCGGCTTCCAGTCCCTGCGACAACGCCACCGCCAACTTGTCGTAGATCCAGCGATGGCGCGGATACCATTCCCAGGAGTCGGGGTCCTCGGTGGAAACGCGCACATCCGGCGGACACGGGACGTTCTCGAAATATTGGAAGCGCCAGGGATCGGCTTCGCAGATGGGCATGGTTCAGAACCGCTCGATGCGATAGGGCGACAGGTCGATATCCGGTGCGAGGTCGCTGACCAACGCTGCAATCAGTCGGCCGGTGATGGCCGACAGCGTCAACCCCAGATGCTGGTGGCCGAACGCATAATAGACGTGCGGCGAGCGCGGCGACCGCCCAATCACCGGCAGCGAATCCGGCGTGGACGGGCGATAGCCCATCCATTGCCGCGTCACGCGGTCCGACAGGCCGGGCAGCACGTCCCGCGCGCGCGGCACCAGGCGGCGGATGGGCGCGAAGTCGGGCGGCGCATCCAGGCCGGCGAGTTCCACGCCGCTGGTCAGGCGGATGCCGTCCTGCATCGGTGCGAGCACGAAACCCCCCTGGTCGGCGAACACGACGGGGCGGCGCAGGTCACCGGCCTCGCCGCGTTCGAGATTCAAATGGTAGCCGCGTTCGGTATCGAGCAACACGCGGTCGCCGACCTGGCGCACCAGTTCCTTCGACCAGGCACCGGCGGCAATCACCACCGCATCGGCCGTGCGGTAGCCCAATTCGCAATCCAGCGTGACCCCGGTCGGTCCGGGCGTGACGCCGCGCACGCGTTCCTGCACGATGGCGCCGCCCATGCGCACGAATTGCCCGGCGTAGGCGGCCGTGAGTTTGTAGGGCGAAGAGACGAACGCGCCGTCCGGTTGGAACAGTCCTTTGATAAAGCGCGGTGCCAGGGCGGGTTCAAGCTGGCGGATGTCGTCGGCTTGCAGCACGTCGAAGCGCACATTGTTGGCGGCCATGATCTCGCGGTCGTACTGCGTTTCGGCCAATCCCGCCTCGGTCGCATAAACCTTCAGCCAGCCCACCGGGCGCACGATACCATCCGCGCCGGACAGCGCGATGAGTTCGCGATGCGCTTCATAGGCGCGCGTCGAGAGCGGCTGCAGTGCCTGTGCGATCTGGCGCACGCGGGCATCGCGGCCTTCCAGCAGGAAGCGCAGCAGCCAGGGCGAGAGTTTCGGCAGGTACGACCAGCGCAATCGCACCGGGCTGTCGCGGTCGCGCAGGATGTGGAACAGGTTGCGTCGCAGGGCCGGCGTACTGTTCGGCACCACCGCGCCGGTGACGATGCCGCCGGCATTGCCGAACGATGTCGCCGTGCCGGGCGCGCGCGGATCGAGCAAGGTAACGTCGTGGCCGGCGTTCCGCAGATGCAGTGCGCTGCAGACACCGACGATTCCTGCACCCACGACCGCGACATGCATCAGCGGCCTGCTTCCCCGTCATCGCCGGCCTTGAGCCGGCCATCTGCGCACGCACACTTGGGGGAAGACGGCCGGCTCACGGCCGGCCATGACGTTGGGAGTGGGAGTGGGCGTGGTCGGCGGGCACGATCAACGCGTCCACCGCGACGATGCGATCGCCGGCACAAATCAGCGGGTTCACGTCCAGCTCGGCGACGCTGTCACGATGATCGGCGGCGAAACGCGAAATGTTGCAGATGGCGTCGGCCAGCTTGTCGAGATCGACCGCCGGTGCACCGCGGAACCCGTGCAGCAGCTTCTCCCCTTTGAGCACGCGCAGCATCGCGCGGGCATCGGCATGCGTGACCGGCGCGGGAGCGAGCGCGGTATCCTGCAACACTTCCACCAGGATGCCGCCGAGGCCCACCACCACCAGCGGTCCGAACAACGGATCGCTGCGGGCGCCAACCACCATCTCGACGCCCTGCGGCACCATCGGCTGCACCAGCACGCCGTGGATGCGCGGCGTCGGTGAAACACGGCTTGCGCTGGCCATCACCGCGTCATAACCGGCGCGCACCTCGTCGGCGTTGCGCAGGTTCAGGCGGATGACGCCAGCCTCGGTCTTGTGCGGCAGGTCGGGCAATTCGACTTTCAGCACCACCGGATAGCCGAGTGCTTCGGCAGCGGCGACGGCAGCGTCGGCTGTCTCTGCCAGGCGTTCACCCACCACCGGCACGCCATACAGCGCCAACACGGACTTCGCCTCGCGCTCCGTCAACGTGCGGCCGTCAGCCGCGGCGATCATATCGCGCGCGGCCTGCAGCGTTGCTGCCGGGGTCGGCGCGATCGTCTCGCGTTCGGCGGCACGCTTGTCAGCGCGCCAGGTCCAGGCGGCGAGTGCCGCGAAAAGCGCGCTCATGGAACGAAACAACGCAACACGGTCGGATTCTTCCGCTTCCTTGACGCCGGGGCCTTCCAACCATTCCGCCTGCCAGGCGATGCAGACGATCTTGCCCGCTTCCTTCGCCAACCGGTCATAGACCGGAATGCGCGCGGCGGAGGCGGCGTAACCATAGGTCATCGGCACCACTAACGTCGCGTATTGCGGATCCGTAAGAAACGCGCCGGCGCAGACATTCAGCGATTCGGGGTCGTTCAGAATCTGTCCGGTCACGTCGCACGGATTGCGTGCCGCCCCGAAATCGGGAATGCGCGACACCAACAGGTCGTGCAGCGCCGGCCCGGGCTGCGGCAACGGCACGCCATGTTGCTCCGCGCGGTCGGCGGCCATGATCGCCGCGCCGCCGGACGCGGCCACCACCGCCGCGCCCTTGGCCTTCGGCGGCGGTGCCTTGGCAAAGAACGATGCCGTCTCCACCAGCGACTCATAGCTTTCCACCAGCACCGCCCCGGCACGCTGGAACACCGCACGGTACGCGGCATGCGAGCCGGCGAGCGAGCCTGTGTGCGACATCGCCGCGGCGGCGCCCTCATTGCCGGTCGCCATCTTGTAGACCACCAGCGGCTTGTCGCGTTCCCAGGCGTATTCCGCGGCGAGCAGCAGACGTTCCGGCGACGCCATGCCTTCGAACACGCAGGCGATGGCGGTGCAGGCCGGATCGTCGGCCAGGTAGCTGACGAAGTCCGCCATATCGACGTCGCAGGAATTGCCCGACGTCATCACATGGCTGAACGACGCGCCGCGTACCACCGCCTGGGCCAGCGCCATTCCCAGGGCGCCGGACTGGCTGATGATGCCCACCGAACACGGCCGCGGCGGCGGGATCGGCGTGATGTTCATGAAGGTGATGCGCGAATCGACGACCGCGTTCACCACGCCGATGCAGTTCGGGCCGACGATGCGCACGCCGGTCTCGCGCGCGATCGACGCCAGGCGGTCCTGTGCGGCGATGCGGTCGGCAGTGCCCATCTCCGCATAGCCCGAGGCGAAGATGATCACGCCGCCGACGCCGACCTTCACGCAGTCCAGCACGATCTCCTCCACCGCGTCGCGCGCGGCGGTGATCACCACACAGTCCGGCACTTCCGGCAGATCAACGACGGAAGGATAGCAGATGGCACCGCCGATTTTTTCGTAGCGTGCATTCACCGGCCAGGTGCGACCGGCGAAATTCTGCTGGTTCAGCAGCACGCGCTCGCCGAAGGAACCGGCACGGGCGGAAGCACCGACCACCGCCACGCTTTGCGGGTGCAGCAGGCGGCGGAGCTCGGCATGGCGATAGACGGTGGTCCGTTGCGTCGGCATTTCCTGACCCGATTGACGTTTGTTGATGCCCAGCATACTCACGGGTAGCCTGCTCCGCCAAGCAGTGTGGGGGACGCGGGCGACTGGAGGGAAGCGAGACATGGCGTCGTTGTTTGACCTGACCGGCAAGGTCGCGATCGTGACCGGCTCCAGCAAAGGCATTGGCCGCGCGATCGCGGAACGACTGGCGGAGCATGGCGCAAAGGTCGTGGTGTCCAGCCGCAAGGCGGAGGCCTGCGAGGCGGTGGCCACGGACATCCGCGCCCGCGGCGGCGAGGCCGCGGTGATCCCTTGCCATATCGCGCGCAAGGAGGAGCTGCAGAACCTGGTGGACCGCACGATCGCGCTGTGGGGTGGGATCGACATCGTCGTGAGCAATGCCGCGGTAAACCCCTATCTCGGCCCGGCCTCCGGCGCATCGGACGAGGTTTACGAACGCGTCATGGGCGCCAATGTGCGCAGCAATTTCTGGCTGGCGAACATGGCGTGCCCGCATCTGGCGGAACGCGGCGGCGGATCGTTCATGATCATTTCCTCCATTGGGGGACTGCGTGGTTCGGCATCGCTGGGACTGTACGGAATTTCCAAGGCCGCCGACATGCAGCTTGCGCGCAACGTCGCGGTGGAGTGGGGGCCGAAGAACGTCCGCGCCAACTGCATCGCGCCAGGGCTGGTGCGCACCGACTTCGCCAAGGCGCTATGGACCGACCCTGTGCGCTACCGCAAGGCAACACGCGACGTGCCGCTGCAGCGCATCGGCGAGCCGGACGAAATCGCCGGCGCCGCCGTGTTCCTGGCATCGGCCGCCGGACGCTTCGTCACCGGTCAGACACTGGTGGTGGATGGCGGGACGACGGCCGGCGTGGTGTTGCAAAAGGACGATTGAGTGGCTCCGCTGACGCGCGACGATCTGGCCGCGCTGGATGCGGCCGATCCGTTGGCGCCATTCCGAGACCGGTTCGAGTTGCCGGAGGGCGTAATCTACCTGGACGGCAACTCGTTGGGCCCGCTGCCGAAGACAGCACCCGCGCGGATTGCGGAGGTGGTGACGCGAGAATGGGGCCAGTCGCTGATCCGCGCCTGGACAGAGCATGACTGGATCGGCCTGCCGTTGCGCGTCGGCGCGAAGGTCGGACAGTTGATTGGCGCCGCACCGAACAGTCCGGTGGTTGCGGATTCCACGTCGGTAAACTTGTTCAAACTGCTGGCGGCGGCGCTGCAGCTTCGGCCCGACCGGAAGATGATCCTGACGGAGACAGGCAACTTCCCCACCGACCTGTACATGGCTCAGGGCCTGACCACATTGCTCGACCGCGGCCACACGCTGCGCGCGGTGGATGATCCGTCGTCCGCGCTAACGCCGGATGTCGCGGTGCTGATGCTGACGCACGTCAATTACCGCAGCGGAGCGATGCACGATATGGCCGCGGTGACGCGTGCGGCGCACGATGCGGGCGCGCTGGTGTTGTGGGACCTGTCGCATTCGGTCGGCGCGGTGCCGCTGCAGGTTGCGGCGGATGACGTCGATCTGGCGGCGGGCTGCGGCTACAAGTTCCTGAATGGCGGCCCGGGCGCGCCGGCGTTCCTGTACGCGGCGCCACGTTTGCAGCCCGGGCTGCGGTTACCGTTGACCGGTTGGCTGGGACATGCCGAACCGTTCGCGTTCGATCCGGTCTATCGCCCGGCAGAAGGCATTGCTCGCACCGTGGTGGGTACCCCACCAGTGTTGAGCCTGGCCGCGCTGGAAGTCGGCGTTGACCTGATGTTGCAGGCGCCCATGCCCGCACTGCGAGCCAAATCGTTGCAGTTGGCTGATGCGTTCCTGGCGCTGGTGGCGCAAGAATGTGGGCAGTACGGCTTCGTGCCGCTGGCCCCGCCGGATGCGGCAAAGCGTGGCAGCCAGATATCCTTCAGGCATCCGGCTGGCTACGCGATCATGCAGGCCATGATCGAACGCGGCGTGATCGGCGACTTTCGTGCGCCGGATGTGCTGCGGTTCGGCCTGGCCCCGATGTATGTGCGGTACATCGATGTCTGGGATGCGGTGGCAGCGTTGAATCAAGTGATGCGCAGCGAGGCGTGGCGCGCGCCAGCGTTTCAAATGCGGCGAAGCGTTACGTGAGGCAGGGAGATGGCTGTCATTGCGGATCCCTCGTGATGGCCGGGCTTGACCGGGCCATTTACGCCCCATCGATCCAGACGCGTTGGCAGCGATAACGTCCGGTCAACCGGGGTAGATGGCCGGGGTCAAGCCCGGCCATCACGGGTCATTCGGCATCGCACAGGCGCAGTTGCGGCCGGGTGCCAACGGCGCGACCTTACCCCAGCCATCAACGCAACCTTACCCAAACCGTCAACAGGAGATCGGCCGATGTTCATCGCAATGAACCGCTTCAAGGTCGTGCGCGGCGCCGAAGCGGACTTCGAGCAAGTCTGGACCAGCCGCGACACCCACCTGCAAGACGTGACCGGTTTCGTCACCTTCCACCTGCTCCGCGGTCCGGAGCACGACGATCACACGCTGTATTCCTCGCACACCATCTGGCGCAGCCGAGGCGATTTCGAGGACTGGACGCGGTCCGAGGCATTCCGCCTGGCACATCGCGATGCCGGGCAGAACAAGCCGCTGTATCTTGGGCATCCGGATTTCGAAGGCTTCGAAGTCGTGCAGGAAATCCGCGGGGGACGGGAGGCGACGTGATGGATTTCGGGGGGAAAGTCTGCCTGGTGACCGGAGCCGGCTCCGGCATCGGCCGCGCTACGGCAATGGGCTTCGCACAGCGGGGCGGCAAAGTCGTGGTTGCCGACGTCAACGGCGACAGCACCGCGTCGGTCGTTGCTGAAATAGCCGCCACCGGCGGCACCGCCATCGCGGTGACCGCCGACATGACGCAGCCACGGCAGATCGACGCCATGCTGGACCGTGCGGTGGAGGCCTATGGCCGGCTCGACGTGCTGCACAACAACGCGTTCGGCGTGCCGGGCACGTTGCAGGGCCGGCGCATGGCTCGGGTCGCAGACATGGACCAGAACGTCTGGGATTACACGCTGCAGGTCGGGCTCACCGCGGTGATGCAGGCGACACGCGGCGCGCTGCCGATCATGCTGCGCCAGGGCGGCGGTGCGATCGTCAACACCGCATCGATCTCCGGCTTGTTCGGCGACTACGGCATCGCCGCGTATAACGCGATGAAGGCGGGCGTGGCGAATTTCACCCGCGTGGTGGCGATGGAATACGCGCCGCACAACATCCGTTGCAATTGCATCTGCCCCGGCGCGATCGACACGCCGCTGCTGCAACGATCGCTCGACACGATCCAGGGTTTTGCGCAGGCGACCGTCGCGGCGATTCCGATGGGCCGGCTGGGCCGCCCGGAGGAGATGGCGAACGTCGTCATGTTCCTGGCCTCCGACCTGGCGTCCTATGTCACCGGCGCTGCCTACGTTGCGGATGGCGGGCTGACGGCGAAAACCGGCATTCCGACGCGGTTCACCGATTGATCGGGCGTTAGAACGGTTGCGCCTGACCGCGAACGCCGGCGCTCCCTGTCATTGCGAGGGAGCGAATCCTTCGAGGGGCGCTTGGACATTCGTGCGCCTCTCGCGGGGATTGCTTCCGTCGCCGCGCCCCTCGCAATGACAGGGTTCGACGATTCCGCCCGCACGGGTCACGCCGGAAGCGGTCTAATAATAACCCGCAACGTCCTGCCCGGAGGCAAACCGCACGCTCATCGCGTTTAGCCGCTCGCGCGCGTCGTCCAGCGTGGTGCGGCCCGCGGCGGTGGGAATGCCGATGCCGCGGCACGCATCTTCGATCACTGTCACGTCGTAGCCCAGCCGCGCCGCATCTTCCGCGGACCACGCGACGCAGAAATCGGTGGCCAGTCCCGCAAGGAACACGCGCCGGAAGCCGCGTTGGCGCAGCCACCCATCAAGGCCGGTAGGCGTCTTGTGGTCGTTCTCGAAAAACGCCGAGTAGCTGTCCAGCGCGGGCCGGAAGCCCTTGCGGATGATCAGTTCGACGCGTGCGAGATCGAGGTCGCGATGCAGGGCCGCATTGGCGCTGCCCTGCAACGCGTGGTCCGGCCACAACACCTGCTTGCCATAGGGCATGTCGATTGTGTCGTACGGCTGCCGCGCCGGATGCGCGCTGGCGAAGGACGAATGGCCGGGCGGATGCCAGTCCTGCGTGGCGAAGGCATGGGCGAAGCGGCCAAGCAAGTGATTGATCACCGGCACGACGGCGTCGCCATCCGCAACCGGCAGCTCGCCCCCCGGCATGAAGGTTGGCTGCACGTCCACCAAGCCAAGAATGTCGGTCTCCGGATCGATCGGCATCGGCCCCTCCCCGTCATCTGCTCATCCGGTCATCTCCTCATGTGAGGATACGTCAGAGTCAGGGCTCCAGACTGCGCAGTTCCTCTTTGCTCAGCGTCCACCCCACCGCGCCGACATTCGCCTCCACTTGCTCCGGCTTCGTCGCGCCGGCGATGATACTGGACACCACCGGCTGCGCCGCCAACCAACTGAACGCCAGCTCCAGCAGCGTATGCCCGCGCTGCGCGGCAAAATCCTCTAGCCTTTCGACGATCGGCCAGTTCGCGTCGTTGATAAACCGGTCCTTGTAGCGGCCGCGATGTGCCACCAGGCGCGCGTCGGCCGGCAACGGCGCATTGCGTCGGTACTTCCCCGTCAGCATTCCGCTCGCCAGCGGATAGTATGGCAGCAGGCCCATGCCATAAGCCCGCATCATCGGGATTTTATCGTGTTCCGCTCGCCGCACCAGCATGCTGTACTCGTCCTGGCACGAAATGAACGCCGCGAGGTTGCCGTGACGAGAGGTCCACAGCGCCTCCACCACCTGCCACGCCGCGAAGTTGGAGCAACCAATGTAGCGCACCTTGCCCTGATGGATCAGGTCGTCGAGCGCGCGCAGCGTTTCCTCGATCGGTGTCAGCGGATCGGGACGATGCACCTGCAGCAGATCGATCCAGTCGGTATTCAGGCGCCGCAGGCTGGCCTCCACCGCCGCCATGATATAGCGGCGCGAGGCCCCACGCTTGACACCTTCCTTATCCATCGGATTTCCGAACTTGGTCGCCAGCACGATGTCCTTGCGGCGTGCCCCAAGGATCTGGCCGAGATATTCCTCAGACCCCGCAGTTGGGATCCGATAAGTGTCGGCTGTGTCGAACAGGGTGATGCCGACGTCGAGCGCCTTGTGAACCACGGCCTGCGAGGCGGCGAAGTCGATGCGCTGCCCCAGATTGTTGCATCCCAATCCGACCACCGACACGCGCAACCCGCTCCGTCCGACCGAACGTTGCTCCATCCCCTGCTCCTATTGACCGACCGCCGCGACAGGGCGCGATAGTACACCCCGAACGCAAAGCACGCGAAGGTCCAAGGGAGATTACCCCATGCAAACATCCGGCCGCGTCGTATTCAGCAAGATGGAGCAGGTGCTGTTCGGCGTCGCGGCGGCCGAGGCGGTGGCCGCGGAGGCGCAACGCCACGACGCACATCGCGTGTTCCTGATGGTCAGCGGCACGCTCAACCGCAGCACCGATGCGATCGAAACCGTGCTGCGGGCGCTCGCCAACCGCTGTGCGGGGGTGTTCGACCGCATGCCGCCGCACACGCCGCGTCGCGCGGTCATAGAGGCGACGGCACAGGCGCGCGATGCACAGGCGGACCTGATCGTCACCATCGGCGGCGGTTCGATCACCGACGGCGCCAAGGCGGTGCAGCTTTGCCTCGCCAACGATGTTCGCACACCGGAGGCCATGGACGCGCTGCGGGCGGTGAAGGGCGCCGATGGCACACAGGGCCCGCCACCGTGCAATCCGCCGACCGTGCGGCAGATTTCCGTGCCGACCACTCTCTCCGCCGGCGAGTTCAGCGGCATCGCGGGCGTGACGGATGAACGGACGAAAATAAAGGAATTGTTCCGCCACCCGATGGTGGTTCCGGCCACCGTCATCCTCGACCCCGAGCTCACTGTTCACACTCCGGAATGGTTGTTCTTGTCCACCGGCATCCGCGCCGTCGACCACTGCGTGGAAGGCATTTGCTCGGGCGAGGCCAATCCCTACGGCGATGCCCAGGCACTGCGCGGACTGGCCCTGCTATCGCAAGGCTTGCCGCGCGTGAAGGCGGACCCGGCGGACTTGCAGGCGCGGCTCGATTGCCAGATGGGGGCATGGCTTTCGATGGGACCGCTGGCTGCGGGGGTGCCGATGGGGGCGAGCCACGGCATTGGGTACATTCTCGGCGCGGTGTTCGACATTCCACACGGCCACACGTCGTGCATCATGCTGCCGGCGGTGATGCGCTGGAACAAGCCGGCGAATGCCGAGCGGCAAGCATTGGTCGCCGCGGCGATGGGCCATGCGGGCGAGGACGCTGGCGACGTGCTGGATGCTTTTATCGCGGGACTTGGGATGCCGCGTAGCCTGCATGCCGTGCATGTGCCGGCCGACGCGTTCCGGCAGATTGCGGAGGGCGCGATGCACACGCCGTGGGTGCCGCGCAATCCGCGGCGCATTTCCGGACCGGAGGAGGTGCAGGAAATCCTGACGTTGGCAACCTAACGCATGTCATTGTGAGCAAAGCGAAGCAATCTCCCGCGGGTGACGTGCGAACTCTCAAGGCGGATCGGCCGCCGCGGCCGGTGGTCAACTCGCAATGACAGGCTGTTACGCAGTGCTTTATGACAGGTTCTTACGCAACGTTTTCTTTAGCCTTCCCAACTGTCTTTACACCACCCCCTGCCCACGCAGCCGTTCCACATCCTCCGCGCCCAACCCACAAAGACCGCTCAGTACTTCCGCCGTATGTTCGCCCAGCAGCGGCGGGCGCTGCACCACCGCAGGGGAGTCCGACAGCTTCACCGGGCAGCCCACCGTCTGATACGTGCCGCGCGTCGGGTATTCAACGTCCACGATCATCTCGCGCGCGCGCAGATGGGGATCGGTCAGCACCTCGGCGGTGTCCTGGCAGGCACCGCTGGGCACGCCGGCCTCGCCGAGAATCCGCATCACCTCGTGCTTCGAACGCTGCCGCGTCCAGGCGGCGACGATTGCGTTCAGCGCCTCACGATTCTCCCAGCGCCCGTCGGGTGTGTTGAAGCGCGGATCGTCCGCCAGCTCCGGCTGGCCGATGGCACCAACGAACGCGCGCCACATCTGCGGCTGCGCGAAGATATAAACATAGTCGTTCGGCCCCCCGGGCGCGCAGGCATAGGTGGTGCCCGGCACGGTGCGCCCGAGCTGGTTGCCGTTGCGCGGCATCGCCCGGCCCATGCGCTGATGGTCTCGCAGGCTGACGCGGATCAGGTTCACCACCGCGTCTTGCATCGAGACCTCGACATGCTGCCCCGCCCCTGTCGCGTGGCGCTGTTGCAACGCGGCCAGGATGCCGATCGCCATGTGCATGCCGGTGCCGGAGTCGCCGATCGCGGGATAGATGTAGGTCGGCGGGTTCTCGGGGAAACCCGTGACGCTCATCGCACCTCCCATCGCCTGGGCGATCGGTTCGAAGCTCTTGAAGCCGCTATAGGGGCCATAGGTCCCGAAGCCCTTAATCGTGGCGTAGATCAGCCGCGGGTTCACAATCTTCAGTGCCTCATAGCCCAGGCCCAGACGGTCCAGCGCACCCGGCCCGAAATTCTCCAGCAGCACGTCGGACTGCGCGATCACCTGCTTGAACAGGGCCTTGCCTTCATCGGTCTTCAAATTCAGCGTCAGGCTGCGCTTGTTGGCGTTCAAAATCAAAAAGAACAGGCTGTCGCTGTCGGGCTTGTCTCGCATGTTGGTGCGAGCTGCGTCGCCGCCTTTCGGTTCCTCCAGCTTGATGACGTCGGCGCCGAGGAAACCGAGAATTTGCGCACAGGCTGGCCCAGCCTGGTTGTGGGTCATGTCGATGACTCGGATGCCGGACAGGGCCTGGCTCATGGCGGTTGCTCCCGAAAAGACCGGGCGCACCTCATCGGGGTTCGGTGCGCACGTCAACCGGCCGGAACCGGGCGTGATCTGCCTCCGCCGACCCGTACGCGATCAAAGCGTGCCCTGGCATGGTGATCCATTGCTTGCCGCGGCGACCTGGATCAGCTCCAACCCTTGAACGGCAGCACCAGCTTCGCCGCGGCAGATTTCTCCGGCCACACCGGGACGTATTTCGCGCCGTCAAGCTGCACCAACAGCGTCGCCGCCAGGATGTTCTGCCCCTGCGCGTTGTACTTGATTCCCTTATAGCCGATCATCAACTGGTCCGGCTTCAGATCCTGTGACCGCAGCGCCGCCTGGATCTTCGCCGGAACGGTGGAGCCGGCACGGTTGATCGCCTCGGCCAGCGCCAGGAAGCCTTGCACGCCACGGGCGGAATTGTCGTCGATGTCGCGGCCGGTCATCTTGTGATACATCGCGTTGACCACGAAGGACGCGCTGCCCGGCTTGCCGATGCCGAAGGAACTGCGGTCGATCGCGCCCTGCGCCAGGTCGCCGACCGTCGTGATGAACGCGTTGTCGGAGAACCCGGCATCGTCACCGATCAGCACCGGCGGCTTGTAGCCCAGCGAGTGCATCGTCTTCATGAACAATATCGAATCCGAGGTGTAGCTGACGAAGATGACGGCGTCGGGATTGGCCGCCTTCAATTGCAGCACCTGCGCGCTGACGTCGCTGGAATTGGCATTATAGGCGATGTGGGGCTCGACCTTCATCCCCTTCGCGGTCAGTGCGGGGATGATCGCTGCCGCGGTGGACGTGCCGTACTCGGTGTTCTCGTTCACCACCGCGACCTGCTCCATCTTGAACCCGTGCAGTTTCACGTCGCCCAGGAAATTGGTATAGGCTGCGGCGAAATCGGTGCCGATCGGCGTGGTGCGGAAGAACCATTTGAAGCCGCGCTCGGTCAGGCTGGGCGCGGAGGACTCCGGCGTCAGGAACGGGATGCCGTAGCGCTCGGCGACGGCCGACGCGGTCAGCGTGCAGCTCGACTGGTAGCAGCCGAACAACGCCGCCACATGGTCCTGGGTGATCAGGCGCAGCGCCTCGCTCTGTGCCATGGCGGGGTTGCCCTGGTGGTCGGCGATCACCGCCTCCACCTTGCCCCCGCCCAGACCCGGCAGTCCGGCGGTGGCGGCGAGCGGCAGCTCTGCCAGGTCGGGATGGGGGTTGTTGATGATGTCCACGGCCAGCTCGATCGCGGCGCGGCTGGCCTGGCCGGAGGAGGCGGAACTGCCGCTCAACGGATACAGGCAGCCGATCCGCACCGGCGCCTCTGCCGCCCCGGCCGACCAGGGCAACAGCGATACCGCGGGCACGAGCATGCCCAGCCGGGTGAAAGCGCGACGGGTCGTGATCATCAAGTGCGTCTCCTGCGGTGTTCGGCGCCGTTGGCACGCGCGGTTGCGATGCTTCGCAGAACGCAACGGCGCGCTTATATCTGCCGGGACGGAGTAGATGCAGGAGGCGTGCCGTGAAGGTCGGCGTTCCGAAGGAAATCAAGACGCAGGAGTACCGGGTGGGCCTCACGCCGGCGAGCGTGCGGGAGCTGATACTGCACGGCCACCAGGTGGTGGTGGAGCATGACGCCGCCGCCGGCATCGGCATCGGCGACGATGCCTATCGCGCCGCCGGCGCCAGCGTCGCGGACAGCGCGGACGCCGTATTCGCCGGCGCGGAACTGATCGTGAAGGTGAAGGAGCCGCAGCCAGCGGAGATAGCGCGGCTGCGCCAGGGTCAGGCGTTGTTCACCTACCTGCACCTCGCGGCCGACAAGGCGCAGACGGAAGGCCTGCTGCGCTCCGGTGCCACCTGCATCGCCTATGAAACCGTCACCGACGCCCGTGGCGCGCTGCCGCTTCTGGCGCCGATGAGCGAAGTCGCTGGGCGGATGGCCGTCCAGGTGGGCGCGCATTGCCTGGAAAAAGAGCAAGGCGGCGCCGGCGTGCTGTTGGGCGGCGTGCCGGGTGTGGCGCCGGGCAAAGTGGTGGTGCTGGGCGGCGGCGTCTCCGGCACCAATGCCGCGCGCATGGCGGTCGGGCTCGAGGCGTCGGTCACCGTCATCGACAAGTCGTTGCCGCGTCTCTACGAGCTCGACCTGCAATTCGGTCCCCGCGCCACCACCCTGTTCGCCACCGCCGAAGCGATCGAGCAAGCGGTGCTGGCGGCCGACCTGGTAATCGGCGCCGTACTGGTGCCCGGGGCCGCGGCGCCGAAGCTGGTGACGCGCGCCATGGTGCGGGCGATGCGGCCGGGCTCGGTGCTGGTGGACATCTCGATCGACCAGGGCGGCTGCTTCGAGACCAGCCGGCCGACCACGCACTCCGATCCCACCTATGTGGAGCATGGCGTGGTGCACTATTGCGTCACCAACATGCCGGGCGCGGTCGCGCACACCTCCACGTTCGCGCTGAACAACGCGACGCTGCCGTTCGTGCTGGCGCTGGCCGACAAGGGATGGCGGGCGGCGCTGGCGGACGATCCGCATTTGCGTCACGGCCTGAACGTCCACGCCGGTCGGGTGACGCACGCGGCCGTGGCGCGGGATTTGGGGCTGGAGTACGCAGCTGCCGAGGACGTGCTGCGCGGGTAGAGTCCGGTCGATGCCCGAGCGCCACCACGGCGCTCAGACCGCGAAAGCACCGACCTTGACGGCCAGCAAGGCGACGTTGTTCAGCAAGTTCAGCCACGCCTGGGTATCCTGCAACGCCGCCAGCTTGTGGTTGATGGCCGCGGTCGCCGCATCCAGGTCCTTTTGCGCCGCCGCCACGCCCGCATCGCCGGTCAAAGCCTTTCCGATCGCGGCTGCCGCCGCCTCGACCGCCTGCAGCTTCGCCTCGTGCAGCGCCCTGAAGTCGCCGGATGGATCGGCGGCGACGGCAGCGTCATAGGCATCGTCGGCGGCGTTGGCGGCGTTGTTCAAACTGGCAATGACCTCGTCTATGGTCGGCATAGCTTACGTCCCTTTCGGCGCTTGCAGCCTGGTCGCCAGTCCCTGCAGATTGCTCAGGATGGTGCCGATGGCGGCGAAATCGAGCGGAACGCCGGCCTTCAGGTTCTCATGCTGCTTCAGCAGGGCATTCAGGGCGTCAACAGTTCTGTCATAAGCGGCCCCGGCTGTGCTGACGGCATCCCTGGCGCTGACGGAAACCGCATTCAGGCAGCCTCTTCTGAGGTTGGGATTGCGGGCCACCAGAGCATCCACGGCGCTGACGGATTTCAGGTTCAAGGGCGCCCCCAACGCGTCCAGCAACGGCGCACAGGAATACACGCCGGCAGAGAACAGATCCGTGGCGACGCCGACGATCTGGCGCTGCACCAGGCCATTGTTCATGACGATCAGATTGCGCCTGGCTGGATCGGCCAGGATCGGGATCACCGTCCGCAGCACGGTTTCGATGCGGTTGCTGGCATCCAGCACCTGCTGGGCCTGCACGCCGCCGATGATCATGCCGGCTCCGGTCGATGCACGCTGGCACAGGTTCGCCTGTGTCGGCGTACGTGGCGCCATGCTGTCAACCAGCCGGGCAGCCGAGGCGCAGAGGCTGTCGGCCGCGGGCCCGAAGTTCCCCTCGGCCTCGAAGTTCCCCTCGGCATTGAACGCCGCCAGGTTGCCGAGCGTGGCATAGGCCGCCGCCAGTTCGTCCAGCATGGCGGCATAGGCCGACAGCGTGGTTTGGATTCCGGCTTCCTGCTTCAGGAATTCCTGCGTGGCCGGATCGTCCATATCATTGCCAAAGCCGGCATCGAACACGACTGCCCTGTTCAAGGCTGCGTAGGTGGCCGCGCTCAGCGTGACGGTCTGTTGCATCTGGGTCGCGGCTGTCTGCCCCGCCTTCGCCAGGCCGGCGCCATCGCCCGGCACGGGAGAACCGCAGGCGCTCAGCATGGCTGCCACGATGGTGGCGGCAAGCGCGGCTTGGACAAGGCGTGGACGCATCACTCGGCTCCGGCGGCTATGTGCCGCGGGCCGTTTGTTATCACAACTGACGCACAATGTCAATCAGAATCACGCACTCCGACCACCACCGCCCCGCCGCCCAGAACGCCGGGACGCCGGGACGCCGACCCTCTGACGTCTGCATCTCCGCGTGCCGGGGGCGCAGGGCAGGCTGGCGGAAGCTGTCTGAGGTTGAAAGGGAGTCACGAATGCGGGGCGCTCCCCGCTTGTTCAGGCGAAGTGCGGCATGATATCCGAAACAAAAAGCTCAAGCGTTTCCATGTCGTTTCTATAGTCGCTGTTGATCAACAGTTGGACACCGGCATCCCGGGTACTGACCGACCAGATCGATCGCTTCCGACACGCTGCCGACGAAACCACGCAGCGGTCCGCGCGCGGAGAAGCGCTCGCGCTTGGCGGCCACCGCGGCATCGTCGCGGGCGATCAGCCAACTTAAGTTGTGGGTCCGCTCGATCGCGTCATAATCCCTCGGCGCGGCATCACAATGGCCGCGCAACACGGCAAACTTGTGCTTCACGTTCGCCAGATCGCCCCCGACATTGCAGGCATCGGCGAGGCGGGCGACCGCGCGCAAGGTCATCTGCTCACCGCCACCCGCGATCATCACCGGCGGGCGCGGCTTCTGCACTGGCTTCGGTTCGAGGATCGCGTCCTCGACGTGAAAGTAGCGGCCGTGGAAGGTGGTGCGCGGCTCGCTCCACATTTGCAGGATCAGCCGGACGGCTTCCTCCATCTGGCGGATGCGCGTAGCCGGCCGTGGCGGAAACTCCCAGCCATATTGCTTGTATTCGCCCTCGAACCAGCCGGCGCCGATGCCAAGCGTCATCCGGCCGCCGCTGATCTGGTCGACGCCGGCAGCGATCTTGGCGAGATGCGCCGGATTGCGGTAGGCAACCGACGTGGCGAGCGTGGCAAGCCGAATACGGCTGGTGACCGCGGCCAACGCCGACAGCACCGTCCAGCCTTCCATGAACGGCTCGGTTGGTGCCCCCACGCCGCCGATCTGGATCAGGTGGTCCATCACCGAGAACCAGACGAAGCCATGGTTCTCGGCCCATTGCGCCTTTGCCTTGATCCCCTCGAACGCCTTGGCCGGATCGGGGCCGTACACCCATGACGGATTATGAACGCCAAATTTCATTACTGAACACTCCCCTCTCGGTTGGCCTGACGCTGTTGTGCCGCCGATCAGGACTTGGTGATTGCCAAGAATGAGGCGGCGTGACCGAATGACACAGGAGCGGTTGCTGTGACGGTGGTGCCTCCCAGGCGGATCGCTGTATACACTGGTACATATCGATCACACGACGGTCAACTGGATCGAGAGGCTATACTAGCGAGGCCGATCAGGCGTGGCCAACGGAAAGGGATGTGGGTGGCGATGGGCATGATTCGCAAGCACCCGGCGTTGTTGCGCTGGCCTTCTGCGTCCGCAGGCGAGTTTCTCGCTTCGCCCCCGCCGTTTCGGCAGAATAGCCGCAGGAGGCGGCGGCATGATCGCAAGCTCCAATCTTTCAGAGGAGAACAGGCATGAAATACACCAAGCTCGGCCGCACCGGCCTCGACGTGTCGCGCATCTGCCTTGGCTGCATGAGCTACGGCGGCGGCAATCAGGGCAACCACGCATGGAGCCTGGGCGAGGAGGAAAGTCGCCCGTTCATCAAGAAGGCGCTCGAGGCCGGGATCAATTTCTTCGATACGGCGAACCGCTATTCGCTCGGCAATAGCGAGGAGATTCTTGGCGGGGCCATCAAGGACTTCGCCCGCCGCGACGAGGTGGTGATCGCGACCAAGGTCTACGGCCGGATGCGGCCCGGCCCGAACGGCACCGGCCTGTCGCGCAAGGCGATCTTCGCCGAAATCGACAATAGCCTGCGCCGGCTCGGCATGGACTATGTCGACCTCTACCAGATTCATCGCTTCGACCACGAGACGCCGATCGAGGAGACACTCGAGGCACTTCACGATCTCGTGAAGGCGGGGAAGGTTCGCTACATTGGCGCCTCGTCGATGCACGCCTGGGAGTTCGCTCGTGCACTTGGCATCGCCGAGAAGCACGGCTGGACCCGCTTTGTCAGCATGCAGAACCTCGTCAACCTGCTGTATCGCGAGGAGGAACGCGAGATGCTGCCGCTGTGCGCCGCGGAAGGCATCGGCGTCATTCCGTGGAGCCCACAGGCGCGGGGAAAGCTGAGCCGCGATTGGGATTACACCAGCACCCGCACCGAGACCGACGACGCAATGACCCGGCTGTTCTCGAAGACGCAGGAAGCCGACAAGAAAGTTGTCGACCGTGTCGCTGAGGTCGCCAAGGCCCGCGGCATTCCTCGCGCCCAGGTCGCGCTGGCATGGGTCCTGTCGAAACTGGTCATCACCGCGCCGATCGTCGGTGCGACCAAGCTGCACCACCTGGACGACGCGATCGCGGCGGTGGACGTGAGATTGTCCGCCGATGAGATCGCCGCGCTCCAGGAACCCTACGTTCCCCACGCGGTCGTGGGCTTCGTATAGTCTGGCAAAGGTAGCGACGCCGGCCCAAGACGCCGCTGGAGGTGGGAATGTCGAGGGAGATCGTTGGAAAGGGGTTACGGTTTTCGCTGCGGCATGCACCCTGCGCCCATATCTGCCGCTACTGCCTGATCTCGGAATCGCGCAAGCGCAGCACGCTGCCGTTTGCGCGGTTCGAGCAGTTGGTGCATCGGTTCCATGATTGGAGGCAAGCCGAGCGGCAGGATCTTGAGATCGGCGTCTTTGTCGGACCATCCTTCGACTTCGACATCGACACGTTGAGCGGCATCGCGCGCCTGCGGGAGCGACGCGGTGCAAAATTCCGTATTCTCAATCTCGGCGGGCTGCGCATCCGGCGCGGCGAGGAGCTCGCAGCCTGGCTACAGGAGCGTCGGGCCGCCGGCATTGTCGGCTTCCACGTCTCGCTCGCGGGTTATGGCGACACACACGATCGCTGGAACGGCCGCCGCGGTGATTTCGAGTATCAGGCTGCGATTTTACGACTGGGTGGCGAACATGGCATGATACGCGAGGAAAAACTGTTCTTGACCAGGAATACCCTGCCACTGTTCGACCGGTTGCTCGACTTTCTCGATGCTATCCCAGGCGAGCTACGCCGCCGCACCGCCGGCCCTTTCTTTTATGCCGGGCTGGCGACCCGCTACGAGGACGAGCGTCTCACGGAAGACGATCGCGACAGCCTGCCGAAGCGGATCAATGAACTCCGGCCGGCGAAGTTCGATACCTGGCTGTCCGAGCGGGAATGGATCCCCGTGATGTTGGAAACCGCCAGCAAGCCTCGGCGCCTGATGCTCAAGCTCGATGTCAATGAATCGAACATCGACCATCTCGAGCGCGCATCCTGCGAGGAGATTTTCACCACGCGCGAGCGGGAGTACCGGGAAAGCTACCGCGCAACGCCGGCACTCGATGAGCTTTGCGCCCGCTACGGCGACCGGACCAACCGCCGGATCTATATCATGAGCCGTGACGTCGAGGGCAGGTGGCTTGACCTCCTTCAACGCGAGACGAGGGCTCCCAAGCCGATTGATTGACTGCACTCTTCTTCGCTCATTCGCTGGTTTGCCTCTGCCTCGGTGCTCGTGTCAGTCGCAGCATCGAACGAACGTCCTGGCATGGAAGACCCGCTCGTCACCTTCGTCCTGGGGTGTCAGCATCATGGCACCGCGCCACCCGGACGTCGGGCTCGCGCGCTGCCGATGGCGGAACAGCTGCGCGCCGGGACGGTTAGCGGGCGAACGCTGGCCATGCTATAGGTATCCGCATGGGAGACCACGATACACTGGATATCCTGGCGGATCCGTTGGCGCAGTTGCGCGTCCGGCCGAACCCGGACGACCAGCGTCTGACCGTCAACCTCGCCGGCATCGACCACACCGGTACCGCGGTGGAAACCCGCGTCCCCGTGGAGAAATCCCTGACCCTGTTCCTCAATGGGCAGGAGATCGTCACCGCGATGACGATCGGCGACTACCCGGAAGATCTGGCGGTCGGCTATTTCCTCAACCAGGGCATGCTACGGCCGGACGACACGATCACGGGCATCGACTACGACGAGGAACTCTCGGTGATCGTCGTGCGCACCGCGCGCAAGACGGATTATGAAGAAAAGCTGCGCAAGAAAACGCAGACCTCCGGCTGCGCGCAGGGCACCGCTTTCGGCGACCTGATGGATGTGATCGAAGGCACGCAATTGCCGGCCGGCGAATTACGCACGTCCTGGCTGTATCGGTTGAGTCAGACGATCAATACGATCCCATCGCTCTACCTCGAAGCCGGCGCCATCCACGGCGCGGTCCTGTGCCGGCAGGATGAGCCGCTGATCTACATGGAGGACGTGGGCCGCCACAACGCGGTGGACAAGATCGCAGGCTACATGCACCGTCACGGCCTCACGGGCGGCGACAAGATCTTCTACACCACCGGCCGCCTTACATCCGAAATGATCATCAAGACCGTGCGCATGGGCATTCCCATCCTGGTGTCGCGTTCCGGCTTCACCGCCTGGGGCGTGGAGCTGGCGCGGAACGCCGGCCTGACGCTGATCGGCCGGGCGCGTGGCAAGCGTTTCGTCGCGCTGGCTGGGCTCGAGCGCATCGTGTTCGATCAGACCCCGGATTTCGTACCGGAGGAGAGCCTGCGGCATCGGCGCAAGGCGGCGGGCGATGACATCTGATCCAACGTTGCCGCCGCCCACGGTTGGCGCGATCCTGGCGGGCGGCCTGGCGCGGCGCATGGGCGGCGGAGACAAACCGCTGCGTGCGGTGGGCGGACGTACCGCGCTGGCGCGGATCGTCGATCGCCTCACACCCCAGACCGTGCGCTTGATCCTCAACGCCAACGACGACCCCGGGCGTTTCAGCCTGTATCGTTTACCGGTCGTCGCCGACAGCCTGCCTGATCATCCGGGTCCGCTCGCCGGTGTCCTGGCCGCACTCGACTGGACCGCCGCTACCATCCCGGCCATTGCCTGGGTCGTGACCGCACCCGGCGACGCGCCATTCGTCCCGCACGACCTGGTGGCGCGGCTGCATGCCGCCCGCCAAGGCAGCGACACAATGTTCGCATGTGCCGGGTCGCAGGGCCGGACGCATCCCGTCATCGCGCTATGGCCTGTCGCGATACGGGACGAACTGCGCCGCGCGGTTGCGGAGCAAGGCGTGCGCAAGATCGATCTGTTTACGCAACACGGCGGCTGCGCGACCGCGGAATGGCCGGCAACGCCCGTGGACCCGTTCTTCAACGTCAACACGCCGGAGGATCTGGCCGAGGCGGACCGCGTCCTCGCGCTTTATCCGGATCTCTAATCAGAGCAAGCCTTCATACGGCAGGTAGCCGACGCTGTCGCCCGGCGTCACCTCGGTGACCGGTTCCCCCAGTTCCACGATTCCGACGGTTTCCGTCAGCGACGTGAGGATGCCCGCCCCATCCACGCTGTGTTTGTGCGCGCGCGGTTCGTCACCGGGACCGGACGACAGGCGCACCCGCACATATTCCCGCCGCCCGGCCTTCTTCCGATAGCTGAATTCAGCGCGCACCCGCAGGGTGGCTGGCGCCTCGACCGGTGCGCCCCCCAGCGCCGCGATCAATGGCCGCGCCACATACGCGAAGGTAATGAACGCTGCGACGGGATTGCCGGGCAGGCCGACGAACGGCACGCCGCGCACGGTGCCCATAGCCACCGGACGCCCGGGCTTGATCGCCAGGCGCCAGAATGTCAGGCGCCCAACCGTTTCGACAGCGGCTTTCACATGGTCCTCGTCGCCGGTCGAAACGCCGCCGGAGGTCAAAATCATGTCGCTGCCTTGTGCCGCTTCCGCCAGCGCATCGGCGATCGCATCCTGCCGATCCGGCAAGATGCCCAGATCGCGCACCTGCGCCCCGGCCCGCGCCGCCAGCGCGGAGAGCAACACCCGGTTGGAATCGTAACGTTGTGCCGGGCCCGCCGGCGCTCCTGGCTCGACCAATTCGTCACCAGTGGAGAACAACGCGACCCGGATGGGCAGGCGCACCGGCAGGGAGCGCACACCAAGCGCCGCCGCAAGCGCCAGATCCTGCGGACGCAGCCGCCGCCCGCGTGGCAGCGCGCATGTGCCGCGTGCGACGTCTTCGCCGCGTGCGCGCGTATTGGCGCCCGGCCGCAGGCCGGTAGGAAACCGCACGCACCCTTCCGCGCCGACCCGCACGTCCTCTTGCATGAACACGGTATCCGCGCCTTGCGGCAGCGCGGCACCGGTGAAGATGCGCCGTGCCGTGCCTGGGGGCAGTGCGTCGATGGCCGGCTCACCCGCGGCGAGCCGGCCCACCACCGGCAGCACCGAAGCATCAGCCAGATCCGCGAGCCGGACCGCGTAGCCATCGACCGCGGAATTGTCGAAGGGCGGCAGATCGATCGCCGCAATCACGTCGTCGGCCAGGATGCGGCCGTCGGCCTCATGCAACGGCACTGGCTGCGTGCCGGCGACGCACGGCACATCCGCGGCGATCCGCCGCAGTGCCGCATCGATCGAGAGCAATTTGCCGCCAAAGGCAAAGCAGTCGTCGGAAAGCTGTGCCACGCCTTTCCCCTAACTGTCGCGCCGGCCAAACCAGTCGATAGCGTCGATCGCAACGGCACGCCGCAGCACCACGTCGGCTATCGCGGCAACGTCATCAAGATGGTGTAGCGGAATCCTCAGGCCATGCAATGGCGCGTCCGAAGCGATGGCAACGATCGACGGATCGTCCGGATGCAGCAGCGGCTTCGCATTGGCCGCGCGGTGCACTTCGATCTTCGGATGTGCCTCGCGTTTGAAGCCTTCCACCAGCACCAGGTCCACCGGTGACATTTGCGCAAGCATCGCAGGCAACCCGGGTTCCGTGTCGCCGCGCAATTCGTGCATCAGCGCCCAGCGCACCGAGGATGCTACCAGCACTTCCCGGGCGCCGGCCTGGCGGTGTTCCCACGAATCCTTGCCCGGCTGGTCGACGTCGAAATTGTGGTGCGCGTGCTTCAGGGTGGAGACCCGCAGATCCCTCGCGGTCAGCAACGGGATCAGCCGCCGCAACAGCGTCGTCTTGCCGGCGCCGCTCCAGCCAGCGAGTCCGATCACCCGCATGACCGGCAATCTCCACGCAATGACATCCGTCAACCTCCATCGCGGTGCCGCTTCGGTGCCCCTGGGCGCAAAGCCTGGGCCACCGATTGAACCATAGCGCGGTTTGCGCAGCCTTTCCTGTTCCACTATGCTGTATTGTCAGGAAATTCGCATGCTATCGTGTGATACGGCCGTCTGGCGAAACGGCCGGCCTGGACGAAGGAGCATTCATGGCCGAAGCGCATGCGGGCGAGGTGATCCGCTTCGAGCACCCCGGCGCCGGCCGGCGGCGCGCCAAGTCCACGCCGAAGGGCCGCTCCGTCAGCATCCAGGCACGCGAGGAGGTCGCCGCCCTGCTGGGCGATCGGCCGCGGCAGCGCGATTGCCTGATCGAATATCTGCACCTGATCCAGGACACCTACCATCAGATCTCGGCGGCCCATCTGGCGGCGCTGGCCGATGAGATGCGACTGGCATTCGCCGAGGTCTATGAAACGGCGACCTTCTACGCGCACTTCGATGTGGTGAAGGAAAACGACGCTGCTCTGGCGCCTCTGGTGGTCCGCGTCTGCGACAGCGTGACCTGTGCGATGTTCGGAGCCGAGCGCCTGCTACAAGAACTGAAGACGTTGCCTGCGACGCAGGGGGCCGGGGCGATCGCGCGGGTCGTGCGCGCGCCATGCGTCGGGCTGTGCGATCAGGCGCCGGTTGTCGAAGTCGGACACCATTTCATCCATCACGCCGATCGCGATGCCGTGGCCGCCGCGGTTGCGCACGACGATTCACATCCGCATATCCCTGCCGACACAATCGACTACGATGCCTATGTCGCGGCCGGCGGCTATCAATTGCTGGCAAAGGTCCGTTCCGGGGAGATCAGCGCCGACACGGTGCTGTCTACGCTCGATGACAGCGGTCTGCGCGGGCTGGGCGGTGCCGGGTTCCCAACCGGCCGCAAGTTGCGCTCGGTGCTCGGGGAGCCGGGACCGCGGCTGATGGCGGTCAACGGCGACGAAGGCGAGCCGGGCACGTTCAAGGATCGGCACTATCTGAACACCGATCCGCACCGCTTCCTGGAGGGCATGCTGATCGCGGCGCATATCGTCGAAGCGCAGGAGACCTACGTCTATATCCGCGACGAGTATCCGGCGGCGCGCGCGATCCTGGCGCGCGAGTTGCCCAAACTGCCGCCGGGAGGCCCCGTCGTGCATCTGCGTCGTGGCGCCGGCGCTTATATCTGCGGTGAGGAGTCCTCGATGTTGGAGAGCATCGAAGGCAAGCGCGGCCTGCCGCGCCACAAGCCGCCGTTTCCGTTCCAAGTCGGATTGTTCGGCCGGCCGACACTGATCAACAACGTCGAGACGCTCTATTGGGTGCGCGACCTGGTCGAAAAGGGGGCCGCGTGGTGGAAGAGCTTCGGCCGCAATGGCCGAACAGGACTGCGAAGCTTTTCGGTCTCCGGCCGCGTCAAGGACCCAGGCGTGAAGCTGGCGCCCGCCGGCATCACTCTGCGCGAGTTGGTCGATGAATACTGCGGCGGCATGATGGAAGGCCACACGCTGGCAGCGTATCTGCCCGGTGGCGCGTCAGGCGGCATATTGCCGGCGTCCATGGCCGACATCCCGCTCGATTTCGGCACGCTGGAGAAATTCGGCTGCTTCATCGGTTCCGCCGCGGTCGTGGTTTTCTCCGACCAGGACGACATCAAGGGCGTCGCCCTGAACCTGATGCGCTTTTTCGAAGACGAGAGCTGCGGCCAGTGCACGCCGTGCCGGTCGGGCACGCAGAAGGCGCGCATGCTGATGGAGCAAGGCAATTGGGATACGGGATTGCTGGATGAACTGTCGCAGGTGATGCGCGACGCATCGATCTGCGGGCTGGGCCAGGCAGCCTCCAATCCGCTGACCTGCGTCATCCGCTATTTCCCGGAAGCCCTCGCGCCCAAGGAGGCGGCGGAATGAGCACGACCACCACACCCCAGGGCACACCCCCGGGCACACCCGCACAGGCAGGCAACGCCGCGGCGGCGCGCGCGATGCCAGGCGTCATGTTCGAACTCGACGGCGTTCAAGTGGAAGCGCAGCCAGACGAGACGCTGTGGGAAGTAGCTCGCCGCACCGGCACCGCCATTCCGCACCTCTGCCACCGGCCGGAGCCCGGCTACCGACCGGACGGCAACTGCCGTGCCTGCATGGTGGAGATCGAAGGCGAGCGCGTGCTGGCGGCGTCCTGCAAGCGCGCGCCTGCGGTCGGCATGAAGGTGCGCACCCAGTCGGACCGCGCGGTGAAGGCGCGGGCCACCGTGATGGAACTACTGGTCGCCGATCAGCCGGCGCGCGCAACGTCGCACGATCCGACCTCCGCCTTCTGGGGTTGGGCGGAGAAGATAGGCGTCACCGAAAGCCGTTTCCCCACCGAGCAGCGCTGGATACACGACCCCAGCCATCCGGCGATGCGGGTGAACCTCGATGCCTGCATCCAATGCAATCTCTGTGTCCGCGCCTGCCGCGAAGTACAGGTGAACGACGTGATCGGCATGGCGTATCGCAACGCCGGTGCGAAGATCGTGTTCGATTTCGACGATCCGATGGGCGAGTCCACCTGCGTCGCCTGTGGCGAATGCGTGCAGGCCTGCCCCACCGGCGCGTTGATGCCCGCGGCGTATCTCGATGCGAACGAAACGCGCGTGGCGTGGCCGGATCGCAAGGTGGACAGTCTGTGCCCGTATTGCGGCGTCGGCTGCCAGGTCACCTATGAGGTGAAGGACGAGAAGATCGTGTACGCCACCGGCCGCGACGGACCGGCGAACCACAATCGCCTGTGCGTCAAGGGCCGTTTCGGCTTCGACTACATTCATCATCCACACCGCCTGATGCGTCCTCTGGTGCGGCTACCCAATACGCCCAAGCACGCACAGGATCAGGTCGATCCGGCCAACCCGTGGACGCATTTCCGCGAAGCAACCTGGGACGAAGCGCTGAACCTTGCCGGCGCCGGCCTGGGGCGCATTCGGGACGTGCACGGGCCCAAGGCGCTGGCCGGATTCGGTTCCGCCAAGGGTTCGAACGAAGAAGCCTATCTGTTCCAGAAGCTGGTGCGCACCGGCTTCGGCTCGAACAACGTCGATCACTGCACGCGGCTCTGCCACGCCTCGTCGGTGGCGGCGTTGATGGAGGGATTGAACTCCGGCGCGGTCACCGCGCCGTTCGCCGCGGCGATGGACGCGGAAGTGATCATCGTCATCGGCGCCAACCCGACGGTGAACCATCCGGTCGCCGCCACCTTTTTCAAGAACGCGGTGCAGCAGCGCGGTGCCAAGCTGATCGTGATCGATCCTCGGCATCAGGCGTTGTCGCGACATGCGTTGCACCATCTGGCGTTCAAGCCGGGCAGCGACGTCGCGTTGCTGAACGCTCTGCTGCACACCATCATCGAGGAAGGCCTGACCGACGAACAATACATCGCCGGCTACACCGAGGGGTACGCGGAACTCAAGGAGCGCATCAAGGATTTCCCGCCGGAGAAGATGGAAGCGGTATGCGGCATCCCGGCGCAGACTCTGCGCGAAGTCGCCCGGTTGTACGCGCGATCTCGCGCTTCCATCATTTTCTGGGGCATGGGCATCAGCCAGCACGTGCACGGCACTGACAACGCACGTTGCCTGATTGCGCTGGCCCTGGTTACCGGCCAGGTCGGCCGTCCCGGCACCGGGCTGCATCCGCTGCGCGGTCAAAACAATGTCCAGGGCGCGTCCGATGCAGGGCTGATCCCGATGGTGTATCCCGACTATCAGTCGGTCACGAACCCGCAGATCCGGGAAAAATTCGAAAGCTTCTGGAACACCGCTCTCGATCCCGTCAAAGGCCTGACCGTGGTCGAGATCATGAACGCGGTGCATGCCGGGCAGATCAAGGGCATGTATATCGAGGGCGAAAATCCGGCCATGTCGGATCCCGACCTGAACCATGCCCGCGAGGCCCTTGCCTCGCTGGAGCATCTGGTGGTGCAGGATCTGTTCTTGACCGAGACGGCCTTCCATGCCGACGTGATCCTCCCGGCCTCGGCCTTCGCGGAGAAGACCGGGACATTCACCAACACCGACCGGCGCGTGCAACTGGCGCGGCCGGTGATCAAGCCGCCGGGCGATGCGCGGCAGGACTGGTGGATCATCCAGGAGATCGCCCAGCGCCTCGGCCTGGGATGGAACTACAACGGACCGAGCGACGTGTTCGCGGAGATGGCGCAGGTCATGCCGTCGTTTGCCAATATCACCTGGGAACGGCTGGAGCGTGAAGGCGCCGTCACCTATCCCGTGGATGCGCCCGACAAGCCGGGCAACGAGATCATCTTCTATTCCGGTTTCCCGACCGAGAGCGGGCGCGCGAAGATCGTCCCCGCCAACGTGCTGCCGCCCGATGAAGTGCCGGACGACGAGTACCCGATGGTGCTGTCGACCGGCCGTGTCCTGGAGCACTGGCACACCGGGTCCATGACGCGTCGCGCCGGCGTGCTGGACGCGATCGAACCCGAGGCGGTCGCTTTCATGTCGCCACGCGATCTCTGGCGTGCGAAGCTCAACCCCGGCGATTTCATCCGGATCGAGACGCGGCGTGGCGCCGTGGAGACGAAGGTCCGTTCGGATCGCGATGTACCGCAGGGCATGGTGTTCATGCCGTTCTGCTACGCCGAGGCGGCGATCAATCTGCTGACGAACCCGGCGCTTGATCCGTATGGCATGATCCCCGAGTTCAAATTCTGTGCGGCACGCATCGCACCGGTCGCGGCGTACGTCGAAACCGCGGCGGAATAGCCGGCTGCGAAGTTTCGTCGCCGCAAGCCGTCTGAAGACATCGCTGGCGCTAACTCTGGAAACGGCGCAGTGATTGGCCCCAGCCCCGCCTGAGCATCTTGCGCAGGTCGGAAAGAACGCCCGCAGCCACAACGGAGGACCAACATGACCAAGATGCTGGCGATGGCCGTCCCGGAGCGTGGTGGCAGCTTCCGCCGGGAGGAACGCGACCTGCCGGAACCGGGCAGCCACGAGGTGCGGATCCGCGTCCAGGCCTGCGGCGTCTGCCATAGTGACAGCATCACTGTACAGGGCCTGGTGCCGGGCATCACCTATCCGCGCATCCCGGGCCATGAGGTGATCGGCGCGATCGATGCCATCGGTCGGGATGTCGATGGCTGGTCGGTCGGGGAGCGTGTCGGTGTGGGCTGGTTCAGCGGCGCCTGCGGATGGTGTGGCCACTGCCGGCGGGGCGACAACTTCGCCTGCGAGACCGTGCAAGGCGCCACCGGCATGACGCGCGATGGCGGCTATGCCACGCATATGCTGGCGCTGTCATCGGCGCTGGCGCGCGTACCGGACTCTCTGGACCCGATCGAATCGGCGCCACTGCTCTGCGCCGGCATCACCACCTTCAACGCGTTGCGCCATTGCGGTGCGCAACCGGGCGACCTGGTGGCGATCCATGGCGTCGGCGGACTCGGCCATCTGGGGATCCAATTCGCCGCGCGGCAAGGGTTCCGCACCGTCGCCGTCAATCGCGGGCGCGACAAGGAAGCGCTCGCGCGCTCGCTGGGCGCGCAGGATTACGTCGACAGCGACGCAGAGGATCCGGCACAGGCGCTGCTTGCCATGGGTGGCGCCAAGGCGATCATCGCGACCGTGACCAGCGCTCCGGCCATGCAGGCGATTTCCGGCGGCCTGGGCGTCAATGGCACGATGATGGTGATCGGCGCGGTCGGCGCGCTGACTGTCGATTCCCTGGCCCTCCTGGCGAAACGCGCCGCGGTGAGGGGCTGGTACTCCGGCACGTCCGCCGATTCCGAGGACACACTGTCATTCAGCCAACGCCACGCCGTGGCCTCGATGAACGAGGTCTATGCGTTGGAACAAGCGCAGGCGGCATATGACAGAATGACCAGCGGAAAGGCGCGGTTCCGCGTGGTGCTGAAGGTCGCCTCGTAGCGCGGCCAGCGGAGGCGGAGCCTTGCTGGCTGGCCGGAACTACGGCGCCATCGTCCCCCGTTACCTCGATCATCACGCGCCTCTTCGACACGCCGCATCCTTGCCGAAGTCCGAGCGGTCTTGTCACCCCCGCGTTGTGGACGGTCTCGTGCGTGGCGACTCGTCGTATTCAGATGTATATAGAGATGGCGTCAGACCGGTCCGGGTCGCGCAGGCCACAATGGTGCCTTGCCTGGAACGCCACCTTCAGGCGGCCCGCCGTGCCTGCTGCGCCATATGGGGCAACAGAACGACCTTTTCCGCCGAACGTCCGAAGAAGTGGTAACCGGAGCCGCCTTCCGACAGCACGTCCAGGAATTCGTTTGGCGCGGTGACGCGAATACCCCCCAGCACGTCGACCCCTCGACGCAGAAAAGCGTCGGGCAGCAGACCGGCCGTTGGACCAGCCACGACGACCCGCGCCGCCGGCGAGCACTGCGCGAGCAATGTCTCCAGCGTATCATTCACCAACGTCGTCCCGGTGATCAGCACGACATCGGCGGTTGGCAGCACCTGGTCTGCGTGGTCCGCCGGGCGGAAATGCGCCAGCTCGTCCTGCTTGAGCGTCGCCGCATCCAGTTCCAGGACAGTGAATGGTTGCCTGGCGCGCTTCAAAGATTTCAGGAACGGGACGAATGCACCGATAACGACGACGTGCTGACCCGGCTTGATCGCGGCGGCGTCGTAGGCATCGACGCCGATGCGAAGTTCGACGTCATCCAGCGGACGCCGTTGCCAGCACAGATCGGCGAGCGCATTCAGGGTGGCGACTCCGATGGCACGGCGTATGCCGCCGCTGGCCTGCGTTTCCTTCAGCACGTCCTGCGCCAGCCGGCCACGCAGCTTGCCCGGGAACGGCATGGCCATGGCGGAACTCGGGCAGCAGACCGCCTCCGGGATCGAACGCAGCGGCGTGGCGCAGGCGCCGGCACTGCCGGCATCGAGCTTCACTCCGGTAAAGAACAATCCGATCACGGCACGTTCGATTCTGATATGGTCGAGTTCGTCGCCGAGGATCTGCCCGATGCCGGCAATCGTTTCCGCAAGAATGGTTGGCTCGGACATAATATTCGACTCCCTTCTGCAGCCAACGGCCCGAGCCTGTCAGCGGAGGCCAATCAGCGCTGGCCGACCAGGCGCACCAGGCCGCCCCGCCGTTTGATCCAGCGTTGGCCGCCCGTCCGTACGGCACAGGCGCGGCACGATACCGCCATGCCAGATCAGGGACAACGTCCGGTTGGCGCATGCCACATGCCAGCGCTATATGCATTGGGGAATAGCCGACCGGGAATAGCCGACCGACCCGCCGTGGAAGGCCCGTGTGGCGGCGTCCGCTCGCGGCGGGATGACAGCGCGGTCGGACGCAGCAACGGCCGATGGAGGATGAACATGAGCATGCATGCCGCGCTGGCAAGTAACCGGGTCGCAGCCATCACCGGCGCCGCCGGCGGAATTGGCCTGGCGGCCGCGAAGCGCCTTGCCACCATGGGCCTGAAGGTCTGCCTCGCCGATCTCTCGCCAGCACCGCTCGAAGCGGCGCGCGCCGAGGTCGCTGGCGTATCGCCACTCGGGGAGCAGGGGGTGCTTGCCGTGCCGACCGATGTCAGCCGGCTGGAGGAGGTCGAGAAGTTCCGTGATGCTGCTTACGCAGCCTTCGGTGAAGTCGCCGTCCTGATGAACAATGCCGGCACCGCGCCGGGCGGCGGCCCGTGGCAGCACATAGATCGCTGGCGCCGCGTGCTGGAGGTCAACCTGTGGGGCGTCATCAACGGCGTGCAAAGCTTTACGCCGCGCATGCTCGCGCAAGGCACGCCCTGTGCGATCGTCAATACCGGATCGAAGCAGGGCATCACCTGTCCGCCGGGCGATACGGCGTACAACGTCAGCAAGGCGGGTGTGAAGGTGCTGACCGAGGCCCTGGCCCACAGCCTGCGCAACGAGGATGGCGGGCAGATGACCGCGCATTTGTTGATCCCCGGCTCCACCTTCACCGGCATGACCAGCCGCGGACGCAAAGAGAAGCCGCCTGGCGCATGGATGCCGGATCAGGTTGTCGACATGATGATCGACGGGATCAACAGAGGCGACTTCTACATCGTTTGCCCGGACAACGACGTGACGCGAGACATCGACTGCCGGCGAATCCTGTGGGCGGCGCAGGATATCACCGAGAACCGGCCCGCCCTGTCACGTTGGCATCCGGACTACGGCGAGGCGTTCGCGCGTTTCCTCGGTGGGCGGTGAACCGCATGATCCGAAAACCTCGAATGCATAAACTTATCATGCTGGCGATGTTGATGACCGCAATCGCGCCTGCCGCGCAAGCGGCCGACCTGGTGCTGTATGGTGCGGGCAGCCTGCGCGAGTTGATGACGCAGATCGCGACCATGTTCACCCAGACGCATGGCTTGACGGTGTCGACCGTGTTCGGACCGTCCGGGCGGCTGCGAGAGCGTATCGAGCACGGCGAGCATGCCGATCTGTTCTCCTCGGCCGATGTCGGGCATGCACGAAAACTGGTCCAGGAAGGCCGCGCCAGCGTCATGGCAGTGTTTGCGCGCAACACGGTCTGTCTGCTCTCACCGGCGAAATTCGGGGCGACGACCGAGTCGGCACTCGACAAGATGTTGTCTCCCGGGATCCATATCGGCGTATCGCCGGCGAAAATCGATCCGCTCGGCGACTATACGCTGCAATTATTCAGGCAGGCCGATCAATTGCGTCCCGGCAGCAGCGCAGCGCTGCAGGCCCGCGCCGTGGTCATGGACGTCCCGCCAGGTGCACCGCAGCCGAAAACCGGCGATGTGGATGCCGATGCGATCCTGGACGGCCGCATCGACGCCGCCATCGTTTATTGCTCCGGCAGGGACCGCTACGCGCGGCTTCTGCCGGATGCGAAACTTGTGGCGTTTCCAGTCGCGCTGCAGATGGGGCCGGAATACGCGCTGGCCGTGCTCAAGGATGCGCGGCCGGGCGCAACGCTGCTGGCTCTCACCATCCTGTCACCCGACGGTCAGCAGATTCTCGCCAATTTTGGCTTCCATCCGGTCACGCTGCCAAGTCAGTAAGGCTCGGCACACTAATTCACCAAGGGGATGACCTCGGCGGCAAAGCGTTGCAAACGTGCTATACTATCGGCGATGGACTCACCGCGGAAGTCGAAGATCAGTTCGTGCACACCGATGGCGGCGAAGGAACACACATCGCCTGCGATGTCCTCCGGACTGCCGGAAAAGCTCCTGCGGGTACCGTCGCGATCCGGGATGCTGGTGTCGTATAGCGGCGCCTTGTAAGAAATGGTGAGCGCGGAGAAATCGCGACCTTCGGCTTCGGTCAGCCGCTTCAGCTTGTCCAAATGTGCCTGCATTTCCCCCGGCGGAAGCGGCGAGGCGGCTATCGCGCCGACTGGGTGCCAGCCGTCGCCGTGCCGCGCGACACGCCGCAACGCCGCGCGCGAGTGGCCGCCGATCCAGATCGGGGGGTGTGGCGTCTGCAACGGGAACGGCTCGGCGCGAATGTTGGAGTAGTTGTAGTACTGACCTTTGAAGCTGGCGGGTGACTCGCTCCAGAGCTGCTTGAAGATCGCGATCCATTCATCCGTCACACTGCCGCGTCGGTCGAAATCCGGGCTGTCGAGAGCCTCGAACTCCTCCTTCAGCCAGCCGACGCCCACGCCGAGCGTCACGCGCCCGCCGGACAGGACGTCCAGAGACGCCACCATCTTCGCGGTCAGTACCGGGTTGCGATATGGCAATACCAACACCGAGGTGACGAGACGCAGCTTCTCTGTCGCGCCCGCCACCACGCCCAGAATCGAGAACGTCTCCAGCGCGTCGCCGCCACCGGGATGTTTCCGGTCCACCGTATAGGGATAAACGGATTCGCTTTCCGTCGGGAATACAATGTGGTCCGCGATCATGGCAGAATGCAGCCCTAGACGCTCGCCTTCCCGTGCCAGGGCGAGGACTCCATCGCGCGTGGCGGTCGGGCCGCGGGTGGGCAGGTAGAATCCATAGCGCACTTTTGGGGTCCTTCCGAACTGTTAACCGCGGCGCTGCGGTCTGGTGTCGCTGCTGCCGCTGTGAATTGTGATCCGCGCCACCTGGGTCACGTGGCGGAATTGAGCAATGGACGGACCTCCTCGGCGAGGAGGTGCAGTTGTTCAAGGGCCAGGTTGTTCGGCATGCCAGGCCAGTGGACCGAGGCGACAAGGTGGTTCACGCCAAGCCGGCGGTTAAGCCGAATGATCTGATCCGCGACTTCCGCCGGCGATCCCAGCAGGAAGCGATCTTCCAGCAACTCATCGAAGCCGTGATCGAAGTCGTCTCCCTCGGGCATCACCTTGTCCTGTCCCCACGAACGGTAGGCTTTGTATTTTTCCTCGAGAAAGGGCTGAGCGCGGCGGATCGCTTCGGCGCGCGTTGGAGCGACGAACACCTCTCGTCGCATGGGCACCTCGGCAGGGAATGGTCGGCGATATTGGTCGAGCGCACGCTTGTACAGCTCCATCTGCCGCTCGATCGTCGCCAGTGTATTGTGCGGGTTGATGTACCAGCAATCGCCCACGCGAGCCGCTCGCTGTATCGCGACGTCCGCATTGGCGCCGATCCAGATGGGCGGGGTTGGCTTCTGCAATGGTTTCACCGTGCAGGTCGCGTGATCCAGCTCGAAACCAGCGCCCGTCATGGTGACGAAGTCTTCCGTCCACAGACGGCGGATCGCGGTGAGGCATTCCTCGAAGCGGGCGCCAAGCTGGCGGCGCGGTACGCCGAAGGCCTTGAATTCGACATCGCGATAGCCGATCCCGGCGCCGAACACCAGTTTGCCACCGCACAGCAGGTCGAGCGTCGCCAGTTGTTCGGCGAGATCGAGCGGCTTGTGCAGCGGAACCAGCACCAGCCCGCAGATGATCCGAAGACGCGGCGCGATCGCTGCACAATAGGCGAGAAACGGGATCTGCTGCACCGACTCGAACGGGTGCGCGCTGTAGTGCGAACCCTTGACGATACCGTCGAAGCCAAGGCGATCAGCGCATCGCACCAGTTCGAGATCGTCGTGCAGATGTTGAACCGTGCCACCCTGCGGATGCTGCCCGCGAACAATGAGGCTGAGCTTCATCCCGCTGGTTCCTCCGCGATGCCGTTCTCGGCCAGTTTACGCCGTGTTATCGCGTTGGTGTCCAGAGCGAGGCCCAGGAACTCAGTGCCGGTATGGCAGGACCCGCCCGGCCATGACGGGAGAGGCCAGTGCCGCCACGGCCAAGGATCAACCATTTCGCTCCGGGGCAGTGTCGCAGCGTGCCTCACAACGCTTGGCCCATATTGCTCGCAATTGCCTAATCCATAGGCTTTTCACCCCTAGAGCTACCCCGAGTTTAGGCAGAATGCGGCCGGCATGCATGTTGCAATGCAGCAAGGCGCATCTGCCAGGACCGCCATGCCGTCGCCCCTGCTGCCTCTCTGCCCTCGTCTCCGCCCTCGTCTCCGCCGCCGCAAGGCCGCGCCGCGGAGCATGCCCGCCGCGCCCGCCGCTCGGCTGGCCGCCCCCGCACGCTCCCTGACCACCTGGAGCGCCGTGGCCGCGCTCGTCCTGCTCGCCTGCATTGCCATCGCTGCGCCGGCGACGGCCGGCGGCGGCACGCTGATCGTCGGCATGACCGCCGGCGACATCCCTGTTACGACCGGCGATCCCGACCAAGGCTTCGAGGGCTACCGCTTCGTCGGCTACAACCTCTATGACTCGCTGATCCTGTGGGACCTGTCGAAGGCAGACCGGCCCTCCGACATCCGACCGGGCCTCGCCACAAGCTGGGAGATCGATCCCAACGACCACCGCCGCTGGATCTTCCACCTGCGCCACGGCGTCACCTTTCACGACGGCTGCAAGTTCGACGCCGATGCCGTGCTGTGGAATTTCCATATCAGAAACGATCAGAAAGCGCCCGACTTCTTCCCGCAGCAATTCGTCTTCACGCGCACCTGGCTGACCAATTTCCGTTCGGTCGAGAAGATCGACGACGACACCATCGCGATAAACACCAATTTCATCGAATCCCTGTTCCCCTACGACATGAGCTACGTGTTCATGATCAGCCCGTGCCGGGCCAAGGACCTGCATTACGACTGGGCGCAATACGCGATGCACCCGTCCGGCACCGGGCCCTACCGGTTCGAAAGCGAGGTGCCGCATCAGCGCCTGGTGTTGGTCCCCAATACTGGCTACTGGGACAAGAACCGCATCCCGAAGCAGGACCGGCTGATCCTGCTGCCGATGCCGGAGGCCGCAACCCGTACCGCCGCCTTGCTGTCCGGCCAGGTGGACTGGATCGAGGCGCCGTCGCCCGACGCCATCCCGCGCCTGAAGGCCGCGGGCATGAAGATCGTTACCAACGTGTACCCGCACGACTGGCCGTACATGCTGAATTTCGTCCACGGCCCGTTCCGTGACATCCGGGTGCGCCAGGCGGCGAACTACGCGATCAACCGTCACGACATGGTGGATTTGCTCGCTGGCACCGCCATTCCGGAATACAACGTCGTGCCGCCGAGCATGCCGTATTACGGCAAGAAAATGGACTACCATTACGATCCGAAAAAGGCGCATGAACTGCTGGAGCAGGCGGGCTGCTTGCCTTGCAATGTGAGCTTTGCGATCTCTACGTCGGGGTCCGGCCAAATGCAGCCGCTGCCGATGAACGAGCTGGTGAAGTCGCAGCTCGAAGCCGTGGGCTTCAAGGTGCGTCTCGACGTGATGGACTGGAACACGTTGCTGAACGTGTATCGCGCCGGTGCCGACAAATATCCGGACCTCGACGGCTTGAATTTCTCGCGCGGCCTGCTCGACCCGGTCAGCGCCATCATCAAGCTGGCCGGCAAGGCCTATTGGTCACCGAATGGCTCCAACTGGGGCCATTATTCCGATCCGACATCGGAGCAATTGATCGACCAGATTTTCCACGAATTCGACCCGGCAAAGCAGCTCGCGCTGCTGACGAAGCTGCACGAATTCGAAGGCGAGCAAGCGATGATGATCTTCGTGGTGCATGATCTGAACCCGCGCGCGATGTCGCCGAAGGTGCACGGCTTCGTGCAGGCACAGAGCTGGTTCCAGGACCTTACCCCCGTCACCGTCTCGCCCTGATCGGCAGCAGGAAAGGCTGACAATGCGCGTTCCCGATATAATTCGAGTGCTTTCCCGACTCACCGCCGGCGTCATGCTGGCGGCCGGCGTCGCGGCATCCGCGCAGGCCGGCGGCGGTACGCTGGTCATCGGCATGACCGCCGGCGACCTGCCGATCACCACCGGCAATCCCGACCAAGGCTTCGAGGGTTATCGTTTCGTCGGCTATAATCTTTATGACTCGCTGGTGCTGTGGGATCTCTCAAGTGCCACCAAGCCGTCCGGCCTGGTGCCCGGCCTGGCGACGTCGTGGCAGATCGACCCGAACGACCACAGCCGTTGGATCTTCCATCTGCGGCAGGGCGTGAAATGGCACGACGGTTGTTCGTTCGGCGCGGATGACGTGGTGTGGAACCTGCAACGCCTCACCGACAAGAACACACCGCAGTTCGACCCGGCGGAGCTCGCCCAGACCTCGCCCTATCTCGGCAACTTCGCCTCGATCGAGAAAATCGACGACCACACCATCGCCATTCGCACCAAGGTTCCCGACTCCCTGTTCCCCTACGAGATCAGCTACGTGATGATGATCAGCCCCTGCCGTGCCAGGGAGCTGCATTACAAATGGACGGACTACATGATGCATCCGTCCGGCACCGGTCCGTATCGCTTCGAAAGCGAGGTGCCGCACCAGCGCATGGTTATGGTTCCCAACAAGGACTATTGGAATCCGCAGCGCGTTCCGAAGCAGGACCGGCTGATCCTGATCCCGATGCCGGAGCCCGCGACGCGCACCTCTGCCCTGCTCTCCGGCCAGGTGAACTGGATCGAGGCCCCCGCGCCCGATGCCATCCCGCGGCTGAAATCGGCCGGCATGCAGATTTATACCAACACCTATCCGCACAACTGGAGCTACCAGCTCAATTTCGTGCACGGCGCGTTCAAGGACCTGCGGGTGCGCCAGGCCGCCAACTACGCGATCAACCGCCATGACATGAAGGACATGCTCGACGGCCTGATGCTCGAGGGCTACTCCAGCGTACCGCCGTCGACGCCCTATTACGGCCACCCGATCCTCTACAAATACGATCCGAAGAAGGCGCATGAGCTGCTGAAGGAAGCCGGCTGCCTGCCCTGCAAGGTGACGCTGGCAATCTCCACCTCCGGCTCCGGCCAGATGCAGCCGCTGCCGATGAACGAGCTGGTCAAGTCCGACATGGATGCGGCCGGCTTCGACGTGAAGCTCGACACGATGGATTGGAACGCGTTGCTCGCCCTGGCCCGCGGCAGCGGCGACAAGAGCCCCGACGTCGACGCCATCAACATCAGCCGGCAGACCCAGGACCCGTTCAACGCCCTCATCCGCCACGTCTGGACCAAGGCATGGGCGCCGAGCGGCGCCAACTGGGGCCACTATTCGAACCCGGAGATGGACAAGCTGATCGCCGACATCTTCGCCGAGTTCGACCCCGCCAAGCGCCTCGCCCTGCTAACCAGGCTGAACGAGATGATGAACCAGCAAGCGGTGATGATCTGGGTGGCGCATGACGTGAACCCGCGCGCGCTGTCGCCAAAGGTGCACGGCTTCGTGCAGGCGCAGAGCTGGTTCGCCGACCTCACCCCGGTCACCGTCTCTCCCTGACGGGCCGCCGCCATGCAAAGCTACCTGCTGCGCCGCATCCTCTATGCGATCCCGATCGCGATCGGGGTCAGCATCGTGTGCTTCTCGCTGGTCTATATCGCGCCGGGCGACCCGCTGGAGACGGTGCTGCCGCCCGACGCGACTGCCGCGACCGTCGCCCAGATCAAGCACATCTACGGCTTCGACAAGCCGATCCCGGTGCAATACGTGATCTGGCTCGGCCGCGTGCTGGTCGGCAATTTCGGCATCTCCATCGCCGACGGGCGGCCGGTGATCCTGGAAGTCGGCCAGGCGCTGGCGAACACCGGCTTGCTCGCCTTGTACGCCGTGCCGCTCGCTTTCACCCTTGGCTATGCCATGGGCGCGGTAGCCGGCTGCTTCCCCGGCGGCTGGCTGGACCGCTGCGTCACCGGCACCGCCGTCGCCGGCGTCAGTGTGCCGAACTACTGGCTCGGCATCGTCCTGGTGATCCTGTTTTCCGTGCAATACATGTGGCTGCCGGCCACCGGCATGGGACCCGACGGCGTCTCGCAGCTGCATCTGCTGCAATGGACCGACCTGAAGTATTTCGTGCTCCCGGTGATCACCCTGGCGATGATCCCGATCGGCATCATTGCCCGCAGTACCCGCGCCGCGGTGGCGGAAATCCGCAACCAGGACTTCGTGCAGACCCTGCGCGCCAAGGGCTTGTCGGAATGGGCGGTGATCCGCCACGTGCTGAAGAACGCGCTGCCACCGGCGATGGCCGTGATGGGCCTGCAGTTCGGCTACTTGCTCGGCGGCTCGATCCTGGTGGAGACGGTGTTCTCCTGGCCGGGCAGCGGGTACCTGCTGTCCAAGGCGATCATCAACCGCGACGTGCCGGTGCTGCAGGGCACGATCCTGGCGCTTTCCATGATCTTCGTCGCGACCAATCTTCTCGTCGACCTGCTGCAGTCGCTGGTCGATCCCAGGCTGCGCCGCGGATGACCGCCGTGTCCGCGCCGCAGGCGATGCCGTTGCAGGCCGAACAGTCGGACGCCCAGTCGGACGCCCGATCGGACGCAGCCTCACTTCCTGCCACCGTGGTGCGCAGCTACTGGCAGTCGGTCGGCTACCGCCTGCGCCACGACCCCGCCACGCTGGTCTTTGCCGCCATCGTTCTGGCGATCGTGCTGGCCGCGATCTTCGCACCGCTGATCGCGCCGTACGATCCGCTGAAGGAGAGCATCATCGGCCGCCTGAAGCCGTTTGGCTGGCGCGGCCATCTGCTGGGCACCGACGATTTGGGCAGGGACATGCTGTCCCGCTTGCTTTACGGCGGCCGCGTCGCGCTACTGATGGGCGTAGTGCCGGTGCTGATCGCCTCCGCGGTCGGCGGCACGCTCGGCGTCGTCGGCGGCTTCGTTGGCGGCTGGGTCAACACCGCCACCATGCGCACCATGGACGTGTTCTATGCCTTCCCCTCGGTCCTGCTGGCGGTCGCCATCGCCGGCGCCATGGGCGGCGGCATTGCCAACGGCATGATCGCGCTGACTCTGGTGTTCATCCCGCCGATCTGCCGGGTCGCCGAGACCGCCACCACCCAGGTCCGCTCGCTCGATTTCATCGAGGCCGCTCGCGCCAGCGGCGCCCGCCCGCTGACCATCATCCGACACCACGTGCTGGGCAACGTGCTGGGGCCGGTGTTCATCTATGCCTCCAGCCTGGTCAGCGTCAGCATGTTGCTCGCCTCCGGCCTTTCCTTTCTCGGCCTGGGCGTGCGCCCGCCGACGCCCGACTGGGGCCTGATGCTAAGCACGTTGCGCCAGTCGATCTGGGTCGTCCCCTGGGTCTGCGCACTGCCGGGCGTGGCGATCTTCATAACCTCGGTCTGCTTCAACCTGGTCAGCGACGGACTGCGCGCGGCCATGGACGTACGGATGTGAGCCCCGCCATCGCCGCCCCCGCCCCCACTGGCACACCCATTGGCAACCCCACTGGCGACCCGCGCGACCGCGGCGGACCGCGGCAGCCGCTGCTGATTGCCACCGACCTGCACAAGCATTTCGCGGTCAAGGGCGGCAGGGGAAAGGTGGTGCGCGCGGTCGACGGCGTCTCCTTTACCGTGCGCAAGGGCGAGACGCTGGGCGTGGTGGGAGAATCCGGCTGTGGCAAGTCCACCCTGGCACGGCTGCTGCTGCACCTGATCGCGCCCGACAACGGCGAACTGGTGTTCGACGGCGACACCGTCGGCGCGCCGCGCGGCATCGCGGTCAGCCAGCTGCGCCGCCAGGTGCAGATGGTATTCCAGGACTCCTATTCGTCGCTGAATCCGCGCATGCCGGTGCGCAATTCCGTGGCGTTCGGCCCCTTCGTGCAAGGCGCCAGAAAGCCCGAGGCCCGCGACATCGCGCGCCGCATGCTCGGCCAGGTCGGCCTCGACGCGGATCTGTTCGGTCCGCGCTATCCGCACGAGCTGTCCGGCGGCCAGAAGCAGCGCGTCAACATTGCCCGGGCACTGGCCACCGGCCCGCGCATGGTGGTGCTGGACGAGCCGGTCTCGGCGCTCGACAAGTCGGTGGAAGCGCAGGTGCTGAACCTGTTGCTCGACCTCAAGCGCCGCTTCGGCCTGACCTATCTGTTCATCAGCCACGACCTCAGCGTCGTGCGCTACATCGCCGACCGTGTGCTGGTGATGTATCTGGGCCGCGTCGTCGAGCTCGGCCCCTCGGAATCGTTGTTCCGCCGCCCGCTGCATCCTTACACGCAGGCCTTGCTCGCCTCGCGCCCGTCGATGGACCCGGCGCGGCGCATCGAGGAGCCGCCGATCTCCGGCGACCCGCCCAACCCGATCGACCCACCCTCTGGTTGCCGCTTCCACACCCGCTGTCCCTTCGCCGAAGCGGTTTGCTCCGCGCGCGACCCGTTGCTGCCCGCCGCCGTGGGCGCGGACGCCCACGCTGCCGACACGCACGCTGCCGCCTGCCACATCCAGGATCCGGCCTCCGGCCACAGCCTGGCCGGCCGCTCGCAGGCCGCGGAGGCCCCCCCGCTGGCCACGGCCGGCGCCCTGGGGCATGCCTGACATGGACATCGGCATCGCCACGCCGCTCGCTGAGGTCGCGGATCTGACCGTCCGCTTCGTCACCCGCGATAGCACGGTGCACGCCGTTAACGGCGTCAGCTTCGCGGTGCACCCCGGCGAGGTGCTGTGCATCCTGGGCAAGTCCGGCTCCGGCAAGAGCGTCACCCTCCGCGCCCTGATGCGCCTGCTGCCGCGCCGCGCCCGCTTCGGCGGCTCGGTGCGCGTGGCAGGCCAGGATGTGCTGGCGATGCGCCGTCGCGCCCTGCGTGACCTGCGCGGCGGCCTGGTCTCCATGGTGTTCCAGGAGCCGATGACGGCGCTCGATCCCGTCTATACGATCGGCCAGCAGATTGGCGAGACGGTGCGCCAGCACACCGGCTGTGACCGCCGCACCGCCCGCGCCAAGGCGCTGGAACTGTTGGAACTGGTCCGCGTGCCGTCCGCGGCGGTGCGCCTCGACGCCTATCCGCACGAGTTGTCCGGCGGGCTGCGCCAGCGCGCCATGATCGCCATGGCGTTGTCCTGTGGTCCCCGCCTGCTGCTGGCCGACGAGCCGACCACCGCGCTGGACGCCACCGTTCAGATCCAGGTGCTGATCCTGCTGCGCAAACTGCAGCGCGAGCTTGGGATGGGCATGATTTTCGTCACCCACGACCTCGGCGTGGCAGCGGAGATCGCCGACCGGATCGCCGTGATGTATGCTGGCCGCATCGTGGAGACCGGGCCGGTCGCCGACGTGTTGCGCGCGCCCGCGCATCCGTATACCGCCGGCTTGCTCGCTTCGACCGTCCACGGCCAGCCGCGCGGGGAGTCGGTGACGGCGATTCCCGGCAGTCCGCCCGATTTGCGCCGCCTGCCACCCGGCTGCGCCTTCGCTCCGCGTTGCTCACAGCGCCGCGCTGCGTGCCTGTCGGACGATCCCGCGCCGCACTTCCCCGCGCCTGGCCGCATGGCCCGCTGCGTGCTAGTGGCGGACTTGCCAGTGCCGGATTTGCCAGTGCCGGACTTGCTAGTGCCGGACGCAGGCGAGATGCCAACCCCGGTTCCCGCAGAGCAGGAGCGTTCGCCATGAAGCTGAACGGCGCCACCATCCCCGGCGATGTCGTCGCCCGCGTGCTGCAACGGCGCGGTACACTGCATTGCTTCGCCACACTGGATCCGGCGCGAACCGCGCTGGTGGTGATCGACCTGCAGCGCGCGTTCATGGACGACAGCGTCGGCCATGCCGTGATTCCGGCGGCGCGCGACATCGTGCCGGACGTGAACAGGCTGGCCGCGGCGGTGCGAGGTTCGGGCGGTGGCGTGTTCTGGGTGAAGAACACCCATGACGAACGCTGCCTGGATGAATGGTCGGTGGCGCAGGCGATGGCGACTCCAGCCATGCGGCAGCGGCGGATCGAGGCCATGTCCGCCGACACCCCCGGCCACGCGCTGTGGCCGACACTGGATGTACGCGACGAGGATCCGGTGGTGCTGAAATACCGCTACAGCGCGTTCCTGCCCGGAGCGTCGGAGTTGCCGGTCCTGCTGCGGGTGCGTGGCTTCGACACCGTGCTGATCACCGGCACCGTGACCAATGTGTGCTGCGAGTCCTCGGCACGCGATGCCATGATGACAAATTTCCGCACCATCATGGTGAGCGACGGCAACGCCGCGGCAAGCCAGGCCGAGCATGATGCCTCGCTGACCGCGTTCTACAACGTGTTCGGCGACGTAATGGATACCGACATGCTGATTGGCTGCCTTCGCGGCGATACCGCCGCCGCGCAGGGCTGAGGCGGACCCGTCGCTTCGCCGCGCTGAAGCGGGGCCATCGCGTCCGCCTCATCGGCCGACCCAGTGCGCCGAACTCACGCCGATGCTGCCGCTGCTCACCCGGGAGTGTCATCCGCGAGCGCAGCGAAGCGATCTCCCGCGAGAGTATGCACGGCACTTGCGGGAGATTGCTTCGCTCCGCTCGCAATGACAGAGGTGCGCTCGCAATGACAGATGGGTCCGAAGCGTAACACAAGAGTGGTGGGGGCGGAACGACGGCTCAATCATTGCCCTGGCATATGCCGTGGCGCGCGGCTGCCGCATCCATCGCAGTCAGAATCGCGTCGAATCGCTCTTTCAACTCAGCCCGCCATTCCGCGCTGTGATGCGTGAATACGTAGAGTTCGTTTCTGCGAACCGCGTTGAGAACCTGTGCCGCGACGTCGGTTGGATCGAGCCCCGACTGCCCGTATTCGACAAGCTGGGCGAGCAGCCTGCCTGCCGGGCTTGCGGGGTCGGGCGTCAGGGGCGCGCCATAGCGCTCCGGTCGGTTGCGCCCGCTCTCCCAGATTCGCGTTCGCACAAACCCGGGACATAGCACGGTCACGCCAATGCCAAGCGGCGCGACCGTCTTCGCCAGCCCTTCCGACATGTTGACCACCGCAAACTTGCTGGCCGCGTAAGGGCTGAACCCAAGCCCGCTGTTCATTCCGGCCATCGACGCCGTGTTGACGATGTGGCCACCCTCGCCGTGGACACGGATATGCGGCAGGAAGGTTCGGATACCGTGCAGAACGCCCATCAGGTTGACGTCGAGCACCCACCGCCAGGTGTCGAGTGAGATGGCGTCGATGCCGCTGCCACCGCCGACACCAGCATTGTTGCAGACGATATGGACCGTCCCGAATGCCTCGTAGGCCGCCTTGGCCGCATCGTCGACACTGGCAGGATCAGCAACATCGCAGATCACGCCGCGCGCCCCCGGTCCTGTCCCGTGCAGGGCCCGGACAGCGCCCGTCAACGCCTCTGCCTCAATGTCGGCGAGCATCACGTTCATGCCCGCCTCGGCAAAAGCCCGGCCGAGCGCAAGCCCGATGCCGCTTGCCCCGCCTGTCACGAATGCCGTCTTGCCGACAAGATCCTGCATAGTGTGCCTCCTACCACCGGTTGTGGCTTTGCTTTTGTAGCTTTGCTCTATCGAATGTGGGTGCTCTATCGAATGTGGGTGTTCTATCGAATATGGGTCGCGACGCGGCAGAGGAGTAATCATGGGTGGGCTCGGTTCCGTCGGTTGCTCATTGCAGTGAAAACGCGGTAAATGCAAAGGATGTGACGCGTTATACCAAGAGCAGCCCGATGTGAGACGACCGCGATGCTACCGACTGATCAGGCACGGTCCGCCCCCTCGCGGCAGCGCGAAGGGGAATGTGCTGAACTGATTCGTGTGCGTGGTTTGGTGCAGGGCGTCGGCTTCCGCCCAGCCGTCTGGCGCCTCGCGCATGAGTACGGGCTGCGTGGCTGGGTCGGCAACGACGGCGCCGGGGTCAGCGCGCTGCTTTGCGGTGCCCCGAACGACATCGTCGGGTTGGTCGATGCTCTGATGCGCGCGCCTCTGGCGCTCGCCCGCATCGACGCGATCGAGCGGGAGCCGGCAGCCGTGCCGTCCGACTGCGCCGACTTTCGGATCGTGGATAGCCACACGGGCTCGATCCATACTGGAGTGGTGCCGGATGCCGCGATTTGTCCGGACTGCCGGCAGGAGATTTTGGACCCGGCGGCACGACGATTCCGCTATCCGTTCGCCAACTGCACGCAGTGCGGACCGCGGCTGTCGATCATTGAAGCGATTCCCTACGATCGCGGCGCCACGACGATGCGGCCATTCCGCATGTGTCCTGACTGTGCGGCGGAGTATGGCAATCCGGCGGATCGCCGCTTTCACGCTCAACCGATTGCCTGCCCTGCGTGCGGCCCGCGCATATGGCTGGAACCAGCGGTACCGAACGAGGATGCAATCGAAGCGGCCGGCGCGCTGCTCTTGGCGGGTGGCATCGTTGCGATCAAGGCGCTGGGTGGATTTCACCTGGCCTGCGATGCCACAAATGCGGCAGCGGTCGCACGCTTGCGCCAGGCCAAGCACCGCGACGCCAAGCCATTCGCGCTGATGGCGCGCGATATAGCGCTGATCCAACGCTACGCGCGGGTGGCGGAAGCCGACGCAGCGGCGCTGAGCAGCCCGGTCGCGCCGATCGTGTTGCTGCAAGGTGCAGGGGATACGGCTCCCCCTCGCCTGGAGGAAGCGGGAGTCATTCACTCCGGCTCTCGTCATTCCGCACGACCCGTCCTCCAAGGCATCGCCCCGGGCCTGAGTTCTCTCGGCTTCATGTTGCCGGGCACGCCGCTGCATCATCTGCTGCTGAGCGACATCGATCGTCCCCTGGTGATGACCAGCGGCAACCTGTCCGACGAGCCGCAATGCATAACCAACGATGAGGCGCGGTCGAAGCTGCGCGGCATCGCGGACCATATCCTGCTGCATGACCGCGACATCGCGCGGCGTGTGGATGATTCGGTCGTGCGCGTGGCGGGCGGCGCGACGCGGGTGTTGCGGCGCGCCCGCGGATATGCGCCCGCGCCCCTGCCCCTGCCGCACGGCTTCGCCGCTGCCCCGTCGCTGTTGGCCATGGGCGGAGAGCTGAAAAGCACCTTTGCCCTCGTACGCGACGGGGAGGCAGTTCTGTCGCACCACATGGGCGATCTGGAAAACGCCCCGACCTTCGCCGACTACCGGCACTCGATCGAGCAATACCGCACATTGTTCGCCCATACGCCTTGCGCCATCGCCGTCGACTGCCACCCCGACTACCTGGCTACGAAGCACGGCCGCGTGCTCGCCAGGCTGGATGCGCTGCCGGTCTTCGCGGTGCAGCACCATCACGCGCATCTGGCCGCCTGCATGACGGAAAACGGCGCGCCGCTCGACACGGAACCGGTGCTGGGCATCGTGCTCGACGGGCTCGGCTGGGGCGACGACAGCACGATCTGGGGCGGCGAGTTCCTGCACGGCGACTATCGTGGCTGCCGCAGACTGGCCTGCCTCAAGCCGGTGGCGATGCCGGGGGGCGCGCAGGCCGTTCGCGAGCCGTGGCGCAACGCCTACGCACAGATTACCGCGGCGATCGGCTGGCCTCGCTTCATGGCGACCTATGGGAAGACCGAATTGGCCCGCGATCTCTCGGCCAGGCCGGTGGCGGTGCTGGACCAGATGATCGCCCGCGGCGTCAACGCGCCGTGGTCCAGTTCCTGCGGCCGACTGTTCGACGCGGTTGCCGCCGCAGCCGGGCTATGCCGCGACAAGGTCCAGTATGAGGGCCAGGCGGCCATGATGCTGGAGGCGGCGGCGGACACCGCAGCAATGGACGATGATGGCCGGGCGTATCCCTTTGCGATCACCGCGCTCCCATCTGCCGCCGCGCTCCCCTCTGCCACCGCGGCCCCCTCTGCCACCGCGGGCCCCTCTGCCACCGCAGCGCCCTCTCCCACCGCGGGCCCCTATGCCACCGCGGCCCCTGCCGCGGTTCCCTCCGCCTCTGCGATCCCCTCCGCCGGCCTGTTGCATCTCGATCCGGCGCCGTTATGGCCTGCGCTGTTGGACGATATCGCCACCGGCACGCCGGTTTCGCTGATCGCGGCACGCTTCCATGCCGGGCTCGCCATTGCCATATCCCAAATGGTGTCAGCGTTGCGCGTCACCGGGCGGGTTGCCCTGTCCGGGGGCGTTTTCCAGAACAAACTGCTGCTGGAGCAGGTGATGCGATTGCTGTCTGCGCAGGGCTTGGACGTGCTAACCCATCGGTTGGTGCCGGCGAATGACGGCGGCTTGGCGCTCGGGCAGGCCGCGGTGACGGCGGCTCGCATGCTGTCGGGTGACACGGGAGAAAGTTGAATCGCATGTGCCTTGGCATTCCCGGACAGATTGTTGCCGTCACCGACGCTGCGACCGCGACGGCGGTGGTGGAAGTCGGCGGCGTGCGGCGTCCGGTGAACGTCGGCTTCGTCCTGGACGGCCGGCCGGCCGAGGCGTGCCTCGGGGAATGGGTGCTCATTCACGTCGGTTTCGCAATGGCCAGGCTGGATGAAGGCGAAGCGATGCGGACGTTGGAACTGCTGCGGGAACTGGGAGAGATGCAGGCGGAGTTGGAAGCCATGCGGCCCGAAGCCGGCACCGGGTAGGCGATGCCAGGGAATCCCGCGCTGGAGGGTCTGTATCCGTTCCTGCACGGCGCGTCGCGGGACGCTGACGCGATGCGCGGTGCCCTGCTTGAATCGGTGCAGCAGAAGGCGCAGGACAGCACGGCAGCCAAGCAGCGCTTTTTCACCGCACACGGCGCCGCGGTGGTCGCGGTGGCCGAGGCGATCGCCGGCGTCTATCGCCGCCAGGGGCGCATGTTCAGCATGGGCAACGGCGGCTCGAGTTGCGACGCGGCGCATTTCGCGGTGGAGTTCCTGCATCCTGTCACTGCCGGCCGTCCGGCGCTGACCGCGGTCAACCTCGCGGGCGACATGGCGATGGTGACCGCGGTCGGCAACGACATCGGCATTGGCCACATCTTCTTGCGCCCGCTGATCGCGCTGGCGCGGCGCGGCGACGGGCTGATCGGGTTCTCCACCAGCGGCAGCTCGGAAAACATCATGGCCGCCTTCGCCAAGGCGAGGCAGATGGGCATGACCACCATCGGCCTGACCGGCCATGACGGCGGCAAGATGGCGCAGAGCTCTGATCTGGATCATTGCCTGGTGGTGCCCAGCGACAGCATCCATCGGATCCAGGAGACGCACATGGCGATCTACCACATCCTGTGGGACCTGGTTCACACCCTGCTTGCCGAGGATCGCGGCGGGCTGATGGATCCGCCGGCGTGAAATACGTCGACGAGTTTCGCGATCCTGCCAAGGCGCAGTCGCTGGTGCAGGAGATTGGCCGGCTGGTGCTGCGCATTCCAGCCGCGCGCCGGCGGCCGTTGCAAGTGATGGAAGTGTGCGGTGGCCATACGCACACGATCTTCCGCTACGGCATCCAACAGATGCTGCCCGACGCGGTGGAATACGTGCACGGCCCAGGTTGCCCGGTCTGCGTGCTGCCAATGGGGCGCGTCGATGACTGCGTGGCCCTGGCGGAGCGACCGGAGGTGATCTTCACCACCTTCGGCGACGCCATGCGCGTGCCTGGATCGCGCAAGAGCCTGCTGAAGGCGAAGGCCGAGGGCGCCGACGTGCGGATGGTCTATTCGCCGCTGGATGCGCTGGCGCTGGCCCGCAAGCACCCGGAGCGGGAGGTGGTGTTCTTCGGCCTCGGCTTCGAAACCACCATGCCGAGCACCGCGATGACGCTGATCCAGGCGCGTGCCCAGGGGGCAGGAAACTTCTCGCTGTTTTGCAATCACATCACGATCATTCCAACGATCAAGGCAATTCTTGATTCGCCAGACCTGCGGCTGGACGGATTTGTCGGGCCTGGTCACGTCAGCATGGTGATCGGCACGCGGCCCTACGACTTCATTCCCCGGCATTACGGCAAGCCGATCACCGTTGCCGGGTTCGAACCGCTCGATCTGCTGCAAGGCACCTGGATGGTGTTGAAGCAGATGGAAGAAGGCCGGTGCGAAGTGGAAAATCAATATGGCCGGGTGGTCCCCAGGGACGGCAACCCCCACGCGCTGGCCGCAATCGCCGAGGTCTTCGAGTTGCGGGAATTCTTCGAATGGCGCGGGCTCGGATCGATCGACCATTCGGGAGTGCGTCTGCGGGCCGAATATGCGGCATTCGATGCGGAAAAAAAGTTCGGGGTGCCCAATGTCAGCATCGCCGATCCGCGATCCTGCCAGTGCGGCGAGGTGCTGAAAGGCGTTATCAAACCGCATCAGTGCAAGGTGTTCGGCACTGCCTGCACGCCGGAGACGCCGCTCGGCTCGCTGATGGTTTCCAGCGAGGGCGCCTGCGCGGCGTATTATAGTTACGGACGCCATGCCCCGGCGCAGGCCAGGCCGGCATGAGGACACCGGTGCGCGACGCCTTCATCAATCTGTCGCATGGCAGCGGCGGCAAGGCCATGCGTGCGTTGATCGACGACGTGTTCCTCGGCGCGTTCGGCAACGGGGAATTCAGCGTTATGGAAGACAGCGCGGTCCTGGCGCTGGCCGACATCAGCCGCCACGGCGACCGGCTGGCCTTCACCACCGACAGCTACGTCGTGGACCCGCTGTTCTTTCCCGGCGCGGATATCGGCGCGCTGGCCGTGGCGGGCACGGTGAACGACCTCGCGGCCAGTGGCGCCACCCCATTGTTCCTGTCGTGCGGAATGGTGCTGGAGGAAGGCTTGCCACTCGAGACGCTGCGGCAGGTTGCGGCCAGCATGCGCTCCATGGCGGACCTTGCCGGAGTCACCATCGTAACGGGTGACACCAAGGTGGTGGAGCGCGGTGCCGCCGACAAGCTGTTCATCAACACCGCGGGCATCGGCGTCGTACCGGCAGGCATCGCCGTATCGGCCGGCAACGCGCGGCCCGGGGATGCGGTCATCGTCAGCGGTGGTCTCGGCGAGCATGGCGTGGCGATCCTGGTCGCCCGCAACCAGTTGGCGCTGGAGGCGGATGTCGAAAGCGACTGCCAACCGTTGCATGGATTGGTGGCAATGATCCTGCAAGCCTGTCCCGCCACGCGCTGCCTGCGCGACGCGACGCGCGGTGGCATTGCCAGCGTGCTTAACGAATTCGCGGGCAGTTCCGGGGTTGGGATCCGTATCCAGGAACGCGCGCTGCCAATTCGCGAGGCGGTGCACGGTGCCTGCGAAATCCTTGGGCTCGACCCGCTGTATCTTGCCAACGAGGGCAAACTGGTCGCCGTGGTGCCGGCGGCCGATGCGGATCGCGTGGTGGCCGCCATGCGCGCGCATCCGGCCGGGGCGGATGCAGCAATCATTGGCGAGGCGACCCGCGAGCCGGTCGGCATGGTGGTGATGCAAACGACGTTTGGCGGCGAGCGGATCGTCGACATGCTGGTCGGGGAGCAATTACCACGGATCTGCTGAAATGCACGAACTGAGCATCGCCACCGCGGTCGTCGAGGCGTTCGGGCGCTGCGATTGCGGCGGTATCGTTGCCGGCGGCGAGATGCGGGTAAAGGACATGGAGATCGCGTGATGTGCACGACGTGTGGTTGCGGCTCGGACGTGGCGACGATCGATGGTGCCGATATGCATGGTGAGCCCGGCCACGCGCACCAACATGACCATGACCATCACCAACACCAAGGGCTTGAGCATCACCAAGGGCATGAGCATCACCAAGGGCATGAGCATCACCAGGGGCATGAGCATCACCAAGGGCATAGCCACGACCACGGTCCTCACAACGACCACCAGCATAACCCTGGGCACCAGCATAACCCTGGGCACCAGCATGACCACGGGCAGGACCATGTCGCATCGCCGGCGCATGGGCGGACTGTCTCGCTGGAGCAAAATATCCTGGCCAGGAATCAATTGTTGGCGGAACGCAATCGTGGCTGGTTCGCGGGCCGTGAAGTGTTCGCGGTCAATCTCATGAGTTCACCGGGTGCCGGCAAGACCAGCATCCTGGAGCGGACCATCCGCGACTTGCGGGTCAAAATACCGATCAGTGTATTAGAGGGCGACCAGGCGACTTCCGCCGACGCCGACCGTATCCGGGCCACGGGCGCCGCGGTGGTGCAGATCAACACCGGCACCGGATGCCATCTCGACGCTCATATGGTGGCGCACGGTATCGAACGGCTTGGCGTGCCACGCAGCTCGCTGCTGCTGATCGAGAATGTCGGCAACCTGGTTTGTCCCGCGCTTTTCGACCTGGGCGAGCAAGCGCGGGTGGTGGTGGTGTCGGTTACGGAAGGCGATGACAAGCCGCTGAAGTATCCGCACATGTTCCGGACCGGCCACCTGCTGCTGATCAACAAGCTTGATCTACTGCCCCATGTGCGTTTCGACGTGCAGCGCTGCATCGATCATGCGCAGCAGGTGAACCCAACACTACAGGTGCTGCTGCTGTCCGCCGAGACGGGGGAAGGCATGCCGGCCTGGTACGATTGGCTGTTGGCACAGCACGCGCGCGCCGACCTCCTGGCGTAAATCTTCGTTCGAAGGTCAGGTTCGTGTGGGCTGCGACACGACATCAGGCAATCTCCATGTCCTTCACGCGCAGCTCCTCACCCGCGACGATACGCAAGGGACCGCCGCACGCACAGCGACCAAACGGTGCTGCGAGGCTGACCGCCTCCCCGCAATTCTCGCACACGCCGCGGCCGTCGGTTTCGACGATCAGGAGTTCGGCCCCTTCGACTGTCGTGCCCTTGGCGCAGATATCGAAGCAGAAGCGAAGCGCATCCGGAAGGACGGCGACGAGCCGACCGATCTCGATCCGGACGCGCAATACACGCGCCCCCGCGGCGCGTTCGGCACAGACATCGACCACGGCGGTGGCTATGCCGAGTTCATGCATCGCGGCGGCTCTGCGGTGGAACCACTGCCATAAACCTGCCTGGTCTGATCAGCTCTCGACGATGCGAATGTTCGCCCTATCGCAAGGCATGGTGATGGGTGACACTTCGACTGCGTCGATGCGGGCAAACGGGGGTTGCGATCGGCGGAGCTTGGCCAGGATGCTGTGAGAAGGCTCAACTTTCGCTTTATCAGTGTCACTGGGCGACGTCGTCTCGCATGACCCACATCGCCCATCGGCCGGATGGCGAGCCCGACGCCCCGAAACGGACCTCCTGAAGGTCCCGTACGGGTCGATACAGATTTCCTTGGCGTGCCGGGGCCGATGATGATGAGCACTATGTCCACGCCATAGCCCTATGATACGTGGTGCTGCGGAAGAGCGATCGCCAGACCCAGTTGAACGGCGACGCCATGCAGGCGCTTGTCGCGCGTCCACAGCTCCGTTCCTGCCGTCAACCGTACGGCAGCAAGCAAGTGGATGTCGAGGTATCCAACGCCACGCCCGAGCAGCGTGTGGCGATCGATGAAATGTAGCACCTCCGCGTCCGTGGCGACGACGGCTCGCGGCAAGTCCGAGAGAGCATTCAGCACGGCCTCGCGCTGACGCAGGTTGCCCAGGGCGAGCTCTCCGATGACGAAGGGGTGCGCCAGAACCATTCCGGCGTCGAGCAAGCCGACCAGCACCTCGTCGCTCGCGCGCAAATGGTCGATCCAGACGGAGGTATCAACCAAGATCATGCAGAGGTCGGTCGCCGCCGCGGTGGTGCTTCGAGGCCGGGTTCGCTGCCGCCCAAACGCGCCAGTCGCCGCGCGCTTTCACGCTCGATGAGGGCCTTGAGCGCCTCGCGGACCAAGCTCGACTTCTCTGTCAGGCCGGTGAAGGCCTGAGCCTTGGCGACAAGCTCATCATCGAGCGCGAGTGTCGTGCGCATCTTTCACCTCCACGCAAGGCACGATATTGGCACCAGTTGATGCCGATTTCAATGCCGAGAGGTATCAGCGTCGGGCACTCATTCCGGCCACCGGAAGCACGGCAGCGGATACCCGGGTGTGCTACGGGACAGGATGGCGTCCCCTAGGGGAGCCCCTGTTACCAATGTGAATGGTTGGCATCGTAAATAAAGTGGGATGTCGCGGGATCGAGGCAACCCAAGAAATACTGGCTATCTTGTCCTGTTTCGTCCCTTGCCGTTCCGACCCGTATATGGGAGATATATGGGAGACGTGGTGGGAGGTCATGGGATGCCAAGGGCAACCAAAGACGCGAGACTGGATACCGCCGCCGCACGCGCTCGGCTGCCGGCGCGCAAGAAGCCGCATTACCGTCTGATCGATGCCGGCTTGCACCTAGGTTACTACCGCGGTGCCAAGGCCAGCGGGACGTGGATAGCCCGGCGCTACACCGGCGCGGGCAACTATGAGACGCAGCGGCTCGGCGTTGCCGATGATGGCCGCGAGGCGGACGGCGCCGACGTGCTGACATTCTCGCAGGCGCAGGCCAAGGCGCGGGCCTGGACGACACAGCAGGTTCGGCAGGCTGCTGGGATCGAGGAAGCGAAGCCGTGGACGGTCACCGACGCGGTGCAGCACTACCTCGCCGACTACGCCGCGCGGGGCGGCAAGGCGCGACGCTACGTCGAGACCACGTTCGATGCGCATGTCACGCCCAAGCTGGGGCCGCGAATCCTTGCCGATCTGACGCCAGCCATAATCCGGATGTGGCACCACGGGTTGGCGACGGCGCCCGCGCGGTTGCGGACGAAAGCGACCGCAGAGAAGCGCAGGACGCGCCCGCTGGCGGTCGATGACGCTGACGCGCACCGAGCCCGCCGCGCAACGGCCAACGCCGTCCTGACCCTGCTCAGGGCGGCACTGAACCTCGCTTTCCGTGAGGGCAAGGTTGTCAGCGATAACGCTTGGCGCCGCGTCCAGGCGTTCCAGAAAGTCCAGGCGGCCCGCGTTCGGTACCTGACTGATGGGGAAGCCGGTCGGCTGGTGAACGCCTGTGGCGACGATCTGCATCGCCTTGTGCTGGCGGCGCTGCTGACCGGCTGCCGCTATCAGGAACTGGCGACGCTACGTCCCGCCGATGTCGATCCTGACGCCGGCGTGCTGAACATCCGCGCCACCAAGGGCGGCGGCAGCCGATCGGTGGTGCTGACCGACGAGGCAGTCGAGTTCTTCCGTCAGGCGGCGACCGGCAAGCCAACCACGGCGATTCTGTTGCCGCGGGCGGACGGCGCGGCCTGGGGGAAGTCGCACCAGTTCCGCCCACTTCGCGCGGCTTGCAAGGCGGCGAAGATCGCGCCGGCCGTCTCGTTTCATATCTTGCGCCACACGCACGCCAGCCGACTCGCCATGAAGGGCGTCCCGATGCACGTGATCGCTGCACAGCTCGGCCATTCGAGCGTCAAGGTAACCGAGCGGCACTATGCGCACCTCTCACCTGGCTACGTACCGGACACGATCCGCGCCGCGTTCGGACGGCTAGGACTGGTCCCGGAGAGCAACGTCACACCGTTGAAGCGCGGCGCATCGACTGGGACCGCACAACCCCACTGCTGATGCTGCTGTGGATGAAAAGCGGCGACCTGGCAGCGCACTGGCTCCGTAGTACGTTCCGCGACTGGTGTTCGGAGTCCACCAACTATCCGGGCGAGGTTGCGGAGGCCGCGCTGGCTCACGTCAATGGGGACAAGACGGAGGCCGCGTATCTCCGCGGCGATATGATGGACAAGCGCCGGCGGCTGATGGCGGATTGGGCGACGTTCTGTGGGCGAGGCGGAGGTGGTGCCTCTAAGGGCGGGGGCCTGACGGCCGGCTGATCTGCCCGGCGGTCGCGCCGAAAGGGGGAGGCTTCACCTCAGCATGGCAGAGGACGGTGTCATGCGTCAGATTTGCCGATCGCAGCAGGCAGCGGCACGGAACACACATGGCCCTATGGGAGCCCTAGCAAAGGTTTTCGTAGGCCGGCCCCATGCCCAGACGCGCGACCGGCGATGGCCGGCGTCCGAAAACCTGCACCAAGGCAGACATGCCGCAGGCCGGAGCGACGTCTCCGAAGCGGACGGGAGTGGAAGTGAGCTTCAGGGCGAGGTCGGGTGCATGCTGCACGACCGCTGTTCGGTTCCCGGGCACTCCACCAAGGGCGCCTTGCCAAGTACACGACACTGCGGCCGTATAGCAACCGACTGAGACCAACAGGTTGATTGTTTGGCAACAACCGGCCCGCACCGCTGATCGGCATGGAGGAAACGATGGCTGAAATCCTGGCGCTTGGAATCTCGCATTATCCGCCGCTGACTGGGCGCGACGACCGCATGGCGGGAATCCTCCGGCGCATGCTGCAGAACCCGGAGCTGCCGGAGAACCTTCGAACCCCGGAGGGCTGGCCCGCGCCGATGCGGGCGGAATGGGGCGCCGACCAGGGCACCACCTCGGCCGCCCGTCATCGCGCCGACCTTGTACGCTGGATGGAGCGTGCACGCGCCGCGCTCGACGCGTTCAATCCGGATTTCGTCCTGATGTGGGGCGACGACCAGTATGAGAACTTCCGCGAGGACATCATCCCGGCGTACTGCATCAGCGCGTACGACAAATTCAGCTTTTCGCCGCCGCCCGACAATGTCTGGAGTGAAACCGCCAAGACCTATGAGCTGATCGGAAACCGCGCCGCGGCCAAGATGCTGGCGACCCGCCTGATCGAGCAGGGTTTCGATACGGCATATGCGTACAAGCCGCTGCATCATGCGCTCGGCCACGCGTTTACCAATGCGATCTACTATCTCGATTATCACCGCAAGGGGTTCGACTACCCGATCGTGCCATTTGCGATCAACTGCTACGGCCGCAAGGTGGTCTCGCAGCGCGGAGGCGTGCCCGCTTTCGACAAGACCGTCGCCGATTCCGACCTGGACCCGCCCTCGCCCGCGCCATGGCGGCTGTTCGATCTTGGCGCCGCGACGGCGCGAATTCTGGCGGAGTCACCGTACCGCGTGGCGCTGCTGGCGTCGTCCGGCTGGTCGCACGCCTTCCTCACCCGCAAAAACCACTTTCTTTACCCCGACACGCCATCGGATCGGCAGATGTATGAACACCTGCGCGCCGGCGACTATGAGGCGTGGCGCAACTATACGACGTGTGCCGTCGAGGACAGCGGCCAGCAGGAACTCCTCAACTGGATGTGCCTGGCAGGGGCGCTGAGCGCGCTAGAGCGGAAGCCCCAGGTGACCGGCTTCGTCGAGACGTGGATCTTCAATTCGTCGAAGGTGTTTCTGGTTGCGCCGCCGGCATGAACAAGACGTTGAGGGGCGCAAGATGACGTCGGAGTCCGCGGCAGCTTGCTATGACGTGATCGTCGCCGGCGCTGGCCCGGTCGGTCTGACGCTCGCGATCGATCTCGGCCGGCGTGGCGTCAGGTGCCTGCTGATGGAGCGCCATCCGACCACCTTGCCGTGGCCGAAGATGGACCGCTCGAACGCGCGCACGATGGAGTTCTATCGCCGGATTGGGATCGTCGATCGGGTGCGGGCGCTGGGTTATCCACCCGACAACCCGATGGATGTGTTTCTGACGACACGCCTCAGCGATCCGCCAATCGCAGTGCTGAAATACCCGTCGGTCGCGGAGCGCCGCAAGCAAATCGCCGAATCTCCCAACGGTGCCTGGTTGCTCGAACCATACCAGCTCGTGTCGCAGAACAAGCTGGAGCCGTTGTTGAAGGAAGTGGCCGAGGGGACGCCCAACGTCACGGTGCGCTACGGGTGCGAACTGGTCGACTTCACGCAGGACGACCGTGGCGTGACGGCCCAGGCCCGCACTGCAGATGGTCGCAGTGAAACGCTGCGTTGCGACTACCTTGCCGGCTGCGACGGTGCGAGCAGTACCGTCCGCAAGAAGCTCGGCATCAAACTTGAAGGCAGGGGCAGCATCCGCGATCTGGTGCAGGTGATCTTCTGGTCGGATACGCTTTATGAACGCATCGTGACGGGAAAGGGGCGCCACTACCAATTTGCCGACGCTGCCGGTTCCAGCATGGTCGCGCAGGGCGATCGCAAGGAATTCACCCTGCATTCCTCGCTGCCGCCGGATACCGATTTCGAGCCCGTCATTCGCGACCTGATCGGCTTTCCCTGTGATTTCGCAATCCGCTACGTCATTCCGTGGCGTCATCACCTGCTGGTCGCGGAGCGATATCGTGACCGGCGTGTCTTTCTTGCCGGCGACGCGATCCATCTGGTCATTCCGACCGGCGGTCTCGGCATGAACACCGGTGTCGGTGATGCGTTCGACCTGTCGTGGAAACTCGCTGGCGTGATCAAAGGTTGGGGCGGTCCCGGCTTGCCCGATGGCTACGAGCAGGAGCGACGGCCGATCGGGATTCGCAATGTTGCCGCAGCCGGGTGGGCCGCGGCGGGTGTGCCGATCTGGCGGGCACTGGTCACGCCGGCGGTCTACGATGATACGCCAGAGGGCGACGCGGCGCGACGCGAGCTGGCAGCATCCTTCGAGGTCAACCATCGGCGCATGCACGGGATGGTGGGGGTGGAGTCGGCGTATTCCTATACCAGTTCGCCGCTGATCGCCGACGAGCCGGGCAATGTCGCGGAATGGGACACCAGCAGCTACGTACCGCACGCGCGCCCCGGAGTCCGCATTCCGCATATGTGGCTGGACGACGGCCGGGCCATGCAGGATGTGCTCGGCGACGACTACACCTTGCTCGATCTGCGTGGTGACTGCGACGCCGCGTCGATTGAGGCGGCGTTCCGCGCGATTGGTGCGCCGCTGAAGGTGCTGCATCTCAACGAGCCGCGCGTGCGGGACGTGTACGGTGCCTCGGTGTTCCTGCTGCGCCCGGATCTACATATTGCGTGGCGCGGCGATGGGCCGCCATCGGACCCCGACGGGCTGGCCGGATTGGTAACCGGCCGAGGACAGATGGTGGCCGCAGCGCGCTGAAACTCCGAACAGGTACGCCGCTTATCCATGTCTCCGGGATCTGCTGCGCCCGTTGGTCCTGCCTTCCCCTCGCCCCCCTAAATCACCCGCAGCCCGAAGTCATCCAGCCGGATTGAAGGGACATTTTCCATGGCAAGCTTGGCCAACAAGACTGCCCTCGTCACGGGCGCCTCACGCGGTATCGGGTGCAGTTTGAATGGCGACCAAGTCAGGTTCGAGTGCCGCTCGGCGCGGCCGATGGGCGACATCCCGAGAGCGGAGCCGGACGAGGCGCCGGTCAGCCGCCCCCGTCATCGGGGCAAAGCCGCCCAGCCGCAGCCAGCGCAGGAATCCGAGCGACGGAGTCAACGGCGGCGTCAGTTCCAAGCGGTCCGGGTGAGGTCCCGGCCAGCCATCCGTCCCTCGACGCCGAGGAACGACCGCCACGCGCTCTGGGCCGCGTCTTCTCGGGGCCGCAGTTCTGGGCGCTGATGGAGCGCGGGTGCGTACCGGATAACGCCGCCCTGACGCTGATCGGCTTTCCCGGCAAGATCGGTGCCTCTGGCAAGCGGCCACGGCTCCGGCTCGCGACCCGACAGCAGCGGATCACATTCTACCTGGCCGAGATCGATGCCGCGCTTGCCGCGGCCGGGAAGGATGCGGTGTTGTAGCGGCGGCGAGGAAGCGCGCATAATCGGCGGCGGGCGTCACCCGGCGGCGTGGCTGTGGGTCCGACGACCCGGTGTTGCCGGACAATGGCGGCGATGTCGGAGCTTGCAGTGTTGCGGTCTGCTGGATGTTTGCGGGCCGCCTGGGTCGCGTGTGCGGACGCCGGCGGCGAGGCGGCGGATCAGAACGACGGATCGTCGTTGCTCGGTTCGCCGGATTGCAAGTCCGCTGCGGCGAACCCGTGTTCCTGTTGCAGCATATCCTGAATACGGTCGCCATGGATGGCACACAGCGCATCCCGCAAGTCGTTGAGCAATTCGAACACGGCAAGCGCCTGCTCTGGGGTCTACCATTCCGGGATGAGAACGGCGGCGGCCGGCAGCTTCAGACGCGTGTTCATGATTTGCCGCCGCGGCGTTGGCGGGCGCGTTGTTCGGTGCGCTCACGCGCCTCCTTGAGGCGGTAGGATTCGCCTTACGGCGCTGACGGCGAGGACTTGGCCCCAGAGGATCTGGTTGCGTTCATGGCGACGGAAGATCAGGGGGCTAGCGAACCCACCTCGCAAGCTCGAATCACTGCGGAGAGGCCGCCCGGATACTGAAGCGAAGGAATTGGTTCGTATGCCGCGTATCGAGCCACCTCAGACATTCGGGCGTGAGCTGGCGAATTTTCGAGATGGGCCGAGAGCGGTTGGCCTGCTTCCGGCGCGATATCGCTTTGATTAGATCGATGCTGACCGAGGCGGCTGACTAGCAAACTGCGTCTCGCCCGCCACGCGATTGTTCCGCGATGCGACGACGTGGATGACCCTCCGTTGCGCTCACTGGTCACGGATTCCCAAAAGAACTTCGCGTAGAACTCGTAGATGCCAGCGGTTTCCTTGGGGTCATACGCGGTTCTTTCCACGACCTGCTCCAGGCCCGCAGGTTCCGACCGGACGGTTGACGTGCCAGTCGTTCCTCGTCTCTCGGTGACGACGACGGAATCCGCTGTCCAGGCCGCCGTCGATGGCGTCGGCGTCATCCGGACGCTGTGCTCCGAGTTGCTGATGCGATCAACGCCGGATGCCTACAGCTCATCCTCCGTGACTTTGAGCCAGAGTTGGCATCGATCCACCGCGTGCGCGACCGCATTCTCAAACAACCCAAAGGGGATCGGTCTCCTGTCGAACCGCTGATGTTGGCCCGCGAGTTCGGCCTGGAGCCGCTGCAGGTGGCGTGCGAGCTGGTGCTGGTGGCGTGCGGCCTGGTGCTGGTGGCGTGCGGCCTGGTGCTGGACGGCAATGTCGTCACCGCCGCCTTCATGCCGTCGGCGCATAACCTGATCCTGGTCGGCGGCACCGGCACCGGCACCGGCAAAACCCACATCGCCACCGCGTTGGGGGTAGCCGCCATCCACCAGGGCAAACGCATACGCTTCTTCAATGTCGTCGATCTGCTCAACCAACTGGAGCGAGAAAAACAGCAGGCGCGCGCCGGCAATCTTGCACGCCTGCTGGTCCGCGCCGACGCGGTCATCATCGACGAACTCGGCTATTTGCCGTTCCCAGCATCAGGGTGCGCCCTGCTATTCCACCTGATCAGCCAGCTCTACGAAAAAACCTCGCTGTTCTTCACCACCAACCTCTCCTTCGCGGAATGGGTCGGCGTCTGCGGAGACCCAAAAATGACCACCGCCCTCCTTGATCGCGTCACCCACCCCTGCGGCTATCGGACGACATGCAGGCAACATAGAAAGCGCCACGATTGCTTTGCCGTTCGGGCTAATGTGATGGTTTCGCTAGCCCTACCTTGATGATCGTATCGTTCGCGAGTTCGGTTGTGCCTGCAGGAGAAAACGTGGGAAACTGGCGGAGTTGCTTCGGCGTATAGGCTACGACCTCCATAACCTTCCCAAGCAGCACCATGGCGTTCACTGGAACGGCGATCAAGCGGCTTCCGAAACCAAGGAAGCCACCGAAATCCACGACGACCATCACCTGACCATCGCCGTCACGAACGAGGCCATGAACCCGGCCAAGAACCTGCTGGCTCTCGACGGGGCGGAGGACATCCTCGCCGAGGAGATTGCCCGCCCGGACGGGCTGCGGGAAGCGCATGGCGTTGGAGTCTGCCAGGCTCATGCCCTGCGGCGGTGGCATGCCGCCGGGCGTCGGGCTCTGCGCCTCGGCCATGCTCACCGACATGGCGAGGAGGATTGCCGCGGGCAGGACATGGGGCAACACCGCGCGCGTCATATGCCGGCGAACCATGGAAACCCTTTCTCCTCCCAGTAGCCGCCTGGGTAGGTGTTGGTCACCTCGATGGCCGTCACCCATTTTGGGTTCTTGTAGCCGAGTTTGGTCGACATGCGCAGGCGCACCGGATAGCCGAATGGGTCGGCGAGGGTGTCGCCCCCGTACTGCGTCGCCAGGATCGTTTGCGGATGCAGCGCGGTCGCCATGTCAATGCTGCTCGGATAATCATCGGCAGTCTTGAATGCGACGTATTTGGCACGTAAATCGGCGCCGACATGCTCGAGGAAGGTCCGGAGCCGAACGCCCGTCCAGCCTCCGATGTAGCTCCAGCCCTCGACACAGATGTGCTTGATGACCATGGAGGTCTGCGGGAGCGCCTCCAGCTGAGGCAGCGTCCAGGCGCGTTTGTCGGCAATCAGGCCCGACAGTTCGAGGCGCCAGGTCGCGCCGTCCACCGGCTTGACGTCCGTCACGTCGTAGTAGGCGTTAAACTTGGGGGGGCGCAGAATCATCGAGGTTGGGTAGGTCGGCGCGAGTTTGTTCGGATCGAACAGCAGCGCCTGCACATCGTCATTGAAGCGGGCGATCGCGAGTAGGGCGGATTGGACGGATGCCGGGCGCTTCACGTCGCACCCGGTCAGCATCGCGAGCGCGCCGAGGGAGAGCCCGCCGCGGATCAGACCGCGCCGTTCGAGCGCCCGGACGAGCGGCTTGTGGTCGTCGAGGATCGTTGCATCCGGGGCCGCCTCCGGCCGGAACGGCGATCTCATGTCGCCTGCCCCTGGCGTGCGGGCGGTATCCGACGGCGCAGCCGTGGCCCTCCTGCCACCATAGCCCACAGGGTCTTTGGCACCAGCAACGCGAGCGCCACATGAACGCAGAGGAAACCCAAGATCACCGCCATTCCGGCGAAATGCAGCACCCGCGCGGTTTGGAAGCCGCCGAGCAGCGACACCAGCCCAGAGAACTGAATCGGCTTCCAGATCGCGATCCCGGTGACGACCTGGGAGACGCCGGCAAGAATAACGATAATATAGAGCAGCTTCTGCACCGCATTGTAGACGGTGATATCCTCGTGGGCGATTTTAAAGTGCAGGGTATCGACGATGGTCTGCACCAGCTCGGAAGGCCGGATCGGCAGAAGCCGCTCCCGCAGCCGTCCAGTCGCGAAGCCGTATACCAAGTACGCAAATCCGTTCACGACGAGGAACCACATACCGGCAAAATGCCAGTTGAGGCTCCACGCTGCCCAGTCGCCAAGGCGCCAAAAGCCGCTGAAATGGAGACCGCGGATGATCACGTCGTCATCGTAGATGCCCCAGCCTGACGTGATCATGATCAGCATGACCGCCGCGTTGACCCAATGCATAATCCGCACGGGCAGCGGGTGTAGACGGCGCCCGGCGCGTGTGGGTGAGCCGGCGTTCGCAGGTGCTTGATACGGCGCTTGGTTCACGGCTCGACCTCCATATAGGGCGTTGCATGTGCGCGATAGCGGCAGGCAGGGCCGACTTAACATCCTCGCTGTCGAAGAGCGGCAGCCCGATGTCGAACAGCGCTTCGTCTGCGGCCGCTAGCGCCCCAGTCGCCCAGATGCGAAGCATGGCCTTGTGAGCCGTATGCGCTTTCGTCGCACCAGACGCGAGCTTGGTGGCGAACGCAGTCGCTTCCTGAACGAGGCCGGCATCGGTGACGACGCGGTTCACGACACCCTAATCCTTCATCATTTCGGATGAGACTTGTTCGGAGGTTTAAGGCCAATGCCATGGCAACCGCGGCGCTATCCGGTTTTGCGGAGGATTGTTGAGAACAAGAACAGCTGGTTCACCATCGATAGAACAGGTGAGATGATGCATATTGCCAACTTTCAGATCGAATCATGAACGAAAGCGTTGCGTTTGCCACCTCGACGCCTAGCCCGGATGGCGCGCCATGAAATCGAGGATGAGGCGGGCAATCTCGTCGTTCTTCTCCTCCAGCGCGAAGTGGCCGGCGTCCAGCAGATGAATTTCCGCGTCCGGCAGGTCGGCGCGGAAGGCCGTCGCACCCGCCGCGATGAAGGACGGATCGTTGGCGCCCCAGACGACCAGCGTCGGCGGCTTGTGCTCGCGAAGCCAGGCCTGCCAGGCGGGGTAGGATGCGACGTTCGTGCGATAGTCGTAGAGCAGGGCCGCTTGGATCTCGCGCTGACCGGGTTGCGAGAGATGGGCGAATTCCTCGGTCCAGCTATCCGGGTCATAAACCTCCGGATGAGAGGTGCCGGCCAGGTGTCGTTGCTTCGTCGCCTCATAGGAAAGAAAGGCGTCGACGACCTCCGGGTGCGCCTCCGGATCAGCCCAGAATTCCGCGATCTTCGCCCATTTCGGTCCAAGCCCCACTTTGTAGGCGTTACCGTTCTGGACGATCAGCGCGTGCAATCGCTCAGGGTGGGCCAGCATGATGCGATAACCGATCGGCGCCCCGTAATCGAACAGGTAGAGCGTGTAGCGGGTGATCTTGAGCTGCTCGAGCAGCGCATCGACTGTCTCGGCGAGATGGTCGAAGGTGTAACTGTAAACTGCCGGCGACGGAGCGTCGCTCTGACCGAAGCTCGGGAAATCCGGCGCGATCAGGTGATAGCGCGTCGGCAGCAGCGGGATCAGCGTGTCGAACGCCCGCGAAGACGACGGGAACCCGTGCAGCAGCACGATGGTGGGCGCGTCCTTGGGGCCCGCCTCCCGATAGAAGACCCCGACCCCGTCGACCTGGGTGCGGTGATAGGTGGTCGTCGCCGTGGTCGAGGGGATGGGGCTTGCCGCCGCCGTGGAGCCCGCGACCGCGGTCGCGACGAGGATTGCAGCTCCAATCTTTTGAGGATTCATCGCCTTACACCTTCGAATGACGTCAAACGCGCGCGTGCGTCCTGGCGAGGTCCACCGCCGCCTGTTTGGCCTGCTCAAACGCGCCCTGGGGATCTGGCGTCAGGAGCGTGGGCTGGAATCTTACCTCCTCGATGGCGGTGACGCCGGCCTGGTTGAGCCAGGCCTTGAGGTAGGTGGACTGGTGGTCGAACCCGAAGGCTGGCGACGGGAGGCTGTCGGCGTAGGCGCCGGCGGTCAGCACCAGGGTGGCGTGCTTGTTCTCCAGCAGGGGGAAATAGCCGGTCTCAGGCTTCAGGCGCCACAGGAGACCGGGCTGGTGGATGATGTCGATGTAGTGCTTCAGCCGATACGGAATCGTGCCATTCCACATCGGCACCGCGAACAGGTAGCGGTCCGCGCTGATGAAGCGGGAGGCGATCTCCACGATCTGACCCCAGGCAGTCTTCTGCACCGCGTTCTGTTCTTGGCCGATTATCACGTTAACCTTGGCGGCGACCTTGTCGCCGTCGAAAGCTGGCAGTTCGGTCTCCCAGAGCGGGAGCACCTCGACCTCCAACGCCGGGTTCGTCGCCTTGAGGGCGTCGAGGTAGGTTTGAGCAACCTGGATCGACTTGGATTGTTCGCCGCGAGGGGAGGCTTGGATGAAGAGCAGCTTGGTCATGGCAGGTTACCTTTGGGCTGCGGGTGGTAATCGCCGGTGCGCCAACGGCTTGAGTGCGCCAACGGGCTTGGCATCAGAGGCCGAGGTCGCTGAGGCCCGGGTGGTCGTCGGGGCGGCGACCCAGGGGCCAGCGGAAATGCCGCTCGGCCTCTTCTATGGGGTGTTCGTTAATGCTGGCGAAGCGCGCGGCCATCAGACCATTGGCGTCGAAGCGCCAGTTCTCGTTGCCGTAGGCGCGGAACCAGTGGCCGCTGTCGTCGCGGTATTCGTAGGCGAATCGCACCGCGATGCGGTCCCCGGCGAAGGTCCAGAGCTCCTTGATCAGGCGGTAGTCCAGCTCCCGGGCCCACTTGCGGGTGAGGAAGGCGTGGATCTCCTCGCGGCCGTTCGGAAACTCAGCCCGGTTCCGCCAGCGGCTGTCGGGGGTGTAGGCCAGGACCACCCGCGCCGGATCGCGGGTATTCCAGGCGTCCTCGGCGGCCCGCACCTTCTGGATCGCGGTCTCTTCGGTGAACGGGGGCAGCGGCGGGCGGCTCATCGCGTGGTCCTCATGCCAAGTTGTCGGAAGAGGGGGTCGGCCGGGCACGCGGAGATTGGCCCGGCCGGCGTCAGATCACGGACGCCGAGCTTCCGCGACCGCCAAGGTGTCGATGTACTGACGGAAGCGGGCGATCTTCCCGTCCTTCACCGTCCAGACGTGGGCATAACGCGCCTCGCAGGTCTTGCCGGTTCCGCCGTGGACGCCTTTGAAGTCGCCGAGCGACACCACGGTCTCGTCCTCGGTGATGAACTCGGTGGGCGCGAGCGAGAAGCTGGTCCACTCAGCCACCAAGGGCTTGAACAGGCCTTCGGCGACGGGGCCGGGGCCGCGGCCTTCGACCTTGTAGTGCCACATGGTGATCCATTCGATGTCCGGGGCCATCAGGCCCAGGGCGCCGGGGGCGTCGCCGGCGGCGAGCTTGTGGTAGAAGTCGCGGACGATGTCTGTCGGGGTGGCGGTCATATTCAGCCTCGGTCAGGGGAGGTCGACACTTAGCGGCCTCGAAGGTCAGCGGGTGCCGGGCGCCGCGAGGGACGCTCGGCGACGGTCAGCCCAGGTGCCTGGCGAGGAAGTCGAGCATGGCCGCACCGATCTCGCGGGCATGGGTCTCCAGGGCGAAGTGGCCGCTGTCGACGAAGCGGACCTCCGCGTCCGGGACGTCCCGTTTGAAGGCTTCGGCGCCCGGCGGGATGAAAAAGGGGTCGTTCTTGCCCCAGATGGCCAGCACCGGCGGCCGCCTGTCGCGCAGATAGGCCTGAATGTCGCCGTAGAGCGCGACGTTTGTCTTGTAGTCGCCGAGCAGGTCCAGCTGGATCTCGTCGTTGCCCGGGCGCGCCAGGTAGAAATCGTCGAGGTTGCGGCCGTCGGGCGATACCAGCGCCGGGTCGCTCACGCCGTGGGTGTATTGGAAGAGGGTGGTCTGCGGGGCCAGGAAGCCGCGCAAGGCGTCACGGTTGGCCTGGGTCGGCTCGTTCCAGTAGGCCTGGACAGGGGCGAAGGCCTCGGACACGCCTTCCAGGTAGGTGTTGCCGTTCTGAGAGACGATCGCGCTGATGCGGTCGGGATGAGCCAGTGCCAGACGGAAGCCGACCGGGGCGCCGTAGTCGAAGACGTAAATGGCGAACTGCTTCAGGCCGAGCACTTCGGTGAAGCGGCTGATCACCTTCGTCATGTTGTCGAAGGTGTAGGCGAAGACGTCGCGGGCGGGTTGCTCGGTCATGCCGAAGCCGGGCAGGTCCGGGGCGACGACGTGGTACTTGCCGGCCAGCTCCGGAATCAGGTCGCGGAACATGTGGCTGGCGCTGGGGAAGCCGTGCAGCAGCAGCACGACTGGAGCACTCGGGTCGCCGGCGGAACGGTAGAATACCTTCAGGCCATCGACGTCGACTGTGTTGAAGCGGACGGTCATCACGCGATCTCCCGGATCTTGCGGCGCCGGCCGCCCTGTTTGACGACCATGAGCTGGGCTTTTCCGGACCGACCGGGCAGCGGTTGAGTTCGGAAAGCAGCCTCCCATTCAGTGGAAAGGCCGCGAGCCCGTGAACCAGCGCGTGGTATTCCGCGCTGCTGCCTGGAAGACCGTGCGAGAGAAGGATACGGGGCCGAGACATCGCCGGCCTCGCGGTCGCTGATCGTTCGGCCCTGCACCAAGCATGTGCGCTGACGGGTGACGGCAGACATTGGAACACGTCCTGAACTGAAAGTGAGCGCTGAGAGCTGCGCCTGCTCGCGAAAGCTCTCTTTTGCGGCTCCCAGTTTTTGTGGGAAGCGGCTAAGATAGAGAGACGACATTCCACATTCTGGTAGGCTTATGGATCGTCTGGACGCGATGCAGGTGATGCTCACCGCGGTGGAGTGCGGCAGCCTCTCCAAGGCCAGCCGCAAACTCGGCCAGCCGCTCGCCACCGTGAGCCGCAAGGTATCCGAGCTCGAAACCCACCTGAAGGCGGACCTCCTGATCCGCTCGTCCAAAGGCCTTGAACTGACGCCGGCGGGCCGGACCTACGTCACGTCGGCCAAGACGCTCCTGGAGCAACTGAACGAGGCCGAGCGCGCCGCGGCCGGCGAGTACACCGAGCCCAAGGGCGACCTTGTCGTCACCGCCCCAACCATGTTTGGCCGGCTGCACGTCCTGCCTGTCGTCACCACCTTCCTCACGGCGTTCCCCGAAGTTTCCGTCCAACTGATGCTGACCGACCGCGTGGCCCACTTCCTCGACGACCAGGTCGACGTCGCCCTACGCATCGGCGACCTGCCGGACAGCAGCCTGATCGCAACCCGGCTGGGCGCAGTCCGCCGGGTAACGTGCGCAAGCCCCGCCTATCTCGCTTCGCGCGCGGCGCCGGCGGTTCCGCAGGATCTCGCCGACCACGATGTAATCTCGTTCGAGAGCGTGTCGTCCCCCACCACCTGGCGCTACTGGTCGGACGGGAACGAGGTCGCCGTACCTCTCAGATCGCGTCTCAGCGTCAGCACCATCGACGCGGCGATCGATGCGGGCTTGGCAGGCGCGGGGGTGGTCAGGACCAATTCCTACCAGGTCGTCGACTATGTGCGCGACGACCGGCTGCAACTGCTGCTCGAAGCCTACGAGCCCACCCCCCGTCCGGTGCATCTGGTCTACGCGAGGCAAAGCCGCCTGCCGCTCAAGCTGCGCGCCTTCGTCGATTTCGTTGTTCCGCGTCTTCGAGACCGTCTGACAGCCGCCGCGCTCTAGCTTAGGCCGCGCGATCGGCGGCTGTCGCCAGCGCCCCGCCGGTACGGTCTTGGAGCACAAGGGGATTGGCCCGACTGCTGTCCATCGGCGCCTTGAGGTGCTGTCTCTGCCCAATCCAGTCCGGGCGGAACGTCCGTCACTGAAGTTCAACCGGCGTCGCCGCAGACGAACGGGACTTTCGCGCGATCACGGCCGCAAGAACCGAAGCGCCCGCCAGTGAGACGGCCGCTGCAACAGCCGCCCACCTTGCTCCCGTCGCCGTCGCCGGCCCACCGATGAGGGCGCCAAGTAAGGCGACGCCGATGACGCCCCCTGTCTGTCGAGCACTGTTTAGGATGCCGGAGGCAAGGCCGCTGCGCTCACGCTCAACCGCGTCCAGAGCGGAGAGGTTCATCGAAGGCGTCGTGATGCCACCGCCAAGGCCAACGATGCCGAGGGGTACGGCGATGGCGACCAGGCTGCGATCAAACCCAACCACGGCAAGCGCAATCGCGCCCAGGGCTGAGGCCGCGTGTCCCCAGATCTGGGGGCCAAATGGATCCGACTTCTTGAGGAGCTTCGCGCCTACGCTGGTGCCAAACGCAAGCATCAAAGTCATCGGCAGAAACAGCAATCCTGCGCCGACGGGTGTCATCCCTCTCAACTCTTGGAACGCAAGACTTAGGTGGTCCGCGCTTAGGAAGCCCAAGCGTTAGGCTGGTTTGTAGGGCGGGCTGACGACTCGCACCCGCACCGGGAACGACCCCAAAGGCAGCCTGACGCGTAATCGTCAGGCCGCCCCCTGAGTGTCCCTGGTTCAGCCGTGTTGAATAAGGGAGTTGTTCAGCAGGAACTGAGGCGATAGCGGGTGGCATCGCATCAAGATACCCATTCGCCTTCGCCCGCTTGGCTAGGATCGTCTCAGCGGCGTTCTTGCTGTGAGTGTTGCCGACGTCGATCACAGCCGACGCCGCTCCAGGGAGACCGGCAGCAGTTGCAGCCCGCGCCAAGGGAGCCACGACGCCGTTGTGATAGGCCGGGCCGTCACCGTTATAGGCTGGCATCGACCGGATCACGTTGCCTTGGGCGTCCACCATGCCGGACTGCCCAGCCCCTTTGGTTGCCCTAGGGTTCACTCCAGCCGCCTGAAGCAACGCGTCTGTTTGAAGCCTCTGCTGGATTGGCGCGAGCGTCTGCTGCATCGCCGCCCAATTCGGGAAAGCCCCGGTGGCGTCCAGCGCCGCGATTTGCTCTGGGCTGTAAACCGAAGCCCCCGCGTCGCGGACCTGTTGCCGGGTAACGTTCGGGTCCCGGTAGGCCGTCAGCCGTTCCCACAATGGGTTCGTCGGATGGCCAGCGGGACCACTCATCGGAAGCCCTACCGGCGCCCCTACAGGGGCCGCCTGAGTCGCCGTTCGGAACGCCTGCGCCGCAGTTCCGTGGGGTCGCCTTGGGTGGCCTGGAGAGGCGTCTGCGGGGCTGCTGAGGGCATCCCTGACGGACCGCCATCAGCTTGCCCGACAGGCATCCCAGCAGGCTGCGCAGCAGCTTGCCCAGTGGCTTGCCCAGCAGGACCGCCAGCAGCCGCCCCCGATCGTCCTGCAACATCGCCAGCCTGACATCGCCTGGTGTGTTTGGCCGGAACGCCGGGAGAGATGGACCCGTCCCGGTGGCGATAGCCTGCGCCATCGCAAGGCGGGATGCCGGTGCACCGGATGGTGCAATTGGAGCATTATGGGCGGATCCGGTAATGGGGAGCTGGCAGCGACTTGATCGCGCTATGATGTCCACCGCCGCCGCTCCAACTCACCATTACGAAGGACGCTTGAGGAGCGCGATCAACCTGTCGGACGGCTGGAACACGCCGCGCCGCAAATGCGGTGGAACAATTGATTCCATGGCTTCGAGCTTCTCTGTTGGATCGCCGCGCGTGTAGATTTCAGTGGTCGTCAGAGTGGCGTGCCCCAACCACAGCGACACCTTACGGATATCCTGTGTTGCTTGCAGGATGATCATCGCGCATGTGTGCCTGAGCACGTGGGGCGAGATGCGTTTCTTGTCGAGGCCGGGATGCACCCGAGCGGCGGTTGCTGCATGCTGTTTGAGCAGATAGGCGAAGCCCCATCTGCTCAGCGGCTCTCCCCGGGCGTTGACGAACACCTCGGGTGCTGCGACCCGCCCTCGAACGGCGAACCAGGCGCGCAGGGCTGCGGCCGTAGTCTTCCACAGGGGAAGCGTCCGTTCCCGCCGTCCCTTACCAAGAACGCGAATGCTCGCCGACGACAGGTCAATATCCTCGAGCTTCAATCCCGTCAGCTCGGACACGCGCAGACCCGCACAAACTGCCAGATGCAGCATGGCCCGGTCGCGGATGCCATCGCGCGTGGCGGGGTCCGGAGCGTCGAGCACTGCTTGCATCTCCTCCCGAAGAAGATAAGGGACCAAACGCTGATCCGTTTTCTTGAACGGGATCGCCAGGACGCGGCGGACATGCTCCAGGGCTGCCGGCTGCCTGTATTCGAGGAAGTGGAAGAACGACTTGATGGCCGCCAGCCGGACATTGCGCGTCACCGGCACGTTCTTGCGCTCGTCCTCGAGGTACTCCAGGAAGGTGCTGATGAGGCTGGCGTCGAGTTGCTCCAGCGTCAGTGCCGATGGCGAGACCTTCAATCTCTTTGCAGCAAACATGAAGAGCAACTGGAAGCTCAGAGCATAGGAGTCGCACGTATGCCGACTAACTCCCCGCTGGCGGGCGAGTGTCTCACCGAGGAACGCTTCGATGAGGGGAGCAATCGGCGTCATGGCTGCCTCCCCTCGACCATGAACTCTTCACCGGCCGTGGCGACGTCACGCATGAGGTCGGCGGTGGCCTCCAGATACCAGTAGGTTGCATAGATGTTGACGTGCCCCATGTAGGTTGCAAGCGCGACCATATGTGGGCCGCTGCGGCTTCGACCCATCGGACTGCCCTGCAGCGCGCGCACTGCAAACGTGTGCCGCAGGTCGTGCAGACGCGGGCGGCGCTTTGCCACCGATGCGATACCTGCCCTGACGGCCAGCCTGTCGAAGGTCTCTTTGACTCTAATGTAGTGCAGAGGCAGAGCACACGCGTCAGCGAACACAGGATCAGTATCGGAACTGGGGCTGCGACGCGCTAGATAGCGCTTCAAGCCTGCTACTGCCGTGTCGTGCAGTGGCACCAGGCGGGTTTTTCGGAACTTGGTCTCGCGGATCAGCAGGCCGTCGTGCGTCACGTCGGCGACTGTCAACTTCAGCGCTTCGGAGATCCTCAACCCGGTGATCGCGAGCAGTGCAATCAGTGCCGCGTAGGTCCGTGAGCGCAAGCTGCCTTTGGGTCGAAGCTGAAGGGCAGATTCGATCAGGCGATCGATTTCTGCTGCTGAGTAGATATGCGGTGAGCGCCGCGTCTTGCGAGCACCGAAGTGATCAGTCGGTGGCAGCTCATGCCGGGGGTCTTCAGCCCGGACATGACGCACAAAGCGGCAGACGGCTTTCAGCCGGGCGTCGCGTTGCGCAACAGACGGTCCGCGTGCTGCCCAATCGATTGCGGTTTGCGTCTGGACATGGGTTTGCCCGCGCTCGATCGCAAAGGCGGCAAAGCTCTTGAGCAGGTATTCCGCGTTTAACATCGCGAAGCCAGTGACACGGCGCAGCGCCAGATAAGTCTCGATGGCCTTCAACATCAGAGAACTCCCGGCCAGGGCTGTGCGATTTGCTTCAGGAGCGTGACATCGACCTTGGCATAATGGGCGGTCGTGTCGATGCCCCGGTGCCGCAGGACCAACCCTATTTTCTCGAGCGGAACGCCATGACGCAGCATTTCGGTGGCTGCCGTGTGTCGCAGGACGTGTGCGCCCTTCACTGGCGTCACGATGCCAGCCCGTCGCATGAGGTACTTCACAACCGACGAGATGCCGCTGCCGTCCCGGAACGGTCTAAAGGGCGCGATATTGCGCAGGAACACGTGATTGCTCGGGCAGGTCGAAGTGCGGCACGCGAGGTAGGCGGCGATCGCATCCCCGACGTCCTGCGGAAGCGGCAGACGCACCTCGTAGCGCGACTTGCCCGAGACCCGCAGCGAGCCCGTCTCCCACTCGATGTCGTCGAGGCGGAGTTGCGCTACGTCGCCGGCTCGCAGCCCGAGACGTGCCAAGAGCAGCACGATGGCTCGATCCCGCCGGTGCGCGACGACTTCGCCATCGCAGGCCACGATCAGCCGGTCCACCTGCTCCGCCGTCAGATACCGCGGCAGGTCAGCAAGCCGCCAATGGGCATAGCCAGGTACAACATCGGCGAGGCCTTCTTGGCAGCAGCCTTTGACCGCAAGATACCGTAGGAACGCGCGCAGGCTTGTCGTCAACTTCTCGATGGTCCCATTGCCGCAATGGCTCGCACGGTCCAGGAAAAAGCCGCGAATAGCGGCTGGTTCCCACCTTTCTGGGTCTTCCCCGAGCGCCGCCATCAAGTGAGCGGCGTCGCGGGCATAGAGCTTGATGGTGCGATCGGCTGCCCCGCGGTGCTTGCGCAGCCACACTTTGAAGCCAGCCACCAGGCACGGGTCGTCATGCTGCAATGCGGCGGCAGCGGGCTGGCAAACACCGATTTCGACAAGGTACCGGGCGAACAGCCTGGCGCCAAAAATGGTGTGGTGGTTGCGTCGTCCTCCCATCGCGCGCGGACATCGACACATGCGCAGGTGCTCGCTGAACACCACCAGCTCAATGTCGCTCGGCAGTTTCCCTTGCCGAGCCACGACATGGCCGAGGTGCGCTGCCGCTCGCAAATATCGCACGGCTATGTCGGCGCTATAGCCCTGCCGCTCGAGCGCGGCCGCGAAACCGTCAAGATATGGTCCGCTTGGCCCGCTCCGCAGATGTCCCAGCAGCTTCGATGCCGAGAAGTAGGTCTCCAACATGTTTGTCCCCGTTTGTGACCGGCCATCGATGGCCGAGCCGACGGAGGCACAGGAGCGCGCGGTTATGGAGACAAAAACCGCTGCAATTCACCAAAAAATCCCCATTCTGGCACGCCAGCTCCCCATTACCGGATCCGCCCATAAGGCAGCTATTATAGGCAATGCGCCGATGCCCGCAGTCCTCGCAGGCATCGACGTGACCGCCGAGTGCTGCCGTGCGGCAGTTCTCGATCGCCGACATGACCTTGAGCTGGGTCAGGTTCAGGTGGCCGGCCTGGGCGGCACGATAGCCGGGCCCTTCAGCTCGGAAGATATCGGCGACCTCGATCGAGGTGCGCAAGCCGCTTCAGCCGCCGGGATCCTTACCCTGCATCAACAACGCCAAACGCTCCAGAGGACTGGTCACCGAGCGGATCGTCTTGGTCGCAACCCGCGCGTAGAGCGCGGTCGTATCAAGCTTGCTGTGCCCCAGCAGGACCTGGATCACGCGGATATCGACATCCTGTTCCAGCAGATGGGTGGCGAAGCTGTGGCGCAGCGTATGGGGCGACACGCGCTTCCTGATCCCGGCTGCTTCGGCTGCCTCATGGGTTGCGCGGTTGAGCTGCCGGGTTGAGATCGGATCGGTGGCACTGCGTCCGGGGAACAGCCAGCCATGCGGCAGCATGACGCTGCGCCGCTTGCCTTCCTTCCACCACAGCCGCAGCAGCGCGAGCAGCTGGGGTGACAGCATGGCGTTGCGGTCCTTGCGTCCCTTGCCCTGTTCGACCCGGATCAGCATGCGCGTGCTGTCGATATCATCGACCTTGAGGCTGGCGACTTCCGAAACGCGCAGGCCCGCGCCATAGGCGGTGCCAAGGATGGCCTTGTATTTGATGCCTGGTGCCGCCTCGAGCAGCCGGCCGACTTCCTCGACACTCAGCACCGCTGGCAGTTTGCGTGGATAGCGCGCCAGGACCAGGCGCCGCGACAGGTCTGGCCGGTCGAGCGTTACGGTGAAGAAGAAGCGCAGCGCCGAGACGGAACAGTTGATCGTGGGTGGTTGTACCCCGCTCTCGCGCTGGTGGACCTGAAACCGGCGAATATCCTCAGCCGTTGCCGTATCGGGCGGTTGCCCCAGGAAGGCTGCGAAGCTGCGCACAAAACGAATATACTCGTGCTGCGTATCGGATCGCAGGCCGCGCATCGCCATGTCTTCGATCATGCGCTGCCGCAGCGCACTGACGGGGCGGTCGATCGTTGAAACAGGCATCGGAAGTTCCTCTCATGATGAAGGGAACTCCATGCTCGGGAGGCAACTACGCCCGGCTCAAGACCTTCATCGAAAACGCGCATAAGTATTGAGGTCCAGGGGCTCGGCCCCTGGCGGGGTTTGGGGCAGCGCCCCAACCTTGCTTGCTTCACCGGTCAATGGTTCGGGTGCCGATATAACTCACCCGCACCACCAATCCCGCGGAGCGGGTTGGTGCTTGGGCGCCAAGCGGACTCCCGGCCGGAGGCCGGATCCGCGCATGCCGCAAAGTCCTCCTCGGTGCTGGATTGCTCTGGGACCGTCTGGCCGGCTGCTGCACGGTGCTGAGCAGAGGCCGGAGCGTTTGCGCGGCCCCGGCGTCAGCCGCCTTTAAGCCCGCTTTGCGCTTGTTCAGGGAGGGCACCCGGGAGTATTCCGAACCCCGCGCCCCCCAACCTCGGCAGGGATCGCATCCGACGGAACGCTTGTCGGAGGGTCAAGGAAGCCTGGTCAGGCGTGACCGGCGGTCCACCCTCGGCGATGAGGATTTGAGCGAGACCTGTCCTGAGACTTGCTGGCGCCTTGCTACTAGTCGTCCGTCGTTGAGAAGTTTCCGTATTTATCAACACGTTACAGGAAACGATAACGCGACTGAAAAGCACCTGACCGCCACTTATGCTGCGAGTGTGTGCCTGAAATTGCGCATCACTGATTCTCGCAGTCTATCTAGCTCGTCAGCCCACCACTGCATCATTGACACTCTCTGTTCCCAGTAGTCGCCGCGCGAATATGCTGCACGGACGTCGTTGCCTTCGACATGGGCAAGTTGGCGTTGGATAGCATCTGGGTGCCATCGGCCCAATTCGTTGAGCAGGGTTGAGGCAGTCGCGCGGAACCCGTGCGCGGTGACCTCATCTTTCGCATATCCAAGACGCCGAAGTGCCGCGTTCAGGGTGCCATCAGAAATCGGTCTTGAAGCGGAGCGCACACTAGGAAACAGCAAATCACCCGTTGAGATGCGGCGCAGTGAAGAAAGCAGTTCGAGGGCTTGAGATGGAAGCGGGATCTTGTGAGCTCGACGCATCTTCATTCTCGTGGCGGGTATGCTCCAAGCTGCATGCTCCAGGTCGAGCTCGCTCCAGGTTGCCAGCAGAAGCTCCCCGGGTCGGGGAAACAGCAGGGCGAGTAGCTGCAGCGCGATGCGTGTGCCGGGCTGCCCGTCAAAATTGTTGATCGCCTGAAGTAGAGCGCCAAACTGCAGGCCATTTGTGATGGCTGCGCGCGGCGTTGCTACAACCTGAGTGAGGGCACCCTTCAGCGCATACGTTGGGTCAAACTCAGCACGAGCAGTCGCTATTGCATATCGAAAAACGCTGCCGACCGTGGAGCGAAGCCGGCGCGCAAATTCATAACGCTCGCGTGCCTCTAACCTCTGAAGCACCCGAAGGACCATCGGAGCGCTCACATCCGCGATTGGCTCATCGCCGAACTCAGCCTTGGCGAACGCCAGCAGCCACTCCGTCTTGGTGAGGGTAGCGTCAGCCCGCGCTTCCCGCTTGAGCTTTGCCAGATACTCGTCAGCCAAAGCACGGAACGTCGGCGCGTTCGCCTTCGCTTGCGCACGCTGCTTGCGTTCATTGGAAGGGTCCAAGCCTTGCGCAAGCAGCCGTTTCGCCTCGTCTCTGGCCTGGCGGGCTTTGGCGAGAGACACGGATGGGTAGACGCCGAGAGCTAACAGCTTCTGCTTTCCCGCAAAGCGGTAGGCAAGCCGCCACAGCCGCGCGCCGCTCGGCTGCACCCAGAGCTGGAGACCACCGCCGTCCACCAGCTTCTTGAGCTTCACCTGGGGTGGTTCGGATCGGCACTTGGCGTCTGTGAGCGGCATGGCAGCTGACCTCGTCGTCGGAGCGACGATACCATCAGGGGGGTCGGATACCATCAAAAATACCATCACGCTCTGGCCGATATCGGAAGCCCGACGTAGTAGCCGCCCCTGCGCCAGAGCCCTCTGGAAGCGCTGGAAATCCAGTCGGATCAGGATCTTAGGAGGGTCGCTGCGTAGGTCCGGAGGCAAAAAGAAGCGCTAGCGGAAAAGGGAATGGTGCCCAGTTGCGCTTCCACGATCTGCGGCCGGGCCGCGCTGCCCTCGACCTCCGCTTCCAGGATTTGGGCATACCGCGGTTGCAGCGGTTCCAGCACGCCACCGCGCACCCGCGCGGCCGCCAGCGGCAGGGAGCCGGGCAGGATCAGCGGATTCGCGTCGTCTGCACGCCAGAGCGCGTAGATCACATTGGCCATCAGCCGCAGCATGCCGCGCGTCTGTTGAAACTTCTCGTTCGCCGCCGGCACCCACACGTCGGAGAACAAGCGGAACAGTTCCGGGTGGATCGGATAGGCCCGCGACAGAGCTTCCCGGTACTTCCCCTCGCTCGCTTCGGAGGGAAAATCGCTGCGGTTGGCGCGATACAGATCGGCGAACGCCTTCACGGTCGCGTCGCGGCCACGGATGCCCTCGGTGTCCAATTCCTGGAACAGGCGGCGGCGGATGATTTCGTATTGCTCATGCCCCTGCGCCGGGAACCAGGTCGATTGCACGCGGCCGAAAATCCCCTCCAGGCGGCGGAGGGCCTCAATACCATGCGCGCCCCCGGCCTCGCGGTCCATCTCGATCAAGGAACCCACCACCAGCGCGCCGGGCACCATCTTGGCGGCTTCCGTCAAGGAGTGGATGAAATTGAGGAAATGCTCGAACGCCGGGCCGGGCAGCACGCGGGCATAGGCCACCAGTTCATCGAACAGGATCAGGCACGGCGCTGCCAGTTCCAGAAGTGACACCAATAGTTCCGATCCTGGGGGGGAGCGTGTCGCCTCCGCCTCGGGCCAGCAGATCAAGGCCAAGCTGACCAGCCAGCCGCCATGCCATGACGCCCCAGGGCGTGTAGAGCGATGGCTGGTGTCCATCACGCGAAAGGCGCTGGTTAGGCGACGCCCAACAATTACCGCGTTAAGGCGGCCTGGGGGAAATGGTGTAATTCCACTCCGGGTGGAAGGCGTCACATTTGATATTTAGGCTGGCCATTTCCTGCTCACTGACCTTGATGCCCTTTGGGTAAGTCCGGGTGTCGAGCTCGCACCGCACCGTCAGGCCGGCCTTAGTCGTGGTGGCGGCGATGAGTTCGACAACCGCGAGTTGGCTGGTCAGTGGCGTTCCCCGCCAATTCTCGGTGATGTGGCAGAACAGCCGGTGTTCAATCTTGTTCCACTTCGATGTCCCCGGCGGGTAATGGCAAACTTGCAGGGCCAGTCGGGTTTCGTCGGCCAGCTTTTGCAGTTCGACCTTGAACAGCCGCACGCGCGATCCGTTGGAACCGCCGCCATCCGCAGTGATCATGAGTTTGTCGGTGTCCGGATACCTCTCCCGGCCCATCAGGTGCAGCCAGCGGCGGATCGAGTTGACCGAGAATTGCGCCGTATCGTTGTCGATGCCCACGCTTACGCAGCCGGCATTGGCCGTGATATCATACACACCGTACGGCACGACCTTACCGAGTTCGGCGTCGACGAAGTTGATGTACCTTGACCTGCTCGGGGCAGCCTTTCGGCCGGTAGTCGCTGCCGGCGTTCTTGTAGGGGCCGATTGGCTCTTTCTTCTTCGTGTCAATCGAGATGACCGGCTTGCCGGCGGCCTGCATGGCGATCGCCGCGGTGTTGATATGCTCGAACTGCGCGTCCCGGTCGGGGTTGCGACTACTCTCCAAGGTCTTGCGATTTACCTGCCGGCGGTATTGCAGCGCTGCCAGCAGTTTCGGGACGGTGCTCTTGCTGACCCGGTGCCCCATTGCGCACAGCGCCGCTGCCAGCTTCGCATGGCTCTTCGAAACCCATCGCAGCAGCCGCATCGGGTCGCCCTTGGTCGCCGGTTCCAGCAACTGACGCAGGTCTTCCAGCAGTGTCGCATCCGTCTTCGTCAGTGCCGGCCGGCCGCTACCGGGCCGGCGTACTTCGCCCGACAGCGAGGCGGGATCGTCCAGGTCCTTCAGCCCGCGGCCGATGGTACTTCGTGCGACCCCTGTCGCCCGCGAAGACGCGGCGATGCCGCCATAGCCCGCCGTTCGCGCTTCCGCCGCCGCGAACAGCCGACGTGCCCGCTCATTCAGGCCGCGACCAACCGCGGCAAACCGCTCGCGAATTGCTGCTGGGTCGACCATCTGCCGATTTTAACCGCTGCGTGTCCGCGCCGGAATCCACCCCGTTCGCACTCGCCCCTCTGCTCGCCCACCCGATTCGCTCATTGTTGGGCATCGCCTTAGCGCCTATGCCGGTGCCCACCAGAACGTAACGCTGGGCGGGCTTCCAGGCACGCGCAATCGCTTCGCTCACCACCGCATCGGCACCCGCCAGCGACCGCGGATCAGACACCCCGGCCAGATGCCAGATCGCCAGCATGGTGTGGGTCTTACCGCCACCGAATGCGGTTTGCAGGCCGATCACCGGCTCGCCCCCGCTGCCGGCCAGGCGTTCGGCGGCGAGCGTCAGCACCTTCTTTATGCCTTCGGTCAGGAAGCTGATCCGAAAGAAATCGGCAGGGTTCAAGTACTCCGGCGCAGCGCGGCCGAGATCGACGGCGGTGAGGTCGGCGGCGAATTCGCTCTGCTTGAAGCGGTTTTCCAATACGTCGGGGTGTG